>JAUCCA010000001.1:0-14865 GCA_034676525.1 Giesbergeria sp.
CCCAAAAAAAGCACTTCCATTACTTTGGTGTTTTTTTTCTTGGAACTATTACGCATATGCATTTGATAAACGAATGTGGCCACCACAATTCGTTGAGTTGCATGGTTCTGGCAAGGGTGTATCCAGCTGGCGAGCATTTTGGTTCTGGGCTGCCGTACTCCAGTATGTGGGGTTGCTTGGTTTAGTGGCTTGGGCAGGTTAAGACAAATATTTCGAAATATCCTTGGCCACACCCCTTCAACGGCAGCACGAGCCGCAGCGTTGATTAACCTCCCATGTGGCTGGGATGCGTTCGCGCACGCTTCAAGATCGACGTTTTGAGAATCACACAAGATGAACCCAAAAAGTAGGAAATGAGGGTCAGATTCCAATTGATTCCCCCAGCCACCGCTTCCTGGGCGACCACACCAGCGCCGAACAGCAATACCTTGCCCCAATGACCGCCGGCGCCACGTTCGCCCAGGAGCACCCACTGCGCCCCGGCATTGCCCTGTCGCCCGAGCAAGTGGCCCATCTCACCAGCGACATCGGCTGGCTGCAAGCGCGCGAGGTCACGCCGCGTGGCGTGGTGCTCACCACCGGAGGCGCAGCGCTCTCGGCGGCGGTGGCCACCGGCGTGAGCACGCTGGCCTCGCAAGCGGCGGTGAGCTTCATCAACAACCAGGGCAACTTGGGCGAGACCCTCCAAGACCTAGGCTCTAAAGACGGCGTCAAGAACCTGCTCACGGCCATGCTCACCGCCGGGGCCGTGAGCAGTCTGGGCAACACCACGTTCTTTGGCGACAAACCGCTGAACCAGATCACAGCAGCCGATGGCTTTGGGGCCCACCTGGGCAAGAGCGTGGTCAACAACGTGGCCAACGCCACGATGACCAGCGCACTGACGGGTGCGAGCCTGCAGGACAGCATCAAGAGCGCCTTGACCAGCGCCTTCATCAGTGCCGGGGCCGGGCAGACGGCCAACAGCATTGGCGACCTGACGCCAGACAGCCCCTATCTGAACGCGCTGGCCCATGCCCTGGCCGGGTGCGTGGCCGGGGCGGCGGGCCAAGGCGGCAGCGCCGGCTGCACCGCAGGCGCCTCAGGTGCGGTGGTGGGCGAGCTGGCCGCGCAGTGGATCAACCCCACGGGCGACCTGAGCAAGAGCGCCGACACGCTGGCCTTTGCCAGCCTCATGGCGGGCCTGGCCGGCGCACTCACCGGCGACGGCAGCGCCGCCAGCGTGAACAACGCCGCCAACGCGGGGGCCAATGCGGCTTTGAATAACTATTTGAGTCACGAAGAGTCCAGCCGCCGGCTGCGTCTGCAAAGCGAGAAACTGGCCTGCAAAACCGACGTTTGCAGGCAAGAGACGCAAGTGGAAATTGACCGCCTCAACCGCCTGGACACATGGCGCGACCAGCAGATTGAGCAGGCCTGCAAGAGCCCGGCCAGCGCGGCCTGCCAGAGCTGGTCAGCGGCCATTTCGGTGGCCGCAGCTAGCTATGAAGGTCAGCGGGGCAACCTGGTGGACCTGGCCGAGCGCAGTAGCGTGAGCAACAAAGCCTATGAGTACCGGCAGGCGGCCAACAACCCGTTCATGCACGGTGTGGGCACAGGCTTACTCAAGCTCACGCCGCCAGGCCTGGCGGTGGGCGTCGTTGGCGGCATTGCCAGCACGGTGCAAAGCATCACTGACAACGGCCTTGCCCAGACCTTGATCGACAGCGTGAGCGCCATTGCCAACCTGCCCAGCGAGCTCAGGAGTCGGCTGAACAGCAGCGACCCCACGGTGCGCGGCGAGGCGCTGGTGGACGTGATCACGCTGGGCAGCGGCGTGAGCGTCATCGGCGCAGGCGGCGTGCGCCTCACGCTGGACGAGGCCCAAGCCGCTCAGGTCAGTCGTGCCGTGGCCAAGGCCGAAGAAGGTGCGGTGGCCAGGGCGCGTATCGATAACAATTTCTCGGCCGACATGCCGGGCCTGGGCACCAGCGCGGTGCGAGACTTCAAGCCTGGCACGACCCACCGCGCAGAGAACATCAATGCGGGGCAGCTGACGGACCGCGATGGTTTTCAGCGGGTGGACAGAGTGGAAGAGATCAACACCGCACAGGTCAGGGAAGCACTGCAAGGCACGCCGCCGCAGTGGTGGGGCACCCAGCGCCCGGCCTGGAAAGAGGGGACGATGGTGACGGACCGCGTGACGACAGTTCCGGAGACTTATCGGATGGTGGTGGATCAGAAAGCGTACAAATCCATCGTGGATGCAATAAGCGATGGTAAGTTTGAAGAGGCAGCCCAAAATTTGGGTGCTTGGCCCGGCCGAAATGGAGACCCAATGTATGTGGTGGAGTTCACCGTGAAGCCCGGAGTGGGCGTTCGAGAAGGCACAGTCGGATCGATGTTTGACGCCAAAATCGAGTCGACGCTTCCCGGCGGGGGGCACCAAGTGCAATTCTTGGAGAACACCGTGCGCACCTTTCCGGGGAATTTTGTGATCAATCCGAATAGCTTGAAACGGGTTCTGTCATGAACTTGATATCAACTGTTCAGAAGGTCATTCGGATTAAGCAGGGCGCTGACGGAACCCAGGTCGATTGGGTTACGGACGGCGAAGACGGTGCGTCACCAGCATCCGAAAGCTCAGTTCTCTCTCTGAAGTTTCCTGCCAAAACAATTGCTCAGAAGCTCTACCTAGCAGATGGTCGATGGGTTGTCTTGCCTTTCACGGACTTCGCCTGGATACTCCCCGACCGCACCGGCGTTGTCGTGATCTTCAAACAAGGCAGCTACGTCCACCCCGATGGAAGTGATGTCTTTGCTTTGCCCAACAACGCAGCCATTTTCAACGCCGATGGCACGCTACGCTTTCAGCTGAAAGTCCCTCAGGACGCTGTTACTCATCGAATCGCGGCCATGCACTCCGGTGCCATGTTGGGAAACTACAAGGACATGATGGGCGTCATCATCGCCAGCCACCCCGAAGCCGAACCTGAGTGGGTCTACGCGATCGACCTCAACAGCCCCGAGCTAATTCGGACGGGGCAATGGGTGCGATATTGACTCCTCGCCGACTTCACCGACCAAGACACCCAGTACCAGGCCCTCATGAACGCAGGCGCCAGCTTCGCCCAGGCCCACCAACTGCGCCCCGGTGTTGCCCTCTCGCCCGAGCAGGTCGCCAGCCTCACCAGCGACATCGTCTGGCTGGTCGAGCGCGAGGTGACGCTGGCCGATGGCAGCGCCACCCGCGCCCTGGTGCCCCAGGTCTACGCCGTGCCCCGCCCCGGCGATCTGGACGGCCGCGGCAGCCTCATTGCCGCGCGCGATCTGCAGATCGACCTGAGCGGGGACCTCGCCAATGCCGGCACCATCGCCGGGCGACGCATCACCCAGATCAACGCGCAGAACATCCACAACACCGGCGGGCGCATCAGCGGCGCCATCACCGCGCTGTCGGCCGAGCAAGACATCCACAACACCGGCGGCGTGCTGCAAGGGCAAGACGCCTTGCTGCTGCAGGCCGGGCGCGATGTGAACCTGAGCACCACCACCCAGAGCAACACCACCCAGGCCGGCCCCAACCCGTTCAGCCGCACCACGGTGGACCGCGTGGCCGCGCTCTATGTGAGCAAGCCCAGCGGCGTGCTGCAGATTGCCGCCGCCGGCGACATCAACGCCCAGGGCGCCGTCATCCAGAGCGCGGGCAGCCTGGCATTGCAAGCCGGGCAGAACATCCACCTCAGCACCGTCACCACCGAAGCCAGCGACCAGGCCAACTGGGACAGCCGCAACCACCTGCGCGCCAGCCAGCGCCAGGAGGTGGGCAGCCAGCTCAGCTCGGGCGGCGCCACCACGCTCATCGCCGGGGCCGACATCAACGCGCGCGCCGCCCAGGTGCAGGCCGGCGGCGTGCTGATGGCACAAGCCGGGGGCGATGTGAACCTGACCGCGGGCACCAGCAGCCAGGGCTTTGAAGAGGCGCACCAGATCAAGAACAAAGGCTTTCTCTCCAGCAAAACCACCACCACGCGCCAGAGCCAAAGCAACACCGAAGCGCTGGGCAGCAGCTTGGGCGGCCAGCAGGTGCTGATCCAGGGCGCACAAGACATCAACCTCCAGGGCAGCCAGGTCATCGGCGACCAGGGCACGACCCTGATCGCCGGGCGAGACGTGAACCTCACCGCCCAGCAAACCCAATCGAGCAGCAGCAGCTTCAACGAGACCAAGAAAAGCGGCCTGTTCAGCTCAGGCGGCCTGAGCATCACCATCGGCAAACAACAACAAAGCACCGACCAGACTGGCCAGGGCACCGGTGCTGCCGCCAGCACCGTGGGCGCCATCGCGGGTGATGTGAACATCCAGGCTGGGCGCAATTACCGCCAGGTGGGCGCTGACGTGCTCACCCCTGGGGGCGACATCAACATCCAGGCGCAAGACATAGCGATCACCGAGGCCCGTACCAGCCAGAGCGAAGCCAGCGAGCAGCGCTCCAAACAAAGCGGGCTCACACTGGCCATCACCGCGCCCGTGGTGAGCGCCGTGCAAGGCGCGCTCAGCACCGCGCGGGCCACCACCCAGAGCCGCGATGCGCGCAGCCAGGCGCTGGGCGCGGCCGCCACCGCGCTGCAAGCCCGCCAAGCCTACGACGCCGCCCGCGCCATCCAGGCCGCCAAAGACCCAGCCGCCGCCGCCAGCGTGGGCATCAGCATCAGCATCGGCGCCAGCCAGAGCCAGAGCAACAGCCGCGCCACCGGCCAGACCAGCCAGGGCAGCACGCTCAGCGCTGCGGGCGGCGTCAACCTGCAAGCCAGCGGCGCCGGCCAGGCCAGCAACATCCTCATCCAGGGCAGCGAGGTGAGCGCGGGCCACACGGTGAACCTGGCCGCAGACAACCGCATTGACCTGCTCGCCGCACAGAACACCAGATCGGTGACCAACAGCAACAAGAACAGCAGCGCCAGCATCGGCGTGGGCATCATGGTGGGGGCCAACACCGGCATGGGCATCACGGTGGCCGCCAGTGCGGGCAAGGGCGCCGGCGCCGGAGAAGAGACCACCCACAGCAACACACGCATCGAAGCGGGCCAGCGGGTCAATATTCAAAGCGGTGGCGACACCACGCTCAAAGGCGCCGTGGTGGCGGCCCACACGGTGCGGGCCGACATCGGCGGCGGCCTCTTGATCGAGAGCCTGCAAGACACCAGCCGCTACCAGGAGAGCAGCAAGAGCACGGGCGGCTCCATCACCTTCGGCCCGGCCCCAGGCGCCAGCCTGAGCGCGGGCAAGACCAACATCGACTCAAACTACGCCAGCGTGGCCGAGCAAAGCGGCATCAAAACGGGGGGTGGCGGCTTCCAGATCAACGTGCAAGGCAATACCCAGCTCAAGGGTGGCGCCATCACCAGCAGCGAAGCGGCGGTGCAAGAAGGCAAGAACCGCTTCTCCACCAGCGCCCAGAGCGCCGAGCAGGCGCTGCAAAGCGGCGCGCTCACGCTCAGCAACATCGCCAACAGCGCGGCATTTGAGGCCAGCGGGTATGCGGTGAGCGCAGGCATCAGCGTGGACGCGGTCAAAGACCAGGCGGGCAACAGCGTGCGCAAGCCAGACGGCACCCCCCAAACCCAAACCAGCACCCCGGGCAGCGCCGGGTTTGGCTCAGACTCAGGCGCGGCCAGCAGCACCACGGTAGCGGCCATCTCGGGGCTGGCCGGCCGCCAGGATGCAAGAACGGGCGACCAGGAGGTGGGCATCGCCCCGATCTTCGACAAAGAGCGGGTGAAAGAAGAGATGGGCGCGCAGGTGGCGATCACGCAGGCGTTTGGCCAGCAGGCGGGCCGCGCCATTGGCGACTACGCCGAGCAGCGTTTGAAGGAGGCGGCCCAGCTCAGTGCTCAGGGCGCCCGGGCCACCGACCCCATGCAGCGCGCGCTGCTCCAAGCGCAAGCGCAGCAACTGCAAAGCGACTGGGGCGACAGCGGCACCCAGCGGCTGCTGGCGCATACCGTGGTGGGCGGGCTCACAGGTGGCCTCTCAGGCGCAGCGGGCGCCGCAGCGGGCGCCGCAGCGGGCACCCTGGCCGCGCCGCAGGTGGCCGATGCGCTGCGCCAGGCGAACATCGAAGGTCCGCTGGCCAGTGTGATCACCGCCGTGGCCAGCACGGCCGTGGGCGCAGGCTTGGGTGGCGCCGCCGGTGGGGCGGCAGCGCTCAACGAGGTGGTCAACAACTACCTGTATCACTACCAAGGAAAGATCATTGCCAGAGATCGAAACGATAACGACAAAATCATCAACCTGAGCGAGAGCGATCTGCGCAGACTTGCCGCAGAAAATCCCGAGGTGCTCATGCAGATGATTGCGGGTATCGGCAAAACCGATGCACCGATGGTGGTCAAAGACAGCTCCGCGCAGAGCATGACTACAAGCAGCATTCAAGATCTGAATGATCCAGCAGACAGGGCTGTCATTGCCAAGGAGATCGACATGGGTTTTGTGAACATCAACGGACAAGCGCGGGTATTTGTGCAGACGGGCATGGGTAACACCAAGCCGGGTGCGGGGGCTAGCGCACAGGCGCTGTCCCAAACGCTGGGCGGAATAAACACCGGCTACATCAACAACGGCACCGAGGGGCTCAAAGGGGATGTGGGGGAATACTTGCCCAACAGTTTGAGCAAGAAAGATGTGCTCAACGAATACACTTATCGAGATTTGAACGCCCAAGGCCCAACCCTGATTGTTTCGCACAGCGCGGGCAACGAGGATGCGAGAAAGGCGCTGCAAGCCGGTGCACTGTATGGCAAGACCTACGAGAACCTGAGCTTTATCTCGCTGGGCTCGCCAGTGAGCAACAGCGTGATGCGCCAAAGTGTGACCAACGCAGGCGCCAACTACCTGGGGCAGGTCAACGACTGGAGGGATCCGGTGACGAATCCAAAGTTATGGGTAGCGGGAACTGCGGCAACTTTGGTTGGCGGGGCTGCTTTGGGCGTGGCGCTGGCTCCTGCAACAGGCGGGGGCTCTTTGGGCGTTTATTTCACGTCGCTGATTGGGGGTGGGATTGGGGGTGGGATTGGGGGTGGGCTTGGGGGTGGGCTTGGGGTTTATAGCCTGCAAAGCTACCACCCCTTCCAGCAATACATGGCCAAGCCACAGACGCAATCGATCATGTTCGACTGGCTCAAGACCCATCCAACGGGAAAATGAGCACGGGGTGGCCCAGACCGGAGGCGACATCACCCTGAGCGCGGGCACCAGCAGCCAAAGCTTCGACGAAGCGCACCAGATCAAGAGCAAGGGCTTTCTCTGCAGCAAGACTACCACCACGCGGCAAAGCCAAAGCGACACCCAAGCGCTGGGCAGCAGCTTTGGCGGCCAGCAGGTGCTCATTGGGGGCCAACACCGGCATGGGCATCACGGTGGCCGCCAGTGCGGGCAAGGGCGCCGGCGCCGGAGAAGAGACCACCCACAGCAACACACGCATCGAAGCGGGCCAGCAGGTCAATATTCAAAGCGGTGGCGACACCACGCTCAAAGGCGCCGTGGTGGCGGCCCACACGGTGCGGGCTGACATCGGCGGCGACCTCTTGATCGAGAGCCTGCAAGACACCAGCCGCTACCAGGAGAGCAGCAAGAGCACGGGCGGCTCCATCACCTTCGGCCCGGCCCCAGGCGCCAGCCTGAGCGCGGGCAAGACCAACATCGACTCAAACTACGCCAGCGTGGCCGAGCAAAGCGGCATCAAAACGGGGGGTGGTGGCTTCCAGATCAACGTGCAAGGCAATACCCAGCTCAAGGGTGGCGCCATCACCAGCAGCGAAGCGGGCGCTGCGGGAGCAAAAGAGCCGCTTCTCCACCAGCGCCCAGAGCGCCGAGCAGGCGCTGCAAAGCGGCGCGCTCGTCCTCAGCGACATCCACAACAGCGCCAGCTTCGACGCCAGCGGGTATGCGGTGAGCGCAGGCATCAGCAGCAGCGTGCAGCGCGACAGGCAAGGCCAGGTCATCACCGACGCCCAGGGCACCCCCCAAACCCAAACCAGCACCCCGGGCAGCGCCGGGTTTGGCTCAGACTCAGGCGCGGCCAGCAGCACCACGGTAGCGGCCATCTCGGGGCTGGCCGGCCGCCAGGATGCAAGAACGGGCGACCAGGAGGTGGGCATCGCCCCGATCTTCGACAAAGAGCGGGTGAAAGAAGAGATGGGCGCGCAGGTGGCGATCACGCAGGCGTTCATGCCTGCAGCGGCCAAGACCTGGGGCGATGTGAGCGACCAGCGCGAGCGCAATCTGCGCCGCCAAAGCGCGGCGGCCGCGCAAAGCGGCGATGCGCTGCGCGCCGCAGCGCTCAGCGCCGAGGCACAGCGCTGGGCCGAGGGAGGCGCCTACCGAGCCGCTGGCCACGGCGTCATCGGCGCGCTGGGGGGTGGTGCAGCGGGCGCACTGGGCGCAGGCGCCTCCAGCCTGGGCGCGCCCGCGCTCAACGCGCTGCAAAGCCAGCTGCAAGCGGGCCTGCAAACCGCAGGCATGGCACCCGATCTGGCCCTGGGCCTGGCGGGCCTGACCACAGGCGGCGCCCTGGCCGCGCTGACCAGCAGCGCCTCTGGCGGCGGTGCAACAGGCGCAGCAGCGGGCCTGGGCGCGTTCAACCAGGACTTGAACAACCGGCAGTTGCATCCGACCGAAGCGCAGCTCATCAAAGACAATGCCAAGCGCTTCGCGCGCCAGCTCTACGGCAACGAGCAACCCAGTGCCGAGCAGATACAGGCGGCGCAGGCGCTGCTGGCCAACACCGCGCAAAATCAGCTCGACAACAACCTGGGCGTGACCGTGCCCTACAGCGAAGTGGCCAACGCATTCTTGCAAACCCTCAAGATCGAATACCAGCAAGCCAACGGCTCGCTCACCCTGCCCGGCACCAGCGGCCAGGCCACCGGTGCTCAGCAGCTGTTCTTTGCCAACACCGAGCAAAAGAACCAACCCTGGCTCAACCAGGGCCTGGCAGATCCGGCCATCACAGGGATGGTGGTGAGGACACCGACCACGGTCAAACCCAACGAGACAACGCCCAGCAACCGCGACCGCATGACCGGTTTGCCGCTGGATGACAAGGGGCGCTACGAGGTGCCACTGACGGTGGATGGAAAGCCCTTCGCGCCGAAGTACCAAGCCTGCGCCACCACCGAGTGCATGCGCTCGGCGCCAACCTGGACATCAGCGACCCAGCCACGCAGGCCTACGTCAAGGCGCTGGACGCGCAGGTGTTCAAGGATATTGGGACGGGGGCGACGGTGGGCTCGTTGGTGACGCCGGTGGGGGTCGGGGGCCAAGTTTTGTTCTGGTTGGGTGCAGCTGCATCTACTGGACAGGTGGCGCTTAGCGAAAAACCTTCCGAGGCGGCGTTCGATGAAGGTATGAAAGCACTCTCTGAAAAGAGCGGTGAGACTTTCTTCATAAGAGGTACTCGGTCACACGCCTGGCGCAGCGGCGCGGGCTTCGGCACTCATTGAATTGACGGGTGGCTGGGATTCCTTTGTTAACCGCGTGAAGCAGGATGTTCTGGGGATGAAGCCAAATGACACTCCAAAGTAAAGAGGCTGCTTGGGTTACTGCTGCCACCTTTGTGTTGACAACGCTCGTTACAACGCTTCGCGAGTTCGAACCCGGCTATATAAAAGGAATCTGGCTTCTGTCAACGTTTTGGTCATGGAACTATTTTGCTTACGCGTTCGATAAACAAATGCTTCCATGGGCATACAAGGAGCTCCAAGGCCATGGCAAAGGAGAAAAGACAGCGCGCGCAATATTCTTTTGGGGCTTTGCAGCTATGCATTTCGCATTCCTTGCAACCATGGCGTTTGCAGACTGAAGTACGAAGGAACCTGGCTCAATGCCAGCTTCGCGCAGTCCCACCAGCTGCGTCCCAGCGTGGCCCTCTCGCCCGAGCAGGTCGCCATGCTCAACAGCGACATCGTCTGTCAAACCCAACGAGAGACAACGGCCAGCAACCGCGACCGCAGGACCGCGGCACGCGTCAAGGTAGTTGTCGCCCCATTTATGCAGTCAGCGGCTGCCTATCTTCTGCTGTCGAGTGCGCCGCGACGAGCGAGTCGCGTTCGGGATTGAGGGTGACTGGGCCAGTCGGTGAAATGAGGGTCATGAAATGAGTGAAATGAGGGTCAGATTCCAATTAAATGGATCAGCGTGGCATTTAGTGAAATGAGGGTCAGATTCCAATTAAATGGATCAGCGTGGCATTTCGCTGGGCGGAATCAATAATCAAGTGCAACACCCAACCGGTAAGGTACCCCGATGGGAAAGCACTACGAACAACTCACTGCGGAAGAGCGAGCAGCGATCATGATGATGAAGGCGAGCGACTGCACGGCGCGCCACATCGCCCGCATGCTGCACCGCGCACCGTCGACCATCACGCGTGAACTGAAACGCTTTGCCGCCTGGCCGGAACGACCGACACCGGCGGCCAGCGGCCCAAGCGGGTACGACGCCCGCGCTGCTGGTCTCAGAGCGCGGCGCCAGCGATTCAAATGCCGCAAGCGCTCCAAGCTGGCCACCGACACCGTGCTCTTTGGCGTGGTCCATCACTTCCTGGTTGAGCGTTGGTCGCCCGCGCAGATCGCGGGCACACTCAAACTCATGTGGCCCGATGAACCCCAGCGCACCGCATCTCACGAGAGCATCTACACCTGCATCTACGCCATGCCCAAAGGCGAGTTGCGTAAAGATCTGATCGCCTGTCTTCGCCGCGCCAAAGCCAAGCGCATGCCGCGCAGCCGGGGCGAGGACCGCAGGGGCCAGTTGCCCGATTTGTTGAGCATCCATGTGCGCCCACCCGAGGTCAGTGACCGAGCATTCCCCGGTCACTGGGAGGGCGACCTCATCAAAGGTGCGGGCAACCGCTCGGCGGTCGGGGTGCTGGTGGAGCGCAGCTCTCGTCTGGTGATGCTGATCAAACTGGCCGACTCCACGGCCGCGTCTGCCTTGGAAGGCTTCACGGCCAAGCTGCGCAGCATTGCCGAGCCCATGCGTCAGACCCTGACCTACGACCAGGGCAAGGAGATGGCGCGCCATGCCGAGTTGACGGCCAACACGGGCGTGATGGTGTACTTCTGCGACCCGCACAGCCCCTGGCAGCGCGGCTCTTGCGAAAACACCAACGGGTTGATCCGCCAGTTCCTGCCCAAGGGCACGGACCTGGCGGCTCACAGCCAGCAAGAACTCGATGCGATCGCCGACCTCTTGAACAACCGCCCGCGCGCCGTCCACGGCTTCTACCCGCCCATCAGCGTCTACCAGGCCATGTTGGACAAACTCAATCAATCCAACTCCTCAATTCAATAATTCGGTGTTGCACTTGGTGCTTGACTCCGCCCTGACCAGTGTCGCGAACTGTCCCTGAGCGCACCCGAGAGCACCCTGCAGCTCAGCCTGGGCACCACCACCAGCAGCCAGAGCACACGGCGCAGCAACAGCGACCTGATGTATCAAAAGCACCGTGGCCAAGGCGGCACCCAGACCCAGGGCGAGTTCAACCAACTGAGCCATGACACCCTGGCGCTCAATGCCAGGAACGTGGTGATCGAGCTGCCCGAGCACGCGGCCAACGACAACACGCAAGCGCAAGTCAAGGCGCCACAAGAGCTCAGCCTGAGCGCCTTGCAAGGCAACAGCCCGCAAGCACAGCCGCAGGCCCAGTTGCAAACCTTGCAGAGCCTGCAAGCGCTGGCGCAGCAGCCCGGCACCGCCTGGCTGGGCGAGGTGCTCCGCCAGCAAGAAGCAGCCATGCAAGCCGACCCACAGCGCAGCCTGTACGCCGCCCAGGTGCTGCAAGCCGCACAGCAGTGGGACTACAAGCAGCAAGGCCTGACCGAAGCCGGCGCTGCCGTGGTGGCCATTGTGGTGGCCTACTTCACGGCCGGTGCGGCCAGCGGCCTGGGCACCAGCGCGGCCAGCACGGCGGGCATGACCACCACCGCAGGCGCAGCCGGGGCCAGCAGCGTGGCCGTGGGCAGTGGCGTGGTGCTCACCACGGGCGGGGCAGCGGTGTCGGCGGCGGTGGCCACCGGCGTGAGCACGCTGGCCTCGCAAGCGGCGGTGAGCTTCATCAACAACGGCGGCGACATTGGCCAGACCTTGAAAGACCTGGGGCAAAAGGATGGCGTCAAGAACCTGCTCACGGCCATGCTCACCGGCGGCGCCTTGAGCAGTCTGGGCAACACCACGTTCTTTGGCGACAAGCCGCTGAACCAGATCACAGCAGCCGATGGCTTTGGGGCCCACCTGGGCAAGAGCGTGGTCAACAACGTGGCCAACGCCACGATGACCAGCGCACTGACGGGTGCGAGCCTGCAGGACAGCATCAAGAGCGCCTTGACCAGCGCCTTCATCAGTGCCGGGGCCGGGCAGACGGCCAACAGCATTGGCGACCTGACGCCAGACAGCCCCTATCTGAACGCGCTGGCCCATGCCCTGGCCGGGTGCGTGGCCGGGGCGGCGGGCCAAGGCGGCAGCGCCGGCTGCACCGCAGGCGCCTCAGGTGCGGTGGTGGGCGAGCTGGCCGCGCAGTGGTACGACCCTCATGGGCTGAACAAACCCGAAGACACGCTGAACTTTGTGAAGCTGATCTCTGCTGCTGCGGGCGCACTCACTGGCGACGGCAGCGCGGCCAGCGTGAACACCGCAGCCAACGCGGGGGTTAATGCGGCTTTGAATAACCGACTGCTGCACTTTGATGAAAAAGAACGCATCCGCCTTGCCGCGGAAGGAGATGCTGACAAGCAAGCGCGTTTGACCAAGGCAGCATGCTTTGAAGTGAAGTGCTGGGCGCAATACCCTGTGGGCAGCGAGCTGTACAAAGCCAACTACGTGAGCGTGGCCGAGATGAGCGGCCTGCAAGTCGAGTGGGACTGGGTCAGAGGGCAGAAGAACGTGGGCTCGTTTGCGTACACGCCCTCGCAGCAGTTCACGGACTGGGTGGCATCCAATACGGGGATGGCCAGTGGCACACTCAATGGCAGGCTGCTGGACAGCAGTGACGTAGCCATTACCAGCCGTTGTGCTAACGGTGACACAAGCTGCATCACGGGTGTCGGGCAGCAGCAGAACGATAGCGCTCCGTTGACTGAAGCCGAGAAGAAAGCGCGGGCTGAGTACTTTGGCAACTGGAGCATTGAATACCAGCGCAGCGCCAATCTGGCCGTCATGATGAAGTTGCCACAGGTAGCGCTGTCGTATGAGATTGCTTCGGGGGTTACAGCCTTGCTGGAGCAGGCTTATCAGCCGATTCTTGGGAAGGTAGTTGTGGACACACTTTTTATTGATGAGGCAGTCAATCGAATTTCAAAAGAAACAGGCATACCTCGACTTTACGTGCAGGAGGTTGCCGAAAGAGCGGTGAAGCCAAAGCTGGAAAGCGTCCGCCTGTGGGTTGATGGAGGCGCAAAATGAGGCTCGTCAACCTCGGATTAATAGTGGGCGGGGGGTTGATCCTTCTGCCGCCATTGCTTGATCTTCAAATCAATCGTTGGATTTACTACGTGATGTGTTTGGTAGGCGGTGTTTTGTGCTCAATTTCCGGCTTAAGTGCCCAAGCTAGCTCTGTCGGCATGGGCGAAACCGGGGAAGAATTGCTGCAAAAATCTTGGCGCTGGTTTCGCATCAAGGTGTTGCGCCAGAAGCTCGAGCCCTTGCCGCTGCCGGATCTGCTGGAGCCGAACCAAAGCATTGCCCCCAAGCCTCCGCTCAGTGCACTGTCGAAGTCTGTTCAAGCTGGCGGTCTGGTGCTGGTAATTGCCCCAACCCTGCTGGGCTGGCAGGTCGGCAACGACTGGCGCATGGGCTTTATTGCGCTGGGCAGTGTGCTGATTGTTCTTGCCCGGCGCACCTTGCCACCCAAACAACCCAATGACCCGCCCCACGGGCAGGAACTGCTGCTGGCGGTAAAGGATTGGCTGACGCAGCGCCTGAAGGGCAAGCCGTGAATGTTGGACGCATTGGACAAGCAACGCGACGCAGACTTGCACAAGGCTTGCAGCCCATCGGCCGGCGGCAGTGCAGGCTCTGCGGCGTGCCTAGGGGAGTACGCCCAACTCCAGGGCGTACGTGCTACCTACGGGCATTTCTACCTTGGTCCTGAACTCACGTCGAGCAGCAACTTTGCACACATGAGCGCGCAAGATTGGCTGCAGGTGCACGAGGACGTGAGCAAGGTGGTGCAGTTTTTGAACTGGTATGACCCGCAGCGCGTGCCTGCCGCGGGCGCCAGCGCACACACACGAGACCCGCTAACCAACATGCCACTGGACGCACAGGGCCGCTACAGTCGCACGGTGGTCATTGGCGGGGAGATGTACCAGCCAAAGTTTCATTCATGCGCCGCCACAGCTTGCGCTGTGGCCAACGCCAACCTGGACATGAGCGACCCGGCCACGCAAGCTTATGTAAAAGCGCTGGATCAGCAGGTGTTCAAGGACATTGGGACGGGGGCGACGGTGGGCTCGTTGGTGACGCCGGTGGGGGTGCCGGGGGCTGTGCTTGCAATCACAGGGGCCGGAGCTAATGTTGGTGAAACTGTGTTGAGCAGTGATCCGCTAGCGACTGGTTTTGACAAAGGGATTGAAGAGGGTGCTGAGAGTGCAGGCAAAGCACTTATTGAGAAATTATTAGGTCATACGCCTGCCACAGCTGCAAGGGCGGCAGCGCTAATTAACTTGGGCGGTGGATGGGAGGCATTCAGAGAACGAGTCAAGGTTGACTTGCTTGGGATGAAGCCAGATGAAAACAAATGATACGATGACACCCCGAAATCTGGGATTGTTGATGTGGGGCATCTTGTCGATGCTAACGATTGTTTTGTATTTGATTGACTCGATG
>JAUCCA010000002.1:0-8376 GCA_034676525.1 Giesbergeria sp.
TACATGGCGACGGGACGCTTCTCCGTGTGTTTGTGGTCAAGGCTCATGCTACCCCTGAATCAAACGCCGACTTGGTGTGAAAGCGGTCGGTCGGGAGACGACCCCATTCCCGCCGGTCGGTGTGCTCATGTCACCGCCCGAAACCTGCCACTAGTTTGGGACAGAACGGTCGGCAGAGGTGGGGCCGGTAGCGGACTGTCTGCTTCCGGTACCGCATGATGAAAAGCGGCCTCTTACACGGCTTTCCTATCCAAGGGGAGGGCCGACGCCGCCCGTTCATCGGTTCAAACGCTGAGCTCCCTGCAGGTGATTGATCTACGGCTCTACCTCGGCTTTGTAGTGGATAGAAACGGAAGCAGGTGTGTGACGCCATGGGATTGGCAACCTTCGGATCGAATAGATTTGTTCGACGTCGAGTCTTTCTGAGTTATCACCATGGCGGAGACCAATGATACTACGACGCGTTCTCGATGAGATTCCACAACGAATACGAGTTAATCTCGGATACGTCGCTCGAAAGACGCATCGACAGCCACAACGTGGACTACGTCCTGCGCAGAATTCGTGAGAATTACATCACAGGGAGTTCGTGCACCATTGTGCTCGTCGGGGCGGATACATGGGGACGGAAGTATGTGGATTGGGAGATTGAGGCCACGCTCGAAAAGGGGCACGGTCTAATCGGCGTCCGACTGCCAACACTATATCCTTTAGCTAACGGTCGGTATCCGGTCCCCGATCGACTGTTTGACAACGTTGATTCCGGCTATGCCATCTGGACCGATTGGGCCACGATAACCCAAGGGCGTTACAACCTGATCAGCCTGATCGAAAACGCGAACTCACGAAGTACATTGTTGATCAACAATTCTCGCGCTCGCCGCTTCCGCAATGCTTGAAGGATACAAGAATGCCGATCCCAACTCGCCCATTTCTGGTCGTCTATGTGGCTTGGCACCCAGATTTCGAGCTTGGCCCGGCAATCTCCAAGCACCTGTTTGATCATTATCGTCGCGACCACTTCGGCAACATCGCGGGTGGCGCTGGTCTTAGCGTCGTCTATCGCCATGAGCCTGACCCCGCGACAGGCGTTCCGCTGCCAATCGACCTTGAGGAAGGAGAGACTTCTGCAGTCGTGGTGCTGTTTGACGAGAACTTCGCGAAGTCACCAACTTACACGGCCTGGCTGCAAGACATCGAGCAGTCAACCGACGAGGCGGGCATGCGATCCATGGTCTTCCCTGTGGCCATAGATGCCTCGCTCACCAGGTCCGGCGTGATCGAGCAGGCGGTTAGGTGGGATCGGTGGAGCGATGTCCCGGAACTCGCGACGAAGCTGCAGAAGCTCACCACCGACCTGACATACCAGTTCAGTCGTATGCTGCGCTTGTATCTTGAGCGTTTGAGGCGTCCCTTGACCGAGGAGGAAGAACTCCAAGGATATCTGCAGAAGGTCCAGATCTTCTTGAGTCACTCTAAGCACGACGATCATGGCGAGCGGATAGCCAGGATCGTGCGCGAGGCGCTTCATGATGCGCAAGGGTTCAGCAGCTTCTTTGATGTCAAAGAGATCCCTACAGGCACACGTTTCGATAGGGTGTTGTTGGCGCAGGTACGCGTCAGTGCGGTTGTTGCTATTCACACAGACAGCTTCTCGTCGAGGGAATGGTGCCGTCGAGAGATCATTGAAGCCAAGCGACATAGCGTCCCGCTGGTGGTGGCAAACTGCATACAGGACGCGGACGAGCGCGGCTTCCCCTACATGGGAAACGTTCCCATAATCCGCATGGACCCTGTCCTCCTTGACCGCATCGACACTGTGGTTGGTAGGCTGTTGGACGAAGTTCTCAAGGACTTCCTCTGGCGGTGTCGGACAGAGATGGTCAATAGAGACAGCACCAGCGACGCGGTGTTTCTGCCCAGACCGCCAGAGTTGATATCCTTGGCGGGACTCGCCGGCGAGGCGCAGGCCGATGCGACATTGGTCTATCCCGATCCCCCGATCGGGTCGGAAGAACAGCGACTGTTTGAGGTGGTGGCTCCGAAGGTCAAGCTGCGCAGCATCACCGAGTGGATCGCCCAGTCCGGAGTAGAGGCATGAATTATCGCGAGCCCCTCAGCCAGAAGGTTGTCGCCATATCGATCTCCGAAAGCGATGATTTGGCCGTCCTTGGGCTGGCCAATGAACATCTTCGCGACGCCATGACGGAAATATCCCGGCATCTTTTGGCGATGGGCGCAAGGTTGGTCTATGGAGGCGACCTCCGGGACAATGGGTACACCAGGCTCCTGTTCGAGTTGGTCGCGCGGCATCGACGGGACGCGAATATTGGCGACTCCAGACCGGCGTTCTCGAATTACCTGCCATGGCCGGTCCACTCTATAAAGTCTCGGGCCTACCTCAGCGGGCTGCGCGAAAACCTTGAGGGGATCGGTGAATTGCGTTGCCTCGACAGAGATGGGCGCGACTTAGCGGAGAATGACCTGGTGCAGCTCGCTCCGGACGCCTTCACCGACCTAGATTGGGCTGAAAGCCTTACAGCCATGCGGCGCATCCAAACCGAAGCGATCGACGCTCGCATCGTTCTCGGGGGGGAGGGTGACAAACTTCAAAGGTGTCATGCCTGGCATCGCAGAAGAGACAGAGTTCGCGCTACGAGCACATCAGCCACTCTATCTGCTGGGCGGCTTCGGGGGGATGCGCAGCAGACATTGCCGCGGACATGGGGCTTTTGCCCAGAGCTGGCAAGTCTACGGCCTGGCCAGGGCGTGAGGGCTTTTCACGTTGGAGGTCGAGTGACCTCTCAAATGGCCTGCTTGAGAAAGAGGCCTCGACATTGGCACGGACCGTTCATGTAGATGAGGCCGTCGCCCTGATCCTGCGCGGATTGCTGAGGCTCGAAGAGGCCTCTGCGTGATCGAGTATGCTACCCGAGAGGATCTGCTCCGCCTCTCTTCAAGCTTACCGCTTAGGGAGCAAGCATCTGTTCAGAAGGCTGCTGAAGAGCGCAACCCGACCGGCGCGACCTTTCTCTCACACTCGACCAAAGACCAAGAGCTAGTTGTGGGCGCTGTTGCATTGCTCGCCGAGCATGGTGCGACAGTTTACATCGACAAGAAGGACCCGGCCCTGCCACCCTACACGAACACCACCACGGCTATCGGCTTGAAGAAGAGGATTCGGCAGTCACGGAACTTCGTTCTTCTGGCATCCGAAAACAGCAAGAACAGCCGCTGGGTGCCTTGGGAATTGGGCATCGCGGACCAGGCGAAGACTCTCTCTCGCGTGGCGATCCTGCCGACGCTAGAACACCATCAAGACAAAGGATGGACCAAATGGGAGTACTTGGGGCTCTATCGACGGATCGTTTGGGGAGACATCAAGGGGTATGATGGCCCGCAATGGATGGTTCTCAACGAGCGAACAAACAGGGCTACGCCGCTGTCACGTTGGCTGACCAAATAGAACGAAATACATCCCAGAAGCGGATCTGAAGGACCACTCAAGCAAAGAGCGGCAAAGTCTCAGCGTCGGAGCTAGAAACTTTAAGGCCATAGTGGGCAGACACACCGGCTATGAACTCGGATTGTCCACCGTAGCTCGGGTGACGTACTTGCTTTGACAGCAATCCGAGATCTGCCATGGCCGCCTCCGCATCTCGACCAATGGCCAACACTGCTTGAGGAGCCAAGACATCCAGCAGTGTCACCAAAATGTGCCGACACGCCTGTCGTTCTGAGCGCGTGTGGGACCGGTTCGACATAGGACGTCCATGCTCATGCGGGTGCAGAGGAAAGACATTCCATAGGAAAACTGGCTGCCTTATCTCCATCAGCATTCGCCAAATTACGGTGGCGGTACGCTCTGAAGTGGCCGGCCCCCGCGTCGACCGCTCGAGTCCAACGGCGCCCAACAATTTTGCGTGGGCTTCCAAGTGGGCTTCATCAGTCAACGCCAGACCAGTTCGGCGCCCACCTCTATAGCCGAGGTCGCGCGCCACCCAAATACTCTCGACCCCTTTTGAAAGCGCCGCCTCAAGTGCGTTTGCAAGATTGCGCCGCCTGATTGCTGCCGCGTCCGCTCTATCGAAATCCGGGCAGACGTCAGTATAAGGGTTGAAGGCGTCGTCGAACTTCAGATCGGCTACCAAGGCAACGAAATCTTTTGCCACTGCCGCGCGTGAGTTCATGGCATCCTCTCGAAGACAATGGTCCGCTGTTCCAGATTGATGGTGACAACGCCATTTCGATGCTCACGCAGCTCGCGGAACACACGAAAGCCTTCCAGAATCGCATATTCCCACTGCCACAGCGGTCTTTGCGCGACCTCATACCCTGTCACAAGTTCGCGAACAGCCTTCAGCAACGCGTAATCCAAGGATTTTACGTGCTTGAATGCTCCATGTCGCAGGCCGTGATTGAAGATCCAGGTGGAGATGCCTTCTTCGATGATGTTGGCTCTTGCTCCGTCCTCGTTCTCGTCGATCGCCGGATTGCTCTTCCGCTTGATGCGTAGCAAAGCTCGCAGAGTGGGGGACCATCCTAGGATTCCAGCAAAGGCCAGATGGAACACATCATGGTACCGGTAGTCATCCGCTTCGAGCCGGTTGTCTGTAAGCGGGCTGCCCAGATTGACGCCGTTGTATCGCATCACAACCTGTTGCCGCTGCCCATGCGTTCGCTCGATGAACTCCACCCTCATGATGCGCGGTATCTGCTCGTAGTCAGGGAAGTCCTCATCAAAGAGGTTGTCCCAAACTCGTTTCTCGGGCCACCGACCAACGGTCTTGATGACATTGTGTCGGGCTGCTGCGTCGAGACTCACATTCGCCTCTTCGGCAGCAACAAGCAGCGATCGGAATATTTCGACCAAGTCAGCTGATAGTTGGTCGCCGTTGTCGCGAATCTGCCCGCTGCTCCAATGCGAAACCAGAATGCCGACACGGCCAGCCAACGCCAAAAGGCTAGTCTCGACCTGTTGACCTTCGGCCGGCTCAGCAAACGTTCTGCCTGCCTTCTGCAGGTCTACAAAGGTAGAGGGCCCGGCTTTCCCTTGGTAAGTCCAATCAGCCAGCGAGAGCCGAGCGCGTTCAGCGATATCTGACAGGTTCATCCCTGCGCGTAGAGCGGCATTGGCGAAGTACCAAAGCGCGTCCCCAAATTCCTCGATAACTTCGTCGTGGTATGAGAAGAAAGACTCATTGTCCCGCTGCTTCTTCTTCAAAGCACTGAGCAGGCTGCCGACCTCGCCGAACAGGCCAAGCAAAACAAAACCCAAACCAGCGATGTCGCTCTTTTCGTTCTTGTCGGTCCTGACCGTGAATTGCTGGAACTCATCCAGTGCGAGCGGCACTTCCTCTTCGATGAAAAGGCTGCCTTGATGGCGCACCAGCGTTCGCGCATCGACTGTCATCATCTGATTCCCTTCCCCAAATCATATCCTGCGACGACCATCGGACCTTTTCAAGCTGCGTAGTTGTCGGGCCGCGCTTGGGGTGTTGGCTAAGCAACCTTGTTGGTTTGTTTAGAGTATCGCGCAGCGCTTTCCTCGAATTGATGTGGATCGGCCAGCACCAAGTTCCAGTTTCCTTTCCCCTGCGCCTCCATCCATTTTATAAGTGGACTGCACTCGGACTCGATGAACGTCCGATGCCCGCGACCATTCTCATATTGGATAGCGTCCAGGACGGCCTGAGGAATCTCAATCGCATCTCGGCCGAAGTAAACAAACCGGTTGGAGATAAGAACTTTGTCCGCGCTGGTATCGTTTTCCACATTGAACAATTCGGGCGTCCCATCTTCATTGCTGTGGTGAGAGTTCTCCTGGGTCCATGGCTCGTCCTCGCTGTAGCGATGATAGATATTGTCGCCGAGCATCGCCATCCGGGACCCATTGCGCGCAGGTTTCTTGCCCTTGAAGTCGGGATGGGCCCAATACTCGTTAAAGGACAGGCTTCCGGTCACTTGCATAAAATAGACGCATTTGCCCGTCGCCTTGAGCGAAGTGCCACCCATGCCGACGATCCAGTCGCCGACTTTTGCGACACTCCGGATTTTCGGCTTGCACGTTGCCAAAGTGCACGTTCCGTGGAACGGGTTTGGCGCGAAGCCAAAATCTCGGGCAACCACATACATGTACACCTTAGGCATGGGTCAGCACCTCGATGTGGATGCAGCGTGCACGGGCGGGCGATCGTTTCCATCCGGCGTCTGAAAGCTGTTTGCGCCTTCAACCGCAGCAATGATGCTCTCGGCGTTCCAGTTCACGATGGCGCTGGCGTATTGCTCCAACGCAGCCGGCTTATCGTTCTCGGTTCCGCCGCGCTCGTAGACGCCGACGATGCGCTTGCCTTGGCGTTTTGCTTGATTGATTTCCCAATCGACCCAAGGCCGTTGCGAGGTATTCTTTCCGATCACAACCACGACGGTGGAGGCCCAGCTCATCTTCATGCGAAGCAAGCGCTTAATGGAATTCTCGCTTACCAGCCCCTTTTTTAATCGCTCCTGGTTCGCTGGCTTTGCTCGAATTGAGCTGTTCCGAATCTCATAACCGTTGCGCGCCAACATGTTGGTCATATTGGTCACAGCTTGATCATCGGCGTGATGGTGACTGATAAAAACGTGACGACGCGACGCCATTGCCCCTCCGTTGGATATGGTGCCTTTTTCTGTTCACCTTTTGGCCTAAAGCATCTATGTCGTTGCTGCGCGCTCTATTTTAAAGGGCACGTTCGATAAAATTTTCGGCTGCGATCTCGATGCCGGTTTTGGGGTATTTCATGGGCGATACGGGCTGGACAAGTTCGACAGAGGCGGTAACCGATTACTTTATGATTACCCTGGACAAAGACTTCGGTCTCAGTGTTCACGTCAATGTGGTCATGATCGCGCTACTGATCTTGGCGCTGGGTCTTGCACTGCTGGCACGCCACTACCTGTTTCACCGCAGGCTTCCAGAATTTGAGATCGAAGAGGCCGAATTTGGTCTTGGCGACCAGAAAATCATCTTAAGGGCGAACGATCTCGATCGCACGGTTGCCTATCGGGTCTGGGTCGAACTCAGTACGCGTAAGATCGGGCTCAAGATCGATCCAGATGACGACGTTATCGATGAAATCTACAACAGCTGGTATGAATTCTTCGCTGTCACCCGCGAACTGATCAAGGATGTACCCGTGGTCAAGGTGCGCCAGGATTCGACCAAGAAGATCATCCAACTGTCCATAGAGGTGCTGAACACCGGCTTGCGCCCTCACCTTACCAAATGGCAGGCGCGTTTTCGGCGTTGGTATGCAAACCAGCTCGAGCGAGACAAGGATTCGCTGGAGCATCCTCAGGACATTCAGAAGCGCTTTCCTGACTACGACCAGCTCGTTGCGGAAATGCTGGAAGTGAACCAGAAGCTGATGGCGTATCGGGCGAAGATGTACGCCTTGGTGACGCAGTAGGAAGCTGAACTCCGATCAACGAAGGAAATAATCTGGCGGGTGCTCCATCGATGCCCAAAGGCTCAGCGGAAGCCGCGTTGCTATTCCCAAGGGGGTGCTACTGGGATACCTCTTGGTGACTTTGCTCAGCGGCACCCCGACCATGAACGAGTGCTGGGCGTCAAACGTCGCCAGGGGATACAGCCCCAAGAACTCTCGTCCCCTATAGCTGCTTTTCGCGTCCTCGATTACTGGCAGGACGCATATTCGACCGTTCGCTGCATCAAACCATCCGATCTCCCAACTCATCCAAGTCGATGTGGAAGCGTGCTCGGAATCGATGAATACCAGTGCGCTTGAAGCTGCCAACTTTCCCCTGAGATAGGCCGCGTCGTCTGCAGTAGTAATCACGTGGTCATTGTCGGGATGTTCCATCCAATCGCAGAAGACCCGGAGCCCAAGGTCCTCGACAAGAGTAGCATAGACGCCAAGGACCACCTCTTTGTCCTTGATGGCTTGGGATAGAAAGACGTCGTAGGCGGACAGCTCAGGCTGGGTTTGCTGCTGCAAGACCTGCGCAACCGAAAGGGAGCGAGCGGCCGAAAAGGCCCTTGCCTTCAACCGCAACTCGGACGCGGTGGCGAAATTTGGCTGCATTCGATACCTTTGCCTCGATGGCGCCCTTATACATTATCGAGGACTAACAGGCATCCGTTGCCGCCATGACTTTCCTCCTGGGACGGTAGCACGGAAATTTTAGCCATGACTGATTCACTAGCGAACGTCCGCTTTTGGGAACGCGCAATCGTGAACTGAACGACCGGAATGGGGGCGCATTGCTGCCAAAGCTCGTTGACCCGATGAACGGCAGCTTTCCCGACATAGTTGCCAAGACCTGTCAGTCGGCTTCCCACCCCATATCAGCCATTCGAATTTATAAACTCATCCT
>JAUCCA010000003.1:0-8627 GCA_034676525.1 Giesbergeria sp.
TTTCTTTTCAACTCTCAAAAGCCGCTTGGCCACCAGCGTTTTGATGGCCGCCTGTACCGTCTTATCCGCGCATCCGGTCAGCTCCGCCAGTCTGCGGATACCCGGCCAGGCCTTGCCAGTTTGGAAGTCCGCGTGGAACTTGATCGCGTTCCAAACGGCATAGGCGTGCACGCCGATTTCTGCCGCCAGCCCTGACGCGAACATGTCCCGCTGCTGTGTGTGGTAGGTGGTGTCAATGTCACCGAAGATCGCCATTCGGTTGGTATCCTTACTTCCAGCCATCTTTCACGCTCCTTTCGTGGTTGGTGGTCAGGCTCCGGCGGGTGGTTCCACGCACCTACCGGGGCCGATTTACTTTGCAATCCCCAAGAATACGGCCAAACACCGCTCCACCTCGACCAAAGCATCAGCCTCGATGGTTCCGAACGCGCGCCCTACCTTCTCGCGCAGCACGGTAACGGCCTTGTCCACCATCACCTGTGAGGGCTTTTGCAGCCCGTTTTCAGGGCTTGGTTGCACAGTGACGCGCAGCAGCGGCGCCGCCACGATGGCACTGGTTACCGGCAATACCGTCACGCTCGGATGATCCTCGAACAGGCTGGCTTGAATGACCAGGGCAGGTCGTGGCTTCCCAAAATCGCCCTGCGTGGCGATGGTCACAAAGTCGCCGCGCCTCATTCCGTCCAGCCTTCCAGATCACCCAAGGCATCGTCCATCAGCTGGTGCAGTTGCGCATCGCCCCTGTCAGCATCCGCTACAAGGATCGACTGACGGCGACACTCCGAAGCGAAGTCAGCGCGGCGCGTATCCGGCACCCAGATTTGCACCGGGCGCAGACCCGCCATGCGCAACATGTCGCGGTGCTTCTGCACACGCTGGTTAAGACTCAAAGCAGCCATAAATCCTCCAAGAAATAGTTACATGCAACTGTATCAAATACAGTCGTTACATGCAACTATTAACGGCTGTAGCTCCGGTCCTGCTTGATGGCCCGATCTCTGGCGTCCATCATCGCCTGCAAGGCTCCCCGACGCTCAGGGTCATCCAGCGTAGCCCGCAAGACTGCCTCCCGGCGCTCCTTGGGCGTGCGGTTGTACTGCTCGACCACCTTCCGCAACGCCTCCGGCGTGTTCCTCGCCCAATCCTCGCTATCGTCCCTGCTGCCAGCCATGCGCAGCTCTCGGCGGGCCGCTAGCGACTTGAAGTCCCGCGCCAGCATCTCCCGCTTGATCTCGGCCTGCCGCTCGGCCCGCTGCTGCTGCTCCATCCGCTGCCGCTCGTCCCGCTCCTGCTTGGCCTTCTCCTGCGCCAGCTTGGCGTAACGCTCGATCCGGTCGTTCTGCGGGGCGTTCTCCAGCCACTGGCGTGACTCCGCTTCGTGATACCGGGCCTTGGCCTCGGCCTCGGCCTGCATCGCCTTCGGGGCCAGTTGCAGCGACAGCATGCCCGCTTCCCGGCCCATTGCCTCGGCCACCACCAGCTTGTCAAAGCGCATCAGGCCGGAATCGTGCAGCCACGTCCGAATGCCGTGCTTCTCCCGGAGCTGGACGGCTTGCCGCTCCATCGCGGCCTGCTCCTGATCGGCCTGCCGCTTCTGCTGCGCCAGATCCTCCGCTCGCTGCCGCGCCTCTATGTAGGCCGGATCTCGCTGAGCCGCTGCATCCGGGCTGGTCAGGGCATTGCGCATCCGGTTGACCTCTCGGGCCAGCTGCTCGGCAGACAACGCCTTCAGCCGCTTGTCCTCGGCCTCCCGCTTCTCGTACTCCGCGCGCTCCCGGCGCATCTGCTCCCGCTGCTGCTCGGCCTTGAGCTGAGCCACTTCCTGCTGTGCCTGGTCAAACGCGGCCTGCGCTTTCGCCAGGTCTACGGCCAGCGCCTGCGCTTCGGTCTTGACCTGGGCAACGAACGATGATGCGGCCGCTTCCCTGTCCTCGATCACTCGGGACGGCCGACCGTCCCGCACCATCTCGGTGATGGCCGGGCCGTTGTGGACGGTGGGCGTCCGCTCAATGCCCTGCTCTGCCAGCGTCCGATGGTCGATCCGTTCGGAGCGTCCGGCACGCTCCAGCGACCGGTTCGCCATGCTGGCCCACTCCTGCCGCCAGTGCTCGACCTCGCCGCTGCGCTGGTTGTCCAGCTCGCGGGTTTTCTCGGCCAGACCTTCCGGGGTCATGCGCCGGGTAGTCATCAGGATGTGGGCGTGGTGGTTGCGCTCGTCGCCGTCCTTGCCGGGAGCATGGATGCACACATCAACGGCCACGCCGTGCCGCTCCACCAGCGCACGGCCAAACTCGAATGCCAACCCTTGGCGTTCATCTGCCGATAGTTCGGCAGGAAGCGCAATCACGAACTCCCGCGCTACCGTGGAGTTCTTGCGCTTCTCCGCATCCTCGGCAGCGTTCCAGAGTCGGGGGCGATCAGCCGCCCACTCGGGAGAGCCTGCCGGAGCGAACAAGGCCGAAGCCACGACACCACCCTTGCGGGTGTAGTCGTGGATTTCGCCGGTGCGCTCGTCCACGATCTTTTCACCGGCGCGGTAAGCCGCTGCCGCTGTCGCACTGCGACCGGCAGAACGGCTAACCGTGTTGACTTGAAGGTGAAAGATCGCCATGCCCCCGTATTCTAGCCGCCGGCAGGCCGCACGCAAACGAAGTTTGCATAGGTGCGCCCTTCATGACTCCGCTTCGCTCCGGGCCGGGAAGCCTTACAAGTCCTATGGCGGCTCAAATCGTCGTGCGATAAACTGGCCCGGAATCAACCATGAGGAACGACATGACGACACCCGAAGAACGCATTGCACAGCAGATCGCAGCCGCCGAACAAAAGGCCAAGGATCACGCCAAGAAAGTTCGCCAGCTCAAGGCACAGCAGCAAGCAATGGAAGCCCGCAAGCTCTCCGGCCTGCTCAAAGGGCAACGGGCTGACGACACCCGCCGAAAAATCCTGCTCGGAGCCATGACGCAGGAAATGATGAACGAAGGCCCGGAAGCCAAGCAGCGAATCATGGCCCGGCTGGACAAATACCTGACCCGGCCAGATGACCGCGCCCTGTTCGACCTGCCCGCAACGAAGTTACAGCCATGACGCATGTAGAAAAGTTCCTGCTTCGGGCGGTCAATCCGGTGA
The DNA here is from genome assembly GCA_034676525.1 of Giesbergeria sp. GTDB lineage: Bacteria > Pseudomonadota > Gammaproteobacteria > Burkholderiales > Burkholderiaceae_C > Simplicispira. Next base: position 3,127 of record JAUCCA010000003.1, read on the forward strand.
CCCTCGAAGTCATCCGGGAAAAGTGGGTTTACGACCGTCATACGGCTGAATGCTTCGCCGCTGACTGGCACATGCACCCGAAGACGCGAACGGCCAACATCTACGTTGGAAAAACGCTGATCTACGGTTATGACCGCTACAACACAGCCGCCAACTTCGTGACCGACGATGACCACAGCGGGCCGAGTGAGCCGCCCGCCCATGTCACCACGGCCAACGCTCGGGAGCTATTCGGCTGGAAGCCCGGCGAGACGGTGGGCGAAGCTGCCCTGCGCTGCGCCAGCCAGGACAAACAGGGGTGATTGCCGGGCCATCCGGCCCTGCCCCTCCCTGCTGTCCAGTCGCGAAGTCAGCCGGGGACGGGCCGCCGCCAGGACACGCGGGGCCATTCCGGGGCGTGCAGCCGCTGCCCTGCTTCCGGTCGCTTCGCTCCCTGCCATGCCCTGCGGGCATCATCCGGGGCGTTTTCCGGGCCTGTGAGCGATTTTTCACCATCGCCCATGCATTCCCCTACCCTAGGCCGCGAAAGCGGCCTGTAGGCCCGTTTACGGGCCGTGGCGGTATTCCGCAGCTTTCCCCTTCCCCCAGCAGTTCCCCGCGTGGCGCTGCGCTTGCACCGTCGCTGGACTTCCTCGCGCCTGAAGGCAGCAACGGTAGGGCCGCATGGCCCGTCCTGCCAGCTCGGAGGCCGAAGGCCGGAAGGCTGGCCGGGGACGTTCTCGACCCCGCTTGCGGGGTCTGTTATCCACTGTCTCCGGCTATTGTTCTTTTTCGTTAACTTCGTTCCGTAGTACCCGCTACTACAGAACTAGCGCCGTAGTACCCGCTACTACAGAACTAGCGCCGTAGTATGGGATACTACGGTGGTCAATTTTTAGGCAGCAATTTCGGGCGCTTCGGACCATTGCGCATCTGGTCTGCAATCTCCCGCAGCTTGGCTTTTGCGTCGGCCACTTCGCCCACCTGAACCTGCGGCGGCACCTCATCAGCTCGCATACGGGTCTTGAACGTCCCGCTGCTGTCATCTAGCGTCATGCCGGGACCGGGGATCAGCTCGACCTCTGCCCATACGTCTGCCTTCTCGATGTCGCCATCACTGGCTCCTTTCAGGCGGGCCAGCCGGTCGCGCATCGTCGCAGGAACGAAGTCCATAACCACGGTGCAGATGACCCGCTCACCCACGCGCACATCCATCCGTTCGCGGGCTACATACACGTTCCGCTGCCCTTTCTTTTCAACTCTCAAAAGCCGCTTGGCCACCAGCGTTTTGATGGCCGCCTGTACCGTCTTATCCGCGCATCCGGTCAGCTCCGCCAGTCTGCGGATACCCGGCCAGGCCTTGCCAGTTTGGAAGTCCGCGTGGAACTTGATCGCGTTCCAAACGGCATAGGCGTGCACGCCGATTTCTGCCGCCAGCCCTGACGCGAACATGTCCCGCTGCTGTGTGTGGTAGGTGGTGTCAATGTCACCGAAGATCGCCATTCGGTTGGTATCCTTACTTCCAGCCATCTTTCACGCTCCTTTCGTGGTTGGTGGTCAGGCTCCGGCGGGTGGTTCCACGCACCTACCGGGGCCGATTTACTTTGCAATCCCCAAGAATACGGCCAAACACCGCTCCACCTCGACCAAAGCATCAGCCTCGATGGTTCCGAACGCGCGCCCTACCTTCTCGCGCAGCACGGTAACGGCCTTGTCCACCATCACCTGTGAGGGCTTTTGCAGCCCGTTTTCAGGGCTTGGTTGCACAGTGACGCGCAGCAGCGGCGCCGCCACGATGGCACTGGTTACCGGCAATACCGTCACGCTCGGATGATCCTCGAACAGGCTGGCTTGAATGACCAGGGCAGGTCGTGGCTTCCCAAAATCGCCCTGCGTGGCGATGGTCACAAAGTCGCCGCGCCTCATTCCGTCCAGCCTTCCAGATCACCCAAGGCATCGTCCATCAGCTGGTGCAGTTGCGCATCGCCCCTGTCAGCATCCGCTACAAGGATCGACTGACGGCGACACTCCGAAGCGAAGTCAGCGCGGCGCGTATCCGGCACCCAGATTTGCACCGGGCGCAGACCCGCCATGCGCAACATGTCGCGGTGCTTCTGCACACGCTGGTTAAGACTCAAAGCAGCCATAAATCCTCCAAGAAATAGTTACATGCAACTGTATCAAATACAGTCGTTACATGCAACTATTAACGGCTGTAGCTCCGGTCCTGCTTGATGGCCCGATCTCTGGCGTCCATCATCGCCTGCAAGGCTCCCCGACGCTCAGGGTCATCCAGCGTAGCCCGCAAGACTGCCTCCCGGCGCTCCTTGGGCGTGCGGTTGTACTGCTCGACCACCTTCCGCAACGCCTCCGGCGTGTTCCTCGCCCAATCCTCGCTATCGTCCCTGCTGCCAGCCATGCGCAGCTCTCGGCGGGCCGCTAGCGACTTGAAGTCCCGCGCCAGCATCTCCCGCTTGATCTCGGCCTGCCGCTCGGCCCGCTGCTGCTGCTCCATCCGCTGCCGCTCGTCCCGCTCCTGCTTGGCCTTCTCCTGCGCCAGCTTGGCGTAACGCTCGATCCGGTCGTTCTGCGGGGCGTTCTCCAGCCACTGGCGTGACTCCGCTTCGTGATACCGGGCCTTGGCCTCGGCCTCGGCCTGCATCGCCTTCGGGGCCAGTTGCAGCGACAGCATGCCCGCTTCCCGGCCCATTGCCTCGGCCACCACCAGCTTGTCAAAGCGCATCAGGCCGGAATCGTGCAGCCACGTCCGAATGCCGTGCTTCTCCCGGAGCTGGACGGCTTGCCGCTCCATCGCGGCCTGCTCCTGATCGGCCTGCCGCTTCTGCTGCGCCAGATCCTCCGCTCGCTGCCGCGCCTCTATGTAGGCCGGATCTCGCTGAGCCGCTGCATCCGGGCTGGTCAGGGCATTGCGCATCCGGTTGACCTCTCGGGCCAGCTGCTCGGCAGACAACGCCTTCAGCCGCTTGTCCTCGGCCTCCCGCTTCTCGTACTCCGCGCGCTCCCGGCGCATCTGCTCCCGCTGCTGCTCGGCCTTGAGCTGAGCCACTTCCTGCTGTGCCTGGTCAAACGCGGCCTGCGCTTTCGCCAGGTCTACGGCCAGCGCCTGCGCTTCGGTCTTGACCTGGGCAACGAACGATGATGCGGCCGCTTCCCTGTCCTCGATCACTCGGGACGGCCGACCGTCCCGCACCATCTCGGTGATGGCCGGGCCGTTGTGGACGGTGGGCGTCCGCTCAATGCCCTGCTCTGCCAGCGTCCGATGGTCGATCCGTTCGGAGCGTCCGGCACGCTCCAGCGACCGGTTCGCCATGCTGGCCCACTCCTGCCGCCAGTGCTCGACCTCGCCGCTGCGCTGGTTGTCCAGCTCGCGGGTTTTCTCGGCCAGACCTTCCGGGGTCATGCGCCGGGTAGTCATCAGGATGTGGGCGTGGTGGTTGCGCTCGTCGCCGTCCTTGCCGGGAGCATGGATGCACACATCAACGGCCACGCCGTGCCGCTCCACCAGCGCACGGCCAAACTCGAATGCCAACCCTTGGCGTTCATCTGCCGATAGTTCGGCAGGAAGCGCAATCACGAACTCCCGCGCTACCGTGGAGTTCTTGCGCTTCTCCGCATCCTCGGCAGCGTTCCAGAGTCGGGGGCGATCAGCCGCCCACTCGGGAGAGCCTGCCGGAGCGAACAAGGCCGAAGCCACGACACCACCCTTGCGGGTGTAGTCGTGGATTTCGCCGGTGCGCTCGTCCACGATCTTTTCACCGGCGCGGTAAGCCGCTGCCGCTGTCGCACTGCGACCGGCAGAACGGCTAACCGTGTTGACTTGAAGGTGAAAGATCGCCATGCCCCCGTATTCTAGCCGCCGGCAGGCCGCACGCAAACGAAGTTTGCATAGGTGCGCCCTTCATGACTCCGCTTCGCTCCGGGCCGGGAAGCCTTACAAGTCCTATGGCGGCTCAAATCGTCGTGCGATAAACTGGCCCGGAATCAACCATGAGGAACGACATGACGACACCCGAAGAACGCATTGCACAGCAGATCGCAGCCGCCGAACAAAAGGCCAAGGATCACGCCAAGAAAGTTCGCCAGCTCAAGGCACAGCAGCAAGCAATGGAAGCCCGCAAGCTCTCCGGCCTGCTCAAAGGGCAACGGGCTGACGACACCCGCCGAAAAATCCTGCTCGGAGCCATGACGCAGGAAATGATGAACGAAGGCCCGGAAGCCAAGCAGCGAATCATGGCCCGGCTGGACAAATACCTGACCCGGCCAGATGACCGCGCCCTGTTCGACCTGCCCGCAACGAAGTTACAGCCATGACGCATGTAGAAAAGTTCCTGCTTCGGGCGGTCAATCCGGTGACCCTCGAAGTCATCCGGGAAAAGTGGGTTTACGACCGTCATACGGCTGAATGCTTCGCCGCTGACTGGCACATGCACCCGAAGACGCGAACGGCCAACATCTACGTTGGAAAAACGCTGATCTACGGTTATGACCGCTACAACACAGCCGCCAACTTCGTGACCGACGATGACCACAGCGGGCCGAGTGAGCCGCCCGCCCATGTCACCACGGCCAACGCTCGGGAGCTATTCGGCTGGAAGCCCGGCGAGACGGTGGGCGAAGCTGCCCTGCGCTGCGCCAGCCAGGACAAACAGGGGTGATTGCCGGGCCATCCGGCCCTGCCCCTCCCTGCTGTCCAGTCGCGAAGTCAGCCGGGGACGGGCCGCCGCCAGGACACGCGGGGCCATTCCGGGGCGTGCAGCCGCTGCCCTGCTTCCGGTCGCTTCGCTCCCCGCCATGCCCTGCGGGCATCATCCGGGGCGTTTTCCGGGCCGGGAGCCATTTTTCACCATCGCCCATGCATTCCCCTACCCTAGGCCGCGAAAGCGGCCTGTAGGCCCGTTTACGGGCCGTGGCATCCCGGAGCTCTCCCCTTCCCCCAGCAGTTCCCCGCGTGGCGCTGCGCTTGCACCGTCGCTGGACTTCCTCTCGCCCCAAGGCAGCAACGGAGGGGCCGCATGCCCCGTTCCGGCCAGCTCGGAGGCCGAAGGCCGGGGAAGGCTGGCCGGGGACGTTCTCGACCCCGCTTGCGGGGTCTGTTATCCACTGTCTCCGGCTATTGTTCTTTTTCGTTAACTTCGTTCCGTAGTACCCGCTACTACAGAACTAGCGCCGTAGTACCCGCTACTACAGAACTAGCGCCGAGACGGGGAGTATATGACGGTGGTCAATTTTTAAGGCAGCAATTTCGGGCGCTTCGGACCATTGCGCATCTGGTCTGCAATCTCCCGCAGCTTGGCTTTTGCGTCGGCCACTTCGCCCACCTGAACCTGCGGCGGCACCTCATCAGCTCGCATACGGGTCTTGAACGTCCCGCTGCTGTCATCTAGCGTCATGCCGGGACCGGGGATCAGCTCGACCTCTGCCCATACGTCTGCCTTCTCGATGTCGCCATCACTGGCTCCTTTCAGGCGGGCCAGCCGGTCGCGCATCGTCGCAGGAACGAA
>JAUCCA010000004.1:0-18707 GCA_034676525.1 Giesbergeria sp.
CCGCTGCTATAGTGCAGTCGGCTTCTGACGTTCAGTGCAGCCGTCTTCTGAAAACGACATGTCGCACAAGTCCTAAGTTACGCGACAGGCTGCCGCCCTGTCGTTTTCAGAAGGCGACTGCACCAGTTCACTGGGCTGGCCGCCGTGTGTGCATAGAACTTCTGACCGGGAACGGTCAGAAGTTCTATGCACGAAGCGCCGCGAGAGATCGGAATTGCTCAGAACTCTTGTGCACGGCGCGACAAAGCCGGAACCGCCGAAAATTCCGGCGATCAACCGGCAAGCTGCTTGATGCGCTCGGCCAGGCGGCCGAAAGCCTCGTTCACGTATTCCAGCACCTTGGGTTCTGCGCCCTGCGTGCGCAGCGAGTCTTTGAAGGCTTCCAGGTCGGACAGCCATTGCCGATGCAGGCGGCCCAGCTCGTCGAGCTGAGGCCGGAAGTCTTGGAGACTGCCGCTCGCACGAAACGCCTGGTAGCCACGCTCAAGCGTGGCCGCCGTGGTCAGCAGTTGCGCGCCCATTTGCTTGTGCTGTTCGGAGAACTCGGCCATGCCGTCATAGGGCCGCGAAGCCTTGCGGCGCTCGGCTTCGGATGCCTCTTCCATGATGCGGGCGTAGCGGTAGAACCCTGGGAACTCGCGGGACAGCGCCATGAGCTGCTGATCGGATGTGCCGACCCAAATCCTGTGCAGGTCAGGCCCGTACCCCATCATGCGATTGATGATGGCATGGGCCTCGCTGACACCCTGGGCGGCAAGCTGCTGCATGTGTTGGTCGATCTTCGCGGCCAGTCGGCGGAATTCGTTCATGCTCATGTCCGTCACAAAAGGCGCGTTGATTGCCCTTGCGCCGTGAGAAGTGCCACCGCCTTCTTATCGAAGGAAACGAAGGTTTCCCCGCCAAGCCAGTTGCCTTCGTAGGCAATGACGCCATCGGCAAAGTCTCCGCCCGCGTCGAGCACCAGCAAGCCAGCCTCCACGGCAGGCCGGTTCACTTCCACATTCGCGGCGGCCAGTAGTGCCCGGATCGCGCTGGCCGCGTCGGCTTGCTGGAAGCCGTAGACACGCAGCAGCACCCAAACAAATTCGCATAGGCACGGCAGCGCGACCGCGATCAACTCGGCGTCGGTCAAGACTGCGGCGGCAACGTCCGCTTGTGCGGGATCGTCACGCACAACCGCACGCACAAGGACGTTGGTATCGACTGCGACCTTCATTGCTTACCTGCCCAGCCTTGCGCCGCCGCCTCGTTGATTTCTTCGATGGTGGCAACCTTCTGCGTCTTGCCCGCGAGCAGGCCGACAAAGCTGGCTATCGTCCCTGCGGGCCGTGCCGCCTTGAGCACGCCCCGACCGTCTGGCAACAAGTCCAGCTCGATCTTGTCGCCTGGCCTGATGCCGAGGTGTTGCAGTACGTCCTTCCGAAACGTCACTTGTCCCCGTGCGGTAACGGTCAATGTGGTCATGGTGGTTTGCCCTCGCAATCAAGGTTGATGCTTCACATAGTAATGCAAAAATGCCTTACCGTCAATGTCCGTCAAACGATCATTAGTCGGCCATGCCGGACACTGTCCAGCAAAGTTATTGCACAACGGGTTGTCGGACATTAAGATAGGCGGACGGAATGACGGACAAGAGAGGCGGCAAATGGCACTGATCGGCTATGCGCGGGTATCGACGGCGGAACAGGACACCGCCTTGCAGACGGATGCGCTACGCAAGGCAGGCTGCGAGCGCGTTTTCGAGGACACGGCTTCCGGGGCCAAGGCCGACCGCCCCGGCTTGGCTGATGCGCTGGCCTACCTGCGCGACGGCGACGTGCTGGCCGTCTGGCGGCTGGATCGGCTCGGGCGCTCTATGCCGCACCTAATCGAAACGATAGGCGCGCTGGAAGCGCGAGGCGTCGGCTTCCGTTCTCTGACGGAAGCCATCGACACCACCACGCCAGGCGGGCGGCTCATCTTCCACGTGTTCGGCGCGCTGGGCCAGTTCGAGCGCGACTTGATCCGCGAGCGCACCAAGGCCGGGTTGACTGCCGCCGCCGCTCGTGGGAGGAAGGGCGGGCGAAAGCCGGTTGTCACCGCCGACAAGTTGCAGCGAGCGCGGGAGCACATCGCCAACGGGCTTAATGTCCGAGAGGCCGCTACACGGCTCAAGGTGAGCAAGACGGCCCTGTACACCGCGCTGCAATCCACCAGTGCAGCCGACTCCTGATATTCCGTGCAGTCGTCTTCTGAAAATGACACGCCCTGCCCTTTTCCTGGCGTTTTCTTGTCGCGTGTTTTAGTCGCATAAAGTAGAATACTTGCGACTAGAACCGGAGACATTACGCCATGAACAAGAGCGCCGCCGCTGGCCTGCTGGGCTATGCCCGCGTCAGCACCGACGACCAGGACTTGACCAACCAACGGGCCGAACTGCACGCGGCCGGCTGCACCAAGCTGTTTTCCGAGAAGATCACCGGCACCAGGCGCGACCGCCCGGAGCTGGCCAGGATGCTTGACCACCTACGCCCTGGCGACGTTGTGACAGTGACCAGGCTAGACCGCCTGGCCCGCAGCACCCGCGACCTACTGGACATTGCCGAGCGCATCCAGGAGGCCGGCGCGGGCCTGCGTAGCCTGGCAGAGCCGTGGGCCGACACCACCACGCCGGCCGGCCGCATGGTGTTGACCGTGTTCGCCGGCATTGCCGAGTTCGAGCGTTCCCTAATCATCGACCGCACCCGGAGCGGGCGCGAGGCCGCCAAGGCCCGAGGCGTGAAGTTTGGCCCCCGCCCTACCCTCACCCCGGCACAGATCGCGCACGCCCGCGAGCTGATCGACCAGGAAGGCCGCACCGTGAAAGAGGCGGCTGCACTGCTTGGCGTGCATCGCTCGACCCTGTACCGCGCACTTGAGCGCAGCGAGGAAGTGACGCCCACCGAGGCCAGGCGGCGCGGTGCCTTCCGTGAGGACGCATTGACCGAGGCCGACGCCCTGGCGGCCGCCGAGAATGAACGCCAAGAGGAACAAGCATGAAACCGCACCAGGACGGCCAGGACGAACCGTTTTTCATTACCGAAGAGATCGAGGCGGAGATGATCGCGGCCGGGTACGTGTTCGAGCCGCCCGCGCACGTCTCAACCGTGCGGCTGCATGAAATCCTGGCCGGTTTGTCTGATGCCAAGCTGGCGGCCTGGCCGGCCAGCTTGGCCGCTGAAGAAACCGAGCGCCGCCGTCTAAAAAGGTGATGTGTATTTGAGTAAAACAGCTTGCGTCATGCGGTCGCTGCGTATATGATGCGATGAGTAAATAAACAAATACGCAAGGGGAACGCATGAAGGTTATCGCTGTACTTAACCAGAAAGGCGGGTCAGGCAAGACGACCATCGCAACCCATCTAGCCCGCGCCCTGCAACTCGCCGGGGCCGATGTTCTGTTAGTCGATTCCGATCCCCAGGGCAGTGCCCGCGATTGGGCGGCCGTGCGGGAAGATCAACCGCTAACCGTTGTCGGCATCGACCGCCCGACGATTGACCGCGACGTGAAGGCCATCGGCCGGCGCGACTTCGTAGTGATCGACGGAGCGCCCCAGGCGGCGGACTTGGCTGTGTCCGCGATCAAGGCAGCCGACTTCGTGCTGATTCCGGTGCAGCCAAGCCCTTACGACATATGGGCCACCGCCGACCTGGTGGAGCTGGTTAAGCAGCGCATTGAGGTCACGGATGGAAGGCTACAAGCGGCCTTTGTCGTGTCGCGGGCGATCAAAGGCACGCGCATCGGCGGTGAGGTTGCCGAGGCGCTGGCCGGGTACGAGCTGCCCATTCTTGAGTCCCGTATCACGCAGCGCGTGAGCTACCCAGGCACTGCCGCCGCCGGCACAACCGTTCTTGAATCAGAACCCGAGGGCGACGCTGCCCGCGAGGTCCAGGCGCTGGCCGCTGAAATTAAATCAAAACTCATTTGAGTTAATGAGGTAAAGAGAAAATGAGCAAAAGCACAAACACGCTAAGTGCCGGCCGTCCGAGCGCACGCAGCAGCAAGGCTGCAACGTTGGCCAGCCTGGCAGACACGCCAGCCATGAAGCGGGTCAACTTTCAGTTGCCGGCGGAGGATCACACCAAGCTGAAGATGTACGCGGTACGCCAAGGCAAGACCATTACCGAGCTGCTATCTGAATACATCGCGCAGCTACCAGAGTAAATGAGCAAATGAATAAATGAGTAGATGAATTTTAGCGGCTAAAGGAGGCGGCATGGAAAATCAAGAACAACCAGGCACCGACGCCGTGGAATGCCCCATGTGTGGAGGAACGGGCGGTTGGCCAGGCGTAAGCGGCTGGGTTGTCTGCCGGCCCTGCAATGGCACTGGAACCCCCAAGCCCGAGGAATCGGCGTGAGCGGTCGCAAACCATCCGGCCCGGTACAAATCGGCGCGGCGCTGGGTGATGACCTGGTGGAGAAGTTGAAGGCCGCGCAGGCCGCCCAGCGGCAACGCATCGAGGCAGAAGCACGCCCCGGTGAATCGTGGCAAGCGGCCGCTGATCGAATCCGCAAAGAATCCCGGCAACCGCCGGCAGCCGGTGCGCCGTCGATTAGGAAGCCGCCCAAGGGCGACGAGCAACCAGATTTTTTCGTTCCGATGCTCTATGACGTGGGCACCCGCGATAGTCGCAGCATCATGGACGTGGCCGTTTTCCGTCTGTCGAAGCGTGACCGACGAGCTGGCGAGGTGATCCGCTACGAGCTTCCAGACGGGCACGTAGAGGTTTCCGCAGGGCCGGCCGGCATGGCCAGTGTGTGGGATTACGACCTGGTACTGATGGCGGTTTCCCATCTAACCGAATCCATGAACCGATACCGGGAAGGGAAGGGAGACAAGCCCGGCCGCGTGTTCCGTCCACACGTTGCGGACGTACTCAAGTTCTGCCGGCGAGCCGATGGCGGAAAGCAGAAAGACGACCTGGTAGAAACCTGCATTCGGTTAAACACCACGCACGTTGCCATGCAGCGTACGAAGAAGGCCAAGAACGGCCGCCTGGTGACGGTATCCGAGGGTGAAGCCTTGATTAGCCGCTACAAGATCGTAAAGAGCGAAACCGGGCGGCCGGAGTACATCGAGATCGAGCTAGCTGATTGGATGTACCGCGAGATCACAGAAGGCAAGAACCCGGACGTGCTGACGGTTCACCCCGATTACTTTTTGATCGATCCCGGCATCGGCCGTTTTCTCTACCGCCTGGCACGCCGCGCCGCAGGCAAGGCAGAAGCCAGATGGTTGTTCAAGACGATCTACGAACGCAGTGGCAGCGCCGGAGAGTTCAAGAAGTTCTGTTTCACCGTGCGCAAGCTGATCGGGTCAAATGACCTGCCGGAGTACGATTTGAAGGAGGAGGCGGGGCAGGCTGGCCCGATCCTAGTCATGCGCTACCGCAACCTGATCGAGGGCGAAGCATCCGCCGGTTCCTAATGTACGGAGCAGATGCTAGGGCAAATTGCCCTAGCAGGGGAAAAAGGTCGAAAAGGTCTCTTTCCTGTGGATAGCACGTACATTGGGAACCCAAAGCCGTACATTGGGAACCGGAACCCGTACATTGGGAACCCAAAGCCGTACATTGGGAACCGGTCACACATGTAAGTGACTGATATAAAAGAGAAAAAAGGCGATTTTTCCGCCTAAAACTCTTTAAAACTTATTAAAACTCTTAAAACCCGCCTGGCCTGTGCATAACTGTCTGGCCAGCGCACAGCCGAAGAGCTGCAAAAAGCGCCTACCCTTCGGTCGCTGCGCTCCCTACGCCCCGCCGCTTCGCGTCGGCCTATCGCGGCCGCTGGCCGCTCAAAAATGGCTGGCCTACGGCCAGGCAATCTACCAGGGCGCGGACAAGCCGCGCCGTCGCCACTCGACCGCCGGCGCCCACATCAAGGCACCGCGGCTGCTGAAAGACCGTCAAAAGCGGTTTAGCAGTGAAAAGCAGGGCTGCCCAATCACCTGCGCTCGACTGGAACGCCGGTGGTGGCTGAAAGGCCGCAAAAGTTGAACGCCAAGGAAAAGGGCAGGGCGACAGCCCAGGGCATCACCTACGGCCACCAGGCGTGACAGGAGCGCCGAACACGCCCAAAGCCGGGGGATTGCCGCACCGACCCCTGAAACCGCCGCTACGGGCTTCTTACGCGGTTTTAGCCGTGGCTGATTTCCTGAACCGTCGCCAGCACGCCGGCGGCCGGGCAAAATAATAACTTGCATAATAAGAATAAGAAGATTATTATTATTCTTATCTTATTTATCCAGCCGGGAGGCACCGCCATGACGCAAACCAATATCCCCGCCGACGTGCGCGAACGCATCATTGCCGCTGCCGCCGAGCTGTACGAACAGGCCGGCCGCGAGAACTTGCCGACCGTTGACGCCGTGCGCCGCGCAGCGCGGGCTGACATGAACACAACCAGCGCCGTGATGCGGGAATGGCGGCGAGCGCAGACCGCCCAGGCGGCCCCGGTGGCCGTCACCGTGCCGGAGGTCGTCACCCAAGCGAACACCGCCGCCCTGGCCGCCTTATGGCAGCAGGCCCAGGAACTGGCGAACGAGTCATTGCGGGCCGCGCAAGCGGCATGGGAAACCGAGCGTGTCGAGCTGGACACCATGCGCCAAGAGCTGGCCGACGCCTACGAAACCCAGGCAACCGAGCTTGACCAGGTGCGGGCCGCCGCCGAAGCGGCCGACCAGGCGCACCAGGTACAAAGTCAGCAGGTCGCCGGCGAGCTGGCCAGCGTGCGGACAGAATTGGCCCAGGCTGTCACCAGGGCCGAACGTGCGGAAGCGAAGGCCGACGAGATCGAGCACCGTGCCCGCGAGCTGCGGGCCGAGCTGGACAGGGCACACCAGGACGCCGACCAGGCGCGGGCTGCCGTGACCGATGCGCAGCAGGCTACCCAGGCAGTGACCGCGCAACTCGACCAGGTACGCGCCGAACTGGCGACGGTCAAAGCCAAGGCAGAGGCCGCCGACGAGAAGCACCAGGAGCAGCGAAAGGCGGTCGCGGTCGAGGCGCACAAGATGGCCGAACGGCTGACCGCGACCCAGGCCGAACGCGACCAGGCCAGAGAGGAAGCCGGCAGCGCCCGCGAGCGAGCCGCCGAGCTGGCCGGCCAGCTCACCGCACACCAGGAACAGGCGGCCGCGTTGCTGGCACGCCTGGCACCGGCCGAAACCAAAACACCCAGGGCGAAGAAGTAGGGCGGTGGATTGGTCTGGCGGTAGTGATTGAAGTGTCAACAAAGAGCCGCTCCGCCCCTCAAGTGTCAGTAGGCCGCCGCTATGGCGAGGGGCTGATAGCGACCGGCGTTTTTAGGTGTTCATTGACACTTGAGGGGCGGGGTGTACCGCCTCTTTCCTTGGCGTCCAACCTTGTTTTTTTGGGCGGTCATGTGGCCGTGGAAAGCATGGGGAAAGTGGTGTTTCCTCGTTGTGGAAACAGCAAGGAAATCGTTGCTTTCTTGTGCAAAGCAGAGTTTTGGAAAATTCGATTAAACCGCGATTTTGGCACGGTTTAATGCCGATTTAAGCCCGTTTTTCCCGCTGTAGAGCCCCTATTAGGCCGATTACAGGCCGCTTTAACCCGATTGCATGGCAATCGGTATGCGATAGCGCATGAATTGCACAAGAATCCAACTGCTGTACTATGAGTATTCGAGGCTGAATAGCGGGCAGGATGTGTGAAGTAGGCCCACCCGTAAACGGGTTGTCCTTCTTCACTTCCCCTTATTCGCACCTGCGGTGCTCAACGGGAATCCTGCCCTGCGGGGCCAGCCGGCAGCGCCGGCCAAAGAGACGATAGGAGGGCTTGCCGATGGCGGCAGAGAACGACAAACCAACGCGCAAGGGCAGCCCGCCGATCAAGGTGTATTGCCTGCCCGAAGAGCGGGCCGAGATCGAGGCGCTGGCGAAGGCCAGCGGCCACAGCGCATCGACTTATTTGCGCTTGGTTGGGCAGGGCTACCAGGTCACCGGCGTGACCGATTACGAGAACGTGCGCGAGCTGGTGCGCGTGAACGGCGACCTTGGCCGGCTGGGTGGTCTGCTGAAACTTTGGCTGACCGATGACGCCAAAACTGCCGAAATAGGCGCGGCCACCATCCGGGCGCTGTTGGGCCGCATCGAGGCCAACCAGGACGAAATGAGCCGCCTTATGGAAGCTGTGGTGCGGCCGAGGGCCGCGCCATGATTGCCAAGCACGTCGCCATGCGGTCGCTTGGCAAGAGCGATTTTGCCGACCTGGCGAAGTACATCACCGATGCGCAGAGCAAAGACCATCGGCTGGGCTTGGTGGCCGTGACCAACTGCGAGGCGTTTTCAGTGCGGGACGCCATCACCGAAGTTCTGGCCACCCAGCACACCAACACCCGCGCCCAGGGTGATAAGACCTATCACCTGATCGTGAGCTTTCGCGCCGGCGAAAACCCCGACGCCGACACGCTCAAGGCAATAGAGGCGCGTATCTGCGAGGGGCTGGGCTTCGGCGAACACCAGCGCATCAGCGCCGTGCATCACGACACCGACAACCTGCATATCCATATCGCCATCAACAAGATTCACCCGACCCGGCACACGATGCACGAGCCGTATTACCCGCACCTGGCACTTGGCGAGCTATGCACGAAGCTGGAACAGGAATACGGCCTGGAACGCGACAACCACGAACCGCGCCAACGGGGTGCGGCGTCCAGGGCGGCGGACATGGAGCGTCATGCCGGCGTTGAAAGCCTGGTGGGCTGGATCAAGCGCGAGTGCTTGGCCGAGATCAAGGGCGCGCAGACCTGGCAGGAGCTGCACCAGGTCATGCGTGATAACGGGCTGGAAATCACGCCTCGCGGTAACGGCCTGGTGATCCGGGCCGAGGACGGTACGACCGTCAAGCCAAGCACGCTTGGGCGGGATCTATCCAAGCCAGCTTTGGAAAAACGGCTGGGCACTTTTGAGCCGTCGCCCGAGCGGCAGGCAGAGCCGAAACGGCGATACAAGAAAGACCCGATCCGCTTGCGCGTGAACACGGTCGAGTTGTACGCCAGGTATAAGGCTGACCAGCAGAACCTGACGGCCAGCCGGGCGAAGGCCCTGGACGTGGCCAGGCAGCGCAAGGACAGGAAAGTTGCAGCGGCCAAGGCATCGGGGAGCATGCGCCGCGCTGCGATCAAACATATGACGCAAGGCCGGCTGACCAAGAAGCTGTTGTATTCGCAGGCCAGCAAGGCGCTGCGCGATGAAATTCAGACGATCAACAAGCAGTACCTGGCAGAGCGTCAGGGCTGCTATGAGCAGCACAGCCGGCGCACATGGGCCGACTGGCTCAAGCAGGAAGCCACCCAGGGAAGCGGCGAGGCGCTGGCCGCGTTGCGAGCCAGAGAGGCCGCCCAGGGCCTCAAGGGCAACACCGTCCAGGGCGATGGCCAGGCCAAGCCCGGACATGCGCCCGTGGTGGACAACATCACGAAGAAGGGCACGATCATTTTCCGGGCCGGCAAGACTGCCGTACGTGACGATGGCGAGCGCCTGCAAGTGTCCCGAGAAGCCAGCCGCGAGGGCCTGCAAGAAGCCTTGCGCCTTGCGATGGAGCGATATGGCAACCGCATCACGGTCAACGGCACGACCGAGTTCAAGGCGCAGATCATCCGCGCCGCCGTCGATTCACAACTACCCATCACGTTTTCCGACCCGGTCCTGGAAGTCCGCAGGCAGGCGCTGATAGGCGGTAGTGATACGCCTGCCAAGCCGACGATCAAGAAGCCAGGCGTTGGCCCGGTAGGGCACGTTCCGCCGGCAGCGCGTCAGGGCCGATTGCGCACGTTGTCGCAGATCGAGGCGCTGCACATCGAGGGCGCGAGCATCCCAACGCCGAAGCCTGCACCGATTCCGGCAATCAATGACCAGGAACGGCGAAAAGCGAAGCTGCAAGCCGAGTTGAACGCCAAGAAAGAGAAGGCGAAACAGCGGAAAGGACGGGGGCGGTAGTTTTAACCTTTTTGAGTAAAAACAGCTTGCATCATTTGAGTTTGGTAGATATGATGCAATGAGTATGCAATCATTTATGTAAAGCAGTAATCGGGGTTTGGGGAGCAACGGGACAGAAAGTGCACTTAATCCCAGCGCCTGCCCGCAAACCCTTGTGCCGTCTGGTGAGTTCGGGGAAACCATCGTTTTGCCGAACCTGAGCAGGCGCGTCGTCCTGGTCAGCGAAAGGCGGCGGTAGCGGTGCAGAAAACTCGTTCGGCAAATCAAAGTCCTGAGAACTGCCCATGCTCACGGCTGCGCCGAACTCTAATCTCGCCTTACGTTGGTTTTTGGTTCCATTGCTCCCCAAACCCCAGTTTCGTCAACAAAAACCCAAGGGGTTAAAGCGCGTCGGCCGGTGTTAGCACCACCGGCCGACACTTCCACTCAAGACCTGCAACGAGGTACAAAAATGGCAACTCAACATACTACCCAAGCAACGCAAACAGTGCAGCACGCAGCAACGCTACTCGCCGGACTGTCCTGGATAGACCAGGCCCAGGCGCGGCAGCTTTCGCCGATGGCCGAGGCAGTGGCAAACATGTTCACTCTGGTGTACTACCAGGCCGAAACGGGACGGTTGACCCAAGCGGATTTTCAAGAAGCAATGACCGCTGTACAGCAGTCACTGCAAAGAGCGTAGGCCGATCCGGGAACAAGAAGGGCGGCCAGTGGCCGCCCTTTTCAATTCTCGTCGTTGGGCCATTCCCGGCCGACCGTAGGAGCATCCACCCATTCGCGTTCTTCCGGCGGCAGTGGATATGCCCCGGAGGCTTCGGCCCCTTCCAGCAGTTCGCCCATGCCCATTGTGTAGCGCGGTGGCCACTGCCTGGCAGCGTGCAGCACACGCAGCACGCGCACCACGTCGCCGGCCGTGTCGTAAATCAGGATGTAATTCCGGTGCGCCACCAGCTCGCGGGTGCCAGGCACCCGGCCAGTCCTGCCCAGGCCGGGATGATCGAGCAGCAAGCCGGCTTTCTCTGAAAACAGTTCATCGAGGGCCAGCGCGGCCGCCGGCGCGTGCTGCGCGATGTACTCGCGTATTTTCTTCCTGTCAGCGTGTGCTGGCCGTGTCCAGACCAGCTTCACGATGTAGCAACGCTGGCCATCTTCCGGCGCGTTTCAGCCCGCCAGGCTTCGGCTTCGGCTTCCACTTCGGCCGCCGGGATCACGTCGCCGGCATTGGCCGAGTCCAGGCCGATTTGCACCTGGCGACGGAACCAGGCGTCATGCGCGGCCGCTTCCTCTTGCTGCCGCACGAAATCGCGCATGAAGTCGCGCAGAAGCTGGGCGCTGCTGCGGTCGCGGGCTTTGGCGGCCGTGGAGAACTCGGTTTTCAGGGATTCATCGACCCGAAAGGTAAAAGTGGCTTCGCTCATGTCGTGGCCCTCATGTGTTACAAACATAGTGCAATATAACACGCAGCGGGCCGCGCTGAAACTGTCTTGTTTTGTCGTGTCATTTTCAGAAGACGACTGCACCAGTTGATTGGGCGTAATGGCTGTTGTGCAGCCAGCTCCTGACAGTTCAATATCAGAAGTGATCTGCACCAATCTCGACTATGCTCAATACTCGTGTGCACCAAAGCGAGGTGAGCATGGCGACGGACACCCCACGGATTCCAGAACAAGGCGTGGCCACTCTGCCTGATGAGGCTTGGGAGCGTGCGCGCCGTCGTGCGGAGATCATCAGTCCGTTGGCGCAGTCGGAGACGGTCGGGCACGAAGCGGCCGATATGGCGGCTCAGGCGCTGGGCTTGTCTCGGCGCCAGGTATACGTTCTGATCCGGCGTGCCCGGCAAGGCAGCGGCCTCGTGACGGATCTGGTGCCCGGCCAGTCCGGTGGAGGTAAAGGTAAGGGGCGCTTGCCGGAACCGGTCGAGCGCGTCATCCACGAGCTACTGCAAAAGCGGTTCCTGACCAAGCAGAAGCGCAGCCTAGCGGCCTTTCACCGCGAAGTCACTCAGGTGTGCAAGGCTCAAAAACTGCGAGTGCCGGCGCGCAATACCGTGGCCTTACGGATCGCTAGCCTTGACCCGCGCAAGGTCATCCGCCGGCGGGAAGGCCAGGATGCCGCTCGTGACCTACAAGGTGTGGGCGGCGAGCCTCCTGCCGTGACCGCGCCGCTGGAGCAGGTGCAGATAGACCATACGGTCATCGACCTGATCGTGGTCGATGACCGCGACCGGCAACCTATTGGCCGCCCGTACCTGACCCTCGCCATCGACGTGTTCACCCGCTGCGTGCTCGGCATGGTCGTCACGCTGGAAGCGCCGTCTGCCGTTTCGGTTGGCCTGTGCCTCGTGCATGTCGCCTGCGACAAGCGCCCTTGGCTGGAAGGACTGAACGTGGAAATGGATTGGCAGATGAGCGGCAAGCCCTTGCTGCTCTACCTAGACAACGCGGCCGAGTTCAAGAGCGAGGCCCTGCGCCGGGGTTGCGAGCAGCATGGCATCCGGCTGGACTATCGCCCGCTGGGACAGCCGCACTATGGCGGCATCGTGGAACGGATCATCGGCACGGCGATGCAGATGATTCACGACGAACTGCCGGGAACGACCTTCTCCAACCCTGACCAGCGCGGCGACTACGATTCCGAAAACAAGGCCGCCCTGACGCTGCGCGAGCTAGAGCGCTGGCTCACATTGGCGGTCGGCACCTACCACGGTTCGGTGCACAACGGCCTGCTCCAACCGCCGGCCGCGCGCTGGGCCGAGGCCGTGGCGCGTGTCGGCGTACCGGCCGTCGTCACACGCGCTACTTCGTTCCTGGTCGATTTTCTGCCGATCCTCCGGCGCACGCTGACCCGCACCGGCTTTGTCATCGACCACATCCACTACTACGCCGATGCGCTCAAGCCGTGGATTGCGCGGCGTGAACGCTGGCCGTCCTTTCTGATCCGGCGCGATCCGCGCGACATCAGCCGTATCTGGGTCCTGGAACCGGAGGGACAGCATTACCTGGAAATTCCCTACCGTACCTTGTCGCATCCGGCTGTCACCCTCTGGGAACAACGGCAGGCGCTGGCGAAACTGCGGCAGCAAGGGCGCGAACAGGTGGATGAGTCGGCGCTGTTCCGCATGATCGGCCAGATGCGTGAGATTGTGACCAGCGCGCAGAAGGCCACACGCAAGGCGCGGCGTGACGCGGATCGCCGCCAGCACCTCAAGACATCAGCTCGGCCGGACAAGCCCGTTCCGCCGGATACGGATATTGCCGACCCGCAGGCAGACAACTTGCCACCCGCCAAACCGTTCGACCAGATTGAGGAGTGGTAGCCGTGGACGAATATCCCATCATCGACCTGTCCCACCTGCTGCCGGCGGCCCAGGGCTTGGCCCGTCTTCCGGCGGACGAGCGCATCCAGCGCCTTCGCGCCGACCGCTGGATCGGCTATCCGCGCGCAGTCGAGGCGCTGAACCGGCTGGAAGCCCTTTATGCGTGGCCAAACAAGCAACGCATGCCCAACCTGCTGCTGGTTGGCCCGACCAACAATGGCAAGTCGATGATCGTCGAGAAGTTCCGCCGCACCCACCCGGCCAGCTCCGACGCCGACCAGGAGCACATCCCGGTGTTGGTCGTGCAGATGCCGTCCGAGCCGTCCGTGATCCGCTTCTACGTCGCGCTGCTCGCCGCGATGGGCGCGCCGCTGCGCCCACGCCCACGGTTGCCGGAAATGGAGCAACTGGCTCTGGCACTGCTGCGCAAGGTCGGCGTGCGCATGCTGGTGATCGACGAGCTGCACAACGTGCTGGCCGGCAACAGCGTCAACCGCCGGGAATTCCTCAACCTGCTGCGCTTCCTCGGCAACGAACTGCGCATCCCGTTGGTTGGGGTAGGCACGCGCGACGCCTACCTAGCCATCCGCTCCGATGACCAGTTGGAAAATCGCTTCGAGCCGATGATGCTGCCGGTATGGGAGGCCAACGACGATTGCTGCTCACTGCTGGCCAGCTTCGCCGCTTCGCTCCCGCTGCGCCGGCCTTCCCCAATTGCCACGCTGGACATGGCTCGCTACCTGCTCACACGCAGCGAGGGCACCATAGGGGAACTGGCGCACTTGCTGATGGCGGCGGCCATCGTCGCCGTGGAGAGCGGCGAGGAAGCGATCAACCATCGCACACTCAGCATGGCCTGTCGACAACCTCTCGCGCAACCAAGACATCGCGGTCGGACTGCAAGTGATCTTGAAGCCACGGGCCCGTCCCACCCCGACATGGACCTCGATGCCCGAACGGACGTTAGATTTCGAGTTCTAGGCGTTCTGCGATGAAGGTTGGATCCCAGCCGGGATTGAAAGTGTCGACGTGGGTGAATCCGAGCCGCTCGTATAGGCCACGCAGGTTCGGGTGGCAGTCGAGCCGCAGCTTGGCGCACCCCTGCGTTCGCGCGGCATGGCGGCAAGCCTCGATCAGCGCGGAGCTGACACCCCGGCCCGCATGTGTCCGTCGCACCGCGAGCTTGTGCAGATATGCGGCCTCCCCCTTGAGGGCGTCGGGCCAGAACTCGGGATCCTCGGCCGACAAGGTGCAACAGCCGACGATGCCGTCGCTGCAACTCGCGACTAGGAGCTCGGATCTCAGGACGAAGGTCTCCGCGAATGTCCGGTCGATCCGCGCGACGTCCCAGGCGGGCGTTCCCTTGGCGGACATCCACGCCGCAGCGTCGTGCATCAGCCGCACAACCTCGTCGATATCACCCGAGCAGGCGACCCGAACGTTCGGAGGCTCCTCGCTGTCCATTCGCTCCCCTGGCGCGGTATGAACCGCCGCCTCATAGTGCAGTTTGATCCTGACGAGCCCAGCATGTCTGCGCCCACCTTCGCGGAACCTGACCAGGGTCCGCTAGCGGGCGGCCGGAAGGTGAATGCTAGGCATGATCTAACCCTCGGTCTCTGGCGTCGCGACTGCGAAATTTCGCGAGGGTTTCCGAGAAGGTGATTGCGCTTCGCAGATCTCCAGGCGCGTGGGTGCGGACGTAGTCAGCGCCATTGCCGATCGCGTGAAGTTCCGCCGCAAGGCTCGCTGGACCCAGATCCTTTACAGGAAGGCCAACGGTGGCGCCCAAGAAGGATTTCCGCGACACCGAGACCAATAGCGGAAGCCCCAACGCCGACTTCAGCTTTTGAAGGTTCGACAGCACGTGCAGCGATGTTTCCGGTGCGGGGCTCAAGAAAAATCCCATCCCCGGATCGAGGATGAGCCGGTCGGCAGCGACCCCGCTCCGTCGCAAGGCGGAAACCCGCGCCTCGAAGAACCGCACAATCTCGTCGAGCGCGTCTTCGGGTCGAAGGTGACCGGTGCGGGTGGCGATGCCATCCCGCTGCGCTGAGTGCATAACCACCAGCCTGCAGTCCGCCTCAGCAATATCGGGATAGAGCGCAGGGTCAGGAAATCCTTGGATATCGTTCAGGTAGCCCACGCCGCGCTTGAGCGCATAGCGCTGGGTTTCCGGTTGGAAGCTGTCGATTGAAACACGGTGCATCTGATCGGACAGGGCGTCTAAGAGCGGCGCAATACGTCTGATCTCATCGGCCGGCGATACAGGCCTCGCGTCCGGATGGCTGGCGGCCGGTCCGACATCCACGACGTCTGATCCGACTCGCAGCATTTCGATCGCCGCGGTGACAGCGCCGGCGGGGTCTAGCCGCCGGCTCTCATCGAAGAAGGAGTCCTCGGTGAGATTCAGAATGCCGAACACCGTCACCATGGCGTCGGCCTCCGCAGCGACTTCCACGATGGGGATCGGGCGAGCAAAAAGGCAGCAATTATGAGCCCCATACCTACAAAGCCCCACGCATCAAGCTTTTGCCCATGAAGCAACCAGGCAATGGCTGTAATTATGACGACGCCGAGTCCCGACCAGACTGCATAAGCAACACCGACAGGGATGGATTTCAGAACCAGAGAAAGAAAATAAAATGCGATGCCATAACCGATTATGACAACGGCGGAAGGGGCAAGCTTAGTAAAGCCCTCGCTAGATTTTAATGCGGATGTTGCGATTACTTCGCCAACTATTGCGATAACAAGAAAAAGCCAGCCTTTCATGATATATCTCCCAATTTGTGTAGGGCTTATTATGCACGCTTAAAAATAATAAAAGCAGACTTGACCTGATAGTTTGGCTGTGAGCAATTATGTGCTTAGTGCATCTAACGCCTGAATTAAGCCGTGCCGCGAAGCGGCATCGGCTTGAACGAATTGTTAGACATCATTTGCCGACTACCTTAGTGATCTCGCCTTTCACGAAGTGAACAAATTCTTCCAACTGATCTGCGCGCGAGGCCAAGCGATCTTCTTTTTGTCCAAGATAAGCCTGTCTAGCTTCAAGTAAGACGGGCTGATGCTGGGCAGGTAGGCGCTCCATTGCCCAGTCGGCAGCGACATCCTTCGGCACGATTTTGCCGGTTACTTCGGTGTACCAAATGCGGGACAACGTGAGCACTACATTTCGCTCATCGCCGGCCCAGTCGGGCTGCGAGTTCCATAGCTTCAAGGTTTCATTCAGTGCCTCGAATAGATCCTGTTCAGGAACGGGATCAAAGAGTTCCTCCGCAGCTGGACCTACCAAGGCAACGCTATGTTCTCTTGCTTTTGTCAGCAAGATAGCCAGATCAACGTCGATCATGGCTGGCTCGGAGATACCCGCAAGAATGTCATTACGCTGCCATTCTCCAAATTGCAGTTCGCGCTTAGCTGGATAACGCCACGGGATGATGTCGTCGTGCACGACAATGGTGACTTCTATAGCGCGGAGAGTCTCGCTCTCGCCAGGGAAAGCCGAAGCCTCCAAAAGGTCATTGAGCAAAGCTTGCCGTGTTGCTTCATTAAGCCTTACGGTCACAGTAACCAGCAAATCAATATCGCTGTATGGCTTCAAGCCGCCATCCACTGCGGAGCCGTACAAATGCACGGCCAGCAACGTCGACTCCAGATGGCGCTCGATGACGCTAAGCACCTCTGATAGTTGAGTCGAAATTTCGGCGGTCACCGCTTCCCTCATGATGTCTAACGTTTGGTTAAGGGGCGGGCTTTAGCCCGTCCCAGTGAGCGAAGCGAACGATTTGAACCAATTGTTATACGGCGGACTCAAGAAATTACGTACTTCTTTGCATTTAGCCATGAGACACGCTTGATTTTGCCTGTGACGATAGCTTTTTCTTTCAAGTCATCAAACACTGCCGCCGGTGGACAGCCTGCTAATTGATCTGAAAATGGGATTTCTAGTTTTTGTAGCATTGAAATAATAGTCACAAGCTCTTGTTCAGATGAGTATTTTACGACCAACTCAGATTCCTGAGAGGCAATACCACCGATTTTTAATATGCATTCACGCAAAGCTTCTGTCTCCGCATGAACGGTAACATGTGAAGGATGGTTGAATGAAACAAAGTCAAGATTCATGCGTAGCCGTATAACTTTGTTTTAGGGCGACTGCCCTGCTGCGTAACATCGTTGCTGCTCCATAACATCAAACATCGACCCACGGCGTAACGCGCTTGCTGCTTGGATGCCCGAGGCATAGACTGTACAAAAAAACAGTCATAACAAGCCATGAAAACCGCCACTGCGCCGTTACCACCGCTGCGTTCGGTCAAGGTTCTGGACCAGTTGCGTGAGCGCATACGCTACTTGCATTACAGCTTACGAACCGAACAGGCTTATGTCCACTGGGTTCGTGCCTTCATCCGTTTCCACGGTGTGCGTCACCCGGCAACCTTGGGCAGCAGCGAAGTCGAGGCATTTCTGTCCTGGCTGGCGAACGAGCGCAAGGTTTCGGTCTCCACGCATCGTCAGGCATTGGCGGCCTTGCTGTTCTTCTACGGCAAGGTGCTGTGCACGGATCTGCCCTGGCTTCAGGAGATCGGAAGACCTCGGCCGTCGCGGCGCTTGCCGGTGGTGCTGACCCCGGATGAAGTGGTTCGCATCCTCGGTTTTCTGGAAGGCGAGCATCGTTTGTTCGCCCAGCTTCTGTATGGAACGGGCATGCGGATCAGTGAGGGTTTGCAACTGCGGGTCAAGGATCTGGATTTCGATCACGGCACGATCATCGTGCGGGAGGGCAAGGGCTCCAAGGATCGGGCCTTGATGTTACCCGAGAGCTTGGCACCCAGCCTGCGCGAGCAGCTGTCGCGTGCACGGGCATGGTGGCTGAAGGACCAGGCCGAGGGCCGCAGCGGCGTTGCGCTTCCCGACGCCCTTGAGCGGAAGTATCCGCGCGCCGGGCATTCCTGGCCGTGGTTCTGGGTTTTTGCGCAGCACACGCATTCGACCGATCCACGGAGCGGTGTCGTGCGTCGCCATCACATGTATGACCAGACCTTTCAGCGCGCCTTCAAACGTGCCGTAGAACAAGCAGGCATCACGAAGCCCGCCACACCGCACACCCTCCGCCACTCGTTCGCGACGGCCTTGCTCCGCAGCGGTTACGACATTCGAACCGTGCAGGATCTGCTCGGCCATTCCGACGTCTCTACGACGATGATTTACACGCATGTGCTGAAAGTTGGCGGTGCCGGAGTGCGCTCACCGCTTGATGCGCTGCCGCCCCTCACTAGTGAGAGGTAGGGCAGCGCAAGTCAATCCTGGCGGATTCACTACCCCTGCGCGAAGGCCATCGGTGCCGCATCGAACGGCCGGTTGCGGAAAGTCCTCCCTGCGTCCGCTGATGGCCGGCAGC
>JAUCCA010000005.1:0-8136 GCA_034676525.1 Giesbergeria sp.
GCCCTTTCCGGGGCAGACAACAACTTGTTGGCTGCTTTCGGCCAAAAGCGGGCATTGCTTGCCAGAATCGATTTCCCACTTGTCTGGGACTTGGAGTCAGAATTGACGGGAAGCGCGACCTCCAACGACGGCCGGATAATGACTTTTGGCGGACATTAAGAAGGCATGCTTCCTAATGGATCACATATCCCACAGAAGTGACAGAGCGAACGCTACCATTCGAAGCGTTCATCCTGCTCCCGGTCGGTGTCGGCCTCCCATTTCCTCGTTCTCTCGACTCCTGCTTGCCGTTTAGACAATTGGCCAACTTCTTTGGGGCATTTTAATGAAATTTGTAGAAGATAAAGCACCAATCGTGCTTGTGGTTCTCTCTGGCCTTTTGTTCGTGCCACTGGTTTTTATCGGTGGTCTCGTTTGGGGCTTAAATCTGGGCGGAAATGGAAAACTTGCCGCAGATACACTGTCAGCTTGGGTGGGTGCCATTGCCACGGTTGCAATAGCAATTTTGACTTTCATACTTGCCAGGGAGACATGGTATTTGCGATTGGCGCAAATTCGGCAAATTGACGAATTAAAAATAGAGGCGATGCGGCCTAGCTTGGAATTTTATATTCTATCTGCGCAGGCTTCGATTCACATGATGAATGCTCACATTCAAAATAATGGCAAGGGTATTGCACGGAATGTATCATTCAAATTCTATGGAAGCAGTGGCGATGTTTTAAGCTCTCAGGAGAGGGCAGTGGTTGAGAAATTTCAGTCGCTCAATATGCTGAAAAATGGGTTGGCCTCTCTTGGTGCTAGCAAGGAGCGGAAGAGCTTTGTTTTCAGCTTTCTAGACCTCATTAATAAAAATGGGGACGCACTATTTGGTGTAAAAATAAGAGCGTCAATCGAATTTGAGGATGCAGAGGGACGAAAGTATGCTTCTGAATCCATCGTGGATTTTTCCGAATTCAAGGGTGTTTCAGAAGTAGGGGGTGGAGATCCGCTTTACAATTTGTACAAGGAAACAGAGAAAATTGTAAAAGTCCTTGAAAGCGTTCAGGCTGGAATGTCATCGAAGCGGCTAAATATCAATGTTTACTCCTCTGCTGACCGCGAGGAGGAGCAGAAAGCACTCGAGGATAGGTTAAGAGAGTTGAGAGAGAAAAAAGAAAATTCATAAAAAGACGGTTAAGCCGCTTTTTCCATTGAGAAGATGGAATTACTTCCAATTGTTGATTTGCGTCTCAGCGGTAGAACCCGTCGTTCCAGCGGATGCGCCGCAAGCGAAGCACTACTGAGTTCGCTCGTTCCTCACGGTCTGCTTTCACAAGCCGGCAATTTCCGCTTTGGGTCGAAAGCATACTGTTCGTTGGAGAAAATGGGGGTTCCTTTCATCGAAGGAGAATCCCATGAAACCGGATCTCAATGAAGCAAAACCGTTCTTTCCTTGGAACAAGGGGAGGCTTGTTGGCCAAAAGGCTCCGCTGAAGCTGAAAGAAATCTGGGCGATCCGCATACGGCTCCAGCTATCAGAAAAGGTGCGGGATCTGGCGCTATTCAACCTAGCCATCGACAGCAAATTACGTGGCTGCGATTTGGTCAGCTTGCGCGTTTGCGACATTTCACAAGGGAAGAGCATCTACCCACGAGCTATCGTCATGCAGCGCAAGACACATCGACCCGTGCAATTCGAGATTACTGAATTGACGCGGCAGTCGGTGGCAGCGTGGATTGATCTGGCGCGTCTTGCTCCAGACAACTACTTATTTCCAAGCAGGATAACAAAGTCGCCGCACCTGTCTACGCGGCAGTATGCACGCATCGTTGCCGGTTGGGTCAAATCGATCGGTTTAGACCCTGCGACATATGGCACGCACACTATGCGTCGAACCAAGGCGACGCTCATCTACCGGCGAACGAAGAACCTTCGGGCCGTCCAACTCCTTCTTGGACATACCAAGTTGGAAAGCACGGTGCGATACCTTGGCATCGAAGTCGACGATGCGCTGGAAATGGCAGAGCAGACAGAAACGTAAAGTTTGCTTACAATCGGACAGCGCATCTATCGGAATTGTCGCTGTCCGGCCAGGAGCGGAAGTAAGTATCTGTAAATCTCTGGCCGGTCCAATGCGCCATTTTCAAATAGTGGCCAGCGAATTGACTTCCACCATGGGAATTGCACAGCGATCATGATTTCTGGGAGCCTAACCTGCGAGCAACCACCGGGGACTCGCAACTTCACGCAAGACGCGTGTCGTGCCGCCCTGGAAAGCCATTCCGTTTCAATACTGCCTGTAGTAGCACAGAAGCATACAATCACTAAGACCAATCAATTGATGTCACTACGCCAATATCAGGAGTGCAACACTCCTGACTCCGAGGCTGGCCTCAGCGAACCACCATGTGCAGGAATAGCTGGGATCTCGTAATGCCAATTTCATTCCACGTCCTCGCCGCGAGAGGAAAAATCGACACCAAGCTGCGCGAGGCAGTACAGCTTGTTCCTGATAATTGGGACGACTACTCGTACAAGACCCTTTTCGTCCTGCACTATACCAATGCGAATGGCGTTCACTCGGAACTAGGCTCGGTCAAGATCGGGCATAAAGGACAAGAGACTGGGATGACCCTCGAAGTCATTCCGAAACAGTTCGAGAAGCTCTCTGACGAATGGTTTTCGGTTGGACAGGACGTCGAGTACTACAAGGTCGCATCGCAGAATCTTTCGTCGGACGAGCGCCACGCCATACTTGGCGGGTTGCGCGATGTTGCGTTCCTAGAGGATGCACTGACAGTTGCCGAGAATGAGAGCGTCTTTATCACGTCGCTGCTGCGCGGGGTAAGCACATCGGTCATACATGGACAGTACCGCCGCATCTTGAGCGGCGGTACTGTCCTTACGAATTTTGACTTCAAGTACCTAGACCCAGGTGGCGAAAGGCACTCGCCGGTCGAACTGGATTTCAAGGTGAAAGCTAGCTCGAAGCCGCCCACGAATGTCCACGTTCTGATTGGACGAAATGGTATTGGCAAGACAACCATTTTGAACGGGATGGTCAAAGCAGTGCACCCCGACTATGTCCAGGAGCGGACAAGCAGCTTTTCCTCTAACGAATTCTTCCATAGCGGGAATGTTCTTCCCGAAGACTATTTCAGCGGCGTGGTGTCCGTATCCTTCAGCGTGTTCGACCCGTTTGTTCCGCCCCCCGACAATGCCGAACCCAAGAAGGGCCTCAAGTATTTCTACATTGGCATGAAGAAGGCCCGGCTTGGTGACGCTTCGGAACAGCCTTCCGCCCTCAAATCTGAAGCCGATTTGATCAACGATTTCGTGGCGGGTTTCAACCTGTGCATGAGCCAAGAGGCCAAAACGAGACGATGGGTCAAAGCCATCGAGCGGCTATCCTCGGATGCAAACTTCGCAGCGATGGAGCTTCCCCAACTTGCAGAGATAGCGCAGGCCAGAGGTGGCGACGTCAATTCTATTGCAACAAAAAAACTGAGGAAAATGAGCTCGGGACACAAGATCGTGTTGTTGACCATCACTGCCTTGGTCAACCTAACCGAGGAAAAGACACTGGTACTGATGGATGAGCCGGAAACCCACCTTCATCCACCGCTGCTGTCCGCGTTTACTCGCGCCCTGTCGGAGCTTCTTCACGATCGCAATGGTGTAGCCATAGTGGCTACGCATTCGCCGGTCGTAGTACAGGAGGTCCCAAGTTCCTGCGTATGGATTTTGAATCGATCAGGATTGGAATGGCGAAAGGATCGTCCTGTGCGGGAGACATTCGCGGAAAACGTTGGGATCCTGACCAAGGAAGTGTTCGGACTCGAGGTTTCCAAGTCGGGATTCCATGCAATGTTCCAGGAAGCAGTTTATTCCGGCCTATCCTTCGACGGAATATCAAATGAGTTCGGCGGAAAGATTGGCATGGAAGGTATGTCCATTCTCATGGCCATGATCGCGGCCCGCAATGCCAAGAACGACGGAGGCAGCAATTGAGGCGCCTGCAGAAGCCAGCGCTCGCGCAGGGCCCTGTTTATGCCGCGTGCGTGCAAGGGATTCGCGATGACGACCTGTCAACAAGATGCACCAACATCGCCCAACAGGTGGCTAAACAAGAGACGACGTATAGGCAGTTCGCAGTCGCCGAACTGTTGTTCGCATGGCCTTCCCATCCGATTGGGGATGATGCCGCCGCATCCATCGGTTTGGTAACAAGAGGAGAGTTCAAGGGGCTTTACATCAAACAACTGGCGCGAGGCGGAAGTAAGGCCCGCAATTTCTACGATCAGATCAAGGGGGCTGTTCCGAACAATATTTGCCCCTACTGCGGGTTCGGAACGGTCGAGACGTTGGACCACTTTCTGCCGAAGGCTCACTACTCCTCGCTCTCTGTGCTTCCCCTGAATCTGATTCCAGCATGTCGTGATTGCAATGTCGGAAAGAATGCGTCAGTCGTGACACAAACGTCCATGCATTGTCATCCGTATTTCGAGGAAGATTGCGTTCTCCAGGACGAGTGGCTGTTTGCATCAATCGTTCGCGCCGCAGTTCCCTTCGCAGAGTTCACTGCTCACCCCCCAGCTTGCTGGCCCCCTTCCACCGCACAAAGGGTGCAGAATCATTTCTCCGAATTCGATCTGGCCCGACGATTTTCCATACAAGCTGCGGAGCGACTCAATTCATGGGCCAGCATGATCAATGATCTGACGGCAAATGGTACGAACGAGGACGTCAGAACGTTTCTTCTCATAGCCGCGCGATCCGAGCTAAAAGCGTGTGGCGTTAATTCATGGCAGGCCGCGCTGGCCAAAGCCGTGGCAAACGATGATTGGTTTCACACTACGGGACATACGCTGCTTTTATAGCGGGATCGCATGCTTGATCAGACGCCGCCTTAGGCTTCCAAGTACTCCAAGCCGGAAATTCTTTAGCCTTTGTATACAAATGTCCGCTTTGGGTCGGAAGCGGACAGTCATAAATGGCGGCTTCCGACCCATTGCGGTCGTTGGTCGGCGTCTGCCAATTAGCCTTTGGGAAACCAGTCGTTCATCGTGGGTCTCAATGGGAGTCATGTTGAACGGCCTGGGCATCTTCGTTATTGGCATCAGGTAACTTCAACTTGTGGGTACGAAATTTTACGGCCACTTTGAAAACTTCAGAAAACATTCTGTAGTTCTCGTCTGTGTCCAGCCCATCAATGAACCAAACCTTCTCTACAATATGCTCTAGAAGCATGCAGAAGTAGCAAATCTCGTGCGAGCAATTAAGTAATGTATTCTCTGTGCTCACACTAAATTTTCCAAGAACCGTGGGTGCTAATCTTGATTCGTCATTTGGCTGTAAAGCCGATTGAAGCACATGTATTGCCGAAGAATGAGTTGCTTGAGAATAGTGCTCAAGCATGCCAACTCGTTGACTATATTGCTCATTTCGTTCAGCAGAAGATTGGCTCACGAAGCTGTCTTCGAGTTTCTGGAGTTTCTTGTGGAGGCTTTGCTTTTTTGCGAATACCGAATAGTAAGCACTCTTGGCTGAATCTGCGTCTATTCCTTTTTTGTATGCCAAGTAGGACTCGTGATCATGGAATATGACTAATGTTTGATAGATGGCTTCGACAAGGGAGCGGGTAAGAACCTTTGCTTGAGGCTCAAAGCCTAATAGTGCGAGCTTCCTAATTGACAGTGCTGAATTGCAGAGCCATGAGATATGGTTAGCGACTGCGAGATTGGTCGGTGCCGCAACCACCGAGCTCGCGGGAGAACCAGCGGGAAGCTGTTGGAAAAACTTCCAGATCGAATACAAAGCAGAAATGGCTGCAACCATGGAGGCACTGCCGTTCTTGCATTGCTCTCTTGCCTGAATCTCGGCCTGTTTTGACTGTTGTGCTGAGAGATCAAAGACCTCCGAGAATAACGCGCTTATCTTTTCTTTCATTTTGCCTAGGGAAGGTCTGAATAAGCCGATTCCAGAATCCGCTTTTCCAGCCCAACCGACTCGATTTTCATAATGCAGAAAAATTGCTCAAAAATAGGCCAAAAGCGGGATGATTTTCACCCCGACAGACCCGCTTTGGGCGTTCTGCGCCCATTCCGGGCGCACCTATCCTGCCATAGCCATCAAATGGTGGCGTACCTTCCACAGGTTGGCCAGCGTAAACAGCATCTTCAACTGCGCCGTGTTCTTGGCCAGACCCCGGTAGCGCACCTTGGTGAATCCAAACTGGCATTTGATCACCCGAAATGGATGCTCTACCCGGGAGCGCAGGCTGGCCTTGGCCCGTTCGTACGATTCCAGCATCCGACCCATATTGCTGCGCCCCAACGCTCGCCGTTTGCCCGGGCGCATGGCAATGTGCCACCGTACGTTGCGCCCCTGGTTCTCCTCTCGGTCCTGGACGCCTCGGTAGCCCGCATCGCCCAGCACCAATTCTTCCTCACCGTGCAGCAGCGCATGTGCCTGCGTGACATCATGAACATTGGCTGCTGTACCCACCACAGTGTGCACCAAGCCGGTCATATCCACGCCAATGTGGGCCTTCATGCCAAAGTGCCACTGGTTGCCCTTCTTGGTCTGATGCATCTCGGGATCCCGCGAGCCTGCAGCGTTCTTGGTCGAACTGGGCGCTTCGATGATCGTGGCATCAATGATCGTGCCCTTGCGCACCGTGATGCCTTGGTCGGCTAGCAGCAGGTTCACCGCTTCGAGGGCGTCGGCTGCGATGTCGTGCTTCTCCAGCAGGTGGCGAAAATTCAGAATCGTCGTCTCGTCCGGAATGCTGCCACGCGTGAGCGACAGTTTGGCAAAGTTACGTATCGAGGTGCTGTCATACAGCGCCTCTTCCATCGCCGGGTCCGACAGGTTGAACCACTGCTGCATGAAGTGGATGCGCAGCATCACTTCCAGCGGGTAAGGCCTGCGTCCGTTGCCAGCCTTCGGGTAGTGGGGTTCGACCAAGTCGGCGAAGACCTTCCAGGGAACCGCCCGTTCCATCTCGGCCAGGAACTTCTCGCGGCGCGTCACCTTGCGCTTGCCTGCAAACTCGGCGTCGGAAAAGCTCAGCTGGCTCATTGGGGGCTTCCTGATTGGGTCTCGTTCAACAACCTACATTCTGACAGGTCCAGAGGACTTGTTCAGATCTTCCCTAGGCGTAGAGAATGCTCCCTGCCACATGGCAGTCGTTTTTGCGGCTCTTGTGCAGAGAGTGTCGCGCGTCAACTATCTTGTCCGGCGTTAGTTGACGCTAAACAGATCAGCACAAATTAAGGCGAAGGGCGGGTTTTGTGATGTATTTATGACAGCCCACCCCTGGCCGATTGTAGCCAACGTCAGACGGATTCGAACCGAAGCAGAAGTTGGGCGAAGAGGACCGATTGACTACGACAGGCCGCCGAGCGATCCTATTGTTCTACATTCGTTCCTCCCGCTGGAACTCCAGCTTGATATCCCACCAGGATTTAATCCGCTCCAATAACGAGTACTGGGCGCTCGGATAGCGACTCTGTATTTGGCTTCTCTCAGCGTCAGTTTTGGGCACAGAAATACGCGGCTTACCGCTGACAATCGTCTGTATTTCCCTCTGGACGAGCCGGGAATACGGGTTTGATTTTGCCTGATCGTTAAAGTCACGAACGAAAGCTGCGCCATCACACACTAAGTATTTTCGCGAGCCAGGCGCAAGCCTGGCTGCCCAGACTTTCAAATCACTCAGCTTTGGTTCCCATGGCCATTCAGTCACAAATATGTAGAGCACGTCGGGTATAAATATTCGTTGTTGATTGTGGTGTGAAATCAGCTCAATAGGGCCATCGAAATGAAACCTAAGAGAAACCTCCCTCGGCTCATCCAGTTGATCGACTGGATTCTGATTTAGTGAGAAATTGGTCATCCGGTCGGCATCTGTGCTCCAGATGTTCTGACTACGCAATATCCGTAAAGCGGTGTCAGCAGATGTCATGTGATTGATCCGGCGGAGCCGTCGCTGATCCTCATCGGAAAACATACAGAAATGAAACATGAATGTATGACCTTGTTCGTACCTGCTAGCTTGCTCTGGCTTAAATATTGTTGAAAAGGATACTTATCAAGTATGCATCAGTAGGTAGACAGAGGAGTTTAGGCATGCAGGAGCAACTTCTCAA
>JAUCCA010000006.1:0-13597 GCA_034676525.1 Giesbergeria sp.
CCACCATCAATGGGCTGATGAACGCAGTCAACACGCTGGACTACTACAGGAACCAGCTTGGTAGTGTCGATGCGTACCTGGGCAAGTTCCAGGACGTAGCCTATTACCGTGGTTCGCCATGCTTCTCGGCCGCTGGCTGCTCGGATGCCGAACGCGCTGCCATGGAGCAAAACCGCAGCCTGGCAAGTGAAAGCCAGAAGAAGGCGAATGACGCGCTTTTCAAGGGCCTTGAGCAACAGCAGCGCAACCTGACTGCTGACGCTCGCCAGCTCGAACGGCTTCAGTCGGCCGCGCAGGGTGCGACCGGCCAGATGCAGGCCGTCGGCTTCGCCAATCAGCTTTCCGCCAACCAGGCGAACCAGCTTCTGCAAATCCGTGGTCTTCTGATTGCGCAGCAGAGCGCCGCGACCGCCCGGATGCAGGCGCAGGCCGACCTTGAGGCGCAACAGCAGGCCGCCGGTTCGACTTCCAGGGAATCCAGGATCGAGCGCACGGCCAGCCCGAAAAACTGGCTCGAACTGACCCGCTGACGGAGGCCCTGTACCATGAAGAAGACGACGCTGCTTGCCGGCCTCGTGTTGGTGCTGGTGACTGGCTGCGACAACAAGCCGGCTATCTCGCCCATGCCCGAGGTCAATGACACCAATTGCCAGATTGAGGCGATTAAGAGGATTGGGGACAGGGCCACGCGCGAAAAATTCGCCGGGCTGTGCTCGCGCCGGTCGCCGGCCACCGGCGGCATCGCGCCGACCGAGAAACCCATGAACTGGCTCGAACTGGCCGCCCCAAAAGACCAGTCGGAGGTGAAGCCATGAAAGCACTGCACAAGGCGGCGCTGATCGGTGTCGTTCTCGCGCTTTACTCCACCGCTGCATCGGCCCAGCTCACCAACCAGGGGATGCTTGACCAGGTGGTGACAGAGTTCGCTACGCGGGCCACGTCCTGGCAGACGGTGGTGATGAATGCCGCGATGTTCCTGTTCTGGACGCTGGGCACGATCTCGCTGGTTTTCACGTTTGGCTTCATGGCACTGCGCAAGGCAGACATTGGCGAGTTCTTCGCCGAGTTCATCCGTTTCACCCTGTTCTTCGGTTTCTTCCTCTGGCTGTTACGCAACGGCCCGGCCTTCGCTAATTCGATCATCCAGTCGCTGGCCAGGATCGGCGAACAGGCATCCGGGGTGGCATCGGTGACACCCTCGGGCATCGTGGATATCGGTTTCATGATCCTGAAGCAGGCTCTTGGAAACTCGTCGGTTTGGTCACCCGTGGATAGCTTCATTGGTGTGGCGCTGAGCGTCGGCATTCTTGTCTTACTGGCCGTCATCGTCGTGAATATGCTGCTGTTGCTCGTGTCGGCCTGGCTGCTGATGTACGCCGGCATCTTCTTCCTCGGTTTTGGCGGGTCGCGTTGGACTTCCGATATGGCGATCAACTACTACAAAACCGTGCTGGGGGTGGCCGTGCAGATCATGACGATGGTGCTGTTGGTCGGTATCGGCAACGATTTGCTGTCCAGCTTTTACGCCAGGATGAACACCGGCACGCTGAACTTTGAAGAGCTGGGCGTGATGCTGGTTTTCTGCGTCGCGTTGCTGATGCTGGTCAATCGCGTTCCCCCTCTGGTCGCCGGCATCATTACCGGATCGGGCGTCGGTGGTGCGGGCGGCATTGGCAACTTTGGGGCGGGCGCAGCGATGGCAGCGGCAGGTATGGCCACAGGTGGTGTGGCGATGGCTGGTAAGGCCATGCTCAGCGGCGCAGCAGGCGCCACGGGCGGCGCTTCGGCCATTCAGGCAGCGTTTCAGAAAGCGTCGGCCAGTATGAGCACCGGCGGGGATATGCCCAGTATGGGATCGATCATGGGTGGCAAGTCGGATGGTGGCAGCGGTGGTGGTGCAGCCGGCACGGCTGGTGGTTCGCCGTTTGCACAGGCCGCCGGCTTTGGCGGAAGCGATTCCGGCTCAAGCGGCGGCGGTTTTGCCAGGGCCGCGAAACTGGCCACAGGCACGGCATCGGAGTTGGCCAAAGGTGTCGGCTCCCAAATGAAACAAGGGTTCCAGGAGCGTGTGAATGAAACGGCGGGCGGGAAGGTGGCCGCCTCGATCCGCGAAAGCATGGAGTCGAAAGACACGGGCCAGTTCGAAGGCAACAGCCTGGGCGGCACCCAGGTAATGACGAAGTGGCCTCATTCGTGAACCGTGACACCGATAACAACGAAGGCAGGAGCTAATCCCATGACAACACCCTATATGGCCGCATTGACGGCCTTGGATGAACGCCAAGAGGAAGTTCAGGTATTTTTTCCCCCGCTGGGCGATCAATCGACTGAGGTTGATGCAGCAGCAGAAACAGCGGCTTTTGTTGCGCGGCCAGACCCTGCACGAGGGATCGAACCCAAGCCGGCCAGCATCGAGGCAAAGGGTGGCAGCAATCAGCGGTCAGCATTCGCCGAGGCGGCGGGGCTGTACCTGTAGGCGCACTAGGCGGGGCCTGTAACCCGCCCGGCACTTTCAATCAACACCTGTCTGAGAGGTGAATCATGACAACACAGCATCTCATCGAACCGGGCCAGGTCGTGCACCAGGCGGCCGCTATCCTTGCTTCCTTGGAGTACATCGACCAGGGCGCGGCGCTTGGGGCAGGTGGCCGAGGCAGTGGCGAATGTTTTCATGGTGGTGTACTACCAGGCCGAAACAGGCCGTGCGACTCGGAATGACTTCCGCGAAGCCCTGGAGGCGATTCGCCGATCTTTGCCCCAGGCGTAGCGCGGCGGAACAGGTAAGAATAATAAGAAGATTATTATTCTTACCGTCTTACCCAGCCCGGCAGTAACTACGAGAGCGGCCAGGTGGCCGCGTTCTGCTACTCAATCCCGTATAAGATCTTCGCCTAGGCAGCGATTTGGCGGGCGTGCTCAATATAGGCCACATCGCCAGTGGCCTCAGCGTGGGACAGATACGCATGTATGGCTTCCGCGCTTTGCAAGTCCTCGACCAACAATTCGCAGCCAACTGCCGGGGCATCAACCCATTCGCGCTGTGTCGGTGGTAGTGGATAGCCACCGGCGGCTATGGCCTCGGCCAGCACATCGTCCAAGTTCAGCTCGGCCACGGAGCTACCGCGCATCATGTGATCGGCTCGGCTATCTGCAACCGCGTCTCCAGTGTTTTTCTTGCCCATGTCGGCTCTCCGTTTGATAGCGGCCGTTCAAGTTTCTCAGAATCCCTTAAGTTTTTCTAATATTGAACAATATACAGGGATCGCATCCTTGAAAATTTTGTACTATTATGAACCAATTTGACATACTGCAGAGCAGGTGCCGCCATGCCTACAAGCAGCGACGACGAGTTCCTTACCATCAAGCAGGTAGCAGAGCTCCTGAAGGTTACGGAACGAACGATATACAGGCTGGCTGCAGCCAAGCAGATTCCCGCGTTCAAAGTTGGCGGAACGTGGCGATTCTCCAGGGTTGAGATCAATCAATGGATTCAACGGCAGCAAGAAGGCTGCAAAGCCGATAAGACGTAACTCAAAGGAGGGCTTGATGACTCAGCAGACCGAAGGTGCTGAACAGATGGAGCAATCGCTGATCGACATTGCTGTCGAGAGCTGGCGCTTTTCGCGCCTGTTCGGAAAAGTGGTCAGCAAGCTCGACGCAGGCGAGTCAGGTCGCTACATCAACCAGATTCGCTACTTCCAGAAGAAGGTCGAGGAAAGCCTCGACTCGAACGGTCTGAAGCTAGTCAATGTCGAGGGGCAGCCCTACGACGCAGGGGTGGCGGCTTCTGCCTTGAACTTGGGTGACTTCGATCCAGACGACACGCTTCTCGTCGATCAGATGCTGGAACCAATCATTATGGGGCCGAATGGCTTACGTAAAGAAGGTACGGTAATGCTCAGGAAGGTGAAAGCATGAAATATGTAGGTATCGATCTCGGCACGACTAATAGTGCCATCGCTTCGTGGGATGGAGAAAATATCCGGCTTTATAAAAGCCCTGAGCAGCACGACGTCACGCCGTCCGCAATTTTTATTGATCGTCGGGGCAACAAGTACCTGGGCTCACGCGCTTATAACAATGCTGCACGTAGTCCGGAGAATGCTGCCACGCTGTTCAAGCGACTCATGGGCACCAGCACTCCCGTCAAGTTGCCTGCCGTCAATCTAATCATGACTCCGGAGAAATGTTCTGCGGAGGTACTGCGCGCACTCTTTGGTTATTTGCCGGAAGAACTTCGCACCGATGGTGAGACCGGCACCGTCATCACTGTTCCGGCCGCGTTCAACCAAATGCAGAAGGACGCCACGATGGCTGCCGCCGATGCAGCCGGGCTCGGGCGGGTAGCGCTGATGCAAGAGCCGGTTGCTGCGGTGATGAGCGTCATGCGCCAGCGCAAGAATGACGGCATTTTTGTCGTGTACGACATTGGTGGTGGCACGCTGGATGTCGCCATTGCCGAGAGTATCGGGGGCCGGGTGAACCTGCTTGCTCATGGTGGCATTGCTATGTGCGGTGGGCGGGACTTCGACCGAATTCTGTTCGACAATGTCGTCAAGCCGTGGCTGCTCGAGAACTTCGATTTGCCAGAAGATTTGGCCTCCAATTCCCAGTACAAATCCTTGCGCACCATTGCGACCTGGGCGGCTGAGAAGGCGAAGATTGCACTATCGCAGAGCGAAGAGTCCGTCATTAGCCTTGCTGAGAATGAGCTTGGTGTACGTGATCAAGCTGGTGAAGAAATCTACCTCGACATTCCGATCACCCGGAGCCTTTATGACGATTTGATTGCCGCCAAGGTGGATGAGTCCATTCAGGCCACCCGCGAGAGCATCGAAAAGGCTGGTCTGAGTTCACACGACGTGGAGCGGATTGTCTTTGTAGGCGGGCCTGCACAGTATAAAAACCTGCGTGATAAGGTGGCATTCGAGCTTGGCATCGCGCCGTCCACCGACGTAAACCCGATGACCGCCGTTGCCGAAGGTGCGGCAGTGTTTGCCGAGTCCATCGATTGGGCGTCGCAGAGCCGTGGACGCAAAAGTTCCCGTGGCGCACTCAGCGCCGGTGGCGCGCTCGACCTTTCATTCAACTACATCGCGCGCACGCCGGAGCACAAGGCCAAGATCGTCGCCAAATTGTCGCGTGCGCCCGCTGGCATCGAGTTCCAGATCGACAGCCTTGACACAGGCTGGACGTCGGGGCGTGTCGCCCTGAAGGACGGCGCGAGCATCGAACTCAGCCTGACCAAACCCGGCGACAACGTTTTCAAGGTGTTCGTGTTCGACTCGAACGGGGCTTCGATTGCGCTGGGCGAAGACAAGATCGTCATCGCTCGTACCGCCGCAAGCATCGACGCGATTCCGGCCTCACATTCCATTGGAATTGAGGCGCGCAATAAAGTTGGAGGTAGATCAATCCTCGTGAATATCGTCAAGGCAGGGGATCAGTTGCCCAAGAAAGGCAAGGAAGTTTTCAAGGCGGGAGAGTCTCTTAAGGCGGGCGCCCCAGGTTCTTTGAACTTCAAGCTCTGGGAGGGCGATATCGGTGACACCATCCACGACAATCGGTTTATTGGCATGTTCAAGGTCAATGGAACTGATTTTGATGATGATGTAATAGCCGCAGGTGCTGACCTTATTTGCGAGTACGAGGTGCGCGACTCTGGGAATATTTTCTTAGAAGTTTCGGTTCCATCTATCAGCGGTTCGTTCCCGAGCGGGCGTAACTTCTACTCCAGCCGGGAAGGCAAGCTCGACTACTCCAGTCAGGCCAAGAATATTCAAGAGCAGTCGGAGCACACGATGGAGCGCCTCGAAGAAATGGCATCCAAAGTGGACGACCCGCGCTTGGAGCAGGCCCGCGAGAAACTGGAGCAGGCCAGCACTATTGAGTCGGCTGAATCTGATCCGGAAACGGCGAAACAGGCAATGGATAACGTGCAGGAGGCCAAGCGCCTGCTGGCGTTGACCCGCAAGGAGCACCTGAAGGACATCCGCCAGCTTGAACTGGACAGGGCGGTCGATTTCTTCGAGAAGGTTGTGCGCCAGCACGCCCGCCCCACCGAAGCCACGTCCTTCGACAACTTGGTCAAAACGGCACAGCGCGCGCTCGAAAACAACAGCAGCGACTTCGAGTCGCACCTAGACGATCTGCGCAGCCGTAACTTCATGATCCTGTGGCGTCAGGACTGGTTCGTGATCGACCACTTCAAACGCATGGCGCAAGCAAGCTACCTGTTCTCTGACGCCAGAGAGCATGCGCAGCTTGTGGCGATGGGAACCGAAGCCATCAAGGCCAACGATATCGACAAGTTGCGCGCAGTAGTTGGCCAACTCTTCTCGATTCAAGTTGGCTCTGCGGGAGACGATGACATGATGGCCGGCGCCAATATCGTTCGGAGTTGATCTCATGGCCCTCGACGCATGGCTTCCCATCGGATTCAAGCTGCCAGACGGTGCGAAAGTACGCGCCGCGCTGTTCGAGGGCGTGGACTGGCAGATCTACGAAACGATGGGTGGCGGGCGGGCGCTCGTCGTGTTGGATGCGCTGGCGCAGCATTGGCTGGTCGCGGGTCTGATTGAAGACGGCACGCTCAACGCCGCGCAGTTCGGCGACCGCCAGCTTCGGTCAATCTCCAGCGCGCCGAGCCAGACGCTTTGCCCGGTCGGCGAGGGGAAGTCTCCCGACAATAAATCCGAAGCGCTGTCCTTCGCTTTGGCGTTGAAGGCAACGCGCGACATCGACGCGGAATCGCCGTTGCAAGACGCGCTGTATGTCGAGAAGATCACGCGGCTGCTGCCCACCTACAGCATCAGTTCCAGAGCCGGCGACGATGTGGTGCTCGGCTACTGGCTGACGGGTGGCACGAACATCCCGGCCACATCCTTTCGTCGGTTGCGTCAGTCCATGAGCTGGCTCGGTGCGGGCCATTTGAAGGATGTCGTGCAGGCGGCGGGCTTCGAGGTCGCAGAAATCATCCCGTTGGAGCGCAAGCCTGCGACCACTGCCGAGAAAACGGAAGCCGCCCCAGTCGAGAAGGTGGAGCAACTCAAACGGGCCGAGCCGGAACCCAACAAGGTCTTCGAGCTCGCCGGGCGTCCCGAACTGGCGGCCTTCTTCAACGAGCACATCGTCGACATCATCCTGCACCGCGACCGCTACAAGGCACTCGGCATCGAGTTCCCGTCGGCAGTGATCCTGCACGGCCCTCCGGGCTGCGGCAAAACCTTCGCGGTCGACCGGCTGGTGGACTTCCTTGGCTGGCCCAGTTTCCAGATCGACGCATCTAGCGTCGCCAGCCCCTACATCCACGAGACCAGCAAGAAGGTTGCGCAGGTGTTCGACAAGGCGATGGAGAACGCGCCGTCCGTCCTGGTGATCGACGAGATGGAAGCATTCCTTGCCGACCGCGAGATGGGGTCGGGTCATCACCGCGTCGAGGAAGTGGCCGAGTTCCTGCGCCGTATTCCGGAGGCAGTGAAAAACGACGTGTTGATCATCGCCATGACCAACCGCATCGAGATGATCGACCCGGCCATCCAGCGCCGTGGGCGCTTCGATCACGTGATCAAGGTGGATTTCGCCAGCGAGGTCGAAGTGCAGTCGCTGCTGGACAAACTGCTGTCCTCCTTGCCGAAGGAATCGGACGTGGACGCCAAGCCGCTGGCGAAGGAACTGGCGGGCAGACCGCTGTCCGACGTCTCCTTTGTGGTGCGCGAAGGCGCGCGACTGGCCGCACGATCCGGCAAGGAGAAACTGGATCAGGCTAGCCTGTTGTCCGCCATGCGTGCATCACCGGCACGGGAGCGCGAGGGTAGCGAAACCAAACGACGCATCGGATTTGTTTAAGGGGAGATGATAGTGACGGGGGGAGAAGAAAAACCGAAGAACGGAGAAGGCAAAGGTTTCGCAGGCCTTTCCTCGCTCGTGTCCGATGTGGACACGACGCCGCCCCCTGCTGCCAAGAAGGAACCTACTGCTGCACCTAGCGCCCCGCGCCCGGCTCCGCAGCCTACTCAACCACAGCCGCCACCAACTCAACACCAGACGCACCAAGCGCCTGCCCAACCGTCTTCCGACTCATCCGGCGGTAAATGGTTGCTTGGCATTATTGCTGTCATTGGTGTAATTATTTGGCTGGCCAGTCATTCAGATAACACAGGGACATCCACGACCCCGGTGTATGACCCATCAAAACAGGCATCGAATTTTGATCAGGATGAGGTTTCCAAAAAGTCTTCTGAATCAGAGCCTCCTAAAGCCAGTCATTCAGATAACACAGGGACATCCACGACCCCGGTGTATGACCCATCAAAACAGGCATCGAATTTTGATCAGGATGAGGTTTCCAAAAAGTCTTCTGAATCAGAGCCTCCTAAATTTAGCGATTATTTGTCTGAACCATATGATGGGCCGCGTGCGAGTGTAAATCTGGTGAGTGATTTTGATAAAAATTTCCGAACCAGAATTCGTGGCACGCAGTCGCAACCTGTTAATTTTGCAGGCGAGTACGTTTTGTCTACCTGGGGCTGTGGTACGTCTTGTTCGATGGGGGTTGCAGTCAGTTCTCGAACAGGACGTGTGGTTGCTCTTCCTGGAACTGCTTGTTGCTGGAAAGGTGAAGGCGAACGTGTAATTTTCAAAAAAAATAGTCGACTTCTTGTTCTTGCAGGGTTGATAAATGAAGGCGGAAAATACGGCGCTCACTTTTATGAGTTGAAGAACGACCAGTTCGTTCACGTCAAGACCATTGTTGTCAAGGAAGACGATTCTGGGCCTGCATCATCGGCTGAGTCCGCACCACAGGCGTATCCGAGCCCTTCCACGTCACAGCAAGCTCCATCGCGGCCGACGGAAGCCAAGCCGCCAGTCGGACAAAATCTCGTGCTCTCAAGGGAGCAAATTCGCTATTGCTTGGCCGAAGACATCCGCATGGACGGCGCGAAGTCGGCCATCAACAACTACATCGATGCCGATGTGGCTCGCTTCAACGCGATGGTGGCCGACTACAACAGCCGTTGCAGTTCATTTCAATATCAGACCAACAATCGAGGGCGCAATGATTTGAATAGCGCTCAACGAGACATTGAGCCATTCCGGAGTCAGCTTCAATCCGAGGGGAGGAGCAGATTTGCTCGCAGTCCCACAGGGGCGCTATCGCCCCAAACGCCGTCGCGCCCAACACCAGACGCAACCGTGCAAGCCATCCAGCGCAAGCTCAACGAGCTTGGCTACAAAGCTGGCGCCGCTGACGGGCTGATGGGGCGAGGCACACGTTCCGCCGTCATTGCCTTCCAGCAGGACAGAGGCTTGGCCGCGACCGGCGTGGCAGATCAAGCGTTGCTGCTTCAGCTTCAGCGTGCGCCTTCGCGCCAAACCACGGCCGAGACCACTCCTTCGACGCAATCTTCTCCGCCGGCACTACCCAATTCATCACGGCTGCCCGATCTGTCGAAATTGGCCTATGCAGAACGATCGGCGATCCAGCAGGCGTGCATCCTGAAAAAGTCTGATGGTGCCGCCAGTTACAACAGATGCGTAACAACCCAACTCGATGAATTGGCCAACGCGCCACGGATGCCAGACCTGTCGAGACTGGCCTATGAAGAACGATCTGCAATACAGCAGGCGTGCATCCTGAAAAAGTCTGATGGTGCTGCCAGTTACAACAGATGCGTAACAACCCAACTCGATGAATTGGCCAACGCGCCACGGATGCCAGACCTGTCGAGACTGGCCTATGAAGAACGATCTGCAATACAGCAGGCGTGCATCCTGAAAAAGTCTGATGGTGCTGCCAGTTACAACAGATGCGTAGCCGCTCAACTCAATGAATTGGCCAACGCGCCACGGCTGCCAGATCTGTCGAAATTGGCCTATGCAGAACGATCTGCGATACAGCAGGCTTGCATCCTGAAAAAATCCAATGGCGCCGCTAGCTACAACAAATGTGTAGTCGCGGAGCTTCGCGCATTAGGCAGGTGATAGAGCTTCGATATGACAATGGCAATCTGCTTCAAATGTGGTTCCGCGAAATCCGGCGCACTGGTTGCCTGCCGGAGCTGCAATGCTGCCCCGCACGCGAACAGCGAGTACGCCGTTTCGCTCGCGCTTTCCGATCACCTGTCGTCCAAGGATCAACTCGCGCAATACAGCCATGAGTTGCGCAGTGGCAAGAAGCTGTCCGTGCCGCGTGAAGCACTCGTGCAGGCGCTTGATGCGCTGAAAGACCCGCAACTTCTGGCGATGCTCGGTGCGCAGCCCCAACCAGCAGATCCTGCGCAAGCACCCGCAGCGGTTCGCCAGCATCCGCCCATTCCTCCGGCAGCCCAGCAGCGGGTTGCGCCACCACCACCGCCGGTCAAACCGGAACCCCGTCTCACCACGACCGCGCTGCATCAGTCGGCATTCGCGGTTTTGGGCGTGACGACCCGCGACGACCGCAGGCGCATCGTTGAACTGGCGGAAGAGAAGTCGCTGGAACTCGATCACGACGTTTGCCAGAAGGCGCGCTCCGATTTGACGAATCCGCGCACCCGCTTGGGTGTGGAGATCGCATGGCTTCCCGGCGTTTCGCCGCGCAAGGCGACCCAGTTAGTCGGGGGCCTGCTCAACGACCCGATGGCCATCCGAGAGGAATCGGGCCTGCCAACGCTCGCGCACCTGAATCTGCTGGCTGCCGCGTTCGAAGCAGTAGATGGCAAGCACGATGCGGACGACTTGGCCGAGTTCATTGTGGAGACAGCCTACCTCGCCGAGGAGCTGACCCCAGAAGAGGTTCTACGCG
Source organism: Giesbergeria sp. (assembly GCA_034676525.1). GTDB lineage: Bacteria > Pseudomonadota > Gammaproteobacteria > Burkholderiales > Burkholderiaceae_C > Simplicispira. Next base: position 10,787 of record JAUCCA010000006.1, read on the forward strand.
ACATCAATGAGGATCGCGTCGCATCCCGTTTTCCCGAGGTCAATTCGCTTGATCAAATTGAGGCCGAACTGACCGAGCGCAAGCGGTACTACCGGACTGCCATCAAAGATGCGCTCGACAGGCTACCGCCGATGACGCTCATCCAAGTGATGACCGAAACCGTGGATGGCGTGACCGCCGGCGGTGAGGATCATGCGCCTGGGCTGATCGACGACCTTGTGGACAGCTACGAGGTGGAAACTCAAGGCGTTCTGCACAAGGAGGCTGAGAACGTCCACAAGCTCATCAAGGCGGCCAGAGACCATGCTGGCTCCGGCGAATCCGCCGTCAAGCCCTACGTGGATAAGCTGGATGCCGTTGCGCGCAATTGGGACAAGATCGCCCAGCCCATTCAACTGAGTTCGAAGGCGCGCGGCATCGACCACAAAGCGAGTCGTGACTTGGCCTACGAGATTCGCAGCCTTGCCATCGATCTGTTTAACGAACACGACATGCTGAAGGAGGCCCAGCGGCTCACAAGTTTGGTGCAGGAAATCTTTGCCGAGGTGCCGGACGTCTCTGAGAAGGTTGGGGAAGATGCAGAAGCCCTTGCTGACATTCGACAGCGTCGAAACGAATCGGCTGCAATTGAACCAATCCAAAATCTTGTTGCAGAAGTGCTTAAGAGTATTGATCGCAGTCCAAGTACAGCAAACAACGACGGCGAAAGATTACTGACTGAAGGCATGTCCCTCTTGAGAGCCGCGCAGATCAAGACCAACTCCCCGACGTATCGTGAAGCTCAGAACATTCTCGCGGCGGGTATCATGCAATGCGCCATTGCTTTTGGGAATCAGACTTCTAAGTGGGTGCCTTGCATATCTCTTCTGCAAAAAGCATTGGAGATCGCTTCAGATACGGAGCTTAGGAAGAAACTGAACGAGAACCTGATCGTCGTTCGGGAGAATCACGATAGCCTGGGAGACCTTGAGCCGATCAAGAAGGCACCCTCACTGCGAACAATCAACGGGATCGGTACCACGATTTATGGAGGAACCGACCCGAAGCCTGATGGGTCGCGCATGGCGACCTATTACTTCGTGTTCTTTGGCATTCCCATTTTTCCGATTGCACGATATCGAGTGATCTCTACGGGCGTTGGTTACAGATTCTTGGGCAAGGGGCCGCTCCGCCCATTCGACTATCTGCATATCGCAATTTCGATTGGATTGATCCTGTTCATGTTCAGTAATGGCTGAGGAGGTCGAGAATGGGATTTTTATCAAGCCTGTTCGGTGGTAACAAGGAAGACAAGGCGTTGCGCGAAGCAATGGCACACATTCACCGCATCCTTGATGACGAGGCGTTTCAACTGGAACTCGTTCATCCGGCGATGAAGGCGATGCTGGAATCCGCTCCGGCCTACGACAAAGACCCGAACGGCACTGGCCCGTTTGGGTTCACCGAGACTAACCCGATACCGGTCAACGGGCCCATCGGCCAACTGGCGTATCTATCCCGGCTCGAAACGCAGTCGGGACAGCGCATTCTCTTCCACCGACTTGGAGCCATTGGTACAGTGGATGTGTTCGAGGCCGTGTCATTCAACGGAGCCGAGTGGTTCATCCTGTTCGTCGATCTCTACCATCCCCGGCGCTCCCGCCTCACCCCAGATGGCTTCCGGTTCACGAAGGAGGTCGCCCAGTTCTCCGGTTTCCACAAGTTCTGCGAGAACTTCCCCTACGACTTCGTCGAGAAGAAGGGATCGGAGCGCGAGTCGGGCTTGAGCATGGCGTATATCGCCATCAGCAAGGTGTCCGATCAAATCCAGAACCGTGTTTTCAACAGGCCATTGGCTCACAAGGCCAAGCTCGATCTCGTGAAAAGCCGCTTGTCGAGCGTTCAAACCCAATAATAATGATGAAAAAACCGCCAGTTCGTCTTTTTGGGTCGAACTCACGGGTAAGCCGCATTGACCAGCGATAGGTAAGTATCGTTCGAGAACATCAGTTTAGCTTGGGTTCTTGGCATCATCCCAGAATGGGTGCGATAGACCACAGGAAGGGCCTACAATATTCGGGAGAGAAGAAAGTGACGAAGCTGTTTCAAGACACCCAGGAGGAACCGTTTTTCATCACAGAGGAAATCGGGGCCGAAATGGTCGCCGTCGGCTACGAGTTCGAGCCGCCGCCCATCGCCTGCACGGGGCGTCTGCGCGACGTGCTGGCGGATATGAGCCATGCCGAACTCGCATTGCAGCTGGGCGAGATCGCCGACCAGGAGCGCAAGTACCGACAGAACAAGCCGTTTTCAGTCGATTAAACTAGATATGGTATTTTTCGTGGTATTGCTACGATTTATGTTTTTAAGTGGTTGTAAATTAAAGAGATCATCCTGCTATTTATAATAGAGTGGGAATGATTTCCCGCCTGGCAGGCTGATGCGATAGCTGGCATCAGAACGATGGAGAGCCCCTGTTTTAGCGGCTCTCCATTTTTTATTTAGTTGGATTTCAGATATTTGACGCATAACTGATTAACAGATTTCCGCATCTCGCTGGCCGGTGCGCAGGAGAAGACGGCTTTTCTGTGGTGGGGTGGGCAATGGCTCGCGCCGCGTGGCGCCACACCGACAAGCCACATCTTCAAACCTCCACTCGGCCTGATGGGCGGGCGGCGGGCGGACTTCAGCACGTCTGTCGACAACGAATGGCTGTGCCTGCGGCTGTTGAAAGCCTACGGCTTGCCAGTGACCGATGCTCGCATCGCCGCCTTTGGCGGGCAGCGCGTGCTGGTGGTGGAGCGTTTCGACCGGCGCGTCGCCCCCAATGGG
>JAUCCA010000007.1:0-447686 GCA_034676525.1 Giesbergeria sp.
TGTCAGCTTTGATAGGGATATCAAAGTTATAGGGTCAAGCCGCACGGGCAATTAGTACTGGTTAGCTTAACGTACATTGCTGCACTTCCACACCCAGCCTATAACGTCGTGGTCTACAACGACCCTTCAGGGGGCTCTAGGCCCCGGCAGATCTCATCTTGAGACGAGTTCCCCGCTTAGATGCTTTCAGCGGTTATCTCTTCCACACTTAGCTACCCGGCGATGCCACTGGCGTGACAACCGATACACCAGAGGTGTGTCCACTCCGGTCCTCTCGTACTAGGAGCAGGCTCTCTCAAATCTGCAGCGCCCACGGAAGATAGGGACCGAACTGTCTCACGACGTTTTAAACCCAGCTCACGTACCTCTTTAAATGGCGAACAGCCATACCCTTGGGACCGACTACAGCCCCAGGATGAGATGAGCCGATATCGAGGTGCCAAACACCGCCGTCGATATGAACTCTTGGGCGGTATCAGCCTGTTATCCCCAGAGTACCTTTTATCTGTTGAGTGATGGCCCTTCCATACAGAACCACCGGATCACTATGTCCTGCTTTCGCATCTGCTCGACTTGTCAGTCTCGCAGTTAAGCACGCTTATGCCATTGCACTATCGCCACGATGTCCGACCGTAGCTAGCGTACCTTCGAACTCCTCCGTTACGCTTTAGGAGGAGACCGCCCCAGTCAAACTGCCCACCATGCACTGTCCCCGATCCCGATAAGGGACCTGGGTTAGAACCTCAAACGCACCAGGGTGGTATTTCAAGGATGGCTCCACGCGATCTGGCGACAGCACTTCAAAGCCTCCCACCTATCCTACACAGATCCGTTCAAAGTCCAATACAAAGCTACAGTAAAGGTTCATGGGGTCTTTCCGTCTTTCCGCGGGTAGATTGCATCATCACAAACATTTCAACTTCGCTGAGTCTCAGGAGGAGACAGCGTGGCCATCGTTACGCCATTCGTGCAGGTCGGAACTTACCCGACAAGGAATTTCGCTACCTTAGGACCGTTATAGTTACGGCCGCCGTTTACTGGGACTTCAATCAAGAGCTTGCACCCCATCATTTAATCTTCCAGCACCGGGCAGGCGTCACACCCTATACGTCCACTTTCGTGTTTGCAGAGTGCTGTGTTTTTAATAAACAGTCGCAGCCACCGATTTTTTGCAACCCCTTTCGGCTCCCCTTGTACAGGTTCACCTAATTGGGGCATACCTTCTCCCGAAGTTACGGTATCAATTTGCCGAGTTCCTTCTCCTGAGTTCTCTCAAGCGCCTTAGAATACTCATCTCGCGCACCAGTGTCGGTTTGCGGTACGGTCGTCAATAGCTGAAGCTTAGTGGCTTTTCCTGGAAGCAGGGTATCACTCACTTCGTGTGCAAGCACACTCGTTATCACGCCTCATCTTAGCCCTCCGGATTTGCCTAAAGAGCACGACTACACGCTTGAACCAACTATTCCAACAGTTGGCTGAGCTAACCTTCTCCGTCCCCACATCGCACTATTGAGCGGTACAGGAATATTGACCTGTTTCCCATCAGCTACGCATCTCTGCCTCGCCTTAGGGGCCGACTCACCCTACGCCGATGAACGTTGCGTAGGAAACCTTGCGCTTACGGCGAGGGGGCTTTTCACCCCCTTTAACGCTACTCATGTCAGCATTCGCACTTCTGATACCTCCAGCAGCCCTACCGGGCCACCTTCACAGGCCTACACAACGCTCTCCTACCACGCACAGTAAACTGCGCATCCGCAGCTTCGGTAACTGGCTTGAGCCCCGTTACATCTTCCGCGCAGGACGACTCGATCAGTGAGCTATTACGCTTTCTTTAAATGATGGCTGCTTCTAAGCCAACATCCTGACTGTTTTAGCCTTCCCACTTCGTTTCCCACTTAGCCAATTTTAGGGACCTTAGCTGGCGGTCTGGGTTGTTTCCCTCTTGAGTCCGGACGTTAGCACCCGGTGCTCTGTCTCCCAAGCTGTACTCGTCGGTATTCGGAGTTTGCATAGGTTTGGTAAGTCGCCATGACCCCCTAGCCTAAACAGTGCTCTACCCCCGCAGGTAATACCTGAGGCACTACCTAAATAGTTTTCGGAGAGAACCAGCTATTTCCAAGTTTGTTTAGCCTTTCGCCCCTATCCACAGCTCATCCGCTAATTTTGCAACATTAGTCGGTTCGGACCTCCAGTACCTGTTACGGCACCTTCATCCTGGCCATGGATAGATCACTTGGTTTCGGGTCTACACCCAGCGACTATGTTCGCCCTATTCGGACTCGGTTTCTCTACGGCTTCCCTATTCGGTTAACCTTGCCACTGAATGTAAGTCGCTGACCCATTATACAAAAGGTACGCAGTCACCCCTTACGAGGCTCCTACTTTTTGTAAGCATGCGGTTTCAGGATCTATTTCACTCCCCTCCCGGGGTTCTTTTCGCCTTTCCCTCACGGTACTGGTTCACTATCGGTCGATGATGAGTATTTAGCCTTGGAGGATGGTCCCCCCATATTCAGACAAGGTTTCTCGTGCCCCGCCCTACTTGTCTGCAGCCTAGTACCACACGTTGGCTTTCGCATACAGGGCTATCACCTGCTATGGCCGGGCTTTCCATCCCGTTTTGCTAACCATCGTGCTATCACTGCACGGCTTCTCCGATTTCGCTCGCCACTACTCTCGGAATCTCGGTTGATGTCTTTTCCTCGAGCTACTGAGATGTTTCAGTTCACCCGGTTCGCCTCAATAACCTATGTATTCAGTTAAAGATACCTATTGCTAGGTGGGTTTCCCCATTCAGATATCTCCGGATCAATGCTTATTTGCCAGCTCCCCGAAGCTTTTCGCAGGCTATCACGTCTTTCGTCGCCTATCATCGCCAAGGCATCCACCACATGCTCTTAGTCACTTGACCCTATAACTTTGACAACTCCTTCGCAGAAGTTACCTCCATTACATTGCCTGACTTGCAAGGTCTTTCACCTTGCGCGTTATGCCGCAATCGACTCAGGACTCTTTCGAGCTCTTTCATCGTAATTACATTTGAACTTCCAAACCAAAGTTTGAATATTCGTTTTGACGCAATCAAAAATTCTTGTTGCCAGCGGCACGGTCTGCACTAAACCTTTACGAATGTGCAGTTTCCGCTGACAACTCTGATTCGACTCTATGAATTTTTAAAGAACAGCCGATTGATTCATCTATATGAACCAACAACAAAGAGGCCTTTTTCAAAGCCACTTTGGTGTTGCTACCGAAGTATGATGGTGTCGAATGGTGGAGGATGACGGGATCGAACCGACGACCCCCTGCTTGCAAAGCAGGTGCTCTCCCAGCTGAGCTAATCCCCCAGGAATCGCATTATTGTCGTGTCGCCTCAGATCGACCAGGCCTGCAGCACTTGGTGGGTCTGGGTGGTCTCGAACCACCGACCCCCGCCTTATCAAGACGGTGCTCTAACCAACTGAGCTACAGACCCAAGTCGGCCTCTCGCATCAGCGCACCACAACCTCTGCAGTGCGCCGCTTCTTTGCGACTTTCTCCAACAACCGATAAGTGTGGACGTTCAAGGCCTTTGGCCAGTTTTCCAGAAAGGAGGTGATCCAGCCGCACCTTCCGATACGGCTACCTTGTTACGACTTCACCCCAGTCACGAACCCTGCCGTGGTAAGCGCCCTCCTTACGGTTAGGCTACCTACTTCTGGCAGAACCCGCTCCCATGGTGTGACGGGCGGTGTGTACAAGACCCGGGAACGTATTCACCGTGACATTCTGATCCACGATTACTAGCGATTCCGACTTCACGTAGTCGAGTTGCAGACTACGATCCGGACTACGACTGGCTTTATGGGATTAGCTCCCCCTCGCGGGTTGGCAACCCTTTGTACCAGCCATTGTATGACGTGTGTAGCCCCACCTATAAGGGCCATGAGGACTTGACGTCATCCCCACCTTCCTCCGGTTTGTCACCGGCAGTCCCATTAGAGTGCCCAACTAAATGTAGCAACTAATGGCAAGGGTTGCGCTCGTTGCGGGACTTAACCCAACATCTCACGACACGAGCTGACGACAGCCATGCAGCACCTGTGTTATGGCTCTCTTTCGAGCACAATCGCGTCTCTGCGATCTTCCATACATGTCAAAGGTGGGTAAGGTTTTTCGCGTTGCATCGAATTAAACCACATCATCCACCGCTTGTGCGGGTCCCCGTCAATTCCTTTGAGTTTTAACCTTGCGGCCGTACTCCCCAGGCGGTCAACTTCACGCGTTAGCTTCGTTACTGAGAAAGTAAATTCCCAACAACCAGTTGACATCGTTTAGGGCGTGGACTACCAGGGTATCTAATCCTGTTTGCTCCCCACGCTTTCGTGCATGAGCGTCAGTGCAGGCCCAGGGGATTGCCTTCGCCATCGGTGTTCCTCCGCATATCTACGCATTTCACTGCTACACGCGGAATTCCATCCCCCTCTGCCGCACTCTAGCTATACAGTCACTAATGCAGTTCCCAGGTTGAGCCCGGGGATTTCACATCTGTCTTATATAACCGCCTGCGCACGCTTTACGCCCAGTAATTCCGATTAACGCTTGCACCCTACGTATTACCGCGGCTGCTGGCACGTAGTTAGCCGGTGCTTATTCTTACGGTACCGTCATGGGCCCTCTTTATTAAAAAAGACCTTTTCGTTCCGTACAAAAGCAGTTTACAACCCGAAGGCCTTCATCCTGCACGCGGCATGGCTGGATCAGGGTTTCCCCCATTGTCCAAAATTCCCCACTGCTGCCTCCCGTAGGAGTCTGGGCCGTGTCTCAGTCCCAGTGTGGCTGGTCGTCCTCTCAGACCAGCTACAGATCGTCGGCTTGGTAAGCTTTTATCCCACCAACTACCTAATCTGCCATCGGCCGCTCCGTCCGCGCGAGGTCTTGCGATCCCCCGCTTTCATCCGTAGATCGTATGCGGTATTAGCCACTCTTTCGAGTAGTTATCCCCCACGATCGGGCACGTTCCGATGTATTACTCACCCGTTCGCCACTCGTCAGCCACCGAAGTGCTGTTACCGTTCGACTTGCATGTGTAAGGCATGCCGCCAGCGTTCAATCTGAGCCAGGATCAAACTCTACAGTTCGATCTTGTGTTTTTTGCCCCTCTCGAGGCTACTCAAAATTAAGAATTGAAGTGAACTTCACTTCTCTCTCATGAGCGTTTGCGAAAGCCTGTTACAGCTCTCTTTTGTTCCAAAGAACTTTAGGCCTAATGCCTCAAACGCCCACGCTTATCGGCTGTATGTTTTTAAAGTACCTAGCCAAGACGCAGCTCTTTCGAACCACTCTCTTGACCGCCTTCGCTGCGATGAGCGAAGCCTTGAATTCTAGCAGGCTTTTTTGGCTACTGTCAAAGTTGTGAAAAAAGATTTTTTCCAGCAACCCCAACTTACCTCAAGATCCTGACTCCACCTGCACAGTCCTCGTCGTCCTTAGCATCCAGCGATGGAGGCCAAAACTGCGTACAGGGCAGCCTTGCATTGTAGTACGGGTTTTCCTCAGGAAAAGGGAAAACCCTGAATTTATTGCTCGGTAGCTTCAGCATTGCTGGCGACCGCAGCCTCCAGCGCATCCTGAAACAGCGACGGAACATCGCAACCGGTCTGTTGCTGGATCTCCTGAAAACAGGTGGGGCTTGTCACGTTGATCTCCGTGACACAGTCTCCAATCACATCTACTCCAGCCAGCAGAAGTCCGCGCGCTGAGAGCACCGGCCCCAGCGCACGCCCAATTTCCCAATCGCGCGCGCTCAGTGGCTGTGCCACACCTTTGCCACCAGCGGCCAGGTTACCCCTGACCTCGCTGCCCTGCGGGATGCGCGCCAGACAATACGGCACTGGTTCGCCGCCGATGATCAGGATGCGCTTGTCGCCGTGCACGATTTCCGGCAGGAACTTCTGCACCATCACGCTTTGCGCACCACCGCGATTGAGCGTTTCTGTGATGCTGCCAAGATTCATCCCATCGGGACCTACGCGGAAGATACCCATTCCACCCATACCATCCAAGGGCTTGAGAATGATGTCCCGATGCTTCTCGTGGAACTCGCGGATGCTTGCCGCGCTGCGCGTGACAAGCGTTGGGCCGATCCAATCCGGAAACTCCAAAATCGCCAGCTTCTCCGGGTGATCGCGAAGCGCCCTAGGAGAGTTGAACACGCACGCGCCTTCCCGCTCCGCCTGTTCCAGCAAATGGGTCGAGTAGAAGTACTCGCTGTCAAACGGCGGGTCCTTGCGCATCAGGACAACATCGAAGCTTGCTAAGGTTCTGACTTCGGCGCCGAGCTCGTCAAACCAGTTGGGCAAAACCCCGGAGAGGGTGATGTGGCGCACACGCGCAATCACCTTACTACCAAGCTCCCATTGCATATCCGAGGGCTCACACACAGACAACGAATGCCCTCGCCGCTGAGCCTCGCGCATCATGGCAAAAGTCGTGTCCTTCTTGGGATTGAAGGCTTCGAGCGGATCGGCGACAAAAAGCAATTGCATGAAGTTCAGAAAATTTAGAGTGAAGGCGACCGATTAAAGGCGGCGAGCGGGGCTTGCGGCGTACTGTTGCACAAACAGCGCAATGCTGCCTGCCACCACGCCCCAGAACGCGGACCCTATGCCCGCAATGACCACGCCGCTGAGCGTTACGAGAAAGGTGATCAGAGCAGCTTCGCGATGCGTTTCTTCACGCAAGGCGCTTGCCAGCCCAGCGCCGATCGTGCCAAGCAGTGCCAGCCCGGCTATCGCCACGACCAGCTCCTTGGGAAAGGCAGTGAGCAGACCAGTGACCACTGCACCGAAGAGACCAATCACGACGTAAAGCGCGCCACACGACGCGGCGGCCGTATAGCGCCTTGCTGGGTCTGCATGGGCCTGCGGACCCATACAGATTGCTGCCGTAATCGCACTGAAATTCAGCGCAAATGCGCCGAACGGTGCAAGCACCAACGTAGCGACACCCGTCAATGTGATGAGGCGCGATATCGGCAGTTTGTAGCCCGACGCTCGGATCACTGCGACCCCGGGAAGGTTTTGCGATGCCATCGTCACGACAAAAAGTGGCAACGCCAGACCTACCGTAGCGCTCCAGCTAAATTTCGGCGCGGTGAACTGGGGCGACACAAGCTCCCAAATCACCACCGACCACTGCATCTGGCCGGCTGCCGCGGCATAGGCGACGCCTGCACACAGAGTGGCCACGACGGCGTAACGCGGCACCAAGCGACGGGAAATCAGGTACACACCGAGCATCACCAGCAAGAGCGGTAGGGCAGTGTGGGCAGCCGCAAATGCATCCATACCGAACCTGGCCAGAACACCTGCCAGCAGACCGGCTGCGATTTCCGTTGGGATGCGGTTCATTACCCGTTCAAACCAGCCAGTTACCCCCACCAAGGTGATTAGCAGCGCGCACACGATGAAGGCGCCAACCGCCTGTGCCATGTCAAAATTTCCGGTGGCTCCTGCCGCCGCGAGCACCGCCGCGCCCGGTGTAGACCATGCGACCATGACCGGCTTGCGCAGCCAGAGCGAAGGAAGCAATGAGCAAAGTCCCATGCCAAGTCCAAGCGCCCACATCCATGAGGCGATTTGTGCGGGAGTCGCCTGAAAGGACTGCGCTGCTTGGAAAACAATCGCCACCGAACTGGTGAATCCGACAAGTACCGCGACGAAGCCGGCGCTCACGGCGGAAACGCTGAGGTCTTTGAAAAATTGCATGGCGCACATTTTGCCTACGCCGACGCGCGTCACCCTGACAGCCTTCTGCACCTCCACCGCGCACAGCATCACTCAAATTTCGATTTTCGAACCCAGCTCCACGACGGCGTTATTCGGCAGGTTCAAAAAGTCCGCAGCCGCGCTGGCGTTGTGGTGCATTTGCGCAAATAACTTTTCCCGCCATGGCGCCATGCCGCTGCCTATGGTGGGAACGACGGTGTCGCGCGAGAGAAAGTAGCTGGTCGTCATGGGCTCCACATCACAGCCGCGTCCCCGCAGGAGCTGCAAAGCGCGGGGCACGTCGGGATCGTTCTTAAAACCGTAATGAATGACCACCTGCCAACAGTCGTGCCCGAGCGACTCGACCTGCAATCTGCCATCCAGCCCAATCCACGGAACCTCGTGGTTGTGCACCGTGACAAACAGGTTGGTGCCGTGCAGCACCTTGTTGTGTTTGAGGTTGTGCAGCAGTGCATTGGGCACTGTGCCGCGTTCTGCACTGAGGAAAACCGCCGTGCCTTCTACGCGCGACGGTGGATTGACAAAAACAGACTCGAGAAAATCAGTGAGATCTATCGCGTCGCTGCGCAGCTTTTCATTGAGCAGTCGGCGGCCCTCTTTCCAAGTCATCATCAGCGTGAATACGCATCCGCCGATCATCAGCGGAAACCAACCACCCTGCAACAACTTGAGCAGATTCGAGGTGAAGAACGCCAGGTCGACCACAAAAAAGAACGTAGTGGCACCCAGACAGAGCGCGAGGGGATAGTGCCAGCCGTAGCGCAGCACGAAAAAGGTCAGTACCGTGGTAATGAGCATGTCCAGCGTCACTGCGATGCCGTATGCAGCCGCCAGATTGCTCGACGAACGAAACAAGATCACTGCGAGCACGATCGCCCCAAACAACCCCCAATTGACCAAGGGCAGGTAGATCTGCCCAGTGTCGCGCACGCTCGTGTGCTGAATGTTCAGGCGCGGCAGGTAGCCCAGTTGTATTACCTGCTTGGTCACGCTGAAGGCACCCGTGATGAGGGCTTGGGAAGCAATCACTGTGGCCATCGTCGCCAGGATCACCAAGGGCAGCAACGCCCAGTCGGGGGCCATCATGTAGAACGGATTCTTCACTGCCTCAGGCCGTGCCAGCAGCAGCGCGCCCTGGCCAAAATAGTTGAGCGTGAGCGCTGGCATGACCACAGCGAACCAGGCAATGCGAATGGGCGCCTTGCCGAAATGTCCAAGGTCGGCATACAGCGCCTCGGCGCCGGTCACGCACAACACCACAGCCCCAAGAATGACAAAACTCGTCCCTGGGTTGGCGAAAATAAAACCGAGCGCATGGTGCGGGCTGAGCGCCCACAAAATTTCCGGATGCTCGGCGATGTGGGAGATGCCGAGCACCGCGATGGTCAGTAGCCACACCAAGGTGACTGGCCCGAAGAACTTCCCGATACCGCTGGTGCCACGCTTTTGCACCCAGAACAGGCAAAAAAGCACCGCCAAAGTAATCGGAATGACGTACTGCGTGAACTGCGTCGAGACCACTTCCAAGCCTTCGACCGCCGACAAAACCGAAATCGCCGGAGTAATGACGCCATCGCCATAAAACAGGGAAGTTCCGAAAATACCCGCCGCCAAGAGCCATTTACGAAGGCGCGGCTTGTCCAAAACCGCCTGCGAAGCCAGGGCAAGCATCGCCACGAGACCGCCTTCGCCGTTGTTGTCCGCGCGCAGCACCAGCACCACGTACTTGAGCGACACGATTACGGTGAGCGTCCAGAAAAAGATCGATAGGATGCCGTAAATGTTGTCCCGCGTGAATGGCACGTACCCCGAGCCAAACACTTCTTTCATGGCATACAGAACGCTCGTGCCAATGTCGCCGTAGACCACGCCGATGGCGGCAAGCGTGAGTGCCGAGAGTGAGGATTTCGAGGTTTGCACAGGGCAGGAGCGAGTGGGGTGCGTTTTTTAGCGCCCATTCCTCGCAAGGAATCGGGCCGGCCATTCTGCGCCCGGCCGCCTGCCGGGCAAAGCACTGAGAACAGCGGTCGCCGTCAAACGGTTGCCGGCTGTTGCAACCGGACCACTCCCACTTGCGTTTTCCGCTCAGTCGTAGATTTCCGCGTCGGGGTTGGTGGCTTCGAGCTCGTAACTCGCGGCAAGCATGGCAAGGCGGGCGATCACGCCGTACATGTAAAAGCGGTTGGGCGCGCTTGCTCCTGGTCGTGCACCCAGTTGCGGCATGTGCGTGCTTTGATCAAACGCCAGCGGGACAAAAGCCGACCCCGGCGCGTTGAGGTTTTCGTCCACCCCGCGGTCGGGGTGCATACGGTAAAACCCACCTACCACGTAGCGGTCCATCATGTACACCACGGGCTCTGCCACCGCGCCGTTGAGGCGCTCTTGGGTCAGTACTCCTTCTTGCACGATGACGTCGTGGACGGGCTGACCATCCTTGGCGACTGCCATTTTGTTGCGCGTCTTGCGGCTGAGCACCTCCAGATCCTTGGCATCGCGCACTGTCATCACCGCCATGCCATAGGTGCCGTTGTCGGCCTTGACCACGGCAAAGGGCTTTTCTTTGATGCCGTACTCCTTGTACTTGCGCCGAATTTTCCCAAGTACGACATCCACTTGGGTTTGCACAGCATCCAGCCCAACTTCGGTGGTGTAGTCAACCTCGCTGCACTTGCCAAACATGGGGTTGATGAGCCAAGGATCGATCCCCAGCATCTTGCCAAAGCGCTTGCTTACCTCTTCGTAGCTGCGAAAGTGCGTGCTTTTGCGACGCACAGTCCACCCGGCATGCAGAGGGGGCAAAAGGTATTGCTCGTGCAAGTCTTCCAGAATCCCCGGTGCCCCGGCAGACAAATCGTTGTTGAGCAAGATGGTGCAGGGATCGAAGTGTTTAAGCCCGATGCGCCCACGCGTCCGCACTACGGGCTCAATCGTCAGGCTCTCCCCGTGGGGAAGTTCCAGCACCGTCGTCTTTTTCACTTCGGAACTGATCGACCCAATCCGTACGTTCAGCCCGGCCATGTTGAAAATGCGCTGCAACTGCACCAAATTGCTCAGGTAAAAGCTGTTGCGCGTGTGGTTCTCCGGAATGATGAGCAGATTGCGTGCTTCGGGGCAGATCTTTTCAATCGCCGCCATCGCAGCCTGCACCGCCAGCGGCAGCATCTCCGGCGTCAGGTTGTTCCAGCCGCCGGGAAACAAGTTGGTATCGACAGGCGCCAGCTTGAAACCGGCATTGCGAATATCCACCGAGGTGTAGAACGGCGGCGTGTGCTCCATCCACTCCAGGCGAAACCAGCGCTCGGTGGCGGGCATCGAGTCGATGATGCGCTGCTCAAGCTCGTTGATGGGCCCCGTCAGGGCGGTGATGAGATGCGGAACCATACGGAGCCTTGCAAGAGGGATCAGGCGATTGTAGAAGCGCAGTCGAGGTTCAACGGCGCCAAAAGGCAGGCGTCAGCAAAGCGACAAAACTCAGAATTTCCAGGCGGCCGAGCACCATGGCCAGCGTACAAACCCACACTTGGAAGTCCGTCAGCACCGCGTAGGTCGAGGTCGGCCCGACGGCGCCAAGGCCAGGTCCTGTGCAGTGCAGGCTAGCCATCACGGCACTAAAAGCCGTCACCAAGTCCAAATCCGTCAGCAGAAGCACCATGGTGAGCAGGATGAGGGTCGCCGCGTACACCAGCATGAACGCCAGTACCGAGAAGATCATCGGGCTGCCGACCACACGCCCGCCCAGCCGCACTGGCTGCACCGCATTGGGGTGCACCAAGCGTGTGAGTTCGCGCTGCGCCTGCTTGAACAAAATCAACATGCGCACCATCTTGATGCCGCCGCCGGTGGACCCTGCACTGGTGGCTACGCCGGAAAGCAAGAGCATCAGCACCGGCGCAAATACCGGCCAGCCGAGGTAGTCGCTGCTCGCATAGCCCGTAGTGGAAGCCACCGAGATGGTGTGAAACAAACCCTGTCGCAGCGCCTCCAGCGGCGCATACAAGCCCTTGATCCACAACAACATCGCAATAAAAAGGCCGCAGCCGACAAGCGTGCCAAGCGTGGCGCGCATTTCAGGGTCGCCCAAAAACCCCCGCAGATGGCCCTTGCGCATGGCCACAAAGTAGAGCGCGAAATTGCAGCTGGCGAGCAGCATGAAACCGACCGCCAGCCATTCCAGCAACGGCGAGTGAAAGTACCCAAAACTGGCATCGTGGGACGACATACCGCCCAAGCTGACCGTAGTGAACATGTGCATCAGCGCGTCCAGCGGCTCCATGCCGGCGGCCCAGTACGCGAGCAAGCACGCGAGTGAGAACGCTGCATACACGCCCCAAAGGCCCTTGGCTGTACCCGTCATGCGAGGCGTCAGCTTGGTGTCGCGCACCGGCCCGGCCGCCTCCGCCTTGAACAGCTGACTGCCGCCCACCCCCAGCATGGGCAACACCGCCACGGCCAAAATCAAAATACCCATGCCGCCAATCCATTGCAGCAGCGTGCGCCACACATTGACCGAAACCGGCAGCGCGTCGAGTCCCGTAAAAATGGTCGCCCCGGTGGTCGTCAAGCCCGAAACCGCCTCGAAATAGGCGTGCGTGAACGAGATTGGTCGACCGAACAGGCCACACGCCAGTGTCAAGGGGAGCGAGGCCACAAGCGGCAACATCGACCAGGCCAGCGACACCAGCATGACGCCGTGGCGCGGCAACAGTTCGCGCCGATAGCGGCGCAGACCAAAGGTAAGTGCGGCGCCGCAGGTCAGCGCAATAGCCATGGCGATCGGATACACCTCCCAAACGCCGTCTTGCTGGTGCAAAGACACCGCCAACGGCACGCCCATGGCCAGAGCAAACAGCATGACCAGCATGCCAAGCACGCGCAAAACGGGCAATACGTCGGCCATAGCGCTCAGAAAAAGGTCGCGCTGACCCGAAAGAGCTTTTCCACGTCGCCCACAAGCCGCTTGTGCGGCAAGAAGAACACCACGTGGTCGTTCTGCTCGATTACGGTGTCGCTGTGCGGAATGATGACCTCGGGCGGCTGCTCTGGCGCCACGCCGGCGTCGGCCAAACCGCGCACGATCAGGCCCATGTGCACGTCGGCAGGCAGGCGCAGCTCGTCCACCCGTCGGCCGACCACGCGCGAGCTCTTGCGGTCGCCCCGGGCCACCATTTCCAGCGCTTCGGCTACGCCCCGGCGCAGGCTGTGCACCGCCTGCACGTCGCCACGCCGGACATGCGCCAGGAGCTCGCCCAACATGGCCTGCGCCGGCGAGAGCGCGATGTCGATCTGCGTGCCGTGCATCAAATCGGCGTAGCTGCGTCGGTTGATCAGCGCCAACACCCGGCGCGCGCCCATTCGCTTGGCCAACAGACAGGCCATGATGTTGTTTTCGTCGTCGTTACTGAGCGCGAGAAATAGGTCAACGTCTTCGATGGTCTCCGCCGCCAGCAGGTCTTCATCGGTCGCCGAGCCGTGGAGGACCAACACTTCCGAGGGCAGTGAGGATGCGAGCTCTACGCAGCGCTCGGCATCCTCTTCGAATATTTTTACGTGAAATCGCCCCGGCTCACGCCCCAGCTGCTGCGCCAAGCGCAACCCCACGGCGCCTCCGCCGGCAATCATGACGCGGCGCACCAATCTGGGCTCATGGCCCACGGGACGATGCAGGCCGCGCAGCACGACTGCGATGTTCTCGCGCGCTGACAACGCAAACACCTCGTCGCCCGGCTCGATGCGCGTTTCCCCGCCGCAAGCCACGAAACGGTCAGGTTCATCCAAGAAGCGGCGGTAAATCGCGACGATGCGCATGGCCAGTTCAGGGGTTCCGGCCCGAATATCGCCAATGGTTTTGCCCACCATGGACGCGCCGACGCGCGCGCGCGTCGACACCAGGCAGGCTCGACCTCCGGCGAATTCGCGCACCTGCATGGCTTCGGGATGCTCAATGAGCTTGCCGATGTAGCGGGTGAGCGATTCTTCCGGGCAAATGATGCGGCTGACGCCAAAGCCCTCGTTGCTGGTCAGCGCCTCGCTGTCGAACCCGGAAGATCGCACGCGGGCAATGCGCGTTGGAATATTGAACAAAAGCTGCGCCAGCTTGCAGCACACCAAGTTGGTTTCATCCTGAGCGGCGCAGGCGATCAAAAGATCGGTGTCCTGCGCGCCAGCTTCTGCCAGCACACTGGCCTCAATGCCATTTCCGACCACACCGCGCAGGTCAAAACGCGATTCGAGATCGCGCAACCGGCGGGCGTCGGTGTCGATCACGGTGATGTCGTTGCGCTCGGACACCAGACTCTCCGCGACGCTGCAGCCGACACGGCCCGCGCCCAGGATGATGATTTTCATGCGCTGCCGCGGCGTTTAACCGCGCACCTCGCCTTGCCCGAGCACCACCCATTTGAGCGAGGTCAGGCCTTCGATGCCGACCGGCCCGCGGGCGTGAAACTTGTCGGTACTGATGCCGATTTCCGCGCCCAACCCATATTCGAAGCCATCGGCAAAGCGCGTGCTCGCGTTGACCATCACGCTGGCCGAATCGACTTCCCGCAGAAACTGCTGGGCATGCAGATGGTCGCGCGTGAGGATGGCGTCGGTGTGGTGGCTGGAGTAGCGGTTGATGTGGGCGATGGCCTCATCCACACCCGCGACGATTTTGATGCTGATGATGGGCGCGAGGTACTCCTCTTCCCAGTCTTGCTCGGTAGCAGAAACCAATTTCGCTCCTGAAACAGGAGCTAGCAGCGCCCTGGATTCTTCGCAAACCCGCATTTCCACACCTTTTTCCGCAAACACAGCGCCGATGCGCGGCAAGAATAGCGCGGCCACTGCGCGCGCAACCAACAGGCTCTCGCTGGCGTTGCAGGGGCTGTATTTCTGGGTTTTTGCGTTGTCCACCACGGCGAGCGCCATGTCGAGGTCGCAAGGGTCGTCCACGTAGCTGTGGCAGTTGCCGTCCAAATGTTTGATGACCGGCACCTTGGCGCCAGCGCTTATGCGCTCGATCAGCCCCTTACCGCCGCGCGGGATGATCACGTCCAC
The DNA here is from genome assembly GCA_034676525.1 of Giesbergeria sp. Lineage (GTDB taxonomy): Bacteria > Pseudomonadota > Gammaproteobacteria > Burkholderiales > Burkholderiaceae_C > Simplicispira. The sequence goes on from JAUCCA010000007.1 coordinate 14,811, forward strand.
GAACCGCGGCATGGCGATGAGCTGTCCCACCGCCTCGCGGTCGGTGGTCTGCACCAACTGCACTGCATCCTGTGGCAGTCCTGCTGCCTGCAGCGCCTGATGCACCAGATGGGCCAGCGCCCGGTTCGACTCGATGGCCTCGGAGCCGCCGCGCAGGATGGCCGCGTTGCCGCTCTTGATCGCCAGGCTCGCCGCCTCAATGGTGACGTTGGGGCGGCTCTCGTAAATCATGCCGAAGACCCCGATCGGCACGCGCATTTGGCCCACGCGGATGCCGCTCGGCTGCTGCTGCATGCCGCGAATTTCGCCAATCACATCGGTCATGGCGGCGAGCTGCTCACAGCCTTGGGCGCAGGTCTCCAGCACTTTCGGCGTGAGCTGCAGCCGGTCCACCATCGGCTCGGCCAAGCCGGCGGCCCGCGCCCGGTCCAGATCCAGCGCATTGGCTGCTTGCAACTGCGGCCCCTGGGAGCGCAGCAGTTCGGCCAAGGCCTTCAACGCTTTACTTTTAATAGCTGCTGGCGCTGACGCCATAAGCGCTGAGGCCACTTTTGCTTGCAAACCTAGAGTCTGCACGTATTCGGTCACGTTGAGGGCGTTCATGCCGGGGATTCTGGCAGATGAGCGACAGCCCAGCCTAGGCGGTCCAGACTACTTTGCCCGTGCGTGTTGTCCCACACACCGCAATGCGCTCGGCCCCTACGATGGTTTTTTTGACCATTACAGGAGTTTTCCATGAGCGTAGCCAAAGTGATCGAAGTCAGTTCCACCAGCAGCACCAGTTTTGAAGATGCCATCACCAAGGGCATTACCAGTGCGTGCAAGGACGCTTCCACGGTGCGCGGCGCCTGGATCAAGGAGCAGAAAGTGACCGTGGAAGGCGGGAAAATCAATGCCTACCGGGTCAACATGCAAGTGACCTTCGTCGACAAGGCCCATTAATCAGGCGCGCAGCGCTGGCGCACCACCAGAGACCTAGCGCGCCGGCGTACAAGCACGGGCGCACTGCAGCGCCAGCCGCTGCAGTGCCTGCCAAGGGTCCTGCGGCCAATCGGGCACTTTCAGCCCTTTGACAATGCCGTCCACCACATGGGCCGACTGCAGCAGGCGCCCCGCCGCAGCCGGCGCCAAGTGGCTCAACACCCGCTCGTACAGTTTTTCCTTGGCGCCCCACACTCGGGCCTCCCGCAGGGCCATGGGCATCGGCCTGCCGCCGGCCATCGCATCGGCGACGCGCTTGATCGCACGGATGTCGTCCGACAACGCCCAGTGCACCAGCACGGCCGCCGTGCCCTCGGCCTCCAGGCCGTCGAGCATGCGCTGCACGCGCAGCACCTGCCCCGCCAGCACCGCCTCAGCCAGCTTGAAGACGTCGTAGCGCGCGACATTGAGCACGGCCGCTTCAACCTGCTCCAGCGTCAATTCACCCGCGGGGTACAGCAGGCCAAGTTTCTGGATTTCCTGATGTGCCGCAAGCAGATTGCCTTCCACACGGTCGGCAAAAAATTGCAGCGTACGCTGGCCTTCCTCGCCCTGGAGCACGCGCTGGCCTTGAACGGCAAGGCGCTGTGCAATCCACTGCGGCAGCACCGGCCGATCCACGGTATCCACCTGCACCGCGACGCCGGCATCGGTGAGCGCACCGAACCAGGCGCCGGTGCGGGTCGCCTTGTCGAGCCGGGGCAACAAGACGATGGTCAGGGTGCTGCCGCCGGGCTCGGCCAACGCGGCAATTTGCTGCAAGGCTGCGCTGCCGTCCTTGCCGGGTTTGCCCGAGGGCACGCGGATTTCCACGGTCTGGCGGTCGGCAAACAGGCTCAAACTGCCCCCAGCGGCCAACACCGTACTCCAGTCGAACCGTGCGCCGCTGGCGACGAACACATTGCGCTCGGTGTGGCCGGCGGCCCGTGCGACAGCACGAATCGCGTCGGCCGCCTCTTCCACCAGCAGGGGCTCATCGCCATGCAGGACGTACAGCGGCGCGAGGCCGCGTTGCAGTTGCGCAGGAAGTTGGGCCAAAGAGACGTGCATGGCGGCAAGTCTAGTGCAGTGTTTTCCGCTCTGCGAAATTTGCGGGTGGCTTCTCGCGCGCCCTCCTGCGTACCATGCGAGGTTCCCGACCTTCGCCACCGCGCATTGACTGCCATGACGCCTTTCCAGAACACTGCTCCCACCGTCGCGCTGATTGGCGCGCCCACGGACATCGGCGCCGGCGCTCGCGGCGCCTCCATGGGGCCTGAGGCGCTGCGGGTTGCAGGTCTGCAAGCGGCGCTGGAGACCCACGGACTGCAGGTGATCGACCGGGGCAACCTGAACGGTCCACCCAACCCCTGGCGGCCCCCGCAGGGCGGTTATCGCCATCTGGCGGAAGTGGCCGCGTGGAACCAGCTGGTCTTTGACGCGGTGCACACCGAACTGCAGGCCGGGCATTTGCCCCTGCTGCTGGGCGGCGACCATTGCCTGGGCGTGGGCAGCATTGCCGCCGTCGCCCGCCATTGCTTTGACACAGGGAAAAAGCTGAGCGTGCTGTGGCTGGACGCGCACGCCGATTTCAACACCAGCACGCTGACGCCCAGCGGCAACCTGCACGGCATGCCCGTGGCGTGCCTGTGTGGCCTGGGGCCAGAACTGTTGACCCGCCTGACACGCCTCCCGGACGGAAATCCGGCACTGCAAGCGTCACAAATTCGGCAGATTGGCATCCGCAGCGTCGACACGGGCGAAAAGCAGTTGGTACACGCCCAAGGACTGGAAGTGTTTGACATGCGCTTCATCGACGAAATGGGCATGCGCGCGACCATGCTGCGCGCACTTGCGGACATGGACGAAGCCACGCACCTGCATGTGAGCTTCGATGTGGATTTTCTGGACCCGGAGCTCGCCCCCGGGGTGGCGACCACGGTGCCTGGCGGCCCGACTTACCGCGAGGCCCAGCTGTGCATGGAGATGATTGCCGACACCGGGCGGCTCGCGTCGCTCGACATCGTGGAGCTGAACCCCGCGCTGGACGTGCGCAACAAGACGGCGCGGGTGGCCGTGGACCTGGTGGAATCGCTGTTTGGCAAGAGCACGCTGATGCGCCCACGGGCCGCCAAAGGCGCCTAAGCTTTGACTGCCGCCAGCCGCCTGACCAACTGCTGCACCAGGTCGCTGCGCATGTTGCGGTACAGCAAGGCTTCTTCCGCCTCCTTGGCGAGGGCGATGGTTTCGTTGTAGCTGAGCTCGCGCTGCTGCAGGATTTCGGTCGGCACGATGAGCTCGGTGCCATCCTGGCGCCGCAGCCGGAAGCGAATGCGCAGCCGCAGCTCCAGCTCGCGCGCCTGGCCCGAGGCGTTCAGGCCCACCACCGATCGCTCGGGCTGCTCGGCCAGCAGCTCAAACACCGCGTCGGCCTTGGGCAGCATCGCCGGGTCGCTGAGCACCACCAGGCTGCCGCCCGCGGCTTCCAGCGTGCGGCGCAGTTCCAGCGCCAGCAGCGAGCCGGCAGGGGCCACGATAAAGAGCGAACGAAAGGCAAATTCCGGCACGCCGCGCAGGCGGAAACCGCAGCCCGCAAGCAGCAGCGCGGGCGCGGCGAGGAGAAGACGGCGCTTGTGCATGGCGCTACACCACCACGTTGACCAAGCGGCCCGGCACCACCACCACGCGCTTGGGCGCCGCGCCGCCGGAATGCGCAGCAAACGCCTCGGTGGCGAGGGCGGCGCGCTCGATCTCGGCCTTGTCGGCCTGGGCCGACACCCGCACGCTGCCGCGCAGCTTGCCGTTGATCTGCAGCATCAACTCCACTTCGTCCTGCACCAGGGCGTTGGGATCCACCGCAGGCCATGGCGCATCGATCAACTCCCCGAGCACGCCCGCGTAACCGAGCTGGCTCCACAAGGCATGGGCGATGTGCGGCGTGGCAGGGTACAGGCAGCGCAGCAAGATGCCAAAGCCCTCGACCAGCGCCACCTGGCCGCCGGCGGAATCCGTCGCTTTGAAGTCTTCCAGCGCGTTGATCATCTTCATGGTGCCGGACACCACGGTGTTGTATTGCATGCGCTGGTAGTCGTAGTCCACTTGCTTGAGCACGGTGTGGATTTCGAGGCGCAGCGCCTTGGCGTCGTCGCCAAATTCCACATCTTTTAGGCCGCTAGCGCTTATTGCTATTGCGTTAACAGCTTCCATATTCATAGCGGACAACTTCATGCCGAAGTTCCACACCCGGCGCAGGAACCGATAGCTGCCTTCCACGGCCGCGTCGTTCCACTCCAGCGTGGCCTCGGGCGGCGCGGTGAACATGGTGTACAGGCGCGCAGTGTCGGCGCCGTACTTCTCGATGAGGTCTTGCGGGTCGACGCCGTTGCGCTCGCTCTTGCCCATCTTGCCCACGCCGCCGTATTCCAGTGCGGTGCCGGCCGGATACGCGCCATCGTCCTGAGCGAGTTTTCCGCCGACGATATGGCCCTGCGCATCGAGCACCGGCGTCACGCTCTCGGGTGGGAAGTAGTTCTTGCCCCCCTTGTCGCCGCGGCAGAAGTAGATGTGGTTGAGCACCATGCCCTGCGTCAGCAGCTTGGTGAAGGGCTCGTCGATCTGCACCAGCCCCAGGTCGCGCATCACCTTGGTCCAAAAGCGCGCATACAGCAGGTGCAGGATGGCGTGCTCCACGCCGCCGATGTACTGGTCCATGCCGCTGCCGCCGCTCGCCTGCTGGGCATCGCGCATCCAGTAGCGGGTGCCATCGGCCACCATGGCCTCGGTGCTGTGCGGGTCGCAGTAGCGCATGAAGTACCAGGAGCTGTCCACGAAGGTGTCCATGGTGTCGACTTCGCGGCGGGCTGCCTTGCCGCACACCGGGCAGGTCACGCCGGCATGAAAGCCCTCGTGCTTGTGCAGCGGGTTGCCCGAGCCGTCGGGAATGCAGTCGCGCGGCAGCACCACGGGCAGGTCTTTTTCCGGCACCGGCACGGCGCCGTGCTCTTCGCAGTGGATGATGGGGATCGGCGTGCCCCAGTAGCGCTGGCGCGAGACGCCCCAGTCGCGCAGGCGCCAAGTGGTCTTCTTCTCGCCCAGGCCTTTTTGCGCCAAGGCGTGGGACACGGCATCGACTGCGTCCTTGTGGCTCAAGCCGCTGAAACTGTCGGAATTGACGGTGACGCCACGCTGCTTGTCGCCGTACCAGTCGTGCCAGTGGTGAAAGTCGAAGGTTTCGCCGTCGACCAGCACCACTTGGCGAATTGAAATGCCGTACTTGAGTGCGAAGGCAAAGTCGCGCTCGTCGTGGGCCGGCACCCCCATGACCGCGCCGTCGCCATAGCCCATGAGCACGTAGTTGCCGACCCAGACGTCGATGGCCTCGCCGGTGAGCGGGTGCGTGACGGACAGACCCGTGGGCACGCCCTTCTTTTCCTGCACGGCCAGCTCGGCTTCCGTGGTGCCGCCGCTCTTGCATTCCTCAATGAACGCGGCAAGCGCGGGGTGGTGGCGCGCTGCATGCTCGGCCAGCGGGTGCTCAGGCGCGACGGCGCAGAAGGTGACGCCCATGATGGTGTCGGCGCGCGTCGTGAAGACGTACATGCGGCCGTCGCCAATCGGTGCGCCATCGTCACCGCGGACATCGTGCGTGAAGGCAAAGCGCACGCCGGCGCTCTTGCCAATCCAGTTCTCTTGCATGAGCTTGACGCGCTCGGGCCAGCCAGGAAGCTTGTCGCCGGTGACGTAGTCGAGCAGCTCTTCTGCGTAGTCGGTGATCTTCAGGTAATAGCCGGGAATCTCGCGCTTTTCCACGACTGCGCCAGTGCGCCAGCCTTTGCCGTCGATGACTTGCTCGTTGGCAAGCACGGTCTGGTCCACCGGGTCCCAGTTGACGACCTGGGTTTTGCGGTAGGCCACGCCCTTTTCCAGCATCTTCAAGAAGAGCCACTGGTTCCACTTGTAGTACGTGGGGTCGCAGGTGGCAATTTCGCGGCTCCAGTCGATGGCCAAGCCCATCGCCTGCAATTGCCCGCGCATGTAGTCGATGTTGTCGTAGGTCCACTGCGCAGGCGGCACACCGTTCTTCAGCGCGGCGTTCTCGGCGGGCAGGCCAAACGCGTCCCAGCCCATGGGCATGAGGACGTTGTAGCCCTTCATGCGCAGATGGCGCGTGAGCATGTCGTTGATGGTGTAGTTGCGCACATGGCCCATGTGCAGCTTGCCGCTCGGGTAGGGCAGCATGGAGCAGGCGTAGTACTTGGGCCGGCTTGCATCTTCCGTGACGCGGTAGGCATCGTGCGCGTTCCAGTGCGCCTGCGCGGCGCGCTCGACCTCAGCGGGTTGGTATTTGGTGTCCATGGGGCTCAAAAAGAAAGAAGGCAGCCGCAAACCGCTGCCATTACAGGGGATTTTAGGCGCGCAACTTCAGCGCGCGCGCGCAGCTGGCGCCGGCTCTGCCACGAAGGCAATGCGGGTCAGGCCTGCCGCGTGCGCAAAGCCCATCAACTCTACGACGCGGCCGTAAGGCACAGCGGCATCGGCGCGCAGTTGAATCTCGGTGTTGGGCCGCTCTGTAGCCACCGCCGCCAGGCGCTGTGCGAGGGCGCGCTCGTCAATCGCCACACCGTCAATGTGCAGCACCCCGGTGCGCTCCAATTCGATCAGCAAAGCAGGCGCCGGCGCAGCGGGCGCGGTGCCCTGAACCCTCGGCAGTTCCAGGCGCAGCGAGCCGGCCAGCAGCGGCGCGGCAAGAATGAAGATCACCACCAGCACCAGCATGACGTCCACCAAAGGCGTGACGTTGATGTCGCTCATGGGTCGCGCGGCAGCGCTGCGCTCGAGCCTGCCGAATGCCATGTTCAGCCGCCCGGCGCGCAAAGTTCGCGCAAGTCGTGGGCAAAGCCTTCGAGCTCGGCTTCAAGGCGCGCCACCGTCCTGCCCAGCAGGTTGTAGCCCAGCACCGCAGGAATCGCGACAGCGAGCCCCGCAGCCGTCATGATGAGTGCCTCGCCCACCGGGCCCGCCAACCGCTCGATGCTGATCTGGCCAGATCCCGCCAGAGCCGTCAGCGCATGGTAAATGCCCCAGACGGTGCCCAGCAGGCCGACGAACGGCGCCGTTGCGCCTACCGTGGCCAACAACACTTGGCCATACTGCAGCCGCGCCACGCTCACAAGCAATGCGCCGCGCAACAAGCGCGTTGCGCGGGCCATGGTGCTGGAGTGAATCAGGCCATCGTCAGAAGCGAGCACCTGCGCCTCGCGCCGCGATTCAAGCGCCGCCAAGACGAGCGGCGAAGCCAAGCCATCGCGGTCAAAGGCTTCCACCGCTGCCGCGGCAGCATCCCAATCGCGCGCCTGCCAAAACGCAGCCTGGCTGCGCGCCATATCGCGCGCAGCGCGCTGCAGCATGCGCAGCTTCCACAGCATCGCGACCCAACTGGCCACCGACATCAACAGCAGCACCAAAGCGGCCGTTTGCGTAACCGCGTCGCTGCCGCGCCACCAGTGCAGACTGTCCATGGGGTTGTTGGGAACGTTAGTTCAGGCCGAGCACGTCAAACATGTCGAACAGCCCTGCCTTGCGGCCGCGCAGAAAACGCACGGCGCGCAGGCTGCCTTGCGCGTAGGTCGCCCGGCTCGAGGACTTGTGCGTTATTTCTATGCGCTCGCCGGTGCCGGCAAAAAGCACGGTGTGGTCGCCCACGATGTCGCCACCGCGAATGGTGGCAAAACCGATCGACGAAGGGTCGCGCTCACCCGTCACGCCCTCTCGGGCATACACAGCGCAGTCTTTCAGATCGCGCCCCAAGGCATTGGCGAGGACCTCGCCCATCTTCAAGGCCGTGCCGGACGGCGCATCGACTTTGTGGCGGTGGTGGGCTTCAATCACTTCAATGTCGTACCCGGTCGCCAGCGCGCGCGCCGCCAGGTCGAGCAGCTTGAGCGTCACGTTGACGCCCACACTCATGTTGGGGGCCATGACGATGGCAGTGCGCTCGGCATAGGCAGCAATTTCGCTCTTCTGGGCGTCGCTGAAGCCGGTGGTGCCGACGACGGCCTGCACGCCCAAACGGGCACACACCGCGAGGTGCGCCAAAGTCCCTTCGGGACGCGTGAAGTCGATCAGCACATTGGCATTGGCGAGCCCCTGCTCCAGGTCGGCCGTGATCGGCACGCCGCTGGCAACGCCTAAAAAAGCGGTGGCATCGCAGCCAATCCCGGGGCTGGTCGGCACGTCCAGCGCGCCGACCAGCACACAGTCGCCACTGTCGCGCAGGGCTTCGATCAACATGCGGCCCATGCGGCCGCTGGCACCCGCCACCGCAACGCGCAGAGGGGCGCTGGAAGTTTCGGGCGCAAGGTTCGCCATCGTGGGTCCAGACTAAATTGAGGTCCGCACGCTGCGCTCAGCGTGTGGTGGGTTCGAGAGGAGGGTAACTGCGCTTTGCGGGAGTCGGAACTGCGGCATCGGCCTGTGCAGCGCCTTTGGCTTCGGCAGCTTGCGCAGGGTAGCGGGCCAATTGCTGCTCGGTCGCCTCAAGCACAGGGACCTTGCCTTTTCCTTTGCGCGAGTTGAGAGAAGCCACAAATTCGCTCTCCGTGGGCATTTCGTCGCCTTCGTGGCGCTCGAGCGCATCGCCCTTGAAATACACGGTGAGTTTGCGCGTCTGTGCATCGACGCCGGGGCGCTTCAATATGAATACGTATTCCCAGCGGTCGTCGTGGAACAGGCTGGTGAGCAACGGGGTACCCAAGATCTCGCGCACTTGCTGGCGGCCCATGCCGGGCTGCAAAGCCTCAACCTGCTCGCGCGAGACAAAGTTGCCTTGCACAACTTCCGTGCGGTATGGGCTGACGACGCTGGCAATCGAACTGCTGGCGTTGTCAACTACGGAGCAACCTGCGACGAGCGTGACAAGACACAGGATGGCGCCCAGACGGGCACCGCGGTGGGCTGGAGCGTACATGGGTGGGGGGCTTGGGGCTATGATGAGTTGATTGTAGCGACAGGGGGTGGGAAAGACTTGGCCATGACGAACATCGACGAACTCAAGAGCACGGGGCTCAAGGCCACCTTGCCACGCCTGAAGATTCTCGAAGTCTTTCAAAAGGGCATTCAGCGCCACATGACCGCGGAGGATGTGTTTCGCGTTCTTCTGGACGAGCGCTCGGACATCGGTCTGGCCACGGTCTACCGGGTGCTGACGCAGTTCGAGCAGGCGGGCATTCTGCTGCGCAGCAATTTCGAGAGTGGCAAGGCCATTTACGAGCTCAACGAAGGTCAACACCACGACCATTTCGTCTGCACCGCCTGCGGCAAGGTGGAAGAGTTTTACGACCCGGAAATCGAAAAGCGCCAGCAGATGGTGGCCAAGGCCAAAGGCTGGTTGGTGGAAGACCATTCCATGGCCTTGTACGGCCAGTGCGCCAGCTGCGCGAAAACGCGCAAGTAGGCACTCACTGAGTGGGCGTCAGCCGCCCTGCTCCATCGCGCGCCGGTGGCGCTCAACAAATTCTTGGTAGGTATCGATCCCGCGCAGCTGCAAGATGGTGTTGCGCACCGCCGCTTCGACCAGCACCGCGATGTTGCGTCCGGCCACCACCTGAATCACCACCTTCAAAATCGGCACGCCCAGCACGTCCTGGGTGAGCGGTTCGTAGGGCAGCCGCTCATATTCGCGCTCCAGCGTTTCCTTGCGCACCAAATGGACAATGAGCTTGAGCCGCATCTTGCGCCGCACCGCCGTCTCGCCAAAGATGGCGCGAATGTCGAGCAACCCAATGCCGCGAACTTCCAGCAGGTTTTGCAGGAGATCGGGGCACTTGCCTTCGATTGTGGTCTGGTTGATGCGAAACAAATCCACCGCATCGTCGGCCACCAGGCCTTGGCCGCGCGAGATCAATTCCAGCCCAAGCTCGCTCTTGCCCAGACCGGATTCGCCGGTGATCAACACGCCCAGCCCCAGAATGTCCATGAACACGCCGTGCATGGTGAGGCGATCGGCAAAGTGCTTGGACAGGTAGGCACGCAGCACGTCGATCACGAACGCGGAAGACTCGTACGTGGCAAACATGGGAATCTGCGCGCGCTCGCAGATGGACAGCAGCGCCTCGGGCGCCGTCTGGCCGTCTGCCAGCACCAACACCGGCGGCTCCAGCGTGACGATGCGCGCCACACGGCGCTCCGCGTCTTCGGGCGTGCCGTTGTTCAGGTAGTTGATTTCCCGCTCGCCCAGAATCTGCGCGCGGTAGGGGTGGATGTAGTTGAGGTAGCCCACCAGATCGGCGCCCGAGCGGGCCGAGCGCACGGCCACTTCGTCAAAGCGTCGCTCGGAAGCGCCGAGGCCGGCGATCCACTCCCACTTCAGGTGCGCACGAAAGGCTTCAAATAGGACGTCTGCGCTGACGACGTTGGGTTTCACGGCGCAGCGGGCGGCGCGTTCAGGCGGCCTGCGTGGACTGCCAGCCGGCGATCAGGCCGTGCAGCTCCGCGGCATCCGTACTGTTCTTGATGCGTTCGCGCAGCGGCGCGTCGCTCAGCAGTTCGGCAATTTCAGACAGAATTTCCAGGTGCTTCTGGGTGGCTGCTTCGGGCACCAGCAGAAAGATCAGCAGGCCCACGGGCTGCTCGTCGGGGGCGTCGAAGCCAATGGGGCGTTCCAGCTGGAACACCGCGGCCATCGGCGCCTTAAGGCCTTTGATGCGCCCGTGCGGAATGGCCACGCCGTGGCCAAGGCCGGTCGAACCCAGACGCTCCCGGGCAAACAGGCTGTCGGTAATGAGCGCGCGCGACAGGCCGTGCAGAGTTTCAAACAGCAAACCCGCTTCTTCAAAAGCGCGTTTTTTGCTGGTGGCGTCGACGCTTACAAGCACTTGGGCTGCAGGCAGGATGGAGGCGAGGCGATTCATAGCGTATCGGGAGGAATTATGCACCCCGAGTGTGCCTGCGGGTATTTCTGGCCGGGCGCCACGAAAAAGCCGCCCCGAAGGCGGCGTCGTGTGGGCCAATGGCACGTCCAATGTGGCGTCAGGCCGACATCTGCGCTGGCTGCTCGCGCCTGCGGGCCTGGAACTGGTGGTCCTGCAGCCGGTCTTTGTGGCGCACCACCTGCCGGTCGAGCTTGTCGACCAGCTCGTCGACGGCAGCGTACAGATCTTCGTGGGCGCTCTCGGCGAACAAATCACTGCCCTTGACGCGGATGTTGCATTCCGCCCGCTGGCGCTTCTCCTTTTCCTTCTGCTTCTCCACGGTGAGCAGCACCTTGACGTCCACCACCTGATCGAAATGGCGAGTAATGCGATCGAGTTTGGAGGTGACGTAGCTGCGCAGGGACGGTGTGACTTCAAGATGGTGACCGCTGATCGTCAAATTCATGAATAAGTCTCCTTGGGCTCTTGGGAACAAATGCCACACCACATCAGGATGAGCGGGTGGCCCGAAAAAGCTGTTTGCGGGGCTGGCGCACCCACTATGCACCGCCCTCGCAGGCAAGGCAACGCCATTCCAGAGAGCGCCCGCGGGGCTCTTCGCGGCGAGTCGCCTCGCCGCGCGAAAGGGCGCACAATAGCTGGATTCGGGCAGTGCGCTTGCCCAGCGCCGCTCTCTTGATGAGCCTCGCTGGCAGGCCCTTCCCGGGGACTGCGTCCCGGGCCGGGCGCATAGAATTCCCCGCCTGCCGCCTCCGCTTGCACGCACCCCTCTCGCCCCCACACTCTTTTGCCATGACCGCATCTGCCAGCCCTGCCCTGCACACTTCCACGCTCAAGTCGCTGCCACTGCTGGCGCGCGGCAAGGTGCGCGACAACTACGCGGTGGGCACGGATCGCATCTTGATGGTCGCGAGCGACCGGTTGTCGGCCTTCGACGTGATCCTCGGTGAACCCATTCCGGGCAAGGGCGAACTGCTGACGCAGATGGCGCTGTTCTGGTTCGACAAGCTTGGCCACATTTGCCCCAACCACCTCACCGGCGAGGCGCCAGAAAGCGTTGTGCGCGCGGACGAGGTGCCTCAAGTGCGCGGCCGGTCCATGCTGGTGCAACGCCTGACGCCCTTGCCTGTAGAAGCGGTGGTGCGCGGCTACCTGGCCGGCAGCGGCTGGAAGGAGTACCAAGCGACGCAAACGGTCTGCGGCGTGGCCTTGCCGCCTGGCTTGACGAATGCAGCCCGCCTGCCTGCGCCCATTTACACGCCAGCGGCCAAGGCAGCAGCTGGCGAGCACGACGAGAACATCACGTTTGAGCGCACGGTGGAGATGATTGGCGCGGAGCACGCCGGCCGCATTCGCGATATCAGCATTGCACTGTACGAAGCCGCGGCGGCCATCGCCCTTGAGAAGGGCATGATCATTGCCGACACCAAGTTCGAGTTTGGCCTGGCTCCTGACGGCACGCTGGTGCTAATGGACGAGGTGCTCACGCCCGACAGCTCACGCTACTGGCCAGTCGAAGGCTACGAGGCTGCGCTGGCTGCCGGCGAGAACCCGCCCAGCTACGACAAGCAGTTCGTGCGCGACTGGCTGGAGCAGGCCCAGGTGGGCGGTAAGTCCTGGGACAAAACCCCGCCCGCGCCGCGCCTGCCGGAGGCGGTGATTGAAAAAACTGCCGCCAAATACCGCGAGGCGCTTGAACGCCTCACCGCCTGAATTTTATAAGAAATCAGGCTCTAGCCCTTAATCTATAAGCGCTAGCAGCTCTCGTTATAGTAGCAATCGACCTCTTGATCAATTGAGCGCCATGCTCAGTCTGCGGCGGTAGGTGTCCAGCAGCGCTTGGGTTTCGTCCTGCTGCACCGCCGACTTGCCCATCAGCGCAATACCGCCCGCGCTCTTGCCGGGTACGCCGGCGTCGGCCTTGGGCTTTGGCGGCGTGAGCAGCTCCAAAATGGCCACGTAGAGTTTGCGCGCAGCGCCGTCTTGCCAGGCCTTGTCGCGCATGACGATCTCGAGCAACTCGTCCATGGCGGCGGTCCATTGGCCTTCGGCCATCAGCACGCGCGCCTTGGCCAGGCGGGTGTCGAAATCGCGCTTGTTCTGCGCGATCTGCGCATCGAATTGCGCGATCGGCCAGTTGCCGCGGTCGTCTTGTTGCACAAACTGCAGCGCCGCCAGCCAGTGCGCAAGCGCCTCAAAGCGCAGCGGTTTGGGGATGCGCGCCAGCGGCTCGTGCAGCAGCGCCTCGGCCTCTTCGTAGGCGCCGGTGCCCGTGAGCAGGCGCACGTAGTCAAAACGCGCGTCATCGTTCGCGGGGTCGGCGGCTAAGGCGTCTGCCATCTTGGCCAGCGCTGCCTGGGTGTCGCCGGCATCAAGCAGCGCGTGGGCTTCGTCCACCTCGGCTTCGGCCTCTAAGGCGCCTTCGGTGGGGACGTGTTTGTCGAGGAAGGCGCGCAGTTGCGCCGGCGGCAGCGCGCCGACGAAACCGTCGACCGGCTGGCCTTGCACGAACAGCACGCAAAGCGGGATGCTGCGCGTGCCAAACATCTGCGACAACTGGCCTGCGATCTCGGGCACCTTGTCGGCGTCGAGCTTGGCCAAGGCGAAGCGGCCGGCGTACTCGGTCTCCAGGAGTTCAAGCTGCGGGCCGAGCTGTTTGCACGGGCCGCACCATTCGGCCCAGACGTCCACCAACACCGGCACACTGAGTGAGGCGGTAATGACTTCGGCTTCAAAATTTTCGAGGGTGACATCGATCATGCGAATCGTTTTCCAAGGGCAGCGGGGCGCACATGGCGCCCCAAAAGTAAAATTGCGGGTTCACTCTAGCGCAGACCCACGGGCGCTGCGCCTCCAGACACTATGACAAACCCCCAGATCGGCGTCGTCATGGGCTCCAGCAGCGACTGGGACACCATGCAGCACGCAGTCGAGATTCTCAGCCAATTTGGGATCGCCTACGAAGCGCAGGTGGTCTCGGCGCACCGCATGCCCGACGACATGTTCGCCTACGCCGAAAGCGCGGTGGGCCGCGGGCTGCAGGCCATCATCGCCGGCGCTGGCGGCGCGGCGCACCTGCCGGGCATGTTGGCGGCCAAAACACCCGTGCCAATACTCGGCGTACCGGTGCCAAGCCGCCACCTGCAGGGTGTGGATTCGCTGCACAGCATTGTGCAAATGCCCAAGGGCATTCCGGTGGCCACGTTTGCCATCGGCGCAGCCGGTGCTGCCAACGCCGCGCTGTTTGCCGTCGCAATGCTGGCCAACCACAACCCGGCGCTGCGCGAGCAGCTGCGCGTCTTTCGCAAGGCGCAGACCGAGGCGGCGCGCGCCATGCAGCTGCCCCCGGCATGAGCGCCAACCCCCTCCCCATCCTGCCCGGCGCCACGCTGGGCGTGCTCGGCGGCGGCCAGCTTGGGCGCATGTTTGTGCACGCCGCGCAGGCCATGGGCTACTTCACCGCCGTGCTTGACCCCGACCCGGACAGCCCGGCCGGGCGGGTGAGCCACCACCACATTCAGACCGCATACGACGACCCCGATGGCCTGCGCCAGCTCGCTGGTCTCTGCGCCGCCGTAACGACCGAGTTCGAGAATGTGCCTGCTGTAGCGTTGGCCGCGCTGGCAGGCCAGTGCACCGTCTCGCCCGCTGCCCGCGCGGTCGCCGTGGCACAGAACCGGGCCGATGAGAAGGCCCACTTCACCGCCTGCGGTGTGCCCTGCGCGCCCTATGCAGTGATTGAGACCGCGGCGCAACTGGCCGACGTGAACTTGGCCCTGCTGCCAGGAATACTGAAGACTTCCCGCATGGGTTACGACGGCAAAGGCCAGGCGCGTGTGCAAACCCCTGCCGAACTCGCCGCGGCTTGGGAAGCGATGGGCAGCGTGCCGTGCGTGCTGGAGCAGCTGCTGCCGCTGGCGCTGGAATGCTCGGTGATCGTGGCGCGCGGCGCTGACGGCAGCTGCGTTCACCTCCCCGTGCAGCGCAACCTGCACCGGGAGGGCATTCTCGCCGTCACCGAAGTTTATGAGGGAAATGTGCCGCCAGCGCTTATGCAGCAAGCGCTGTCAGCTTCCGAATCCATAGCAAATGAACTCGACTACGTGGGCGTCTTGTGCGTGGAGTTCTTTGTGCTGCAGGACGGCCGCCTCATCGTCAATGAAATCGCGCCACGGCCGCACAACAGCGGCCACTACAGCGTGAACGCATGCGACGTTTCGCAGTTTGAGCTGCAAGTTCGCACGCTCACCGGCTTACCCCTCACAGCGCCGCGTCGGCACAGCGCAGCCATCATGCTCAACCTGCTGGGCGATTTGTGGTTCACAGGCAGCGAGACGCCACAAACACCGCCCTGGGCGCAAGTGCTGGCGCTTCCCGGCACCCACCTGCATTTGTACGGCAAGGCACAAGCGCGCCACGGCCGCAAGATGGGGCATTTGAACGTCACCGCCGCCACCGCCGAATCGGCGCGCAGCACTGCACTGGCCGCAGCCAGTCTGCTGGGCATCGCCGGGTTCTAAATCACCATGATTCTGGACGGCCTCCTTCCCAGCTCCATTGAGCGCGCAGCACAGCAGCTGCGCGCTGGCGGTTTGGTCGGCATGCCGACTGAAACCGTCTACGGCCTCGCCGCCGACGCCGGCTGCGACGCAGCCGTAGCCCAAGTCTTCACCACCAAGGGCCGGCCCAGCGACCACCCTTTGATCGTGCACGTCACTGGCAGCGCTGCGCTGGACCACTTTGCCCGCGAGGTGCCCGATTTCGCGCGGGCGCTGGTGGACGCCTTCTGGCCCGGCCCACTCACCGTCATCCTGCCGCGCCGCACCGGCGTGGCCAGCGCCGCCGCTGGCGGTCAAGACAGCATTGGGCTGCGCTGCCCAGCGCACCCGGTGGCGCAGGCCCTGCTGGCAGCCTGCGCCGCGCCCGCATCTGGCGAGCGCGCCGTATTCGGGCTGGCCGCCCCCAGCGCCAACCGCTTTGGCCGCATTAGCCCCACCACCGCGCAGCATGTGCAGGACGAGCTGGGGGCAAATTTGCTGGTGCTTGATGGCGGCGCCTGCGCGGTGGGCATCGAATCGACCATCGTCGACTGCACCCGCGGCGCGCCGGTACTGCTGCGCCCGGGTGCCATCAGTCGCGCGCAGATCGAGTTGGCGTGCGGTCAGCAGCTGGCTTCTAAGGAAACGCTCTCTGCCCCAACGCCCCGCGCCTCGGGCACGCTCGAATCGC
Organism: Giesbergeria sp.; assembly: GCA_034676525.1. Classification (GTDB taxonomy): domain Bacteria; phylum Pseudomonadota; class Gammaproteobacteria; order Burkholderiales; family Burkholderiaceae_C; genus Simplicispira. Next base: position 30,929 of record JAUCCA010000007.1, read on the forward strand.
ACTACGCACCGCAGGCGCGCCTGCGCTTGATGGACGCACGGGCGCTGCAGACAGGCCTCGATCTGCTCGGCGCCGACGCCGCCCACATGGCCATCTACGCGCGCACGCCGCTAAGCAGCGCTTCCTCACGCATTCTTTTGCGCCGCATGCCCGACGACGCCGAAGCCACCGCGCAGCAACTATTCGCGGTGCTGCGCAGTTTCGACGACGCCGGCGTGCGCCTGATCTGGGTGGAAACGCTGCCCGAGGCGCCCGAGTGGGAAGGCGTGCGCGACCGACTTCAACGAGCGGCAGCGTAATCACCAGCCAGTTCGGTAAACTCAACATTCCTATCGGAGAACACAGACCATGGCAACACAATGGATGCGCCGCAGCCTGCTCGCAGCGGCCTGCGCTGCAGCAGCCCTGCTGACAGCCTGCGGCTCAAGCAGCACGGAATCGGCGATCACCCCGGATCGATTCATCGCCTTTGGTGACGCCTACAGCGACGTCGGCCAGAAGGGCGCCCGCTACACCGTCAACGACGGCAGCATCAACAATTGGACGCAGCAACTGGCGGACCGCTACGGAAAGACCATCACCAGCGCTTCCTCCGGTGGCCTTAGCTATGCGCAAGGCAATGCCCGCATAGCCGCCACGCCCGATGCGGCGGGGGATGCGAATACTCCCACAGTCACTGTGCAAATTGACACGTTTCTGGCGACACACAGCTTTTCTGCCAACGACTTGGTCACAGTCAACGGCGGTATTAGCGATCTGATCGTCGGCATGGCAGCGGTGCGTGCAGGCACTTTGACAGATGAGGCATATCTGACTGAGGCAAAAGCAAACGGCAAACTGCTTGCAGCACAGGTGCGCCGCTTGGTGAACGCAGGAGCCCCTCATGTGTTGGTATCTGGAACCTACGACCTCGGCATTACACCGTGGTCGGACACGCTGACAGATGCCCGAAAAGACCTGCTAAGTCGCGCCAGCGCAGCGCTCAACCAGAGCATGCTGATTGACATCAACGATTTGGGTGAGCACGTGCTCTACGTCGACTCTGCCTACTACGTGAACGTGTTCCAGACGGTTCCGGGTGCGTATTCCTTCTCAAACTCAACGCAAGCGATCTGCACTTCGGTGGATGGGGGCGCCGGGATCGGAATCGGGTCGGGGCAGGTCAACTCGGCCTTGTGTACGCCTGCCACTTTGGTACCAGGCGCCAACAGCAATCTCTACGTATTTGCGGATTCGGTCTACGTCACCCCTTCCGCGCACCGGCAGCTTGGCACCTACGCTTACGACCGGCTGCGGGCCCGCTGGTAGGCTACACAACACCTGAGAAACGGAATGGACGCTGGTGTGGAGTACCGCTCGAAACAGGAGGGAAGTCAAATACCAATCTCGCGCCTATCCAGAAAGCACCAGAAGCGATCACACTTGATCAGACCGAGGTGATTAGGGCGGTCCTAGCCCCGCAATTAAATCAGCCGTGCATTCACGGACTAGGCAGCAAACCGAATCCGGTTGCGCCCATCTTCCTTGGCTTTGTACATCGCAGCATCTGCCCGGTCGAGCACGCTGTTCTGGTGCTCGTCGCGCCCATGGAAAAGCGCTACTCCAATACTTGCGGTGCAGCGGTGCTCAATGGTGTCGCTCGCTGCGCTGGGGCCGAGGGCCGGAAGCACATAAGGCTCGGCCAGGCGCTCGCGGACTTTCTCTGCAATGGCGGCGGCCTGTGCACCGGCCTGCTCCGATTGCGTGCCAAGCTCGCACAACAGCACAACGAACTCGTCGCCGCCAAAACGCGCCACGGTATCGGCTTCGCGCACGCACGTCGTCAAGCGGTGAGCCACTTCGATCAGCAGCAAGTCTCCTACCGCGTGGCCATGGGTGTCGTTGAGAGACTTGAAGTTGTCGAGGTCGAGAAACAGCAGTGCACCGTGGCGCTGGCTGCGTTTGCTGGCCGACATGGCCTGATCCAAGTGCTCAAGCAGCAGGCGACGGTTGGCCAGATGGGTGAGCTGGTCGTGGAACGCCAATTCGCGCACCTGGTCTTCCAGCGCTTTGCGCTCGGTGATTTCTCGCGTAATGCCGTGGTAACCGACGATGTTGCCCTGCGGGTCAAGGTCTAGCTTGGAAGTCACCTCGCCCCAGATGAGGCGGCCGTCCTTGCAGCGATGTTGGGCCTCAAAGGTTAGATAGTCTTGTGTAGTAGACGGATCTCCGAGAAGCGCCCGGTTCTTAAGCAGGCCCTTGACGAGTGCGACGCCTTCCTGCGTGAACATCTCAAAAACAGGGCGCCCCACCACTTCGTCTGCGTGGTAGCCCCGCAGACGTTGGTCGGCCGGACTGATGTACAGAATATTTAGCCGGGCGTCCGCGCGCCAGAGGACGTCCCGCGCGTCCTCCATGAGCAAGCGGTAATGGGCCTGGCTTTCATGCAGGGCCTTTGTGTGCTCGGCGACCAATGCCTGCAGCTTGCTGTTTTCTTGCTGCAGGCTCTTGAGTGGGTAGATTTCATCGTCCTGCGCGCTGTGGTATGGCACGGAAATGCCACTGTGCGCAATCATCCACTCGCCCTCTTCGAGACGGAACACCAGCACGAGTCGCGCCACTTCCTTTGCCAGCGAGTGTCCACCGGCGGGCAAATGGATGTGGAAGAAGGCGGTGACCATGGCCACGTCGTCGCTCAGATCCTGCAGCGCGATGTCGAGCATTTCGATGCGGATGCGGCCCGGCACCTGTGAGAAATCCCGTCGCGTGATCTCGATCCATTCCGCGCGGCTCTGGATCAGCGTCTCCCGGCTGCCTGCGTAGCCACTGAAGTTTTGGCTGAAGCGCTCCATCAAGCGCGCGTCCCGTGCCGCATACATCTCGATGTACGCATCGAACAGCTCGCGGATGGTGCGCTGGCGGTCTGGGTGCATGGTGCTGGGGCCCTTTGCGTGAGGAAATAGTCCTACCAGTGCGCATTTTGATACGCCTTGTTACTGGGCGTTTTAATCTGGCGCAAGCCTACTGGCCTTCGCGGGGGCGCGCCTGAGCGTTAGTACTCGCCCAAAGACCACCATCGGCGAAACCCAATTTACGCACTTGCCTTTGAGTTTTTGGCGGATTTCGTAAAAATCGATCCCGCCATGCGGCATTCGCCGCAACAATGATGGGCATGATCACCCTTCAAGACATTCAGGACGCCGCGTCCCGCCTACAAGGCCAGATTCTGGACACTCCCTGCGTCGAATCCCGCACGCTCTCGGAGATCGTTGGCGCGCAGGTCTTTCTCAAGTTCGAGAACCTGCAGTTCACCGCTTCGTTCAAAGAGCGCGGCGCCTGCAACAAGCTGGTGCAGCTCACCCCAGAGGAGCGCGCGCGCGGGGTGATTGCCATGAGTGCCGGCAACCACGCCCAAGGTGTGGCCTACCACGCGCAGCGTTTGGGTATTCGCGCCGTCATCGTCATGCCGAGCTTCACACCCGGCGTGAAAGTGGAGCGGACGCGCGGCTTTGGCGCCGAAGTGGTGCTGCAGGGCAGCACCCTGGATGAAGCGCGCCAGCACGCCTACCGCCTTGCTGAGGACAAGGGCTTTGTGTTTGTGCACCCCTACGACGACGAGGCCGTTGCCGCGGGGCAGGGCACGCTGGGGCTGGAGATGCTCGCCGCAGTGCCTGACCTCGACACGCTGGTCATTGCCGTTGGCGGCGGTGGCCTGATTGCAGGTGTGGCCACCGCGGCCAAGGCGCTGCGACCCGATATCGAAATCATTGGCGTGCAGACCGAGCGCTTTCCAGCGATGGTCAACGCCGTCAAGGGAACGCACCACGAGCAAGGCACTTCGACTATTGCCGAGGGAATTGCGGTGGGAACGCCAGGCACGGTCACGCTGGAAGTGGTGCGCCGTTTGGTGGACGATTTGGTGCTGGTGGACGAAGGCGACATCGAGCAGGCCGTGCTGATGCTGCTGGAGATCGAAAAGACCTTGGTCGAAGGGGCGGGCGCAGCCGGTCTGGCCGCGCTGGTGCGCTATCCGGAGCGCTTCAAAGGCAAGCGGGTCGGGCTGGTGCTGTGTGGAGGCAACATCGACCCGCTGCTGCTGGCCGCCATCATCGAGCGCGGCATGGTGCGCTCGGGGCGCCTCGCACGCATTCAAGTGAGCGCGCGCGACGTGCCCGGAGTGCTGGCGGCCATCACCAAGACCGTGGCCGACGCAGGCGCCAACATCGAGGAAGTGCACCACCAGCGCGCGTTTACGCTGCTGGCCGCGCAAAACGTGGAGATCGAACTGGTGCTGCAAGCACGCGGCAAAGCGCATGTGCAAGAGGTGCTGGAAAAGCTGCGCGCTGCAGGCATGGAAGCAGTTTTGCGCTGAGCCATCTAGAATCGCCGTATTTCGCAGTCTCAGGAGCCCAACGATGTCAGATCCCCACAGCCCCGTACCCACCCAGCCGGTCGACCCCGTGGAGTCGGTGGTGCATGTGATTCCCGTTGTGCTGCCTGTGGTTGGCGCCATCATGATTTTTTTGCTGGCAATGATTGCGGTTTACATGGCCTGAGCCGCATTTGGCTCAACACCAGGCCCCGCACTGCGGGGCTTTTTCATTGGAGGGAGCTTTCATGCGCAACTGTCACGCTCTGGTTCTCTTTTCGGGTGGTCAGGATTCCACCACCTGCCTCGCCTGGGCGCTTGAGCATTTCGAGCGTGTGGAGACGATAGGCTTTGACTACGGCCAGCGCCACCGGGTCGAACTCGACGCCCGCCTGCAGGTGCTGGCAGCGCTGCGCAAAAACTTCGGCCAGTGGCAAGGACGCTTGGGCGACGACCACCTGCTGGATTTGACCGTGCTCGGCCAGATCAGCGATTGCGCCTTGACTCAAGACAAAGCCATCGCGCTCGGCGACGCAGGCCTGCCCAACACCTTCGTGCCTGGCCGCAACCTGCTGTTTTTTCAACTCGCAGCCGCCGTCGGTTATCGGCGGGGACTTCGCACCTTGGTAGGTGGCATGTGCGAGACGGATTATTCGGGCTATCCCGATTGCCGGGACGACACCCTCAAGGCGTTGCAAGCGGCGCTCTCGCTCGGCATGGGGCAAAGCTTCACCATTGAAACCCCCTTGATGTGGCTGGACAAGGCGCAAACCTGGGCCATGGCGCGCGAGTTGGGCGGCATGGCACTGGTGAACTTGATCGTTGAGGATACCCACACCTGTTATGAAGGCGTACGCGGCGCATTGCAGGCTTGGGGCTACGGGTGTGGCAATTGTCCGGCGTGCGAACTGCGCAGGACGGGCTTTGAACGCTGGTCGGGATCCCGTGAAAATGCATAACTTCATGCGCGTTTTGCATGAATATTGCGCATGTCTGACAGACAGTGCCGTCCCTTCTTCCTAAAATCGATCTCCCAGCCGACCCGTGGAGCCTGTGGATGTGCCTTGGCCTTCGGGCACCGCGCGCTCCCAGAGCCGACTGTGCTTCCCGAGCCGTTTTTTCAAAGGCTGCTCAGCAACGCATCCGCGCCGCCTCGCCCGCCCCGGTTCGCCCCGCTTCCTTTGAAAAACCGATTTCAACTTAAGGAAGCTTCCATGAACGCACCCACCACGCCGGGCCTGAATCTCAGCGCGCCCGCTTATGTCAAGAACACCCGGCTGCTTGCCTGGGTGGCGGACATGGCGGCCGTGTGCAAGCCAGAAAGTATTTTCTGGTGCGACGGCTCAAAAGAAGAGTACGACCGCCTCTGCCAGCAATTGGTGGATGCCGGCACTTTTACCCGGCTCAACCCCGCCAAGCGCCCCGACAGCTTCCTCGCACTGTCCGATCCGTCGGACGTCGCGCGCGTGGAAGATCGCACCTACATCTGCTCTAACGCCAAGGAAGACGCCGGCCCGACCAACAACTGGATGGCGCCTGCAGAAATGCGTACCACCCTGGCGCCGCTGTTTGACGGCTGCATGCGCGGTCGCACCATGTATGTGGTGCCGTTCTCGATGGGACCGCTCGGCAGCCCCATCGCCCACATTGGCGTTGAGCTGACCGACAGCGCTTATGTGGCGGTGAACCAGCGCCTGATGACGCGCATGGGCAAGGCGGTGTACGACGTGCTCGGCGCCGAGGGCGAGTTTGTGCCCTGCATGCACACCGTGGGTGCACCGCTGGCCGCTGGTGAGAAAGACCAGACCAGCTGGCCGTGCAATCCCAGCGTGAAATACATCGTCCATTACCCGGAAACCCGCGAAATCTGGTCCTATGGCTCAGGCTATGGTGGCAATGCCCTGCTCGGCAAGAAGTGCCTGGCTCTGCGCATCGCGTCGACCATGGGGCGCGACCAAGGTTGGCTGGCCGAGCACATGCTGGTGTTGGGCGTCACCAACCCAGAAGGCAAGAAGTACCACGTGGCGGCGGCGTTCCCCAGCGCCTGCGGCAAAACCAACTTCTCCATGCTGGTACCACCGGCCGGCTTTGATGGTTGGAGCGTGACCACCATTGGCGACGACATCGCCTGGATCAAGCCCGATGCCGCCGGCAAGCTGCGCGCCATCAACCCCGAAGCGGGTTACTTCGGCGTGGCACCCGGCACCAACATGCACACCAACCCCAACTGCATGCGCTCGCTGAACCGCGACGTCATTTTTACCAACGTCGCGCTGACCGACGATGGTGATGTGTGGTGGGAAGGTTTGGAGAAAGACACCGGCGCGCTACCAGACCACTTGATCGACTGGAAGGGCAACGACTGGACGCCCCAGATCGCCAAAGACACCGGCGCCAAGGCTGCGCACCCCAACTCGCGTTTCACCGTGGCCGCGACCAACAACCCCGCGCTCGACCCCGCTTGGGACGACCCGGCCGGCGTACCCATCGACGCCTTCATCTTTGGCGGTCGCCGTTCGACGACGGTGCCGCTGGTGACCGAGGCGCGCAACTGGCAAGACGGCGTCTACATGGCAGCGACCATGGGCTCCGAGACCACCGCAGCGGCTTTTGGCCAGCAGGGCGTGGTGAGGCGCGATCCCTTTGCCATGCTGCCGTTCTGCGGCTACAACATGAGCGATTATTTCCAGCACTGGTTGGACTTGGGCGCCAAGCTCAAAGCATCGGGTGCCACCTTGCCGCTTATCTTCACCACCAACTGGTTCCGCAAGGATGCAGACGGTAAGTTTGTCTGGCCCGGCTATGGGGAGAACATGCGAGTGCTCAAATGGATGCTCGACCGCATCGAAGGCAAGGCCGCTGGCCAAGAAACCATGTTTGGCATAGCCCCGCAATACAGCGAGATCAGCTGGACTGGCCTTGACTTCAGCGCGGCGCAATTTGACACCGTGACCGCCATCGACAAAGCGGCCTGGAAAGACGAACTCAAGCTCCACGACGAGCATTTCGCAAAGCTTGCATACCACCTTCCCAAGGAGTTGCTCGCAACGCGCGCTGCGATTGAAGCGCTATTGGCCTAACCGCTTGGCTGGCCCACCATCCAAAGCAGCCATCTGCAGAATGGCTATTTGTTTGCTGCCGCCGCGGTTATGCGATGAAGACTTAGATTCATCATTGGTGAGATGTTGCGTTCTAGGCGAAAACCAGCGGTAGCACCAGAGCGATAAGCCTTCAAAGTACATAGCAGCGGCTCCCTGTCCTCTACACCGAAGGTGCTTCGCCAGGCGCCGCATCGTCGTCATTGGCAAGTTGGTCAATCTCGCTGTCCAGCGTGCCCGGCGCTCTGATTTCGTCGATGCCGCGCACGCGGTCGGGTCGAATGTCGCGGCCGATGCCTGCGTTGTCGCGCTCCACGTCCGCACCTTCGCCTGTTCCATTGGCATCGCTGTCGCTTTGAAGCTCGGCGCGGCTTAGCGTGCCGACCACGTCGCTGCCACTGTCGGAGTTGCTGCTGGTGCCGAGCGCCTCTGCGCTGCGCCCGTCTGGCTGCTGGGCGATCTCGTCGCCACCCAAAAGATTGCTGTGTGCCATGGTGTCCTCATAAAGTTTCGCCGCTTGCGGGTTGCACGCGGCCAAACTCCACTGTGGCCCTTGCAGCGGGCAAGGCGCGTCAGGACAGCGCCGTCCCGTGCGTCAGCGCGGGACCTACACCGCGGCCGGCCTGCGCGGGCGGCGATTGACGACCACAATGCCCACAGCCACCAGCGACAGCGCCGCCAGCAGCCCCGGCGTAACCTGCTCATCCAACCACAGCGCGCCAAAGAGCAGGGCAAACACTGGCGTGAGGAACACAAAAGACGACATTTTGGTCGCGTTGTAGTGCGCAAGCATCCACATCCAGGCCAGATAGCTGGCAAATGCGCCGACCAGCGATTGCAGCAGCAGCGAAACCCAGGCAAAGGTGCTCAGATCGAGCGACCACCGCTCTCCAAGCGCGAGCGACAGCAGAGGTAGCACAGCAGTACTCACGCCCACCTGATAGAGCAACTGTTTGGCCGGCGCTAGGCGGCCCATAGGCGTGGAGCGGATCACGACCGTAGTCAAGCTCCACATCAGCCCAGCAACAAGCCCTAGCAGGTCGCCCAGCCACGCAAGCGGCTGGGCCTGTACGGCCGGGTGCCACAGCCCATCGCCCAATGCCAAGGCGGCACCAACAAAAGCACCCGCCAACCCGAGCCATTGCCAGCCGACGAGCCCTTCACCGGCGACGAAGCGGGGCAAGATGAGCGCCACCCAAAACGGCGCGCAATACAAAAACACCGTCAGGCGGGACGCTTGGGTGTATTGCAGGCCAATGTAGATGCAAGCGAACTCTCCCGCGAACAACGCACCTGCCAACAGCCCCCCCCCACAACGCAGCCCGTCCAAGCTGCGCCTCGCCCGAAGCCTGCTGCGTACGCTCAGGCCCCAGCGGCACACCGCGCCACAAACACCACAGGACCACCGCCGCTGTGGCAATCGCAAAGCGGACAAACGCCTGAAATACCGGCGCGACCTCGGCCACAGTCGCTTTTACCAGCACCTGCTGAAAGCCCCAGAACATGCAGCAGGCCAGCAGCAGCGAGATGGCAAGGGCGTCGAGGTGGGGTTTGCGTGCATCGGTCATCCGGCGATTATCGAAGTACAGGCGGGCGGCTGTGCGTTGGCGCGCTGCCTCGCCCTGCGATGCCGATAAAAGGGCCGAATGGGTGCCAAGTACACTCGGTCTTTTTCGCGTGGAGCCCCCGTTTGGCTCGGCGCGCACCTTGCTTCATACCCCATGGCCGCAGACACGGCGGGCCCGGCCCGCATCCGTTTGGAACTCAAAAGCGCATCGCTCCCCGTGGTGGCGGTGCTGCTTCGCTCACCCGACCCGACGCAGCTCGCTGCCGACCTGGCCGAGCGCCTCGAGGACGACCCCGGTTTTTTCGACCAAGACGCGGTGCTGATCGACTTGGTGCTCCTGCGCGAAGTGCAAGAACCGCTCGATTTCCCTGCGCTGTGCGCTGCACTGCGCGCGCACAGCACGCTGCCAGTGGCAGTGCGCGGCGGAAACCCGGCGCAAATGGCCGACGCTGCAGCCGCGGGCCTGGCACCAGCGCCGGACGCCGCGCCCCACCGCATTGAGGCGCCTGCGCGGCCCGTACCGCATGAAGTCGAAATCCGCGAAGTGCAAATCGAGGTGCCCATAGAAGTCCCAGTACCGGGCCCTGGCACCATGGTGATCGACAAACCTCTGCGCTCGGGCCAGCAGGTGTACGCCCGCGGCGCCGACCTCGTGGTGCTGGCCGTGGTGAGCTTTGGCGCAGAGGTGATTGCGGACGGCAACATCCACGTCTACGCCCCGCTGCGTGGCCGCGCCATCGCCGGGGCGCGCGGAAATACGGCGGCACGCATCTTTTCGACCTGCTTGGAACCGCAGCTGGTTTCCATTGCCGGCACCTACCGCACCACCGAGACCGAGCTGCCCGACAGCGTGCGCGGCAAACCGGCTCAGGTGCGGCTCGACGGCGACAAGCTCCTAATCGAGCCGCTGTGACCCCTTCCCTTTTTTCTGAAACAACCGACAGAGACCTTTCGCATATGGCCAAAATCGTCGTCGTGACCTCCGGCAAGGGTGGCGTGGGCAAGACCACCACCAGCGCTGCTTTTGCTTCCGGCCTCGCCCTGCGCGGCCACAAAACTGCCGTGATCGACTTTGACGTCGGCCTGCGCAACCTCGATCTCATCATGGGATGCGAGCGCCGCGTGGTGTACGACCTCATCAACGTCATTCAGGGTGAAGCCAACCTGAACCAGGCACTGATCAAAGACAAGAACTGCGAGAACCTGTTCGTCTTGGCCGCGTCGCAAACCCGGGACAAGGATGCGCTGACGCTCGAAGGCGTGGGCAAAGTGCTCGAAGATCTCGCAGCAATGGACTTTGAATACATCGTCTGCGACTCCCCCGCGGGAATCGAGAGCGGGGCGCTGCTGGCGATGCATTTCGCCGACGAAGCCTTGCTGGTGACGAACCCAGAAGTTTCCTCGGTGCGCGACTCGGACCGCATCCTGGGCATGCTGGGCAGCAAGACCAAGCGCGCCATCGAAGGCGGTGATTCGATCAAGGAACACCTGCTCATTACCCGCTACAACCCCGGCCGTGTGCAAGAGGGGCAGATGCTGAGCCTGGAAGACATTCAGGACATCCTGCGCATCAAGCTCATCGGCGTCATCCCGGAATCGGAAGTGGTGCTGCAGGCCTCCAACCAAGGGCTGCCGGCGATCCACTTACAGGGCACCGACGTCTCGGAGGCCTACAAGGACGTGATCGACCGCTTTTTGGGCGAAGACAAGCCGCTGCGCTTCATCGACGCCGAGAAACCCGGCTTCTTCAAACGCCTGTTCGGGAGCAAATAAGCCATGGCGTCTTTCCTCTCTTTCCTGCTGGGCGAAAAAAAGAAAACCGCCAGCGTCGCCAAGGAACGTCTGCAGATCATCCTGGCGCACGAACGCAGCGGCCGCAGCGCCGCCGAGCCCGACTACCTGCCCGCGCTGCAGCGCGAACTGGTGGCGGTGATCAGCAAGTACGTCAAGATCAACCCAGACGACCTCAAGGTGAGCCTGGAGCGCCAGGACAACCTCGAAGTGCTTGAGGTGAAGATCGAGCTGCCAGACGCGGCACGCTGAAATTCAGCCAAAAACTTTTGGTAAAAATCGCTGCTAGGGCTTATGGATAAAGCGCTGGCAGCTATTTTTTTGATACTCGTGCGTTCGAAACTTAGCGCGCGTGCTTGGCAAACTTGCCCGCAAACGCTTGGGCAATGCTCAAACCCCGTTGGCCGCGCTCCAGCCGGCCGGTCTGCCCCGCAGCAATGCTGCCGATTTGCTCGACCGCCAAGTAGTAGCCGCAGCACCCGGCAATTGCCATCGCACGGCCGGCTTGCGCAAAGCCCATCACCACATTGAATTTGTAGCAGGGCTCGCGCGGTGCGCTGACGCGCAGCACGCAGTCGGGGAAGTGCAGGCGGTCGCCGACGTACACCTCGTTTTCCAGCAGGCCTTCCACGGTAAGGTTCTCGCCCATAAAGCCGGGAGGCAGCTCTTCGTCAAAAAGACTGACGCCGCGCTCACGCCGCTCGGCTCGCCAGAATGGGTAATGCGCCGCGGGGTAGGCATACACCGCCTTACCAAGACCACCGTGCACGCTTAAGTCGGCCTGCTCGTCACCCGCAAGGCCCAGCCGCCCGACGGCCACCGTCCCCGCAACAGGATGCTTGCCAATCGCCGACAGTACCGAACGCTCGCCTGCGCGCAAGCGCTGGCAAAGGCCTACGTTGAGGCTAAGCACGCGCAACGAAGCATTGGTCTCCGCGAGACCGGGCGCGCCAGCGCCTGTGGAGGTGGCTACCACCCCCAGACCAGTCGGCGTGCGACCCAGCCCACCGGGCCGCCGTCCTGCTGCACCTTGACCCAGTCGTTCTTGCGGCCCAGCGTTTTGAGAATTTCGCCGTGCGTTGCTTTGGCGAGCACACGGCTTTGCACGCTGGGTTTGCTGCGAATATTGACCACCCGCGCCTTGACCACATGGTGCTGCGCGCGCGTGCTGGTGAGTGGCTTGTAGACCCAGCCTCGGTCGTTCTCAAAGTCGCGCACCTTCAGCCACTTCCCCTGCTTGGCGAGCACCTGAAGTGGGTAGCCTCGGCTGAGCACCCACAGCGCTTCGTGCTGCGTGCCAGCGCCGGCACGCATGTTGATTTCGTTGCGGTCCACGGCGACCATGTCGCGTGCGATGGCGGCGCTGTTGCCAGCGAGCAGCGCGAGCGCGGTAAAAAGAGAAGGCAGGAATCGGACTTGGCTCATGGGGCTCCAGTGGGTGGGCAGCGCAAGCACTGCAGAGGTACACCCGACCCATTTTTTCAGCCTGAGCCTGAATGTCAAAAAGAAAGCCCCTTTTCCGCAGCGCAGCAAAGGGGCTTAGCTGCGCTCAGCCCTCGCTTGGTGAGGGTGGGAGTGCCTCCAGCCTGCCCAGTTGGTGCGCCAGTTCCACAGCCGACTGCACACCGAGCTTGGCAAAAATGTTTGCACGGTGAAATTCCACCGTGCGCTGGGTGATGCCAAGGTGGTCGGCAATCGTCTTGTTGTAGTGGCCGCGCAGCAGTTCGGCGAGCACTTCGCGCTCGCGTTGGCTCAAGTTGACCAAGGCACTGCGCAGCCGCTGGATCTGCTCGCTTTCGACACGCTGCGCACTGGCGGCGGCAAGTGCCTGCTCCACGCGGTCGACCAGCAGGTTGTCCTGGAAGGGCTTTTCCAGAAAATCCCAGGCGCCATTTTTCACCGCCGCCACCGCCATGCCCACATCGCCATGGCCGGTCAGAAAGAGCACCGGCCACGGGCAGGCGAGTTGCTGCATGCGCTCGAAAGTCTCCAGGCCCGAGAGCGGCTCCATGCGAATATCCATCAGCACCACAGCGTGCCCCCACTCAGTTGCGAACGCGCCCAATGCCTGCAAAAAGACGTCGCCTCTGGCCCACGTCGCTGCGTGGTAGCCGCGCGAGTCGAACAGCCAGGCCAGGCCGTCGCGCACGTCGGTGTCGTCGTCCACGATGTGAATGGCGGCGCGGTTCATGCGGGCTCCTTCGCGGGGTGGGCGGCGCTGCGGGTCAGTGGCAGCCAGACGGTAAAGAGTGCGCCCCCCAAGGCACTGTCGGCACCCACCTCGATGCGGCCGTGGTGCGCCTCCACAATCGAGCGGCAAATGGCCAGCCCCATGCCCATACCGCCTTCCTGGGTGCTGAAAAATGCGTTGAAAATTTGCTCCCGCGCATTCTCATCCACGCCAGGCCCGCTGTCGGCCACCGCCAATGTGGCGGCCTGTTCGCCCTCGCGCAGATTCACCGCCACGCGCACCCGGGCCGACCCTCGGCCACGCTGCGCCCATGCGAGCGCGTTGCCGAGAAGGTTGTTCACCACATGCTCAAGCAGCAGCTCGTCGCCATGCACCCAGATGCGGGCGGGCGAGCCTGACCATTGCACCTGAGCGTCACCGCTTCGGGGCTGGGCCGCGATGCAGCGCTGCGCGAAATGCGTCAGCTCCACCGGCGCCATCACCATCTCGCGCTGGCGCGCAAAGGCGTTGACGCGCTGGATGATGCCGCCCGCCTTGTCCGACAGGCGCGCCATCCGCTGCACAACACGCTCGATTTCCTCGGGTGAGACACTTTGGTCGCGCAGGCGGTTGAGCAGCCCATGCGCAAAGCTGCTCAGCGCACCCAAGGGTTGGTTAAGCTCGTGCGCCAACGTGGACGCCGCCTCGCCCACTGCCACCAGCCGACCAGAGGCCTCCAGGCGCTCCTGCTGCTGGGCAGCCAGGCGCTCGACATGCTTCTTTTCGCTTACATCGAGCACCGAACTCATCCAGCCCACATGCTCCCCGCTGGCGGTGACGAGGGGCGCCTCGTGGATCAGCACCTCCACCAAGTGTCCGTCGCGGTGCTCAAACTGCACTTCCACGCCTTCGCCGCGCGTTCCCTTAGTGATTACTTCGTGGTGCATGACGCTTAGCTCGTCCGCACGGTTGGCGGGCCAGTATGGCATCGGCGCACGGCGGCCGATCAGCTCTTCAGCTCTGTAGCCCACCATGCGGCAAAAGGCTTCGTTGACGTACAAAATCTGCCCGTTTGAGGCCCAGGCACGCATACCAATCGAGACCGAGCCTTCCATCGCCGTGCGCAGCACCATCTGCGCCTCCAGCAGCGCCTGCACCCGCTGGCGTTTGGCGATGTCGCGGCGCAGTGCCAACAGACTGACCAACATGCCTGCGAGAAACAGCAGCGCCACCAAAAGGAAAATGCGGGGCACCGTTGCCGGCTGTGCACGAAGCGGCGCAATTTCGATGAACATGTCGGTGCCCGGCAGATTCATGGCCGCAAGGTATGGGGCCAGCCCGTTTGGGTGGTCCACTTCGCCACCCCAAGCGGCGTCGTTCGCAAGGCCAATGCGGTGCGTCTGCTTGAACCACGCCGGCACCAAGCCGTCCACGCAGTTTTTCATGGACAGCGCCGCCAAGTAGTTGCCCAGAAACTCCCCGCGCTCGAAATACGGCACCGCCAGCCAGACCGTGTCGGTCACCAGACCATGGCTGTCACGCAGCGGCCCCGCATAGCTCGACCGGTGCAGGCCCACGGCAATCGCCAGCATGGTGGAAAGGGCGTCTTCATTCCATGGGTTGGCGGCACGCGCCTGTTGGAAAATTTCAGGCCCCTCTGCGTCGGGGGCAGTGCTACGTGGCTGCCAGCCATGCCAAAGGATGGCACCCGGCTGATTCCACAACAAGCCGCCTTGCACCGTGGGCTCGCGCGGCCCCGCAGAGCCCTCGATTTGCAATGCTTGGCGCGCCAGCACGCGCAAATCCTCTTCCAGCCGCACAAAGTGAAAGCGCACGCTTTGCTCCAGCCATTGCCCATCGGAGATACGGCGGCGCTCTTCTTCCTCGTGCTCAAAAGCGTTCAAGTACAGCACCAGCGCCACCACCGAGGCCACCAGCAGCAGCAAAAGACCGAGAAGCCACCACAAGGTGCGGCGGCTTCGTGGCCCTTGCCCGGGCAGCGTCTGCTGCAGAAGGGCAAAGTCAAGCGGCGGCGTATGAGGCAAGGGTTGCATGGGAGTGGCGAGAATTGCCCTGAGACGTAGCATAGCGGGCATGAAGACCGTGAACCCGGCATCTGGACCTTCGCGCCGCCGTGCGATGCTGGCTGGCGCGGCGCTCGGCCTGACCACGCAGAGCCTGATGCTGCGGGCAGCGCCTAAGTCTTTCACGATCCGGTTTTCCCATGTGGTGGCAGAAGACACCCCAAAGGGGTTGGCCGCACAGCGGTTTCGCGCCTTGGTGCAGGAGCGCTCGGACGGGAGAATTTCCGTAGCGGTTTACCCTGAAGGGCAGCTGTACGGCGACCACGACGAGATGCAGGCGCTGCAACTTGGGGCGGTCGAAATTCTGGCCCCCTCGCTGTCCAAGTTCGGCCGCATCGGTTTCCCGGAATTTGAACTGTTCGACCTACCGTTCTTTTTCCCCGACTTGGCGGGCGTACGCAGCATTACGCAGGGCCCTCTTGGCCAACGCATGCTGGCGCGGCTGGAGCGCCAGCGCCTGCTGGGTCTAGGCTTCATGGACAACGGTTTTAAGCACATGAGCGCCAACCGTCCGCTGCTCGCGCCAGCCGATTTCGTCGGTCAGCGCATGCGCATCCAGGCCTCTCGCGTGCTTGCCGCACAAATGCGTGCGCTCGGCGCAAAGCCCGTCACGCTCGCCTTTAGCGAGACGCGGGAAGCGCTGGCCGCTCACGTGGTGGACGGTACGGAAAACCCCATTTCCAACTTCTGGACCCAGCACATGCACGAGGTGCAAACCGACTTGAGCCTGACGCAACACGGTTACCTGGGCTACGCGGTGGTGGTCAGCCAGCGTTTTTGGGCGGCCCTGCCGGCACAAGATCGCGGACTGATAGCTGGCGCAATGCGCGAGGCCTTAACCTTTGGCAACCAGATTTCTGACACCCAAAACGACAACGCCATGGCGGCTCTGCGCGAATACGGAAGAACACGCATTCACCAGCCAACTGCCAGTCAAACCGTTCGGCTGCGGGCCGCGGTGCAATCCGTGCACGCTGAGCTTGCGCAGCGCATCGGCACCCAATGGCTAGACGACGCCCGCAGCGCGCTTGCAAATGGGTAAACGCAACAAAATCAAGGGTTTCCCCTGGATCTGTTCCTGTTGATCGCCACAGTTGTCAGCACATTTACACAGACGTATCGTCGAGTCACTGACCACAACACCGGAGACTCCGATGAAATTCACCCTGAAGCTGCTCGCCGCCAGCGCACTGCTCTCGCTTGGCTTCGCATCGCACGCTGCGCCCATCATCGTCAAGTACAGCCACGTGGTGGCCGACGTCACGCCCAAAGGCAAGGCTGCGCTCAAATTCAAGGAGCTGGTCGAAAAATCAATGCCAGGCAAGGTCGAGGTGCAGGTGTTCCCCAACAGCCAGCTGTTCGGCGACGGCAAGGAGCTCGAGGCGCTGCTGCTGGGCGATGTGCAAATCATTGCGCCTTCGCTCGCCAAGTTCGGCAAATACACACCGAAACTGCAGATTTTTGACCTGCCATTCCTGTTTGACGACCTTGAGGCTGTGGACCGCTTCCAAGCCAGCCCGCAGGGCCAGTCGCTTCTAAATTCGATGACCAAGAAGGGCATCACGGGCTTGGGCTACATGCACAACGGCATGAAGCAGCTGTCGGCCAATACCAAGCTGTCGATGCCCGCAGACGCCAAAGGTCTGAAGTTCCGCATCCAAGCCTCTGACGTGCTGGAGGCGCAGTTCAAGGCAGTGGGCGGCAACCCGCAGAAGCTGTCCTTCTCGGAGGTATATCAGGCGCTGCAAACCGGCGTAGTCGACGGCACCGAGAACCCATGGTCCAACATCTACAGCAAGAAGTTCCATGAAGTGCAAAAGTTCATCATGGAGAGCGACCACGGTGTGCTCGATTACATGGTCATCACCAACACCAAGTGGTGGGACGGGCTGCCGGCCGACATTCGCAAAGGCCTGAAGGCCGCTATGGACGAATCCATCGCCTACGGCAATAAGGTCGCCTTCCAGGAAGCGCTCAGCTTCAAGGACAAGATCATTGCCGACAAGAAGGCAGAAGTGGTGCCCATGACCAAGGAGCAAAAGGCTGCCTGGCGCACTGCGATGAAGCCGGTGTGGAAGAAGTTTGAAGGTGAAATCGGCAAGGACCTGATCAGCGCTGCTGAGGCAGCCAACAAGTAAGGCTGCAAGGCATCGTCACAGCTGCAAGCCCCGGCACCACCGGGGCTTTTTTTGGAGCTATCCCATGAAAATTATTGACCGTCTTGAAGAGTGGATCATTTCCCTCATGCTGCTGGCCATGACTGGCCTCACTTTCTACCAGGTGGTGCTGCGCTACGTATTCAACAGCGGCCTGAGTTGGGCACTGGAGCTCACCGGGGTGTTCTTCGCGGTCATGATCTTCATCGGGGTGCCTTACGGGGTGCGCGTGAGCTCGCACATTGGCGTGGACGCACTCGTCAAGCTGCTGCCCACGCACAAGATGCGCATGGTTGGCATCCTGGCGACGTTGCTGTGCCTAACCTATGTGGGTTTCGTAATCGTCGGCTCGATGGAATACGTGCTCAAAATGAAACAGGTGGGCATTGAGCTCGAAGACATGCCGATTGAACGTTGGGTGGTTCTGGCCGTGATGCCTGTCGGCATGGCGCTCACAGGTTTGCGCTTTCTGCAAATCCTGTATGCGTTGGCGACCGGCCGCAGCGATGGGCTGCGCCTAGCCGATGAAGCTGCAGAAGCGATGAGCCTGAAGGCGAAGGAGGACACGCTATGAACACGCTGGTACTTTTTGCACTGCTGTTTTTCTGCATGGCGATTGGCATGCCAATTGCCATCAGCCTCGGACTCTCGAGCATCGTCACCATCGTATTTTTCTCGCAGGATTCGCTGGCGAGCATGACGATCAAGATGTTTGAGACCAGCGAGCACTACACGCTGATGGCGATTCCGTTCTTCGTGCTCGCGGGTGTGCTGATGTCCACTGGCGGTGTCGCCAAGCGCATGGTGAACTTCGCCATCGCTGCCGTGGGCCACCTGCGCGGTGGCTTGGCCATCGCGTCCGTGCTGGCGTGCATGTTGTTTGCCGCCGTCTCCGGCTCTAGCCCTGCGACCGTAGTTGCCATTGGCTCCATCGTGATCGCCGGCATGGTGAAAAACGGTTACCCCAAGGAGTTTGGCGCCGGCGTGATCTGTAACGCTGGCACACTGGGCATCTTGATCCCGCCGTCGATCGTTATGGTGGTGTACGCCGCCATTACCGAAGTATCGGTCGGCCGTATTTTCTTGGCCGGCGTGGTGCCAGGAATCGTGCTCGGCCTCATGCTGATGGTCGCCGTATGGTGGCGCGCAGGAAAGCTCAAAACCACGCCGCCGCCTAAAGCAAGCACGCGCGAAGTGCTGCGCGCGCTGCGCGAATCGCTTTGGGGATTGGCGCTCTTGGTCATCATCATGGGCGGCATCTACGGCGGCATCTTCACGCCAACAGAGGCGGCCGCCGTCTCTGCGGTGTACGCCCTGATCGTGGCAGTATTTATCTACAGGGACCTTGGGTTCAAAGACTTGCCACACGTGTTTCTGGAGGCCTCGCGCACCACCGTGATGCTGATGTTCATCGTGGCCAACGCGCTGCTCTTTGCGCACGTCCTGACCACCGAGCGGATCCCGCAAACCATTGCCGAGCAGATTGTCGGTATGGGCATGACGCCGTGGATGTTCCTCGTGGTGGTGAACGTGATCCTGCTGATCGCCGGTAACTTCATGGAGCCCACCGGCATCATTCTCATTCTGGCGCCGATCTTTTTCCCCATTGCCACGCAACTCGGTATCGATCCGATTCACCTGGGCATCATCATGGTGGTGAACATGGAAATCGGCATGGTGACACCGCCAGTGGGACTGAACCTATTTGTCACCGCGGGGGTGACCGGCATGAATTTGGTGCAGGTCACCCGGGCAGCGCTGCCGTGGCTGTCGGTGCTGCTGGTGTTTTTGGTGATGGTGACTTACATCCCACAGATAAGCCTGTTCTTGCCCGACTTGCTCATGGGCAAGTGATCCGCGGGTTTTGCTAAAAAAGGGGGCCGCGGCCCCCCTTTTTTGTTTCAGAGTGGGTGTTCAGTGAAGAAGCGCCCGCCGTGGTAGAGCAGCGGCGCGGCGCCCGGGCGGTGCAGACAGTGCTCAACCTGTCCGACGAAGATCACATGGTCGCCTTCGTCGTATCGACTGCGGTTGAAGCATTCAAAATGCGCGACAGCGCCTTCCAGCAAAGGCGCGCCTGCCACACCGGGCGAGTGGCGCACGCCGGCCCAGCGGTCCACCCCGCGTGCAGCAAAACGTTCGGCCAGCGCCTGCTGGTCGGCTGCAAGCACATTGATGGCGTAATGCGATCCAGCCGACAGCGCGGCCATGGAAGCTGCAGCGTGGGCCAGACTCCACAGTACCAGCGGCGGAGACAAGGACACCGAGTTGAAGGAGCTTGCAGTCAGGCCCACAAGGTGCCCATCGGCCGCGCGCGCAGTGACGATGGTCACGCCAGTGGCAAACATGCCCAAGGCATCGCGAAACTCGCGCGTGGAAAACTGGGGAGGACGGGGCTGGAGGAGACTGGACACAGAAAACGGCGACGGGCTGAGCCGGCTATTATGTGCCCCTCAATGAAAACGCGCCCGCACCTGTGGCGCTGCTTGCTGGCTGTCGATGTCCTTGCTTCCCACGTTCACTACTTTGGGCTCCGGCCCCACCGTGCTGATGCTGCACGACGCCGACGGCGGTCATCTAAGCTTCTCTCCCCAGGTCGAAACCTTGGCCAGCGCAGGCTACCGCGCGGTTGCTTGGGATATGCCGGGTTACGGCCACAGCGCACCGGTCGAGCCTTACAACTTTCTCGGCCTGACACGCCGCTGCCAAGTCCTGATCGAGGCACTCGAATGCCCTGAGCTCAGCGTAGTCGGCCATGGCCTGGGCGCGATGCTCGCGCTGGAATTGGCCGTGCGCGGCGATGTGCGCATCGATCGCCTGGTACTGTGTGCGGGTGGTCCACGGCTGGACGCTGCGGCGCTTGAGCTCTGGCAGGCGCCACGAAATCGGGTGCTGGCATCCACCCCGTCAATGCATGAAGTTGCCCAGGTGCTGCTGCCGCAGCAACTGGGTACCGGCGCGCTGCCTGAAGGAGTGCGCTTGGCACAACACGCCATGTCTCTGCTGCACCGCTCCACGTACCTGCGCGCACTGGAGGTGCTGGGAGAATTTGCACGCTCCGACGCAGAGCTCGCCCAGATCCACCAGCCGGTGTTGCTCATCGGTGGCGCGCAAGACCGCAGCTTGGCGCCAGCAGCTCTGGACGCCTTGGTCCTGGTGCTTCCGGATGCCCAGCGCATCCACCTCGACGCGGTCGGCCACTGGCCCCAACTGGAGGCGCCGGAAGCCTTTGATGCCGCCTTGCTGGAATTCCTCAACGCATCGCGGGTGCTGCATTGATGCGCAGCTGTCTTGTAGTCGGCATGGCGCGGGCGATTGCCGCGCTTTTTTTGGCAGGCGTGTGCAGTCTGAGCGCCGCCGAGCCTCGCTTGCCACTGGCTCCATCCGCTGCAGCCTGTCTGCTCCTCGTGCCGAAGCTGCCCACCGTGACCTACGCGCAGTGCGCAGCAGCGAAGTTGGAGGAAAGCGGTGCTTTCTCGCGCAACGGTGTGCCCCTGTACTGGCGCGATGTGGTCACCCGGGCGCCGGACGGATCCGCGCGCGTTGCGCCTCTGCGGGTACTGGTCATTGGGGCCATCCATGGCGATGAGCTCACTGCGGGCGCGCTCGCCATGCATTGGATTGCGCTGGCTGGAAAAACATCTCGCCCCGTGCACTGGCGCTTTATCCCCGTGGCCAACCCGGATGGACTGCTTGCACGCAAGCCCCAGCGCACCAATGCCAACGGCGTCGACCTGAACCGCAACTTCCGCACGCCAGGCTGGGACCACGATGCACCTTTGCATTGGAAAACCCGCGCTCGCAAAGACCCGCGCCGCTGGCCCGGGCCTTCTGCGCTCTCAGAACCGGAAACTGTTTTCCTCAATGCGCAGATTGACCGCTTCAAACCCCAGCTGGTGGTGAGCATCCACGCGCCGTATGGCGTGCTGGATTTCGATGGCCCTCAAACCCCGCCAAAGCGCTTGGGCGCCCTGCGGTTGGAGCAGGTGGGCGTGTTCCCTGGGTCACTGGGGCACTTTGGCGGTCTGCAAAAAGGCTTGCCGGTCGTCACCATTGAACTGCCCAATGCCTTGCGCATGCCCAAACAAGCCGAGCAGGCCGAAATGTGGGCCGACCTGCTGCGCTGGATGGATGTGCGCCTGCCCGGCGACGTGCGCGAAGCACGCGAGGGCAACGGTGCAGAGACGCGCTCAGCGCGTTGACGGCCCACCGGGCTGCGCGAGGCGGCTCGCACAGTCGGCTAGGCATCGCACCGGATTCTTTTTGTTGGCCCAAAAGGCGAGCGAAGCGCCAAATGAAAGTTTGGCTAAAATTAGCTTCCAGCGCTTACACGGTAAGCGCAACCAGCTATTTAATGAATAGCAATCGCTGCATCTCTTGTGATGTCGCAAAGCACGCTCAATGAGCAATCGGCGACTGTAGTTTTTCCGGCTCAACGCCTCTCGACAGCTGACAGCGGAAAAAACACAATAAGCGCGATTAACTAGTCATCAGTTTTTCTGATGTATCGCCCTGCGCACCCATGAGCACCTTTGACCCCATCGCCCTTGAATGCCTTGCCGCCATCGTGGAGGAAGGTGGCTTTGAGCGCGCTGCGCAGCGCCTTAATGTGACGCAGTCGGCAGTGTCTCAGCGACTGCGGGCGCTGGAAGCGCAGGTGGGCTCGGTTCTCATTGTGCGCAGCCGGCCGCTGCGGCCAACCGTGTCTGGCCAACTGCTGCTCAAACATACCAAGCAGCTGCGCTTGCTGCGGGCTGATTTGGAACGTGATTTGCAAGAACTCACGCCCAGCGCGCAGGCCGGGGGGCGTGAAGAAGAGCGCATAGCCATCGCAGTCAACGCCGACAGCATCGCCACCTGGGCACTGGACGCTCTGGGGCCGCTCGCTCGCCAGCGCCTGCCGCTCGAGATCATTACCGACGACCAAGATTTCACGCAGGAGTGGCTGCGCTCTGGCCAGGTACTCGGTTGTGTGACCACCGTGAAACAGGCGCTGCGTGGGTGCCGCATGGTGCCGCTCGGTTCCATGCGCTATGTAGCGGTGGCACAGACCGAGTTTGCAGAGCGCATGCTGCCAGGCGGGCTGACGCAGCACAGTTTTCGCGAAGTGCCGTTTGTCTCGTTCAACCGCAAGGACGATATGTCCGCCGAATTCGTGGCGCGCGTCTTTGGCCTTAAACGCGTGTCCCTGCACCAGTTGTTCGTGCCGAGTACCCAAGGTCAACTTCGCGCCGTGTTGGCGGGATGGGCAGTGGCCGTCCTGCCTGAGCTGCTGGTGCGCACGCACATCGACGACGGTAGCCTGGTGGATCTGTCGCCAGGCAACTCGCTGCCCATTGCGTTGTATTGGCACTGCTGGAATTTGGAGTCTGCAGTGCTTCATTCGCTGACGGATGCGCTCATTGCGGGCGCCGGCGCAGCGCTCACTTAAGGGCGAGCAATCACCCAACACCTGGGTTCGGCAGCGCAGATCACAACAAACGCGCGTAAACCCCATGGTTTTATTGCGACTGAGATGGTGAACATACAACTCAGACGTATACCATAGGGCCATGGAAAAGGCCGCACCAAAAGTTTCGTTCAAAGAGCAGATGCACCAAGCGCGCGAGCGCGCCATTTTGCAGACCGCGTGCGATTTGCTGGGGAGCAAGTCATTTGACGCCATGACGATGGACGATGTGGCAGGCGGCGTGGGCATTGCAAAGGCCAGCCTCTACAAGCACTTCCCCAGCAAAGAAGATCTCTGCTGCGCGGCCATGGTCGAAGTGCTGCACCTGGTGCGCGCCTTTCTGGCCACGCTCGATCCCCAACTTGCGGCGGTGGACAAGCTGCGCGCCGTGGTGCGCTGGTCGCTTGAACGCCTGCTGTCCAACGAAATGCCGCTGCTTCCGAGCCGCAATTCGACGCTGCGTGCGGTGCTGATGAGCAGTAAAGACTACACCGACGGCGTGATCCTGCTAAGCGACAGCCTGGGCGAATGGATCGTGCAGGCTCAGGAAGACGGCGTACTCAACCCTGCGTTGCCGCCGTTGGTGGTGCTGTACACACTGTATGCACGCGCCTGCGATCCGGTGGTGGGTTTCTTGCAGGAAAGCGGCCTGTACCAAAACGACGAAATCGTCGATCTGGTGCTGCAGACCTGCTTTGACGGCTTGCGGGCGCGCTAGTCGGTCTGCAGAGCGAGCCATGCAAAACGCCCGCAATGCGGGCGTTTTTTATTGGGCGAAGGCGATTTAGGCCGGGAGCAGCACCCGATCGACCACATGGATCACGCCATTGCTCGTAAACACATCTGCAGAGACGATGGAAGTCACGCGCTTGTTCTGGTCGGTAATCTTCAGGCTGGCATCAATGGTGAACGTTTGGCCTTGCACCGTGGTGATGGGCGCGCCCACCGGTACTTCGGCTTTGAGGACACGTGCTGGCAGCACATGGTAAGTGAGCACCTTGGTCAACAAAGCTGTGTCAGCCAGCAGCGCAGCCTTGCTGATTCCAAGCTCGGTCAACAGCGCGGCAAATGCCGTGTCTGTGGGGGCAAACACCGTGAACGGCCCGGCACCTTGTAAGGTCGGCACCAAGCCCGCTGCGACCACCGCCTCGACCAAGATGCTGAACTGAGGCAGCGCCTGCGCAGTCGCCACGATGTCCTTGTTCGCCGGGAGCAGCACGCGGTCCACAAGGTGCACCACGCCGTTGCTGGCCTGAATGTCGGTCGCGGTAATGCCGCTTACGCGGTTGCGGCCATCGGTGATTTTAAGGCCACCCATCGACTCGATTTTGAAGAAGCCACCCGACAGTGGCGTGATGGCCTTTCCAAGCGGCACAGCAGTGCTTGGCACACGCGTTGGCAACACATGGTAGGCCAGCACGGCTTTGAGCAATGGCTTGTCCGCCAGCAGATCGGCTTTGCTAACGCCCAACTCGCTCAGCAAGGCGGCGAAGGCGGCATTGGTCGGTGCGAAGACGGTAAGCGAACCGGTGCTCAATGTGCCTACAAGATCGGCAGCCACGACGGCTTCGACCAAGATGCTGAGGTCAGGGTTGGCTTGGGCGAGTTCGACAATGTTGCGCTCGTGCTCGTCGTCACCACCGCCGCATGCTTGCAGAAGGGTGGTACTGGCGCCGAGCGCTGCAGCGAACAAAACGGTACGGCGGTTTAGCAGCTTGTTCATGGTGGGCTCTCCTTTGGGGAAATTGGGTGGGTGATTGCAAGCCTTGCCGACTTACTTGGGCATCAGGACGGTATCGATCGCATGGATCACGCCGTTGCTGGCCACGACATCGGTAGCGATCACTTTGGATTGGTCGACCATCACGCCCGTGTTGGTGGAGACCGTCAGCTCTTGGCCCTCGACGGTTTTGACCTTGCCAGCCTTGACGTCCTTGGCCATCACCTTGCCCGGCACCACGTGATACGTCAGCACCTTGGTCAAAGCGGCTTTGTCCGCGAGCAGGCCGTCGAGCGTGGCTTTGGGGATTTTTGCGAAGGCTTCATCCGTCGGGGCGAACACGGTGAACGGGCCGGGACCTTTCAGCGTGTCGACCAAGCCGGCTGCCTGCACCGCAGCGACCAGCGTTTTGAAGTTTCCAGCTTTCACTGCTGTGTCCACGATGTCTTGCGCCATGACGGAGAACGTGGCGCCTGCAGTCAATGCCAATGCAATCAATGTCTTTTTCATGGGTGGTTCCTCTGGGTCGCGATCGAAATGAAACGCCAAGATGGGCGTATGCGAAATGTATAACCAATTGGTCGCAAAGTAAACCAAACGGTTTGTTTGTAACTTATTGGTTTCATTTGGGCAAAAAAAAGCCCTGCACGCGGGCAGGGCTTCATCGAAGTGGGGCGCAGTCTACCGAACGATCAGCACCGGGACTGCGCTGTTGGCAAGTACCTGCGTAGTCACCGAGCCCATGACCAATGTGGCCAGCGCACCGTGTCCGTGGGAGCCCATTACGAGCAGGTCGTATTTGCCGGCGTCCGCCACTTTGCCAATGGTTTGGCCCGCCGGCCCAACCTTGGTGATGCGTTTGATGACAACGCCCTTGCGCTCCAAAAATTTGGTGACCGGCGAGAGCACCTTCTCAGCCTGCTCGGCGTAGTACTTGTCCACCACGTCCTTGCCCAGGGCTGCGCGTGCCCTGGCCGGTAGCTCAGCTTGAACGGTAATGACGCTGTATTCGTGCTTGCTGCCAAGTAACTCGTCGTGCGCCGCCAGGTAGGCCAGCATCTTCTTGGTGTAGGCGCTGCCGTCAACAGCGAGGAGGATGTTCATAGCGTTTTCTCCAGTAGAAAAAGGTGGGCGAGCATCCGCTGCACAGGCGTTGCTGCCAGCGGCTCAGGCGGTGACTGCATCATACGAGGCCCTGCCTCTGTGACCACCCGTGTAACTCTTACAAGAAAGTTTTGGTGAAATCAGGCCGTAACGCTTATGCAGCAAGCGCCAGCAGCTATTATTTTTGAAATTGTCATGCGCTTTTCAAGAGCCACTCAAGCGACTTGCACACATGCCAACGGGTCGAAGCCTTCCTGCTCACCTTTGCGCGCGTAGCCCAAGGGGTTGGCGCGCACGCGGCAACGCCAATCTGTGCCGTCCGGCCGCAAGCCTTCGGCAAGGTAGTCGATGTGGGTGTGCAAGTGCCCGTGCAACCAAAGGTCTGCCTGCGGCAACAGCGCATCGAGCGCATTGCAGAAGCCCGCCGTGCCAGGCGTCAGCCCGTAGCGCGGGTCGGCGCTGCGCAGGCTCGGAGCGAAATGCGTCACTGCCACCGTGGGACCGGCGAAAGGCCGCGCCAGCGCCTCTCTCAGCCACGCTTGGCAGAGAAGCGACTCGGCACGCACTTCAGGTGCAAGCAGCGGCACGCCGTTTCGCGTGGCACCTGTGTGCCGCAGGTAGTAGTTGGCAGCGCGAAAGGCCTTCTCGCGCATCTGTAAGCGACGCTCGTCGTCCACGCGCGCATCGTCGGCCAGCGCGTCGAAGTCGCTCCACAGTGTGGTGCCGACAAAGCGCACGCCGTTCAGCACAAGCGCTTCGCGCTCCAGCCAAATGAGGCCCAGGCGCTCGCAGGTGGCGCGCAAGCGTTGGTGCGCAGCGCCGAAATCCTGCGCGTCGTATTCGTGGTTGCCGGGGACGAATACCACCGGAACCGGCCAGCCTGCGTACTGCGGCAATGGTGAGAAGCGCTCCAAGCCAAAGTCTTCGCCAACGATCAGCGAGCCTTCCTGGTACGAACCGATGTCGCCCGCCAGCACCAACACGTCGGCGCCTGCTGCGGGCTGAGGCGCAAAGTGGGGGTGCACCTCCAGATGCAGGTCGGAGAGCAGCTGAATCTTCATGCTCAGATTCTCACGCCGACTGGCGGCGATGCAGGCGCGTGGCTTATTTGCGCTGTCCTGCCAGTGCTTCGTCCAGCGCCTGCGCCATCGCCTGGAATTCGGCGTGGTTCAGGGTGCGCGTGCGCTCGTGGCCGGACTTGGACAAAATTTTAAAGCTCCAGCGCGTGCGTTCGCCCGGTTTGTACGCGGCGGCGGCCTGACGGAAAGTGTCCATATCCAAGGGAAAGTTGATCGACTCTTGATAGGTGCATTTGCGCTCGAACAGGTCGCGCATATTGCAGGTCGAACCCTGCTTGTCCACCACCACATCCACGCTCTTTTCGCCTGTGGGGGTCGCGTAACTCGCCGTGGTGAGCAAGTGCATGCTGTAGTCGATGTAGGTGTCGGTGACGACCACCTGTACCGATGGCTTCAGCGTCTTGCGGTCTATGCGCACCCGCAGATGCTCGGTGTTGGGGTATTCACGGCTTTCTGGCTTGTGCGCGCCAGCACTGTCGAGCGTCAAAGTCCCGGCTGCAGAATCTTCCTTCGAAGCGATGCGGGTTTTGTAAAAACCGCTGAAATTGCGACCAACCAGCGCATCCATCGCGTCTTTGTTTTCCAGAGACTTGAACAGGTAGTCGCCATGCTTCCAGGTTGCGCCCTTCTGAAGAAGGAGGTAGTTTTGCGCATTACCGTCTGCAAAGAAGGTGAAATAGCTGGTTTTGACTGCTGTTGCACCCAGTTCCGTGATCTCAGTCGCTGCAGTTCCTTTGCAGGCATTCGCTCGGTCTGAACCAGGTTTGGGCAGCAGGCGAAGCTCGGTAGTACAGATACCTCGCGCGTCGCTGGTGCACGACCATGACGCCTGCAGCTTGGTGCCGCCAAAAAATGCGCCATCGTCCGACTGACACACTCCGCGCACGGTGGCGCCTACAACGGGCTTTTCTTGCGCATCGAGCAGCAACAGATCAATCCGACCTTTTTCGGGCGCCGCGGCAAGCGCGATTGGGGTGAGGGCAAGCGCGCTCGTCGCGCATAGGGCAAACGCCAAAAGTTTGTGCATGGGAGATTCAGGATCGGTAAGGCTGCCGCACCGCTGCGGCGCATGCGGACGGAAAACGTGGTGCGAATGGTAGCGGCCTGTCTTCCACAGTTTTCCGGAAAACCTACGGAATACAAGGATGTAGCAGGCTAGTGTCAGGTGTTTGTCGCAGGTAGCGGCTGCAACCGCCCTGCATCTGCGGCGCGCATCACCACGTCGCGCAGCCAGCGCTGGGCTGCGCCATTGGCACGGCGCGAGTGCCACAAGGCATCCACATGCACGGTGGGCAGCTGCAGTGGCATCGGACGCCAGACCAGCGAGCCTTCCAACCCCGTGACACCAAAGAAATGCAGTGGCAGCACCGTCAACAAGTCGGAGTTGGCCACCACACGCCCGGCGGTAAAAAATTGGTTGACGGTGAGCACAATGCGCCGCTCACGGCCGATGGCGGCCAGCGCCTCGTCTGTGAAACCGTAGGGGCGGCCGGAAAAACTCACCAGAAGGTGCCGCGCCGCGCAAAACGCATCGAGCGTGAGAGGGCCCGCAGCAAGAGGATGGTCTTTGCGCATCAGGCAGACGTATTCACCGTCATAGACGCGCTGGTGGGCATAGTTGACGGTGTCGCCGGTCTGGTTGCGCGCCGTGAGGTCCGCCAGCACCGCAGGGAAGTAGCCAATGGCCAAGTCTGCCTGCTCGTCGTCGAGCAGACGACGGGGATCTCGCGTAGCAAGCGGCAGCACCCGCACGGAAACGCGCGGCGCCTCGGTGCCCAAAATGCGCACCATGGGCGGCAGCAACGCGGCTGCGGTGGCGTCGGCCATAGCCAGCACAAAACTCTGGTCGGCGAGCAAGGGGGCAAAGCGCTCAGGAGCCAACGCGCCCTCCAGCTGCGCCAGCGCAGCCTGCACCACCGGCCAGAGCGCCTCAGCTCGAGGGGTCGGTTCTACGCCACCGCCGCTGCGGCGCAGCAGCTCGTCGCCTAAGGTTTCGCGCAGGCGACGCAGTGCGTTGCTCACTGCCGGTTGCGTCAACGCCAGTTTGTGCGCCGCGCGCGTCAAGCTGCGCTCGGCCATCACCGCGTCGAAGACGCGCAGCAAATTCAGATCGAGGCGGCGAAAGGTGTCGGACACAAGGCAGGTTGAGGCAGTTAAACATTCATGCTGCGAATGAGGATCATCACAAACATAAAGTAGATAAGCACTGGGGTAAACCCTATACTCCTTTCACTGCACCAATTCGTGCTGCTGCTATTCAGGAGTTTTCCATGTCCACGCTTGCCCATTCTTCCTTCATGCGCTGACTGTCTGTGCCCGCTGTCGCGGCGAAGGCGGTTCCCGGCGTGGCTGCTCTGTTTCAAGCCTGGCGCGCCGAACGCCGCCAGGCCCGCGAAGACCACGAACTCTGGGCACTGGCGCAATTGGACCCACGCGTGATGACCGAGTTGACCTGTGCACGCAACCGGGCAAGCTGAGGCAATTTTCCTGCCCTGTGCAGACAACCAAAAAGCCGCGACAAGTGCGCGGCTTTTTGGTTTCCAGCGGTATCGGGGCTTAATGCGGCAAATAAAAAAGCCTCACCCATTCGGGTGAGGCGCTTGCAAAACGGCGTCTTACTTCACCTTATCAAACATCGCGCGAGCTTGAGCGTTACAAAAAGCTGGCTCGTATTTGCCGTGATAGTTGGAGTAGTACGTGGCAAACGCCGCGGAAGTCGGATCTGTGGGGGCTTTCCCATCTGTGCCATATGCGGCTTGAACATAAGGATCCACATCCACGGACACCACATTTTTCACGCCGCGAGCATCAAAATCGGCCTTCATCACTGCTTGATGAACTGCAGGCGGCACGGTGGGGTCGCCCGCGCCGCCACACAGCAAAACCGGCGCTTTTGGCGTCCAGCCGAGCAGATCGTTCTTTTTAGCGTCGACGTAGATGCCACTTGCGTCGTTGGTCAAAGTGTCCGCAGAAAACGCCGGCTGCAGCAGCGCATCCTGCGCTTGGCTCGGCAGCGGTCCTGCGGGCAGCTTACCGGTGGAGAGCAAGGTATCCGCGGTCAGATCAGGACTTGGCAGGAGACTCTCGATGTAACCGGAATACGGCGCCTTAAACACATCTTTGACGTCTTTGTAGACATTGCCGTAAATCTTTTGCCAGGAAGTAATCACCATGGGCAGGAAGAATTGAACTCCGGCAACCGGGCTAGCGCGCAGTGAGCCCGACATGTTGTAAGGCCCCGCGAGGTGTGCACCCGCGACCACATTGAATTCGCCGGCGTTGTCGCGCTCAGCAGCACGATGTGCCGCCATCGATGCGTGGCCACCCTGCGAATAGCCGGTAAGCATTACCTTACCGGACAGTGAAGCACCAACTTTGCCTGCGGCTGCGCGTGCCGCGCGCATGGAATCAATTACGGTTGATGCTTCAGAATCGGCATGCAGGTAGGGGTGGAAGCCGTATTCCGATTTGGCGTACCCAAGATAGTCGGTAGCTACCACCGCATAGCCCTGAGCAGCGTACATCGCCGCGAGCATGAAGGTCTCAGGATCCTGAGGATTGGCTAGTGTGCGCGGCTTTTCGAAGGCTGTTCCTCGTGCGTACGCCACCAACGCAGCGGGCGCCGTGCAGTCGCCCGCAGGCACCAGCATTACCCCGGAAGCGTTGGACTCTTCCCCAGCCTTCGCCCCTGGGGTGGCATAGTCCAGCGCGACGACCTTCACGTCGCAGCGTGCCGGGCCAGAAAGCGCCTGAAGGCCGCTGGCCGCCGTGCCTGCATTGATCTGAGCGACAGTCAGCGTAGTCACTACTACCGGTGCAATGCGCAACTCACCGCGGTCCGGGCCATCGGAGCCTCCACAAGCAGCAAGCAAAGCGGTTGCCGCGGCAACGCAGGTAAAGCGAAAGTAGGTCATGGGCAATATCTCATGTGCAGTGATCAAGCGTCGATGATGCGCACAAGCGCTTGCGCCCGAATCAGGGATAACTCGGGGAAATCTAACAATTTGTCTCACACGCGACCTTCGGTGCTGCGTTCGCGTACCCAAGAAGATACGCCGTTCCCGATCAAAGGACGCGAGAGCCTTCGAGCATCGGTCGCGCCACTCAAGGGCGAGCCGGGGTATTCGCCCAGTCGACCATGGCAGCCAGCGCAGGCCGTGCTGCCGCCGCACGCTCGTGATTGACGATCGCGACCAGCACCCAACGCTGGCCGTCGCTGCCAAGCACGTAGCCGGCGATGGCCTGCACGCCTTGAAGGCTCCCCGTTTTGAGGTGGGCACTGCCCACCACGCGGCTTTGGCTGCGGCGCAAGGTGCCGTCGATGCCGACGATCGGCAAAGAAGCCATGAGCTCAGGCATTACGGGCGAAGCCCACGCTACTTGCAGCATGTGCGCCAGCGCGGCCGCACGGATGCGCGCGTCGCGGCTTAGGCCTGCGCCGTTGTCAAACACCGGTATTGCGGCCGCGCCCATGCGCCTCTGCCACCAGGCTTGCACGGCGCTGCGTGCGGCCTCGGGGCTCCCCGCGCCGCCCAGCTCCAGCCCCAAGGTCAGAAAAAGCTGCTGCGCCATCACGTTGTTACTGAACTTGTTGACGCTTTGCACCGCCTCCAAAAGCGGCGCTGACTCGTAAACAAAGAGCGGCGCGAGCCCCGCCGGCACGCTGCCCAGAGTCGCCTTGCCGCTCAGTTTTCCGCCCAGCACCTGCCACATGCCCGCTACCGCCCGGGGTGCAAACAGCTCGGGTTGGGTGGGCGCGATGGCCCAGCTGCGATCGCCGCAATCAGCGGGGTAGCTGCCCTTAAAAGACCAGCGCCCCGATTCCTCCATGTTCATTTGCGTGCGTACGCGCCAGTCCCCGCAGGGCGTTCCAGGTGGTGCCAGCGGCACCGTCGTTTGCACCGCCAGCCCGGCCAGCGGCGGGGACGTCTGAATGCGGGCCACGCCAGCAGCGCCGTCGGGCACCCAATCGAGCACCACCGATTTGAAATTGACCAGCAACGCCTCGGGCGCAGCGTTGTAGGCACGCTGCGGCTGACCATCAAAGGCTGCTGCATCGCGTTCCTGGTTCGAAAACGCCGAGCCGTCGATCACGATGTCGCCGGCAATGGTGTGGATGCCGCGCGCCTGCACGCGGCGCAGCAGCAGCCACAGGCGCTCCATAACCAGAGTTGGATCACCACTGCCGCGCAGGTACAGGTTCCCTTGTAGCGTGCCCGCCTGCACCGGGCCTTGCGTATACACGGGGGTGCGCCAGGTGTAGGCAGGCCCCAGCAGGTCAAGAGCCGCGAAGGTGGTGGTGAGCTTCATGACCGACGCTGGATTCATGGGACTGTCTGCCCCCCAGGCCAGCCTCGCAGGCCCTCCTCCCACGGGAGCGACCACGACCGAAAATGCATCCTGCGGCACGCCGGCACGCGCAAGCGCTGCCGAGACCGACGGTGGCAAGGTCGTGCTGGCCTGCGCCAGGGCCACGCTGGGCCACAGAGCGCATAAGCCGACGAACGCAGCACCGCACAAGCGAGCAGAAGAAAACCATGGACTCAACATATGGCGCCAAGTCTATGCGCGCGACCGCCCCACCGCACGCACGGATAATCAACCCATGGCTTCGCCCCCTGCCCTCAACCTGCTCGCCCTGGATACCAGCACCGATTGCCTCTCGATTGCCGTGCAGCGCGGTGCGCGCGTATGGACGCACAGCGGGGCGGGAGGTGCGCAGGCTTCTGCCCACCTGATTCCCGCGATTCGCAGCCTGCTCGCGGAGGCAGAGCTGTCCCTCGATCAACTCGATGCGCTGGTGTTTGGGCGCGGGCCGGGCTCGTTTACCGGCGTGCGCACCGCCTGCTCCGTGGCGCAAGGTCTCGCCTTCGGCGCACGCGGCGGATTGGGGCTGCCCATCCTCCCCATTGACACCTTGCTCGCGGTGACCGAAGAAGCGCGTGAACAGTATGGTTGCACCCAGGTGGTTGCAGCGCTCGATGCCCGAATGGACGAGGTGTACACGGCGCGCTACCAATTTGACGCCGGCCAGTGGAGTGGCAGCGGCGACTTTTCCGTATGCGCCCCAGAAGCGGTGCAGGCCGGGGAAGGCTGGACGGTTGCCGGGAATGCGCAAGCCGTCTACGGCCCTCGGTTGGCGCCCGGCGCGCAGCATGTACAGGCACTGCCGACGGCTGCAGCCCTGCTGCGCATGGCTCCGAATTTGCTGGCACAAGGGCTGGCGACGACCGCGAACGATGCGCTGCCCCTTTACGTGCGCGACAAGGTGGCGCAAACCATTGCCGAGCGCGCAGCCAAGGGAGGCAAGGCATGAGTTCAGCGCCACGCCGTACCCAACCGTCTCTGTTTGAGATGGGCAGCAGAGGAATCTGCCAATGAACGCAGTACTGTCCAGTTCACACGGCCGGCCAGAGGTTCGGCTGGAGCCGCTCACACTTGGTCGGCTGGATCAGGTTCTAGAAGTGGAGGCGCTGGCCTATGAGTTTCCCTGGACGCATGGCAACTTTACCGATTCGCTTGCCAGCGGTTATGCGGTGCAACTGCTCTGCGCGGGCGAGCACCTTTTGGGCTACTACGTGGCGATGCGTGGTGTAGAAGAAACCCATCTGCTCAACCTGACGGTGGCACCAGCCTTTCAACGACAAGGCTGGGCCCGCATGCTGCTGGACGCACTGGCAATCTGGTCCCGTGCACAGGGCGCGCACTGGCTCTGGCTGGAGGTACGCGCCAGCAATGCCGCTGCACGCGCGCTCTACGAGCGCTATGGCTTTCGCCGCGTGGGCGAGCGGCCGCGCTACTACCCGGCGACGGGCGGCACGCGTGAGGGCGCGATCGTCATGAGTCTGGAGCTGTGACCATGCAGCTCGACGCCCGCCAACGCGCCATGCTGCTCGAGATGTCGGTGCGGGTCTGGACGACACCGCCCGCGCGCCCACACGCCGCAGGCGCATTTCGTCAGGTTGCGCCTGCCGACAGCGCAGCAACGGCGCAAGCTGCTGCGCAAACGCAGGAACCACGCGCACCGCGTACCGCGCCCGCACCGACGGCTTCAAGGCCATCACCCAGCGCTCCAGAGCGCGTCAGCTCGGTAGAGCCCATGCAATGGCATGTGCAGGCCCCGCATCTGCTGTATCCCGATGTCGATGCAGCGCTCACGCCGCCTGAACTTGGCGCGGGCTGGCTGGTGGTGGCCGAGACCTTTGCTGCTGGCGATCCTCTGGCAGAAGGCGCCGAGCGCTTGCTGGCAAACATGCTGCACGCCCTGCAACTGCACCGCCATCCGCGCGTCTGGCTGTGCAGCGTCGGCCCTGCCGGCGGCGCGGCAGGCGACGATTCAGACGCTGCAACCGCCATCGCGCACCATGTCGAGTCCCTCGCACCTTCCGTCGTGCTGGTGATGGGGCGCAACGCGGTACGCGCGGGCTTGGCGCGCAGCGAACCGCTGGGCAAGTTGCGAGGCACGGCGCTGACGATTGCAGGGGTGCCTGCCGTGGTCACCTTCGGCGCCTATGTACTGCTGCGCAGCCCCGAATTCAAACCTGCCGCATGGGCGGATTTGTGCCGCGCGCGGGAGCTGGCAGGGCGCGGCAAGCCCGTGCCAATGCCATAATCACACGTCCAAATTCCGACACATACCCATGGAAGCATATCCAAGTAGATAGCTTTCGGCTCCCAGGCCAGCGCCGGGGCTGAAAGCGCCCCATTCGCCCCGCCATTGGCCCCGCATCCAGGGAGTGAGCCTATGCTCAACATTTTTTCGCTCGTCAACGGGCGGCTCGTTCAGGAAGAGATCGAGTCGCTGGAAGAGCTCTCCAATTTTCAGCCCATCTGGGTTGACCTCGACGCTCCCACGCTCGACGAGAAGCGCTGGGTGACGCAGTACTACGGGCTGTCGATCCCCGACGACGCAATGGACACCGACATTGAGGAATCGGCGCGTTTCTACGAGGAAGACAACGGCGAAATGCACATTCGCAGCGACTTCCTGATCGACGACGATGAAGATTCGCGTTCGGTGCGGGTCGCCTTCATCCTCAACTTGACCAACTCGGACCTGCGCAGCAAAGGCGTGCTGTTTTCGATTCACGACGAGGATCTCCCCGTTTTTCGGTTGCTGCGGCTGCGTGCGCGCCGCGCGCCCGGTTTCATCCAAGATGCTCGGGAGGTGCTGCTCAAGCTGTTTGACACCGACGCGGAGTATTCCGCCGACACGCTCGAGGGCATCTACGACGACCTGAAGATTGTCAGCACCAAGGTGCTTGCCGGCAACGTGACCGACGAGCTCGCGAGCGAAGTACTGGGCGCGATCGCCCGGCAGGAAGACCTGAACGGCCGCATTCGCCGCAACGTCATGGATACCCGCCGCGCTGTCAGCTTCATGATGCGCAGCAAGATGCTGAACGCCGAGCAATTTGAAGAAGCCCGGCAGATCCTGCGCGACATCGAGTCGCTCGACAGCCACACCGCCTTTTTGTTCGACAAGATCAACTTCTTGATGGACGCCACGGTAGGTTTCATCAACATCAACCAGAACAAGATCATCAAGATCTTCTCGGTCGCCAGCGTGGCGCTGCTGCCGCCAACCTTGATTGCCAGCATCTACGGCATGAACTTCAAGTACATGCCAGAGCTGGACTGGACGCTGGGCTACCCGTACGTCCTGGCGCTGATGCTGGCCAGCGCGCTCGGACCAATGTGGTATTTCAGGAAGCGCGGCTGGTTGAAATAGGATTGACCTCAGTCGCTGCACGCCTTTTCCCACTGAAGGGGACGCCTCCGGTGGGCCGGCAAAGCCGGAGCCACAGTGGCGATGGTTTTTCGCTCACTTGTTGGCGTTCGGCGCTGAGTGGGCCTCGCCCGTTGAAAAATCCAGCCAAAACAGGCTCTAGCTGTAGTTTCCCAAGAGGTTGTTCACCCGAGGTGAAGGAAGATGGAGGTTCTGACATCTCCCAACTTTCTTCAGGACTCCTCAGATGAACATCCATAAGAATGCCTCATTGACGCCCAAAGGTCGAGCCCATCTAGTGCGCGAGATTGCTCGAATCGGGCTCAAGCGTGCGTCATTGGCGGCAGGCATCAGCGTGCGCACAGCGCGCAAGTGGGAGCGCCGTCACGCGGCCGAGGGTGCCTGCGGATTGATGGACCGAAGTTCAAGACCCCATTTGTGCCCACGACGCAGTGACTCCCTCAAGATCGAACGCGCAGTGGCGCTGCGCCGCACCCAACGCCTGACCTACGAATGCATTGCCGAACGTGTGGGCCTGTCCAGGAGCGCCGTAGCGCGCGCCTGCAAAGCCGCAGGCATCTCTCGCCTGCCAGCCCTGCAGGAGGCTGTGCCCGTGCGCCGCTATGAGCGCGCCTCGCCCGGCGAGTTGCTGCACTTGGACATCAAGAAGCTCAGATGCTTTGAAAAACCTGGCCACCGCGTCACAGGCGATCGTGCGCAGAACACGCGCCGCGCTGGCTGGCAAGCGCTGCACGTGGCCATCGATGATCACTCTCGCGTAGGTTTTAGTCTGATGCTGCCTGATGAGACGGCCACGAGTGCCTGCGCCTTCGTGCTGGCAGCGCTGCGCTACTACAGGGCACTGGGCGTGAAGGTCGAGCGCGTCATGACCGACAACGGGGCAGCGTACAAGTCGCGCCGATTTGCCAAGCTGCTGCGCCGCTTGGGCATCAAGCACATTCGCACTAGGCCCTACACACCCAGGACCAACGGCAAAGCAGAGCGCTTCATTCAGACGCTGCTGCGCGAGTGGGCTTATGCTTTTATCTACCCAAGTTCAGCGCACCGAGACCGTGAGCTGCAGCCCTGGATGTACCACTACAACTTTCATCGGCCACACTCAGCCGCTTCGCATCGTCCTCCCATCACTCGACTTGGCTTTGAGGGGAACAACGTGTTGAGAAACTACATCTAGCGCTTATCAGGCAAGCGCATGCAGCTATTATTTTTAAATTATTTCCAGTAACTTCTGCACGATGCGTTCGGCATAGCGGCTGGCGACCTTTTCCATAAATACCGGGAAATCTACGTGTGCGCTGTGGTCGGCACGGTCGGAGACCGTGCGCACTGCCGCAAACGGCAGTCTGTAGTCCAAGCAAACCTGTGCCACGGCAGCGCCTTCCATTTCCAGCGCCAGCACGTCGTGGCCGGACGCCACCAGGGGCTCACGTATGGCGCGCGCCACCTCACCGCAACCTACGAAGCGGTCACCACTCGCGACCAGACCTATATGCAAACGAGGCACGGCCTGCATAAATTCATGCTCAAAATGGCCGCCAGCGCTTTCCAGACAAGCGCGAACAGCTTCTATAAGCATAGCGGTGAGCGCTGGATCACAGGGGAGCCGAACGCCTGCGTAGCCTGGTACCTGCCAGCGCTCAAAGAGCGGCGAGACGTCCATGTCATGCTGCACGTAGTCTTGCGCCACCACAATGTCGCCGACCGCCACGCCCTCGCCGACGCCACCTGCCACCCCTGTGAAGACAATGCGGGCGACGCGCAAGCGCTCGATGAGCACCGTGGCAGTGGTAGCGGCCGCGACTTTGCCGATACCCGACAGCGCCAGCACCACGCTGCGCCCATGCAGGCTGCCTTGCCAGAACACGCGCCCGGCGTGCACCAACTGCTGGCCCTGCTCCAAGCTGGCCAAGAGGCCGGATTGTTCTTCGGGCAAAGCACTGAGGATGGCGGTCGTCATGGGCGGGAAGGGAAAGCAAAAAGAAAACCCCGACGCTTTAGATGAGCGTCAGGGCGGATCGGGGGATTGCACCCCCAGCGCAGGGGTTCTGCAGATTCAGCTTGCCGCGGCCAAAATCACTTCTTGTCGCGCAGCTCGCGCCGCAAAATTTTACCTACCGGCGTCTTCGGAAGCTCGTCGCGGAATTCAATCACACGCGGCTGCTTGTAGCCGGTGAGGTTCGCACGGCAGAATTCGCGCACCTGCGCCTCGGTCAGATCGGGGGACTTTCGGACGATGACGAGCTTGACGGCCTCGCCCGTTTTCTCGTCCGGCACACCGATGACCGCGCATTCCATCACGCCCGGGCAAGAGGCTACGACCTCTTCCACCTCGTTCGGATAGACGTTGAAGCCGCTCACCAACACCATGTCTTTTTTGCGATCGACGATCTTGAAATAGCCGCGCTCGTCCATGATGCCGATGTCGCCCGATTTGAAGTACCCGTCTTCGGTCATGACTTTCGCAGTTTCGTCGGGCCGCTGCCAGTAACCCGCCATCACCTGCGGGCCCTTGATGGCGATCTCGCCCGGCTGTCCGACTTCTGTGACCTCCCGGCCATCGTCGTCGAGCAGCTTCATGTAGGTGCTTGGAAGTGGTACGCCGATGGTTCCGGAAAACTCCTTGTTCGTCATCGGATTGCAACTGACGGAAGGGCTGGTTTCTGAAAGCCCGTAGCCTTCGCAAATGGGGCAATCTGTCTTCTCGATCCACTGCTTCGCTACTGCGCCTTGCACCGCCATGCCGCCGCCCACGGAGGCCTTCAAATGACTCCAATCCACCGTGCCGAAATCCGGATGGTTGACCAGGCCGTTGAACAGCGTGTTCACAGCTGGAAAGCTGTGAATACGGTGTTTCGACAACTCCTTGAGCACAGCAGACAGATCGCGCGGATTGGGAATCAGTATGGTTTTGCCGCCGAGGCGCATGCTGAGCATCATGTTCACCGTAAAGGCGAAGATGTGATAGAGCGGGAGTGCGCAGACGCTGGTGGTTTGCTCATTTGCCGGCACTTGGCCGATGACAGGTGCGTTCCAAGCTTCGGATTGCAGCACGTTCGCAATGATGTTGCGATGCAGCAACACGGCGCCCTTACTGACCCCGGTGGTGCCACCGGTGTACTGCAGCAGCGCGACGTCGTCTGGCTTGATGTCGGGCTGCTTGAGGGCGCCGCGGGTGCCGCGCGCCACCGCGTCGTTGAACCGCACCGCGCCCGGCAGGTTCCAGGCGGGGACCATCTTTTTGACGTTGCGCACTACGTAATTGACCAGCGCACCCTTGAGCAGCCCAAGCTGGTCGCCCATTGAGCAAACAACGATGTGTTTGATCGACGTATTTGCGATGCAGGCCTGCAAGGTGGTGGCGAAATTCTCCAGAATCACCATCGCCTTGGCGCCGGAATCGCGCAACTGGTGCTCAAGCTCGCGCGACGTGTACAGCGGATTGACATTCACCACCACGTAGCCCGCCCGCAGCACTGCGGCCACCGCGACGGGATACTGCGGCACGTTGGGCATCATCAAGGCGACGCGGTCGCCCTTGGTCAACCCCAGACTCTGCAAGTAGGCTGCAAAAGCGCGGCTCAGCGAATCGGTCTGCGCAAAGCTGATGTCCTTGCCCATGAAGCTGTAGGCGGTCTTCTGCGCGTGGGTGCGAAAAGCTTCCTCCATCAGCGCGACGAGAGACGGGTACTGCCCAGCGTCAATGTCGGCAGGTACGTCAGATGGGTAGCTTTTGAGCCAAATGCGGTCGGTCATCTCCAAATCTCCTGATGTCTTTTGCGTAGTTCGGTACGTGACAGAAAATTCTGCACGACCGTGCTTTTTTTCGGGGATTATGCCGTTTCAGCTCTTGAGTGCTACCAGCACTTCGTCGAGCATTTTCTTGGCGTCGCCAAACAGCATGCGATTGTTGTCTTTGTAGAAGAGTGGGTTGTCGACGCCGGCATAGCCCGAGGCCATGGAGCGTTTCATCACGATGGAGGTCTTGGCCTTCCACACTTCGAGCACCGGCATTCCAGCGATGGGACTCGTAGGATCGTCCAAAGCGCTCGGGTTGACGATGTCGTTGGCGCCGATCACCATGACCACATCGGTGTCGGGGAAGTCTTCGTTGATCTCGTCCATCTCCATCACGATGTCGTACGGCACCCTCGCCTCCGCCAGCAATACGTTCATGTGGCCGGGCATGCGGCCCGCCACTGGATGGATACCGAAGCGTACGTTCACACCGCGCTCACGCAGGGTCTGCGTAATCTCAT
The DNA here is from genome assembly GCA_034676525.1 of Giesbergeria sp. Classification (GTDB taxonomy): domain Bacteria; phylum Pseudomonadota; class Gammaproteobacteria; order Burkholderiales; family Burkholderiaceae_C; genus Simplicispira. The sequence goes on from JAUCCA010000007.1 coordinate 70,497, forward strand.
ACACCGTGTGCTGTGCTTGGGCGACTGCCATGCCGTAGCCGGGCACGATGATGACGCTTTTCGCATCGCGCAGCATCTCGGCCGTCTCCTGCGAACTCACCGGCACTACTTCACCTTGGGGTTCGGCAGCTTCGCCCTTCTTGGCCGGCGTGCCGCCGCCCGAGCCAAAGCCCCCGGCGATGACGCTGATGAAGTTGCGGTTCATCGCCTGGCACATGATGTAGGACAGGATGGCGCCGGACGACCCCACCAGTGCGCCGGTGACGATCAGCAGGTCGTTGCCCAGCATGAAGCCGGTGGCCGCAGCCGCCCAGCCCGAGTAACTGTTGAGCATGGAGACCACGACCGGCATGTCGGCACCACCGATGGCCATGACCATGTGCACGCCAAGCAGCAGCGCAATCGCAGTCATCACGATCAGCGGCAGCATGCCGGCTTGCACGTCTGGCGCAGCCAACAATTCCCTGCCAAACCAGACCACCAACAGCAGCGCAACCAAGTTGAGCCAATGGCGCGCAGGCAACAGCAGCGGCTTGCCGCCAATCTTCCCGTTCAGTTTCCCGAAGGCGATCAGAGAACCCGAGAAGGTGACGGCACCAATCAGGATGCCGATGTAAATTTCCACCTCGTGAATGGTTTTCTCAATGCCTGTGAGCGCAATAGAGGTGTCGACGTAGCTGGCGAAACCCACCACACAAGCAGCCAAACCCACCAAGCTGTGCATCAGCGCGATCAGCTCGGGCATTTGCGTCATCTTCACGACCTTGGCTGCATACAGGCCAATGCCGCCGCCAATCACCAGCGCACCGACGATCCAGGCTATGCCCGTCGCGCCAACGCGCGGGCCAAAGACCGTGGCCAGCACGGCCAAGGCCATGCCGATCATGCCGAATAGGTTCCCGCGCCGCGAGCTTTCCGGATTGGACAGACCTCCCAGACTCAGGATGAAGAGGATGGCGGCGCCGATATAGGCCACAGTGACGAGACTTTGGGACATTTGCATCTTTCCTTGCTTGTTCTAGTTCTGTCTTGTGCTTATTTGCGGAACATGGCAAGCATGCGGCGCGTCACGGCAAAGCCGCCGAACATATTGACGGATGTGAGCACAAGGGCGGCAAAAGCCAGCCAAAGGATCAACCCGTCCGGACGCCCGTTGGTGCCCGCCTCGGGGGGCGCGATTTGCACCAGCGCACCAATGGCGATGATGCTGGAGATGGCGTTTGTGACACTCATCAAGGGGGTGTGCAGCGCAGGCGTGACGTTCCACACCACCATGTAGCCGATGAAGCATGCGAGCACGAAGACTGTCAGGTGCCCCAGAAAAGCTGCAGGGGCGTAGGCACCGATAAACCAGAAGAGCACGGCGGCCACGGCAAACATGATGGCCAGGTTCTTGGCAGGCATTGGCCCGCCACGCGCATGACTGTCTTTCTTGGCGGCCAAGGGTGCAGAAGCTGCCTTGGGCGCTGAAACCGGCGCTGCCTTGAGCGGCGGGGCTGGCCATGTGATGGCGCCGTCTTTGGTGACCGTCAGGCCACGAATGGCGTCGTCTTCCATGTTGATCACGGCCACGCCGTCTTTGGCTTTGGTCAGCTCTTCCACCAGGCGCAACAGGTTGTTGGCATACAGGCTGGACGACTGTTTGGCCAAGCGCGAGGCCAGATCGGTATAGCCGACGATGGTCACACCGTAGCGCTCTACGGCTTCACCGGGAACGGTCAGCTCGCAGTTGCCGCCTTGCTCGGCGGCCATGTCCACGATGACGCTACCCGGCTTCATCGACTGCACCATCTCAGCGGTAATGAGCTTGGGCGCGGGCTTGCCTGGGATCAAGGCCGTAGTGATGATGATGTCGGCATCTTTAGCCTGCGCTGCGTACATCTGGCGCTGCGCGGCTTGAAAACCCTCGCTCATCACCTTGGCGTAGCCACCCCCACCCGCGCCGTCTTCCTCGTAGTCGACCTTGACAAACTCGCCGCCCAGCGACTTGACTTGGTCGGCAACCTCCGCGCGCGTGTCGTTGGCGCGCACGACGGCGCCCAAGCTGGCAGCCGTACCGATGGCGGCAAGGCCGGCCACACCCGCGCCGGCAATGAATACCTTAGCCGGCGGCACCTTGCCCGCTGCTGTGATCTGGCCGTTGAAATAGCGGCCGAATGCGTTGGCCGCCTCAATGACAGCGCGGTAGCCGCTCACACCGGCCGTAGAGGTCAGCGCGTCCATCTTCTGCGCACGGCTCAGAGTGCGCGGCAGGCAGTCAATCGCCAGCACCGTGGCGTTTTTGGCAGTGAGCTGCTGCATCAAGTCCGGGTTCTGGGCCGGCCAGACAAAACCGATCAACGTACCACCGTCCCGCATCAGCGCAACTTCGTCGCTGCTTGGCGGGCGCACCTTGAGCACGATGTCCGAAGCCGCCCACAACGCGGCGGCATCTGGCAGCACCTCGGCACCGGCAGCGCGGTAGGTGTCGTCGCTAAAGTGAGCGCCATCGCCAGCGCCCGACTCAATAGCCACCTTGAAACCGAGTTTGATGAGTTTTTCCACTGCGTCTGGCACAGTGGCCACGCGCTTCTCGCCGTGGAAGGATTCTTTGGGCACGCCGATGCGCTGCACCGCTGGTGTGGGGCTTGTTTGCATGAATTGCTCCTACTAATTTCGTAATCGTTGCACACGTACCGCGGAGGCTTGCGTGCGCGATGGAGCCTGCAGGCAGGCTCCGCTCCCTGTCCCGGTCCAAATTGGTTAACTGACCGCGAGCTTACATTAAGAAACTTCAGCTTCTATCACCTAGCGGACACAGTCGCCTCAAGAATCGCTCCGGATACAAAAACCGGCAGCACGAAGGCTGCCGGTTTGCTCTGAACGAATGCGCAGAAATTTTAGTGGACGATTTGGGCCAGTTCGCCTGCAGCGTACTTCTGCGCCATCGCGCTAAGCGGCACGCTCTTGACTTTTCCACCCTGACCCTCGCAGCCGAACTCAAGATAGCGTTGCTTGCAAATCGCCTTGGCCGCCTCGCGGGCGGGCTTGAGCCACTCGCGGGCATCGAATTTGTCTGGGTTTTCCGCCAGGAATTTTCGGACTGCGCCCGTCATGGCCAGACGAATGTCGGTGTCGATGTTGATTTTGCGCACTCCAAACTGGATGGCTTTCTGGATTTCCTCAACCGGCACGCCATAGGTCTCTTTCATCTTGCCGCCGTACTGGTTAATGATGGCCAGAAGGTCTTGAGGCACGCTGGAGCTTCCGTGCATCACCAGATGGGTGTTCGGAATTCGCGCATGGATCGCCTGGACGCGGCTGATCGCAAGAATGTCCCCTGTAGGTTTGCGCGTGAACTTATAGGCGCCATGGCTAGTGCCAATGGCAATGGCCAGTGCGTCAAGCTGCGTGGCCTTGACGAATTGGGCAGCCTCCTCAGGGTCGGTCAACATCTGGCTGTGCTCGAGTTTGCCCACTGCGCCCACGCCATCTTCTTCGCCCGCTTCCCCAGTTTCCAGCGATCCCAGGCAGCCAAGCTCTCCCTCGACGGAGACGCCCACTTTGTGGGCCATTGCGACCACCTTGCGCGTCACATCGATGTTGTAGTCAAAGGACGACGGGGTCTTGCCATCCTCCATCAGCGAGCCGTCCATCATCACCGAACCAAAGCCCAGATCAATAGCCCCTTGGCAGATGGCAGGCGATGTGCCGTGGTCCTGGTGCATCACCAGCGGGATGTGGGGATAGGCTTCGCAAGCAGCCTGGATAAGGTGCTTGATAAATGCTTCGCCGGCGTATTTGCGTGCCCCTGCACTGGCTTGGAGGATGACGGGGGCACCAGTTTCATCTGCGGCGGCCATGACGGCCTGCACCTGTTCCAAATTATTGACGTTAAAGGCAGGAATGCCGTAGCCGAATTCGGCGGCGTGGTCCAGCAGCTGGCGCATCGAGACGAGAGGCATAGTCTTGTGTCCGGTCAGGTATTGAGGGGCGGCAAGCGATGTAACCGCGTGGTAACCGTCCATTTTAGCCAAGGCGCGATTCAGCCGCCCCTTGTCAAGCGAGGCCTGCTGAGAAGTCGATGCGGTAGCAGGTGGTGTAAGGCGCGGGAGCAGACGCTTTAATAAAACGCGCGCCATGCTCGTCTGCGACACGCGTCACAATTTCATGCCCCAAGTGCAAGCTGTCGTCGGGCGCAGGATCTCTATTGGCTCCGCCGCGCAGACCGTCGTCACATACCTGGAGCCAGGGAGCCGCCGTTTCTGACCCGGCGCCACATTGGACCGCGACTCGCGTGCCGTGCGGTGTGTGGCGCAGGGCGTTCTCAACCAGGTTTCGCAAGGCCATGCCCAAGAGAATTGGCTGGCCCTGCACACCCAACGAAACTGGCGCATCCACCTCGATGGTATCGGCGCGCTCCCATGCAGTCTGCGCATATTCCGCGGCCACCGTTCGGGCCAGCTCCGCCAGATCTACTTGCTCGCGTGGCGCCTGAACCGCGCCACGGCTGGCGCGTGCCAGCGCCAGCAGCTGATTCAACACATGGCCCGCACGCAGCGTGTCGGCACGAATACGAGCGAAAGCCTCGCTCTGACTCTGAAGTGCCAAGTCGGCTTCAAGCGCCTGGACTTGCAACACGATGGAGGTCAGCGGCGTGCGTAGTTCATGAGCCACTTCGCTGGCGAGCCTTCGCTCGCGGTGCAAGGCCTGCTGTTGACGCGCGAGCAGCGTATTGATGGAATTGACCATCGAATCGAACTCGCGCAGGGGGTGCCGGGCCACCAAACTGTCTGCACTTTGCACGTCAAGGTCCGCTACCGCTTCCGAGAGGTCGGTCAAAGGTTTCAAGCCGCGTGCGATGGCAAGGCCCAATGCAAGCGCAACTACTGGCAGCAGCCACAACCCCGGCTCGATCATCTGCCCCGCAATGTCCTTAGCCAACGCGTCGCGTTCGTCCAAGCGCAGCATGACGGCCACCTTGTGCGTGCGCTCACGATTCCATTGGGAAAAACTGCGCCATTCGAGCGGATCGTCTCCGGCTGCAAACGTTGCATAGCCTTCTGCCCGGTCGAACACGAGTGCTGGCGCATCGCCGCTTCGCCAGCGAATATTCCCACTGGCGTCCCACACCAGAACGCTCAGCGATTGTTGGTAGTCGTGGTTCTTCAGGCCCGGTTGGCGCAGGCGCAAAAATTCATCGGTCTGTCCGGCTGAGGGGAGCCCCTGAACACCTAGCAAGAGCACGGCCACGCTGGCCAAATGTCCGTCGGTCAATTCGTCGGCTTCCTCGATCCCAGTCCGGTAAGCGAGCAACACAAAACATCCCCAAACAACGACAAGCGCTCCCAGCGACCACAGCAGGAGCTGGCGCATCAGCGAGGGCTGCCGACGAGCGAGTGGAATCTTCAATCCCCACTCCTGGGAATGAAGTAACCCACACCACGCATGGTCTGAATCAGCGCGCTGCCCAGCTTCCTGCGCAAATGGTGGATGTGCACTTCGATGGCGTTGCTTTCAATGCCAGCGTCCCAGCTGTACAACCGCTCTTCCAGCTGGGCGCGCGAGAGCACACGGCCTCGCGCTTCCAGCAGCACAAGAAGAATCGCGAACTCACGCGGCGACACATCGACCAACTGCCCGGCCCTTCGCACGCTGCGGCTTGCCGGATCCACGGAGAGATCTGCATGCTGAAGCACAGGATGCGCGCGGCCGGCAGCACGTCGCAGCAGCGCGCGGAGACGCGCCTCAAGTTCATTGACGTCGAAAGGCTTGACCAAGTAGTCGTCTGCTCCCTTGTCGAGGCCCGCGATGCGCTGCTCGACCTCATCGCGCGCGGTCATGATGAGCACCGGAACAGCCGGATTGGGCAAGGCGTTGCCGCTCACATCCAGAGCGGGGCTGGCACGTAAGCGTTGCAACAGTTCGGAGCCATCCCCGTCCGCCAGCCCCAAGTCCAGCACCACCGCGTCAAAGCGTTCACTGCACAGCGCCGCCCATGCACCCGCGACAGTGGAACAAATGTCCACGGCATAGCCGCGCTGGCCAAGATTGGTCGCCAGCCCTTTGGCAATGCCTGCATCGTCTTCCACCACCAAGATTCGCATGCCGCCATTCTTGCAGCAAAGGGTGTGTGGGAAATCTTCAGCCGCTTCAGTTTCGCTGAATGAGCTATTGAGCGCGGCAGTGCGCTGAGACGCATCTGCTTAATGGAGCGTTAATTTGGACGGCCGACCATGCGGCATGCACTCGAACCGTACTACCGAAGCCCTTCGCCAGCCCTATGAGAGCAGCGACGCAATGCGCCTCCTTCTTTGGACGATTCTGTCCTTACTTTTCTTGATCACTTGGGATGCGTCAGGGCTCGACCGACCGCTGGCCCATGCATTTGGCGGAATTGATGGATTTCCCCTGCGAAGCAACTGGTTCCTGGTGCATGTGATGCACGAAGGCGCGCGGCGACTCGCCTGGGTCGGTGTGCTGATACTGGTTCTGGCGATCTGGTGGCCCTTTGGATTTTTGGCGAAGGTGGACAGGCGCGAGCGCCTGCAACTGGCCGTCACAACACTCGCTGGGCTGGCTCTGGTAACGAGCGTGAAGTACGCCAGCGCAACGAGTTGCCCTTGGGATCTAGCCGAATTCGGCGGAGTTGCGCACTACGTCTCCCACTGGGCATGGGGCGTAGTCGATGGGGGCGCTGGGAAGTGCTTCCCTGGCGGGCACGCTTCCGCAGGTTTTGCCTTCGTTGGTGGCTACTTCGCGCTGCGCAACAAAGCGCCGCATGCGGCACGCGTCTGGCTCACGAGCGCGCTTGGCGCCGGCTTGGTTCTGGGATTGGGCCAACAGCTGCGCGGCGCCCATTTCGAAAGTCATACGCTGTGGACCGGTTGGCTGTGCTGGGCCTGCGCATGGGCGATTGACATTGGATTTCGATTGCCTTCGCTGCGCAGGGCACCTACGTCCATGACCGCCTGAAAGGGGCAGCTAAAGGCACATCGCCTGAGGCTGCCTTGCCTTTCGGGATCGCAATTGCGATGCACGTTAGCGCCATGAGTGCGGCGCTGAACAACGCGCTTTACCGCACCAAACTCACGTAGCGCGGCAAATTTTCAACATATTGGTCCCGCCCGGCGCCCCCATAGGTTCGCCACAGGTGATGGTGTAGACATCGCCAGCCGCGACAATTCCGCGGTCTTTGAGGTGGCGTTCCGCTTGCTCCAGCGCCGTATCTCGATCGGCACTGGTGTCCATCAAGATCGGGCGGACATTGCGGTAGAGCGCCATACGTCTTTGCGTCGCAATCTTTGGGGTCAGAGCGTAGATGGGAATGTGAATGCGATGACGGCTCATCCAAAGTGCTGTGGATCCGCTTTCCGTCATTGCCACGATGGCCTTCGCATGCAGCCGATGTGCTGTAAAGAGCGCGCCCATAGCGATCGAATGGTCGATCGCACCAAAGGTTCTACCGCTGAAGTCGGCGTCGAGTTGCATGTCCTCGGCAGACTCTGCTGCAGCGCAAATCTTGGCCATCTCCTGCACAGTTTCCAAGGGATAGCGGCCTGCGGCCGTCTCAGCGCTCAACATGACCGCGTCGGTACCATCAAGCACCGCATTAGCAACGTCGCTGACCTCGGCGCGCGTGGGCGAGGCGTTGGTGATCATGCTCTCCATCATCTGCGTAGCCGTGATGACGAGCTTGTCCATATCGCGCGCCATACGGATCATCTTCTTCTGCAACGCCGGAACTACCGCGTTTCCCACTTCAACAGCCAAGTCGCCGCGCGCGACCATGATGCCATCGCTCACGCGCAGAATTTCTTCGAGCCGGGGAATCGCCTCCGCGCGTTCGATCTTCGCAATCAAGCCGGGCTTGTGCTTGTATTGCGCAGCCGCCACATTGCACAGCTGGCGCGCCATCTCCATATCCGTTGCATTCTTGGGGAAACTCACCGCGACATAGTCTGCTTGGAAGCTCATCGCAGTGCGGATGTCCTCCATGTCCTTGCCGGTCAACGCCGGAGCCGTCAGGCCACCACCTTGCTTGTTGATGCCCTTGTTGTTGGACAATTCCCCGCCAATTCGCACCGTGGTGTGCACGGCATCACCGCGCACCGCATCCACCGTCAACACGATCAGGCCGTCGTTTAGCAGCAGTACGTCGCCAGGACGGGTGTCGCGGGGCAACTCCTTGTAATCAAGGCCAACGCCCAGCAAATCCCCAAGTTCAGTGCGCGACGCATCCAATACAAATGGTGCGCCTGGTTCGAGCAACACCCGACCTTCGGCGAACTTCCCAACCCGGATCTTGGGGCCCTGTAAGTCCGCCATGATCGCCACCTCTCGTCCCGCACGCTGCGCGGCCTCACGCACCATGCGCGCCCGTTCGAAGTGGTCCTCAGCGGTTCCGTGGCTGAAATTGAGGCGAACGACGTTGACGCCGGCCAGCACCATTTTTTCCAGCATGGCCGGATCGCTGGAAGCGGGGCCTAAAGTGGCAACGATTTTGGTGGCGCGACGCATGGTCATGGGGATTTCTCTCAACATCTGTAATTGAGTTTCAATTTTCTCACCGATTTGGTTACATCAACGCGTCTTGCGTGGGAACCACAATCCCGGGAATCGTATTGCGAAATGCGGATAAAGTTTTTCCCGCCAAAAACTTGGCACGCCAACCAAGTTTTTGACGGGTTTTCGGAGCAGAAGCTGCTAATTCTCCAAACAGAAGCCCTTCATTTCCCAGAAGCGCGCTTCTCCAAGATTTCAAACGCTGGCAGCGTTCGCCCCTCGAGCACCTCAAGAAACGCGCCGCCGCCCGTCGAGATATATCCGACTCGATCTTCTATCTTGTATTTGGCAATGGCGGCGAGGGTGTCGCCGCCGCCGGCGATACTGAATGCACTCGATTTGGCAACTGCCTCTGCGAGCACGCGCGTGCCGTTTTCAAAGGCAGGAAATTCAAATACGCCCACTGGCCCGTTCCAGACAATGGTGCCCGCTTGCTGCAGCTGGCTCGCGAGGCGCTGCGCAGTCTCGGGGCCGATATCGAGGATCAAATCGTCCTCTTGCACGTCTTCGGCTCGCCTCACAATTGCGGCGGCGTCGGCGGAAAAGGTTTTCGCCGTCACTACGTCGGTCGGAATGGGCACCTCTGCGCCCCGCGACTTCATAGCCGCCATAACCGCTCGCGCCTCGTCTACCAAACCCGGCTCTGCCAAGCTCTTGCCTATGGGCAGTCCAGCAGCGAGCATGAAGGTGTTGGCGATCCCACCGCCGACAATTAGTTGATCGACCTTTCCCGCCAAACTTTCGAGAATGGTGAGTTTGGTGGAAACTTTGGAGCCGGCAACGATGGCGACCAAGGGGCGCGCAGGTTGCGCCAGCGCCTTGGTGAGTGCGTCAATTTCCGCAGCAAGCAGCGGGCCGGCGCAGGCAATGGGCGCGTACTGCGCGACGCCATAGGTGGTCGCTTCCGCGCGGTGAGCCGTGCCGAAAGCGTCGTTTACGAAGATATCGCACAGCGCGGCGATGGCGCGCGCAAGCGTCGCGTCGTTCTTTTTTTTCTCCCACATTGAGGCGGCAATTCTCCAGCAGCACCACTTCCCCGGCCTGCACAGCCACGCCAGTTACCCAATCCGAGCGCAGCGACACTTCACGATCAAGCAGCTCCGACAGGTGCTTTGCCACAGGAGCAAGCGAGTCCCCCGGCGTAAACTCTCCTTCCTTTGGCCGCCCGAGGTGGCTGGTGACCATGACGGCCGCCCCCGCTTCCAGCGCCATGCGGATGCAGGGAACGGAAGCGCGAATGCGAGTGTCTTCGGTAATGTGGCCAGCCGCGTCCAGCGGTACGTTCAAGTCGGCGCGAATGAAAACGCGCTTCCCAGCCACGTGGCCTTGTGCGCAAAGATCAGAAAAACGAAGGATGTGCATGGTGTGTCTGTTCTGGGCCGAAAACGCCGCAGAAAAATAGCGAAGATTTCGTTCTATTCTAGGCAGCGGCCCGACACACCCCAATGGCCACCGCGCGGTACTCGACTTACCAGCCCCAGCCTATGTGCAGCGGCAGATACACCGCCATGCCGACCACGATGGTGCCGAGAATGCCGCGGCGCCAGAAGTAGTAAGCAACAGCGCACAGAACCGCGGGCAGGCGGGCGTCTTGAAGTGTGCCCACCAGTGCACCCTGCGTCATCAACACCTCGGGCGCGATGACTGCGGTAAGTGCCGCAAGCGGTGCGTACTTCAGGCCGCGCTTAAGCCAGTCGGGCATCGGAAGCTCTCGCTCGGGCAGCATAAAAAAGGTGCGGGCAATCAACGTCACCAGCGCCAAACCGGCGATGGCGGCCAGGCCATACAAGGTTTCCGCGCTCATGGCTTGCGCGCCTCAGACGCGCGACGGCGCAACGCGTGCAACCGCACTTGGCGCTCGCCTGCCTCCATGACGAGACCGGCCACCACCGCCGCAACTACCGCGACAAGAATATTGAGCTTGAGTGGCAGCGCCCAAGCCACCACCGCTGCACTTGCAGCCACAGCAGTTGCCACCCAAGTAGCGCGGTCGACCAGCAGCGAGAGCAGCACACCAAGGATGGCCAGCACACCGGCAAAGCCCAGACCCCAAGAAAGCGGTATCGCATTGGCCAACAGAATGCCTGCCACCGAAGGAATCTGCCATGCAAGCCAGTTAAGTGACGCTGCACCCCAAAAGTACGGCAGTTGCTCGGGCGCCGGCTCCACGCGAGGAAAGCGCTTCATGAAAGCCACAAAGATCACATCACCACTGAAATAGCCAATCGCCAGGCGCTGGCGCAAAGGCTGCGCCTGGAAGTAGCCCCGCCACAAGGTGCTGAAGATCACGAAGCGAAGGTTGACGCAAGTGGCGGTGAGCCACACCACCCACAAGGGTGCGCCGACCGCCAGCAAAGGAATGACCGAGAGTTGCGCACTGCCGGCATACACGGCGAGCGACATCAGTAAGGCGAGCCATACACTCATGCCACTCTTGACCATGGCCACGCCGGTCACCAGCCCCCAGGCGCCGATGCCTACCGCCGGTCCAATCAGGTCCACGACACCATCGCGAAACGCTGGGTGGCGCAGCTGGGCCACCAGCCGCTGCAGGTTCAAACCGCCTCTCCAGCGGGCTCGACACTGGTGAACTGCATGCCGGCCTCAAGTGCATGCCCGCGCACAAAATCACGAGCGGCCAACGCCCGACCGCCCGCGCGCTGAAGCTGCGTCAGACGCAGCGTACCTTCGCCACAGGCCACTGTAACGCCAGCATCGTCTATCAGCAAAATATGGCCGCAGGGCTTATCCACATTGCGCTGACAGCTCTCAATTTTGCAATCCAAAACTTTGATCACCTCGCCGTTGAGCACCGTGAAAGCGCCCGGTGCTGGCACCAGAGCACGTACCCGCCGCGCGATGACAGCGGCCGGTTGGCTCCAGTCAATTCGCGCCTCGGCTTTGCTGATCTTGTGGGCGTAGGTCACGCCTTCTGCAGGTTGCCGGGTTGGCGCCAGCGGCCCGGTTGCCAACTGGGTCAAAGCTTCGACCACCATCTGTGCGCCCAGCGCCGCAAGGCGATCGTGCAGGCTTGCAGTGGTGTCGTCCGAAGCAATTGCGACGGGCTGGCTCGCGAGCATGTCGCCGGTATCAAGCCCCGCATCCATCTGCATCAGCGTCACACCGGTCTCCAAATCTCCCGCCTCTATGGCGCGGTGAATAGGCGCCGCACCACGCCAGCGAGGCAGCAGGCTGGCATGAATGTTGATGCAGCCATGGCGAGGGGTGTCCAACACCCATTGCGGCAAGATCAAACCATAGGCGGCCACCACCATCACATCGGGAGAGCAGGCCTCGATGGCAGCGCGCGCTTGCGCCGCATCCTCGGAGAAGCGCCCATCCAAGCGCAGCCCACGCGGCTGGGCAACTGTTGCGCCGCGTGCCTCCGCCAGTTGTTTCACCGGAGACGGCTGCAGTTTTAGGCCCCTCCCCGCAGGTCGATCGGGCTGGGTGAACACCAAGGGAACAGAAAAACCGGCCGAAAAAATGGCCTCCAGCGCCTCACGAGCAAACTGTGGCGTACCTGCAAAGACGACGTTCATGGGAAAAATCTGGAAAAGCTCAGCGGTGGAATCGACGCAACGTAGTGTGCGCCGTTGGCGGAAATCTGTCTAAGTTCGCTGAGCCCAGACCATCAAGGCGCAGAACACTGCAGTGCTCCGCTTTGACTGTCGACTGAAACAAAGCAACTGCGCGCCCACCCGCCCTACAGGAACTCAGCGGTATCGACTATCGGCCAAGGGGTCTTCCACAAACTCAACCCCTTTCACGATGCCAGCGCCATCGATGCGCACCCGGGCAAGACGCCAAGTTCCGAAATCAAGCCAAGAATACATCCAGACAAAACCGCTGTCTTCTGGCGTCTCGCCTGCAGGCACTCGACGCGCCGGAGGGCCAAAACTGCGCTGCACCTCTGAAGCTTCCCAACGCCCTTGTGTCAGCGTACGGAAATGCTCAGCGGTGAAAACCTGCTCCATAGCGACCATGCGGCCAGTTGCATCAAAGTCCAGCCGCTGCAGTTCGCCAGGCTTGCGTTTGTAAAAAAGGCGCTGTCCGCTGGGCAAAGCGTAATTGGCCAACGGCTCACCCCATTGGCTTTGCACTTGCTCGCGCATGAAGCCAGGCGAAGGCGAACCCATCGAAGCGCAGGCGACCACCAATACACCGAAGACGCAAGCGGCTACGCAAGTGCGCACCAAGCGGAACGCATTCATTCCCGCTCCTCCCGTTGCCGCTTGAGCATTTTGGAGCGGATGCGATTGCGTTTGAGTGGGGACAGATATTCCACAAAGACTTTACCCAGCAAATGATCCATCTCGTGCTGCAGACATACCGCCAGCAGGTCCTCTGCTTCGGTGACAGTTTCGACCCCTTGCTCGTCCAGCGCACGCACGCGCACTTTTACAGAGCGCTCAACGCCATCGTAAATTCCAGGCACGGAGAGGCAGCCTTCATCGCCCACAGTTTTTTCTTCACTCGCCCACAAGATTTCAGGGTTGATGAATACCTGCGGGCGATTGCGTTCTTCCGACACATCAATGACTACCACGCGCTGGTGCACGTCCACCTGCGTCGCCGCGAGCCCAATGCCATGCGCGTCGTACATGGTCTCCAGCATGTCCTGGGTAAGCTTGCGCACCCGCTCTTCCACTGCGTCCACGGGTTGGGCAATGGTGTGCAGACGCGGATCGGGATAACAAAGAATTGGAAGAATCGCCATGTTTAATTCGAGAGAATGTCGCTATTTTCGCCACTTTTCCTCTTGCGCGCTGGGTTCGCGCCCAATAATCATTGCCCAATCAAGGGCTTGAGCAGAGAATCTCAGTTGATTTATAACGTCTTTGGCTGCTCTTTTTCGACGCACGAGATTGCGGCAGCACCAGCGAGGGGGCAGGGAACCATGCAAGGAAACACGAAACAGCGCACCGTACGACGGGGCATTCTGCACAAGACCGGCGGCGCAGTAGCGCTGATAGCGGCCGTGCTCGGCACTGCGCCTGCGTGGGCACAGAACTACCCTATCACCCCGACGCAACGATCAACAGCGCAGCAGGTCGCCAGGCAAGGCGTGCCCGTCGCCGACTTGGCGCCGAATGCTCCCGATGTCTACGTCGTCAAGCGCGGCGACACGCTGTGGGCCATCTCGGGCATGTATCTGCGCAAGCCTTGGCGCTGGCCTGAGCTTTGGGGAATGAACCTGCAAGCCATCGCCAACCCGCACCTGATTTTCCCCGGGCAAACGCTTTATCTGGACAAGACCGGCGGCTATGCGCGTCTGCGCTCGGGCATTCCCGGTCAACCTGAGGAAGTGCGCATTTCGCCTCGGACACGTACAGAGAGCCTCTCCGACGTTGCCTTGCCGGCACTGCAGCTCAATTTGATTGAGCCCTTCCTTGTCGAACCACAGGTGGTTGAAGCCAACACGCTGGAGCAGGCACCACGCATCGTGGCTACCTTGGACGACCGCGTGCTGATGGCTGCAGGCGATCGCGCCTACGCCCGCGGCGACCTCGTAAAACCACTTGCAATTGCACCTGGCGAGCCGCGCTACTTCGGCATTTACCGCAACGCGGTCGCACTCAAGGACCCCACTACGGGTGAAATTCTAGGCTACGAGGCGCAGTTCGTGGGCAAGGCCGAGTTGGTGCGGGGGGAAAGTGTCGAAGACACGCCAAATGGTAAGGGTGGCGTCACGTCCGACTACGTTCCCGCCACTGTGGACATATTGAGCACACGCGAGGAGGTCCGAGCGGGCGACAGGCTGTTGCCTGCGCCTGTACGCGGGTTCTTGAGCTATGTGCCGCGCGCCCCGCAGCAACCGGTGGATGCCCGCGTCGTATCGATATACGGCAGCTCAGCAATCGCCAACGCAGCGCAGAATCAGGTCGTCGCCATCAATATGGGCCGCGAAGACGGTATCGAGAGCGGCCACGTGTTGCAGCTGCTGACCGCAGGCAAGCGCATGAAGGACGGCACGGACGAAGCCAAAACCACGATCAAGTTGCCAAGCGAGGTCAATGGCATGGCCATGGTGTTCAGAACCTTTGATCGCGTCTCTTATGCTCTCATCCTCGACGTGCGCACCCCGGTGCACACTGGCGATCATCTGATCAACCCCCGCTAATTTCCAACAACGATGGCGGCAATGCCTGCGCCGCCTGCGTCGATGGGTCGCAACGAGATTGATGCGTGGTTGCGGCTGGCCCACAGCCCGGGGTTGGGAAACGCTGCCGCGCGTCGACTCCTTGCGACATTTGGAAGCGCCGAAGCGATCTTTGCCCAATCGCAGGCGACGCTATTGCAGTGCGTCACGCCCGCCAAGGCAGCCGCACTGCTGCGACCACCGGAACGCCACCAGGAGCTTCTTGAGACCACTTGGAAATGGCTGGCCAATTCCGGTGCAGCCGGCGTCTGGCATGCGGTGGCACCGCTGGGTCACCCCTTGTACCCACCCGCGCTTCTAGACATCGAAGATCCGCCCTTGGTGCTGTATCTGTTGGGGGCAGAACGCTTCCTGTGCGCACCCGCCAATGCGATGCAGCGCGAAACCAGCCTGGCAATAGTCGGCAGCCGAAACCCAACCCCGCAAGGCCGGGAGACCACACTTCAGTTCGCACGTGCTTTGCGCGCAGAAGGCCTTTGCATTGTCTCTGGCCTGGCTTTGGGCATAGATGCTGCAGCCCACGAAGGCGCTTTGACGGCTGCACAAGAAACCTGCCACCCCGCCACCGTGGCGGTGGTGGGTACCGGGCTGGATCGCGTCTACCCTGCACGCCATCTTGAGCTTGCGCGACGCATCGCAGCCGATGGCCTCTTGGTGAGCGAATATCCTCTCGGCACGCCACCACTGGCGGCGAATTTTCCACGTCGCAATCGCATCATCTCCGGCCTCTCGCAAGGCGTGCTCGTGGTGGAAGCCGCGCCTGCCTCTGGATCTCTGATCACCGCACGTCTTGCGGCAGAACAGGGTCGTGATGTCTTCGCTATTCCCGGCTCCATCCACGCAGTGCAGTCAAGAGGCTGCCACGCGCTCATCAAGCAGGGGGCAAAATTGGTTGAAACCGTGTCCGACGTGCTCGAAGAGCTGCCTTCTTTGAACAAAGCATTATCCCGACCATGCGCCTCCCACCCGGAATCGATGCCCACCGAAAGCGCTCTATTGCAAGCGATAGGTTTTGATCCTGTGGGTCTCGATGCACTTCAAGCACGCACCGGTATGGATACGGCGAATCTGCAGGTGCAACTGCTTGAACTTGAGTTGGCTGGCGAACTCGCTCGCCTGCCAGGCGGGCTGTTTCAGAGATTAGTGCGCGCGTAGGACCGAACGGCAGGCGGGCTTGGGCCGAGCCCGCAGTCCCCTATCCCAACAAACGTTCGGGGTTCGCGTCGAGTTTGGCAAGCGCATCGCGCGTCGCGCGCACCGTCAAACCTTCTTCGTCGCGCGCAACAAGCAGGCCAGACTGCAGATAGGCGCCCAACCTTTGAAGCTGAATCAAGTAGTTGATGCCGTCGGGCGAGACAAACAGATGCAACTGCTTGCGCTGGCTGTGCCACGCGTATTGCACCTGCGCACTGACACCGCTGTGATCCAACGTGAACCAATGGCCAAGCACCAGTTGCTGCGCCCAAGTCGTCATTGCCTCGTCCACGGGAGCGCCGTTGTCGGCAATCACATGGATGGCGCTGGCGTCAATGCCAGTCATCATTTCGATGTGCTCCGCATCGAGTGGCAGTTCGCCCAGCACGGCGTCGTCAAGGAATTCTTCTACATTGGCCAAGCGCCTCGCCATGGCTTCAATATGTTCAACCGGAATAGCGGCCGTACGCGACATAAAGGCTTCTGCCAGCGTGTCGGTGAGAATTTTGATCTGCGCATCCTGCGCCTCGCCTTCCATCCCCACGGTGGCCAAGCCTTCACGCAGGCGCTGCAGAATGTCCGGCAATGCCTGAATGACCTGGGCACGCTCACTGCGGTTGGGCTTGGCACTCGAAGCCCACACCAAATCAGCGGCAGTGCGCTTGAATGACACCGTTTCCGCATGCTGCGCGCCGTGGCGAACTGCAGACAAAGCCAGCACCTCCGCCCAGGTCTTGAACAAAAATTCGCGTACCTCGTCGCGCACCGGCATGTCGCTGAGCATGGTGCGCAATTCGATGGTGTATTTGATGGCCAAGGTCTCGCGCTGCTCCACCTGCTGGGCGACACTGACCAACTGACTCGTACCCTTTTTCTCAGTCAGGTGCTTAGCGAGAAATTTCTCGAACTCATCGTGCACAAGCTGGAACACGCGGCGACCTGTTTCAGGGTACTGCTCTATCACCTGCACGATGCGCCGCACCTCGGACTCAAGCGCGCTGCCGCTGATGGAAGCCGAATCGAAGCCAAGCGCTACTGCGCCCATGCGGTCGATGAGCTTGCGCGCAGGATGGTTCACGTTGCTAAAGAACTCAGGCTCGGCGAGGGCGACGCGCAGCACCGGCACTTGCAGTCGGGCGAACCAGACACGCACTGCCGACGGAATGCGGTCTTCCGACAGGATGCTCTGGAACATCAGCGCCACCACCTCGATGATGGCTTTCTCGCTGTCGGTCTCGGCCTTCTTCTTGAACTCCGCAGAGCGCTCACGCACCACACCCGCCAACTGCACGACAGCAGCAGGACTGTAGTCCTCGACGATGGCTCCCATGGTGCTGTAGTACACATCTGCCTGCACACGGTGCGCTGCCAGTGCATGCGCCAAAGCCGCAGAGGCCGGAGGCGCTTGCGAGACGTCGATGCCCTTCATCGCCGGCGCCAGTAAATTCCGAAGCTGCGCCATCACGCCTTGCGCCCGTTGCCGGGCGCGAAGCAAAGGCGTGGCTGCGGCCTCGTAGCCACCCATGGGCGGTCCAGAATAGCCGCCAGACTGCGGATACGTGGCTGGCCCCGAATGCTGCATGCCCGAACGCCCCGATTGTCCTGAGTGCCCGGAGTGTCCTGAATGCAGCGATTGACGCGAGTGCTCCAGCGCTTGCGAAGCCATTCCGCCGCCCGAGCTGCCAGAATCTCGATGCCCTAAGGAACCGGGGTGGCTTTGGTGCGCGATGCGAACCCGCATTTCTTGCTGCGCCTGCACACCGCGATCGGCCAGAAGCTTGTTGCAGGCTTGGTATGCCGTCTGCATCAACGCTGCGCTTACCCGCTGCAGAGGCTCTACGGCCATTTGCAGATCGTCACGCGAAAGACCTACCTTCAGCCAAGTTTCGACGAGTTTCAGACTGACCGCCTCGGGTCGCAGCATGTCGGTGGGTGCGAGCTCGACTGGTTCAAGCGAGCGCATGCGCAGGCGGAGCGCCTCAAACTCGATCGACACATCTTCCATCACCGTCAAAGCGATGCGCGACGCAATGATTTTGTTCTCGACCACGTCGTCACCGACGAGCTCAAGACTGCTCTCCAGGGTGGCTGTTGGTCGCACAGCTGGGGGCGGAGCCACCACATCCGCAGGGGTGCGCAGGGCCGACTCCAATTCCCGCAGCCAGTCCTTGCGCTTCGCCTGATACCCCTCCCAGGCGTCGCGCCGCGTTTGACGCTCCCTTTGGGTACCCACCTGCTCCATCAGCGCAGCAAAAAACTCCGCCGCTGCCTTGTCCAACTCCGGCGCCCCATTCGCCAAAGCATCGCCCCAACACTCCCGCGCCATGCGCGCGAGCCTTCGAGGGGAGGCGGCCTGGGCCCGTGGAGTCTGCATATTCCGATATTAGTACGGAACTCGGATTGAGCGCTCGCTTTCCATTCAGCACTAGAGCGCAGATAAGTCTCCGAGGCTACACCGCCGTGCGATGCGCTGCCGCTTTAGACCGTTGCGCCCGCGTTCGGGTCGTTCGGGTCGCCATCTGTGCGCGCCGTCTTCACCAAATCTTCACGCTTGACGCCCAGCCACATCGCAATCGCGGCTGCGACAAACACGGAGGAGTAGATGCCAAACAAAATGCCAATGGTGAGGGCGAGCGCAAAGTAATGCAGGCTGGGGCCACCAAAGAAGAACATGGAAAGCACCATCACTTCGGTCGAAGCGTGGGTGATGATGGTCCGACTCATGGTGCTGGTGATGGCGTGGTCGATAACCTCGTGCGTATTCATCTTCCTGAAACGCCTGAAGGCTTCGCGAATGCGGTCAAAAATCACCACCGATTCGTTGACCGAGTAGCCCAACACCGCGAGCACCGCCGCCAGCACAGAGAGCGAAAACTCCCACTGGAAGAAGGCAAAAAATCCGAGGATGATGATCACATCATGCAGGTTGGCAATGATGGCCGCGACCCCGAATTTCCATTCGAAGCGGAATGCCAAATAAATAACGACACCGAGCACCACCATACCGAGCGCCATCAGGCCGCCCTTGACCAGCTCTTCGCCGACCTGTGGGCCGACGAATTCCGTGCGGCGCAGCGTCACCGCAGGGTCCGCCGCCTTCAGCGCGCCGATCACGCGCTCGCTCTGCTGAGCGGACGTCACACCCTTTTGCACCGGCAGGCGAATCATGACGTCGCGCGCAGTGCCAAAGTTTTGCACCTGCACATCTGCAAATCCCACGCTTGCGACCGTGTCGCGCACCTTGGAAAGCTCCACCGGCTGGGTGTAGGCCACTTCCATCACTGTGCCACCGGTGAATTCCACCGACAGGTGCAGGCCGCGCGAGAACAAGAAAAAGACCGCCAGCGCAAAGGTGGCAAATGAGATCACGTTGAAGATCAACGCGTGCTTCATGAAGGGGATGTCCTTCTTGATGCGGAAAAATTCCATGTCGTTCTCTTTCTATTCCTGGATCAGTCGCCCGCCGCTCTCGGCACGGCGAGTTCCAAAGGCGCTCGAATTACAGTTTCTTAGCCACGGCCGTCGTGGTGGCTTCTGGCTTCCAGATCTGTCCGATGGAGAGCGTCTGGAGTTTCTTTTTGCCGCCGTACCACAGGTTGACCATTCCACGCGAGAAAAACACCGCGGAGAACATACTCGTCAAAATACCCAGCACGTGCACCACGGCAAAGCCCCGTACAGGGCCCGAGCCAAAGGCCAGCAGCGCAAGGCCGGCGACCAGTGTCGTCACGTTCGAGTCCAGAATCGTCGTCCAGGCACGCTCGTAGCCGGTGTGGATCGCCATTTGCGGCGAAGCGCCTTCGCGCAATTCTTCGCGGATGCGTTCGTTGATCAGCACGTTCGAATCAATCGCCACACCAATCGCAAGCGCCATGGCGGCAATACCGGGCAATGTGAGGGTCGCCTGCAGCATCGAGAGCACGGCAATGAGCATCAGCAAATTGACCGTCAACGAAATGCTGGAGAACACGCCAAACAGCATGTAATAAGCGCACATGAAGGCCACGATTACCAGCATGCCCCAGATCACGCTGTTGATGCCGCGGGCGATGTTGTCCGCGCCCAAGCTCGGGCCGATGGTGAATTCCTCGATGATTTCCATAGGTGCGGCTAAGGAACCGGCCCGCAGCAAGAGCGCCGTGTCGTTGGCCTCGACGGTGCTCATGCTGCCAGAAATCTGCACCCGGCCGCCGCCGATTTCTGAGCGGATAACGGGGGCAGTGACGACTTCGCCCTTGCCTTTCTCAAACAGCACAATCGCCATGCGCTTGCCGATGTTCTCGCGCGTGATGTCTTTGAAAATACGCGAGCCCTTGGCATCGAGTGTGAGATTGACGGTGGCCTCTTGGGTTTGGCCGTCAAAGCCCGGCTGGGCGTCGGTCAGGTTTTCGCCGGTCAGGATGACTTGCTTTTTGACGATCACCGGGCGCTGGTTGCGGTCCAGGTATTTTTCGTCTCCAAATGGTACGGGGCCACCACCTGTCTCGGCGGCGCGCGCCTCGGTACCTTCGTCCACCATGCGCACCTCCAGCGTGGCGGTGCGGCCCAAAATGTCTTTGGCCTTGGCCGTGTCCTGCACGCCGGGAAGCTGCACCACGATGCGGTCCAGCCCTTGCTGCTGAATGACTGGCTCAGCCACGCCGAGCTCGTTGATCCGGTTGTGCAAGGTCGTGATGTTCTGCTTGAGCGCCTGCTCCTGCACGCGGCGCGTAGCCTCGGGCTTGATGCTGGCGCGCAGGCGTTGCCCACCGTCGGCTTCAGCGCTGGCAACAACCTCCAGATCGGGGAACTGGTCGACAATCAGGTTGCGCGTGGCCAGCACCATGGCCTCGTCGCGCAGGCGAATGTCGATGTTGTCGCCTTCGCGCGATATACCGCCGTGGCGAATGTTCTTGTCGCGCAGCGAAATGCGCAGATCGCCGGCCAGCGACTCTGCCTTTTTCGTCAGTGCCGCCTGCATGTCCACCTGAAGCATGAAGTGCACACCACCGCGCAAATCAAGGCCCAGGTACATGGGCGCAGCGTGAATCGCTGAAAGCCAGGCCGGCGAGCGTGACACTAAGTTGAGCGCGACGATGTAAGCCGGGTCCTGCGGATCGGTGATCAAGGCCTTTTCGATGACGTCCTTGGCCTTGAGCTGCGTGTCCGGCGTGTCAAAACGCGCACGCACCGACGTGCCTTCAAGTTGCAGCAGGTCGGTACTGACACCTGCAGCCGTGAGTGCTTCGCGCACGCGGGCCTCCACCGCAGCGTCGACTTTTACCGTCGCCTTGGCCGACGACACCTGCACCGCAGGCGCCTCGCCAAAGAAGTTCGGCAGGGTGTAGAGCACGGCTACAAGCAGGACCACCACCAGAATGGCGTACCTCCAGAGCGGGAAACGATTCATGTTGGGCTGCCTTACGCGGAAACAAAAAAAGGCGGCGCACTAGGCGTTGCACCGCATGCACTGGCCTGAACGCGCCAGTGAGAGAAGGAGATTACTTCAGCGTTCCCTTGGGCAGCACCTGCACCAGGGAAGCACGCTGCACCTGCACCTCGACGCCATTGGCGATTTCTACATGCAGGTACTGCTCGGACAAGCGCTTGACGCGGCCCAGCATGCCGCCACCAATCACCACCTCATCGCCCACGGCAATGGCTTCCACCATCGCACGGTGCTCTTTTTGGCGCTTCATCTGCGGCCGGATCATTACGAAGTAAAGCACCACAAACATCAGCACCAGCGGCAGCATGCCGGTGAGCGTGGACATCATGTCGCCGCCCGCGGCGGCGGGTGCGGTCTGGGCAAAAGCAGAGGAAATGAACACTGAGAAACTCCAAGGAAAACGGACAGCGCATACACCGCACGAGGGCAGCAGGCGCAAGAGAGGCGGCAAAACCGCAAGCGCGCCATTGTATGCGGGCCGCTTTTGCGCGCCTGCAAAGCGCGATGGCAGGCAGGCACGCGCAAGAATTTCTATTAAAAACAGCTTCTAGCGCTTATGGATAAAGCGCTATTAGCTACTAAATAGTGAGCGACTAGGCTACTTTTTTCTCAGCATCAGGATTGCGCCAGCGCGCCATTAAGGTATCCCACTTCGCGCGCGCACTGCTCAGATGCCGATCCTTGACATGCCCATAGCCACGAATGTCTTCTGGAATGCTGGCGATTTCCACTGCCAGTGCGATGTTCTCAGCGCTGACGCCCTTGAGCAATTCTTCAATGCAGGCGCGGTACTCACCAATCAAGGCGCGCTCCGTTTTGCGCTCCTCGCTGTAGCCAAAAGGGTCGAGCGCAGTGCCGCGCAAGCCTTTGAACTTGGCCAGCACAACAAAGGCCTTGCGCATCCACGGCCCGTAGTTCTGCTTGACAAGTTCGCCCTTCTCGTTGCGCTTGGCCAGCAGCGGCGGCGCAAGGTGGTGCACAACCCGGTAGTCGCCTTCAAACATGCCCGCGATTTTGTCGGTGAAGCTGCGGTCGGTGTGCAGGCGCGCCACTTCGTACTCGTCCTTGTACGCCATCAGCTTGAACAGGTAGCGGGCGACGGCTTGTGCGAGGCGCGTGCTGCCCAGCTTTTCCTCGGCCGCCTGCACTTTGGCAACAAATGCCTGGTATTCGCTTGCGTAGGCGGCGTTTTGGTAGGCAGTGAGAAATTCGACCCGCTGCGTCAGCATGCTCGCAAGCGTAGGTTTCTTGACGAACTCAATCACCTGCGCGGGCGCCATTAGCGCTTGTACAGCCGCCAGGTCGTGCGCACAGCGCCGACCCCACTCGAATGCCGCTGTGTTGTTGGCCACCTGTACGCCATTGAGCTCCATGGCACGCATCAGCGCAGCGTGCGAAAGCGGCACGCGGCCCTGCTGCCAGGCGTAGCCCAGCATAAGCGGGTTGGTGTAAATGCTGTCGCCCAGCATCTGCGTGGCGACGCGCTCGGCGTCGAAGGTGCCGAGCAGATCATCGCCCACCACAGCGCGGATCGCGCTTTCGCACTGCGCGCCCGGGAACTGCCATTCGGTGTTGACGACGAAGGCCGCCGTCGGCGTGCTGTGCGTGTTGAGCGCCACAAAGGTGCGGCCGGCCTGCATCACCGCGAGCGTGGCGGGATTGGCAGCGACGATGGCGTCGCAACCAATCACCAAGTCGGCCTTGGCGATGTCTACCTTGGTGGTGTGGATGGTGTCCTGCCGGTTGGCGATCTGCACATGGCTCCAGGTGGCGCCGCCCTTTTGCGCCAGGCCACCGGCATCCTGCGTGACCACGCCCTTGCCTTCGAGGTGCGCCGCCATGCCAAGTAGCGAGCCAATGGTGATGACCCCTGTTCCGCCAACGCCCCCCACCACAATGCCCCAAGCCTCCTCGGCATTGGGCAGCACGGGCTCAGGCACGGGTGGCAAACTGGCTGCGTCAGCCTTGGCTTCTTTCTTGGGCTTCTTGAGCGCGCCGCCCTCGACGGTGACAAAGCTCGGGCAGAAACCGTTGACGCAGGAGTAGTCCTTGTTGCATGTGCTCTGGTTGATGCGGCGCTTGCGACCAAATTCGGTCTCGACCGGCTCCACCGACAAGCAGTTCGATTTGACCGAGCAATCGCCGCAGCCTTCGCAGACCAGCTCGTTGATGACCACGGTCTTCGTCGCCTGCGGCATCAGGCCGCGCTTTCTGCGGCGGCGCTTTTCGGTCGCGCAGGTCTGGTCGTAGATAAGCACGCTGCAGCCCTTGATCTCGCGCAGCTCCCGCTGGATGCGGTCCAGCTCGTCGCGGTGGTGCACCGTGACGCCAGCAGCCAGCGGCGCGCCGTCGTACTTTTCGGGCTCGTCGGTGACGATGACGATCTTGACCGCGCCTTCAGACTTCACGCTGTTCATGATCTGCAACACCGAGTGGCCCTCGGGCCGCTCACCGATCTGCTGGCCGCCGGTCATGGCGACTGCGTCGTTGTACAGAATTTTGTAGGTGACATTGACGCCGGCGGCGATGCTCTGGCGAATCGCCAGCAGGCCGCTGTGGAAGTAGGTGCCATCGCCCAGGTTGGCAAACACATGCGCGTCTTTGGTGAACGGCGCCTGGCCCACCCAAGTGACGCCTTCGCCGCCCATCTGCGTGAAGGTGCTGGTGGAACGGTCCATCCACACCGTCATGTAGTGGCAGCCGATGCCGGCCAAAGCGCGCGAACCTTCGGGCACGCGGGTGCTGGTGTTGTGTGGGCAGCCGCTGCAGAACCACGGCGCGCGGTCGCCGGTCGCTTCCTTGGGGGCCGCGAGGGCGCGCTCGCGCGCTTCGACGATGGCGAGCCGGCTGTCCATGCGCGCCACCACATCTTCTGACACGCCGAGCTTCTTCAAACGCTTGGCAATCGCCTTGGCGATGATGGCCGGGTTCAAATCCGCCTTGGCACGCAGCAGCCAGTTCTGGCTCGGGTTGGGCATGGACCATTCGCCGCACTGGCCGTTCTCGCCCTCGGCTTCGTCAAACTTGCCCAGCACATTGGGGCGCACGTCGGCGCGCCAGTTGTAAAGCTCTTCCTTGATTTGGTATTCGATGACCTGGCGCTTCTCTTCAATCACCAGAATTTCCTGCAATCCCTTGGCAAAGTCTCGCGTGATGGTGGCTTCGAGCGGCCAGACCACGTTGACTTTATGTACGCGGATGCCAAGCTGGCGACAGGTGGCGTCGTCCAGCCCCAGGTCGACCAGCGCCTGGCGGGTGTCGTTGTAGGCCTTGCCGCTGGCGATGATGCCAAAGCGATCCTGAGGGCCTTCAATGACGTTGTAGTTGAGCTTGTTGGCGCGCACATAGGCCAAGGCGGCGTACCACTTGTAGTCCATCAGGCGCGCTTCCTGCTCGAGCGGCGCGTCGGGCCAGCGGATGTGCAGCCCGCCGGGCGGCATCGCAAAATCTTCGGGCATGACGATCTTCACGCGGTCCGGGTCGACCGAGACGCTGCTCGACGACTCCACGACTTCCTGAATCGTTTTCATGCCCGACCACACGCCCGAAAAGCGGCTCATGGCAAATGCGTGGAGGCCCATATCCAGAATGTCTTGCACGTTGCTCGGGAAGAACACCGGCGTGCCGCAGGCCTTGAAGATGTGGTCGCTCTGGTGCGGCGCAGTGCTGCTCTTGCTGATGTGGTCGTCGCCGGCAATGGCAATCACACCGCCGTGCTTGGCGGTGCCGGCCATGTTGGCGTGCTTGAACACGTCAGAGCACCGGTCCACGCCCGGGCCCTTGCCGTACCAGATGCCAAAGACGCCGTCGTACTTTTTGCTCTGCGGGTACAAGTCGAGCTGCTGCGTGCCCCATACCGCCGTCGCGCCGAGCTCTTCGTTCACGCCAGGCTGGAAGACGATGTGGTTGTCGGCCAGGTGTTTCTTGGCCGCCCACAGCGACTGGTCGTAGGTGCCGAGCGGGCTGCCGCGGTAGCCGCTGATGAAACCGGCGGTGTTGAGCCCCGCCGCCGCGTCGCGCTGGCGCTGCAGCATGGGCAGGCGCACCAAGGCCTGCACCCCGCTCATCATGGCCCGGCCGTGGCTGAGGGTGTATTTATCCTCAAGACTGACCGTCTCAAGGGCTTTGCGGATGTGCTCGGGCAGGGGTGCGTTCATGGCATCTGTCTCCAATTTTTTCGTGGGGCGCTGCTGGCGGCGCGCTGTGTTTTCGGTCGCGCCCACCCGTTTAGAGCCACGCACCCATTGTGGCGACAAGTGTAGATTCGCGCTTGCGATAGGTGTTTGCGTTTTATGCGCCAAATACGATACTCTGCGCAAGAACCTTTCTCCAATGAGGCTTAACTTGGAAAACTTGGACAAATTCGACCTCGCCATCCTCGGCGAGCTGCAGCGCGACGCACGGCTGACCAATGCCGAACTGGCCCAGCGCGTGGGCTTGTCTGCCGCACCGTGTTGGCGCCGCGTGCGCGCGCTGGAGCAATCGGGCTTCATCCTTGGATACCGCGCGGAACTCGACCGGCGCAAGATTGGTCTGGGTGTGCTGGCCTTCGTGCGCCTGGACGCCGACCGCAACACCGGCGGCGTCACGCTGGCCATGGAAGAGGCGATTCGCCAGATACCCGAGGTGGTCTCGTGCCATTACATCAGCGGCACCGGCACGTTCGAGCTGCAGGTCGTCGCGCGCGATCTCGACAGCTTTTCGCAGTTTGCCCGCGACGTGCTGCTGCACCTGCCCAATGTGAAGGACATGCACACCAGTTTTTCGCTGGGTGAAGTCAAGGCAGGCGGTGCGCTGCCACTGTCGCACCTCGGGCCTGGGCGATAAATATTAATTTTTGATAGCTGCTAGCGCTTACTGCATAAGCATTAGAGACCATTTTTACCTAAAATTTACTGCCTAGGCCAAAGCACCCACAAGCGCAGCGGCTGCTTAAGCCGCCCCGCCGTCTCGCCCGCCTGCGCACCCCAGCCCAGGAAAAAGTCCGCCCGCACCGCGCCAACGATGGCGCTCCCCGTGTCCTGCGCCAGCACCAGGCGCTGCAGCGGCACCAGCGGCCCCGGCGATGCCAGCCACACCGGCGTGCCATAGGGAATGCTGCTTTTGTCCACAGCGATCGACCGGCCCGGCGTGAGCGGCACACCCTGCGCGCCGCGCGGGCCAAAGGCGGCGTCCAGCGCGTCCATCGGCTCTTCCCGGAAGAAGACGTAGCGCGGATTGGTCCACAACAACTCGTTCACCCGCTGGGGGTTCTGCACCATCCAGGCGCGTATGCCGGGCCAAGTGGCGTCGCGCACCAAGCCTTGGTCCAGCAGCCAGCGGCCAATGCTGCGGTAGGGCCGGTCGTTGGTGCCGGCATACGCGACGCGCACCAATCGGCGCGTGCCGTCGGGCTCCACCAGATTGAGCCGGCCCGAGCCCTGAATGTGCAGCACCATGGCATCGACCGGGTCGCGCAACCAGGCAATGGTGCGGCCGGCAAGCGCCGCCTGCGCTTGGGGCGAGGTATCGATTTCCTGGCGCGTGTACCAAGGGCGGCGGCGGGCCAAGTCGGCTGGTGGCGCGTACAGCGGCACGCTAAAGCCGCTGCCGGGCGCGCGCGCAGCCTCGTATTCGGGCTCGAAGTAGCCGGTGAGCAAACCGTCGGCGGCGCCGCCCGGTGCTTCGACCCTATAAGGCTGCAAGCGCGCCACCATCCAGGCGCGCTGCGCGTCGGCGCCGGCTATGCTCAGTTGGCGCACTTCGGTGCACAGCCCTGCAAACACGGGCGCCGGGCGCTCGCAGCTTTTAATCCATGCATTCCAGGCTTCGTGCAGCGCATCGTCCGCGAAGCCCGGCAGCTCGCCCCAGTGCACGGGAATCCAGTGGCTGCGCGGCTGAACCAGCGGCGCGGGCAAAGCGGCAGGCTCGCCGGGAAGTGGCGCCACTTCGGTGGGCGGGGCGATCGCAGGTGCGGACTCGGTCGCTGGCCGCGTGGCACAGCCCAGCAAGCTTCCTACAATCAGGGCCAGCAGCGCGCGGCGCAGGAGTGTGACATTCATGGGACTGATTTTGCTTGAGGCGCTGGGTGCGCTGACAGTGCTGGTGCTTATTGTCTGGTGGACGATGTTCTCGGGGCGGCCGCGCGGGGAGCTTCCGCCCCCGAAAGAGGTGCAATCACCCAAAGTTTCGCCACCTTCGGAACCACCCAACCCGCCCGCGAGCTGATTTCGTCGCCCTTG
Source organism: Giesbergeria sp. (assembly GCA_034676525.1). GTDB lineage: Bacteria > Pseudomonadota > Gammaproteobacteria > Burkholderiales > Burkholderiaceae_C > Simplicispira. Next base: position 98,047 of record JAUCCA010000007.1, read on the forward strand.
TCCTACAGCGCCATGGCTGAGCGCGCTACAAGGCCCTTGGACCTCTGCCCAAAGAATCGAGAACAACTCTGCCGCCCATCGCGGCAACAAGCTTGTTCCAGTTTCTTTCGAAGGAGTCCCTCATGCGCCATTCCAGAATTCTCGCTGCGACCGCAGCCGTCCTCATCGTCTCCGGCTGCGCCAACATGGACGACACACAGCGCCGAACGGCCACGGGCGCCGGCGTTGGTGCGTTGGCTGGAGCAGTCATTGGCTCGGCAACTGGCGGGAGCGCCGGCACTGGCGCTGTACTCGGTGCAGGCGTCGGCGCACTGGGCACCTACATCTGGTCGCGCAACATGGAAAACCAGCGCCGCAGCATGGAGCAGGCCACCCGCGGCACCGGCGTTGGAGTGACGCAGACGTCTGACAACCAGCTGAAGCTGGAGATACCAAGCGACATCTCTTTCGATACCAACAGCAGTGAAATCCGCGGCGCCTTCCGGCCACTGCTTGACCAATTCGCGCAAGGCTTGCGAGACAACCCGCGCACTGAACTGCGCATCGTCGGCCACACCGACAGCACCGGCAGCGACGCCGTCAACAACCCTTTGTCGGTTGACCGCGCTGCCAGTACGCGCAGCTACCTCGCCGCGCGTGGCGTTGATCCAGCACGCATTCGCGTAGAAGGCCACGGATCGCGCCAGCCGATCGCAAGCAACGACTCGGCGAAGGGCCGCGCACAGAACCGCCGCGTGGAAATTTATGTCGGCGAACGCCAGCAGGGCTAAGTTGCCCTAAAAAACGCGGTGCGCCAGCGCGGGCAGCTGGCGCCGGACCTCGACCAAGCGCGCTGGGTCCGCGTCTGCAAGCACCACGCCTGCACCTTCTGGAAGTGCTTCGAGCACTGTTCCCCACGGGTCGGCGATCAGGCTTTGGCCCCAGGTACGCCGACCATTCTCGTGTCGACCGCCTTGGGCAGACGCGAGCACGAAAGTCTGGTTTTCAATCGCCCGGGCGCGAAGCAAAACTTCCCAGTGGGCAGTGCCAGTCGTCCAGGTAAACGCAGCAGGCACCAAGAGGAGATCGGCGCCTGCGGCAGCGTGGAGCCGGTAGAACTCAGGGAACCGCAGGTCGTAGCAAATCGACAGCCCAACGCACCAGTGCTTGCCGCTGCGGTCGGTCAGATCAAATTGCACCGGCACAGCGCCTGGTTCGATGGTGCGGCTCTCGTCAATCTGCTCGTCGCCGCGCGCAAGCCGAAACAGGTGCACCTTGTCGTAGCGCGCCGCGCATTCGCCTTGAGGCGAATACACCAGCGAGCTGTTGCGCACGCGCTCTTGGTCGCTGCACATCAGCGGCAAGGTGCCTCCGACCACCCAGAGACCAAGCTCTTGCGCAGCGCGTGCCAGAAAGGCTTGAACCGGACCATCGCCGACCTGCTCCGCATGGCCGAGCTTGTCGCGCTCGTGCAGCCCCATGGCAGAAAAATATTCCGGCAGCACGGCCAGTTCCGCTCCGTCCGTGGCCGCGCGTTCAAGCAATTCGCGCGCAACGCGAAGGTTGTCTGGAACGCGCGGTCCGGAGACCATTTGCAGGGCGGCGATTTTCATGGCTTCTCCTCGGGTGTTGGCACATTGGCTTGCGGATCCCCTTCGACCGCAGGCGCACTACGCAGTTTGCGCCTCGGGAGCTTGGTGACCTCGGGGTCGCTCCAGGTGCCGCGCACAGAAAACTCCTGCGTAGCGGCCGCAATCAGCGGCCCGCGCAAAAAGACCTGCGCCAGAAAACTCCCCAAACCGATGACCGGGTTGATGGCCGTCGCGACCAGCGACGCCGTCAAGGCATTGATCTCGGGCACCACGACCACATGCAGGTCCTGCGTTTCCTGCTCGATGTCGGCGCTGCCTTCCATGAGCACGGCAGCGTTTACACCCTTCATCTGAAGATTGTTGGTCGTCGCCACGCCACGCTCAACGCGCACATCGCCGCGCACGAAGTCAAAGGCAAAACCTTGGCTGAAAATATCGCGAAAATCAAGCGCAAAGCGGCGCGGCAGCGACTGCAGGCTGAGCACGCCGAGCAGTTTGGCCAGACCTGGCTCAGCCTTGAGGAATTGGCCAGCACCGACGTCCAGATGCACCTGCCCGGTCATGGTTCGGTAATCGGGGCTGATGGGCGCCCCTACCCAGGCAATTTGGCCCTCCATGCGTCCGCGACCGCGGCGTACCACGTCGCCCATGCCAAAACGCCCGAGCAACGCACCGGCATCGCGCATATCGAGGGCAAACCCAAGTACTGTGCGCCGCTGCGGCGCGCTGTTGGGCGATTTACCAGCGGGCGTACCCAGGGCCTGCACCTGGGTCCAGTTGCCGCTGGCAGTGAGGACGGCGTCGGGTGTCGAGAGGTTGAATTTGGCCAGCCGCCATTCGCGTTGCCCCTCCTCGCCGCCGCGGTTGCGCGCGTCAATCTCCAGCCGGCCGAGCTTGCGCCCACGCAACTCGAAGGCTTCAGCGACGATATCGAGCGCCGGCAAACTGGCGGGTTGCTCATCGAGCAGCGCATCAATTTGCGTGGTCGCGCTCTCTGGCACAGACAAACGAGAAAGCCGCGCGAAAAGCCCGCCCGCCGCTTGGGTGCCGCGTCCAGCCTGGCGATACTCGACATACCCCGCCAGTTCCTGCGCATCCAGATTGGCCCGCCATACGTTGTCGTCACGCGAACCCCCTAGCACCAACCCGTGCAGGGTGCGCCCTTCCACACGCAAACTTCCGGCCTGCAGGGCAAAGGTATCGGGCAGGTAGTGCTGCAAAGCGTCTGGAACTGCGGACGCCACCTGCGGCGCGCGGGCGGGCGCAGACGGGAAAACTGCTCGCCAGGCATCAATATCCAGCGCATCGAAGCGCAAATTGGCCTCCACCCGTGCTTCAGGGAGCGTGGGCGGTTGAGCGAATGGCACCCCGAGCGCGATGCTGCCGCGCAGCACTTCGGGCTCGCCCTTGCCCAGCCTTCGCAGGTAGCTCAAGGAGGCCAGCGTGCCGACCTCTACGCTCAGCGTGTCCTGCAGCGCCGGCGCTTCCTTGCTCTGGGCAAGCGAAGCTGCAGTCAACTGGTTCTCAAAACGCACCTGGAGGTTGCTCTCGGCGGTCTTCGCAAGCGGCGCCGGGAGGTCAAGCGCCATGCCCTGCAAGCCGGTGGTCAACAACACCTCCGGGACGCCCCGCCGAACGGTGAGTGCCAGCGCATAAGCGGCGCTGCCAGTCGCGCGGCGCGCCAGTGTCGCCACAAGCCCCAGTTCGTGCGCCTGTTGCAAACCCTGGGCGCTGGCAATTCCCTGGGCGCGCAGCACCACACTGCCCGGCTCGGCGCCTTTGCCTGCTATGGCGCTACCCATTCCACCCTCGATGCGCACCTCGCCGCCCAGCGCCTGCGCCTTCACACCCGAGAGCGTAAATCCGCTTTCCGTGAATTGCACGCTGCCGCGTGCGCGTGCCAACAGTGGCGTATCGGGGGTAATGCGCACGTCGTTTTCGGCCAGTTGCAAACTGCCCTGAACTTTGGACGCATGCAACTCGCTAATCGGCAGATTCAGACGCAGCTGCAATTGCCCATTGCCTGTGCCCGAAGCCTGTGCAAGCGCATTCCCCGTCATTGCCGCCAGCGGCGATTCCGCCACAAACGACAAGAGCTGGGGCAAGGGTCCGCGTGCGTCTGCGGCAACGCTGACCACGCTGTGCGACAGATCGGGAATGCTGGCCTCCACATTGCGCGCCTCGACACCCGGACGCCCCGCGAACCCGCCTACAGCGCCCTTCACTTGCATGCCGGCGCGCTCAAAAATCAGCTCTCCGGAAAGCTTCACCAGCGCTGGCCACGGCACTTCGCCCTGCGCCTGCAGCTGCGGCGGCACATAGGCGTAGGTCACCCCGTTCACACGCGCTGCAATGCGAAATTCCCCCTGGCGCGGGTCGTTGAACGGCATGTCGTGCAGATCCCCGCGCACCCGGAAGCTGACATCGCTTGCGCGGCCGGCCTGCACGGCGTCGCGCACATAGTGGCGCGCGTCAGCCGGCACAGACAACGGCAAATAGCGGTGTACGCGCGTGCCGTCGGCGCGGTGGAGCTGGCCACGCAGGTCGAGCACACCGGGGAATCGCGACTTGGCCGTCGACTTGGCCGGATCGCTGGTGTGCCAGCTGGCGCGTGCTTCGCCGGCAGCGTCGGCATTGGCAAACTGCGCGCGGGGCACCTCGACGGAGATTCGCTCGCCCGCCACCTTCCAGGTCACGTCGGCCTGCATTGCGTCCAAGGGAAGTGTGGCCTCTTCAAATACCGCAGGCAGCACCAGGGCGCCGTGGGCCATCTGCAATGCCGCCTTGCCGCCTTGCTGCGTCAGATCGAAATCCACATCCAGGCCACGCACGCCCGGCGGCGCTTGCCCGGCGGCCACCGGCGTCTCAGCGCCATCGGCTGCGGCGGACAGAGCCAGAGCGCTGACGCGCCCGCGTGCCTCGTAACTTTGTGGCGCTTCAAGCGGCCCCTGCCAGCGTGCGACGATGCGCTCCACCAAGCCGCGCGGGGCGTAGCGGCGCAGCTGTGCATGGACGTCGCTGGAAAACGGGAGGCGCTCGGCAATCCGCGACAGCGCCGCAAGGTCAAGCCGATCGGCGTCAAATTGCCCGCGCGCCGCCGCGCCGGGCTGCTGTTGCTGGTACACAAGCCGCAGATTGCCACCGGGCCAGTCGCCGTCGTCGCTGGCGAAACGCAGGCCTTGCGTAAACACCTCAAAACCTGCAGCGTCGCGCCGGCCGCCGACTCGGCCTTGGACACCCTTCAAGATCAGGGGATTGAGGTCCGGAGCAAGGCGCAAATCCAGCTGCGCGATGGCCACGTCGACCGCGCCACCCTTGACCTGGCCACGCTCCACATCCAACCACGCCCTTAAAGCGCCGACGCCCTGTGTGATCGCCAGTTGCCCAAGATCCGCATGCCGGCCAAGCTGCGACACATCCACCTGAGGGAAGCTGCCATACACCTGCCCGCCCCATTGTTGCCACCGCCCGCTGTGTACCGACAACAGCGGCTCGCGCATGCGCGCCGAAATCGTGAAACGCTCGCCAAAGCCCGCAGGGGGAGTCGCGTCGATCCGCGCGGCGTGGCGCCAGTTGCCATTTCGCAGCAGAACGTCCACGTTTTCAAGCGCAAGGGGCGGCGCCCCGCGCAGCTCGTCCGTCCAGCGCACGCGGCCACCACGGACGACGACCTCGGGTTGGGAAAAAAGCCAGTCGGCCGCGCCGCTGCCGTCGCCTGCTGCGCCGACATCCAGCCCCGCCACCCAGACCCTGCCGTCTGCAGTGCGCCGAACCTCCACTTCTGGGCTCTGAATAAAAAGCTGCTCAAACTGCAGGCTCAGCAGGGACCGCGGCGAGAGCGCCACCACCACCTTTTTCAGGTGCAGCGCGTCCCGGCCCTGGGCATCGAGCAAGGCCAGATCACCCAACTCCAGTGTGGGTAAGACACCTTCCGTGCGCGCGCTGATCGAGCCCAGCCGCACGGGAACGCCCAAGGCGCGTTCGGCACGCGCTTCTATGAACGCACGGTATTCCCCGATCCGCGGCACAATCCAGCCGTGAAGCGCCCCCCAGGCGAGCGCCAGAACCAAACTGGCCGCCAACAACAGGCCCAGCGCCCATCTCGCGAACAGCGCCACCCATTTCAGGAGGCGTGTGGGGTGGGCAAGGGGTTCGGTCATGTTTTGGTGAAAGCTGACAAGAATTATGACCCGCACAGGGCAGCCAGGGGTCGAGGAACCCGAGTCCCATCCGCAGCACAAAGCTGCTGCACAGGCCATGCCCACAGAACTGCCCGTCCGCACCGCCGCCAGTCCAGAACCCGCCGCACATTCGCGATTTTTCCAGCGGCTGCACCGCCGCTACGCTGCTGAACTGCCCCTCTTGCCCGCCGGCATGCCCGTACGGGCGACCATGGAACCCGCGCTTGCAGCCCTGCGCGCCCTGGGGCACGAGCCGCCCGTCGCGCTGCGCATCCTGCGCCAGCTGGTGCTTGAGCGCACCATGGGCCTTGACTGCGCGGGGCAGGCCGACCTCGGCGCAGTCACCCGCGCCATGACCGAACTTGCGGAAATCGCGCTCGACGCTGCCTGCAATCACGCGCGCACCGAGCTCGACAGCCGCCACGGCGCACCTCAAGGCGAGAACGGTGCCTTTGTCGAGCTGTGGGTCGTGGGCATGGGCAAGCTCGGCGCCCGCGAGCTCAATGTATCGAGCGACATCGACCTCATCTATGTGTACGAATGCGACGGCGAGACCGCCGGCACTGCCGAGGGGCGTGGCCGCATCTCGCACCACGAATATTTCGCCAACGCCGTCAAGATGATTTATGCGCTGGTGGGCGAAGTCACCGAGCACGGCTGTGTGTTTCGTATCGATCTGGCGCTGCGACCCAACGGCAATTCGGGCCCCACTGCAATTTCGCTGTCGGCACTGGAAGAGTACTTGCAGGTGCAAGGGCGCGAATGGGAACGCTTTGCCTGGCTCAAGAGCCGTGTGGTCGCACCGCAGGCGAGCGTAGGCGGCGAAGGCGTCCAAGCGCTGCGCGGCGTGGTGTTGCCGTTTGTATTCCGCCGCTACCTCGACTACAGCGTGTTTGACGCGCTGCGCGCGTTGCACCGCCAAATTCGCGAGCATGCCGCGCGCCGCAGTGCCGGCCACCCGGAGCGCGCCAACGACGTCAAACTCTCGCGCGGCGGGATCCGCGAGATTGAATTCACCGTACAGCTGCTTCAGGTGGTGCGCGGCGGACAGTTCCCCGAGCTGCGCCGCCGCCCGACACTCGATGCGCTTGAGCGCCTCTCCCAGGCTGGGCTCATGCCGCAGGAAGCGGCAGAGGCCTTGGCCCGCGCCTACGTCTTCCTGCGCCGGGTCGAGCACCGCATTCAGTACCTCGACGACCAGCAGACGCACATACTGCCGACGCGCGACGACGACCTGGCCTGGATTGCCCAGACCATGGGAAGCGCCGACTGCTGCGCCTTCCTGCGCGAACTCGACACGCACCGCGAGTTCGTGGCGCAAGAATTCGACAAGCTGCTGGGCGGCGCAGAGCCCCATTGCAGCGGCAAGCGCTGCACGCCCCGCAACGCGGCTGGCGAAGCCATTTCCAGCGCGCCCGACCTAGACGACCTGCTGGAGACGCTGCCAGCGCAACTGCGCGAACGTGTCTCAGAATGGAGGAACAACCCGCGCGTGGCCGCTCTGCGGCACGAAGCGAGGGTGCGGCTTCTGCGCCTGATGCAGCGCACTGCGCAATGGGTCGCCGAAGAGCGCGTCAGCGAAGAAGCTGCCGTGCGCCTTGCAAATTGGGTGGAGACGCTGCTGCGTCGTGAGAGCTACCTGGCACTGCTGCTCGAGCGCCCCGCGGTGCACGAGCAACTGCTGCACCTGCTGGGCGCGGCGCGCTGGCCGGCGCGTTACCTGCAGCAGCACCCCGGCGTAATCGACGAGTTGGCGGGCACCGACATGCTGGCTGAGCGCTTTGTTGCTGCCGATTTTGAACACGATCTGGAGCTTCGGCGCAGCTCGCTGCAGTCCACCCAGGAAGACGACGACGAAACCTTGCTCGATCTGCTGCGCCGCGCCCACCACTCAGAGGTTTTTCGCACGCTGGCGCGCGATTTGGAAGGCCGCATCACGGTCGAACAGGTTGCCGACGATCTGAGCGCGCTTGCCGACAGCGTGCTGCGCCTGACTGCGCGTTGGTGCTGGGAGCGACTGCGCAACCGCCACCGTGAAGTGCCGCAGTTCGGCATCATTGGCTACGGAAAGCTCGGCGGCAAAGAGCTGGGCTACGGCAGCGACTTGGACATCGTCTTTGTGTTCGATGACGACGACGAAAACGCGCCAGAGATTTACGCCGCCTTCGTGCGCAAGCTCATCAACTGGCTGACGGTAAAGACCGGCGAGGGCGATTTGTTTGAAATCGACACCGCGCTGCGCCCCAACGGCAGCTCGGGGCTGTTGGTGACAAGCTTTGAGGCCTTTGCCAATTACCAGGAACGCCGCGGAAGCAACACCGCTTGGACTTGGGAACATCAGGCGATGACCCGTTCGCGCTTCGTGCTCGGCAGCGCCGACCTTGAGCACCGATTCGATGCGGTGCGCACCGCGGTGGTCACCGCCGAACGCGACCCGGCGTTGCTTGCGCAGGAAATCATCACCATGCGCGAGCGCGTGAGCGCCGCCCACCCTGTGCCCGCGGGCAGTTTCGACGTCAAGCACAGCCCAGGCGGCATGGTGGACGCCGAGTTTGCGCTGCAGTTTCTGGTGCTTTCGCAATCGCGCACACATTCGATCTTGGTCGAGAACAAAGGCAACATCGCACTGCTGCAGCGCGCGCAGGACGCCGGCTTGTTGCCCGCAGGCGTGGGCACCGCCGCCGGCGCAGCGTATCGGCGCCTGCGGCAGATCCAGCACCGCGCGCGCCTGAACGAAGAGCCGACCCGGGTAGCACCGGACACGGTGCAAGCCGAACGCGATGCCGTTTTGACGCTTTGGAAGACGGTGTTTGCACAAAGCGGAGCGCAAACAGAGCGTCCGTCCGAGCTGCCCGCAGCTTGAGGCCGGGCCTTCACAGGCCTCTCAACATCGACCGTCGGTCTGTGCCGAGCCCAACGGCGTGGCACGGATGTGCGCAGCCAGATTTGGACTTTCTCAGGCCAGAACCTTCGCTTGCCTGCTAAACAGCGAATTGCCCTCGGCGACGGGTGCTTTTGCGCAGCTGTCTGCAGTGCAAAGGTTCCATAATCCGCGCTGCATCATGAACCTCGTCGCCCTCGATCCCACTTCGCTTGTGCTCGGCCAGCCGCTGCCGTTTGCGCTTCGGGGCGCCGACGGCACGCTGTTGGCGAATAGAGGTTTTGTGCTGCGCAAACAGGAAGACGTCAACCTGCTGCTGGAACGCGGCGTGCATCTGTGCGTGGACATTGAAGAATCGGGCGAAAGCTACCGGGCGTACCTCAATCAACTGCAGCAGATGCTGATCTCTGACACCTCGCTGGGCGAGATCGCGGCGATGAAGATTGACGGCTCTGCCCCCGCGAATGTCGTTCGCTCGCGCGACGGTCCGGTGGATTGGCCGGAACTGCAGTGGTCCACCACCCAGCTGCTCGCCAGTCCGAGCGCGGCAGATTTCAGTGCCCGCTTTCTGGCGCTGCACGAAGAAGTCGCCCGCGCCTGCCGACAGTCGCCGGACGCGACCCTGCTGGCACTCATACAGCGCTCAAGCGACGAAACCCGTATTTACAGCGCCACCCATGTCCTGCTGGTGGCCAGTGTCTGCATGTTGGTGGCGCGCGAGGGTTTGCGCTGGGGTGCCGCGCAGGTCGAGCGCGCAGGCCGCGTCGCATTGAGCATGAACATTTCGATGACCGAGCTGCAAGACAGGTTGGCCCAGCAGAGCGCGCCCCTCACCGCGGCCCAGATTGCACAGATTCAGGACCACGCGGAGCGCTCCGCGACCATGCTGGCTTCCTTTGGCGTCTCGGACCAAGTGTGGTTGGACGCCGTGCGCCAGCACCACGACCGGGCGCCAGGGCCGCTCACCGGGCGCAGCGAGGCGGGGCAAATCGCCCGTCTGGTGCAGCGGTCCGACATCTTTGCCGCCCGATTGGCACCGCGTGCCGGGCGCACGCCGATGGCGGTAACGGCTGCCATCAAGGCCTGTTATTACGACGAAGACCGCAAGGTGGACGAAGCCGGCGCGGCGATGCTCAACACGCTGGGCATCTACCCGCCTGGCTCGCTCGTCAAGCTCGCCAGCCAAGAGATTGCGGTAGTCCTCAAGCGGGGTGCGACGCCGACCACGCCGCGGGTGGCGGTGGTGCGCAGCCGAAGCGGCATGCCGACGGGCGAGATGATTCCGCGCGATACGGCACAGGAGAATTGGCGCATCAGCGGTGTGGTGAGCCAGCAGGAGCTGCGCATGCAGTTGCCGATAGACCGCCTGACGGCGATGGTTTAGTCACCGAGCTTTCGCCACCTGCCAATCGGCCAAGGCCTGCGGCACAGCTTCAAGGCCGCGGATCAGCGCCAGCCCTGTCGTGTTGCCAGGAGCCAGCTCTGCCCCCTGACCGCCGGCCCACAGCTGCGTCTGAATAGGAAGCATGGCGCGCAAGTCGCGCAGACCAGCACGTACTTGGGGCGGCGCGATGATGCCGCTGAAACTCAGCGCCACCACATCGGCATGAAACACCTGCGCAGCGCGCACGATGTCTGAGTGCGGCGTCTGCGTGCCCAAAGCCATGCACGCGCAACCGCGAAGAGTCAAAACCGCTTCAAGCATCAACAGCCCCAAACCATGCTGCTCATGGGGAAATGTGGTCAGCACCACGCGTGGCATATCGGCCGACGCCGTGCCCGGCATGCTTGCAATGGCGCCGCGCAGCACGCCCGTGACGCACTCGGTGTAGAGGTGTTCCTCAAACACTTGAAAGCGACCCTGCAGCCAGGCCAGACCCACCTCACGGGTCAACGGCGCCACGAGTTGCAAGACGCATGCTTCCAGCCCCATGCCGAGCACCGCTCGGGCCAGGTGCTCGCGCAGGGCCAACACATCGTGCGCGGCAAGCGCCTCCAGGCAGCGCTCCAACAATCCATTTTTGGGCACGGCCGGCAAAGTGCCTGCCGCAGCGCCTTTGGCTGCCCCACCTCGGACGGACTTCGCGCGCTGAGGAACTCCAGCTTCTGAGAGCAGCGCTTGGATGGCCGCGGCGTCCAGCGCTACGACTTTCCCTGGCCGGTGCCCGGCGTGTATCAGCCGCCGCAGTTGCTGCAAGCGCTCCACCTGCTCGGCCGAATACAGACGCTCGCCCAAGGCATCGCGCGTGGGCGCAGGAAAGCCATAGCGCCGCTCCCACATGCGCAGCGTGTCCTTGGACAAACCGCTCTCCCGCTCTACCGCCGCGATGCTGTAGTCCGCAGCGGCGCCGGAATCGTGCGCAGGCAGATCGCTCACAGCAAAAAGACGCAGCTTGGCGCGGCTTCTGAATCCAGTCGCAGTGCAGCTGCGTACTGGAAATGCAAGATCGGCGACACGATTGGACAAAACATGGTTAAATTGTATATCTGTCTTAGACAAACAAGTTGGACAAAATGAAACCGCGATTCCTTTATTGTGCAATGTCCGTGTTAACGCTGGCGGGAGTTCCTGTCGCGCTAAGCCACGCGGCATCGCCGGCACCTATCGAGACGGGAGCAGCAAAGACCGATGCTGCCACGTGTCCGCCACTGCTCAACCACAGCTTTGACCGGCTTCAGGACGAAAAAACTCAGTCTTTGTGCCAGTACGCAGGCAAAGTCCTTCTGGTGGTCAACACCGCCAGCTACTGCGGTTTCACCGGTCAATATGCAGGTTTGGAGGCGCTGTACGCGCGCTATCAGGGTCAAGGGCTGGTGGTGCTCGGCTTCCCGTCGAACGATTTTGAGCAAGAGCGCGGCAACAACCAGCAGATTGCAGACTTTTGCGAAAACACCTATGGCGTGAAATTCCCCATGTTCGCCAAGAGCCGCGTCGCAGGCACGCAGGCCTCGACTTTTTACCGCGAGCTGGCGGCGCAAAGCGGCCAGGCGCCGCGCTGGAACTTCTACAAATACCTGATCGGCCGCGATGGGCGGGTGGTGGGCCATTTCGCAAGCCTCACTGCGCCGGACAGCCCTCTCTTGATGCGCGCACTGGAGCAACAGCTCGCGGCCCCGCGTGGGAGCACAAAATGAACCTCCAAACGTTTTGTTGCCAGTGGCGCCAGCAGGTGCGGAACTTTCGTTCTTCGCGCCGAGTCGATGTAGCACGCGGGGAGTTTGCTCGCGGTATTTTCTTTGTGTTGCGAAGCCTTTTGGCCCCCGGTGGGTCGATTGAAATCCCGAAGCGCTTCTCCTCCCTCCCTCTCTTCTTCGCTTGGGGGCGCTTCGCAACCTTTTTCTTCCAGCTTCCGCGCCGGCATCACCTTGGGGTGGCGATATGAGGATCGCAATCGTCGGCTCCGGCATTGCAGGTCTAGCGGCCGCACACCGCCTCTCGGCCCACGCCCACACCACGCTGTTTGAAGCAGGTCATTCCTTCGGTGGTCATGCGCACACGGTAGACGTTACCTTGCCCGGCGAGCACGGGCCGGTGACGCATGGCGTAGACACCGGGTTTTTGGTCCTCAATGAACGCACCTACCCGCAGCTGCTGGCATTGTTTGCCGAGCTGGGTGTGGCAACCGCAGCCTCAGACATGTCGTTTTCGGTGCAGGTGCCGCGCGTGTACGGCGCACATCCCCTAGAGTGGAGCGGCAGCAATCTGGCAAGCGTCTTTGCACAGCGCCGCAACCTGGCCAGCCCCCGCTTTTTGGGCATGCTCGCCGACCTGCTGCGCTTTAACCGGGTCTGCACCCGGCTTGCGGAAACCAACGAAGAACGCACGCTGGCGCAGCCCTTGGGCGAATTTCTGGCGGAACACCGCTTTGGCGCGTCGTTTCGCGACTGGTATTTGCTGCCCATGCTGGGCTGCATCTGGAGCTGCCCGACGGACCAAATGCTCAAGTTTCCCGTCGCCACCATGATTCGCTTCTGCCACAACCACGGCCTACTCCAAGTGGCCGACCGGCCGCAGTGGTTCACGGTCGCCGGCGGTTCGCGCAACTACGTGGAGAAAATCGTCCGCGGCCTGCCCGACGCACGCTGCAGCACCCCGGTGCACCGCATCGAACGCGATGCTGCAGGTGTTCGCATTGCCACCGACAGGGGCACAGAGCACTTCGACCGCCTCGTGCTGGCCACGCACAGCGACCAGGCCTTGGCGCTGCTGGCCCAGCCTTCTGCGCAGGAGCGCTCGCTCCTTGGCGCCATTCGCTACCAAGCCAACCGTGCCGTGCTGCATACCGATGCCAGCGTGCTCCCCCAGCGCCGCGCCGCGTGGGCCGCCTGGAACTACGAGCGCGCGCCGCAGGGCCGCCAGGAATCGGCGCGGGTCTGCCTGCACTACCTCATCAACCGCCTGCAGCCGCTGCCGTTTGCGCAGCCAGTCGTGGTTTCGCTCAACCCGGTGGGCAGCATCGCGCCCGACCAGGTGCTGGGCGAGTACGACTACGCGCACCCGGTATTCGATGCGGCTGCTATCCGCGCGCAGCGCCAATTGGGCAGCCTGCAGGGCCAGCAGCACACCTGGTTTGCGGGTGCTTGGACGGGGTACGGCTTTCATGAAGACGGCTTGAAGTCGGGCTTGGCCGCTGCCGAGGGCGTGCGCGCCAGCCTTCCGCAGATTCTGGCGGCAGCCGCATGACCACCGCAACTGCCGCAGCTTTCGCCAGCCCTGGCGCTCCGCTCGCGCCCGCAAGGCCTTTGATTGGCTTTGGCCAGGTGCGCCACACCCGCCTGCGGCCCAAGGTGCACCGCTTCGCCTACGCGACCTTCTTTCTGCTGCTGCCCATGCGCGCACTGGCCCACGGCGCCGATGCGGGTGCGCTGGCGGTAAACCGACGCGGCGCCATCAGCTTTCACGATGTGGACCATGGCGACGGCCGGCCGGTCGCCTCTGGCGGCGCACTGGCCTGGCTGGACGCCCTGCTGCGCGCCGAAGGCGTTCACGACGCAGATGGCGAAGTCTGGCTGCACTGCTACCCGCGCGTGCTCGGCTACACCTTCAAGCCGGTGAGCTTCTGGTACTGCGAGCGCGCCGACGGCAGCCTGCGGGCCATCGTGGTTGAGGTGAACAACACCTTTGGCGAGCGTCACTGCTATTTGCTGGACGCACCCGCCTGGGGGGCCGAGCTGAAGGCGGAGAAAGTTTTTCACGTTTCCCCGTTTTGCGACGTCTCGGGCGGCTACCGCTTCCGGTTTCTGTTCACCGACAAAGGCGGCGTACTGCGCACGGTGGCGCGCATCGACCACGACGACGACGCAGGCGCGCTGATTGAGACCAGCGTCAGCGGTGAACTGGTGCCCGCCACCCGTGCCGCACTGCGCCGCGCGCTTTCGCACTACCCGGTGATGACGTTGGCCGTCATTGCCCGCATTCACTGGCAAGCGCTGCGTCTGTGGGGCAAACGCATCGGTTTTCGCAGCAAACCCAAGCCACCAGCGCTCATCAGCCACCAGCAAGCTCCAACTTCGTCTTCGAGGAGACAGCCATGAACACTACCACCGCCAGCCCCCTTGCCCTGCCGCCTGGCCTACCTGCTGCAGCGCGCACCGTACTCAAATTGCTGACCCGCCTGCAGCACGGCAGCCTGACCTTGCAACTGCCAGACGGCGCGCTGTGCCACTTCGGCCCCGGCGGCGCGCCGCATGGCGCCATCGTGCTCCACAACTGGAAGGTCTGCGGCGCTGCGCTGCGCTCGGGCGACATCGGCTTTGCCGAGGGCTACATCGCCGGCGACTGGAGCACGCCGCATTTGACCGACCTACTCAAGCTGTTCATCGCCAACCGACACGCAGTGGAAAGCGTGGTCTACGGCAGCTGGGCAGGGCGATTGTTTTCGCGCGTTCGCCACCTGCTGCACCGCAACACTCGCGCCGGCAGCAAAAAGAACATCCACGCCCACTACGACTTGGGCAACGCCTTCTACCAACTCTGGCTGGATGAGACGATGAACTACTCGTCGGCGCTGTTTTCGGGCAGCGAGCCGACGCAGGACCTGCTGACCGCACAGCACGCCAAAGTGCGCCGCGCTCTGCGTGAAACGCGGGTGCAGCCGGGCGAGCGGGTGCTGGAAATTGGCTGCGGCTGGGGCGCGCTGGCGGAAATGGCAGCAACCGAATTTGGCGCGAGCATCACCGGTGTGACGCTCTCGACCGAGCAGCTGGCGTTTGCCAATGCGCGGCTGGAGCGGCTCGGCGTGCCCACCGACCAAAGCGACTTGCGCCTGCAGGATTACCGCGACATCACCGACGCACCGTTCGACGCCATCTGCTCCATCGAGATGATTGAAGCCGTGGGGCGCGAATACTGGCCAACCTACTTTCAGTCGGTGGCGCGCTTGCTCAAGCCCGGCGGCCGCGCTTGCATTCAAAGCATCGTCATCGACGATAGCCTGTTCGAGCGCTATATCGGCTCCACCGACTTCATCCAGCAGTACATCTTCCCCGGCGGTTGCCTGCCCTGCCCGCGCGAATTCCGCCGCGAGGCCGAGGCAGCCGGCCTAACCGTGACCGAGGAGCTGGCCTTTGGCGCCGACTACTCCGAGACGCTCAAGCGCTGGCGCGAGCGCTTTATCGCCAAGCGCGCGCAGATTCTCAGCCAGGGCTTTGACGAACGCTTCCTGCACATCTGGGAGTTCTATCTGGCGTACTGCGAGGCCGCGTTTGCCATGGGCGACATCGACGTGGTGCAGTACACCCTGCACAAGGCTGAACCATGAAAAATATAGCTGATAGCGCTTACTGGATAAGCGCTAGAGGCCTATTTCTCTTGTTTTTTCAGGCCGCTGCACTTGCTGCGGGCCCGGCAGACGCGCCGCTCGCGGGCAGCCACCTTTCCGGCTCGGGCACGCTGCGTTTTCTGGGGCTTGAGGTGTACGAGGCGCAGCTGTGGGTGCGGCCGGGTTTTGATGCAAAGAGCTGGCCGCAGCAGCCGCTCGCTCTGGAGCTGCGCTATGCGCGCGATTTTTCTGCCAAGGCGATTGCCGCGCGCTCGGTCGAAGAAATGCAGCGCCAGCAGGCCGTGAGCGCTGCGCAGGCCGAGCGCTGGAAGGCGCAACTGGGCGCGGCCCTGCCCGATGTCACCGCGGGCGACAGACTCGTCGGCATCTACACGCCTGGCCAAGGCGCGCGCTTCATCGCCAACGGGCGCGAGAGCGGGAAGGTCGCCGACCCGCTTTTTGCCCGCCTGTTCTTCGGCATCTGGCTGTCGCCGCAAAGCTCGGAGCCGGCGCTGCGCGAAGCGCTGCTCGCCCCCCCATAACCCGCCTGGCCATGCCCACCGCAACCGCCTTCAGCCGCCCACAGCTCGCTGCGTACAGCCTGCTGGCGCTGCCGCTGGCGTTTGCCGCGTTGCCCCTGTACGTGCTGCTGCCCAACTTGTACGCACGCGAATTTGGCATGCCACTGGCCACCTTGGGCGCAGTGCTGCTTGCCGCCCGGGCGTTGGACGCGCTCACCGATCCACTGCTGGGGCGCTTGGCAGACCGGCTCGGCTCCAGTCCAGCGCGGTGGAGTTTGACTGCGGGCGCGCTCTCGGCCGTGGCCCTGGCGCTGGGTATGGCGGCGCTGTGGTTTCCCCTGCCGCGCATGCCCGCGGCCCTTGCCGCCTGGGCCTTCATCGGCTTGGTGCTCACCAGCGCCGCGTGGAGCCAACTGGGCATCAGCCACCAGGCATGGGGAGCGCGCCTGGGCAGCAACGACTTGCAGCGCGGCCGAATCATGGCCTGGCGCGAATCGGCAGGGCTCGCTGGCGTCGTACTTGCTTCGCTTTTGCCGCTGCTTGCCGGGCTGCCGGTGACGCTGGCGATGTTCACCAGTTTGCTGCTGCTGGGCTGGCTCGCTTGGGCCCGCGCGCCGCGCCCCACCCCGTCGGTGCGTCCAGGCGACAGCCCCAAAGGCGCACTCTGGCAGCCTTGGCGTGTGCCCGCGTTTCGGCGCTTGCTGCTGGTGTTTGTGCTGAGCGGCATTGCCAGCGCCATTCCGGCCACGCTGGTGCTCTTTTTTGTGCAAGACGCCTTGCAGGTGCGCCCGGCGCAAGAGCCCTGGTTTCTCGCCACCTACTTTCTTAGCGCCGCGCTGTCCATGCCGCTGTGGCTGCGGGCGGTCGCGCGCTTTGGCCTGGCGCCCAGTTGGCTCGCCGGCATGTTGTTGGCCGTGGCGGCATTTGCCTGGACGGCGCTTTTGGGCGTGGGCGACAGCATTCCCTTTCTGGTGGTCTGCGCGCTTTCGGGCGCAGCGCTGGGTTCCGACCTGGCGCTCCCGAGCGCGCTGCTGGCGGGTGTGGCAGCAGGTCAGGGCGACGGCGCTCGGCACGAAGGCGCCTACTTCGGCTGGTGGAACCTGGCCGCAAAATTGAATTTGGCACTGGCCGCCGGCCTGGTGTTGCCGCTGCTCACCGCCCTGGGCTACACGCCGGGCGCACGCGGCCCGGCCGCACTGCACACCCTCACGTTCGCGTACGCCGTGCTGCCCTGCCTGCTCAAGCTGGCCGCAGCGGCAGCCTTGTACGCACTGGTGCTGCGCCCGCGCAGACCAATGTCCACTCCCCTCCAAAGGAAACTCACATGATGCAAAGACGCCATTGGCTGGGCGCAGCCCTCGCCACTCCGCTGGTGCTGCAAGGTTGCGGCTCGCAGAAGCTGGCCGACTACACGGCGGAAAAGCCGGTGCTCGACCTGGCGCAGTATTTCAACGGAACGCTGGACGCTTGGGGCATCTTTCAGGACCGCAGCGGCCAGGTGGTGCGGCGCTTCACGGTGGTGATGGTTTGCAGTTGGGAAGGCGCCGAGGGCACGCTGGACGAGCGCTTCACCTACTCAGACGGCAACACCGAGCAGCGCATCTGGCACCTGCGCAAGCACGCAGACGGGCGCTACACCGGCACCGCCGCCGATGTGGTCGGTGAGGCCAACGGGCAGACGCAGGGCAATGCTTTCCACTGGAACTACACGCTCAATCTGCCGGTGGATGGGCGCACCTACGAGGTTCAACTCGACGATTGGATGTATTTGATGGACAACCGCGTCATGCTCAACCGCGCGCGCATGAGCAAGTTTGGCGTCCACCTGGGCGACCTCACCCTATCGTTTACAAGGCGTACGGCGTGAGCCTGAACCCCCGCATCGACGACTGGACCGGGCGCCGGGTGTGGATCGTTGGCGCATCGAGCGGCATCGGGCGCGCTACGGCGGCGCTCCTGCACGCGCGCGGCGCCCAGGTTGTGGTGTCCGCCCGCGGGCAATCGGCATTGGATACCTTCACGCAGGCCTACCCCGGCAGCCGTGCCGTGGCACTCGACAGCACCGACGCACATTCCGTGCAGACCGCAGCGCGCGCTTTGCTTGAGGCCGGGCCACTGCATCTGGTGTGCTACTGCGCGGGTTACTACGAGAGCCAAAACGCAAGCAATTTCGATCTTGCTGCCATGCTGCGCCACGACGAGGTCAACTACCGCGGCGCGCTGAACCTGCTTGCGGCGGTGCTTCCGGCGCTGCTGGGCGGCGGCGCGTCTGGCGCCCCAGCCCACATCAGCCTGGTCAGCAGCGTCGCTGGCTTTTGCGGCCTGCCGCGTGGACTGGCCTATGGGCCGACCAAAGCGGCGCTGACCAATCTGGCAGAAGGCCTGTACCTGGATTTGCACGCCAAAGGCGTAGGCGTGAGCGTGGTCCACCCCGGTTTTGTGGACACGCCGCTCACCGCGAGCAACCCTTTCCCGATGCCGGCACTGACCACGCCCGAAGCGGCGGCTGAGGCCATCGTGCGCGGCTGGGAGCGCGGCCGGTTCGAGATCGACTTCCCCCGGCGCTTCACGCTGGCCATGAAGTTCTTGCGCCTGCTGCCTTATGCGGCCTTCTTTCCAGCGGTGCGCCGCTTGACGGGGCAGACATGAAGCCGGGCGCCATCGCTCCCGCAGACGCCATGGTGCGTGCTGTGGCGTTCTTTGAGCATCTTGAGCCGGCGCACCTTGCTGCGCTGGACTTGATCTACACCCCAGACGCAAAATTCAAAGACCCGTTCAACGACGTACAAGGCCTGCGCGCCATTGGCGGCGTGTTCGAGCACATGTTTGCCACGCTGGACGCACCGCGCTTTGTCGTCACGGGCCGCGTGCTGCAGGGCAGCAACTGCTTTCTGACCTGGGATTTCTGCTTTGGCATGCGCAGCTGGCGGCGCGGGCAGGAGCAGGTGATTCGCGGCGCCTCGCACTTGGTGTTCGACGATGCCGGGCGCATTGCGCTGCACCGCGACTACTGGGACGCGGCGGAAGAGCTGTACGAAAAGCTGCCCCTGCTGGGCACTTTGATGCGCTGGCTCAAACGCCGCGCGCGCAGCTGAGCAGACGGGCCGCCCAGCCGATCAGGCGGGCGCGGTTTCGGCAAAGCTCGCGCGGGCGGCGAGCTTGTCGTGCAGGCGCGCGAGGTTGGTGTACTCGGTGCGCCAGGCGATATCTGGAAAACGGAACGCAAGCCAGCCCAAAGCACAGCCTACGGCGATGTCTGAGAGGCTCAGGTGAATGCCGCTGCAAAACGCCTTCTCGCCAAGCCCCAGGCTCATGGCCCGCAGAGAGGCGTGCACTTTGCCCAGCTGCCGATCAATCCACTCCTGACTGCGCTGGGCTTCGCTGCGGCCGGCAAAGGTGCGCTCCAGGCGTACCAGAATGGCGGCATCGAGCAGCCCGTCGGCCAGCGCTTCCCAGGTTTTCACCTCGGCGCGCTCGCGGCCCGACGCCGGGATGAGCTTTCCGACAGGCGAGAGGGTATCGAGGTATTCCACGATGACGCGCGAGTCGAACATAGCGTCCTGGCCGTCCATCACCAGGCAAGGCACCTTTCCCAGCGGGTTGGAGGCCGCGATGGTGCTGTCTTCTGCCCAGACGTTGTCTTCGACCAACTGATAGTCGAGCTTCTTCTCGGCCATCACCACGCGCACTTTGCGCACGTAGGGACTGGTGGTCGATCCGATGAGTTTCATGGTGGGTTCCGTGGTGCTGAAAGGCACCAATGTTGGCCATCTGGCAAGCGCAGGCCATTCTATCGAGCGCTCCTGACAACCGCCGTAAGGTGTTGGTCGCCGCCTACAATCGGCCGCCATGAACGCCTCGCCCTTGAACTTCTCACCGATTACCGCCCTTTCCCCGCTCGACGGCCGCTACGCCGCCAAGTTGGCGCTTCTGCGCCCGATCATGAGCGAGCACGGCTACATGCAGCGGCGTGTGCAGGTCGAGGTCAGCTGGTTCATCGCCCTCTCGGACGCCGGTTTTGCCGAGTTCAAGCCCCTGACGACCGGCGCCCGCGCTTATTTGCTAGGGCTGGTGAAAAACTTCTCTGAGGCCGATTCGACGGCGATCAAAGAGATTGAGAAAACCACCAACCACGACGTCAAAGCCGTCGAGTACTGGATTAAAAGCAAATTTGAAGCCCGGCCGGAACTTGAGAAAGCGGCCGAATTCGTGCACTTTGCCTGCACCAGCGAAGACATCAACAACACCAGCCACGCGCTGCAGCTGCGCTCGGGGCGCGACCAAGTGGTGCTGCCTGCGCTGGACCGCATCATCCTCAAACTGCGCGAAATGGCGCATGCCCACGCCGCCGTTCCTATGCTCAGCCGCACGCACGGCCAAACGGCCAGCCCAACCACCGTCGGCAAAGAGCTCGCCAACGTGCTGGTGCGCCTGCAGGCCGCGGCCGAGCGCATTGCCAGCGTCAAAATTCTGGCGAAGATGAACGGCGCCGTGGGCAACTACAACGCCCATTTGGCCGCCTGGCCGGATTTCGACTGGGAAGCCTTCAGCCGCACGGTGATTGAAACGCCCGAGCCGGCTGGCCTGGGGCTGACCTTCCAGCCCTATTCGATCCAGATCGAGCCGCACGACTACATGGCCGAGCTGTTTGACGCCGTGGCGCGCGCCAACACCATCCTCATCGACTTGTCGCGCGATATCTGGGGCTATGTGAGCTTGGGGTATTTCAAGCAGCGGCTGAAGGCGGGCGAAATTGGCTCGTCCACCATGCCGCACAAGGTCAACCCGATCGATTTTGAGAACGCCGAAGGCAACCTGGGGCTGGCGAACGCGCTTTTGCGGCACCTTTCCGAAAAACTCCCCATCAGCCGCTGGCAGCGCGATTTGACCGACAGCACCGTGCTGCGCAACATCGGCGTCGCGATGGGCTACGCCACGCTGGCCTACACCTCGCTGCTGACCGGCTTGAACAAGCTCGAACTCAACGAAGCATCGCTGGCGACCGACCTGGACGCCTCTTGGGAAGTGCTGGCCGAGCCAATTCAGACGGTCATGCGCCGCTACGGCGTGCCGGGGGCGTACGAAAAGCTCAAGGAAGTGACCCGCGGCCAAAGCGTGACGCGCGAAGCCCTGCACGGCCTGATTGCCTCGCTCGAAATCCCGCAGAGCGAAAAAGACCGCCTTCTGGCCATGACGCCGGGCAGTTATGTCGGCATGGCGGTGGCGCTGGCGCGTCGCGTTTAGTTTTAGGTGCTTTTGGCCTGTAGCGCTTACCAGTATTGCGCTAGCAGCTATTTATTTCATAGTCCAGAGACGGCGGCGCCCAGGCCAAGCCGAGCAACACGCCCATGGCCACCAAATCCACCATCTTCAAGGCGAGCCTGCAAATCGCCAACATCGACCACAACTACTACGCCGACCATGCGCTGACCTTGGCGCGCCACCCGAGCGAAACCGACGAGCGGATGATGGTGCGCCTCGCCGCATTGGCGCTGAACGCGCACCTGCTTCAGGACCTGTGCAATGGCGACGCGACGCTGGCTTTTGGGGCAGGGCTGTCAGACCCCGACGATCCCGACGCCTCACTGACCGACTTCACCGGCAGGAAGCGCGTCTGGATTGAGGTCGGCCAGCCGGAAGACAAGCCGCTGACCCGCGCCTGCAGCAAGGCCGATGTGGTCAAGGTGTACGCCTTTGGCCATGCGGCAGACATCTGGTGGCGCGGCATCGAGACCAAGCTCACGCGCCTGGCAAGGCTCGAAGTCTGGCGCTTGCCGTCGGAGCAGGCACAGCAGCTCGCCACCCTGGCCGAGCGCAGCATGCAGCTGCAGGCCACAGTGCAAGAAGGCGCCATCACGCTGAGCAGCCAGCGCGGCAGCGTCCCCATCGAGCCGCTGCGCTGGAAGTAGACCCATCCACTAAGCGCCCCGATGCAACCAGCTTGCTAAGCCAGCGGCCGCCGCGCAAGGGCCGCCCCGCCGCGCTGGCGGCGTCCCCCTTCCCGCAGCGCGCGGCACTGCAAGAGAAGGGGGAAGGCGCGCAGCGCCACAGGGGGTTGTCGCTATGCGGGCATGAGCGCGCCGCAGTTCCAGCACTGCTCAAAGCCGCCTTCCACCAGTTCGCCGCAGGCCGGGCAATGCCAGCGACGTTGCGGCAGATTCTGCAGATCGTCCAGCAGCGCCAGCGCGCGCTCTTTGTGCTCGGTATGGCGCAGCCATATTTCTGGCAGACACTCGTGCGGCGGCAGTTCGCCCGCCGCTGAGCTGAGGTACAGGCGCTGCACATTCGCCGGCATACCAGCCTCGCAGAGCAGGTCGGCCCAGAGCATCGCCAGGGCAGCATTGGGCGCGCGGATCAATCGCTGCATGGAAGGCCGTTGAAGCAGGGAAGGTGCATGTGCATTGCCACACGATAGCAGCGCCAGCGGCGCACGCCAGCTGGCTTGCGCACTGTTGTGCGTCCGCCGGTTGAAAAGCCTGGATTCCTACAACCAAGGTGCAGGGGCAGTGTTACAAAGACACATGTCTGATCCCCATCGCCTCAAAATTGGCCTGTCTGCCTGCTTTCAATACGCCGACCCCACACGGCCCATGTTCACCGGCAAAACGCTGCAGTACGTGGAGCAGTCGATTGCCCACTGGCTCATGTCGGCTGGCGCCATGGTCGTCATGGTGCCCTGCCCAATCGGCGACACGGCGCGCGGCGATGCCACGCTGGATCACTATGCGCAGTGGCTCGACGGCGTGGTGATGCACGGCGGCGCCGACGTCTGGCCGGGGAACTACGGCGAGGAGCCGCTTCGCGAAGAATGGGTCGGCGACCGGCTGCGCGACCTGTACGACTTCGCGGTGGTCAAGGCATTTGCCCAAGCCGGCAAACCGATTTTTGGCGTCTGCCGAGGCTTGCAGCTGATTAACGTGGCCTTTGGCGGCGCTTTGTATCAGGACCTGCAAACCCAGCACCCCGGCGCCCAGCAGCACCGCAACGCCACAACGTACGACCAACATTTCCACGAAATCAACATCGTGCCAGGTACGCACTTGGCCGAGCTTTACCCGGGCAAGCCGCGGGTGAGCGTCAACAGCATCCACCACCAAGGCATCAAGCACGTCGCGCCCGAATTTGTGGTTGAGGCCTTGAGCGAACCCGATGGCGTGCCCGAAGCGATCCGCCTGCGGCCCGCGCCCGGTCGCGGCTACATCGCAGCGACGCAGTGGCACCCCGAGTTCCACAAGGCGGGCGCCCACACGCTGGACGACACCGCCATCCTCAACGACTTCTTGGGCGCCTGCACCGCGGTGCGGGAGAAGGCGGCGGGCAAAGCACCTGCGCCATTGCGTGAACGCGCCAGCCAGTTGCTGCAGCGGGCGTTAAAACGCCAGAGCTGAAGATCTGAAAGATTTCAGGCTCTGGCGCTTATCTATCAAGCGCTTCTAGCTATTTTTTGTATAGCTAGAAGCGCATCTTTGAGACTTATTCTTCGGCGGTACGAATCGTGTCGCGACCGTGCTTGTCTTTGAGGCGCCCCATATCGGTATCGAGCGCGCGCACCAATTTGTCCATGGCGCCGGTAAAGGCGCTGGCGACCTTGTCGCCGTCTGCGGTGACGGTCAGCGGTTGACGGCCTGCGGGCCGCGCCTCCAGGCGGCAGCGCTTGTCCAAGGGACCAGACTTTCCAGCGTCCAGATCGGTCAAAAACACTTCGACTCGGGTCAAATGGTCACGAAAGCGCGAGAGCTTGGCGGTGGTTTCTTCGCTGATCCAGCGGCTGAGCGATTCGCCGCCCTGGATGTTGTCGTCGGTATGAACTTGTACTTGCATGCTGTGCACTCCTTCAGGTCGGAGCCGGTCGTCGGGCCGGCGGTCGGTTTCAGACTCCATCATGCCTGCTTTGCGGGTGCCGGAAGGCGCACCAGCCGCATCGCGCGGCCTTGCCCTACAGCGCAGTCGGACTGCATGCGCCTGCCCAGAAGAATCCACGCTCGGGCCGATGTGGCTCGATTTCAGGTTTAATGGCGGCAATCTGAAGGGGAGTAGCTCCCGCCCGCAGGCACTCTGGCAACAGGGGCAGCGGGCATCGGCAGGTCGTCAACACGGCGCGCGCACTGCGCTCGCCCGGCCTGTCGGGCTTGGCGCGTCCAGGCTGAGCAAGACCTTCGAACTGAACCTGCTGGGGCTCGGGTCGAAGGCATGCCGTGCGCGCTCTGCGGCACCACCGGCCCCCACCCTTGGCAGGCCTGTACTTCACTGGAATATTGCATGGAACAGTTCCTGACCCCCGAATTTTGGGTCGCCGTTGGCCAGATCGTGATGATCGACATCCTGCTCGGCGGCGACAACGCCGTGGTCATCGCGCTGGCCTGCCGCAAGCTGCCGCCCGCCCAGCGCACGCGCGGCATTCTGTGGGGCACGGCGGGCGCCATCGTGCTGCGCGTGGTGCTGATCTTCTTTGCGCTGACCTTGCTGGCGATTCCCTTTCTGAAACTGGCGGGCGCGCTGCTGCTGGTGTGGATTGGTGTCAAGCTGCTGGCGCCCGACCCCGACGACGACCACGGCAACATTGCCGGAAGCGACAAGCTGCTGACGGCCATCAAAACCATCATCGTCGCCGATCTGGTGATGAGCGTCGATAACGTGATCGCGATTGCCGGCGCCGCCCAGGGTGCGGCCAGCCACCACCACATGCCGCTGGTGATCTTTGGCTTGGTGATCAGCGTGCCGATCATCGTGTGGGGCAGCCAATTGGTGATCAAGTTGATGGACCGCTTCCCCTTCATCATCACTTTTGGCGGCATGCTGCTGGGCTGGATTGCAGGAACCATGCTGGTCTCGGACCCCGCGCTGGCCGTTGCCGACACCCTCGCGTGGATGCCCAAGCTGGACCAAAGCAACGACGCCATCAAATACGGCGCTGGCGTGGCGGGCGCATTGCTGGTGCTGGCCTTGGGCAAATGGACGGCCGCCCGGCACAAGACGGCAGCGCCAGCAAGCTGAAGGCGCTATGCTGACCGTATGTTGAAAATTCTTGCCAAATGGCTGCTGAGCGCTTGCGCGCTGCTGGCGGTCGCCTACCTCTACAGCGGCGTGCAGGTGCAGAGCTTCCCCTCTGCACTGATTGCCGCCTTCGTCATCGGTCTGTTCAACGCAGTGCTGCGCCCGGTGCTGGTGATCTTGACGCTGCCAGTCACCATCGTCACGGTGGGGCTCTTTTTGTTCGTCATCAACGCACTGATGTTCTGGGCCGCCGCAAGCGTGCTGAGCGGCTTTCACGTGGCCGGCTTCGGCGCCGCGCTGCTGGGCTCGCTGATTTATTCGCTGCTGGGCCTGTTAATCGAGTCAGCGCTCGGCGGCTTGTTCGCGAAGAAGTAACTGCACGGCACGCAACCGTGTGTCGATGATCGACACCTCGACGTAGTCCGCCGGTGTTCCGGGTTTGGCCGCCAGCGCCTGCCCGGCCTTGAAACGGTCCACCGCAGCGGCGTAGTCGTACTGCGCGGCGCGGGCCTCGCCCTCGGCGCGCACGGCGCGCAGCACCTGGCCCTGCGCCTGCCAGTTCGACGCCAACGCCTGCCAAGCGCCCGCATCCTTAGGGTACAGCGCCACCCAGCTTTGCAAATCGCCCGAAACCTCGGCAGCACGGCCGAGCGCCAGCAGCGCCTGCGCGCGCATTAGCAGTTCGGGCCGCTGCAAGTTGCTATTTGAGGCGGACAGCTCGGTGAGCGCTGCTGCTGGCTTTCCTGCACGCAATTCAATGTCGGCTGCCAACAGGCGCGTTTGGCGAGCGGCGGGCGCGTCCTTCAGGACGAGTGGCCGCAGGCGTGCAAGCAGGCTGCGTGCCAAATCTGGCTGCTGCAATTGGCTGGCCGCAAGCGCCGCGGCATACAGCGTCGACGCGCGATCTGCATCTGTCCGCTTGGCAAAACCCAAGGCTTCCGGCGCATCTGCCCACTGGCGAAGCACATCGACGCCCGGCTCCGAGAGCACCCGCGCCCGCGCGGCCAGCAAGCCATGGGCCGCCAGCGAGAAACCATCGCGCTCGTGCGGCGCGGGCGCCGTGCGCGGCTGGCGCGCCTGCATGTCGGCGATGCGCTGCGTGGTCAGTGGGTGGCTGCGCAAATACGGCCAGCTGCCGTTGTCGTTGATGCGGTTGGCCTGCTGAAGCTTGTCGAACATGCCGACAAAACCTTGTGGGGCAAAGCCCGCCGGCTCCATGAGGCCCAAGCCCACGCGGTCGGCCTCACGCTCCATGTCGCGCGAGAAGTTGAGCTGGTTCTGCACCGCCAGCGCCTGCCCGCCAATCGCGATCGCCTGCGCCGCCTGCGGGTTCTTGCTGGCGGCCAGCATCCCCAGCACCATGGCGCCCAGCATCAGCGGTGCAGACTTCTCCTGCTTGCCAATGAGCCGCGCAATGTGGCGCTGCGAGATGTGGCTAAGCTCGTGCGCAAGCACCGAGGCAAGCTCATCGGGCGTCTCCACCACGCCCACCAGCCCAAGATTCACGCCCAAATAGCCGCCCGGCAGGGCAAAGGCGTTTACCGTCCGGTCGCGCCCCAAGAAGAGCTCAAACGCAAAGCGCTCGTCCAGCTCTTGTGAAACCTCGCCGCGTGCGCGGGCAGCGGCAATCAGCGACTGCCAAATGCTGCCCACATACTCAACCAGCGGCGGATCGTCGAGGTAGTCCGGGTCGCGGTACAGCTCACGGGCGATGCCGTCGCCGAGGCGCCGCTCCGCGCCAGCGTTCATCTCGCCGCCGTCGCCGAGGGTGGGGAGGCGGGCGGAGGGGCTTGGAAGCGGAGTTTGCGCCCTGGCCCCTGACTCTATTCCTGCGATAGCTGTAAGCGCAATAAGAATAAGGGCTAGACGCTTCTTTGACACAATTTTTACTGAGCGGATCAGAACGAATCCAAAGGCAGGTACGCCACAGGTTGCACACGTTCTGCGTCCAGCAGCACCGTCCAGGCGAGCTTGCGACCCAGCAGCGGCAGCGTGACCAGCTGCCCCTCCGGGATGCCCGCCTCAGCGATGGCCACATCGATTTGTACCGACTGCGCCGGGTAGCGCGTGCGCAGCGCCGCCACGGGTTTCGCTTCGCGCAGGATGTCGGCGCGCGCGGCGTCCCAAGGCTGCCACAGCGCAGGCTGGGCGGCTTGGGCTATCCCACCCACCGCGAGCATCGTCGAGTCGTACTCTTCGGACGGATTCTTGAATGGGCGCAAGGACAACAAAGTGGGGCCCGTCAGCGGCAAAGCGCGCAGCTGTGCAGGGGCGTTCTGCAGGGACGCTGGCTCTACATCCGCAGCGTGCACGACAGCGAGGCGGTGGTACTCAAAAACCAGATGCACCGGCCGCGCCTGATGCACCGTCCACAGGCCGTAACCCAGGGCGGCCAGTTGCAGCAGGCCAATGACCGCGAAATCCGTCCACGTTTCGCGCCTGGATTTGGCGCGGTTGAATACCACGAAGGTCATCAAGGGGCCGAGGACGACGTCCACCCCCACGACCAGCAGGAACAGCTCACGGCCCCCGGCAAGCTCTCGATAAGGCCCTGGAAACCACAGCCCGAACACCAGCAACGCAGCTGCAGCTGCGACCAGCACACTGAGCACCAGATGAATGGCGCTGGCGCGGACCTTGTCTTTCATATTCACCATGTTCGTATGATCCCCTGCTTTGGCGGTGGTTTCATTCTGCGACAGCGCCGCACCCATCATTTTTACCCATGACCAGCTCCCTCACCCACTTCGACGCGCAAGGCCAGGCCCACATGGTCGACGTTGCCGCCAAGCCCGCCGCCCACCGCATTGCAGTCGCCACTGGCCGCATCGAGATGCTGCCCGCTACCCTAGCGCTGATCGAGGCGGGCAACGCAAAAAAAGGCGATGTGCTGGGTATTGCACGCGTCGCCGGCATTCAAGGCGCAAAAAAAACGAGCGACTTGATTCCACTGTGCCACCCACTGGCGCTCACCCGCGTGGCACTGGAGTTCGGCCCGGCGAGCGCACAGCAGGCCGGTGCGATCGGCATCGCCTGCACCGCCACGGTGGAAACTGTAGGCCCCACGGGCGTGGAGATGGAGGCGCTCACCGCCGTACAGGTGGCCTTGCTGACCATCTACGACATGTGCAAAGCGGTGGACCGGGGCATGACCATTCACGGCGTGCGCGTGCTCGAAAAGCACGGCGGCAAATCGGGCAGTTTTGTGGCAGACGCAGGCGTGTAGGGCCCGCACCACCGTCAATCTGCGGCGGCTGACGCTTTGGCAACGCTCAGCCATTTCGCGTAGTCCGCCGGATACGCGGCCGCGTAACGCGCTTGGTGAAAATTCGCTTCGCTCTTTTGGCCCAGCAGCTTGGCGCTGTCGATCAGCCGCTCGATGACGCGCGGCTCGGGCGAGTAGTGCAGCAAATCCAGTGCCAGCGCGTACACCTCAACGGCATTGTCGGCATTCACCTTCATGGTGGTGAGCCGGGCAAAGCGCGCCGCATCTGACCACAGCGGCGCTTGGGCCAGGCGGCCGTCGGCTTGTACGGTCAAGGTCTGACTGCGGCTGGCCACCGGCAGATACAGCTGGCTCAAGGCGGAATACTGAACACCCAGCAGCGCAACAATTACTATTAAAAAGATAGCGATCAGCGCTTTTACAAATTGCGCAAAAGGCCATTTTCTCTTGAAATATTGAACGCAATGCCGCCCCGCCAGCAGCGTCAGAGCGGCGAGTGCCGCCAGCTGGAATGGCCCATACCAAAGCGGAAACTCCAGCAGACTGTGCAGGCCGATGGGCAGCAGCACCCCCCACGCCAGCTGGCGCGGCGCCTGCGTCTCTGCCCAGGGGCGGGCGTGCAAAGTCAAGAGCGCCGCGCCGCCGCACAGCAGCAGCGCCACAGGCACACCCAGCTCTACCGCGAGATGCAGCGGCAAGTTGTGCGCGTTGTCCAGCAGTGTGCAAAAGCGCTCGCCTGGAAACAATGTCACGTAATGCGCGTAATCGAGTTCGCCCCATCCCCAGCCGGCCCAGGGGCGCAGAGCAATCAGGTCGAGCACGTTGGACCACAGCACGCGCCGGCTACCGCAGCCATACGACGCGGTCACGCGCTCAAATACCCCGCTGCCGCGCACGCCCAGCCCTTGCCACAGGAGTGCCGGCAACGCCCAGCTGGCCACCGCGTACACCCCCAGGCCGCCCACAAGCAGCCGGCCTGCACCAGCGGCCATGCGCTTGCGCCACAGGAATGCCAAGGCAAGCATCAGCAGCCACTGGATCAGCCCAGTGCGGGACGCTGTCGCTGCGCTGCCAATGGCGAGCAAGGCCATGGCCGCCCAGCTTGCCACGGTGCGCCAACGCTCAAATGCTAAGCCGTTCCCCGCGACAGGTGCAGCGAATAGAGGGCCTGTACGGCGCCGCGCCACCCACCAAACAAGCGCCCACACGCCGATGCTGAGCAGCGTGGCCTGCTGGTTGCGCTGGCGCAAGTTGCCCATGGCCTGGCCGACGGGCGCGTCGTACACCCAAGGCAGCAAGGCGCCGCGCAAGCCAAAATACTGGGTGAGTCCAATGCAACTGGACACCAGCGCAGCTGCGAACAACCCCGCGGCGGTCAAGCGGGCCAAATGCAGCACGCTCCAGGACGGCCCCGATAACCCTCGGGCCGCAGACACCAATAGCAGCACTGCGGTGCAAAGCCAGCTCGCTGCGAGCGGCCAGAAGTTGGTCGAGGGGGGCCGCGTAAAGCACGCCAGAAAGGGCAGCGCAATCGCCAGTGCAGCGATGAGAGACAGCGCGGCACCCGCGCGATTGGGGTTGACCACAGGATTGGCCACGGCGCTCAAAGGCATGTCGATCGCATGCGTATCGAATGGCACTTCACCACAGGTGGGCTCCATGCACCCGTCAGGCCATTGAGCACCGGGGCAAACGCGGTCAGCACCAGGATGCCGGCCACCACGCTATTGATGTCGAACGTCCCCTCGGCAGGCAGAAAGAGGGAGCCCGCGCCTCGCCTGGACCCCTGGAATTCGCCCAAGGGGGCACGCCTCAGTTCTTCCTCTTCAAAACAGTGCAATCCGGAGTCCATGATATTTTCGAATATTTCAACCCGTGCTTCATTTGGCGGCAAAAGTTGAGGTAGTTTGTATCGCTGTGTTGTGCACGTATGACTTGTAATTGGCGCGCCGCTTCTGCTGTATTTCCATTCAACGCCAGTGCCATGGCATAGCGGTATTCCGTGGTGGCTAAGGGGTAATTCAGGGCAACGGTGCGAAGCAGCTCCAAATCGGGCGCTGTCATATCCGTTTTTAGCGGCAGTCGAATACTGTCCAACAAGGCACCCAACTGGGTCATCAATATCATTTCCGGGCGCTCATAAGTGCTCGGTGTTTGCCCCAGGCGCAGCATTTCAAAACGCACTACGCGGAAATCTTCTTCTGCTTTGATGTACTCTACTGCCGACCAGGCCATCAGACCTGTGGTTATCAACAATATGCCAACTACCGGTTTTAGCCTCAGGCGCATCCAAATGCCGCCGCCCAAAGCACCCTCTGCTGCTCCCAAACCCAGCATCACCGGGACCAGAAAATAAGCATAGGCAAATGGATACTCAAGCATCGAATGCACGGCGACGGGCAAAGCAAGGGCCAACCCATACCACGGAACAATGTCGCGCGTAGCCTTTGCTCTGCGCCATGTCCAGATCGCAGCAAGCACAACGAACAGCACCGTAAGCGGCAAGCCTATCCACAGCGTCAAATCGAGTACCAAGTTATGGCTGAAAGTAAAGGGGGCGCTTGCGCCATACCGGTCGGCGACTGCGTTGTGGGCATGGGCAGTCTGGTTGATGCCCCAGCCCCACCAAGGTTTTTGCAGCGCAGCCTCGCCCAACTGAGACCAGATTTCAAATCGCGAGTTGCTCATCGAGTTCAAGCGGTTTTCTATGCGAGCATCGCCCATCATGTGAACGGCGTTGAACACTGTGGGCCACATCACAAACATTACCACCAGCACCGCAGAAAGACCCGCAGCGCCCCAACGCGACGCTTGCGGCGCAACCACATGTTGCTTCCACAACCACCATGCCAACAAAGCCAGCGCACTGAGCAAGCCAGTGCGAGATTCCGTAGTAGCCAGACCAGCGCTCAAAAACAGCACGACGCAAACAGCAGTGATCGCCGACCACCGGGCGCGCACTTGAAGAAAGACCGCGCTGGCGATGCCCATGACCAGCAGCGTGGCGAGGTGATTGGGCTGAGCCAGATTGCCGCCGGGGCGGCGCCAGTTGGGCATCCGCACAATCCATGCAGCAGACTCCCAAAGGTTGAATGCTTGGCTGACAGCGACGAATACAGAGAACGCTGCAACACCGAGCAGGCACCACGCTAAGACCTCCAGGAGATCCTTCGGCTTTGCGTCAGCGGGCGGAACTGCTGAAAAATAATATTCGGAAAAACCAGCAGCCAAACAGATTGCGCTCAACGTGGCGTAAAAAAATACCACCACGACATGACCGCTCCACGGAATCGATCCCACACTCCATTGCAACGCAGCGATACCGAAAAAGACCAGCAGCGGCAGAACCAAAAACGGCAGCGGAAATCGATAGGCCGCGTCCTGTATGTATCTGGCTATGACCGATTGCCAAGCCAGCACCATCAGGGCCACGAATGCAACCGCCTCGCTGTGCCAGCTCATCCACGGCGGAAAATGGCTGGGCATGAGGAAGCTAAGCCCTAAAATTCCTAAGCCGAGAATGTAGGATCGATTCTGCATAAGCAAAAGCGCTCCCGAAGGAGCGCTTTTTTAAGTTCGCTTTAGCTTAAGAGCTTAACCGCGGCAGGATCCTGGCAAGAACTTTGCAGGAACAGTGGTTGCCCCAGGGGATGCAGTTTGACCGCACACCCATTTAAATATGGTCTTACCTACGTCTGTGTTTGTCATAACAGCGGTATCGGTGGAGTACGGAACCATCGTTATAACCTTGCTCATTGCACCGCCAAGGTCCGATGCGGCTGTAGTAGTGACATCAATTCTACCAATATTAGTCGTCGCCACACTTTGAACATATTTTGTAGCCGCCCCACTTGCGCCGCCTGATTCACAACCCCAATCATTTGCGGCAGGCAATGTAGTTTTGTTGGCACTTTGAATAGTTTCTGTGATACTGGTACGGCAAGAGGAGCCAGCCAAAATGGCTTCAGACACCTTGGCGCGGATGGTGTAATCCTGATAAGCAGGCAAAGCCACAGCAGCCAAAATGCCGATGATCGCCACAACGATCATCAATTCGATCAGGGTAAAACCCTTTTGCAGAGTACGTTTCATATATTTTCCCTTGGAGTCAGTTGCACATGGAAACCTGCAGACGATTCTTCAGGCTCGGAACTTGAGAAGCATGTTCTGTGCCAACTTTCCCACTCGTCTAAGTTGGCTTGGTAGCCGGTGGCGCCGCTTTGCGATCACGTCGCGCGTTTCGCTCGCCGCAAAAAGGCGGCGAAATCGACATTTTTGTCACTCAGATATGTCACCAATGGCACGACTTCTTACAGATGCAGCACGTCGCCCGCACTCAGCCAGCGGATGTCGTGCGGCGTTCGCGCGTCAAACCTCCTGATCTCTTCCATGATGAGAGACGTCTCCGACGGCTTGGTGTGGGTAATGTAGATGGGGCAGGGCCGGGATGGGTCCAGCTGCGCGAGTTCCAGCGCCAAGGTTTGCGGTGCCAGGTGCTGGGCGCGTTCTGCCAAGGCGCTTTCCCGGTTGCTGAACGCCGTTTCGATCACCAACACCGCCATAGGAATCTGGTTGATGCGTTCCCAGAACGCCGGGTTGCGCCCGGTGTCGCCACTGAATACCCACCAACCATGCTCGCCCTGCACGGCGTAGCCGACAGCCGGTACCGTGTGCAGCGCAGGAAGGACTTCGAGCGTTGCACCCCCAACCTGCAGGACGGCCCCGGTGGCCAAGGGAACAAAGCGCAGGTACGGCGCCGCACTGCTGGGGATGCGGCTGAAGTCGGGCCAGATCACGTCGTTGAAGATGTGGGCTTGCAAGGCGGCGATCGTCTCTGGCAGGGCATGCACCTGCAGCGGAGCGCGCCGCATGGCGGCGACGGAGTCGATCATCAGCGGCAGCGCAGCGATATGGTCCAGGTGCGAATGCGTGAGGAACACATGGTCGATTGCGGCCATTTCTTCCAGCGTCAGGTCGCCCACGCCGGTGCCGGCGTCGATGAGGATGTTCTGATTCACCAGAAACGACGTGGTGCGGCAGCCTTGTGAGATGGCGCCGGAACAACCGAGCACGCGAATTTTCATTTGTCAGGCTTTATTTGGTGTCGAAACGGGTCGCCCCGTCCCAGTCTGGCTGGTAGGGTAACACCCGCAGCTGAGCCACGCGCTCGCCGTACCAGGTGTACAGCACGTTGTCAGGTTCGGTCTGGCGCAGGGTCTGAGCATGGGCGTCACACGCGGGCCAGTCCTGCACCCGCAGGCTGGCTAGGGCTTGATGCCACAGCTCAAGCAGGCGTTTTTGCTCTTCAGTCAGCGTGCCCACCGCCCCCAAAGGGCAGAAGATGCCCACGGCGTCTTCTTTGCCTTTGACGCGCACACGGTCTAGCTCCTGCCAGACAAAGCCGGGGGCCTGCGTGCGGGTGGCTTCGCTGGCGACGATTTCCACGCCGTACACCTTGCACAGCCCTTCCAGCCGCGAGCCCAGATTGACGGCGTCGCCGATCACCGTGTAGCTGCGGCGGATGTCCGAGCCCATGTCGCCCACGCACATGGTTCCGGTGTTGAGGCCTATGCCGATGCCGATCTCGGGCAGTCCTTGAGCGCGGTGCTGCGCGTTGAGGGCCTTGACGGCACCCACCATGTCTAGGGCGGCCTGAACCGCCAGCGCGGCGTGGTCTGGCGTGGCAACCGGTGCGCCCCAGAAGGCCATGACGCAGTCGCCCATGTATTTGTCGATGGTGCCCAAGCGCGTGCGAATGGCTTGTGTGAGTCGACTGAATATGGTGTTGAGCAGCGCTTGGAGCTGTACGGGCTCCATGCGCTCGGACATGGCGGTAAAGCCCCGCATATCGCAGAACATGACGGTGAGTTCCCGGCTGGCTGCCTGCATGCTGTAGCGTTCGGGTGCGAGCAGCATCTGGTCCACCAGCTCCGGCGGCACATAGGTCCCAAACAGCTGGGCCAGATGTCGTTTGGTGCGGCTCTCGGTCAGATAGCCATGGGCCATGTTCAAGGCTGTGGCGAATACCACCACCACCAGCGCCGTGCCGACAGGCAGCGCAAGGTGGTAGCCCAAGTACAGCGCGAGGTTGGTGCCCACCAAAGCCATCAGCGCAGCACCCGCCAGCAGCATGGAACGGCCGGCGCTGAGCAGCGGCAGCAAGAGCGCCAGCAGCAGGCCGACCACGGCGATCTGCAGTACATCAAAAGCAGCCGCGTAGTCGGGGCGGTAGATCGCCGTGCCATCGAGAAAACCCGAGAGCGTATTGGCATGCGCCTCCACGCCGGCGTAGGCCGGCCCCACTGGAGTCGCGCGCAGATCCTGCAGGCCGGGTGCAGTGGAGCCCATCAACGCAACTTTGCCGCGCAGGCTGCCGGCGGGTAAAACGCCATCGAGTACGTCTGCGGCGGACAGATAGCGGAAGGACCCACCGTCCCGCCCGCCGGCCCCGCGGAACGGGACGAGCACCGAAAGCCGCTCATCCACCGGGATGAAGTCGCGACCAGCACCATGGTGCAACTCAACTCCGCGCAAAAGAACACGTTCGCCGGGAACTGGCGCCGTGGCAAACGCAGGCACCACCTCTGCCCCGCCTAAAAGGGTTCGGTACACCGCGAGTGCCAAAGATTCGTAGTAATTGCCTTGGTACTCAGCGAGGAGTGGCAACGAACGCACCAAGCCGTCGTGGTCGCTCATGGTGTTGAAAAAACCGGCGACGGGCACTGCGCGGGAAAGCGCAGCGATGTTGCTGCCGTAGCCGCTCCACTGCGTGGCTTGGAGCGTGCTGCCGCCAAGCTGTTGCTGGGTGACCACGGGCGGCGGCAGGCTGCCGCGCCCCTGGCGGTCGCGGTCGCTGGTGAAGTAGTAGCC
This sequence comes from Giesbergeria sp., assembly GCA_034676525.1. Classification (GTDB taxonomy): domain Bacteria; phylum Pseudomonadota; class Gammaproteobacteria; order Burkholderiales; family Burkholderiaceae_C; genus Simplicispira. Next base: position 133,052 of record JAUCCA010000007.1, read on the forward strand.
AAGCACCGCGTTCTGCGCGTCCAGCGCTGCGGCAAAGCGTGCGTCGTAGTCGAGCGCTGGCTCCAGCTTTGCAAGCTCGCGCGCAAAGCTGGGTTCGTCCTTAAGAGGGCCTTTGGCCAGCTCCTGCAGACGTGGCAAACCGGAACTGGTGTCGGCTTCAGCGAAAACTACGTCAAAGCCCAGCACGGCGACTTCTTGGCGGTCGAAGAGCTCGGTAACCAAGGTGGCCATCTTGTCGCGGCCCCAAGGCCAATGGCCTACCCGTTCCAAGCTGGCTTCGTCCACGTCGATGATGACGATGCGCTCGTCCAGAGTGCGCGGCAGGGTTGCCCGCAAACGGACGTCGTAGATCAGGTCTTCAAGTCGCTCCAAGAACTGAAACGACACGGCGCCGGAGGCTTGCAGCACGCCGACCACGAGAGGCAGCAGCAGCCACGCCATCCGGCGCCAGCGCCGCTGCAAGAGACTGGTGAGCTGCGGAAACACGGCGCAGACGTGCAGCGCGGCGTGTCAGTCAGTCCGCTTCATACGTGCACAAACTGCATTTCTGTGCCTGCCAATGCCAAGCGGTCACCATCCTGCAAACGAACCGGATCGGTGCCGATGCGCGAGCCATTGAGCTCGGGTGGCTCCGGGCCTTCCACATGGGCCAGCACAAAACCATGGTGGCGCCGCGTCACTGAAGCAACAGCAACGCCTGGCTTGCCGATGGTGGTCACCACCTTGGTCAACGCGACCTCACGGCCCGCTGCTGGCCCGGACAAGACGCGGATTACGGCCGCGATGGAGCCGAGGCTGTTGCCAAAGCCCGACAACGGCGCTGGCCCGGTGGAGGGCGCCGCAGCCGGTGCAGCACTGCGCGCAGCTACCGCCGGCGGAATCATTCCCGGCTTGAAAACCATGGTCTTTTCAAACTGGGGGGCTTCGGCTTCGTTGAAAAATCGGATCTTGTACTTGCCGATTTCCAGCATGTCGCCATTGCGCAGCTCATGGCGCGTCACGGCCTTGCCGTTGACGTAGGTGCCGTTGGTGCTGTGCATGTCTTCGACAGCGACGTCGTTGCCGGCCATATGCAGCGCCGCGTGCTCACCGCTTACAGCCAGGTTGTCAATCACGATGTCGTTGTAGGGGCGGCGCCCGAGCGAGGTGCGCTCTTTGGTGAGCTCCACCTCCTTGATGACGACGCCGTCAATTGAAACAACCATTCTTGGCATGACCCACTCCCGATGTTTTGGCTTACGTATTTGTCTAGGTGCTGCAGGCTGCGATTCAAGTGCGCAGCAGGCGCGATATCAAGCCCTGCTTACGTGGACCGGCATTCGCTTTCGCCAAGACCACGCTGATATTGTCGCGCCCACCGTTGGCATTGGCTGCCTCGATCAAACGCGTAGCCTTATCTTCAAGCGAAATGCGCAGTGTAAGCAAGGATGCAAGCTCGACTTCGCCCACCATTTCGCTCAAGCCGTCGGAGCACATGAGGTACAGGTCGTCGGCATGGACCTCGAACTCGTTCACTTCAAGTAGCACAAGCTCTTCCACCCCAAGCGCCCGGGTCACGAGGTTGCGGCTGGCAGACACTGCCGCCTGCTGTTGTGTGATGAGCCCAGCATCCACCTGCTCCTGGAGCCACGAATGGTCGCGGGTGATCTGCTCGACCACGCCTGCACGCAGCCGGTAGCAGCGGGAATCACCAATGTGTCCAAGCATCAGGCGCGGACCTTGAAAGACTCCCACCACCAACGTAGTGCCCATGCCTGCATATTGCGGATTGGACTCCGCCGCTCCCAGAATGGCTTGGTTCGCGTTGTCCACGCAAATTTCCAGAGCGCTTCGCAGCTCAATAGGCTTGACCTTGGGGCCAGCCTGTTCAAGCCACCGCACCATCTCTTTGCGGATGAAATCTATGGCCATCGTGCTGGCAACTTCACCCGCGTTGTAGCCCCCCATGCCGTCTGCGAGGATCGCCAATTGGGCTTGCGGATCGACGCCTACCGCGTCTTCATTGTTCGTGCGCACCCGACCCGTGTCGGTGGCTGCAAAAAACTGGTAACTGAACGAAACCGGACTCATCAGGTACTCGGGCGCGAGGCGTGGTGTGTGGCTGGCGCGGCCGCGCTTTCCAACACTGTGTCTTGATAGTCCGCCATGGGGTATTTGTGAAAATCTGTGCGCGCATCATAGTCGAGTGCAGTATCGAAATGTGAATCAGATGCACTTCCGATCGGCGCTGCCGCTGCGCGCAACGCCGTGGCCATTTGCGCACCCGTCTGAAAACGTTCGTCCGGATTTTTCTTCAGCGCGCGCGCCACCAATGCTGCCAACGACTCGGGCAATTCGGGGCGCACCGTGCGCACGTCGGCCGGCACTTGGCGCGCAATGGCCTGCATCAGTGCACTCATGCTATCGCCGCGCAGCGGGAGGCTGCCAGTGAGCAACTGGTACAAGGTGACGCCGAGTGCATAAATATCGCAACGCCCATCGGCCTTTACGCCCATGATTTGCTCAGGCGCCATAAAGCTTGGCGTTCCGAGCACGAGGCCGGTCCGGGTTTTGCTGTTGTCGGTGATGCGTGCGATGCCAAAGTCTGTCACCTTGACGCCGCCCGTGTCGGCGTCGTACAGGATGTTTGACGGCTTGATGTCCCGATGCACCACGCGGTGCTGGTGCGCATAGTCGAGCGCATCGGCAACGCGCGCTGCAATCGACAGCACCGTTGGGACAGCAAGCAATTGCCCCGGCTGCGTCGCATAAGAAAGATCGCGCCCCAGCAAGCGCTCCATGGCGATCCAGCTTAATCCCTGCTCGTCGCCCACGTCGTAAATTGCCACGATTTGCGGATGCTGCAGACGCCCAGCCGATTCGGCTTCGCGAAAAAACCGGGCACGGGCATCCACAAGTGCGGCACCTTCAAACTCATCGGATAGCGCCAGTGTTTTGAGCGCGACGCTGCGACCGATCACCGGGTCGCGCGCCGCGTAAACCGTCCCCATGGAGCCGCGCCCCAACTCCCCGTCAATCTCATAGCGACCGAGCTTTTCCGGCGCTCGGGGTCCTGAAGCCAAACCCTTGGCATGGTCTTCCACTTCAGCGAGGCGCTCTGCGCGGCGCAGTCGGGCAGCGACATCGCGGTACAGAGGCGCATGCGCTGCAATGCGCGCAAATACGTCCCGCGCGCGTGAAAACGAGCGGTTGCGCTCAAACGACTTACCCAAGTGGTACAGGTCGCGCAGCACCTCTCCTCGCACGGGAAGGCTGGACAGCTTGTCAAAAGCCTCGTCGAGCTTTCCTTCGGCTTTCAAACGCAAAGCGACTTGGCGCGGATCGTCCTGTGCAACGCTGCCCTCTGTCGCTTCGGTTTTGGTGGCCGCGCATCGCGCGAGAAATGTGTAGTGCCCAGCCACCAGCACCAATAAGGGTGCCCCAAACTGTTGGCCCTGCGCCCAGCCTGCCACCAAGCACGCAGCGACAAGGCAGACGCCCACAAGCATGCCGGGCCAGACCTGCAACAACGGCAGAGCCGCAAGAAACGCCAGCGCCACCAACAACAGGCCGTACTCGGTTGGCGAGGTGGGCATCGGCAATAGGTCTGCAGCGACGCTTGCCACAAGCATCAGCACACCAATGGCCAGCGCCCAAGCAGCATCGTTTCGCCAAGATTCTTGGCTAAACGGGCGCTGCCTCAGCCAAGGCCGGCTTTGCAATGGTTTCTTGCTGCGTTTCAATGGACTTCCCCGTGCGTGCGCATTTGATGCATGTGTGCTTCTGGCTCAAGGAAAGCAATTCTTGCGCCTATTGGAGGTGCAGCGCCCATGCTGTGGCCCAGATAGCAACAAAAAACCCGCACAAGGCGGGTTTTTGTTTGATTGGCGCGAATTACAGCTGCGCTTTGAGCAATTTGCCCAGCTCGGACGGATTGCGCGTCACGATGAATCCAGACTCTTCCATGATGGCCAGCTTCGCGTCGGCGGTGTCCGCACCACCGGAGATCAGCGCACCGGCGTGGCCCATGCGTTTGCCTGCAGGTGCAGTTACGCCAGCGATGAACCCCACGATGGGCTTCTTCATATTGGCCTTGCACCACAAAGCAGCTTCGGCTTCGTCGGGACCGCCGATTTCACCAATCATGATGACGGCGTCGGTATCCGGATCGTCGTTGAAGGCACGCATCACGTCGATGTGCTTCAAGCCATTGATCGGGTCGCCACCAATGCCCACGGCGGTCGACTGACCCAGGCCGACTTCGGTCAGCATGGCCACAGCTTCGTACGTCAACGTGCCGGAGCGCGAAACCACGCCGATGCGGCCCTTGCGGTGGATGTGGCCGGGCATGATGCCGATTTTAATTTCATCGGGCGTGATGATGCCGGGGCAGTTGGGGCCCAGCAGCAGCGTCTTCTTGCCACCCGTCGCTTCCTTGGCGCGCATTTTGTTGCGCACTTCGAGCATATCGCGCACCGGAATGCCTTCGGTGATGCAGATCGCCATGTCCAGGTCGGCTTCGACGGCTTCCCAGATGGCGGCAGCAGCGCCCGCCGGTGGCACGTAGATCACGGATACGGTAGCGCCGGTTTGCGATGCGGCTTCCTTAACGGAGGCGTAGATCGGGATGTTGAAGATCGACTCGCCGGCCTTCTTGGGGTTCACGCCCGCCACGAAGCAGTTCTTGCCGTTCGCGTATTCCTGGCACTTTTCAGTGTGGAACTGGCCGGTCTTACCCGTGATGCCCTGGGTGATGACCTTGGTGTCTTTGTTGATGTAAATCGACATGTTTCTCGTCCTAGTCAGTTGGGTACAGAGCTAAAGATCTGTCCCCCAGGTCATTACTTAACGGCAGCAACAATCTTCGTCGCCGCTTCGGCCATGGTGTCTGCAGAGATGATGGGCAGACCCGACTCGGCCAGCAACTTCTTGCCCAGCTCGTCGTTGGTACCTTTCATGCGCACGACCAGTGGCACGGAAAGGTTCACCGCCTTGCAGGCCGTGATCACGCCTGTAGCGATGGTGTCGCACTTCATGATGCCGCCAAAGATGTTGACCAAAATGCCTTTGACATTTTTGTTGGCCAACATGATCTTGAAGGCCTCGGTGACTTTCTCGGCCGTCGCGCCGCCGCCCACGTCCAGGAAGTTCGCTGGCTCGCCGCCAAACAATTTGATGGTGTCCATGGTCGCCATCGCCAAGCCAGCACCATTCACCAGGCAACCAATGTTGCCGTCTAGGCTGATGTAGGCCAGGTCGAACTTGGACGCTTCAACTTCCGCCGGGTCTTCTTCGTCCAGGTCGCGCAGTGCCACAACGTCCGGGTGGCGGAACAGCGCATTGGGGTCAAAGTTGAACTTGGCGTCCAGCGCCATGAGCTTGTTCTGGCTGTCGCGGTTGAGCGGGTTGATCTCGACCAGCGATGCGTCGGTGTCCATGTAGCACTTGTAGAGCTTCTGGAACACGTCTACAGCCTGGTCCATCGATTCGTCTGGCAGGCCAATGCCGCGCGCGATCTTGCGTGCTTGTTCGTCGCCCAAGCCGGTGAGTGGATCGATGAACTCGGTGATGATTTTCTCGGGCGTCGAGTGCGCCACTTCTTCGATGTCCATCCCGCCTTCGCTCGACGCGATGAAGGCGATGCTCTGCGTGCCGCGGTCGGTCACGAGGGAGACGTAGTACTCTTTTTGGATGTCGGCGCCGTCTTCAATGTACAGGCGTCGCACCTTTTGACCTTCGGGGCCGGTCTGGTGTGTTTTGAGCTGCATGCCCAAAATCTCGCCAGCGATGCGCTTGACTTCGTCAATGCTCTTGGCGACCTTCACGCCGCCGCCCTTGCCGCGTCCACCCGCGTGAATTTGGGCCTTGACGACCCAAACTGGGCCGCCAAGCTTTTGCGCCGCTTCGACGGCTTCTTGAACGGTGAAAGCTGGGATGCCGCGCGGAACGGGCACACCAAACTGGCGCAAGATTTCCTTGGCTTGGTATTCGTGAATCTTCATGAGGGCTCTCTCAGGGAAGGAATTTCACCCGTCTGCCAAGGTTGGCATGTCTGGCGGCGGGCGGTGGACATGGCAGCCGGCAACTGTATCATGCTGCAACGCACCAATCTTGTTGAAAACTTACACGCGGCGAAGCATCTGTCCGCGCCAATCGAGGAAAGCGCATGGCCAAGGTATTCATTGACGGGGAAGCGGGCACCACCGGTCTGCAGATTCGCGAGCGCCTGCAGGGCATGGAGGCGATTGAGCTCATCAGCATCACCCCCGAAGACCGAAAAAACCCCGCCGCCAAGCGGGCGCTGATTGAGCAGGTCGATCTCGTCATCCTGTGCCTGCACGACGACGCAGCGCGCGAGACGGTCGCCCTGGTCGATTCCATTGCCAGCAGCGGTGGCCGCACGATCAAGATCATTGACGCCAGCACCGCGCACCGCACCGCACCGGGCTGGGTGTTTGGGTTTCCAGAACTGTGCGAAGGCCAGGTTCAGGCTGTGCGCGACGCCGCGCGGGTTTCCAACCCCGGCTGCTACGCCACCGGTGCGATTGCGCTTTTGCGCCCGCTGGTCGATGCCGGGCTCGTGCCTGCCGACTTCCCGCTGTGCCTGCCATCGGTCAGCGGCTATTCGGGCGGTGGGCGCAGCATGATTGAAGCCTATGAGGCCGACGCTGCACCTGCCTTTGAGCTGTATGCGCTGGGCCTTGAGCACAAACACCTGCCGGAAATCCTGAAGTACACCGGCCTGACCCGCCGACCGATCTTTGTTCCTGCGGTCGGCAATTTCCGCCAGGGCATGCTCGTGGAGTTGCCCCTGCACCTGGACCTGCTGCCCGGCCAGCCGAAGGCGGCCGATCTGCACGACGCATTGGCGGCGCACTACGCACGCAGCAACACCGCAGAGCAGTGGGTGCGGGTGCTGCCGGCCAGCGACGACGGCAAGCTCGACGCACCGGCATTGACCGACACCAACCTGCTGGAACTGCGCGTCTTTGCCAACGAAGCCTACCGCCACGCGGTGCTGGTGGCGCGCCTGGACAACCTGGGCAAAGGTGCGAGCGGCGCTGCAGTCCAAAACCTGCGGCTGATGCTCGGCCTTTAACGATTCTGCACCGCTCTGCGGACAAGGCCGTGGCACGCGGCCTTGTCTGACGCATTCAGGCAAATCAGCGGCGTAGGCTGTCGGAAAGCTCCATGGGCCCGACATGCTTGCGAAACGCTTCTTCTCCCACCCCCATCCGCTGCGGATCGCGACGTTGGTCGCCTTTGGTTGCGCCCTCTCTGCAAGCGTCTGGGCACAGGCAGCCGGCAAGCCCACCGGCGAGCAGATCGCCCGCGAAGGATTGCCGCCCCAAGTGGCCGCTTGCATTAGCTGCCACGGTGCACAAGGCGAAGGCTCGGCGCTCTTCCCTCCCCTTGCCGCAGGCGGCGGCGCTTATCTCACCGCCCAATTGGAGGCGTTTGCCAGCGGCGCCCGCAAACAGGCGCTGATGGAGCCGATTGCCAAAGCTTTAAGTCCAGAGCAGCGCGCCAGCGTCGCGGCATGGTTTGCAAGCTTGCCCGCTACAGTCAAAGCCGTAAAAGAAGCGCCCGCATTGCCGACCGATCGCGGTGCCTGGCTTGCCACACGCGGAAGATGGCAGGACGGTGTTCCCGCCTGCGCGCAGTGCCACGGACCCGGCGGCGCCGGTGTGCCGCCGCATTTCCCACCGATAGCGGGACTGCCAGCCGCCTATATGCAGGCGCAGGTCGATGCCTGGCGCGCCGGAACCCGTCCACCTGGGCCGCTTGGACTGATGGCATCGGTGGCCAAGCAACTCAGTGCTGAAGATGTGGCCGCTGTTGCGGACTACTACGCCAAACTGCATGCGGCGCCCCCAGCTGCGAAGGCACAGCCATGACTGCACCCGCTCCCGATACACGGACAGAAGAACGGCGCAGCACCCGCGTGCTGATTGCGATCGTCGGATCCACCGCCTTCCTGGCGCTTGCCACCGTGGTGGGCGTCAACTTGCGCAGCAAAACATTGTTCAACCCCAATCCGAAAATGCAGTCTGAGGCACATCAGGTGCTGAAGGTGAAGGCGCGCGCTCCAGTTCCCGACACAGCGCCCGAGCCTGCCAGCGCAAGCGGAGACGCACTCGCTCCTGGGAGTGCTGCAGTTGCTCAGGCTATAGCGCCTGCGCCACCGTCAGCTCCTGCCAAGGGCTTTGCACCGCAGGCGGCGGACAAAATTCCCGAGGGGCCGATGGGAGATGTGGTTCGTAGAGGTGAGCAGATTTTTCTGAACACCAGCGTCAATGCGCCCGCCTTCGTTGGCAACTCACTCAACTGTGTCAACTGCCATTTGGATGCCGGACGAAAGGCCGATTCCGCTCCTATGTGGGGCGCGTGGCCCATGTACCCCGCGTATCGCAGCAAAACCAAGCACGTAGACACCTTTGCCGAGCGCCTGCGCGGATGCTTCACCTACAGCATGAACGGCACTCCGCCACCGTTTGGCGACGACGTGTTGGTAGCACTTGAGGCGTATTCCTACTGGCTGGCCAAAGGCGCTCCGGCGGGCGAGGCCTTGCCCGGATCGGGATTCGCCAAGCTGCCCGAGCCTGAGAAAGAGGCTGATGGCCTGCGCGGCGCTGCGGTGTACCAGGCAAACTGCGCGCTGTGCCACGGAGACAAGGGCCAGGGGCAACGTGTTGGCGACACCCAAGTATTCCCGCCCCTGTGGGGGCCGCAGTCGTACAACTGGGGCGCAGGCATGCACAAGGTTGATACGGCGGCGGCCTTCATTCAAGCCAATATGCCGCTTGGCAAAGGGGGCAGCTTGAGCGTGCAGGAGGCATGGGACGTTGCCAAGTTCATCAACGGCCACGAACGCCCACAAGACCCGCGCTTTACCGGCGACGTCACCAGCACCCGCGCCAAGTTTCACAATTCCAAGCAATCGCTTTATGGCACCTCGGTGGACGGGCGCTTGCTGGGCAGTCGGTCGAACTGAACGCCGCAAGCGCCCAGGCTACGGATAAAGCCGACTAATCGGGCTCGCGCCCGCGCAAAACTCGAGTCGCGACTTCCCCCGAAAAACCACGCGCCATCAAGAACCGCATCTGCTTGCCGCGCGCCTTCAGATCGGTGGGTGACTCGGCAAACTTGCGGGCCCAAACTTCCCTTGCACGCTCCAGTTCCGTGCCTTGCACAAGCGCAAGCGCTTGCGCCGCCAGCTCACCAGAAAGCCCTTTGGCCTGCAGCTCTTGGCGCAGGCGCAGCAGTCCCATTCGCCCAGCGCGCTGGCGCACCACAGATTCGGCGGCGCGTTGGTCGCTGATGAAGTCTTTGGCCTCAAGCTCATCGAGCACGGCCGCCAGGTTGTCGCCCTCCTGCAGGTGGCGCGCCAGCTTGCGCTCCAGTTCTACCCGCGAGTGCTCGCGTTGCGAAAGCAGCCGCAGCGCCCGACCTTTGAGCGAAGGCGGGGGCATGCGCATACGATTTAGCTCTTATTTTTATAGCTGTTAGCGCTTACTTAGCAATCGCTTAAGCCACTTTTTCTTCAGATTTCTTGCCCCGGCCAGTGGTCGGTGCGGGCACCACGCCATCGGCCGCGTCGTCGCTCGGCGCTGTGAGCACCAGGGCCTGAGCGGGCAGCATGCTCACGCCCAGACTCTCGCGCACCTTGTTTTCGATTTCGTACGCCAGCTGCCGGTTTTCGCGCAAAAATTCGCGGGCGTTGTCGCGGCCTTGGCCAATCTTCTCGCCGTTGTAGGCGTACCAGGCGCCCGATTTGTCGACGATGCGCGCGACCACGCCCATGTCGATGATTTCCCCCTCGCGCGAAATGCCTTCGCCAAACAGGATGTCGAACTCGGCCGTCTTGAACGGGGGCGAGACCTTGTTCTTCACCACCTTGACGCGGGTTTCATTGCCCACCACCTCGTCGCCCCGCTTGATCGAGCCAATGCGGCGAATATCAAGGCGCACCGAGGCGTAGAACTTGAGCGCATTGCCGCCGGTGGTGGTTTCGGGGCTACCGAACATCACGCCAATCTTCATGCGGATCTGGTTGATGAAGATGACCATGCAGTTGGTCTTCTTGATGCTGGCCGTGAGCTTGCGCAGCGCCTGGCTCATCAGTCGCGCCTGCAGACCGGGCAAAGAGTCGCCCATGTCGCCTTCGATTTCTGCCTTGGGGGTGAGCGCAGCGACCGAGTCGATGACGATCAGGTCCACGGCGCCTGAGCGCACCAGGCTGTCGACAATTTCAAGCGCCTGCTCGCCGGTGTCGGGCTGGCTAATGAGCAAGTCCTGCAGGTTCACGCCGAGCTTTTGCGCGTACTGGATGTCAAGCGCGTGCTCCGCGTCGACAAAGGCGCATTGGCCGCCCTGCTTCTGCATCTCGGCGATCACTTGCAGCGTGAGGGTGGTTTTGCCCGAGCTTTCCGGGCCGTAGATTTCCACCACCCGGCCGCGCGGCAAACCGCCAACGCCAAGCGCCACATCAAGGCCGAGGGAGCCGGTGGAGACCACCTGAATGTCTTCAATCACCTCGCCTTCGCCGAGCCGCATGATGGTGCCTTTGCCAAATTGCTTTTCAATCTGAGACAGCGCGGCGGCAAGGGCGCGGGCTTTGTCGCTGTCGGCGGGCATGCTGTGGCTGGTGGGGTTGCTCATGAAAATCTCCTGAAAATTCAATGCTTTAACGAAATTTTTTGCGCTGCACCCGTTTCAAGTACTGGATGCCTGACCAGTAATGTAGAGGCGAACTAAGTGTTCGTAAAGCCAGTTTTTAGTCAGTTTGCCTGACAATGCGGCATGCCCATTGCACCCCCTTCCGATGCTTGGCGCCAGACACACCTCGGCCGACTCATGGGCGACGCACTGCGGCGCTTTGACGCGCGCGTGCTGCAGCTCATGGCGCGCAACGTCGAGGTGCCGCTGGCGCTGTCCAATCTGGCGGCGCGCGACCAGGTCGGCGCAGCGCACATCCACATCACCCGACATCTTTCGCTGGGCGGCGACCGCTTGACCGACCTTGCCGCGCGTGCCGGCATGTCCAAGCAGGCCATGGCCAGCTTGGTGGACCAGTGCTCGGCCTGGGGCCTGGTGCAGCGTGCGCCAGACCCGCTGGACGCGCGCGCGCGCCGCGTCAGTTTCACGCCCACGGGCCTCGCGTGGCTGCAGGCGTTTGAGGATGCCGTCGCGCAGGCCGAGGCCGAATTTCGGGCGGAAGTGGGCGATCCCGTGGCGACTGTGGTGGCCATCGGCTTGGAAACCTATGGCAGTGGCGGCAGCGGCTCCTAGAATCGCATCCATGGGCGCTTTTGCCCGGCTTGTAGACCCGCTCGGGAGATCGCCATGCGCATCCTCATTGCCGAAGACGACCAAGTGCTTGCCGATGGCCTATTGCGCACGCTGCGCAGCTCTGGCGCGGTGGTGGACCATGTGGCCAGCGGCAGCGAAGCGGACGCCGCGCTCATGACCAACAACGAGTTCGACCTGCTAATCCTCGACCTGGGTCTGCCGCGCATGCACGGCCTGGAAGTGCTCAAGCGCATGCGCGCGCGCGGCTCGGCCGTGCCGGTGCTGATCCTCACCGCGGCCGATGGCGTGGAGGAGCGCGTCAAGGGCCTCGATCTCGGGGCCGACGACTACATGGCCAAACCCTTCTCGCTGCAAGAGCTTGAAGCGCGGGTGCGCGCGCTGGCACGGCGCGGCGCGGGCGGCGCCAGCGCGACCATCAAGCACGGCCCGCTCAACTACGACCAGACCGGCCGAGTGGCGACCATCGACGGCAAGATGGTTGAGCTCTCGGCGCGCGAGCTGGGCCTTCTGGAAGTGCTGCTGCAGCGCGCGGGGCGCCTGGTCAGCAAGGACCAGCTCGTCGAGCGGCTGTGCGAGTGGGGCGAAGAAGTGAGCAACAACGCCATCGAGGTCTACATCCACCGCCTGCGCAAGAAGATCGAGAAAGGCCCGATTCGCATCGCCACGATCCGCGGCTTGGGTTACTGCCTTGAAAAAATCCCGGAATAGGAACACCCCCCTGTGTCGCTGCGCTCCTCCGTACAGCCGCCAGAGGCGGCGGCTCCTCAGGTCGGTCCAAGCCTGCGCAGGCAGGCTTGGAGCCGCGACCTTCAGCCCCCTCTCTCGCAGCGCTGCGGGGCGGCCCTTGCGCGGCGGCTGGCCTCGGCCGTGCCAGTTGCGAAGGCCAGGTGCGACACGGCAGGTTCCGGTATCTTGCCTTTTCTTCATTGCAATTTGATAGCATTCAACGCTTACTCAAATTGCCCTAGAGCCGTTTTTTACCAAAAATCCGGGCGGCAACTTTGAAGATCTTCCAGCGCGAACAGCGCTCCCTGTTTGGCGAGATCCTCGACTGGATGTTGACGCCGCTGCTGCTGCTGTGGCCCATCAGCCTGGCGCTGACGTGGCTGGTGGCGCAGGGCATTGCGAACAAGCCTTTTGACCGCGCGCTGGAATACAACGCGCAGGCGCTGGCGCAGTTGGTGTTCGTCAGCCGGGGCAAGGCGCAGTTCAACCTGCCCCAGCCCGCCAGCGAAATTTTGCGGGCCGACGACTCCGACATCGTCTACTACCAAGTGCTCGGCGCGCAGGGCGAATTGCTGTCGGGTGAACGCGACCTGCCGCCGCCGCCCGAGGACGAAGCCAAGTCCAATGGGGACGTGCGTTTGCGCGATGCCGAGCTGCGCGGCATCGACATTCGCATGGCCTACATCTGGGTGCGCCTGTCGCTCCCCAACGCACCGCTGGCGCTGATTCAGGTGGCCGAAACGCGCGAGAAGCGCAGCGTGCTGGCGACGGAAATTATCAAGGGCGTGATGCTGCCGCAGTTCATCATCCTGCCGCTGGCGGTGTTGCTGGTGTGGCTGGCGCTGGCGCGTGGCATTCAGCCGCTCAACCAGCTCGAAGAGCGCATCCGCGCACGCAAGCCGGACGACCTCTCGCCGCTGGACGACAAAACCGTGCCGCTGGAAGTCGCCCCGCTTGTCGCTTCGGTGAACGACCTGCTGACGCGCCTGAACGACTCGCTTGCCACGCAAAAGCGCTTTCTGGCGGACGCTGCCCACCAACTCAAGACGCCGCTGGCCGGATTGCGCATGCAGGCCGACCTGGCCCAGCGCGAAGGCACCAGCACCGAAGAACTCAAGCGCTCGCTGCAGCAAATTGGGCGCTCCAGCATTCGCGCCACGCACAGCGTAAACCAGCTGCTGGCCCTTGCCAGGGCCGAGAGCAGCAGCGCGCAGGCGGCCCTTATGCCTTGCGATCTGGCGCAAATTACAGTGGATGTGGTGCACGACGCGGTGTCGCGCGCGCTCGACAAAAACATCGACCTGGGCTACGACGGCGCCCTGCCCGGCGCCCCCGGCGTGATGATGCTGGGCAACCCGACCCTGCTGCATGAGCTGATACGCAACCTGGTGGACAACGCCATGAACTACACACCCTCAACGCCCGAGCGGCCCGGCGTGGTCACGGCGCGCGTGCTCGCCGACACCTTTGGCCGCGTGCTGGTGGTGCAGGTAGAAGACTCCGGCCCCGGCGTGCCCGAGCCCGAGCGCGAGCTGATTCTTCAGCCGTTCTACCGCGCTTTGGGCAACGACGCAGACGGCTCAGGCCTGGGCCTGTCCATCGTGCAGGAAATCGCCCGCCAGCACGGGGCGCGCATCGTGGTTGAAGATGCGCATCCCGGCGCCCACCCGCCCGGCGCGTGCTTCAGCGTGCATTTTGCTGCGCTGGAATCCTCCGGCTTGTGACGCGGCGCACCGCGTCGCGCATCGGTTTGGTCATTTTTCAATAGCTGCTCACGCTTTACCCATAAGCGCTAGAGGCCATTTTGACTAAAACTTTTTAGCTACAGGGCCGAAGCGTCTTGCCGGCCAAAGCACTGCGCAAACCCTCCACCTGCTCGCGCAAGCGGGCATCGGCATCGGGCAGGCGCAGCACGAAGCCCGGCATGTCCAGCCGCTCTTGCACCACGCGCGCCGAGCGCACGCCTTTGGCCGTCAGGTTGCCCAGGCCGCGCTGCGCCGCCTCTTCGGTCGAAAAACGGCCCAGCGACAGGCCAGGCTCCAGCGCGGCGTTGGGTCGGTCGTAGGCGACGCCCAGCTCCTTCAGTTCGCTGCGCTTTTTAGCGAGCTGTTCTGCGTCGGCAAAGCGGCCCATGTAGACCATCCAGCGGCCGGGCAGCGTGGCTGGCTCCAGGCGCCAACTGCCTTCTGGCAAGGCGCTCGCGGCGCGGCGCAGCGCCTCAGTTTGCGCCGCATCAAAAATTCCGACCTGCAGGCACTCGCCTGTGGGCAACGCTGCTGTCTCCTGCGCGGGGGGCGTCGGTGTCGCAGGCTTGGGTGAGGCGGGCCCGGTGGCCGCAGGCGCGGTTTTCACCACTGCAGCGGGAAGCACCTGCAGCAGCTCTGGGTTGATCTGGTTGGCCATGCGCTGCGGCTCGGACTGCTCGCGCGGCGCAAAGCCCCAGTCGCTGAGCAGGCCCTGCGACCAGGCAAAGTAGCCGCCATTGGCGATGATGAGCAGAAGAACGAGGGCGCGGAGCATAGGTTTCTATGGTACCGGCCGGACCGACACCTCAGCGCTGCTGACCTCAATCTGCCCGGCCGGGCCGCGCACCAGCAAAGCGCCGTCGGCTGCGATCGCTTCGGCCACGCCTTCACGCCCGTCCGACAGGCGCACCGCGCGGCCCGCCAAGGCGTCGCGTGCTGCAAATTGGGCCACCAAGGGGGCAAAGCCATGGGCTTCAAACGCCTGCAGGGCATCCACCAAAGGCTCGATCGTGCGGCCCAACGCTGTCGGCGCGTCCCAGCGCGCATCCAGCTCGTGCAGGCAGCCGGCGGGTATGGTGAGGCCTTCGCTGCTGCGCGGGGCCACGTTCAGCCCGACGCCGACCACCACCCAGCGCGCAGTGCCGCCATTAGCGCCCGCAGCGCCAGGCGCCAGCAAACTGGCGGTTTCCACCAGAATGCCGCCCAGCTTGCGCTCTGGCCCAGGGCCGCCTTGCAGCCACAAATCGTTGGGCCATTTGAGCGCCACGCGCGCTTCCCCGCTGCCGGGTGCTGGCGGGCTTGCCTGCAGGCTTTGCGCCACGCTCAGACCCACGGCCAGCGACAGGCCAGACCAGCTCTTGGGCGCAAGCGGCAGGGCCAGCGAAAAGGTCAGCGCGGCGCCGGGCTGGGCACCCGCGCTTTGCCAGGCCCGCCCCATGCGGCCGCGCCCTGCGGTTTGCGCCAGCGCCACCAGCAGCAGCGGCTCGCTCTGGCCGGCGCGTAGGCGGCGCATGCATTCGGTGTTGGTGGAATCAACGCTGGCCAGCAGCTCAGCGGTAAAGCCCGGCAGGCGCGGCGCCAAAGCCTGCCACAGCGCTTCCAGCGGCCAATGCAGCGGCTCGCTGACTGGGCCAGGCGCGGCACCGGACGCGGCGCTCATGCGCCGGTCCGTGCTTTGCGCGGCTTGCGCACAGGTGCGGGTTTGAGAGGTTTGGAAAGAGGCGCCGGTGCGCGCGGGCCGCGCTTGGGCGCAAGCAAGGTGCCGCGGCAGTTGGCGGCGCCGCACCAGCACGGGTATTCGGCCTTGAGCTTGGGCGTGTAGCGCTCTTCAATGATCAGGCCGTAGTCGTAGTTCAGCTCTTCGCCCGCCGCAATGTTGCGCAGCGCGGTGATGAAGATGCGCCCATCCTGCTCGTCGGCAAAGCAGTTCGGGTCGCAGCTATGGTTGATCCAGCGGGACGAATTGCCACCGAACTTCGCGTCGATCACGCGGTCTTCATCGACATGGAAGTAGAACGTGTGGTTGGGCTGCAGCGGGTCGTGCGGGTGCCGGTCCTGCGCTTCTTGCCAACTGACCACTTCGCCGGTGTATTCAATTAGCACTTCGCCTTCCGCAACGTCCTGCACGGCAAAGACGCCTTTGCCGTGGACGCCCGAGCGGCGGGTCTGAAGGCGGCGGCCGGAAGATGCAGCGGGCGCGGTGCGTGAAGGCATGGCAAAACTTCTGTTACTTTGAATGTGCACACCTGCGCGTGCGCGTGTACGCGCGAGGAAACCCGATTGTAGAAGCGCGCGTGGCCCCTTTTTTGGCCACGGTGCCCCAGAACGAAACCCATGAGCAAAACACTAGTCATTGCAGAAAAACCCTCCGTCGCCCAAGACATCGTGCGCGCCCTCACCCCGGTGGCGGGCAAGTTCGACAAGCACGACGAACACTTTGAGAACGACCAGTACGTCGTCACCAGCGCCGTCGGCCACTTGGTGGAGATCCAGGCGCCCGAAGAATTTGACGTCAAGCGAGGCAAATGGAGCTTCGCCAACCTGCCGGTGATTCCGCCGCGTTTTGACCTCAAACCCGTGGACAAAACCAAGACGCGCCTGAATGCGGTCGTCAAACAGGCCAAGCGCAAAGACGTGACGCAGCTCATCAACGCCTGCGACGCGGGCCGCGAGGGCGAGCTGATCTTTCGCCTGATCGAGCAGTACGCCGGCGGCGCCAAGCCGCTGGGCAAGCCGGTACGCCGCTTGTGGCTGCAGTCCATGACGCCGCAGGCGATTCGCGACGGCTTTGACAAGCTGCGCACCAACGAACAAATGCAGGGCCTGGCCGACGCCGCCCGCAGCCGCTCGGAAGCCGACTGGTTGGTCGGCATCAACGGCACACGCGCCATGACGGCGTTCAACTCGCAGGGCGGCGGCTTCTTCCTGACCACCGTGGGGCGGGTGCAGACGCCCACGCTCTCCCTGGTGGTCGAGCGCGAGGAAAAAATTCGCAAATTCATCAGCCGCGACTACTGGGAAATCCACGCATCGTTTGCCGCGCAGGCAGGCCAGTACAACGGCAAGTGGTTTGACCCGGCGTGGAAGAAGAACGCAGACGACGCCGAGCAGCGCGCCGACCGCGTCTGGTCCGAAGCGCAGGCCACCGCCATCGCCAACGCCTCGCGCGGCCAAGCGGCCACCGTGACGGAAGAAAGCAAGCCGACCACGCAGGCGCCCGCGCAGCTGTTTGACCTGACCAGCCTGCAGCGCGAAGCCAACGGCAAGTTCGGCTTCTCGGCCAAGACCACGCTGGCGCTGGCACAGTCTTTGTATGAGCGCCACAAGGCCCTTACCTACCCGCGAACCGATTCGCGCGCGCTGCCCGAAGACTATGTGCCGGTGGCCAAGCAAACCTTTGAAATGCTGGCCACGAGCGGCATGGGCCACCTTGCGCCGCACGCCCGCACCGCGCTGGACGGCAACTACGTGCGCCCCAACAAGCGCATCTTCGACAACGCGAAGGTGAGCGATCACTTCGCCATCATCCCAACGCTGCAGGCGCCCACCGGTCTTTCTGAAGCCGAACAAAAGCTCTACGACCTGGTCACCCGCCGCTTTATGGCGGTGTTTTTCCCGAGCGCCGAATACTTGGTCACCACGCGCATAAGCAAGGTGGAGCAAGCGGGCCAAGCGCACCACTTCAAGACCGAAGGCAAGGTGCTGGTCAAGCCAGGCTGGCTGGCCATCTACGGCAAGGAAGCAGCGGACGAAGTGCAGGACGCCAAGGAAGGCGACAAGGGCCAGAACCTGGTGCCTGTGCAGCCGGGCGAAAAGCCGCTTGCAAACGAAGTCGACGCCAAAGGCCTCAAAACCAAGCCGCCTGCCCGCTACTCCGAAGCCACGCTGCTGGGCGCCATGGAAAGCGCGGGCAAGCAGGTCGAAGACGAGTCGATGCGCGAAGCCATGCAGGAAAAGGGCCTGGGCACGCCAGCCACCCGCGCAGCCACCATTGAAGGCCTGCTGGCCGAGAAGTACATGCTGCGCGAGGGCCGCGAACTGATTCCCACCGCCAAGGCCTTCCAGCTGATGACGCTGCTGCGCGGCCTGGAAGTCAAGGAGCTCTCGCGCGCCGACCTCACCGGCGAGTGGGAATACAAGCTTGCGCAGATGGAAAAAGGCCTGCTCAGCCGCGACACCTTCATGCAAGAGATTGCCGCCATGACCGAGCGCATGGTGAAGAAGGCCAAGGAATACGACCGCGACACCATCCCCGGCGACTACGCCACGCTCGCCGCACCCTGCCCCAACTGCGGCGGCGTGGTGAAGGAGAACTACCGCCGCTACGCCTGCGTGGGCAAGCCGGGCACGGTACCGGTCGCAGGCGAGCCCAGCGGAGAGCCGTGCGGCTTCTCGTTCGGCAAGTCGCCCGCGGGCCGCACGTTTGAGCCGCAAGAGGCCGAGCAGCTGCTGAGCGAGCGCAAGATCGGCCCGCTCGACGGCTTTCGCTCCAAGGCCGGCTGGCCGTTCACTTCAGAAATTGTGCTCAAGTACGACGACGAAGCGCACAACTACAAGCTCGAATTCGATTTTGGCGACGCCAAGTCCGAGGAAACCGGCGAACTGGTCGAGTTTGTCGACGAACCGCTGGGCGCCTGCCCGATCTGCGGCGCTGAAGTGCACGAGCACGGCAACAACTATGTGTGTGCCAAGTCCGTTCCCACTGCCGCGCAGCCCGTGCCCAGCTGCACCTTCAAAAGCGGCAAGATCATCTTGCAGCAGCCGGTCGACCGCGCGCAGGTGGAAAAGCTTTTGTCCACCGGAAAAACCGACCTGCTCGAGAAGTTCGTCAGCATGCGCACCCGCCGCGCCTTCAAAGCGCATTTGGCGTGGGACGCCGAGGCCGGCAAGGTGAACTTTGAATTTGCCCCGAGCAAGTTCCCACCGCGCAAGCCCGCCGCCGGCGGAACTACCAAAACCATAGCTGCTGGCGCAAGCAAGGCAAGCGCTGGAGCCTCAAAAGGCATAAAGAAACCGGCAGCTGCGAAGAAGGCACCAGCCAAAAAGGCGGCGACCAAAACCGCTGCGCCGCGCAAACCCGCGGCCGGCAAAGCGCCGAGCGAAGCGCTGGCCGCCGTCATCGGCACCGAGCCGGTAGCGCGCCCTGCTGCGGTGAAGAAGCTGTGGGAATACATCAAGGCGCACAACCTGCAGGACCCGAAAGACAAGCGCACCATCGTCGCCGACGACAAACTGCGTGCCGTGTTTGGGAAAGACCGTGCCGGTATGTTTGAGCTGGCGGGCCTGCTCGGCAACCACCTGGGATAAGGGAAACGCCTCCGGAGCCGCCCTCCTTTTGAAAAGGGGCGGCTCACACAACTTCGGGGCGAGCCTCGCTCAAAGCATTCCCGTTCACGCTGAACCAGTCGAAAGGCTCGGCCCAAATGGTTGCGCGTGCGACGACGCAGCGAACCGACATCACGCGAAGTGCGTTGCGCTCGCTCAGCCGCCCATCCGCGGGCGCGTTCGCGCGTTCGCGCGTTCGCGCCGATGTCTCAGCGCGTCAGGTCTGCGGGCTCGGTGCGGGAGAGCCCCTCTTCCAGCTCCGCCACTTCCACGCGGTTGCGCCCTGCGGCCTTGGCGCGGTACAGCGCGCGATCGATGGCCGCGTAGGCCACCAGCATGTCGACGCCGCCACCAGGCGGGACCTCTACCACTCCCACGCTGACGGTGATGGGCAGCAGCCGACCAGCATCCATCGTGAGCGGCTGGTTTTGCACGGCGAGGCGAAGCTTTTCAGCGCACTGCAGCGCTGCGTCCAAACGGGTTTGCGGCAACAAGACGATAAATTCCTCGCCGCCCAGCCGCGCGACAAGGTCGGAGGTGCGCACCGTTTGCGCCAGCACCGAAGCCACATGGCACAACGCGGCGTCGCCGATGGGGTGGCCGTGGCTGTCGTTGACCTGTTTGAAGTGGTCCAGATCAAGCAGCAGCAAAGTGGTGTGGTGGCGGTGGCGCAGCGCACGCGAGAGCTCCCGGTCGGCGCGCCGCATGAATTCGCTGCGGTTGCACAGGCCCGTGAGCCCGTCGTACAAAGCCAGGCGCTCCAGCTCGGCCTGCTTGGACACCAGCGTGGCGTTGGCCTGCGCCAGGGAACGGGTAAGCAGGATGTTGGTCGTGTTCTTGCGCCAGTTCAGCACCGCAAACGCCAGCGCCACCATGGGAAGCACGAACATGCTCACCCGGCCGCTGGCCAGCAGCAATGGGTCGGTCTGGGTGAGCGGCAGCGCAAGAAACCCCAGCACTGCGACCACCACATACAGCACCGCAGCCAGCGGTGGGCGCAGGTAAAGCACCAGCGCCACGCCCAAGGTCGTCACCACGGTGGGCGAAATTTTAGGCGCCACCCACTGATAGAACAGCGTGAGCACCAAGCCGAATGCCAAGGTAAACACGGCAACCACCACCGGCAGCAGCTGAGCTATCCGGCCCTTGGGACTGCGCCGCAAGGCCCAATGGGCAAGGGCGCCGCAGGTCAGCGCGACACAAAACCCGGTGAAGTGCGTGGCCCCGACTGCCAGCTTCCAGGACGCAGCGCCCTCGCGCTCTGGCCAGTTGCCCGGCAACAGCACCGCGCTGGCCAGCACGAAGATGGGCAACAGCAGCGCGGTTGCGAGGCGGATTCGCCGCAAGTTGTCGACGGCCACCTGCTCGCGCACCTGTGCGTCGTCAGACTCAGCGGCACGAAAACGCAGCAAAAGCTCGGGCAAGATTGCCATCAGGCTCCCTAATTGCAGGCAAAGCTGGAATTATCTTCTGAGCCTTGCAGTTCTTCGCCATGCCATACGCATGGCGGTGGAACGAGTCCCACCATTAGCATGCCTTGCCGCAGCCCGCACCAGGCTTGCCTCATAGGAGATACACACATGCGCAGCCGCAAAGAACGCGCCCTTTGGACCCTGTTGGCCATCGTCCTGATCGCCGCGGCGACCACCGCCTGGTGGACGGCGGAGCGCTGGACGCCGCACGCCGAGCCTTGGGCGCGCCAGACTTGGCGCAGCATGACCCGCCCGAGCCCACCGCCTGGCCACGTCCGATCGCGCACTGCAACAACTGCGGCAGATTCGGCCAAAGCCGGCGCGTCGGCACCGGCAGCCCCGCCGCGCAAGTGCGTGCAAGGCGGCCGCACCGTGTACACCGACCAAGCCTGCCCACCAGGCAGCGAAGAGCGCCCGCTGGACCCAGCGGTCAGCGTGTTGCCCCAGTGAGGCGCTGTGACGCCCAGTGACGCGCTGTGACGCGCTGTGACGGTATGGCGCCACAGCCCTCCCCAGCACTTTGAGCGGGTAAACCCTTGGCTGGTACCATTGGCACCATGCTTTTGCACGCCCCGTTCCGCCCTTGCCGCCGTTGCCCACGCAGCGCGTTGCTGCGTGCGGGCGCGCTGCGCCGGGAGATTTGGCCATACAAGCCGGTCGCACATTCCCCCGCCCGGCGATTCGCAATTTCCCCCACTCAAACGCGCACCACTTCCATCGCCGGGCACCTGTCCCGCGCGATGGCGGCCGACACTCAGCCCTGATTCAGGCACGTCTGGCCGCTCCAAACAGGAGATGCGCCATGCCGCCCGAACTCGCCACCGACGCACAAGCGTCCACCCACACGTATTCGCTGCAGGCGCCCGCGCTCGCCGCGTCGCGCGGTGGCTCAGCCGCTGGCATGGAGTTCACCAAGCAATTCCTGCGCGCCAAAAACCCCTGCGCCAATGGCTTTCGCTGGTTCAGCCGCAACGTGCAAGACGGCAGCGGCTACCAGGACGCGTTGGACACCTTGGTGCAGGCTGGCCGCGTGGAAGACGCCTGCTGGCTGCTGGCGCAGTTCGGGCCGACGCAGGAAGTGCTGACGCTGGACGCCATTGAGGCCGACGCCATCGTGTTTGCCGGCTCTCTGCAGGTGCGCGGCAACATCGACGCGGACACTGTGGTGCACACCGGCGGGTCGATCCGCGCCGGGGGCGGCCTGCGCGCCGGCGGCTCGATCACCTGCGGGGGCGACATTCGGGTGGACGGCGGCATCCACGCCGACGGCAACCTGCAGGCGGGCGATGTGCGCGCTGAATGGGGGCTTGAGGTGCAGGGCGACATTACCTGCCGGGGCGAACTGCGCACCGGGTGGGACACGGTCTGCAGCGGGCGCCTGCAAGTGCAAGGCGCCGCCTTCATCGGCCAAGACCTGACGGCACACGGCGCGGTGGAATGCAGCAAAGGCCTGCGTGTGGGCGGCCACCTGACGGGGCGCGAGAGTCTGCGCGCCGCGCAGGGCATTTTGGTCGGCGGCGCCATCAGCGGGGTGGTGCACCTGGAAGCGGGCTGGGGCATCAAGGCCGGCGAATCGATTCAGGTGCAGGGCGCCATTAAAGCGGGCGAGACGCTGTGCGCCGGCCAGGCCATTTGCCCGGGGGCCGGCTACGGCGTGTTTGCGGGCCTCAATGTGCAAGAAGCCGCCTGGGCCGACAGCGGCCAGGTGTGGTCGCCCGAGCTGCCTGAGGGCCTGCGCAGCGGCGTGTGGATGGGGCCGAGCGCAATCTAGGCCGCTCTGGACCGAGCGCACGGACGGTGCACCGTGTGGACGTACTGTTGGAGACGGCGGCCTTCGGCGGCTTGCGCTAGGCTCAAGCCTATGCAAACACCCGACCTCCGAACCACCGCCTTCCAGACCGAACCCCACCCCCGCTCCCTGCCGCTGGCCGGCGCTAGCAATTTCCGCGACCTCGGGGGCTACATCGGCGAGGGCGGCCGCCAAGTTGCGTGGCGGCGCATCTTCCGTTCCGACCACCTGGCGGGCCTGACGCCCGAAGACCAAGGCAGCCTCGCCGCGCTGGGCATTGCCCGCACGGTGGACTTCCGTGGTGAACGCGAACGCGCCCAACTGGCCTACCTGTTGCCCGCCGTTGAGCACCACCAGCTCGCCATTGAGCCCACCGTGGTGCAGCGCGCGATTGAGCTGCAACGCGACGGCCGCGCGCTGACGGCGCAAGACGCGGTGGCGCTGATGCAGGAGACCTACCGCGGCTTCGTGCACGAGAACGCGCCGCGCTTTGCCGAGTTCTTTCGCATCCTGCTCGCCCAAGACGCGCCGCTGGTGTTCCACTGCACCGCCGGCAAAGACCGCACCGGCTTTGCCGCCGCCCTGATATTGATGGCGCTGGGTGTACCGCGCGACGTCGTGATGCGCGACTATTTGCTCACCAACGACCTGTACCGCCGCCCCGCCATGGCCGAGGGCCACGCGCCCGAAGCGGTGCTGTCGGTGCTGTGGCGCGTGCAAAGCGAATTTCTGGATGCCGCCTTGCACAAGGTCGACCAGGACTACGGCGGCATGGAAACCTACCTCACTGACGTCGTGGGGCTCGACACCGCGGCCCGCCGCGAGCTGTCGCAGCGCTACCTGCAGGCCCGATAACGGCAGCCTGCGCAGGCGGGTGCGGCGGCGCGCCCGGTCTGCCAAGTGAAAGTTTGCGTACGCAGGTGCGCAAGCGTGGGCTCAGGCCACGACCTTCTTCTTCATGCTGCCCCACACCGTCCACACCAGCAGGAAGGCGCACACGCCCAGCGCCACAGCGGTGATGGGGCGCTCGATGAACACGTTAAAGCTGCCGCGTGACAGCAACAAGGTGCGGCGGAAGTTCTCCTCCAGCATCGGCCCGAGGATCAGGCCCAGCAGCACCGGCACCACTTCAAGCCGCAGCAACGCCATGAGGTAGCCCACCACACCAAAGCCCAGCAGGATCCACACGTCAAACGTGCTGTTGCTGGTGCTGTACACCCCAATGCAGGTGAACAGCACGATGGCCGGGAACATCAGGTGGTAGGGGATGGACAGCAGCTTGACCCACATGCCGATCAGCGGAATGTTCAAGATCACCAGAAAGATATTGCCAATCCAAAAGCTCACGATCAGCCCCCAGAACAAATCCGGGTGGGCGGTAATCACCTGCGGCCCAGGCTGAATGCCCTGAATGGTGAGGGCGCCGAGCATCAGCGCCATGATGGCGTCGCCGGGAATGCCCAGCGTCAAGGTCGGAATGAACGCCGTGCCCACGCCGGCGTTGTTGCAAGCTTCGGGCCCGGCAATGCCTTCAATCGCGCCTTTGCCAAACTCCTCGGGGTGCTTGGAAATGCGCTTTTCCATCGAATACGACAAAAACGTCGCCATACCGCCGCTGGTGCCGGGCAGTGCGCCGAAGAACGCGCCCAACCCAGAGCCGCGCAGCATCGGCCCGAAAGAGCGGCGCCAGTCGGTGCGGGTCGGCATTTGATCGCGCAGCGAAAAGCTTTGTTCTTCCGGCGTGACGCGCGTGGTGTTGGCGCTCTTGATCACCTCGGTGATGGCAAACAGCCCCATCGCCATGGCCACCAGGCTGATGCCGTCGGTCAGCTCCGGAATGTCAAAGGCAAAACGCGAAGTGCCGCTGTTGATGTCGGTGCCCACTACGCCAAGAATCAGCCCAAAGATCACCATGGCCACACCCTTGATCGGCGAACCCTGGCCGACGGTGGAGGCGGCAATCAGGCCGAGCAGCATCAGCGCGCAGTATTCTGAAGGGCCGAAATTGAGCGCCCAGCCTGAGAGCACAGGCGCAAACATCATCAGCAGCACAATGCCCACGGCCGAACCCCAGAACGAGGCCACGCACTTCATAAACAGCGCCACGCCGCCCCGCCCTTGCTTGGCCATGGGGTAGCCGTCCAGCACATCGACCGCCGCCGCAGCATGGCCCGGCACGCCAAGCAGGATGGAGCAGGTGCCCCCGCCGTAATCGGCGCCAAAGTACACCCCCGCCAGCATGATGAGCGCGCCGGTGGCGGGCAGGTGGTACGTGATGGGCAGCAGCAGCGAAATGGCAATCAGCGAGCCCAGGCCCGGCAGCACGCCCACCAAGGTGCCCAGAAACACCCCCACAAAGCAATACCAAAGGTTGCTTAGGGTGACCGCCTCATGAATGCCAATGGACAGGTTGCTTGCGAACAGCGAGAAAAATTCCATGGCTTAGAACTCCCAGGCGAAGGCTGGCAGCGTCATCTGCAGACCCAGGGAGAAAATCAGCCAGGCAATGCCCGAGAGCACCACGCCCAACACCACGGCCCGGCGCAACTTAAAGCTGTTGCTGCCCGATGAGGTCACGATGACCATCAAAACCGTTGTTGGCACCAAGCCGATGCGCGTAATGAGCAACGCAAACAGCGCCACCGCCGCGATGACCGCCACAAACGGCCGAAGGGTGAACGGTGGCGGCTCAATGGCGTGCACCACGTTGCGAAACGAAAGCGAGGCGATGACCAGGCCCAGAAACGCCAGCACCCAGCCCAGCATGGTGGGGAAAAAACCCGGCCCCATGCGGGCGGCGCTGCCCACCTGGTAATGGTGGGACGCATACAAGGCGACGACAAGGCCGACCGAAATCATCAAGATGCCTGCGACCAGGTCGCGAATGTCAGGTTTCAACGCGTGCTCCGACGACCGGTCCGTCCGGTCGTTTGTGGTCACGATTATCTTGTGGGTGGCCGTGCGGCGCTGGCACACCTGTTGCTGCGGCTCTGCCCCGCAGCGGGGCAGAGGCAATGCAGCGGATGGGCGCTCTGTGCACAGCAGACCGATGGCGCCCTGGAAGGCGCGCTCAACACCCTTCAGGCCGCCGTGCTCGCCCTGCATGCACTTGATTAAAACTATGAACTTAATAGCTGCTCACGCTTTATCCATAAGCGCTGGATCCTGTTTTTGCCAAAAAATTCAGCACTGAGCGCAAACCAAGGCCGCTATCGCCCTCACGCCGCGCTGGCCCGCACCCGGCCTGCCGCCCCGCCTTGGTGGCGCGTGCGCCAATACAACCACCCGACGATGGACAGGTTCAACAGATTCCACGCCATGCCGTTGAGGAACGCCGCCTGGTAGCTGCCGGTTACATCGAATACCCAGCCAGACATCCAGCCGCCCAGCGCCATGCCGAGCAGCGTGGCCATGATCACCGCGCCCACCCGTGCACCCGCCTCTTGCGGCGCGAAATATTCGCGGACGATGATGGCGTAGGCCGGCACGATGCCGCCCTGAAACAGCCCGAACATCGCCGAAATCACATACAGCGGCACCAGCCCGTCAAACGGCAAAAACAGCATCAGCCCGACCCCCTGCAACGCCGAACCCAGCAGCAGCGTGCGCACCCCGCCAATGCGGTCGCAGATCACGCCCGACACCAGGCGGCTGACGATGCCGCACGCCAGCATCAGCGACAGCATCTCGGCCCCGCGCGCCGCGCCGAAACCCAGGTCGGTGCAGTACGCCACGATGTGCACCTGCGGCATGGCCATCGCCACACAGCACGCCACGCCCGCCGTGCACAGCAGCAACTGCGCATGCATGGGGCGCAGGCCGAACGGGCGGCTGCGGTCCACAGGGGCTGCGGCCACGGTGCCCGGCGGAACAACGGAAGCCGCCGATGCCAAAGGCACCAGCGGCGCGCGCTGCCGCATGCGCTGCGCCAGGGCCAGCATGCCCAGGCCACACACCAGGCCCATCCACATATAGGTGTGGCGCCAGCCAATGGTCTCAATGCCGTATTGCACGATGGGCGGCCACACCGCGCCGGCGATGTAGTTGCCGCTGGCGCAGATCGCCACCGCAATGCCACGCCTGCGGTTCCACCACAGCGCCGTGTCGGCGATCAGCGGCGCAAACGTGGCCGAGCTGCCAATCAGCCCCATCAACCCATGCGCCAGACCAAAGCCCCAAATGCTGCCCGACAGCCCAGCCCACACAAAGCCGCCGAACACCCCCACCGCCCCCACGCACAGCACCGGCATGAGGCCGTGCCGGTCGGCCAGCCGCCCCGTCCACAGGCCGCCCAGCCCCAAGCACACCATCATCAGCGTGTAGGGCAGCGACGCATCCGCGCGGCCCACCCCAAACTCGGTCTGCACCGCGGGCAGCACCACCGACACCACGTACATGCTGCTGTTGCCCAGCACCACCAGGCCCAGCGTGGTCAACAAACGCCAGGCCGCTCGGCGCGAATCTATGAGCGACGCCGGGGCAGCGGCTGATGTGGATGCGGGCGAAGACGTGGGGGTGTCGGGCATGCCGGGGAATTTACCCGACGAAGTACCGAAGGGGACAGCGTGCCAGGCCCCAAGTGCTGCCAAGGTGCGGGCAACGGGCAGGTATTATTTTGATAGCTGCTTGCGCTTACTGGATAAGCATTAGAAGCCAATTTGGCTTGAAACTTCTTGGGGCTGTGAATCACCTCGCAACGCCACATTCCCAGCCGCTCGCTAAAACACTTGGCATCCATACGTTGCGCCCCGCTGCCGCACCACCTACAGTGCATTCACAACCGCATACAAAGATATGCAGCGCAAAACATTGGGGGGACACAGCGGCATGGCGACATTGATTCCGGCGATAGGTTCGTCCGCATTTGATTCCACGGGCGAGCGGCGCCTGGCAGAGCGTCTGGAGCAGAAGCTCGACGACGACTATTTGCTGTGGCACAACGTGCCCATTGGCCCCAAGCAAACCCACCCCGACTTTGTCGTGCTGCACGCCCGCAGGGGCTTGCTGGTGCTGGAGACCAAGGATTGGCACCTGCAAACCGTGCAAGCCGCCACGCGCCAGGCGTGGACCATTCTTGCCAACGGACAGCCCAAAGTCGTCATCAACCCCCTCGCCCAAGCGCGCCACTGCGCCATCCAGGTCGTCAACGCGCTGGAGCGCGACCCGCAGCTGGTGCAGACGGGCGGCCCACACCAAGGCAAGCTGGCTTTCCCGTGGGGGCACGGCGTGGTGTTCACCCGCATCACCCGCAAAGAGTTTGACAACGCGGGCTTGGCCGAAGCCATCGAGCCACATTACGTCATTTGCCAAGACGAAATGCTCGAACACGCCGACCCGGAGGCGTTTC
Source organism: Giesbergeria sp. (assembly GCA_034676525.1). Lineage (GTDB taxonomy): Bacteria > Pseudomonadota > Gammaproteobacteria > Burkholderiales > Burkholderiaceae_C > Simplicispira. The sequence continues at coordinate 160,748 of JAUCCA010000007.1, forward strand.
AGCAGCGGCTGTGGAACATGTTTGCCCACCGCTTTGGCGGCGCCATCACCCTGCCGCAGCTCGACCGTGTGCGCTGGATCATGTTTCCCCAAGTGCGCGTACAAACCCAAGGCGCCCTGTTTAACGACAACGATGCCGACGCCGAGATGCCCGACATCATGCGGGTGCTGGACCTGCAGCAAGAGCAGCTCGCCCGCAGCCTGGGCGACGGCCACCGCGTCATCCACGGCGTGGCGGGCTCAGGCAAAACCATGATCCTCGGCTACCGCGCCGAATACCTGGCCAAAGCCAGCACCCCCGCCAGCAAACCCATCCTCATCCTCTGCTTCAACGAACCGCTGGGCGTGCAACTGGCCAGCGTGATGGATGCCAAAGGACTGAGCGACCGCGTGCATGTGCGGCACTTTCACAGCTGGTGCCACCGCCAGCTCACCACCTACGGGCAAGTGCTGCCACCCCAAGGCGGCGGCTTCTTCGATGCCTTGGTAGACCGCGTCATCCGCGCCGTAGACCGCAGCCAAATCCCCGGCGGCCAATACCAGGCGGTGATGATCGACGAGGGCCACGACTTCGCGCCCGAGTGGCTCAAGCTCATCACGCAAATGGTCGACCCCGCCACCAACAGCCTGCTGGTGCTGTACGACGACGCGCAAAGCATTTACGAACGCGGGCAATCACGTGACAAGAGCAAACAGTTCAGCTTCAAGAGCGTGGGCATTCAGGCGCAGGGCCGCACCACCATCCTCAAGATCAACTACCGCAACACGCGGCAGATCTTGCAAACCGCCAGCCTGGTCGCTGCAGACCTACTGACGGCAGACGACAAAGACGACGACGGCATACCGCTGCTCAAGCCCGTGAGCTGCGGGCGCGAGGGGCAGGCCCCCGTCATCATCAAATTGCCCACCTTGCGCGATGAAGCGTTTGCCATCGCCGACCACTTGGCCAGCGCCCACCAAGAAGGCTTTGCATGGGGCGACATGGCGGTGCTGTGCGCCGACTGGAAAACCATGGACCTGTGCGCCAGCGCCCTGGTCCAACGCAAGCTGCCGCACCGCGTGCGTAAGAGGAGTGGGGAATACTGGCCTGGTGCAGACGCGATTCAGGTGATGACGATGAAGGTCAGCAAAGGCTTGGAGTTTCCCGTGGTTGCGTTACCCGGTGTGGGACACATGCCTGCGGCGGGGGAGGATGAGAAGGAGGCGGCGCGGGTTTTTTATGTGGCGGCTACGCGGGCTACACAAAGGTTGGTGATTGGGGTGGGTGAAGGTGGGGGGTTTGGAGCGCGGTTAGCGAAATGACTTTTATCTTTGCAGGCTATCAGTTCGCAATATTCGCGCTCATCCCATCCCAAAAAATTCAAGCAGCCTCCTCACTTACGGCAACGATACGATGAGCAGGGACGAACCGTGAATCAAATCATCAAACACTCCGCCATCCCGGCAAGCGGCTATGTCTATCAAACTTGGGCAGGGATCGCACTCCTTTGTGACTGGCTTGATGACCCGTCCCTATTTGAGTGGGTCAAGTTCGAAGCGGATGACGAAGAGCAGGCGATGGGACTCGATGACGTTGTGGCAAAAAAGCGAGACGGTCGCTTCGTCCTACAACAAATCAAGTTAACAGTCGATCCCTTCGATGCCGCAAATGCGCTCAGCTGGAAGTGGTTGCTCGGACATAGACCAAAAGGTTTGTCTCTACTGCAAAAGTGGGAGCGCGCATACAGGGGGTTTGCCCCAGCCTTGATAGCTGACGCAATGCTGATCACCAACCGTAGACCAGATGCCGAGTTCGAGCAAAACTTGGCGACGGATGGCCGTCGGGTCAACTGGCAGGATGCGTCGGCAACCACTCGTGCGCAAGTCATTGCACAGTTGGGCGATGAACAACGAGCCAACTTGTTTTTCTCCGTGTTTGAATTTCGTCACAGCCATCAAGGGTACGACTCCCTTGATCGCTTGGTTCTTGAACGCTTAGTACCGCGACATACAAAAACTCGTGATGGATATAACGCGTTGTTTCGTGAGGCGATTGATTGGGCAATCCGCAAAGGATTTCCGAATCCAGATGGCTGCATACGAATCGATCTGGTTCGTGCAATTCTGGATCAACGTCGACCCATTCCGTTGGATCAGTCTTTTCGTATCCCCGACGGGTACACCCCGCCAGACGCAGAATTTGCAAAAGAATTTGTAAACGGGATGGTCGCTGGAAGAAGAAGTATCCAAGTCGTGTGGGGCTCTCCTGGACAAGGAAAGAGTACGTTTTTGAGCTTCGTTTGCGCGCAGTTGAAGCAACTCAGCCATCCTGTCATTCGGCATCACTATTTCCTTCAGCTACATGATCGAAGTGATCGATTTACTTTTGACGTGGTGGCGCATTCACTGATGTTCCAGATGGAAAATGACTTCTTTCCATTCGTCAACGGTCTTCAAAAGCAATCCGAATACCTTCTCGATTGGATTAAAGCGTGCGCACGCGGATGCGCCGATCAAGGTAAGCGTTTTGTCATTGTGGTCGACGGCTTAGATCACGTATGGCGCGAGCATGAACAGAATAAGGCTCCACTCGACAGCCTGTTCAATGCCTTGTTGCCACCGCCAGAAAACGTGACGCTACTCATTGGCACACAAAAAGTTGACTCGGAACAGTTGCCTGCTCACTTTGCACAATATGCGATCCCCGAGAGTTGGATTGAAGTCCCGCGGATGTCACATCTATCGACAAAAGGCTGGCTGGAAGTCCAACTTGACGCCAAACAGTTCGAGATTGAAGCCCCAGACGGTGAGCGTGACACCCTTGCCGCCGTGGCTGCTGCATTTCGAGATATATCGCACGGTCACCCACTTGTACTGACCTACAGCTTTTTAGCTTTGGCTCGCGAGCACCGTCAACTTTCTTCTCAAATAGTAATGTCCAGCCAAGTAGGCCCTAGCGCGGACGCTGTTGACTACTACGATGGTCTGTGGAAAAGACTTTCACACAAAGCCAAAGACGCCCTTCACCTCATGGCAGATACCAAGTTCATTTGGCCAATGGACGGCCTGGAAGCCTGCCTGAGTTTTCGGAGCGACGAGCTGCGAAGGGAGATTGGTCACCTATTTACTTGGGTTGAAGCCGGCCAACTTGCCTTTCATGGCAGCCTGTATGTTTTCATACAGCGCAGAGGGGATCACTTAGCCAGAATTCAAACCTTAACGCCCGATGTCATGCAATGGCTGGCTTACTCTGCGCCACCTTTTCACAAATGGGGATGGCTATGGCTCTACCAGCAGAAGTTGGGTGATCCCAGGCCTTTACTTGACAACACAGGAAGAGCTTGGGTTCTAGATAGCTTGGCAAAGGGTTATCCCCCCGATCAAATCGTCCAAATTCTCGAACGTGCTGAGAGCGTTGCATTTAAGACTGGCGAGTATGGTCTTGCAGTGCGTCGTCGATGGGTTAAGACTCGCATGCTCAACGGCCCTGAATTTCAACTCGATGACGTTGCTACGCTACAGAGATGCGCAATGCAACTTGCGAATGATGACTACCCCGTGCTCTTGTTGGCTGCCAAAGTGCATACAGCGGGGATTGAAAAATTGCATAGGCTTGGCATGCAATATCTTTGGGCAGATCGGAAGGCGGATGCTGTCGATTGCCAACATCGCATGCGTGCACGAATAAACGACAAGCTCGCTGCCAATGCGTTCGAGAACGGAGGCTTCAAGACCGCTATCGAACTGTATTTGGAGCTTGCTGCCGGCACGAGGGAATTTGATACCAAGGGGATTGCGCAAAACATTCGTCGCGGGCTTGGTGCCGACGCTGCTGGCGTTTTTGCGGACTTTCTGAAAGAACTTTCACGTCATGGTGATGTAGCGGAACTGATGCACTTCGCTGACGTTCCGCTGAGCCTACAGATGCGGCGAAAGCTGGAAGTCGCCGCTGTTCGTGTTGCTGGATGGTGCGATGCAAAACTTCACGTATGGCCCAACTTTAAGCGGCTCAGAACACATCCGCTATCGGGATGTTGGGCCTTACTTTACCGGCGAGAAGCCTTTAAACGCGTGCCTTTTGCTCGATTCAATTCATCTTTGAATGTCGATCGTTGGTCCACAAGTAAGACGGATCTTGAAGACTATTTGCACACGCTGTTTTTTGACTCTGTGATGCGGCGCCTTGAATTGAAGGGTGCACCTGATGCGATAGAAGCAGTTGTTTATCCCAAGCGCCTTTGGTTAACACAAGCCATCGCCCAACTGGAACTAATCGCCCAGTCAACTGTTGGTGTTTTGGTACGCGGCGACTTGCCCGCATTCGCGTTGCCCTATCGTTTGTTGGACGAATTCAAAGCTCCAACCGACCACGATTCGACACTTGACCACCATGCCTTCAAGCGCGCCCTAACTTCAATTTCTGCCGATCTGTTTTTGTTGTGTAGACCGAAATCTAAACTGACAACAATACCTGTGGCGGAATGGCGTAGAGCCAGAAAGTCCCATCACTTCCAGTTGGAGTCGTGGCGTTCGCAATACTTGATTGCGGGCTACAAGTTATTGGACGTGGGGACCGCTCAGGCGGAAATTACAACCGAAATTGCCGGTATTTCTAGCACCATCTCGCCATTCAATGAACGTGCTCAAGCGTATGTCGACTTATGTGAGTGGGCCTTGCATTTTGACCTGCGGGCTGTAGCGGATGAAGTTTTGAAGCGGGCTTTTTGTTGTTTAGTTGGCTATGGTTGGCGTAAGGACCCAAGCCTTGCCTATGTACTTCAAGCCGTCGAAGCGATGATTGCTTGCGAACCAGACTCGGCGCGTTGGGCGATCCGACAAATTGCACCCGTGATTACTTGTATTGGCGACATGACTGAAGATTCCGGCTCCCGTGAGTCAGATTTGGCGCCACTGCTGTTGCAACTTATGCCGAAATCGTACGTCCGCTATTACCAGCACTGGATTGATAGCGGGGAGTGGTACACCGCTGAAAAGGTCTTTGCGCCTTTGATGGAGAAGGCTGATTTAGCGTCCCCGTTGGTGAAACTCGCGGCAAGTTATCTTTGGGACTCATATGCAGTAGCCGCCATAAGAAGCCGTTCAAATCATGGTGAGCTTGACGCGCAAGAGCTAATCACAGAGAGCGCCGCACGCTATGGCTTACCGGCTGATGACCTCGGCAAGGAGCGATTTGGAGATACGAAGACAAATGACGAGGCAGTCGATATTGATGTTTCAGCATATCCACCGGACGCTTTGGGAGGGTTGTTGGCGCGACTGAAGGAGCTACAGGCATATGTAGCAGAGCGCCGAATTCTCAAGGAGTGGTTTGATCATTGGAAGAAGGCGAACCAGGGTATCCCGTTACTGCGTTCGTTAGAGAAGTTTCAGGACGAGGACAACCGTTACACATCGGTCGCAGAACTATTGGACCCCGCTTTCGAACTTAGCCTTGATCTGGAGGGCAGTCAAAAGGCATATCCGTGGATCGTTGCTGCACAGATTGCGCGTCACGGGTGGGATGCACATTACGGCTGGAAGGATTCAGATCGACGGTTCGATGCATTTGCTGCTCACTATCCTGCGCGGTGGCGGCAATTTATTGAATCGACAACCCTTACGGACGACCGTGCATCCTCAAGGCACTCAATTCCGCACGACAAACTTGTAGTTTTCCTTTTGAAAGTGGGACAGCGTGGTGTCGCGATTGAGGTAGCAAAAGCCATGGTCGAAACAACTGTGGAAGACTTCGTAGACCAACCTTTGCAAGCACCAATTTGGCTTGAATCACCATGCTGACTCCAAGCCAAATCGCTGATGTTGCAGTGGCGAGACTAGGGTTACCTGTGCCAATGGCAAAACTGCAAATCATGCACAACATCGCAGCGAGTTTGCGCGACGAGGAATCGGGTCCAGTAGTATGGGATGCACTTTTGCGTTGGCTCAATTCAAGGGAACTTGAATCAGAGGTTCTGGAAGGTCTCTGCCCTGTCCTTTTGGCGAAGGGCGCTCCAGTGCTTGAGATTACGACGTTGCGACGCGATATTGAACGCCCATCGATACTTTCCGATTTCCTCATTGCTCAAGCCTTTGGTACTTCACTGGCGGTCACCAGTTGGCTACATTCGCACAGTGACGAAGTGCCCGGCTTACTGAGGTTGGCTGAAGAGATTGAGGAACTTGATTCCGCCAAATTCGTTCCGCCGCTTTTCGGCAATCGGTTGCGGTCGCTTGAGCGACGTTCGAAGAAGCCCTTCTTGCGGCAATGGGCGTACGAGTTTCAACGGCTTCGTTCACGCGCAGCGTACACCGATAGCGGGGATTTTGGATACTTCCGAGGAGACACGACCAATGGAACTGGGATGTTTACCGGCAAACGCAGCCATTTGGCGCGATCTGCGTTCCTGCGAACACTGGCGCTGGCGGTAGCGCGTTGGGATATGCCTCAGGAATTGGCGGAGGAAGTAGCGCAGTTCGCATTGCCCGCAGAACCCATTCTTTTGAAATTGTTACCCGGCTCGCCGCCTTCATGGGCATCGGCTGCACATGCTTGGCCGATTGACGACTTAAATGGGAGCCCGTCAACCACAGTTGAGCAACTGGTCAGACATATCGAGAACCAAACGGATCGAACCTTGCTTCACTTCAAAGGTTGCATTCACTCAACCAAGACCATGCGGGTGGAATTGGAAGTCACCACAGTGCTTGCCGCAAAGGGCACTTTGAACCCGGATGAAGCGTTCGCGAGCCAAAGCGCCCTACTTGGTGAAGTCGTGGTTCCAAGGCAAGGCTTCGCTTCTTTCAACTTAAGCTGTTGGCCGCGCGAGAACACGTTACCGGGCAACGGCACCGTCGAATACTTACCAGCAACACTTCCCCTAATTGGCAACATAGTGGGGTACTTAAGTACCGATTTACTCCATCTTTTGCCGCGGATTCCGGTAGTGCATGCGACTGATAACTTCATCGTTGCCTACCCTGAAGTGGGTGGCGTATCGATAATGCTCGACGGAAATTGTGTCGGGAGGGTTGACTATTGGAACTGGCGGTGGCAACCGATGCACGAAAAGGATTCGTTGCCACCCTCGGCTGTATGTACGACATTGTCAGCCGAGGCTATTGAAAAAGTCTTGTGCGCACCGGGGTATGTCATGAATAGGTGCTGGCAAATACTCTTGCAGACAAGGGACTCAGATTACGGAAGTTGGACAGATACGGTTCGCTTGGGAGTTCTTGCCTAGCAACTCGCTACCGCGCCTGTATTTGTAACTTCTTGCGCAGTATCCACGGCCTGCAAGGCTGATTTGGCACTCACGCTTGCGGCAGATACGTATCCAGCAGCGTTTGCACCGCATCCGCCTGCAACACATCTCGACGGCGCTTCAGGGCTTCGCGGTCGGCCTGATTCGCCATCCAGCGCTTGAACGCGACAAACGTGGCGGGGTGCACGGTGTTCATGCGCGCAATGGTGCCGTTGGTGGCCACGATGACGGCAGAAAAGGCGGGGGAGTCCAGCAGCACATGGGCGCGGCGCGCCTGCGCCACCCAGAAGTCGTCGTCGTCATCGCTCAGTTTGATGGGGTGCGGGTCGTCGCCTGCACGCTCGCGGCGGATGATGTCGACTTCGAAGCCGTCTTTGTTGACGGCGGTGTATTTTTGACTCTTGCTTGTCATTTTTCGCATACGAAAGCTGCTGTCCACCTTTTTCAGCACGCCCAGCATGGAGCTGTCCACCTTGGCAAGCTGGGTAGAGAAGAGGATGCGCTTGCGGGTGTCCCACAGCAGGTCCATGTCGCGGGTGGCCAGCGCGTCAGAGTCCAGCCGCACCCCGGCAGTGGCCTCATAAGCGTAGAGCGCGTGGGTGCCTACCACCCGGAAGTGCGGGCTCAGTTTGGTGCTGGCCAGGCGGCCCAGCAGCGCCACTACCAAAGGGTCCACCCGGCCGACGCGCAAGGCGCGGTTTAGGCGCCGGTGTTGTTCCAAGGCGGCTTTGAGGCCGGACACGCGCTCTGCGCTTTCGCGCTTGCGCTGGGTGAAGCGCTCGTAAATGGCCTCGTTTTCTGGCGTGCGCGGGCCCAAGCTGGTTTCAGCCCCGGCGGGAGTGGTGCGCACCAAGTATTTGGCATCAGGTGATGAGGCTGGCCCACCGTGCCAGTACATGCCGCCGCGCACGTGGGCGGCTTCCTCTTGGGCTTCTTCCAAAGCCTCGAAGGTGGAGACGGCATCAATGTATTGGCGTGCGATGGTGGCGCTGGTTTCTAGCATTTCGGCAGATTACCGCAATTTTTCATTTTATGCCGTAATCACCTTAAATTCATAAGCTTACGAATTCTAGAGTTTCATTTTTCGAAAACTTTTCGCGGATCATTTGCTAGTCACAAATTCAAGGACTTTCCCCGCGCGCCAACTCGCCAGCACGTCCGCCATGCGCTTCTGCCGGGTATCAGAACGCTTGGCGTTGTGCACCCGGCGGTAGATGGTGAACAGGCTCTGGCGCTTGAGCGCGGCGTAGAAAGCGAGGTGAGTACGGTCGTTTAGAGCCCTGAAGGATTGGTACCAGACGCACCCGCATCTGCTTCCCAAACGACCCTATGATCGTCCGGAATGCGATAACCAGCCCGCGTGGCGCCAGGCAAACCATTCACGGAGCAGTATGGCCATTCGTTTTTTGCTGAAGCGGCTGTGGTGGGCTTGGGCGCTGTGGCTCATGCCGCTGACGCTCTGGGCGCAGCCCGTGCTGCTGGGCCCGCCGGGCAGCGGTGGCCAAGACCTCACCCCGCATTGGACTTACCTGCAAGACCCCGCCGCCGACCTCACGTTGGCCCAAGTCCAGGCGGCGCAGGCCGCGGGCCAATTTGCCCCGGTGCCTGGGGGTGAAAACGCTGTTTCGTTTGGCTTTACCAACGCCGCCTACTGGCTGCGCGTGGTGCTGCGTAACCCCACAGATACGGCGGCCGCGCCGCTGCTAGAAATCTCCAACCCCCGTATTTCGCGGGTTGATTTGTACGCCCCCGATGCCGCAGGCCGCTACCAAGTGCAGCAGACGGGTGGCGACTTGCCCTTTGCCAGCCGCAGCTTTCCCAACCGGCAGCTCATGTTCCCGCTCGCGCTCGCGCCGCGGGCCGAGCAGGCGCTGTACCTGCGGGTGGAGTCCACCATTGGCCTCATCGTGCCCGCCACGCTGTGGCCCGCCGAAGACTTTGCGCTCTACGCCCGCGACGACTATGCCGCCCAAGCCTGGTACTTTGGCATGGTCGCCGCGATGGCCTTGTTCAACCTGATGCTGTTTGTCGCCCTGCGCGACCGCCTGTATCTGATGTACGTGGCGTTTGTCTCCTGCGTGGCGCTTACCATCGCCTCCAAGTCGGGGCTGGCCGCCGAGTTTTTGTGGCCCGGGCAGCTGGTTTGGAGCAACGTCTCGTACTACGCGTTCACCTCGCTGTCGCTGGCCAGTTTTCTGCTGTTTACGCGGCGCATGTTGAGTACGCGCGAAGTCTTGCCGCGCGCCGACCGGCTCATGCAGGCGCTCATCGTGCTGCACCTGTTGGCCCCGCTGGCCTACATGACGGCGCTGGGCCCGTTGGCGCGCGTAACCGTGTACGTGTTCTTGGCGACCGCGCTGGTCGTGGTGGGCGTGACGCTGTGGTGCGTTTGGCGGCGTCAGCGTGCGGCGTATTTTTACGGCAGTGCGTTTGCGCTGGTGATTGCTGGCAGTGTCATTACGCTGATGCGCACCATCGGCGTGTTGCCCACCAACGTGTTCACCATCAACGCGCTTCAGTTTGGCTCGGCGATGGACATGCTGCTGCTCGCGTTTGCGCTGGCAGACCGGGTTAACGTGTTGCGCCGTGAAAAGCTCTACGCGCAGAAGCAACTGCTGGAAACGCAACGCCAACTCGTTCACTCCTTGCAAGCCTCCGAGCGCACTTTGGCGCTGCGGGTGGAAGAGCGCACCCAGCAATTGCAAACGCTCAACGAGAAGCTGGAGGCGCTCAGCATGGTCGACAGCCTCACCGGCATCGCCAACCGCCGCCAGTTTGACGAAGTGCTGCAGCATGAATGGCTGCGCGCGCTGGGCACGCGGCAACCGCTGGCGCTGGTCATGCTCGACGTGGACTGGTTCAAGCGCTACAACGACCAATATGGGCACCCCGCTGGCGACCAGTGCCTGCGCGAAGTGGCCACCGCCGTTGCCGCACTGGGTCGCAGCAGCGACGTGGTGGCGCGCTACGGCGGCGAAGAATTTGTCTTGGTGGCCCCGGCCAGCGATGTGGACCAAGCCTTGGCCCTGGCCCGGCGCGCCTGTGCGGCGGTGCAGGCGCTGGCCCTGCCGCATGCCGGCTCAGACCAAGGCGTCATTACTTTGAGCGGCGGTGTTGCCGCCATGGTGCCCCAGCCCGGCCAAGACAGTGCCGAGCTCTTGCGCGCCGCAGACGCCGCGCTTTACCGCGCCAAACACCAAGGGCGCAATCAGGCCGTGGCGGCCGACCTGGAAGACTGTTAAGAGTCTTTGGTGATCGGGAGAGCACTGCAGAGCGCCAGACTATTGGCGCGGCGCGGCGCCGTTTCAGCATGAAAGCTGGTGCGATGGAACTGGAGATGAGCAGCATGGCGCAGACGCTCGAAACCCAACGACCAGCGCTGCAACTGGGCGAAATCCGAAGGCTGCCAACGCTAGTGGCGCACGCACTACGCTCTTAGTAGCCACCCATCCTTGAGTGAAGGTAACTGCAGCCCGATTCGAATCAGAAACTAGCATTTGCACGCCCCTCGCGGTGGCAGCAAATTTCAAGGACTTTCACCGCGCGCCAGCTTCGCCAACAGCTCCGCCATCCGTTTCTGCCGCGTTTCCGGCCGCTTGGCGCTGTGCAGCCGGTGGTAGATGGTGAACAGGCTCTGGCGTTTGAGCGTGGCGTAGAAAGCGTGGGCAGAAGGGTCTTGTTGCAGCGCCGCCAAAAAGTCCGCCGGTATCACCATGGTGGCGCTGCCGGCGTAGGCGGTGGCCCAGCGCCCATCGCTGCGTGCGGCCTCTACCTGTGCCAGGCCGGCGGCTTGCATGCGCCCCTGCGCTATCAGCCGCTCGGCATGCTGCACGTTTCGCTGCGACCAGTTGGAGCGTGCGCGGCGCGGCGTGAGGCGTTGCAGAAACGAGGTGTCGTCCAAGCTCTTGCGTATTCCGTCTATCCAGCCCCAGGCAATAGCGGCCACCACGCAGTCGTCCCACGTCACGCTGGGCTGGCCGGTGGCCTTTTTGAAGATGCGCACCCAAAGCTCCGTCTCGCTGGCGTAGTTCACCTGCAGCCATGCGTGGAGCTGCTCGGGCGTTTCAAAGGTGTGGTGCGCTGTTTTGCTCATGAATCAATAGCTGCTCGCGCTCATCGAATAAGCGCTAGAGCCCATTTATCCATCAAACATTGGCCGAATCCGCCTCCGCCTCAGGCCACAGCCGCGGAAACATGAAACGCAGCGCATGCTGCGGCAAACCAAACCGCACCTTGCCTTGGGGCGAATCGGACTTGAGCAGGCCGCGCTTGACCAGTGCGCCCAGTGCATCGGTAGCGCCACGGTCGCTCATGCCCATCATGGCCTTGAAGTCGCCACGTGGCATTTCTTCACCACTCAAAAACAGGTAGTGCAAACCGCGCAGGGACTCCTGGCGCACGCCGTTTTTAAGCACGGTGGCTTCAAACACCAGGCAGGCCTCGATGCGGTTCTTGATGGCCTCGAAGTCCAGCAGGCCGGCCATGAAGCGGACTTGGTCCAGGCAGGTGTCCAGCACGTAGTCCGCCCACGCGATCAGGGCCTGCTCGCTCAGGTTGCCGCGCCCGTCCAGGTCGCCACGACGCAGGCTGTCGGCGTCGGCCAGCAGCGCGTAGTAGCGCTCGGTGCTGCGCGCAAAGCCGCGCAGGAGCGACCACAGGCCGCCGGTGTAACCCATTGCGGTGAGCCAGGTGTGGGTGTGCAGCCGCATGACGCGCCCGTTGCCATCGACAAAGGGATGCACCCAGCCCAGCCGCTGGTGCGCGCAGGCCAGCGCCACCAACGCCGCCTCGCCACGGCGCACGCCCCCGTAAAAGGCGGCCCAGCGCTGCAAAAACAGGGGCACGGCGGCATGCGACGGCGCCACATGCTGGCCCACGCGCACGTCGCGCTGGCGCAGTGCACCGGGAACGATGGCCTCTTGCTCGGGCGTGAACAGGTCAGCGGCGGGCAGGCGGGCAAACAAGGTGCGGTGGATGTCTTGCACCGCCTCTGGTGCATACAGGTTGGCAGCGCCCTCGGGCCCGGCATAGCGCTGTTCCAGCGCCTGTTCGGCCTCGATGTGGGCAATGGCCAGACGCTGTTTGGCGGCCAGCGCTGCGTCCTTGGAGAAGTCTTGCCGCAGGGCTTGGTCGATCTCGTGCGGGCGGGTGTGCTGACCCTCGATGCGGTTGGTGTAGTACGAGTTCATGCTGCGCAGCAGGCTGCGCAGCTCCGGCGGCACGCGGGTGCCAGCCAGGGTGGTGGCTAGCCTGGACAGGTCATGCGCCTTGGCGAGCAGGGCCTCCATGCGGGCGTTGGCGGGTAGCAGGGGCTCGAACTGGTGTGCTTCGGTATACATATGGCCATTTTGCCAAGATTAAAAGTCTTGTAAATATATGGTTTAAAAAGAATTTATGCCTATTTATCCAATGTTTTTGCCAACAATTCTGCAATAAATGCAAAGGCAACTTGGTGCCAGTACCAAGCGGGCGGTAGCGGGTAAGCCGGGCCCACTGCTGGTGATGGGGTGCACGCATCTCCTATTCGCCGCGTTTTGTCCGGTGAGCAGGACCCCCAAAGCGCATCTCCCGCCCGCTATGCTCCCCCACCACCCCACCACCCCAACACGACACACGTTGACCGCCATGCACGACATCATCTGCCCCCACTGCAACAAGGCGTTCAAGGTGGACGAAACCGGGTATGCCGACATCCTCAAGCAGGTGCGCGACGCGGATTTCCACGCGCAGTTGCACGAGCGGCTGGAGCTGGCCGAGCAGGACAAACGCAACGCGGTCGCGCTGGCGCAGGCCCAGGTGGCCAATGAGCTGCAAAAGTCCACGGCCGCCAAAGACACCGCGATCCAAGCCCTGAAGGCCCAGCTGGACGCCGGCGCGGTGGAGCGCGACTTGGCGGTGGCGCAGGCGCTGGGCGCTGTGGAAAAGCAGCGCGATGCCGTGGCCAATGAGCTGGAGCAGGTGCGCCAAGCGCACAAGGCGGAGCACACATTGGCAGAGGCGCGCCTTGCCCAAGAGCTGCAGGGCGCAGCGGCCCGCAAGGACGCGGAGATTCAAGGCTTGAAGGCCAAGCTGGACGCCGCTGAAACCGCGCGCCGGCTGGCGGTGTCAGAAGCCTTGAGTGTGGTGCACCAAGAGCGCGATGCGCTGGCCACTGAGCTTGAGCGCGCGCGGCATGCGCAGCAAACAGCGGCCCACCTGGCAGAAGCCCGGCTGACGCAGGAGCTGCAAGGTTTTGCCGCCAAGAAGGACGCCGAAATCCAGCAGCTCAAGTCGCAGCTCGATGCGGGCGAGGTGGCGCGAAGGCTCGCGGTGACTGAGGCGGTCACGGTGGTGGCGCAGGAGCGCGATGCATTCAAGAACGATCTGAACCTGGCCGTGGTGAAAAAGCAGCTGGAAGAGGCCGCCACCAAGGAGCAGCACGCCCTGCAGCTGCGCGACCGAGACGGCGAGATTGCGCGCCTGCGCGACATGAAGGCGCGCCTGTCGACCAAGATGGTGGGCGAGACGCTGGAGCAGCACTGCGAGACGGAGTTCAACCGCATCCGCGCCACGGCGTTTGCGCGCGCGTATTTCGAGAAGGACAACGACGCCCGCGGCGGCAGCAAAGGCGACTACATCTTTCGCGACGTGGACGAATCGGGCAACGAGATCGTCTCGATCATGTTCGAGATGAAGAACGAGAGCGACGAGACCGCCACCAAAAAGCGCAACGAAGACTTCTTGAAAGAGCTGGACAAGGACCGCACCGAAAAAGGCTGCGAGTACGCGGTGCTGGTGTCGCTGCTGGAGCCCGAGAGCGAGCTGTACAACACCGGCATCGTGGACATGTTCCACCGCCATCCCAAGATGTACGTGGTTCGGCCGCAGTTCTTCATCCCCATGATCACGCTGCTGCGCAACGCTGCGATGAAGTCGCTGCAGTACAAATCAGAACTGGCGCTGGTGAAGGCGCAGAACCTGGACATCACCAAATTCGAATCGCAACTGGACGAGTTCAAGGACGCCTTTGGCCGCAATTGGCGCCTGGCATCAGAGGGGTTCGCGGAGGCCGTCAAGCGCATCGACGAGGCCATCAAGGACCTGGAGAAAACAAAGGAAGCGCTGCACAAGTCGGCCAATAACTTGCGGTTGGCCAACGACAAGGCAGATGACCTGACCATCAAGAAGCTGACCCGCGGCAACCCGACGATGGCGGCCCAGTTTGCGGCGCTGCCTGGCACCAGCACATCCGCTGAAGAAGAATAGAACCCGCTGACCCGCTGGTTGCACACACAGCGAAACCCCTGCGCGTATCTCGATCACGCACATCGGGTTCCGATGCCGCGCTGCACAGCACCGCGTGGGTGGTGGGTGTCGCCTAAGATCGCCTGAGGTCGGCGAGCTTGGGGCGCCCCACCACGCCAGCGCGAGGCAACAAAAATCCCGCCACCTTGGAAGGATGACGGGATGGTGGGGCTGCCCGGTCACGGGGACCGCTTCTGCCCTTCAGTCAACCGCGTGTCGCTGCGAGCAGCTTGGGCTGCCCAGCCTGCAGACACGGGCCACCAGCTTGAATTAGCCCGGCAGCAGAACCTTGTTCACCACATGGATCACGCCGTTCGACTGGTACACGTTGGCGATGGTGACCATGGCGGTGCCGCCCTTGGCATCGGTAACCATGACGTTGCTGCCGCTCATGGTGGCCGTCAGGGTACCGCCGCTGGCGGTCTTGAGCATGGCTTTGCCACCGCCGGCGTTGATGGCCTTCATCAAGGCCGCGCCGTCCATCGTGCCCGGAACAACGTGGTACGTCAGAACCTTGGTGAGTGTGGGCTTGTTCTCAGGCTTGAGCAGGGTGTCGACGGTGCCCGCTGGCAGTGCTGCGAAGGCTTCGTTGGTAGGGGCAAACACGGTGAACGGGCCAGGGCTCTTCAGGGTGTCGACCAAACCAGCAGCCTTGACGGCCGCGACCAGGGTCGTGTGGTCTTTGGAATTGACCGCGTTGTCCACGATGTCCTTGGTGGGGAACATCGCTGCACCGCCGACCATTGGGTTTTCCATGCCGGACATGCCCGACATTTTGCTGTCGTGGTTCATTCCCATACCGCCTGCGCAGGCGCTGAGGAAAACCGATACGCCGACTGCAATCATGAGTTTTTTCATTGTGAGCTCCAAAAGGTGGTAACTGAATTCTGTGGAAACCGCCAACAGTTCGGGAGCGCTTGGCGCTTGTAAGGGATACGCGGCCGATTGCGGGTTGGATTCTTAGGGTAAACCCTAATCTTCGATGCCGTGTGGCGCAGCGCGGTGGCGACGGCGTTGCGCAGACGTGGCCGCTTCGGGCGCCCCGCTGTGGCATCGTGCTGCCCATAGCGGGGCGCGGGCCCAGGAGAGCTTTCGGCTGCGCCACGCGACATTCACAGCCGCGGGTTACAGTGCCCGCCAAGCCGATGGCCGCGCCGGCACCAGCGCGCCTGATGGGCGCGTCAGACGCGGTGCGACGCACTGCAGCAGCCCGCCGAAACCCCCAACCCCTTTTTGCCCACCCCCACTCACCGGAGCACCCTATGACCAGCCCCATGTACACCCACTCAGTCCCCGTCCTCAAGCAGATGCTGACCGCTTTGAAAACCATCCTCGCGCAGGCCAGCGAATACGCCGCCACCAAATCCATCGAGCCCGATGCACTGTTGCAGGCGCGGCTGGCGCCCGACATGTTTCCGCTGCTCAAGCAGGTGCAGATTGCCGCCGATTTTTCGCGTGGCATTGCATCGCGGCTGGCAGGGGTGGTGGTGCCGACCCTTGCGGGCCAAGAAAAAAGCTTTGCCGACCTGGATGCGCTCTTGGCGCAGACGCTGGCGTTCTTGGACAGCGTGAACGCAGCCTCGTTTGAAGGCAAGGAAGGCGCCGAAATCGTCTTGCGCCCTGGCACGCCAAAGGAGAAGAAGCTCAGCGGGCAGGTGTATCTCGCGAACTATGGTCTGCCGCAGTTCTTCTTTCATGTGACCACCGCCTACGACATCCTGCGCCACAACGGTTTGCCCATTGGCAAGCGCGACTTCATGGGCGCTTACTGACGCACGCCAGGCACAGCCGGTGGCGGGTACAGTGAAATTCTCGTGAATTCAAGGGCAAGGCCCGCCATGGCAAGCGCCGCGCACCCTCACAGCAGCCAGCCACAGGTCCGCATCGGCATCGGCGGGTGGACGTTTGAGCCGTGGCGCGACAACTTCTATCCCGCCGGGCTGGCACA
Organism: Giesbergeria sp.; assembly: GCA_034676525.1. Classification (GTDB taxonomy): domain Bacteria; phylum Pseudomonadota; class Gammaproteobacteria; order Burkholderiales; family Burkholderiaceae_C; genus Simplicispira. The sequence goes on from JAUCCA010000007.1 coordinate 177,220, forward strand.
GAGCAAGGAGCTGCACTACGCCAGCCGCCAGCTCAGTGCCATCGAGGTCAACGGCACGTACTACAGCACCTTCAAGCGGCCGACTTTCGCAAAATGGCACCGCGAGACGCCAGACGGCTTCATGTTCACGCTGAAGGCCAACCGCTTCGCGACGAATCGGCGGGTACTGGCCGATGCGGGTGATTCGATTGCCCGCTTTGTTGAAAGCGGCATCTCCGAATTGGCCGAGAAGCTCGGGCCCCTCGTCTGGCAGTTCATGCCGACGAAACAGTTCGAGCGCGAGGACTTCGAGGCCTTCCTCGCACTGCTGCCCAAACAGGTGGACGGCCGCCGCCTGCGCCATGTGCTCGATGTGCGGCACGAGAGTTTCGCCACGCCGGCCTTCCTGGCGCTGGCCCGTCGATACGGCTGCGTGCCAGTGCACACCGATTCAGAGAAATTCCCCGCCATTGCCGCTGCGGACGCCGACTTTGCCTACCTGCGGCTGATGCGCAGCCAGGCCGATGTGCCCACCGGCTACAGCCCCGAGGCCATTGCCGCCTGGGCCCAGGGCGTGCGCGCCTGGACGAGCGGCCAGCGGCCGCGCGATGTGTTCGTGTACTTCATCAACGGCGCCAAAGAGCGCGCGCCGGCGGGCGCCATGGCGTTGATGAAGCAACTGGGCCTGCAGTCATAGTCCAGACGCAGGCGCAGGCGCGGTGAATGCGGATGAAATTCGCCTCTGGCGCTTATTCATCAAGCACTTGTAGCTGCTGATTCGAGAGCAATTTGCAGCCCAACCACACCGCCGCGCGCCATTCATGGCGCGCGCGCAACGCTCGCCCAGGCAAAGGCTTGACGGCGCCCCAGGGGCCGCAGGTACACTGCCCCTCCTCATGTCGTACACCTGCCACCCCTTCACCGCACCTGCCGCTGCCAGCCATGGCATGTGCATGATGCTGCCCACATTCTCGCGGGCGATGGGTGCACGAATGATTACCACCATTACCCCCGCGGCCACCTGAGCACGCGCAGGTGGCCGTTTCGGCAGCCACCTGGTGATCGCTCTCTTCTCCCCCAAGACGAATGCATGAAACCCAGCTCTGGCAGCTGGGTTTTTTTGTTTGTTCGTTTGTTGCCAGGAGATATCCATGTTCCGCGATCCCGTCCAGTCCTTAGAGTCTCAGCTCAGTCCTTCCGTCGGTGCCATGCGCTTCCTGCGCGTGGGCATGATTGGCATGGGCACCGTAGGCGCAGGCACCTTCCGGGTGCTGGCGCGCAACCAGGCGCTGATTGCCGGGCGCGCCGGGCGCGGCATTGAAGTGGTGGTGGTGGCCGCGCGCAATCTGGCGCGCGCCGCAGGGGTGGTGGGCACCGAAGTGGCGCTAACGAACGACCCGATGCAGGTGGCCACGCACCCCGACGTGGAGGTGGTGGTGGAAGTGGCCGGTGGCACGGGCGCTGCGCGCGAATGGGTTTTGGCGGCCCTTGCCGCAGGCAAACATGTGGTCACGGCCAACAAGGCACTGCTGGCGGTGCACGGCAGCGAGATCTTTGCGGCCGCGCGCCAACACGGCGTGGCCGTGGCCTACGAGGGCGCGGTGGCGGTGAGCATTCCCATCGTCAAGGCGCTGCGCGAGGGCCTCACCGCCAACCGCATTGAATGGGTGGCGGGCATCGTCAACGGCACCACCAATTTCATCCTGAGCAAGATGCGCGATGAGGGGCTGGATTTTGCAGAGGCGCTGGCGCAGGCGCAGGCGCTGGGCTATGCCGAAGCCGACCCCACCTTTGACATTGAGGGCGTGGACGCCGCGCACAAGATGGCGCTGCTGGCGGCCAACGCGTTTGGCATGCCGGTGCGTTTTGCCGATGCGCAGGTCGAGGGCATCGCCCGCCTGCAGGGGCTGGATGTGGCCTGCGCCGAGCAACTGGGTTTTCGCATCAAGCTGCTGGGCGTGGCCCGGCGCCGCGAGGACGACGGCGTGCAGGGTATCGAGTTGCGCGTGCAGCCCGCGCTGCTGCCCGCCGCGCACCTGATGGCGCAGGTCAACGGCTCGATGAACGGCATCATGGTCAAGGGCGATGCGGCAGGCGTGACGATGTACTACGGCGCGGGCGCAGGCTCTGAGCAAACCGCATCGGCCGTGATCGCCGACTTGGTGGACGTGGCGCGGCTCGATGGCACCCTTGCGGCCCAGCGTGTGCCGCATTTGGGCTTTCATGCCCACGCGGTGGACGACTCACTGGCCGTGCTGCCACGCGCTGCCGTGCACACGCGCCACTACCTGCGCGTGCCGGTGCACAGCGCCCAGCAGATCGACGCCGTAGGCGCCTGGCTGGCCACGCAGCAGGTGCCGGTGTTGCAGGTGCAGCTGGCCCACGACACGACCTTGCCCCCCGGCACGGGCCCCCAAGTGCTGGTGCTGACCGGGGCGGTGGCCCAGGCCACGGTGGACTGCGCCGTGCACGCGCTGGCGGCCCACCCCGCCGTGGCAGGCCCGGTGGCGACGCTGCGGGTGGAGATGCTGGAGGGCTGAGTTGCGCAGGAAAATTTATGCTCAAAACAGGATCTAGCGCTTACTCATAAAGCGATACAAGCTATTGTTTTGATAGTTTTTCTTCTCTGCCATCGCGGCCACTCCCACCCATCTCGGCACCCGGTTCCATCGGAGGCTGCTCCTTCTCGCCGTCAAAGTCCCTCATTCGCTCGCATCGCAGACAATTCCCCCATGAAAGCCCCTCCCCGACTCCAATCCCTCATCGACGAAGGCCTGATCGACTCGGTGGTGCGCCAGCTCATGAGCGGCAAGGAGGCCATGGTGTTTGTGGTGCGCCACGGCGAGCAAACGCTCTGCGCCAAGATCTACAAAGAGGCGACGAACCGCAGTTTTCGCCAAGCGGTGGACTACACCGAGAACCGCAAAACCAAGAACTCGCGCACCGGCCGCGCTATGGCCAAGGGCAGCAAGTTTGGCCGGCAAGAGCAAGAAGCGGCCTGGCAAAACGCCGAGGTGGACGCGCTTTACCGCCTGGCTGCGGCAGGCGTGCGCGTGCCGCAGCCGTTCAATTTCCATGACGGCGTGCTGCTGATGGAGCTGGTCACCGACGCCCACGGCGACGCCGCCCCGCGCCTGAACGATGTGTCGTTCACCCCCGAACAGGCATTGCAACACCACGCAGCTCTGATTGCCGAGGTGGTGCGCATGCTGTGCGCGGGCGTGGTGCATGGGGATTTGTCGGAATTCAACATCCTGCTGGCACATGGAGACGTGCAAGGCGAACCCGAAAGCACGGATTTCCCCGTCATCATCGATCTGCCACAAGCCGTGGACGCTGCCGGCAACAACCACGCCCAGCGCATGCTGCTGAGGGATGTGGCCAACCTGCGCAACTTCTTTGGCCAGTTCGCGCCGGCACTCCTCAAGACCGAATACGGCGCAGAGATCTGGAGCCTGTACCAAAGCGGCATGCTCAGCAATGAAACGCCGTTGACCGGGCTCTACGAACGCAGCCACGCCAATGTGGACATGCAGGCCGTGCTGCGCGAAATCGACGATGCGCGCGACGAGGAAGCGGCGCGCCGGCTGCGCATGGCGACGGGTTAAATATTCCTAATTTGATAGCTTCTTGCGCATATCAGATAAACGCTTTTGGCCATTTTTACCAATAGAACCCACCCCCTCAAATAGGAACATTGCCATGCACTTTCAAAAATCGCTTTGCCTGGCCACTTTCATTGCATTCTTATGTTTTGGGCCAGCCATGTCGCACGCCCAAACCCAGACCAACAAGCAGGCGGTGTCGTTCAAGGCAAATACTTTGATTGAAACGGATACCCTCGTTTCGGGCGACCTCACGCTGCCGGCAGGCGCCGAAGGGAAGGTCGCTGCCGTGGTGGTGATTCACAGCGCCGGCGGCTACGAAGACCCCACCCGCGCCCCGTATGTGCAGGCGCTCAATCAGGCGGGTATTGCGACGCTGGAATTGAATCTTTTCCCAGCCGGTGGTCGCCCAAAATCGTCGCTCTTGAACCTGCCGCAGACCTTTGGTGCATTGATGTATTTGGCACAGCTGCCGCAGATCGATTCAGAACGCATTGGCATCATGGGCTTCTCGCACGGGGGGCTGCTGTCTCTTCTTTCGTCGTCCAAGAAGCTGAACAACGATTACACCGGGGGCAAATTCAAATTTGCCGCCCACCTACCCTTGTACCCAGTGTGCTGGGCGCATCTGGTGGCTGCAGAAGGCAAAAACGCGGTGTACCCGAAGAATGTGTATGCCGAGTTGACCGGTGCGCCTGTGCACATTCTTGCCGGCGCCAAAGACGATTACGACGCCCCCGATACCTGCCAGAAGTTCATTGACGCTTTGCCAGAAGCTGCACGCCCGCAAGTGGCTTTGACCATGTATCCCGACGCCACCCACGGCTGGGACACCGATACCGACAAAAACTACAAAGACCATGCAGCCAACCAAGGGCGCGGCGCCTATGTGCGGCACTTTCGCAACGCAGCAACGGCCCAGCAGTCCTTGGACTTTGCCCGGCAGTTTTTCACGACCCACCTGTCTGCCAAGTGAAACGGTAGTGCGAACGCGGTCCGACGAACCGCCCATTCGCTTCTATATCAATAGCTGGTTGCGCTTGCAAACAAAGGGCTAGAAGCCGATTTGGCTTAAAGCCGACTTTGTCTGCCGCAGCGCTCGCCTGCGCTTGGCATCCGCCCAGCCGCCGCCGCAATGAACATGGTGCGGCCCACATGGCGCGAGATGGGGAGCACATTCAAAAACAGGCCAGCGGCCCGCCACCGCGGCGCGGCGCATCAGCAGCCTGCTGGTGGCGATGGCCTGTGCGAGCTGGTGCGAGCTGGTCCGCGGCACGACCTGCGGCAGCAGGCTTCGCACGACCTGCGCCGCAAAAGCGCGCGAGGAGCCTCGACTGGTGCACGCATTCGATTGGCGCACGCATTTGAGTGACGCAATGGCGGCTGCCGGCAAGCCCATTCTTTTGGAATTGAAGAATCTTCTCGCCGAATTGACTACGATATTTTTGGTAATGTCAAAAAAATAGCGGAAAAATGCCCGCGGATTACCCTACAAATTCAATTTCGCCTTGAAATCGCATATTTTTCCCCCATCTGAATTAGTCTAACTAAAAAATCTCGATATTTTCAATTCGATTTTTTTCGTTGTTTTTATTTTTAGTTTTTTTATTCGCTGCGGATATTCCAAAATAAAACTGCCGCTGCTGCCTCTGTCATTATTAAAAGGTGTCTCCCTATGAATTCTTTAAGCCACGACTATCCAGAAGTACTTTTGCGCCACAGCGAAACGCCATGCTTGTCGCTGTACCAGACCACCCACCGGCAGCACCCCGACAACGTGCAGGACCCGATCCGGTTTCGCAACCTGGTGAAGGAAATGGAGGCATCGCTGCGCCACAAGTACCCCAAGCGCGAAGTAGCGCCTCTGCTGGAGCCGTTTGAGGCACTGGCAGCCGATGCCGACTTCTGGAACCACACCATCGATGGCCTCGCAGTCCTTGGTGCGCCGGGCCTGTTCCGCGTGTACCGCCTGGAGCGTCCGGTGACGGATCTGGTGGTGGTAGCAGACAGCTTTCACACCAAGCCACTGCTGCGCATCACGCAATCGGCCGACCGCTTCCAGGTGCTGGGCCTGAGCCGCGACAGCTTCACGCTGTTTGAAGGCAACCGCGACAGCCTGCTGGAAGTGCGGGCGCCGGACAGCGCAGCGCAGACTGCCGTGGCCATGCTGAACAAAGAAGCCGACAGCCGCGAAGGCGCGCACCGTTCCTACGGCCCCACAGGCGACTCCGCCTGGCATGGCACGGACGTCAAGCAAGCGGCCGGCGACCGCGACATGGAGCAGTTTTTCCGCGCCGTAGACCAGGCGGTCATGCAACGCGGCGGCAAACCCGGCGGCATGGGCCTGATCCTTGCGGCGCTGCCCGAGCACCACAACCTGTTCCGCTCGGTCAGCAAGAACCCGCTGTTGCTGAAAGATGCCATCGACGTCCACCCCGACGCCATGTCCCGCGATGCCCTGCGTGAGCGCGCCTGGGAACTGATCCAGCCGTATTACCTGGATCGCCTGTCGGGTCTGCTCGACAGCTACGGCTCGGCCTCTGCCAAGGCCTTGGGCTCAGAGCTGCTGGCCGACATTGCCAAAGCAGCAGTGGAAGGCCGTGTAGGCCACGCTGCTGATCGAGGCCGACCGCTTGGTGCCGGGTCGGATCGATGCGAGCACTGGCAAAGTGACCGCTGGCAAGATGGGCGACCCGGATGTAGACGACCTGCTGGACGATCTGGGCGAACTCACGCTCAAGAACGGTGGCGAAGTGGTGATGGTGCCGGCCGAGCGCATGCCCACCACCACGGGCGCAGCGGCCGTCTTCCGCTTCTGATTGCCCTGGTCTGCGCAAGGCGCCCGGCGATCCCGGGCGCTTTTTTGTTGCAGCAACGATCGCGTTGCGGTCCCCATGTACACCGGCGACGGTGGGCCCTCGCTGGCGCGCCTGCACCGGGATGCAAAGCTGTTTACGATCCGCAGGCGCGCCGCGCGCCCGAACAGGGCATGCCGGCGCCGAATTTTTTCAACCCGCCCTTTCTCGGGGCCATCGGAGACAACTATGTTCAGTCACGTCATGGTCGGGGTCAAAGACCTCGAAGCATCCAAGCGCTTTTACGACGCCGTACTCGCCACTCTGGGCGCTGCGCCCGGCGTCGCCAACGGCACGCGCTACTTCTACCGCCATGCGGGCAACACCTTCGGCATCTGCACGCCCATCAACGGCGAGCCCGCCTGCCACGGCAACGGCAGCACCCTGGGTTTTGCGGCCGATTCGCCTGAGCAGGCAGACGCCTTCCACGCCGCCGGCGTGGCCAACGGCGGCGTGGCCTGCGAAGACCCACCGGGATTGCGTGGCCCAGAGGGCGGGCAGATGTACCTGGCCTACCTGCGCGACCCGGACAACAACAAAATCTGCGCCATGCACCGCCCCAAGCGCAAATGACGCAGCACGCGCGGGTCACCTGCACCGCTTCGGCCGCTGGGTTGGCGCGATGAAGTCCGCCCCCGCCGACACCTTCGACGAGGCCTACTACCAGCGCTTTTATTTCGACAAGAAAACCAGCGTGGTGGACCCCGGCCACGTCGAGCGGCTGGGCACCTTCGTCTGCAGCTACCTGCAGTACCTGCGCGTTCCCGTGCGCCGGGTGCTGGACGTGGGCTGCGGCATCGGCCTGTGGCGCGAGGTGGTGGCGCGGCACTTTCCAAATGCGTCGTACCACGGCGTGGAAGTGAGCGACTACTTATGCCAGCGCTTTGGCTGGGAGCGGGGTTCGGTGGTGGACTACCGCGTCAGCGCGCCCTACGATTTGGTGATCTGCCAGGGCGTGCTGCCCTACCTGAGCGCGGCCGATTTGAAGCTGGCGCTCGCCAACCTCGGGCGGCTCTCCTGCGGCGCGCTGTACGTGGAGGCGGTCTCGCGCGAAGACTGGGACCAGGGCATTCTGGACGAGGACCTGACCGACCCGCGCATGTTCCGCCACCGCTCAGCCCTCTATCGGCGCGGGCTGGAGGCCGGGTACACCGCGCTCGGTGGCGGCCTGTGGCTCAGCCGCCAGGCCGAAGTGCCGCTGTTTGCACTTGAGCATTTGAGCGGTGCCTGAGCGCCCGCCGCCCTGCGCAACCATCGCGGGCCGCGCGGGCGATTTCCCCCACGCTGTGGCGCGCCTGCGCAGTGAGCGCCTGGCGCACAGTGTGAAGCCGTTTTTGGCACGCGGCGGCCCCAAGGGCGAGCGCTGCCCCGGCTGCCGGCTGGTGCTCAGCCACTGCCTGTGCGCGCTGCGCCCGCAGGTCGCCAGCTGCGCAGGCGTTTGTCTGCTGATGGCCGACATCGAACCGCTCAAACCCAGCAACACCGGCTGGCTGGTGGCCGACGTGGTCGCCGACACCTTTGCCTTTGGCTGGGCGCGCACCGAGGTGGACCCAGCATTGCTGGCTCTGCTGGCCGACCCGCAGTGGCAGCCGTATGTGGTTTTCCCCGGCGAGTTTGTGGCGCCTGAGCGGGTGGTCCACACAGTGGCGGTGCCCAGAGCAGGGGTCGAACCGGCAGCTCGGCGCCCACTTGCCCGGCACCCGGTTGCACCGCGCCCACTCTTCATCCTGCTCGACGCCACCTGGCCCGAGGCGCGCAAGATGTTTCGCAAAAGCCCCTACCTTGACGCCCTGCCCGTGCTCAGCCTGCAGCCCGAGCAGCTCTCGCGCTACCGCCTGCGCCGCTCCACGCGGGCCGACCACCTGTGCACGGCAGAAGTGGCGGCGCTGTGCCTGGCGCTGGCGGGCGACGTGCAGGCCAGCGCTGTGCTGGAGGCTTGACTGGACGTTTACACCCAGCACTACCTGCAGGCCAAACACCAGCTGGCAATCGATGCAGGCGACGCCCTGCACCTGAACTTGCGCGAACTTTGCCGCCCTAGCCCGGGCGCGCAAACCCGCGGCTGAGGTAGCGCGAGCCCCGCTCGCCAAAGCGCCAAGGGGTTTCGACCGCCTTGCTGATGCCAATGCGGGAGCCCGCCAGCACATCGACGGTCTGCCCGTCCCACAGCAGCGCGAGCGTGGGCGGCAGCACTGGGCGATGGTTCCAGCCGTGGTCCACGCCCAACGCCTGCGCCAGCCGACCGGGGCCGGCGCAGAGCAGGCGCGGGTCTTGCAGGCCGCGGCGTTCGCGCATTGCGTCCAGCCCGTGCGTGGGCTCCAAGGCGCGCAGCAGCACGCCCGCACCGTGGCCGGCCTCGCGGCAGACCAGGTTCATGCACCAGTGCAGGCCATAGGAGCGGTACACATAGACATGCGCTGGCGGGCCAAACATGGCGGCGTTGCGCGCCGAGGGCCCGGTGAAGGTGTGCGATGCCGGGTCTTGCTGGTCGTAGGCTTCGGTTTCCACAATGCGGCCACCCACGCCATCGACCAGCAGCGTGACGCCAATCAGCCGCCGCGCGACCTCGGCCGAGTCGGCTGTGAAATCGATGCAGACCGGCTGCAAACTCTCAGAAGGCCCAGCGACAGCGGCCATGTGACTCCTAAATAAATAGCTGGTAGCGCTTGCCAATCAAGCGCTTGAGGCCATTTTGATCCACATTTTTTCGCGCTGCATTGGCGCGCCATTGCAGGCACACTGGCGCCATGCCTACTGCCGCCCTGCCTTCCATGCACTCACTGCCGGCTGCGTACCGCGCCCTCATTGTGGGCAGCAGCGGCGCCATCGGCGCGGCCATGGTGCGCCACCTGCAGGCGGACCCTCGCTGCGCCGCAGTGCTCGGGCTTTGCCGCAGCAGCCAACCGCGCATCGACTTTGACGACGAGCCCAGTGTGGCCGAAGCGGCGCAGGCGCTGCGGGGCGAGGGCCCGTTCCATTTGATCGTCAACGCTGCCGGCCTGCTGCACAGCGCACTTTGCCTGCCCGAGAAGCGCTTGGCGCAGCTCAACTATGCGCAGCTCATCCAAATCTTCCGCGCCAACACCTTTGGCCCGGCGCTGCTGCTGGCCCACTTCACGCCGCTGCTGGCACGCGAGCGTGCAGTGTTCGCGCTGCTGTCTGCCAAAGTGGGCAGTGTGGGCGACAACCGGCTGGGTGGTTGGTACAGCTACCGGGCATCAAAGGCGGCGCTGAACATGCTGGTGAAAACGGCGGCCATCGAGGTTGCGCGCCAGCAACCGGGCGCCGTGCTGGTGGCGTTGCACCCCGGCACGGTGGATTCGGCGCTTTCCGCCCCGTTCCGCGGCGCGGAGATTGGCCGCGCGCCGATGGTGGCGGCCGCCGACATGCTGGCCGTGCTTGATGGTCTGCAGCCGCAAGACAGCGGCGGATTCTTTTCGTACAACGGCGAAGCGCTGCCCTGGTAGCGCCTTCACTATTGATTTCGTAGCTGCCCGCGCTTGATGGATAAGCGCCAGGGCCTGTTTTTACTTGAATTTTCAAGCTGCGGCGGCGCTTGACGTACAGTTTCCCTTTGCGCGCCCTTGATGTGCGCACCATTCCGACCGAAAGACCCCATGACCTCCGGCAAAGACCCCGCCCGCGAGAGCGAACTGAAAAAGATGGAGCTGTGCGACGCCTGCACCGGCATCCAGCGCAACTGGCGCCGCGCGCCCGGCCACCCCGAACTGCGGCAAGGCGGCCACCGCCGCGAGGAGCACGGCAACGACATCGTCATCGTCACGCGCCATGTGTGCGAGCGCTGCGGCACCGCATGGGAATACACCAACGACAAGCGCGACCAGCGCGCCGGTTGGGCCGTGGTGGGGCGCTGAAGACGGCAATGCCCAGCGCCACCAGCGCGACCAGCGGCATCTATTTGCCGCACGGCATGGACCGGCGGCGTTGGCTGCTGGGCGCTGGCGCTGCTGCTGTGATTGCGCTGACGGCCGGGCTGCGCCCCGCTGCTGCCGGCATGGGGATTTCCGGCTACACGGTGTCACTCGCCGAACTGCTTGCCATGCTCAGCGAACGCTTCCCCCGCAGCTTTCCGCTCGCTGGCCTTGCGACACTCGAATTGCAGTCGCCCGGCTTGGCACTGCGGCCCGAAACCAATCGCCTGCGCGCGCGCTTGCCTGCCACGCTCAGCGGGCAGGCCGTAGGCAAACCGCACCAAGGCGCGCTGGAAGTCGAATTCGGTCTGCGCTACGAGCCAAAGGACAGCACGCTGCGCGCCCACAACATCGCTGTGCAAAAGCTGGAGATCGAAGGGTTGGACCCGGTGGCCGCGGCGCTGCTGCACGCCTGGGCACCGCGTCTTGCAAAGCGCGCGCTTGGGGAAGTGGTGCTGCACCGGCTGGAAGAAAGAGACCTTGCCCTTCTGCACGGCCTGAGCCTGCAGCCGGGCGCCATCACGGTGACCGAGCAAGGCCTGTCCATCGCGTTTGAGTCCAGACTGCGCTGACCAAGTGAGCAAGCGGCGTGGTTGCGCGCTCCCGGTTGGCTTTGAAGTCCGCGCACTGGAATCACGGGCGCCTCGTCCGAAACCAAAAGGATAAAAGGCATGACAGACACAAGCTTGTTGACCTGCAAATGCGAACGCGTGCAGCTGGAAGTGCGGGGCAACCCCATCGTGAGCGCAGAGTGCCTGTGCGCCGACTGCCAAAACGCAGGCTCGCGTTTGCAGCGGCTTCCCGGCGCGCCGACCCTGCTCAATGAGGCGGGCGCCACGCGCTTTGTGCTGTATCGCAAGGACCGCGTGCGCTGCACAAAGGGAAGCGAGCAGCTGCGCGAGCACCGCTTGTCGCCCGAGTCCACAACACGCCGGGTGGTGGCCAGCTGCTGCAACACGCCCATGTTTTTGGAGTTCTCCCAGGGGCATTGGCTGAGCATCTACGGCGGCTTGTGGCCGCACACGCTGCTGCCAGCGCTCGAAATTCGGACGATGACGCGCGACCGCCCGGCAGGCGCCCAGCTTCCAGACGACGTGCCCAACCCCAAAACCCACACGCTGTCGTTTTTCGCAAAGCTCTTCGGCGCGTGGGCCGCGATGCGATTTCGAACCCCAAAAGTCGACTACGTCCACGGCGTGCTCGATGCCGAGTGAAGCAATTGCGTGCCCCAGGCAGCGGGCGTCACAAGCCAAAAACGCTATTTTTAGAATAGCTGCTCGCGCTTACCAGATAAGCGTTTGATGCCGTTTTCATTGAATTTTTTCAAATCCCAAATGCCATCAGGCGATTTAACTTGGCGCATGTTGTTCTGCACAGTGCACCGCAGCGTTCCACGCGCAAGGTCTTTTGCTGGCCGGCAAGTCCCCATATAAAGGCAATGGCCCCCGGCGCCCTGGGTGGTCGCCACCGAAAGGAGCTTGTATGCAGTCGCCCGTTGCCACTTCCCCCGTTTTACAAAGCCAACCGCTCGGCCCGCAGTGGCCCACGCTCGACCCCTTTTTGTTTTGCGCCCACCACGACGATGCCTACCCGGCCGGCAATGCCGAGCGCGGCCCGGCTGTGGCGCTGGAAGGCCGGCAGATTGGCAGCGACTTCAGCCGCAAAGACGGCTGGAGCATGTACCACGGCGATGTGGTGCCCGGCTTCCCCGGCCACCCGCACCGCGGCTTTGAGACCGTAACCTTGGTGCGCAAGGGCTTGATCGACCACGCCGATTCGCTGGGCGCCGCCGCGCGCTTTGGCGGCGGCGACGTGCAGTGGGTGACGGCCGGCCGCGGCATCCAGCATTCTGAGATGTTCCCGCTGCTCAACACCGACGCACCCAACCCGCTGGAGCTGTTTCAAATCTGGCTGAACCTGCCGGCCGCCAACAAAATGGTCGCGCCGCACTTCACCATGCTGTGGAACGAGCATATTCCGCGCTTGGTGCACCAGGACGACGCGGGCCGCACGACCACGTTGACAGTGGTCGCTGGCGCCCTCCCCGGCGCCGATGCGCCCCTGCCGCCGCCACCCGAATCCTGGGCGGCGCAGCAGGACAGCGACGTCGCCATCTGGACGCTCAAGCTCGAACCCGGCGCGCGCTGGCTGCTGCCTGCCGCGCAGGGTGCGCAAACTCGCCGCATGCTGTATTTCTTTGGCGGGCAACACCTGCGCCTTGGCGGGCAAGCGCTCAGCGCGCACGCAGCGCTGGAAGTCGTGGCCGGGCAAGACTGGTGGTTGGAGAACACCGGCAGCGACACCGTCGAATGCCTGCTGCTGCAAGGCCGGCCGATTGGCGAGCCGGTGGCGCAGTACGGCCCGTTTGTTATGAACACGCAGCAGGAAATCATGCAGGCCATGCAGGACTACCGCCGCACGCAGTTTGGCGGCTGGCCATGGGAGGCTAGCGACCCGGTGCACGGCAACGAGGCACGGCGCTTTGCCCGCTACCCCGGTGAGGCGCAGGACGAGGTGCCGCAGGGGGCTAGTGCAGCGTGATCCTGCGAGCGCTGGCCGTGCCCGACAATGGCGGTTCACGCGCGCTGGCGCTCCCGGCGCAGCGTGCCTTCACCAATTTTTGAGAACTTTGCCCATGAACATCGCCAAGGACACGGCCGTCACGCTCAGCTACCAGCTCACCACGCCCGCGGGCAAGCCGCTCGACAAATCCCATCTTTCCTACCTGCATGGCGGGTACGAGAACATTTTTCCCAAGGTGGAAGCGGCGCTCGAAGGTCAGGCCGTCGGCTTCTCGACCACGCTTGATCTGGCGGTCGAAGACGCGTTTGGCGCGCGCGACGAGTCGCTGGTGCGCACCATTCCAAAAAGCGAGTTTCCGCCCGGCGTGAAGGTCGGCGGCCAACTGCAAGGTGCGGGCGCAGACGGCCAGCAGCAAATGTTCAATGTCATGAAGATCAAGGGCGCCGAGGTGCATCTGGACGGCAACCACCCGCTCGCCGGCCAGGCGCTGCGCTTCAGCTGCAAGGTGACCGGCGTGCGCGCTGCCAGCGCCGAAGAAATTCAACACCGCCATGTGCATGGCGACCACGGCCACCACCATTGAACGCGCGCTGAGCGCTGGGACATCTGTGCGAAAGCGCAGCACACGCTGAGCGCTGCCATGCAGCGCAAGACGGTTCTCCAAGTCGGGGCGGTGATGCTGGTGGCGTTCTTCGCCATCGAGGCGCTGCGCAGCCACCATTCGCCCGCACCCGGCAGCGGCCCAGCGCCGTCAACGCAGGCGGCCCTGCAAGTACCCGAGCAAGGCCCCACCGACATGGCTGCGTTTGCCTTCAAGGGCTTTCAGATTCAGCCGCTGGCGCGCTTTGCGATCGACGCCAAGGTGCTTTCGCGAGAGGACTATTACCTTGGCAAGGATGCAAAGCTTGCGCCACTGGATTTGGCACTGGGCTGGAAGCGCATGGCCGACCCGGCGGTGTACGGCCAACTGGATATCAGCCAGGGCCGGCGCTGGTACTTCTACCGCTGGCGGGACGCACCGCCCATTCCTGTGCAGGAAATCGTCGCGTCCTCGGCCAACATGCACTTGATTCCGGCCACTGCCGCCGTGGAGAAGACCCTCAGCAAAGCCAAGAAAGGCGACTTCGTTCGCCTCACTGGGCAGCTGGTGAAGGCGACCGACGCCAGCGGCTGGCGCTGGACGAGTTCGCTGACCCGCACCGACTCGGGCGCGGATTCCTGCGAACTGGTGTTTGTGGAGACGGCGCGGGTCGAAAACTGAGCGCACGGGCGCCAAGCCGCAGGCAAGCGAGCACGAACTCAAGCGGTTGGCGGAACGGACAACCGTTTTTCCAGAAGGCGCACCAATATGTGCAGCAGCCGGTTGGCTGGCGTGGCAATGCCCAGAAACTCGCCCCGGCGCACGATAAAACCATTGAGGTGGTCAATTTCACTGTGCCTGCCGCGCGCCAAGTCTTGCGCGGTGGAGGAAATCTGGCCGGGCATGGTGGCCGCCAGCGGCAGCACTGCCTCGGCCGTGCCTGCCGGCAACACAATGCCGCTGGCCTGCGCCACCGCCAAACACTCCTGCACGATGTCGTCCATCATCTTGGGAATGTTCAGCTCTGCGCTGTTGACGATTTCGCCATAGGGCAGCCCGGTGATGGCCGACAGCGGGTTGTAGACACAGTTGAGCACCAGCTTGGCCCACAGGGCGCCGGCCACGTTGTCTGAGACCTGCACGGGTATGCCAGCAGCGGCGAAGGCCTCTGCAAACTGCCCGCTGCTCGGGGACGGGGCAATCACCAACTCACCCCGACCAAAGTGGCGCACATGGCCGGGGCCGGCCATTGCAGTGGCCACATAGACAACGGCGGGCAGTACCGGGCGCTGCAGCACGGCCTGCAGCCGCTCTGCGTTGTCCACGCCGTTCTGCAGGCTGAGCACGGTGGCGCCTTCGGCCAGATGCGGCGCCATGGCCAGGCCCGCGCTTTCCGTGTCGGTGGATTTGACGCAGAACAGCACGCACTGCGCGCCTTGCACGGCTGAGGGCAACGTGCTGGCCTGCACGCGAATGTGCTCCTGAAAGGCTTGGGTCTCCAGCAGCAGTCCCTCACGCTGCATGGCTTCGACATGGGCGGGTCTGGCGACCAGCACCACCTCATGCCCGGCGCGCGCCAGCATGCCGCCGTAGTAGCAGCCCACAGCCCCCGCGCCCATGACCGCAATTTTCATGACCTATTCCTTTCTACCCAGCACATTCGTCTGCAGGCGGCGCGGCAGCACCGGGGCGAATGCAAGCTATCAGATGGGCGCGCAGCGCCGTTCCTAAGATCAGTTGGAGGCAGGCGCCGTTTGCTCCAAAAATTTCGCCACCACCGCAACCGTGGCGGCCGGGTCTTCCTCCTGCGGCACATGGCCCAGGTCGTTAAAGACGACCAACTCCGAGCCTTGAATATCGGCCGCAAAGCGTTTGCCGTTGGCCAGAGGAATCAGGCGGTCGTGCGCGCCCCAAATGATGAGTGTGGGAAGCTTCAGGCTACGTATGTCCTGTTGGCTGCCCGCTTTGAGCTGCGCCATGCGCCTTGTGAGCGCGCGGCGGTTGCCCGGGTAGCGGGCCAGGTCGCTGTAGCGCTGCACCAGCGCCGGTGTGACGCGCGTCGGATCTCCGTACACATTGCGCACCGATTTTTCGACCATGCCGGGCGGCAGCAACTTCCCCATCAGCACGCTCAGGCCCGGTGTGCGCGCGACCCGAAAGGCCAGCGGCACGGATTCCGATTCAAAAGCGTAGCCGGCCGCATCGACCAAAATGAGCTTTTCTACCCGCTGCGGCAATGCGGACGCGGTCTCCCACGCCACTTCGCCACCCAGCGAATTGCCACCCAGCACCACGCGCTGCACGCCCAATTGGTCCAGAACTGCGCGGACGAACTGCACGTAGGTCGCCATCGAATAGTCGCCCATCGCATTGGGGCCCGTGAGGCCAAAGCCTGGCAGGTCAAAGCGAATCATCCGGCGCTGGCCCTTCAGTGCGTCTGCCCAGCCGTCCCAAGTGTGCAGACTGGCCGAGGTGCCGTGGATCAGCACGATCGGCGTGGGGTCGTCCCGCGGCCCTTCATCGCGCAGGTGCACGCGCTGGCCTGCAACTTCGATGAAAGTGGACGGCGACTGCGCCCAGCGCTGCTCCAGCTCCGCCTTGGGCAGGTCAGGCGCCCACGCCCATGCGGCAAGCGCCGCCACTGCGACGACCAAGACTGCGAACAGGCTTAGGAGCACGCGCACGGCCTTCATTGCGCACGCTCCGCACCTTCCACCAGCGGCAAAAAGCGCGGCGCAGGCGCGACCTCCAAACCGCCAGACGCTGTGCGCGAATACGTGCCCCGCGCCAGGTTGTGCGGATGCATTGCCGCTTCCTGCGGACTGAGCGCTGGGGCAAAGCACACGTCCGTTCCTTCCAGCAACGCTTCCCAGTGCGCGCGCGGTTGGCTGGCAAAAAGCGCGGTAAGCCGCTCCTTCAACGCCGGCCAAGCGCGCGTGTCGTACTGACGGCCCGCTTCGACATCGGCCAAGCCCAGCTTTTCCAGCAGCAGCGCATAGAACTGCGGCTCCAGCGCGCCCAGCGTGATGCAGCCGCCGTCGGCGCAGCGGTACACGTCGTAGAAGGGCGAATCGTGAAACGGGCTGGGGTGCGCGCCGCCCAGCTGGCCGCTGGCCAAAATCCACTGCGCAATGCCGCCGAGCATGGCGACCGCATCGACGATGGCGGCGTCCACCACCCGGCCGCGGCCACTGCTGCGCGCTTCCAAAATCGCACACACCATGCCAAAGGCGAGGCTGAGCGCCCCGCCCGCATCGCCAAGCACGGTTGGCGGGACGATGGGCCGCTCGCCCCGGTGGGCGGAGAGCGCGAGCATGCCGGTGAGCGCCACGTAATTGAGGTCGTGCCCCGCCGCCTGCGCCAGCGGGCCGCTTTGCCCCCAGCCGGTCATGCGGCCGTAGACGATGCGCGGGTTGAGCTTTGCGCAGTCCGCAGGGCCGAGCTTCAGGCGCTCCATTACGCCGGGGCGGTTGCCCTCGATCAGGGCGTCGGCCTGCGCCACCAAGGCAAGGGCTTCGGCGCGCGCAGCGTCTTGCTTCAAGTCGAGCAGCACCACGGTCTTGCCGCGCCGCAGAGGGTTGTCGCCATTGCCGCCCAGCAGCGCCGCGACGCCGCCGGGCTGCGGGCGGGCAATCACCGTCACCTCTGCGCCCATATCGGCCAGCATGCGACCAGCGAGGGGGCCGGGGCCAATGCCTTCGAATTCGACGACGCGGATGCCAGTCAGCGGTGGCAGCATGGGGAATCTCCAAGAAAGTGAAAGTCCGCCGCATTCTTGCAGCAAACGGCTGGGGTCATCACTGCCCGTGCTGCCTCGACCCAAGGCCCTAAGCGAAGCGACGACTGTTAGACGCTCAGACGCCCACCGGCTCCATCGTTGCCAGGTCGCGCAGCCACTCTACGTGCATACGCTCGCGCTCACCCGGCGCCGCGCGCAGCAAGGCCGACGGATGCCAGGCCACAAGCACCGGCAAGCCGTGAACACCCTGGTGCCACTGCCCGCGCGCATCGTCGATCTTCACGGCCCGACCGAGCAACGCGTGCGCGGCGGTGGCGCCCAGCGCCAGCAGTTGGCGCGGCGCGACTATGGAAATTTCGCGGTCTAGAAATGGGCCGCAGGCTTGCATTTCGGCCACCGTGGGGCGCTGGTGCAGCCGGTGGCGGCCCCGCGGCACGTATTTGAAGTGTCTTACGGCGTTGGTCAGGTACAGCGTTTCGCGCGGCCAGCCGAGCTGCGCCAGCGCCTGGTCAAGCAACTGGCCGGCCGGTCCGACAAAGGGACGGCCTTGCAAATCTTCCTGGTCGCCCGGCTGCTCGCCCACCAGCATGCGCTGGGGCGCAAGTGCCCCCTCGCCCGGCACCGCTTGCGTGGCGCATGGGCCGATGGCGCAGGCCGAGCAAACTTGCGCAGCGGCGTAGAGCTGTTGCAGGCCGGCTTGCCCACCCAAAGCGGGGGAGGAAGGTGCAAATACCGTTCGCTCCACCGCCAGCGGCACGATGCGCCGGCGCGGTGCGCTCGCCTCGGCCGCCACCATCTGGCTGCTGCGCTCAAGCGCCGTCTGCGCCAGCTCGCCAATGAGCTGCGCCTCAGGCAGGTTGTGCCAGTAGCGGCGCGGCATCTCCTTGCGCATCATGTCCAGCTTGAGGCGTGCAGGGTTGAAGATGTGGCGGTAGTAGGTCAGCCACAGCGCTTCGCCGGCATCGGGCGGCGGCGCGTCGCTGCGCTCGGCCCCCGGGCCGGAATGCAAGGCCTTGCCGTCCCAGCGCAAACTGCACTCGGGCGTGAGGATTGCCCAGCGCATGCCGGCAAAGCGGCGCGCAAAGAAGCCGGCGTTGGCCTGCACGATGTGGTGCTCGGGCTCGAACCAGGCGACGTGCACGGTACTGCCATCGGGTTCAAGCACCTGCCGAAAGCGTACGAAGGCACGCATCTTGTGCATGTCCCGCGCCACGGCATGCACCATGTGGCGGGCGAGTTGGCGGTCGGTGTCGAGGGCGTCGTGGCGCAAGCGCACATCGTGCGCGTGGCGCCACAGCAGGCGGTACATCAGCGCAAAGCGCGCGGGCTCACGGTGCAGCACCAAGCGTTCGCAATCGGCCAAAAATTCGCGCGGAACGGCGGGTGCGGTGTGGCGCTCAACCAAGCCATCCATTCCCGCGGGTGCGCCTTCGGCAACAAGACTTTCAGGTTCGGCATCAAACAAATCGCCGGTGCCGTGGGCCGCGTCTGCAGCACTCCAGTGCACGTCGGGCGGCGCAATGCCGGCGCGCACGAGTGCGCGCGCCGCAACGCGGAAACCTGCGAGGTCGGTGGCGTGGGCGAGCCGGATGCTGCGCATTGCCAGCTCAGTCGAACAGCGATGCCTGGCGCGGCGCAGGCGCAAGGCGCTGGGCCAGGTCGGGTGCGTCCAGCAGGCGGCCGGGGCGGTAGTCGGCAAGCTCGACGAAAGGCAACACTTTGGCAAGCGGCACATGCAGGCTCAGCAGATCGGCGTGGCGCAGGCGCCGCACGCGGCGCGTGGCGAGCAGCCGGTCCACCGTGCGAACGCCCAGGCCCGGCACGCGCAGCAGCGTGCCGCGCGCGGCGGTGTTCAGGTTCACGGGGAACTGCTCGCGGTGGCCGATGGCCCAGGCGAGCTTGGGGTCCATGTGCAGCGCCAGCATGCCGCCTTGATGCTGCGGCACGATTTCCTCGTGCGCAAAGCCGTAGAAGCGCATCAGCCAATCGGCTTGGTACAGACGGTGTTCGCGCACCGTGGGCGGCGCCACCAGCGGCAGCGCGCGGGCCGCGTCGGGAATCGGGCTAAACGCGGAGTAGTACACGCGCCGCAGCCGGTAGCTGCCGTAGAGCTGCGCGCTGGTGGCGAGGATGGTGCTGTCGTCGGCGGCATCGGCGCCCACAATCATTTGCGTGCTTTGGCCGGCGGGCGCGAAGCGCGGGGCCGGTGCACGCGAGGCGCGGCGCGACTGGGGCATGGAGACGATACGCGTGGCGGCCTGCTCGCGCCGCGCAGTTTTGGCGTCTTCAATGTGTACCGCCATGTTGGCCATGGAGCGGCGAATGGCGCCGGTGTTCTTTTCGGGCGCCAATTGCGCCAGGCCGGCCTCGGTTGGCAGCTCGACGTTGATGGAAAGCCTGTCGGCGTAGCGCCCGGCGCTGGCCAGCAGCTCGGGAGAGGCGTCGGGGATGGTCTTGAGGTGGATATAACCCCGAAAGTCGTGCACTTGGCGCAGCACGCGCGCCACCTCCACCACCTGCTCCATGGTGTAGTCGGGGCTTTGGATGATGCCGCTGGAGAGGAACAGGCCCTCAATGCAGTTGCGGCGATAAAAATCGAGCGTGAGCTGCACCACCTCATCGACGGTGAAACGCGCCCGCGCCACGTTGCTGCTGACGCGGTTCACGCAGTACAGGCAGTCGTACTGGCAGAAGTTGGTCAGCAGGACTTTCAGCAGTGAGATGCAGCGGCCATCGGGTGCGTAGCTGTGGCAAATGCCCATGCCCTCAGTCGAACCAATGCCCTTGCCGCCGATGGAGCTCCGCTTGGGCGCACCGCTGGACGCGCAAGACGCGTCGTACTTGGCGGCGTCGGCCAGGATGGCGAGTTTGGATTGCGTATTCACTGTTTAAATATACAGTGAATAGCAAAACCGCGCAGGGCGCGGAATCGCCCTTGCGCTTGTTAACTCACAGCGCGGCGGTCAGTATCTCGCGGCTGACTTCGGGCGTGATGGCGCGCTGCTCACCGAGCTTGACCATGCCGTGATCGGTCAGCGCCTTCACGACCGCGTCCACTGCTTCGCCGCCGAGCTGGTAGGCAGACAGGCGCGTGGGGACGCCTACGCTTTCGAAGAAGGCCACGGTGCGGGTGATGGCGGCGTCGATACGCTCGTCGTCGCTGCCCTCGGTAATGCCCCAGACGCGCTCGCCGTACTGCAGCAGCTTCGCCCGCTTGACCTCGCGGCGCGCCTGCATGACTTGCGGCAGCACGATGGCCAGCGTGCGCGCGTGGTCGATGCCGTACAGCGCAGTGAGCTCGTGGCCCATCATGTGCGTGGCCCAGTCCTGCGGCACACCGGCGCCTATCAGGCCATTGAGCGCGAGCGTGGCGGTCCACATCAGGTTGGCGCGGTTTTCGTAGTCGGGCTCGCCTTCCTGCATGGCGCGTGGCGCGATTTCAATCAGCGTTTGCAACAGGCCTTCGGCAAACCGGTCTTGCGACAGGGCGTTGACGGGATAGGTCAGGTACTGCTCCATGGTGTGCACGAAGGCGTCCACCAGGCCGTTGGCAATTTGCCTTGGCGGCAAGGTATAGGTCTTGGTCGGGTCAAGCACCGAGAACTGCGGAAAGCACAGCGGGCTGGAAAATGCCAGCTTGGCGTGCGTCGACTTGCGCGTGACGACTCCGCCACTGTTCATCTCCGAGCCGGTGGCCGGCAGCGTGAGCACAGCGCCCATGGGCAGAGCGCGGGTGATGTTGCTGCCGCGCTTTTCCAGAATGGCCCAGGTGTCGCCCTCAAACGGGACTGCCGCGGCGACGAATTTGCAGCCGTCGAGCACCGAGCCGCCGCCCACCGCGAGAAGGTAGTCGATGCGCTCGGCGCGCGCCATGTCCACAGCGCGCGAAAGCGTTTCGTAGGTCGGGTTGGGCTCGATGCCGCCGAACTCAAACACGGTGCGGCTGCCCAGCGCGGCCAGCACTTCGTCAAGAGTACCGGTGCTGCGCGCACTGCCACCGCCGAAGAGCACCAGGACACGGGCGTCCTTAGGTACGAACTGGTCGATTTCGGCGACTTTGCCGGCGCCAAAAAGAATGCGGGTGGGGTTGTAGAAGTTGAAGTTGAGCATGAAAGAAGCCAATGAGAGGCAAAGGGGGAAGAGAAATGCGTTGTCGCCCCCATGCTAGAGCCGCAGGGCCCTTTGGTGTGTAACGCGGCAGACAAACCCCCACAAATGGGGCGTTCGCGGCGCAACCCTTGCTGCGTCAAGCCTCCAAGATTTTCAAAATTGATAGCTGATAGCGCTTTATTTAAAAGCGCTGCAGCCGTTTTCTTCTGCTTTTCGCTTTGCGACTACAGCGGCAACACCCCAATCGGATTCGACCCCGAGCGCGCAAAACCTGCACGCTGAAGCCACATCGCCGTCCTGATTCCAAAGGTAATTTTTGATTTATTGCGTTCTTTACTCACAATAAGCCTTGGAGCGAAGTCGTGGCTGACCATGGTTTGCGCCCCTTTTTTCCCAGGAGAAGCTGCCATGTCCCAACGCCCGACCCGATTTGCCCTGACAGCCTTGCTGGCTTGTACTTGGCCGCTCACCAGCCTTGCCGCGCTTGCGCCGGGCGCGGCCGCTGAAATCGTCAGCCTTCAGGGGCAAGGCGATCAGCGCGCCGCCAGCGCGCCCGAGTGGCACCCTGCCCGGCTTGCGCAGGCGTTGGCGCCGGGAGATTTCGTGCGCACGCGGGAAGCCGCCCGCATGGCGCTGGTGTTTGCCGACGAGACCCAGTTGCGCTTGCACCAAAACACCGTGCTGCAAGTGAAGGGCATTGCCACTGCCCGCCAGCCGGTCACCACCCTGCGCTTGGACGCTGGCCGCGTATGGACGCAGACCCGCCGCCCGAGCGGCAGCACGCTGCAAATGGAAACACCGGCCGCGACCGCCGCCATCCGCGGCACCGACTGGGACCTGCGGGTTGAAGCCGACGGCCGCACGATGCTGACAGTGCTTTCGGGCACAGTGGACTTCGGCAACGACCAAGGCCGCATTGCCGTAGGTGCCAACGAAGCGGCCTACGCCGAAGTCGGCAAAGCACCAGTCAAACTGGTGCTGGGCCAGCCACGCGACCGCGTGCAGTGGGTCAACGCCTTGCAGGCCGACCCCCTGCCGCACTTGGCCGCTGCGCCGCTTCCTTCGTCGCTCGAGCCGGTGCGCACCGCGCTGGCAGCCCACGACATCGAAGCGGCGCGCACAGCGCTGGAGCGGGCGCGCGCCAGCGCCCCACCGGAATGGGTCGCTGCATTGGACATAGCCACCGCATTGCAAGCCGGGGACTTGCGGACGGCCCATGCCCTGCTGGATCGCCAAATGCAGCACAAGCCGCCGCTTGCGGTGTGGCTCATGCAGTCCGACGTTTTGCTGATGGACGGCGAAGGCGCCGACGCCATCCGTACGCTGCAGCGCGCACTGCAGCTGTGGCCCGCACACCCAGCACTGCTGGCACAACTGGCCCGCGCCCAACTGCTGACCGATCGCGCGCCGGAAGCGCAGGCGACGTTGGCCGAAGCGAAGGACGTCGCCAACCCCGAACTGGCGCTGGCCCGCGCTGCGCTGGCCCGCCGCCAGGGCGACGCCCCGGCCACACTGGCCGCCTACAGCCAGGCGGCAACGCTGGCGCCGCAAGACGCCCGCGGCTGGCTGGGGCTGGGCAGCGTGCAAGCCGAGCGAGAGAACACCGGGCCCGCCCGCCGCAACCTGCAGCAGGCGCTGGCACTGGACCCGCATGCCGCCGGCGTGCAGGGCGAGCGCGGCACACTGGAGACGTTTTCCAACCGCTTTGCCGACGCCGAAACTGCGTTTGCCAGAGCGCTGGACGACCACCCTGCCGACTACGTAGCGCTTACAGGTTTGGGGCTGCTGCGCCTCAAGCAAGGCCAACCACAGGCTGCGCTGGACGCCTTTCTGCGCGCCGGCGTGATGGAGCCTCGCTACGCCCGTGCACGCACCTGGACGGCGGTCGCCTACTACCAACTGGACCGCCACCAAGACGCCATCACCACCCTGCAGCAGGCCAGCGCACTGGACGACAAAGACCCCATCCCCTACATGCTGCTGGCGCAGATTTACACCGATTTGTTCCGGCCGGGCGAGGCGGTACAGGCGGCGCGCGCAGCGGTGGAGCACCTGCCTTATCTCAAGTCGCTCAACCAGCTGGCCAACGACCAGAAGGGCAGCGCCAACCTGGGCGCGTCGCTCGCCTTTTTCGGCATGGAAGACTGGGCGCTGGAACTGGCCCAGCAAAGCTTTTCGCCCTACTGGGGCGCGAGCCATCTGTTTCTGGCCGACCGCTACCCGGGCGAGTTCAACAAAAATTCCGCGCTTTTTCAGGGTTTTCTGACCGACCCGATGGCGTTTGGCGCCAGCCAACGCTACTCGTCGCTGCTGCAGCGTCCGGGCAGTCACGGAATCGTGGACGCTTGGTATGAGAAAGATCTGTACACGCTGAGCGCGCCTTCCGTCACGCTCAACGGCATGGACAACCGGCAGGTGCCGGTGTCGTGGTTCGTGAAGGCGCAGAAGGCACGGTTTCAGCACCTGCCCATCGCGGTGGGAGAAGAAAACGCTGCAACCTCGTTCGACGCCACCGGCATGGCGAACATCAACGCCGATGTGCTGACCCTCGGCTTAGGAATGCAACCGAACGAGCGGCTCAATCTGTTTGCCTATGGCAACCACCTCAACACCCGACTGGGTGCGCGCAACCTGTTGGCGTCGCAGGCGTCTCAAACCAAGCAACAAGGGGTTTTGGGGCTGTCGTACCGGTGGAGCCCAACCGAACAGACGTGGATCAAGATCGGTCGCACTCTGGACGCGGTGGATCAAGCCAATTTCCCGGTCAAATTTCAACTGCCGTCGGCCGATGGCGAAGGCGCGCGTTCGGCTGCGGTCCGTAATGCACTCACCGACTTGCAGCTGCGCCACAGCGTAGACCCTGCACCAGGTGAGCGCTGGAGCATCGCGCTGGAACACTCAGAAGAAAAGACAGCTTTCGCAAGCGCCATCCCCGGTGTTCTTCGCGTCACAACCGGCGCGGGAACGTCCTTTTCTGACACCGGCCTGGTGACCGACCAGAGCGCCTTCAAGCGCCGTTACACCGGCCTGACCTTGGATGGCCAGAAGGAACTCAGCGCCGCGCTCACTGTGGACGGTGCTCTGGCGATGCAGGAAATGGGCATTGACCTCGCCCGCGCATCGGCCGTAGTCCTTTTTAATTCTGGTCTAGGGGACAACAGCGACGTCAAAGTCAAAGGCACCGAGCACGCCTTCACGCCCCGCTTGGGGATGGTGCTTAAACCCGCAAACGGCAGCACGCTGCGCCTGGCCTACCAGGACTGGCTGCGCCCCTTGAGCACATCGACGTTGACCCGCATCGAAACAGCGGGCATCGCCGTCGAGGACCGCCTCGTGGCAGCCGGTGGCCGCCATAAGCGCCTGGTCGCGCAGTGGAGTCAGGAACTGGGCAACCGCACATTTTTGAATGTCCGCGCCGACCATTTGCGCGTGCGCAACTACGGAAGGCTGGGTGTGGATTTGGGCACGCCGAGCCTACTGTTCCTTCAGGAATTGCGCACCGCGCCCATCGTCAACCTGTCGACGGTCGAAATTCTGGAAGACACACCTACCTACGATGCTGGCACGCTGCGCACGCTCGCGGCCGGTGTGAATCACATGGTGAGCAACCGCTGGTCGCTGTACGGAAAATACCACTACCAGCACGGCGAAACCGACCCAGCGCCGGGCGCTACAGCTTCCGTCGCGCAGACGCAATTCATTCCCTACATCCCGCGCCACACGCTGGTGCTGGGCACCACCTGGGCGACCAGCGCGCGGGTGTATCTCAGCGGGCGGGTGGTGTACCGATCCGAGCGCTTCGAAGACCAGAACAACCTCACGCGCCGTCTGCCCGGCTGGAGCCTGGACCTTGTGGGGTTTTGGGAAACTCAGGATAAGCACTGGACGATTGGCGTAGCCGCACTCAACCTCCTCGGCCCGAAGTCTGCGAACCAAAAAACCCGCTACGTGCTTGATGCGCGCTACCGGTTTTAAGCGCCTCGCCGTCTTGCTCGGCGCTGCCCTGCTGGCGCTGCTGCTGGTGGGCGCGGCATCGCTCAGCCGGCCTTGGCACGCGCTGGAGTTCAAGACGTTTGATCTCTGGACGTCGCTCGCCGCGTCGCGCCGCAGCCACCTCCCGGTGGTCGTGCTCGCCATCGACGAGCCCACGTTTCAGGAGGTGCAGCAGCGCTGGCCTTTCCCGCGCAGCTTGCACGCGCGTCTGGTGGACCGACTGCGCGAGGACGGCGCTGCTGCCGTCGGCTTTGACGTGGTCTTTGCCGACCCGAGTGCACCCGCAGAAGACGCAGCGCTCGCTGAAGCACTTGCCGCCGCAACGGCAGCCGGTCTGCCGGTGGTTTTGGCGTCCACGCGCGAGAAGGTAGAGAGCAGCAGCGCAACCCTCTGGACCGATGTGTTGCCACTGCGCGCCTTCATCGATGCGGGCGCCCAGTACGGCAACGCGGGGGTTCAGCCCGACGACGACTTTGTCGTGCGCCGCATGCCCGCACGCGAGGGCAGCTTTTCCGCCGCGCTGGCCCACGCAGCATCGCCACACGCAGCTTTTTCGCCGACCGACCTCATTGCCTACCGCGGTCCGCGGGGCACGTTTGATACGCGCTCCTACTACCAAGCACTTGAGGCCGGGCTGCTGCCGCCCGGATTTTTTCGCGGCAAGGTGGTGCTGGTCGGCCGCTCTGCGCTCACAGCAAGCGAGCTGCAGCACAGCCAGGCCGACCTCTTCAATTCGCCGTTCGCAGCGCTGGGCGGCGAGCGCCTTTTCCCCGGCGTGGAGCTTCAGGCCACGTTGCTCGACAACCTGGCCAGCGGCGACGGCTTGCGGCTCGCGCCGCAGGTCTGGTCGCTGGCTTTGGTGTTGCTGGCATTCGGGGTACTGCTTCCTGCCAGTGTGCGCTGGCACCCAGCGGCGGTAGCGGCGCTGGCTGCCAGCCTCGTCGGCGGCATGGCGCTGCTCTCGTGGGTGTTGTTCTGGAAGGCGGGGCAGTGGCTGCCGCCCCTGCTTCCGATTGCGTGCACCGTCGGCATTTATGGCGCAAGTGCGCTTGTTGCCTACGCCGCGGTGCGCCAGCGCGCAAGCGCCACGCGGGCGATGTTCTCGCAGTACGTGCCGCCTGAAGTGGTCTCCAGGCTGATCGCAGAGCCCGAGCTGATGCAGCTCGGTGGTGAGGCGCGCGAAGTCACGCTGTTATTCACCGATTTGGCCGGGTTCACCACACTCTCGGAGCAGCTGAGCGCCGAGCAGACGGTGGAGCTGCTCGGCCTGTACTTCGGCGCCATGGCGCCCCTTGTGCACGCCAGCGGCGGCACCATCGACAAATACATTGGCGACGCGCTGATGGCTTTCTGGGGCGCGCCCTTGCCGGACACCAACCATGCAGAGCACGCAGTGCGCGCAGCGATTGCCATGCAGCAGGCCATGCCAGCGCTGTGCCAAGCGCTGCAGCGCCGCGGCCTGCCGCCGATTGCCATGCGCATCGGCGTGCACTCGGGGCGCGTGGTGGTGGGCAATGTGGGTTCAGCAGAGCGGTTTTCGTACACCGCCATTGGCGACGCCGTGAACCTTGCGGCCCGGCTGGAGGGGGCCAACAAGGCGTTTGGCACGGGCATCTTGCTGTCGCAGGCAACGGCGGCGCTGCTGCCTAGAAATATTGGTTTGCGCGCGCTCGATGAGGTGATCGTCAAAGGAAAAAGCGCGCCGGTGCGGGTGTACACGCCCTGCGACAATCAGGCACTGTGCAGCGTGTCTGCCAAGGCGCTGGACGCTTTTTCGCTGCGCGACTGGGACGGCGCGCGGGCCGGATTCGAAGCACAGCTGCACGCTTTGCCGGAGGATGCGGCCGTGCTGCGGCTGCTTGAACGCCTGGATGGCGCCTGCGCTCTGCCGGAAGACGCGCCGTGGTCTGCCGCGCAAGCTTTGGACAAGCTGTAGCGATCAGCAAGCGGTTTAATCTCTTCAACTTTCATAGCTGGTAACGCTTTTCCAGTAAGCGTTACAGGTACATTTCACCAATATTCTGATCTCCGCAATCGGGCTATCATTAGTATTACCGGGGCCGCTTCCCCCGCCGCCAATCGCGCCAACGCTGCCCCAGGACTTGGCTGAGCAGCGCCCCGGCAATAAGCCCCACCACCACGCCAACCGCAGGCTCGGGCATCGGGCGCGTGCGCAGCGCAGGCACGGGCAGCGGCGCCTTCACCGCAACGGCGTCGGTGCCTTCGGCGGCAACGGTGGCGCTCACGCGGGTGGCCTCCATCGCGCGCTTGCCCGCATGGCCGCCACGGTCGTCGGAATAGGCTTTGGTGAACTCGGCGCCCAGCAGAAAAATTTGCGCTGCGTAGTACACCCAGGCGAGCAGTACCACCAGCGAGCCTGCCGCCTGAAACGACTCACCCACGCCGCTCTTGCCGAGATACAGGCCGATGAGAAATTTGCCGGCCTCGAGCAACACCGCCGTCACCGCACCACCCACCCAGACATCGCGCCAAGCAATGCGCACCGAGGGCATGTATTTGAAAATCATCGCAAACAGCACGGCCGTGATGCCTACCGACAGCGACATGTTCACCGCCTGAAGCAGCAGCTCCCATCCTGGCATCAAGGCACCTGCCCAATTACCGAAAGCTGAAATGCCAGCGCTGAGTACGGTGGAGACCATCATCAGGAAAGCCAAGCCCAGAATCAGCCCGAACGAAAGTACCCGCGCGCGCAGCACCGCCCAGACGCCGCTGGGTTTGAGTTTTTCTGGCACATGCCAAATGCGGTCAAGCGCGCTTTGCAACTCTGCAAATACCGTCGTGGACCCGACCAGCAGCACCACCACGCTGATGCCTCCTGCGATCAGCCCGCGCTCGGGCTCACTCGCACTTTTGATGATTCCCTGCACTACCAACGCACCCTCACGCCCGATGAGGCCTTGCAGTTGCCCGACGATCTCGCCCTGAACTGCTTCGCGGCCGAAAATGGCGCCAGCAACCGCAATCACGATGACCAACAGCGGCGCCAGCGAAAACACCGTGTAGTACGAAATGGCTGCGCCCATGCTGGGCGCGAAATCGTCTATCCAGCCGTTGACGGCGCGCTTGCAGAGTTCGAACAGGTGGGCGGGGCGCATGGCAGAAAGTGGCTTGCGAAATGAAACACCATGTTCACCCGAACGCACCCATCGCTTTCAGGGCCCGCGCCGCCACGCCGCGTAGGCCAAAACCGACAGGCGCAAAAAAGCCCGCGCGCAGGCGGGCTTTGAAGAATGCGCAGAACGCTCGTTACTTGGCCGCGACCACGCGCACCATGTCCAGGCACTTGTTCGAGTAGCCCCACTCGTTGTCGTACCAAGCGACCACTTTTAGGAAGGTGTCGTCCAGCGCAATGCCGGCTTCGGCATCAAACACGCTGGTGCAGGTTTCGCCGATGAAATCGCTGGCGACCACCTTGTCTTCGGTGTAGCCGAGGATGCCCTTGAGCGCGCCTTCGGACTGGGCCTTCATTTCGGCGCAGATTTCCTTGTACGTGGCGGGCTTCTCAAGCTCTACCGTCAAGTCGACCACCGACACATCGGAGGTTGGCACGCGGAACGACATACCGGTGAGCTTCTTGTTCAGCGCAGGAATCACCACGCCAACGGCCTTGGCAGCGCCGGTGCTCGAAGGAATGATGTTTTCCAGAATGCCGCGGCCGCCGCGCCAGTCCTTGTTGCTCGGGCCGTCGACGGTTTTCTGCGTGGCGGTGGCGGCGTGCACGGTGGTCATCAAACCGCGCTTGATGCCCCACTTGTCGTTCAGCACCTTGGCCACTGGCGCCAGGCAGTTGGTGGTGCAGCTGGCGTTGCTGATGATGGCCTGGCCGGCGTAGGTCTTGCAGTTCACGCCGTGCACAAACATCGGCGTGTCGTCTTTCGAAGGCGCCGACATGATGACTTTTTTAGCGCCTGCGTCGATGTGCTTTTGGGCGGTTTCCTTGGTCAGGAACAGGCCGGTCGCTTCAATGATGATGTCTGCACCGACCTCGTTCCACTTCAAAGCGGCCGGATCGCGCTCCTGCGTCAAGCGAATTTTCTTGCCATTGACGATGAGGTTGCTGCCTTCCACCGAGACATCGCCCTTGAAGCGGCCGTGCACACTGTCGTACTTGAGCATGTAGGCCAAGTAGTCGGGCTCCAGCAGATCGTTGATGCCAACGACTTCAATGTCGGAAAAGTTCTGCACCGCAGCGCGGAACACCATGCGGCCGATGCGGCCGAAACCGTTGATACCAATCTTGATTGCCATAGCTCAGTCTCTCCAGGGTGGGATTGCCAAAAATTTGTGTGCGCTTTGCTTATTTCCGCTTGAGCGCCGCCATCACCGTGGCAGCGACGTTCTCTTCAGTGAAGCCAAAGTGCTTGAACAGCACCGGCGCCGGCGCCGATTCGCCGTAGGTGTCGATGCCGACGACTGCTGCGCAGCCGTATTTCCACCAGCCGTCCGTGACGCCCATTTCCACCGCAATGCGCGGAATGCCGGTGGGCAGCACTGCCTTTTTGTATTTGGCGTCTTCGCGGTCGAAGGTGGTGGTGCTGGGCATGGAGACCACACGCACTGCAATTTTCTTGTCGGCGAGCAGGCGCTGCGCCTTGAGCGCGAGCTGCACTTCGGAGCCGGTGGCGATGATGACCGCCTGGGCCTTCTTCTTGATACCCACGTCCGCAGGCTCCGACAGCACATACGCGCCGCGCGAAATATCGCCCAGGTCGCGCTTGGGTGCGTAAGGCAGGTTCTGGCGGCTGAGCAAGAGCGCAGTGGGCTTGTCGCGGTTCGTCAGCGCCACGCTCCAGGCAACCGTGGTTTCCGCCGTATCGGCTGGGCGCCAGACATCGAGGTTGGGAATCAAACGCAAGCTCGCTGCGTGCTCAATCGACTGGTGCGTCGGGCCGTCCTCGCCCAGGCCAATGGAGTCGTGCGTGAACACGTGGATCACGCGCTGTTTCATCAGCGCGGCCATGCGAATGGCGTTGCGGCTGTAGTCGCTGAACGTGAGGAAAGTGCCGCCGTAGGGGATGAAACCGCCATGCAGCGCAATGCCGTTCATCACCGCAGCCATTCCGAACTCGCGCACGCCGTAGTTGATGTGGCGGCCGATGTGGCCGTCTTCGCTCTTCACCACCGCGCCCTTGGCGTCCATGCGCAGCGGCGCTGTGGACTTGGTGTTGGTCAGGTTGGAGCCCGTCAGGTCGGCACTGCCGCCCAGCATTTCGGGCAGCTTGGCGGTGAAGGCTTCGAGCGCCAGTTGGCTCGCCTTGCGGCTGGCAACCGTTTCGCTCTTGGTGTGCGCGTCGATCACGGCGTCCACCGCGGTCTGTGCAAAGTGCTTGGGCAGGTCGCCGGCCATGCGGCGCTCGAATTCGGCGGCCAGCTCAGGGAAGGCTGCGCTGTAGGCGGCAAAGCGCTGGTTCCACTCGGCTTGCGTCTTGGCGCCAGCAGCATCGGCATTCCAGTCGGCATAGACCTCGCCCGGCACTTCAAACGGGGCATGCGGCCAGTTGAGCGCCGTGCGGGTGAGCGCAATTTCTTCAGCGCCGAGCGGCTCGCCGTGCGCCTTGGAGGTATTGGCGCGGTTGGGCGAACCTTTGCCGATGTGCGTCTTGCACACGATGAGCGTGGGCTTGCCGCTTTGCGCGCGGGCTTTGGCGATGGCTTTGTCCACCGCGTCGGCGTCGTGGCCATCGACCGGGCCGATCACGTTCCAGCCGCAGGCCTCAAAACGCTTGGGCGTGTTGTCTATGAACCAGGGCGCGACCTGGCCGTCAATCGAAATGCCGTTGTCGTCGTACAGCGCAATCAGCTTATTCAGCTTCCAGGCACCGGCGAGCGCCACGGCTTCGTGGCTGATGCCTTCCATCAAGCAGCCATCGCCCAGCATCACGTAGGTGTGGTGGTCGACCACGGTGTGGCCGGCCTGGTTGAATTCGGCCGCTAGGAGCTTCTCAGCCAGCGCCATGCCGACCGCGTTGGTCAGGCCCTGGCCCAGCGGGCCGGTGGTGGTTTCGACGCCTGGCGTCACGCCGACTTCAGGGTGGCCAGCCGTCTTGCTGTGCAGGGTGCGGAAGTTCTTCAGCTCCTGCATCGGCAGGTCATAACCCGTCAGGTGCAAGAGCGCGTAAATCAACATCGAGCCGTGGCCGTTCGAGAGCACAAAGCGGTCTCGGTCGGCCCAGTGCGGGTCTTGCGGGTTGTGGCGCAGGTGCCGGCCCCACAAGGCCACTGCCATATCGGCCATGCCCATAGGCGCGCCGGGGTGGCCAGAATTGGCCTGTTGCACTGCATCCATTGCGAGTGCGCGGATCGCATTCGCCATTTGTTGAGAGTTGGCCATCGGGGCTGGTCCGGTCAGGACGGTGATAGGGGGAAACCCGAGATTTTAACGGTGCGCCTTGAACCCGATCGCCAAAGCCGCTCTGCGCTGCGGTTGTGATGCACTAGAGTGCCCAACGTGACCCCCACCGCACCCTCCACATTTCCCCAGCTGGCTGTCCCTTCAGATGAGCACGCAACCGACGCCGCACAAGCGCCCGCCCTGCTGCTGGCGGCTGGCCGCGGCGAGCGCATGCGCCCGCTGACCGACACCACGCCCAAACCCTTGCTGCAGGTCCACGGGCAGCCGCTGCTCGCGTGGCATTTGCAGGCGCTGGCGCGCGCCGGGGTGCGGCGCGTGGTCGTCAACACCGCCTGGCTGGGCGAGCAAATTCCACAAAAATTTGGAGGCTTTTTTGGCATCCAGGGCAATACAGACAAGCACGAGCAGCTATTAATTGCGTACTCCGAAGAAGGCCGAGATTTCGGCGGCGCACTGGAGACAGCGGGCGGCATTGCCCGCGCCCTGCCGCTGCTGGATTCGGATGTGTTCTGGCTCGCCGCCGGCGATGTGTTCATGCCCGGTTTCACCTTCGCATCTGCTGCCGTGCACCACTTTCGCGAAAGTGGCGCACTTGCGCGCCTGTGGCTGGTGCCCAACCCGCCGCAACACCCACGCGGCGACTTCGGCCTGTCCGATGCCGGTCTGGCACTCAACCTGCCAGCAGGCGACCCGAGGCCCCGCTACACCTACAGCACCGTGGCCCTGCTGCACCGCGATTTGTTTGCGCCTCCATGGTGCGATATCGCAGCCGGCAACCCAACAGGGGTACGCGCCGCGCTGGCGCCGCTGCTGCGCCGCGCGATGGACAATGGCCGCGTGCAGGCCGAACTTCACACCGGCCGCTGGGTCGATGTAGGTACGCCTCAGCGCCTCGCCGACCTCAACGCCGAACCTTTTTCGCCATGAACCTCACCGCTCCCCCATCCCTGTATGCAGACCGCCGCGCACGCCTTGCCTCCCAGTTGGGCCCGGGCGGCGTCGCCATCGTGCCGACGGCGCCCGAGCGCCCACGCAACCGCGACAGCGACTTCCCGTACCGGCACGACAGCCACTTTTATTACCTCACCGGCTTTACCGAACCCCATGCTTGGCTGGTCCTGACCGGTGATGGCAAGTGCACCCTGTTCTGCCAACCCAAAGACCTGGAGCGCGAGATCTGGGACGGCTACCGCCTCGGCCCGGAGGCGGTCGTCCCTGCGCTGGGCGTGGACGCAGCCCTCGCCGCGAGCGAACTCGATGCCCACCTGCCGGCGCTGCTGGAAAACCGCGAGCGCGTCTGGTTCCCGTTCGCCACGCACGACGGCCTGGCCGCACGCGTCGAAGGCTGGCTTGGCAAAGTGCGCGCGCGCAGCCGCTACGGCGCGCTGTGCCCATCGGAGCAGGGCGACCTGTGCCTGCTGCTGGACGAAATGCGGCTGGTCAAGGACGCACACGAAGTTAGCCTGATGCGCGAGGCCGGCGCCATCAGCGCGCGCGCCCACATTCGCGCCATGCAGCGCTCAGCGCGCATGCTCGCGGCGGGCGAGGACGTCCGCGAATTTCACCTCGAAGCCGAACTGCTGCACGAGTTTCGCCAAAGCGGCGCAGAAGCGCCGGCCTACGGGTCCATCGTCGCCGCGGGTGCCAACGCCTGCGTACTGCACTACCGCGCCGACCGGGCGCCGGTTCAAAGTGGCGATCTGGTGCTGATCGACGCGGCCTGCGAATTGCACGGCTACGCGAGCGACATCACGCGCACCTTCCCCGCCAACGGAAAATTCACCGACCCGCAGCGCGCGCTCTACGACGTGGTGCTGGCCAGCCAGGAAGCCGCGATTGCTGCCACACGACCCGGCGCGCGGTTCACCGACCCGCACGACGCCGCCGTCGCCGTGCTGTCGCAGGGCCTGCTGGACCTGAAAATTCTTGACCGCAAGGTCTACGCCAATGCACAGGACGTCGCCGCGGCACGCGCCTACTTCCCGTTTTACATGCACCGCACCAGCCACTGGATTGGCATGGACGTGCACGACTGCGGCGGCTACAGCGAACCGAGCGAAGCCGGCCAGACCAGCGAGCGGCGCGACGCACTGTCGGGCGAGATGATCGTCGACCGACCCAGCCGCATCTTGCAGCCCGGTATGGCACTGACCATCGAACCAGGCCTGTACATCCGCCCCGCGCCCGAAGTGCCCGAGGCCTTCCACCACTTGGGTATCCGCATTGAGGACGATGCAGTCGTGACCAGCAGCGGCTGCGAGCTGCTGACGCGCGGCGTGCCGGTCGAGGCTGAGGCGATTGAGGCGTTGATGCAGGAAGCAAGGAGCAGCATCGCATTGAGCGCATAAAAAAACCCCGGGCCGGCAAGCGGCTCGGGGTGTCAAAGGGGGCGGGCAGGCCGACAGAGCGGCCCGGCGCATCACCCCGGGGGAGGGATTTCTCGCTCAGGCTTTGCCTGATTACATGCCGAACTTGCGCTTAGCGTCGGCTACGCAGGTGTCTTGCTCAGCGCCCTTAAGCGTGTCACAGCGCTCCTTGGCGGCCTTGTAGTTGGCTTCGTTCTTTTCATGTGCAGCGTCCTGCTTGGCTTCGGCCACGTCGGCGCGCTTCTCGCTCATGTTGTCGGCAGGCTTGGCTTCAGCGCGTGCTACTTTGGCGTCTTCCACGGCTTTCACATGGGCGGCCTTGGCGTCCTTTTGGCAGACGTCCTTAGCATTGCCGCTTGCGTCGTCGCACTTTTCCTTGGCAACTTCGTAGTTGGCGTCGGCGCGCTCTTTGCGTGCTTTGTACGATGCCTTATCGCCTGGCTTGTACTGCGCTTCGAGCTCGGCCTTGGCAACCTTTTCGTTGCCCTTGGCTTCCTTCATGCAGACGTCTTTGGCGTTGTCTTTGAGCGTGTCGCACTGCGCCTTGGCGGCCTTGTAATCGGCAGAAATTTGGTCCTTGGCTGCAGAATGCTGCGCCTTGTCCATAGCCATACCGGTGGTGGCGACCAAGCCGGTCAATGCAAGCGCGATCAGATTGCGGGTGAAGTTCATTTGAGTGCTCCTTAGGAATTGTGGGATCAGTCGTTGAAGCGGAAATCGGGATTGCGGGTATGCCAATCCTTCAACTGCTTTTCCGCCACATCGCGAGCAACGCCTTCGCGTTCCTGCAGCTTGCCGATGAACTGCTCACGCTTGCCGTCGATGACGTCCAAGTCGTCGTTCGTCAGCTTGCCCCACTGCTCTTGCACCTTGCCGGTGAATTGCTTCCAGTTGCCCTTGATTCGATCTTCGTTCATGTCATGTACCTCTTCGTGTTACGGATCAGGCCTTCACCGGATGCGGTGAAAACACTCCCTGACTCGATGGGTTGACTGTAGAAACTCGCCGTCCTACGAGGGGTAGTCGTGCAGAGGGTGGCGGTGTCGGACGAGAGCGCACGCAAGAGTCGGCACTTGCTGTTCCGCCCAATGGCGGCTCTCATGGGGAAAAACGGCGCTGGGGCGCGTTCCGCTGCGCCGTCCCGTTCAGGGCGGCGAAAACACGCAAAAAGAGGAAGGGAGAGGAGGAGGACGCTTAGCGGGCGGTTTGCCGGATCCAGGCTGCAACTTCGCGCGCTGCCTGCTGGGCTGCGCGCGCCATGGCGGCGCTGCCGCCGGCTGCATCCTGGCTTGTGGCCGGGCTTTGGACCACAAACACGCGCTGGTCGCGCAGGCGTTCGCCTTGCGGGCTGCTGTCGGCCAGCGTGGCGCGCAGGCGCAGCACGCCGCTGCTCTCGCCAGCGCTGCTGAAGACTTGGCTGAACTCTTCGATTTCAAGACGCAGCACGCGCATGGCAAGGACCCTGTTAGCGCCGTTGCCTGCGTTCGCACCCGCATCGGCCCTTGCCAAGTCGCGCGCGGTGCGGCTGTCGAGCACCGGGCCCTGCAGTGCCAGCTGCTGGGTCACGCTCTGGCGCACCAGTTGCGCCGGCGGCTGGCTCCAGCGGGCACGCTGGTAGGCTCGCAGCTGCTGGGCGTCGTCGTAGGCCAGGCGGTAGTGCAGAGCGGTGCTGCCGTCGGCAAGGCCCGGGCTCTGGATGTCGGCCAGGACCAGTGGAACGCGGTCGGCAGCGGGCGCCGTGGCTGCAGCAGGAAGAGCAGGCGCGATGCTCCCCGGGCCAAAGTCGTACACCACCGGAAGCACCGGCGGCGCTGGAAGCGCCGAACACGCCGAAATAAAAAACACACAAAATAGGGCGCTAGCGCTTATACGGAAAGCGCTAGCAGCTATCGTTTTAATAGTTTTCATGACATTCTCATTTCTGCGAACGGGCAGGAGCGTTGAAGCCGGGCTCTCCCGGCCCCGGGCCTGCGGGGCCAGAGCCATACAGGAGCGACTGCGGGTTCTCGCTCACCCCGGCAGCCGTGCGACCGATCTGGCGGGCAGCGCGCCCGGTGTCGTCCGCCGCACGCTCCAAGCTGGGCAAGGTGCTGCGCTGCAAGCGTTCGGCGGCCTGCGCAAAAGTTTGCATGCTGCGCGCGGCCTGCTCCACCGGGCCGTCGGCGGCGCTCAGGCGCTGCGCGGTCTTGCTGAACTCGCCTGCCATGCTGGCGACCTGATCGCCCGCCTTTTGCATCGACTGCACGGCGCCGCTCGCATCGCGGGCCAAGGCCGGCAAGGCGGCGAGCGCCGGGTCGAGCCGATCCGTCACGCTCTTGTCCAGGCGCCGCGCCAGGGTGTCGAGGCTGGAAGCAGCGCTGGCGATGTTGGTCAGCGCTTCTGAAAACCGCTTTTGGTTGTCTTCGGCAAGCAGCTGATTGATGCGTTCCGTGGCGTCCTTGACCTTCCCCAAAATCACCGGACCCTGCTCGGAAAGCTGCGCAAAAGGAGACGAATGCAGCGGCAGACGCCTGATGCCGCTTGGGCCGGGTGGCAGCGGCGGGTGGGGCTTGCCAGCGTCGTCCAGCAGCACGTAAGACAGGCCCGTGACGCCTTGGTAGCCCAAGGTGGCGAAGGTGGTGGGGGTGATGGGTGCATCGTCGTCCACTGCAATTCGGATCAGCACGTTGCCGCTCACCTGCGGGTCAAAACCAATGTGCGTGACCTTGCCGACCGACACGCCTTTGTAGCGCACCGCTGCCTGGGGCTGCAGACCGCTTACGCCATCGCGTGTGGTCAGTTCGTAGGCCAAGTAGTCGCCGCTGTCGCGGGTGAGCCAGATCGCCAGCGCCGCCACCAAGGCACTCACCGCCAGTACGAATAGCCCCGCCGCAAACGCGTGGGATTTGTTTTCCATCAGGTCTCCTTACCGGCCTGTGCCGGAGCCATGGCGCGGCGCCCGCGCTCACCCAGAAAAAATTGTTCAACAAAGGGGTGCGGAAACTGCACCACCTCGGCCGGCGTGCCGGTGACGATGACCTTGCGATCTGCCAGCACCGCCACGCGCGTTGCCAGTGCAAACAGGGTGTCCAGGTCGTGCGTGACCATCACCATGGTCGTTCCCAAGGCTGCGTGGAGCTCGCGCACCAGCGCACAGAATTCGTCGGCTCCATTCGGGTCCAGCCCTGCTGTTGGTTCATCCAGCAGCAGCAGCGGCGGGTCCATGATGAGCGCACGCGCCAGCGCCACGCGCTTGATCATGCCGCCCGACAAGTCCGCCGGCATGCGCGTGGCGTGCTCGGGTTTTAGCCCCACCATCTGCAGCTTGACCAGCGCCGCGTCGCGCACCAGCGCGTCCGGCAGCGTGCCCTGCTCGCGCAGAGCAAAGGCAACGTTGTCGAGCACATTGAAGGCCGAGAACAGCGCTCCTTGCTGAAACAGCATGCCAACGCGACTCGCCGCGCCTTCGCCGCCCATTTCTGCGGCTGGGCGGCCCAGCACCGTAACCCGCCCAGCCGCTGGGGTAAGCAAGCCGAGCATTTGGCGCAAAAGCACCGTTTTGCCGGTGCCCGACCCGCCCACCAAGGCAAGAACTTCACCGCGCTGGATGTCGAGCGAGAGGTTCTGGTGCACGGTGTAGGCTTCGCTGCCCTTGCCAAAGGTGGTCTGCAAGCCTTCGATGCGGACCACGGGCTCGCCAGTGGTGGCTGCAGCGCTGGGAAGGTCGGTCTGTTGCATCAGAAACCCACGCTCTTGAAGGCGACTGCAAACAACGCGTCAACAATGATCACCACAGTGATCGACGACACGACGGACGCAGTGGTGCCCTCGCCCAAACTCTGGGTATTGGGCTTGACCCGCAATCCCCAGTGGCAAGCCACCAGCGCGATTAAGGTGCCGAAGACCACCGATTTGGACAGCGCCAAGGTAAGGTTGCCCGTGCTCACCGCATTGGGCAACGCCTGAATGAAATAGGCGGGCGAGACGTCCATGGCAGCGTCCGCCGCGAGCATGCCACCGGCCAGCGCGGCCAGCGTCGTCCAGACGCTCAGAAGCGGCATGGCGATCGCCAGCGCCAGCGCGCGCGGCATCACCAGCCGAAAGCCTTGGGGGATACCCATCACCCGCATGGCATCGAGTTCTTCGGTCACGCGCATGACGCCAATTTGCGCCGTTATGGCAGAACCTGAGCGCCCGGCCACCAAAATGGCGGCGAGCATGGGGCCGAGTTCACGAATCAGCGAAATGCCAAGGATGTTGACGATAAACGCCTCTGCCCCGAACTGCCGCAGTTGCAGGCTCATCAGGTAGGCGAGCACCACACCGATCAGAAAGCCCACCAGCGCGGTAATTGGCAAGGCGGTAGCGCCCATGCGGTACAAATGCCCCGACACATCGCGCCAAGGCGCGCGCAGCGGTGCACGCAGCACACGCAGGCTGTCGAGCAGCAACTGGCCCACCAAAATTAGCAGGCGCTTCAAGTGGTCGACGCCGTGCAGCACCAGCACGCCCAGGCCATCAAACTGCGCGCCAAGGCTCCAGCGTTCGCGCGGCGGCGGCGCGGTAGTCAGCGAGGCGACGCGCTCAAGCAGTGAGCGTTGGGTGTCGTCCAGCACAAGCCGTGCAGGCCAGGCGCGGCCCCAGTGGTTCCACAAGAGCTGCGCGCCCACATGGTCCAGCCAAGTGAGGCCGCTCAGGTCCCAACCAAGCTGCGCGCTCGGCTGCGCCGCTGTGAGCGCCGCAGCCAGCTTGCGCCAGCGCGTGCGCGCGCCAAAGTCGGCCGCACCCCAGCGCCCGTGCAACCGCATCCACGGCCCTTCGGTCGTGTCCTCGCGGGAGAGTCGGGGCGCGGTATCGGGCATCAGGTAGGCAGGTGCATCAAGGCGGCTGGTGGGGCAAACTCGGGACCGTGCATGGTAGCGGCAGCAGGGTGCAACGCAAACCCCGTGTCGCATACAGACCAATTTCGTATCAAAATGGCGTCTAACGCTTACGCAGCAAGCGCCATAAGCTATATATTGTGTAGCGCACCATCCCGATATAGCGGGCTGTAGAGACAAAGACTGAATCTCATGAGCGACACCTCCTACGACTACATCGTCATCGGCGCAGGCACCGCAGGCGCGCTGCTGGCCAACCGCTTAAGCGCCGACCCCAAGCGGCGTGTGCTGCTGCTGGAAGCCGGCGGCAAGGACAACTACCACTGGATTCACATCCCGGTCGGCTACTTGTACTGCATTGGCAACCCGCGCACCGACTGGCTCTACCAGACCGAGCCCGACGCGGGCCTGAACGGCCGCAGCCTGCGCTACCCGCGCGGCAAGACGCTGGGCGGCTGCAGCAGCATCAACGGCATGCTGTACGTGCGCGGTCAGGCGCGTGACTACGACCAGTGGGCAGCGGTCACCGGCGACGATGCATGGCGCTGGGACAACGTCCTGCCCGACTTTCGCCGCCACGAAAGCCACTGGCGCCTGGACCAACCGGGTCAGGCCGACGCCGCATTTGCAAAGCTCCATGGCAGCGCCACCCAGGGCGGCAGCGGCGAGTGGCGGGTGGAAAAGCAGCGCCTGCGTTGGGACGTGCTCGACGCCTTTTCACTGGCGGCGCAGCAAATGGGCATACCTGCCACGCAAGATTTCAACAGCGGAGACAACGAAGGCGTGGGCTACTTCGAGGTCAACCAAAAGAAGGGCTGGCGCTGGAACACCGCCAAAGCCTTTTTGCGCCCGACCTGCATGCAGCGGCCGAACTTTGAGCTTTGGACCGGTGCCCAAGCCAGCCGCCTGCTGCTCACCAAAACGCCAGACGGCGCGCAGCGCTGCACGGGTGTGGAGGTGTGGAACGGCAAGCAGATGGTGCAGGTGCATGCGCGCTGCGAAGTGGTGCTGGCAGCCGGGGCGATCAATTCGCCGCAGCTGCTGCAACTCTCGGGCATCGGCCCGGCGGCGCTGCTTGCAGAGCATGGCATCCCGGTTGCGCACGATTTGCCGGGCGTCGGTGCCAACCTGCAGGACCATTTGCAGATTCGCTCGGTGTTCAAAGTCAAGGGCGTCAAGACGCTCAACATGCTGGCAGGTTCGCTGCTTGGCAAAGCGCGCATCGGGCTCGAGTACGCAGCGCTGCGCAGCGGCCCCATGAGCATGGCGCCCTCGCAGCTCGGCGCCTTCACGCGCAGCTCCCCCGAGCAGTCGCATGCCAACCTTGAATTTCATGTGCAGCCGCTTTCGCTCGACGCTTTTGGCGATCCGCTGCACGCCTTCCCCGCGTTCACCGCCAGTGTCTGCAACCTGAACCCGACCAGCCGCGGCAGCGTTCGGATCAAGAGCCGCAACTTTCAGGTCGCACCGGCCATCGCCCCGAACTACCTCAGCACCCCCCAAGACCGCAAAGTGGCTGCCGACAGCCTGCGCATTACGCGGCGCATCGTGGCCCAGCCGGCGCTGGAACGCTATGCACCCGAGGAATACAAACCCGGCGTGCAGTACCAGAGCGACGAGGAACTCGCCCGGCTTGCAGGCGACATCGCCAGCACCATCTTTCACCCCGTGGGCACCACCGCCATGGGCCGTGCAGACGACCCGAACGCCGTACTCGACTCGCGCCTGCGCGTACGCGGCATCCAGGGCCTGCGCGTGGTGGATGCCGGCGCTATGCCGAGCATCACCAGCGGCAACACCAACTCGCCAACGCTGATGATTGCCGAGAAAGCCGCGCAATGGATTGCGCAAGAAAACCGCCATTGAGCGAACCGCCTTTGGTTTCCGGGGGAAATTCCCTATAGCGGTCGGTAAATTGCTGCCCTACATTTGCCCCACTCGATGGCGCGCTAAGGCCGCCAACACGGGAGGTCCGGGGAGACAAAACCCAACAACACCAACGATTACAGAGCATCCGCTGAGGTGCACAAATTTTTAAACGCCGGTACGCCGGCGTTTTTTTTCGTCCGTGCGCAGACAATTGCGCCATGGAATGGATTCTCATGACGCTGGCCTCGCTGCTGGCCGGCTTCATCGACGCGATTGTGGGCGGCGGTGGTTTGGTGCTGCTTCCCGCGCTGTTTGCCACCTTCCCGAGCGCACCACCGGCAACGCTGCTGGGCACCAACAAGAGTGCCGCGATCTGGGGCACGGCCATGGCCACTTGGCAATACAGCCGTCGCGTGCAAGTGCGTTGGCGGGCGCTGATGCCCGCGGTAGCCACCAGCTTCGTCGGTGCTTTTGCGGGCGCCTGGGCAGTGACGGTGCTCTCGCCAGATTTCCTGCGCCGGATGCTGCCACTTGTGCTCTTTGCCGTGCTGCTGTACACGCTGGCCAAGAAGGAGCTGGGGCGCCACCACCGACCACGCTTTGAAGGCCGTAGCGAATGGCTGGCGGCGGGCGCCATTGGCCTGTTCATCGGTTTCTACGACGGATTCTTTGGGCCGGGGACCGGCAGTTTCATGGTGTTCCTGTTCGTGCGCTGGCTGGGCTACGACTTCCTCAATGCCTCAGCTTCCGCCAAGCTGCTCAATGTTTCGACCAACATTGCGGCGTTGATTCTGTTTAGTGCCAAGGGCCATGTCTGGTGGCATTTCGCACTGCCGCTGGCGGTCGCCAACGTCGTTGGCAGCTTGCTTGGCACCCACCTTGCCCTCAAGCACGGCACCGGGTTCGTGCGTTGGATTTTCATCCTCGTCGTAGGCGCACTGATCGTAAAAACCGGCTACGACGCTTACCTGCGCTAAGGCGATGCTGAATAAGTCACCGCGATGACGCGCGCCGCGCGTCGGGATGGGATGCAAGGCGCAAACCGCAGTCATAGCCGCAGCTATGACGAGGATTTGCAACGCAGCTGGCCGCCCGAAGCGCGGATGTGCGGCGTGTGGGGGTTTGTTCAGCATTGCCCTAAGGCACTGCGCGGCCAGCGATGGGCAGCGTCCGGCTAGGGCTCCAGCGGGATGTCTTCCACCCGCCGGGGTCTGCCGATGGGGGCGGTCGCCTGGCCCTTGCGCACCGCTGCGATGTCTTCCACGCTCGGGTAGTCGCCATTGATCCAATAGTCGAATACGCGCCGCGCGATGGGTGCCGCAACGCCTGCCCCCCAGCCGGCGTTTTCGACAATCACGGCCAAGGCAATGCGCGGTTCGTCTGCCGGCGCAAACGCAACATAGAGCGCGTGGTCGCGCTGATGCTCTTCGAGCTTTTTGGAGTTGTATTTGTCTTTCTGACCAATGGTCACCGCCTGCGCGGTGCCAGTCTTGCCACCAGAAACATAAGGCGCGCCAGCAAATACCCGTGTCCCGGTGCCGCCCTGCGTCACCCCCACCATGGCGCGTTTGATAACGTCCACATTGGCTTTTTTGTAGCCCAGATTGACCGGCGCTTCCCTCGACACCGGGTGCTTCTCACGCGTCATCACGTCGGTTGTGAACATGCCCAGGTGCGGCCGATACGCCAAACCGCCATTGGCAAGCGTAGCGGTGGCATGCGCCAGTTGCAGGATGGTGAAGGTGTTGTACCCCTGCCCGATGCCGAGCGATATGGTCTCGCCCGCGTACCAGCGCCGCTGCTCGGGTCGCTTGTAGTAATTGCGCTTCCAGTCTTGGCTCGGCAACACGCCGCGCAACTCCCCACCTAAGTCGATACCGGTGATCTGCCCAAACCCCAGCGGCGCCATGAAGTCGTGAATCGCGTCCACGCCCATGTCGTTGGCCAGTTGGTAGTAGTACACGTTGCTGGAAAGCACGATGCTGCGGTACAAGTCCACCGCGCCCAGGCCATGGTCGCCGTGGCTGCGGAAAGTGTGGCCGCCAAAGGTCCAGGAGCCGTTGTCCTGGGTGACATAGCCCGGCGTGCGCTTGCCCGTCTCCAATGCCGCCAACCCCATGAAGGGCTTGTACGTTGAGCCCGGCGGATAGGTTCCCCGCAGGGCGCGATTAAGCAGGGGCTTTTCGAGCGATTCGTTCAGCGCCGTCCAGTTTTCGAAATCAATGCCTTCGACAAACAGGTTGGGATCGAAGGTGGGTTTGCTGACCAACGCAAGCACTTCGCCATTGCGTGGGTCGATGGCCACCAAGGCGCCGCGGCGCTCGCCAAACAGCTCTTCAATCATGCGCTGCAGCTTGATGTCGAGCGTCAGCGCCACCGTGTTTCCGGGCGTGGCGGGAAAGCTCTGCAGCCGGCGCACAGCCCGCCCACCGGCTGAGGTTTCCATCTGCTCGACACCGGTCTGACCGTGCAGCTGCGACTCAAAGCTTTGCTCAATACCAAGCTTGCCGATGTAGTCGGTGCCGCGGTAATTGGCTTCATCGTCCGAATCCTGAATGCGCGCCTTTTCCGTCTGGTTGATGCGGCCGATGTAGCCGATGGCGTGGCTGGCGCTCTCGCCAAACGGGTAGCTGCGAAACAGCCGGGCCTTCACCTCCACCCCCGGGAACCGGTAATTCTGCGCGGCGAAGCGCGCAACCTCGGCGTCGGAGAGCCGCGTGCGCAAGGGGAGCGATTCAAAGCTGCGCGATTCGTCCATGAGGCGCTTAAATCGGCGCCTGTCGCGGGGCGTGATTTCGACGATGTCTGAAAGTGCATTGATGGTGTCTTCCAGCACCCCCGCTTTGGATGGCGTGATCTCCAGCGTGTATGCCGAATAGTTGCTGGCAAGCACGATTCCATTGCGGTCTTCGATCAGCCCGCGGTGCGGCACGATGGGGACGATGGCGGTGCGGTTGCTCTCCGCTTGTTCAGCCAGGTCCTCATGGCGCACGATCTGCAAAAAAACCAACCGCGCCGCCAAGATGCAAAACGCCAGCAACACCACGGCGCCGACCAGCCAGACGCGCCTGCGAAAGCGCGAGGCATCCGCCTCGACGTTGCGCAGCTCGGTCATGCCTTGCGTTTCTCGTCGCGGTCCGGTGCGCGCCGCTGGGGCGCGAGCAGCAGCCAGCTGGCAGGCGCCCAGAGCAAGGTTTCAAGGATCGGCGCCACTAGAACACTCCAACCCGGCCAATTGCCGCCTACGAGCAGGCCGATGACCACCTGAACCGCGTGCACCAAGGCAAAAAGCCCAGCCATCTGCGGCGCCTGCGACACCGCCGAATACCAGAGCAGGCGCCGATGTGCGAGCGCTACGCCGTACATCAGCATCGCATAGGCCAGTGCATGTTGTCCAAGGAGGGCGGACTGCTGAACGTCCATGCACAGGCCGAGCAGAAAAGCGGTGCCCATACCGACCCGAAGCGGCTGGTGCATTCCCCAGAACGCCAACACCAGCACCAGCACGTCGGGCACCCAAGGTGTTCTTCCC
This sequence comes from Giesbergeria sp., assembly GCA_034676525.1. Lineage (GTDB taxonomy): Bacteria > Pseudomonadota > Gammaproteobacteria > Burkholderiales > Burkholderiaceae_C > Simplicispira. Next base: position 221,538 of record JAUCCA010000007.1, read on the forward strand.
AACGGGAGCATATTGAGGGCCAGCGCCGCCAACAGGCTGACAAAAATGAAGGCCGGGCGCGCCGGCATCAACAGCAGCTGACCGCGCGGCATGATCATGCGCGCACCCCCCTCGCAGTGCGTCGCATTGCGTGACCCAAACGAATATTCAGATTCATTTGCGCGGCTTCTTCTTGTCCGCAGCAGCGGGAGCTTCTGGAGGAAGCGGCTCCTGCGGCAAATCGGCAATTGCTGGCGAGAGCAGCAGCACATGCCGTGCGCCCTGCACCTGCGCGAGCGGTGCACAGTACACACGCGCAAACGCCAAGTCGGCGCGGCGCTCGACGCGGACCACGCGCGCCACCGGCAGACCCGGCGGGTACACACGGTCCATCCCGCTGGTGGTGAGCAGGTCACCTTCCTGAATGTCCGAGCTGGCCTGCATAAAGCGCAATTCCATACCCCCGCCGTGACTGAGCACTGGGTCACCGTACGCGACACCGCGCTGGCCCGTGCGCACGTTGAGCACGGGAATGGCCTGATCCCGGTCGATCAGCAGGGTGGCTTCGCTGTAAAACGGATGCACCCGGGTGATCTGTCCCAGCACGCCGAGCGCATCGACCACGGGCGAGCCTGGCTCGACACCCGAGCTCAGCCCGGCGTCGATGACCACACGGCGGCTGTAGGGGTCGGCCGTGTCGTAAAGAATCTGCGCCGCGCGGGCCGATACTTTGGTGCGGGTGCGCAGCTCCAGCAGCTGGCGCAGGCGCTCGTTCTCCAGCTCCAACTGGTCCAGCTGATTGGCGCGCAGCGAGGACGCCAGCCACTGCTGGCGCGCTTCACTCGCTTCTTTTTGTGCCGCTTCGAGCGACTCGACGTAGCTGCTGCTGCGCCCGAGGAACTCAACCGGCTGCATCATCACCCACTGCACCGGATAGAGCACGGTCGCGACCGCATTGCGCACCGGGTCGGCGACGTGAAAACGCGCATCGGCCACCATCAAAAACAGCGCCAAAGCGCTGTAGAGAATCAGTTGCGCACGCGGTGTTGCGCCCTGACGAGAGAAAGACAGTGCGCTTGCTTCAAGGGTACCGTGGGCCATGGGATCTCCCGCTTACCGCCACAGCGCCGACAGGGGCCGCAGCAAACAGGGTTCACTCACTGGTGAAGATGCTCCCGGCACGGTCCATACGCTCAAGCGCAATGCCGCAGCCACGCACCACACAGGTCAACGGATCCTCCGCCACGAGCACCGGCAAGCCAGTTTCTTCGGCCAACAGACGATCCAGGTCGCGAAGCAGAGCGCCACCACCGGTCAGCATCATCCCGCGTTCGGCAATGTCGGCGCCCAGTTCGGGCGGCGTTTGCTCCAGCGCGTTTTTCACGGCCGAAACAATCTGGTTGAGCGGCTCGGTCAGCGCTTCAAGCACCTCATTGCTTGAAATAGTGAAGCTGCGCGGCACGCCTTCGCTGAGGTTGCGCCCACGCACTTCCATTTCTCGCACTTCCGATCCGGGAAACGCCGAACCGATGTTCTTCTTGATGGCTTCCGCCGTGGGCTCACCAATGAGCATGCCGTAGTTGCGGCGGATGTAGCTGATGATGGCCTCATCAAACTTGTCGCCGCCAACGCGCACGCTGCCTTTGTAGACCATGCCGCCCAGCGAGATCACGCCCACCTCGGTCGTGCCGCCACCGATGTCTACCACCATGGAGCCCGAAGCCTCCGATACCGGCAGGCCCGCGCCAATGCCCGCCGCCATAGGCTCTTCGATGAGGTAAACCGCTGTAGCGCCAGCAGCTTCAGCTGCATCTTTAATAGCGCGCCGCTCAACCTGGGTCGACCCGCAAGGCACACAAACGATGATGCGCGGGCTGGGAGTGAACAGGGTGCGCGGGTGCACCATCTTGATGAACTGCTTGATCATCTGTTCGGTGATAACGAAATCGGCAATAACGCCGTCTTTCATCGGGCGAATCGCCTCAATATTGCCCGGCACTTTGCCCAGCATGGCTTTCGCCTCGCGGCCCACGGCCTGAATCACTTTTTTGCCGTGGGGGCCACTTTCGTGGCGAATCGCCACGACCGAAGGCTCATCGAGCACGATGCCTTTGTCGCGCGCAAAAATCAGGGTATTGGCGGTGCCGAGGTCAATGGCCAGGTCGGTGGAAAAATACCGACGAAAAAGTCCGAACATTCAACAATCCTCTCGGGCACGGCACGCTCATCGGCCTGCCATCGCCGTATTACATTGGGGGAGTCGCGCCTGAATGCCGAGGAGACGGTGCCGTCCACAGCGCCTGAAGTGCCACGAAGTCAAGGTTCTATTTGAACTTTGTATGCGCGGAGCGTCAGTTTTCAGGGCCTTTCGACAAAGGCGGGATAATACCGCATCCCCTGTGAATAACTTCTGCCTGCCGCCCTAGCGCGGCAGCTTTACATCCAGTTTCGAACCCCGGAATCCCATGGCATTGACCCCCCAGGAGATTGGCCGCATCGCCCATCTGGCCCGACTTAAGCTTAGCGACGAAGAAAGCGCCAACATGCTCGTCCGACTGAACAGCTTTTTCGACATCGTTGAGCAAATTCGCGCGGTCGACACTTCCGACATCGCCCCGCTGACCCACCCCGTAGCGGCCGTCGCGCCAGTGGTCCTGCGCTTGCGCGACGACATCGCAACCGAACCCGACCAGCGGACGGCCAACCAGCAAAACGCCCCGGCGGTGGAGCGCGGCCTGTTCCTTGTACCGCGGGTGATCGAATGAGCAGCGCCATGAATTCCCAGCAGCACGCGCTGCACGAGATGCCGCTTTCCGCGCTTGCACAGGCCCTGCGCTCGCGCCAGGTGAGCGCGCTGGAAGCCACCGAGCATTTCCTCGCGCGCATGCGCCAGCATCAGAACCTCGCAGCGTTTCTGGCGGTCGACGAAGACGTCAGCCGCGCCCAGGCCCGCGAGGCGGACGAACGCCTTGCCGCAGGCAGCACGGCAGCGCTCGAAGGTGTGCCACTTGCGCACAAGGACATTTTCGTCACGCGCGACTTCCCGACCACCGCGGGTTCGCGCATGCTGGCTGGCTACCGCTCTCCATTCGACGCCAGCGTAGTGCGCAAGTTGGCCGAGGCTGGCGCTGTGACGCTGGGCAAGCTCAACTGCGATGAGTTCGCTATGGGCTCGGCCAACGAGAACTCTGCTGCAGCCCCGGTGGGTTTTGGCAGCCCACAACCGGTGCGCAACCCTTGGGACGGTACGCGCATACCCGGCGGTTCGTCGGGTGGAAGTGCTGCGGCGGTGGCAGCGCGCCTGGTGCCCGGCGCCACGGGCACCGATACGGGAGGTTCGATTCGCCAGCCGGCAGGGTTTTGCGGCATCACCGGCATCAAACCCACCTATGGCCGGGCGTCGCGCTACGGCATGGTGGCCTTTGCTTCGAGCTTGGACCAAGCCGGACCCATGGCGCGCACCGCAGAAGACTGCGCGCTGCTGCTGTCCGCCATGTGTGGACCGGACCCGGACCGGGACTCGACTTCACTCGATCGTCCGGCGGAAGATTTCAGTCGCCATTTGGGCGATTCGCTCGACGGCCTGCGCATCGGTATGCCGAAAGAGTTTTTCACCGACGGCGTTGCCCCCGGCGTGCGTGCTGCCCTCGACACAGCTCTCAAAGAGTACGAAAAATTCGGTGCGCGCCTGGTACCCATCTCGCTGCCGCGTACCGAGTTGGCCATTCCTGTGTACTACATCATTGCGCCGGCGGAAGCCAGCTCCAACCTCAGCCGGTTTGACGGCGTGAAGTTCGGCCACCGCGCCAAGGACTACACCGACCTGATGGATATGTACAAGAAGACCCGCGCCGAAGGCTTTGGCGAAGAGGTCAAACGCCGCATCATGATTGGCGCCTACGTGCTCTCACACGGTTACTACGACGCTTATTACCTGCAGGCGCAGAAGATTCGCCGCATGATCGCCGACGACTTTCAGCAAGCGTTCAAGGAATGCGATGTGATTGCTGGGCCCGTTGCTCCCAGCGTCGCCTGGAAGATGGGCGAGCACGGCAGCGACCCGCTGGCCGACTACCTGGCCGACATCTTCACCCTGCCGGCATCGCTCGCCGGCCTTCCCGGAATGAGCGTACCAGCAGGTTTTGGCGAGCACGGCATGCCGGTGGGCCTGCAACTCATTGGCAATTACTTCCAGGAAGAGAAGTTGCTGAACGCCGCCCACCGTTTGCAGCAAGCCACCGATTTCCACCTGCGCGCCCCGATAGGCTTTTGACATGAGTTCCCTCTTGATTCATGGCTACGAGGTCGTCATCGGCTTCGAAACCCACACCCAGCTGGCCACGCGCAGCAAGATTTTCAGCCGCGCCTCGACCGCTTTTGGCGCCGAACCCAATACCCAGGCCTGCGCGGTCGATTTGGCTCTGCCCGGCACCTTGCCGGTGATGAACCGGGAAGCGGTTCAATGCGCTATTAAATTGGGACTGGCACTTGGCTCCCACATTGCGCCAGAGAGCATTTTTGCTCGTAAAAATTACTTCTACCCAGATCTGCCCAAGGGCTACCAGATCAGCCAGTTCGAGATTCCCGTGGTGCAAGGCGGCGAAGTGTCGTTCCTGCTGGGGGACGAGCAAAAGACGGTGCGCTTGGTGCGCGCCCATTTGGAAGAAGACGCCGGCAAGTCGCTGCACGAAGACTTCATTGGCCAGTCCGGCATCGATCTGAACCGCGCCGGTACGCCGCTTCTGGAAATCGTCACCGAGCCCGACATGCGCTCCTCGGCTGAAGCGGTGGCCTACGCAAAGGAATTGCACAAGCTCGTCACCTGGATTGGCATCTGCGACGGCAACATGCAGGAAGGGTCGTTCCGCTGCGACGCCAACGTCTCCGTGCGCAAGCCCGGCGCGCCGCTGGGTACGCGGCGGGAGATCAAGAACCTCAACAGCTTTCGCAACATGCAGCAGGCGATGGACTATGAGATTCGCTGGCAGATCGAAGAGCTGGAAGACGGCCGGACCATCGAGCAGGCCACGGTGCTGTTCAACCCCGACACCGGCGAGACGCGTGCCATGCGCAGCAAGGAAGATTCGGCCGACTACCGCTACTTCCCTGACCCCGACTTGCCGCCGCTGGTGGTGGACGCAGCGTGGATAGAAGCCACGCGCGCCACCATGGGCGAACTGCCGCGCGCCATGGCGACGCGCTTTGTCGCCGACTACGGCCTGCCGGAGTACGACGCTGCGCTGCTGACGCAAAGCAAAGCCATGGCGGCGTATTTTGAGGAGGCGGCCAAAACCAGCGGCCAGGCCAAACTCGCCAGCAACTGGGTGATGGGCGAGATCAGCCGGCGCCTCAACACGGAAGAGCGCGGCATTGAGGACTCGCCCGTCAGCGCGCAGCAACTGGCGCAGCTGATCAAGCGCATCGCCGACAGCACCATCTCCAACAACGCCGCGCGCCAGGTGTTTGAAGCACTGTGGAGTGGCGCGGGCACTGAGGTCGATGCGCTCATCGAGTCGCTGGGCCTCAAGCAGATGAACGACAGCGGTGCGCTGGAGAAAATCATCGACGACGTCATCGCCGTCAACGCCGACAACGTGGCCCAGTTCCGCGCGGGCAAGGACAAAGCCTTCAACGCGCTGGTGGGGCAGGTGATGAAGGCCAGCAAGGGCAAGGCCAACCCGCAGCAGGTGAACGATTTGCTGCGCCAGCGCCTGGCTTGAAACCTCAGCGCGCGGCGGCGGTTCCTTGGCCGGCAGGGAGCGCCGCTGACACTCCGTCGCGGGCGGCCCACAACTGCCGGAGTTTGGCGAGCTCCACGTCGAACCGCTTGTGGACGCGCTGCTTTTCCTGGTCCTGACTGGCAATGAAGCGCTTCTGCTCTGCAATATCGGCTTCGTTGGCTGCCAATTGGCGCTGCAGTTTCATCGGCGCCTTGAGTGGGTCCTTTTTGTAGAACTCCATTTCGCCGTCAAGCGCCTTGCGCGTCTCTTTTAGTTCCTGGATGCGCTTGACCGCTACTGCGATGACCGAATCGACCATTTCCAAGGCGGCAGCGCGCTCGATGTCGTGGGAGGCGCGGTCAGGATAGCGGGAAATGAGCACCCGTTCGCGGCGCCGCTCGTCGGCGATGCGGTTGCGCTCGTCCTGCTCCTTGCGCTGCTGCGCCGCATGCAAGGCCTTTTCATGCTCGGTGAGGCTCGGACCAATGACGCGCCGCACGGTGCCCGTGGGCCCCAGCTCTCGCTGCTCGCGGTCGATGCATCCGGGAATTGGCCGGTCCGAAGTGATGCGCCGACCACCGCCATCAACGCAGGTGTAGATGCTGCCGCCCTTGGCTTCTTGCGCGTACGCTCCCGCTTGCGCCAGCAAGGCGATTGCCAATCCTGTGCTCCAAGCCAAAACGTTCAACGCATTACCCTTCTTCAACACCATACTGCTGGCGATAGGCCAGCACCCGATCGCGGTGCGGCAGCATGTCGGCGCCTCGCGAATCCGAAAGATACAGCAATAAGTCTGCCAGCGTGGCAATCGCGCACACTTGCAAGCCCAACGCGCGGCGTACGTACTGCACCGCGCTGTAGTCCACGTCGCGGCCGTCTTCGGTCGCCTTCTCTTGGCGATCAAGTGCCACCACCATCGCGTGGGGGGTTGCGCCCGCCTTCACGATCATCTTGATCGACTCACGCGCGGCGGTGCCAGCGGACATCACATCGTCCACGATCAGCACGCGCCCAGCCAAAGGCGCGCCCACCAGCGTTCCGCCCTCGCCGTGGTCTTTGGCTTCCTTGCGGTTGTAGGCAAAAGGGACGTTGCGGCCGCGCCGCGCCAACTCCACGGCCAGCGTCGCCGCCAAGGGAATGCCCTTGTAGGCCGGACCGAACACCATGTCGAACTCGATGCCGCTGGCGATCAGGGCATTTGCATAGAATTCAGCAAGCCGCCCCAGCGTGGCGCCGTCGCTGAACAGCCCCGCATTGAAGAAATACGGGCTTAGCCGCCCGGCCTTGGTTTTGAATTCTCCAAAGCCAAGCACGCCAGCCTCGACGGCAAAACGCACAAATTCCTGCGCCATGGCACCCTCGGGTGCAGGCGTGGCATCCACATCCGACATGGGAAACTCCTTGTTTAAGCTCACCAGCCTCAACCTCAACGGCATCCGCTCGGCCACCAGCAAAGGGCTGGAGCAGTGGCTGCACACAGTGCATCCAGATTGTATTTGCGTGCAAGAGGTCAAAGCCCAACATGCCGACGTCGCCGGGCGCTTCGAGCAACTTGCAGGCATGGATGGCCACTTTCACTTTGCGCAGAAGAAGGGCTATTCGGGCGTTGGCATCTACACCCGCCAAGAACCCAGCGACGTGCGCATTGGCTACGGATCAGAAGAGTTCGATGCAGAGGGACGCTACGTAGAGCTGCGCTTCGACACCCCCGCGCGCAAGCTCTCCATCGTCAGCGCCTACTTCCCCAGCGGCTCTTCCGGAGACGAGCGGCAACAAGCAAAATTTCGTTTTCTGGAGGAATTTCACCCGCACCTGATGCAGTGTCGGGGAGAACGCGAGTTCATCTTGTGCGGCGACATCAACATCGCGCACCAGCAGATCGATCTGAAAAACTGGCGCAGCAACCAAAAGAACAGCGGCTTTTTGCCGGAAGAGCGCGCCTGGATGACAAAACTGTTGCACACAACTGATCCGGGCGGTGGTCTGGTGGACGTCTACCGCCTGCTGCATCCGGAGACCACGGGCGACGCCTACACTTGGTGGAGCAACCGCGGGCAGGCCTGGGCCAACAACGTGGGCTGGCGGCTTGACTACCATTTGGCCAGCCCCGAGATTGCCCGCTTGGCACGTTCTGCCGAAATCTACAAGGCCGAGCGGTTCTCAGACCACGCGCCGTTGACAATCGAATACGAGATGGCTTTGTAGGCCCTCGCCACCGCAGCGTTGCTGCGTCCCCTTCCCATGCTCAGCACTGCGCAGCCATGAACACTCTGTCCCCAGAAGCCCAACCCGACCTGCAGCCAAGCGCGCACTTTGAGCCGCAGAGCGATGAGGCTTTGTGGCAACTCGTCAGGTCGCCACACCCCATCGTTGGCACCGCCAGACATCTTGGCGAAGCCTTGATCAACGCTGGCATGCTGCGCCCGGCTGCGCTGGCCGATGCGTTGGAGGTGCAGCGCGGCGAACGCGAGCGGGGCGTGCACCGGCTCATTGGGCAAGTGCTGGTGGGGCTGGGCAGCGTCAGCCAAGACCAGCTGCTACAGGTCATTGCCGCATGGCTGGGCGACTACGTCGTGCATCCTGGCATGCTGCATCCGGACCCTGACGCACTCGCTCTGGTACCGCGCCAGATCGCCGAACGCGAATCGGTGCTGCCGCTGCTGACCCGGGACGACGCATTGGTGGTGCTGATGGCCGACCCACGCGACCGGGTACTCAAGGACGAGCTGCGATTCCTCACGCAGCACCGGCTGATTGCCCTGAGCGCTGCACCGGGCACGCTGGTGCCTGCCATCGCCAAAGCCTACGGCCTGCAACCGGCGACCTTGGACGGCTCGCGCCTTGGTGCTGGCGCGGGTCAAGCCAGCCTGCGCGCGACCGCGCAGGAGCTGGCCGGCACGCTGACCGGATCGCAGCCGGACAGCGAACTGGACACCGGGGCGGTGGTGAACGAATCGGACAACACTTTGGTGCGCCTGGTCAACACACTGATTTCAGAGGCCATTGCCCAGCGCGCGTCCGACATTCACATCGAGACCGAACCACCGCCGGGGCCGGTGCGCGTGCGCCTGCGCATCGACGGTGAATTGCGGCCTTATCTGGAGCTGCCCGCCAGTTTCCGCTTCGCGATGGTGGCGCGCATCAAGATCATGGCCAACATGGACATTTCCGAACACAGAAAGCCGCTGGACGGAAAGATCGAGTTCGCCCGTTTTGGCGGGCCACCGGTGGAGCTGCGCGTGGTCACCGTGCCCACTTCTCGCGGCCTGCAGGACGTGGTGATGCGCCTGCTGGCCGGCGCCAAGCCCTTGCCGATCGACGGCATTGGTCTGAGCAATGCCAACCTCGCCGCGCTGCGCAGCGTCGTACAAAAGAGCTATGGCCTGGTGCTGGTGTGTGGCCCCACGGGCTGCGGAAAAACGACGACCTTGCATTCGGTGATCAGCAGCATCAACACCGGCGGGCGCAAGATCTGGACGGCCGAGGATCCGATCGAGATCACCCAGAGCGGCCTGCGTCAGGTCCAGATGAACCCACGTATTGGCTGGACGTTTGCCGCTGCGATGCGCACCTTTCTGCGCGCCGACCCCGACGTGATCATGATCGGCGAGATGCGCGACGAAGAAACCGCGCGCATCGCCATCGAGGCCTCGCTCACTGGCCACCTGGTGCTCTCCACGCTGCACACCAACTCGGCGCCCGAAAGCATTGCGCGCTTGCTGGAAATCGGGCTCGACCCGTTCAACTTTTCTGACTCGCTGCTGGCCATCCTCGCCCAGCGCTTGGTGCGCAGGCTGTGCAAATCCTGCCGCAAGGCGGAGCCCGCCGACGCCAGCGCACTCGACGACTTGGCGCAGCAGTACTTGGCCAGTACGCCCGACAGCGGCTCCGAGGCGCGCGCCGCGCAGATCGCACGCTGGCGCCAAGACCATGGGGAAGCAGACGGAAAAATTTCGCTGTGGCGGCGCGTTGGCTGCGCGCAGTGCGAGCACGACGGCTACCACGGGCGCCTGGGCATTCACGAGCTGATGCTGAGCGACGACACCATCCGCCAGCACATCCGCCACCGCGCATCGGCCATTGAAATTCGCCATTCGGCGCTGGCCTCCGGCATGCGCACCTTGCGCCAGGACGGCATCGACAAGGTGCTACAAGGCCTGACCGACATGAGCGAAGTGCTGGCTGCAACCAACCTCTGAACCCAGCGGGTGCGCGACTGGCAAAACGACGGCGCTGGCCAGCGAAGCTTCAGGCGATCAGCGCCAGCGCCGCTAGGGCGGCCGTCTCGGCCCGCAGCACGCGCGTGCCCAAGCCCACAGGCACAAAGCCGTTCGCCAAAGCGGCCTCTTCTTCGCCCGGTGTCAGGCCGCCCTCGGGCCCGGAGAGGAACACGGCAGCGCCTGGATGCATCGCCCGAGCTTTGAGCGGTGCGCTGCCGGGGCGCAGCGAGAGCAGCAGGCGCTCAGAGAAGGCGTCGGTAGCTTGCCCAGCCAACCAATCACCCAGTGTGAGCGCCGGCGCCACCAGCGGCACGCGATTGCGCCCACACTGCTCGCAGGCGGCAATGGCAATCGCCTGCCAGTGAGCGCGCTTCTTGTCGGCACGCTCGCCCTTGAGCTTGAGCACACTGCGTTCGGCAAGCAACGGGGTAATGCTGGCAACGCCAAGCTCAGTCGCCTTTTCGACCAGCCAGTCCATGCGCTCGTTGGCGGTGATGCCGGCCACCAAGTGCACGGCGCGCGCGGCCTCACGCTCAATCGCGTGGTGAGTACCCACTTCGACGCGCACACTGCTGCGACCCATGTGGGTGATGCGGGCCTCGAACTCGCCGCCAGCCGGCTTTGCGGACCCGGCGCCTCCACCCATACCGTCCATGTCGTCCATGCCGTCCAGACCGCCGTGAAACAGCGTGATCGCATCCCCCGGCTGCAGGCGCAGCACCTGTACATGGCGTACTGCGCCTGCGGGCAGCTCGATTTCAACGCCACTGACAATTTCGACGGGACAATAGAAACGGGGCATTGCTTCAAATAATATAGCTGCTAGCGCTTATCCAGTAAGCGCTGGAGCCTGATTTTGCATTAAATTTACATCCGCCCGTAAGCAAACCCGACGGGGGCGGCATCGCCCTCGATCTGGTCCATCAGCCGGGCCAAGGGGCCCAGCTCCCGGTAGCGGCGCGCGGTGGAGCGGATGTAGCCAATGAAGCGCGGCGCATCCTGCAGGTATTTCGGCTTGCCATCGCGCAGCGTCAGCCGGGCAAAGATGCCTGCGACCTTAAGGTGGCGCTGCAAACCCATCCACTCGACGCTGCGGTAGAACGCACCAAAATCTTCGCCCCAACCGCTGGGACTGGCGGAGCCGAGCAGCCCTGCCTTGCGCGCCTGCTCCCAGTAGCGCACGGTGATGTCGAGAATGAAGTCTTCGTCCCAGGAGATGAAGGCGTCGCGCAGCAGGCTTGCGATGTCGTAGGTGATGGGGCCGAAGACAGCGTCCTGGAAGTCGAGCACGCCCAAGGGGCCGAGTTCGCTCACAGGCACCATGAGGTTTCTGGTCATGAAGTCGCGGTGGACGAATACGCTGGGCGCGCTCAGGTTTTCCGCCACGATGCGATCAAACGCCTGGGCCAGCACCTGCTGCTGCGCATCGCTCAGCACCAATTGCCGGTGGCGCGCGACGTACCAGTCGGGAAACAAAGCCAGCTCGCGGCGCAGCAGGGCTTCGTCGTAAGGCGGCAGCACACCGGGACGGGAGGCAATCTGCCACTGCAGCAGCGCGTCGGTGGCTTGCCGATACCAGGCGAGCGCCGCCTGAGGCTCCTGAGCATCGAGGCGCTCAATGACGGTTTCATGGCCGAGGTCGGAGAGCAGGAGGAAACCATGCGCGCGGTCCCAATCCAGAATTTCCGGCACATCCAGCCCGGCGTGCTGCATCAACGCCTGCACCTGCACGAAGGGCGCGCAGTCTTCTTTGTCGGGCGGTGCGTCCATGACGATGCGGCTGACGCCAGGAATTTTGGTGTCGATGCGCAGGTAGCGGCGAAAGCTGGCGTCGGCCGAGGCTGGGCGCAAGGTCTCAGGAAGCAGGCCGTGGCGCTCGGTCAGCGGCGCAAGCCACGCGTGGAACTGCGTCTGACGAGAAATGTCAGGCCAGGTAACGGCGCCTGCGCCGGACGTGTCGGAGGGGTGGCTCATGGATAATCCGATTCTACAAACCCGGCCCGCCTGGTCCGGGTGTTTGCCCGTGCGGTGGTGACCACGCCGCCCCACCCGATGGATCTTCAGGTTTTGCCGCCCTATCTTGCCTCTCGAACTCCGAACCTGACGCCGCATGCGCGCCTGCGTGCGACGGCAGCGTGGTCGCACTTGGTGGCGCTGGCCCTGTGCGGCGCACCCTGGGTCGCCGCTGCGCAACAGGCTGCCGACGGCGCCGCCGATGCGTCCGCGCCCTTGCACGCCAGCCCGCAGCTGAGCGAGACGATCCCCAGCGCCGCACGCGCGCAGTTGCCCACTTTTGTCTCTGGCGAGCGCATGTGGGGCGAAACCAATGAGCGCGCAGTGGTCGAAGGCGCCGCCGAGCTGCGCAAGGGGGACACCGTCATCCACGCCGACCGGCTGGAATACACACTGCCCGACGACCTGGCCGTGGCCACTGGAAAAGTACGCATCAACCGCGCGGGCAATGTGTACGAGGGCAGCAAGCTGCAACTGCACGTGGACGCCTTCGACGGTTTTTTTGACAATGCGCGCTACCAGTTCCTGGCCAATGGCGCGCACGGCGAAGCCACGCGCGTCGACTTTCTGGACCGCGACCGCGCTGTGGTGCACGACGCGACCTACACCACCTGCACACGCGAAGACTTTGCCGGCTGGCAGCCCGACTGGATCATCCGCGCCGAACGCATTGAGATCGACCAAGAGGAAGACGTGGGCACAGCGCGCAATGGCGTGCTCGAATTCAAGGGTGTGCCCATCCTGCCGGTGCCTTACGTCAGCTTTCCGCTTTCAGACAAACGCAAGTCGGGGCTGCTGCCACCCACGGTTGGCTTGGACAGCGTCAACGGTTTCGAATACTCGCAGCCCTATTACTGGAACATTGCACCCAACCGGGACGCGACGCTGGAGGCCGCGCTGATTGCCAAGCGCGGTGTGCGCGTGGGCGGCGAATTTCGCTATCTGGAGCCCACCTATTCCGGCAGGATTCTGGGCGACGTACTGCCGTCCGACCGCTTGCGCCAGCGCACCCGCTGGAGCTACGGCATTGAGCACGCAGCCAATGTGGGCACGCCGGTGGGCGGCATCGGCGTCAACCTGAACATTCACCGCGTCAGCGACGACAACTACTGGCGCGACCTCAGCCGCACGGCACAAACCAATACGCAGCGCCTGCTGCCGGCCGACGCCTTGTTCAGCTGGGGCAGTGGCGACCAGCACCTGATGCTGCGCACGCTCAAATGGCAGACGCTGCAAGATCCTCTGGCGCCCATCGTCCCGCCCTACGACCGCTTGCCGCAGCTGCAATACCGCTACACGCCGAGTCGGCTGGGTTTAGGCCTGGACGCCAGCGTTGAACTCGACAGCACACGCTTTCAGAGCGATCGCGCTCTGACGCTGCAGCCAAATGCCACCCGCAGCTACGCGATGGCGCAGCTGAGCCGCCCGTTCATCTGGCCTGCCGGGTTCATTACGCCGCGCGTGCAGCTGCACGCCACAAACTACCAGTTCGATTCGCCTATTGCCAATGGCGCGCGTTCGGCCGACCGGGCACTGCCGACCTTGAGCCTGGACAGCGGCCTCGTCTTCGAGCGCGACACGCGCTTCTTCAACCGCGCCTTCGTGCAGACGCTTGAGCCGCGAGCGTTCTACACCTACACCCCCTACCGCGACCAGCGCCTGCTGCCGGTGTACGACTCGGCAGCGAACGACTTCAACTTCGCCACCATCTACACCGAAAACGGCTATGGCGGCCAGGATCGCATTGCCGACAACAACCTGCTGACCTTGGGCGTCACGACGCGCCTGCTCGACCCCGACACCGGAGCTGAGGCGGTGCGCCTGGGCATCGCACAGCGCCTGCGTTTTTCGGATCAGAACGTAACCCTACCGGGCGAACCGGTGGCGAAAGAGCGCCTCTCAGACCTGTTGCTGGGCGCCGCCGTGAACTGGTCGCCAAAGTGGGGGTTCAACTCCACCGTGCAGTTCAATCCGAAGACGCGCCGCTCGGAGCGCTCAACCATTGGCGCGCGCTACCAGCCTGCGCCCTACCACGTGGTCAGTGCTGCCTATCGGTTCCAGCGCGACAACAGTGAGCAGATCGACATCGGTTGGCAATGGCCGCTGGCAGACCTGCGGGGAAAGACTGCCCAGACCGCGCCGGGCGCGGGCCCGAGCGTGCCGCGCGAAGGACGCTGGTATGGTGTGGGTCGGCTCAACTACAGCTTGCGCGATCGCAAGCTGGTCGATACCGTCGTCGGCTTGGAGTACGACAGCTGCTGCTGGATTGGGCGGGTGGTGCTCGAGCGCTTGCAAAACAGCCTGACCACGTCCAATACGCGACTGCTGTTTCAGATCGAATTCGTCGGCTTCTCGCGCTTGAGCCTTGGCTCCAATCCGCTGACCAGCCTGCGTCAGAACATTCCCGGCTACCGCACCCTTGAGCCAAACCGGCCCGTGCCCAGCCGCTTCAGCAACTACGATTAACAACGTGTCTAAGGCCTGCCCCATGCATCCTCGTGTTCTCGTTGTCGGCTTGGCCTGCCTTGCCGGCGCGCTTGCCGCCCCCGCCATCGCCCAAGGCGTACGCATTCCCAAGCCTCAAAGCGCAGCCGCAGCGCCTGCTGCCCGCAGCCAGGGCGCCGAGCCGCAGGCAGCGGACTACATCATCGCGGTGGTCAACTCAGAACCCATCACCCGCAATGAACTGGTCAATCGCATCGAGCGTCTGCGCAAGCAGATGCGCAGCGATGGCGCGCCTGCGGTTGCAGACGATGTGCTCGCGCGCGAAGTGCTGGACCGACTGATTTTCGAGAAGGTGCAGCTGCAGCTGGCCCGCGATGCAGGCATCCGCGTCGACGACTTGGCGGTAGAGCAGGCCGAAGAGGCGGTGGCGCGGCAAAACAGCGTTTCTAAAGAGACCATGCACCGCCAGCTTGCGGCGGATGGCATCTCCCTCGCCCAGTTCCGCGACGACCTCCGCACGCAGCTCCTGCTGCAACGACTGCGCGAACGCGAAGTCAACTCTGGCGTGAAGGTCAGTGAATTCGACATCGACCAGTACCTGCGCGAGCAACAGCCGACGCAAGCTGTGGCGGGTCTGGAAATCAACCTCGGCAACATTTTGGTTGAAGTGCCCGAGGGCGCGAGCGCAGCGGTATTGAGCGAGCGCGAGCAGCGGGCACGCACCGTCGCCGAGCGCGCGCGCAGCGGAGCTGACTTCGGCGCCCTGGCCCGGGAGTTTTCCGACGCGCCCGAAGCCGCGCAAGGTGGGCAAATGGGCCTACGTCCCGCCGACCGATACCCAGAACTCTTCCTCAAGGCGGTGACTGCACTGCCAGTCGGCGGCATCGCCGGCCCGGTACGTTCGGGCGCCGGTTTTCATGTGCTTAAAGTTATCGCAAGGACGAAGGCCGATGGCGCCGCAACCGTGGTGCAGAGCCACGCACGGCACATTCTGCTGCGCATCAGCCCACAGTTGACCGAAGCCGCAGCGGCGGCCCAGCTTGCCGACTACCGCAAGCGCATCGCCGCAGGGCTCGCAAGTTTTGAGTCGCTGGCACGCGAGCACTCGCAAGACGGCAGCGCGGCGCAGGGCGGCGACCTGGGCTGGTCCACGCCCGGCCGCTACGTCCCCGAATTCGAAGAGGCGCTCGACGCACTCAAGCCCGGCGAAATCAGCCAGCCTGTGGTCTCACGTTTTGGTGTCCACTTGATTGAGCTGCTGGAGCGCCGTCAGGTGCAGCTCTCGGCCCGCGAGCAGCGTGAGGCAGCGCGGCAAGTGCTGCGTCAGAAGAAGATGGAAGAGGCATACGCCGTCTGGGCACGCGATCAGCTCGGCCGCGCCTACATCGAATACCGCGACGCGCCCCAGTGAAGCACTTTGCCCGCAAGCGCTTTGGTCAGCACTTTCTGACCGACGGCGGGGTCATCGATGCCATCGTCGAGGCCATTGCCCCCCTGCCGGGCGAACCCATGGTCGAGATCGGCCCGGGCCTTGCGGCGCTCACCCAACCACTGGTGGAGCGCCTGGGCCACCTCACCGTCATTGAGCTCGACCGCGACCTGGCGGCGCGCCTGCGCCTGCATGGCCAGCTGCAGGTCATTGAATCGGACGTGCTGAGGGTGGATTTCTCGCAAGTGGCGCAAGCACTTGGCACGACCAAGTTGCGGGTCGTGGGCAACCTGCCTTACAACATTTCCACACCCATCCTGTTCCACCTGCTCGGGCATGTGGATGCGATTGCCGACCAGCATTTCATGCTGCAAAAAGAAGTTATCGACCGTATGGTGGCAGCCCCTTCGACTGCCGCCTACGGGCGCCTCTCAGTGGTGCTGCAGTGGCGCTACGCCATGCAGGATGTCCTGTTCGTGCCGCCCGAGAGCTTCGACCCGCCACCACGGGTGGACAGTGCGGTGGTGCGCATGCTGCCGCGCCAAGACGCAGCCGCCTTGCCCGTCAAACTGTTTGAAGAATGCGTGCAGGTTGCCTTCAGCCAACGCCGCAAGCTGCTGCGCCACACGCTGGGCCGCTGGCTGGAAGCGCGGCGCTTCGCAGGCGACTTTGACGTGCAGCGGCGCGCGGAAGAAGTGCCGGTGCACGAATATGTGACGCTGGTGCAGAGCCTCTGACGCCAGGGTGGCGCCAGCTATGCCGCGCACAAACATCAAAAACTATAGCTTACAGCGCTTATGCAATAAGCGTTAGAGGCCAATTTCTATAGTTTTTTCCGCGCATTGCAACAACGCGCTGGCGCTTGGCTTCAGCGCGCCACCAGCACTGGAAAGAGCTTGCCCAGGCCTTCGGCCATCACCTCCACCGCGAGCGCGGCCAGGATTAGGCCCATCAGCCGCGTCATCACATTAATGCCGGTTTTGCCCAGCACCCGCGCAATCGGGTCGGCCAGTGAAAAACACACCGCCGTGGCCAAGCCAATGACCACGCCATAGCCCACCAGCGCCACCATTTGCAGCCAGCTTTCGGCGCGGTCCGCATAGATCACCACGGTGGACATGGAGGCGGGTCCGGTCAGCAGCGGAATGGTGAGCGGCACGACCGCAATGCTGGCGCCCGCCGCAGCCTTCTCTGCCCCCTCTTCCAGCTCGTTGGTTGCAGGCTTGGCCTCCGCCGGCTGAGCATTGAGCATGTTCATCGCGCTGATCAGCAGCAGCATGCCGCCGCCCACCTGAAAGCTCGGGAGCGAGATATTGAAAAACTCCAGAATCTGCAAGCCCAACAGCGCGCAGGCCGCAATGACCAAAAACGCACTCAGCGCCGCAGTGCGTATGGTGCGCCGACGCTGCAGCTCGGAAAACCCCTGCGTGTAGTGGATGAAGAAAGGCACGATCGCCAGCGGGTTGACGATGGCAAGCAGCGTGACCAAAGGCTTTAGATCCATGCCATACCTCTTGCGGCGCGCGTGGGACTTGTTTTCACGAAATTGGCTCCTGCAAGCATGCGTAGTTGCACGAGTGTGCCGCAATTTTCCGCTTGCGCCCCTGAAGTGCGGTAGCTTGGAAGCTCACTGACGGATGCCTGCCAAGCGAGGGAATGCGTGCTTTACACGGCTGACAAGCTATGTAAGCATGGGTTACTCACCCAAGCCCAACATGTCCAGGTCTTCACCACCCGCGATGCCCGACTTGCTCACGCTGGCGCACGGGCTCGCCGACGTGCTGCATCCTGCGCGCATTGGCGTCTGGGTGGCAGACTTCGAGCGGGGCGAGGTCTCGTTTGACCCCTTGTTTCTGCAGTTGGTTGGCGCCAAAGCAGACGCAGCAACCGCGCTGAGCATTCCGGGCTGGGAAGCGCTGGTCCACCCCGACGACGTCGCCCGACAGCGGGACCTATGGGAGAAATGCCTGCGCGGTGGCCGCGACGCCTACAACATCGAGCACCGCGTACAACGGCGCGACGGCAGCTGGCTCGAATGCGTCTTCCGCGCTGCAGTGCATGGCCGCTCGCCGCAGGGTCTTGCGCAGCGCTTGGTAGGGTCTTACCAGGAGTGCTGCGCCGGCCGACGCGGGCCTGAAGATTTGCAAGTGGCGGCGACCGTATTCACGCATGCACGCGAAGGCATCAGCATCACCGACCCTCATGGCCACATCATTGATGTGAATCGGGCATTCACGCGCATCACCGGCTATTCACGCGAGGAAATCATCGGGCAGAACCCGCGCATTCTGCAGTCCGGGCGGCAGTCACCGGAGTTCTACGCCGCGATGTGGAAGGCCATCACCCACCAAGGCCATTGGTCCGGCGAAATATGGAACCGGCGCAAAGATGGCTCGCTGTTTCTCGAAGTGGTCACCATCAGTGCGGTGCGCGACGACAAGGGCAGGCTTGAGCATTACGTCGCCGTCTTCAGCGACATTACGCAAACGCGTGCAACCGAGCAGCGGCTGGAGAGCATTGCGCATTACGACGTTTTGACCGAGCTGCCCAACCGCGTGCTGCTGTCCGATCGTTTGCGCCAGTGCATGGCGCGTTGCCAGCGGGTGTCATCGTCTCTTGCGCTGGCGTTTCTCGATTTGGACGGTTTCAAAGCCATCAACGATTTGCACGGTCACGCCATTGGCGACCAGTTGCTCATTGCATTGGCACGCCGCATGGGCGAAGCACTGCGGGACGGGGACACACTGGCGCGCGTGGGCGGCGATGAGTTTGTGGCGATCATCGCCGACCTGGAGCGTCCGCAGGATTTCGAGCCGGTCGTGCAGCGCCTGCTGCTTGCGGCAAGTCAGCCGGTGGCCATCGGGCATACCAACCTGCAGGTGTCGGCCAGCATTGGCGTCACGCTGTACCCCCGCGACACCGTCGATGCAGAGCAGCTCCTGCGCCACGCCGACCACGCCATGTACCTGGCCAAGCAGGCCGGCAAAAACCGTATGGCCTTGTTCGATGTGGCGCACGACGCTGCACAGAACCACCAACGTCTGCAATTGCAGGAAATCCGCGCCGCTTTGGAGCTGGGACAGTTCGTACTGCACTACCAACCCAAAGTGAATTTGGCGAGCGGCGAGGTCGTCGGCGCGGAAGCGCTGATTCGCTGGCAACACCCAGAAGGCGGAATTCTGGCGCCGGCGGCGTTCCTGCCGGCGATCGAAAACCACGTGCTGTCCACCTGCGTCGGCGAATGGGTGATTGGTACTGCGTTGGCGCAAATGTCGCGCTGGCACGCAGAGGGATTGATGGTCAAGGTAAGTGTCAATGTCGGCGCCTACCAGTTGCTTGACGGCAGCTTTGCGCAGCGGCTGGAGCAGCTGCTCGCTGTTCAGCCAGACGTCGCACCCGAATGCCTGGAACTTGAAATTCTGGAGAGCAGCGCACTGGCCGACATGGCGCAAATCTCCGACCTGATGCGCCGCTGCCAAGCCTTGGGCGTTCGCTTTGCGCTGGACGACTTCGGCACCGGGTTCTCTTCGCTCACCTACATGCGCCGCTTGCCTGCGCAGGTCATCAAAATCGACCAGAGCTTCGTGCGCGATATTCTTGTGGATGCCGACGACCTCGCCATCGTTCAAGGCGTGATCGGTCTTGCCAACGCCTTCCGTAGAGAAGTTATTGCCGAAGGCGTCGAAACCATGGCACACGGTGACGTTCTGCTGGCGCTCGGCTGCGAGCTTGCGCAGGGCTACGGTATTGCGCGGCCCATGCCGGCTGCGGCGTTCCCACAGTGGACACACGATTGGCAGGCGGCCCATCCCGCGGCGACTCAACTGAGCAGAGACGACTAGGCGCAGCCGGACCACGCGGCGCACCGCACAAGACACTGCGCCCGCGCACGCCAGTCCACGGCTATGGCCGACACGTCGTAGCGCAGGCGCCACTTGGGTGGACGAGCAAGTCCACCGCAACGACAACCTGATCACCAGCCGCAAGCCGGACGACATTCCTGCCTTTAACGCAGCACTCCTGGGCGCGCTCGATGCGCCGGGCGCAAAGTAAAGCCGCAACCCGTTGGGCGCACACCCGCGCAAGAGGTCGCCTAGCGCCGACCCTCGCGCTGCGCCAGACTGGCGTCTGCGTCCTGCCAGACGTCCAAGCGAAAGTCGGGATCCAGATAGCGCGCGATGCGTGGCAAGCCCAATCGCGCGTGCACGCGCGCATGCACCCCATCCCCACCCAAAGCGCAGCCTTCAATGTCTGGGCGCCAGTGGCACGCGATGAGCGTCGCACCCGGGCGCAGCGACGCCCGGGCGTGCACCAGCAGTTCGTCCAGTGCCTCCGGCTTCAGGTAATAGAGAAATTCGCTCAGAACCACCAAGTCAAACTTCGCGTCGGGCCAATCGTCCGGCAACCAGGCTTGCGCCACCTCTACGTGGCGTGCGTGTGTGAGCCGCTCAGCCGCATGCGCCACCGCGCGCTCGCTGCCATCGGTGGCGAGCATTTGTTTGCAGCGCCGGGCAAGTGCCAGCGTCAGCTCGCCGTTTGCGCAGCCTGGCTCGTAAGCGCTGTCATAGCAAGCCAGCGGCAGACTCGCCAGCAGGACGGCGCGCTTGCGCTGCTCGTACCAGCTGGCGCGCAAGTGCCACGGGTCGTTGGTATGCGCGTACATCGCGTCGAAGTGCGCGCCGTCGTTGCGCGGGATGACATCGTTCATGGCAAAAAGTAGACTTCAAAGGGCCAGTGGGCACGCGCCTGAAGAGCGC
This sequence comes from Giesbergeria sp., assembly GCA_034676525.1. Lineage (GTDB taxonomy): Bacteria > Pseudomonadota > Gammaproteobacteria > Burkholderiales > Burkholderiaceae_C > Simplicispira. Next base: position 242,101 of record JAUCCA010000007.1, read on the forward strand.
TGTCCACCACCGCATGCTGTTCGCCGCGGGCCGTCAGCTGGGATTTGTGGCAGTTCAGCGCCTGGCGCTTGCGGGTGCGATAGCCAGCGGGAAGCGGACAGGTGCAAAGGCGGTGCCAAGGAATTGCAGGATGGTCCGGCCTAGCCCAGTGCCACATCCACACCGGCGCTTCCAGCAGCCGTACCCGGTTTCGCGCGCAGGCGATGCCTGCAGCGCGGCCAGTGGCGTCGTGGTCTGGATGGCCATCGAGACGCCAGGGGGCCACCACCAAGTCGCCGGGCTGGAGCAGCGCTTGCAGCTCGCCCTGCAGCTGCAGCTCTTGCGCTGCAACCTCTCCATCGGGAATAGCCAGCCGATGTACTGCCGCGCTCTGCGCACCCAGTGCCTGCAGGCCGTCGCGGGCTTCTGCGCGGCGGATGGTGGCGACTGTCGCGCGCTCGGCATCGCCACCAAAACAGGCCTCGCCGTCGGTAACGGAGACGATCGCGATGGCTGTTCCTTGGGCCATTGCCTCCTGCATCAGGCCGGCGCACATCAGCAGCTCGTCGTCCGGGTGCGGCGCGACGACGCACAGGCGCGAAGCATCGGCAAGTTGCTCAGCCGCCGAACTCGTTTGCGCTATCGCGCAATCGCACAACCATGCTTGCCAGAACGCCGGCGTGTGCAGGGGCTCTGCAATGTGCCGGTCGGCAGCGGGTGTCAAGGTTGGCTGCAGCGCATCAAGCATGGCCAACCCTACAGCGCCCAGCGCGCAGCGCTGCTCGCCAAAACGCGCTCGCCTACCGCGGCGTCGTCGCGTTCGGCGTGGCTTTGGCGAATGAACACCGGCAAATCGGCCGCCATGCGCGCAAAGCCCGCGTCGCTGCAAAACGGCGTGGCACCGAGCGCCCTTCCCACTTCGTCGAGCACCTTGCGCGCCGTTGCCTCTGCCGACTGGCGAACACGCAGAGCAACCAAACTCGCATCTTCGTTCGGGTGCGCATCGATCCATGTGGCAGCTTCGCGCAGCAAGGCGCTGGTGCCGCCCAAGGCAACGTCCACCCTTCCCAGCGCCGCCTGGCGAAACGGAACACGCGCCGCGCTGGGCTGCTGTGCAAGGGCTTCGCGCAGGGTGTCTGCCAGTGCCAATGCCCCGCCGAACCAACAAGCGGCAACGCCTGCGCCGCCCTGCCAGAAACCGGGCCTGGAGAGGTAGTCGCCAACTTCGCCCACAAGGGTGGCGGGTACTTGCTCAAAGCGCACATCCGCGCTGGCGCTGTCTGCCATGCCCACTGCGCGCCAAGCCTGCGATGAAATGCCGATGCCTTTTTGCCTGAGATCCACCGTGACCAGTTGCGGCCCCGTGCCGTCGGCAAACCAGACAGTGAGCAGCGCGTGGCTAGCCGCCTCCGCCCCTGAGCACCAGGCCTTGCTGCCAGAAAGCGTCACCTGCCCGGACGCATCGCGCTTGGCGAGCACGCGGCTACCGGGGCTTTCCGCCGCCCAGGTGCTCCACAGCGCGCCGGCGGGAGCTGCAGGCTCGTGCCCGAGTTCTTGCATGATGGCCAGCGCATCGGTGTGGCCTTCCACCAGTTTTGCAAGCGAGAGATCGAATCGCGCCACCTCCACCAGCGCGCGCCATCGCTCTAACGTGGCCCCGCTACCAGGCAGCGGCCAATCCGAAAGCGCCTGCTTAGCCAACTCGCGCCACGCTTGGGTGGGCGGCGAGCCGGCAAGCGTGCTCAGCTGAGCACGCAGACTCGCTGCCACTTCCAGTCCCGCTGCAGCGGCGTTCATGGCGCGACTCCTGCAACCGGTGGTGTAGACGCAACGCCTTGCTGCGTTGCCTGAGCGACCTGCGCCAACGCAGCGCCAAACCCTCCCGGCGCCCGGTAGCGCTTGCGCGCGCTGGTCGTCACACGCGGCGCTGCGCTCCAGGCGATGTGCGCACCATTGGCCTGCAGCGCGTGGACCAGTGCCACGTCTTCGCTGCTGGCCAGCGAAGCAAAGCCGCCCGCTTGTCGATAGGCGTCTGCGCTGACGCCCAAGTTGGCACCATGAATGTGGCGGTGTCCGTCGTTGTCGCAGTAGGTCTGCGCGAAGTGCGAGCGCATGGCGCGCTGCAGCGGCCCCCAGCTGCGCCAGTCGCGCACTTCGATGGTGCCGCACACCGCGTCGCTGGCTTGCGCAAGCTGCTGCGCCAGCCAGTCGGGCGCGACCTGCGTGTCCGCATCGGTAAAGGCCAGCCAACGCGCGCCATCTGCCAACGCAGCATCGGCGCCCATCGCGCGCGCAGCACCGACGTTGCGCGCACAGGTCTCAATAACCTGGGCGCCACAATCCGCGGCCTTCTGCGCGGTGGAGTCGTTGCATGCATCTGCGACGACGTAAAGGCCTACGGGCTCACCGGCCAAACCCGGGCAATTCGCGGCCTTGCGCAGCGAGACAAGGCAGCGACCAATGTGGCGCACTTCGTTGTGGGCGGGGACGACGACAGCAATCATGGCGAGTGGGCCGCGCAAAACATGCGCGAAATGCAATGTGGCGAAGGAGATGCAATCGTCCGGGCACGCCTGTGTGTCGCTTGTAGGACGCGGCATTTCGCCGTTGTCGCCGCGTTGCGCAGCCTAAAGCCAATCAAAGGCTGGCGGCGCTATCCAATATATAGCTTACGACGCCTACTCCATAAGCGCTGGAGTCTATTTTGACTTGATATTCGACACCTACATCCTCTTTGCCCCTGCGACTACAGCCGCATGCTTTGCCTTGCATACGATGGAGTGCATGGGCCCACGCTGACCTCTCACGCGCGTCATCACCGTTCCATTTCCGTTCCATTTCGGTTCCATTTGCACCATGCCTGCAGACCTGATCGTCCTGCGCCGCGAAGGCCTCTACTGCCCGCCCGGCGATTTCTACATCGACGCCTGGCGGCCGGTGGATCGCTGCGTAGTCACGCATGCCCACGCCGACCACGCCCGCGCCGGCTCGCGCGCCTACCTGGCGCACACCGACAGCGCCGGCACGCTGCGCACGCGCTTGGGCGCCGACATTGCGCTGACCACACTGGCATACGGCGAGCGCATTGCGCTGGGAGACACGCATGTCTCGCTTCACCCGGCCGGCCACGTGCTGGGCTCGGCGCAGGTGCGGGTGGAGCACCGCGGCGAGGTGTGGGTGGCGTCGGGCGACTACAAGCTGGACGACGACGGCACCTGCCCGCCGTTTGAGCCGGTGCGCTGCGACACTTTCATTACCGAATCGACCTTCGGCCTGCCCATTTACCGCTGGCCCACGCCGGCGCAGCTGCGCGCCGACCTCAACGCCTGGTGGTTGGCCAACGCGGAGTTGGGGCGCCCGAGCGTGGTGTACGCGTACGCCTTCGGCAAGGCGCAGCGCATCCTGCATGGGCTGGATGCGGGCATTGGCCCCATCGTTGCGCACGGAGCGGTGGAAACACTCAACACGGTGTACCGCGCTGCCGGCGTGCCGTTGCCGGACACGCTGCGCATGCAGGAGGGCAAGCTCGACAAGCGCGCGCTCGCCCGCGCGCTGGTGGTGGCGCCGCCGTCTGCCGCGGGCACGCCGTGGATGCGGCGCTTTGGCGAGCATTCCGACGCCTTCGCCAGCGGCTGGATGCAGGTGCGCGGCGCGCGCCGCCGCCGCGGGGTGGACCGCGGCTTTGTCATGAGCGACCACGCCGACTGGCCCAGCTTGCAGCGCGCCATTGCCGCCACTGGCGCTGAGCAGGTCATCGTCACGCATGGGCAGACCGCCACTTTGGTGCGCTGGCTGCGGGAGCAAGGCCTGAGCGCGCGCGAATTCGCCACGCAGTACGGCAACGAGGACGATGCAGTGCCGGCGAGCGATGTGCAGTCGGGTGATATCCCATCTGGCGACGAGCTGTCTGGCGACACGCCGCCCGACGAACCTCCAGCAGATCCGCAAGCGTCGTCCGCAGAGGGCGCGGCATGAAGGCCTTTGCCGCGCTGTACGCCCAGCTGGATGCCAGCACCGCGTCGTCCGCCAAGCTGGCGGCGCTGGTGGGCTACTTGCAAGCCGCGCCACCGCAAGACGCCGCTTGGGCCCTGTACTTTTTGGCGGGCGGCAAGCCGCGGCAAATCGTGCCCACCAAGCGCCTGCGCCAACTCGCGCGCGAAGCCGCCGTCCTGCCGGAATGGCTGTTTGACGAATGCTACGAAGCCGTGGGCGACCTCGCAGAAACCATTGCCTTGCTGCTGACCGCGCCGATGGCACCGCAGGCGCTCAGCCTGTCCGAATGGATGGCGGCGCTGCTGCCGCTGCGCGGCATGCCCGCCGAAGCAGGCGACGCCCACCTGCGCGCGCAGTGGAATGCGCTGCTGCCGGAAGAGCGCTTGGTCTACTTCAAGCTCATCACCGGGAACCTGCGCGTGGGCGTATCGCGGCTGCAGGCCACGCAGGCGGTGGCGCAGGTGAGCGGCATCGACGCCAAGCGCATTGCCCACCGCCTGATGGGCTACACGCAGATCGGCAAGACGCCCGCCGCAGACGATTACCTCGCCCTGCTCGCCCCCGTGGACGACACCCAGGAGGGCGCGCAGCAAGAGGCCAGCGGCCAGCCCTACCCCTTCTTTCTGGCGCACCCGTGGAATGCCGACCTGGCCGCCATGGACGCCACGCTCGGCAACCCGAGCGACTGGTTGGTGGAATGGAAGTGGGACGGCATTCGCGCCCAAGTGGTGCGCCGCGCCGGCAGCGTATGGATCTGGTCGCGCGGCGAAGAGCTGGTGACCGACCGCTTCCCCGAGCTCGCCCAAGCCGCCATGGCGCTGCCCGACGGCACGGTGCTGGACGGCGAAATCGTGGTCTGGCGCGAAGCGTCGCTTGAGGGCGAGCCGGACGTTGCGGCCGGCCCGCGTCCCTTTGCCGACCTGCAGCGCCGGCTGGGCCGCAAGACCCTGGGCCCCAAGCTGCTGCGCGACCTGCCGGTGGCGCTGATTGCCTACGACCAACTCGAAGCCGCCGGCACCGATCTGCGCGGCGAACCACAGCATGCACGCCGCGCGCAGCTCGAAGCCACGCTGACGGGCGGCGCGCTGCACCCCGGCCTGCAACTGAGCCGCTTGCTGGAAGGCGACAGCTGGCAGGTACTCGATGCGCAGCGCGCAGCGGCGCGCGGACTCGGGACGGAAGGCTTCATGCTCAAACACCGCGATGCGCACTACGGCGTCGGCCGGACAAAAGCCGTTGGGGTTTGGTGGAAGATCGACCCGATGAGCGTGGACGCCGTGCTCATCTACGCCCAGCGCGGCCATGGCCGGCGCGCCAGCCTCTACAGCGACTACACCTTTGCCGTGTGGTCCGCGCCTGAGGGCGACCCGGAGCGCACGCTGGTGCCGTTTGCCAAGGCGTATTCCGGTTTGACGGATGCCGAGATGGCGCAGGTGGACACCATCGTGCGCAAGACCACGCGCGAGAGCTTTGGCCCAGTGCGCAGCGTCCACGCCACGCAGGTGTTTGAGCTCGGCTTTGAAGGCATCGCCCGCAGCCCGCGCCACAAGAGCGGCATCGCGGTGCGCTTCCCGCGCATGCTGCGTTGGCGGCAAGACAAGCCGGTGTCCGAGGCCGACACCTTGCAGACGCTGGCGGCGCTGCTGCCCAGCGACGCACCATGAAGGTGGGGGAAAAGCCTCTGGCGGTGACAGGCGCAGCGACGGAACGCGCGCCCACGCCCGCGCAGTGGATGGCCGCGCGCGGCTGGAAGCCGTTTGCCTTCCAGCGCGACGTGTGGCGCGCGCTGCGCGAGGGGCGCTCGGGCCTGCTGCACGCCACCACCGGCTCAGGCAAGACCTACGCCGTCTGGCTGGGCGCGCTGGCGCAGCTGGCCGTGCGCCGCAAAGCGGGCGCCGCGGCGGCCGCCACCGAGCGCAAGCGCCGCGCCACGGCGCCGCCACTCACCGTGCTGTGGATCACGCCCATGCGTGCGCTGGCTGCCGACACCCTGCGAGCCCTGAGCCAACCGATGGACAGCATGGCGCCCGACTGGACCACCGGCTTGCGCACGGGCGATACGCCGTCCGGCCAACGCGCTGCACAGGACCGCCGCCTGCCGACGCTGCTGGTCACCACGCCCGAAAGCCTGACTTTGCTGCTGGCACGCGCCGATGCGCACGAGCGCCTGAAAAGCGTGCAACTGGTGGTGGTGGACGAATGGCACGAGCTGCTGGGCAACAAGCGCGGGGTGCAGGTGCAGCTGGCGCTGGCGCGGCTCTCCGGCTGGCAGCCGCAGCTGATGGTGTGGGGCATGTCGGCCACGCTGGGCAATCTGCAGGAGGCGTTGACCACCTTGGTGCCCGCGGCCGTGCAGCCCCGCCCGGAGCCGGTGTTGGTGCAAGGGCGCATTGAAAAACCGTTGCTGGTCGGTGTGCTGCTGCCCGCGCGCATTGAGCGATTTGCGTGGGCGGGGCACATGGGGCTTTCTCTGCTGCCGCAGGTAGTCGCTGCTCTGGAAGGTTCAGGCTCTACTCTGGTGTTCACCAACACACGCTCGCAGACCGAGCGCTGGTACCAGGCGCTGCTGGCCGCGCGGCCCGACTGGGCGGGCACGCTCGCGCTGCACCATGGTTCGCTGGACGCGGGTGTGCGGACGTGGGTGGAGGCGGGCCTCAAAGCCGGCACGCTGCGCGCGGTGGTCTGCACCTCGAGTCTCGACTTGGGCGTGGACTTTTTGCCCGTGCAGCGAGTGCTGCAGATCGGCTCGCCCAAGGGCGTGGCGCGGCTGCTGCAGCGCGCCGGGCGCTCCGGCCACGCGCCGGGGCGCAGCGCGCGCGTCACCATGGTGCCGACGCACAGCCTGGAGCTGGTGGAAGCCGCCGCCGTGCGGCATGCGCTTGCACACGGCGACATCGAGTCGCGCCACAGCCCGCGCGCGCCGCTCGATGTGCTGGTGCAGCACCTGGTGACGATTGCGCTCGGCGGCGGCTTCCTACCGGCCGAACTGCTTGAAGAGGTGCGGCGCGCGCCGGCGTATGCGCAGCTGACCGATGCCGCCTGGCAATGGGCGCTGGATTTCGTGCGCCACGGCGGCGACAGCCTCGCCAACTACCCCGACTTTCAGCGCGTGGTCGTCGACGAAGGCGGCGTATGGCGTGTGCCCGATGCCCGCTTGGCGCGGCGCCACCGCAGCAACGTGGGCACCATCGTCAGCGACGCGGCGATGCAGGTGCAGTACCTCAAAGGCCCCAAGCTCGGCAGCGTGGAGGAAAGCTTCCTCACGCGCCTGAAGCCGGGCGATGTGTTCGTGTTTGCGGGCCGCCTGCTTGCGCTGGTGCGCATTGAAAACACCACCGCCTGGGTGCGCCGCGCGACGTCGGGCGCGGCGGCCCTGCCGCGCTGGGCGGGGGGCCGCTTGCCGATTTCAGAGACGCTGGGGCACGCCATGCTGGAGCAACTGGCCTGCGCCGCGCGGGGCGAATATGCCTCGCCTGAGATGCGCTGCGTGCAGCCGCTGCTGGAGCTGCAAAACAGCTGGTCGGCGCTGCCGACGCCCGACCGGCTGGTGGCCGAGGTGCTGCGCACGCGCGAAGGTTGGCACCTGTTTTTGTACCCCTTTGCCGGCCGGCTGGTGCACCAAGGGCTGGCGGGGCTGCTCGCGTGGCGCGCGTCGCAGCAGCTGGCCAATACCTTTTCAATTGCAGTGAACGACTACGGGCTGGAACTGCTTTCAGCGCGCGAAATCGATTGGGCGGCGCTGCTGCCCGGCCTGCTGGGCGCGGCCGACCCCCAGCCCGGCGCGCTGGCCGAGGAACTGCTCGCCAGCCTGAACGCGACCGAAATGGCCCGCCGGCGCTTTCGCGAGATTGCCCGCATCGCCGGGCTGATCTTCCAAAGCCACCCGGGCGAGCGCCGCAGCAGCCGGCAGATTCAAGCGTCCGCTTCGCTCTACTACGACGTCTTCGCGCGCTACGACCCTGCACAACTTGCTGCTCGCCCAAGCCCGCGCCGAGCTGCTGAGCCAGGAGCTGGATGCCGACCGGCTGGCGCACACCCTCAGCGCCATGCGCGCCCAAACCCTCACGCTGTGCCGGCTCAAGCAGCCCACGCCCTTTGCCCTGCCGCTGATGGTCGAGCGCTTTCGCGAGCGCCTCACCACTGAAAGCCTGGGCGAGCGCCTGTCGCGCATGGTGGAGGCGCTGGAAGCGGCCGCCAATGCACCCGCCCCCACCGCCACGCCCAGCGGTCCGCGCCGCGCGAAGGCTGAGCGCAAACAGGCAGCGCCTTGATTCCCGCTGGCGCCTGCTTGCTTGAGGATGGCGGGGAAAGCCTGTGGCTGCTGCCCGGACGCGCGGTGTGGTGGCCCGCGGCCCAGGCACTCTTTGTCGCCGACCTGCATTTCGGCAAAGCCGCCACCTTTCGCCGCGCCGGCCAACCGGTGCCGCAGGGCACCACGGCGGACAACCTGACGCGTCTGACCACCTTGCTGCAAGACACCGGCGCGCGCCACCTCGTCTTCCTGGGCGATCTGCTGCACGCGGCGAGCGGCCGCAGCGACGCGCTGTGGCGGGCGCTGGGCGATTGGCGGGCCTTTCACGCGGCGGTGCGCATGACGCTGGTGCGGGGCAACCACGACCGCTACGCAGGCGACCCACCAGCAGCGCTGGGGATTGAACTGGTGGATGAGCCTTGGGCGCCGCTGGCAAGCGCTGCTGTGCTGGGATGCCACCACCCACAAAGCGTGGCCGGCGCCTTGGTGCTGGCCGGGCATTTGCACCCCACCGTGCGCGTGTGGGGCAGCGGGCGCGACAGCTTCCGCTTGCCCTGCTTCGTGCAGACGCCTGGCCTGCTGCTGCTGCCCGCATTTGGCGCCTTCACCGGCACTGCGCCTACGCGCTGGCCGGCAGAGGCGCAGTGTTTTGCCGCTACCCCCGAGGGGGTGGTGCGCGTGCCGTTTTCTCTGCGCGGCTAAGGCCCGCTCAAGCAGCCGCAGGCACGCGCGCCGACCGCGCGGCCACACCCGCGCCCACCATGCCGGCGGACGACACCCCCAGCACCAACGCCAGCGCAGCACCGTAAAACACGGCGCTGGTCATGCCCTGATCGAGCAGAGCGCCAAACACCGGCGCGGCCACCGAAAAGCCCAGGTCCAGACCCGAATACACCGTGCCGTAGACCCGCCCGGTAGCGCCCGGCGGCGCAGCGCGTTTGATCAGCATGTCGCGCGACGGCCCGGCGACGCCCGTGCCGGCACCCGCGATGGCCGCCACCCACAGCGCCGCCATGCCTGGCAACAAGCCCGTGCCCACCAGCGCCAACAACACGGCGCCGGCGCACATGGCGACGGCAATGGTGCGCTCCAGCCGCTCGACCCGCGAGACCAAAAATCCGCCGACCACCATGCCGGCGGCGCCAAACAGCATGTAGCCGGTAATGACCAGCGCGGTCAGGTTCAGTGGCAGGCCATACATCTCGCCCAGCGCGGGGCTGGCAAAACTTTGCATGGCAGCGAGCGCACAGGTGCTGAAGAAGAAGAAAGAAAAGCACAGCCACACCGAGGACAGGCGCAAAAACGCCATCGGGTGCTCGGGCTTGACGGCGGCGCCCCCGGCAGGCGCAGCGTGCGCCCATTCGCCCTGGCGATCGTCGACCGCGTCGCGGTGCCACCAGAGCACCGCCAGCACCGTCAGCGCGACCGCGCAGGCCGCAAAGCAGGCGATGCGCCACGAACCTGTTGCCGTGGCAATGCCGGCCATGAACACGGGCGCAGCCGCCCACCCCAGATTGCCGGTGATGCCGTGCACGGAAAACGCGTGGCCCAGGCGCGGCGCGGACACCCGCTTGTTCAAAATCGTGAAGTCCACCGGGTGGAAGGAAGCGTTGCCCAGGCCCGCCAGCGCCGCCGCCACTGCCAACCCGAAATAGCCCGGCGCCACTGCTGCTGCGAGCGAAGCCGCGGCAAAGCAGCCCACGGCGAAGAACAGCACCGGGCGCGCGCCCACTTTGTCGACCAGAAAGCCTGCCGACGCCTGGCCCACTGCGGAGACGATGAAGAACACCGACACCAGCAATCCAAGCTCCGAATAGTTGAGCGAAAAGTCGCTGATGAACCACGGGAACAGTGGCGGCAGCAGCATGTGGAAGAAGTGCGAAGTCGCATGCGCCAGACCGATGAGACCGATCGTGCGGGCGTCCTGGCGCAGGGGCACGGCAGCCCGCGCGTGCGATGGGGCGGAGTTCATGCGGCGATGGTAGGCTGGCAGCCGACGTCCGAATGGCGATAGTCTGCCAATATCTGTTGCAAACATGCCAAGCACTCCCGCCCCCTCTGCAGTCGCCGCGAACCCGGTGGTCAGTTCGCTCACGCCGCATTTGTTTGTGCCAACGGCCGCGCGGCCGGTGCGCGCCAAGGTGCGCCACTTGGTCGCCAACACGCAGGTGGCGCCCCACAGCCATCCCTGGGCGCAAGTGGCCATGGCCGACCGGGGCGTGGTGCGGCTTGCGGTCGATGGCGGCAGCTTTCTGGTGCCACCGTCGCACGCGTTGTGGATTCCGCCGGGCATGGTGCATGCCGTCACCTTGGTGGACGATGCCGATCTGCGCACGCTGTACCTGTTTGTACCGCGTGGCCGCTGGGGGCCGCACGGCGCTCCGCCCGCGCAGGCCGACGCCTGGCGCGGCGCGCGAATGCTGGAAGTCACGCCCTTGCTGCGCGCGCTGGTGCGTGAGATGCCGACTGAAGCAGACGGCGACGCCGTGCCCATGCCCACCGCCGAACGCCACCGCGAGCGCCACCGCGAGCGCCACCTCAGTGCGCTGATTCGACAAGAACTTGCGCGTGCGCCCCTACGACGTCTGGGCGTGGACCTGCCGCGCGACAAACGCCTGCGCCAGCTCTGCGAGGCGGTGCTGAAAGACCCAGCGCGCCACGACACGCTGCAGGCCTGGGCGCTGGACACCGGTGCCAGTCCGCGCACCGTCGCCCGCTTGTTTCGGCAAGAACTGGCCACCAGTTTCACCCAGTGGCGCCAGCAGGTGGTGCTGGCGCAGGCGGTCTCACTGGCGGCACGCGACTTGCCGATCGCGCAGATTGCGGCAGAGCTGGGCTACAGCCCAAGCGCGTTCAGCGCGATGGTGCGCCGCAGCGTCGGACAGACGGCCAGCCATTTCTTGGGAAAGGGCGGCCGACCCGCCAGCCAAGCCCCAGAACCCGCGCTTCCGCACCGCGCATCGCGCTCTTGAGTTGGGTCAACGCTCAGGGCGCCAAAAGCCCCACAATATCCTTATTGCAATTGTGTGATTGAACCGGGAGAGTTTCATGAAAGCGTGGTCAGACCTTTTTTCCACCGACTACGGGCTGATGAGCATCGTCGGTATCGCCATGATGTTGGTAGGCATCGTCGCGTTTGCGGTGGTCGTGCGGCACAAAATGAACCAGCCCCCAAGCGACGACCAACAGGCCTAGTTGCCGGGCGCCCGACTCGACGCTTCCGGCGGGTGGAGCATCAATGCTTGATTTCCGTCAAGCTTGAGAGTGGGCAGTCCACCACATTTGGACAAATAATCGCCTCACACAAACTGCAACGGTTTGTGAGGAGGCCCCATGCAAAAGCTCATCGACAACCTGCGCCTGTCCAGAAAATTCCTGCTGATAGGCCTGATCACCATGGCGATGCTCGCCGTGCCTATGTGGCTGGTGCTTTCTACGGGCTTTGCAACTCTTGAGCGTTGGACCGCGGCATCGGCGGGGGCAGCGCCTGCGGTGGCGACCGCACAGCAGATTCAGCTGATGCAGCAGCACCGCGGACAGTCGGCCAACCTGCTCTCGGGCAAGGATGAGGCGCGTGCACCGCGTGAGGCCTTGCAGGCGCGCTCGACGCAAGCGATGCAGGCGCAACTCGAAGCGGCGCAAGCTTTTGGCAATACGTCGATCACCGCGCGGGTACAAAAAATGCAGGCCGACTGGGGTAGGCTGACGCAGGACGTGGGCAAGGCGTCCATTGACACCACTGCGAGCTTTGCCCGCCATTCAGCCCTCATTGACGAGCAAATTGAAATCATCCGCGCCTTGGTCGACGCTTCCGGCCTTGCGCTGCTGCCCCAGACCAGCAGCCATTATCTGGTCGTGGCTGCGCTCGACTACCTGCCGCGCCTGAGCGAATCCCTGGGTCAGGCACGCGCCGCCGGGGTGGCGCTGCTTAACAGCGGCCAAAGCAACCCGGCCGAGCAAGCACGCATTGGCTCGCTGGTGGAAGCGGCGCGGGTGCACGACCGGCACGCGCAAAGCGCGCTTGCGCTGGCGATGTCCGACAGCACGGTTGCCCAGCAGGCATTGAACGCTCCGAAGATCGGCGCGCAGAAGGCTGCGGAGCAGGCTTTTCAGTTGGTCACCACGAGAATCGTGGAACCGCAGACGCCCGACATGCCGGCCGGGCAGTACCTGAGCACCATCACCGCCCAGATCGACGCCCAGATCGACCTCCTGCAAAAGTCCATGGTGGTCATGTCGAACAACGTGGCAAACCACACCAGCGAACTGCGCCGGCTGCTGGTGCTCACCAGCGTCGCAGCGGGCGCCATGGCGTTGTTCTCCTTCTGGATTTTGCTGCTTGTCAGCCGCAGCACGACGCGGTCGGCAACGCGCGCCTTGGCGATGGCCGAACGCATTGCCTCGGGCGATCTGAGCAGCGAACTTGCGCCCACCAGCAAAGATGAGCTGGGCCAAATGCTCGCCGCCTTGGGAACCATGAATGCGAACCTGCGCAGCATCGTGGGTGCGGTGCGCAAAAGCAGCGACAGCATTGCCACCGGAGCCAGCGAGGTCGCCGCCGGAAGCCTTGACCTGTCGCAGCGCACGGAGGAGCAGGCCAGCAATCTGGAGCAAACCGCAGCCTCGATGGAGCAGCTCTCCAGCGCCGTGCGCAACAACGCCGACATGGCGCGCGAAGCAGCGCAATTGGCGGGCTCGGCCAGCGAAGTGGCCGGCCGCGGCGGGCAGGTGGTGGGCGCGGTAGTGGCCACCATGGCCGACATCAACACAGCGTCGCGCCGCATTGGGGACATCATCGGCGTTATCGACGGCATCGCTTTTCAGACCAATATTCTTGCCCTCAATGCCGCGGTGGAAGCGGCTCGCGCCGGTGAGCAGGGGCGCGGCTTTGCAGTGGTGGCGAGCGAAGTGCGCAGTCTTGCGGGGCGCAGCGCCGAGGCTGCGCGCGAGATCAAGGCATTGATTGCAGACAGCGTGACCAAGGTGGATGCCGGCGGCAAGTTGGTGGAGCAGGCGGGCGCCACCATCCACGACATCGTGGTGCAGGTGCAAAAAGTCAATGAGCTCATCTTGGGCATCAGCCAGGCCAGCGCCGAGCAGACGCAGGGCATCACGCAGGTGAGCGCCGCCGTGGATCAGCTCGATCAGGTGACGCAGCAAAACGCGGCCTTGGTCGAAGAATCTTCTGCCGCAGCTGACAGCCTGGACCAGCACGCACGCCAGCTCGTCGCATCTGTGGGGGTTTTCCATCTGGGCGATGGCGCTGGGGTGCTCGCTCTGCGCTGATGGCGCAAGGCAAATAAAGTTTTAGTGTTTTTTGCCTCTAGCGCTTTATCAGTAAGCGCCAGCAGCTATTTTTTTCGTAGTGATATTGAGTAGGCGCAGCACGGCACAGCCCAACGCGCTATCGTGACGGGGCATGACTCCCGACACCCACTTCTACGAACCGCGCCTGGGCCATGGCCTGCCGCACGACCCCTTCAACGCGATTGTCGGGCCGCGTCCGATTGGCTGGATATCGAGTTGCGCGGCGGACGGCTCGGTCAACCTCGCGCCCTACAGCTTCTTTAACGCCTTTAATTACACACCCCCCATCGTCGGCTTTGCCAGCATTGAAGAAAAGGACACGCTGCGCAACGTGCGCGCCACCGGGGAATTTGTCTGGAATTTGGCGACCCAGCCGCTGGCTGAGGCGATGAACGCCAGCAGTGCCTCGGTTCCTCCCGAGGTGGACGAGTTCGCCCTCGCAGGGCTCGATGGACTGCCGGCCCATTTGGTGAAACCACCCCGGGTCGCGCTGAGCCCAGTGCATTTCGAATGCAAAGTCAGCCAGATTGTGCAGCTGCAGTCGGCCCAAGGCGAAGCCGTGAATACCTGGCTTGTGCTCGGTGAGGTAGTCGCGGTGCACATCGCGCGCGCCTTGCTGCCGGGCGGCGTATACGACACGTCGGCCGCTGGCACCATCCTGCGGGGCGGTGGGCCAGCCGACTATTTTTCGATCGGCAAGGAGCAGCTCTTTCGTATGAAGCGCCCGCGGTAGACCGATTCTGAGTGTGCCGGTTTGCGCTTTTCCTGGCCGCCAGCGCTCCATTTGAACTCCACGTCCTGCGCTCAAAACCGATGCCGCGCGCCTGCGAGTTGCCGCCAGTGCGACTCGGCTGAGCAGGGCCGCACATCCTCATACAAGCTTAAACTTGCATTTGCCGCTACCCTAGCCGCACCAATTCCAGCAATCCAAGGAGACAAGCATGACCCAAACTCTATCCCCCGACACTCCAAATTCTCTGCCACGCCGTCGCTTGCTCACCGGCAGCGCGAGTGCCTTGGCGGCGGTGGGCCTGGCCAGTTGGAGCAGCGGTGCGGTGGCCCAAGCGGCAGCGGCAGCGGCGCCCAAACCGCTGCCCGCGTATGTCAATTGGAAGAACGCGAAAGCGCTCATCGTGCACAGCAACAACACGATGGAAACGAAGCGCTCCGCCTATGGCACCAGCGTAATCACCCCAAGCGATCAGCTGTATGTGCGCAACAACCTGCCACCGCCCAACCCGTCCATCCTCGACGACCGGGACGCTTGGTCGGTCTCTGTCGAAGGGGTGAAGAACCCACGCGCGCTCACAGTCGGCGAACTCAAAACCATGGGGCTGGAGACGGTCGCCATGGTGCTGCAGTGTTCCGGCAACGGGCGTGGCTACTTCCCGTCGAAGCCCAGTGGCACGCAATGGACGGTGGGCGCAGCGGGCTGCGTGGTGTGGAGCGGCGTGCCTGTGAAGGCGGTCGTGGAAGCACTCGGCGGCGTCGCTGCCGGCAACCCGTATATGACAAGCACCGGCGGCGAAATCCTGCCTGAGGGTATTGATCCCAAGACCATCATGGTCGAGCGTTCGGTGCCAACCGCTGCAATGGAAGACGCTTTGCTGGCTTGGGAACTCAACGGCGAACCCATCCCCCTGGCGCACGGCGGGCCGCTGCGCGTAATTGTTCCCGGCTTTACCGGCGTGAACAGCGTCAAGTACGTCAAGCGCTTGGCCTTCACCGCCAAGGAGAGCGACGCGAAAATCATGGCAAGCAGCTACCGCTTCACCCCGCCAGGTGAAAAGGGCGGCCCGGACAAGCCGTCCATTCAAGAGATGAGCGTCAAGTCCTGGATCAACAGCCCATTGCCAGAAAGCGGCACGCTCAAGGCAGGCAAAGCGCTGGTCAAGGGCGTTGCGTTTGGTGGCTTGCACGCGGTCAAGAGCGTTGAGGTGTCTGCCGACGGAGGCAAAAGCTGGAAGCCCGCGCGCTTCATCGGCCCTGACATGGGCAAATACGCTTGGCGCCAGTTTGTCGCGGAGGTCACACTTCCAGCCGGCACACACACCTTGGTCAGCCGTGCAACCGACGCGAAGGGCGACACGCAGCCCGAAGCCCGCATTGAGAACGTACGCGGCTACAACAACACCAGCTGGGCCGACCACGCGGTGACGGTGACTGCGGCCTGAATCCGAATCGGAGGCGGCGGGGCATGCCCCGTCCGCCTTCAGTTTGGCTTTGGGAAACTGCTGCACCTCGCAGCTTGAGGATCGGAGTCCCTTCCTTCACTTTCAGTGAGCGCTCACTACCATCCACATGGCCCAATTTCACTTCTCCACCATCCGTCCCGGTTTTTCTGGGCGAACCCGACAAGCGCTGCTGCCAGCCTTCGCGATGGCTGTAGCGGTCTTGGTTGCAGCCCCAGCTATGGCTGCGGCCGACACGGACCAAATGGCACTGGGAAAACAGCTCTTCATGAGTGGTGCAGTACCTTCCTGTGCGATCTGCCACACCCTGCAGGATGCCGAGGCCGAAGGAGCGGTGGGTCCCGTGCTCGATGAGCTGAAACCGACTGCTGCACGGGTGAAGAAAGCCCTCATCGAGGGCGTAGGCATCATGCCTTCGTTTGCGGAAAAGCTAACGCCAGCACAGATCGACGCGCTGGCCCTGTACGTGTCGCGCGCCAGTGGTGGCAGCAAATAGGCGTTATTTCAGCGCGCGCGCAATGGCCGCTACAAACCCGCGCCCAACCGACGCTCCGTTTTCAGCCCGCTGACACAGATATTGCGCTGGCGCACAGCCCGTTTTCGGGCGTGCGTGCCCACTGCTCTAGCCGCGCCCACAGCTGTTGCACTCCATCGTGACCGGGGCGCTGCAGGCCATGGTCGGCATGTAAGAAGCTTAGTGCGCAGTAGGGAGCGATGCGTTTTTCCGCCAGCTCAGTAAACCGTTGGTACGCCGCCTGCGGCACCGAGGCATCGTCCGACCCCCACACTTGCAGCAAGGGCCAAGGCCCCGCAAGCAGAGACTGAGCCAAGGGCCACTGCCAGAGTTCACGCCAGTAGCGCAGGCTGCGGCCTTCACGCACAGCTGCGTCGGGCAAGGTGCTGGCAAGTGCAGCGTTGAGTGTGGTGAGCTGCGCAGTGGCGCCAAGCACAGCCGCCTGCAGCGTCAACGCCTCCTTGGGGTCAAGCCCACTGGAGCCAAGCAGCACGACTCCGGCCAAACGCGGCACCTCGGGAGCGACAGAAGGTGCGATTTCCGCCCCTTCCGAGATCCCAATGAGCAACTGAGGAAGCATTGCTGCGCCCGCAGCGGCACGGGTTTGGGTATCTGCGCGGAGGGCCGCGACAGCATGGTCGCGCCAGGCGAGCAAGCTATCGGCCTGCACAAATGCATCGGAACAGCGCCCGGCTGGCGCCGTCGAATCTGGATTCACCCACGGCTTGTGCAGCACCAGCACCTCAGCATGCAGCAGTCCGGCTAAGTAGCGGTCGGCAACTGGCGCCATGCCGGCGCAACCAGAGCCTGGAATCACGATTGCGCGGTAGCGGGCGGGCGCTGCGCGCGACGGGCGCTCCAAGGCCATAAGCGTAAGTCCATTGGCGGCGGGAAGTTGCCGCGCCTGGAACAACGGCTCTATGGACGAATGTGCCGCTCTGTCGATCCGCAGCCCACCTTCCAGCGGCGCGCCCGCACAGCCAGAAAGCGCAGCGCCGACCACTGCCAGCACGGCACAGCGGCTGCCACGCAGCAAGGCCCGCACGAGGCGGGCCTTGGAAGCTTTGCACAGCCTGTTCATGCTGCCCACGCCATGCGAAGCAGGAAGCGCAACAGGCCCAGCACTCACCTGAGAATAATGACCTGCTCCGGCGGTGCTTCCCGCACCGGCTCGCCGCCCTGCTCCATGCGCATGGGCTGGCCCCGGCGCACGCCGCGCGACAGATTGGGGTCGGTATAACCGAGCTGGCCGGCCAACTGCTGGTACACGTCATTTGCCAGGCTGATTGAAGTTTCCTTCATCACCTTGGAACGGTTGGGCGGCGCAATATCGCCCCGGTTCGACAAAATCTTGGTGTCGTTTCCTTCGCCCTGTGCGGAAAACGCAGCCTTGATCTCATACGTTTTGGTGTTGATCAGCGAGAAATCTGCCAGCAACTGCAAGCCGTATTGGCGCGTGGCGCTGGTGGTGCCTTGCAAGGGCGAGAGCGCATCGGTGAACTCGATGCTGGAGACCACGCCGAACAGCACGTAATCCGCGCCCTTGAACTCGCCCTTCTTGAGGCGGGCGATCACGTCGGTGACGTCGTTCTGGCGCACCGGCTTGGCCATCTTCCCGCCCTGCACCTGCTTAAGCACCTGCTCGGCCTTGGAGCTTTGCGGCGCGCCAGCGTCAAAGCCGCGGCCCTGCACCAGCTTGAAGTAGGTGCCCTGCAGAATGGCGCCCTTGATGTCGTTGGTGTAACCACCGAGTTCCCGCATTTCGATGTAGCTGTATCGACCGGCCACGTAGGTGCCGCTGGCCTGCTCGGACGCCTGCATGGACTGCTGCCCCGAGTGCGAACCCGAGCCGCTGTAGGGCCCGTGGCTGTAGCCGCCGCTGCTGCTGCCCTGCGCGCTCATCTGGCTGCTGCGCTGGTACTGGCCGGCCATGAAGTATTCGGACACGCGCTGGGCGTAGGCCAGGTCGGTCACGGCAATGCGGGGCGCCGTGTTCTGCGCCTGGGCCGTGCTGCCCCACGCCAAGGCCGTAGCGGCCAGCACGGAGAGGGCGGCGTTCAAAGTGGTTCTGCGTTGCATGATGTGCTCCTGTTGAGCGGTGTTCAATGATCGGTTGCGCTGCTCACTGCCAGCAGCGCTTCAAACTGGCGCGGCCCACACCAGTGCCACCGTGGAACCGGCTTTGCCGGGCCACCGGAGGCGTCCCCCTCCAGGGGAAGGCGCGAAGCGACTCAGGGGGCTTCCTATCGCGTGCTGGTTTTGCGGATTTCTTTTTCGTCCTGCCATTCGATGGTGCCCTCTTCCACATCAAACAGCTTGAGCGTGAACTTGTAGTACACGTCCTTGGTCGAGGCGCTTTGCTTGACGATGCTGGTCAGCTCGCCTTCCATGCTGTAGCGGGCGGCCGTCATGTTGCCGATCTTGGCGGTACTGTTTTGCTTGTACAGGCCGCTCTGGTTCTGGCGCTGCAGCTCGTCCACGCCGGACTGCATTTCCTTGATGGAGCGCACGAAACGCACCTTGCCCGACTTGACCAGTGCGGTCTGGATCGAGTTCATCACGTTGGTGGTGTCGATGTACTCGCTGGTCTTGTTCTTCACCGTCGAGATGGTGACCGTGGGGCGGCCTTGAAAGATGCCGGTTTCCAGCAGGCTGCCGGTCATCTTCTCGGCAATCATCTGCAGGTCAGACGAGCCAAATTCGTTGGTGACCAGCTCCACGCCCTTGGCATCGCCGTAGTTGACCTGGCGGTCAAAGCGAATCACGGGGGAAGAGAGGTTCTGGCAGCCAGCGAGCAGCAACGTAGCGGCGGCCAGGCCCAGGGCGATGTGGCGGCGAAAAGGTTTAATCATGGTGTTCTCCTGCGGGCGCTGCGATCAGCGCGTTTCAACGTTCATCTCAATGCGGAAATCCTGCGCAGCGCTGGTGGGCGCCACGCTTTTGACGGTCTGCTGGCCGAGGCCGAGCACCGTCATCTGCTTCCACGACTCGCCATCGCCCACCTGGTTGCCCACGCTGTCGAGCCAGCGGAAGCGGTAGAACACGGTGCGGTCGCTGCGGCCCATGTTGGCCATGTCGGCCTGAACGACGAGCACATCGTTCTTGCGCACGATGCGGACTTCGCGCACCGCGATGTTGTTGGCTTCGCCGCGCAGTGCGACTTTGCCGGCCACGGCAATGGGCGTGGCCGGGTCGTGCATCTGCGCCTGGACAGTGCCCGAGAGCGCCAGGAATGCCGCGCTGGCGGCGAGAAGGGTGCGTGCAAACATGGCGCGGGCTCCTTGGGGTTGCGTGAGGGACATTGACATGACCAATTACTGCGCCGCGCTGGCGGCTGCGGGTTTGCTGCTGCGGCGTTTCTGCGCCTTCTGGGGCTTGGCGGGCGCTTGCGGCTCTGGCGCCGCAGCGGCCGGCGTGGACACAGCCGCCAGGCCACCAATGGTCGCGACCTTGCCCATCAGCACGGTATTGTTGTACAGGCGCATGGGCACCAGGGCGTACTGGCCGTCGATCTGCACCGGCTCGGGCAAGGGGCGGCCGTTGACGCTCAGCTGATGCGTGCCTGGCGGCAAGTAGCCGCGCGCCACATAAACGCGGCCGGGCAGCATGCGCCACATGCGGTCGTCCGCCTGTTCGGTGGCCGCCGAGGCGGCTGCGCCAATCAGTCCGCCGATCAGGCCGCCGCGCTTTTGCAGTTCGTTTTGCAGCACGCCTTTGGCGACCGCGCGGGTGATGCCGCGAAACACCATGCCGGGCATTTCATCTTTCAGCGCGCGTCGGGCCATGACGTTCACATCGACGACTTTTTCCAGCTTGAAGTCGTAGCCGGCCGCAGATATTTGGCCCAGCGGCGCATCGGTCGATGGTTCGATGACGGGGTAAGAAAGGCTCGCCGTCACCAGGCCGCGCCCGGTGGGCACCGGCAGCGTGAACGCTTTGGGCTTGCGCGCCGGCGCGTCGCCGGCTTCCACCAGGAACAGCACGTCTGTCATTCGCTGGCGGCGCTTCCAGGTGAAGCTGGTGCGGCTGTCGAGGCCGCGCAGGCCTTCTTCGAGCACGCCCGTTTCAGGTTTGAGCTCGATGGCCTTGCGGTAACCGGGCGCTGCCAGACCAGATTCGCCCAGCACCTCGTACAGAAAACCCGCGAGGTAATGCGACAAGGCGTTGGAGTAGCCGTTTTTAAGCGCCAGCACTTCCGGGTCGTTGAGCGTTTCCACTGGGTAGCCGTTAAGCTCCTTACCGCCAGCCTGGGCACCCTTCGCCTTGGCTTCTTCTTCGGCAGCAAGCGTCTCTTTGGCGCGGAACTCGGCAATTACCGCTTCGCGCTCGTGGGTGCGCTTGATGTCGACGCGCGCATTTTCAAGGTCGCCGACGGCCACGCGGTTGAGCGCGAGCGTGGTGGTGAGCCACACCTTTTCGTAGTCCTGCCCTTCGTAGACCTTCAGGCGCTCGCTGATGAGCGCAGCGCCCACGGTGCCCATCAATTTTTGTGGGTCGGTTTTGGCCGACTCTTCCCACGCCTTGACGCGCACGTCGGCCAAGAGCAAGGCGTTGGTGCTGTCCTCATAGCGATTCGCCATGCGCAGCAGTTCACCACGCTCGAGGTTGTAGAGCAGCTCGGTGCGCTCGGCCTCGGTGGTGGCCGAAGCCTCCAGGCGCGACAAGGCGGCGGGAATGCCGCCGTTGTTGCCAGCGGCCTGCATTTCGGTCGCCAGCTTGTCGTGGCTTTGCATGTTGGCGCAACCGGCCAGCGCCAAAGCGAGCGCCAGCGGCGCAAAGACGCGCAGGCGCGACGGTAGTGTGAAAGCCATGTGATCCCCAAGATCGTTGTTGTTCTAGAGGCGATCCACGGCGGCGCAGCGCGTGCATGGTCCTCCTCCCCTTTGCGGGGGCGCGCTCTGTGGCACGCCCTCCTCTCTTTTTTTACCGGCCTCGCATTGCTCGCGCGTTCGGTCGCGAGAATGTAGCAAAACCGAAGCTCAACGTCCGAAGTATCCGCGTGGTCGGTGAGATATATGGCTTGCTTCAGGCAATTGAGACGCCGCAACGTGCTGTTTTTCACGCTGTGCGATGCGGTAAAGCCACACCTTGCGACCGCCCCCCAGGTCCAGGGCGTGCTCGGGCACAGCGTCGGGCACCGCAAACTCCAGGCTGGCCAGCCAGGCGTCGGGTTCCATCTCGGCCTGCGCCTTGGCCCAGGCACGCGACATGCTCTCGGGGCGCTGGAACAGATAGACCATTGCATAGCTGGCCCAGTCCGCCGCCCAAATGTCGCCTCTACGCACAAAGGCCCACGGGCAGCGCAAGGCGCACAACTGCAGCAGAAGGCGACTGCGCTCGATGCCTTCGAGGTGCGCCTGCGGATACGCCAGGCGCAGGGCAATCAGGCCGTCGCCCAAGCCGCAGCCCGCATCGAGCACGCGCGCACCCACTGGCAGTGGCACGGCGGCGTGCACACCCGCCAAGGCTGCGTGGGGCGTGGGGAATAGAGGCGCATCGCGCCAGGCACCCAGCGGGTAGACCAACAGCAGCAGCGCCAGCGGCGCGAGCCAGACCCAAGCCGCTACGCTGGCAGACCCAGAGAGCAGCAGCGCGAGCGGAAAGCCCACCGCCAGCAAGCCCCTGCGCCACCAGCTTTGCGCAAATGGACTGACGGCCACCGGCAGCGCGCACGCCAGCAGCAGCGCCCAGCCTGCGGGCAGAAAACGCGCGGTCCAGCCGTAGACGAGCCATGCCGCCCCCCAAGCCAGCAGGGCCGGCAGGGGCCAGGGCAGGCGCGGCATCGCTCGTTGCTCGAGTTTTGGTGACTACTGGCCGCGCAGACGGTCGATCAGGCCATTGAGCGCGTCGAGCGAGCCAAACGAAATGGCAAGCTCGCCCATTTCTTCCATGCGACCAGCGCGCTTGACGCGCTTTTTCACGCGCACTTCCACTTCGGCCATGAGGAGATCGGAAAGCTCATCTTCCACGCGCTTGATGTCGCGCGACTTTTCTTTCTTGGGCTTTTGCGGCACCAGATTGAAATCTGCGCCGATGCGCCGCACCAGAGACTCGGCCTCGCGCACCGAGAGCTTCTTGGCTGCAATCTGGTTGCCGGCCGAAATTTGCGCGGCGCGGTCGAGCGCAAGCAGCGCCCGAGCGTGGCCCATGTCGATGTCGCCGGCCATCAGCATGGTCTGCACCGGCTCAGCCAGGTTCAACAGGCGCAGCAGGTTGCTGGCGGCGCTGCGCGAGCGCCCTACCGCCTGCGCCGCCTGCTCGTGCGTGAGGCCGAATTCCTTCACCAACCTGGAAAGCCCCTGCGCCTCTTCCAGCGGGTTGAGGTCTTCGCGCTGGATGTTCTCGATCAGCGCCATGGCGGCGGCGGCTTCATCCGGAACGTCCCGCACCAGCACCGGAATGCTGTCCAACCCGGCGAGGTGAGCGGCACGAAAACGCCGCTCGCCCGCGATGATTTCGTACTGCCCGGCGTGCTCGCCACTGTTTAAGCGCCGCACCAGCACGGGCTGCATGATGCCCTGCGCCTTGATGGATTCGGCCAGCTCGTACAGCGCGCCCTCGTCCATTCGCGTACGCGGCTGGTAGATGCCGGGCACCAGCGCAGAGAGCGGCAGACTCGACGGTGCGCCCTCCACCGGTTCGACATTGGCGCGCTCGGCTACTTTGGGGCCCAGCAATGCTTCGAGGCCGCGGCCGAGGCCTTTGGGTTTTTTGGTGACCATGGTGGCGTCAAACTTACGTCAAGGATTGCAGCAGGGAGTGGCCTTCTGGCCAAAGCCCCAGTGCCGATTGCACGTTGATATGGCCGGCAGCGCCCGCGTCGACAAAGCGCGCACCCCAGCCGTTGGCCAGCGCGCGGGCGCGCTCGAAGCTGCAGTACGGGTCGTCGCGGCTTCCCACCAAGACGGCAGGAAAAGGCAACTGCCGGCGCGCGATGGGCGCCCAACCGGGCAATTGGGCGGCGACATCGGGTTGCTCCACATCGCCCGGCGCGACGAGCAAGGCGCCGCATACCCGCGCAGTGTTCTGGGAATGGGCCGCCCACCACGCGGTGAGGATGCAGCCCAGGCTGTGCGCCACCAGCAGCACGGAGCCTTTCGCGTCGACCACGACCTCTTCCAGCCGCGCGCTCCAATCGCCGCGCAGCGGCCGCATCCAGTCGTGCTGCTCAACCCGTTGGTAACCGTAGTGCGCTTCCCAAAGGGTTTGCCAATGGCCGGGCCCGGAGCTTTTCCAGCCGGGAAGCACGAGCACTTTGGGCTCTCTATTTTGCTCTATATTTGATAGCTGCATGCGCTTATCCATCAAGCGCTAGAGCCTGTTTTTGCTTGAATTTTTGCAGCTACTGGCGCCATCTTCTGTACGCGCTCCACCATCTCACGGGCAAACTCGACAAACGCGAGGCTTCCCTTGGCGGCAGGATCAAACACCACGCCCGGCAGGCCGTAGCTGGGTGCCTCGGCAAGGCGAACGTTGCGCGGGATGACGGTGCTGAACACCTTGTCGCCAAAATGGTTCTTGAGCTGCTCGCTGACCTGACTTTGCAGCGTAATGCGTGGGTCGAACATGACGCGCAGCAGGCCGATGATTTGCAGGTCCGGGTTGAGGTTGGCGTGCACCTGCTTGATGGTGTTGACCAAGTCGGTCAGCCCTTCAAGCGCAAAGTACTCGCACTGCATGGGAACGATGACGCCGTGGGCACTGCACAAGCCGTTCAGCGTCAGCATGGAAAGGGATGGTGGGCAGTCGATCAGGATGAAGTCGTAATCGGCATCGACTTCTGCAAGCGCCGCCTTGAGGCGTTTCTCGCGCCGCTCAACATCCACAAGCTCGACCTCGGCGCCTGCCAACTCACGGTTGGCGCCGAGCAATTTGTAGCCGCATTTCTCGGCCAGTACTGCCGCCTCGATCACCGAGGCGGATTCCAGCAGCACGTCGTACACAGTCAGTGCCAGCTTGCGCTTGTCCACCCCCGAACCCATGGTGGCATTGCCCTGCGGGTCCAGGTCGACCAGCAGCACACGCTGGCCAATGTGTGCCAGGCCCGCTGCCAGGTTGACCGCCGTGGTGGTTTTGCCAACGCCGCCCTTCTGGTTGGCAATGCAGAAAATGCGGGCCATCAGCGCAATCCCATTAAGTAGGCAGAAGCCACCCGAAATTTCACATCAGCCAACATGGCAACTCCGCAGCAGACAAAGAAGCCGAGTTTACGCGAGCCCTACAGCAGCGCGAGATTCTTGGGCTCGCCTGCGCATCCAGACAATGCAACGCTCAGCATCCAGCCCTGGAACCGTGAGAGGTTCCACGTGAAACACTTCCATGCTGGCGGGCAATGCAGCGATCTCGTCTTCAGGACGCTTGGCTTTCATGGCCAGCCACACGCCCTCTTGCGCCAAGGCGCCGACAGACCAAGCGGAAAAATCCGCCAAGGCAGCGAACGCCCGGCTGCTGACGATGTCGTACCGATCCTCCAATGACTCCACCCGCGCATGAATTCCCCGCAGATTTTTGAGCTCAAGCGCAGCAGCCGCCTGCTGCACAAACGCAGCCTTCTTGCCAACGGTGTCGACGCAGTGCACGTTCAGTTCCGGCAGGCAGATGGCAAACACCACGCCGGGCAATCCACCCCCCGAGCCAACATCCAGCAGGCGTGGGCCGACATCGGCCTGCGCTTGCAGCGTCGCCACCTGGCGTTTAAGCGGCACGACTGCGGCCAGGCTGTCCAGCAGGTGAAGGCTGAGCATGGCCTCCGGGTCTCGCACCGATGTTAGGTTGTAGACGCGGTTCCACTTTTGCAGCAGGCTCAGAAAATCAAGCAACTGCTTTACTTGGCGCTCTTGCAGCGCAATACCAAGCCGCTCAAGCCCATCGGTGAGAACGTCTGCGCGCGATTCAACGACAGCCATTGGCCACTTCTTTCTCGATCGTCACAACCATATTGCGGTCAGCTTCACTCAAGCCCTGCCAGCGGCCCCGGCGCTCCGCTACCAGCTTGCGCTTTGTTTCGCAATCATTGAGCCGCTTCGCAGCATCCGCCTCCTGCTTCTGCCGCTCTCCCACATTCGCGGGTGCTGGCTTGTCGAATGGCAAGCAATCTTTGAAGTAGCGCTCGCCCAGCTCGTCTCTTTGCGCCTCAGACATACGCGGATTTTTGACCGCTTCTTCCATGCGTCGGTGAAGCGTCAGGCAGGCTTGGCTGACGGCGGGTTGGCCCTGAACAGGCCCCGCTTTACTGCCGGACGCCGATTGGTTGATGGTCGAGGGGGGCACTGCGCCCGACGCCGGTTTGACGGTAATTTCACCGCCCGCTGCACCTTTGGCGCATGGCTGGTCGGAAAAAATCACCGCTCCACTCGGAGATTTGCATTGGTATACGCCGGCAAACGCAGATGCCGCGGCGCCCGACATCAGGACCGCCGCGAAACAAGAGCGAAGGAATCGAATCATTGAATCCCTTTCACGGTTCGCTGTTCCAGCAGTTTCCCGGCTGATCGTTGATGTGCACCCAGTAGCGCGTCCAAGCACCAAAGCCGCCGCCCCGCCGCCCCTGCAGGCCCCAACCGCCGCCGCCATCGTGAAATTCGGCCATGCGCCAACCGTCGCCTAACTCACTTGTGCAGCGCTCTGACGCCGATGCCACGGACTGCAGCACGGCCCCCATGACCGGCGAAGTGGCGGCAAGCGAACCTTTCGTCCAACCCTGATAGAAACCAGATTGAACACCTGCCGGCGGACCAGACCCATCCGGTTTGAAACACAGCACGGGCAAGGCGACACGGCAAGAAGTATCGCCCTGATAAGGGTTGCAGGAGCCTTCGTGTGGGCGCGCCAGGTCGTTCGGCTCACCGTGGCAGCCGAGGTGCACGACCTCGGGCGGCACTCCTTCTGGCAACGGAACCACAGCGAAGCTCAAGCCATAACCTATAGGCCGAGGCGGCGTCGAGACCTGAACCGCTGGCGCTGCAGCCGCCGGCTGGACCACAGTGCGCTCCATCTCGGCCAGATGCGCCGCCTCTTGCGCCGACTTACTTCTATCGTGAAGCCAAAGCGGAACCGCGAGCAACACGGCCGCAAGTGCGAGCAGTATCAACACCATCCCAGAAGAAATACCGCGCTGTTTATGCTTTTTATAGGCATTCAACACTCAATGCTCTCCCTTAAAGCTGCGATTGATTTCGCAGTGCTGCAGCGAAGTATCCCTCCTTCAGTCCGCTAAAACTACTGCAGGTACCGAAAACTCCTTAAGGCCGCCCTTCTTCAAATGCACAAGCAACAGCGAGATACTTGCCGGCGTCATGCCCGGAATGCGCGACGCTTGACCCAAGGTCTCCGGACGATGGGTCGTAAGTGTTTGCCGCGCCTCAATGCTCAGCGCCTTAACCTGGTGGTAGTCAATGGATTCGGGCAGGCGCAGCTGCTCGAAGTGCGCGGCGCGCTCAACATCGCCCTTCTGGCGATCGATGTAGCCTGAATATTTGGCGGCAATTTCGACCTGCTCGCGAACGGGGTCGCACAATTCGCCCAAGGTTTCACGTGAAACATCGGCACTGACAAAGCGTCCGCCGTCCATCTCGGTCAACGCGTGGTGGGTGACCGCTGGGCGCCTAAGCAGCTCAAACAGGTTGTACTCGTGCTCAATCGCCTTACCCAGCACCCGCTCTGATTCGCTTGCCGCGAGGTTGCGCGGGTTCACCCAAGTGTCTTTGAGACGCTGGGTCTCGCGTGCGACTGCCTCGCGCTTTTGGCTGAAAGATTCCCAACGGGCATCGTCCACCAGGCCCATCTTGCGTCCCACTTCGGTCAGCCGCATGTCGGCGTTGTCTTCACGCAGCTGCAGCCGGAACTCGGCGCGGCTGGTGAACATGCGGTAGGGCTCGGTCACGCCCTGGGTGATTAAGTCGTCCACCAGCACACCCAAGTAGGCTTCGTCTCGCCCTGGCAACCACGGCCCGTCACCCCGGCAGGCGAGCGCTGCATTCGTGCCGGCGAACAGGCCCTGCGCGGCGGCCTCCTCGTAGCCGGTGGTGCCGTTGATCTGGCCGGCAAAGTACAGGCCGGCGATTTGGCGCGTTTCGAAACTGCTTTTTAGCGAACGCGGGTCGAAGTAGTCGTACTCAATCGCGTAGCCGGGCCGCAGTATGTGGGCCTTCTCCAGCCCTTCCATACTGCGCACCAAGTCCAACTGAATATCAAACGGCAGGCTGGTGCTGATGCCGTTGGGGTAGATTTCATGCGTCGTCAGACCTTCGGGCTCAAGGAAGATCTGGTGGCTGTCCTTGTCTGCAAACCGATTGATCTTGTCTTCCACGCTCGGGCAGTAGCGAGGTCCCACACCCTCGATCTTGCCGGTGAACATGGGGCTTCGGTCAAAGCCGGAGCGAATGATCTCGTGCGTGCGCAGGTTGGTGTGCGTGATCCAGCACGGCATCTGGCGCGGATGCATTGCGGCGCCGCCGTGCGCATGCGCCATAAAGCTGAACACCGGCACCGTGCCTTCGTTTACGCCGCCCGGCATGCCGTCGCCAGGCTGCTCGGCGCAGCGGGTGAAGTCGATGCTGCGCCCGTCGATCCGCGGCGGCGTGCCGGTTTTCAAGCGTGCCTGCGGCAGCTGCAGTTCTTTGAGTCGGGCTGAGAGACTGGTCGCGGGCGGGTCGCCTGCGCGGCCGGCGGCGTAGTTGTTCAGCCCCACATGAATCTTGCCGTCCAGGAAGGTGCCGGCCGTGAGCACCACGGTGCGCCCCCGGAACTTCACCCCCACCTGCGTCACGGCGCCCACCACCCGGTCGCCCTCGACCATCAGATCGTCCACCGCCTGCTGGAACAGCCACAGGTTGGGCTGGTTCTCCAGCATGCGGCGAATGGCCGCCTTGTAGAGCACGCGGTCGGCCTGCGCACGAGTGGCGCGCACCGCAGGGCCCTTGCTCGAATTGAGGATGCGGAACTGGATGCCCGCCTCGTCCGTGGCCAGCGCCATGGCGCCGCCAAGCGCGTCCACCTCTTTGACCAGATGGCCCTTGCCGATGCCCCCTATGGAGGGGTTGCAGCTCATCTGCCCCAGGGTCTCGATGTTGTGCGTCAGCAGCAACGTGCTCGCGCCCATGCGCGCGGCCGCCAGCGCGGCCTCGGTTCCGGCGTGGCCGCCGCCGACCACGATGACATCAAATTCCTGGGGGTACAACATGAGAAACGCTCCGGGGCCTTGCGGCCCCCTGGTTCAAAACAGCACCGCAGCGCAGAAAGGCAAAACTGCGGGCTAACCCGCGATTTTCCCACTTTGGGGCCCGGCGCGTATGCAGCCCGGCTTTGTCGCGCTGCGCCGGCGCATGTTTCACGTGAAACGTGCGCGGGGCCTGTGCTCCAATCTGCGGCATGAAAACTCTCGTCTTCGCGGGCAGCACCCGCCAACAATCGTTCAACCGCCGCCTCGCACGGGAAGCCGCCGGCATGGCCAGGGCCGCAGGCAGCGAAGTCACCCTGCTGGAGCTGGCCGATCTCGAGATCCCCATGTACAACGCCGACCTGGAAGCGCGCGGCACGCCGCCCGATGTGTTGCGGCTCAAGCAATTGATGTGGGAGCACCCCGCCTGGATCGTCTGCTCGCCCGAATACAACGGCAGCTACACCGCCTTGCTGAAGAACACCATCGACTGGGCGTCCAGCCCCGTGGCCGGCAACGCGGAGTGGTCCGACGGACTCAAACCCTTTCGCGGCAAGGTTGTCGGCATCCTGAGCGCGTCCAATGGCCGCTTGGGCGGCCTGCGCTCGCAAAGCCATCTGGCCCCACTGCTGCTGAATCTGGAGTGCTGGCTGGCGCCGCGCGCCTACGCCCTGGCCGGCGCCGCCAGCGCGTTTGACGAGCGGGGATCACTCACCGAAGCTGCGCACGAACGCGGCGTGCGCGGCGTGGTCGAACAGGTGCTGTGGGCGGCCGAGCGCCTGCACGGCGAGCCCGCAGCAGCTTGATCCTCCAAAATACATGCCCAATAGGGCTCTCGCGCTTACTGAGTAAGCGCTATCAGCTATGATTTCGATAGTCGCCATCGAATGCAGGCCGCACTGCGGCGCCTGCTGCACCGCCCCCTCCATCTCCAGCGCCATCCCGGGCATGCCACTGGGCAAGCCGGCCGGGGTGCGTTGTGTGCAGCTGGGGGCCGACGAGCGCTGCATGATTTTTGGCAAACCCGAGCGCCCCGCCGTTTGCGCCAGCCTGCAGCCCCAAGCCGTGATGTGCGGCAGCGACCGCAGCCAGGCGATGGCGTACCTGACGCAACTGGAGGCGCTCACCCAGCCGGGCTAGGCACTGCAGCACCGCCGGCGACTTTTACCCTGCGCCGTCCACTTCCAGCCACCTCCCCTGCCAGCATTGCGCCACGCGCTGGCCCTGCGGCTCCAGCCAGAACAGGTGCATCCAGCCGTTGCCAATCAAATCGCGTACCACCGCGTGCTGCGCCATCACGGCGTCGATGGCGTCGCGCGGCGCCTCGATGAAGACACTCAGCCGCAGCGGGGTGTGGCGCAGCGCCTGCCCGTCGTGCAGCGACTGCAGGGGCAAGCCAATGCGCAGGTCGCCCCCGTTGCCCTCAAACACGCCCAGCCGCCCGCCCACCACGTTATGCAGCAGCTTGTTGCCGCTGCCGTAGCGCCGGTTGTCTACGGTGGAGGCGTGGTACTGCAGGTTGATCCAGTTCGTGACCACCATGGGCGCGGTCATGATCAGCGTGAGCACCGCGTTTTCAGGGTCGAGGCTGTGGTCGTAGTCGTGCAAGAACGCGCGGCCGCCCAGGTTCAGATGCTGGCTGCGCGCGCGGGGCGCAACGATGAAGGCCGCGTTGTTGGCCAAGCCCCATTCGGGCCGCACCTGGGCCCAGTCGTTGGCGCGCTCCCGCAATGATTGCTTCAATGCCTGCGCGTTGCCTGCCAAGTGGTGCAGACCCAAGCTGGCAGCCCGCTCGGCCCGGGCACGCTGGCTTGCGGCTTGCAGCGTGGCGCGCAACCGCGCCAGCCGGGCGGTGTGCGTGGGCGGCACAGCGTCGACATCGAACAGCACCAATTCATCGGTGGTGGTGTTGTGCAGGCCGGGCACAAAGTGCGTCTCGGGCGTGATGGTGATGCCGAGCAGCGCCAGGTGCTCGCGCACGGATAGCGTGTTGAGCAGATCGGCTAGCGCGCGGGCGTTGACCTCGCCCGTCTGCCCGCCACACGCGCCGCAGTCCAGCCCCGCCGCATGGGCGTTGTTGGCGCTCTGGCTGCCGTGCCCGGCGATCAGCACCAGCGGTGCCAAATCGCGCACCAAGCCCATCGCAGTCAACACCTTGTGCGCGATGGCGGCGCCCTCTTGCGGCGCGCTCAGCGCTTGCGGCATCTTGGGGCGCAGGCTGGCGGGCTGGTCGGCGGGCAGCCCTGCATCTTCCCAGCGCGCAGGGGTAGTGGAAGAGGGCAGGCTTTCTTTGACGAGCTTGGCGCCGTACAACAACCCCAGCGACTCCACATAGCTGAAACCCGAGGCGGGTGCCGCCCGAAACTGCTCCCAGCGCGCGCGCCATTGCAGGGCTCCGCGCCGCTGATGGGCCAGCACCTGCGCCAGGTTGGCGTCCCCCGTGCTTTCGGTGATGGACAAGGCAGGCGCCAGCAGCCCCGGCAGCTGGGGCCGCGTGAGCCCGCTGCCCACCGGGCTGTAGGCGATCGGCAGGCCAAAGAATCCTGCGAAGCCCCGCGTTTGCACGCTGGCGTCTGAGGCTTCCAAGGCCCGGCGGAAGATTTCTGAGCGCACGTCGATACAAAAGAGCGCCTGCACGTCCGGCACTGGGGTGGGCTCTGGCGCAGGTTTGCGCAGCCCCGCGAGCAGCGGCTGCTGGTGGGCAATCTCCAGCGCGTCTTGCAGCAGCCAATCGATGGCTTGGGAGACTTTCCGATGGGCCACCATCTCGTTGGCGGCGCTCCACTGCGCGGGCCAGCCCGCTGGCACGGCGCCCTCGGGTGCATCGTCGTGCAGCAGCCATTCCCACGCAAGGCGAATCGCCAGCAACTGCACGATCTGCTCATCGTCCTGACCGCCCAGCCGCGCCTGCCAGCGCCCGTAGGCGCACCAGGCTGCCCAGCCGCCCATGGCCATCAACACGGCGCTCAGGTACGCTGCGCGGCCCTCTGGCGCGATACGCAAGCCCTCCAAGGCCTGCGCCACCGCTGCCCTGGCGTCAGCGGGCATGGCATTCAGCCGCTGTGCCAGTGCAGCGTGGCCGTGGTGCCAAGGCAGGCCGTGGTCGACCGCGAGCTGCGCGCGCCAGGTGTCCCACAAGCTGGCCGATGCCTGCATGCCCCAGCTGGCCTGCTGGGCGTCGAAATACGCGGCGCAGTGCTGGCTGGTCTGGTGCGTCACCATGTCCGCCCACGACAAGCCACGCCGCGGCGGAGCACCTGCATCGCGTAGGTCGGTGATGAGCGGCAGCCGCTGCAAGGCCTGCGTATGTGCGTCGGGCGCTTCCAGCGCGGCCACCAAAGCGGCCACTTGGTGTGCCACGGCGCTGCCGTCCGCGCCTTCTCCTGCAGCGCGCTCCGCCGCGGCCTGCAGGTGCTGGCGCTGCAGGTGGCCCGACTGCCACTGCGCGGAAAACCAGCTGCGCGGCATGGTCAACCGGGTGCCGCCGAGCGCCTCCAGCGAGGCGGCAGCACTTTGCATGGGCTCTTCAACCCAGCCCCAGTAGGGGTTGACGGCGATGAACTGGTCCAGCGGCCAGGTCGGCGCGATGCGGGCGCAGGCCAAGTCAATGTCTCGGTCGAGGGCAGCCGTGTTTTGCACAGCAGGTTCTACAACGGTGTTCATGGGGTCACTCCTGAGGCGGCAGTATTCAAAGACGCGTGGTTGTTAGCCACCACACGCAAGCGCGGCAGTGGAGCAACCAGCTGCGAAGGGGCAGGCGGTGCCCACAGCGCAAAGGCCCAGCTGTTAAACTTTTCATCCAAAAACAAGCCGCCATAAAACCAGGGGTACAGGCGCTGCGACAAAGCACCGCAAGGGGCAATGGCGGTGGCGCTCTGCACGATAAACAGCGCCATAAATGCCAAGGCCACGCCCACCCACAGCGCGGTGATGGGTTGCGCCACCGGCACGCCCAGCCAGCCACCC
The DNA here is from genome assembly GCA_034676525.1 of Giesbergeria sp. Lineage (GTDB taxonomy): Bacteria > Pseudomonadota > Gammaproteobacteria > Burkholderiales > Burkholderiaceae_C > Simplicispira. The sequence goes on from JAUCCA010000007.1 coordinate 274,461, forward strand.
AGCAACACGTGCAGCCCGAAATAAGCCAGGGCCACCGCCAACGCGCTCGCTGCCAACTTCAGCCACTGCGCGCTTTGCTGTTGCGTGCGCACCAGCGGCACCAGCGCCAGCGAGACGATGCCCGCCAGCACCCACATGGCGGGTGAAGCGACGAGGCTGGGCACCCACAGGCTCCACACAGCGCCTGCCACACCGACCATCGCGATCCCCGTGACCGCACCGATGGCGGTGCCGCCCCAACCCGCCGCAGGAGCCTGCGGCGTGAGCTGCACCATCTGCGCGCGCCGCACTGCACCACCGGCCCCCAAAAACGCATGGGCCTTGTACAGCGAATGCGCCAAGAGGTGCAGCAGCGCCATGTCCCACGCGCCCAGGCCGCACTGCATCAGCATGAAACCCATCTGCGCGCAGGTGGACCACGCCAGCATCACCTTGATGCTGATGCGCGTCGTCATCACCAGCGCGGCCAGCACCGCCGTGGCGGCGCCCACTGCCACTAGCAAGGTCTGCGCGGCGGGCACCTCAGACACCAGCGGGGCAAAACGCAGCAATACAAAGCCGCCCAGGTTGACGATGCCCGCATGCAGCAGCGCCGACACCGGCGTAGGGGCCTCCATCACCTGGATCAACCAGCCGTGAAAAGGCAGCTGCGCGCACTTGAGCACCGCCGTGCAAGCCACCAGCACCAACGCCAACTGCACCATGCCAGGCAAGGGTGCACCAGCGGCTTGCGCCAGCATGGCGTGGATATGCGGCGTGCCGTATGCACTCCACAGCAACGCCGTGGCAGCCCACATGCACACATCGGCCAGACGGGCAACGATGAACTTCTTGTGGGCGGCCACCACCGCCGCGGGCCGGTCACTAAAAAAGGTGAGCAAATGGTGCAGCGTGAGGCTGGTGGCCGTCCAGGCCAAGGCCAGGATGCCCATGTGATCGGTAGCCACCACCATCAGCACGGTGGCCAGCGTGGCCAACAGCCAGCGCGCGTAATGCGTCTCGCGGGCTTCACCCTGCAGGTAGGTGTGCGAGTAGCGCACGATCACCCACGCCACTACTGCCACCAGCAGCATCACCAAGGCGCCCACCACATCAGCGCGCGCGCCGTAGCCAGAGCCGACACTGCCGGCCAACACCGCGGCCAGGCCCGCAGCTGCCACGACCAACACCGCCACACTGGCGACTTGCGCAACACGCCATGCGCTGGCGGCGCGCGTTGACATCCACGCCAGCGCGGCCGCAATCACAAAAATCAGGGCAGGCGCCCACACCAGGGCTGCATGCCACATGGGCAGCGCGGTGGTGGTCGTTGAAAAGAAAGAAGCCATCTCGATATCCTTGTGCGTCTGAGTAGCCTGACTTTGCCCGCGCTCAATCATTCTGTAAAATGCATTTTTCAGCATGTTTCGTGCATATTTACAGAACGCTTAAACCGTGGCTCGCCTCAACTTCCACCATCTGCATTACTTTTGGGCGGTAGCCAAAGAGGGCAATCTCACGCGCGCGGCCACGCACTTGCACGTGTCGCAGTCCGCACTTTCCGCGCAGATCCGTCAACTTGAAGACCAACTCGGCCAGCCCTTGTTTTCGCGCGTGGGCCGCACCCTGCAGCTGACGGAGGCCGGGCAGCTGGCGCTGGGCTATGCCGAGTCGATTTTTGCCTCAGGCAACGAGCTGATGGCGCTGCTGCGCGAAGGCAAACGCGACGAGCGCCAGGTGCTGCGCATTGGCGCCGTGGCGACGTTGTCGCGCAATTTTCAAGAGAACTTTTTACTGCCGCTGCTCGAACGCGACGACGTCGAGCTGGTGCTGCACTCGGGCAATCTGCTCGAGCTCCTGGCCCGCCTGCGTGTACACACGCTCGACCTCATCTTGTCGAACCAGCGCGTGCATGCCAGCACCGACAACCCCTGGCGCTGCCAGCGCATCGCGCGCCAGCCGGTCAGTCTGGTGGGCAAGGCGCGGCCCGGAGCCAAGCCCTTTCGCTTCCCGCAAGACCTGGCCGACACGCCGCTGCTGCTGCCCGGGCGCGACAACGACATCCGCGCGGCGTTCGATCTGATGTGTGAGCAGCGCGGCATTCGCTATCGCCTGCGTGCCGAGGTGGACGACATGGCCCTCATGCGCCTGCTGGCGCGCGACTCGGACAGCATCGCCCTCCTGCCCAGCGTGGTGGTGCAGGACGAACTGCGCAGCGGCCGCTTGGTGGAACACGGTGTGGTGCCCGACCTGTACGAAAACTTCTACGCCATCTCAGTGCGTCGGCACTTTGAACCGCCGCTGCTCAAGGCCCTGCTCCAGCGCCCCGAAGCCGCGGTGCTGGGATCGACGGCGGCTTAATCCGCGAATCGCTGCACGCTGTATCAGCCCAAAAGCACTGGCACCCAGTGGTTGATCAGCGCGCCGCCCACCAGCAGCCAGCCAAACAAAATCAGCGCCAGCAACAGCGGCTTGGCACCAGCCTTGCGAATCGCGCTGACGTGGGTCGACAAGCCCAGCGCCGCCATCGCCATGGCCAGCAAAGCCGTGTCCACATCGGTAGCGACTGCCACCACTTGGTCGGGCAGCCACTGCAGTGAATTGAACAGCACGACGGCAACAAACCCAAAGGCGAACCACGGCACGGCGATCTTGCCTTTGACGCCGTATCCGCTCTTAGCCGTAGCGCCTTCGCGCGTGGCTTGCCGAGCCGCGTCGCGCGCCAGCCACGCCGAGAGCAGCAGCAGAAACGGGGCCAGCATCATCACGCGCACCATCTTGGCGATCACGGCCGCATCCGCAGCTTCGGGGCCGATGGCCCGCGCCGCCGCAACGACCTGCGCCACCTCATGAATGGTCGAGCCTGCGTACAGGCCAAAACCTTCGGCACCGCCGCCAATCACGCCCCAGTGCGCATTCAACTGAAACAGCAGCGGGTAAAGAAAGATGGACAGCGTGCCAAAGACCACCACCGTCGCCACCGCCACAGTGACCTGCTCGGCCCGCGCCTTCACCACCGGCTCTGCTGCCATCACCGCCGCTGCGCCGCAGATCGAGCTGCCGGCACCAATCATCATCGCGCTCCGACGGTCCAGCCCCAACCAGCGGGTGCCCACCCAGCAAGAAAGCAGGAAGGTTGAACTCAGCACCAGCGCATCGACCACCACGCCCGCCACACCCACATGCCCGACGTCCTGCATCGTCAAGCGCAGGCCATAGAGCACGATGCCCAGCCGCAACAAATTCTGTTTCGCCACATTCACGCCCGGCGCAGCCGAGCTGGCAAAACGCGGGTAGATCGTATTGCCCACCAGCATGCCCAACACAAGGGCCAGCGTCAGTGCGCTCAGCCCATGCACCGCTAGCCAGTCAATGCGGCCAAGCGCCATGGCGACGCCCGCCAAGGCTGCACTCAGGCACAGACCGGGCAGCAGGCGCAGCAAGTCGCCGCGCCCAATTGAACGCAGTGGGTTGCGGGTGAGCGACCCCGATAGCAATGCAGTCAGCGGCTGGGCAAGGGTGAGATGGGCCATGGATGCAGTCTCTTCTTAAGCAACTAACCCGTCCAACAACTTGTTTACGTATCATCTACCTGAAATTAAGGTAATTGAGCACCCAATGGACCTCTTGCGCCTCAGCCTGCGCCAGCTGCAAATTTTTGTCGCTGTTGCGCAGAGCGGCAGCACCAGCGCCGCCAGCGAAGCCATCGCCCTCTCGCAATCTGCCACCAGTGCGGCGGTGAACGAGCTCGAACGCATGCTCTCGCTGCAGCTGTTCGACCGTACCGGCCGGCGCCTGCTGCTCAACGACAACGGCCGCGCGCTGCTGCCGCGTGCTCTGCACATGCTCGAAGGGGCGTCCGAAATCGAGCGCATGGCGCGCGATGCCGATCAGCAGCTGCAGGCGCTGCGCATCGGCGCCAGCACCACCTTGGGCAACCACGTACTGCCTGCAATGCTGGCCCGCTTTCTTGGCAACAGCCCGACGAGCGCGACGCACTGGCAGTCGAGCGTGGCCATTGGCAATACCGAAGACATCTGCGCACAAGTGGCGGACTTTGCGCTCGACATCGGGCTGGTAGAGGGGCATTGCCACCACCCGCAGCTGGTACTGCAGCCCTGGTTGCACGACGAATTGGTGCTGGTCGCGACGCCCTCGGGCACGCAGGGCCTAGACCCGCACGAGCCCACCAGCCTGGCGCAGTTGCAAGATGCCATTTGGCTGCTGCGCGAGACGGGCTCGGGCACCCGCGAGACCGGCGACGCCGCCATCCTGCCGCATCTGCACAGCTACCGGCGCGTCATCGAAATGGGCAGCTCAGAAGCCATCAAACAAGCGGCCACGGCGGGTCTGGGAATCGCCTGTTTGTCGCGCTGGGTGGTACAGGACGACTTGCGCCATGGCCGCTTGCAGGAGCTGCTCACCCCACTTCCACCGATTCAGCGCCAATGCTTTGGCGTGCTGCAGCGGGGCAAACGCGTCACTCCAGCGCTTCAGCGCCTGCTTGACTTTCTTGACCTGCGCGCCGACCCGCCCACCCGAGGCGACCCTGCCCGCGCTTGAGCCTGCAGCATCCGCAGCGAGGCGCCGCTGTCGCCCAAACGTCAACGCCAGCGCACCGTTGCCCTAAAGTGGCGGCACCGGCCGGCTCGACCTTGACTGCCTCGCCTGGCCCGTACCCAACCACAGACTGGAGACACTCCGTGACTTCCCTCCCTGAGACACCTTCGCTGAAAGACAGCGTGCACCCCGACGAATGGCAACTGCGCTGCGACCTCGCCGCCTGTTACAGGCTCGCCGCCCTCTACGGCTGGACAGACCTGGTATTCACCCACATCAGCGCGCGGCTGCCGGCTTCGGTGGCGGGCGAAGCGCACCAGTTCCTCATCAATCCTTACGGCTTGCTGTTCGAGGAAATCAACGCCTCCAACCTGGTGAAGATCGACATGCAGGGCAACAAGCTCGATGCCTCGCCCTACCCGGTCAACCCGGCGGGCTTTGTCATTCACAGCGCCGTGCACGAAGCTCGGCACGACGCCTTGTGCGTACTGCACACCCACACCCGGGCGGGCGTTGCCGTCAGTGCGCAGAAGTGCGGCGTACTGCCCATCAGCCAGCAAAGCACTTTTGTTTTGGCTTCCCTCGCCTTCCACGATTACGAGGGCGTGGCGTTTCGGCCCGAAGAGGCACCTCGACTCCAGGCGGACCTGGGCGACGCCACGTTCCTGATGCTGCGCAACCACGGCTTGCTGGTGGTGGGCAAGAGCATCGCGGACGCTTTCCTCTCGATGTACACGTTCGAGAACACCTGCCGCATCCAGATCGATGCGCAAGCCGGAGGCGAACTGGTGCCTGTGGACCCGCGCATCGTCGCAGGCGTTGCGCAAGCGTCGCGCGTACAGACCGGCGGCCTCGGCGGCGCGTTCGCGTGGCCAGCCCTGTTGCGCAGGCTGGCGCGGCAATCACCCGGCTACGACTGCTGAGCAAACGGGCCACCGCCAGCAGATAAAGCACGCAAGGTTTAGCATGGCTGACTTGATCGCACGCACCGACTTGCCCGACTGACCATATGCATAGCACCGGCACACCGTCGGGCGTGCACGGGAGCGCGACCTTCGCACCGTGCTCCAAACCTTTTCCCTGAAGGACCGTTCGATGAAGCTCTACTACTCCCCCGGCGCCTGCTCCATGTCGCCGCACATCGTGCTGCACGAAGCCGGCCTCGCCCACGAGGCCATTGCAGCGCCTACCAAGACGCACCAACTGGCCGACGGCACCGACTACTACACCATCAACCCGCTGGGCTATGTGCCGTTTTTGGTCCTTGGCGACGGCCGCACGCTGCGCGAAGGCCCGGCCATCGTGCAGTACCTCGCCGACCAGGTCCCGGACAAACACCTGATTCCAGCTGCAGGCACTTTTGAGCGCTACCAGTGTCAGGAATGGCTGAACTTCATTGGCACCGAAATCCACAAGAGCTTTAGCCCCTTCTTCGGCGGCCCGGCCAACGACGAGTTCAAGGCCTTCACCAAGGAGCGCCTGCTCAAGCGCCTGGCGTTTGTCGACCAACAGCTCGAAGGGCGCGACTACCTCATGGGCCAACAGTTCACCGTGGCAGATGCCTATCTGTTCACTGTCAGCAACTGGGCGCAGCACGTCGCCATCGACATCACGCACCTGAAGAACCTGAGCGCCTACCGCGCGCGCGTCGCGGCCCGCCCTGCGGTCCAAGCGACCATGAAGGCGGAAGGCCTCCTCAAGTGACCGAACCGGCACGCAGCATCGACCCGACGCGCGAACAGTTCAAAGCACTGTTCGCCCTCGCGCCTGCGAGCGGCCCGGTGCAGATGCTCAACCTGCTGGCGTTTAAGGGCGCCACCGAGGATGGACGCACCGGCCGAGCGGCCTATGCGGACTATTCGCGGGCCGTCGCGCCGATGCTTGCTGCCTTGGGTGGGCGCGTGCTGTGGCTGGCCGATGCGCACCATGCGCTGATCGCCCCGGCAGGTGAGGAGTGGGATGAAATGCTGCTCGTCGAGTACCCCTCGCGCGATGCCTTTGTTGCCATGATGCAGTCGCCTGAGTACCAGGCCATCGTGCACCACCGCAGCGCGGCGCTGCGCGATGCGCGCTTGATCGTCACCACACGGCGGGGCGCTTAAGCTCCAAGCGGGCGCAACGCCCGCCTGGAGCAACGTGCGGTCAAAGCGGTTTTTGTCGCCAGGCCAATACCGCCCCGATCCACAGCGCGACGGCCGAGAACACCAAACCGCGCGCCAGGCCCCCAGCCGCATCTGCAATGGCGCCCACCACCGTCGGGCCAACAATTTGCCCGGCAGCGAACACGATCGTGAAAGCGCTGATGCCCGCCGCCCACTGCGCTGGTGGCAAGTTGTGCCGCACCAGCGCCGTCGTCGAGGCGACGAGCGAGATAAACACCCCGCCAAACAGCAGCCCCGAAGCCAGCACCACCGGCCACGCCGAGGTCAGCGCCGGCAGCACCGTGGCCACGCCCAGTAAGGCGTTGAGCAGCGCCAGCGCCCCGCCACCCTTGCTGCGCTCCAGCAGCCCCGCCCAGACGCGCGCCGAAGCAACCACCGCCAGACCCAGCAGCGTATAGAACCAGGTCACGCCCGCAATGCCCAGACCCTGCTCTTGCAAGAGCGCAATCACAAACGTCATGTAGCCGATGTAGCCCACGCCAAACAGCGTGTAACCGGCCAGCGAAGGCGCCAGGGCCCGCAGCGGCACGCGGCCATGCACAGCTGGTGCAGCACCACCAGCACCCGACGCCGCCTGCGTGGCCGCGGCCGCTTGCGCATCGACGCGGCGCAGCGTGCGCGCAGGCCACACCAGCCCGGCAGTGGCGCCCGCGCACAACAGCGCCAGCACCCACCACGCCCAGACCCAGTTGTGCGGCTGCGGCGCCTGCGCCAGCACCGCGGGCACCAGCAGGGCGGACGCGGCGATGCCCCAGCCCGTGCCGCCGTAGTACACCCCCAGCAGCAGGCCGCTGCGGCGGGCATCCAGCATGCCCAGCCGCGCCGCCATCAGCCCGCCCGCGACAAAAATCACTGCGCTGAAAATGCCGGCGAGCAGGCGCTGCAGCAACAGCGCCGGGGCGCCGAGCAGGAAGCCGCACAGCCCCATCAGCAGCGTCGCGGCGACCGCGCCGATCAACAGAATGCCGCCCGGTGCGTGGCGACGCAGCAGCAAAGGGGTGGCGAGTGCGCCGACCAGGTAGCCAATCGCATTGGCCGTGTTCATGCCACCGGCCAGCAGGTAGGTCCAACCCAGGTCGGCACGCATGGGCGGCAGCAACAGCGCATAGGCAAAGCGCGTAATGCCCAGCGATACGGCTGCGCCCATGGACAAAGCGAGTGCGAGCGCCAATGTGGGCAGCGGTCGGGTTGCCCCGGAGGCGTGTAATTCGGTCATGCTGCGCCAATTGTGCCGCGTGACACCGAACTACAGCGCGGTCAGAGCGCCTAAAAAACTCCTAAGTTTATAGCTGCTAACGCTTATCCATAAAGCGCTAGAGGCCTATTTCTATCAAATTTTCAGCACTCAGTATGCAGGCATGCGGTCTGCTCCTGCATGCGAAAGTCTGCAAGCGCGCTACGCTGTGGGACCCGGGCGCCAACGCCCACCGCAATTTCGGAAACCTGCAATGACCACCCTGTTCGACCCCCTTACCGCCGGTGCGCTGCACCTGACCAACCGCATCGCCATGGCGCCGCTGACGCGCAACCGCGCGCCTGGCGCTGTGCCCACGCCCCTTATGGCCGAGTACTACACGCAGCGCGCCAGCGCTGGCCTCATCGTCACCGAAGCCACCGCCATCAGCCCGCAGGCCCAGGGCTATGCCGACGTTCCCGGCCTCTACAGCACAGAGCAGCTCGACGGCTGGCGCCGCGTCACCGATTCCGTTCACAAGGCTGGCGGGCGCATCGTGGTGCAGCTGTGGCACGTAGGCCGCGTCTCGCATGTCGACTTGCAGCCCAACCACGGCCAGCCCGTGGCGCCCTCGGCCATCACCGCCAAGACCAAGACTGTATTGATTCGGGACGGCAAACCAGAATTTGTCCCAACCTCCGAACCACGCGCACTCGATGCGGCCGAGCTGCCCGGCATCGTGCGCGACTACCAGCGCGCCGCGCGCAACGCGATCGCCTGCGGTTTTGACGGGGTCGAAATTCACGGCGCCAACGGCTATCTGCTCGACCAGTTCCTGAAAACCGGCGCCAACCACCGCGACGACGACTATGGCGGCAGCGTGAAGAACCGCGCACGCTTGATGCTTGAAGTGGTGCGCGGCATCGTGGACGAAATTGGCGGCGAGCGCACCGGAATCCGCCTCTCGCCCGTCACTCCTGCGAACGACATCGTGGACGAGCACCCGCAGCAAACCTTTGACTATCTGCTGCATCAGCTCGCACCGCTGGGCCTGGCCTACATCCACCTGATCGTTGGCGCCACCGGTGGGCCGCGCGAAGTGGAGGGCCGCCCTTTCGACTACGACTCGCTGCGCCAGCTTTACCGCAAGCATGGTGGCCAGGGTGCCTGGATGCTCAACAACGGCTACACCGACAAGGCGGGCGCCGAGGCTGCGCTCGAATCCGGTGCCGACATCGTGGCCTTTGGCCGGCCCTACATCGCCAACCCCGACCTGGTGACCCGGCTGCGCCAGGACGCGCCGCTCAACACGCCAGACCGCGCCACCTTCTACGGCGGCGGCGCCGAGGGCTATACCGACTACCCGACGCTGGCGCTGTCTTGAACTGACACGTTGGCAGCCATAGGCGCAGCGCGCTGAATGCGTGCCAGCAGCGCATCAAAGGCCGGGTCGGGTGGCACGCCCGGGGTCAGCAGCCTGTCGTTGGTGGCAAACGCTTGGTCGATAGCGTGCCAATCGTCGGCGCCAAGCACTTCCAATGCCGCGGGCAGCACCACGGCGTCTTCCAGGCGCATGTGGGCGAGGTAAAAGTCGTTGTAGCGCATCAGCGCGCCGGTGAATGCATCTCGGCGCGACTCGCCCAGCATCTCCCAGGCGAGCAGCAGGTGCTGAAGCTCGCGCACGGCAGCCTCACCGCCTTCGTGGTCGCGGTCGAGCTGCTCAATGGCGCTTGCCGCCTCCGCCGAGCGGGCGGCCACCCGGGGAAACAGCCACTCAGACTCCTTCGGGTGGTGCTGGCGCTCGGCAAATTCGTCGATGTAAAACAGCATGGCCCGCATGCTGTCAAAGAACTCCAGCGCCGCATCGCCTGGGCCCTGCTGCGCCATCTGGCGCAAGGTTCTGAGCACCGAGGCAAGCACGGCGTGCTCTTGGCGAATGATTCTGAGACTCGTCGGGGTCATGGTGCAGGGCTCCAAGGGTGGCCGTCAGCGCGCATCATTCCATATTCGCAGGCTGCAGGCGCAATCAGGCAGGCAAGCGCGCCCGCGCCGAGCGCGTGGGCGCGGCGCCACCGGCGTCGTCCAGCCGAAACTGCTGCACCACCTGCGACAAGCGCGCGGCCTGCTCGCGCAGCGAATCGGCAGCGGCGGCCGATTCCTCCACCAGCGCGGCGTTCTGCTGCGTCATGCGGTCGATCTCGCCGACCGACTGGTTCACATCGCCAATGCCCACGGCTTGCTCCTTCGCCGCGGAGGAAATCTCACCAATGATGTCGCCCACGCGCTGCACGCTGGCGACGATCTCCTGCATCGCCGCGCCCGCTTCTTCGACGTGGCGCACGCCGCCGTCCACCGCCTGCACGCTGCTGCCAATCAACGTTTTGATTTCGCTGGCCGCTGCGGCCGAGCGCTGCGCCAGACTGCGCACTTCGCTGGCCACCACAGCAAAACCGCGCCCCTGCTCGCCGGCACGCGCGGCCTCCACTGCGGCGTTGAGCGCCAAAATATTGGTTTGAAAGGCGATTGAATCGATGAGGCCAATGATGTCGTTGATCTTGCGGCTGGACGATGCAATGTCCTGCATGCTGGCCACCGCCTGTTGCACCACGGTGCCGCTGCGGGCCGCCGTGCCCGACGCTGAGCGCGCCAGTTCGTTGGCCGACTGCGAAGCGCTTGCCGTCTGCTGCACCGTGGCGGTCAGCGTTTCCAGCGAACCCACCGCATCCTGCGCGTGGCCTGCGGTCTGCTCGGTGCGGCCCGACAGGTCCTGATTGCCGCTGGCGATTTCCTGGCTGGCAATGGCCAAGCTGCCGCTGGCGTCGCGCACCTGGGCCACCAGCGAGCCCAGGCCCTGCTGCATGTCGTGCAGGGCGCGTTGCAGGTCGGCCACCTCGTCGTTTCCGTCCACATGGATGGTCTGCGACAGGTCGCCACCGGCAATCGCACGCGCGAGCTTCTGGGCGTAGGCAAGCGGTCGGCAGATCGACACCATATTGAGGAGCGTCAGCGGCACCACCACCAAAATGGTGACCACCACCAGCAGTGCAAACAGCCACTGCGTCTGCTCCAGCGCCTTGGCCTGCGCCTGCACCGAGGCCTTCGCGTCGCGCTGCAAACGCGCTTCGAGCGCCGCCATCCCGCTTTGCAAACTGGCCCAAGTGCTGTCGGCTTGCGCTCCGGGCACGTCGGCCAGCTGGCTGCGGTAGGACTGCATTACCGGGCGCAAGCCCAGCGCAAGAGCGTCGCCCGCGGCGTCCGGCGTGGCCAAAAACTGCGCGACGGCCTGCTCCGCAGCGTCCAGCCCCGCCAGCGCACGCACACGGGCGGCATTAAGTGCCTCCGGCGTGGCCTGCTGGAGCAGCATTTCCTTGTGCTCAATGCGGGCTGTGGCCAGATGCGCGTGCAGGCTGGCAAGCTGCGACTCCTGCGCAAACGAGCGCTGTACGAACGCGTCGCTCATCGCGTGGATGCGAAACATGCCCCACATGCCCGCGCCGCCCAAAAGCCCAAGCAGTGCCAGCACCACCCCAATGGCGCCCAGCATGCGAAAACGGATGGTGAAACGACGCATTAACGAAAAAACCGACATGAAATTCCCTACGCAAGAGGGCCTAGGGACGTCCTGCGATTCAAGTTGAAACAAGGTGTAGCAGTGTGCCAGACGCAGGCCGCCAAATGGCTGACGTTTGTCAGCCTTTTACCTGCGCCAGCGCTTGAGCAGCAGGGCATTGGCCATCACACTGACCGAGCTGAGCGCCATGGCCGCCCCAGCCACCACAGGGCTCAGGTAGCCCAGCGCAGCGAGTGGGATCCCGGCCACGTTGTAGGCAAAGGCCCAGAACAGGTTCTGGCGGATCTTCATCACTGTGCGGTGCGAAATATCGAGCGCCGCCGCCACCAGCAGCGGGTCGCCGCGCATCAGGGTGATGCCGGCCGCGTGCATCGCCACATCGGTGCCGTTGCCCATGGCCATGCCCACATCGGCGGCGGCCAGTGCGGGCGCGTCGTTGACGCCATCGCCCACCATCACCACAGTATGGGCCGCTCCATCCGCCGATTGCTGCAGCGCCCGCACCGCCTCGGCCTTGTCGCCCGGCAGCACTTCGGCCATCACCTCCCCCGCGTCCGGGTCCAGCCCCAGCCTGCGCGCCATTGCCTCGGCAGCGCCGCGGTTGTCGCCCGAGATCATCACCGTGCGCAGCCCTTGCGAGCGCAGCTGCGCCAGCGCTTCGCGCGCGCCAGGCTTGGGCTCGTCGGCAAAGGCAAGCAGCGCGCGCACCGTAGGAGCGCCAGCTCCGCTTGCTCCGCGCTGTGCAAGCGCCGACACCGTGGCGCCAGCCGCTTGCAAGCTCGCGGCCTGCGCTTCCAATGGGCCGAGGTCCACCGCCAATTCCTGCATCCAGCGCAGGCTTCCCAGCAGCCATTGCTCGCCGGCCACGGCGCCCTCAGTGCCGCGACCCGGCACCGCCCGCAGCGACTCTGGGGCGCCAAACGTCAGGCCCTCGGCCTGTGCCGCCTGCACCACCGCGCGGGCCAGCGGGTGCTCGCTGCCGCTTTGCAGGCTGGCCGCTGTGCGCAGCAGGGCGTCGCGCTGGGAGTCACGCTGGGAGTCGCCCGCCACTTCAAAGTCTGTCAACCGCGGCTGGCCCACCGTCAGCGTGCCGGTTTTGTCGAAGGCGATGGTGTCGGCGCGGTGCGCAAGCTCCAGCGCCTGCGCGTCCTTGATCAAAATGCCGTGCTCCGCCGCCACGCCCGTACCCGCCATGATGGCCGCCGGCGTAGCCAGGCCCAGCGCGCAGGGGCAGGCGATCACCAGCACCGCCACGGCGCGGATCACCGCGGTCTCGCCTGCCGCGCCTGCCAACAACCAGCCCAAGAGCGTGACCAGTGCAATCACCAGCACCACCGGCACAAAGACGTTCGCCACTTGGTCCACCAGCCGCTGGATGGGCGCTTTGGCCGCTTGCGCGTCTTCCACCAAACGGATGATCTTGGCCAGCACCGTCTCGCTGCCCACCGCGCGCACTTCGAGCACGATGCGGCCCTCGCCATTGATCGAACCGCCGGTAAGCGTGTCGCCCGCCTCCTTGGCCACCGGAAGTGGCTCGCCCGTAAGCATGGATTCGTCCACCTGCGTGCTGCCTTCGTGCACCACGCCATCAACCGGCAAGCGCTCGCCCGGGCGCACCACGAGCTGGTCGCCGCGCAGAATCTCGGCCACCGGTACGTCCTGCTCCTGCCCTTTCACCAGCAGGTGCGCCACCTCGGGCCGCAGGCCATGCAGCGCACGAATCGCAGCGGTGGTCTGGTGCTTGGCGCGCGCTTCCAGCCACTTGCCGAGCAGCACCAGGGTGACGACCACGGCCGAGGCTTCAAAGTACAGGTGCGGCGCATGGCCCGCCGGCCCAGTCAGCCACAGCCACATCGACAGGCCCCAGGCGGCGCTGGTGCCAATGGCGACCAGCAGGTCCATATTGCCGGTGAACGCCCGCGCAGCGTGCCAGCCGGCTTTGTAGAAGCGGGCCCCAAGAATGAACTGCACCGGCGTCGCTAACAGAAACTGCACCCAGGCCGGCAGCATCCAGTGCGCGCCGAACAGGTCGCCAAACATCGGCAGCACCAGCGGCGCCGAGAGCAGCAAGCCAACGGCCACGGGCGCAAAGCCCGTCCAGGGAGACGCCACCTCGTGCGCCGCCACCGCTTCGGGGGTGCGCGGCTCATAGCCTGCCGTGCGCACCGCGCGGCGCAGGCGCGCCTGCACAGCCGCAGCATCTTCCCCCGGCGCTGGCGCCACCACAACGCGCGCCGATTCGGTCGCCAGGTTCACCGTTGCTTCTTGCACACCGGATTGCTTGCGCAGCGCGCGCTCGACGCGGCCAACGCAGCTGGCGCAGGTCATGCCGCCAATCCCGATGTCGATGTCGATGGCAGTCGGTGCGGCAGACGCAGTCGGGTCCACGGGATTCGTGGTCGAGTTCAGGGTGGCGGCTTGTGTCATGCGGCAAAGGTACACCCTGCCACGGTGTCAGAGTCAAGCTCGCGCATCCACCGCCACTCGCCGTACAGTCACCATCAGAACATCGCTTCCAATTTCTATAAAAATTGGCCTCTAACGCTTACCCATCAAGCGACTCAAGCTATTATTTTTGAATAATCTTTGCAAATACGGCGGCCACGCGCTTGACTCTGCCACCATGTCAAGCTTCACACTGATGTTTTTGTGCATAAGGAGTTCCCATGAGCCAGACCCAGCAATTCGAAGTTCGCGGCATGACCTGCGGCCACTGCGAGCGCGCCGTCACCAATGCCGTGCAAGCGCTTGACCCGGCGGCCCAGGTGCGCATCGACCGCGCAGCCAACCGCGTCGAGGTCGACAGCGCCCAGCCGCGCGCCGCGCTTGCCGCCGCCATTGCCGAAGAGGGCTACGAAGTGGCGGCCCAGTGAACTACGCCGCCACGCCGCTGGTGCCCATAGGCACCGCCGCGCGGCGGGCCGGCATCTCGGCGCGCATGTTGCGGCACTACGAGTCGCTCGGACTGCTGGCGCCTGTGGCGCGCACCGAGGCGGGCTACCGCCAGTATTCGGAGGCCGACGTCCACGCCCTGCGCTTCATCCGCCGCGCGCGCGACCTCGGTTTTTCGATGGCCGAAATCTCCACCCTGCTCAGCCTCTGGCAAGACAAGCAGCGCGCCAGCGCCAGCGTCAAGCAGATCGCGCAGACCCACATCGACGACCTGCAGCAGCGCATCGCCGCCATGCAGGCCATGCAGCGCACGCTGCAGCAATTGGTGGGTTGCTGCGCCGGCGATGCCCGGCCCGATTGCCCGATATTGGACGACTTGGCGGCCGAAGATACCGGTAAAGGCGCCTAGCCAACCGACCCGCGCAGGGTTCTGGCTTGACGCTAGGCCGGGCGCTGCAGCACCCCGGCGCAGAGCGTCGCGATGCACTGCTCGGCAATCTGCTCGTGCGTGTATTCGCCCTCGGGCTGATACCAGCGGCCTATCCAGCTGAGCGCGCCGGCAATCACGAAGGCCGTTATCTTTGGGTCGCAGGGCGCGATCGAACCCTCCTCGACCCCAGCGGCCACCAAGCGTCGAAATTCGAGGTCGATGAGGGACTTGAGGCGTCGCAACTCTCGCCGGCTTTCGATCGGCAACTGCTCGTCGCCCACCCGAATCAGGCACATGCCGAAGTCCATGGTGACGATGTGCGCGTACACCCGCATGCAGGTGAGGAGCTGGTCGACCGCTTTGCCGCCAGCGCTGCGCGACGCCTCGATGCCCTCGAGCATCATGTCCAGCCCCTGGCGCACGCAGCCCAGCAGGATTTCGTCCTTGTTCTTCACGTAGTAGTACAGCGTCGGCTTGCTCACATGCAGCCGCGCCGCGATGTCGTCCAGCGAGGTGGCGTGAAAACCGCGCTCGTTGAACAGCTGCGCCGCTGCCTGCAGCACGGCTTGCCGTTTGGTTTCGCGCTGCTGCTCGCGCTCAGGCGCGCTCACCCAGGGCGAGACCACTGCGCGGGGGCGACGAGACGAAGAATTCGGCATGACAGATCGAATGGGGGTAAATCCTGATGCCCGGAAATGGCTACAGACAACAAACTCTACTCATGAGTAAGTAGTTTACGAGCGAGTAACGCTCGTGAGTCCCGCACAAACCCTAGGTGAGGTTCGATGCAGATTGCCACGTCCGGCGCAGCCGGTCCCTTGCTGGAAGTCGACGGCCTGACGCTGGCCTTTGGCGGCGTGCGTGCGCTGGGCGGCGTCGGTTTTGCCGTGCAGCCCGGCAGCATCACCGCCGTCATCGGCCCCAATGGCGCCGGCAAGACTTCGCTCTTCAACACCATCTCCGGCTTCTATCGGCCGAGCAGCGGCACGGTGCGCTTTCGCAGCCAGGACATCACCCACCTCCCGGCGCCCAAGCGCGCAGCGCTTGGCCTGGGCCGCAGCTTTCAGAACATCGCGCTTTTTCGCGGCATGACGGTGCTCGACAACATCAAGCTCGGACGCCACGCCCATCTCAAAACCAACGTCCTCGACGCACTGTTCTACATGGGCCGGGCACGCCGCGAAGAAGCCGCGCTGCGCGCCGACATCGAAGAACGCATCATCGATTTCCTGGAAATCGACCACATTCGCCACGCCAGCGTGGCCGCCTTGCCATACGGCCTGCAAAAACGCGTCGAGATGGCGCGGGCGCTCGCCATGCAACCGCAAATTTTGATGCTCGACGAGCCGGTAGCCGG
This sequence comes from Giesbergeria sp., assembly GCA_034676525.1. GTDB lineage: Bacteria > Pseudomonadota > Gammaproteobacteria > Burkholderiales > Burkholderiaceae_C > Simplicispira. The sequence continues at coordinate 290,586 of JAUCCA010000007.1, forward strand.
CATGAACCGCGAAGAAACCGAAGACATGGCGCGCTTCATCCTCGACGTGCGTGCCGAGTGGGGCGTAACGGTGCTGATGGTCGAGCACGACATGGGCATGGTGATGGATCTGTCGGACCATGTGGTGGTGCTCAACTTCGGCGAGGTGATTGCCCAAGGCGCGCCGGCCCAAGTTCAGCGCGACCCTGAGGTGATACGCGCCTACCTCGGCTCGGGCGACGTGGGCGACCTGCGCCGGCGCTTTCATGGCGCAGCCGCCGGGGAGACGGCCGCGTGATCGATTGGCTCACCTTGTTTGAAGTCAGCCTCACGGGGCTGGCCAGCGGCGGTCTCTACGCGCTCGCGGCGCTCGCCTTTGTGATGGTCTACAAGGCCACCCGCGTGGTCAACCTGGCAATCGGCGAAATGCTGATGGCAGGCGCGTATCTGTTCTTCACCTTTGCCGCCATGTTCGCCCTGCCGATCTGGCTGGCGATTCCGGCTGCAGTGCTGGCCGCAGGAGTGCTGGGCGGGGTCATTGAGCGCACCATGATCCGCCCGCTGCTGGGTGAGCCACCCATCTCTGTCTTCATGGTCACCATTGGACTGGGCTCGGTGTTGGTCGGCCTGGTCGAGGTGATCTGGAGCGCCGACCAGAAGCGTTTGCCCGATTTCCTGCCAAGCGACCCCATCATGGTGGGCGAGGCCTTTCTTTCGCCCAAGGTGTTCTGGGGCGCGGTGATTGCCGCCGTGTTCATCGCTGCGGTGTTGCTACTGTTTCGCTTCTGGCGTGGCGGCGTGGCCTTGCGCGCAACGGCGAGCGACCAGGCAGCGGCGTACTCGGTAGGCATCAACGTGCCGCGCGTGTTTTCGCTTTCGTGGGTGGTCGGCGCCATGATTGCCGCGGTCTCGGGAATCATCGTCGGCTCGATTGGCGGCATCTCGTCGAGCATGGGCGTGTTTGGCCTGTCGGTGCTGGTGGTCGTCATCGTCGGCGGGCTCGACAGCGTGCTCGGCGCCTTGGTCGCAGGTCTTTTGATTGGCGTGATCGAGGCATTGGCCGGTTTCTACCTGGGCGGCGAATACAGACTGCTCGCGACCTTCATCGTGCTGGTTGCCGTGCTGATGCTCCGTCCTTACGGTCTCTTTGGCACGCACGAAATCGAGAGACTCTGATGCGCATCGGAACCCTCAAGGAAAGCTACCTCGCCGACGCGGCGCTGTTCGACTCGCGCACGCAAAAGGCGTGGCTGGTGGTCTTGGCCGCTGCGCTGGTGCTGTTCCCCTTCTTCGCCGGCAGCTACTGGCTGTACCTGGCGTGTCTGGTGTCCATCAACGTGGCCAGCGCCAGCGGGCTGAACATCCTCACCGGTTACACCGGACTGGTCAGCCTGGGGCAGGCGGCATTCATGGGCCTGGGGGCGTACACGGTGGCGGTGATGCAGATTCGCCTGGGCACACCGTTCTTGCTCAATATTCTGGCCGGCGGCTTGGTCGCCATGCTGGGCGGGCTCGTGGTGGGCATTCCGTCGCTGCGGGTGAAGGGGCTGTATCTGGCCATCGTCACCATCGCCGCGACCTTCATTGCGCACTTCCTGTTCGCCAACTTCGCGCTGACCGGCGGCACCACGGGGCTCACGCTGCCGCCGGCGCAGATCTTCGGCGTGCTGCTGGACACCTCGTTCAAGCTGTACTGGGTGATCGTGCCCGTCACTGCGTTGATGCTGCTGGGCTCAGCCAACCTGTTTCGCACCCGCATCGGCCGCGCCTTCATTGCCATCCGCGACCGCGACATTTCGGCCGAAGTGCTGGGCATTCCGCTGCTGCGCACCAAACTGCTGTCGTTTGGGCTCTCGTCCTTCTACGCGGGCGTAGCGGGCGGCCTGTGGGCCTACTTCTTCCGCGTGGTGACGCCCGAGAGCTTTCCGCTGTCAATGTCGATCTTCTTCCTCGCCGCCATCATCGTCGGCGGCATGGGCACGCAGCTGGGCGCGGTGCTGGGTGCGACCTTCATGACGCTGGTGCCCGAGCTGCTCAAGCTCATCGTCGATTTTGTGCCCGGTGGCGAGTCGCTCACGGTCTTCCTCTCGCCGGTACGCACCATCGTCTTCGGCCTGCTGATCATTGGATTTCTCGTATTCGAGCCGCAGGGGCTCGCTGAAGTGTGGCGGCGCATTCGCCGCTTTTTCCACCTGTGGCCGTTTCGCAATTGACGCGCCCACTGCCAAGACCCTAGGAGACACGCACATGACCGACCGCAGCTTCAACCCCACCGCCTATTCGGCCCGCCGCCGCAGCCTGCTGATCGCCGCGGGCGCCACCCTCGCCGCGCCGCTGGCCGCACACGCACAAGCCAGTGGCGAGGACATCGTTATTGGTGGCTCCATTCCCATGACCGGCGTGTTTGCCTTTGCCGGCGTCGGCATCGACGCAGGCATGAAGGACTACGTGAAGATGGTGAACGACGCCGGTGGCATCAAGGGCCGCAAGATCCGCTACGTGCCGGAAGACACTGGCTACAAGGTCGATGTGTCGGTGGCTGCGTTCAAGAAGATCACCAGCCAGAACAAGGTGAACCTGTACTACGGCGATTCGACCGGTTTTGCCAAAACCATCAACCCCGAGCTCGACCGCAACGGCAACATTCTGATGGCCGGCGCCTCGTTCGCCTCGGAGCTGAACGACCCGGTGAAGTACCCGCACCAGTTTCTGGTCGGCCCCGACTACACCGAGATGTTCGGCATTCTGCTGAACCACATCGCCAAGGAAAAGCCGGGCGCCAAGGTCGCGTTTGTGTACTCGGACTCCGAGTTCGGCCGCGACCCGATCGACAAGAGCGAAGCGCTGGCGACGAAGCTGGGCCTCTCGGTCCCCGTCAAGATCATGACGCCCGCGGGCAGCGTGGACGTGTCCACCGAAGTCATCAAGCTGCGCCGCGCGGCGCCCGACTACACCATCTTCCACGGCTACATCCTGGCGCCGATTCCGGAGTTCATCACCCAGGGCAAGCAGCAGGGTATGAAGAGCAAGTGGATGGGCACCTTCTGGACCATGGACAGCTCCACCGTGATGAAGATGGGCGAAGCCGGCGACGGTTTCATGGGCGTCATGCCCTACCGCTACTTCTACGACACTGAAAAGGCACCGATGCTGGAGAAGATCCGCACGCTGCACTCGGACTACCAGAGCACGGCCTACATCCAGGGCTTCCTCGCCGCCATGCTGTTTGTCGAATCCGCCAAGCGCACGCTGGACGCCGGCAAGCCGCTCACCGGCGACAACCTGAAGGCGGCGCTCAACTCCATCAAGGACTTCGACACTGGCGGTCTGATTGGCGTGCCAATCACCATCAAGGGCAATTCGATCCCCGTGGGCCGGGTCTACAAGGCGGACATGAAGGCACAGAAGATGGTGGCGGCTTCCGACTGGATAGCACTTTGATGCCCCCCTGCGTCGCTTCGCGCCTTCCCCCCTTAGGGGGGACGCCTCCGGTGGCCCGGCAAAGCCGGTTCCACGGTGGCGCTGGTACGGGCGGCGCGCACGTTAGCAACGCCCGCGAGCGAACAAGACGATGAACACAGTCGCCCCGGCCAACGTGCTCGAAATCAACAACATCGAGGTCGTCTACAACAAAGTGGTGCAGGCGCTGCGCGGGTTGTCGCTGGTCGTTCCGCGCGGGCAGATCGTGGCGCTGCTGGGCAGCAACGGCGCGGGCAAGTCGACCACGCTCAAGGCGGTGTCGGGTCTGCTGGCGCTGGAGCGCGGAGAGGTGGAGAGCGGCAGCATTGTGTTCAAGGGCGTGCCCACAGCCGGGCGCACGCCGCATGCGCTGGTGCGCGCAGGCTTGTTCCATGTGATGGAGGGCCGGCGGGTGTTTGAAGACCTGACGGTCGAAGAAAACCTGGTGGCCGCCACCTACGCGCTGACCGGTCGCAGCGGCGTGAAGCCCGATTTCGACATCGTTTACGAGTACTTCCCGCGCCTGCACGAGCGGCGCAAAGGTCTGGCGGGTTACCTGTCGGGCGGCGAGCAGCAAATGCTGGCCATTGGCCGCGCACTGATTGCCCAGCCCGAGCTGATCCTGCTCGACGAACCCTCGCTCGGCCTATCGCCAAAACTGGTGGAAGACATCTTCGGCATCATCGCCCGCATCAATGCCGAGCGCGGCACCTCGATGCTGTTGGTCGAACAAAACGCCACGGTGGCGCTGGCCGTGGCGCACACCGGCTACATCATGGAAAACGGCAAGATCGTCATCGACGGCCCAGCCGAGCGCCTGGCCAGCGACCCCGACGTGCGCGAGTTCTATCTGGGCATGGGCGGTGAGGGCGGCGCAGCCAAAAGCTTCAAGAACATCAAACACTACAAGCGGCGCAAACGCTGGCTGTCGTGAGAGAACTCCCCCCTGAGGCGCTGCGCGCCTTCCCCCCTCTCTCGCCTCGCTGCGCGATGCGGGAGGAGGGACGCCGCCAGCGCGGCGGGGCGGCCCTTGCGCGGCGGCCACTGGCTTTGGCCGCGCCAGTTTTCACGGTCGCGCACAGTGCGCAGCGTTACGGATAACAAAAGAGATGACGCTCCCCCAACTCACCCTGCCGCAAATGCTGAGCGAGCGCGCCAAGAGCGACGCGGCGCGGGTCGCCATCCGGCAAAAGGACTTCGGCATCTGGAAACCCTTCACCTGGGCCGACTACCACCGCCGCGCCAGCGCCTTTGGTCTGGGGCTATCTGCCCTGGGCGTGCTTACGGGCGGCCATGTGGGCGTGCTGTCGGAAAACCGCATCGAATGGGTGCTGGCGCAAATGGGCGCGGGGCTGATCGGTGCCGTCACCGTGGGCGTCTACCCGACCAGCCCGAGCAGCGAAGTGGCCTACGTGGTCGGCCACGCCGACATTTCCGTCATGGTCTGTGAAGACCAGGAACAAACCGACAAGCTTCTCGAAGCGCGCGCCACGCTGCCCGCGCTGCGCAAGATCGTCGTCATCGAAACCAAGGGTCTGCGCAGCTTTTCGCCGGAAGAGCGCGAACTCATCGTCACCTTCGCCGAGGTCGAGCGCTTGGGAGCGCAAGCACAGGCGGAGCAGGGCGCGCAGGCCACCATTCACGCCGCACTGGCCGCGCAACAGCTCAGCGACATCGGCCTGATGATTTACACCTCGGGTTCCACCGGCAAACCCAAGGGAGCAATGCTGTCGTGGCGCAACATCCGCGGCGTCGTGCCGGGAATCGTCGAACGGCTGCACCTGACGCGCGACTCCAGCCACCTCTCCTACCTGCCGCTGTGCCACGTGGCCGAGCAAATGCTCACCAGCTTTGTGCCGGCCTACCTCGGCGCGCAGGTGAACTTCGGCGAATCCATCCGCACCGTGCAGGAAGACCTGCGCGAAGTCGCGCCCAGCGTGTTTCTGGGGGTGCCGCGGATCTGGGAAAAAATGCACGCCACGCTGGCTATCAAGCGCCAGGAAGCCGGCGGTCTGCGCGGCGCCTTGTTCGACCGCGCCCTGGCCGCCTGCGCGCCTCTGGCCGACAAGCCGCGCGCGGAGTGGAGCGCCGGCGAGCGGGTACGCTTTGCCTGGCACTACCTGCTGGTGTTTCGCGCGCTGCAGAACTTTTGCGGATTGCGCAGCACCCAGGTGGCGCTGACAGGCGCAGCGCCGATTCCCCCCGATGTGGTGCGCTTCTTTCGCACCATTGGTGTGCCGTTGATTGAGGTCTATGGGCTGACCGAATCGAGCGGCATGGTCACGGGCCACCCGATCGATCGTGTCGTCATTGGCACGGTGGGCACGCCCACGGAGGGCGTCGAAGTGCGGATCGGCGAGCAAGGCGAATTGTTGCTGCGCGGCGAAATGGTCTTCGCTGGCTACTACAAGAGCCCCGAAGCCACGGCCGAAAGCATCCAAGACGGCTGGCTGCACACCGGCGATGTGGTGCGCGAGGAAGCTGGCCAGCTCAAAATCGTCGACCGCCTCAAGGACATCATGATCACCGCCGGCGGTAAGAACCTGACTCCGTCCGAGATCGAAAACACCATGAAGGGCAGCCCATTCATTAAGGAGTGCATCGTGGTGGCCGACCAGCGGCGCTTCGTCTCGGCGCTGGTAATGATCGATTTCGACACCGTTTCGCAGTGGGCACAGGCGCAGCGCATTGCCTTCACCCACTTCCGTTCGCTGGTCGAGCTGCCGGTGGTGCGGGAGCTGATCGAAGCGGAAGTGGCGCGGGGCAACGGAAAGCTGGCGCAGGTTTCGCAGATCCGCAAGTTCCACCTGCTTACCAAAGAGCTGGACCACGACGATGGCGAAGTCACTGCCACCATGAAGGTGCGCCGCTCGAGTATCTACAAGACCTATGCGGATGAAATTGAGGCCCTGTACGGCTGAAGTGGTTTTGAGGTCAAATAGGGCTTTAGCGCACTAAATATAAGCGCGAATAGCTATCTATTTAGGAGTAAAAATGTCTGCGTCCCACACCACTTCTGCGGCCCCGCTGGAAATCGTGCGCGAAGGCGCCGTCGCCACGCTGCGATTTTCGCGCCCCGAGGCCATGAACGCCATCGACGTGCCCATGGCCCAAGCCCTGCTCGCCGCTGTGCAGCAACTGGCCGCCGACCCCGATGTGCGCGCCGTCGTGCTGTGCGGCGCGGGCAAGGCCTTCATGGCTGGCGGCGACCTGGCAACGCTGCGCGCGGACCCGGTGCAGGGCGCGGCCGATCTGCTCGGGCCGCTCAACGCTGCCGTGCAAGTGCTCGCCACCATGAACGCCCCGGTCATCGCCAAGGTGCACGGTGCAGCAGCCGGCGCGGGCCTGTCGCTGATGCTGCAAGCCGACTTCGTCATTGCTGCCGAAGGCACGCGCTTCAACCTGGCGTACATCAACCTCGGCACCAGCTGCGACGTCGGCGCCTCGTGGGCGCTGCCCCGTCTGGTCGGCCTGCGCCATGCGCTGGAGATCGCGCTGCTCGGCGACACGCTCACCACTTCGGACGCACTGCGGCTCGGCTTGGTGAACCGCGTCGTGCCGGTGCAGCATCTGGACGAAGTTGCCGCCACCCTCACCCACCGCCTTGCCAACGGGCCCACCCAAGCCTATGGCGCCATGAAGCGCTTGATGCGCGCCTCGTTCGACCGCGACCTGGACACCCAGCTCATTGCCGAAACCGCTGCCTTTGCCGGCTGCGCAGCGACCCAAGACATGCGCACGGGGATTGAGGCCTTCTTTGCCAAAAAGACAGCGGAGTTTGTTGGGCGCTGAAATCCCGAACGCCGCCAGAATGCGGTGATTAGCCGAAGGCTCGCACCGTCGTGTGAACCTGTCGTTCCGAGCGAAATTGGTGCCGAGTCCCTCGCCACAGCGTTGTCCGTCTCAGAAGCGTGCGCGCCCCGACGAAAAAGGTAAAAGATGCCGACCGAGCCGCCCGAGAACGAGCTTTCCCACACAGATTCGGCAACCCCGCATGCGCCGGCTCCTCCGCCTGCCAAGCCGCCCCCGGTGATCGAGCGCAGCCGGTTTGGCGGCACTGAGCGCCGCCAGCCGCGCGCCGACGCCGATGCCCCATTCGCGCGCAGCGATCTCAGCAAGGGCCGACAAGAACTGCTTGGCGACGGCCACACGCACATCAACTGGAGCGTCCTGCTGCTCTCAGCGGCAGTGATCATTGCCTTCTCGATCTGGGCCATTGTGCTGCCGGCCGACGCGCGCACGAGCATGAAAACCGTCGTCGACTGGATCGCCACCAACCTCGGCTGGTACTACGTGCTCACGATGGCGCTGGTGATTGGCTTTGTGGTCTGGGTCGCGTTCTCCAAGCAGGGCGACGTGCGGCTGGGCCCAGACGACTCGCGGCCCCAGTACAAGCTCGCTACCTGGGTGGCGATGCTGTTTGCCGCGGGCGTCGGCATCGACCTGCTCTTCTTCTCCGTCACCGGCCCGGTAGTTCAGTACCTGCACCCACCCACGGGCGACGGCGGCACGGCCGCGGCGATGCAAGACGCCGTCGTCTGGACGATGTTTCACTACGGCGTGGCGGGATGGTCCGTCTATGCGCTGCTGGGCATGGCAATGGGCTACTTTGCCTATCGGTGGGACATGCCCTTGTCGATCCGGGCAGCCCTCTATCCACTGCTGGGCAAGCGGGTGCGCGGGCCGCTGGGCGATGCCATCAGCACCATTGCCTTGGTCGGCACGGTGTTCGGGGTGGCCACGTCGATGGGCATTGGTGCCGTGCTCTTGAACGTCGGTTTTTCGCGGATCTTTGGTTTCGAGCAAGGCCTGGTGCTGCAGATCGCGCTGGTTGTCGGCGCGGTGGCTTTAACCATCGCTGCCACCACGTCGGGCGTCGACCGCGGTATCCGCTGGATATCCGAGTTGAACCTCTGGAGCGCCGTGGCGATGATGGTTTACATCCTCATTGCCGGACAGACAGCGTTCCTACTCAACGCGCTGGTGGAAAACATCGGCCAGTTTCTGGTCACGCTGCCCGCCCGCATGCTGCAGACCTTCGCCTACCAGCCCGGCAGCAGCGACTGGATGGGCGCATGGACACTGTTTTTCTGGGCATTTTGGCTGGCGTGGGGGCCATTTGTCGGCGTTTTCCTCGCGCGCATTTCGCGTGGCCGCACGCTGCGTGAATTCGTCATCGCAGCAATCACCGTACCGGTGCTGTGCGACTTCATCATCGTCTCCTTCTTTGGCAACTCGGCGCTGTATCAGGTGCTGCAGGGCAACACTGCGTTTGCCGAGCTCGCTGTACAAAGCCCGGAGCAAGGCTGGTACGCACTGCTGGAGCTGTTCCCCGGCGCCCTCTTTCTGATCGGCCTGGCTACATTTTCAGGATTGCTTTTCTACCTCACCAGCGCGAACTCGGGAGCCATGGTGATGTCGAATTTTTCTGCCTCCATTCCCGACCCGGCAGAGGACGGACCCAAATGGCTGCGCATTTTTTGGGCCTTGCTCACTGCCGTCCTCACGGTGGCGATGCTGCTCGCAGGGGGCGTGGTTACCATGGAGTACGCCACTCTCATATTCGCCTTGCCGGTAACAGTCATCGCCTACCTGGTGATGGCCTCTTTCTACAAGGCGTTGGGCATGGAGCGGGCGGAGCGGGAGGGGCAGATTCTGCGCAGACCGTCCCTCGCCCCAAGTGGCGGCCATGTGCCTGAGCGGTCCTGGAAGCAGCGCTTAGGGCAGCTGCTCACCTTCCCATCGCGGCGCGAAGCGATGCAATTTCTCGACCGCACGGTGCGGCCCGCGCTTGACGAAGTCGCCGCCGAATTCCAAAGGCAAGGCTACGAAGTCGCGCGCGATATCCAAGCTGGTGCCAGCAACAACGAAGGCCCGCTGCTTCGCGTTGCTATGGCCGATGTGCCGGATTTTTACTACCAGGTTGCCATCGTCCAAGTGCCTGTGCCGACATTCAGCGGCAAGGCGTCGCGGGGCAACGAAACCTACTGCCGACTCGAGGTGTTGACGCAGAGTGGCTCAGGCGGTTACGACCTGATGGGCCTGACCCGCCAGCAGGTGATCGACGATGTACTCGAGCAGTACGAAGCCCACTTGTCTGCGCTAACTGCAGCCCTTGACGTTTAGGCCGCAAGGCCACTGCATACGGAAAGTCGCTCGGGCTTCCCCGGCAAGCTACACGTTCAAAACCTCATTTTTGCAGCAGGTCTGCATCAAGGTCGTTGGCAGTCGGCACCGCGGCGACAGCAGGCGCAGAGGCGTCAGAGTCTCGCAAACTGCCTGCGGCCTCGCCGCCGAGTGCGCCGACGATGGTGCCCACGGTGCCGCCCACCAGCACACCTATCGGTCCGCCAATCACTGCACCACCCGCAGCCCCAGCTGCCATTCCGGCCATGGCGCCGCCACCGACAAAGGCCGACTTTGCTTCGCGCTCGGCTTCTTCGGGGCGCAAGCCGACTTGGGCGCTAGCATCGGGGTCCTGGGACGGCACGCCGTGCCCGGGGACTGCCTGCTCCACAAGATCCGGGTCCGCAGGCTCGACGGGCGCAGTGCCCGGAAAATCGTGGTTCGTTGGCGTCATGGTGCTTTCCTTTACTGTGTCTGAAGGGACCGATTCCCTCTTCACCCGGTTGTAAGGCGCGCGCTGCGACTGCGCCGCGGTCCCAAAGACTGTCCACACGTAGGACAGCGCCGAGCGCGCTTGGACCGATGCTCCGTTTCCGACGCTCCGTCGCTGACCTGTTTCAGAACGGCGCAAGCGCCGGGTCGCTGTCCACAGGCGGCTGCGACGGCCCGGTCACGACGCCGGCTTTGCTTGTAGCGATCTGCGCGGCCGCAACACCGGGCTGGGCCTCGCCGCCCAGTGCCTCGATCATGTCGGGGATCAGGCGCGAAGAGTTCGCCGGTCGCAATCGCCACATCGGTATCAAACCCGCCATCGTCTGCCGCCTTGTCTTCAAACACCGTATCGAGGAACGCAATCTTCTTGATCTGCAGACCTTCGGTCAACATGAAGGACACGCGGTCGTCCCAGCTCAGTGCCAGCTTGGTCGGCAACTTGCCGGCGGCAATGTGGGCCTGCACTTCTTCAATGTCGAGCGGATGGCGTGCATAGCGCACAACCGCCTTTACCTCGTCTGCAGCTTTGAGTTCGCATTCGCGGTCCACGGTGAAGCCCGCAGGCGGTTCCTGGCTGGCCAGCCAGTGCGCCATGGCCGCCTGTGGGCTGGTCTGCGTGTGCAGCAGCGCCAACGCAAAACCGGGCAGCGCCTCGGTAAGCAGCGTCACCACCTCATCTGCGCGCGCCTGGCTGCTCGTATCTAGCACCAAGGTGCGCGCAGCCTGGTCGATCCACACCCACATCGAACCTTGTTTGGTGAACGCCATGGGCAGCAGGTCCAGCAGCGCTTCGTCCTTGAGATCGCGCTTTTCCTTCTTGCCCGGTTTGCGGCCGGTTTCTTGCTCAATGCGGTCGGTTTTTTCCTGAACCCGGCGCGCAACCACCGATCCGGGCACCACTTTGGCCTCGGCCATGAAGCGCAGCACCCATTGCCCCGCCACCGATTCGGCGAGCGGCCCATGCGCATCGCCCCGCGGCGGCATCCAGCCCACCGAGCGCTCTTGCGTAGCTCCACACTCTACAAACGGTGCGCGCGCCAAGGCCTCTTCGAGTTGCGTGAGGTCGCACTGCCAACCCTCGGCGATGCGATAAACGATCATGTTTTTAAACACCAGGGAAATCCTTTGAATACTTTTTGGAAGGCGCGATCGAAGCGCTGCCGCATGAAAAGAGAGAAGGCGATTGTGACGACCAGTCTTTAGGCCTTGATCGAGCATCTACCAAAATTGATAGCTGCTTACGCAATACAGATAAGCGTCAGAGCCACTTTTCATAAAAATTTTTTGAAAAATCGGCCACACGCCATGAAACTTTACACAGCCTCACGCAGCGTGCACCGCAGACTTACACAGCAGCGCAACACTGGACTCCAACGCGAACATACGGTCCGCGCCCACTGAAAGGATAGTCCATGACCTCGTTCACCCACCGCCTCATTGCTGCTGCTGCCTGTGCCGCCCTCGCCCTTCCCGTACTGGCGCAGACCAGCCCAGCCACAGCCACCCCATCGGACGGCACAACCTCGATGCAAACGCACCGCGGGCAAAACGTCGACCGCCAAGCCAAGCGCCAGCAATGGCAGGAAAAGCGCGCCGAGCGCCAAGCGAACCGCATGGCCAAGTTCAAAGAGCAGCTCGCGATCACCCCAGCCCAAGAGCCAGCTTGGGCGCGCTTTACCGAATCCATGCACGCAAAACGCGACTTTGCACGTCCGGATCGCACTGGTATGGACAAGCTGACTACGCCCGAGCGCATCGACCGCATGCGTGCAATGCGCGCCCAGCGCAACGCTGCCATGGACGTTCGGATGGATGCCGCCAAAGCGTTCTACAGCGAATTGCAGCCCGAGCAGCAGCGCACTTTTGACACCGCGTCTGCCCGCATGATGCATATGGGTGCACCGGGTGGAAAGCACCACCGGCATGGCCGCAAAGGTGAAGGCAAGCACATGCGCGGGCAACACGCAGCCGGCGTCCAACAGGCAAACTGACCTGCTTCAGGAAGGAAAGGTCGCAACAATTCGTTCGCGGCCTACAAAGAGCGGAAGTTCGCTGTATTAGTCTGAAAATGCCATGTTGGGGTTGACGCCCCACCATGCATTCGTTCAACACCTCGGTAAGCAAATTTTGTGGCCCAGGTCTCACAGCCGACTTTCATGACCGCTTCGCTCGCCGTACCCCGCTCCCAACTGCTCGCCCTTGCAGCGCTGCTTGGCTGCGCCAGCAACGCATTTGCCCAGACTGTGCAAGTCGACCCGCTTGCTACACCCAGCATCTACCTGCAAGGCGCGCGCGCGGAATATGGAACCAGCACCTGGACCTTAGGCACCACCTTGCCGTGGAACGACTGGCGGCGCAGCTTTTTTGGATCTGAAGTCCGCGGCTACTGGGACATCTATGCCAGCCAGTGGGCCGGTAACGGTCCAACTGGGCGCACGCATACGACGGTCCTTGGCGTTACGCCGAGTTTTCGCCTGACACCAGACAACGGCCATGCACGCTGGTTTTTCGATGTTGGCATTGGCACAACCCTTGCCAACCCGCGCTACGTCACGCTGCATAAGGAATTCAGCACCCGCCTGAACTTCGCCACACATTTGGGCATTGGCCTGGCGCTTGGAAAAAATCGCCAGCACGAATTGCAGCTTCGCCTCGAGCATGTTTCCAACGGTGGCATCAAAAAACCAAATCCTGGCGAGAACTTTCTGCAATTGCGCTACGCATTGCATTTCTGAAGCCAAGCCGTCACAAGGCTGTGGACAGAGCTGTGGATAGAAGTCTCACAAGCCGGCACTTATCCACAGGCGCGGCACAAACGGGAAAGTTGTTCAGTTTGCACTTGTTCACCCAAAGGCTGCGGCGCACAGGCCTGTGCGTGAGCCAAGTGCTTGATGCGCAAAGGCTATTGCGGCTTATCCACAGAATTGGCGTTTGCTCTACTACTGCTACTAATGAATTAGAGAAGATAAGAAGAAGATAGAAAGCAGACTGCCCGCTCGGTTTTAAGGCTCAAAGTTTGCGACTACGGTTTAAAAATTGCTGCTGAGGTTCGTGATGAACCTCGCGTCCGGCGTAAGGCGTCAGACCGGGCCGTTGCTGGCCCGTGACTGCAAAATCTCGCTTAGCGCTTGGAGATCCATCGGTCTGTTGAAGAAGTAGCCTTGAAAAGCCATACAACCGGCCTGCAGCAGCATTTCGCGCTGCTCTGAGGTCTCTACCCCTTCGGCAATCACATCGAGCCCCAGCGTCGCGCTGAGGGCGACGATGGTGTCCACAATTGCGGCGTCGTTCGGGTCGCTCAGCAGATCGCGCACGAAACTCTGGTCGATCTTGAGCTGATGCAGCGGCATGCGCTTCAAATAGCTCAGGCTGGAATAGCCGGTGCCAAAGTCGTCCAGTGAGAAGCCAACGCCCATTGCGCGCAGCTCTTGCATGGTGGTAATGGTGGCTTCGACGTCGTCTACCAGTACGCTTTCGGTCAGTTCAAGCTTGAGCCGCCGCGCGGGGGCGTTCGTCACAGCGAGCACCCGAGAGACGTCCTGCACAAAGCTTGCGTTTCGAAACTGCCTGGAGCTGACGTTCACTGCCATCGTCAAATGGCGCAGGGCGGGGGATTGCTGCCACTCTGCAAGCACTTGGCAAGCGGTGTGCAGCACCCAGCGTCCCAAGGTCAGGATGAGCCCGGTCTCTTCGGCCACCGGAATGAATTCTGCCGGCGAGACCATGCCACGCGCTGGATGGCGCCACCGTGCCAGCGCCTCCACGCCCAGCCAGTTGCCGTCGTGGCGCACCTGGGGTTGGTAGTGCAGCAGGAATTCGCCCTGTGCCAGCGCAGTGCGCATATCGGATTCCAGCTCGGCGCGCGCGCTGACTACGGCCTGCATGTGCGGATCGTAAAAACGCAGCGTGTTGCGCCCGCCCGTCTTGGCCTGGTACATCGCCAGATCTGCCTGTTTGAGCAGATCGCCGACGGTGGTGTCGGTGGGACCGAAGGGCGCGATGCCGATGCTGGGTGTGGTGCGGTAGTGGTAGCCGTCCAGCTGGTAGGGCTTGGCCAGGGTGACCAAAATCTTTTCTGCTGCCACCCGCGCTGCAAGCGCAAGGGCGCCCGGTTCGCCGCTGAGCGCTTCGAGCATGACCACGAACTCGTCACCGCCCAAACGCGCCACGGTGTCGGTGCCGCGCACACAGCCTTCCAGCCGGCGCGCCACGTGCTGCAACAGCACGTCGCCTTTGTCATGTCCCAGCGTGTCGTTGAGAGTTTTGAAGTTGTCCAAGTCAATGAACAACACAGCACCCCCTTCGCCTGCACGCGCCGCGTTTGCCAAGGCGTGGCGCGCGCGGTCCATGAGCAGCATGCGGTTGGGAAGACCAGTGAGTGCGTCGTAGAACGCCAGCCGCTGGATTTCGCGTTCCGTGGCTTTGCGCTCGCGAATGTCGGTGTTGATCGAAAGAATGCTGTTCGCAGTTCCTTCTTTGCCGATCACCAATGTCCAGCGGCCTTCAGTTTCTATAGTGCTGCCGTCGCGGTGGCGCTGCACCATCTCGCCCGACCACTCTCCGTGGGTGAGCACGGCCTGGGTGGCACGCTCGAAGCTTCCTTGGTCGAGATGCAGCAGCACGTCCACCGGCTGGCCCATCGCCTGTGGTTCCGACCAGCCGTAGAGGCGCTCTGCACCTTGGTTCCAGTACGTTACGCGGTGGTCGAGGTTGCGCACAATAATGGCGTCTCGTGCCTGATCAAGCAGTGAGGCTTGGCGCCGGATGTGCGCGTCCGACGCCAGCCGCTCAATCTCTGCCGACGCTCGCGAGGCGAAGATCTTCAGCGTCGATTGCACAAACGCCGCGTTCTCCAGAGGCTTGCGAAACAGCACAAACAGCATGCCCGTGACGACGCCCGAACTGTCTGCCAATTGCTGGCCAGCGTAGGCATCTGCGGCCGTTTGGCCTACGACCACCGAATTTGGAAACTGCGCCCGAAGGCCGTGCGTGACGCAAAACTGGGCTTTGGTGGCCAGATGCTCGCTGGGCGTATCGCGCAGAAGATATTCGGCGTTGGGAACTAGCTCCCCATTGACGACCAGCGCCAGCGTGACCAAGCGCTCTGGTGCGCTGTGTGTGCTGGAAACAAATCGCCCCAGGCAGGCCGATTGGGCGCCCAAGGCTTCCGCCATGTCGCGCACCAGTTGCACAAAAAACGCCGTTCCGGTGGTTCCAGACACGGATGCCGCAACTTTGAGCACCGACGCCTGCATGCGCTGCTGCTCCTGGCGGGCGCGCAGACTCAGCATGCCAAAAGCCAGATCCTTGGCCAGTTCGTCCAAAAGTTCGCTCTCGTGGGCGCTGATTTGCAGCACTTCCGAGGCATAAAGGTAAAGCACGCCAAAGGTGTGTTCACCGTCCTTGAGTGGCAGGCAGACAATGCCGAAGAAGCCGCTGGAATGCAGCCGCTGGGTCACGCTGGTGTAGGTCGGTGCATTGCGGACATCGCGCACGATCACGGTTGCGCCACTGCGAATGGCTTCTCCGGCGGGGCCATGGCTGTTGGGCTGGCTTTCGTCCCAGGACAGCGTCAGTTGTTTGACGCTGTCGTAGCCGTTCCCCGCTCCCGCCACACATTCAATCGACTTCGCCGCGTCGTCGCGCGCCAGGCCCACCCAAGCCATGCGATAGCTGCCCAGATCCACGGTGACGCGGCAGACGGACTCTAAGAGATCGGCTTCCGAACTGGCCCGCACAATGGCTTCATTGCAGGCGCCCAGCAAATGGCGTGCTCGCCCCATGCGGGTGATTTCGCGCTCTGCTTCCAAGCGTTCGGTGACGTCGATGGCCATGGATTGGCGCGCGGCTGTGCCCTTGAAGTCAATCGTGCGCGACGCAATTTCGACGTCCATCAGGCTGCCGTCCTTGCGCCGATGCTGCAGGATGAGGCGCTTGACGCTTTCGCCGCCCTGCACGTCGTTCAGTGCCTTGAGATGCAGGTGGTGTGCACCAGGTGGCCAGAGATCGGACAGACCCATTCTCAGCAACTCTTCATGGCTGTAACCGTACAGCTCCACCATGGCCTCGTTCGCCGCCAGCAGTGTCAGGCGTTCGTCCAGTGCAAACACCCACATCGGCTGCGGGTGCGTCTGGAACAGACCTTCATAGAGATTCTGTGAAACCTGAAGCTGAGCCGCGACGTCGCGCAGTTTGAGCAGTGCGCCGACCGATTCACTCAGAATTTCCAGGTGGGCCAGGTCGCGTTCCAAGAAAAAATTGGGTGCGCTGGACCACACCTTGAGAGCGCTGACCACTGAGCCATCGCGTTGCAGCGGTACCGCCAGAACCGAGCGCATACGCGACTCAGGCGCACCATGTGCTGATGGCCAGCCTGCCTGCTGCGTGTCGTTGCAACGCAGCGAATCCCCCGCCGCCAGAGTCGCCCACGAGGGGCTTTCGGCCAGAGCAATCCAATGGTCAACACTGGGCAGCGGCTTGCCTGCCGTGGCCACACATCGCAGGCCCGCGCCTTCGAGCAATTCAAAACTTGCCCCCTCACCGCCCGTTGCGTCGAGCGCTGCCTGAGTGACCAGTTGCAGCATCTGCGCTTCGCTGAGCGTGGCGCAAGAGAATTCTTGCTGCACCTTCACCATCACGGCGTGCATGTGCGCCTCGTGCATGGCGTCTGCCGCCAGAGCGCTCAAAGCCTGGCCTGCTGCGTCGTCTGAGTCGGGCTTTGGCAGCGCCGGAGAACTACAGGCAGTGGAAGCGTTCATGGATCTCTTGCCGTGCCGAGCCCGCTGCTTGGGCAGTTGGCCTGGTGCGCGCCGCGCAGCCGCGGTCTCACATGATGAAATTGCTACAAATTAATTCCAATATACACGGTGGGGATTCTTTTCCTGCGTCGGCGGACGAACGCTTCAGCGCTCCGCGGCCCGGCGTGTGCGCACGCTGGCGGCCAGCTGCGAGAGCACGGGCGCGGTTTGCGCCATGCTGATGCAGGCGTCCGTCACCGACACGCCCGGGCGCAGCGCCTCGCCGGGGACGATGTCTTGGCGGCCTTCCTCCAGGTGGCTCTCAATCATCAATCCCACGATGCGCGCGTCTCCCGCGGCGATTTGCCCGGAGACGTCTTGTGCGACGGCAACCTGGCGCTGATGCTGCTTGCTGCTGTTGGCGTGCGAGACGTCGACCATCACCTGCTCGCGCAGGCCGGCGGAGCGCAGCAGGGCGCACGTGGCCTCTACGTCGGCTGAGCTGTAGTTGGTGGCTTTTCCGCCGCGCAGGATGACGTGGCAGTCGTCGTTGCCTCGGGTTTCAAAAATGGCGGCCTGGCCCATTTTGGTCATGCCCATAAAGGCGTGCGACGCCTGCGCCGCTTGGATCGCATCGCTCGCCACCTTCACGCCGCCGTCGGTGCCGTTCTTGAAGCCAACCGGGCACGACAGCCCGCTGGCGAGCTGGCGGTGGCTCTGACTTTCCGTCGTGCGCGCGCCAATCGCGCCCCAGCTCACCAGGTCGCTGATGTACTGGGGGCTGAGCAGGTCCAGAAATTCGGTACCCACTGGCAGGCCGAGGGCAAGCACATCGAGCAGCAGCTGGCGCGCCATCTCCAGCCCTTCGTTGATGGCAAAGCTCCCATCCATGTGGGGATCGTTGATGTAGCCCTTCCAGCCCACGGTGGTGCGGGGTTTCTCGAAGTACACCCGCATCACGATCAACAGGTCGTTCGCGTGGGCATCGGCCAGCGTTTTGAGCGCATGGGCGTATTCCATGGCCTGCCCGTGGTCGTGGATCGAGCAAGGCCCGACGACGACGATCAAGCGGTCGTCTTTGCCGTGGAGCACACGCGAGATGGCAGCGCGGCATTTCTCGACGAGCGCCTGCGCGTCCGCCGGCACCGGCAGCCATTCGTCCAGCAATGCTGGAGTGATAAGAGGGCGCACAGCCTTGATGCGCGTGTCGTCTATGCGCGTGGTGTCGTGGGTGGAAAACGGTTCGGGGGAGCGCGGCGTATGGGTCATGGCCCAATTGTCGCGCTTCGCAGCCGCGAGCTTAGGGTCGACGGTAGGCCTGACTCTGGCGTGCCCAGTAACCTGCACTAAGCACATCAAGCCGCACCTCGCCGCCGGTGGAGGGTGCATGCACAAAGCGTCCAGCGCCCACATAAATGCCGGCATGGGTCGGGCGGCTGCCGCGCCCAAACAGCACGAGGTCACCGGTGCGCAACTCCCCGGTGTCCACCGCCTGCCCCCAGTTGTCCAGCTGCGCCACCGTGCGCGGGGGCGGTGTGCCGACCTCATTGCGGTAGACATAGCCGATCAGGCCGCTGCAATCAAAACCGCCGCTTGGCGTGTTGCCGCCGTAGCGGTAGGGCGTACCCACCAGACCCAGCGCATGAATGGCGATATTGCTCGCCTGGTCGCTCGATAGCGTGGACGGCGTTCCGCGCGAATGCCGCAGCTTCGGCGACGAGCTGCAGCCGGCCAGCAGGAAAATGCATACCAGCGCCAGAACCAGCAGCCCCCGACCACGGACGTCTGCAGCGCGGCGGCAGCTTACCTCAGCGAAACAAAAATACATAAAAACTGGCCTTGTCGCTTTATGGGTAAGCCATGATAGCTATCAAAACCAGAGTGATCAAGCCGCAGACTCATCGCCCCATGGGCGACACCCCGATCAACAGCAAATGTGCCCAGAAGGCAAACGCGGCCCAGGCCACCCCACCCACCACCACCGTAGCAGCGGTGCCTGCCAGAGTTCCGGCGGTGTAGCGTGTGTTCTGTGCGCGATCGCGCTGGCGCGCTGCGCGAAAACTCAGCACTGCCCATAGCAGAAAGCTGCCGAACAGCAGCACATCGGCCAGATTGCCATTGGAGAGCAGGTGGGCCAGCGCCCAAACCTTGACGGCCAAGACCATCGGGTGGTGCAGCTTGGCCTTGAAGGCATTGCGCGGCACATAAGCTGCCGCCAGCAGCACAAAGGCGGCCAGCGTCAGCAACGAAGCCAAGTGGCGCATGGCGACCGGCGGCACCCACAGCACCATCGGGTCTTGCCGGGCCAGCCCGTAGCCCCACACGATCAGGCCAAACCCGGCCAGCGAGATGAGGGTGTACACGCCCTTCCAGGCGCCTTCGCCCAGACGTGAGCGCATGCCATCGCGCCAGTCGCCCGCCACGATGCGCACCGAATGCACACCCAGAAAGAGCACCAGCCCGAGAATGAGAACGGTCATGAAGAGTCCTTGGAGGAAGCAATGGCCGCAAGTGTAGGCAATTGGGTGGCAGCGGGCGCTGTCGAAGCAGTGCCGCTGTCCAGCGCAGCTCAGACGGGTCGACTGCTGCGCGCTAAGAAATCGGGCAGCCGCGCCTTCGGACAGGCCTGCAGCGCCAGCAAAAAACCGTGCGCTGGGTCGGCGACACCGCAATCCGCGCGCAGATGGGCCTGCATGCGCAGCAGCAGCGCCGCGGTGACGCTGGCGTCGGCCAAGGCCCGGTGGGCTGGGCCGGCGCTCTGTATGCCGTGGTACGCCACCAGCGTGCCCAGCTTGTGGTTCAAAGCATTGGGGAACAGCCGGCGCGAGAGCCGCACCGTGCAGGCATAGGGATGCTCGGCTTCGCAGCCGGCGCGGGCCAGCTCGGCCTTCCAGAAGCCCCGATCAAAGGGCGCGTTGTGCGCCACCATGGGCGCGCCGGCGACAAAGGCGTGCGCTTCGCGCATCACCTCCCCCGCGGCGGGCGCGGCAGCGACCATGTCGTTGGTAATGCCAGTCAGCTGCGTGATGAAGGGCGGCACCCAAACCCCCGCGTTCATCAAACTTTGAAAGCTGCCGACCACTTGCCCACCTTGGATGAGCACGATGGCGACCTCGGTCGCCCGCGCTCCTTGGCCGGGTGAGCTGCCCGTGGTTTCGAAGTCGATGACGGCAATGCGGTCGGGCACGGGGTTTTGATAAATTTAAGTAAAAATAGCTGCTTGAGCTTATTCTATAAGCGCCAGCAGCTATGGAATATAGAGCAAAATTTTGTCAGTGCTCTATGCGGCGCGGTCGCCTGCAGGATCGTCCGCGCGATCTTTTTCCTGTGGATGCTCCATGAAAAATCGCAGCATCTCATGCGAGGCGTTCACGCCAGCAGCGCTGGTGTGGCTGCCCCGCGCATCGCCGCCTGACCAGGCGTGGCCCGCGCCGTGCAGCAACCAATGCTCGGCCTGTACTGCGCCATTGCTGGACGAATGCACGACGGTGCGTGTGTAGCTCTGCCCATCGCGACTTTTGCCAGCTTCGGTCTGCGGCCTTCCGCCGCGCGCAGCTGCACTCAGCACCTGCTCGCCATTGCGCGGGTGCACCGCTGCGTCCCGGTCGCCGTGAAACACGATAAGCGGCACGGCAGACTGAGCACCGCCTTGGTAGCCCTTGGCGCCAGTTTTCATCGCCGAGAGCGCGCCCATCATGTTCTGCGCTGCGCCGGCCGCCAAGCCTGAGTGCACGCCAGCGGCAGCAAACACCTGCGGGAATTCGCGTGCCATGAGGGCCGCCATAGCGCCACCGGCCGACAGCCCGGCCACGTACACCCGCCGCTTGTCCACGTTGTGCGTCGCCATTACCTGCTGCACCATGGCGAGCAGCAGCGCAGGCTCTCCTGCGCTGGCGTGCTGGTCCTCAGCTCTAAACCAGTTCCAGCAGCCGTTTTGGTTGGCGGCGCGCGGCTGCGTCGGGTACAGAACCAAAGCGCCAATGCTTTCGGCTTCGACATTCATACGTGTGCCGCGTGCAAAATCCTGCGCCTCTTGGGTGCAGCCGTGCAGCATCAGTACAAGGGGGCGCCCGGACGCCGGGGCAGCGCTTGCAGGAACGTACAAATGGAAATCGTGCGCCGCACCTGCGTGCCGAA
This sequence comes from Giesbergeria sp., assembly GCA_034676525.1. GTDB lineage: Bacteria > Pseudomonadota > Gammaproteobacteria > Burkholderiales > Burkholderiaceae_C > Simplicispira. Next base: position 311,516 of record JAUCCA010000007.1, read on the forward strand.
ACGCGACGCGCTCAAAGCGGCCTGGGGCACGCGCACCGGGCGCTGCGCCCGCGCTTGGGTTTGGGTTTGGGTTTGGGTTTGGGTTTGCTTTTGCTTTTGCAAAAGCGTCCGGAACGTCGTCGATGTCGCTTGGAGCAAAGCGTGCAGCGCGTTTTTGCAAACGGGCGCCGAAATCCTGTGGCGCGACAACGTGCGCAGCTTCAGAGCGCTCGGCCGTGTCCTGCAAGCCGGCCATCAGCAGTTCGCTCGCAGCTTTGAGTTCACCGCTGCGCACCAGCGCCAAAGCTTGCGCCATGGACGAGTGCATCGCTGAACTGTTTGGAAGTGTGAAGGGAAGTCCATTCATGTCTGCATCCTCCCGCGCAAGGCGGCTTTGACTTCGCTGCTCGCTTGGAACGCTCCCAGGACCGTGACCGACGCGATGGTGGCGCCTGCGAGCTCTGCACTCACATCGGCTTCCACCACGGCCAAACCCAGTACCCGAATGTCGAGCGCTTCGCCAGCGCGCTGCACCGCCTCAAGTTCGGCGCGGCCAAAGCGTTGCAGGCCTAAGACGAGCGATTTTCGTGTCACCACTTGCCGTACAACTTCTTGCTGCGCAGCGAGTTGGTTGCGTATGGCTGTGCGGATGAAATCCGTGCGGTTGCTGTAGAAGCCCTCGGCCACCAGCAGGTCGATGTGGCCCAAATCCACATAGCCTAAATTGATGGTGACTTTTTCGTTTTCCGGCACACGCAGCTTGTGCGTGGCGATCGGCGCAATATCGGACATAAAACTCCATAAACCATCCATGTGGATGACATACGGAGTATAACACGCCAGATTGGCTTAAGAGAGTTTGAGCTCTTTGTGCTCGCCCAAGTCGCGCGGCGGCTCGCCCGTCATCGCCGCTTTGGCCATTTTGTAGAGCTGAACCATCTTGCTTTCGTCTACGTCCCAGTACTCTGCGTGGCGCACATGCACCGCGAGCAGCGCCAAATTGGGGTCGGTCGCGCCTTGCGGGAACCACGCCTTGGCCATGGCGCTGAACAGCTCTTCCTTCTTGGCTTGGTTCTCTTCAATGCGCGCCTCGCCGGAGATCGACACATAGCTGTCGTCGCCAGGATCGGCGTAGGAAATGTTGACCGAAGGGTCTTCGCCGATGCGCCCGGCAATCTCGCCATTGCGCGCGATGAAGAAGTACAGCTGAGCGCCTTCGTCCATCGCCTTGTTTTGGGTCGTCAGTGGGTGGGCGTGCAGCATGCCGCTGGCGTTGCGGTGCGTGAACATGCCGAACTTGATGTCCTTGATAAGCTTCCACAGGGTGTCGTGGGCGGGGGTGTCGTGCTGCATGGGTTCTCCAGTCTTTTAAAACAAGAACCCACTTTAGGAGCACAAGAGCGCCACCAAGGTCGGTGGGACGCGCGGTGCGCTGTGGGGCACTTCCGACAAATCGCGACCGAAAAAGTTTTATTGATTTAGCCCTCTAGCGCTTATACCGTAAGCGCTAGCAGCTATCAAATAAGAACTTCAAGCCTTCTTGAGAAATTCGGATTTGAGCAACATGCTGCCGAGATCTGTCTTGCAGTCCACGTTGTGGCCGTCGGCGCCATCGACCAGGCGAATGCCTTTGATCTTGGTGCCCTTCTTCAGCGTGGAAGCCGATCCCTTGACTTTGAGATCCTTCACCAAAATCACGGCATCGCCGTCCTGCAGCAGATTGCCGTGGGCGTCGCGCACCACGCCATCGTCCGTGGCCTCGTCGTCTCCGCTGGCAGCCACCTGTGGCCACTCATACGCGCAATCGGGGCAGATGAACTGCGCGCCATCGGGGTAGGTGTTTTCCTGGCCGCATTGTGGACAGGCGGGAAGCTTGGTGTGGGGCATAGGTGCAGACGCTATCGTTTTCGAAGGCATCTATTGTCCCCGTAGGCTGCGGCGTTCAACCAGCGCTGCCGCTGCCTTCCACGACAAAACTCACCACCGTTGTCGCGCTGCCGCCAATGTTCAACGTACCGAAGCGTTTGGCGCCGTCCACCTGTGTCGCTCCTGCCTGGCCCGACACCTGGCGCGCCGCGTCCAACACCATGCGAACGCCAGTGGCGCCCACTGGGTGGCCGGCGCCAATCAGGCCACCGCTGGGGTTGATGGGCAACCCGCCCTCAGCGCTTATGAGGCCACTCTCGATTGCCTGCCAGCTTTGGCCGGGCGGTGTGATGCCGAAATGGTCGATGGCCATGTATTCCGTGGTCGTGAAGCAGTCGTGGGTTTCAATGCCGTCGAGCGCAAACACGTCCGCAATCTCTGCACGGCCAAACGCGTCCTGGATCGCGCCGCGCACATGCGGGAAAACGTATGGATCGTTCGCGCTGCGCTCAAGCTTGGCTGCGAGCTTTAGGTGGGCGGTGCGGTGGCCCCAGCCGGTAATGCGCGGCACATCGGCGAGATCGCGCCCGCGCTCGCTCGCCCAACGCGCCGCAAAAGTGGGCGAAGCGAGGATGACCGCCGCAGCGCCGTCGGTCACCTGTCCGCAATCTTGGCGGCGAATCATGCCGTCGATGACCGGGTTGGCCGCGTCGTCGGCACTGAAGCTCTCGGGGGTAAACGCCCAATCGCGCGTTTGGGCAAGCGGGTTGCGCCGGGCATTGCCAATGTTGATTTCAGCGATGCGGGCCAAATGCTCGTAGCGCAGTCCATACCGGCGCTCGTATTCCTGGCCTACCAAATGAAACATGTGCGGCCAGGCGTACTTGGCGTCTTGCGCCTCGGCGCCCACCCAGGTGGCGGCGCCAAGATGCTGGGCCGCCACGGCGCCCGGCACGTTGCGCTCAAGTTCCACCCCCGTGACGAGCACGCATTCGTAGCGCCCGGCTTCAATTTCGGCCGTCGCGGCCAGCAAGGCAATGCTGCCCGACGCACAAGCGGCCTCATGACGGCCGGCCGGCATCCCGTGAAAACCGGGGTCGATGGCTTCGAACATTCCGCCCAATTGGCCTTGTCCGGTGAAGAGCTCGCCAACGAAGTTGCCTACATGACCCGCTTGTATGTCGCTCGCTTGCAGGCCAGCGTCTTGCAGTGCAGCTTCCACAGCATCGCGCATCAGCTCGAACAGCCCAAGTCCCTCGCGGGCAGCGTTCTGGGCGAAATCTGTCTGGGAACCGCCCAGAACGTAAATAGATTGGCTCATGGTTTTCATCCTTTGTGTGGAGATGCGGCATGCGCCGCGAGAGTGCGCGCCTGCTCGCGCAGCGGGGCCTTGACGAGCTTTCCGTTCAAATTGCGCGGCAACGGCTGCGCACTGGTCGTGACGTAATCGGGCAACTTGTAGTCCGCTACATGCTCGCGACAGAACGCGCGCAGCGCAGCCAGCTCGACCGGCGCTGCCGCGTGCACAAAGATGTGCACGCGCTCGCCCAACACTGGGCATGGGCTGGCCACTGCGGCCACTTCCAGCACGCCTGGAAAGCGTTGAATGACGTTTTCGAGCTCCACGCAGTAGACCTTGAAGCCACCGCGGTTGATCATGTCTTTGATGCGGTCGAACACCCGCACGAAACCGTGTTCATCGACGCTGCCGATGTCGCCCGAGCGCCAGTAACCCCCGACAAAAGACGAGCGGGTGGCCTCCGGGTTGTCCCAGTAGCCGATGGCGTTGCCTGGGCTGCGAATCCAGAGTTCGCCCGCCTCACCGGTGGGAACCTCTTTGCCTTCGGGGCTCAGGATGCGAATGTCGACGCAAGGCACCACCGTGCCAACGGAATCGGGGTGCAATGCTGCGTCGCCCTGCTCCGTCAAGGTGACCGCCGAGGTGGTTTCCGTCGCGCCAAAGCCGTTGTAAAGCTCCAGATTGGGCAGCAGCTCGGCCAGCCGCTTGATGGTGACTTCCGGCATCGCAGCACCGCCGAAATGCCCGACCCGCCACGCAGAGAGATCGCGTTCGGCCAGCTGTGGATCGCGCACGATCAGGTTGTACATGGCAGGCACCATGACGGCCGCGGTAATGCGATGCTTCTCCAAGGCGTCCAATGCCTCGCTGCAGTGAAACTCGCGCAGGCTCACCAGGCATCCGCCGACCTGCAGCGTGACGACGACCGTAGCAAGCAGGCCGGAGATGTGGGTGCCGGGAATGACCAGCAGCATGCGCTCGTCAGGGCGGTAGCCAAAGCGGCGGTGGTAGTGCTGCGCCGTATGAAAGAACCCCAGGTGTGAGAGCACAGCCCCTTTTGGGTTGCCCGTGGTGCCCGAGGTGTACATGATGCAGGCGGCCTGCTGGTCGCTGAAGTCGGCGCCAAGCGGCGCATCGCTGCCGGCCGCCAGCAGCGCCTCGTAGTCGATCCCTGACAGCGCCTCAGTGCCGGCTGCGCTCGGGCAGGTCTGGCCGTCGTCCAGGCAGTACACGGTGCTGCGCAAGCTGGGCAGCGCAGAACGCGGCGGAAGGCGCTCTGCCAGCGATGCTTCGGTGATGAGGGCCGATGCGCCGCACTGATTGAGCATGTACTGCAGCTCCTGCGCGCTTTGGCGAATGCCGATCGGCACGGCAATCGCCCCCAGCCGCCAGATGCCAAACAGCAGTACGGTGTATTCAAGCCGGTTGCCCATAAACAGCGCCACGCGCTCACCACTTTGGACACCGTGCGCCAGCAGACCCGTGGCTACGCGGTTGACGGCGAGGTCCATTTCCCGGTAGCTAAGGCGCCGACCCCCCTCTTCGAGCGCCGGGGCGTCCTGGCGGCGGGCCACAGACTCGCGAAAGACGGCGTCCAGGTTGCACGGCCTGCTTGCATAGCACGGCACCAGTCGGTCGCCGTAGAGCGCTTCGATGTGGATCGGATCGGGGGTGGGCACAAGTTGGGGCATGACAAGTATCCGGGTTAGGGGCGCGGGGCTGCGGTCGGCTCGCGCATGCGCACCGCGCCATCGATGCGAACCACCGAGCCATTCATCATCTGGTTCTCAAGCACGGCGCGCACCATATGCGCAAATTCATCCGGTCGGCCAGGGCGGTTGGGGAATGGCACGTCGTCAATCAGGGTGCGGCGCGTGTGCTCGGGGATGACGTCGTACATGCCGGTTTCAAATGTTCCCGGCGCCAGCGCCACCACCCGGATGCCGTAGCGCGCCAGTTCCCGCGCCAGAGGCAGCGTCATGCTGGCCACTCCTGCCTTGGACGCACCGTAGGCGGTTTGCGCCGACAAGGCCTCGTACGCGGCCACCGACGCGGTGTTGACGATGACGCCTCGCTCGTGGCCATCGTGCGCCGGACCAGCCTGGGCCAGCCCCTGTGCAAACAGGCGGATGGTGTTGAACGTGCCCGTGAGGTTAATAGCGAGCACCCGGCGAAAAACCTCCATCGGTCGCGGCACGATGCGCCCTGTAGTCTTGTCGCGCTGGAACACCCGGGCCGGGCCGAGCACACCGGCGCAATTGACCAGAATGCTCGGAGTACCCCAGCGTTTGTGCGCCTGTGCGAACGCCGCCTCCATGTCGGTGGCGCTCGCCACATCGCCCGGCACGGCCAGCGTTTCCGGCTGCTGCGACAACGCCTCCAGCGCAGCCCCTGGCAAGTCAATCGCGAGCACCTTTGCGCCGTGGCGCTGCAGCATCTCGACCGTGCCGCGGCCAAGGCCCGAGGCGGCGCCCGTGACTACTGCGATGGCATCGTTTATCTGCATCTCAGAGGTCCTGTCGTTATAGGCGCGCCGGCATGCGCAAGGCGCCATCGAGGCGGATCACCTCCCCATTGAGCATGGAGTTGCCGACAATGCACAGCGCCAGCGCCGCAAACTCTTCGGCGCGCCCCGCTCTTTTCGGAAAAGGGGGCACTGCGGCAAAGACGATGTCGCGCGAGGCGGGCTCCAGATTCAATGTCATGGGCGTTTCAAACACACCAGGTGCAATGCCCATGACGCGGATGCCAAACTCGCCCAACTCGCGCGCCAGCGGAAGCACCAGGCCCGCGCAGCCCCCCTTGGAGGCCGCATAGGCCGCTTGGCCCATCTGGCCATCGAAGGCGGCAATCGAGGCGGTTTGAATTACCACCCCAGCCTGCGCATCGTCCCCTGCGCGCGCCTCGATCATTTGCGGCACGGCGCAGCGAATCGCGTTGATGCTTCCAAGCAGGTTCACCGCCAGCACACGCTCAAAACTGGCCAGAGGCATGGCTTCTCCCTTGCGCACCACGCTGGCTGGCGCGGCGATGCCTGCGCAGTTCACAAGAATGTAGACCGGGCCGAGCGCGTCCCGAATCTGCTCGAACGTGCGCTCCATGCCGGCATCGTCCGCGACGTCCACGGCGTAGCCCGCGACACCCAGCTCTTGCGCCGCGTCGCGCACAGCGGACGCATTGACGTCCAGCAAGGCCACGCGCGCGCCGGCATCGCGCAAGGCCTTGGCCGTCGCGGCGCCCAGCCCTGAAGCGCCGCCCGTCACGACGGCCACCCGTTGATTCAGCGAGCCCTGCATGTGTCGCTCTGTGCGCTGGTGCTTAGGGCCGCTTCATGTCGCATGCCACCGGCAGTACCGTGACATCGCCTGGTACCTTGGCGACGGTTTTCCACCCCAGCCCAAGGCCTTCTGCGTCGTACTTCACGCCTTTGACGAGCTGATTGATATACAGCGGATGGGACGCTTGGTGGTCTTCCTTGCGCATCTTGATCTTGCCAAATGGCGAGTCGTACTCCATGCCTTCGAGCGCGCGGGCGATCGGAATGATGTCGTCGGTGCTGCCCACCTTCTCAATCGCCTTGGCGAGCATGTCCATTTGCACCAGGATGGAGGTGTAGTACAGGTCTTCGCCGTATTTGGCCTTGAAGTCGCGCTGAAGCTTTTCAAGCTGCGGCATCTTCTCTTCCACCGGCACGTTGGGGTGCCACGAGGCAATCTGCAACACGGTGTCTTCGCCTGCAGGGCCAATCGAGGTAGGCACGCCGTACAAACCGCCGTAGTACGTGATGTACTTGGTCTTCAGACCTGCTTCCTTGCTTGCGCGGACCAGAAGCGCCAGGTCGTTGCCCCAGTTGCCGGTCAGGACCGTGTCTGCACCAGACTGTTTGATTTTCAGGATGTAGGGCGAGAAGTCTTTGATCTTGCCAAAGGGGTGAAAGTCGTCGCCGACAAACTGCACGTCGGCGCGCGCCTTGCCGATGATGGCCCTGGCATCCTTGCTGACCTCGTGGCCAAAGCTGTAATCCTGGTTCAACAGGTAGATCTTCTTGATCGCAGGAGTTTTGGCAACGTAGTCCGCAATGGCATGCATCTTCATGCGCTGATGCGCTTCGAACCGGAACATCCAGAAGCTGCACTTGGCTTCCGTCAATTCAGGCAATGCCGATCCGTAGTTCAAATACAGCACGCGCGAGTCGGGGTTGCGCAGGTTGTGCTTGTCCACTGCGGTCAGCAGCGCCCCGGCGATCCCGGAGTTGCCCGCCTGCACCATGAATTTGATTTTTTGATCCACCACGCTGCTGAACATGGCGACGGCCTTGTTGGCATCGCCCGCGTTGTCCAGAGGCACGACCTCGAGCTTGCGTCCCAGGACGCCACCGCGCTCGTTGATCAAATCGACCGCGTACAAAAGCGTCTTGGAGACCGTCTCACCGGTGGATGCCGTTGGCCCGGAGAAGGTGTCGATGTGGGCAATGCGAATGGGCGCTTGCTGCGCATTTGCAAGCAGTGTGGAAAGGCCCAACGCCGCGGCTACGCAAGTCGTTCTAATAAAGTGCATGAGAGTCTCCAATAATGGATCGCAAAATCCAAAGGCAAAGTGTGTCTTATGGGTAATTTTCAGTTACTCTGCGGTAACTTTCGGTGAATACTAGAACTTAAGATGCAAGCGGTCAAGCACCGCGAGCACGCCAGCGTGATGAATTTCAGGGCTACAGCATGAAAAATGAGAAAAAACCGGGTGCTTCCGCGCGCTCGGCGCCACCGACGCGGTGGAACGACGCACTTAGCGGCGCGTCCGACCCGCGTGAAATCCGAAAACGAGCCTTGGTTTTAGCGGCGGGGCGTGTGTTCGGGGCCAAGGGCTTTCACAACACGACGCTCGACGATATTGCTGCGGCGCTGGCAGTGACCAAGCCGGCGCTGTACCGCTACGTGCAAAACAAGCACGAGATCCTGTACGAATGCCATCGCATGGCGGTCACGATGGCCGAGGAGGCGCTGTCCGAATCGGAGCAAGACCATACGGAACCTCTGGCCGTGCTCCACGAATTTGTCAGGCGCTACATCCAGAAAATGACCAGCGAAATGGGAACTTGTGTGGTGCTGACGGAGTACTACTCGATGAAGGCCGAACACAATGAGTTGATCCAGCGCCGACGCCGGGTACTCGACCGGCAGCTGCGCGCACTTGTCGAAAAGGCTATGGCGCAAGGCGCCATTGAGCGCGGTGACGCCAAGCTGGCGGTGTTCTTTTTTATGGGTGCGATCAATAGCGTGAACCGGTGGTTTTCAGACCAAGGGCCCGACCACAGCGACGTCATCGCCCGCGCCTTTGCCGATCACGCGGTGCAAAGCCTGCGCCCTCGCCTGCTTAAGTGAGATTAAGCGACGCGCAAACGCTGCCGCTGACATGCACCAAAAATAATATAGAAATTGGCGCTTTTTTCAGGTGAATATGGCGTCACCAGCTATCAAATATGAGTCGCTAAAGCGCAGCTCTGTGCTCTCTGGTGAAGGCCGGAAGGCCTGCCAGCAGCCGCTGACCGTAGCTGGTGCGCGCTAGGCGTTTGTCGTAGCAATACACGTGGGCTTGATCCTCCTCACTTCGAATCGCGCGGCCCGCCCACTGCGCCAAGCGCAGGGCGGTGGCTGGTACCACCAGCTCACTGAACGGATCGCGGCCGACGCTGCGCAGCCATTCGGCGCGGGCTTCAGCGACCGGGTCGTCGGGCGGGGCAAAGGGCAGCTTGGTGATGAAGACCGATTCGCACAACGCGCCAGGCAAATCCAGCCCTTCGCCAAACGACTGCATACCAAAAATGATCGACGGCTGGCCCGCCGCCACGCGCTCCCGGTGCTGCGCCAGAAGCTGCGGGCGCGGCAGCTGGTTTTGCACCAGCACGCGGGGCCGCATGTCGGTGGCGAGCGCGTCCACGGCACGGCGCATCTGCTCGCGCGAGGTGAACAGCACCAGCGCGCCAGCGCGCACGCGCGTCAGGTCTTCAAGCAAGGCGTCGACCATCTCGCCATTGAAACTGTCCGCATCCTTGGGGTCGGCGCGGGTTTCGGCCAGCACCAACGTGCCTTGGGCGGTGTAGTCGAAGGGGCTGGCGACTTCTAACGTGGTGGCAGCATCGTCTCCCCACAGGCCGGACTCGCGCATAAAAAAGTCAAAGCTGCCACAGCTCGTGAGCGTGGCCGAGGTCAGTACTGCGCCGCGTACCGCGCCCCACAGTTGCTGGCGCAGGGCGTTGCCGGGCAGCACTGGGCTGGCGTGGGCCTGCAGTACCAAGAATTCCCCGCTTTGCGCCAGTGTGAACCACTTGGCCGCCGGCACCGACGCGGCGCCCTCGGCAGGCGCCTGCTGCAGCAGCGCGGCGCATTCGTGAACTTCTTCCAGCCGGGGCGCAAGCATGCCAATTTGAGCGTACAGCGCGGCAAGGCGGCGCGCTTCCAGCGGCGTGTCGCGCAGGGCAGCCCGCAGCGCCTTGGCGATGGCGCGCAGGCTCTCCAGAAATTCGCCCGCGTGCGCGGCCACCTCGGCCAGAGGTGGGTCGAGCTGTGGGGCCAGCAGACCGCGCGGCGGGCGGTGGCGCGTGGGCATTGCGCTGTCGCCCGGTCGGCCCCAGCGGCGTGCGCCCACTCCCCCAGTTTCGCCGCGCAGCTGCGGCCCGTACGCATCAAGCACCAGCCGCTCCATGGCTTGCAGCGCCTGGCGCAGGCTGCTCGCCTGCTGGGGAATGTCGGCCACTTCCATTACTTCGAGCAGCGTGCCCACCCGCAGAGCGCGACTCGCCAGCCGGTCGATCCAGGCCAGGCTGCTCAAGTCCATACGACAGGCGAATTGCTCTAGCGCCGTGGCGGGCAAATGGTGGGCTTCGTCCAGCACCAGCAGGCAGTTGTCGAGCTCGGGCAACACCCGCGCACCGAGCGACGCCAGCAACAAATCGTGGTTCACCACAATGACGTGTGCGCCCACCAGCGCCTTGCGCGCTTCAAAATAGCTGCACTCGTTGAACACCGGGCAGTGCTTGCCAGTGCACGAACTCGCCTCGGCCGCCACGGGACGCCAAAGTGCGGCGTCGGGCTGCTCGTGCAGGTTGTCGCGGTCGCCGTCCCATGCGCTGCTGGCCAGCGCGTCCGCCATGCCTTTGTACAGGCGCACGCGCGCTTCGCTCACTTGGCTCGATGCAGGCTGCTCGTCTTCGGGGAACAGGTCGTCGTCGCCCTCGTCTGCTGCGCCTTGACCGGCCAGCCGTTCGAGCTTGAGCTTGCACACATAGCGCCCACGCCCTTTGGCCAGCGCAAATCGAAAGGGCTCAGGCATCTGAGCGGCCAGCAGCGGCAAATCCTTGTTCACAAGCTGCTCCTGCAGCGCCACCGTAGCGGTAGATATCACTACGCGCGTGCCGCGCGCGAGCGCCATCGCAATGGCGGGCGCGCAGTAGGCCAGCGATTTGCCTACCCCTGTGCCTGCCTGAATGACGGCAATGGCGCGCTGAGGCGCCGCGCCGTCTTCCACCTTACCCAGCTGGGCCGTGGCAAAGGTAGAAGCCACGCATTGCGCCATGGCAAGCTGACCGCTGCGCACGCGCAAGCCGCCTCCCGCCTTTACGACGGCGTTAAAGGCTTGCAAGGCTTGTGCGGACCAATCTTCTGAGGACATGGGGCGCGAGTGTGGCACGTTCCCGCCAGGTGGCTGGATGAAAAGCCAGTGATCGTGGGCTGGAAATGCCCCCATGCCATCGCGCTGCCCGCCTACAGCGAGCCAGCGGCCCCACTTCTACGATGGTTCGCTGTGCATCAACTTTCCCGAGGAGCCTCCATGAGCGACATCGATACCCCCAGCCGGGAGTTGCCAGAAGCGCACCCCCAGCCCAGCGTGAACACCACCGTCCCCGTGGAGCAGGCGCAACGCCAGTCTGAATTGCAAGGCGACGGTGCCGATCCAACGTCACCACAACTGCCGCATGAGCGCGACCAATCCACCGGCATGACCGATGGCATTCAGAGCCCAGTGGTTCAGCAGGCCTACCGCGACGTAAAGCGCGGACTGGTCGATACCGACGCTGGCCGCCAAGCCCACAACGTCGGGAAACCGGTGGTGCCGGATCCGCCTAGTCCCGGCACTCCCGGCCCTATCGAACCCGACCATAAATGACTACTGGGTCGACAAAAATCGATATGAATAAGATAGCTGCCAGCGCTTGCTCCTAAGTGGCTGGCAGCCATTTTTACGAAAAACATTAACGCAGGGAAGCCTCCAGCGTGATCTCCGGCACAGCAGCCAGGGCCTTGGAAAGCGGGCAATGTGCTTTGGCGCCGTCGGCCAGTTTCTGAAAGGTGGGCTCATCGAGCCCCGGCACACGCGCCTCGAGCGTCAGGGCGATGCGGTCAATCAAAAAGCCCTCGCCTTGCTTCACCAAACGCACGCTGGCTTGGGTATCCAGAGTTTCCACCTTGAAGCCTGCATCGGCGGCGGCGAAGGAAAACGCCATGGAAAAGCACGCGGCGTGCGCAGCGGCAAGAATTTCTTCGGGGTTGGTGCCCGAGCGGTCGTCTTCAAAGCGGCTGCCAAAGCCGTAGGGGTACGCTTTCAGGGCGCCGGTTTCGGTGCTGATTTTCCCCTGGCCCTCTTTGCCTGGGCCTTCCCAATGCACGCTGGCGGTTTTTTCGGTCATGGTGCAATCCTTTGCGGAGTCAAAAAACCATCTGAGCACGCTGGGCGGCAAATGCGCGTCGGACAGTGCCGCTCAATCGGCGCTGGCGCTGTGCAATGTACGCATGGCAGAGCCCAAAGCCACGGCGGCAGTGTCGTAGCCTTCCCACGGCGCATTGCCCGCGCGCAGACGCTCTTCAATGTTCGCCACCTTCCAGTGCGCGCCGCCGGTGAGCGAAGGCAGCTCCGACCAGGCGACAGGGACCGATACGCCGAGGCCTGCCCGTGCACGCGCCGACCACGCTGATACGGTGGTCGCGCCGCGGCCGTTGCGCAGGTAGTCGACGAAGATTTTGCCAACGCGGTTGCGCGGCCCGCTCTTGGCCACAAAGCGCTGCGGAACGGTGCGCGCCAAATGCTGCACCACCGCCTGAGAAAAGGCCTTGGTGCTGTCCCAGTCGCGCAGGCGTTTGAGCGGCACGACGACGTGCAGGCCCTTCCCTCCGCTGGTTTTGAGAAAGGCAGGCAGGCCCAGCTCGCGCAGCAGCACCCGCACCAGTTCGGCGCCCTCCTGAATCTGCTCCCACGGCACGCCGTCGCCGGGATCGAGGTCGAAGGCAATGCGGTCGGGGCGATCGATGCGGTCGGCGTGGGCGTTCCAGGTGTGGAACTCGATGACGTTCATTTGTGCGGCAGACAGCAGGCCTTCAGCCGTGCGAACTTCCAGCAGCGGGCCGTGGCCTGGGTCAAGCGCAGGGTCGAGCGCCTCAATGCCGGGCAGACGCTCGGCGTCGCCGTGTTTTTGAAAGAACGTGTCTTTGCCCACGCCTGCCGGTGCGCGCACCAGCGCGACGGGGCGACCCAGCAAGTGTTCGAGCATCAGTGGCGCCACCGTCGCGTAGTAACGCACCAAGTCGAGCTTGGTGGTGCCGCTGGTGCGGTCGATCACGCGCTCACCATGCGTCACGTTCAAGCCTGGCTCAGGGGCTGCGGGCGTGCGGGTGCTGCGGCTTCTCGGCGCGGACTTTGATGAAGTGCCTGCGACTTGTTTCTCCGCCGGCGCCGAGGCCCGCTCGCGCACGATGTCGCCGGCGGGCTTGTCGCTGCGCAGGCCCTTGAAGACCGAATGGCGGATGTGCCCGTCCGTCGTCCACTCGGCAAAGGCCACCTCTGCGACAAGACTTGGCTTGAGCCAATGGGCTTTACCTGCCTCGGCAGGCACTGAGTCAAACGGGCAGCGCTTTTGCACCAAGGGCTCGAGCTCAGCGCGCAAACGGGAAAGCGCCGCGTCTGAGAAGCCGGTACCTACTTTGCCGGCGTACACCAGCCTGCCCTTCGCATCGTGTACGCCCAGCAACAACGCGCCGAGCCCGCTGCGGCTGCCCCGCGGTTCGGTGAAACCGCCAATCACGAACTCCTGCCGCTGGCTGCATTTGAGCTTGATCCATTGGCTGCTGCGCCCGCTGCGGTAGGGCGCGTCGCCCCGCTTTCCAATGACTCCTTCAAAACCGATCTTGCAGGCCGAGGCGACCAGATCGGCGGCGCGGGCGTCAAATGCTGCACTAAAACGCAGGGCCTCACTTTCTGAGGTGGACACCAAGCGTTCAAGCGCGTCGCGGCGCTCCCTCAGCGGCACATCGCGCAGGTCGCGCCCGTTGTGAATCGGCAGGTCGAACAAGGTGTAGACGAGGTCGGTGGTGGACGCGCAGTCGAACGCGTTTTGCAGGCGCTGAAAGTCCGGCGCGCCACTCTCGCCTGGGGCGGTCAGTTCGCCATCGAGCCAGGTCGAGCGCAGACCCAGCGACTGGACGGCATCGGCCATGTTGGCGAGCTTGTCTGTCCAATCGTTGCCATTGCGTGTAAACAAGCGCACGCCGCCTCGCCCGTCGATGCGCGCCAGCAGGCGGTAGCCATCGAATTTCAGCTCGTACACCCAGCCCGCGTCGTCGCCAGGGGGCGCATTGGCGAGTGTTGCCAGCTGGGGGCCCAGCTTGTCGGGCAGTGACTTGAGTTTCGTTCCCAAGGGGGAAGTGGAGCCTTTTGGCTTCTTTGCGTCGCGTGCCTTGCCGCCTTCAGCTGCGATCTTGGCCGCAGACTTGGGCTTGGGCTTGGGCTTGTGCGCTGCTTGGGCTGCCGCGCCCGTGTTCACACTGTCCGGCAAGGCCTCGGTCACGTCGTATTCGTCCGCGGGGCGCGCCTCGCCGTCGCGCTCTTTGATCAGCAGCCAGGCGGGCTTCTTCGGCTCAAAACGCTTGCCGCCCATGCGCACCAGCGCCCAACTGCCGCGCAGCTTTTCGCCTTCCAGGGTGAACTTGAGGTGCCCATCGCGCAGCCCGACCGCTGGGTCGCCGTGCGGAATCCAATGCCCGCGCTCCCAGAGAATGACCCGCCCTGCGCCGTACTGGCCCGGCGGAATCTGCCCCTCAAAGCTGTTGTAGCTGATAGGGTGGTCTTCTACCTGCACGGCCATGCGCTTGTCATGCGGGTCCAGACTTGGGCCCTTGGGTACGGCCCAGCTTTTCATCGTGCCTTCGCATTCCAGGCGCAGGTCGTAGTGCAGGCGCGTCGCCCAGTGCTTGTGGACCACGAAACGAAGCGCGCCGGATGCAGGCTCAAGCGCGCCCTCGGGCTCCGGAGTCTTTTGGAAATTGCGCTTTTGGCGGTAGCTCGTGAGCGCATCTTCGGGCGGTTGTTTGCGCGTGGCCATGGGTTGTCGGTCAAGCCGCCTTTCGACTTTTGCTGGTGCCTGCGCTGGATTTGGCAACAACTTTCTTTGGCGCCTTGCTTGCCGGGGCCTTGGCTGCCGGGGGCTTCTTTGCCGGCGCTTTCGCTCGGCTACTCTTGCTCGCCGCCTTGGCGGGCGGCGCTTTGCCTGCGCTCTTACTACCCAGGCTGCGCTGCAAAAGCGCGGTGAGGTCGATGACTTCGGCACTTTCGGGCGCCGTTTCCTCGGGCTGCAGCACCGTCTCGGTATCGCCCGCTTCGCGCTTGTGTTCCACGAGCGCCATGACCTGCTCGCGGAACTCGTCCTTGAAGTCCTTGGGGTCCCATTTGCCGGTCATCTCACTGACCAACTGCGACGCCATTTTGCGTTCGGCTGCGCTAAGTTTTTGACTGCCCGCCGCGGGTAAATCGAGCGTGTCTACTGGCTTGACTTCGTCGCCCCAGCGCAGCAGGTTGAGTACCAGTGCGGGGCCGCAGGGCATGAGTGCGGCGAGGTGCTGTTTGGTCTGAATGACCACCGTGGCTAGGCCCACTTTGCCGCTGTCGTGCAGGGTCTCGCGCAGCAGCGCGTACACCTTGGCGCCTTTGTTGATCGGCGAAAGGTAGTAGGGGCGCTCCAGATAGGAAAAGGGGATGTCGCCGGCATTTACAAAGCGTTCGATTTCAATTGTCTGCGTGGTCTTTGGGAAGGCGGCCTCAATTTCCTCCTTCGACAGCACCACGTACTCGCCATCTCCCGTTTGCACCCCTTTGACGATGTTCTCGCGGGTGATTTCCTTTCCGGTACGCTTGTTCACCCGTTTGTAGCCCACTGGGTCCATGGTGCGCTTGTCCAGCCAGTCAAAGTCAATGCCCTGCTCGCTGGTCGCAGTGTGCAAACCCACCGGGATGTGCACCAGCCCGAACGAAATTGCTCCTTTCCACAAAACGCGCGTTGCCATGGTGTGCCTCCCGTCAATTGCTGCCGTAAGGCTACGACGATGGCAGTACTGTGGGCAAGCAGTCGTAGGAGCTAGGTGCGTACGCGTGTCAGTGGGTACGCGTCTGGGCAACAAGCCGAATAGCAAAATGCGACGACAGTGCGGCAAGGCTGCGGCCCACAAAGCGTCCGACAGGCTCGCGGTGATGATGTTGGATTGCGCCGCGCAGGCGCGCCTCGTTTCGGGAGACCTCCATGACCAAGTTCGATTCAACAGACAGACATCCAGGCAAACGCGAGCCCACTGCAGACGCGCCCACCCATGCGGCGCCGGGCGGCTTCCAGAGCACCACGCATGGCCCCGACTACCACGCTGACGGCGCGCAACACCTGGCGCAGTACGGCATGCGATCTGACGTGGCCAACAAAGCGACTCCGGCAGCGGGTAGCGAGCACGTCACCGATGGGGTGGAAGCGTTTGACGAGGAATTTCAAATTCGCGAAGCGCGCGACCATCGCCCTCGCACCCTTCCCAATGGCGTGGCAGGCGGTCAGGCCGTGTCAGATGAAGAAGCGCCGAAGTCAGACGCCTCGGCGCCTACCCGCTCCGCGAATCGCGAGTGAACGAGCAGTAGACGCCTGTACCGGCCTGCTACACTGGCCGCCGCAGGAGAGCGCACTCCCACAGTTCACTCTGAAGGCGTGCCACCGAAGGCGCAAACTCCCATGAACGCTCAGGTACCGTACTGCACACAGAGGAACGTTTACACGTTCCAAACGCCGTCTGGAGAGCCGTCACAGCAGTGACGCACCGAAGGAGCAAGGCAGCGCTCGCACAGCGCCGCTGAATCTCTCAGGTACCGAGGACAGAGGGAGCGGCACGCAGTCAACACTTGGTTGGCTGTGCCTACCGTTCTCTTGGAGTTCTTCTCATGCGAGTCATCGTATTGGGCGCCGGCCTGCTCGGCGTCACCTCGGCCTATTTCCTGCGCCAACAAGGCCACGACGTCACCGTCATCGACCGACAGGCCACGCCCGGCGCGGAAACCAGTTTTGCCAACGGCGGCCAGGTGTCCGTCAGCCACGCCGAACCTTGGGCCAACCCTGGCGCACCGCTCAAGCTCTTGAAATGGCTGGGCCGCGAAGATGCGCCGCTCCTTTTTCGCCTGCGCGCCGACATGCGCCAGTGGATGTGGGGCCTGCAATTCCTGCGCGAATGCACGCCTGCGCGCACACGCCACAACATCCAGCACATCGTGCGCTTGGGCACCTACAGCCGCGACACCTTGCAGGCGCTGCGGCGCGACATTGGGCTGGAATACGAGCAGCGCACGCAAGGCATCCTGCACTTCTACACCAGCCAAAAAGAGTTTGACGCTGCTGAAGCGCCGGCGCAGCAAATGCGCGATTTGGGCTGTGAGCGGCACGTGATTTCTGCCGACGAAGCCGTGCGCCTGGAGCCCGCGCTGCGCCACATCCGCCCGCAGCTTGCCGGCGCCACCTACACGGCGGAAGACGAATCGGGCGACGCCAACCTGTTCGCCCGCGAACTTGCCGCGCGCTGCGCGCTTGACGGTGTGGAGTTCCGCATGGGCCACCACATCACCGCGCTTCGGGAAGCCGGTGGCCGAATCGACCACATCGAGGTCACGGACGATGAAGGCCGCTACCAGCGCATTCAGGGCGATGCCTACGTGCTGGCGCTGGGCAGTTTTTCGCCGCTGCTGGTCAAGCCCTTGGGCCTGAATCTGCCGATTTACCCGGCCAAGGGCTACTCGGTGACCATGCCGGTGAAAGACGCCAGCATGGCGCACCAGGTGTCGCTGACCGACGACGAATTCAAACTTGTGTTCTCGCGCTACACCTCCGAGCAGGGCGACCGCCTCCGCATTGCCGGCACGGCGGAGCTCAACGGCTACGACCGTGATTTGAACCAGGTGCGTTGCGACGCCATCGTGCGCCGTGTAGAGGAACTGTTCCCTGGAGCGGGCGACGCATCGAAAGCCGAGTTCTGGAGCGGGCTGCGCCCCGCCACGCCGTCGAACTTGCCGATCATCGGCCAGTCGCGCGTGCAGAACCTGTTCCTCAACACCGGCCACGGCACGCTCGGCTGGACGCACGCCTGCGGATCGGGCAAGAGCCTGGCGCGCATCGTCAGCGGGCTGGCGCCGGAGGTGGATTTTGCTTTTGTCGGGGCAGACGCCGCGGGCGCGCCGCGTGGAGCGTTTGCACCGGCAGCGTAGTAATGCTATTGAGGTGATAGCTGCTAGCGCTTACTGGGTAAGCGCTAGCAGCCAATTTCGATTGAAATTTTTGAGGATGCTGTGCGGCCATCGCTGGTCGGGCAGCCTTCAGCCGCCAAACAGCTTGTTCGCCGTCTCCGCTACCAGCTTGCCCTGATGGCGCGCGCCTTCCAGCTCGATTGCGCTGGGTAGGCGCTCGCCCTTGCCGCCGGCAATCGTCGTCGCGCCGTAGGGGCTGCCGCCGACGACTTCGTCCAGCGTCATCTGGCCCTGGTGGCTGTACGGCAGGCCGACGATCACCATGCCGAAATGCAGCAGGTTGGTAATGATGGAAAACAGCGTCACTTCTTGGCCACCATGCTGCGTGGCCGTGGAGGTGAAGGCACCGCCCACCTTGCCATGCAGTGCGCCGCGCGCCCACAGCCCACCGGCTTGGTCGAGGAAAGCAGCCATCTGCGCCGGCATGCGGCCAAAGCGTGTTGGCGCGCCGACGATGATGGCGTCGTACTGCTCCAAGTCGGCAATGCTGGCCACAGGCGCTGCTTGGTCGAGCTTGAAGTACGCGGCCTTGGCGACATCGGTCGGAACGGTTTCTGGCACGCGTTTGATGTCTACCGTGGCACCGGCAGAGCGAGCGCCTTCGGCCACGGCCGAAGCCATTGTTTCCAGGTGGCCGTAAGAAGAGTAATAGAGAACGAGAACTTTGGACACAGAGTTTCCTTAGGAGAGCGAAGCGGTGTGGTTGTGCAGGCGGCACCGGTGCTGCCGGATCGGCGCGCTCTGCGCCAAAAGCGGTGGACGGTGTATGCCAACTTTATTGGCTAGCGCCGAAAAGATAAATCGGCTGTCCGCCGACTCACTGTTCCGTTTATGGTGCGAATGCACTCCAAATCGCTTTGAGCTGACAGGAGCGATAGGGTCTGCAAACGGAGCAGTCAGATGGCGTGCTCTAAAGCCAATCTGCGCTCGCAATGCGGATGATGCGTCGGCGTGAGCTTTATAACGGAATGTTTGAAGACCAACCGAAGCCCTTTTGGCACAAAGCGGTCGTTTTTTGATTTGGAATTTCGTGCGCAGTGACGGCCCAAATGCTGCGAAACTTCTTTGTTTATGGGCAGTTTTTAAAATCCCCGTCTATCTAACGATCAGTTGAACCGAAATAAGTCTAAGAAAACTTCGCTCACAGGCTTTTTACGCGTCTGCGGTACCCCATTGATGGACATGCCTACCAAGGTTATCGCAGCTGTTGTCTTTTTATCTTCTTGAGGCGCATCTTTGTTCTCCACCACTTCGACCGCCTTGTACATATACTTCTTTCCAATGGAAGACTTCAACGCTGGGGCGATGCCTTTCAGGCCTTTGAATGGCTTCCCTTCGCTCTCAAAGGAAATCACGTCTTGTCGGAAAACTTGAAGAGTTCGATTCGCTAATTCCCTTGAGGTCATCTTAAATTCGATGACACTTAAGTCGCCTCGGTCCGAATATGCTTGGACAGTGTGTTTGAACAAGCCTTCTAAATAAACGGACTGTCCTCTGTCTTTGGGCGACGTGGCGCCTGCGAAAGAGGTCATGTGATACGTGTGGTGCACCCGAATGTTGTCCCCAGGTCGAGGATAATCATAGTTATCGTACTTGGTGTCATCTAGCTTGATATTCCAACCATTGCTAAACGCTAGTTGAATTTCATCCGCATACACATAGGATGAAATAAAAAGCAAAGAAAATACAAGTGCCTTCATAGTCCAGTTCCGGGTCTCGAGGTTTTTTTGAGGGCGGGAGGAGCTAGTAAAAAACCGGGTCGCGAATGCTCAATCATCAAATGGTTGGCGCCGGAGAGCCATTATCTTCCACGAGGGCGGGCGCGTCCGGGGCTGCCGCCGCTTCTTGCGGGGTTGCTGCCGCTGGCGGCGCAAAGTAGAGCGCCGTCCACCCCGCCTCCAGCTTGAACCGCTGCTCGGTCGAATAGATGCGCAGCAAACCGTCTGGCGTCACGGCGGCGAGCAGAAACCAGTCTTTGCCGCGCTCACCTCGACCCTCGGCAAGGGCATCGAAGCCGTGGGCGGCGGTCAGCTTGCGCGTGCCAATGCTCCAACCCTCTGCCAGGTGTTGCTCCAGCGTCTCAAAGCTCGCGCCAGGGTCGAAAGCGAAGTAGCCGCGCTGTTGCAAGGTCAAGCGCTTGAGTTCATGGTCGCCCGCCTGGTCGGTTCCGAGTTGAAAGCTGCGGTGGTGCCCAAAGCGTTTGCCTTTGGCCTTGCACACCAGAGCGTTGTAGAAATCATTTTCGGTGGCTGCCAGCAGGTGGTTCAGGTGCTGGGCCTCCAGATGGTGCTCGGTGTGGTCCGACAAAATCTCGCCGTAGTACACCTCGACGCCCAGCATGCGCGCTTGCTTCAGGCGCGCGTAGGCGCCGTCCACCACCATCACCTCTTGCCCCAGCTTCTTGAGTGCTGCCGCCAGCGCCACAGAGAAGGCTGTGGCACCCACGATCAGCAGACCGTTGTCGTTTTCTGCCGCAAGGCCGAGGCGCCGCGCAAGCCGCCCGATGGAAAACCCGTGTGCCAGCACCGTCACCATGATCACCAAAAACACCAGCGGCATCAGCTTGTCGGCGTCGCTGTAGCCGGCAGCCTCCAGCGCCGGGCCAAACAGGCCCGCGGTTGCCGCCGCCACTATGCCGCGCGGTGCGATCCAGCCCAGCAGCAGCTTGTCGTTCCGCCGCATGGGCGCGCCCAGCGTCGCCAGCCCGACCGTCAAAGGTCGCACCACAAACAGCACCACCAGGACGAAGGCGGCCATGCGCCAGTCCAGCAAGTCAAGCTGGTTTGCCTGCAGTTGCGCCGGAATGACGATGAACAGCACCGAGAGCAGCAGCACGGTCAGGTTTTCGAGCGACTCCTGCAGGGCTTCGCGCTCCACCAGCTTCATGTTGCCCATCACCATTCCCATGAGGGTCACGCTCAGCAGGCCCGCCTCGTGCTGCACCAGGTTGCTCGCCCAGAACACCACGGGCACCAGCACGATGAGCAGCGGTGCCTTCAGGTGCTCGGGCACCGCGCCGCGCCGGTACAGCCAGCCGGTGGCGTAGCCGCCCAGCCCGCCGAGCACGGCGGCCACGCCAATGGCCGCGCCCAGCGCAGTCGCGGTCTTGAGCAAGCTGCCGTCGGGCAGCGTGAGGTACTGAAAGGTAAGCACCGCCAGTAGCACGCCCACCGGGTCGTTGACGATGCCCTCCCACTTGAGCAGCGACGACGCCTCTTTGTCGAGCCGCGCCTGGCGCAGCAGGGGCCCGATGACGGTGGGCCCCGTGACGGTCAGGATGGCGCCGAGCACCATTGCCACAGGCCAGCTGAGCCCCGCCACGTAGTGCGCTGCCAGCGTGCCAAAGCCCCACGCAAGTGGCGGCCCGAGCACCGTCAACCGCCGAATGCCCTTGCCCGTGCTGCGCAGTTCGGCCACCTTCAGGTTCATCCCGCCTTCAAACAGGATGATCGACACGCCAAGCCCGATCAGCTGGGCAATGTCTTCTTTGGCCAGGCCCATTTCCACCAGCCCGGTCACCGGCCCCAGCACCAGGCCGGTGGCGATCAGCACCACGATGGCGGGAATGCGCAGGCGCCAAGAGAACCATTGGCTGGCCAGACCGGCGGCGAGGACGAGAAGGAAGAGCGGTGCGGGGTGCATCTAGGCCGTAAAAAAAGGATCTGCTATCGGGTTTGCCGACGTGCACAAGCCGCACCAACCGAACCACGTTTGAAACGTGGGCAAGTGCGGGGCTGCCACCGACTGTAGCAATTGCACTCTCCCGCCCGTGTCGGCAAGCGCGCCTTTTTGCTTGCGGTATCGCACCATTAATGGCCTTTTGCAACGCGCAGCCTTGCTTGCGAAACGGCGAGCACAAGCTTGGCTAGCTGCCTTAGTCCTGTTCGATGCCTTACAGAGGAGGTCCAAATCCGGCCGCGTTGCCGCGCTCCTCAATGCGGCATAACGCACGAAGTCTGGATTGAATTTCGGCATTGGCAGGGCGCTGCGCATTGAACGACCCACAATCCCTGTTTACAGAACCGCCGTTGCCTGCGCCTTTGGTGAGGACCTGTGCCAAGGCCCCCAGAGGTAACCCGCTTACCAACCATTTGCAGATTTTTCAGGAGTGTCCATGATCAAAGTCCGTTCGCGAGCCGCATTGCCCAGTTTGGCCTTGGGCCTCGGCCTTGCGGCATCGCTTGTGTTTTCTCCCGTGTGGGCGCAGAGCGAAGCTTCGGCCGCACTTTCCCGCTTGCCGCTGGCGTCTGTGGTCGGCGTAGCTTCGGCTGGTGCTGGCGTGTCCGGCGCCGCCGTGGCACTTCCTGCCGCACTGACCGCAGCGGGTGCTGTACTCACAGTGAAGGCAGTGCAAGCTTCTGCAAAGGGCACGGTTTACCTGTTGGAGCGTGCGTCCGACGGCGCGCAGGTGAGTGTGGAAATCGCCGCTGGTGCCTTGGGAGCGGCTGGCCATGCAGTAGGCACCTCGGTGGATTGCAGCGTCACCTCGACCGGGGCGGTGCTATCGGTCGCGGGTGAAGTCCTTGCCTTTGTCCCCAACGCGCGCGGGCGTGCTTTGCTGCACAACGAACGACTGTGATGCGCAGCAACAGAGCCCGCCGCATGCTGGCTGTAGTGGGCGCAATTTTCATGTTGGCACCGCCTGTCTACGCAGGTCGTTCCTGCGAGCCGCACAAACCCACGGTGGAGTTGGTGCGGCGCGGCATGCAACTTGCTGAACGCACCTACGAAGCGCTGGAGGCTGAGCACGGCCGCAGTGGCGCGCAGGTTGTGGTGCTCGGGCGGGCCGGGCAAGATCTGACGGAATACGGTCTGCGGTATTCGCACTTGGCTTGGGCCTACCGAACGCAGGGAGGCGAGTGGCGCGTGATGCACAAGCTCAACGAATGCGGCACCGCCGTAGGCCATTTGTACCGTCAGGGGTTGGGAGAGTTCTTCCTGGACGACTTGTGGCATTACGAAGCTGTTTGGGCGGTTCCCCGACCTGAGGTGCAAGAACACCTGCTGGCAGTGTTGACAGACAACCAGCGTGCGCGGGTGATGCAGCACGCGCCCTACAGCATGGTCAGCTACGTGTGGTCGCAGAAATACCAGCAATCGAACCAATGGGCGCTGGAAACCCTGGCCGCAGCCATGGAGCCGCAAAGCGTGCGCACGCGCGAACAGGCGCAGGCGTGGCTGAAGCTCAAAGGTTATGAGCCCAGTGCGCTCAAGATTGGCGCATTGAAGCGCCTTGGAGGCCGCGTGGGATCGGCGAACATTGCCTTCGACGACCATCCCAACGAGAAGCGCTTCTCGGACCGCATTGAGACCGTAACCGTGGACTCCGTACTGGCCTGGTTGCCGCGCGCGCAACTGGCGTCGGCGCCTGTCTCATTGGCTCATAAACCCGGTGAATGAAGAATTCGGGAGCGTGCCACTCGTCAACCTGTTTGCTGCGCTAAAGAGAGCAGCGCATCGTTGCTTCTGAACCTCGCCGGGCTGAGCAGACCAGGTAAACCCAAGGGCGAGGCTTACGGTTCACACCGCCATTAGCGGTCACATTGCCGCCAGGTCGTCTGTAGGCGGATCCATAAGTTGAGAAATTCACCTTATGTAAAACAACGACCTACCGGCGAATGGGAAGCATCGGTGAGAAGCCTGTTGCCCTTAAGGTGAGAAATCGCCCCAAGTCTTCAAATCTCGGCAAAACATGTCGGGCCAAGTGCGCGGCGCTGGCAGTTCGAGTGACCGACACGATCCACGAATTGGGAGTGAGGCTTCGCCTCCCTATGGGTCGAGAGCGGCCGTTTAGGTATCACCGACGCCGGAAGTCCAGGCCCGCCGTCGTCGATGCCAACGATTCACCTAAACCGACTGCGCAACAAGACCCAACGCGAAATTTAGTGCGAGCCGAGCCTCCCGCATCCGTCGCACACGTGAAAACGTGTCCGTGACGATTGAATATGACTTCAACCGAGAACGACGATAAAAGCGAAAGACCCATAAATTTCTCAACTTATGGGTCTCAATTTCTCACCTTATGGGTCTCCCTACAACTAAATCAAATATCGATATTCCCGGCCCGCAGGGCATTGGCCTCAATAAACTCCCGCCGCGGCTCAACTTCATCGCCCATAAGCATCGTGAACACGCGGTCGGCCTCTATGGCATCGTCGATTTGCACGCGCAGCAGGCGGCGCACCTCCGGGTCCATGGTGGTTTCCCACAGCTGTTCGGGGTTCATTTCGCCCAGTCCCTTGTAGCGCTGGCGGCTGGTGGTGCGTTCGGCTTCCGAGATCAGCCAGGCCATCGCGTCGCGGAAGTCGCCTACTTTTTCGGACTTCATGCGCTCGCCTTCGCCGCGCTGCACGCGGGCGCCTTCGCCCAGCAGGCCGCGGAAGGTGTCTGCGGCGGTGGCCAGTGCTGCGTAGTCGGCGCCGTGCACGAATTCCTGCGTGATGACGCTGCTTTTGATATTGCCGTGGTGGCGGCGGCTGATGCGCAGCAGCGGTTTGTCGGTACGCGCGTCGAATTCGCTCGCCACTTCGGCGGGAATGCCGGTGCTGGAGAGCTCGCGCAAGGCCGTTTGCAGGGCGACGGCGCTCGCCTCGGCGGATTCCACCGTGTCAAGGTCCAGATGCACGCCGCCGGCAATCGCGCGCAGGGCCTCAAAGTCCATGAAGTTGGACAGGCGGTTGATGACGTTTTCGGCCAACTGATGCTTTTGCGCCAGCTCAGACAGCGTGTCGCCGCTGAGCGTCTGCGGGTCTGCACCGCCGGTGGTCACGCTCGCGTCCCGCAGCGCTACGCGCAGCAGGAAGGTATCCAGCGCGGGCGCGTCTTTCAGGTACAGCTCTTCCTTGCCGGCCTTGACCTTGTACAGCGGCGGCTGGGCAATGTAGATGTGACCACGCTCGACCAGCTCGGGCATCTGGCGGTAGAAGAAGGTGAGCAGCAAGGTGCGGATGTGGGCGCCGTCGACGTCGGCGTCGGTCATGATGATGATGCGGTGGTAGCGCAGCTTGGCGACGTCGAAGTCGTCGTTGCCCGTGGTGCCGCCGGCTTTGCCGATGCCGGTGCCGAGCGCGGTGATCAGCGTGAGGATTTCGTTGCTGGTCAGCAGCTTTTCGTAGCGGGCCTTCTCGACGTTCAAAATTTTGCCGCGCAGCGGCAGGATGGCCTGGAATTTGCGGTCGCGGCCTTGCTTGGCCGATCCGCCGGCGGAGTCGCCCTCGACGATGTAGATCTCGCACATTGCCGGGTCCTTTTCCTGGCAGTCGGCCAGTTTGCCGGGCAGGCCCATGCCGTCGAGCACACCCTTACGGCGCGTCATGTCGCGGGCTTTGCGGGCGGCTTCGCGGGCGCGGGCGGCTTCGATGATCTTGCCGCAAATGATCTTCGCGTCGCTCGGGCGCTCTTGCAAATAGTCCGTCAGAAGCTTGCCGACGATGTCTTCCACTGGCGCACGCACTTCGCTGCTGACCAGCTTGTCCTTGGTCTGGCTGCTGAACTTGGGCTCGGGCACCTTCACGCTCAGCACGCAGCACAGGCCTTCGCGCATGTCGTCGCCGGTCACCTCGACCTTGGCCTTCTTGGCGAAGTCGTTTTCGTCGATGTACTTGTTGATGACGCGCGTCATCGCGGCGCGCAGGCCGGTGAGGTGGGTGCCGCCGTCGCGCTGCGGGATGTTGTTGGTAAAGCAGAGCACCTGCTCGCTGTAGCCGCTGTTCCACTGCATGGCCACTTCCACGCCAATGTGCGTTCCCGAGATGCCGCCGTAGGTTTCGGCCGGACGCTGGCCCGCAGCGTAGAAGGAGTTGGGGTGCAACACCGTCTTGCCTTTGTTGATGAACTCGACAAAGCCGCGCACACCGCCGGCGCCGGAAAAGTCGTCTTCCTTGCCGCTGCGCTCGTCCTTCAAGCGGATGCGCACGCCGTTGTTCAGGAACGAAAGCTCGCGCAGGCGTTTGGCCAGAATCTCGTAGTGGAAATCGGCGTTTTCCTTGAAGATTTCGTCGTCTGGCAGGAAGTGCACTTCGGTGCCGCGCTTGTCGGTGTCGCCCGTCACCCGCATGGGGGAGATTTCGACGCCGCCCACGGTTTCAAGGATGCGGTTTTGCACAAACCCACGGCTAAATTCCAGCACATGCACCTTGCCTTCGCGGCGCACGGTGAGGCGCATCATTTTTGAAAGTGCGTTGACGCACGACACCCCCACCCCGTGCAGGCCGCCCGAGACTTTGTAGCTGTTCTGGTTGAACTTGCCGCCGGCGTGTAGTTCGGTCAGCGCGATCTCCGAGGCACTGCGCTTGGGCTCGTGCTTGTCGTCCATCTTTACGCCGGTGGGAATGCCGCGGCCGTTGTCGGTGACGGAAATCGAGTTGTCCGAGTGGATGGTGACTACGATGTCGTCGCAATGCCCGGCCAGTGCTTCATCGATGGAGTTGTCCACCACCTCGAACACCAGGTGGTGCAGGCCGGTGCCGTCCGACGTGTCGCCGATGTACATGCCGGGGCGCTTACGCACCGCTTCCAAGCCTTCGAGGATGGTGATGGCGCCTTCGCCGTAGCCTTCACTGGCGCCGGCCTGGTGGGCGTCGATCCGCTGGACGGGGGCGAGCGAGTCGTCGGGTTCGGGCAGGTTTTGGTCAACGGTCATAAAGTTTTAGCCAAATTGGCCTCTAGCGCTTATGGATAAAGCGCAAGAAGCTATAAAAAATGTAGTAAAAGTTCAGTGCGCGCGCAATGGACGCAATGGGTTGTGCCAGCGGTCGCCGTGGAACTGGCTCTGCCAGGCCGCCGGCGGCGTCCCTCTTCCCGCAACGCGCAGCGTTGTGAGAGAGAAGGGGCTGAAAGCCGCGGCTCCAAGCCTGCCTGCGCAGGCTTGGACGGCCCTGAAGAGCCGTTGCCTCTGGCTGAGGTGTGGAGGAATAAAGCGACACAGGGGGAAGCTCTCTAGATCCGCATGGGCATCACGACGTACTTGAAGCTGTCGTTCTCGGGGATCGTGATCAGCGCCGAGCTGCTGCCGTCGGCCAAGGCGATTTGCACCATGTCTTGCGGCATGCTGGCCAAGGCGTCGATGAGGTAGGTGACGTTGAAGCCGATTTCGATCGGCTCGCCGCCGTAGTCGATGTCGAGCTCGTCCACCGCCTCCTCCTGCTCGGCATTGTTGCTGGTCACGCGCAGGCTGCCGGGCTCCAGGTTCAGGCGCACGCCCTTGAACTTGTCGCTTGTCATGATGGCGGTGCGCTGCAGGCTGGCCAAGAGCGGCGCACGGCCCAGCGTAATGGTGTTGCCGTGGCTGCGCGGGATGACGCGGTTGTAGTCGGGGAACTTGCCCTCAACCAGCTTGGTGACGAACTCCATCGCGCCAAAGCTGAACTTGGCTTGGTTGTTGGCAAACTGCATTTCAATGGCGCCGTCGCCATCGCTCAGCAGGCGCTGCAGTTCGAGCACCGTTTTGCGGGGCAGGATGACTTCCTGCTTGGGCACTTCCACATCCAGCGTAGCGCTGGCAAACGCCAGGCGGTGGCCGTCGGTGGCCACCAGGCTGAGCGTTTTGCCCTCGGCGACGAACAAAATACCGTTCAGGTAGTAGCGAATGTCTTGCACCGCCATGGCAAATGCCACCTGGCCGAGCAGGTTTTTGAGCGTTTTTTGCGGGATGCTGAATGCCGGGCCAAAACTGGCCGCTTCCTGCACCAGCGGGAAGTCCGCCGCTGGCAGGGTTTGCAGGGTGAAGCGGCTTTTGCCGCCTTTAAGTACCAGCTTTTCCTGCGCCGTCTCCAGGCTCACCGTCTGATCGCCGGGCATGGTGCGCAGCACGTCGATCAGCTTGCGCGCCGCCACCGTGGTGGTGAAGTCGCCGGTGTCGCCGCCCAGTTCTGCGGTGGTGCGGATTTGGATTTCCAGGTCGCTGGTGGTCAGCTGCAGCGCGTTGCCGGTTTTCCTGAGCAGCACGTTGGCCAGAATGGGCAGGGTGTGGCGGCGCTCAACAATGCCGGCGACCGATTGCAGGACTGCGAGAACCTTGTCTTGGGGGGCCTTCAGAACGATCATTTCATCCTCTTTTGTTTTATGGGTTGGCTGGCGCCTGTCTCCCACGCCGCTCAACCTGCCATTTTGCCTTGTGCCGGGGGCTGGCCCCAAGGGACGTTCTGCATAACTCCTCACGGCGCGTGATAGCACGGACTCGGGCGGTCTGCGGCGTTGCGTTTCACAGGCAATAGCTACGGCTATTGCCTGTGAAACGCGCCTAGCATCCCATCCCGACCCGCACTACACGCTGGCGTAGAGTTTTGCCGAACGCCCCTAGCCTTTCAAGGTCTGCTCCAGTACGTGCAGCTGCTGGTTCAACTCAGTGAGCTGCTGGCGCTCGCCGCCAATCTTGCGCACCGCGTGCAATACCGTGGTGTGGTCGCGCCCGCCGAACAGTTCTCCGATCTCGGGAAGACTCTTTTGCGTCAGCTCTTTGGCGAGGTACATGGCAATCTGGCGCGGGCGGGCAATGCTGGCCGGGCGCTTCTTGCTGTACATGTCGGCGACCTTGATCTTGTAATAGTCAGCCACCGTCTTTTGGATGTTCTCGACGCTGATCTGCCGGTTCTGGATGGACAACAGATCGCGCAGCGCTTCGCGCGCCAGCTGAATCGAGATTTCCTTCTGGTTAAAGCGGGAATACGCGAGAATTTTGCGCAGCGCGCCTTCAAGCTCGCGCACGTTCGAGCGGACGTTCTTGGCGACGAAAAACGCGACTTCTTCCGGCATCTCCACGTTTTCCGCGCGCGCTTTATTGATCAGGATGGCAACGCGCATTTCCAGCTCTGGAGGCTCGATCGCCACCGTAAGACCTGAATCGAAACGCGATACCAGCCGCTCGTGAATGTCGGCCAGGCCCTTGGGGTAGGTGTCGCTGGTCATCACGATGTGGCTCTTCTTGGCCAGCAGTGCTTCGAAGGCGTTGAAGAATTCTTCTTGTGTGCGGTCCTTGTTGGCGAAGAACTGCACGTCGTCGATCAGCAGCAAATCGAGCGAGTGGTAACGCTCCTTGAACTCGTCAAAAGTCTTGCGTTGATACGACTTGACCACATCCGAGACGAACTGCTCGGCGTGGATGTAGAGAACTTTCGCATTGGGCCGATCGGCGAGCAGCTTATTGCCCACCGCATGCACCAGGTGGGTCTTGCCCAGCCCGACGCCGCCATAGATGAACAGCGGGTTGTACAGATGCCCCGGCATGCCGGCGACGTGCATGGCGGCGGCGCGCGCCATGCGGTTGGCGGTTCCTTCGACCAGGGTGTCGAATGTCAGGCCGGGGTTGAGTCGGTTGCGCGGCGGGCCGGCGGGTGCGTTGCTGTCTGGGCGCGGTGAAGCGGGCGCTTCCGCTTGCGTCTGAGTATGGGCAGGACTTGAGTTGGAATGAGCACGGGCAGGGCTTGCGCGCTGAGCAAGCGCTAACTCCAGAGTGACCGTCTGGCCCGATATGGTCTCCAGTGCCGCCGCAATGCGGCCGGCGTATTGGGCGCGAATCCAGTCGAGGGTGAAGCGGTTGGGAACGTACAGCGTGGTGCGCGAGAGGTCGTCTGAGACCTGGGCGCTGAGCGGTTTGATCCAGGTGCCGAACTGCTGGGCCGGCATGTCTTGCGCCAGTTGCTCCAGGCAGGCCTGCCACAATGCTTGTCCGGCTTGGGGTTCTGCCGGATGCACTTGTGGGTTCAGGGAATCCTCTGTCATGTTGTCGGTCTTCTTGTGGATAGAGGTAGCTTTGGGTGGCCGGGGATTGTAGCTTTTCAAGAGCTTATCCACACCCTCGAGCGGCGGTCTGCAAGGGTATTTTTTGGGCCCTACATTGCTTCGCTTAGTCAAGCCTGCGATAATTTCGGGTTTCCCTGAAAAGTTTCAGGGCGAATTTGACTCGACCACGCAACCGCCCCAGCGGCCCAGCGGCCTTTATGGCCGGCGGTTTGCCCGAACTATTTCCAAGGAAAAGCCATGAAACGCACGTACCAACCCTCCAAGACCCGCCGCGCCCGCACCCACGGTTTCCTCGTGCGCATGAAGACCCGCGGTGGCCGCGCTGTGATTAATGCGCGCCGTGCCAAAGGCCGCAAGCGCCTGGCAGTCTGACACTGTCCGAGCCTGCTTGGGCTTGGTCGGTCGGCAGCCATGGCTGCCTGGTGCGTCCCCCTCGTATGCAGCGCCTGAAGACTCGCCCGCAATTCCAGGCCACCCTAGCGGGTGCCACGGTGGCGCGCACCGCGCACTTCGCCATCCATCGCCTTGTGCTCCCCCTTGCTGCTGCACCTCAGTCGGTGGGTGAGGGCGCGCGCGTGCAGCCGCCCTTGTTTTCTACTGGGGATGTCTGGCTGGGCGCAATGGTGCCCAAGCGGTGGGCACGCCGCGCGGTGACGCGCAGCACCATCAAGCGCCAGATTTACAGCGTTGCCAACAGCTTCGCGCCGAACCTGCCGCAAGCCTCCCATGTGGTGCGGCTGCGGGCGGCGTTTGATCGCAAGGTGTTTGTGAGCGCCAGCTCGGACGCGCTCAAGATCGCGGTGCGCGATGAATTGCAGGCGCTGTTCGAACGCGCCAGTCGAGGCAATGCCTGATGCGCCGCGTGCTGATTGCGTTCGTGCGCGGCTACCGACTGGTGCTCAGCCCATGGCTGGGTTCGTCCTGCCGCTTCGAGCCCACCTGCTCTGTGTACTCGATTGAGGCGCTTGAGCGCCATGGGGCATTGGCAGGCAGTTGGCTTACGCTCTCGCGGCTGGCGCGTTGCCAACCGTGGTGCCAAGGTGGGCACGACCCGGTGCCTCAGAATCCGCCACGCGCCACGCGCCTGTTCTCGCGCCTTTTGACGGCGCAAGACACATCTCACTCTCCCGCTTCTGAGAAGACTCCATGAACGACATCCGCCGCACTATTTTGTGGGTCATATTCGGTTTTTCCATGGTCCTGTTGTGGGACAAATGGCAGGTGCACAACGGCAACCGCGGCACGTTTTTTCCGGCGCCGGCGCAGCAGGTGTCCACCACGCCAGCGGTCAATGGGCCGTCATCGCCAGATTTGCCTGCAGTGGCAGGCAGCGCGTCAACGGCCAGCGCCCCTGCGATTGCAGCTGCATCTGAGCAGGCAGCGCCGTTGGCTCGTGAAAAAATTACGATCGAAACGGACGTTTTCCATGCCGTGCTCGACAGCCAAGGCGGAACGCTTTCGGAGCTTGAGCTCAAGCACTACAACGAACAGTCCCTCAACCGCGGTTTCCTCGACTCGGTCAAAGGCGTGCTGGGTATGCCGGTTCCAGAGGTCAAAACCACCCCGGTCATTTTGATGGAGGACGGCAGTCCGAGTACCCGCTACGTTGCACAAACGGGCTTGCTCAACACGGTGGATTCGGGCGCGAGCTTCCCCAATCACCTGACCTTGATGACTGCACTGCCCGGTACGCGGGTGCTCGCTGAAGGCGAAAAAGACCTGACGGTCACGTTTGAGTCGCCGCCTCAAGGGGGGCTCAAGTACCGCAAAACCTATGTCTTCACTCGTGGAAGCTACGACATCCGCGTGAAGCATGAGGTGGTCAACGTCGGCGACCAGCCGCGCGATGCACAGCTGTACTTGCAGCTCGTGCGCCATGGCACCGTCGCGTCGGGCAACATGATGGGGGCCAATACCTTTGCGGGGCCAGCGGCCTACACCGACGAGAAGAAATTCCACAAGATTCCCTTTGCCGACATCGAAAAGCAAAAGGCTGAGGTTCCGCCACCAGCGACCAACGGCTGGATTGCGATGGTTCAGCACTACTTCGTCTCGGCCTGGCTGCTCAATGCACCCGACAGCAAAAACCTGCAGCGTGAGTTCCGTGTGAAGCGTCTGGGCGACAACCAGTATTCCGCCGCCATGGTGATGCCTTTGGGTGCCATTGCGCCGGGCGCAAGCCAAACTGTGGACAGCGACCTGTACGCAGGCCCGCAAGAAGAGACCAAGCTTGAAGCCCTTGCGCCAGGCCTGGAGCTCGTGAAGGACTACGGCATCTTCACCATCATTGCCAAACCTCTGTACTGGCTGCTGAACCAGTTGCACAGCGTATTAGGCAACTGGGGCTGGTCGATTGTCGGTCTGGTGCTGTTGCTCAAAATTGCCTTCTATTGGCTCAATGCCAAGGCCTATTCGAGCATGGCCAGGATGAAGGCCGTGAACCCCAAGATCACCGAGATGCGCGAGCGCCTCAAGGACAAGCCCCAACAGATGCAGCAGGAAATGATGCGCATCTATCGGGAGGAGAAGGTCAACCCCATGGGCGGGTGCTTCCCCATCGTGATCCAGATCCCAGTGTTCATCTCGCTTTACTGGGTGCTGCTCTCGAGCGTGGAAATGCGCAACGCTCCTTGGATCGGCTGGATCCATGACCTTTCCACGCCCGACCCGTTCTTCATCTTGCCCTTCCTGATGATGCTCAGTTCGCTCTTGCAGACCGCGCTCAACCCGGCGCCGCCAGACCCGATGCAGGCCAAGATGATGTGGCTGATGCCGCTGATGTTCAGCGTCATGTTCTTCTTCTTCCCTGCCGGTTTGGTTCTGTACTGGTTGACGAACAACGTGCTGTCGATTGCCCAGCAGTGGGTCATCAACACCCGCATGGGCGTACCGCCGCAATTCAATCTGCCGAAGTTTAAGTGACAACCCCCTGAGCGGCTGCGCCGCTTCCCCCTTCTCTCGCACTGCGTGCGGGAAGGGGGACGACACCAGCGCGGCGGGGCGGCCCTTGCGCGGTGTCCCGCGCTTGGGCCGCGCCCTCTTCAGGCCCTGAGCCTATCAACATCGCCATGCTGCCCCGCCACCACGATCCCATTGCCGCCATTGCCACCGCTCCCGGGCGCGGCGCGGTCGGTATCGTGCGCGTGTCGGGACGCAAGCTCGAGCCGCTGCTGCAAGCGCTCTGCGGCAAGGCGCTGCGCCCGCGCGAGGCAAGTTTTCTGCCGTTCCGCGAAGCCGATGGCAGCGCCATCGACCATGGGCTGGCGCTGTACTTTCCGGCGCCGCATTCCTACACCGGCGAAGACGTGCTCGAACTGCAGGCGCACGGCGGGCCGGTGGTGCTGCAGCTGCTGCTGGCACGTTGCCTCGAGGCGGCCGCCGAGGCGGATTTGCTGACCGATGCGCCCAGACTGGCTGGGCTGAGGCTCGCGCAACCAGGCGAGTTCACAGAGCGCGCCTTTCTGAACGGCAAGCTTGACCTTGCCCAGGCTGAGGCCGTCGCCGACCTGATCGACGCTTCCACCAGCGCTGCAGCGCGCAGTGCAGCCCGCTCGCTTGCGGGAGCGTTTTCGCAAGAAATCCACACCCTGCGCGACGCTTTGGTGCACCTGCGCATGCTGGTCGAAGCTACGCTGGACTTCCCTGAGGAAGAAATCGACTTCCTGCGCAGTGCCGACGCGCGCGGGCAGCTACAAAATTTACAGCAACAGCTGGCGGTGCTGGCGCAGCGTGCGCAGCAGGGCGCGCTGCTTCGCGAGGGCATCAAAGTGGTCATAGCCGGCCAGCCCAATGCAGGAAAAAGCTCGCTGCTGAACGCGTTGGCGGGCGCCGAGTTGGCCATCGTCACACCGATCGCCGGCACGACGCGAGACAAGGTGCAGCAGACCATTCAGATCGAAGGCGTGCCGCTGCACATCATCGATACCGCGGGCCTGCGCGAAAGCGAAGACGAAGTCGAGCGCATTGGCATCGCACGCGCATGGGACGCCATCGCAGACGCGGATGCCGTGCTGTTTTTGCACGATCTCACACGTTGTAGTGCTATTGAATATGTAGCTGATGACGCTTTAATAGCAAGCGCTATGACCCAAAACAAGCCGAAATCTGTGCCGGTACTCGATGTCTGGACCAAGAGCGACTGCGTGCCGCCTGGTGCGGCGCGCGAAGGCGTGGTGCTGTCGTCCCGCACGGGCGAGGGGCTGGACACGCTGCGCCAGCGCCTGCTCGCCCTAGCCGGCTGGCAGTCGGCCCCGGATGGTGTATTCATCGCCCGCGCACGTCATGTGCAGGCACTCGCTGCCGTGGGCACGCAGCTGGAAGCTGCGGCTCGCCAATTGGAAAGCAGCAGCCCGGCGCTCGACTTGCTGGCGGAAGATCTTCGGCTTGCGCAAAACGCGCTAAACGAAATTACAGGGGCTTTTGGCGCCGACGATTTGCTTGGCGTCATCTTTTCCAGCTTCTGCATTGGAAAATAGACGCCGGGCAGGCGGCGAAAGACGTTGTAAGCGACGGTAACGCGGGCTTGTGCAGTACCCACATTCCAGCTAGCGTCAACAGATCATGAATGCTCCACTGCCCTCAGCCACCAAACTCGACCTCAATGGCTTGATCAATGCGATTGTCCAGGCCACCGCCGAAGACAGCCTGAGCAACCCGCTCTCTGCAGCCCAATGGGACACGCTGTCGGCCTATTTGCAGCCAATGACGCTCGCAGCCGGTCAAACTCTGTTTCTGCAAGGCGCCTCAGAGCGCACGCTCTACCTTATTGAAAGCGGCAGCCTCAGCGTGCACTACGAGGATGAAAAGGAGCGCGTGCGCCTGGCCATTGTCACGGCGGGCTCGCTCGTCGGCGAGGGTGCTTTTTTCTCACATCGGCCGCGCAACGCTACGGTGCAGGCCACCGCACCGTGCAAGCTGTGGAGCCTGACGGCCATGCGCTTTACCGAGTTGGGCAACCGCCAGCCCGCCGTCGCCTTGCAACTCGTCATGGCGGTTGGCGCGGTGATTGCCAAGCGGATGGGAAATCGCCGCCGTCGTGCAGCTACGACCTGATTCCTTGGCAAAGGGCGCGTGGCACTGGTCTGGACTTCCAGTTGCACCGAACGCGTGCAAAGAAAGCAAATCGGCGGCTGGAGGGGTGTGTAACCTATGCAACGGTCCGGATGACGCATACGCCGCCAACGCGGCTACCATGGCAGCCCTTACCCTAAAATCCGCCCTCACGCGCCAGCCGCGTCACCGGGTTTCCTTTTTTTGAGTTGCGGCAGCCTGCTGACATGACGGTCGACGCAACCCTCACGGCATACCCATTAGGTTGAAGAGAGAACAACGATGTCCATTCTGAGCTGGTTTACTCGAAAGCCTGCCCCGGTCGGTGCTCGCAACCTTGACCCAGCGGGTTTGCTGAATGCGGACGCTACCGTGCCTTTGGTGCCTGGTCGCAATGGGCGACAGCTCCCCGATCCTTTGCCAGCAGACCATGCCGCCAACCGGAAAAGCGAGCGGATGGAACGGCGCGAACTTCTGTACACCGTCGTGCGCGACGCCATGGTGCGCGCTGGCGTACTCTCGGCCAGCTACAAATTCAAAGTGCTCTCACTCGATCAACGCGGCAGCCAGTTTCTGGTGATGATGGATTTGGCCCGTGAATTTGGCGGCGACACAGCACGGCTCAGCGAGATCGAAGCGCTGATTGCGCAGACCGCCAAGTCGCGCTACGACATTGCAGTGACGGCCGTCTATTGGCGCATCAACGATCACGTGGCGGTGGGCATTCCGCAGAAAACCTCCGCCGTCGCGCGGCCTGCGGCGACCAATTCTGCTGTCGCGCCGCTTGGAACATCTGCTCCCGGAAAAGCAGCAGCGTTAACAACAACGGCATCGGCATCGGCACCTTCAGCGGGTGTTGCGCTACGCCCAAAGCCGTTTGATCCTATTGCGGCCGACGAAGTCGCAGCATTTAAAAAGGCGTTGGGCTCCACCGTGCGGCCAAGCGTGTCCGGCGTCTCGGTTCGCACAGGGCCAGTACGCCGCCCCCCAGGGGAGGACTTTGCAGACACCGAAATGTCCCAGAATGAGGCGCGGGGCCCCGATTTGAGCGGGACGCAGTACGGCGACTTGTGAGCTGGGCGCGCGCCGAAAGGTCAATGCCCGGCGAAGTCCACCAGCGTATACAGCGATAAGCCAGACTGGCGCAAGCGCGCTGAGCCGCCGAGCTCTGGCAGATCGACAATGCTCGCGCCCTCCATCACCTTCGCGCCCAGTTTTTCCAATAATTTTTTACCGGCCATCATGGTGCCACCTGTGGCGATCAGGTCGTCAATTAGCAGCACACGGTCGCCCGGCTGCACCGCATCCGTGTGAAGCTCGACGGTCGCGCTCCCGTATTCAAGCTCATACGTCTCCTCCACAGTCGTGAAAGGGAGCTTGCCTTTCTTGCGAATCGGCACAAAGCCAACTCCGAGCTCGTAGGCCACCACAGCGCCCAAAATGAAGCCTCGTGCATCCAAACCCGCTACAACATCAGGGCGCAGGTCGCGCTGCATGTAGCGGTGCACGAAGGCGTCGATCAGCACGCGAAATACCTTCGGATCCTGCAGCAGCGGAGTGATGTCGCGAAACTGCACGCCAGGCGCGGGCCAATCGGGAACGGTGCGAATGTGTTCACGAAGGTAGGCGGAAAAACTGGGTGTGGTCATATTGAGAGTCTCCTACGAAACGGCGCGCTTAGTGCGCTGTATCCTCAGGCCAGGCAAGACAACACGAGGGTATCGTGTGCTGCATTCTTACTGAGCAACAGCTTCATAATTGCTTAACGCCCACATGCGGCAATCGGGACATCCCATGACCGTTTCTGTGCTTCTGGTCGAAAGCAGCGACGAGTATGCCCGCCAGGCAATGGCTTCGCTGGCGGATTCTTGGCTTGCTTGGGAAGTACGGCATGCGCGCAATCTGTCTGAGGCAAGCGAGGCGCTCAAAGCGCAACAGTTTGATGTTGCCCTTGTTTCGCAGTATTTGAATGACGGATCTGCCTACGACGCACTGGCAGCGTTGCGCCCCACTCCCGCACTGATCGGAGTTTCGACCGGCTCAGAGTCGCAGGCGGCCCATGCGCTGCGCCATGGGTTCACAGATTTCTTTGTGCAAGACCCTGCCGGCCAGTTCCTGCTTACCCTTCCGTCACAAATCGAAGCGGCGATTGAGCGCAGCCGCAGTACGAAGTCGCGTGAAGCTGCAGAGCACCTGCTTGCACGCCAGCATCGGCTGCTGCAAGCGATTTTCAAAGCCCAGGCGCTGTTCATCGCCAGCGCCCCGCTGCGCCATGCATTTGAGACTTTGCTGCATGAAATGCTGGTGTTGACAGAAAGCCCCTTCGGCTTTTTCGGCCAAGTGGAATCTACGGGCACAAGCACCAAGCGCCTGCGCATTCATGCCATCACCGACATCGCCTGGGACACCCCTTCGCGCAAGATGCTCGCCCAGCTTGATGCGGGGGGCATGGTATTTGACAATCCCCATTCGCTCATCGGAGCTGCGCTGCAAGGCTCGGCGCCACTGATTTGCGACGATCCCGCAACCGATCCACGCGCCGGAGGCCTGCCGCCCGGCCACCCACCGCTGCGCTCTTTCATGGCGCTGCCCATTATTGCGGGAGGCGAGGTGGTGGCGCTGGCCGGGGTGGCCAACCGAGCGGAAGGGTATCTCACGACGGACGTGGGCTTCCTCCAGCCGCTGCTGAACACTGTGGGCCAACTGGAAATGGCGCGACGTGCCGACTTGGAACGCAAGACCATGCAAGCGCAGTTAGAGCGGACCAGTGCTGAACTTGCCGCGAAAAGTCATGCGCTCGAAATTACCCTCGCAAGCGTCACGCAAGGCATTTCCAACGTTGACCAAGCAGGCTTTGTCCGCGTACACAACCAGCGCTACCTGGAGTTGCTCGATTTGCCCGCGGTGTTGATGGAACGCCAACCCCACATGAGCGAAGTGGTGGCTTTCCAGAAGGCGCGTGGGGATTTTGGAGCAGGCCTGGAACTCATAGAGCCCAATGCGCGCGCATACGTGGATGCCGAATCGCTCGCGAACGTGCGGATCCACGATATGCCCGAGTGTTACATCCGCAAGACCAAGGATGGGCGCTACATGGAGGTGCGCACACGCGTTTTGCCGGAAGGCGGAAGGGTGCGCACATTTGCCGACGTAACGGACTACCTTGCGACGCAGGATGCGTTGCGCCAGAGCGAAGCACGCTGGCGCAGCCTCACGCAGCTGTCGTCTGACTGGTATTGGGAGCAGGACGCCCAGTTTCGCTTCGTGCGCCTGGATGGCAACCGTCTTGAAGCCACCGGTGTGCCCGATGAAATTCACTATGGACTGACGCGCTGGGAGCTTCCAGACACCGTCGTGCCCGAGGACCAGTGGACAGCGCACCGCAATGCGCTGGAGGCGCACGAGGTGTTTCACGACTTCGAAATGAAGCGGACACGCGGTGATGGGCAGCCCTTTTGGGTGTCGATCAGTGGCGCGCCCATCTTTGATGAGGGAGGGCGGTTCACGGGCTATCGGGGGGTGGCGCGCGACATCACCGAGCGCAAGCAGGCCGAAGGCGAAATCCAGCGGCTGGCCTTTTATGACGAACTTACGGGCTTGCCCAATCGCCGGCTGCTGATGGACCGGTT
This sequence comes from Giesbergeria sp., assembly GCA_034676525.1. Lineage (GTDB taxonomy): Bacteria > Pseudomonadota > Gammaproteobacteria > Burkholderiales > Burkholderiaceae_C > Simplicispira. Next base: position 349,661 of record JAUCCA010000007.1, read on the forward strand.
GGCGTGTGCGGTGACGCTGAGCGCCCGTGATGGCTCACATGGAGCGCTGTTGTTTCTCGACCTGGACAACTTCAAAGACATCAACGACACCTTGGGCCATGAATGGGGGGATCGGCTTTTGGTGCAGGTGGGCCAGCGGATCAGCACGAGCGTGCGGGCCACCGATACAGTCGCGCGCCTCGGTGGCGACGAATTCGTAGTGGTGCTGCAAGGGCTGCACATGCAGCCGTTAGCGGCCGCAGCAGAGGCTGAGACCGTCGCGCAGAAAGTACTGCTGGCATTGAACGTCCCCTATCAAATGGAAGAATGCGAATTACTCAGTACGCCCAGCATCGGAATCATCCTGTTCAGTGACGCGCATCAGACGGTACAAGAGCTGCTCAAGCGTGCCGATCTGGCTATGTATCAGGCCAAGGCACAGGGGCGCAATATGTGGTGTTTCTTCGACCCTGCCATGCAGGTGGCCGCGTCTGAGCGATCGGCGCTTGAGGGTGACATTCGCCAAGGACTGCTGCGTCAAGAGTTTCTGCTCCACTACCAGCGAGTGGTGGACGAGTCGGGCCTGGTGTTGGGCGCTGAGGCGCTCGTGCGTTGGCAGCACCCTCAGCGCGGCTTGGTGCCTCCGGGCGAATTCATTGGTTTGGCCGAACAGACTGGGCTGATCGTGCCGCTGGGCCGCTGGGTTCTGCGCAGTGCCTGCGAGCAACTGGCGCGCTGGTCTGCCCAAGAAGTCAGTGCGCTCTGGACGATTTCGGTCAACGTGAGCGCGCAGGAATTTCGACACCCCCAGTTTGTGGAGGAGGTCCTTATCATCGTGCGGGACACCGGCGCACCAGCTGCGCTGCTCAAGCTTGAACTTACCGAAAGCCTGTTGTTGCACGACGTCGAGGATTGCATCGAAAAGATGCAAACTCTGCGCAGCTACGGCCTAGGCTTTTCGCTGGACGACTTTGGAACCGGCTATTCCAGCCTGTCTTACCTCAAGCGTTTGCCGCTCGACCAGCTCAAGATCGATCAAAGTTTTGTGCGCGACGTGTTGACCGACCCCAACGACGCAGCCATCGCCTGCACCATCGTTACCTTGGCGCAGAGCCTAGGTTTGGATGTGGTTGCAGAAGGAGTGGAAACCGAAGGTCAGCGCCAGTTTTTACTGAGCAATGGTTGCCGACACTTCCAAGGGTACTTGTTCGGCCGCCCGGGGCCTGCCGAAGAGATTCCGCAGACATAGCTGGCGGCACTCACCCGCGCAGCAAACGCTCTTCCGCCAAGGCCAGCGCAGGGGGCGCGCCCGAGAGCACCAAGGTGTCGCCTTCGGCCAGTACAGAGGTTTCGCTCACGCTGAGCGCGTGGCCATGGCCGTTGCGCAGATTGACCACATGAACCCCCAAGTCCGGTAGCGCAAGTGCGCCCAACGTGGTGCCCAGCGCCGCAGCACCTGCAGGCAGTGTGAGCGGGACAAGACGGGCCTGCTCGCGTTCGGCCGAGGTGTCGTCGTCGGCACCATGAAAGTAGCCGCGCAGCAGCTGGTAGCGCGCCTCACGTTGGTCTTGTACCGAGCGGATCACGCGCCTCATGGGCACTCCGACCAACGCCAATGCGTGGCTGGCCAACATCAACGAGCCTTCGATGGCCTCTGGAACCACTTCCGTCGCGCCGGCAGCGCGCAGTCGGTCAAGGTGAAGATCGTCTTGCGTGCGCACGACGACGGGGACCTGCGGTGCGTGGGCGCGGGTGTTGGCCAACACCTTGAGGGCTGCTGAGAGTTCCAGATAGGTGATTGCCACAGCACTGGCGCGCACCAGTCCCGCCGCCATCAGGGCCTGCAGGCGCGTCGCGTCGCCATACACCACATTGTCGCCAGCGGCGGCGGCTTGACGCACACGGTCCGGGTCGAGGTCAAGCGCCATATAAGGAATGGATTCGCGCTCCAGCATGCGCGCCAAGTTCTGGCCGCAGCGGCCGTAGCCGCAAATGATCACATGCCCGCTGGTATCAATGGATTTGCGTGCGATGGTCGTCATCTGCAGCGATTGCAGCAGCCAGTCGCTTGCTACCAAGCGCATGACGATGCGGTTGCTGTACATGATGAGGAACGGCGTGGCCAGCATGGACAACACCATCGCCGCGAGGATGGGGTTCATCAATGCTGGGCGCAGCAGGCCGTTCTCCAGCGTCAGCGACAGCAACACAAAACCGAACTCACCGGCCTGCGCCAAATACAAGCCGGTGCGCAGCGCCACCCCGGTGCTGGCGCCCGTGAGGCGGGCCAAAAGTAAAATGATGAGCAGCTTGAGCGCCAAGGGCACGGCCACCAGACCCAGTACCAGCCACCACTGTTCCAGCAAAATGTGCCAGTCCAGCATCATGCCGATGGTGATAAAAAACAGGCCGAGCAATACGTCGTGAAACGGGCGAATGTCCGTACCCACTTGGTGACGGTATTCGGTCTCCGACACCAATACACCTGCAATAAAAGCCCCCAGTGCCAAGCTGAGCCCTGCCAAATCGGTCAACCAAGCCAGACCCAGCGTGATGAGCAGCAGGTTGAGCATGAACAACTCATCGCTCTTGCGCCGCGCCACCAAGGTCAGCCACCAGCGCATCACGCCTTGCCCGCCGGTCAGCAGTACCGTCACCAGGACGGTGGCTTTGACGAGGGCCAGCCCGAGGGCAGTCAACAGGTTTTCGGGTGAAGACCCGAGCGCTGGCACCAGCACCAGCAGTGGCACCACGGCCAAATCCTGGAACAGCAAAATGCCCATCACGTTGCGACCATGCGCGCTGTCCATCTCGGCGCGCTCTGCCATCAGCTTGACGACAATGGCGGTGCTGCTCATGGCCAGCACGCCGGCCAGCGCCAGCGCCGTTTGCCAGCCCACGTCCCACACGCCGCCAAGGAACTTGGCCAAGAACAAGGTGCCGCCAAAGCCGGCCGCCATGGTCAGCGATACCTGCATCAGGCCAAGTCCAAACACCTGAGCGCGCATGGCGCGCAGTTTGGGAAGGCTAAATTCAAGGCCGATGGCGAACATCAAGAACACCACGCCGAATTCGCCCAGATGGCGCACGCTTTCAGAGTTGCGCGCCAAGGCCAGAGCATTCGGGCCAATCAGCACCCCGGCGACCAGGTAACCCAGCATGGGCGGCAGCTTCAAGCTTCTGCACGCAACCACGCCCAGCACTGCGGCAAGCAGGTACAGAAGCGTAAGTGCAAGGTTCGACATCCCGCAATGCTAGCGGAGCGGCGACGCCCACCGCCGATAGAATCCGTCGATGCATGTCGCCAACGCTCCCGAGCGTCCTTTTGACCCCGAGCAGGCCCTGCGACTGGGCCGCGAAACCTGTGCGATCGAGTCGACCGCCTTGCAACGGCTTGGCGAGTCGCTAAGCAGTTCGTTTTCCGACGCCGTGCGCGCCATGCTGCACACACCTGGCCGCGTTGTGGTCATGGGCATGGGCAAGAGCGGACATGTGGGGCGCAAGATTGCGGCCACGTTGGCGTCCACGGGAACGCCGGCACTTTTTGTGCACCCTGCAGAGGCCAGCCATGGGGACTTGGGTATGGTTACCTCGGGCGACCTTGTGCTTGCAATTTCCAATAGCGGGGAGAGCGCCGAGCTGATTGCCATCCTTCCGGTGCTGCGCCGGCTGGGCGCCCCGTTGATCGCCATCACCGGCAAGCCGCAGTCGGCGCTGGCGCAGCACGCAGACATCGTGCTCGACTGCAGCGTCGAGCGCGAAGCCTGCCCACTCAATTTGGCGCCCACCACCAGCACCACTGCCCAGCTCGCGCTTGGTGATGCGCTTGCGGTGGCCTTGCTGGATGCGCGCGGCTTTCGCGCCGAAGACTTTGCACGCTCGCACCCTGGCGGCGCTTTGGGTCGCAAGTTGCTGACGCATGTGAGTGACGTCATGCGCAGCGGCGATGACATTCCGCGCGTCGGGGCGCAAGCCAGTTTTGGCGAGTTGATGCGCGAGATGAGTGCCAAAGGCCTGGGCGCTTCGGCCATAGTGGACGAAGCCGGTCGCATCTTGGGCGTTTTTACCGACGGTGACCTGCGCCGCCGCATAGAGAACGGCGCCGACCTGCGCCAGAGCAGCGCTGGCGAGCTTATGCACCCCAGCCCCCGCACCATTCCCGGCGATGCCTTGGCCGTCGACGCGGCAGCCTTGATGGAAGCGCATGGCATCACCAGCGTGCTGGTGGCGGGCGAAGGCGCGCTGCTGCTTGGGGTGATCCACATACGCGACCTCATGCGCGCCAAGGTGATTTAACGTGCGCAACACTTTCCCGACGTTGCCCGCATTGCGATTTGCGCCCGAGTTGCTGCTCGCTGCGCAGGGAGTGCGCGTCGCGTTTTTCGACGTCGACGGCGTACTGACCGACGGCGGCATCTATTTCAGCGAAGCGGGAGAAACGCTCAAACGCTTCAGCACACTCGACGGCCACGGCCTGAAGTTGCTGCAGCGGGCGGGCATTGAGCCCGCAGTGATCACCGGGCGCGACTCGGCACCTCTGCGTCTGCGCTTGTCCGCACTCGGCGTGCAGCACGCGGTGTTTGGCACCGAAGACAAGCGGCCGGCGGCAGAGCGCATCTTGGCCGATTTGGGCCTGAGCTGGGACCAGGCCGCCGCCATGGGCGACGATTGGCCTGACATTCCTGTGATGCAGCGGGCGCGATTTGCGTGCGCACCACCCGGCGCGCACGCCGAAGTGCTTGCCAGCGCACAGCACATCACGCAGGCCAGCGCTGGCGCAGGGGCTGCGCGAGAACTGTGCGATCTTCTGCTGGTGGCAAGCGGCCAGTACGCGGGCTTGCTGGCCGCTTACTGCGCATGAGAAGCCGCTCGCAGCGCATGTGGGACCGCGTGGCGGTCTACCTTCCTGTGGTGCTCATGGGGATGCTTGCGCTTGCCAGCTGGTGGTTGGTGCGCAGCGCCCCCGCCGTATCGTCTGGAGCTCAGGAACCGGTGCGCGGCCATGAGCCAGACTATTTCATGGAGAATTTTTCGGTCAAAAATTTTGGTGCCGAGGGTCAGCTGCTGAGTGAAGTGCGTGGCGACATGGGACGCCACTACCCCGACACCGACACTCTGGAGATCGACCGCATGCGCCTGCGGTCGCAGGACGCCGCTGGCAGAGCCACCAGCGCCACGGCCGACCGGGCCCTCAGCAATGCCGACGGCTCTGAAGTGCAGCTCTTTGGCAATGCCAGGGTAGTGCGCGGGGCCGCGGTTGGCCCGCTCGGTCAGACGCAACCGCAGCTCGCTTTTGCAGGCGAATTTCTTCACGTCTGGCCTCAGCTCGAGCGTGTGCGCTCCAACAAGCCAGTCGAACTGACCCGTGGCAAGGACCGCTTCACGGCCGATGGCTTGGTGTACGACAACGAAGCCCAAGTGCTGGAGCTTCAAGGCAACGTGCGAGGCAGTTTGGTGCCGAGAAATACCAAGTAAAACTGCCCTTTTACGCAGTAGATTCGAGCGGTGGGCGCTATAAAAAAAGCAGCGTCGGCAGAGATTCCTTCAGAAAAAAAAAGCCTCCTGAGAGGCTTCTACTGCGAAGACTCCAGCAGCTCAGTAACCGTTCCCGCCGCCATAGTCGCTGCCGCCACCACTGCGACCTCCCCCGCGCGGGCCCGAGCCGTAAGGGCTTCGAAATCCCCCTTCGCTGCGCCCCCCGCCGTAGCCGCCTCCCTCGCGTCCACCACCACCACGTCCACCACCTCCACCCCCATATCCGCCTTCACGACCGCCGCCACCGCCTTCACGGCCCACGCCATAGCCGCCGCCCCCGCTGCTTCCGCTACCCCCATAGCCGCCGCCTCCGCCTCCGAACCCACCACTGCGTGGTGGGCGGGGCTCCATGGGCCGAGCTTCGTTGACGACGATGCCACGCCCGCCCAGTGACTGGCCGTTCATTCCGTTGATCGCGGCTTGCGCCTCGGCGTCGCTCCCCATTTCGACGAAGCCAAAGCCTTTGGAGCGGCCGGTGTCGCGTTCCATCATTACCTTGGCGCTGCTGACTTGGCCAAATGCGGCGAAGGCCTGCTCCAGATCGTTGTCGCGCACGCCGTAGGGCAGATTGCCCACATACAGTTTGTTGCCCATGTTCGGGATCCTCAAAGACACATGAAAAAAGCGATGGAGTCCCGAAAACGCAACCAGATCATCTTGACGACGCTGCGTGAAACCGGCGGATCACCGCAAACTCTACGGAAGCGGAAAGCGGCAACACCTTCGTCAAGCGCACCCTCCGCGCGCTCACAGGGAGACGCCCGTCCGCGCATTATGAATCTCGTTTTTTTCTAAAAAGCAAGGGTTTTCCGTATATTTCAAACGAAAAAAGGAACCCGAAGGTTCCTTTTGTTCGCAATGCCGGCAGAAACCGACGTGCAATGGGGACTGATCAGTAACCGCCGCGGCCACCGCCGTAGCCACCACCACCGCCGCCACCGCTGCGGCCACCACCGCCACCACCGTAGCCGCCACCACCACCGCCGTAGCCGCCACCACCAGCGCCGCCGCCGAAGCCGCCACCGCCGCTACGTGGAGGACGTGGCTCCATCGGACGAGCTTCATTGACCACGAGGTCACGGCCGCCGAAGTTTTGACCATGCACGCCTTGGATGGCGGCTTGCGCCTCAGCGTCGCTGCCCATTTCGACAAAGCCGAAACCCTTGGAGCGGCCGGTATCGCGCTCCATCATGACCTTGGCGCTGGAAACCGAGCCGTACTGGCTGAAGGTCTGCTCGAGGTCGCTGTCGCGGAAGGTGTAGGGCAGGTTGCCCACGTAAAGTTTGTTGCCCATGAGGGACTCCTGAAAAAAACAAAAACCGCGATGGAGTCCGACGCAATCAACAAACCTGTGACGACTTCAAAGACGCGAAACTGACCAAACACCGCTTAACCGTTTTATCGACTTGCGAAAAAACTCACCCATTATCAGCCAAATTGCAAGCGCGACTGTTTTAATTTGCTTTTTCTCGCGATTTGTGCGTCGGCACAACGCCGTAGCCGGCAGCGTGCTCAATGTCTACGTTTGCTATAGTGATCGCCACGCGCCGATTTGCCACAGCTTGCGGGCGCGCTACAAATTCAGCTAAAGACCGTCTCCGAGCCGCCCGGTACCGTTTTTAGCGTTGCCGGGTTTTTTTATGTTGATGCTCGCCACCCCTCAGTTTCTGCAGTTTTCCGAGCCGCTTGCGCTGCAAAGCGGCGCGACGCTGGCCAACTACCAACTTGCCTTTGAAACCTACGGCAGCCTGAACGCCGAGCGTTCTAACGCAGTGCTGGTCTGTCACGCCCTCAACGCCTCGCACCATGTGGCCGGTGTGTACGAAGGCCAAAAAAAAAGCGAAGGCTGGTGGGACAACATGATTGGCCCCGGCAAACCGGTGGACACCAATCGCTTCTTTGTCATCGGTGTGAACAACCCAGGCTCATGCTTTGGCTCCACTGGGCCGATGGACACGAATCCCGCCACCGGCGAGGTGTACGGCGCAGATTTTCCCGTCGTCACTGTGGAAGACTGGGTGCATGCGCAGGCCCGGTTGCTTGACGTACTCGGAATTGCGCAGCTCGCCGCTGTATTGGGTGGCAGCTTGGGCGGCATGCAGGCACTTTCGTGGACCTTGCAGTATCCAGAGCGTGTGCGACACGCGGTGGTCGTAGCGAGCGCGCCAAACCTTACGGCTGAGAACATTGCCTTTAATGAAGTGGCACGCCGCGCCATCGTCACCGACCCGGATTTCCATGGCGGAAACTTCTATCGCCACGGGATCGTGCCCAAGCGCGGCCTGCGCATCGCTCGCATGATTGGCCACATCACTTACCTGAGCGACGACGTGATGAACGAGAAGTTCGGCCGCAGCCTGAGGCCGCCTGACCTGCGCGCCGGCCAAGCGCCGCCGTCGGACGACCCGGCCACGCTGCTGCGCGACTACTACTACAGCACGCAGGACATCGAGTTTCAGATCGAAAGCTACCTGCGCTACCAAGGCGACAAGTTCAGCGACTACTTTGATGCCAACACCTATCTGCTCATCACCCGCGCGCTCGACTATTTCGACCCGGCGCGCGCATTTGGCGGGAACCTTACGCAGGCGCTTGCCGGGGCCACCGCCAAGTTCTTGCTGGTGAGCTTCACAACCGACTGGCGCTTTGCGCCCGCACGCTCACGCGAAATCGTCAAGGCCCTGCTGGAGAACCGCCGCGACGTGAGCTACGCCGAAATCGACGCGCCACACGGGCACGACGCTTTCTTGCTAGACGATGCGCGTTATATGGGGGTCGTTCGTGCGTACTTCGACCGCATCTCCAAGGAGCTCGCATGACCGAACAAGCCACCATGCAAGCGCTCGCCGCACTCGTTCCAATGGGCTCACGTGTGCTTGACTTGGGCTGTGGCGACGGCGCCATGCTCGACTACCTGCAGCGCACGCGCGGCTGCAGCGGCTATGGCGTGGAGATTGACGACGCCAACGTGCTGGCCTGCGTGCGTCGGGGCGTGAACGCCATCCAGCTCAACCTAGACGAAGGCTTGGCCATTTTTGAGGACAGCTCGTTTGACGTGGTGCTGCAAATCGACACCCTGCCGCACCTGCGCAACGCCGAAGTCATGCTGCGCGAAACCGCGCGTGTCGGGCGCGCCGGCGTCGTCGCCTTTCCCAACTTCGCGCATTGGCCGAACCGACTCTCGGTGCTTCGTGGGCGTATGCCGGTGACGCGGCGTCTGCCCTACCAGTGGTACGACACGCCGAACATTCGCGTCGGCACTTACAAGGATTTCGAAGTACTGGCGCTGAAGAACCAGTTGCGAATTCTTGATTCTTTTGGTCTGCAAGAGGGTGAAGTGGTGCGCTGGCTGCCAAACGCGCGGGCGGGAACCGCGGTATTTCATTTCGAATCGGCGGCGTGAGCGCGGGCAGGGTGATGGAAAACAGCTCCTCCAGACTTTTTCTGCTGTGCATCACTGCCTAAAATCCCTCATGGACTTTCTTGACATGCTGCGCGCCGCCTCGGCGCAGAACGCCTCCATGCTGTGCGTCGGCTTGGACCCGGAGCCTAAGCGCTTGCCTGCGTGCTTGCCGGAGGGGCCTAACCGTCTGTACGACTTCTGCGCCGCCATCGTGGACGCCACGCGCGATCTGGTCTGCGCGTTCAAGCCGCAGATTGCCTATTTCGCCGCGCACGGCGCGGAGGACCAGCTCGAGCGCCTGATGCAGCACATGCGCGCCAATGCGCCGCAGGTGCCCATCATTCTGGACGCCAAGCGCGGTGACATCGGCTCGACCGCCGAGCAGTACGCCAAGGAGGCGTTCGAGCGCTACGGTGCCGACGCGGTGACGCTTTCGCCGTTCATGGGCTTTGATTCCATTGCGCCGTATCTGCAATACCCCGGCAAGGGTGCGTTCCTGCTGTGCCGCACCTCCAACCCCGGCGGAGACGACCTGCAAAACCAGCGCCTGGCCGATGTAGAGGGCCAGCCGCGCCTGTACGAGCACATAGCCCGCTTGGCGCAAGGGCCGTGGAACCACAACGGCCAGCTTGGGCTGGTGGTCGGCGCGACCTACCCGGCCGAGATCGAGCGCGTGCGGGCCCTTGCGCCTACGGTACCGCTGCTCATTCCCGGTGTCGGTGCCCAAGGGGGCGACGCGCTCGCCACGGTGCGCGCTGGTTGGCGGCCAAACGGGCCGGTCGTGATCAACTCTTCGCGAGCCATCTTGTACGCCAGCAGTGGGGAGGATTTCGCCCAGGCTGCGCGGCGTGAGGCCGAGCGCACGCGGGCGATGTTGCAGGCGGCATTGCCTCAGTAATGCTATTTAAATTATAGCTGTTAGCGCTTATGTATAAAGCGCTAGAGGCCAGTTTCATCTAAAATCTAGCGCAGTCTGGCGGGTGCCATGGCGGCCGCCTCAACGCCGTGCGCCTGCAGCTGCGCGTCCAGCGCCTCGCCCAGCACAAGGTTGCGCGCCAGCAGTGCATAGGCCGGTGCACTCTGAATGCCGTAGCCGCCTTGGGCCGCTACCCAGAACAGCCCTTCGACGCCGCCATCCCAGCCCACCACCATGTCGCCATCGGGCACGAAAGAGCGCAGCCCTGCCCAGGTGTGTGAGGGGCGGCGGATGGTGAAGTGGGTGCGCTCTTCGATATGGAAGATGCCGGTGGCCACGTCAATCTCTTCTGGCATGACGTCGTGCGGAGTGGTCGGGTCGGCGTTGGCGGGTGAGCCGAGCAGCTGGCGCGCGTCGGGCTTGATGTAGAAGCTTTCGTCTACGGCAATGATGGCGGGCATGCTCGCCAAGTCCAAGCCATCCGGCGCGGGGAAGGTGAAGGCCGTGCGCCGGCAGGGCGTGAGACCTATGGGCGCAGCGCCCGCCATCTGTCCGACGACGTCGGCCCACGCTCCGGCGGCGTTGATGAGCGTGCGCGCTTCCATCTGCGTTCCATCTTCCAGGGTGAGCACCCAGATGCCCCTTTCACGACGCAGCGCAATCACCTCAGCGTCGGTTCTCAGCACGGCGCCACGCCGGTGTAGGCCGCGCAAATAGCCTTGGTGCAGCGCGTGCACGTCGATATCCGCAGCGCCGGCCTCCTGCAGGCCCCCACCCAACGCTTCGCGGCGCAGGCAGGGGACGCGTGCTGCCAACGCGTCGGCGGACAGGCGTTCGAGCTGCGGCGAATGCGGGCGCAGCTCGGCTTCAGTCGCGTCCAGAAGATCGAGCTGGTCCGGTGTGGCGATGTAGACCAAACCGCGCGGTGAAAGGATGGCGTTCTCGGAGAAACCCGGCGGCGGCGCTTCCAAAAAAGCTCGGCTGGCGCGTGTCATAGCGCGGATGGCAGGGGTGCCGTAGGTCTCGATGAACAGGGCGGCCGAGCGGCCCGTGGTGTGGTAGCCCGGAATGGATTCGCGCTCCAGCAACGCTACGCTGGCGTATGCGGACAACTCCCACGCAACGCTCGCGCCGGCAATGCCAGCGCCGACGATGGCGAAATCAACTGTAGACATGGGACGTCTCCTTTTTCGTTCAAGCTCCCGGGGCAGGCTCCAGCAGCGCCTGCCCGCGGGCTAAAAATTGCTGAAATTCGGTGTCTGGCAGCAACGCGCCGCCGGTGGTCCATGCAACATGGGTGGCGCGTGGCAGATGGGCGGACAAACCGGTTTCGGACAGCCACGTGCGGCCCATTGCGCCGTGCGTGAGGCGCGTCGGGCCTTCTAATGCGGCTGCGGCGGACGGCTCGATGCGCAAGCCTTCAGCGGCGTGGACGTGCGCCAGGTGCTGGAAAAGCACAGCGTCGTCCACCGTGTAGACACCAGCAAGGCGCTCGCGCATCAGGCTCGCGGCCAAGTGCGAGGCTTGTGCCACCGCCAAGCCATCGGCCTCGGTTTGGTTGGTCAGGCCGATGTCGTAGACCGAAGCCTCTGCGCCAACCCCAGCGCGCAACTGCAGCAGCATGCAGGGCGACTGCACCGGCTCGGCAAAGAAGCAGTGCACATGCGGGCCGAAGCGCTCGCGAAGGCCGAATGTGATGCCACCGGGTGCGCCGCCAACTCCACATGGCAAGTAAACGAAGAGCGGGTGCTCGGCGTCCACCACCACCCCGTCAGCGTGAAGTTGCGCCTGCAGTTCGGCGGCCGCCGTGCTGTAGCCCAGCAGCAGTGAATGCGATTGCTCGTCGTCGACGAAATGGCACTGTGGGTCCTGTGCGGCCGCTTCGCGTCCAGCCTGCACGGCAAGCGCGTAGTCGCCGGTGTGTTCCAGCACTTCGACACCTTGCGCGCGCAGCCGGGCCTTCTTCCACGCCTTGGCATCTTTCGACATGTGCACGCGCACGCGAAAACCCAGTGCCTTGGCGATAAGCCCCACACCGAGCCCAAGGTTGCCAGTGGAGCCCACGGCCACTTCGTAACGACCAAACAGGGTGCGGGCCGCGGTGTCGGCCAACGCTGCGAGGTCGTCGCCGGCGATGATGAGCCCGTGCGCAATTGCGAGGCGCTCGGCCAGCTCCAGCACCTCGTGCATCGCGCCGCGCGCCTTGACCGATCCGGCCACCGGCAACAGGTGGTCGCATTTGAGCCAGAGCGCGCCGCAGTCCTCGCCTAGACCCAAGGCACGCTGCAAATGTGCAGTGCGCATCAATGGCGAGGTAATCCGCCCTCCCGTGCTCTGCAACTCAGGAAATACCCGCTTCAGCAGATTGCGGGCGCGCTCGAAGTGCTGCTGCGCTGCGTAGATCTTCAGCGGTACTACTGCTCCAGGAACGGGCTCGGCCTGCCATTGCGGATTAAGCCAAAGGCAGGGCTCAGCGCTTCGTAGTCGATCGTCCAGCGATTTCGCATGCGAAGCATCGCCAAGCAAGGCAGAAGTGTCGGTACGGGGCATTCGGACATTGTGCAGCCCACGCGGTGAACCACCAGATCAAGCCAGCGAAGATTGTTTCAAATACCGGAACAGTTAGTTTGCGACTTGGTAGTTTTTAAATGCACTCACACGGCGTACAGTTCAACCCATCGATGAGCCGAACACAACAGGCGACTCACCGAAACCGCCGAGTAAGAGCCAACGCTCCGAAACAGCGGGTCCATTTGAAGTCGTTTTATTTTTAAGGAAACCATCATGAAAACCGCACGCATTCTCTCTATCGCCGCTGTAGCCGCCTTTGCTTCTTTGGGTGCCCAAGCAGGCGAACTGAACGGCAACCTGTTCGGAACCGACTTTGAAGCCAACTTCACCCCAAGCCGCACCCGCGCCGAAGTGGTAGCAGAAGCGGTTCAAGCTGCCCCCAACTTCAAGAACTTTTACGTGGAATCGCCAGCCGTCCAGCCCGCTACGGTTCTGACCCGTTCCACAGTGCGAGCAGAGGGTCGCATGGCCTTGCGCACCAACGAACTTGCCACTGGCGACTTCAGCTGATCCAGCGCGCGGGCTACAGGGCCCGCCGTGTTTCAAAACCACCCGCAGTGCGCAAGCCCTGCGGGTTTGCTCATTTCTGTAAGCCTATCGGGTGCGCTGGCGCTGTGCCCATCGCCCACCGAGCATCACGCAGGCAAGCGCGGCCACAACAAAGGCCGTTCCCGCCCACTGCCAGCCAGTCACCACCTCGCCCAGCACCAGAAGGCCGGCGGCCAGCCCCACCACCGGGACCCCAAGGCTGAACGGCGCCACCCGGTTCGCTGGGTGGCGGGTGAGCAAACGCGTCCACAGGCTGTAGCCGACGATGGTCGCCGCCCAGCCCAGATAGGCGACCGAGCCCCAGGCGATTCCTGGCAGTGCGCTCCAACTGTCCCATTGCAACCAACGCCCTGCGTCCGGCTGCGTGAGCGCCACCAGCGCCGCAAACGCCAGAATCGGTGCCGGGCAGGACCACACGACAAAGGCAATCGGGTCGTAGCCTGGCGCTGCGCGCTGCGCCAAGCGAGAGATGATGTTAGAAACAGACCATGACGCGGCTGCGCACAAGGTAAGCGCAATGCCAATCAGCGTTGCCCCACCTGCGCTGCCAGCCTGCGGGCCGATGAAATTCATCGCAAAACATCCAAGCCCGACCGCGGCCAAGGCCATGCCAATCAGCAGCGGGCGGCTGGGTCGCTCGCCCAAGGCGACAAAGCCAAAGAGCGCGGTAAAGAACACCTGCGTCTGCATCAACACGCTGGCCAGCGCGGCGGTCATGCCCAGTTTCAGCGCGAAAAACCCGAAGCTGAACTGAGCGACACCTTGGAACAGCCCGAAACCGACGACCCAGCGCCAACCGATCCGCGGTGGGCGCACCAAAAAAATCATCGGAACCGCTGCCGCCGCGTAGCGCACGGCCCCCAGCTCAAAAGGACTGAAGCTCTCAAGCCCCCACTTCATGGCAATGAAGTTCAGTCCCCAAATGATGACTACGGCCAAGGCCGCAAGGAGGTCCCGTGTGCCCAACCCGGCAGGATCGGTGCCCGCCTGGGTGCTCACTGCGCCGCCTGCGCGGCAGCGATTTGCGATTGCACACGTTGAGCGAGCGCAATGTCGCCTGGTGTTTCGGGGCTGAACTGATCGACTATGCGCGGCGCTCCAGCGGCATCCAGCGCTACGTAGACCGCACTGCACTGCAGAACGGCGTGAAGCTCACTTGCGCCGACTGCGCCGGTGTGTACCTCCACGGCCAGGCCCATGCTGGTCTCGCCTGTGAAGGCCAAGCGGGCACGCACTTCGACCATGTCTCCCGGATGCACAGGGCGTAAAAAATGCGCATTGCCCAAAGAAGCAGCGACGCAGTGGGTATGCGCCCAAGCGCTGGCGCAAGCCGCCCCCGCTTCGTCGACCCAGGTAAGCACGGCGCCGCCGGTGAGCCGCCCGGCGATGAGGTCGCCTACGTCGCGGGAGGCTAAGAAGCGCAGGGTGATGGAGTGCATTCTGGTGTCGGATTGGTGGCTCGGAATGCAACCATTATTCCGGAACATTGAAGGGCGTTGCTCTGCAGCAGAAGACGCACTCCCTCGATCCCGATGAAGGATTGACTGCGCTGCGTTTCGCCGCCGTTGGCGCGCTGTCTCCGACCTGCGGGTAACTCCGGATATCGATGGCCTTTTGGTACAAGCGCGGCGACTGGCGCGTTTCTAGAATTCGCTCGCCAGCATGCCCCGTTCCAATATTTCAGGTACTTCTTGGTGGGTGTGGTCGGTATCAATAACATTCACCGGAGACTTCTTTGAACCTTAACCTCACCCGTCGCATTTCCAAGCACATTGGCGCCATCCTCTGCTTGGGCGCAGGCCTGATGGTGGCTGCATCCGTGCAGGCACAGACTTCTTTCACCACCAACTACAAGAACGGCAGCACCTACAGCATTCAGGGCAAAGAGCCCAGTAAGTCGGGCAAGTACCCACTCTACGTTCACATCGGTGGCACGGGCGAACCTTACAACGGAGCTTGGGCCATGGCCGCGGTTGACGCGGCGGTAGCGCGCGGCTTTGTGGCGGCCACTGTGCAGTACGACAACGCAAGCTTTGGCAGTTGCTCCACCATTGGCGGTCGCGCCAAGGGCATCTTCAACGCTGCCAATACCAACAGCGCGATCGCTAAGCTGTGCGCGCGTTCCAAGGTCGATTGCTCCAAGGGCATCGTGACTGGCGGTTTGAGCCAGGGCTCCATCATTTCGGTGCTGTCCAAGAACTACGACTCGCGGATCCGCGCCTCCATGGGCCAGGGCACGGGCTCAACCTACACCGTGGCCTACAACCTGCAATCGTGCATGGCCAATGGCAAGCACGCTCAATCAGGCGACCGCATCCGCATCGTCAATGGCGAGCGCGACATGTTCGTGGGCGGCACCGAAGCCATTGCCCGTTCGCAAGCAGAATTGGTCACCGGACTCAATTGCGCTGGCAAGCAGTCGTGCTTCCGCAGCAACGGCAGCGGCTGGTACATCGTTAAGGATTATGAAGTTGCCGACCTGAATGCAGACCACTGCTTCATGGGCAATTTGGGTGTGTACGGCGTGCAGTGCTCGGGAGCGTTGGGCGTGGACCCGTACTACAAGAACGGCAACAACAAGTGGGGCGTGAAGGCCACCATGGATTGGCTCAAGACCTTTGTGACGTCGTAATGGGGTGAGCCTGGACCCTGGTGGACTGCGGTCTGCACCGGGGTCTTGCTCGCTGCCTTTTTCCAACGCCTGCCGGTGTTTCGGCAGGCGTTGCGCTTTTTCCGGGAAGCAATGGCGTTTAGCGCGGAATTGAAGGAGGGCCGCACGGTTCTTCTAACAAGGGCTGCCTATCGTGCTCATGGCGCATAGAGGTGCGTCCAGACGCATGCAAATGTCTCGCCTCAAAAGGTTTTCACGCTGAATTTCGGTGTCGGGGTAATTCCCCATATGAATGCCCTTTCGATACAAGGCCCCGGGCAGGGGTCTTCCTAGAATTCATTGGCAATCACTCCTCCCGGTCTTGATTTTGTCAGGCCAGTCACCGACTGGAGCCGCCGGAATTTTTTCCTACTAAAGGAGACTTCCATGAACGATATGGACCGCAAGCCCACCCGTCGAATTTTTCAGCGCTTTGGCGCCATCCTCTGCTTGGGAGCAGGCCTGATGGTGGCAGCCTCCGTACAAGCGCAGACTTCTTTCACCACTACCTACAGAAACGGCAGCACCTACAACATTCAAGGCAAGGAGCCAAGCAAGTCGGGCAAGTACCCGGTTTACGTTCACATTGGCGGTACGGGCGAGTCTTACAACGGCGCTTGGGCCATGGCCGCGGTTGAAGCGGCGGTAGCGCGGGGCTTTGTGGCGGCCACAGTGCAGTACAACAACGCAAGCTTTGGTACCTGCTCCACCATTGGTGGGCGCGCCAAAGGCATCTTCGATGCTGCTAGCACCAACAGCGCAATCGCCAAGCTGTGCGCGCGTGCCAAGGCCGATTGCTCCAAGGGCATCGTGACCGGTGGTCTGAGCCAGGGCTCCATCATCTCGGTGCTGTCCAAGAACTACGACTCGCGTGTGCGCGCCTCCATGGGTCAGGGCACGGGCTCGACTTATACGGTGGCTTACAACCTGCAATCGTGTATGGCCGATGGCAGGCACGCTCAGTCGGGCGACCGCATCCGCATCGTCAACGGTGAGCGTGATATGTTTGTGGGTGGCACCGAGGCCATTGCCCGTTCGCAAGCTGAATTGGTAACCGGGCTGAGGTGCGCTGGCAGGCAGTCGTGCTTCCGCAGCAACGGCAGCGGCTGGTACATCGTCAAGGATTATGAGGTGGCCGATTGGAACGCTGACCACTGTTTCATGGGCAATCTGGGCCTCTTCGGCGTGCAGTGCTCGGGAGTACTCGGAGTGGATCCGTACTACAAAAACGGCAACAACCAGTGGGGCGTCAAGGCCACCATGAACTGGCTTAAGACCTTCGTCACGCCGTAACTGGTGCGATCTGAGAACACTCTCGGTGCTTTCCCTCTTGCACCGAGAGCGTTGCGTGTTGCAATCTATATTCCTTCGGAGCCTTCGCAATGAAACGCAACGACCTACTGCCTCCTCCCATGGCGCCACGGGCCCACGCGCATCCGCCGCGACGGGGGCCGTCTTGGCGCCTTTGTGCCGCTGCCGTGCTGGCCCTTGGCGTGGCGATGTGGTGGCTGTGGCCAGAGTCGCCTCAAGATTCCCCACATGCTGTGGCGCATGCTCCGGTAGAGCAGGCTCGGCAAGCTGGTCAGGCGTGGCCGTTTGGCGGAGGTGCTCCCGCAATTGAATCGGCTGTGGCGGTCTCGGGTGCATCGCCGTGGGATCGCTTGCGTCCGGCCAGCGATGAAGAGACGGCCTCGGAAGACTCAGGGGTCGATCCGCGCCTTCTGAACGCTGCCATCGACCCTGCGCGCCTGTCGGTGCATGGACTCCAAGCCGCACAGGCATTTCTGGACCATGTGGTGCTTAAGCCCGAGCCGCGAGGTGGTTATTTGGTGGACGCGGTGCTACCGGGCAGTCTTTACGAACGCGCCGATCTGCGACCGGGCGATGCGATCTACACGCTGGACATACCTGGCCAGCCAGCCGTAGACGAAAACAATATGGTGGCCCTGACCAGCGTGCACGAAATCAGCTTCGATGTCGTGCGCGCCGGTGCCTTGGTGCGTCTGTCGGTGAAGCTCAACGAAGAAACGCATGGCGATGGACCTACCTGAAGTACAGGGAAAGACCAGTCCGCGCGCGGTGTGGGCGAAGCCCGCCCCGGGGGGTGCTGCGGCGCGCGTTCGGCTTATGGGCGACTCGCTGGCGTTTGCGTGTCCCGGCATGGAGAACACCACAGTACGCCACTCTGTGACCGTAATGTGTGCTATCGACGACAAGCCGCTCGCCATCAGCTGCGACGGCGGAATGGTTGAAGGGCAGGTTTTGCTGATCCAGCCGATGGCGCGCAAGACAGTCCACGCGATTGACGTGCCTTTGTTCCTCATCGACTTGGAACCTACGCACCCGCAGTACAGACGCCTGATTGCCCACAATGCTCCAGATGTGCAGGCACTGAATGTCAGCGCCTGCACCGGTTTTCTAGACATGGCACGGGCGTTCGAGGCGGGCAGTCTGCGCGGGCGTGCATTTGATGTCAGCGCACGTCAGGCCATCGATGCGATAGCCGCGCAGTTCCCTGCGCGGCCACCTTTGACCGCATTTGTGCACAAGTTGATGCTTATGCTGGACGAGGATCCGGGCGCCGAACTGGACCAGTTGGTGGTGCAACTGGACGTGTCCTCGCACCATGCATCGCGGTTGTTTTTTCAAGATTTGGGGTTGCCGCTGCGGCGCTATGCGCTGTCGGTCAAGATTCGCGCTGCTTCCAGCTTTATGGGCAGCGGCCTGCCGTTAACCCAAGTGGCGCAAGCCGCAGGTTTTGTAGATTCTGCCCATTTCGCCAAAGTCTGGCTACAGTGCTACGGTGCATCGCCTTCGCAGTTCTTCCACCTGGGTCCTCCGCACCTTGATACGGCCGATCAGCCCGACTGGCTGCTCTGGTACATGGCTCGGCGCGACCGCAGCCAAGCAGTGCCTGCCCCTTTGCCTGACGCGCAGACGCCGCTGATCCACCGCCGTGTTTTGCCACGCAGCCACGCGCAGGTCGAGAGCGTTACAGATGGCGCTACAGATAGCGCTGCAAATAGCGCCCAGTAAAGCTTGCCGCTTCGGTCGCCACCTGTTCTGGCGTGCCTTCTGCGACCACGGTGCCGCCGCCCGCGCCGCCCTCGGGCCCCATGTCGATCAGCCAGTCGGCGGTTTTGATCACATCCAGGTTGTGCTCTATCACGACGATGGTGTTGCCTGCGCCGCGCAATTGGTGCAGCACTTTGAGCAGCAAATCAATGTCGGCAAAGTGCAGACCGGTGGTGGGTTCGTCCAGGATGTAGAGGGTGCGGCCGGTGTCGCGTTTGCTCAATTCCTGCGCCAGTTTGACGCGCTGCGCTTCGCCGCCTGAAAGCGTGGTCGCGCTCTGCCCCAAACGCAAATACGACAGGCCCACATCGAGCAGCGTCTGCAGTTTGCGTGCAATTGTCGGAACGTCCTTAAAAAACGCATAGGCGTCTTCCACGGTCAGGTGCAGGATGTCGGCAATCGTTTTGCCTTTCCACTGCACCTCCAAGGTCTCACGGTTGTAGCGCTGGCCGTGGCAGATGTCGCAGGGCACGTACACATCCGGCAAAAAGTGCATTTCCACCTTCACCACACCGTCGCCTTGGCAAGCCTCGCACCGCCCACCTGCTACGTTGAAGCTAAAACGCCCAGGACCATAGCCGCGCTCTTTCGCCAAGTTGGTTTCGGCCATCAGCTCGCGAATGGGTGTGAACAGACCGGTGTAGGTGGCGGGGTTGCTGCGCGGCGTGCGGCCAATGGGGCTCTGGTCGACGTTAATCACCTTGTCGAAATACTCAATGCCCTCGATGGCTTCATGCGCGGCGGGCTCCTCATGCGTGCGGTAGAGCTGGCGCGCCACCGCAGCGTACAGCGTGTCGTTGACCAGCGTGCTCTTGCCCGAACCGGAAACACCGGTCACGCAAGTGAACAGACCGACCGGAAAATCAACGCTGACGCTCTTCAGGTTGTGTCCAGCAGCGCCGACTACGCGCAGCGCCTGGACATCGCCCTGACGAGCCACATGCTCGGCCAACCGGGCCGCGCGGCGTTCGCCTGCTTCGGTCACAGGAAACCTGGACTTGCCTTTGGGCACGACAGGTGCAGCCTGTTTCACCACCGGCAACCAGGGCGTGCGCCGCTTCGGTACTGGAATGCTCAGCGTACCCGCGAGGTACTGGCCGGTGAGCGACTCTGGGTTGGCGCGCACTTCGTCGTACGTTCCTTGGGCCATCACGCGGCCACCGTGCACGCCCGCGCCCGGGCCCATGTCCACAATTTGGTCGGCAGCCCGCATCATGTCTTCGTCGTGCTCGACCACGATGACGCTGTTGCCGATGTCGCGCAGGTGTTTGAGGGTCGCAATCAGCCGGTCGTTGTCGCGCTGGTGCAGGCCGATGCTGGGCTCGTCCAGCACGTACATCACGCCAGTCAGCCCGGAGCCAATCTGGCTGGCCAGACGAATGCGCTGAGCTTCGCCACCGCTCAAGGTTTCGGCACTGCGGTCCAGGCTCAAATAGTTCAAACCTACGTCGTTCAGAAACTGCAGTCGCGTCGCAATTTCACGCACCACCTTGTCGGCAATATCGGCCTTGGCACCTTGCAAATGCAGCTCGGCAAACCATCGATGTGCCGTGGCCAGCGTTGCATGGCTAACTTCCCAAATCGCACGCGCCTGCGCGCCCTCACCCACCTTGACAAAACGAGCCTCGCGCCGAAGGCGCGTACCGTGGCAGTCGGGGCAGGGCTGCGATTGCCGGTAGCGTGCCAACTCTTCACGCACCGCGCTCGAATCCGTCTCGCGGTAGCGCCGGGTCATGTTGGGCAGGATGCCTTCAAACGGGTGCTTATTGCGCACGGCTCTGCCTTTGGAGTCGCCGCTCTCGACCAGGTAAGAGAAAGCAATTTCTTCCTCGCCCGATCCCTGCAGCACCACCTGCTGCACCGCGGCCGGTAAGGACTCGAAGGGAGTATCGACGTCAAAACCGTAGTGCTCGCCCAGGCTTTGCAGCATGCTGAAGTAGTAGGCGTTGCGCCGGTCCCAGCCTTTGATGGCTCCGCTCGCCAAGCTGAGCGTTGGGAAGGCGACGACGCGCGCCGGGTCAAACACCTCGCTGTGGCCCAGGCCATCGCAGGTCGGGCAGGCGCCCATGGGTGAGTTGAACGAAAAGAGGCGTGGTTCTAGTTCGGGCAGCGAATAGCTGCAGACAGGGCAAGAAAACTTTGCACTGAATGCGTGCTCGCCTTGTCCATCCGTGTTGCCGTCCATCTCGAGCGCCAACACCCGGCCATTCGCCTCGCCCGCACTGGCACCTACGCGCAGTGCGGCCTCAATGCTTTCGGCTAGGCGCTGCTGTGCGTCGGGCCGCACCTTCAGGCGGTCGATTACGACGTCAATGTCGTGCTTTTCGGTTTTCTTGAGTTGCGGCAGGTTCTCTGCCTCCAGCACCTGCCCATCGACGCGAAAACGCACGTAGCCCAGCGCCTGCATCTGTGCAAAAAGCTCGGTGAATTCGCCCTTCTTCTCGCGTGCTACAGGCGCAAGCAGCATCAGCCGCGTATCGGCGGGCAGTGCCAGCACGGCATCGACCATCTGGCTTACCGTCTGCGACTGCAGCGGCACGCCATGGTCGGGGCAGTAGGGCGTGCCGGCGCGGGCGTAGAGCAGGCGCAGGTAGTCGTGAATCTCCGTCACCGTGCCCACGGTGGAGCGCGGGTTGTGGCTGGTGGCTTTCTGCTCAATGGCAATCGCGGGAGAGAGGCCTTCGATCAGGTCTACATCGGGTTTATCGAGCCGGCCCAGGAACTGGCGCGCGTAGGCCGACAGGCTCTCTACATAGCGCCGCTGGCCCTCGGCATAGAGCGTGTCGAAGGCTAAGCTCGATTTGCCAGAACCCGACAACCCCGTGACCACGACCAGGCGGTTGCGCGGCAGGTCGAGGTCGATGTTCTTCAGGTTGTGCGTGCGCGCGCCGCGAATGGCGATGCGGCCATGGGCGTGCAGCAACTGGGCAACGGGCTGGCCTGCGTCGAGGTCGGCCGGCTGGTCGGGCGCTCGCTCTGGGTCGATGGATGGGGATGGGTTCACATGGGGCACGCCGTGTCGAGCGCGCTGAGGCTGGAAAAACCCTCCATGATAGAGAAATGGCAGCGCGCACGTGTAGGAGCTTTGGCAGAGACGGGGATAGGCGCCCACGTAGAGCGCGATGCCCAATAGGGGTTTGCCCCACGCTCCCCACCTCGATCGCGCACAATCGCTGCTTGTCCAGCCTTCGCCGGCAGCCTCCAGGCCGGCCCGCCTCGTGTGCCCGAGTCCACTGCTTCTTTGTCCTCCGCCCAGACCCTAGCTACTGAAACAGCGCACCGCATGACGGCGCTGGAGCGGCGTTCGAGCATCAGCTTGGCGCTGATCTTCGCGCTGCGCATGCTTGGGCTCTTTTTGGTGCTTCCAGTGTTTGCGCTCGAAGCGCGCAAGTACCCCGGCGGGGACGACCCGGCGCTGGTTGGTCTGGCTATGGGCATTTATGGGCTGACACAGGCCTTCTTGCAGCTTCCGCTGGGCCTGGCGTCCGATCGGCTGGGGCGCAAGCGTGTGATCGTCGCCGGGCTCATTGTTTTTGCCGCCGGCAGTCTCGTTGCGGCGCTGGCCGATTCCATCACCGGGCTTCTGGTGGGCCGTGCGTTGCAGGGCGCGGGGGCGGTCTCTGCAGCGGTGACGGCCTTAATTGCCGACCAGACGCGCGATAGCGTGCGCACCAAGGCCATGGCGCTGGTGGGCGGCAGCATCGGCCTCATGTTTGCCGTGGCGTTGGTGGCAGCGCCGCCTTTGGCCGCGAGCATAGGTTTGGCGGGCCTGTTTGGTCTGACCTGTGCGCTCGCCATTGCCGGTATTGCGGTGGTGCTGTGGTGGGTGCCGGCGGAAGCAGCGCAACACGCCAACACACCGCGTGGGCGCCTGCTTGACGTGTGGAAGCACGCCGACCTGCTGCGCCTGAACCTGGGCGTTTTCGTGCTGCATACCGTGCAGCTGGCTATGTGGGTGGCAGTGCCTGCCATGCTGCTGCGCGCTGGACTTCCCAAGGCGGAACACTGGCACATCTATCTGCCGGCCGTGGTGCTCTCTTTCCTCGCAATGGGTGGCTTGTTTGCCTTGGAGCGGCGTGGCCATTTGCGCGCCACCTTGTTGGCGGCCATCGGCATGGTGTTGGTGGTACAGGTGGGCCTGGGCCTGCTTGCGGCCACGGACACTGCTCCGACGCTTTGGGTTCTGGGCGGCGTTCTTTTTGTATTTTTCTGCGGCTTCAATGCGCTTGAAGCGAGCCAGCCAAGCCTGGTCTCGCGCATGGCGCCCGCAACGCTTCGCGGCGCTGCGCTGGGCACCTACAACACCCTGCAGTCGCTGGGCTTGTTTGCCGGCGGCGCATTGGGGGGCGCAATCGTCAAATGGGCCGGGGTCCCCGCCTTGTTTGTTGCGACCAGTGCGCTGTGCGCGGTGTGGCTGGTGCTCGGTTGGGGCCTGCGACCCGTGGGGCGCAGCAGCGGTGGACACTGAGCCGAAAGTCTTATGGCGCGGCGGGTGGCGCGGTTGACTCGGGTGCCGCTGATTCCGAAAGTGCAATAGGCCCTGGCGCCGCCTTTAACGTCGCCACCATGTGCAGCGCCAGCGTTTCGTACAGCGGCCGGGCAATCAATCGCGAGATCAGGCTGGCCAACATGGCAGCCGCCATCAAGCTGAGCACCAGGGCGTGGCCGTCAATCATTTCCATCACGATGATGAAGGCAGTGAGCGGCGCCTGCGTTACCGCCGCCAAGAAGGCAGCCATGCCAATGGCAATCAGGGCCGGGGCGATGTCCGCACCCATGAACAACGAGACGTTGTGGCCCACACCAGCGCCAATCGACAGAGATGGCGCAAAGATGCCGCCCGGCACGCCGCACCAAGCGGTTAGCCATGTGGCCATGAATTTGAGCGTGACGAACATCGACGGCACGTCGGCCTCGCCTGCAAGCATGTGCTGCACGGTCTCGGAGCCTGCGCCAAAAGTGGCGCCGCTTGTGGCCAAGCCCATCAGCGCAAGCATCAAGCCACCGGCGGCAGCAAAGCGGATGGGAAAGCGTGCACGCAGCAGGTTCAGCCGCTCGGGTGCGCCAGTGAGCGAGGCCGCCATCACCTTGGCGAACAGGCCGCCGAGCGCGCCGCAGACCAGCACCACCAGCAAACCAGGCGCCAGCGCGTTCCAGTTCAGTTCCGGCACGACGATGACGCCGTAGTAGCTGCGATTGCCAAAGAAGGACACGCCTATCAGGCCTGCCAGCACGATGCCGGTGATGATCAGTCCGCTGCTGCGCGATTCCAGCCGGCGCGAAAGCTCCTCAATGGCGAATAGCACGCCCGCCAGCGGGGCGTTGAAAGCCGCGGCAATGCCGGCGGCGCCGCCCGCCACCAGCAGCGCGTGATCGCTGATCCCCGACTGGGGCCCGAGCCAGCGCCGCGCATGCTGCATCACGCCGGCGGCAATCTGCACCGAAGGGCCCTCGCGCCCCACCGACAAGCCGGCGAAGAAACTGCCAGCGCCCAGCACCATTTTGGCCACGGTGAGTCGCAGCGACACAAAAACCGAGCGCTGGTGTTCGCTGACGGCGGGGTCGAGCGCCGCAATTACCTGCGGGATGCCCGAGCCTGCCGTGGTCGGTGCAAAGCGGCGTGTCGCCCAGACGATGGCTGCGGTCCATGCTGGCACCCATACCAGCACCGCCCAGCCGCCTTGCCAGTGGTACACGCGCTCAAAATAAGCGAACGCGAGGTTGGTCAGAAAAGTGAACGACACCACGCTCAGGCCAGCGATGGCCGCGTAAGCCAGTACCACCGTGCGGTCCAGCCACATGCGCCCGTTGGACAGCTCATGGCGCAGGTTCTGCAGGATGTCGGGTTGAGGGCGGTGCATGGTGGGGCGACGAGCGTGCTTGCTGCCAGGATCACGCAGGCGCGCTTGTGATTTCATTGTGGCACGCGTGTCTGCGCCGAGCGGCTTGCGGCACAATGTCAGGCTCGACCCGCGCTGGGTGCAGCGCTGTGTACCACCCCATTTCTGCAGGCCCCCACCATGGCATCCGTGAACAAAGTCATCATCGTCGGCAACTTGGGCCGCGACCCCGAAATGCGCACCTTTCCCAATGGCGACAAGGTGGCCAACGTGACCATTGCCACCACCGACAAGTGGAAGGACAAGCAGAGCGGCGAGATGCGCGAAGCGACCGAATGGCACCGGGTGGTATTCAACTTCCGCTTGGCCGAAATCGTCGAGCAGTACCTGCGCAAGGGCTCGCAGGTCTACGTGGAAGGAAGCCTGCGCACCCGCAAATGGACCGACCAGGCAGGTGTGGAGAAGTTCACCACCGAAATTCGCGCCGACACCATGCAAATGCTCGGCAGCCGCCAGGGACAAGGCGGCGGACAAGGTGGCTACGACGACGGCGGCTATGGCGCGCAGGGCGGCCAAGGTCAAGGAGATGGCGGTGGCGGCTACGAAGCCCCGCGCCGCGCCGCGCCACCAGCACCGCGCGGCCCCGCTCCAGCTGCCCGCCCGGCCCCGGCGCCCGCACCGCGCGCGGCGTCCGGGTTTGACGACATGGACGACGATATTCCTTTTTGACCCGCACGTTGTTGCTTATTTGTTGATTGAAGGCCCGTTTCCAGAGAGGAAACGGGCTTTTTTATTATCAACACAATTTTTTTGTGCTCTACTTGCGATTCGGCTCAACTACGAATTTATAAACGGTTGATAGATGTCGCGATACGTTGCAAAGCGAATTCGATTTCAAAACGGCGAGCATCACTCGGTGCTGAAGGGGCCGGACGGCCTTCCTGTGCATGCGGTCACCTTGTTCCTCAACAAATTCCGCAGACGAGGACGGGCCGCCAACACTATTCACTTGGTCTGCCAATGTCTCGCGCTGCTTTACCGCGAGCTGGACTCACCCCCCGCAGATTGACCTTCTTGGACGCCTCCGAACTGGTCACTTTCTAGCAATTTCCGAACTGGCTCGACTTGCAGATGTCGCGCAGTATCCGATGAGCTCGCCGCCACATGCGGTTGAACAAGAAGCTGCAAAGCAGGTTGTCAGTCTCAAGAATGTGCGGATGCGCCGCAGCAAGTTCTCCGAAGAGGCGAAGGCCGTCGGGAGAGCAAACCACGCCAACCGGATACGCTACATGGCGGCCTACTTAGACTTCCTTGCGACCTACTACGGTGACGAACTTCCTCGACAGCAGAGTCAACAGCTTGCATTGGAGAGCGCGGAAGCATTGAAAGCCTTTAAGGCGCAGATTCCGAAAGTGCCTAAGCGTGCTCAGCTGGGGGCCAGGGAGGGCCTTTCGCGAGAGAACCAGGACCGCCTATTCAGGGTTGTGCATCCAGAAAGTCCTGATAACCCTTGGCAGCGGGGCTTTGTTCGTCGACGGAACTGGGTGATTGTCATGCTTTTGCTCGCAACGGGAATGCGTAGCGGTGAGCTTTTGGGGCTGCAAATCGGTGACCTCAAGCAGCAGTTGTCGCAATTGGGCGTTCTCCGTCGCGCGGATGCATCGGAAGACTCCCGTCGCACGCCAGTCGCTACTAAGACCAATGACCGTGAGCTGGAGTTGCGGCCTGGAATCATGAAAAAGCTCGTGTCACACATAAACCATGAGCGGCATGCTATACGGGCCGCCCGCAGGCATCCACAGGTTTTTGTTGCCCAAAATGGCAAGCCCTTGTCCGCGCGAAGTATCGGAAAGCTGTTTCAGCAACTACGAGCAGCTTGTCCTGGGCTTCCTGTGACGCTGACCAGCCACGTCATGCGACATACGTGGAATGAGCGCTTCTCCGAGCAGGCAGACCTCATGGGATTGTCTGAAGTCGAGGAAGCCCGAGCCCGCAATGAACAACAGGGATGGACAGAAAATTCTCAATCTTCGATCAGATATACGGCTCGCCACACTAGGGAAAAAGGGCGGGAAGTTGCCTTGAAATTACAGGAAAAGCTAGATGCTCCAGACAACTGAACTCACGTCCAGTGCGCTTGTTCGGACGCTGCCCGAGCGTGTCTTCACGCGTTCAGGCACATCCTTCGACCCCAGGCTTGATGTCTGGGAGTGGTCTGACGGCCCATTTATCCCTCGTATAGATTTTCGGCGATTCGCGGGCAGCGCCGAATTTTTCAAGGCCCCATTAAAGGAAGTGCTGGTTTCATACGCAAGAGGGCACTCGTCGAGGCACGTTTTGAATCTCTTCCAGGCTTTTGTCCATTTTTTGGAGAGTGCACCTACATGCCCTACCTTGCCTATTAGTGAGCAAGACATCGCAAACTATGCCGCCCGGCTGGCTAAAAGCCAAAGATACCGCGTCGGCACGCTGAACGGACTGCTCCAGAAGTGGGTGGAACTCCAACTGCCCGGCGTTACTTCCGATTGCGCGTCATACCTTCGGGAGCATCGAAAGCCAGGAAACACCAAGGGCGATGCCGTGCGGACGCGGGACCCAGTCAAAGGGCCGTTCAGCGAGGACGAGTACACGGCCCTGCACTCCGCAGTGAACGCGGCCTATGGCAATGGCAAGCTGCCGTTGTGGGCACTACTCCTGACGCGGCTACTATTTGCATCTGGTGGGCGCATCTCACAGTTCGCATCTCTCAAGCTTTGTGACTTTGATGTTGAAACCTCGGTTTTGAAGTTACCTCAAGTCAAGACTGGGCTCGCACACGCACGCACAAGCTTCATTGAGTTCGACCTCAGCGCTCAGACAGCGCAGCTCATATTGACGCATCGGAATGAGCTGTTGGTGTCGGGGGCAGCCGATGACTGTGCATTCTTCCCCACTGACATCATCATGCCCCGAGGGCGTCGCAAGCAAATTCGCACCGAGCGAGATATATTCTTTGGCCATTGCACGCCGCAAGTCTTATCCCAGTACTTCAGCCTGCTCTTGAGTGACTTTGCACCTCCTACGGCTCGGCTCGACTACGCCCCAGCGCCTGTCGTGCCCCAAAGATTCCGGTACACGCTGGGGACTCGAATGGCCGAAGAAGGAGCCAGCAAGTTGGTCATCGCGGAGAGGCTGGGACACGCAGACCTACAGAATGTCGACTGCTATGTCTCTGCATCTCCAAGAATTGTCGAGAACTACGACAGAGCGTTGGGTGAGTTCCTCGCTCCTCTCGCGCAAGCCTTTAAAGGACAGTTGGTCGAGGACGAAAGTCGCAGCACCCATAGGGGCGCTACTGGAAGCCGGATTCACGATTTCAGGGTTGCCACTGAAGGGCTAGGCAGCTGTGCCGGCAAGGCTAGCGGCTGCGGCTTTAATAAGCCCGTGGCTTGCTATTCTTGTTTCCGCTTCGAGCCTTGGCTTGATGCGCCACACGAGAAAGTTCTACTTCGACTCGAAGCAGACCGCCAGAAGTGGTCATCAGATGACCGAATGGCGGCTGTGAATGACGAGCCAATCCGGGCCGTCCAGGAAGTCATATCCCTATGCGCGCAAATCTGGTCGCAGCGTGGTCGAAATGAGGGGGCTGCGTGAACGCGCCGGTCCTGC
The DNA here is from genome assembly GCA_034676525.1 of Giesbergeria sp. GTDB lineage: Bacteria > Pseudomonadota > Gammaproteobacteria > Burkholderiales > Burkholderiaceae_C > Simplicispira. The sequence goes on from JAUCCA010000007.1 coordinate 377,827, forward strand.
ACTTCACCCCCCGGGCCGAGCTAGAGCCTCAAGCCAATCTCGACGCGTTCGTCGAACTATGCCGAAGGTCCGAAGTGTTGAGCGCGCACCTGCAGTTCGATCAGAACGTGTGGGAAGACGAATTCTTGAAAGGGCAGAACAAGTCCAATCGGGTCATCTTTAGTACGCTCGAAGCTGCATGTCAGAGTAAGGCGCAGCCGACGTTGCCCGAGCCCTTCTTGAACTTTGCCAAGGCCGCCGTGGTTTTCCTCCAAGACAGGCGTCCAGTGGTGTCGCAAGGCGTTCGCATTGCCGCGCTTCGATGTCTGGAAGCGGCTCTGCGCAAAGAATCCAAGGGTTCTCGTCCAACCGCTGTAAACCCTGTCGTGCTGGACGAGGCAGTGGCGTTGGCTAAGCAGCAGATGTCGCCATCGGTGGCGTACCGTGTCGCTGGCCAGTTGGAGTACATCGCCGAGCTCATGTCTTCCAAACTATTCATCTCGATGCGCCAGCGCTGGACACACGGGCTGAAGAAGCCTCAAGAGGTGGGATCTCGAATATCAAGAGAAGCCCTCGAAGCCCGTAAAGAAAAGCTCCCGTCTGCAGCGACGCTTCGCGCATTGGCAGGCATCTTTCACCAGGCGGTCGAGCCACCTGACGTCATGACCTCCAGCATGACTGCATTGATGCTGTGCGCTCCCGAGCGAATCAATGAGGTTCTTCGCCTGAGGCGCAATTGCCTTGTGGAGGGCGACGGCGAGTTCAGGGGGAAGCTGGGTCTTCGGTGGGCTGGATCGAAAGGATTTGAAAATACGACCAAGTGGCTGCCGTCTGACATGACTGGCGTCGCCCGCGAGGCGGTAGCTAATCTGATTCGGGTCTCTGCCCCTGCTCACGAGCTAGCGACTTGGTACACCGCCAACCCAGCCAAGCTATTCCTACATGACGGTGCAGAGCGCCTGCGAGCACAGCGCGTTTTGAGCTTGAAGGAGCTGGCACTGGTACTTTGGGGTGACGAGGATGCCAAAAACTCGGCGAACTCTTGGGCGAACAGCTACGAGCTTGAGAAGCAGCCTCTTGAAGGGCGAAGTATCGGATACCTGTTTGCTGATGTGGAGCGCGCAATTCTGAGTATGTTGCCGGCGACCTTTCCCTTCATGCTCGGGGCACCTGACCTCCGCTGCATGGATGCCATAGCGGTGATGCGGACGAACGAAATGCACAGCAATAAGGCGACCTACCTCTGCATGTTCAGCTGTGTAGACAACGGTGTCATCACCAACCGATTTGGGGCTCGTGAAGGTCGCGGCTCCATTTTCGAATCGTTCGACTACACCGAAGACGATGGCTCTCGTATTGAGCTGACCAGCCATAGCCTGCGACACTACCTGAACACACTCGCTCAGATGGGTGGTTTGAGTAGTACGGAAATCGCAATTTTCTCCGGCCGCAAGGACGTCAAGCAGAACCGCAATTACGACCACATGTCATCCGACGAGGTACAGGCACCCATCAGTCAAGCGCTGAAATCAGGCTTCACGTCGGAGCTTGAGCCTGTCGATGCAATGGGACGAAATTTGGCTTTGCGTAGCGAATTTGGGCGGCTTGGACTCACCGCTGCGCACACCACGGAATACGGCTGGTGTCGCCACAACTTTGCGAGTGAACCGTGCCAGATGTACCGCGACTGCATCAACTGCCAAGAGCAGGAATGCATTAAAGGTGAGGCGCACAAAGAGGCAAATCTTCGCCAGCTAAGGAGTGAGTTGGAACGCCTTCTGAAACAGGCTAACGCCGCCTTAGATGATCAAGAGTATGGCGCTGATATCTGGGTAAAGCAGCAGACCACGACCTTGGAACGAGTGAATTTGATGCTCTCCCTCATGGAAGACCCAAAAATTCCTGTGGGTTCTCGCATTCGGTTGGACATCTCCAACGCGCCCCTCGTCACAGCGGACAACCTGAAGCCCATCCAGGTCATCAAGGGCCACAAGCAGCAGAAATTGCTATGAAGAAGAATCGCGCGCCTGACATCACGCAGGAACACATCGCCACAGTCCTTGATTTGCTCGATACGTGGAGGGGCAAGCTGACGTGGGACAGTCTGCTGGACAAGCTGGAAGAAGTGTGGGGATATCGATACTCGCGCTTCACCTTGGCCAGCTACACCGAAGTGGCAAACGCTTTCGCCCACCGCAAAGAATCTCTAAGAGGCACGCTTCCGACTTCTCGTGGCACGCCCTCGGACGAGCGCGTCCGTGCGGCCGTGGAGCAAGCAGAGCGGTACAAGGCTAAGGCTGAACGGCTAAGGGCAGAGAACGACCTTCTGCTTGAGCGATTTGTGACTTGGGCTCACAACGCGGAGCGCAAGGGAGTGACCATGGACATATTGAATGCGCCATTACCGAAACCGGACCGCGACCGCTCGAAAGGGGTCTTGTAATGGCGAGCGGGCAACAGATTGCCCGGGAGAACGTTCAGCGGTTCCAGACCTGGATGGCATCGAAGACCGACGTTGACTTCCGCCAGATGGTTTCCAAAGGGGTGCTGTCTCGCATGGATATTGCTGCGGAATGCGGTTTTGCCAAGTCGGCCCTGAGCCAGAATCCCCGCATACGCGCCAGCCTCAAAGAGCTGGAGGAGCGGCTTAGGGAGCTGGGGGTCCTGCCAAGAATGGCAGCAGAGCCCGCAGAAGGTGACTTGGAGCCCCGAATGAGGCGGGCGCCGGGGCTAGGTGGCGCTCGCGACGCACAGCGGCTTAAACGGCTTGAGCAAGAGAACGCAAGTCTTCGTGCAGAACTGGCTGAAGTCAAACATGCTTTGTCGAGATACGCGGTACTCCAAGAAGCGCTCGCAGAAACTGGACGACTACCGCGGTGAAATCCTCGGTCACAGTTCGAGTTTCCGGCGTTAGGTCGCAGAATCCTCGCGGCTTCGGAGGAGTCATATTCACTGCCGTGCCGATAGACAGCAGCGGTGCTGTCACTGATGCTGGCACCTACCTCGTCGTCCGCGCATCCAGCAACGTTATCGGTAGCACGAAGGTGGAGAGAGGCCAGTGGTGGACGGTTCTGGGCTCCGTCATCGAACGCCAGTTGACGGTCAATGGATACCTGATGACAGAGCGCCAGATGGAGGCGGACGAGGCATTGTTGGCTCGACCCTCCGGTGAGCACATCATTACCTTTTTGGCTGGGAACTCCGCATTTGAAGGTATTGGCATCGTGAAGGCTCGCCGGCTGTGGGATGCGTTCGGAGAGCGTCTCTACGAAGTCCTGGACTCTGGAGATGCCGAGGCACTGTCGAGCGTATTTGCAGTAGACGTCGCTGAGCGTCTGGCGCTGGCCTGGGCTGAACAGGGTGAATCACGCACGCTGCAGTGGCTTCAAGCGCAAGGCTTCGATTCACGCCTTGGCCGAAAGGTTCTCGCCTTCTTCGGTGGTGATGCCGCGCAGCGCATTGAAGCAGACCCATACCGCCTGCTGTCGTTTTGTGGTGGCTGGAAGGAAGTAGACAACCTCGCGCAGAAACAGTTTGGCATTGCGAAGGACGACCCGCGCAGGTTGCAGGGTGCTGTCGAAGAGGCCTGCTACCGCCTCTTCTCCGATGGGCACACCGCCATGGTCTCAGCCGACTTAATGGACCGCGTTGCGCCACTGCTAGGCAAGCCACCGGAGGGGGTTCGATGGCGTGACCAGCTCTCCATTGCGGTCTCCAGCGGATTGTCGAATGCCTCCTTCGTCAAAACGAAGCACGGGCTGCAACCTCTGGGCGCGATGGTGATGGAACGCCAAATCGCACAGTCCGTGCAGATCCGCCTCTCAAGGGTGTCGAGCCCATTGTTGCCAGCTGCAGAAATAGAGCGAGTTATCGCCGAGGTAAGGGCAGTCGATGGCGTTGAACTCAACGAAGAACAACGGGCAGCCATCTCCGCAGCTTCCGAGCATGCGTTTCTTTGCATTACAGGTGGCGCAGGTGTCGGTAAGACCACGGTCCTCAAGGCGGTCTATCAACTCTACGACCTTGCGGGAGTGAAGGTCGTGCAGGTGGCATTGGCGGGGCGTGCAGCGAAGCGCATGCACGAGGCGACAGGCAGGCCCGCGTCGACTATCGCAAGTTTCCTTAACGGCTTCGCGAGTCAGCAATTCGATGGCCCTACGGTCCTCGTAATCGACGAGGCCAGTATGGTCGATGTCATCTCGATGAGCCGCATTTGCGCGGTCCTACCGAGTCACGTGCGACTGGTGCTTGTCGGGGACCCACACCAGCTCATGCCCGTTGGGCCAGGCCTGGTCTTGCACGCCCTCAGCGATGTGCCGAGCGTTCCCGTCGTTGAGCTCAAGACGGTCAAGCGCTATGGTGGTGTGATAGCCACTGTGGCAAATTCGATCCGAACGGGAGCGTGGCCCACCTTTTCTAGCAACGAGACGACGCCCGCTGCCTTTTTGCCATGCGCCGACGGGTTGATTGCTGAGATGGTGGTCGAGTTGATGACCTTGGACAGACCTAACAGTCAGATTCTGTGTGCAGTCCGCAACGGTCCAGCCGGCACGAAGACGCTCAACTCGCTTTGCCAAGCAAAGTTCACTGCGGGCGCGCCGGAAGTACGGGTCTGGAACGATGAATTTGACTGCGAGGAATATGTCGGACTGAGACTGGGCGACATCGTCCTGTGTACTCGAAATCTATGGTCGATAGGTCTTCAAAATGGCTCACTTGGGACCATCGTTGAGGTGACGGATGACCCAAGCAGCTCAAGTGGGGAAAGCGATAGCAACGACGATGACGAAGGCGTCTCGAAGATGTTGGCTTGGATTCAATGGGACGATGGGCAGCGCAGGCCACTCACGGCGGACATGCTGGACGACATCGAGCTTGGGTACGCCGTAACAGTACACAAGGCACAAGGTTCTCAATGGCAGCGGGTCATCGTGCCGGTGACGCTCACGAGGATGCTGGACCGAACATTGTTGTACACGGCCATCACTCGCGCCCAGAGCCAGGTGCTTCTGGTGGGTGATGAAGGGGCGGCACGAGTCGCAACTTTGGCTCAGCCGCGGTCTAGGGAACGATGCATTGCTCTTGTGGCCTGGAGGTTCTGAGAAGCTTGCTCTTGCAGGCCCAGTACGGAGCGTTTTCGTAGGTGTACGAAGGGTGTTGGTAAGTTCTGAGTCCGATCTGGACCTGCCTTCATCCCCGCTGGGCAAATTGCCACCAAACAGAATCCCGACATACGGTTATGTCCACTAACCAGAATTCCCCTTATCTCCCCGCGTCCACTCCACGCAGCGCGGACGTCGTTCTGTACCTGGACCTCGATGGTGTTGTCCACCATGAGAAGGTGCTCTGGCATCCCCGCAAAGGCATCCACATGAGTCCGTATGAGGCTGCAGGACATTCCTTGTTCGAATGGATCTCTGTCCTGGAGTCGGTGCTTGAACCCTACCCAGCCGTTGCCTTGGTACTGAGCAGCACCTGGTGCATCCGTCCCGGATACAGCGCAACCCTCAAACGCCTTCCTGTCTCCTTGCGTGCTCGATTTATTGGTGGGACGTACCACAGGCGTGTGCATGGCGTGGATCCCTGGAACCTTTCCATGTTCCGCACCACCCCCCGGGGCGTGCAAGTTCAAGAGGACGCTCAGCGCAGAAAACCCCGGCAGTGGATAGCTCTTGATGACGATCTGGAGGATTGGCCTGACTCTTGTTGGCAAAACCTGGTCGCATGCGATGGAACAACGGGCTTGTCAGACACCGGAGTCCAACAGGAGCTGGGGGAGAAGTTGCGCTGCTGCTTTTCGGCTCTGTCCGACAACCACTTGTAGTTTCTATAAACAACCAGCTGACGAGGGACGGGCGGCGAGAGCAGACACTTTGCAGCCCGTGGTAATTGGCATACTGCTGACTGCTACTCTGTTTATGTGCTGACACTGGGCTTTGCCCACATTGATGTTGGCGCCGATGAATCTTGACAGTGTCATGTGTATCTCCTTGGGTTTGAATGCACGTGACCCGGAAACTGCACCAACTCCTAGCCAGCCGACGGGTCACGTGTGACAGTTTGCTGACCGTATGCCGACAGCTTGCGCACCGCAGGATTACAAGTTTGTTATGTTGTCGCGCCTGGCTGTGTGATCGATTCGACACTGCCGGGCATGGCATCGGCCGGCGCTCCAAAGTGGTCGTTCCGCCTGGGATGCCACTACAATTTTCCGGATGCACTCCCGCACCCGACTGCTTGTTTTCCTCTTGGTACTGTTGCCGCTGCAACTGTGCTGGGCGGCAGTGGGCGCGTACTGCAAAGATGAAGGACCGGGCTCCTTGCCTCCTGTGGCAATGCATTGCTGCGAGCACGCCCAGCTGCGGGACGGAGCAATGGATGAATCCACCCGAGCTGGCGATGCAGCGCCCAGCGTGGACTGTGGTTCCTGCCATCTGCAGGGCACCGAAGCCTTTCAGGCGCAACGCGATCTACTGCCGGCCTTTCCCCTGGGGCGCTTTTACACCGACACGCGCGGGTGGCCGTCTTCAGAGTCCGTCAGTCGCCCCGAACGCCCGCAGTGGCCCGCCCTGGCCTGACCAGGGCATCGGTCACCACCGTCTCCGATCCCCGCCAAGCGTGCCAGCACAGCGTGTGCTGGCCTCATTAGCATGCCTTCGGGATCTTTCCATGTCCTCCACTGTCGGGTCGAATGGCTCTGGAATCTACACACGCAGTTGTGCCTTGATCGGTGCCTCCTGCCAGAACCGTTGTTCAAGGAGGCGTCGATGAGCCGGCCCTCGGTGCTGCTCCTGATCGCCTGGCTGCTGGCTGTGTCCGCCACCGGCAGTGCGTTGTTCATCGGCGAAGTCATGGGCATGGCTCCTTGCGTCTTGTGCTGGTACCAGCGCATTGCCATGTTCCCGCTGGCCTTGCTTCTTGGAATGGCCTTTTACAGCGACGACCGCCGGGGCGCTGTCTATGCCTTGCCTCTGGCGCTGGCGGGTGCGGTCGTGGCTGGTTACCACAGCCTCTTGGCGGCAGGCCTGGTGCCCAAGGCTTGGGTCCCCTGCGGCGCCGGCGTGTCATGCGCCGATCAGAAGCTCGACATCCTCTACGGCATTGAGTTGCCCTGGCTTTCACTGGCGGCGTTCATTGCCATCGCCGTCTCGCTCTCCCTCTATCTGCGAAAAACAGACAAATGAAACACCGAAAACTCATCATCTTCCTCGTGCTGGGCATGGCCTTTGTGGCCTTCCTTGTCGGCGTGAATCTGTACCAGAGCCGCGTGCAAAGTGCACAGGAGCTGCAGGTGGCAGGACAAGCCGAACGCCTGGTCCGCATGCATTCACCCGTGATCGGGCCCCGTGCGGCACCCGTGACCATCGTCGAGTTCTTCGATCCCGCCTGCGAGACCTGCCGCGCCTTTTATCCGGTGGTGAAGGAACTGATGCAGCAGTACCCCACCGAAGTGCGGCTGGTCATCCGCTACGCGCCTTTCCACCAAGGCTCGGAGCAGGTGGTCAAGCTACTGGAATCGGCCCGGCGGCAGGACAAGTACCTGGCCGTGCTGGAAGCGGTGCTGGCCGCACAGCCGCAGTGGGCGGACCATGGAACCCCCAACCTGGAGTTGGCCTACAAGGCGGCTGAACAGGCGGGGCTGGACATGCAACGGGCGCGGGCGGACATCGCAGCCCCTGCATTGGACGCCGTGGTGCTACAGGACGTGCAGGACCTGACCGCCCTCAAGGTCGAGAAGACGCCGACCTTCTTTGTCAACGGGCGCCCGCTGCCCAGTTTTGGCCACAAACAGCTGACTGACCTAGTGGCGCAAGAGGTCTCCAAAACCAAGAAATGAAAGCGGGACATTCAAGTAAGCGCTCCGCAAGCCCACCGGTGGACTTGGCGCGCGCTGACGAACGCTCAGTGGGAATGCGCATGCTCCTTGGTTTCTGAGCGGCTTGGCTTGGCGGCTGGCTCCACCCGTGTACCGCGAAGCAGACGCAGTCCGTTGGCTACCACCAGCAAGCTCGCTCCCATGTCCGCGAAGACCGCCATCCACATGGTGGCCGTGCCAACGACCGCCATCACCAGGAAGACGCTCTTGATGCCCAGCGCCAGGGTGATGTTCTGCCAGAGAATGGCGTGGGTGCGCTTGGATAGACGCACTGTCTCGGCGACGCGCTGCAGGTCATCGTTCATGATGACCACATCGGCTGCTTCCATGGCCGTGTCGGTTCCCGCCGCACCCATGGCAAAACCTATGTCGGCCTGCGCTAGCGCCGGCGCATCGTTGATGCCGTCGCCGGTCATGCCGGTGGCGCCATAGCGCTTTTGCATTTCCTTGATGGCATCGAGTTTGGCTTCGGGCAGCAGATCGCCACGGGCATCGTCAATGCCGGCCTGGGCAGCGATGGCCTTTGCCGTGGCAGTGTTGTCACCCGTCAGCATCACCGACGTCACTCCCAGCGCCTTGAGGTCGACGATGGCCTGCTTCGACGTCTCGCGAATGGTGTCCGCTACCGCAAACAGCGCCAGGACGCGCGATTCGTCCGCCAGGAGAGTGACCGTGCGGCCTTGTTTTTCATGGGTGGCCAGCTCCGCCTCCAGCTCCGGACCGCACAGTCCTAGCTCATGTATCAGTCGGTGATTGCCCAGCATCAAGCGCACACCATTGACCATGCCTTCGACGCCGCGCCCAGGCAAGGCCTTGAAGCTTTCTGCTTCTGGACCCTTTACATCCAAGCCCTGGACAATCGCCTTGGAAACCGGGTGGTCGGAACGAGCCGCCAGGCTGGCAGCCATCTGCTGGACTGCGGCCTCGTCACCGGCACCCCACACCTTCCACTTCACCAGCTTGGGTTTGCCTTCGGTGATGGTGCCGGTCTTGTCCAGCGCCACCGCCTTCAGAAGCCGGGCATCTTCCAAGTAGGTTCCGCCCTTGATCAAGATCCCACGGCGCGCTCCTGCGGCCAATCCGCTGACCACCGTGACCGGCGTGGAAATGACCAGAGCGCATGGGCAGGCGATCACCAGCAGGACCAGGGCCTTGTAGAGCGCCTCCAGCCAGGTAAGTCCCATCAGGAAAGGAGTGAGGACCGCCACCGCCACGGCAATGGCGAAGACTGCGGGGGTGTAGATGGAGGCGAACCGATCCACAAAGCGCTGCGTCGGAGCGCGCGTGCCCTGCGCCTGCTCAACGGCTTGGATGATCCTGGCCAGGGTGGTGTTGCTCGACAAGGCTGTGACCTCGAACTCCAGCTCACCAGTCTCGTTGATCGTGCCGGCGAACACCTGGTCGCCAGGTGCCTTGTCCACGGGGATGCTCTCGCCAGTCACGGGGGCCTGGTTGATGGCGCCATTGCCCTTGGTCACCTTACCGTCCAGCGGCACGCGTTCGCCCGGCTTGATGCGCACGGTCGCTCCGATGGCCACCGAAGCCACCGGTGTAGCGGTCCACGCTCCGTTGGTGCCCAGTACCAAAGCCTCTTCGGGCGCCAGTTCCAGCAAGCCCTTGATAGCGTTTCGGGCCCGGTCCACTGCCTTGGCTTCGATGAGCTCCGCAATCGCGTACAAAGCCATCACCATCGCGGCTTCTGGCCACTGACCAATGAGGAATGCGCCGGTGACGGCCACCGACATCAGCGCATTGATGTTCAGCTTGCCGCGCAGCAGCGCCGCAAGGCCTTTCTTGTAGGTGTCGATCCCGGCCAGCCAGATAGCCAGCGCGGCGATGGCCATGCCCACCACCTTCCAGGCCATCTGGTCTGGAGCAAAGAACGAGAGGACCTCAGCCCCCGTGGCGAACACCAGCGCGGCCACCAAACGGGAGATGCCGCCTGCAAAACCATGTCCATGGTCGTCGCCTTCGGCTGGTTCGCCCGCCTGTCCGCCCTCGGAGCCATTGGCGCCGGCCACTGGCTGCGGATCGAAGCCCGCTTTGCGGATGGCGTCGAGGGCCAGCGGGTAGGTGCCTTCGTCGGCATCGATCTTCAGCGTCCGCGCACCGAGCTGAAAGCCCAGAGAGCGAATCCCATCCAGAGGCTCCAGCGCCCGGCGAATCTCCGCCTCCTCGGCGCTGCAGTCCATGGTCGCAATGCGAAACACCCGGCCCTGGCTACCCTGGGTGTCTACCGCAGCGACCACCGGCTGTGGATCGAAGCCCGCCTTGCGGATGGCATCGAGCGCCAGGGGCAAGGCGCGATCCTCCGCATCGATCTTCAGCGTGCGCGCGCCGAGTTGGAAGCCCAACGAGCGGATTCCCTCCAGAGGTTCCAGCGCCCGCCGGATCTCCGACTCCTCAGCGCTGCAGTCCATGGTGGCGATTCGGAACAGCTTGCCTTGGCCCGGGATGCTTGCGGCTGCAGGGACCGCTGCTGCGGAACTGGAACTGCCCGAGGAGCAGCAGGTGTCAACAGTGGTGGGAGGTGTGCTTGTTTCTGATTTCATAGCCCAATTGGAAACCTTGAAGTGGCTTTAAAGTCAAGCAGCAAAAAGAATATGACTGCTTTGTCCTGGGTAAATCGGATTTCTGAACGGTCCGTACCCAGTCGCAGGGGCACAGGATCGACCCCACCCCGTTGAAAACCACCATCAATTCGGGCGAATTTCGATTCCCACATTCGTTACCCCATTTTCTGACGATGCGAATGGCTTGCCCTGATGCATGCGTGCAATACCGCCTACTATGGCCAAACCGAGGCCATGGTTGCTCTGCCCATGGCTGCGCGCAGGATCTGCGCGGAAAAATCGATCAAACAGCTGCGGAAGTATCTCGGGATCGATCGTGCTGCCGTAGTTGGTGACACTGATCAGCACACGACCCTCATCGGTGGTTCTGAGGTTGATCTGGACGATTGAGCCAGAGCTCGCGTATCGAGTGGCGTTGCCGAGCAAGTTCGACAGGGCCCGGCGCAGCAACGGCACGTCGAAGGCGCCATGCGCATCACCAACCACTTTAGCTGTGAGAGCTGCCTCGGACAGCGCGGCCTCGTGGTAGTCCAGTACGTCAGCAGCCACTGATGCAAGGCTCGCCACGGGCGCGCGGCGCGCTCCCACACCCCGATCCGCCTGGGACAGGAACAGCATGTCATTTACGATGCCGGTCAGGCGGTGCAACTCCTCCAAGTTGGACGCCAGCACCTCGCGCATATCCGCCCGCTCAGGGCGCAGCAAAGCCAATTCATTGTTGGCAATGAGCGTGGCCAAAGGCGTGCACAACTCATGCGCCACGTCCGCATTGAAGCCCTCCATTTGTAAATACGCCTTCTCAATGCGCGCCAGAAGCGCGTTGAACTGGTCGATCAGAGGCACGAGCTCAAGGGGCTGCTCGGCGCTGTCGAGACGTTGATGTAGATTGTCAGCCGACACTGCGCGCGTCTGACTGGCCAGTCTTCGGACGGGCGCCAGGCCCAAGTTGACCAGGGAGAATCCGCCCAGCGATACAACGATGGCCCCACCGATGGCTGCGACCAGCAAGGTAAGAGCAAGTCGGTGCAACAACTGGTGGTCGGTTCGAATGTCCAGCGACAGCTGAACGCGCAAGTTCTTTGAGGGAGTCTGGTCCGCAGTCTGTGCTACTTCGAACTGCCGTTGGCGCCATACCGTCTTGGCACTCTGGTTGCGGGCGTGGGCGTAGATAACCATCCCGTCCGCCTGCGCGACTTCGAGCGACAGATCTCCGTGCCCAACAAGGAAGTCATCGAGTTTGTGCGCAAGGTCTTCCGAATCCCCATGCTCCTTGCCATCCTGCAGCAAGTGCCGAATGACGGTTTCTTTTTGTGCCAGCGTTTCCTCTTGCCGATCACGAAAATTGAACTCGGTCACCAGATAAACCATCAGACAGACCACCCCGAGTCCGGCAAAGCTCTGCAGCGCCAGCCACCACGACAACCGCTGGCGCAATGAGCGATGTTGGGCCAACGCCTTCATCCGTTGCGGTCCTCCATGACATATCCCATGCCGCGAATGGTGTGGAGCAGCGTAGTGTCAAACGGCACATCGATCTTGGTACGGAGGCGCCGGATCGCGACCTCCACCACGCTGGTATCGCTGTCGAAGTTCATATCCCACACCTGCTCAGCGATCTCAGTGCGAGAAAGCACTTCCCCTTTTCTTCTCAGAAACAGCGTCAGGAGCAGAAATTCCTTGGCAGTCAACTCCAAACGCTGACCACGCCGGGACGCTTTGCGCCGTACCAGGTCCAATTCAAGGTCCGCCAAACGCAGTTGCGTGGGCTCTGCGGCATCCCTCGCACCATGGGTCCGCCGGAGCAGCACCTGAATGCGGGCGCTCAGTTCGGAAAACGCAAAGGGCTTGACCAGATAGTCGTCAGCACCCGTCTTGAGTCCCAATACCCGATCCTCGACGCTGACCCTTGCTGTCAACATCAAGACCGGCGTCTGCTTGGTCTTGCGAAAGGCTGTTAAAAGGCTGAAGCCGTCGATCCCTGGAAGCATCGCGTCCAAGACCAGCAGATCGTGCACGCCTTCCAGAGCCATGTGAAGGCCATCCACCCCGTTGTGTGCAACGTCCACCACGTAGCCGGCCTCTCCCAGGCCCTTGCGCAGATACTCGGCCAGCTTGACTTCGTCTTCGATGAGCAAAATTTTCATGCTGCCATTCTCGAAGAATCCGGCCTGTTCGTAGTTTACGAATTTGTTATCTGGCTGTTGGCGCCTTGTCGGGGGCGCGTTATTAAAGTTCATCCCATGTCGAAAGGCATAGCAGAGGCAAGTCGCCGAAAGCTCACCTGATCCCGGAGAACCCCCATGACTGTTCGCAAACCCTTCACGCTTACCCTGATCGCCCTGGCCATCGCGGCCCCGAGTCTGGCATCTGCATCCTCCCTGTATCACCCCGCTGGAGGCGAAGTCGGCTTCACTACCCATCCCGATCATTTCCAGAGCACAACGTCTCGGGAAGATGTACTTCAGGCGGTGGCGGTGGCCCGCAAGGACGGAACACTGGCGATCCTCCAGCGCGGCGGTGCTCTGCCCGTCAAAGCAACGGGCTCATCTAAGACCCGTGCACAGGTGCAACAGGAGTACCTGAACATGTCTGCTGCAGAAAAGGAGCGTATCCAGGAGCTGTACAGCACCGGTAATTGATTCATCGGGTTGCCTGCTGCCCCAGCTTCTAACTACACCCCGCACGAAGATTCCAAAGTCGCGTGCTAGACTAAAAAGATGCGCCGCTTGATAGCTGTTTTTCTGCTTGGATTGCTACCGTTCCAGTTCAGCTGGTCTGCGGTTGCAGCTTACTGCAAGCACGAAAGCACGACAGCCCAGGTGCAACACGTGGGGCATCATGAGCACAAGCATGAGTCCAAAATCGCGATCGACCAAGCAGACAAAAACGGGCAAAGTGCCGACCAGTTTGATATCGATTGCTGGGTCTGCCATGGCGCCGGCATCGGCGCCCTCAACCTGCCCTATGTGAAGCAAGGTTCTTCCCACGACGGTCGCGTGGGTGCACAGCCCAACGAGCAGTTGGCTGGTGTAACGCCCACCCCCCCTGACCGCCCTCGGTGGCCTGTCCTCGCCTAATCGGCGGGGCATCTCTCCTTCTTTCAGTCATCCGTGTCCGCCCAACAGGCGGATGTAGTTGCGCCTGTCGCGACTGTGATGAGTGACGAGTTGCCAGGCAACTGCACGGTTGCCACCCCGCCGATTCCTTCGTGTTTTGAAATCACTGGAGAATCGGATGTCCAAGGGTATTTACCTTCAAAGCAAGCCGGACGCATGGCGCGGCCGCAAGAAAATCGGGTTCGCAGCCAGCGCAGCGGCCGTATTGCTGGCGGCGTCCAGCGGCGCTTTTGCGCAGGGCGTGTCGCAAGCACCAATCGCCAGCGGGCAAGCACCTCAGGCTGCCGCTACGGCTGCTTCCACGCCGCTGTCGCTGGCCAGGGCCATCGAGTTCGCTCTGGAGGGAAATCCCGAGGTGGCAGCTGCGATGCGTCAGTTGGAGGCGACCGAGGGTCAAGTGCTTCAAGGAAGCGCACGACCCAACCCGGAGCTTGCCTACTCGCTGGAAGATGCGCGCTCCAAAACGCGCACGCAAAGCTGGCAACTCAATCTTCCCGTGGAGTTGGGGGGAAAGCGCGCGGCACGCACCAAGGCCGCGGAAAAGTCCCGCGAACAGGCGCAGGCCCAACTCATCGAACTGAAGGCCACGGTGCGGGCCAATGTCGCTGCAGCCTACTTCGATGTGCTGACGGCGCGGGAGCGCCTGGCGCTCGCGACGGACAGCACGGCGCTTGCAAAGTCTTCGACGGACACTGTTGCAAAGCGCGTGGCGGCCGGCAAGGTGTCGCCAGTTGAAGAGACCAAGGCGAGGGTCGCGGAAGCCGGTATCCGCGTTGAGCTCGCTCAGGCTGCGAGTGAACAGCGCAATGCCCTGTCCCGCCTTTTCGCGCTCATGGGACGGACCGACGTTCCTTACATCGTGCTGGAGGGCACGGCTGAAACCCTCCCTCCCGTACCCAACCTCGCCGAACTTCAGGCGCTGATTTCTTCTTCGCCTGCCGTTGTCCTGGCACGCGTCGAGGTGGATCGGCGCAAGGCCCTGACAGATTTGGAGCAAAGCAAGCGAGTGCCGGACGTCACCGTCAGCGTGGGCATGCAACGCAGCAACGAGACGCAGCGAAACGTTCTTCTCTTCGGCGTTTCTGTCCCTCTACCGGTGTTTGACCGCAACCAAGGCAATCTCCTTGAAGCACTCAAGCTTGAGGACAAGGCGCGAGATGAGTTGCAGGGCGCCATCGTGCGTCTGCACAGCGAAGTGGCACAGGCCCGGGAGCGACTGTCCACGATTGCAGCGGAGGTGCAGTCGCTGCAGCAGGAAGTTCTGCCGGGCGCTAAGTCAGCGTATGACGCGGCAACCATTGGCTTTGAGAACGGCAAGTTCAATTTCCTGGAGGTGCTTGATGCGCAGCGCACCTACTTCACCGCCAAATCCCAATATCTCAAAGCACTCGGCGAAGCGCATCGTGCGGCGGCCGAGGTTGATCGCCTGCTCGGCGGCCCTTCCGATCCCCGCCTGATCGCCACACAGAACTGAGAATGACTATGAACACCAGCAAATCCACCATCAGAAAAAAGCACCTGATCGCCATTGCCGTCGTCCTCGCACTGGGGGTTGGCGCAGGAGCCTTCATCCTTCAGGGCGGCGGCAAACCCAAGGCGGCAGCCGCCGAAGGCGATGGCCACGGTCATGGTGGCCACACCGAGGCAAAGGGCCATGGCGACGGCGAGCATCACGGCAAGGCCGGTGAGACGGGTCACGATGATGACAAAGGCCATGCCGATGGCGAGCACCACGAAAAGAGCGAAGCCAAGGGGGCCCATGGCGGGACCGTCTTCAAGGAAGGTGATTTCAGCCTGGAGGCGCTGCTGCAAGAGGATGGCGGCGAGCCTCGGCTGCGGATCTGGCTTTTCGACAAGGGCAAAGCACTGCCCCTGAACTCGGCGACGGTCACGGCAACGGTGACCCGCCCGACCGACGAGAAGCAGAAGTTGACGTTCATCCAGGAAAAAGACAGCCTGGTCAGTCGCGAGATCGTCGCCGAACCTCATGCTTTCGAGATCGAGATCATCGCGCAGACGGCCACCGAGCCCTTCATGTTCGTGATGAGCAAGGAAGAGGGAAAGATCGAACTGACCGATGCTCAGATCAAGGCTGCCTCGATCGGCGTGGATACCGCCTCCGCAGCGAATATCAAGACATCCCTGCTATTGCCTGGTGAAATTCGGCTGAATGAAGACCGTACCTCGCACGTGGTCCCACGCCTTGCGGGTGTGGTGGAAAGCGTCAGCGCCAGTCTGGGACAGGTAGTCAAGAAAGGACAGGTACTGGCTGCGATTGCAAGCCCCACCGCTTCGGAGCAACGCAGCGAATTGCAAACTACTCAGAAGCGCCTGGTGCTGGCCAAGACCACCTACGAGCGGGAGAAGAAGCTGTGGGAGCAGAAGGTTTCGGCTGAGCAGGACTACCTGCAGGCCAGGCAGGCCTTGAGCGAAGCGGAAGTGGCAGTGGCCAACGCCAACCAGAAACTGAGTGCCCTGGGCCTGTCCACGTCGTCAGTGTCCGGTTTGAATCGCATCGAACTGCGTGCGCCCTTTGACGGAATCGTCATCGAGAAGCATCTGAGTCTCGGCGAAGCCGTGAAGGAAGATACAGCCGTCTTCACCATCTCCGACCTTTCCCAGGTGTGGGCGGAAATCAACGTTCCGGCGAAAGACCTGCCGTCGGTGCGGGTGGGCGAGAAAGTGACCATCAAGGCTACGGCGTTTGACGCTTCGGCCACTGGCACAGTGGCCTTTGTGGGCGCATTGATCGGGGAGCAGACCCGCACAGCAAAAGCCCGCGTGGTTCTGGAAAACCCCAAGGGCGCCTGGCGCCCCGGCCTCTTCGTGAACGTCGAGGTGGTGTCCGAAGAAACTGCCGCGCCCGTGACGATCTCGGCCGACGCCGTCCAGAACGTGGGAGAAAAGCCTGTTGTCTTCCTCAAGGTCAACGGGGGGTTCATTACCCAGCCCGTGAAACTGGGACGCAGCGACGGCAAGCGGATCGAGGTCCTTCAAGGCCTCAAATCCGGCATGCCCTACGCCTCGACAGGCAGCTTCGTCGTGAAGTCCGAGCTCGGCAAGGGATCTGCCGAACACACGCACTAATCGCGGAGCCCATATATGTTTGAGAAACTCATTCGATTTTCAATCGAGCAACGTTGGCTGGTCCTGCTTGCGGCCCTCGCGATGGCTGCGCTCGGCGTTTTCAGCTATCAGAAGCTGCCGATTGATGCCGTGCCCGACATCACGAACGTTCAGGTTCAGATCAACACACAGGCCGCGGGCTACTCCCCGCTTGAGACGGAACAGCGGGTCACGTACCCTATCGAGACGGTGATGGCTGGGTTGCCCAATCTTGAGCAGACCAGGTCGCTTTCGCGCTATGGCCTGTCGCAGGTGACCGTCATCTTCAAGGACGGCACCGACATCTATTTCGCACGTCAGCTCGTCAACGAGCGCATCCAGGAAGCGCGCGACAAGCTGCCCGCCGGTATCACGCCGGCACTGGGGCCCATCTCCACCGGGCTGGGGGAAATCTATCTCTGGACGGTCGAAACCAAGGACGGGGCGAAGAAGCCCGACGGCTCACCCTACACCCCAACCGACCTGCGCGAGATCCAGGATTGGATCATCAAGCCGCAACTGCGAAACGTCCCAGGCGTGACGGAAATCAACTCCATTGGTGGCTTCGCCAAGGAGTATCAGATAGCGCCAATCCCCGAGCGCCTGGCTTCACTGGGCGTGACGATGCAGGATGTGGTCACCGCTCTAGAGCGCAACAATGGCAATGTCGGCGCGGGTTATATCGAAAAGCGCGGCGAGCAATACCTCATCCGGGCGCCAGGACAGGTGAAGTCCCTGGAAGACATCGGCAACGTGATCCTCAGCAGTGTCAACGGCGTGCCCGTGCGCATCCGGGACGTGGCGGAAGTGGGTATTGGCCGGGAGCTGCGCACTGGCGCAGCCACAGACAACGGCCGCGAAGTGGTTCTCGGGACAGTGTTCATGCTGATCGGCGAAAACAGCCGAACCGTCTCGCAGGCCGTGAGCGAGAAGATGGTGGAGGTCAACAAGAGTCTTCCGGACGGAGTCCACGCGGTGACCGTCTATGACCGTACGGTGCTCGTTGACAAGGCCATCAGTACGGTGAAGAAGAACCTGCTGGAAGGTGCCGTCCTCGTGATCGTGATCCTGTTCCTTTTTCTTGGGAACATCCGCGCAGCAATTATCACTGCAATGGTCATTCCCTTGTCGATGCTCTTTACGTTCACGGGCATGGTCCAGTACAAGGTAAGCGCCAACCTGATGAGCCTCGGGGCCCTGGACTTTGGCATCATCATTGACGGAGCTGTCGTGATCGTCGAGAACTGCGTGCGGCGTCTTGCCCATGCGCAGGCCCACCACGGTCGACCGCTGACGCGGGCCGAGCGCTTCCATGAAGTGTTCCTGGCATCCCAGGAATCGCGCCGTCCGCTGCTGTTCGGGCAACTCATCATCATGGTGGTATACCTGCCCATCTTCGCGCTGACAGGCGTGGAGGGGAAGATGTTCCACCCAATGGCATTCACCGTTGTCGCCGCACTCCTGGGCGCGATGATTTTGTCCGTGACGTTCATCCCGGCGGCCGTCGCACTCTTCATCGGCAATCGCGTCAGCGAAAAGGAGAATTTTCTTCTTGGCTATGCCAAGCGCATCTACGCCCCGCTGCTTGATCGCGTGATGTCCGCCAAAACTCTGGTCCTCACCATTGCCGCGGTCGCTGTGATCCTGTGCGGCTTGATCGCGACCCGCATGGGTAGCGAGTTCATTCCCAACCTGAACGAAGGTGACTTTGCGATTCAGGCGCTGCGCATTCCGGGCACCAGTCTTTCCCAGTCAATTGCAATGCAGCAGCAGATCGAAAAGACCCTGAAAGCGAAGTTTCCGGAGATCGAGCGCATCTTCGCCAGAACCGGTACTGCGGAAATTGCCTCCGACCCGATGCCACCCAACATTTCGGACGGGTACATCATGCTCAAGCCGATGGACGAATGGCCGGAGCCTCGCAAGACCCGCGATGAGCTGCTAGCGGGCATCCAGGGGGTTCTCGGGAAGATTCCGGGCAACAACTACGAGTTTTCCCAGCCCATTCAGCTGCGCTTCAACGAGCTGATCTCGGGTGTGCGAAGCGATGTGGCAGTCAAGATCTTCGGCGACGACATGGAGGTGCTCAACAAGTCCGCTGAAGAAGTCTCAGCGATGCTGCAGAAGATCCAGGGCTCCTCTGAGGTGAAGGTCGAGCAGACGACGGGCCTTCCGATGCTGACCGTGAACATCGACCGCCAGAAGGCCGCACGCTATGGCCTTAACGTCGCCGACATCCAAGACACCGTGGCCACCGCCATCGGTGGTCGCGAGGCGGGCACCATGTTCGAGGGAGATCGCCGGTTTGACATCCTGGTGCGCTTGCCTGAGACCCTGCGTAACGACCTGGAAGGGATGAAACGGCTCCCTATTCCGCTGCCGCGTTCTGCCAGTGGCACGGAGGCCAAGACGAACTTCATCCCCTTGGGCGAGGTCGCGACTTTCGAACTTGCACCCGGCCCCAACCAGGTGAGCCGCGAAAACGGCAAGCGGCGCATCGTCGTAAGCACCAACGTGCGCGGGCGCGATGTGGGTTCCTTTGTGGCAGAGGCCGAGCAAGGCCTGGCCCAGATCAAGATTCCTACCGGCTACTGGACGAGCTGGGGTGGAACCTTCGAGAACCTGCAATCGGCCACGAAGCGCCTGCAGATCGTTGTGCCTGTGTCTCTGCTGCTGGTTTTCGTGCTGCTGTTCGCAATGTTCGGCAATGCCAAGGACGGTTTGCTGGTCTTCACAGGCATCCCGTTCGCTTTGACGGGGGGCATTCTGGCGCTTTGGCTTCGGGATATCCCGATGTCCATCTCCGCGGCCGTTGGCTTCATCGCGCTCTCTGGGGTGGCAGTGCTCAACGGGCTGGTGATGATTTCCTATATCCGCAGCTTGAGGGAGGGCGGCGTTGGACTTGACGAAGCGATCCGGGATGGCGCGTTGACCCGGTTGCGCCCCGTGCTGATGACTGCCCTGGTGGCCTCGCTGGGCTTCATTCCCATGGCCATTGCGACGGGCACCGGCGCTGAAGTCCAGCGTCCCCTGGCCACCGTAGTGATCGGCGGGATTCTTTCGTCCACGCTGCTCACGCTTCTCGTGCTGCCGATTCTTTACCGTCTGGCCCACCGGCCCGACGAGGAAGATGAGGACGTGTCTGCTGAGCCCTCGCATCCCCCGGACGTGTCCGCTCCCGTGTAGTTGAAACGGTCCCGCTCGCTGATCGCGGGACCTTCCCTTTTCTCCAACCCCAAAGGAAATGTCATGAAACTCTCCCAACTCATTCTCGCAGTGGCGGTGTCGGCCTGCGGCACGGCGTTCGCTGCTGACAACCATGGTCACGACATCAAACCGATGCACGGTGGTGCTGTCGCCGAAGCCAAGGAGGTCGAGTACGAACTCGTCGCCAGCGCCGACAAGCTGCAGCTCTATATGCGCGATCATGGAAAGCCAGTTGCCGTGGCGGGAATGACCGCCAAGGTCACGCTGCTGGCAGGCAGCGAGAAACAGGATGTCCAGCTCCAAGCCGGTGACGGCAAGCTGGAAGCCACGGGCAGCTTCAAAGTCCCCGCCGGTACCAAAGCCGTCGTCGCTGTCTCGAAGGCCGGCAAGTCGGTTGCCTCTGTTCGTTTCACGCTGAAGTAATACGAAGCCTGGCTGGGGGGATCGCCCTCGCGACGCCCCAGTGTTGATCCACTTTCAGCAGTCGGTTCACGTCAAAGCAACTGACTACATAGCGGCGAGTTCGGTCAGCCCATCGGCAATATGCCTTTGCTGGAGGCAAAAAGGAGCGATCCATGTCAATGCAGGCGGCACAGGTCGCGCCTTTTGCCAAACTGTTCTGGATTTGGATCGGCTTGTTGACCTCCGTGTTTGTGTTTTGGAGGCTGCGGCGTATTTGGCTCAAACGCCATCCGCCAATGGACATAAAAATCAAGTACAGCCGACGCTTGGCCAAGAGACTGAGGGATCGACAGGCAATGCGTTTGAAATATCGAAAAACACCGAAATCGCGGCATCGCCAGATGTAGTCGAAGGAGGCAGACCGTGGGGTAAAAGTGCCGGAGTCGCTGACGAACCTTCAGCCGCTACTCAACAGCCTCAACAGAAAAGAATCGGATCCATGACAAAAAATCCGGCATATTCAGGCACCCGCCGCCTCTCCTTGATCCTGACCTCTGTGCTGGCCACTGGCCTGCTGGCGGGTTGTGCTACCCGTACTGGGGCGGATTCCTCCGTCGAAGCGCCATACTGCTACAAAACCAGTAAAGGTCGAGCAATCGCGTGCACTCGGGTACCCGCCCCCAGCCTGAATGCCGACGCGCAGGCGAAGCGCTTTACTCCTGATCCGAATGCGTTCACCGTCTACGTCGTACGGCGCAACTGGGGAGATGGCGGGCACTTTGTGAAAATCAGCGCGGATAACGCAATGGCCGCCGAGACCCTCCCCAACACGATGGTGCGCTTCAAGTTGAAGCCGGGAACGCATACGTTCACTTTGGATTTCGAAGGAGAGCGTCAAGTCGCAACCGTCGACGGCAAGGCTGGCGACCTACGATTTCTGCGTATCGATGGAACAGTTTGGGCGTGGAAGAGCACGTTTGTATGGGCGACTGACGGCGAAGACGCTATTCGGGATCGGGCTTACAAGGCTCGCCTGGTCTCCGACCTGACGGTTAGGTGACATCGGGGGTGCAGACAAAAAATTGCACTACAGGAAGATATTTCCCAACGCAGTGCCTTTTAGAATATTTTGCACAACTGGCTGCGCAACGAGCACGGTTTGTTGGACGTCTTCCCGGCTGACGGTGCCGCCCACGTGAGATGGCACGAAAGCGACACTTTCTTCATGGATAGGGCTGGTGTGAAACGCAGTCGAAGCGAAAGACGCCGTAGCAGAGGCTAAGCTGCATGCGACAAGGGCGAAACGAGCTTTCATGGGATCTCCTTGAGCACTGAACTCCCAGGAGGGGATTCAGGAGGCACAACCTTCTTGCACCTCGGAGACAAGTCTAAAAATCCGGCCCCCACGTGCCGGTGACCGCTGCATTACAGTTTTGACAGCACTGTGTCTAAGTGCAGTGCAGTCAAAAGCAGAGGCCATGCGCTGACGAGCCTCAGTTCGGCTTTGGACGGACAGGCTGCTGCCAGCCCAGGTTGTAGGGAAAAGGCATCCGCATCCGCATGGGCCTACTTCCGGTTGGGGGCCGCCATCACGGTGCTGGCTTTGATCGGCGCTCTGGTGGCGCTGGCGATGCGGCAGTCGTTTCGATGGCTGCAGTCTTGTGCCCCCAGGCCGGTATCAGCCGTACGTAGACAAGTTCGCCCAACAACTCCACCAGTGTCTGCGTGACGATGACCGCCGGCAGGATCGGTATTGCACCAGGCACCGCCAATGCGAGCGGAAGCACCACCAGGGAGTTGCGGGTGCTGGCGCTGAAGGCTACCGCGCGACCGGCTTCAGGGGACAGTTTGAAGGCCCGCGCTACCAACCAGTAGTTGACGTTGTGCAGGAACATGTTCATCCGCGCCAGGTTGTAGGTGGTGTGGTTGAGTTCCTGGCCGAAAAAACCATCTTCAATAATGTGGTCGTCGAACTGCTTTTTCGCTTGCAAAAGCAGCGACCCGGAGCCACAGGCGGGGTCGTAAATCTTGTTGATGCTGCTCTGCCCGTGCATGGCCAGCCGGGCGATCAGCTTGGAGACCTGTTGCGGAGTAAAAAACTCGCCACCAGATTTGCCGGCATTGGCGGCGTAGTTGGAGATGAGGAATTCGTAGGCGTCGCCAAACAGGTCGATTTTGTGGGCTTCAAAACCGCTGTCGTCGAAGGTGCCAAAGTCCAAGTCGGCCACGCCTTTGAGCACTTTGGCCAAACGGGCATTTTTGTCTTTGACGGTGTTGCCCAGGCGATTGCTGGTCGTGTCGAAGTCGGCAAACAGGCCCCGGATGTCGCGCTCGGACGGGTAGCCGATGGCAGAGGCTTCAATGACGGAAAAAATAGTGGACAGGTCGGTGTTCAGGCTTTCGTTGGTGTTGGCGCTGGCAGCCACCCTCTTGAACAACTGGCTGGGGTAGATGAAGTAGCCCTTGGTTTTGACGGCGTCGTCTCTGATTTCCGGCGTGATGACCAGGTCGGAAAGTGCTGCGTAGTCGATGCTGTCGTCACCGCCTTCGATGTATGCCGCAAAGTTTTCGCTGATGAAGCGGTAGAACAGGGAGCCAAGCACGTATTGCTTGAAGTCCCAGCCGTCGACGGCGCCACGGACATCGTTGGCGATTTGCCAGATTCGGCGTTGGAGTTCGGCACGTTGTTGGATGCTGGTCATGGAGTTTTCTTGTTTCAATACGGTAGTGCAGACGGCGGGCACGTTTGTGCGTACAGAGCACTATCTGAAGCAATTCAGACAGTGTTCTGTAGATCTGCATGACGTGTATCAGTCTACTTGGGCGCTACCCATTCGATCCGGTAGAACTTGACGATCCATACGGCCGCTGCGGCAGCTTTGCGGCACGGTGCTCGAAGGCTGCTACAAGTCGTAAACCGACATGAGGTTTGCGACTGCCAAACTGCCCGCAAGATGGTTCAGATGCTTCCAGTTAAGGAAAGACGGTGCGCCCCACTGCGATGGAAGGGCCGTTGAGGACTTTCCCCCCCGATACCATGAGCATCAGACCCGACTCCATGCGCAGCAAGAGCGCGTCACCCCGGTCGACGCGCACAACCTCAGCCACCGTTTGAAACAGGTGACCGCTGGCGAAGTCGGTTGGAGACCGGACATAGGCATGCAAATTCGCCCACTCAAACGCTGTCGTTTTGTAGAGCACGCGGGCTTCCCAAAAGCTCGCAGTGACGAAGCGTCTGATATCGATACCAATGCCTACCGTCTCGACGGCACATTCAAGAACAAACCAGATGTCACCCGGCACCTCGGCGTGAGTCCAGAACCGGATTCCACGTTCAGGGGCGCCGGGCCTTCGGCCGTCGCATTCGCGTGTGCGCAGTAAGAGCGTATTCATTGGGAACAACCTCGCTAAGAGTCGCATAGAAGAACAGTATATTGTGTTTTTAGGGGGCTGCGATTTGCGAATGAAACTGTAAGAAGCAACGTGTCCTCGACCTGCAACTTCAGCATTTCCTGAGCGCGCGTTGTCTAATCGGAGCTTGGCCGTATCCACGGCCTACCCGGGGAATGGGCCTCTGCCTCCATTTCTTTGGGTAAAGTTCGCCTGCCACCACACCAAAGACGTGCCGGTGCACGCCTGACCTAAATGAACCTGTCACAGGCTTTCGGTATCGTCGTCCGCGAGCGTCGGCTAGCCATGGGCCTTACGCAGAGTGAACTCGCCTCGATGGCGGGCCTACACAAGAACTTCATTGGCATGCTTGAACGTGGCACAACTTCCGCGGCACTTGAAAGCGTCGGTGTCATCGCCGCAGTGCTTAGATGCCGGCCATCTCAATTGCTCGCCGCCGCTGAACGAACATGTAGGACTGATGACCTCTAAGCTATGAGCACGGAAAAACAGGTGTACGTATCTTCCGAGTTAGGCCTCTCCGTTGCGAACGGTCATGGATGCGAAGAATGTGGAGCCTATCAACAAAGTCGAATCTGGCCGCCTCGAAAAGGGTCTTTTGACGACATATTTAGGTCGAACCCACAACCCGGACGCAAAGAAGTCGAGTCACTCACTCACAGGAAGTGCCCTAACCACAGTTTTTAGTGCGTATAACCCTTCTAGGAACTACTTTTTATGATTCGGTTGGAGCCGAATGCAAGCCGTAGCCCCAGCCGATCGTCGTTTTTATGGCTGAATCCAAAGTTGCCGTCTACGGCGCAATCGCTGCCAATGTCGCTATTGCCATAACCAAATTCGTGGTCGCGGGCGTCACGGGCAGTTCGGCCATGCTGTCGGAAGCGGTGCACTCCACGGTGGATACAGGCAACGGCCTGCTGTTGCTCGTGGGCCTGCACCGCAGCAAACGCCCCGCGTCGCGGGAGCACCCCTTCGGCCACGGCAAGGAGCTGTACTTCTGGAGCCTGATCGTTGCGGTGCTGATCTTTGGGCTGGGCGGCGGCATTTCAATGTACGAGGGCGTGCAGCATATGTTGCAGCCCGAGGCACTGACCGACCCGTTCTGGAACTACATCGTGCTGGGCGCGGCTGCGCTTTTCGAAGGCGCGAGCTTTTTTGTCGCCCTGCGCCAGTTCAAGAGCGAAGTGGGTGGCCGGCCCTTCTGGCGTTCGCTGCACGCGAGCAAAGACCCGTCTATTTACACCGTGTTGGCCGAGGATGGCGCGGCGCTGCTGGGTCTTGCGATTGCGGGGGCCGGCGTATACGCCAGCCATGCGCTGGACATGCCTGTGCTTGATGGCGCAGCCTCGGTGGCAATTGGCGTTTTGCTGGCCTGTGTAGCTGTGCTGTTGATCCGCGAATCGCACGGCCTGCTGATTGGCGAGGGCATCCGGCGCGACACGGCGGACGCAATTGTGGCGCTGGCCGAATCGCACCCGCATGTGGAGCATGCGCGCCCGCCGCTCTCGATGTACATGGGCCGCGACGAAGTTCTGCTGGCTATGGATGTGGAGTTCGACGGCGATGCCAGCGCCGATGAGGTGGCCCAGACGGTGGAAGCCATCGAGCTGGAGATTGGAGCGCGCTACCCCCGCATCAACCGCATTTACATCGAGGCGAGGCGGGGACAAGCGCTGTCGGCGGAAACGTCGCCAGTCATAGCCAAGTCGCTATGAAATAAATAGCTACTAGCGCATTATGCATAAGCGCTAGAGGCCATTTTCTCTATAAGTTTTATTTAACTGTCACGCGCCAGCGCCCGAAATCACGCCGCCGCCCAGACAGATATCTCCGTCGTACAGCACCGCACTTTGGCCCGGCGTCACCGCCCACTGAGCTTCGGGAAAGCGCAGTGCGAAACCGTCAGCAGAATCCTCCAGCGTGCACGCCGCATCCTGCTGGCGGTAGCGCGTCTTCGCGGCGTACTGGCCGGGCGCGGGGGCGTGGCCGGCGCACCAGCTTGGCTCCTGCGCCTCCAATTGGTGCGACAGCAGCCACGGGTGGTCGTGCCCCTGCACCACGCGCAAGGTGTTGGTGGCAAGTTCCTTGCGGGCGACGAACCAAGGCTCGTGCTCGCCGGCCCCGCGCTGCGCGCCCTTTTCCTTCACGCCGCCAATGCCCAGCCCTTGGCGCTGACCCAGCGTGTAGAACGACAGCCCCACATGATGCCCCAGCGTGCGGCCGCGCTCGTCCTGAATGGGGCCGGGCGCATGCGCGATGTAGCGGTTGAGAAACTCACGGAATGGCCGCTCGCCAATGAAGCAGATGCCAGTGGAATCCTTTTTCTTCGCATTGGGCAAGCCGATTTCGGCTGCGATGCGGCGCACCACGGTTTTTTGCAGTTCACCCACCGGGAACAAGGTCTTGGCGAGTTGCGCCTGGGTCAGGCGGTGCAGAAAGTAGCTTTGGTCTTTGCTGGTGTCCAAACCTTTGAGCAGCTCGAACAGGCCGGTGTTGCTGCTCTGGCGCACACGGGCGTAGTGGCCCGTGGCGATTTTGTCGGCGCCCAGGCGCATGGCGTGGTCGAGGAAGGCCTTGAACTTGATCTCGGCGTTGCACAGCACATCGGGGTTGGGCGTGCGTCCCGCTTGGTATTCGCGCAGGAACTCGGCAAACACGCGGTCTTTGTATTCGGCGGCGAAGTTGACGTGCTCGATCTCGATGCCGATCACGTCCGCCACGGCGGCGGCATCGACGAAATCGACGTTCGACGAGCAGTACCCGGGGTCGTCGTCACCCGCCCCTACGGGGCGGTCGTCATCTTCCCAATTTTTCATGAAGATGCCGACCACTTCGTGGCCCATGGATTTGAGCAGCCAGGCGGTCACGGCCGAATCGACCCCGCCCGAGAGGCCGACGACGACCCGCTGGCGCCGCCCAGTAGGTTCAGGCAACGACATGGGTCAGCACGCTGGCGTCGGTGTGCACCAGTTCCAGCGCGTAGCGCTTGCCTGCCAAGTAGTCCTCAATGCACTGCAGCACAAGCGGGCTGCGGTGGCGCTCCGCCGTGGCCCGCAGCTCATCCAGGGTCAGCCAGACCGTGCGCACGATGCCGTCGTCAAGCTGCCGCCAGCTGTGGTGCGCCCCCAGCGTGCCGGTGAAGGCAAAGCGCAGGTAGGTGATGTCGTCGCCAGTGCGCGTGCGCGTAAAGCGGTTGAGGTAGATGCCGACCAGCGCCGTAGGCGTGAAATCGTGCGCGGTTTCCTCGAGTACTTCGCGGGTGCAGGCGTCCTCGGGCGACTCGCCGGGGTCGAGGTGACCGGCGGGGTTGTTGAGCTTGAGGCCGTCGGCGGTTTCTTCTTCGACCAGCATGAAACGCCCGTCCTGCTCAATGATGGCGGCGACGGTGGCGTTGGGTTTCCAGCGGTTTGGCATGGCGGGCATTATCGTGAACTCGCTTACTCCACGCTTTTTCCGGCAAGCGCCGAGATTTCTATACTGGTGCCACGTGCCCGATTCTTGGGCTTGTCGGAGGTGCATGGTGGCTTGGCATACGTGGTTGATTTATCTCGTCGCGGCGGTCGGCCTTTCGCTCACGCCTGGCCCCAACAGCCTGCTGGCACTCACCAATGGGGCGTTGCACGGGCACCGCCGCACGCTCTGGACGGTGGCGGGCGGCGCTTTGGGTTTTGTCGCGGTCATTGCACTGTCGATGCTGGGCATCGGCGCGCTGCTCCAGGCGTCCGCCAGCGCGCTGCTGGTGCTCAAGTGGGTGGGTGGGGCTTACTTGGTGTGGTTGGGCATTCAGCTGTGGCGTGCGCCGCCGCTGCAGCTCACGCCCAGCGCGGACGCCCCCTTTGCACGCCGCAGCCAGCTGTTTCGCCAGGGGCTGTTTGCTGCGGTATCGAATCCCAAGGCGCTGTTGTTCTACGGGGCATTTCTGCCTCAGTTCCTCGACCCGACGCGCAGCCTGTGGCTGCAGTTTGTGGTCATGGCGGGTACGTTTGCGGTGATCGAGTGCCTCGTCGAGTATTTGCTGGCCCGCATGGCCAACCGTATTCGCCCGGCGCTCGAACGTTATGGCAAGCGCTTTAACCGCATTTGCGGTGGTGCGTTTGCCGCCATGGGCGTGGCGCTGCCGATGACGCGTTAGTCAAGCGATGGTCAAGCGATAGTGCGCTGCATGTACACCGCTCCTGGGCCATAAGCGGCAAGGCGCCGACGCTGCTGTACATCCTGCAGCTGGTGAGCGGCATAGCCACGCCGCTCCCAGAAGCCCTGCGAATCCTGCACCGCTACCAGCGCCGAGCGGGTGAGACCACGCGCAGCAGCATCTCGCCACAGAGCCGCTAGCAGGGCTTGCGCAAAGCCTTGCCCGGCTAACTCGGGCAGCACGGCCATGTCGTGCACGTACAGCGTGTCGGGAGCGTCCAATGCTTCGAAATCGCCGTGCAGCGGCGTGACCTTGCCTTGGGCCGAGTCATAAGCTGCGAGGTAGGCGCCGATGCGGCCCGTGCGCTCGATCACCCACGAGCATTGCGCCGGGCTGGCGAGGCGGCGTGCATAGACCTCTGAACTTTCGAGGTAGCTGTCGCCATAGCAGGCGCGCTGCACCTCAAGCAGACCGGGCAGATCCTGGGGGGAGAGGGGGCGGGGGACGGCGATCACGCGTCAGCTGCCTTCCACCGCCATCGGCAGGCACAGCTTCAGTCGTGCGCCTCCCAAGGGCGAGGCCAAGGCCTGCACGCTGCCGCCATAGGTTTCGGTCAGCGCGCGCACGATGTCTAAGCCCAGGCCGGAGCCGGGTCGCTGCTCGTCCAGCTGCACGCCGCGCTCGAACATGTGCTCGCGCTCGGCCTCGGGGATTCCGGGGCCGTCGTCATCGACGGTGAAGCACAACTGGCCCTGCACGCGCTGCACATCGACCACCACGCGCTTGCGCGCCGATTTGCCGGCGTTGTCGATCAGGTTGCCCAGCAGTTCGTACAGGTCCTGCTCTTCGCCGCGAAAGGCACCGTCCTGCGCCTGGGGCGCGAGTTCAAACGACAGGTCGCGCTCCACATGCAGGCTCTGCATGGTGCGCAGCAGTGCGCGCAGCGGCGCCAACACGGGGGTGCGCAGCCCGGTGGCGCGCACGGCGGCTGCAGCGCGTGCGCGGGCCAGGTGATAGTCGACCTGGCGGCGCGCGGTCGCCACCTGTTCCTGCACCAGCAGCGCCAGCGGGCCGTGTTCCTGCGCGGCGGCATTGGCCAGGATGGACAGCGGCGTGTGCACGGCATGCGCCAGGTTGCCGGCCTGGGTGCGGGCACGCTGCACCATGTCGGCGTTCTCGTGCAGCACGTGGTTGAACTCGTTGACCAGCGGTTGCAGTTCCTGGGGAAAGCTGCCTTCGAGCTGACCGGCGGCGCCACTGCGCACGGCGGCCAAGCGCGCGCGCAGCAGCTGAAGCGGCCGCAGCGCCAGTTGCAATTCCACCGCCACCGCCAGCGCCAGAACCAGCGCCAGCAGGCCGAGAGCGATGAGCAGCATGTAGGTGAAGCGCTGAAGGGGTTCGGCCAGCAGGGCTTTGTCGCCCGCCACCACCAGCCGCAGTAATGGCGCATCGTCTTCGGGCAGTTGCAGGGTGCGGGCCACGGCCAGCAAGGCGTGGCCCTGGGCGTCCTGCAGTTGCAGCACGGTATGGCCACTGGCGGGGTAGGACTTGGGCACATCGGGCAAGCGCAGCACCTGGTCCCACAGCGAGCGCGAGCGTGCCACGCCCGCCTGGGGGGCCGCGCCCAGCCGGTCAATCTGCCAGTAAAGGCCCGATAGGGGTTGTGCCAGTCGCGGGTCGGCGGTCATGGGGCTGACGCTGACGTTGGTTGGCGGATTCCAGTCGACGGAGGCACTCAGGTGGTCAAGCTGCATCACCAGCTGGGCCTGCAATTGCTGTGTGACATGGTCCTGAAACAAGGTGCGCAGGCCCCAGCCCACCAAGGCGATGGCCAGCAGCATCCAGGCCAGCGTGCCTGCCAGCAGGCGCAAGCGCAGCGACCCCGTTCTCACACCGCGTTGCCCACGTCGATCAGCCGGTAGCCTAGACCGCGCACGGTTTCGATGCTGCCAGGGGGCAGTTTTTTGCGCAGGCGACCGACAAAGACTTCGATGGTGTTGGAGTCGCGGTCGGCGTCCTGCGCATAGATGTGCTCGGACAATTCGGTGCGCGAAAGCACCTCGCCCTTGCGCTGCATCAGCAGCGACAGCAGTTTGAACTCATGGCTGGTCAGTTGCAGCGCCAGGCCGTCCACCAGCACGCGCGCTTGCCGGGTGTCCAGCAGGATGGTTCCGCATTGCCATTGCGCACTGCTGTGTTCCCCGCCGCGGCGTAGCAGGGCGCGCAGGCGCGCCAGCAACTCTTCCATGTGAAAGGGTTTGGCCAAGTAGTCGTCGGCGCCGGCATCTATGCCTGCGACCTTTTCATGCCAGGCGCTGCGGGCCGTGAGGATGAGCACCGGCATGGTGCGCCCCGCTGCGCGCCAGCGGCGCAGCACGGAAAGGCCATCAAGCGTGGGCAGGCCCAGGTCCAGCACCACGGCGTCAAAGTCTTCGACATCGCCCAAGTAGTGAGCGGTGACGCCGTCGCTGGCGCTTTCCACCGTGTGCCCTGCGGCCGTGATGGCGTGCACCAGCTGGTCGCACAGCGTGGGTTCATCTTCAACGACGAGGATGCGCATCCCTGTCCTTTCCTGGTTCCTTGCGCTTGCTCTCCAGCACCTTGCCATCGACGGCATCGACCTTGAGCTTGACCATGCGGCCATCGCTTTGCAGCAATCGAATCTTATAGAGGAAGCGGCCGTCGTCCTGCTCGAACTCCACCTTGAGCGCCTGGCCCTGGTAGTCGCGTTCAATTTTTTCCAGCACGGTGCGCAGCGGCAGCACCCGGCCCTGTTCGAGCGCCTGGCGTGCCAGTTCATGGGATCGGTGGTCGTCCGCACGCAGCAGCGGGCTGGCGCCAAGCAGAAGCAGCGCCAAGAGCGTAGCGGCCAGGCGACGAACAAAGGGCGTGGTGTGAGTGGCCATGGGCAGGGTTTTTACGCGACTGGTGATGAACGGAGGATGAATGCGCCTTTCAGCGTTTGTTCAAGCAGCATTTTCCAGAATGCATTGGAACGAAAAGAAGGAAGCAGCTCATGCGCATCAAACTTGTACTGGGAATCTGGTTGCTCGGCATTACCCTTGCTTGGATGGCCGTTGCGCCAGCCGATTTGGGGGTGCTGCCGCTGGTCAATGGGCAAGGTGCTGCCCTGGGCTGGTGGCAGCTGCGCCAACACGCGATTTACTTGAGCGGGCTGTGGAGCATCAGCCTGATGGCGCTGGTCATGCTGCTTGCCCTGCGCCTGCCGCTGTTTGACCGCC
The DNA here is from genome assembly GCA_034676525.1 of Giesbergeria sp. Taxonomy (GTDB): domain Bacteria; phylum Pseudomonadota; class Gammaproteobacteria; order Burkholderiales; family Burkholderiaceae_C; genus Simplicispira. The sequence goes on from JAUCCA010000007.1 coordinate 408,870, forward strand.
TGCTGGGCGGCATGGACCAGGTCTACGGCTTACACAAATGGGCAGGCATCGCTGTCGCGGTCAGCGCCATCGCCCACTGGGGCGTCAAGGAATCAAGCGGCTGGATCAAGACGCTCTGGGGCCGCGCCGGCAAACCCGGGCACGACGCCGTGCTGCCCTGGCTGACCGACAGCCGCGGCTTTGCCAAGGACCTGGGCGAATGGGCTTTCTACCTGTTGCTGGCCATGGTCGTACTCACGCTGGTGTCGCGCTTGCTCTCTTACAAGCACTGGCGCGTCCTGCACCGCGCCATGCCAGTGCTGTTCCTCGCGCTGGTGTTTCATGCGGTCGCTCTCATGCCTCTCACGTTCTGGGCCTTGCCGCTGGGGTTGCTGATGGGCTCGCTGCTGGCGCTGGGCAGTTTGGCCGCCGTGTGGTCGCTGGCGGGCTGGGTGGGACGTTCTCGTAGCCATGCAGCGCGCATTCAGGCAGTCACCGTGCTGGGCGATACGCCCACGGGTGCACCGGTTGAGGTCATCTGCGCCATGCCAAAGAGTTGGCGCGGGCACCGCGCCGGGCAGTTTGTCTTTGTACGGTTTGACGCTGCCGAAGGCGCCCACCCGTTCACCATTGCCAGTGCGCCGCACGCGCTGGGCCTCAGCCTTGAGGGCGAACCCCTGCTGCGCCTGGTCATCAAACCGCTGGGCGACTACACCCGCACCTTGCACCGGCGCCTGCACGCGGGGCAGCGTGTGGACATCGAAGGGCCCTACGGCCGCTTTCATGGCAAAGGCTCTTGGCGCCGTCAGCAAGTCTGGGTCGCGGCCGGCGTGGGCGTGACCCCCTTCTTTGCGCTGCTGGAAGCCCGCCAGCCCGGTAGCGCCGTCGACGGCCGGGACCCAGCCGCCTTGGAAATGCACTACTGCACACGTGACGCACGGCACGACCCGCTGCTATCGCGCCTGCAAGCGCTGTGCGCGAAAGCCCAACCACCAGTGCCGCTCACGGTGTACAACGAGGCGGAGGGACAGCGCCTGAGGCCGAAAGACTTGCAAGCCCAACCGGGCCCGCTGGACATCTGGTTCTGCGGCCCCCAGGGTCTGGGTGATTCGCTGCACGAGCACGCACGCGGCCCCAGCCGCTGGCGCCTGCACCGCGAATCGTTTGCCATGCGCTGATCTTTTTGAAGAGGAACTCCCATGAAAAAATCTCCCTTCCTGCGTGGTGGCCTGCTGGCCCTGTCACTGGGGCTGGCCGCCTTGCCGGCACTGGCCGACGACGATTGCGATGCTCCAGTAGAGCGCTGGCAGTCGCGCGAAGCGGTACGCCAGATGGCGGACCAGCAAGGCTGGCTGATCCAGCGGCTGAAGATCGACGACGGTTGTTACGAAATTCGTGGCACGGACGCCCAGGGCCGTGGCTTCAAGGCAAAGATCGACCCCGAAACCCTGAAGGTCTTGAAGCTGAAGCAACGCGATCGTAAGCGCGACCGCAAGCGCGACCGCGACCGCGACCGCGACCGCGACCGCGACCGTGATCGTGATCGTGATCGTGATCGTGAGCGCGCTGCCCCGCAATCGGGCGCCACCGCCGCACCCTCCCCTTTGTTCACCCCTGGTACTGCTCCGCGCGGCCAGATCGAGTAGTTAATTTCTACCGGAGTCTCACCATGTCCAAACCTCTTTTGACCGTTTTGGCTGCCGCCTGTGTGCTGGCCGTTCCCGCCCTGGCGCACAGCCGCCAGGTAACCCTGACCGCGCAGCTCAAAAACTATGGCGGCGACGGCGCCTACCTGGCCGCTTACTTGACTGACGCCAAAGGCGCGTACGCCGGCACGCTCTGGGTGGCCGGCGGCAAAGCCAAGTATTACAAGCACCTGTCTGACTGGAATCGGCTCTCAAGCGGTGACGCCAAGCGCCTCAACGGTGTCACGGGCGCCAGCGTGGGAGCCGGCCGCACGCTCAAGGTCACGGCCGACCTGGCCGATGCCTTGATTGACGCGGGCTACGAAATCCACATCGACGCGGCTGCTGAAGACATGCGCGACAGTCCGTCGGAAATTCGCGTGCCGCTGACGACCACCAACGCCGGCAAACCACAGGCTGGCAAGCAGTACATCCAGTCGCTGACCTTCCAACTCCCGTAAAGGACGCACGCATGGGATGGAAGGCAATCCACCGCTGGCTGGGCCTGACCGCTGGCACCCTCGCACTCGTCCTGGGTCTTAGCGGCGCCATCTTGGCGTTCGACCCGGTGCAGCAGGCCTGGCAGGCTCCCGCGGCGCAGGGCGATTTGTCGGTAGCCACGCTGGTGGAGCGCGTGACGCGCACCGTCCCGGGCGCGGAGGAAATCCGCCACCTGCCCTCGGGCGCCATCGTGGTGTTCGGGTTTGTCGGCGACCAGGCGCAGGCGCATTACGTAGACCCGACCGATGGCCGGGTGCTGAGCGCCTGGCAGGCTTCGGCGCTGCCACGCTGGGTGAAAAACCTGCACCGCTCGCTGCTGCTGGGCGACGCCGGGCGCTGGGGCGCGGCGGGCATTGCGCTGGCGATGGCCGTGATATCCATCACGGCCTTGGTGCTGCTGCTGCGCCGCATGGGTGGCTGGCGGCGCCTGGGCGCGCGGGTGCGGGGCTCGCTGGCGCAGCGCATCCACGTGCTCACGGGCAGGGTGGTGCTGGTGCTGCTGCTACTGACGTCGCTCACGGCGCTGACCATGAGCGCCTCGACCCTGGGATTTGTCGTGCTCGATGCGGGGGCCGAGCCGGATGTGGTGTCGGTGGTCAGGGACCAGGCGGTCCTGCCCGCAGCGCAACTCTCCCTGCTGCAAAACCTCTCTGTACGGGACTTGCGCAAGCTCAACTTTCCGGATGCTGCCGATCCCGAAGACACCTGGAAGGTCGCTACAGGCCAGGGCGAAGCGTGGATTGACCGCTATTCGGGGCAGACGCTGGCCACGCAGGACGCCACTTTTGCGCAGCGCGTCTACGACTGGGCTTTGGTCTTGCACACGGGCGAAGGGGCGTGGGTCTGGGCAGTGGTGCTCGCGCTCGTCGGCGTCAGCGTACTGCTGTTCTGGTGGTCCGGCGTGGTCATTTGGTGGCAGGCCCGCCGCCAGGCGCCGAACATCACTGGCAACAGCCCTTTGGCGCGCGCCGACGTGCTCATCTTCGTCGCCAGCGAAGGCGGCAGCACCTGGGGATTTGCGCAGACGCTGCAGGACGCGCTGGCCCAGAGCGGCCACCGCGTGTACACCAGCGCGCTGGAGGATTTCCAGATCACGCCCGCCACGCGGCAGATTTTTCTCCTCGCCGCCACCTATGGCGAGGGTCAGGCACCCACCCACGCGAGGGACGCGCTGGAGCGCATCACAAAGCAGATCGCCAGCACTACCGTGCCCGTGACCGTGCTCGGCTTTGGCGACCGGCAGTACCCAGCTTTCTGTGCTTTTGCCGAGGCGCTGGAGAAAGCGCTGCGCGCACGCGGCTGGCCGGCGCTGCTCCCGCTGGAGAGCATTCACCAGCAATCAAGCCAGCAGTTTGCACGTTGGGGCCAGACCTTGGCGCAGGCACTGGGCGAGCCCTTGGTGCTGGACCATGTCCCGCGCATGCCGCCCACCATCAAGCTCACGCTCGTGGCGCGCCAAGACTACCCCGGAGGCACTGGCGAGCCCACGGCGATCCTGCGCTTTTCGTGGCCCGAGCAAGGGGTGATGACACGCCTGCGCGGGCAGGGTTTGGCGCGCTTTTCTGCGGGTGATCTCGTGGGAATCGTGCCACCGGGCTCTGCGGTCCCGCGCTTCTACTCGCTGGCGTCCCGCACGAAGGATGGGTTTCTGGAAATCTGCGTGCGCCTGCTGCCGGGCGGCCTGTGCTCCACGCATTTGCTGGGCCTGCAACCGGGGGAAGGCACTGCCGCTTTCATCCGCTCCAACGCCGGCTTTTCGTTGCCACGCAAGGGGCGCCCCTTGCTGCTGATCGCCGCCGGAGTGGGCGTTGCGCCCATGGCAGGCTTTATCCGCGGCAACGACCGGCATACGCCCATGCACCTGTACTTTGGGGGCCGCGACCCGGCGCAGGACTTTTACTTTGGATTCGAGTTAGAGCGCTGGCTCGGCGAACGGCGCGTGGCCAAGGTGCAGACGGCCTTCTCGCGCGTGCCAGATGGTGGCGGCTATGTTCAGGACGCCTTGCGCCGCGACGCCGATAGCGTGCGCGACCTGATGGCGCAGGGCGCTCTCGTGCGCGTCTGCGGCAGTCGCGCGATGGCGAAGGGCGTGTGTGAGGCGCTGGACGCCATCCTCGCGCCGCTGCAGCTGAGCGTGGCACAGCTCAAAGCGAAGGAGCGGTATGCCGAGGATGTCTTCTGATGCCGTCGCCTCGTGCCAGCGAGCCACTGTGAATGGCCCGACCATGGGCACGCGCTGGTCTGTCAGTGTTGACGCTGACGCCACCGTGGATTTGCAGGCCCTGCGCCAAGACCTTGCCGCCGCCGTGCAGCAGATAGACGCGCAGATGTCGCCCTGGAAGCCGGAGAGCGACCTGCTGCGCCTGAACCGCGCACCCGTGGACGCCTGGGTTGACCTACCTTTTGACATGCTGGAGGTGCTGGCTTGCGCCATGGACATCCACCGCCAGAGCGCGGGTGCGTTTGATCCGTGCGTCGGCGCGCTGGTCGATGCCTGGGGTTTTGGCGCGATGCGCGATGCGCCGGATGCCGAGGCGATCCACACCGCGCGCCAGGCCCCTCCGTGTCCGATGAGCGCGGGCCTGGAGATCGACCGCCCTGCAGGCCGCGCCCGCAAGCGCGCCGCCGTGCAGCTTGACCTCTGCGGCATTGCCAAAGGCTATGCAGTAGACCGCATGGCCGCCGTGCTGCAACAGCACGGGATGCAGCACACGCTGGCGGCGATCGATGGCGAGCTGCGCGCGGTAGGTGCCCAGGCCAGCGGCGCGCCCTGGGCTGTGGCGCTGGAATCCCCCGACGTCGGGCAGCGCGCAGTGCGCGGCGTGATCGAATTGCAGGATTTGGCCGTGGCCACTTCAGGCGACTACCGGCATTACCTGAACGTGGGCGATGCGCGCCTAGCGCACACCATGGACGCACGCCGCGGTGCGCCGGTGAACAACGCGGTGGCCTCGGTCACCGTCCTGGCGCCCACCTGCATGGAGGCTGACGCCTGGGCCACCGCCTTGCTGGTGGCTGGCCCGGGCGAAGGTCTGGCCATGGCACAGCGTAGGGGGCTTGAAGCGCTGTTTCTGCTGCGTGGCCCCGAGGGGCTGGTGGAGATGGGCCTGGGGCGGTTTGGTGCTTCGGGAAGGCCACAAAACACTGCATGAACGGCACGTCAACAAACCGTTCAGCAGCGATTCATCGCTCCAAGCACAGACTGTGAACACGGTCGCGAACGACCGGGTTCACAGGCAAAGGAGACCACCATGCAATCGACCACACTTCTCGCTTCGATCGCCCTATTGACAGCTGCCATCAGCAGCCCACTGCTGGCCGGGGATCACCAGCGCCACCGGAAACACGACCGTCAGGCTGCCACAGACGTGCGCACAACAGACGGGCATAACCAAGGCATGCAGGCGGTCGTTCACAGTGCCACCAGCGACGCGCCGGGCTATGGGTGGCGCTATTTCACGGACCCGGCAGTGTCGCGCGCGCTCGTGATCAGTCCGACAGGGGACTATTACTACAGCTCTGGCACGGGCTTGCGCTGGATCGCGGCTGAGCAGAGCTAAGCGCTACTCAGTGCACCTCCCGGGCCAGAATCGCTCCTGCCAGTTCGGGCAGGCGGCTCATCGACTCGACGTTGGTGAGGGCTAGCAAGTGGGCGACCCGTGCGAACGTCTGGCCATGGCGCAGCGTAGGGGGTTGGAAGCGCTGTTTCTGCTGCGCCGCCCCGAAGGGCTGGTGGAGATGGGCCTGGGGCGGTTTGGCGCCAGCGCGGGGTCGGGCAGCGTTGCACCAAAAGTCGAGCGTTCAACAGCCTTGCCTCCATCGTCACAATAAAGAGCCAAGCGTAAAAATCACGGTGTCGCCTGACACGTTGAACGATCAGTTTCGAGTCAAATGAACGCTTCGCCAACAAGCCGTTCAGCAGCGGTTCACCACTGCACGCGCAGACTGTGCAAGCAGCCATCAAGGCTGCGCTTCCATACCAAGGAGAGGACCATGCAAACCACCAAAATTCTTGCTTCCATTGCCTTGATGGCTGCCGCCATCGGCACGCCGGCACTGGCTGGCGATCACTCGAAACGCGGCGACCGCCAGCAAGCGGCAGAACAACGCGCTGCAGACGCCGGGTTCGACGATCGCATGAAGGTCGTCGTCAACGAAGCCGCGCCGGAGGCGCCGGCGTTTGGATGGCGCTATTTTTCAGACCCGTCAACGCCCCGCGCCGTGGTCATCAGCCCGCAGGGGGACTACTACTACAGCCGAGGCAAGGGGCTGCGCTGGATCGCTGCCGAGCAGATTTAGGGGTGCCTTTGTCAAGGCACGCCTAGCGTGCCACGTCGATCACCACCCGCCCGCGCACCTTGCCTTCCAGGATGGCGCCCGCCAGCTCCGGCAGACGGCTCATGGGTTCCACGGTGGTGATCGCTGCGAGGTGCGCAGGGTCGAGGTCACGCGCCAGGCGCTGCCACGCTGCGTGGCGTGCGGGCATCGGGGCCATCACCGAATCAACCCCGAGCAGTGCGACGCTGCGCAGGATGTGGGGCAGCACTGTGGCAGGCAAGTCCATGCCACTGGCCAGGCCGCAGGCGGCTACGCCCGCGCCGTATTCCATTTGCGCCAACACATTGGCCAGTGTGGTGCTGCCCACAGAATCGACCGCACCAGCCCATGTCTCGCGCTGCAGCGGGCGCACCTGTCCTTGCAGACTGGCGCGGTCGATGAAGGCGCTCGCACCCAGGCTGCGCAAGTAGTCGTGCGTATCCGGCCGGCCGGTGGAGGCGGTGACTTGGTAGCCGCGCTTGGCCAGCAGACTGACCGCCACCGAGCCCACGCCACCCGCGGCGCCCGTCACCAACACTTGGTTCTTGCCAGAATCCTTGCCCGGTTGTGCGTGGCCCCAGCGCTCCAGCGCATCGACGCACAACGCCGCGGTGTAGCCAGCGGTGCCAATGGCCATAGCTTGCTGCGGCGTGAAGGCGTCGGGCAGGGCCACCAACCATTCGGCTTTCACGCGCTGAAACCGGGTGAAACCGCCCCAGTGCGTTTCCGACAGACCAAATCCGTTCAGCACCACCGCATCGCCGGCTTTCCACAGCGGCGAACGCGACTCGACCACGGTACCCGCCAAGTCGATGCCGCCCACCATCGGCAGGCTGCGCGCCACCTTGTTGCGGTTTCCGGACAGCGCCAGGCCATCCTTGTAGTTCAGTGCCGAGTACTGCACCTCGACCAATACATCGTCGTCCGGCAGGTCGGCGAGCGAGAGTTGCTTGAAGACGCTGTGCGCTTTGCCCTCATGCTCTTCAATGACCAGGGCGGTGAAGGTGTCGGACATGGGGGTCTCCAGAAAAAAGCACCATCGTAATGAATGGCGCCGCCATGCGCCCGCATGCGGGTCGGCCAACTGTGGGATATTGATCGCCTGCTGCCGACACCGCCCCAATGGAAACCCTCACTGCCTTGCAATCCCTGGGTTGGGAACTGCCCAGCCCCGCCTACATCGTGGGCGCCATTCTGTTTGGCATCGTTGGCATGGCCGCGTACTGGTACGGCAAGCGTGTGCAGCAGCGCAGCACGCGCTGGTGGGGGGTGGCGCTGATGTTCTACCCCTACCTCATTTCGCCCACTTGGTTGTTGTACACCGTGGGCGCAGGTCTGTGTCTGGGGCTCTGGGTGGATGTGCAGCGCGGGTAAGCGCCCCGCCCCTTGACGCAAGGGCTTTGCGTGCGGTGGGTCTTCCTCGGCGCCATAAGCGCCTTGGCGTCGCTCGCTGTATGGTGGCTTTTATTGCATTCGTACCCGTGCAGTGCCACGCAAAGGACCCAGAACCATGGAAAAAAGAAGCTTGCTCAAGTACCTTGGCGGTCTCTTGGTCGCCTCCTCGGGCGCTGGATTGGCGCGCGCAGCAGCACCGTTTCCGCTCAAAAAAACGCAGGCACAGTGGCGCGAAATCGTCTCGCCTGCCGCCTACGACGTGTTGTTTGACGACGGCACCGAGCCCCCAGGCAGCAGCCCACTGAACGCGGAAAAACGTGCCGGCACCTTTGTGTGCGCGGCGTGCAATCTGCCCCTGTTCGATGCAGCCCACAAATACGAGAGCGGCACCGGTTGGCCCAGCTTTTGGCAACCGCTTGGGGCCGCCGTGGCAACCAAGACCGATTTCAAAATGATCTTGCCGCGCACTGAGTACCACTGCATGCGCTGCGGCGGGCATCAGGGCCACATCTTCAACGACGGGCCCAAGCCCACGGGCAAACGCTACTGCAACAACGGCGTGGCACTCGCGTTTGTGCCCAAGGGTCAGGTAATGCCAGCCCTGCGAGACTAAAACCAAGATTCCCTATGAAAAAACTGTTCTTTGCTTTGAGCTTGACCGCGCTGGCTGCTGCCGCGCAGGCCGCCACGGCCACCGCAGTGTTTGCGGGTGGCTGCTTCTGGTGCACCGAGTCCGATTTTGAAAAACTGCCCGGGGTGATTGCGGCCGAATCGGGCTACACCGGCGGCCAAGACCCCAACCCGACCTACGACAGCGTGAGCGCTGGGCACACCGGCCACACCGAGGCGGTGCGCGTGATCTACGACCCGACCAAAGTGAGCTATCCGCAGCTGGTCGAGTACTTTTGGCGCACCATCGACCCGACCGAAAAGGACCGCCAGTTTTGCGACGCGGGTACCCAGTACCGCTCAGGCATTTACTGGGGTTCAGAGGCAGAGCGCCAGGTGGCTGAGGCAAGTCTCGCGGCGCTGCAAAAATCCGGGCAGTTCAAGCAGATCTACACCGAGGTGAAACAGGCCACCCCGTTCTACCTTGCCGAGGACTACCACCAAGACTATTACAAGAAGAATGCGGTGCGCTACAAGTACTACCGGTTCAGCTGCGGGCGCGACGCGCAGCTCAAGAGTGTCTGGAAGCAGGACGCCGCGCAGTAAGCTGCGCGGTAGTGAGTAGCGATATAAATGCTATATTTATAATAGCTTCTCGTGCTTGCCATTGGTGCGCTAGAGGCCAATTTGATCTGAAATTTTGAATTCAGCGGGAAGCAATGGCCACCGCTTGGTCGTAGCGCGCGTCGATTGGCTGAGACCAAAGTCGGCAGCGTTCAACGCCGCCCCGCCGTCAGCAGCAGCTCGTTCGGCCCTTCCCACCCCCAAGGTGTCGCGTAGACGGACAGCTTGTCTTCCATTTCGGCCCAGGCGCGTTCTTGGTTCGGTGCATCTAGGCGGGCCAGTATCTGCTGGATCGGGCTCGCCGAGGAGCGTACGAAGTCCAGATAGGCTTTGGCCGAGGGCATCCGAAAGGGGGCATTGAGCCGCGTCGTCGCCACGTCCTGAAAGCCTGCGGCTACAAACAGTTCATCGCACCCACCGGGTCGGCCGAGACTCAGCAGGCCCCCCGGCGCGCCAGGATTGGGGGCGGGCAAGCCTGCGTGCTGCAGAGCCGTAGCCATCAGCATGGTGATGCAAGGGTTGTGCTGCGGTTGCGAGAACACCAGGGTGCCGATGCGGCCACCGGGCTTGAGCGCCCGGTACATCTCAGACAGACCGCGCAGCGGATCGCCAAACAGCATCAACCCCAGGCGGCAGACCACCGCGTCGAAGCTCGCCGGCGCGACTTGCAGATCTTCGCCGTCGGCGACTTGGAACTGCACGTTCGACAGGCCCGCCATCCTCGCGTTGTCTTCGGCCAAGGCGAGGATGGCCGGCGACAGATCGGTGGCGAGTACGCTGCCGCCGGGGCCGACGCGGTGCGCAATCAGAAGCGTCTGTTCGCCAGCGCCGGCGGCAACGTCGAGCACCTGTGAGCCGGGCCCGATACCGGCCATGTTGAGCATGCCCTCAGTGGCCCGGGCGAGCCAGGCGCCAATCAACGCACCGTGCGCGTTCCAGCCTGGGGCGGCGCGGTCCCATTGGGTGCGCGTGGTGTTTTTCGTGCTGTCGGTCATGGTGCTTACTCCTTTTGTCCAAAGTGGTGGTCGGCGACCCTAGGCGCAACTTGCTGACCTTGGCTCTTGGACCAGCGGGGGCTATGCCGCAGTGGGTTGTAAGCACACAATCGACAGGTTTTCATGGCATCGGCTCCTGAGGGCGCTGGCGCTGGTCATCGAACGATGTCGATGTGTCCACAGCCTAAGGCGACGGGCGAGCCTTGGTAAGGCGCAACTTTGCAAGAGGGGGCCGCAGTTATGCACAGCCCGACCCAGTTCCAATGGGACGATCTAAAACACTTCATCGCTATGGCGCACCATGGCAGCACGCTGGCGGCAGGGCGCGCACTGGGGGTTGACGCGTCCACGGTGCAGCGCCGACTGAGCGAACTGGAGCGGCGCATCGGCCAATCGTTGGTGCAGCGGCAACCGACGGGCTACCGGCTGACCGCGTTCGGGGACGAGATGCTGCCGTTCGCCGAGACTGTAGAGAAAGCTGTGCTCGCTTTTGAGCGCCAAGTTCAGACGCTGGGCGGCGAGACCACCGGCGTGATCCGCATGACCTGCCCCGAACCCATCGTCAACCGCATCACGCAGACCGGAATGATGGAGCGGTTTCACGCCAAGCACCCGGCGCTCAAGCTGCAGTTCGTGATGAGCGACAAGTACCTGGACCTGCGCCAGGGCGACGCTGATGTAGCGCTGCGCTCGGGCGACACCGACGACGGCGAACTGGTCGGCCGCAAGATCGGTGATTCGGTCTGGGCGCTGTACGCCAGCAAGGCCTACATCGCGCTGCACGGCCAGCCCGAGTGCGTCGAAGACCTCGCCAGCCACGCACTGGTCGGCTTTGACGACACCATGGCCAGGCATCGGCTGTCGCAATGGTTGCGTGAGGTGGCGCCGAACGTGGAGCTGGCATCACGCAGCAGCAGCATGCTTGGTCTGGTGTATTCGGTGAAGGCGGGGCTCGGGGTGGGCGCGCTGCCGATGCCGTTGGGCGATGCCGAGCCCGACCTGGTGCGCGCCTTCGGTCCGATACCCGAATTGACCCGCATCTGGCGCATGCTGACGACGCCCGAACTGCGGCGCACGCCGCGCGTCAGCGCGTTCTTTGATTTCATCGTCGAGGAAATCGAAACTCTGCGCCCCATCTTGACGGGTTGACGGCCACATCGGCGTCAGCCTGCGCTCACCCCGCCGCCCACAAGCCCGCGCTATGCCCGCGCGTGAACGCTTCTTCAAACACCGAGTAACCCGACCAGTCGGCGTGCGCAAAGGCAAGGCGCGCGGTCGATGGCGTTGGCAGCGGTCGTTGACGCTCACCATTTGATAGCTTCAGGCGCTTATCCATAGGGTGCTGCGTGCCAATTTTGCTTAATATTTTTAACCCGCCTGGCCGCGGCACTGCCATGGCGTGGCCGTAGCGCGTGACCTCCACGCGCTCCACGCGCTCGCGCAAATCCGGGTGCGCCACCGACAGCCCGGCGACTGCGCCCTCGGCCCAGTGCTGCCAAGGCCGCTGCTGCAGCTGCGCACGCGCGTCCGCCACATCGCCCAGCGCCTGGTAGTAGGTGAGTACGGTGGGCGCGTTGACCGCGGCGCGCGGGTCAAGCCGCTGGTGACCCGCGTCCACATAGCCCAAACCGCCGGGCGTGGCTTCGGCATAAATCACGTTGTCCCACGCAGGGGCGGCGCCAGGGTGGTCGGTGAGCGGTGCATTGATGGCGATGTTCGTCACCACCCAAGGCGCGGTGGTCAACTGCGCCGCGGCTGCCCGCAGAAACTCCGGCGGGTTTTGCACCACGCGCGCGGCCAGAAACACCGGCAGCGCCACCACGCACTGCTCGGCCTGCCAGCGCACCACCTGGCCGCTGGTGTGGTCCAGCGCATCGACCTGCACGCCATGGCGCTGCTCGCTGATGCGCAGCACACTGTGGCCGGTGTGCAGCTGGTTGGCGGCCACCAGCGGCTCGGTCAGCTTGCGCGCGAGAAAGCCATTGCCCTCGGGCCAGGTGAGCACGCCGTCGCTCTCGCCCGGCGCATCGCCGTCGCCCGGTGCGGAAAAGCCGTGGCGGCTGGCGAAGTAGTGGATGCCGGCCCAGGCCGACACCACGGCGCTACCGGCGCCATAGTCGTCGCGGCAGCAGTAGTTGAGGTACCAGCGCAGGTGCGGGTCGTCCAGCCCGGTGCCCGCCAGCCACGCATCGAAACTGATAGCGTCCAGCGCAAGCGCCATGGGCGCTACAACCCCATTTAAGCCCCAAGCTGAAAAAGTCGGCATGGCAAAGCCAGTGGCACGCGACATGGTCCGAATGCGCTCTGAAAAAAGCCGGTACTGCGCGAGCGTGCGTGGCGGCACGCCGTCCACGGGCAGCAGGCCTTGGTGCCACTGGCCCTCCCAATACAGGCGCTCCTGCGGGCTGTGGCAGAGCGCGAATTCGTCGTACTGCCAGCGCCCGGCCACACGCTGGCGCAGGCCGAGCTCTTCCAGCAGGTCCTGCACCTCCGGCGCGTTGTCGGTGGGCACCGGCAGGTAGTGCGCGCCGTGCGGGCAGGGGCGGCCCAGCACGCTGCCGGCGCGGCTGTTGCCGCCGGCGCTGTCTTCGAGTTCCAGCAGGGCGATATCGTCCACACCCGCCAAGCGCAGCGCGCGCGCCGCCGCCAACCCGGCTATGCCGCCGCCGGCCATCAATACGCGGGTGCGGCGCTGCACCGCAGGGGGCGGCAGAGTGCCGCGCGCCAGAAGCTCACGCAGCGCATGGCCGCGCTCCATATCGATGCCAGCGAAGCCACCCGCGAGTGGTGCGCTCGCCTGGTCGCAACCGGACGACAGCAGGGCCGTGGCCGCAGAGGCGGCAGCGGTGAGGAAGGTGCGGCGTTGCATGGCAGTTCAATGCGTGGCCACCAGGCCCCATTCGCGCTCATAGGTGTTCACCAGCACCTGGTTCGACAGCCGATTTACCTCGGCTGGCACACGCGCCATGTCTAGGGGGAAGTCAAACAGCAGCGGCAGCGAACTCGCGGACAGAAAGCGCAGGTTGGCCGGCAGCTGCTCCGGCAAACGCCACGGCCTGTGGCTGGCGAGCACATAGCCCCATTCACCAAAGCTGGGCACATGCGCGTGGTACGGCGTGGCGGTCAGGCCGACGGATTCCACCGTTTGCACCACCGTCCAAAAACTGTGCCGCGCCACCAGCGGTGACGTGGTCTGGATCACGGCGTAGCCGCTCGCAGCCAGGCGCTTTTCCAGCAGGGAATAAAAGCTGTTGGTATAGAGCTTGCCGATGGCGAAATTGGTCGGGTCGGGGAAATCGACCACGATCACATCGAAAAAGCCGTCAGCCCGGCCCTCGCCCTCGCCCTGCTGCAGCCACTGAAAGGCATCGGTGTTCACGACCTGCACGCGCGGGTCGGCCAAGGCATGACCATTGAGTTTGGCGAGCGTTTCGTTCTGCGTAAACAGCTGCGTCATGGCTGGGTCCAGCTCCACCAGCGTCACCGATTCCACCGACGGGTATTTCAGAATCTCCCGCACCGCCATGCCGTCACCCCCACCCAGCACCGCCACACGTTTGGGCGCGCCCTGCGCTGCCATGGCTGGGTGCACCAGCGCCTCGTGGTAGCGGTACTCGTCGTGCTCGGCAAACTGCAGGTTGCCGTTCAAAAACAGCCGGTGGCCCAGCTTGCCGTCCGTCACCACAATGCGCTGGTACTGCGACGCGCCGGTGTACACGATGCGGTCTTGGTAGAAGTGGTCTTCGGCAAACTTGGTGATGTGCTCGGCGCCCCACAGGCCGGCAGCCAGCAGCGCGATGACGCCAGCGCAGGCAAACGCGTGCGCGCCAAAGCGCCGCAGCTCCCAGCGAAACAGCCACAGCGCCCACACCGCCACCAGCGCGTTCAGCAAACCAAACAGCAAGCCGGTGCGAATCAGCCCCAGGTGCGGAACCAGCAGCAGCGGGAACGCCACCGACACCGCCAGCGCGCCCAGGTAGTCAAACGTGAGCACCTGCGAGACTAGGTCTTTCAGCGCCACGTTGCGCTTCATGATGCGCATCACCAGCGGAATCTCCAGCCCCACCAGCATGCCCACCAGCATCACCATGCCGTACAGCAGAAAGCGGAACGCCCCCGGTGTGTAGGCATGGGCAACAAACAGCGCCGCCGGCAGCGCACCGCCAATGAGCGCCACCATCAGCTCGATGCGCAGGAAATGCGCCGGCAGTTGCCGCTCGAAATAGCGCGACAGCCACGAGCCGACGCCCATGGCAAACAAATAGGTGCCAATGATGGTGCTGAACTGCAGCACCGAGTCGCCCAGCAGGTACGACGCCAGCGCCCCCGCCGCCAGCTCGTACAGCAGGCCGCAGGCGGCGACGACGAAGACGCTGGCCAGCAGCGCGACGTCGATGGGGCGGGGGCTGCGCTCAGCGGTTCCGGCGCTGGCGGAAATCGTGGAATCGTTCATGCCAGCACCGCATCGAGTTGCTGCGCCAGGCTTTTGCCGCCTTGCTCCATGGTCAGCCAGCCAAACACCGCGCGGCCGCCGCTCGTGCGCGCCCACAGCGCGCCCACCTGGCTTTTTTCAATTTCATAGGGGTCGCTGACCAGGTGCGCGCCTTTGAACTCCAGCAGCGCCACGCGGCCATCGACCAGCTCCGCCACAAAGTCGGCAAAAAATCGCCCGCGCGAAGTGGGCAGCGCAAAGCCGCAGGGCGCGGTATCAAGGTTGCGCACCCAGTGACGCACTGCGGGGTGCGGGTCAATCAGTTTCGCGCAGCCAAATTCCTGCCCACCGTCCTTCAAGTCGGCCAGCACCGGGAAGTAGTGTTTGGGGAACTGGTAGCGCCCTTGGTAGCGCGAAGCCACCGGCGCCGGGTAGCGGCCGGGCGTGAACACATGCGGGTGCGCCCAGTCGGGCTCCACCAGCCAGGCCCCGGCTTCGCCCTGCTGCAGCACGCACTGGCGAAACTGCCGCCGGGCCGCAGCGTCGCGCAAATCACCCACATGCGCGGTAATGCTGCGTGCCAACTGAAAGCGCGCCTGCGCCAGCGCGACCATCTGTACGCCGCAGGCGTGCAACTGGTGGTTCACTACGGCTGCCAGGTAGGCGCGGCGCTGGCTTTGCGTCAGCTCGTGCAGGGGCTTGAAAAGCGATTGGTCCAGCCACTGCACGAGTGTTTCGACAGTAATACTGGTGCTGCCGTAGTCCAAAGGCATTTGCTGCACATCAGCATGGCGCAGCGTGACGCGCTCGCCCTGCAGGTCGATGGTGAACACATCGGACTCTTGCACCACATGAAAGCCGGGCAACTGCACCGCCTGGGGGTTGAGCAGGTCCAGCTCCACGGTTTCCAGCACGGCATCGCGCTCCAGCGGCCATAGCGGCGCCTGCTTTTGCGTGCGGTAGCCCAGTGGGGGCAGCGGCGCAAAGGGCACGCCGCGCGCGGACGGGGCCACGCTGGCGGCTACCAGCGCGTTGTGCTGCGCCACCTGCTCGCGCAGCTGCTCTTGCTTTTTGGGGCCGCGCACTTGGGCCAGCATCAGCGCCTCGGTGCTTTCTGCAATGTGCCCGGCCACCACCAACTGTGGCGCGCCTGCAATGGTGTGCACCTGCACGCCGGGCAGCGCCAGCAGCTCCGGCGTGGCGTCGATCGATTCAAAATTGCTAGCTATCAGCGCTTGCTGTGTAAGCGCTAGCGGCTTATTTTGTTCAAAATCTTCGCCAAATAATGGATAGGCTGCGGGCGCTGCAATCATCGACGCCACATCCAGCGCCTCAAACCCCATGTGGTGGATCAGCCGGTCCGCCAGCGCATGCGCCGCGCTTGAAAACTCTGCCGCGCACACATGGGCGTAGGCGCGGTTGAGCGCCTCGCGCCCGCGCCGCCGGGCCTGCGGCATGCGCAGCACGCGGCCCAGCAATTGCTCCACCGCCGTGGCGCTGGTCATTTTTTGCAGGCTGCACAGCACGTAGGCAAACGGACAGTCCCAGCCCTCGCGCAGTGCCTGCACGGTGATCACATAGCGCACCGGGCAGCTGCGCGCAGCCAAATCCAGATCTTCCAGCCCGCGCGTGGTGCCGGTGGCGACGACGATCTGGTTCTCAGGCAGCTTGAGTTGATCGATCAGGTAGCTACGCAGCGCCTCGGGCGGCATCTCGTCGCCCTGGTTCTGCGCCTGGAACAGCACGATGGGGCGCACATAGCCGTGGCCGTCGGCCTCGTCCTTAAGGGCCTCGGCCTCCAGCTTGCGCTGCGTCTGCACCGCGCCAAACACCGCCTGCCGCCAACCCTCGGGGTGTTCGGCCAGCACGATGGGCAGTTTGATCATGTCCTCGGCCGCCAGCTCTTGCGCGCTTACGTGGTAGAGCACATTGGTCTTGTGCGCCAGCGGCGTGGCGGTCAACTCCAGGATGAAAGCCGGGTTCAGCCGCTGCAGCGCGGTGAAGCTTTTGTCTGTCTTGGTGTTGTGTGCCTCGTCCACGATCAGCAGCGGCCGCTGCAGCGCCAGCCAGTTGGCCAGGCTCCAGCGCGGCTGGCCGACAAAGCCTTGCAGCACGCCTGTGGTGTCCTGCGCCGCGTCGTCCGCCGTCACCAGCGCATCGGGCAGGGTGTGCAGGCCGGCCAGGGCCCGCCCGGCATCCTGCGCCAGCGCGCCTTTGAAATGCGGCTCGAAACGCTCGGAAAAGCTGTACACCGTGCGCTGGCCCGCGTCCTCGATGCGAAAACTCTGCATGGTCGCCACCACCACCACGGCGGTGCGCCCCCAGTCAGGCGGCGCAATCTGCGCCACTTCGTCCAGCGTGCAGATCTGGAGCTGCTCGCCATAGGCGTCGGTCAGCGCGGCGCGGTACGGGTGGCCGGGCGTTTGCAGCGCCTTCAAGGTTTGCTGGCGAATCGCATCGCTGGGCACCAGCCAGACCGCCACTGGCGCATCCACATGGCACCACTCACGCGCCAGCAGGGGCACGGCGTGCGCCGCCAGCACCGTTTTGCCGCCGCCCGTGGGAATGCGCAGGCACACGCAGGGGAATTGCGCGCCAAAGGCGTCAAGGTTGTAGGGGCGGCCCGCCTGCTCAGCAAACGCCAGCGCCGGGCCTTTGAGCTGGGCGGCACGGGCGAAGGTGGTCAGCGCGTCTAGGGCGGTTTGCTGGTAGGACTTGAGGGTGAGGGCGGTCATGGATTGGGACGGATTGGGGGAAATTGGGATGAACTGCAATCCAAGTCCCAATGCAAAGTATTGATTTGTAAAGAGAGTTTAAAAATCCATTGGGGAAAGTCACTTTGATTGGGTGCTGCCGGGTTGAGGGAGGTCATCATGTGTCGTCGTTAATTAACACAGGAAATCAACACACTTATCCACAGCTGGTTTAACATCGACGGGTGGGAACAAAATTCGGCTCCATGCCGTGTGAAAGCTGGAACCACGGGGCAACCCAGTCAGGCGATCCTATATTCCCATCTTGTTTTTCAAAGCCGCTCCTACGAGCGGTTTTGTTTTTGAGTAGTACACGCCATACGGTGCCGTGTCGGTTTCGTCCACCGCGTGGATGAGGCTCACCTTGCTCCAGACCATCTCCAGAAAGCGGCTCTCCTGCCGCGCGTAGTGCCGCTGCAGCGCCCAAAGCATGTAGTCCACGGCTTGCAGCCCCGCCTGCTGAAACGGCTGTGCTGAAGTCACCTCAATGGTCGTGACCACTTGTTTGTCCCACTGCTTCGCAAAGCGATCGCGCGCCAGTACCAGTGAATCGGAAAATGCTTTCGTGCGATCTGAACTGCCCCGCACTGCATAGCAGACACGGCAGTTTTCGTACTGGTGCAGTCGGTTCTTGAACAGCCGCGCCACGCTACTGTCGTAAAGCTCATTCGGGTGGTAGCGATAGGCACCATTGCGGCCATTGCGTTCGCGCACATACGACAGCACTGCCCGCATGTCTCGCACTTCGGCATAAAACTTGACGGAATGTCGAAGCAGCAACTTGAAGACTTCGCGGCGCACTTCCGGGAGATCGTCCTTGGCGTGAAACGCCATTGCCGTTTTGCCCCGTTCTGGCTGAAACGACGGAACATCCTTGAAATAGGGGTCGGCTCTCAGATCGGCACGCAGTTGCTCTAACTCCAAAGACAATGCCGTCGGATCATCTGCCTCCAGCAAACCCATGATGAAGTGTCCCATGGCGCCACCCGGCTGACCCACCAGCACGTGGCCCTTGGCATTGAAAAGCACGCCATCGCCCGATTCATCGACAAAATAGTGGGCAGTGCCGGAAGGCTGCGCAGCAGTGGATTTGGTCATGACTTGTGTAACAGAGGTTCCAGTCGGGGCTGCGCGATCGGCCGCGCTCACCGCGCCTTCACGTCGTACGGAATGTGCTTGAACACCACCCGTGCCAACGCCAGGCGCGCTTCGCCCAGGCGGCAGGCTTCGCCGTAGACCATCAGCGGCGCTTTGGGGTGCGATGTGCTGGCGTGCAGCGCCAGCAGGGCGTCTAGTACCGCGGAGGTCAGCACATTGCCGCTGGCCGGGCGCTTGTCGCCCAGGATGCCGTTGAACAGCAGGTAATACGCCGTGCGGCTTTGCAGCACCGGGGCGGGAAGGGTTTCAGGGGCGTCTAAAATTTCAGATAAAATTGGCTTCTCGCGCCTGTCTGGTAAGCGTGAGTAGCTATCAAAAACAGAGTTTGTGCCCAAGTAAGGCGTGCCGCGCTGGCCCTGGGCGGCGTCGAACGCGGCGCCGGTTTCCTGCTGCCAGATGAAGGCGGCCAGCGTGGCAAAGCGCACGTCGGGGTGAATGCAGCCATCGGCATCAAAAATGGGCGCGCCCAGACGGGAGAAGCGAAATCCCCCGCCGTCGAACGGCTGGCCGTTCGCACCAGTACCCCAGCCCACCGCCCGGCTGATGCCGCCCTGCTCGCCCTCGATCACTTTTTGCAGGCGCGGCAGGCAGTGCGTGGCCGCGTGCTCGCCCATCTCAATGCCGATCCAGCGCCGGCCCATCTTGTGGGCGACGGCGGCGGTGGTGCCGGAGCCTAGGAAACTGTCCAGGACGAGGTCGCCTTCGCCGGTGGCGATGTGGAGGATGCGCTGAAGCAGGCGTTCCGGTTTAGGAGTTCCGAAGCGAGCACTTGCGAATAAGGCGAGGCCTTCGAGCATCGCTTCTTGGTTGTGGCCAGAATCTTCGTGAGCCCAAATCGAACGTGGGACAACATCACCCGAGCCCTCTAGAAATTTCTTGATACGGGGTAGAGACGCGCCGCCATCGACGCCCCAATAAATCATGTTGTTGCGAACATGGGCCTCATGTGTTTCGCGACCAAATGCCCAAACGCGTGTTCTTTTTGGCCAAACCTCTTCTCCCGTTTTAGGGTGTTTTAGAGCGTAGTAAAGGTTTGGGCGCTCATCGGCAGTTTTTGCGCAGGTATAGGCGGCGGAGTTCCATGGCCCGCGAGGGTCCTGGTCTGGATTGGTGTAATACTTTTGTTGAGCTTCGCTTCTGGGGAGCTTGTTGGGAGACCACTTCGTCTTTGCTTTTGCGTAAACCAGTACATGGTCGTGGTCGCTGCTGAAATAGTGGGCATCGTTTGCTGGGCTAACGCGCTTATGCCAAGCTAGGTTCGCCACAAAATTCCCCCGCCCAAACACCTCATCCATCAGTACCTTGAGGTAATGTCCTTCGTTGTCGTCAATCGTCACCCAGATCGAACCGTCGTCGCTCAGCAGCTCGCGCAGCAGTTGCAGGCGTGGCAGCATCATGCTCAGCCACTGGCTGTGCTCCAGGTTGTCGTCGTAGTGCTCGAACGCGCTTTTGGTGTTGTAGGGCGGGTCGATGAAGATGCATTTCACCTGCCCCCTGTAGAACGGCAGCAGCGCCTTGAGCGCTTCGAGGTTGTCGCCCTGGATGAGCAAGTTGTCAGCGGCGTGCTGCGCGTCGCCGTGGGTAGAGATGGGTTCCAGCAGGCGGTAGGGCACCTGTGCGGCAGTGGTGAAGGCAGCGGCGCGGTTGAGCCAGTCAAGTGTGGGCATGGGTGCGGTGGGGGTCGTCGGCGCTTGCGGCTCAGGCGCCGCAGCATTTTTTGTATTTTTTTCCACTGCCGCAAGGGCAGGGGTCGTTGCGGCCTACTTTGGGGGTGTCGCGCAGGTATGTGGAAGTGCCTCCCACTTCGCCGCGGCGGTAGGCGCTCCACCAGTTGCGCATGGCGCATACGCCACCTATTAACCGGGCGAACAGTTCCCCGTCTTCTTCAATTTGGAGTTCGAGGTGGTCTGGGTTGTGGCCTAAGGAATAGATTACGACAGGCCCTAGCAGCGCCGACATGTCGCGATCGACTACCAAGGCGTCCCACGCGTCGCCTTCGGCCACCGCCTGGCGAAAGCCTTCGGCCCAAAAATGCAATTCCCACTCGCCCACCCGCTCGCCGTGTTCATCCAATCGGTAAGGAGTAATGCATTCTTGCGGCGGCACTTGTGCCGTCAGCGGCATGAAAATGTTCTCTGGACAGGCCTCGTCCGGGCCAAGTGAGGTGCCGGCGTCAATGTCCCGGTGGCGGCGCAGCAGCAGTTCCAGCAGCCGCTGCTGGCGCTGGCTGTCGTGCGGCAGCGGCAAGGTGGGCTGGCCGAAAATGGTTTCCATCCATTCGTGCACGGGCAAGGGAGCGGGACCCACGATGCAGGCAGTCATGTAACCGTCGGCCATTTCGATGGGCATGGCGGACTCGGGAATCGCCGGGTCGGCCATGAGCGCAAAAAGCTCCTCCTCCTCTTCCTCGGTGAGGCGGGGTGTGGCATCCCACGGCTTGCCGTGGCGCATATTCCAAAGGAAAAATTCGTTCATGGAGATAGATGGCCAGTAGCGGATCGGTGCGTGTCGCCAGCGTGTACTTCCAAGGCTTGCGCGGGTGTCACGAAGCCAGCGCAGCGAATTTTCATAAGGGCGCAGTGGTCATGGATTTGTGAAAATTTTGCCGGAATTGCTTACATAAGCGGTATTGGCCAACGGCCAACGGCGGCTTGACACATTTTTTACGCGAAACCGTCTGTGCTCTGGCTACAAGGCACTGTTGTGCCGTGCGAATCCAACCTAGGGACGTCCATGCAAGGACATCCCAGGGCTTGCATATCCGCGCTCAATGAATCGCTGCCGCCACGATGATGCTGATGCCCAGGCACATGGCGGCCACCACCATTCCGAGCGCGCGGTTTTGCTTTTCGACAATCTCGCGCCACAGGTCGACCGGCGTGATCTTGTCGATAATAAAAAAGCACAGCCAGAAGATGCCAACGCCTATGAGGGCGTAGAGGATGGAGCCGAGAAAGGCTGCCGGCCGAAGCCATTCGATTCCGAGCATGGGGGTTCTCCTTGGTAAATTTATTTGTGGCCGCCGCCGGTGGAAAAGCCGCCGTACGAGCCGCCCGAGCTGCGGTTGCCGCCGGAGGAGCCCGAGCAATCCGCCACAGCACTGATCACCATAAATAGGATGACGGCAGCGAAGATCCATTTGTTGAGGCCACTTTTGGCGGCGACAAACGGGCCCGGGTCGTCGCGTTTGAGGAGGTCGGCCTTGTCGGTCAGGCCAAAGGCTTTGGCTACGGCATCGCTTGCCACCTTGTCGCCGGCCGACCACGTGACTTCGCTGTCCGTTTTTTCGAACGACAGCAGGCCTTTGCTGCTGATGAAGTCGAGGTTCAGGGTGCGCTGGCCGCGTTCGACCTTCCAGTAAAACTCACCCAGCACATAAATGGTTTGTGCTTCGTAGCTCGACTGCAGCTGGTAGCCGACCCCCAGGTACTTGGCCGTTTTGCCGTGGTTCAGTATTTGCGGTGCGCCGGCGGTGGGGGCCACCATGCTCCAGCCATCGCTGCTGTCGACCAAAAATGAGAAGCCGCGCCTCTGGTTGTAGAGCAGGTATTCGCTCCAACTGAATTGCTCGTCGTCGCCTTCCTCTTGCCCCCTGCGGTGCTGAAAACCGACCACCTGCCAGTGCACGCCCTGCAATTGACCTTTCGCTCCCAGCGGGATGATGGGGCGCACGAAGGCATCCTGCCCCGCGAAGGCCAATTCGGCGCCCACGCCAGTGTCCAGAGAAATGATGCTTTTGCAAGACGGGCAGGTGACGCTTTTGCTGGTGCCGAGCTGCACCTGCACCGGCGAGCCGCAGTTGGGGCAGCTGAACTGGCGGCCCTTTTCTTCTTTGGCCGATTCGTCCTTCAAGCCCTGAAGCTTGAGCTCGTCGAGCAGCACCGCGCGGCCACGGTCCACGCTGGGCGGCTGACGGCCGGCGTCGATGGACAGCACCTCGCCTTCGCTGCTGCGCAGCTCGACCAGGTCGAATAACTCGCCCAGTGGCGGTAGTTTGGGCAGTTCGCCCTGCGCCGACATCAATTGGGCTTGGCCGCTGAAGGCCACGCTCCAGAGCGTGCCGTCCAGCTGCACACTGCAGCCGGGGCGCAGCGAGGCGATGCCGGGAAGCGGTTCGCTCAGCGTGGCGGCGCGGGTAAAGACGTAGGCGCCGTTGTCTTCTGAGAGGGTGGCAAGTTCGCCGTCCTGCAGAAAGGCCACCCACTCTGTCCAGATGCCGGCCTCGGTTTTGTACTGCAGCCGGCCGATCAGCGTGAAGGACAGCTCTTTGCCGTCAAGCACAATGCGCCCGCTCGCCATGAGCTGCAGCGGGCTGTGGTCGTCAAAGAGCTCGGCCATCTTGCCGATGCGCGACAGCACCTCGCCATCGCGCACCACGGTGCTTTGGCAGTACGGACAAATGGCGTAGGCCGACTGCGCGCTCTTGAACTCCACCGGCGCGCCGCAGCCGGGGCAGGGCGCAGTGTATGTGCGCTGTGTCGGGTTGGTAGCCATCAGCCGAGTTTCAAGTGTTTTTGGCCTCTAGCGCTTATTGAATAAGCGCTAACAGCTACGTTTTAAATAGCAATTACACCAATTTTTTGAGCAACTCGGCCTTCTTGCTGTCGAACTCTTCCTGCGTCAGGATGCCCTTGGACTTGAGCTCGCCGAGCTTTTCCAACGTGGCCATCACGTCTTCGGCCTTGACGCCGACCGCGGGCGCTGCCGCAATAGGCGCTGCTGCGTCTTGTGGCTGCGGCGCGGTGCCAGCGCCTTTAAGGCCCGCACCCATGGTTTGCGCCATGACCTGTCCCATCGCCATGCCAGCGCCCAGGCCCATGGCGTCGCCGGCAATGCCGCCGCCACCGCTGCCTGAGCCTTCGGCGAACTTGGGGATCGCCTGCGCCGTCTGATACTGCATGAATTTGCCCATGTCGTTGCCGACCATGCCCATGCCGATTTTCTGGTCCAGAATTTTCTGCAGATCTTCGGGGAGCGATAGGTTCTGCACCGTCATGCTCTCGACCTTGAGGCCAAGCTTTTCAAACGCTGGCGTCAGCTCTTTGGTCAACGCATCGGCAAACATCACTTGGTTGGCCGCCAAGTCCAGGAACGGCACGCCGCTGCTGGCAATGGCGTTGCTGATGTTCTGCAGCACCAGCCCGCGCAGTTGGCCTTCCAGGTCACCCACCGGGTAGCTCGGGCGCGTGCCCGAAACTTCGGTGTAGAACGCCTTCGGGTCGGTGATGCGGTAGGCGTAGTTGCCAAAGGCGCGCAGCCGCACCGCGCCAAAATCTTTGTCGCGAATGGTGATCGGCTGGGGCGTGCCCCACTTCTGGTCGAGCTGCTGGCGCGTGCTGAAGAAGTAAACATCGCTCTTGAAGGGCGACTGGAACAACTTGTCCCAGTTCTTCAGGTTGGTCAGCACCGGCAGCGTCTGCGTGGTCAGCTTGTGCGTGCCAGCGCCAAACACGTCGGCCACCTGGCCTTCGTTGACGAAGACCGCCATTTGCGACTCGCGCACCACCAGCACGGCGCCGTTCTGGATTTCCATGTCGGCCATGGGGAAGCGCCAGGCCAGCGTGCCGTCGCCATCTTCCGTCCATTCGATAACGTCGATGAACTGTTTCTTGATGAAATCCATGAGGGCCATGCGTTGCTCCTGGTGGTCGGCAAATGATTGGCGGCCATGATAGCAACGGGGTGCGGTTTCGACGCTTTTTTGTCAGCTGAAGAGATCAGAACGTGACAGACGGCGCAAAACTGTGCTGAGACGCAAGCTATGGCCGAGATAGGGAATCAGTACTTGCCAAGTTAAATGAGAATGATTATCATTTAATAAAGCCACTCACAGGAATCCGCCATGACCCGCATTCGCCAGCTCGCCAGCGCCAACAGCGCCACGCTCGCCAAGACCGGAAGCTATTACCTGCTTCACATCAGCGTCGCTGCCTTGGTCGCCTACGCCGTGACCGGCAACCTGATTGCCTCACTCACGCTCAGTTTGCTTGAGCCTACGGTGCAAGCGTTTGTGTTCTTTTTCCACGAAAAAGCCTGGGAACGGCGCGCAGCGCGTCGCAAGGCGAATGCCGGTGGCGCAGCGCTTGACGGCATGCTGCCAGCCTGACGCTCTCTTTGCGCGCTCTCCGGCGTCGGGTAGCGCGTCGGGGACTTTTCAGGCCCGGACGTCGAGCAGTGCGCCCAGAACCGCATCTCCAGTACGCAGCGTTTGAACACTGGCCAAAAAAGCCTGCTTCGCCGCCAGCTGTTCGACGACTTCTTTCTCCAGCGAGACGCCGGCTGTGTTGGCGCGCTGAACGCTGGCGTCGACACCGTCTTCAGTCGCTGCGTGCTGCGCCACCTGCCGGGCGCGGTAGCTGGGCGTATTCATGTTGGCGACGTTGCTGGCCGAGGCGTCCAGGCGCATCTGCGCGGCCTGCAGACCGGACGAAGCGATAGAGGTGATGCTGGACATGGGGCGCTTTCTCAAACTGGGCGACAGATGCATTGTCGTGCGCACAGTCGGTGCGTGCAAGCAGGGGCCGTCTGGCCGGGGATGCCTAAAAACCTGCTTCGCGCACTACCACCGAGGCAGAGCGCTGCAACAGTTGCCAAGCTACGCTTCGGCGCGTGCCTTCGATGTGCACTTGACCGACGCTTTCTTGAGCTTCTGGCAGGGGTTCAGTCAGCGCGAGACGAACGCGGTACAAAGCTCTGACGGGCACACCTGCGCGCTCACCCGGTTGTGTGGCAATAGGGCCTTTGTGTCGGGAGTCCAGTACCGGATAGGCCAGCTTGCTGACACGCGCCGAATCGACGGCCACCACGCGCGCGGGATGCGACTTCCACTGCTGCTGAGCGCGAAAACGAGCGGACGCGCCCAGTTGGATGCGATCAAGCTCACGCTGCTCGACATAAGCATCCACAATCCAGCGAGAGGGGTCTATCACGATGCCCAGAAGGTTGCGTGTTCCAACCCAAGTGCCAATGTGCACCGCGGGATCCGTATCAAGCCACATACCATCGAACTCGGCGGACAAATGCAAGCGTTCGGTTTCTTCCAGTATCGAGTGCCCCTCGGCCAGCTGCTCGTTCAGACGCTCTTTGGACGCCTGTTGCTGATCCATGCCACGGTCTTCACCGACAAGACCTGCCAAATGCCGGGTCAGCGCCTGAATGGAGGCAGTAGAGCGCACTTCGCGCGCTTGCAGATCTGGCGCCTCAAGCTGGACCAACATGGCTCCGCGTGCAACGACGCCTTCGCCGCGCACCTCAGCCACACGCGCGGGTAAAGGGCTGTATACAGCTTGCTGGCGATCCGGCCGTGCGACGCCAGGCGCGTCAATTTCGGAAGCCCAGGGAATAAAAAGCAGGGCAACAACGCAAAAGGCGGCGAGCCACATCCCAATGCGCCGGTTGGTGCGAACCTCTTCCCAGCGCTTGCGCCACACCGACACTTCGGACCAGACGGGGCGTGCGAGGAACCATACGATTTCCACCGCAAAAAGAAAGATGCCCAACACCTTAAAGAACATGAAGTACACGGCGGCGGCAATGCCCAAGAACACCACTGCACGGTATATCCACGTCAGCAGCGCAAAGCTTGTGAGCCAGCGGCGTGCGTGCGGGCTCAGGGGCTCAGGGTCAGGCTCCTCCCAACCGAGAAGGGTGCGACGCAGCCAGGCGCGCGCAACCGCACCCGAACGCTCATGCAGATTCGGGAAATCCAAAAAATCCGACAGAATGAAATAGCCGTCAAACCGCATGAACGGGCTGGCGTTCAGCGCAAGAGACAGCACCCAACCCGTAGTCGCCAAGTACAGCATTGCGTCGCGCATGGGGCCGTCGTCCATCAGCGCCCATGCTAGGGTCGAGATTCCGGCAAGTGCGACTTCCACCGCAATGCCGGCCACCGAAATGGCCAAGCGCTGGCGATGAGAGCGCAGCCGCCACGATTCGCTGGTGTCGGTGTAGAGCATGGGCCACAGCACTACAAAGGCCACCCCCATGTGCGCCACGCGCACGCCGTGGTGGGTAGACACTAGGGCGTGGCCCATCTCGTGCAGAGTCTTGGAGATCACGATTGCCGCGAGGAAGCCCAAGATGCCCGATGGGGTCAAAATGTCCATAACGCTGTGGGTAAAAACATCCCACTGCCTTGCCACGAGCACAATGCCCATCAGGCTAGCCAGCACAACGGCGAATACGCCCAGCGGTGAAAGCAGCGGCCGCACCAGCGGGAGCAAGGCGGCAAGCCATCGGTCGGGCCGCACGAGCGGAATGCGCACGAAAAGATAGTGATGCAGCCACCAGCGCCAATGTCGCCAGCCCGGCGCGCTGGCCTGTTTGGCTAGCCGCGTGACCTCTTCGCCCGATGCCCGCACCAAGTGGTGCCGCGTCAGAAACCGTGAGAAATCTTCGACCAATTCCCGGTCGGCCGCTAGGGGTGTAGTGCGAGCAATATCGTCTGCAATCGCTCCAGGGTCTCCCGGCCAGCGCAGCAGACATTCGAACTCCAGCCAACCGATGCGATAAAACCGGTTGGTTACAGGATCTTGAATGGACCACGCTGGCGCGCCGTCTTTATCGGCGGCGACTTCATGCAGGCGCAGGTCTTCGCGCAGTGGCGGCAAGGTTTCTGTCGCAGCGATCACCAGCCCGTCCATTCGCGCAAGGTGGCTAGAGGACGACGAAACAGGTAATAGCCAAGCAGAACGCGCCCACCGTAAACCTTCGCCGTGCCGCGCAGACCGATGCGAGGGAGCTCTTGTGCCGAGTCAAACTGCGCGCGCAGCCGATAGCTGGCCACGCCTTCAGGAGAAAGAACCGACTGGTAGCTGGTCTCGCTGACGATGGCGTCTAAAGGTGAAAGTGGCAACACAGTTAAAAAAAGTTTAACTTTTGCACCCGGTTCGAGAGCGATGGCATCCGATACCGGAAGATGCACCAAAACGCCTGGTTTGTCCGGGTTGGCGAGCAGCATGATGCGTTCGCCGGTACTTACCGGCCGCCCCAACCAATCGTCCGGATCCCCGAACACGGCCACCCCAGCCCGAGGTGCGCGCACTTCGATGCGGGCAAGTTGTGTACGCACGGCAGCCAACTCAGCCAGTTTCTCATTGGCGCGGCCACTGAGCAAGGCCAGTTCGCCCTTGCTCTGGAAGCTGTCAAAGGCTTTTTGCGTAGCTGCCTGAAATTCAGCATCCGCCACCGCGACAGATTTTTGCGCAACATCCAGTCGATTGCGCAAGGTGGTGTCGTCGAGCGAAAAGAGCAGGTCTCCAGCCTGAACCTGCTGGTTGGGCCTGACATGCACGGTTTTGACAACGCCTTCAAGCGGTGCTGCCATGGACTCAGCGTCGAGCGGAATGACTTCGGCGGGAGCGAGCGCCGTCTGGCGCACTGGAATTAACAACATCGTGACAAGCGAAAGCCATACGATGCGCCGCTGCCACCCTGAAAGCTTGCGCCATCGCCCCGCCAAAGACTTGGTAGGTGTGCCGGCCATCATCTCCCAGCAATAGCCCCAGGTAGCCAAGAGCTGGTCAATCGCCTGCGCTTGCGCAGCGCCGGGCCGATCGTCCAGAAGAAAACACACCCATCCCAAACGGACACCATCTCGCCGCTGTATAGGCAGGACGAGAATTTCGGTTGGCCACCATTCTTGCCAACCTTCGACTACTCCATCTGGAATGTCGGCGATGTCGGCTGGCAGAGAGAACCAGCCTGGCTGCGCAGCCACGCGACTGTGCAGCCACACCCACGTCCTGCGCAGCCAGACAAGATAGGGACTGTCCTCAGAAGGGCGGGCAAGTCCGGATACCGCGAGGAGCCGTGCATCGGGGCCGTCGCCCTGAAACACCAAGGCTTGCCGGAAATGCAGCAGATCGTAGGCATCGTTGGCGATCGAAAACCCGAGCTCGTTGACGTTGTTTGCGGCACGTGCACGTGCCTCCATCGCGGCAACGAGTGCGGGCGGAACGAGTTCTGGCGGGGCAACCATCTACTTCGCGCTCAAGGGGTAATCCGAAAGCGCGCTGCTCCTGTCATTCCTGCCAACAACTCGGGGTGTTTGCCATCAATATTGCCTTCAAGTTCTACGGTTTGTGCTACAGCATCCACGCGGGCGTTGATGGCTGTCACTTTTGCGGCATACGATTTTCCTGTCTCGTCAATGGCCACTTGAAAAGGCGTTCCTACACGCAGAGTGGATAACAGTCGTGATGGTGCGTTGAGCCGCACTTTCAACGGGCCGTCGCTGATCATTTCAACCAGAGGCATGCCTATATTGACGCCCTGATGCGGCTTCACGTGCACCCGCACAATCTGGCCCGAAAATGGCGCCGGTACATTGCACTGGCGCAATTGTGCGCGGGCAAGCGCAATGGACGCACTTGCACGACTCGCCGCCGCTGCAGCCAACGTCACCTCAGACTCACCCGCTGCTTCAAGCTGAAGAAGTCGATTCTTGACGTCGAGCGTTTCCTTGGCGCCTGCATGCTCTGCTTGAGCGATCTGCAAGCGTGCATTGGCTTCGCCGCAATCGAAGGCAACGATCGTGCGCCCCTTCACAACCCGCGCGCCGATCGAGGCATTGAGCGTTGTGATGCGCCCCACGATTTGAGCCACGAGCGTGGTTTCTAGCTGCGGGCTCAGCACAACACGGATTGGCGCCGTGTCTACGCTTCTGTCGGTATTTGCTGATGACGAAAAAGCGGTCTGAGGCATCGTCATTTTGAGCTGAAGCGACTCCCCCGAACCCGCCGCACTCGAAGGCGCCCGCGCGTGCGAAAGAGCGCAAGTGCCGGCTACCATAATCGCCAGCGCCGTGTCGCGCCAAGGAAAACACTGCATCTCACGGTGCATCAATTGGTACCCCGAGCAGGAGCTTTGGCCACAAAAACTTCAGACTGCCAGCCCGCAAGCGTGTTCTCAATGGAGTGGGCAATCGTCTTGACGTCATGGCTCTCTATGGAGGAGGGCAATACATCCAGACCCACCGAGTTGTAGAGCCGACCCCATGCTGCTTGAGCATTGGAATACGCTGCATAGCGCTGGTATTCTGCCAAGAGCGCGCGCGCCTCAGCACGAATTACTTCAAGCTGCGAGTCAAACTTCGTCTTTGCGGCTTTCTGCGAGAAGCTCAGCAGGCGCTGGTCCACGCCCAAACTTTCCTCGGCAAACTGGAGCTCAGAAAGAGCAAGGTCGTACCGCTGCACACCCACCCGGACCTGCGTAAGTATCGCCATCGACAAGGCCATGCGGCGCAGGTCATCGGTTTCGTTTTGCGCCTTGTGGGCACGCTTGAGCGCGGGGTACTGGGCGAGCTTCATGATGTTCCACGAAACGCGCACACCCGTATCGATCCAATGACTGTTGTAGTTGTACTTGTTGGAATCGTAGGAGAGGCCCGCGTCCAGAGAAAGGTTGGGCCACAGCAGCAACTTTGCCGCCTTAATGTCGTTTTCAGTTACACGCTTGCGGTACCACTCTTCCATAATTTCTGGGCGACGTTCCAATGCCAGACGCTCTAGCTTCTCGAAATTGTGCAGAGAAGCCGGCAACGGAGTCTCTTGCGCCTCGGCCAGCGAATAGGCGGTGCCGGGCGGAATGGACATCAACGCGCTAAGTTCAGCACGCGACAACTCCAAGTCTTGACGACGCAAGGTCAAAAGATTCACCGCGTCAAGCAACGCCCGCTGATAGGCGAGCACTTGCGATTGCGGCATCAACCCATCTTTTTCCACCTGCTTGGCTTGTGCCAGCGCCTTGTTTACACGCTCCAAAAGAGAGTCCACCCGGCCCAGCAGTTTTTGCGCACCTAAGGCGCGCCAGTAGCTGTTGCGTACATCCTGCAACACATTTTGAGCAACCTTTCGGCGCCGCTCGTCCGCCATTAAATACTGGTCGGCCTTCTGCTGGGCGCGATAGTACGAAACACCAAAATCAAGTGCATTCCACGAAAAAGACAGACCAGTCAGAGATCGGTCGCGCTCCTGCGAAGTGGAAGGGCGCAGCGTCTCTACGCGATCCTCAATGCCGATCGAACGACCTCCGGAATCGTTATTGCGTGACACATAGCCTGCACTGGCCACCAGCTTGGGCAGCATCTCTTGTCCGGCAACGTCATTAAGACTCTGCGCCAGCGCGTTCTCCATGAGTTTGAGACGGTAATCCAAGTTGTACTTGAGCGCCCGGGCCGACGCCTCATGAAAGCTGATGGGGCCGGTCACTGGCTCCTGGTCCGCGTAAATGGCTTGGCGGTCCTTGGTCACGCGGTCCTTGATTTCATCCTGCGAGAAGGCTACTGGATTAACAGTGCCGCAGGCAGCCAGCAGCAGTGGCAGGCATGAGAACGTGATCAGCCGCAGGCGTGAACGTGGAAGCGAAGGGGTCAAGGTCGAAACATTCATGGGATTTGCCTAGTCAATCAGGATGCGAGGGAAATGGGAGCCACCGAGCGAGTGGCGACGGTGCTCCGCCCGCCTGCACTACGCAGTTGCTCAGAAAAGGAAGGGGCAGCTGCGGCGCGCGGGAGGGGCAAGGACGGCGAGGAATTTGCCGCGTCTGGTGCTTCCGCGCCTTCAACCGCCTGATCGCCGTCCTGGTCTGCTTCGTCAGCGCCGGGCATCTCGGGCACGATGCGATCGGCGTCGGGCTCATACCAGGCGGGCGTTGGGATACGACTGTCACTTCCCAGTGAAATTCGCGTCAGACGTCCATTGACTATGTACCCAAGCAACTCGCCTCGGGCCTGCGAATCGCGCACCGCATGCTGCACGAATAGCACCGGATCCATGCCCAAGCCCGATCCGATGGAGCGACCCTGAATGCTCGGTGGCTGAACTGCAAGCGGATTGCTATAGAAAAATGGAGTAGATCGCTCAATCTCGTCCTGCAAATCGGCCACTTGTGGCGCGACGTACACGATGTGATCTTGCGGAGACTCGAACCGATGAACATTTGTGAATACACCGTCGTCTCGGAAACTACCAAGCTGGAGTGTTGGATCTTGCAAAAGAGGGTTCGGCGGCGTAGCCGGTGGAGCCCAAGGAGTAGGCGGAAGCTCGGGCCGTGGCTCAATGAGCGGTGGTTCCGGTGGTTGCACCGGCGGCTCTACTGGTGGAGTTGGTGGTCGGTCGTCATCGAACGTGACGCCCGGAATGGGCCCGGGGCCTGAGCCCTCTAGAGGCCCGGTGATGTCGCCATCGCCATCCAGGTCGATGCGACCCGTGCCATCGTCCACGATGGTGTCGGTTGCCAAATCGTTCTTGGCCGCATTGCTCGCGTAGCTCGCGGCAAGAGCGAACGTCTCTGCTCCCTCATAGGGAGCGTCTTGCTCGCTTGCGATGTCCACCCGCACCAAGAGGGAGGCGTTGCCGCCTGCGGGCACGAGAGGCTGGCCGCCTGGAGCGCCGGTGTAGAGCGTCCATGTGGCGCCGCCATCGCTTGAGAACTCCACGCTTGTAAAGCCTGCGATGTCGGCGTTGCCTGCACCGGCGCCGGTGCTTTGCACGGCCAGCACGATGGCATTGCCGACGGTGCCTGTAGCGTTGACGGTAAAGGTAGCGTAAGGCGAGGCTTCGTTAAAAACTCCCCCGGAGACTACGGCGATGGTGCGGTCATCGTCCTTAGGCGTTGAGACATCTGGAGTGCCATCGGGGTTAAAGATGGTGCCCGTGCCGTCGTCCACGATGGTGCCCGTGCCGGTGGCGGCGGTGCCGGTCAAAGGCGTGGCGGTGAGGGTGAACGTCTCGGCCCCCTCGTAGGAGGCGTCGTTGGTGATGGGGGTGCGCACCAGCAAAGAGCCGCTGGCTGCGGTGATGGTGACCTGATCGCCTGGGGTGTAGTCCACCCACGTGGCGCCGGCGTCCAGCGAGTACTGCAAGTTGGCCGGAGCTCCGCCCGTGCCGTAGTCGACCCCGGTGCCTGTGGCGCTGGCATCGCTGAGGGCGAGGCTGACCGACTGGCCCTGGACGCCTTGGACGGTGAACACCCCAAAAGGTGAGCCTTCGTTGACGGTGATGCTGCTCACATTGAGGGCGCGGTCGTCATCGAACGTGACGCCCGGAATGGGCCCGGGGCCTGAGCCCTCTAGAGGCCCGGTGATGTCGCCATCGCCATCCAGGTCGATGCGACCCGTGCCATCGTCCACGATGGTGTCGGTTGCCAAATCGTTCTTGGCCGCATTGCTCGCGTAGCTCGCGGCAAGAGCGAACGTCTCTGCTCCCTCATAGGGAGCGTCTTGCTCGCTTGCGATGTCCACCCGCACCAAGAGGGAGGCGTTGCCGCCTGCGGGCACGAGAGGCTGGCCGCCTGGAGCGCCGGTGTAGAGCGTCCATGTGGCGCCGCCATCGCTTGAGAACTCCACGCTTGTAAAGCCTGCGATGTCGGCGTTGCCTGCACCGGCGCCGGTGCTTTGCACGGCCAGCACGATGGCATTGCCGACGGTGCCTGTAGCGTTGACGGTAAAGGTAGCGTAAGGCGA
Source organism: Giesbergeria sp. (assembly GCA_034676525.1). Lineage (GTDB taxonomy): Bacteria > Pseudomonadota > Gammaproteobacteria > Burkholderiales > Burkholderiaceae_C > Simplicispira. Next base: position 441,785 of record JAUCCA010000007.1, read on the forward strand.
GGCTTCGTTAAAAACTCCCCCGGAGACTACGGCGATGGTGCGGTCATCGTCCTTAGGCGTTGAGACATCTGGAGTGCCATCGGGGTTAAAGATGGTGCCCGTGCCGTCGTCCACGATGGTGCCCGTGCCGGTGGCGGCGGTGCCGGTCAAAGGCGTGGCGGTGAGGGTGAACGTCTCGGCCCCCTCGTAGGAGGCGTCGTTGGTGATGGGGGTGCGCACCAGCAAAGAGCCGCTGGCTGCGGTGATGGTGACCTGATCGCCTGGGGTGTAGTCCACCCACGTGGCGCCGGCGTCCAGCGAGTACTGCAAGTTGGCCGGAGCTCCGCCCGTGCCGTAGTCGACCCCGGTGCCTGTGGCGCTGGCATCGCTGAGGGCGAGGCTGACCGACTGGCCCTGGACGCCTTGGACGGTGAACACCCCAAAAGGTGAGCCTTCGTTGACGGTGATGCTGCTCACATTGAGGGCGCGGTCGTCATCGAACGTGACGCCCGGAATGGGCCCGGGGCCTGAGCCCTCTAGAGGCCCGGTGATGTCGCCATCGCCATCCAGGTCGATGCGACCCGTGCCATCGTCCACGATGGTGTCGGTTGCCAAATCGTTCTTGGCCGCATTGCTCGCGTAGCTCGCGGCAAGAGCGAACGTCTCTGCTCCCTCATAGGGAGCGTCTTGCTCGCTTGCGATGTCCACCCGCACCAAGAGGGAGGCGTTGCCGCCTGCGGGCACGAGAGGCTGGCCGCCTGGAGCGCCGGTGTAGAGCGTCCATGTGGCGCCGCCATCGCTTGAGAACTCCACGCTTGTAAAGCCTGCGATGTCGGCGTTGCCTGCACCGGCGCCGGTGCTTTGCACGGCCAGCACGATGGCATTGCCGACGGTGCCTGTAGCGTTGACGGTAAAGGTAGCGTAAGGCGAGGCTTCGTTAAAAACTCCCCCGGAGACTACGGCGATGGTGCGGTCATCGTCCTTAGGCGTTGAGACATCTGGAGTGCCATCGGGGTTAAAGATGGTGCCCGTGCCGTCGTCCACGATGGTGCCCGTGCCGGTGGCGGCGGTGCCGGTCAAAGGCGTGGCGGTGAGGGTGAACGTCTCGGCCCCCTCGTAGGAGGCGTCGTTGGTGATGGGGGTGCGCACCAGCAAAGAGCCGCTGGCTGCGGTGATGGTGACCTGATCGCCTGGGGTGTAGTCCACCCACGTGGCGCCGGCGTCCAGCGAGTACTGCAAGTTGGCCGGAGCTCCGCCCGTGCCGTAGTCGACCCCGGTGCCTGTGGCGCTGGCATCGCTGAGGGCGAGGCTGACCGACTGGCCCTGGACGCCTTGGACGGTGAACACCCCAAAAGGTGAGCCTTCGTTGACGGTGATGCTGCTCACATTGAGGGCGCGGTCGTCATCGAACGTGACGCCCGGAATGGGCCCGGGGCCTGAGCCCTCTAGAGGCCCGGTGATGTCGCCATCGCCATCCAGGTCGATGCGACCCGTGCCATCGTCCACGATGGTGTCGGTTGCCAAATCGTTCTTGGCCGCATTGCTCGCGTAGCTCGCGGCAAGAGCGAACGTCTCTGCTCCCTCATAGGGAGCGTCTTGCTCGCTTGCGATGTCCACCCGCACCAAGAGGGAGGCGTTGCCGCCTGCGGGCACGAGAGGCTGGCCGCCTGGAGCGCCGGTGTAGAGCGTCCATGTGGCGCCGCCATCGCTTGAGAACTCCACGCTTGTAAAGCCTGCGATGTCGGCGTTGCCTGCACCGGCGCCGGTGCTTTGCACGGCCAGCACGATGGCATTGCCGACGGTGCCTGTAGCGTTGACGGTAAAGGTAGCGTAAGGCGAGGCTTCGTTAAAAACTCCCCCGGAGACTACGGCGATGGTGCGGTCATCGTCCTTAGGCGTTGAGACATCTGGAGTGCCATCGGGGTTAAAGATGGTGCCCGTGCCGTCGTCCACGATGGTGCCCGTGCCGGTGGCGGCGGTGCCGGTCAAAGGCGTGGCGGTGAGGGTGAACGTCTCGGCCCCCTCGTAGGAGGCGTCGTTGGTGATGGGGGTGCGCACCAGCAAAGAGCCGCTGGCTGCGGTGATGGTGACCTGATCGCCTGGGGTGTAGTCCACCCACGTGGCGCCGGCGTCCAGCGAGTACTGCAAGTTGGCCGGAGCTCCGCCCGTGCCGTAGTCGACCCCGGTGCCTGTGGCGCTGGCATCGCTGAGGGCGAGGCTGACCGACTGGCCCTGGACGCCTTGGACGGTGAACACCCCAAAAGGTGAGCCTTCGTTGACGGTGATGCTGCTCACATTGAGGGCGCGGTCGTCATCGAACGTGACGCCCGGAATGGGCCCGGGGCCTGAGCCCTCTAGAGGCCCGGTGATGTCGCCATCGCCATCCAGGTCGATGCGACCCGTGCCATCGTCCACGATGGTGTCGGTTGCCAAATCGTTCTTGGCCGCATTGCTCGCGTAGCTCGCGGCAAGAGCGAACGTCTCTGCTCCCTCATAGGGAGCGTCTTGCTCGCTTGCGATGTCCACCCGCACCAAGAGGGAGGCGTTGCCGCCTGCGGGCACGAGAGGCTGGCCGCCTGGAGCGCCGGTGTAGAGCGTCCATGTGGCGCCGCCATCGCTTGAGAACTCCACGCTTGTAAAGCCTGCGATGTCGGCGTTGCCTGCACCGGCGCCGGTGCTTTGCACGGCCAGCACGATGGCATTGCCGACGGTGCCTGTAGCGTTGACGGTAAAGGTAGCGTAAGGCGAGGCTTCGTTAAAAACTCCCCCGGAGACTACGGCGATGGTGCGGTCATCGTCCTTAGGCGTTGAGACATCTGGAGTGCCATCGGGGTTAAAGATGGTGCCCGTGCCGTCGTCCACGATGGTGCCCGTGCCGGTGGCGGCGGTGCCGGTCAAAGGCGTGGCGGTGAGGGTGAACGTCTCGGCCCCCTCGTAGGAGGCGTCGTTGGTGATGGGGGTGCGCACCAGCAAAGAGCCGCTGGCTGCGGTGATGGTGACCTGATCGCCTGGGGTGTAGTCCACCCACGTGGCGCCGGCGTCCAGCGAGTACTGCAAGTTGGCCGGAGCTCCGCCCGTGCCGTAGTCGACCCCGGTGCCTGTGGCGCTGGCATCGCTGAGGGCGAGGCTGACCGACTGGCCCTGGACGCCTTGGACGGTGAACACCCCAAAAGGTGAGCCTTCGTTGACGGTGATGCTGCTCACATTGAGGGCGCGGTCGTCATCGAACGTGACGCCCGGAATGGGCCCGGGGCCTGAGCCCTCTAGAGGCCCGGTGATGTCGCCATCGCCATCCAGGTCGATGCGACCCGTGCCATCGTCCACGATGGTGTCGGTTGCCAAATCGTTCTTGGCCGCATTGCTCGCGTAGCTCGCGGCAAGAGCGAACGTCTCTGCTCCCTCATAGGGAGCGTCTTGCTCGCTTGCGATGTCCACCCGCACCAAGAGGGAGGCGTTGCCGCCTGCGGGCACGAGAGGCTGGCCGCCTGGAGCGCCGGTGTAGAGCGTCCATGTGGCGCCGCCATCGCTTGAGAACTCCACGCTTGTAAAGCCTGCGATGTCGGCGTTGCCTGCACCGGCGCCGGTGCTTTGCACGGCCAGCACGATGGCATTGCCGACGGTGCCTGTAGCGTTGACGGTAAAGGTAGCGTAAGGCGAGGCTTCGTTAAAAACTCCCCCGGAGACTACGGCGATGGTGCGGTCATCGTCCTTAGGCGTTGAGACATCTGGAGTGCCATCGGGGTTAAAGATGGTGCCCGTGCCGTCGTCCACGATGGTGCCCGTGCCGGTGGCGGCGGTGCCGGTCAAAGGCGTGGCGGTGAGGGTGAACGTCTCGGCCCCCTCGTAGGAGGCGTCGTTGGTGATGGGGGTGCGCACCAGCAAAGAGCCGCTGGCTGCGGTGATGGTGACCTGATCGCCTGGGGTGTAGTCCACCCACGTGGCGCCGGCGTCCAGCGAGTACTGCAAGTTGGCCGGAGCTCCGCCCGTGCCGTAGTCGACCCCGGTGCCTGTGGCGCTGGCATCGCTGAGGGCGAGGCTGACCGACTGGCCCTGGACGCCTTGGACGGTGAACACCCCAAAAGGTGAGCCTTCGTTGACGGTGATGCTGCTCACATTGAGGGCGCGGTCGTCATCGAACGTGACGCCCGGAATGGGCCCGGGGCCTGAGCCCTCTAGAGGCCCGGTGATGTCGCCATCGCCATCCAGGTCGATGCGACCCGTGCCATCGTCCACGATGGTGTCGGTTGCCAAATCGTTCTTGGCCGCATTGCTCGCGTAGCTCGCGGCAAGAGCGAACGTCTCTGCTCCCTCATAGGGAGCGTCTTGCTCGCTTGCGATGTCCACCCGCACCAAGAGGGAGGCGTTGCCGCCTGCGGGCACGAGAGGCTGGCCGCCTGGAGCGCCGGTGTAGAGCGTCCATGTGGCGCCGCCATCGCTTGAGAACTCCACGCTTGTAAAGCCTGCGATGTCGGCGTTGCCTGCACCGGCGCCGGTGCTTTGCACGGCCAGCACGATGGCATTGCCGACGGTGCCTGTAGCGTTGACGGTAAAGGTAGCGTAAGGCGAGGCTTCGTTAAAAACTCCCCCGGAGACTACGGCGATGGTGCGGTCATCGTCCTTAGGCGTTGAGACATCTGGAGTGCCATCGGGGTTAAAGATGGTGCCCGTGCCGTCGTCCACGATGGTGCCCGTGCCGGTGGCGGCGGTGCCGGTCAAAGGCGTGGCGGTGAGGGTGAACGTCTCGGCCCCCTCGTAGGAGGCGTCGTTGGTGATGGGGGTGCGCACCAGCAAAGAGCCGCTGGCTGCGGTGATGGTGACCTGATCGCCTGGGGTGTAGTCCACCCACGTGGCGCCGGCGTCCAGCGAGTACTGCAAGTTGGCCGGAGCTCCGCCCGTGCCGTAGTCGACCCCGGTGCCTGTGGCGCTGGCATCGCTGAGGGCGAGGCTGACCGACTGGCCCTGGACGCCTTGGACGGTGAACACCCCAAAAGGTGAGCCTTCGTTGACGGTGATGCTGCTCACATTGAGGGCGCGGTCGTCATCGAACGTGACGCCCGGAATGGGCCCGGGGCCTGAGCCCTCTAGAGGCCCGGTGATGTCGCCATCGCCATCCAGGTCGATGCGACCCGTGCCATCGTCCACGATGGTGTCGGTTGCCAAATCGTTCTTGGCCGCATTGCTCGCGTAGCTCGCGGCAAGAGCGAACGTCTCTGCTCCCTCATAGGGAGCGTCTTGCTCGCTTGCGATGTCCACCCGCACCAAGAGGGAGGCGTTGCCGCCTGCGGGCACGAGAGGCTGGCCGCCTGGAGCGCCGGTGTAGAGCGTCCATGTGGCGCCGCCATCGCTTGAGAACTCCACGCTTGTAAAGCCTGCGATGTCGGCGTTGCCTGCACCGGCGCCGGTGCTTTGCACGGCCAGCACGATGGCATTGCCGACGGTGCCTGTAGCGTTGACGGTAAAGGTAGCGTAAGGCGAGGCTTCGTTAAAAACTCCCCCGGAGACTACGGCGATGGTGCGGTCATCGTCCTTAGGCGTTGAGACATCTGGAGTGCCATCGGGGTTAAAGATGGTGCCCGTGCCGTCGTCCACGATGGTGCCCGTGCCGGTGGCGGCGGTGCCGGTCAAAGGCGTGGCGGTGAGGGTGAACGTCTCGGCCCCCTCGTAGGAGGCGTCGTTGGTGATGGGGGTGCGCACCAGCAAAGAGCCGCTGGCTGCGGTGATGGTGACCTGATCGCCTGGGGTGTAGTCCACCCACGTGGCGCCGGCGTCCAGCGAGTACTGCAAGTTGGCCGGAGCTCCGCCCGTGCCGTAGTCGACCCCGGTGCCTGTGGCGCTGGCATGGCTGAGGGCGAGGCTGACCGACTGGCCCTGGACGCCTTGGACGGTGAACACCCCAAAAGGTGAGCCTTCGTTGACGGTGATG
>JAUCCA010000008.1:0-2690205 GCA_034676525.1 Giesbergeria sp.
ACCGATGGCGAAGGCAATCCCCTGGGCCTGCACTGACGCTCATGCACGAAAGCGTGGGGAGCAAACAGGATTAGATACCCTGGTAGTCCACGCCCTAAACGATGTCAACTGGTTGTTGGGAATTTGCTTTTCTCAGTAACGAAGCTAACGCGTGAAGTTGACCGCCTGGGGAGTACGGCCGCAAGGTTAAAACTCAAAGGAATTGACGGGGACCCGCACAAGCGGTGGATGATGCGTTTTAATTCGATGCAACGCGAAAAACCTTACCCACCTTTGACATGTATGGAAGATCGCAGAGACGCGATTGTGCTCGAAAGAGAGCCATAACACAGGTGCTGCATGGCTGTCGTCAGCTCGTGTCGTGAGATGTTGGGTTAAGTCCCGCAACGAGCGCAACCCTTGCCATTAGTTGCTACATTTAGTTGGGCACTCTAATGGGACTGCCGGTGACAAACCGGAGGAAGGTGGGGATGACGTCAAGTCCTCATGGCCCTTATAGGTGGGGCTACACACGTCATACAATGGCTGGTACAAAGGGTTGCCAACCCGCGAGGGGGGGAGCTAATCCCATAAAGCCAGTCGTAGTCCGGATCGTAGTCTGCAACTCGACTACGTGAAGTCGGAATCGCTAGTAATCGTGGATCAGAATGTCACGGTGAATACGTTCCCGGGTCTTGTACACACCGCCCGTCACACCATGGGAGCGGGTTCTGCCAGAAGTAGGTAGCCTAACCGTAAGGAGGGCGCTTACCACGGCAGGGTTCGTGACTGGGGTGAAGTCGTAACAAGGTAGCCGTATCGGAAGGTGCGGCTGGATCACCTCCTTTCTGGAAAACTGGCCAAAGGCCTTGAACGTCCACACTTATCGGTTGTTGGAGAAAGTCGCAAAGAAGCGGCGCACTGCAGAGGTTGTGGTGCGCTGATGCGAGAGGCCGACTTGGGTCTGTAGCTCAGTTGGTTAGAGCACCGTCTTGATAAGGCGGGGGTCGGTGGTTCGAGACCACCCAGACCCACCAAGTGCTGCAGGCCTGGTCGATCTGAGGCGACACGACAATAATGCGATTCCTGGGGGATTAGCTCAGCTGGGAGAGCACCTGCTTTGCAAGCAGGGGGTCGTCGGTTCGATCCCGTCATCCTCCACCATTCGACACCATCATACTTCGGTAGCAACACCAAAGTGGCTTTGAAAAAGGCCTCTTTGTTGTTGGTTCATATAGATGAATCAATCGGCTGTTCTTTAAAAATTCATAGAGTCGAATCAGAGTTGTCAGCGGAAACTGCACATTCGTAAAGGTTTAGTGCAGACCGTGCCGCTGGCAACAAGAATTTTTGATTGCGTCAAAACGAATATTCAAACTTTGGTTTGGAAGTTCAAATGTAATTACGATGAAAGAGCTCGAAAGAGTCCTGAGTCGATTGCGGCATAACGCGCAAGGTGAAAGACCTTGCAAGTCAGGCAATGTAATGGAGGTAACTTCTGCGAAGGAGTTGTCAAAGTTATAGGGTCAAGTGACTAAGAGCATGTGGTGGATGCCTTGGCGATGATAGGCGACGAAAGACGTGATAGCCTGCGAAAAGCTTCGGGGAGCTGGCAAATAAGCATTGATCCGGAGATATCTGAATGGGGAAACCCACCTAGCAATAGGTATCTTTAACTGAATACATAGGTTATTGAGGCGAACCGGGTGAACTGAAACATCTCAGTAGCTCGAGGAAAAGACATCAACCGAGATTCCGAGAGTAGTGGCGAGCGAAATCGGAGAAGCCGTGCAGTGATAGCACGATGGTTAGCAAAACGGGATGGAAAGCCCGGCCATAGCAGGTGATAGCCCTGTATGCGAAAGCCAACGTGTGGTACTAGGCTGCAGACAAGTAGGGCGGGGCACGAGAAACCTTGTCTGAATATGGGGGGACCATCCTCCAAGGCTAAATACTCATCATCGACCGATAGTGAACCAGTACCGTGAGGGAAAGGCGAAAAGAACCCCGGGAGGGGAGTGAAATAGATCCTGAAACCGCATGCTTACAAAAAGTAGGAGCCTCGTAAGGGGTGACTGCGTACCTTTTGTATAATGGGTCAGCGACTTACATTCAGTGGCAAGGTTAACCGAATAGGGAAGCCGTAGAGAAATCGAGTCCGAATAGGGCGAACATAGTCGCTGGGTGTAGACCCGAAACCAAGTGATCTATCCATGGCCAGGATGAAGGTGCCGTAACAGGTACTGGAGGTCCGAACCGACTAATGTTGCAAAATTAGCGGATGAGCTGTGGATAGGGGCGAAAGGCTAAACAAACTTGGAAATAGCTGGTTCTCTCCGAAAACTATTTAGGTAGTGCCTCAAGTATTACCGTCGGGGGTAGAGCACTGTTTAGGCTAGGGGGTCATGGCGACTTACCAAACCTATGCAAACTCCGAATACCGACGAGTACAGCTTGGGAGACAGAGCACCGGGTGCTAACGTCCGGACTCAAGAGGGAAACAACCCAGACCGCCAGCTAAGGTCCCTAAAATTGGCTAAGTGGGAAACGAAGTGGGAAGGCTAAAACAGTCAGGATGTTGGCTTAGAAGCAGCCATCATTTAAAGAAAGCGTAATAGCTCACTGATCGAGTCGTCCTGCGCGGAAGATGTAACGGGGCTAAGCCAGTTACCGAAGCTGCGGATGTGCAATTTATTGCACGTGGTAGGAGAGCGTTCTGTAGGCCTGTGAAGGTGCCTGGTAATGGGTGCTGGAGGTATCAGAAGTGCGAATGCTGACATGAGTAGCGTTAAAGGGGGTGAAAAGCCCCCTCGCCGTAAGCGCAAGGTTTTCTACGCAACGTTCATCGGCGTAGAGTGAGTCGGCCCCTAAGGCGAGGCAGAGATGCGTAGCTGATGGGAAACAGGTCAATATTCCTGTACCGATCAATAGTGCGATGTGGGGACGGAGAAGGTTAGCTCAGCCAACTGTTGGATATGTTGGTTCAAGCCTGTAGTCGTGCCCGGTAGGCAAATCCGCCGGACTTAGATGAGGGGTGATAACGAGTCTGCTTGCAGACGAAGTGAGTGATACCCTGCTTCCAGGAAAAGCCACTAAGCTTCAGCTATTGACGACCGTACCGCAAACCGACACTGGTGCGCGAGATGAGTATTCTAAGGCGCTTGAGAGAACTCTGGAGAAGGAACTCGGCAAATTGATACCGTAACTTCGGGAGAAGGTATGCCCCAAGTAGGTGAACCTGTACAAGGCGAGCCCAAAGGGGTTGCAAAAAATCGGTGGCTGCGACTGTTTAATAAAAACACAGCACTCTGCAAACACGAAAGTGGACGTATAGGGTGTGACGCCTGCCCGGTGCTGGAAGATTAAATGATGGGGTGCAAGCTCTTGACTGAAGTCCCAGTAAACGGCGGCCGTAACTATAACGGTCCTAAGGTAGCGAAATTCCTTGTCGGGTAAGTTCCGACCTGCACGAATGGCGTAACGATGGCCACACTGTCTCCTCCAGAGACTCAGCGAAGTTGAAATGTTTGTGATGATGCAATCTACCCGCGGAAAGACGGAAAGACCCCATGAACCTTTACTGTAGCTTTGTATTGGACTTTGAACAGATCTGTGTAGGATAGGTGGGAGGCTTTGAAGCGGTGCCGCTAGGTATCGTGGAGCCAACGTTGAAATACCACCCTGGTGTGTTTGAGGTTCTAACCCAGGTCCATTATCTGGATCGGGGACAGTGCATGGTAGGCAGTTTGACTGGGGCGGTCTCCTCCCAAAGCGTAACGGAGGAGTTCGAAGGTACGCTAGTTACGGTCGGACATCGTGACGATAGTGCAATGGCATAAGCGTGCTTAACTGCGAGACTGACAAGTCGAGCAGATGCGAAAGCAGGACATAGTGATCCGGTGGTTCTGTATGGAAGGGCCATCGCTCAACGGATAAAAGGTACTCTGGGGATAACAGGCTGATACCGCCCAAGAGTTCATATCGACGGCGGTGTTTGGCACCTCGATGTCGGCTCATCTCATCCTGGGGCTGTAGCCGGTCCCAAGGGTATGGCTGTTCGCCATTTAAAGAGGTACGTGAGCTGGGTTTAAAACGTCGTGAGACAGTTTGGTCCCTATCTTCCGTGGGCGCTGCAGATTTGAGGAAGCCTGCTCCTAGTACGAGAGGACCGGAGTGGACACACCTCTGGTGTACCGGTTGTCACGCCAGTGGCATCGCCGGGTAGCTAAGTGTGGAAGAGATAACCGCTGAAAGCATCTAAGCGGGAAACTCGTTTCAAGATGAGATCTGCCGGGGGCTCGACCCCCCTGAAGAGTCGTTCTAGACCAGGACGTTGATAGGCTGGGTGTGGAAGCGCAGCAATGCGTTAAGCTAACCAGTACTAATTGCTCGTGCGGCTTGACCCTATAACTTTGATATCCCTATCAAAGCTGACAGTTATGCCAATAGACGCAATACAAAAATTCCCCTGATTCCATACTCTATGAATTCGCCTTGCTGAACCCAAAATTCAGCAAAGCTCAAAAGTTATGCTTGACGACCATAGCAAGTTGGTCCCACTCCTTCCCATCCCGAACAGGACAGTGAAACAGCTTCGCGCCAATGATAGTGCGGGTTCCCGTGTGAAAGTAGGTCATCGTCAGGCTCTTACAGCTAAGTACAACCCCCCTCAAGCTATCAAGCTTTAGGGGGGTTTTGCTTTGGGAAGCAGGAAAACGATATCCACTAAAAAAAGTGCAAGCATCACTGACCTGCCCCCTCCTGCCGTGCCATCCATAACGAGGAAGCCCTGAGATAGCCCCCTGATTCCCCGGCCCCGTCCTATCGCTTATCTTTGAGATAGGAGTAGGACTATGAATACGACTAGACATACGGAGTCGGTAGAGGTGATTTTGAAAGACCAGCGCCGCAGGCGTTGGTCCCTCCCCGAGAAGGCGGCGCTGGTTCGGCGTACCTATGAGCCGGGCATGAGCGTGTCACTGGTGGCTCGGCAGGAAGGCGTTGCCGCAAGTTTGCTGTTCATGTGGCGCAAGCTCGAACGGCAAGGCGCTTTGACCGCTGTCTCGGCAGGCGAGGCCGTAGTGCCGGCTTCTGACCTAGCGGCCGCCCGTGCAGAAATCGCCAAGCTCCAGCGCGTTCTCGGCAAGAAGACCTTGGAGAACGAAATCCTCAAGGAAGCCGTGGAGTACGCCGCCGAAAAAAAGTGGCTTGCGCGCTCGCCCTTATTGCCCGGGGAAGACCTGTGAAGACGGTCTGCCGCACGATGGGGTTGGCGCGCTCGCATGTGCACGATCTGCTCAAACGTGGAGATGACTTGACAGACGGCCGCAGCCATCGCACGCCCCGCGGCGATGACGCGCTGCTTGGCCAGTTGCGTCAACAAATAGCCGACCTGCCCAGCTACGGCTACCGCCGGGCCTGTGCCCTGGTGAACCGCCAGCGTGCGGGCTGCGGCGATGCGCGAGTCAATCCCAAACGCGTCTATCGCGTGATGGCTCAGGCGGGTCTGCTGCTGCCCAAGGCGCCGCGCCGGCGCCAGTCGGCCCGCACACACGCGGGCCGGTTGCCGTATCGCGCAGCGACCTTCGGTGGTGCTCCGACGGCCTGGAAATCAAGTGCGATTCGGGCCAAACAGTGACGGCGACCTTCGCCAAAGACTGTTGCGACCGGGAGGTCATGGCGTGGCGTGCCTGGGAGGGAAAGGGTCTTCCTGGCGAGCCCGTGCGCGAGATGCTCATCGAAGCGGTGGAGCGACGCTTTGGTGCCGTCGAAGCGGTTCCTGCCGGTCACAAACTGGAATTCCTGAGCGACAACGGCGGTGCCTACATCGCAGCGGATACCCGGGCGCTTGCGCGCTCGCTGGGATTGCAGCCCATCAATACCCCGGTCTGCAGTCCCCAGAGCAACGGCATCGCCGAGAGCTTCGTCAACACGTTCAAACGCGATTACGTGGCACGCATGGACCGGCGTGATGCGCAGACCGTTCTGGCACAGTTGCCAGCAGCCTTCGAGCACTTCAACGAGGTGCATCCACACTCGTCGCTGAAAATGCGCTCGCCACGCGAGTTCAGGCGGCAGCAGGCCGCACAGGCACGCCCGGAGCCATCGATGGACTAGGCGATTTCTTGCGACTAGGACGGGGACTGGAATAAGGGGGCAACATCACGTGCTGCGCTTGGGTAGCAACCTGAACCGCCCCGTATTTTGAGGAGGCTCTTTTCTCTGAGAGGATTGAGCTATGAAGAAGTCGAACAAGTTCTCACCCGAGGTTCGCGAGCGCGCTGTTCGCATGGTGCAAGAGCACCGAGGCGATTACCCATCGCTGTGGGCAGCCATCGAATCCCTTGCCCCCAAGATCGGCTGCGTGCCGCAGACGCTCAATGAATGGGTCAAGCGCGACCAGATTGATAGTGGTGCGCGCGATGGCATCACCACGTCCGAGCGCGAACAGATGAAGGCACTGGAGCGCGAGAACAAGGAGCTGCGCAAAGCCAATGAGATCCTGAAGCTGGCCAGCGCGTTTTTCGCCCAGGCGGAGCTCGACCGCCGTCTGAAATCCTGAGGGAATTCGTCGACCAGCATCGAGAGGCCTACGGGGTCGAGTCGATCTGCAAGGTGTTGCAGATCGCCCCATCAGGCTATTGGCGCCACGCCGCCCATCAAAGCAATCCTCAACTGCGCTGCGCGCGCGCCCAACGCGATGACACCTTGGAGCTTCACATCGAGCGTGTCTGGCACGCCAACATGCGCGTCTACGGAGCCGACAAGGTCTGGAAGCAGATGAATCGCGAGGGAGTCTGCATTGCCCGCTGCACGGTGGAGCGCTTGATGAAACGGCTGGGCTTGCAGGGCGTACGCCGTGGCAAGGTGGTGCGCACCACGATCAGCGACATGAAGGCGCCATGCCCACTGGACCGGGTCAACCGGCGGTTCTTGGCGGAGCGGCCCAACCAGCTGTGGGTCTCGGACTTCACGTACGTCTCGACCTGGCAGGGCTGGCTGTACGTAGCCTTTGTGATCGACGTGTACGCCCGGCGCATCGTGGGCTGGCGGGTCAGTCGTTCCATGCACACAGACTTCGTTCTGGATGCCCTGGAGCAGGCGCTGTATGCACGGCAACCCGAGCGTGATGGGGCCTTGATTCATCATTCCGATAGGGGGTCGCAATACGTGTCCATCCGCTACAGCGAACGACTCGCAGAAGCTGGCATCGAGCCCTCTGTTGGCAGCAAGGGCGACAGCTACGACAATGCCTTGGCCGAGACGATCAACGGTCTGTACAAGGCCGAGGTGATCCATCGACGGTCATGGCCAACCCGTGAATCGGTGGAGCTGGCCACGCTGGAATGGGTCTCCTGGTTCAACCATCACCGGCTGCTCGGATCCATCGGATACGTCCCGCCGGCAGAAGCTGAGGCAAACTACTACCGGCAACTCGCCAAGCAGGCCACCACGGTGGCGGCCTGACTTAAACCAAATGGCCTCCACGGAACACGGGGCGGTTCAACCCGTCAATGCCGTGCAGGCGGTAGTGGCTCACCCAGGTGCAGATCTTCTCTTCAGGCACTGACCACTGCCGCGCCAGCAGCTTCGCTCCGCCGTCCCCAGCCAAAAAGCTCTTGACCACCTTGAGCTTGAAATCTGTTTGGTACTTCTTCATGAAACCCTTTGAAGTTTGTCCAACTTCTGGGGGTCAGTTCAAACCCGGGGCGGTTCACCCTGCTTGTACAGCACGGTGTCATTCAAAGTATCAGCCGCAAAGGCAACGGCTTTGACAACACGGCGATCGAGAGCTTCTTCGACACGCTGAAGGCTGAGTATTTCCATCTTGCAGTACCCAGCAGTGTTGATGCGCTTGAACGGGGCGTGCATGATTACTTCTACTCCTACCACCATAAGCTCATCAAACTCAAATTGAAAGGTCTCAGTCCAGTGAGATACCGACTGCGAAACACCGCACAGTTGGCGCGATGGCAACCGTCCAACTTCTGGGGTCAGTTCAAAGCCGAGGCGGTTCACCACCTCGATAGCCTTGGATCTGAATCTGGGCGAACAAAGCTCGACCGTTGCGCCGCCCCTGTTTGGGCCGACGCCAGTCTGTTCTGAGTGCTTGATGCAGCGCGGGCTCGAAGGCGCTGAGCTTGCCCTGCACCTTGACTCGCTCGTACTTCAGTCCGAGTTCACCGGGCGCCTTGAGCCACTTCTTGACCGTGTTGCGCGCCAAACCTGCGCGCTTCGCGATCTCTCTGAGGGAGAGTTGGTCGCGCAGCTTCATTCGCCTGACCTTGCCAATCATATCCATGGTGATCACCTCGTATCTCTGCTGAAAGTTTCAGCAGGTCAGTGGAACTCCCAGTCAAATTTCAATTGGCGCTTTGTGGTTTAGCTAGTCAGTTTTGCATCAGCACTAACAGCAGCACCAGCTCGACGCTAAAGCCTGCTCTCCTAGGACAGACTATGTAAGCGACCCGGTAAGGGCTATTGCGCAGCCGCGGCCATATAGTCGACTGCAGCGTGAATGTCCGCGTCCGATGCACTTGAGCCGCCGCGTGGCGGCATCGCACCCATTCCGTTGATTGCAGCCTCGTACAAAGTGTCCATGCCGGTTTTGAGACGGGGCGCCCAAGCCGCCTTGTCTCCAAACTTTGGAGCTCCGGCTACACCAGCAGAGTGGCAAACCTGACATGCTTGCTTGTACAATGCTTCCCCTGCTGCGGAGCTTGAAGAGGCAACCGTGGTGCTTTCTGCAGCGGCAACTGGAGCTACCTGAGCGGCTGCAGGTGCTGCTTCGGCTTGAGCCGCAGAAGATGGCGACGTGCTTTCTGCAGGTGCGAATGCCGCGCCTGCAGGACTCGTACCTTCAGCAGTAGTTGCTGCTGCGGCGGGCTTCTCGAACTTGCCGCCGGCTGCGTTCGCCATGTAAACCACTGCGCCACCAATTTCAAGGTCGTCGAAATCCCCGCCGCCTTGAGCTGCCATCGCGCCCTTGCCCGCGAGCGCCGAATGCAACAATGCCTCATACCCAGTCTTAATGCGGGGAGCCCAGGCAGCGGCATCAGCAAACTTAGGAGCACCTGCCGCACCAGTGGCATGACATGCGGCGCACTGTGCTTTGTAGACCTCTTCGCCAGACTTGAGCGGACGGTTGGCGTCCCGAATCTCTACCGCACCAACCTTCTGGATTCGAAGCTCCACACCGCGCTCAGGATTTGCCGACCCCGCCGAAGGCATGTCGCCAGACTTGACAAACATCACCAGCGCGATGATGACAAACACTGGAACGACAAACCCAAGCACAACCGCAACCAGCAATTGTTTGGGATTCTTAATTGGCCCCGTATGGGCCTGCGTGGAGTGTTGCGCGCTCATGTCTTCCTCAAAGTGATCGAACGGATCTTGATCTTGATCTTGGTCGAAGGATTATAAGTGTCCGGTGTCCTGAGTTGTAGCAACATCAAAAAGGGGTGGTTGGCCTATGCGATAATGCGAGGCTGTGCCGTTCAAGGCCAGCGAGTGCGGCTGTAGCTCAGTGGATAGAGTATCGGCCTCCGAAGCCGAGGGTCGTGGGTTCGATCCCCGCCAGCCGCACCATCGAACATCTCGTTGAGCAAGACGGTAGCGTGGCCACACGTGCATATTTGCTTAACATCGAGCCCAAACTTGATGCGGGGTCGAAAAAAACGCTATAATTTGAGACTGCGTGGAGGAGTGCCCGAGTGGCTAAAGGGGGCAGACTGTAAATCTGTTGGCTTACGCCTACGCTGGTTCGAATCCAGCCTCCTCCACCAACTGTAAATGCGAAGCATGTGGCGTTTTCTCGGATGGCCGAGGTTGCTCTTGCGGGAGTAGTTCAATGGTAGAACCCTAGCCTTCCAAGCTAATGACGCGGGTTCGATTCCCGTCTCCCGCTCCACGATCTTGTGGAGGCTTTGGTGGTTTGTGATAGTCGCCCATTTGGCTCAGTGGCAGAGCACTCCCTTGGTAAGGGAGAGGTCCCGGGTCCGATTCCCGGAATGGGCACCAGTTTTTTCGGATGCGGCTGCGGTTTGAGCGCCGAAATCCTCTTGTTTGTTGTAGATTTTTTTCGGAGTCGGAAAAATGGCAAAAGGAAAATTCGAACGTACCAAGCCGCACGTCAACGTGGGTACCATTGGTCACGTGGACCACGGCAAGACGACGCTGACGGCGGCAATTGCTACTGTTTTGTCGAAGAAATTTGGCGGCGAAGCCAAAGACTACTCGCAGATTGACAACGCGCCTGAAGAAAAAGCGCGCGGTATCACGATCAACACCTCGCACGTCGAGTACGAGACCACGGGTCGCCACTACGCGCACGTGGACTGCCCCGGCCACGCCGACTATGTTAAGAACATGATCACCGGCGCCGCTCAGATGGACGGCGCCATTTTGGTGTGCTCCGCTGCTGACGGCCCAATGCCCCAGACGCGCGAGCACATCCTGCTGGCCCGCCAAGTTGGCGTGCCTTACATCATCGTGTTCCTGAACAAGTGCGACATGGTGGACGACGAGGAGCTCCTCGAACTCGTCGAAATGGAAGTGCGCGAACTCCTCGACAAATACAACTTCCCTGGCGACGACACCCCGATCATTCGCGGTTCCGCCAAGCTCGCACTCGAAGGCGACACCGGCCCTCTGGGTGAGCAAGCCATCATGAAGCTGGCTGAAGCTCTGGACACCTATATCCCTACGCCAGAGCGCGCAGTGGACGGTGCCTTCCTGATGCCCGTCGAAGACGTGTTCTCCATCTCTGGCCGCGGCACCGTCGTGACCGGTCGTATCGAGCGCGGCATTGTCAAGGTTGGCGAAGAAATCGAAATCGTTGGTATCACCGACACCGTCAAGACCACCTGCACCGGCGTGGAAATGTTCCGCAAGTTGCTCGACCAGGGTCAAGCTGGCGACAACGTCGGCCTGCTCTTGCGCGGTACCAAGCGCGAAGACGTCCAACGCGGCCAAGTGCTGTGCAAGCCCGGTTCGGTCAAGCCGCACACGCATTTCACCGCTGAAATCTACGTGCTCTCCAAAGATGAAGGTGGTCGCCACACGCCTTTCTTCAACAACTACCGCCCTCAGTTTTACTTCCGCACGACGGACGTGACCGGTGCGATTGAGTTGCCTGAAGGCAAGGAAATGGTCATGCCAGGCGACAACGTGTCTATCACCGTGAAGCTGATCAACCCCATCGCCATGGAAGAAGGTCTGCGCTTCGCTATTCGCGAAGGCGGCCGTACCGTGGGCGCGGGTGTCGTGGCTAAGATCATTGCTTAAGAAAGCAGTTACGAAGGGGTATAGCTCAATTGGCAGAGCGTCGGTCTCCAAAACCGAAGGTTGTAGGTTCGATTCCTACTGCCCCTGCCACCTGAAGCGGTGGCATTTAAAGCCCGCCACACAATGGCGGGCTTCGGCGTCTTAGGCGATGCCTGGTTCGATAGGAAAAAATGGTATGGCCACTTCACAAGTAGAAACTGTTAGCACTGCTGCGGACAAGGCTAAATTGGCTTTGTCGGTTGTCTTTTTGCTGGCGGCACTGACCGGCTTCTATGTACTTGCCAAGCAGGGTGCTGCAGTTCAGTGGGGCGTGCTCATTGCTGGGCTTGTGCTTGCTGTCGGGGCTTTTTTGATTTCGGAGAGTGGAAAGCGCTTCGTTGGTTTCTGTCGCGACTCCTATCGGGAGGTCAAAAAAGTTGTCTGGCCCACCCGTAAAGAAACTGTGCAGATGACGATGTATGTGTTTGGTTTTGTCGTGATCATGGCGATGTTTCTCTGGCTGACCGACAAGACGCTCGAATGGGTCTTTTACGACTTGATTTTGGGGTGGAAAAAATGACGACAGTTTCGGCGGATATGGAAGGCGTAAGCGCCTTGGGCACTGCCGATGTTGGCAATCCTGACCTGCGGTGGTACATCGTTCATGCTTATTCGGGCATGGAGAAGGCGGTTGAGCGCAACATTGCAGAGCGCATTGCGCGGGCTGCGATGCAGTCAAAATTTGGCCGCGTGCTGGTTCCGACTGAAGAAGTGGTCGAAATGAAGGGTGGACAACGCAAAACTTCGGAGCGCCGCCTTTTTCCGGGTTATGTCTTCGTCGAGATGATCATGGACGATGAGTCCTGGCATTTGGTAAAGCACACCAATAAGGTAACGGGATTTGTGGGGGGCGCCAAGAATCGCCCTGCGCCTATCTCTGAGGCAGAAGTCCAGAAGATAGTCAGTCAAATGCAAGAGGGCACTGAGAAGCCTAGGCATAAGACCGAGTTCATGGTGGGCGAGTTTGTCCGCGTGAAGGAAGGTCCCTTTGCCGACTTCAACGGTTCCGTCGAGGACGTCAATTATGAGAAGAGCCGTCTGCGGGTCTCCGTCATGATTTTTGGGCGCTCCACCCCTGTAGAGCTGGAATTCGGTCAGGTCGAAAAGACCTGAGCCTGTGTTAACGCAGCTGCACTTTCCGACTCGGTGCAGTTGCTATTAGAGAGTCGTTGACCGCGGGGAGCCAAATCTGCTCAGCAGCCTAGGCGCATGCACCCGTAAGGAGTAAACCATGGCGAAAAAAATCGTCGGTTTTATCAAGCTGCAAGTGCCAGCAGGTAAGGCCAACCCTTCACCACCTATTGGCCCTGCACTCGGCCAACGTGGCCTCAACATTATGGAGTTCTGCAAGGCGTTCAACGCCCAGACCCAAGGTGTGGAGCCAGGTCTGCCGCTGCCGGTGGTAATTACCGCTTTTGCCGACAAGAGTTTTACCTTCATCATCAAGACGCCGCCTGCGACGGTTTTGATCAAGAAGGCGATCAAGCTCGACAAAGGTTCGGCCAATGCGCTGAGCACCAAGGTGGGCAAAATTACGCGCGCTCAGCTCGAAGAGATTGCAAAGACCAAGATGAAAGACATGAATGCTGCCGACCTTGACGCAGCAGTTCGTACCATTGCCGGCTCCGCCCGTTCAATGGGCGTATCGGTGGAGGGCGTGTAAATGGCCAAGCTCACAAAGAAGCAGAAGGCCCTCCAGGGCAAGATTGATAGCACCCATTTGTATCCTCTGGCCGAGGCGTTGAGTCTGGTCAAGGTGGGGGCTACCGCAAAATTCGATGAATCCATCGATGTGGCAGTTCAACTCGGCGTAGATGCCAAGAAGTCTGACCAAGTCGTGCGTGGCGCCGTGGTGCTGCCTAACGGGACTGGCAAGACTACTCGCGTCGCGGTCTTTGCGCAAGGCGCTAAGGCAGAAGAAGCCAAGGCCGCTGGCGCCGATATCGTGGGTATGGACGATCTGGCTGCCATGGTCAAAGCCGGCGATATGCCCTTTGACATCGTTATTGCTGCCCCTGACGCGATGCGCGTCGTTGGTACCTTGGGTCAGATCCTGGGTCCACGTGGCCTGATGCCAAACCCCAAGGTCGGCACTGTAACGCCGGATGTGGCAACTGCTGTGAAGAACGCCAAGGCTGGCCAAGTGCAATTCCGGGTCGACAAGGCCGGCATTGTGCACAGCACCATTGGTCGTCGCTCGTTCGACGACGAGAAGCTGCAAGGCAATCTCGTTGCACTGATCGATGCTTTGACCAAGGCCAAGCCTGCTACCAGCAAAGGTCTGTACCTGCGCAAGGTCGCAGTCTCGTCCACTATGGGTGTAGGCGTTCGCGTCGATACGCAATCGATCGCGGCGTAAAGAAGTGAGGGCGAGCTAAATGCTCGCCCGAAACGGTGGGCTGTGCGCATCTAGGTGCGCACAGGCCATCCAAGACCGTTGGCGTGCAGAGATGCACTTAAATCCCTTTGGGGCCAGCGCAGATGGCGATCCCGCTGTATAGGGTTTGAACCTGAACAGTTGGTCGCTGCAACCAGAGCGTGCAGTTTGGTCTATGGCTAAACCGCACTTTTTAAGGAGTAGACCTTGAGTCTTAATCGCAGTGAGAAAGAAGCGGTCATCAGTGAAGTGACCGACCTCGCCGCAAAAGCTCAAACGCTTGTGCTTGCGGAATACCGCGGCATCACGGTCGCCGACATGACTAAGTTGCGTTCCGATGCGCGCAGCAAAGGCGTGAGTCTGAGTGTTCTCAAGAACACTTTGGCACGCCGTGCTGTGGCAGGAAGCAGCTTTGAAGTTGTTGCCGATCAGATGTCCGGTCCGCTGATCTATGGCTTCTCTGAAGACGCCGTGGCCGCCGCAAAAGTGGTGGCCGATTTCGCGAAAACCAACGACAAGTTGGTCATTCGCGGCGGTGCATTCGGCGGCAAGGCCCTGGATGTGGACGGTGTGAAGCAACTCGCCAACATTCCTTCGCGAGAAGTGTTGTTGGCGCAAGTGTGTGGGCTCTTGATGTCGCCAATTTCCCGTACCGCAGTGGTACTGGGTGCGCTGGCGGCGAAAAAAGGCGAAGGCGAAGCGGTAGCAGCCTAATAGGCGCCCGTTTTTCGTGTAACCCAATTGTTAGGAAATCAAAATGGCATTCGATAAAGACGCATTTTTGACCGCGCTTGACGGCATGACGGTCCTGGAACTCAATGAGCTGGTGAAGGCCATTGAAGAGAAGTTTGGCGTGAGCGCTGCCGCTATGGCCGCTCCTGCAGCTGGTGGCGCTGGTGCTGGTGCTGCTGCCGTGGAAGAGCAGACCGAATTCAACGTGATGCTGCTCGAGGCTGGCGCCAACAAGGTGTCCGTGATCAAGGCTGTGCGTGAAATCACGGGTCTGGGTCTGAAGGAAGCCAAGGACGTGGTCGACGGCGCTCCGAAGGCAGTGAAAGAAGGCATGGCCAAGGCCGACGCCGAAGCCGCTAAGAAAAAGCTTGAAGACGCTGGCGCTAAGGCTGAGCTCAAGTAAGCACTGCCTCTCATAGGCTGGGGTGCTCTGAAAAGAGCCCTCAGCCTTTTGGCGCTTCTGGGCGCCAGGTAGAAAACACCAAAAAGTGACGGTAGCGTTATTTTTTAGTGTCTTCTGACGAACCCGACAGCAGAAGACGCCTTGGTTCGGGCGATGTGCAACGCATCGCTGTCCGCCATGGTTGGTAGTGGCCAACCCGCCAAGCCTGTAGTGATGCACTACAGGTCCTACGTCGCAGACCCAGGACTCAAGTCTTTGCCCGGAGATCTCATGGCCTATTCTTTTACCGAACGCAAGCGAATCCGCAAAAGTTTCGGCAGCCGCGACAGCGTGATCGAGGTTCCTTACCTTCTTCAGATGCAGAAAGACGCGTACACCGCGTTCCTGCAGGCCAATGTGGCGCCGAAGAAGCGTTCTATTGAAGGATTGCAGGCAGCATTCACTGCAGCATTCCCGATTGTTTCGCACAATGGTTTCGTGGAAATGAAATTCCTCGAATACAACCTTGCCAAGCCAGCATTTGATGTGCGCGAATGCCAGACGCGTGGCCTGACGTTTGCGTCGGCCGTGCGCGCCAAAGTTCAGCTCATCATTTACGACCGCGAGTCTTCCACACCCCAATCCAAGGTGGTCAAGGAAGTGAAGGAGCAAGAAGTCTATATGGGCGAAGTGCCGCTCATGACGGACAAAGGCTCGTTCATCATCAACGGCACTGAGCGCGTTATCGTCTCGCAGCTGCACCGCTCGCCCGGCGTGTTTTTTGAGCACGACAAGGGCAAGACACACAGCTCAGGCAAGTTGCTGTTCTCGGCGCGCATCATTCCCTACCGCGGGTCTTGGCTCGACTTTGAGTTCGACCCCAAGGACATTCTGTATTTCCGCGTGGACCGCCGCCGCAAGATGCCGGTCACGATTCTGCTCAAGGCCATCGGCCTGAATCCCGAGTCGATCCTCGCGAACTTCTTCGTTAACGACAATTTCCGTCTTATGGACAGCGGTGCGCAGATGGAGTTCGTCTCCGAGCGCCTGCGCGGCGAAGTCGCACGTTTTGACATCACGGACAAAGCGGGCAAGGTAGTCGTAGCGAAGGACAAGCGCGTCACCGCGCGTCACACACGCGAACTCGAAGAGAGCAAGACCACGCACATCAGTGTGCCGGAAGACTTCCTCATTGGCCGCGTAATCGCGCGCGCCATCGTTGAGGCAGATACCGGCGAAATCCTCGCCAAAGCCAATGAGGAACTCACCGAGGCACTGCTTAAGAAACTGCGCTCGTCGGGTGTCCAAGAGCTGCAGTGCATCTACACCAACGAGCTGGACCAAGGCGCCTACATCTCGCAAACGCTGCGCATCGACGAGACGGTAGACGAATTTGCCGCACGCGTTGCCATCTATCGCATGATGCGACCTGGCGAGCCGCCGACGGAAGATGCAGTGCAGGCGCTGTTCCAGCGTTTGTTCTACAACCCCGATACCTACGACCTCTCGCGCGTCGGCCGCATGAAGTTCAACGCCAAGATCGGCACCGCTGAGTCGACGGGCCCGATGGTCTTGACCAACGAGGACATCCTCGCCGTCGTCAAGATTTTGGTGGACTTGCGCAACGGCAATGGTGAAGTTGACGATATCGACCACCTTGGAAATCGCCGCGTGCGCTGTGTCGGTGAACTGGCCGAAAACCAGTACCGCACCGGTTTGGCCCGCATCGAGAAGGCCGTGAAGGAGCGCTTGGGGCAAGCGGAGCAAGACCCGCTCATGCCGCACGATCTGATCAACTCCAAGCCGATTTCTGCGGCCCTGAAAGAGTTCTTCGGCGCATCGCAGCTGTCGCAGTTCATGGACCAGACCAACCCCCTGGCCGAGATCACGCACAAGCGCCGTGTTTCGGCTCTGGGCCCGGGCGGCTTGACCCGCGAACGCGCAGGTTTTGAAGTGCGCGACGTGCACGTGACCCACTACGGCCGCGTCTGCCCTATCGAGACGCCTGAAGGTCCGAACATTGGCCTGATCAATTCCTTGGCTTTGTACGCACGCCTGAACGAATACGGTTTCATTGAAACTCCGTACCGTCGTGTGGCAAACGCCAAAGTGACGAATGAAATTGATTACCTGTCGGCCATCGAAGAAGGCAAGTACATCATCGCCCAGGCGAACGCGACACTTAGCGACGACGGTCTCCTGACCGGCGAGTTGGTGTCCGCGCGTGAGAAGGGCGAGTCGATTCTCGTCGGCGCCGAGCGCGTGCAATACATGGACGTGTCGCCCGCGCAGATCGTTTCGGTAGCGGCCTCGCTGGTTCCGTTTTTGGAGCACGACGATGCCAATCGCGCGCTCATGGGTGCCAACATGTCGCGTCAGGCTGTGCCTGTGCTGCGCCCGGAAAAGCCGATGGTTGGGACGGGCATTGAGCGCGTCGCTGCTGTGGACTCTGGCACCGTGGTTACGGCCACGCGTGGCGGTGTGGTGGACTACGTCGATGCAACCCGCATCGTGATCCGCGTGAACGACGCGGAAGCGCTTGCGGGTGAAGTTGGTGTGGACATCTATAACCTCATCAAGTACCAGCGCTCCAACCAAAACACGAACATCCACCAGCGTCCCATCGTCAAAAAGGGCGACAAGCTGACCAAGGGTGATGTGATTGCGGACGGTGCATCGACCGATTTGGGCGAGATCGCCATCGGCCAGAACATGCTGATCGCGTTCATGCCATGGAACGGCTACAACTTCGAGGACTCGATTTTGATCAGCGAGCGCGTCGTGGCCGAAGACCGCTACACCTCGATTCACATCGAGGAGCTGGTGGTGATGGCCCGTGACACCAAGCTTGGTGCTGAAGACATCACGCGCGACATTCCGAACCTCTCGGAGCAGCAACTCAACCGTCTGGATGAGTCCGGCATCATCTACGTGGGCGCTGAAGTGATGCCTGGTGACACGCTGGTCGGCAAGGTCACGCCCAAGGGCGAAACCACTTTGACGCCAGAAGAAAAGCTGCTTCGTGCGATCTTCGGCGAGAAGGCTTCCGACGTTAAAGACACTTCGCTCCGCGTAGACCAAGGCTCACAAGGCGTGGTTATCGACGTGCAGGTGTTCACGCGTGAGGGCATTCAGCGGGACAAGCGCGCCCAGCAAATTATTGACGACGAACTCAAGCGCTTCCGGTTGGATTTGAACGACCAACTGCGCATCGTGAGCGACGACGCCTTTGCGCGCTTGGAGAAACTGCTGATTGGCCGCGTTGCCAATGGTGGTCCGCAGAAGCTTGCCAAAGGCAGCAAGATCGACAAAGCCTATCTCGATGCGCTCGACCGTTTCCATTGGTTCGATATTCGACCTGCGGAAGACGAAATTGCCGGGCAGCTTGAGAGCATCAAGAACTCGCTCGAGCAGACGCGCCACAGCTTCGACCTCTCGTTTGAAGAAAAGCGGAAAAAGCTTACCCAAGGCGACGAACTGCCCGCCGGCGTGCTCAAGATGGTCAAGGTGTACCTAGCCGTCAAACGCCGCCTGCAGCCAGGCGACAAGATGGCAGGCCGCCACGGCAATAAGGGTGTTGTGTCGAAGATTGTTCCGGTCGAAGACATGCCCCACATGGCCGACGGAACTCCTGCCGACATCGTGCTCAACCCGCTC
The DNA here is from genome assembly GCA_034676525.1 of Giesbergeria sp. Lineage (GTDB taxonomy): Bacteria > Pseudomonadota > Gammaproteobacteria > Burkholderiales > Burkholderiaceae_C > Simplicispira. Next base: position 18,456 of record JAUCCA010000008.1, read on the forward strand.
GGCGTGCCATCGCGCATGAACGTCGGTCAGGTGCTCGAGGTGCATTTGGGTTGGGCGGGCAAGGGCATTGGCCAGCGCATCGGCGACATGCTGCAGCAAGAGGCCAAGGCTGCCGAACTGCGCAAGTTCATCGAAGAGGTCTACAACGGCTCTGGCCGCAAGGAAGATCTGTCCAAGCTGTCTGACGATCAGGTTTTGGAGATGGCTGGCAATCTGTCCTCCGGCGTACCCTTTGCAACGCCAGTCTTTGATGGCGCGACCGAAGCGGACATCGGCGGCATGCTAGCGCTCGCCTATCCGGAAGAGATTGCCAAGCGCAAGGGGCTGACACCGTCGCTCACACAGGCTTATCTGTACGACGGACGCACTGGCGAGCCGTTTGAGCGCCCGACGACCATCGGCTACATGCACTTCCTGAAGCTTCACCACTTGGTGGACGACAAGATGCATGCGCGCTCCACTGGTCCGTACTCGCTGGTGACGCAGCAGCCTCTGGGCGGCAAGGCGCAGTTCGGCGGCCAGCGTTTCGGCGAAATGGAGGTGTGGGCGCTGGAGGCTTATGGCGCAGCTTACGTGCTGCAGGAAATGCTGACCGTGAAGTCCGACGACGTGGTGGGTCGTACCAAGGTGTACGAAAGCATCGTCAAGGGCGAGCACACCATCGAAGCGGGCATGCCCGAATCGTTCAACGTGCTGGTCAAGGAAATCCGATCGCTCGGTCTTGACATGGAGCTAGAGCGCTCTTAACAGCGCACTAGCCCAGAAAAAGTGAGCTGTTAGCGCTCATGTATAAAGGATTTCAGATAGTTTTATCCATGAATCCTATGCAATACAAGCGCTAGCAGCTATCAAATTTGAAGATTAGGGAAAGAGTCATATGAAATCGCTACTCGACCTGTTCAAGCAATTCACGCCTGACGAGCATTTCGACGCCATTCGCGTCGGCATGGCCTCGCCCGAGAAGATCCGCTCGTGGTCTTTTGGTGAGGTGAAGAAGCCGGAAACCATCAACTACCGCACGTTCAAGCCAGAGCGCGATGGTCTTTTTTGCGCCAAGATTTTTGGCCCTATCAAAGACTACGAATGCCTGTGCGGCAAGTACAAGCGCCTCAAGCACCGCGGTGTGATCTGCGAGAAGTGCGGCGTAGAAGTCACGCAGACCAAAGTGCGCCGTGAGCGCATGGGTCACATTGATCTGGCGGCTCCGTGCGCGCACATCTGGTTTTTGAAGTCGCTGCCTTCGCGTCTGGGCCTGGTGCTCGACATGACGTTGCGGGACATCGAACGCGTGCTGTACTTTGAAGCCTACGTGATCACCGACCCAGGCATGACACCGCTCAAGAAGCGCGACATCATGTCCGAAGACGATTACGACGCCAAGTTCAAAGAATACGGCGACGAATTTGTCGCCAAGATGGGCGCAGAAGGTATTCGCGATCTGCTCGAATCGATCGAGATCGACAGTGAAATTGAGCGTCTGCGCGGCGATTTGACCGGCTCCGAAGTCAAGGTCAAGAAGAACTCCAAGCGCCTGAAGGTGCTCGAAGCCTTCAAGAAGTCTGGTATCAAGCCCGAGTGGATGGTGCTCGAAGTGCTGCCCGTGCTGCCACCGGACCTGCGTCCGCTGGTGCCGCTGGACGGCGGTCGCTTTGCGACCTCTGACTTGAACGACTTGTACCGCCGCGTCATCAACCGCAACAGCCGTCTGCGCCGTTTGCTGGAGCTGAAGGCGCCTGAAATCATCGCGCGCAACGAAAAGCGCATGTTGCAAGAAGCCGTGGACAGCTTGCTGGACAACGGCCGTCGCGGCAAGGCCATGACGGGTGCCAACAAGCGCGCGCTCAAGTCGCTCGCCGACATGATCAAGGGCAAGAGCGGTCGGTTCCGCCAGAACTTGCTGGGCAAGCGCGTCGACTATTCGGGCCGTTCGGTGATCGTGGTGGGCCCAACGCTCAAACTCCACCAGTGCGGTTTGCCCAAGTTGATGGCGCTCGAACTGTTCAAGCCGTTCATCTTCTCGCGTTTGGAGGCCATGGGCATCGCGACGACGATCAAGGCTGCCAAAAAGGAAGTTGAATCCGGCACACCGGTGGTCTGGGACATCCTGGAAGAGGTGATCAAAGAGCACCCCGTAATGCTCAACCGTGCGCCTACGCTGCACCGCTTGGGTATCCAGGCCTTTGAGCCCATCTTGATCGAAGGCAAGGCTATCCAGCTGCACCCGCTCGTTTGCGCGGCGTTCAACGCCGACTTTGACGGCGACCAGATGGCTGTGCACATTCCACTGTCGGTAGAAGCACAAATGGAAGCCCGCACGCTGATGCTGGCCTCCAACAACGTGCTGTTCCCAGCATCGGGCGAGCCCTCTATCGTTCCTTCGCAGGACGTTGTGCTTGGCCTGTACTATGCCACGCGCGACAAGATCAATGCCAAGGGCGAAGGCCTCATCTTCGCGGACATTGGCGAAGTGCAGCGTGCGCTTGATGCGGGAGAGGTCGAACTGACGTCCAAGGTCAACGTCCGCATGACCGAATGGACGAAGAACAAGACCACCGACGAATTCGAATCGTCGGTCAGCATCGTGGAAACCACGGTGGGTCGAGCGCTATTGTCAGAAATTCTCCCTAAGGGGCTGCCGTTCTCCAACCTGAACAAGGCACTCAAGAAGAAGGAAATCTCCAAGCTCATCAATGCTTCTTTCCGCAAATGCGGTTTGAAGGAAACGGTGGTGTTTGCCGACAAACTGCTTCAAAACGGCTTCCGTTTGGCGACGCGTGCTGGTATTTCGATTGCCATCGAAGACATGCTGGTGCCGCCGCAAAAGGCCGGCATCATCGAAGCCGCTGAAAAAGAGGTCAAAGAGATTGAGCAGCAATACGTCTCGGGCCTGGTGACCTCCGGCGAGCGCTACAACAAGGTGGTGGACATCTGGGGCAAGGCAGGCGACGAAGTCTCCAAGGTCATGATGCAGCAGCTGGCCAAGCAAAAGACCATCGACCGCCATGGCAATGAAGTTGACCAAGAGTCGTTTAACTCCATCTACATGATGGCCGACTCCGGCGCGCGCGGTTCTGCTGCGCAGATTCGCCAGCTGGCCGGTATGCGTGGCCTGATGGCCAAGCCAGACGGCTCCATCATCGAGACGCCCATCACGGCGAACTTCCGTGAAGGCCTGAACGTGCTGCAGTACTTCATCTCCACGCACGGCGCGCGTAAGGGTTTGGCCGACACGGCATTGAAGACGGCCAACTCTGGTTACCTGACCCGCCGTCTGGTGGACGTGACCCAGGACTTGGTGGTGACCGAGGACGACTGCGGTACATCCAACGGTGCCCTGATGCGCGCTATCGTCGAAGGCGGTGAAGTCATTGAGTCGCTGCGCGATCGCGTGCTCGGCCGGACGGTCGCCGAAGATGTTCTGCATCCGGAGAACCGCGCTGTGCTCGCTGCTGCCGGCCAGATGCTCGAAGAAGATCTGATCGAAGAGCTGGAAGCTGCAGGCGTCGACGAAGTCAAGGTGCGCACAGCGCTGACGTGTGACACGCGCTTCGGCCTGTGCGCAAGCTGCTACGGCCGCGACTTGGGCCGTGGCGGCCTGATCAACCTCGGCGAAGCCGTTGGTGTGATCGCCGCGCAGTCCATCGGCGAGCCTGGCACCCAGCTCACCATGCGCACCTTCCACATCGGTGGTGCGGCTTCGCGCGCGGCCATTGCGTCCAGTGTCGAGGCCAAGTCCAACGGCGTCATTGGCTTCAACGCCACGATGCGTTACGTGACCAACACCAAGGGGGATCTGGTGGTGATTTCCCGTTCCGGTGAGATCACGATTCACGACGAGCAAGGGCGTGAACGCGAGCGCCACAAGGTTCCATACGGCGCCACGCTCGCGGTGAAGGCCGATCAAACCGTGAAGGCGGGCTTGATTCTGGCCAACTGGGATCCACTCACCCGCCCAATCATCACCGAGTTCGCCGGTAAGTCGAAGTTTGAAAACGTCGAAGAAGGCTTGACGGTTGCCAAACAGGTGGACGACGTAACTGGTCTGTCGACGCTGGTCGTAATCGACCCCAAGCGCCGGGGATCGGCTAAGGTGGTCAAGCCTCAAGTGAAGTTGATTGACGCTTCGGGGAACGAAGTGAAGATCCCTGGTACCGACCACTCGGTGACGATTGGTTTCCAGATCGGTTCGCTGATCCAAGTGCGCGACGGCCAAGACGTAGGCCCCGGCGAGGTGCTGGCCCGGATCCCAATCGAAGGCCAAAAGACGCGCGACATTACCGGCGGTCTGCCCCGGGTTGCCGAGCTGTTTGAAGCCCGCACGCCCAAGGACAAGGGTTCGCTGGCGGAAGCCACCGGCACGGTGTCGTTCGGCAAGGAAACCAAGGGCAAGATTCGCCTGCAGATCACCGACCCCGAGGGCAAGGTGTGGGAAGAACTGATTCCCAAGGAGAAAAACATCCTGGTGCACGAAGGCCAAGTCGTCAACAAGGGCGAGTCCATCGTCGATGGACCGGCAGATCCGCAGGACATCCTGCGCTTGCTGGGCATTGAAGAGCTCTCGCGCTATATCGTCGACGAAGTGCAGGACGTGTACCGTTTGCAAGGCGTGAAGATCAACGACAAGCACATTGAAGTGATCGTTCGTCAGATGCTGCGTCGTGTGGTGGTAGAAAACGCAGGTGATTCGAACTACATCGCGGGTGAGCAGGTCGAACGCTCGGAAATCCTCAACACCAACGAGGCTTTGCAGGCAAACGACAAACTTCCCGCCACGTACACCAACCTGCTGCTTGGTATCACCAAGGCTTCGCTGTCCACCGACTCGTTCATCTCGGCTGCGTCGTTCCAGGAAACGACACGCGTGCTGACCGAGGCAGCCATCATGGGCAAGCGCGACGAGCTGCGCGGTCTGAAGGAAAACGTCATCGTTGGCCGCTTGATTCCTGCTGGCACCGGCATGGCCTACCATCAGGCGCGCAAGGTGAAAGACGCTATGGACGACGCTGAGCGCCGCGCCATCGCCGAAGCCGAAGCTGAAGAGATGGCGGAAGCCACAGAAGCAGAATCGGTCGAGGGTGCAGGCGACGACGCAGCAGCTGCGGCAGACTAACCCGCTGTGATGCAGCAGGGTGTTTTGCCCCGCTGCTGTAGCCTCATCCCGGCCTGATCTGAATGGACAGGCCGGGATTTTTATTGTCTAAAGGATTCTCTGATTGGCCGAGGACAGAAGTTCTGTGGCGGCAGAGAGCTAAAAATCGCAGGAACGACGATGAATACATTGGGCACTCCACCTTCGGACGAAGGGCGCTCTGCGGGCGCCCGTTCCAGCAGCCTGGGCGCACTGCTCAAGCTGGCAGCCCATGGTCTTCAACAAATTCGCAATGGCCGCTCGGGCGCCGTAGCGCTCGATGGAGCCGACGTCCGATTGCGCCCTGGAGCGCAGGCACTGCTCTACCACGTGCTTCGCCATTTGGGGCTTGCAGAGGCGCTGCGCAGCCGACTTGCTCCGCGCGCGCCGCCGCCTGCCGCAGATGCCTTGCTGTGCACGGCACTCGCGCTCGCCGCTGCGCCGCAAGACATGCCTTACGAGGTGTTCACACTTGTAAATCAAGCCGTTGACGCCGCCAAGGCCGACAGCGCCACGCGCAAGCAAGCAGCCTTCATCAATGCTTGTTTGCGCCGATTTTTGCGCGAACGTGAGGCTTTGATTGCCGCTGTCGCCTCCGAAGCTGCTGCGCAGTGGAACCACCCCAAATGGTGGGTGGCCCGCATGCAGAAGGAATGGAGAGATGACTGGCAGCAGATCCTCGCCGCCAACAATTCCCAAGCGCCGATGGTGCTGCGAATTAATAGGGAAAAAGCCACTCCAGGCCAATATATTCAAGCGCTATCAGCTATAAATATAGTAGCAATTGAGCAAGCACCGAGCGCGGTGGTGCTGGAGCGAGCTGTGTCTGTTCATGAGCTTCCGGGTTTTGACGCAGGTGTGGTGTCCGTCCAAGACACTTCGGCCCAGCGCGCCGCGCCCCTATTGCTTGCAGGGCTGCTCGGCGGCGCGCCGCTGCGCGTACTTGACGCATGTGCTGCACCCGGCGGCAAGACGGCTCATTTGCTCGAATACGCAGGCGCTGATGCGGCGCTGCAGCTCACGGCGCTCGATGTGGATCCGGTCCGCTGCCAGCGTATAGAGCAAAACTTGTCACGTATCGGCCTCCACGCACAGGTGCTTGCGCACGACGCCGGCAGGCCGCAGGACTGGTGGCAGCAGCACTGTGGGGGCGAGTTGTTTGACGCGATCTTGCTGGATGCGCCTTGTACTGCCTCGGGCATCGTGCGGCGCCATCCGGACGTCCGATGGTTGCGCCGTGAATCCGACATTGCGCAGCTTGCCCAAGTGCAAGCCAGGCTGCTTGGAGCGCTCTGGCCGCTTGTTAAGCCGGGCGGGCGACTGTTGTACTGCACTTGCTCCGTATTTCATGCAGAAGGCGACGCGCAAATTCAAACGTTCCTTGCCCGCAACAACGATGCGCACCTGATGCCGTCTCCCGGCCACATCCTGCCTGCAACAGCAGACAGGTCGGGCAGCCTGCTTGACAATGGGCACGGGGGACAAGATGGGTTTTATTTTGCGTTGTTACAGAAATTTGATTGCTAGCTTGCGCGGCCTTATGACCCAGGCACTGCGCGCGTTGGTGTGGCTGCTGTTCAGTGTGGGCTTTGCGATTGCACCTGCGGCACATGCCCAAGGCGCACCCACCGTTGCGCACATGCAAGTTGAGCGAGCAACAGACGGTTTGCTGCTGAACGTTTCGATGGAGTTCGCGCTGCCCCCGTTGGTGCAGGAGGCGCTGGAGCAGGGAATTCCAATCACGTTCGTAGCAGCGGCCGAAGTCACCCGATCGCGGTGGTACTGGTCCGATGAAAAGGTCTCTGAGATCCAGCGCTATTTGCGCCTGAGTTATCAGCCGCTCACGCGGCGCTGGCGTCTGAACGTGTCCTCGGTACCGTTCAGCAATTCGGGCCTTGGCGTCTCTGTAGGCCAGACCTACGACCAGCTTTCAGAGGTACTGGCGGCGATGCAGCGTATTGCGCGCTGGAACATTGCCGGCCCCGAGACATTGGACGCAGATTCCGCCTACCGGGTGCACTTTCGCTTTCATCTCGACATGTCGCAACTGCCGCGACCGCTGCAGATTGGCGCTCTGGGTCGCTCGGGCTGGAGCCTCAACTTTTCTCGGACCGAGCGCGTTCCGCCTTCGACCGTGCCATGAATGACGACGCATCTCAGACAGCACGCGCGTTAAGCGCCCAGCCGTCGCGCGCTGTGCGCTGGGCCATTGGGGTGGGCGTTGCTATCACCGCCGCCATCGCATTGGTGCTGATGTTTTTGCTGACGTTGTCCACCAACAACCGGGCGCTGTACGAACGCAATTACAGCTGGCTGTTTGCGGTCAACGTAGTCGTTGCGGTCGCCTTCCTGGGCGTATTGGTGTGGATTGTTGTGCGGCTCAGCCTGCGCCTGCGCCGCGGCAAATTTGGCAGTCGATTGCTGGTCAAGCTCGCCGCGATCTTTGCATTGGTTGCCTTGGTGCCGGGCGCTTTGATCTACGTAGTTTCTTACCAGTTTGTTTCCCGTTCGATTGAGAGCTGGTTTGACGTCGAAGTGGAAGGGGCGCTCAACGCCGGTGTGAGTCTGGCGCGCACGACGCTGGAGATGCAGGCCAGCGAAGCGAGCACGCGCACCCGCGTCGCCGCTGCGCAGCTTTCGCAGGTGCCAGATGCAGCTGCAGGCCTTGTGCTGGAGCGCATACGCGACCAACTTGGTGCCACCGATGCGGCGCTTTGGAGCAATTCAGGCGCATTGCTGTCCATCGTGGGACAGTCGAGATTTCAGTTGGACGCAGAGCACCCCAGTGCCCAGCAACTTCGCCTGGTGCGCCAACAAGGCGGTTGGTCCCAAATCGAAGGCCTCGACGATCTTGGCGACCGTGCCACACCACAAGCGCTTGAGAAAATTCACATGACTGCGATGGCGGTGGTGCCCACCAACCGCATCGGCCTTTTCCTGGCAGAGCCGCGCTTCTTGCATGTCACGCTGCCCCTTCCTGCGGTGCTGGTGGGCAACGCAGTGGCAGTGCAAGAGGCGAATCGCGAGTATCAGGAACGTGCCTTGGCACGTGGCGGACTGCGCCGCATGTACATCGGCACTCTGACGCTTAGCTTGTTTCTCGCTGTCTTTGGGGCGATGCTGCTTGCTGTGCTTCTGGGCAACCAGCTCGCTCGTCCTCTGTTGGTGCTGGCCGAAGGCGTGCGAGAAGTAGCGCAAGGCAACCTCAGTCCAAAAGCTGCGCTGCAAGGCAGGGACGAGTTGGGTGGTTTGACGCGCTCCTTTGCCACCATGACCCAGCAACTGGCGGACGCGCGGGCTGCAGTGCAGAGCAGCATGCTGGCCGTAGATACGGCGCGTGAGCGCCTGCAGACTATTCTCGACAACCTCACGTCCGGCGTGATCGTCATGGACCGGTCTGGGCGAGTGCAGTCGTTCAACCCAGGGGCAGAGCGCATTCTTCGCCTTTCTCTATTGCCCCTGCTGGGGCACTCACTGGGAGACGTGCCGGCGCTGGCCGAATTTTCGCGCGCTGTGCAACGTCAGTTTGACAGCGGGCTTGCCCAGGGCGGCAAGTCGGGCCCGGACGACCACTGGCAGCAAACGTTTGAGTTGCATGCCTCACCCGATGGTGCGCAGCAACATGCCACCAGTTTGGTCGCCAGGGGCGCTGGTATGCCGGAGGACGCCAGATTGCTCGTGTTTGAGGACATCACCGAGATCGTCTCGGCGCAACGCGCACAGGCGTGGGGCGAAGTCGCGCGCCGCTTGGCTCACGAAATCAAGAACCCGCTGACGCCCATACAGCTGTCGGCGGAACGTCTGGAGATGAAGTTGCTGGCGAAGCTGGAAGCACCCGATCAAGCCATGCTTACCAAGTCCGTCAAAACCATCGTCGACCAAGTCGAAGCCATGAAGCGGCTGGTTAATGAATTTCGCGATTACGCCCGCCTGCCATCCGCCGAATTGCAGCCGCTTGACCTCAATGCGCTGGTGCGCGATGTGCTTCATTTGTACGAGCCGGACGACTTACGTGCCCCTGTGAGCGCCACGCTCGATCCCGCGTGTCCACCGATTCTTGGGGATGCCCAGCAGCTGCGGCAAGTCCTGCACAATCTGCTTCAAAACGCACAGGACGCAAACGAGGCCGTATCGAAACCCGGCATGGAGAAAGATTGCTCAGTTCTTCTCAGCACCGCATTCCATCCCGAATCGCAAAGAGTACAGCTCTCGGTGTCCGACCAAGGGTCCGGTTTTCCGCCGCATATTCTTCAACGCGCGTTTGAGCCTTATGTCACAACCAAGACACGCGGCACGGGTTTGGGACTCGCGGTTGTGAAGAAAATCGCCGATGAACACAAGGCGGCAATCAAGCTTTTAAACCGTGAGCAAGATGGACAAGTAATCGGTGCTCAAGTGTCGCTATCATTTGCGACTGTGCAAGCCGCTGCGACTTGAGCTGGCGGCACTGCAGAATCAAGGCAATTCCTACATGGCAAACTTATTGGTGGTCGACGACGAGCTGGGCATTCGGGATCTCCTTTCCGAGATTCTGAATGACGAAGGGCATAGTGTTGATCTGGCAGAAAATGCGACGCAGGCGCGCATTGCGCGCAATGCCAACGACTACGATCTGGTGTTATTGGACATCTGGATGCCCGACACGGACGGTGTCTCGCTGCTGAAGGAGTGGGCGTCTACCGGACTCTTGACCATGCCCGTCATCATGATGAGCGGGCACGCCACGATTGACACGGCTGTAGATGCAACGCGCATCGGCGCTTTTGCGTTTCTCGAAAAGCCCATCACTCTGCAGAAGCTGCTTAAAGCGGTTGAGCAAGGGCTCGCACGTCATTCTGCGCAGCCGGCGCCAGCAGCTACCGTCGCGCCACCAGTTGCTGCCGCCCTTCCCGTGTCGTGCGTGGATGCTGCGATACCGCAGTTTGCAGTCACCATGGAAGTCGATGCAGGACCGCATGCACACCAAGGATTTGACCTCGACCGCCCTTTGCGTGAGGCCCGTGATGGTTTCGAAAAGGCCTATTTCGAGTTTCACTTGGCGCGCGAGGGTGGCTCGATGACGCGCGTGGCGGAGAAGACCGGGCTTGAGCGCACGCATCTCTACCGCAAGCTGCGCCAACTTGGAGTGGATCTTGCACGAGGGAAACGCAATTAGTTCGTTGAAGGAAAAAGCTTTCCAATTTCGTGGCTATAATTTAAGGCTTAGGCCCGGTAGCTCAGTCGGTAGAGCAGAGGATTGAAAATCCTTGTGTCGGCGGTTCGATTCCGTCCCAGGCCACCAAATAATTCCTTTGTTAATCAACAGGTTAGCAAAGGGTTAACAAAGTAAGCGACCCCCAAAAGGTCGCTTTTTTTGTTTTTCTGACGCAATCTCTGGCACCCGCCGGGGAAAGCATTGCGCAGCAGCAGCAATCGGCTGCACGCAGTGCGGAAAGCCATCCTTCAAGCTGTCGATCTGGTTGTGCACCGCATAGAACGTGAGTGAAGCTGGCCGATTGCCCATAGAGGTATGGTTAAGTGGAAGTACCTAGCAGGCAACCCCCGTAAGTAACTGCACGACTGGCGCGCACGCCGCGGTTCAACTTAGGCTCAGCATCCTCAAGAAAAGGATACGAACATGAACCTGCGAACCGTGCTCTGCGCACTGCGCCAATGGCTGTCCTCGTCGCAGTCAGCTCTTACGTTGCCTGCTGCGCCGGCCTTGCAGGATGCTGGGTCGCGTGTTTTTGTTGAAAGCTGCGGCTCTTCAAAACCAACTCGAACCACCGTGCGCATCGGATTGGCGAGCGCCTGTGCCATGGCCATGGCCATGGCGTTGCCATGGACGTCTGTGCAGGCAGCCGATATCGTCATTGCGCAGGTGGCGCCCTTGTCTGGCGTCTTGGCTACCACGGGCAAGCAGATGGTGCTTGGCGGCAAGATTTACTTTGACCACATCAATGCGACGGGCGGTGTGAACGGGCAGAAGATCGTGGTCAAGGTGACGGACGATGGTTACAAGGTCGATGAAACGGTCCGTTTGACCAAGGAACTGCTGGCAAATCCAGATGTGGTGGCGTTGTTTGGCTTTGCCGGTACGTCCAACATCGGGAAATTACTCACCGATAAAGTCTTGGAACAAGGTGGCGCGGCTCTGGTAGCGCCCTATACGGGTGGCGAGCCACTGCGCAACCCGTTCAATCCCTGGATCTTCCACGTTCGTGCGGGTTATGCCGACGAGACCGAGCACATGGTGCAGCAGGTCACGACCTTGGGCATGACGCGCATCGCGGTGATGTACCAAGACGACGGATTTGGCAAAGCTGGCTTGGAAGGCGTGCAGAAGGCTGTGGCCAAGCGCAAGCTGGAGCTTTCAGCGGCAGCAGCGTACGACCGAAATACCGACAACGTCGACGCTGCGGTGCAGCAGATCATGAAGTCGGACGCGCAAGCCATCATCATGATTGCGGTCAACAAGCCGACGTCGGCGTTCGTCAAGCGGTACCGCGAAGTGGGTGGCGGCGCGCAGCTCTACAACATCTCCGTGGTAGATGCGGCGGAGATTGTCAAGCTGGCCGAATTGAAGAACGCGCACGGTTTGGGCATCAGTCAGGTGGTGCCTTATCCGTACCAACCCAATTTGCCGGTGATCCGCGAGTACCAAGCGTTGCTGAAAAAGTATGCGCCGGACGAGCACATCAACTACACCAGCTTCGAAGAATTTCTCGGCGCCAAGGTGCTTGTGGAAGGGCTGCGCCGCGCGGGCCCAGCGCCGACGCGGGCCAAAGTAGTCAAGGCTTTGGAAAGCCTGGGCGCCTACGACCTGGGCGGCATCATGGTGAACTATTCGCCCGACAACCGGGTGGGTTCGCGCTACGTGGAGGTTACCGTCATCGGGCGCACCGGGCGGCTGATGAAATAGCTGCGTCGCAGGTGCGCGTTCAAGTGCACCCGCGCAGGCGGCACTTGCACGCCGCTTAAACCCCGCGCGCGCGGTCGTCCTTGAACTGTGCGCGGAACTGCAAAAACTGGCCGGCGTCCAGCGCGCTGCGCACCTCGGTCATGAGGTTCAGGTAGTAGTGCAGGTTGTGGATGGTCGCGAGCATGGGGCCGAGCATCTCCCCGCATCGGTCAAGATGGTGCAGGTATGCGCGTGAGAAGCCGCCGCGCCCCCCGTCGTCCCACGACACGCCAGAGGCCCCCGCACAGGCGTGACAAGTGCACGTCGTATCGAGCGGTTGGTGGTCGGTTTTGTGGCGGGCGTTGCGGATTTTCAGATCGCCGTAGCGAGTGAACAGCGTACCGTTGCGCGCATTGCGGGTGGGCATTACGCAGTCGAACATATCCACGCCGTCGGCGACGCCTTGCACCAAGTCTTCGGGTGTGCCCACGCCCATCAGGTAACGGGGCTTGTGGCTGGGCAGCTGGTGCGGGGTGTGCGCCATGATGCGGAGCATCTCGTCCTTGGGCTCGCCCACGCTCACGCCCCCAATCGCGTATCCAGGAAAGTCCATGGCCACCAGGGATTCCAGCGACTCTTGACGCAGAGACTCAAACATGCCGCCTTGCACTATGCCAAATAGGGCGTTCGGGTTTTGCAGACGAGCAAACTCATCCTGGCTGCGCCGCGCCCAGCGCAGGCTCATTTCCATCGATGTGCGTGCTTCGCGCTCGGTGGTGAGGTGACCCTTGGTCTCGTACGGCGTGCACTCGTCCAGCTGCATCACGATGTCGCTGTTGAGCGTGGTTTGAATTTGCATGCTGACTTCGGGCGACATGAACAGCTTGTCGCCGTTGACCGGCGAGGCAAAGGTCACGCCTTCTTCGGTGATCTTGCGCATGGCGCCCAGGCTCCATACCTGAAAGCCGCCGGAGTCGGTCAGGATGGGTTTGTGCCACTGCTCGAACGCATGCAGGCCGCCAAAGCTCTGCATCACGTCCTGGCCGGGGCGCATCCATAGGTGGAAGGTGTTGCCCAGGATGATTTGCGCGCCCATGTCGTGCAGGCTTTGTGGCATCACGCCCTTAACGGTGCCGTAGGTACCCACCGGCATAAACACGGGGGTTTGCACTGTGCCGTGGTTCAGGGTCAGCGTTGCCCGGCGGGCATGGCTGGTGGGATCGGTGGTGAGGAGCTCAAACTTCAACATATGTGCAATTGTCCCAGAGCCCGGTCGCTACACTGAGCGCAATGCTCTTTGAAGAAAGTCTCGTATGCCCAGAATCCTGATTGCTGTTGATGGCTCGGAACTCGCGCTCGACGCTGTGCGTTACGCGCTGGACCTCGTGGGCGCCGGTTTGCGCGCCGATTTTGTGTTGGCCAACGTTCAGGAGCCTGCGTCCTTGTACGAGTTGGTCGTGTCGCGCGACTCTGACGCCATCGCCGCAGCTTGCCTGGAAGCGGGCGCGCACCTGATGGCCGGTGCCCGCGCGCTGCTCGATGCGGCCGGCCTGCCCTACGTCACGGAAGTTGCCCTGGGCGACCCGGCCAACACGCTGGTCGATTTGATTGAGAACACCCAAAGCGATATGGCCATCGTCGGCGCGCGCGGTCAGGGCGCCATCCGCGGCGCTTTGCTGGGTTCGGTGTCGCAGGCGCTCGCGCATTCCAGTCCGGTGCCCGTCACCATCGTGCGGCACGCAGCGCAGCCCGAAGATGCGTCGGATGTGCAGGACGGCGACAGCGAAGGCGATGTATTGGAGAATTTCCGCGGCGATTGAATCGGGCCGCGCCGCGACGCGCTGTATGGCGCGGGGCCGCAGCCGTTTAGGCGGCGCGCCGTGCAGCCTCAGGCGTGCGCTGCAGCTTGCCGTGCGGCATCGTCGCCAGGCGCTTGAACATGCGCCGGCAATAGCCGGAAATCCACAGGCACTTGTTGAGTTCTTCCACCGGCAGCGGGCCTGATACCACCACCAAGTCGTTGGCGACGGCCTGCTTACCTGCCGCCCGAAGGCGCCGGCGGGTGTTGTTGGCCCAAGACTGGATGCGCGTCGGGCTGCCATGCTGGTGCACCTCGCCGGTGTAGGCGTCAAACGCAATGGCGACGGTGTCGGTCTTGAGCTTGAAGCGGCGCTCGCCGGTCACGACGCTTGGTGTATCGCGCATGTCGTACAGGTAGTAGCTGCCTGCCTTCAGTTGGTATTGCATATCCATCGGGGCTCCTCTTGTTCGGCATTTTGCGGTGGCTAAGCCACCACAAGGCCGTGAAAAGGGCGGCTTGCACCACGCTGTTGCAGGCATGGGCGCGGCGCCCCTGGCGCGCGTGCCATTGTGGCGGCGCATCGACACGCCACCGCAGAACTTAAGAAGAAATGCGTAACCTATTGTGATTTTTTATGGCGGCCAGCACCAGCCGCCAAGTGCGGCAACGCTTAAAAATCCACCAGGCTCAAACCCACCGTAAATACGGTCCGCTTGCGGTTGTAGTCGATCAGGCTGTCGCCATAGCCCGAGAACAACTGGGTGTGCAGGCGCAGGTTGCTCTTGCCACCGCCAAAACCGGTGCCCAGTGCCTGCAGCCACTCAAGCCGTGCTGAGCCGCGTCCTGCGCTGGCGAGCGAGCTGCGCAGCGTCAGTCCAACGGTGTTGTCTTTGTTGACGTTCCAGAACGCCGAGAGCTCGCCCCGGCCAATGTAGTCGCTGATGCCTGGGTTGTCGTCGCTGGTGGCGCTTTCTGAAATGCGCTTCCACAGCTTGGCCTGCACGCGCCAGCGGTTGTCCAGCTCCATGCCGGTCATCAGGTAGGCGCGGTTCCAGCTGCGCGACAGCGGCTCACTTTGGCCATTGGACTGGTGCGAGATGCCGATGCCGCTGTAGCGCAGCCGCCAGCCAAATGGCAGCTTGGCATCGGTCGGGTAGACGTACATCATTTCGGGTTCGTGGTCGGTCGCGCGGAAGGGGCGCGAGATGTCGCCCGAGAACACTTGCCAGTACGACTGCTGCGTGTAGCCAAACCACAGCGAATCGCGCCGCGTTGGGTCTCCTTGCGTCAGCAGGTTCTGGGCCACTTTTGTGCGCACCGAGAGCTGCAAGCGGGCTTCGGCTCGGCGGTAGGGCGTGGCGTCGGTGGCCGGTACGTTGGCTGCGCCGGGGAAGCGGTTGACGTTGCTGGCGCCGACCAACGACGCGTTGATGGGCCGGTAACCCCGGAAGCTGAAGCTGCCGCAATCGGTGGCGGTTTCCAGCTCCCAGAAGCGCGAGAGATCGCTGTACTGCGGGTCGCGGCAGCCGTCGGTACGGGCTACTTCAATGACGCGCGTGGCTGGCAACGTGGTGTCCACCTGCGCCTTTGGTGCTTCGGCGCCTGCCGCAGCCTGGGGCGTGCCATTGGCATTCACGGGCGTGCCAAGCGCTTGCGATTGCGCCCAGCTGTCAAAGCACGCCAGACGTTTGTTGGTATCGGTGGTGATGGCCGCGCAGTTTCGCCAGGCGTCCTGCGTCGCGACGTTAGTGGCGGTGCCGCTTTGGGCCAGTGCTGGCGCAGCGGTCAGCAGCGAGAGGAGAAACAGGCTGCAAGCGCTGGCAGCGGCATGGGGAACGAAAGGTGTCGAATGCATGATGAGAGAGGGGTTTCGGCAGACGCCGCTGCTGGGCAGAATGCTCGATTGTTGGGCTTAGTGGCCACACGGTTTGTGGGAGTGCACCGCGCGTGAACGACGTGCGCCGTTCGGTGCTCAGCGGGTTGATCGTAAATTTCAAGCCTTTTTGGCCTCTAGCGCTTACTGGATAAGCGTATGCAGCTATCGAAATTAAGTGGTTTTCGTGTGGCGTTGGTGCAACGCAACTCAATCAGCGCCTTGGGCTGGCGGCGCCATGGCCACCTTGCGCGCAAATTCCGCCCGCAAGGCTTTGAGCTTTTCGCGCGGGTCTTCTCGCGCCGTCGCGCTGGAGAGCGCCATTTCGGCAATGAAGCGGCTGGGTTGCGCAGCCACCATTTCGCGACCTTTTTTCCGTTTTTTGGTCCAGCTCACCGCCAGCGTGCGCTGCGCGCGGGTGATGCCCACGTACATCAGGCGGCGCTCTTCCTGCAGGCGAGACAGCGTTTCTTCGCTGACTTTGAGCTGTTTACCGCCATCGTCATCCAATTTGAAAGGCAGCATGCCCTCCGTGACGCCGGCCAAAATGACGTGCGGCCACTCCAGACCCTTGGAGGCGTGCAAGGTCGAGAGCGTGACCACGTCCTGGTCCTTCTCGCGGTCTGACAGCGTCGATAGCAGCGCGATGGTCTGCGCCACTTCCAGCAGGCTTTTCGATTCGCTGGTGACTACGCTGCCGGCCGTGTCGTCTATCTGCCCGCCGGCGCGCTGGGCCATCCAGTCGCAGAACTCCAGCACATTGGTCCAGCGGGCTGCGGCGGCTTTTTCGCTGTCTTCTCCGTCGTAGAGGTGCTTTTCATAATCGATTTCTTTGAGCCAGTCCGTTAGGAAGCCGCGCGAGTTCTCGGCCCCCAGCGTCTGGCGGGCGCGGTATTCCAAGTCGTTCACATAGCGCCCGAACTCGTGCAAACCATCGAGCGCGCGGCGCGGCAGGGCGGCGGGCAGCATGGGGGAGAACAGGGCGGAGAACAGGCTCAGCTTGTGCTGGGTACCGAAAGCGCCCAAGGCAGCCAGCGTGGTGTGGCCGATGCCGCGTTTGGGGCTGGTAATGGCGCGCAGAAACGCTGGGTCGTCGTCCTGGTTGATCCACATCCGGAACCAGGCGCACAGGTCGCGGATTTCCGCACGGTCGAAAAAACTGGTGCCGCCCGAGACTTTGTAGGGAATGCTGGCGCGCCGCAGTGCCTTCTCGAACGGCTTGGCCTGGTGGTTGGCGCGGTAGAGGATGGCAAAGCTCTTCCACTCCGGCGGCGGGTTTGCGGCGGCGCGCAGGCTTTGAATGCGCGCCACGGCGCGGTCGGCCTCGTGCTCCTCGCTGTCGGCGTCCACCACGCGCACCGGTTCGCCCTCACCCAGTTCCGAAAACAGCGTTTTTGGGAACAATTTGGGGTTTGGGCCTATGACGTTGTTGGCCGCGCGCAGGATGGCGCTGGTCGAGCGGTAGTTCTGCTCCAGCTTGACCACCTGCAGGGCTGGGTAGTCAAGCGGCAGTTTTTTCAGGTTGTCCAGCGTGGCGCCACGCCAGCCGTAGATGCTTTGGTCGTCGTCGCCCACCGCGGTGAAGTGGCCGCGCTCCCCAACCAAGAGTTTCAGCAGTTCGTACTGCGTGGCGTTGGTGTCCTGGTATTCGTCCACCAGCACGTGGCCAAGCTGGCGCTGCCACTTCTCGCGCACCTCGGGGAAGTCGCGCAGCAGCTTGAGTGGCAGGCCGATCAGGTCGTCGAAATCCACGCTCTGGTAGGCCGTTAAACGCTCTTCGTAGCGCTGCATCAGCACGGCGATGCTGCGCTCATGGTCGTCCTTGGCTTGGGCCAGTGCTTGTGCGCCGCTCAATCCCATGTTCTTCCACAGGCTGATGGTCCACTGCCACTGGCGCGCGGTGGCGGCGTCCGTGGTGCTACCAGCGGCGTCTTTCAGGATACTGGTGACGTCGTCGGTGTCCATGATGCTGAACTGCGGTTTGAGGCCCAGCAATTTGCCGTCCTCGCGCACCAGGCGCACGCCCAGCGAGTGGAAGGTGCAGATCAGCACGTCTTTCGATGGCCGCCCAATCAGGCTCTTGGCGCGCTCGCGCATCTCGGCGGCGGCTTTGTTGGTAAAGGTGATGGCGGCTATCGCCTTTGGCGACATGCCTTGCCCGATCAAGTGCGCAATTTTGTGCGTAATGACCCGTGTTTTGCCCGAGCCCGCGCCTGCAAGCACCAGGCAGGGGCCATCCGTGAAATGCACGGCGCGCAGTTGGGCAAGGTTGAGACCGGAGGACATGGGGCGGGAGATCGGAGGGGCGGCGCGGCGCTCGCAAGCGTGGCCACAGGGCAGGGAGCCGTAGATGATAGCGAGCGCGGCAAAGGCTGCGCACAGCCCCGACAATACCTGCCGTGCTCGACGTTCTTCTCATTACCTTCCCGTTTTTCGCGCTGGTGCTCGCCGGTTACTTGGCGGTGCGCGCCGGCTTGCTGCCGCAGCCGGCCATTCCTGGCCTTAACGCCTTTGTGCTGTTTTTTGCGTTGCCTTGTTTGCTGTATCGCTTCGGCGCGCAGACTCCCATTGATCAACTGCTCGACCCCGCCGTGGCTGGCGTGTACAGCCTGTGCGCGGTGCTGATGGTTGCAGGCTCAGTGCTGGCCACGCGTGGCCCACGCACCAACTGGAACGACGCGGCGTTTGGCGCGCTGGTAGCGGCCTTCCCGAACACGGGTTTCATGGGCGTGCCGCTTTTGGTCGCGCTGCTGGGCGCGGCGGCGGCAGGGCCGGCCATCGTCAGCATCATGATCGACATGGTGCTCACCACGTCACTGTGCATTGCGCTCTCGCGGCTCGATGGTGCGGGCACGCACGGGATGTCGGTGGCGGTGAAGAAGGCGCTGCGCGGCATGCTCACCAACCCCATGCCGTGGTCGATCGCGCTGGGCGCTGTGGCCTCGGCGGCGGCGTGGAAGCTGCCCGGCCCGGTAGACAAAACCATCGCCATGCTGGCCGATGCCGCCTCCCCGGTGGCGCTGTTCACCATTGGCGCGGTGCTGGCGCGTTCGCAAATGAACCAGCACGAGCACGTTGCGCCGCGCGACTATGTCCCGCTGGCGCTGGCTAAGCTCTTCGTGCACCCGCTGCTGGTGTGGCTGGCTGGGCGCGGCGCCATCGCGCTGGGCGTGCCGCTCGACCCCTTTGCCTTTACCGTGCTGGTGCTGCTGGCGGCGCTCCCCAGCGCCAGCAATGTGTCGCTGCTTGCCGAGCGCTTTGGCGCGCACAACGGGCGCATTGCGCACATCATTCTGGTGTCCACGGCGCTGGCGTTTTTGAGCTTCTCAGGCGCGGTTGCCTTGCTGGTGCGCTGAGCGATCTAGCGGCAGACGCGGTCGGCCCCTCGGTCGAGGTGGAAGTGATCGCTGTGGGCGGCGTTGTAGTCGGGGCCCAGCACCGCATTGAAGCTGCTGCAGGCGCCATCGCGTGCGGCCTGCAGGAACGCCGCTTTCGCCGTGGGTGCGGTGCTAGCTCGCGCTGCTTTGGGATTCCCACGTTTTTTCACGGAGGCTTCGCCTTCAGCTTCGGACGGTGGCTCGCGCCCCGTTGCGTGCGCAGCTCTGGTGAGGTCGACCGCCGCCCTTGTTTCGGTTTGTGGCCAGTCCTGCGCGATGCCAATCGTGCGGCCATCGGCCAGCGTGAACCGCGCGATGTCCAAAGCATTGGCGCTGGCGTGCGTGCTGAGCCGTCCCGCCGCACCGCTGCCGATGGTGCGGCAGGCATAGCTGCCCAGGTGGTCGATGCGCACCACCTCAGAGCCGAGCAATGCGCGCGCAGCAGGTTGCAGCGTGTGGCGCTGCCAGCGCGCCAAGGCCACCACTGCGCCGCACGCCAGCGGGAAGGGCGACGAATATCGCACCCCATCCAGCCGGCCTACGCGGCTGGCAGTCTTCCAGCCACACAGCAGGGTGTCTGCGTCGGTGTGCTGTGGCAGGGGCGTCTCGTCCGTGGCGGGAACCGCCGCGAGCCAGGCTTGGCAAGCCGTGGGGTCGCCTTCGAGTTGGTTGAGCTTCCAGCGCGTGAGCAATGTTTCGGGTTCCTGCAGTGTGAGTGGCGCCCAAGGGTTCCACTCTGGAGACAGGCCGGGCAAGACGGAAAGCGTGGGCTGGCGCAACCAGCCGGTAAACGCCGCGGGCTGCGGCAGACGCGCGAGCAGGGTTGGCGACCACCACGTTTGCGTCGGCGCCCACATCAGGGTGACGGCAACCGCCACGGCGACTGCAAGGGCCGCAGCCGCACGCGACAGCGCATTTTGGATGGCACTGCGGCGCCGGAGCGTCTCGATCAGCGACTGGCGTTCGGCCGGCGTGCGCTTCTCGATTGGTGCGTCGGCGTCCTGCTCCAAGCGCAGCCTTGGCGGCGAAGGTCGGCGCCCCATGGAAGGCGACCACGGCACCGGGGGAGGCGCTGGCGGAAGTGAATCCGGCAAGTGGCTGGATGGGGCATGAACCATAGGCCAGAGTGTGCCAGCCGCCGCCTGGGCCAGGGCCAACATTGCGTCTCCGCGACCGCCCGCAGCCGGGCTGCTTTGAGTGCAGCAACTGCGCATGCTGCCAAGTCCGGAAACCTTCGTGTGAGCGCTTCGCTTTGTGTGGCTGCAGGCACGCGCAGATAATCCGCCAAAGCCTGTTTTCTATTTATTTGCCATGACCGAGTCCACACCACCCCTTTCGCCACAAGCCGCACCTGCATTGCCGGACCGCCTTTCTGTGGACCCAAGCAGTCCGCACCACGTCGCCGAAGTGTTCCAGCACGACATTGGCATCCGTTTCAATGGCAAAGAGCGCTTTGACGTCGACGAATACTGCATCAGTGAAGGCTGGGTGAAGGTGCCTGCCGGCAAAGCGCGGGACCGCAAGGGCCGGCCACTGCCAATCACGCTCAAGGGCACGGTCGAGGCGTTCTATAAGTAGCTTCCGCCGTCAGCGCAAAGGAAGGTGATTCGTACGAGCCGGTCCTTGCTGACCGGTACCCGCGAGGAAGCTTGCTCCGGGCTACAGCGGGCTACAGCGGGCTACAGCGAGCTGCAGCGGGCTGCAGGAGGGCAATCAAGTTTCGTTGGTTACGCTCTGCAGCCACCGATGCACCATGGCCTGCAACTGCACGAAGTTCACCGGCTTGGCGAGAAAGTCATCCATGCCAGCGCTCATACAGCGCTGGCGGTCTTCGGCGTAGGCGTTGGCTGTCAGTGCGATGATGGGCACGCGCGGATGTTGGTGCGCTGCTTCCAACGCGCGGATGCGCTGCGTGGCGGCAAGACCATCGAGGACTGGCATCTGCATGTCCATGAAGACCAGCGCAGGAGGGGTGCCGCCGTCTTGCAGTCGTTCCAAAGTTTGCACCGCCTGCAGGCCATTTTCTGCAATCAAGGGCGTCAGACCGAGGCGTTCGAGCATCGAAGTGATCACCACGCGGTTGATTGCGTTGTCTTCCGCTACCAACACCGTCTCGCCTCTTGCCACGCCCGGCGGCAGGGTGTTCTGTGGCCTAGCGGGCACGGATTCGCTTGCGGGTACGGCAACGGCCACTATCACACGGAACCAGAAACGAGCGCCCTGACCGGGCTGGCTTTGTACACCGGCATCGCCACCCATAAGACGCGCCAGGCGCCGCACGATCGACAGGCCCAGTCCGCTGCCGCCGTACTCTCGGGTGATGGAGCTGTCTGCTTGCGAGAACGGTTTGAAGAGCCCTGCAATCTGTGAGTCCGACAAGCCGATGCCGGTGTCGGTCACCGCAAATTCCAGCACGGCGTCGGTCCCCGTGCGCGAGACTTCGCGCGCCTCGATTCGCACCTCGCCCTGCGGCGTGAACTGGATCGCATTACCGACCAAATTGGACAGCATCTGGCGCAGCCGCATGGCGTCTGCGCTGTAGCACGCCTCTGGAGGTCCACTCCAACCCGAGAGCAGGCGCAGGCCTTGGTTGCGTGCATTTTCCGAAAACAGACTCTCGATTTCCGGCACCAGGTAGTGCGGCTGAAAAGATACGGGTACCAGTTCGAGCTTGCCGGCTTCCACCTTGGAAAGGTCCAGGATGTCGTTGAGCAAAGTCAGCAGAGTCTGACCCGACTGCACGATGACCAGCGCAGCCTCTTGCCTTGCCGATGCGTCCATGGTGGGTTGCTGCAACATCTGCGCCATGCCGAGAATGCCGTTCATCGGCGTGCGGATTTCGTGGCTCATCGTGGCGAGAAAGCGGCTTTTGGCTTCGCTCTCCGCATTGGCGCGATCGCGCGCCAGCGCCAGGTCCCGCTGCAGGCGTTCGCTCACGGTCAAGGCAATGGCGATGGGCAGCCAGACGTTGTACAGAATGCACCAGAGATAGGGCGCCGCGTAAAGAGGGCTGGATGCGAAGATCGACTTCGACTCCGCCAGGTTGTAAGCGGCATACACCAGCCGCCAGGAAAAAACGCCCGCACCGGCTACAAACACCAACAGCATCAGCCAGTTCACCCACTGCAGACGACCCGGCTTGCGCGTTTGTTCGCTGCGCCACACAGCCCATGCCGACGCAGCCAAGGGAGCTGCCAATAGAAAGGCCACTACGACCACGCGTGCCGAGAAGCTGGGCTGCACATAGGTGGCCCAAAGTAGCGAAGGCACTGCCACGCACAACACGGCCCATGGCACCCATGCAGGGCGCGTTTGGCCCAGCAATCCGCGCAGTCCCAAGAACAAGACAGCGCCCCCGACGCAGAGCAACGTATTCGCGGCCACATAGGTGGCGAATACTGATGTTGTGGGGCCCACGGCGTGCAGCGCGCTGCCCAGCACACACATCACAGCGCCAGCAACCCAGTCGCGCAGGTGCGCTTCCTTGGGATGCACACGCGCCATGACCAGCGTGGTCAGCGCAAACACCACCCAGGCAATACCTTGGAGCACAGAGAGCGTTCGGATGTCAAAGGCCATGCGTAGATGGTATGCGTTGGCGCTGGCATCCAGTAGGTCTGGCTTGCTTGCGCGTTGCCGCGTCAAAAAAGTTGCGCAATAGGGTGCGCTATAGGATGCCCGATAGGATGCCCGATAGGATGCGCAACAAGCAGGCCGACTGCGCTAGCTAGACTTTAAAGCGCAGGTCGAGACGTCCTGCAGCCAGCGGGTGATCACAAGAAGGATCGCTATTCGTTTTGTAGCTATTGACGCTTATACAGCAGGCGCTACAGGCCGAAAACACCTTAAATTGCGAGTGGGTCCACATCCACCAGCCAGCGCACCACCCCTTTATGCGCCGGCTCTGAGCGCACCGTGTGCAAAAGCGGCTGCCAAGCCGCCAGAAACTGCTGCAGTGCCGGGCGGCTCGGGCTTTCCACCAGCATCTGGGCGCGTTCTACGCCCGCCACACGCTGCACCACCAGCGGCACGGGCGAATACAGGCTGACATGCTCCACACCGGGCAGCGCGGCCTCGCGCGCGGCGCTGGCGGCGGCGGCCAAAAAGCCCTGGGCCACTTCTTGCGTCCGCGCGTCGGCGCGCACCAACGCTTGGAAGGCAAACGGCGGCATGGCGGCTTGCGCGCGCTCCGTGAGTTGCTGGGCGGCAAAGGCTGCGTAGTCGTGCAGGCGCAGCGCCTCGTACACCGGGTGCTTGGGGTGGTGGCTTTGCACCCACATCTCGCACTGTGAACCCTGACTGCTCATCCACGCTGCGTCGCGCCCGGCGCGGCCTGCGGCCTGCATCAGCAAGGCAAACAGGCGCTCGGGCGCGCGGAAGTCGCTGGAAAACAGCGCGCCGTCGGGCTGCACGGCTGCAACCAGCCCGACACGGCGAAAGTCGTGGCCCTTGGCAATCATTTGCGTGCCGACCAGTACGTCCACTTCGCCGGCGTGCACCTGCGCGAGCTGGCTTTGCAGTGCGCCGGCCGCGCGCGTGCTGTCGGCGTCGATGCGCGCAATGCGCACCGGGCCGCCCCCTTGGCGCTCCACGCCTTCCAGCAGGCTGGCCAACTGCTCTTCAAGTTGTTCTGTGCCGCGGCCCATGGGCGCGATGTCGGGGCTGCCGCAGGCCGGGCAGGCGCGCGGCACGCGCTGGGCGAACCCGCAGTGGTGGCAGCGCAGGCTGCGGTCAATCTTGTGGAACACCTGGTGGGCACTGCAGTGAGGACAGTCGCTCTTCCAGTCGCAATCCTGGCAGTGCAGCACCGGTGCGTAGCCGCGGCGGTTGAGCAGCACCATGCACTGCTCGCCGCGCTGCACGCGCTCGGTGATGGCCGCCAGAAGCGGTGCCGAAAAAACGGCGCGGCGCGGCTGCTGGCCCATGTCCACGCGGCGCACGCGGGGCAGGGCGGCCGCGCCGATGCGGCTTGGCATCTCAAGCCGCTGGTAGCGGCCGCCTTCCGGCTCGGTTTCGCTGGGCGATCGGCTGGCGTGCCAGCTCTCGAGTGACGGCGTGGCCGAGCCCAGCACCACCTTGGCGCCGCAGGAGCGCGCCCGCCACACCGCCAGATCGCGCGCCGAATAGCGCGCCCCCTCTTGCTGCTTGTAGCTGGCATCGTGTTCTTCGTCGACCACGATCAGCGCCAGGCCTGGCATGGACGCAAACACCGCCATGCGCGTGCCCAGCACAATGCGCGCCTGCCCGCTATGGGCCGCCAGCCAGCTTTTGAGCCGCTGCGGGTTGGTCATGCCGCTGTGCAAGGACACCACTTGGCCGCCACCAAAGCGGGCGACAAAACGCTCTTCCAGTTGCGGCGTGAGGTTGATCTCGGGCACCATCACCAGCGCCTGCGCTGTGGGCTTAGCCAACAACAGCTCTTGCACGCAGCGCAGGTACACCTCGGTCTTGCCGCTGCCGGTGCTGCCAAACAACAAGAACGGTCCATTTTTTGATGAAATTTCGGCTCTGGCGCCTTCCTGCTCTGCGCTAAGCGCTATCAATGGCGTAGCAATTGCATCCGCCTCCGCTGCGCTCGGCCTGCGCAGCCGGCGCGCCATTTGTTCTGGCCCCAGCGTGCGCAGCTGCGCTGGCAGGGCGGCGAGCGCCACTTCGCCCAGGCTGCGCTGGTAGTAGCGCGCCGCAAAGGACACCAGCGCGCGCCAGTGTGCGTTGAGCGGCGTCAAGCCCGCCAGCACGCCGGCGATGGTGCGCAGTTGGGCGCTGGGCACCTCAGACGGATCGGCGGTCGCCTCCCACACCACGCCGAGCACCTCGCGCTTGCCCAACGGCACCCGCACCAGCGTTCCCGGGGCAAGGGGCTCGGCGCTGGTGTAGCTCAGCAAAGCGCCTAGCGCACTGTGGGCAGGGGTGTGCACCGCCACCTGCACCGTGCAGGACAAAGCCTCACCTGCGTGTGGGACCTCATCCTCTTTTGGCGCTTTCGGGTGCAAGTGGCTGATCTCTCAAGGGTTTTCAAAGAATCCAGTATTTCTGTGGATAACTTTGTGGACAGAGTGGCTTCAATGCCCGCAAAGCCCTGAAAACACGGGCTTTGCTTACGCTGCCCAGCAAATCAGCAGTACCGTCTGCTCTATATAAATCAACGACTTAGAGAAATCACAAGACGGTGCTGTCGGGCAGTCAGGGTGCTTCGCAGTTTGTGTGCACAACCAGCAAAAAAATTGCCGCGTGTCAAGCCCCGCGCATGGTCCGCGACTGCTGGTGCACGGCCTCGACCAGCGCAGTCACATGCTCGGGCGGCGTGAACTGGCTGATGCCGTGGCCCAGGTTGAAGATGTGGGTTGGGCCGGTCGTACTGCGGTCGGTGTGCGGTGCGCCGAAGCTCTCCAGCACCTTGCGCACCTGGATTTCTATCTGCGCGGGCGGCGCAAACAGCACGTTCGGGTCGATGTTGCCCTGCAGCGCCTTGCCGGGGCCGCCGGCCACGCCGCCCACCAGGGCGCGGGCCTTGGCCAGGTTGGCCGTCCAATCGAGGCCCAGCACTTCGCAATCGAGGGGAGCCATCTCGTCCAGCCACAGCGCGCCGCCCTTGGTGAAGACGATGCGCGGAACGTCTTGCCCGTCCGGGCCGTGGCGCTTGAGGCCAGCGAGCACGCGGCGGGTGTATTCCAGGCTGAACTCTTGAAAAGCCCCGTCGGCCAGCACGCCACCCCAGCTGTCGAACACCATAACGGCCTGCGCGCCGGCGTCGATTTGCGCGTTCAGGTACTGGGCCACCGATTCCGCATTCACCGCCAGGATGCGGTGCATCAGGTCGGGGCGGCTGTACATCAGGCTTTTGACCAAGCGGTAGTCGTCCGAGCCCTTGCCTTCGACCATGTAACAGGCGAGCGTCCAGGGGCTGCCCGAAAAACCGATCAGCGGCACTCGGCCGTTCAAGGCTTTGCGGATGCTGGTAACCGCGTCAAATACGTAGCGCAGCTTCTCCATGTCCGGCACGGCCAATGCGGCCACCGCGGCCTCATCGCGCACCTGCTTGGCAAAGCGTGGGCCTTCGCCCTCGGCAAAGGTCAGGCCCAAGCCCATGGCATCGGGCACGGTGAGGATGTCGCTAAAAAGAATGGCCGCGTCCAGCGGGAAGCGCTCCAAAGGCTGCAGCGTCACTTCGGTGGCGTAGTCCACATTGGTCGCCAGGCCCATGAAGCTGCCCGCCTTGGCGCGCGTCGCTTTGTATTCGGGCAGGTAGCGCCCCGCCTGGCGCATCAGCCACAAGGGCGTGTAATCGGTGGCCTGGCGGCGGCAGGCGCGCAAAAAGGTGTCGTTGGTAAGGGGTGCGAAGCTCATGCCTCGATTGTCGCAGGCTGGCGATGGCCGCCCGCGGCCGGCTGGCGCGGCTGTGGGGGCTTAACTTGTTTCGTCTGGGCAGCCAACAGACAGCGATGGCGGGAAAAGTGCTGGCATGCCCTTCAGGGCAGCCATTGCTTCAACATGGCAGCGTCGGGCGCGCCCATGCTGCGCTGCACCGAGCCGTTGCGGCCCAGCAAGACGATGTAAGGCGCAGCGCCCGACCATTTCGGGTCCACGCTCAGCCGCAGGGCCGCCGCGTCGCCGTGAAAACCGTAAAGCCGCGTCAGCCCCAGGTATTTGCGGGCGCCATGCTCTACGGCGCGCACGCCTTCCACATCCATCACCACAGCCGCCAGTTCTACGGGCCGGTGCGCGTCCATGACAAAACTGCGCAATTGCTCAAAAACTTCGGGGCATGTCGAGCAGGTGGTCGCAGTGAATATGTAGGCCGCCGGACGCGGGCCCTTTTCTACCAGCCGGGTCCAGGTGTTGGCGTCAAACGGGGCTATTGAAGTAATAGCAACCGAATTCGATCTGGCCAGCGCCAACGACGGGTTGAGCGCGAAAGTCAATGCCGCTGCCGCTGCCGCCAGGGTCAAGCATGCGCTGCGCCGTGCTTTGGAATGTGAAGTCATGGTCTCTGGTCTCTGGTCTCTGCTGCATTGCGCCACATTACCACCGTGCGCGGGCGAGTTTGGCGTCTGAAATCGTTGCTTGCATTGGTTTGGCCACGGGTTGAACTGCAGCACTCACAGCGCCGCCAGCGCCGCCTGCACCTCGCGCTTGCCCAAAATTTCGCTCATGACCACCGGCGTCTTGCCCGGCGCATACAGCACATAGACCGGCACGCCGCTCCGCCCGAGCTGGGTGAGCGCGGCGGTAATGGCCGGGTCCCGCCGTGTCCAGTCGGCGCGCAGCAGCGCCACCTTGCGGGCAGAAAAGTCGCCCAACACCTCGGCGTCGGCCAGGGTGGTGCGCTTGTTGTACTGGCAGGTTACGCACCAAGCGGCAGTGAAATCGACAAACACCGGGCGACCTGCAGCGTTCAACTCGGCCACACGCTCGGCCGACCACGGCTGCCAAACGGCGGTTTCAGACACTGCCGCACCAAGCGTTGGCAGCGGTCGCACCACTTGCGGGCCAAGGCCCAGCAGCAGTGCGGCGACGGCGGCTGCGGTGGCGCTTCCCAGCAGCAGGCGCGTGCGCCCGCGCAGGCTCAAGGCCCACACCAGACAGCTGCCTGCCACCAACAGCGCCAGCAGCGCGCCTGCGCCGTCAATGCCGCTTTGCTGGCCCAGCACCCACACCAGCCAGACGACGGTGGCCAGCATCGGGAACACCATGGCGCGGCGGAAGGTCTCCATCCACGGTCCCGGGCGCGGCAGCGCGCGTGCAATGGCCGGAACCCAGCCGGCGAGCAAATACGGCAGCGCCATGCCAAGGCCGAGCGCACCAAACACCGCCAGAGCTTGCGCCGTGGGCATGGCGACCGCAAAGCCGAGCGACGCGCCCATGAACGGCGCCGTGCACGGCGAGGCAATGGCCACGGCCACCACGCCCGAGAGCAGCGCGTCCGTCACCGGGTGGCGCGCCTGCAGCGTGGCCAAGCGCCCGGGAATGAACTGGCCAAATTCGAATACGCCGGCGAGGTTCAGCGCGATCAGCGTGAACAGCCCAGCCAGCAGCGCCACCACCAGTGGCGACTGCAGCTGAAAGCCCCATCCAAGCTGCTCGCCCGCAGCGCGCAGCGCCAGCAGCAGCCCGCCCAGCGCCAAAAACGACAGCACCACGCCCACCGTATAGGCCAGGCCAGCCAGGCGCTGCGCACGCGGTTGGCCGCCGTGCTGTGCCAGCGCCAGCAGCTTGATGGCCAACACCGGGAACACGCAGGGCATAAGGTTGAGGAGCAGGCCGCCCAAAAGTCCGCCAAGCATGGCGGCCAGAAGGCCGGCAAGCGAGGCGCTGGTGGTCGGTGCGGCGGGCGAAGGCTTTAGTGCCGCCACGCGGTTGGCCTCCAGCGCGGCCGCGAGGGCCGGGGAAACTTCGGCGCGCGGCCCGCCCGCGCTCCAGCCCGTCTCGACGTTGGCCACGGCGCGCCAGCCGGCAGCGCCGCCTGCCGCTTTGCCGCCCACAAGCGTCAGGACGGCGGGGACATCCGTCGGTGCCGCCACATGGTCGGGCGAGAGCGGAGTGTCGGCGGTCCACACCGCACCGTCCCAGCGCTGGTTCCAGTCCTTGCCTGTCTCCGCGGCGGGTACAAGTACGCCGGGCGTTTCGGCAAACAGGTCCAGCGTCTTGCCCTGCAAGTCTGCCGGCAGCCCGGCAATGCGCCAATGCAGGCGTTCGCCATCGGCGCGCACAGTGCTTGTGCCGTCCAGGGAAACGGGCTGCAGCGCTGCCGCGCGGGCGAAGCGCGCAGCATCGCCCGCCGTGGAGCCGCGCAGCGGCACCGTCAGTTCGAAATCGCCCTCTTCCGGAATGCACTCCACGCGGCATGCCAGCCAGCTTGCGTGCAGGCGCACCTTGAGCGCATCACTTGCGCCCGCCAAAGTTGACGGCTGGAAGGCCTGCGAAATCTGCACCGGTACCGCCAGCAGCACTTCGTTTTCATAACCGTAGTTGGCCAGCGGGCCGATGCGGATGCGCTGGGGCACCGGCCAGGCAATCTCGCCCACATCGACGCCGGCGGGCAGCGTCCAGCGCAGTTCGGTCGGCAGGCCGGAGTCGCCCGAGTTCTTCCAGTAGGTGTGCCAGCCCGGCTGGTGCGTCAGCAGCAGGCCCAGCGACGCCGATGCGTCTGGCGCCAGGCCGTCTGGCGCGTGGGCGACCAGCTCGGCCCGCACGCGTGGCGTGGTAACGACGTTGCTGGCGCCGCCGGTGCTGCTGCCAAAAGCTCCAGATTTGAAGCTTATTTGGGCTCCAGCGCTTGGTACATAAGCGCTGGCAGCTATAAAAAATAGAGTGAAAAGTTGCCGAAGCAGGAAGGTGGTGCGCATGGTCCCAGAGTGTGAGTGCCCGGAACCCGTCTGGTTCCAAAGCGCGGTTCCGACCGCGCCGGCCCGCTGGGCGGTGCTCGCCCGAAGCGCCTATTTTGCCGCCAGACTCAGCTCGGCCTTTGGCGCCCATTGCGCCCCCTCGTCGCCCACCTTTGGCGCGGCGACAAACAACCGGTCCTCTGGCAGCTTTTGCGCTGTCAAGTATTGCTTGACGGCTTGGGCGCGCTGCGTGGCCAGTGCGCTGGCCTGCGCTTGCGAGACTGCAGGCAAATGCGCCAGCAGCAGGGCTTCCATCTCGGCAGAGGGCAAGTCCTTGGCCATGCCGACCAGATTGCGCGGCTTGGGCATGTCGGCGCGCCCATAAGCCTTTTTCAAAAGCGCAGGGTACTCGGTGGCCTGCACGGGTGTGTCGTCCTGCGCGTTGGCGCGCCGCTTTTCAGCCTGCACGAGCTGCTGCAGCCGCTCGCGCTGCAGGGCCTCGCGCTCGCGCGCCAAACTTGCGGTGCCGGTGACAGTCAGCTTAAGCGCGGGGCGGTCGGTCAAAGCCTTGGCCACTTTGCCCAGGCTCTGCTGAGCCTGCGGCGACAGCACTGCGCTTCCGGGGGCGAACGCCACACTGCTCAGTTCGTCGCCGCCACCCAGCGCGCTGGCCAGCAGGCTGAAGGGCGCCGTGATCGCTTTGCCAATGAGGTTGACGATGATTTTGAAGATCACCGGGCCGAGCTTGAATTGCGGGTCGTTCAACGAGCCGCTGATCGGCAGATCAAGGTCGATGACGCCGCGGCTGTCTGCAAGCAGCGCCACGGCCAGCTTGACGGGCAGGCTGCTCGGCGCGCCTGCCACCGCTTCGCCGAACGTGAGCTGGTTGAGCACCAGCTTGTTGCTTGCCGTGAGCTGGCCGTCTGGCAACACCTTGTAGGCGACGTCCATGCTCAGTTTGCCGCGTTCGATGCCGTGGCCGGCGTACTTCACCGCGTAGGGCGAGAGCGGCGGCAGCTCCAGGTCGCGCACCTTTGCCTGTATGTCGAGCGCCAGCGGCTTGGCCAAGGGGTTGAGCTTGCCGCTGACTTCCAGCGACGCCGAGCCCTCGACCCGCCCGCGCAGGTCCAGATCTGCTAGCACGGCTTCGCTGCCGGTAGCTTGGGACGAAAACGCGCTCAGTTTGCCCGTCAGCTCGCTGAGGTCGGCGGAGTAGTTGGGTTTGATGAAATAGTCGGAAAACAGCACCTTGCCGTTGACCAGGCTCACGGGCCCGAACTTCAGCACCGGCGCCAGCGGGTCGGGTGCGGTGGCTTGGGCCACTGCAGGGGCCGAAGTTGCGGCCTGCGGAGAAGTTGCGTTGGGCGCTGCTGCAGCTTCCGCCGCGCTTGGCGTCGCACTCTGCCCCGGTGTCTTCACCAGCTGGTCGAGGTTGATGCGGCCGGTCTCGTCGATCGACAGGCGGGCGTAAAAGTCCGTCAGGCTCGTTTCTTTCACCTCTACCTGCGGCGCCGTGTCCGGCGCCAGGGCGACCTGCAGGCCACGCAGACCCAGGCTCTTCCAAGCCAGCAGCTGCTCGCCCACCTGGGAGGCGGTTTTGGCTGTGGCGGCGCCGGTGCTGTTGGCCCGCAATTGGTCGATGGCGGCGTCGCCACTCAGGCTCAAAGTATTGCCGCGCCCGGTCTGCGCAAAGGCCAGGCTACCGCGAAAACCGGCTTCGGCTTGCAGCAGCTCAATCGCCAGCCGATCGGCCAGGTAGCCATCGAGCGCCTGCAAGGGCAGGCGGCTGGCATCCAGCTGGCCTTTGGTGGCGAAAGCTTGGGGCGTAAGCGTGCCCTTGTAGCTGAGCTTGCCCATTTCGCCCTTGCCCGCACCGACGCGGGCCGACAGCGCAAACGCTTCGGGCTTGCTGCCATCGAGCGCCAGGTTGCTCGCCTGAAGGTCCAGCGCCGAAACGCTGAGGGCCACCGGACGCGGCTGGCTTCGGTCGGAAAAACTAAGCTTGCCGCCTTCGACGCTGGCTTTGGCAACCTGCACGCGCCAAGGCCGCGCAGCAGAGGTGGCTGGTGCTTTGTTCCCAGAACTTGCAGCGGTATCGGCATGGATATTGGCAGCAGCACCCTTGAGCCAGCGCTCGAACATCCAGCGCCCGTCGGCGCCGCGCTCCACACTGGTCTGGGGTTGGGAAATAGCGAGCTGCTCTACAACCACTGTACGGCCATCGAGGTCTACTTTGGCTGCCTCAATCGCAATTTCCTGGATGCTCGCGAGGCTGGTCTTGCCTTGCTTGAGTGCCAACTGCGAGAGGCTAAGCGGCCCCACCTCCAAGGTGACGCCGGTGCCGCCCGGCTTGGCGGCTTCTGCGTCCCACTGCACGCTCAGTGCGCCGTTGAGCTGGCCACCAAGCGCCGGCTCCAGAGCCTCGGCCAAATACGGGGCGGCGAGTTGCAAACCAAGGTCTTTCACCGAAAGCAAGACCTGCGCCGCCTGATCGCTGGCCTCGCCTTCAAAAGCCAGCGTGCTGCCGTGCAATGCAAGATTGCCGTGGAAAGGGAAGGGCTTTTGAATCGGAAACGCAATCGCGCTGGCGTCGAGGCTAAGCCCCGTGGCCTCCAGCGCCGCAGCGGGGCGCGTGCCTTGGTCGGCCCAGCGCAGCGTGCCGTTGCGCACCGCGAGCTGCCCGACGGACGCCGACCAGGCGGGCGCTTTTGGCGTCTGGACCTCGGCGCCGCTCGCGGCTTGGCTGGCTGCAGATGCGGCTGGCGCAGGGGCGGCGGGGCTAGCGGGGGTGTTTGCCGCCGGTTTCCGGGCTGGCGCAGGCGTGGCCAGCTGCGCCAGGTTGATGACGCCCGCCGCATCGCGCGCCGCGCTGAGCACCGGAGTATCAAGCTCGATGCTGCCCAGGCGCAGCACATGGTCCAGCGGCCGCACATCGTCCAGAGCGACGCTCAGCCGCTCCCAAGACAGCAGTGGTTGCGCCGTGCGGTCGGTGATCTGCACCTTGCGCGCCTGCGCTGTGCCGGTCAGCTTCACAGCTACTTGCGGCTTTTGCTCAAAGGCCAGTTTTAGGTCCAGATCGAGCACCGCGCCCTGCAGACGCACCGGTAGGCTCGCAGGCAAGTACGCCAGGTAGGGCGCCAAATCCAGTCCGTCCCACTTCAAAGAGGCTTCGCCCTTGCCTGTCTGGGTAAACGGCGTGGCCTGAGCCGTCGAGCTGAAGTGGCTGCCGTTCACATCGAACGACAGGTGGGGTTCGACCTTGATCTCGCGCTGCGAGGGCAGGGTGCTGAGGAAAGGGACGCGCAGCGCCAGCTGGCGCACGGTATGGCTTTTGTTGACGGTACGGTCGGTGAAATCGATGGCGCCATCGGTCAGCGTCAGGTTGTACAGCGCCAGCCGCGCCGGCGGGCTGTCAGGCGCATTCGCAGGAGTGGCAAATTTCGCCAGAATGTCGTCCACATCGTAGTGGCCACCCTCCAGCAGGGTCAGCCGCACATGCGGCGCGTCGATCGTCAGCGCGTCCACCACCGGTGCCAGGCGCAGCAGCGATTGCAGCTCACCGTCGGCGTAAATGCGTTCGATTTCAAGCTGCGGCGGTGCGCCGTCGCGCCCGCCGACTACCAATTTATGCAGAGTTAGTTCCAGCGTCCAGGGCTTGAACTCCAGCGCGCCCACGGTGACTTGGCGCCCCAGCAGCGCGCTGGCCTTGCGCTCCAACGGGCCTTTGGCCAGCACCGGAACCAAAAGCCAGCTGAGCAGCCACAGCAGCAGCACAGCCAATACGAACCACAGGGCGCGGCGTACCCAGCGGTGCTTGTGCAGCGCGGGGGAAAAGATGGTGGTGGCTGAGGGAGGCATCTTGGTCGGAATGTCGCGTTGGATGCGGCCGGGGTCGTCGTGACGCTGAGCACGCTGGTCCGGGAGGAATTATCGGCTTCGCCTTCAGGACGTTCTTCCGCAGGTCGCTACCATGCGCGAATGGCATCCGAACTTCCCTCCGAACCCGTTGCGTCTCACCGCGTGCCCTCCCGCTTTTGGTTCGACTGGGGCACGACCGACTTTGCCCAACTCGCGGCATCGCCACTCTCAGAGCGAGCAGTGGCGGTACTGCCGGTGGCAGCAACCGAGCAGCATGGCCCGCATTTGCCTGTCTCGGTCGATGCGGCGCTGGTACAGGGCGTGATCGAAGCCGCGCTGCCGCTGCTTCCCGCAGATCTACCCGCCATCTTCCTGCCGCCGCAGAACGTGGGCCTCAGCCCCGAGCACATCCGCTTTCCCGGCACGCTGACGCTGTCGCCCGCGACGCTGATTGCGCTGTGGACCGAAATCGGCGAAAGCGTGGCGCGCGCCGGCATCAAAAAGTTGCTGCTGTTCAATGGCCACGGCGGACAGGTCAGCGTGATGGACATCGTGGCGCGCGAGCTGCGCACGCGCTGCGGCTTGATGGTCTACAGCGCAAGCTGGTTCAGCTTACCGCTTCCGAAAGAGGTGAGTGCGCACTTCAGTGCAGAAGAGCACCGCTTTGGCATTCATGCCGGCGACATCGAGACCTCGATGATGCTGCACCTCGCGCCGCACACCGTGCGCATGGCGCAGGCGCAGCACTTTCACTCCACCTCGCAGGACCGCGCGGCGCGTTATCCGTTGCTTGGCAATGGCAAAAGCGCCAAGCTCGGGTGGCAAATGCAGGACTACCACCCCGCAGGCGCCGTGGGCAATGCTGCTGCCGCTAGCCCTGAAAAAGGCCGTGCTGTGGTGGCCGCAGCAGCATTAGGTTTGGCCCAGCTGCTGCAAGAGTTTTCAGATCTGCCCGGCGACACCCTGCGCGATGCGCCCCACTTGCAGTGGCAACCCAGGCCGGCGCCAGCGCCTGAGCAAGCCACCCCAACCACCTTCGCGCGCCTTGAGCAAGGCTATGCAGGCGATGTGACTCCGCAGCAGGCGTGGGACTGGGTCTGCGCGGGCCAAGCCGTGCTGGTGGATGTGCGCAGCGACGCAGAGCGCGCTTGGGTGGGTGAAGTGCCCGGCGCCTTGCCGGTGGCGTGGAAACAATGGCCGGGTATGGCGCCCAACCCCGCTTTTGACGCGCAGTTGCGCGCAGCGGTGGCATCGGACCAGCGGGTGGTGCTGCTGTGCCGCAGCGGTGTGCGTTCCATTGGCGCCGCCCAGCGTGCGACGCAGCTGGGGTTTGACGCCTGGAACGTGCTCGAAGGATTCGAGGGCGACCCCAACGCCAGCGCACAGCGCAACCACACCGGCGGCTGGCGGGCGCGCGGCCTGCCTTGGCGGCAGACCTAACGCTGGACTGGCCATCCCAGCACTCGCAGCCCAGCCCAGCCGAGGCTCGGGCGGGCCGCAGGGATGCCGGGTTTACAGCGGCGGAATGCGCAGCTTCTGGCCAGGATAAATCTTGTCCGGATGGGTCAACATCGGCTTGTTGGCTTCGAAAATCGTCGGGTACTTGTTGGCGTCGCCGTAGTACTTTTTGGCGATGGCCGAAAGCGTATCGCCGCGCACCACATCGTGGTACTGCGCTTCAGGGGCGGGCGTGGAGACCGCCATCAGGTTGTTCACCTGCTTGACGCTGGCAACGTTGCCGCAGCACAGCGTCACTTTTTCCAGTATTTCCTGCGAAGGGGCTTGGCCGCTCACGTTCACGGTACCAGTGCTGCCGTCAAAATCGACGTGCACGCCCTCCACGCCGAGCTTTTGCGCGGTGATATAGCCTTCGATGGCGCGTGCTGCCTGTGCGTTGAGCGCATCGAGCGATGCCTTGGAGGCAGGGTTGCTCGCTGCTTGCGTAGCGGCTGCTTCGACTTCTTTGCCGCCGAACAGTTTTTCGCCGGCTTCCTTGATGAAACTGAAAAGACCCATAACGTGAACTCCCTAGTGTGGTGTTGAATATTCGATCGTTCTATTCGCAGCGCAGGTTGTGCTGCCCCATCCACCATACACGCGTCCGCAGCCTTGCATTTGTCGGATAAAGCCGAAAACAGGGCACAGGGGCTTTTGGCATGGCACTATGGGGCACTGTCGCCTATAAGCAGCGGCTACGTCCCCGAAACTCCGCATAATTCCCACCATGACTTTTCTCGCGATCGACGTGGGCAACACGCGCCTGAAGTGGGCCCTGTACGAAGCGCCTGCGCCCGGCGCCGCCTTGCTGGCCCAAGGCGCGGAGTTCCTCGACCATATTGAGCGCCTGGCAGAAGGCGCCTGGGCCAATCTGGCGCAGCCGGCGCGCATGCTGGGCTGCGTGGTGGCGGGCGATGCCGTGAAGCGCCGCGTGGAAGAACAAATGGAGCTGTGGGATGTTTCTCCCAACTGGGTGGTATCCACTGCGCAAGAAGCGGGGATGACCAATGGCTACGACCACCCAACACGCCTTGGCTGCGACCGCTGGGTCGCCATGATTGGCGCGCGCCATCGCATGCTTGCCCAAGGCCCCGCGCGCCCGCTGGTGGTGGTGATGGTCGGCACGGCGGTGACGGTAGAAGCCATCGACGCGGATGGGCGCTTTCTTGGTGGATTGATTCTGCCCGGCCACGGCATCATGCTGCGGGCCTTGGAGTCCGGCACCGCCGGTCTGCATGTGCCCACCGGCGAGGTGTGCCTATTTCCCACCAACACCAGCGACGCGCTCACCAGCGGCGGCACCTACGCCATTGCGGGGGCCGTCGAGCGCATGGTGCAGCACGTCATGGCGCACTGCGGCAGCGAACCGGCCTGCATGATGACCGGTGGCGCCGGCTGGAAGATGGCCCCCAGCATGGGCCGCCCGTTTGAGCTGGTCGACAACCTGATTTTCGATGGCCTGCTGGAAATCGCCACCCGGCGCTTTGCCTGAACGCCAGTAGCGACCGCGAGCGGGTATCGCGTCGTTCGCTAGCACCGCAGCACTGAGTCAATGAAGCTGGTGCGGCCCCACCGAGGCGCACGGTGCCTCAGGCGGTTATCACCTATTCCTCCAGCTCGGCGCGGGCCAGATCTACGTCCAGATGTTCCATGGCGTCCTGCGGTTTGCAGGCGGCGGCTTTTTCATACAAGGCAGTGGCTTCGCGCATCTTGCGGTCGCCTTCAAGCATGACCAGCGCATTGGCGTACTCGATCATCGCGATGGCGGAATCGGGGTTCAGGCGAAGCGCCTCCTGAAACAGCTTAAGCCCCTTGTCCTTCTTGGCGCCGTAGGTCATGCCGCCAATCAGCGCGCCCACCTTGTCGATCACTTCGGCGTGGAATGCGCCGAGCGCAATGTGCGCATCGGCATGTTTGGGTTCGAGCGCAATGGCTTTTTCCAGCGATTCGCGAATCTTACTGCCGAGCCCCTGCGCCAAGGCCTTGGCCACGCTGATGCCCTGGCTGTAACGGCCCAGCGCGTAGGCATTCCAGTACCAGGCGTTGGCATTTTTGGCATCTTCCTGGGTCTGAATCTGCGCTTGCTCTGCGACCTGCGTGAACAGTTCCAAGCGTGTCTTTTCCTTCTTTTCCAGATAGTTGGCGTAGATCGCGGTCGCTTTGTTGGCCGCCGTAATCCCTGCGCCGCCAGCGGCAAGGCCTATCTGCGCGGCTTCCTGGAACTCACCATTGTGAAAATGCGTCCAGGCCTTGAGTACCTGCGCGTCCTTGGGCAGCGGCTCTGCGTCGCCGACGTGCAGGCGCGACCAATGCTTTTTTAACTGCGCAGCGTCGTACTGGTACTGGCCTGCATGTGGGAAAGAAGTCCATTTCGCCATCGGTGTCTCCGTTTTCAACGTTTAGTCGCTCTTGTCCTGGTAGGCCTCGGCCAAGGCCAGCAAATGCTGGCGCTGGTCGGCTTGCAGATAGGGCATCAACAGGTTCAGTACATGTTGCGCGCCGCGCAGCAATGCGGCTTGCGCGCTTTCTGGTTCGAGTGCCCGGCGTGGGTCGCGCACATATTCAAAGCTGAGCCAATAAGTCAGCACGACCACCATGCTGGTGGACGTCGGCCCAACTTCCCGCGAGTCGATCTTTAGCGCGCCTGCGCGCTCCATGCCCGAGAGCAGGCTGCGCACTGCGCGCGCCTTGTCTTCGAGCACGGTCTGAAAATGCGTTTCCAGCAGCCTGTTCTTTGACAGCAGGTCGTTCAGGTCGCGGTACAGGAAGCGGTACTGCCAGATCAGCTCAAACAGCGAGTGCATGAAGAACCAGGCGTCTTCCACGTTGCGCACCCCACTTGCGGCCCCGAGCAACTCACCGAGCGAGCGCTCGTAGCGCTGGAACAAGGAGTTGATCAGCTCGTCCTTGGCGGGGTAGTGGTAGTAAAGATTGCCGGGACTGATGCGCAGCTCAGCCGAAATCAGCGTCGTCGAAACATTGGGCTCGCCGAACCGGTTGAACAGTTCCAGCGTCACCTCAAGGATGCGTTCTGCGGTGCGTCTCGGCGCTTTTTTCACCATGAAGTGCGGCCTGTTGCGTCGGGTGATTCGGGCGGGTCTTGGTGCGGTGTCACAACTACTCTAACCGACCTGCAGCGGGCAAGATCATGCTGCGGCGCAGCATCTTGAC
The DNA here is from genome assembly GCA_034676525.1 of Giesbergeria sp. Lineage (GTDB taxonomy): Bacteria > Pseudomonadota > Gammaproteobacteria > Burkholderiales > Burkholderiaceae_C > Simplicispira. The sequence continues at coordinate 56,366 of JAUCCA010000008.1, forward strand.
GATCCGCAAAATGCCTCGACCGCCAGACCCGGTGCGGGTGTGGCGGTCGAGCTGTTCCGGTCAAGCCGGGCGAGCGATCTTAAGAAGCGCTTGCGGGGTCAGTAGCTTCTGCGCGCGGCGCTGCCTTCGGGAAGGGTGCGCGGGCAGTGCGTGGCTTGGCCGCTGCCTTTTTGGCGGGGGCCTTTGCGGCCGCCTTCTTTGCGGGTGCTTTGGCGGCTGCCTTCACGGCTTTCTTGGCAGGTGCCTTTGCAACCGGCTTTGCTGCAGCTTTTGCAGCCGGCTTGGCAGCTGCTGGTACTGTCTTACCCATGCTTTTGGCGAGGGCGTCGATGCGTGCGTTGAGCACGTCAAGGTCGCGCGAAGAGGGCACGCCGAGCTTGGCGAGCGACTTGGCAACACGGTCTTCAAAAATGTTCTCCAACTTGTCCCATTGGCCAGCAGCGCGCGAGCTGATGTCGCTGGCCATATTGGTCATGCGGCTGGTTGCTTCTGAGATCTTGTCTTCGGCAACGGACTGCGTCTTGCGCTGCATCGACAGGCCTTCCTTGACCAAAGACTCGAAGACTTTGCTGCCTTCTTCTTGCGCCTTGGAAAAAGCGCCCAAGCCAGCCAGCCAGATTTGCTGGGCCGAGTCTTTGACCGTGCTTGCGAGTTGAGCGCCGCTCTTCTTCTTGTCGTTGCTGATTTTTTGAAGTTTCTTGACCATGGTTCCTCCGGAGGGTTGATTGGGACGCCTCGGCATGGGTGCCTGAGCGCATGCAGTCAATGTACGCGGGCAGCATGCGCAGGTGTAGGTGCGCGCTTCTAAAAACCTAGACTGATCGCTCCAGTCCTGACGCGGGTTTTCGCTGAATGTTCTTGGGCCCCGCTCGGCAAGAATGGAGGTCTTCGCAATGGGAGAGATTCATGCAGTATTTCGTCACGGGTGCAACGGGTTTTATCGGTCGCCGCTTGGTCAAGAAGCTGCTGGCCCGCAAGGGTTCGGTGGTCCATTTCCTGCTCCGCCATGAGAGCGAAGACAAAGTGGGCGAGTTGCGCCGCTACTGGGGCGTGGGGCCGACCCGCGCCGTACCGGTGTTCGGCGACCTGAAAGCTAAAAAACTTGGCGTTGCAGCGGAAGACGTCAAGCGTTTGAAGGGCCAGATCGACCATTTTCACCACCTCGCTGCCGTCTACGACCTGTCGGCCGACGAGGAAAGCCAAGTGGCTGTGAATATCGACGGCACGCGCAACACGGTGGAGTTTGCCAAGGCCATTGGCGCCGGGCACTTTCACCTCGTCTCTTCCATCGCCGCCGCGGGCCTGTACGAAGGCGTGTTTCGCGAAGACATGTTCGACGAGGCCGAGGGCCTGGAACACCCGTACTTTCGCACCAAGCACGAGAGCGAAAAAATCGTTCGCGAAGAGTGCAAGCAGCCCTGGACGGTCTACCGCCCCGCAATGGTGGTGGGCGACAGCCAGACCGGCGAGATGGACAAGATCGACGGGCCGTACTACTTCTTCAAGCTGATCCAGCGCATGCGCCAGATCTTGCCGCCCTGGATGCCCTCGGTGGGCCTGGAAGGTGGCCGCGTGAACATTGTGCCGGTCGACTACGTGGTCGATGCGCTGGACGCAATCAGCCATCAGGAGGGCATCGCCAAACGGTGCTTCCACCTTGTGGACCCGGTGGGCTACCGCGTCGGCGACGTACTCGACATTTTCAGTCGCGCCGCCCACGCACCGCGCATGAACCTGTTCATCAACGCCGCCCTGCTTGGTTTTTTGCCGCGCGGTATCAAAAAAAGCCTGATGGCCATGGCGCCGGTGCGCCGCGTGCGCGACGCCGTGCTTAAGGACCTGGGTTTGCCCGAGGACATGCTCACCTTTGTCAATTACCCGACCCGCTTTGACAGCCGCGAGGCACAGGCGGCGCTCAAGGGCACGGGCGTCACTTGTCCCAACCTGCACGACTACGCCTGGCGGCTTTGGGACTACTGGGAGCGCAACCTCGACCCCGAGCTGTTTATCGACCGCAGCCTCAAAGGCACGGTCGCTGGAAAAGTGGTGCTGGTGACGGGTGGCAGTTCGGGCATCGGCCTTGCCGCCGCACACAAGTTTGCCGAAGCTGGCGCCACCACGCTCATTTGTGGGCGCGACCAAGCCAAACTCGATGAAGCCTGCGCCGAAGCCGAGGCGCGTGGAAACCGGTTCATCGCCTATGCAGTGGACATTGCCGACATGCAAGACTGCGACCGATTTATCGCCGAGCTGGTCGCAGAACACGGCGGCGTTGATTTCCTGATCAACAACGCCGGGCGCTCCATCCGCCGTGCCATAGAGTCCAGCTACGACCGCTTTCACGACTACGAGCGCACCATGCAGCTGAACTACTTCGGTTGCCTGCGCGTCACCATGGGGCTGCTCCCCGGCATGGCGACCAAACGCAAGGGCCATGTGGTGAACATCAGCTCCATTGGCGTGCTGACCAACGCGCCGCGCTTTTCGGCCTACGTGGCCAGTAAGGCGGCGCTGGACGCGTGGACGCGCTGCGCCTCCAGCGAGTTCGCCGACCAGGGCATCACCTTCACCACCATCAACATGCCGCTGGTGCGCACGCCCATGATTGCGCCCACGCAGATCTACAACAACGTTCCGACCTTGGCGCCCGAAGAGGCCGCCGACATGATTGCGCAGGCCTGCATCTTCAAGCCGGTGCGCATCGCCACCCGCCTGGGCATCGTCGGCCAGGTGCTACACGCCTTTTTGCCACGTGTGGCCCAGATCAGCATGAACACCAGCTTTCGCATGTTCCCGGACTCAACCGCGGCCAAGGGCGAGAAGGGCGCCAAGCCCCAGCTATCGGCCGAAGCCGTGGCGCTGCAGCAGATGATGCGGGGCATTCACTTCTGATCTGTGGGGTGCGTTTGCGAGGCTCAGGGATAATTGGCCCCATCTTTCTCTGCCTCCTCGCAATTCCATGATCCTCGTTACTGGCGGCGCCGGCTTCATCGGCGCCAACTTCGTGCTCGACTGGCTGGCCTCCAGCGATGAGCCCGTCCTCAACCTCGACAAGCTCACCTACGCAGGCAACCGCAACAACCTCGCGGGTCTGGACGGCGACGCGCGCCACGTGTTTGTGCAGGGCGACATTGCGGACACGGCGCTGGTAGAGCGCCTGCTTGCCGAGTATCAGCCCCGCGCCGTGGTCAACTTTGCCGCCGAGTCGCACGTGGACCGCTCGATCCACGGGCCCGAAGACTTCATCCAGACCAACGTCGTCGGAACTTTCAGGCTTTTACAGGCTGTACGCCAATACTGGCAAGCGCTACCAGCTATAGAAAAAGAAGCGTTTCGGTTCCTGCACGTCAGCACCGACGAGGTCTACGGCACTTTGGGGCCGAGCGATCCAGCATTTACCGAGCAGCACGTTACCGAGCCCAACAGCCCCTACTCGGCCAGCAAAGCCGCCAGCGATCATTTGGTACGCGCTTGGCACCACACCTTTGGCCTGCCGGTGCTCACCACCAATTGCAGCAACAACTACGGCCCGCTGCACTTCCCGGAAAAGCTCATCCCGCTCATGATCGTCAACGCCCTGGCGGGCAAAAACCTGCCGGTCTACGGCGACGGCATGCAGGTGCGCGACTGGCTTTACGTGTCCGACCACTGCAGCGCCATCCGCCGCGTGCTTGACGCTGGGCGATTGGGCGAGACCTACAACGTCGGTGGCTGGAACGAAATGCCCAACATAGACATCGTGCACACCGTCTGCCGCCTGCTTGACGAACTGCGCCCGCGCGCCGACGGCAAACCCTACGCCGAGCAAATCAGCTACGTGCAAGACCGCCCAGGCCACGACCGTCGCTACGCCATTGACGCCCGCAAGATTGAGCGCGAGCTCGGCTGGAAGCCCGCCGAGACCTTTGAGACCGGCATTCGCAAGACCGTGCAGTGGTACCTGGCGAACCCCGAATGGGTCGAGCAGGTGCAAAGCGGCGCCTACCGCGACTGGGTGAGCAAGCAGTACGAAGCGGCCCCTGCCGTTGCCAGCGCATGAACATTCTGCTTTTTGGCAAAAACGGCCAGGTTGGCTGGGAACTTCAGCGCAGCCTCTCGGTGCTGGGCAACGTCACCGCACTCGACTTTGACAGCCAGGAGCATTGCGGCGACTTTGCCAACCCCGACGGCATCGCGCAGACTGTGCGCGAACTCAAGCCCGACGTCATCGTCAATGCCGCTGCGCATACGGCAGTCGACAAAGCTGAAGCCGAGCCCGAGCTGGCCCAGCTGCTCAACGCCACCACCCCCGGCGTGCTGGCCGAGGAGGCTGCGCGCATGAAAGCTTGGCTGGTGCACTACAGCACCGACTACGTATTTGACGGCAGCGGCAGCCGCCCCTGGGTAGAAACCGACGCTCCCGCGCCCCTCAGCGTCTATGGCCGCACCAAATGGGAAGGCGAGCAGCGCATCCAGCAGTCCGGCGCCCAGCACCTCATCCTGCGCACCAGCTGGGTCTATGCGGCGCGCGGCGCCAACTTCGCCAAGACCATGCTGCGCCTGGCACAGGAGCGTGAGCGCCTCACCGTCATCGACGACCAGTGGGGGGCGCCCACCGGCGCGGATTTGCTGGCCGACGTCACCGCCCACGCCATCCGCCACCTGCAGGCGCGCCCACAGGACGGCGGCCTGTACCACTGCGTGGCAGCCGGTGAGACGAATTGGAATTTGTATGCAAAAGAGGTTCTAAGGCAGACTGTTATTGCGCATCCAGCTATTAAATTGAAAGCGACAGAGGTCGCGCCCGTACCCACCAGCGCGTTCCCAACACCGGCCACACGCCCGCACAACTCGCGCCTGGATACCGGCCGCCTGCAAAGCACCTTTGGCGTCACACTCCCGCCGTGGCAGCAAGGCGTAGCACGCATGCTGCGCGAAATCCTTTGAAAGCCCCCACATGACGACCCCCACCCGCAAAGGCATCGTGCTCGCCGGCGGCAGCGGCACCCGCTTGCACCCGGCCACGCTGGCGCTCAGCAAGCAGCTGCTGCCGGTATACGACAAGCCGATGGTGTACTACCCGCTGGCGACGTTGATGCTTGCCGGAATCCGCGAGATCCTCATCATCAGTACGCCGCAGGACACGCCACGCTTTGAGCAATTGCTGGGCGACGGCAGCCAGTGGGGCCTCAAGCTCCAATACGCTGTCCAGGCAAAACCGGACGGCTTGGCGCAGGCCTTTGTGATTGGCGAGAAGTTTCTGGATGGCCACCCCAGCGCCTTGGTGCTGGGCGACAACATCTTCTACGGCCACGACATCCACGAACTGCTCGCCAGCGCCGACAAGCGCACCAGCGGCGCCACGGTGTTTGCGTACCACGTGCACGACCCCGAGCGCTACGGCGTCGCTGAGTTCGACAAGTCCGGCAAGGTGCTCTCCATCGAAGAAAAGCCTGCTGCGCCAAAATCCAACTACGCCGTCACCGGCTTGTACTTCTACGACGAGCGCGTAGTCGAACTGGCCCGTGGCCTTGCGCCATCGCCGCGTGGCGAGTACGAAATCACCGACCTCAACCGTTTGTACCTGGAGCAGGACGCCTTGCATGTCGAAATCATGGGCCGGGGCTACGCCTGGCTCGACACCGGCACGCACGACAGCCTGCTCGACGCCGGCCAGTTCATCGCCACGCTCGAGCGCCGCCAGGGCCTGAAGATTGCCTGCCCCGAGGAAATCGCCTGGCGCAGCGGATGGATCGACAATGCTCAGCTAGAACGCTTGGCCCAGCCGCTTGCCAAGAACGGCTACGGCCAGTATTTGCAGCGCCTGCTCAAGGAAAAGGTGTATTGAACGCTATGAAAGCAACGCCTCTTTTCATTCCAGACGTGCTGCTCATCGAGCCCAAGGTGTTCGGTGACGAGCGCGGGTTTTTTTACGAGAGCTTTAACCAAAAAGCATTCAATGAGGCGACGGGTACCGACTTGCAGTTTGTGCAGGACAACCACAGCCGCTCAAGCAAGGGGGTGCTGCGTGGTTTGCATTACCAGATACAACAGCCCCAGGGAAAACTGGTGCGCGTGGTACTGGGCGCCGTGTTTGACGTCGCGGTGGACATCCGCAAAAGCTCGCCCACGTTTGGCCAATGGGTTGGGGTGGAGTTGAGTGCCGAGAACCACCATCAGTTATGGGTGCCGCCCGGCTTCGCACACGGCTTTGTGGTGCTGAGCGAGACGGCTGAATTTCTCTATAAAACCACCGATTACTACGCGCCCGAGTACGAGCGATGTATTGCGTGGAATGAGCCAACCTTGGGCATCGACTGGCACTTTAGCGACACGCCACATCTTTCCGGGAAGGATGCGCACGGAGTATCTCTATCGCAAGCCGATTTGTTTGCCTAGTCGACAGAGTTGCAATCCGACTCGAGGCGCAGTTTCGAGTCTCCCGTAAAAGGCTTGAACGGCAGGCGCAACACGACCAACGACTGCTTCTTAGTCCGCACACTGAGTATTAATTCTTCTTTCAGTTCCTGTTTGAAGGCGGATCGCTGCTGCTAGGGCGACGCCGCTACACTTCTCCCATGCATGCCAAAGCTCCTCGAAATGCAAAGTGGCGAGCGCCATGGTTCGTGGATGCCGCTGTCCCCGCGCTGCCTCCACTCCGATTGACATGACTCCCAACGCTCTCCCCGAAATCGTCGAACCCACGATGGCTTCTGATGTGCGAGGTCCGCGCATTGGCGATCTGCTGGTGCAGGCCGGCAAGCTTAGTGCTCGTGATCTCGAGCGCGCACTTGCTGCGCAGGAGGAGATGGGCGACATGCTCGGGCGTGTGATGGTGCGCTTGGGGCTTGTGTCTGAGCTTGACCTGGCCCAGATTTTGTCGCGCCAGCTTGGCGTTGACTTGATTGCTAGCAGCGACTTCCCCGACCTGATGCCGGAAATTGAAGGCCTGCTGCTGAGTTTTTTGCAAACCAATGCTGTCTACCCTTTGCGTCAGGATGGGGGCGTGCTTCACGTTGCCATGGCTGTTCCACAGGATGCGTTTGTTCTCAAGGGCCTACGTCTTGGCACCGGGCTGGATATTGCCGCGCACCTTGGCATAGAGAGCGACATCGAAAAGGCCCTGGCGAACCCGGAGTCGGATTCGCTCGAGGAGCAAGATGATGGGTTTGGCGACGGCGCCGACGGAGGTGATTTTGTCGAACACCTCAAAGACCTCGCCAGCGAAGCTCCTGTCATCCGTTTGGTGAGCAACATCATCGGTCGCGTCATTGACCTGCGAGCCTCGGACATTCACCTGGAGCCCTTCGACGACGGCTTGCACGTGCGCTATCGCGTCGATGGCGTTATCCACGCAGGTGAACTCATTCCGCCCAAGCTCAGTGCGGCGGTCAATTCTCGTGTCAAGCTCTTGGCGCATTTAGACATTGCTGAGCGCCGCCTGCCGCAGGATGGACGCATAAAGACTCGTGTGAAAGGGCGAGAACTCGACCTGCGCGTTTCCACGGTGCCGACGGTGCATGGCGAGAGTGTGGTCATGCGGGTACTTGACCGCGCCAGTGTGCGCCTCGAACTCGAAAAAATGGGTTTTGAGCGCGATACTCTGCAACGTTTCAATCAGTTACTGGCCCGGCCCCACGGCATTCTGTTGGTCACGGGCCCTACTGGATCTGGCAAGACCACTACTCTGTATGCAGCGCTTGCCAAGATCGATGCCAGTGCGCAGAAGATCATTACCGTCGAAGATCCGGTGGAATACCAGCTTGACGGCATCAACCAGATTCAGGTGCATCCGCAGATCCACCTCACCTTCGCCAATGCCCTTCGGTCCATCTTGCGCCAGGACCCTGACATCATCATGATCGGTGAGATGCGCGACGGAGAAACGGCGCAAATTGCCGTCCAGTCGGCGCTCACGGGTCACCTTGTGCTCTCTACGCTGCACACCAACACCGCTGCCGGCGCTGTTATCCGCATGAAGGACATGGGCGTCGAAAGCTACCTCATTACCTCCGCGGTCAATGGTGTACTGGCCCAGCGCCTGGTGCGCACGCTCTGCCCGCATTGCAAACAGGCCTACCAGCCCGGCGCCGACGTGCGTGAGCGCACCGGTCTGGGTCGTTTTTGTAGCAACGATACCCCCGTGTACCGCGCTGTGGGCTGCTCTGAATGCCGCCAATCTGGCTACCGGGGTCGCACGGGTATCCACGAACTGTTGCTGCTCGACGAGCCCATGCGCCGCGCCATCATCGATGGGCGCGACGCCAATGGGCTTAACGCACTAGCGGCAAAAAGCGGTATGTTGACTTTGTACGAAGATGGTCTGCGCAAGGTGGCAGCTGGGGTTACCGCGCTCGATGAGCTCGCCCGCGTGACGCAGGACCAAGCAGATGCCTGATTTCGCTTGGCGTGCAGCCAACAGCGCAGGCAAGGTGGACTCCGGACTTTTTACGGCCCCCGGCGAGGCTGCCGTGGTGCGCCATCTGCGTTCGCTCGGCTTGACGCCGCTCAGCATTGAGGCGGCGCAATCGGGTGCCGCGAGCGTGGCCGCTTCTGAAGGCGGCTTGGGCGTGCGGCCGCCCACGCGTGGAGGGCGCGCAGCGCGTGGCCCTGTCAACGCGGCTGACGTGCTTGCGCTGACCTCGGAACTCGCCATCATGCTGCGCGCCGGCCTGGCGCTCGACAACGCCTTGCGCTTACTGATAGACATGAGTCACAAGCCCAGCGTGGCGGTCTTGGTGCAAGGTCTGCTCGATGCCGTCAAGGGCGGCACGCCGCTGAGTCGGGCGCTGGGCGCCCACCATGCGCTGTTTGGTGACTTCTATATCAACATGGTGCGCTCGGGCGAAGCCAGCGGGCAAATGTCCGGTGTGCTCGACCGCCTTGTGGAACACATGGAACGCCAGCGCGATTTGCGCGAGAGCGTGGTATCTGCCACCATTTACCCGGCCATTCTGCTGGGCGTGGCGGTGCTCTCGCTCATCGTTATGCTGGGCTTTGTAGTGCCGCAGTTTGAAAAACTCTTTACCGACATGGGTGATGCCCTGCCGCTGCCCACACAATGGGTTATGGCCGTGGGCCATGTGTTTCGAAGTTACGGTATTTCCATTGCCATTGCTGCGTTCGGTATCGCCAATCTGGTGCTCCGCTGGTGGCGCACGCCGGCTGGGCAGCGCTGGTGGCAGGCCCGCTTACTGCGGACCCCGCTGGTCGGGCCGCTGGCGCGCAAATACCAGATCACCCTATTCTCGCGCTCGCTCGGCACCTTGCTCGGCAATGGCGTGCCCATGCTTACAGCGCTGCACATTGCCACGGAAACGGTGGGCAATGTGGTGCTGCGGCGCGCCTTGGCGGGTGTCGCCCCCATGGTCAAGGAGGGCGGCAAGGTGGTCTCTGCTATCGCCGCCACGGGCATCTTCGAGCCGCTGGGTGTAAACCTCATCCGCGTGGGTGAAGAAACCGGCCGCATTGGTCCCATGATGCTGGAGTTGGCGAATATATTGAACCGGGAAGTCGAAACTGGCATCAAACGCCTGCTCACACTGGTCGAACCCGTGCTGATTTTGGTATTGGGCATCGTGATTGCTGCGATCATCGTGTCGATCTTGCTGGGTATCCTGTCGATCAATGACCTCGCCGTATAATTTTTGTTTGCCTAAGGAGCCGTCCAGAATGGTGACTTTCCCTTCGCGCCGCACCCGCGACACCGCGTCGCTAACCCGTGGTTTTACCCTCATTGAGTTGCTGGTGGTGCTGGCCATCCTCACGCTGCTCGCTGGCCTTGTTGGCCCACGTGTACTCAACCAGCTCGGTGGAGCCAAGTCCAAAACGGCGAGTGTGCAGATTGCTGATCTCGACAAGTCGCTTGAACTCTTCAAGCTCGACGTTGGCCGTTACCCCACGAGCGAAGAAGGTCTAGAAGCGCTGGTCAAGCGCCCTGGCAGCGCAAACGGCTGGACAGGCCCGTATCTCAAGGGCAATGTTCCATCCGATCCTTGGGGTCGTGCTTACCGCTACGCCTACCCAGGGCCAAATGGGGGGCTTGAAATTCTTTCGCTGGGCGCCGATGGCGCCCCGGGTGGCGAGGGCGAAGACGCCGACGTGCGCAACAAGCCCTGACGCAGCGGTTAGACACGGTGGCGCCGTCCCTGCGGCTTCAGGCCTTTGCTCGCGGCTTCACACTGATCGAACTGCTGGTTGTATTTGCGATCATGGCGCTGATGCTCGCCGTGGTTCCTGTGGCATTTGACCGGTTGAGCGCTTCCGCTAAATACAGCGCAACAGTGCGTGCTCTTGCGAGCGAGCTTCGTACGGCGCATTTTCAGGCGCAAAGTGAAGGCCGTGACGTCTTGTTCGTCGTGCGCTTGGCGGATCGTAGTTTTGGAATTTCTGGAGCCACCCTGCATGCCATCCCTGAGGGCATTGACCTGCGCATGACCGTCGCGGAGGGCATTAAGGAAGTTGGCAGCAGCCAACAAGCAGGTATCCGTTTCCTGCCGAGCGGGGGCGCTAGTGGGGGCAGCGTCGAAGTGTTGCGCGCCCCGGGCATCGGCATCCGATTGCGAGTGGATTGGCTTTCCGGGCGCATCACGCAGGAAGCGCTGTTGCCATGAATAGCGTTCGAGCGTCGTCGGGGCCGGCGCATCTGCGAGGCTTCACCTTACTTGAAGTCCTCGTGGCACTCGCTATTTTGGGAATGTCGCTGGCCCTTCTCTATCGCGCAAGCGGAACCGGTGCACGAAATGTGGCCGAGCTGGAGGCCTACCAGCGCGCTGTTATTGTTGGTCAGTCGCTGCTTGACTTGCGCAGTACGGTATCCGCTGGCGGATGGAACGAAGCGGGTGTCGATGGTGACTATGCATGGCGCGTCAGTAGCGCCCCTTTTGTAAATGGTGCTGCTGGTCCTGATATCCCGGTGCTGCATGCGGTCGACATTGTGGTGACTTGGGGCGACGCCCGGCGCGAACTGGTGCTTCACACCCTGCGACCCGAGCGCAAACCGCCTGATCCAGGACGGTTGCCATGAAGCTTTCCCTGCCTGCCACGTGGCAGCGCGGATTCACTTTGATCGAGTTGTTGGTTGTCATGACTTTGCTTTCGCTCATCGTGCTCGCGCTCAGCTCGTCGCTGCAATCCATGGCGCAAACCCAAGAGCGGCTAGATGCCCGTCTTACCAGAACCGAAGATCTGCGCGTCACTGGCGGGTTTTTGCGGAGCATTCTGGGGCGCGTTGTCCAGCATCGCAAGCCCGGCGTGCTGCAAGTGGGTGAGAACCCGTTTTTATTCTCTGGACAGGCCCACGAAATCGCCTGGATCGGCATCATGCCGGCACGTTACGGTGCAGGTGGGCGTTATTTCCTTCGCTTGTCGCTCGAAGACGAGGCCGGACGCAACGCGCTGGTGTTGCGCTATTCGCCCTGGAAGGACGATGGCGTCGTGCCAGATTGGTCTTCAGCCGACCGCTACGTGTTGCTCCAGTCGGTAGAGGCGCTTGATTTCACGTACGAAGACGAGGCGCCAGAGCCCCCTGTCTGGACTTCCGCCTGGAAGTCCGCAGACGTATTGCCTGCGCGCGTGCGCATTAGTTTGGTAGGCGATGGCAAGGCTTGGCCCGACATGGTCGTGCCGCTGCGGGTTTTGCCCGGCAGCAGTGCAGCGTCGTCGGGACTAGCGGTTTTTGGGGGGAGCCGTTGATACCAAAGGAACGTCAAGCGCAGCGCCAGCTGGGCATGGTGCTGATCGCAGTGCTCTGGATTGTCGCGGCACTGTCTATCGCTGTTACCAGCCTGACCCGTTCGGTGCGCCAAGAAGCCGCTCTGTTGGGTGCGGCACGCGACAGCCTGCAGGCGACCGCCTTGGGCGAAGCCGCGATTGCTTTGGCGCTGCAGCAATTGGCAGTGGCTGGCACGCCGGTAGCAGAGTGGCGTGAGGCCCCCGTCCGTTTTTACGGGCAGTCCATCGTAGTCAGCGTCGCCCCACTCACGGGTCTGGTCGATATCAACGCAGCGCCGCTTTCCCTGCTCGTTAAGCTTTATAGGTTCGCCGGTGGCGTACCTCCAGACGTGGCTGAGCTGTTGGCGCAGGCCACCCTTGTCGCTCGAGAGCGACGCGACCTGCGAGGCGTGCCAGTGCGCTTCGAGTCGGCGGAAGACCTGCTCCAAGTGCCGGGGTTTGGTTATGACCTCTATGCTAGACTCGCTCGCCTTGTAACCGCCGACCTGCGCGGCTCTGGCAAGGTCAATCCATTGGCTGCTCCGCGCGATGTGCTGATGGTATTGGCCAATGGAAATCAAAACTTGGCCGACCAAATCGTCAGCGGGCCGCGCAGCGAGGGCTCAGGTATGGATATGACGGCCTTCGATGGTAATTTTGTACAGGCAAGCGCGAGCAAGCAGTTGCGGGCCATTGCCAAGGTGCCCAGAATCGATGGCTCGGTCGTCGAGGTCCTGCGGGATGTGAATCTGACGTCCGATCGACGCAGCGGTGCGCCTTGGCAGTTCTTTCATGCCAGACAGCGCATTGTGCCGACCTCCACCAAACCCTGAAACTGATGCCAGCTCTTTCTTCGGATGCCCGTTTCCTTGGCCTTGACTTGCACGATCTCGCGCGCCAGTTTCGCGAATCTTGGGAGGGTGCCAGCACCTGGTCGGTGTTTTCTTGGCTCAATCCGGTTATGCCGGTCTGCCTTTTGCAGGCCGACGGTCGCGATGTTATCTGGACGGACGGCAAACGTGCACAGGCCACTTTGGTTGCTTCTGTGTCAGCAGCCTTCACCGCGATTGAAATCCCTGAAGACCTGTTGCTGCGACGCAGCGTCCGCTTGCCGGCCATGGGTGCTGCCGACCGCTTAGGCGCCTTGGCACTTGACGCGCGCTCCGCCAGTCCTTTTGCGCCTGAAGACTTGGTGTGGGGCGCCGGTCGGCCCGATAATTCCAGTCCTTTCTCGCTCGTGCTGGCCTCGCGCAAGCAGTTGATGGCCTACCAAAGCAGTTTGGGCGACCGCGTGCCGGCCAGTTCGGTGCCAGAGTTCTGGGTTCTTGATGACCGTGAGCGCCCGCTCGTGCTGGCCGGTTTCGGCGAGTCGCATCGGCTGGGTTTCGTTGCCCGCCGTCGTCGTACAGGCGTCACCCTGCTGGCCAGCGCTGCTGCAATCGCAATCCTGATCTTGTTGACGCCATCGCTGCAGCTTCAAATGCGCTTCAATGCGGCGAGCGAAGCGTACGCGGAGATTGCCGCCTCTGCAGCGCCGGCCATCGCACGCCGCGAAGCGCTGGTGCGTGCCGCTGACCGTACCACTGCATTGAGGGAATTGCTGGCCGAGCGTATCGAGCCGCTGCGGCTGCTTGAAGTGCTGACCCGCATCCTGCCTGACGACACCGCACTGCAAACCTTGCAGCTTGCCGGCACCAAGGTCGCCATTTCAGGGCTTACGCCCAATGCCTCTTCGCTCATGCAGCTGCTGGGCAACGAACCGGGGTTTCGCGACGTACGCGCACCGGTGGCTGCTACGCGTGTTCCTGGGATCGAAAAGGAAGCTTTCGCTATCGAGTTCAATGCAGACCCGGAGCGGCTTGGGGTGTGGGTCGCGGCCGCGGTGTCGTCTCCGTCGGCTGTGCAAGGCGATGCGCTAGAAGTTACTTCCGTCCCGGTCCCCGCACAGATTGTGGTGACCCGGCTCGAGTCAGGTGGTGCCGCCTTCGGTGGCAGTGCAACTTCCCGTGGCGCAAATACCAAGCCCACGCAGGCTGCGCCGCAGGAGGGGGGTAAGCCATGAATCCGATCCCCCAGCGCCACCGCATGGTGATTTCACTGACTCTGTTTGCAGTGCTGGTTTGTGTCTGCCTGACAGTGCTATTTGTGTTTCAGAAACACCAGGCAGCCGAGCAGTACCTAGCCGATATCGAGCCCCGCTATGCACGGATGCGTGGTCTGCAGCAGCAAAGCGCTGCCTTGGACGCCGCAATTCAGAAGGCAAAAGTCCAGCGATCCGAGTATGTCCATCCGAGCACCGACGATGCGTCCCAAACGGGCAATGCAGCGCAGCAGCGCCTGCGCGACATCTTTGGCAGCGCTGGACTGCAGATTATCAGCAGCCAGGTGCTCCCCGCCAAGCACGAAAAAGATATCGATCGCATTCCGCTTTCGGTCAGCGTTGAGGGCGATCTGCTCGCCCTGCAGGCGGCGTTGGCGGGTCTGTCCGGTCAGAATCCAGCCATTCTGCTCGACGCCATAAACGTGCAGGCCCAAAATTTTGGCAATACCAGTAGTGTCGACAGAAAGCCAACGCGGCTGAGCATCCAGCTAAGCCTTAGTGTGCTGCGGGAGCGCTCATGAGCAAGGCCCTCAAGAATCACGCGTTGCAACTGCTGGTCGGTCTGAACGTCGCATTGCTCGGCATTCTTCTCGCGTGCTGGGTCGCGCCAAATGGAGATTTGCGCGGTGTCGTCTGGGCTGCACCCGCGCCACAACTGACAGATTTCGCCTCGCAACTGTCCGCCTTGCCCAGCCCGGCGCCTGCCGACATGGCAGCGTTTGTGGGCATGCTGGAAAGACCATTGTTTGCGCTCACCCGACGCCCTCCCGCTGTGCCGCCACAAGATGCGCCTGCGCCCAAGGTCGATAATTTCAGTTCTGCAAAACTTTCCGGAATTTTCAATAGTGCTGGCACCGGTGGCCTCATCATGCGCATGGGCGATAAAGACGTGCGGGTTCAGCTTCATCAATCGCTGGACGGCTGGACACTCCAAAGCCTGAGCGACCGGGAGGCCACGTTTGCCAGCGGCGGTGAGACCCGTGTGCTCCAGCTCAAGCGGGCCGACGTCTCGCAAGCAGCGCCGGGCATGCCTGCGATGGGAAGCCCGGCGGGCCCCGTTTCCAGGCCATTGCCCTTTGTTCCAGCTCCTGTAGCAGTGCCTGTTCCTAAACCCGAACGCACAGAAGTGCCGGCGCCTGCAGTGTCTTCATCCACCGCCACTGGTGCCACTTCCGGCGCAGGTGAAAAAGCAACTGCTGCTCCAAGCGCGCCGCGTGCCACATTTGGCGGATCTCGCCGCTAGCGCACGGTTCTCATTGCCAACTTGGCCGACTGTATGACCCCAACTCGTTATTTTTTGATTGCGCTCCTTGCACTGGCAGGTTGCCAATCTGCGCCCATCGCATCGCCCCAGAACATGGAGGTATCCCCCGGCGCGGCCAGCGGCGTGCCTGCCCCCGACGCCATTGAAGCCGATCAAGACATCCCGATCGTCATCGAGGTCACGCCTATGCAAGATGCGACAGAAGCTGCCGGCGGATCGAGCGATACAAAAAAAACCGCGATTGCTCCCCGAATTTTGCGTGGCAACAACCGCGTTATTGCGGAGCCTACCGCGGTGCCTCAGCTCGCAGGTCCTGCGGTTTCGCTCAATTTTGAAGAAGCTCCTGTCGCTGAGGTGGTGCGCACCGTCTTGGGGGATCTGCTCAAAGCCAGCTACGTGCTGCACCCGCCGCTTGCAGGCACCGTCACACTGGCTACGCGCAAGCCGGTGCCGCCAGACCAGGCGGTGTTTTTATTGGAAAGCGCCTTACAGGCCAATGGTCTTGCGCTAATGCGCGACGTGCGCGGCACCTACCATGTGGGCCGCCCCGATGCGCTGCGCAGCATCGGTGGGGCAGTGCGCCAAGCGGTAAAAGGCGTGCCGCTTGCGCCTGGCTACGGCACCATCGTCGTGCCGTTGCAATACATTGGGGCCGGGGAAATGGCCAACATCCTGCGTCCGATGCTGCCGGCCGATGCGCTGGTGCGTGTAGACAGTATCCGCAACCTGCTCGTCCTTACCGGAACGCGCACCCAAGCAGAAGGGTGGATGGAACTCGTCAATACCTTCGACATCGATCTGCTCTCAGGCATGTCGGTCGGCGTCTTTCCACTCAAATACGCATCCACACAGGAAGTGCAGACCGCCCTGCAAATTGTCAGTGGTGGCGTGCCAGCGAGCGCTGGCGCAAAGGCCACTTCCGGCGCCGCGGCTGCGGTGGCTGCCGGCTTGGGCGAGGGCAACCCGCTGTTTGGCGCCCTGCGTATTTTGCCCATCGAGCGGCTGAATAGCATCCTCATCGTGACGCCGCGCGCCGAATATTTGGATGCAGCCAGCAGGTGGATCGAAAAGCTGGACCAGCCCAACGACAACGGCAACGAGCGCCAGCTTTTTATCTATCAAGTGCAAAACGTCAATGCCCAGCACCTGGCGACTGTGCTGGGCGGTATTTTCGGTGGACAAAGCAATAGTGCGGCGCCGGCAGCCAACAGCGGCGTAGCGCCGGGTTTGGGCGTGTCTGCGAGCTCGTCCCTAGGGCAAGGTTTTGGCGCAGGCAACGCATTGGGTTCCAGCAATGGTTTGGGGACTAGCAATGCGTTTGGTAGTGGCGCCGCCTTTGGCGGCGCGTTCGGCGCCAATTCATTGGGAGGCAATGGCTCTGGTGCCTCTAGTGGCATGCGCGGCGGCAACCAGCAAGGCGGTGCCAACCTGAACGCCCAGGCGGCTGGCAACGCCCAGCCTGCAGTCGCAGTCAATCTCGGCGGAATCCGCGTCATTGCCGACCAACTCAACAACTCCGTGCTGGTCTGGAGCACTAAGGCTGAGTACGCCAAGATCGAATCGACTTTGAAGCGGCTGGACCTGCCGCTCACGCAGGTGCTTATCGAGGCGTCGATTGTCGAAGTCACCCTGAACGACGACCTCGCCTATGGCCTGGAATGGGCCTTTAAAGACAGCCGCGCCAAAACCGACTACACGGGCATCGGCTCGCTGTTGGCGGGCGGCAACGGCCGCAACCCGCTTTCGCCGCTTGGCAATGGCTTCTCTTACGCACTCAAGAACCCAGCGGGAAACGTTACCGCATTGCTGCGTGCACTGTCCACCAAGACCTCCGTCAAAGTTATCGCCAGTCCCTCGCTCATGGTGTTGGACAACCACGTCGCCTCCATCAACGTGGGTACCCAGACGCCCATTCAGGCCGGCACCACCAGTAATATTGAAGGGACTGTCACTACCACCAACATCCAGTACAAGGACACCGGTGTTCAGTTGATGGTCACGCCATCGGTGAACTCGGGCAATGTGGTCACCATGCAAGTGGACCAGTCGGTCACCGACGTAGGCGCCAAAGACGAGGTCAGCAACCAGCGCGCCTTCCTGCAGCGCCAGCTTTCCAGTAAGGTGGCTGTGCGTTCGGGGGAATCGATTGTCATGGGCGGCCTCATCCAGGACCGCAGCAGTACCACCAAGTCGGGCATTCCCTTATTGCACACCATTCCGGTGTTAGGCAACCTCTTTGGATCGACAGGTACGGATGGCAACCGTACGGAGCTGATCGTGATCATCACGCCACGTGTTGTACGTTCCGATCTGGATATTCGACAAGTCAGCGACGATCTGCGCAGCAAAATGCAAGGCCTCAAGGCGATTGAGTTGCGCGACCAAGTTGGCACGCAAGCGCCTCCGCCGCTGAAGCCTAGAGCTCCAGCAGTCCCGGCATCGCGGGTGATTCCGCATGTGCAGCCCACACAGCAGCCTCCCATGCCGGTCAATGCGTCGCCGCTTTCTATTACCACTCCACCACAGATTGCAAAATAAATGAAAGGATCTAATATGGCCTTCACATCCTCCCTGCGCCGCAGCGTTGGGATTTCTATGACGGCTGTCCTTGTAGCGGCGGTGTCTGGCTGCGCTGTGCTGGCGCCTAAGACGCCCGAGCAGCAGGTCAGCGCCCGAGCTATCGAATTTTGGACAGCGCGCCAGGTCGGAAATTTTGACAAGGCTTATGCCTATGGCACCCCTGGCTTCCGCAAACTCAAAACAGCTCAGGAGTACAAGCGACTCTTCGGCGGGGGGGTAGTAGGCGTGGAAAGAGTGGAAGTCAACAAAGTTGTGTGCGAACCACAGCGTTGCGAGGTGCAGATGAAGCTTTCGGTGACCCCCGCATTGGTTGGCATTAAACTAGGAGCAATCGATACTTATCTGAACGAAGTCTGGCTGCTGGAAGAAGGTCAGTGGTGGCGCTTCCAAGATTTGTGACTTTTAGTAGCTATTCGCGTATCGATTTCAATGGTAAAAAGGGTGTTGGTTTTTCTCAACAAACCGGGTTTTCGGCTCTCTCTCATCGCGTAGCGTGCGGGAGCCCTGTGCTACCATCTCACAGCGTAATCAATCGTGGTAGTTGCGCTTAACAACTTTTCAACTGGAGTTCTTGATATGAAGAAAAATGTTCTGGCATTGAGCATTGCTGCCATGATTGGTGGCTTGGGGTTCGCAGGTGCTGCGTCCGCGGTCGTGCTGAATGGCGGCGTTGGCGGCATGACTGCTTCTAACGCTACCGTGATGGAAGAGACGTCATCCGGCGTTGGTCACAACTTGTATGTGCCTTACTTCAATGTGCAAGATGGCAATATGACCGTCCTCCACGTTGTGAACACCGATCAGGTAAATGGCAAGGCCGTTAAAGTTCGTTTCCGCGGCGCTGCAAACTCTGACGACTTGTTTGACTTTCAGGTCTTCATGTCTCCTGGTGACGTCTGGACGGCTGCAATTTCCGCTGGTGCTGACGGCATTGCGCAAATTGTGACTGCCGATAACACCTGCACGGTGCCGGCTCTGACGTCTGGCGTCAATCAGTCGTTTTTCACGAACCGTCTGAATCCTGCTGCAACCGATTCCGGCAAGGCTGCACAAACCCGTGAAGGCTATGTTGAGATTTTCAATATGGCCGACATTCCAGTGAATGCCGCCCCGACTTCGCTGTACACGGCTATCAAGCACGTTGCTAACGTGGCGCCTTGCTCGGTTGCTGGTTCTGCCGCGCGCACCCGTTTGAATACCATTGCAACGACCGACTTCGGTGATGCTGGTGCTGGAGTGCCTGCTGCTCCTGCTGCTGCCGAAGCTGCTGCTTTTGCTGCTGGTTTCAACACCCCTACGAGTGGTTTGATGGGCGATTGGTACATCATCAATGTGCCTAACACCACTACCTTCTCCGGTGGTGCTACGGCTGTGGTTGCTAAAGTTGCTGCTGGTGGTGTCGCCGGTCGCGCAAACTTCGTGCACTTCCCGCAGTCGGACACGCCTGTTGTCGGTGGCATCAACAATTTCACCGCTGACCCTCTGCTGCGTGGTCCGCTGCCTATCGTTGTGGCTGGTAACTACGACCTGCCCGACATGTCGACGCCTTATGTGAGTATTGTTACTGATCCCATCGCCCAAGCTTCGTCGTTGACGGCGGCTTTGGCTGTGAAGTCGATCACCAACGAATACGCGAACGACGCTGGCATCGCTGCCAAGACCGATTGGCTGTTCTCCATGCCTACCCGCCGTTACAGTGTGGCTGCCAACTATGCGGTTTTGCGTACGGCTCCAAACTACCGCGTCTTTACCGCACTCACCTCGCCTTGGTTTGTGCCTGCGAATACGTCTGTAGACGCTGATGGCAAAATCTGCGTGAAAGCAGAAAGCCAGACGTTCTTCAACCGTGAAGAGACGACTCCTGGTGCTACCACCCCAGGTCCAGTTTTTTCGCCTAGCACCCCGGGCGTAACCCCTGTGGTTCAGTTCTGCGGCGAAACCAGTGTGTTGAGCTTTGCAGATGCAGGCAACTCGGTGATGGCTGCTACTGTTGCGCGTCAAAACTTGGTCTCTGGTACTTACACCAACGGCTGGGGCACCATTGCTACCGATAATGGCGGCGTTGGCTTGCCAATCGTCGGCAGCGCGTTCATCAAGCTGACCAACGGTGCTGCACGCACTGGCACCTCCGGCACGTACGGCATCAACTGGCCGCACCGTTTCACGAAGTAATTCGTGGGCACTTAATCGCCCTAGCGGTGATCTAAAAAGGCGGGGGTCATTCCCCGCCTTTTTTTATTGCAAAAATTGATTGATGAATACACCAATGAACCGTCTGTCCGTGAAGCTATATTCCGCTGCCTTTGCCGCCACTGTGTTCTGCGCGCCTGTATGGGCCGCCGATTCTGTGTTGATGCAAGGCGAAAAGATTTCCATCGCTGCCACCGATATACAGGCAGACGCCTTGCGCATGCCGCCAGAGATGCGCAACATCGTGCTGGCCAAGCCGCAAACTGTGACGCAGATTGCCGGCAACCTATACGCCCGCCGAGCGCTGGCAGCGAAGGCTGAAGCTGAAGGCTTGGCCAAAGACCCGTTAACCGCTGCTGCGCTGCAAATCGCTCGAGACAAGGTGCTTTCGGACGCATTACTCGCCAAAATCGATAAAGAATCTCTCCCTAGCGATGCTGTGGCTGAAAGCCTGGCCCGCAACGTTTACCAAGCCAAGCCTGGGCGCTTCAAGGTTGCCGAGCGGGTGCAAGTCCGACATATTTTGATTGCGGGCACGGAGGCTACATCGCGCGCCCAGGCTGAAAAGACGCTTGATGACTTGAAGGCTGGAGCCGACTTTGCCAAACTGGCCGAGGAGCGCTCTGCAGATAAAGGCAGTGCCGCAAAGGGTGGGGACTTGGGCCTCTTTGCGCGTGGGCGCATGGTGCCGGAGTTCGATGAAGCGGCGTTTTCGTTGAAGAAGCCGGGCGACTTAAGCGGCGTGGTCGAAAGCAAGTTTGGCTTTCATATTCTGAAACTTGACGCACGCAAGCCGGCCGGTACAAAGCCTTTTGACGAAGTGCGTGACGAGCTGGTCAAGGAGGTGCGCAGCAACCTTCAGCAGGAAGCCCGATCTGCCGAGGCAGAAAAGCTTCAGCAGGGAGCGAAAGTGAATTCTGAGGCAGTTGAAGCTTTTGCCGCTACTTACAACAAAGACAGCAAAACGGCGCGCTGATCGTTTTGACTGCTGCCAAGGCGTCGACGCTGTTGCCCGGGCGGCATTTTTTGCGCCTAGGTCCACCTCTTCATCCTTCGAGTGTTTATGCTGACCTTGGCGACTGAACTGCAATCTTTGTGGAGCGCGCGTGCTTTGGTTTGGGTGCTGACGCGACGAGAAGTTGCGGCGCGCCACGCGGGCACAGTCCTAGGTGTGCTGTGGCCTTACCTACAGCCGCTGCTCACTGTGGCGGCTTTTTACCTAGTGTTTGACATTGTGTTTGCCATGCGCCTCGGTGAGGGAGCGCCGACACGCGCGGTAGGCACATTTCTAGTGGTGGGCGCCTTGCCATGGATGGCATTCTGCGACGCTGTTTCGCGCGGCATGACTAGCTTGATTGAGGCCGGCAGCCTGTTGCAAAAAAACCCTTTGCCACCGGTGCTAATAGTCGCGAGGTCTGTGCTGTCTAGCACCGTGATTTACGGGCCGCTCATGCTCTTGGTCGCCTTGGTGTACACGCCTTTTCACCGGTTCAATGTGGCGACACTGTCCTTCGTACCCTTGCTGCTGATGCAGTTTGCGCTGTGTCTGCTGTCGGGTTACTTGCTGGCCGTCCTGGCCGCTGCGCTGCGCGATACCGTGCAGTTGGTGGGCTTTTTCTTGTCGGTGGGCATCTATCTCAGCCCCATCTTATTCCCGCTCACCATGTTTCCCGAAAAATGGCGCTGGGTGCTGTGGCTCAATCCCGTGACGGCACTTGTGATTGGCTACCAGCAGGTGCTGCTTCAAGGCGCGTGGCCCCCTGCCAGCGTATGGGTGGTAGCAGGGCTATGGCTTTTGGGGTTGGCAATTGCGCTGAATGTGGTGGTGGCCCGCAGCCGCGATCAGCTCGTGGACTGGCTATGACGCGACACGACCTGGATGGGCACTCTTCCACCGTGCTCAAGGTGCAAGGTCTCGGCAAGGAATACAAGCTGTATGCTTCGCCGCGCGACCGTCTTCGGGCGCTGGTTACGGGAAATGCCCACCACCGTAGCCACTGGGCGCTTCAGGATGTGTCGTTTGAATTGCAGCGGGGGCAGTGCATTGGCGTCATTGGCGACAACGGTGCGGGCAAAAGCTCCCTGCTCAAGTTGCTGGCGGGCACGCTACAGCCCAGCACCGGTCACATCGATCGGGTAGGGCGTGTGACGGCCATTTTGGAACTGGGTGCAGGTTTTCACCCCGACTTCAGCGGACGCGACAATTTGTATTTTGGCGGTAGCCTAATCGGCATCGACCATGCCGAGATGACGCGACTGGAGCCCGGAATCGCAGACTTCTGTGAGCTTGGCGAGGCGTTGGACCGCCCAGTCAAGACCTATTCTTCTGGCATGGCGGTGCGACTCGCTTTTGCCTTGGTGACCGCGGTGCAGCCGGATGTGCTGATCATTGATGAGGCGTTAGCAGTAGGCGACCAGCATTTTCAGAAAAAATGCATCGAGCGCATCATGGCGTTTCGCCGCAATGGCTGCACCATTCTCTTTTGCTCGCATAGCCCCTATCACATTCGCCATTTGTGCGATAGAGCGCTGTGGCTAAAGGGCGGGCAGGTGGCGCAGTTTGGCGATACTGAGTCGGTACTGGCGGCGTACGACCAGCACACGCGCCAGCGCCAGTTGGAGGAAAAAGCGCTCTCGAGGATAGCGCCAGTCTTGCAGTCGGTGCAAGATGATGTCTTGGGACAGGCAGCGCCAGGTGCCCCAGCTGTTGGAGTCGACGCTGGCAGCGCGTGCATTGTATCGGTGGATGTGATGGATCTCGGTGAAGCTGAAGGGGATCGTCCTGCAGTGCTGCGAAGCAGCAATCTGGTAGTGACCATTACGGTGCGGGGGCGCGGAGACGAGTGCCCGCACATTGGTTTCATGATTGAGCAGTCCAAAGGTGTCGGCATCACGTCGCTGGCCACGCATGAGGATGGCGCCGTCCCCCTGCGGATGGACGACGGCAACTGGCGCTCGGTGTTGACCTTCCCTGACCTGCCTTTGCACAGTGGAGACTACGTCATCAGCGCCTTTCTTTTTGATGAGACCGGACTCGCCGTCTACGACGAATGGTTCCAGTTTCTGCATTTCAGCTTCATTTTCCCTAAAGCGCTGCCTGGTTTGGTGCGACTGCCGCATCATTGGGGCTAGAGCCCCTGCGGACGGTGCATTGGGCAGAATCCACGACGAATGACATCTATCACTACTGAAATTAGCCTGGGGCAACGTTTGCTTCAGGACGGACAGCGACTGCTGGCCCAAGGCGATTTGGCTGGCGCAGCCAAGGCGCTGGTGAGCGCACGAGACGAGCGCGATACCGTGCTCGCAGCCCATGCGCTGATTGAGCAAAACGGCTTGGGTGGCTCGTTTGCCAACATGATGGGGTTGGACTGCAGCATCTCGCCGCAAGACGATATTTTTGGATTTTTTGCTGGCCACCCTTCCAGCCGCAACCCCTTGCGCGATTATTTGGCCGATGGGTGGCGCACGCTTTCGGAGTTGATGCTGCTTTTGGAGGCGGTGGATCAACCCCTGCTCAAGATGCAAAGCGTATTGGAGTTCGCCAGCGGTCATGGCCGCTTCACCCGCCATTTGGTCAAAGCGCTGGGTGCCGAACGCGTGGCGGTGTCGGATGTCGTTCCAGGGGCGGTGGAGTTTTTGCACAGCACGTTTGGCGTGGAAGGCTTCATGTCCGCCAGCGTGCCCGAGGAGGTGCAGTGGCCGCAGCGTTACGACCTAGTATTTGTACTGTCCTTGTTCAGCCACCTGCCTCGCGCCACTTGGTCTCGCTGGCTCAAGGTTTTGTATGCCGCAGTCGGGCCTGGCGGCTTGCTTGTGTTTAGCACGCATGGGATGAAGGCCGCAGCGTTCGACCATGTGGTGCTTGATGAGGAGGGATTCTTTTTCACCCCATCAAGCGAATCGAATGCCATTGATGCGCAGGAATACGGTACGGCCTTTACGTCCGAGGCGTTCGTGCTGCAATGCATTGCCGACACCTTGGGCGCAGAGTGTTTAGTGCACAAGGCCCCGGTGCATTTTTGGAACCATCAGGATGCCTATGTGCTGCGAAGGCAGTGAGGTTTTGCAACGCAGTGGCAGGGCGCGCAAGAAAAGAGAGTCGCCGTTATGAACTGGAAACTGCGTTTACAGGAACGTTTGTGGGGGTTGGCTGAGTGGGATGCGCAGCGCATCACAGATGAGTGGTTTCGTGCGCATTTCGAATACGCCGCCGATGTGGTGCAGCACTGGATCGGCGAGGTGCTGGATTTGCCAAAGGCGCGAATGCTCAATTTTGGGTGCGGTGATGGCATTACTGATTTGGCGCTCATGCTGCGCCACGGCGCCACGGCCATCCACGGAGTAGACATCCGCCGCGAGTACGCAAAGCTGCCCAATATTGCACGAGAGCAATTGGGGCTGTCGCGCATTCCTGCAGGCATGACGTTTGAGACGATTGCCCCCGGCGCAGCGCTGGCGGGCCAGCAGCCGTTGGTTGACGGCATCATGAGTTGGTCGACATTTGAGCATGTGCAGCGCGAACAATTGGCGCCGATTTTTCGAGATTTGTATGCCTGCTTGCGCCCTGGGGGCTATTTTTTCATTCAAATTGAACCGCTGTTTTACTCGCCTTTTGGTTCGCACCTGCGCCGTTACGACGACGTGCCTTGGCACCACTTGCTGGTGCCTGAGGAGGCGCTCTGGAAGGTCGTCGAAGGGCACCGAGGTCCGATCGATGCGATGGAGACCGATTTTGGCTTTGCCGATTTCGGTGCAGACGGCTATAAGAAATTTGTTTTCAATGAGTACCGCGCGCTCAATCGGCTGACGGCGGATGAGTTGGTGGACCTCACGACCAGCGTAGGCTTTCAGGTGGTACGTCAGGAGCGTCGCAGCCTCAATATCGAAATTCCTTCTGCCTTGCGCGGCCGCTACCCGGATGAGTTGCTGCTGAACAATGAGATATTTTTGCTGCTGAGTAAGTCGTGAAGCAGCGTCTGCGCTGTGATGCAAGCTTATTTTTGACGCAAGCATGAGCAGTTAAGCACGGCCTTCATAGAGCGCAATCGACGAAGATATGGCCAATCGCTTTGACATCCTGCGGCTTGCCGCCGCGCTGGCCGTGTTTCTTGCTCACGGTGAATACCTGTATCGCCTGGAGCTGCCTGTGCCGTTCCCTGGGCATAGCTTGGGTTCGCTTGCGGTCTACGTGTTCTTCTTCATTAGTGGGTACCTGGTGTGTCAGAGCTGGGGGAGGCAACCGTCTTGGCAGGCGTTCTGGGTGAAACGGCTGGCGCGTGTGTTCCCTGGGTTGGTGGTGGCGGTGACGTTCTATGTTTTTGTGCTGGGCTGGGCAGTGACGACGCTGCCGTCGGCAGCGTATTGGCGATCGCCAGGCACTTGGCTCAATTTTGCGAACAATTCGGCAGGTCTGGCGACGGTGCACGCCTTGCCTGGAGTGTTTGAGTCCAACCCGTTTGCAGGGGCGGTGAATGGATCGCTGTGGACGATTCGCTATGAGTTGACCATGTATTTCGTTCTGGCTGTCCTCTCCTGGAGTGTGCGCGGGAGCCGCTGGATTTATCCGGCCATGGCTTTGGCGCTGGCTGCAATTTGGCAGCTTGCCCGTATGGGCGGCTGGGACGTCGCGCTGGAGGCAAGGGGTGGCTGGGCCGCCAGTCTTTTGCGGTGGGCCGACTTTTGCGCTTTTGGCGTGCCGTTTTTTGTCGGCAGCACGTTCGCCGCGTATGCCATTAGACCGCATCGGTGGATGGCGGTGGCGGCGCTTCTGGCGGTGCTCAGCGCCTTATATGTGGAGTCAGCGTTGCTGCGACAGCTTGCGGTGTGGGCGCTGATTGCGTGCGGCATTTTTTATCTCGCACATGTGGGGTATTCCGATGCTGCGCGCGCCAGGGTCGATGCGCCGAATGCGCATTCCGCCAAGCACGGGCGCATGGACTTGTCTTATGGCGTGTACATATACGCATTTCCCATTCAGCAGGCGGTCACTGCGCTGTGTTTGTCGCGCGGCTGGTCCTTGGCAGTTTGTTTGCTTCTGTCCCTGGTGCCCATTTTGTTGCTGGCTTGGCTGTCCTGGTTCGGGGTGGAGCAGCCCAGCATGCGCGCAGCCCAGCGGTGGCTTCTAATCAAGGTTCAAAATGAAGCTCATAAAATAAGAGCTGGCACCGCTTAACCTATGAGCGATATAGCTTAAAAACTCTACGAAACGATATGTTTGCAAGCGGTGTCAGCTATGATTTTTAATACGTTGCGAGAGTGCAGCGCGGAGATCTAATCTAAAAATTCACACCGACCGTTGCCAAAACGAAAACCCTGGTCCTTGCCCGCTCGACAGCCCACAGTTGTCGGGACGGGAAGAAAATCCTCCGCTCCTTGGCGTCCCCATGCTGCACTCTATCCAAGCACTGCGTATTCTCAGTGCGATCTGGGTCGTTCTCTACCACGCGCGCAACAACCCGGCTTTTGCGCCAGCCAGTGGTATGTGGCACACATTCTCAAGCTTCGGCTATTTGGGTGTAGACATCTTCTTTGTGATCAGTGGTTTCATCATGGCGATGAACACTGCGGAGCGACCTGCCGGCGCGCAACACGCAGTCCGATTTTTTGCCGTCCGCTGCGCCCGAATTTACAGTGGCTGGTGGCCGGTGTTCCTGATCTGTCTGTTGCTCTATGGCATCAATGGTCAACTGCAGGGCAAGGATTTCTGGGGGTCTTTTTTCCTCTATCAGCTCAACTTCAACGTACTGGTGTTGCCGATCACCTGGACGCTCACTTACGAACTCTACTTCTACGCCATTGTTGCGCTGTCGTTGCTTCTGCCGCGCGAGTGGCGGGGAGGCGCTTTATGGGCTTTCTCGGTGGTCGTTATTGCTGCCACCGTTTGGTGGATCGTCGGCGATCGGTACTCGGAAGCGCAGTTCGAGCGAACCAACTTTGCCATGTACCTGTTTCTCTCGCCGTTGTGCCTGGAATTTTTGCTGGGCTACATGCTCCAGCGTCACCGCGAGCGTCTGCAACTTCGGATCCCTGTGCTGGCGCTGTTGACACTGGCAAGTGCAGCGGGGTTGTATTACTACGCCACCTACGTGGCGTACAAAGCTTCTGGTCTCTCTGGCTTCTTTCACTATCCAGAGCGTGCGTTGCTCGCGGGCCTGTTTGCCGGTTGCTCGGTTTGCCTGTTCTTGCGCCTTGAAAAGTGGTTGCCCTACCGCCTCAGCCTGTGGGGCGGTGACATCTCGTACATGGTGTATCTGCTTCACCTTCCGACGCTTTGGCTGATTTCACGCTTCGTTGCGCCAGCGCTGCCGCAAGGTATGCCGCTCGCTTGCATGGGGCTCGCACTGGTAGCGACACTGGCTTTATCCGCTCTGGTGCACTTCACTGCGGAGCAGCCCGCCTACCGCCTTTCCAAGCGACTGTTGTAACGCGCGTGGGTCCTGAGTGGTCATGGGTGTCGGTTGGGCCAAACCTGCTTGTTCAAGGCGGCCCAGATGCTGCGCACGGTGGCAATTCGCCCACGCTGAATGATGTGACGTTGCCGCCACGCATGTCCCAAGCCTTGGAGCGCTCCCAATTTGGCGCGCAAGATAGTTTTGCCTTGGCCGCGGAGGGTAAAGCCCACCATTGCTGCAAAGTTCGCAGCCAAATGCAGGGGAAGCATGAGCCAAAACAAAGGCGATGGCATATTTTTTACAAATGTCCACACCATGTTGCGGTGTCCGTGGAATACGGAAAAGTCATTGTGCCGCCCGCCAGATGTTGCGCTGCCGACATGACGCACCACGGCGCTGGGCACATACCGGGCAGTGTGACCGGCGATGCGCATGCGAAAGCCTAGGTCCACGTCTTCCATGTAGCAAAAATAGCTCTCGTCAAATCCGCCCAGTGCCATGATGGGGGCGCGACGGTAGAGAGCGGCGGCGGCGCATGCAGCGAAGATGTCTTGCTCCACAAGGTGCTGCGCTTGCTGCGTGTGGCCATGGCCTTGGCGCCATGCCATGCCGCTCAGGTGGTAACAGTCGCCTATGCCGTCCAGCTGGATCGGGTCTTCATTGCTCAATTGGCGCGAGCCAAAAGCGGCTGTGGAGGGATGGGCTTGCGCTGCTTGCAGCAGTTGCTCAAGCCAATCGGGTGCGGCAAAGGCATCTGGGTTGAGCAGGGCGACATACTCCGTGTCGCATTGTGCGAGGGCGCAATTGTTGCCCGCAGCGAAACCCAAGTTTCTGTTCATGCGCAAAACGGTCAGCAAAGGCCAATCTGGCAGCTGAGCCAAGGAATCGTCGGTGCTTGCATTGTCCACCAACAGCACGCGATCGGGCTGCCAGGTTTGCGCTTGCAAGTGGCGCACGCATTGACCAAGGAAGGTACCGCCGTTCCAGTTGACGATGATGACGGTGACCATGGCGCTGCCTGCTGGCGCCACTGCGCGGCAGGGCGGTGGGCCGGTCATCATGCGCCGCTGTGCTGCATTAGTTGTCGCGAGGCACCCACGGGGCGGCGGTAGACGCGGCGTCCTAGGCGCAGGTGGCACGCCATGGGCGTCTGCACTTGCCAACACGTGTGATGCGTCGAAAGTCCAGGGTTGAAGTAGGGATCGCCTTGCTCCAGGAAGGCTTTCCAGCGGGTCGAAAACAGGGCGGAGTCTTGAGGATGCGGGTCGTGACCGACGGATTTTCCGCGTGTGTACGACTCATGATGCAGGAGTGTCGCCTGAGGGCAATACAGAACGCGCCAACCGCGCGCGAGGGTGCGCAAACACAGGTCTACGTCGCCAAACCCAACGGCAAGCGCTTCGTCAAAACCGTTGATTTCTTCAAACGCATCGCGGCGCATCAGCAGGCAGGCGGCTGTGACGGCGGAAACTTCGTGCGTCACGATAAGTCGACCCATGAAACTGATGTCGACCCGGTCAGGCGGTAGACGAAGAAATTTTCCGTAGTGCTCGGCAATGCCAAACGCGCCCACGCATACGCCTGCATGTTGAATGCTGGTGCGGTCCGGGTAGAGAAGTTGCGCGCCGACGATGCCCGTGTCTGGTTGCTGCGCCAACTCCAGCATGCGCTCGAGCCAGCCGCAATCCAAGGCTTCAATGTCGTTGTTGCAGAAGAGATAGTGCGTATGTTGGCTACCGAGCTGTTTGAGCTGTGCCACAGCCCAGTTGTTGATGCTGGAAAAGTTGAACAGACCGGAGTAGCGCAAGACTTGCACCTGCGAGG
The DNA here is from genome assembly GCA_034676525.1 of Giesbergeria sp. GTDB lineage: Bacteria > Pseudomonadota > Gammaproteobacteria > Burkholderiales > Burkholderiaceae_C > Simplicispira. The sequence goes on from JAUCCA010000008.1 coordinate 85,410, forward strand.
CAATCGACCGCAAGTAGGCGGTTGTTTCGGGATCGTCAGATTCGTGGTCGATCACTACGATGTCGTAGTCGACCCCCGTGGTCGTGGCATGGATGCTCTCGACACATTGGCGAACTAGGTCGCCGTGATTTTTGGTGGGGATGATGATGGCGACGCGCTGGCCCGCTTGAATGGGGTAGCGCGCCTCAAAAAAGTTGAAGGATGCACCGGCCCCTGCTGTGCCTTCGATGCCGCAGCGCTGCAAGTGTCGCTGCAATACCGCGGTGGAGACGGCCATGACTTCGTTGGCCCGGTCATGACCCGCAGAACTGGTGTGTGTGCGCCACTGGTACAAGATTTCAGGCAGGTGCACGATGGTTTTGGCCTGTTCGGAAACGCGCAAGATCAGGTCGTAGTCCTGCGAAATTGTCAGCTGCTCGTCGAAACCGCCCAGGGCGCGTACCAGTTTGGTGCGAAAGCCCACCATGTGCACGATGTAGGGGTGGCTCCGCAAGTATTCGGGCGAAAAGGCGGGGCGGTGAAAGTATTGCAGAACGGTCTCCCCATCGGGCGAGACAAGCACCTCGTCCGAATAAAGCATGTCCGGATCGTCCTGCGCAATTGACTCTGCTACCCGAAAAAGTGCCTGTTCTTCCAGAAGATCGTCGTGATCGAGGAGCACCATGAAAGGGCCAGTAGCCAGCGCCACCGCGCAGTTCGATGCGTGTGAGACGCCGCAGTTCTCCTGCCCTAAGTGCAACTTGATGCGAGGGTCCTTTTTGGCAAAAGCTTGCAGAACTTCGACGACGTGAGGCTGGCTGGAGGCGTCGTCCGCAATGCACAGCTCCCAATGCGGGTAAAGCTGGTCTTGCACCGAGCGCAACATGGCTTTGAGCATGGGCTCGGGCGTGTTGTAGGTCGGAACAATGATCGAGATCGTGACCGGAGCCGACATGCCTTGCACGCGCCGGATGATTTGCGGGCGGATGGTGCGTCGAAAAGATTGACGGTACTCATTCCAACTGCTGAAAGTGGCGCCATATGTGAGCCCTAAAAGTGCTGTTTTAAGCAAGCGCAGGCCACCGTCATCCCAGGCACGTCGTAGTTTTTCCACATTGCTACGCCAATTGGCGCTGTCTCTTATGAGTTGACGCACGCTCTGGGCAAGCAGGCGGACTTTTCGTGGCAGATGGCGGGGATATTGAAGTAGTGAGTTCACGGGCGGTGTGGTCATCGAGCAAAAAGTGAGCCGTCCATTCCTAGCGCAAGATAGGAGAGGCGCGTTCGCGGTTGTTGTGCTTGCATCAACGCTCAGGTCGTGCGTTTGAACCTGCCAAAGTCGGCAGATAGTCAGCGATGTAATTCCAAGGGTGCGAGTCAAAGTCCGTGCGGATAGGAAAGAACTCAGGTGCCAGCGGGGGCTCCTGACCCGTCACGAAGTGCTGATCGCGCAGCTTCTCAAAAATATCTACCCAGGCATGGGCGCTGGTGTCCCAAGGTTTGATCCAGGTCCAGCGGCGTTGGCTGAGGCGTTCAGGAAAAGCCCCTAGGTCGGGGGCCATTATCGGCACTCCTGCGAGTAGGCAGGCGCTTAAGGTGTAGCTGTAGGTTTCAGGCCAACGCGCAGGAAACCATACGACGTCTGGCTGCAGGCGCTCGAGCAAGCGCGCCAAGTCGCTGTCGGCGTACGCACCGTGCACGGTCAGGCTGGCGTGTGGTTGCGTTTTTAGGCGTCGGTGCGCATACCCAACAAGGTGAAAGTCAAGAGGTGAAGATGTGCGCTCAGCTTGCAGAGCGGCCGCTTCAAGAGTGTCTGCACCTTTGACTTCGTTTACGGCACCAATGACCAAAATACGCAGGTGTGCGTCTGCCGCCAGGCGCCTGGGCTGTGGTTGTGGCAAGACGGTTTCGCTGGAGAGATCCAAATGCGGCGCAAAGCGCAGGTTGGCTGTTGGAAAGTAGCGTCGCAGTCGCTGGGTGGCATCGCGGCTAGGTGCCAGCAGGTAGCGCGCGTTGCGCAAAAAGAGCCGGTGGCGCAGGCGCCAGTCTTCTATGGTTTCCCCCGTGGGCGCTGGTCGTTGCGCCAGGCAGGCAGTGCATTGCGCGAGGCCTTGTTCTCCACAATAGCTGTGCTGGGTGTCCACCATCGCGATCTGGGGGCAGGCGGTGTAGTAGTCATGTGCCGTGAAGTCGTAAGTGATGCCCAAGCGCGCGGGAATAAGCATAATTTCAGGATCGACGCCCAACAGGTGGTGGTAGTGCACATGGCAAACACCAAGGTCGCGCAGGCTGGCCAGCAGCTTTCCCGACTCCGTTGGCCAATGGTACATCTGGCACAAGGCTTCGTTTGGCGCCTCCCACTGCAAGCGCACGAAATGATCCGGGAGGGGAGTCAGGGAAAGGTTGATCATTCTCCCTGACAGGTGTGTGGCCAATTCTTCGGTGTGGCGGCGAGTTCCGCCGCCAGCGTTGTGCAGCACGGTCAGTACGCGCGGCAGGGTTGTGGCGCGCAGTCGGGCAAGATCCAGCGAATGGCGGTAAGACTGCGCGGGGTCTTGGGCGACGAAATTTTGTACTGCCGATTCGTATTCAGGGTGAAGCCGCTGCAAAGTAGCCTGTGCCGCTTGTTCACGTAGATTTTTGCTGTCGCCAAAGCTCACGCCGCCCGTATGGTGAACAAAGGTATCGAGCGCATGAAGATGGCGCCAACCCGCGTTCGTTGCGCGCAGGCAAAAGTCGTTTTCTTCGCCGTAGCCTTTGCCAAAGTTTTCCACGTCAAACAGGCCCACCTGCGTCAGGCTGTCGCGCCGGATGTACAGGCAAAAGCCCACGCCTGTAGGCACTTCCAACACTGCCTGCGAGTTCACCTCTGCGCACAGGGCGTCCAGCTGGGCGGTGTTGTATCCGTCGGGCAAGGCGTTGTTGCTGCAAAAGCGTGGATAGCTGAAGATGGTCGCGTTGTTGGAAAAGGGTGTAACGGTGGCAACGTTGTGATAGTGGTAGGCGGCGCGGTGTAGGCGGTCCAGCCAATCGTTGGCGACTTCCGTGTCGCTGTTGAGCAGCAGCACATCGCGGTCGTCGCTGAGCGCCATGCCACGGTTGACGGTTCCGACAAACCCGAGGTTGCTGCTGTTTTCAAGGAGGGTAATGCGCGGCTCTTGCGCTGCCCAGTCGCGCAACCAGGCGCTAAGTTCCGGATCCGGGCTGGCGTCGTTAATGACGATCAAGCGGTGCGGCGTCTTGTTCGTGCTGGCCAGCACAGAATCGAGGCAAAGCCGTGTGTCGTCCAAGCCCTGGTAGACCGGCACCACGATGTCGATTCCACTGGCGGGCCGCCTCCATGCGGCAACGACGAAGGCGTCCGGTTCCGCGTTTGTCGCGACTTGTTCATGTGGTTCGGCAATTTTCGAATCGCCGAGGTCTGGCGCCGGTTCAGCAGGCAATGGCGAATCGGCCAATGGCGTATCAGGGGAGTGCGTGACTGGCGCTGCGCGCTCGGCGATGCCACCAAGCGAAGTCTCGGTCCCATCGGGCTCGGGTTCCAGAGGATCCGGCATTCGCGCGGCAGCGTCTGTGGGGTGAGCGGGTCTAAAGAGGCGGTCCAGGCGCATTTTTGCTCGCACGATGGGCCGAGTTGCCTTGAACACGGTTGAATTTTCAATGCTTTGCAGGTGCGACTTCAACTGCTCATACGCCGAATGCTGCTGCTGATACTGCTCTTGAAGCTGTCCATACAGCTGTACGTGTTGCTGATGTTGCACCTGCAGCTGCTCATATTGCTGCCGCGCAGGCGTCAGGTGGCGGATGTGTTCCGCTGCAGCCGCCAAGGCGGTTGTGGCCTCGATGCGTGTCTGCTGCGCTTTGCTCAACGCAGCTTCTATATGGTTGATTTCTGCCTGCAGCCGCGCGGAGGTCGATGAGAGCGTCAAATAGTCTGCCGACATGGGCCAGCCCAGCTGCACTTCCAGCACGGCGCCAGGCGTTTGCAGACATTGCCACAGCGTGTCTGCAGCCACCGGCAGCTCGAACCAAGGGTCATCGCCCGTCAGCAGCAGCAGCGTGGTGCCAGGAGCCGTTGCCAAGGGCGCGTGCCAGGCAATTTGTTGATGCGGCTGCGCTCCCAGCAAGGCGTCCGCGTGCTCACCTGCTTGCCATTGCCACCGGGTATAACCGCTGGTATCGCGCAGAGTGATGGCATGAAGGTGCAGGAAGCCTGGACGATCTGCTGGATCCAGACGCAGCCGGGGTACGGTGCCTTGAAACGCCGGAAGGTGAAACTGCAACGTTTGGTGGGCGACTCCCACCACGCCACGCGCGACCGTCTTGCCGGACTCAGAATACGCCCCGTCTGCGCCCAAATACAGTTGAGCCGTGAAGATGGCCTGGGCTGGAGTCGTGGCTGAGGCAAAGACGGAAAACGGCACCGCTGACGCAGCGTCGGGCTCATGGGGACGTGCCACACCAATGAATTGGTAGGTAAGCGCGTCTGGCTGGGCCAAAAAATAGCGCGCGACGGCGGCTGGCATGCGGTCGAGCGTGATCTGAAACTCAGACTCGGCCCATTCGCGCTGAATGGTGTCCAGCGCCTCAATGGACCAGTGTCGTTCGTGAAAAAAGCGTGTCAGTGACCGACGCGTAAAAAATCGCAAGTGGGTGCGGTCGAGCAACCCTTCTTCGCGATAGCGGAACTCTCCGTGGAGAAGGTCGATCACCAAGCCGCAATAGCCGGCATTGGGCACAGATACAAGAAGCTTCCCTTCAGGCGCGAGCATTTCGCGGCAGGCAGTGAGTACTTGTTCAGGGCGACTGAGGTGCTCCAGCACGTCAGCGCACACAATGACGTCGTACCTGCGACCCGCAAAAATCGCCGGCAGGTCGCAAGTTTCGAGATTGTCCATTACCACGCGCCGATAGTGGGGGCTCGCGTGGGTCGCTTCGGTTTCGTTAAGCGTGACGCCGTCGCAGGTGCAGCCGCGGGTTTCCTTCAAGAATTGGCCCAATGCGCCGATGCCGCATCCGAGGTCCAGCACGGTCGCTCGCTCGGGCACTAGGCTTGCCAGAACTGACAGCGAAGTGCGCTCGTGCTGGTGGATGCTGCGCAAATATACGTGCAAGTCCTCGATTGAATGCGTCATCGTTCGGATTATCGCTGGTGCCGATCCTGTAGCGCGGGTGCAGCGAACAGCGACAATACCGGCTTCATGCGACCTTTAACTGCCGACGCGCGCTCTTTGCCCACGGATCCCGACGCAATTCTCGTCTCTATCGTGAGCCATGGACATCAGCACTGTGTGCAGCAATTGCTGCTGCAGATAGCGCGCAGCAGTGCGGGGCCGGTCCGCCGTGTGGTGCTAACCCTCAATCTGCCTGAACCGCAGCCGACGGCTCCACCCGGAGGTTGGCCCTTTGTGCTTCAGCTGGTGCGCAATGAGAGCCCGCGCGGCTTCGGTGCCAACCACAATCGGGCACTTGAGTCAGGAAACGAGCCGTTTGTTTGCGTGCTGAATCCAGACGTTGAACTGATGTCCGATGAGCCATTCGTTGCACTCGTTCAAGCTGCGGTCGCGGCAGGCGTCGGCTGTGCCTATCCACAGCAACTGAACGGGACAGGCCAGTTGCAGGACAGCGAGCGGGCGATTCCCACGCCGTGGGCGCTGGTGCGTCGCTACCTGATCCAGCGCCACGAGACAACGGTCGATTGGGTGAATGCGGCCTGCCTTGTGCTGCCACGCACTGTGTGGCAATCGGTGAGCGGCTTCGACGAGCGTTACTTTATGTATTGTGAAGATGTAGACCTTTGTCTTCGTCTGCGTTTGGCAGGCTGGTCGCTCGCCCGTGCTGAAGCGCGTGTGCTCCATGCCGGCAGTCGCACCAGCCACCGGAGCTTGCGGCATCTTCTCTGGCACATGGGCGGTCTGTTGCGTCTTTGGCGCTCCACGGCGTACGCGCGGGCGAAACGCATGCGTAACGGTACGAACGCAGGCAGCAAACCGGTTGCGCACAGGTAGCATCGGCATCCATGTTCCTGCTGTGCGTGATCGCGTTTCTATCTGCAACATTTACCGCGGCGCTGGTGGTGCGCTGGCTGTCGAACCATTCGGTTGCATACAGCGAAGCGATGCCGCAGCGGTTTCACTTGGGGCATGTGCCTCGCTTGGGCGGTGTGGCGGTGCTCGTTGGCGTGGTGATAAGCTGGGGGTTTGGTGTCATCCAGTCCTTTAACGGCGACGCGGGCTCGCTGCGTTTGGGCGGTTGGGTTGGAGTCTGGGCCTTGGCCTTGCTGCCCGCAGCGTTGGGCGGCATTGCGGAGGATCTGACACAGCGACTGTCTGTGCGGTATCGCCTAGGACTTACGGCGTTGTCAGGACTCATAGCCGTGGCCCTGTTGCAGCTGAGCGTGCCACGGCTTGGATTTTCCTCCACGGATACAGTGCTCGCCGCTGCGCCCTGGCTCGGCATGGCGCTCGCGGTCCTTGCCATCGCCGGCCTTCCGCATGCCTTCAATATCATCGACGGGTACAACGGCCTTTCCGGCATGGTCGCCTTGATCGTCTGCCTGGCTTTGGCGCACGTAGCGATGCAAGTAGGCGACCGGGCTCTGGCGGCGCTTCTGGTGTCCACTGCTGCTGCGACTGCTGGGTTTTTAGTCTGGAACTACCCGCGTGGCATGTTATTTGCGGGCGACGGTGGGGCGTATGTATGGGGCGTCGTGATTGCCCTTGCCAGCATTTCGCTGGTGCAGCGCAATGCAGTGGTGTCGCCCTGGTTCCCTCTCTTACTTCTGATCTACCCGGTGTGGGAAACCTTGTTCTCGATGTACCGCAAGTTGGCGCGCGGCGTCTCCCCCGGCGTAGCCGATGCACTGCACTTCCACCAGCTCATTTACCGGCGCATCGTCCGCAGCGTGTTCCACGACGACGAGTCGCGCCGCATGCTGATGCGCAACAACCGCACCTCGCCGTGGCTGTGGGGGTTCACCTTGCTGACGGTCGCTCCCGCTCTCCTGTTTTGGAACAACACTGTGGTGCTGATGGCGTGTTGCGCGCTATTCGTGGTCAGCTACGTGGCGGCTTACCTCGCCATTGTGCGGTTCAAAGTTCCGGGCTGGTTGAGGCGATAGCAGCTGAAAGTTTCCGGTGTTTTTGTCCTATAGCGCTTATAAAAAAAGCGTTAGTAGCTTCTATTTTGATAGTGGCTGCAGTGGGCTCAGGCGCTTGGAGATGTCTATCGCACTTTCGTGCGGACGATGGTGGTGGGCGGGCAGACGATACTTTTACGTGACTCCCCGGGAGCGTGCTTGAGCAAGCGACTGACGCGGGCGCGCATGCGGCACAATTTACGTTTCCCCATCACCCGCCCCGGTGCGCTACTAATGACAGATCCGCTGCTCAACATTGCCCCACGCGACAAGGCCGAAATACTGGCCCAGGCGCTGCCCTACATCCGCAAATTTCACGGCAAGACCATCGTCATCAAGTACGGCGGCAATGCCATGACCGACCCCGAGTTGCAGGCGGATTTCGCTGAAGACGTGGTGCTGCTCAAGCTTGTCGGCATGAACCCCGTGGTGGTGCACGGCGGTGGCCCGCAGATTGAGGCCGCGCTGGGGCGGCTGGGCAAGAAGGGCCACTTCATCCAGGGCATGCGCGTGACCGATGCAGAGACCATGGAAGTTGTCGAGTGGGTGCTGGCCGGTGAAGTGCAGCAGGACATCGTCGGCCTGATCAACCAGGCTGGCGGCAAAGCCGTGGGCCTGACCGGGCGGGACGGCTGCCTGATCCGGGCGCAAAAGCTTCGCATGAAAGACCACCAAGACCCGACGCTCGAGCACGACGTCGGCCAGGTGGGCGAGATCATTAGCATCGACGCCAGCGTGGTCAAGGCGCTGCAGGACGACGCCTTTATCCCCGTCATCAGCCCGATCGGCTTTGGCGAGCAGAACGAGAGCTACAACATCAACGCCGACCTCGTGGCCAGCAAGCTGGCTACCGTCCTGAAGGCGGAAAAACTGATGCTGTTGACCAACATACCCGGTGTGCTGAACAAGGCGGGTGAACTGTTGACCGAGCTTAGCTCGCGCGAGATCGATGCGCTCATCGCCGACGGCACGATCTCGGGTGGGATGCTGCCCAAGATCGCCGGTGCGCTGGACGCCGCCAAGGCCGGGGTGAACGCGGTGCACATCGTCGATGGCCGGGTGCCGCACGCCATGCTGCTGGAGATTCTGTCGGACCAAGCCTTCGGCACCATGATTCACAACGACTGACGCAAGAGAACGGCACCCACCATGCGCCTGTTGCTTGTCGAAGACGACCTGATGGTGGCCAGCGGCATCAAGCTGGGGCTGGCCGACGCTGGCTACGCCGTCGACTGGGTGGGCAGCGGCGAGCGCGCGCAGGAAGTGCTGGCGCGCGAGTCCTTCGACGTTGGCGTGATCGACATCGGTCTGCCGGGCATCGATGGCCTTGAACTCACCCGCCTGCTGCGCCGGCCCGACATGGCCAACCCGTCGATGCCCGTCCTCATTCTCACCGCGCGCGACGCGCTGCAGGACCGGGTGCAGGGGCTGGACCTTGGGGCCGACGACTACATGGTCAAGCCCTTTGAGCTGCCCGAACTGCTGGCGCGCCTGCGCGCGTTGCTGCGCCGCTCGCAGGCGGCGAACACCGCCGTGCTCTCTTTTGGACCGCTTGAACTCGACAGCGCCAACCGCCGCGCCAGCATCGTGGGCAGTGACCGCGGTTCCATGACGGTGATCGAACTGGGGCCGCGTGAGTGGACGGTGCTTGAATATTTGCTGATCCACGCGCCCAAACCGGCCAGCAAAGACAAGCTGCTGCAGGCGCTCACCGGTTGGGACAAAGAAATCACGCCCAACGCCGTCGAGGTGTACGTCTCGCGCCTGCGCAGCAAGCTTGAGCCGCACGGCATCGCGCTGCGCTCCATTCGCGGCTTTGGCTACCGGCTCGAGCAGGTCGAACCTGTCGAGCGCTGAGCGATGGCCAGCTTGCGGGCGATGACGTCCGACCTGCGCAACCGCTTGCTGCTGCTGCTCGTATTGCCGTTGTTTGTGCTGGTGTTGGCTTCGGCCTGGTTGGATTTTCGCTCGGCCGACGAAGCGGCCGTGCAGCACGACCAACGCCTGTTGCGCCTGCTCCCTGCCTTGGCCGATTCCGTCGTCGCCGCGAACACTCTGGGCGCCCCGCCGTTGCCGATGTTGGCGCCGTCCGTGGATGAATTTTTGTACCGCGGCGGCAAGTTCACCTCTTTTTCGGTGCGCAGAGTGGATGGTGAACTTCTACTGGGCGACGACTGGGTACAGGGCCCGCCGCCCGACACCACAGCGGCGGAATTTCACAGCGTCGAACACGGCGGCGTCACGTACCGCGTAGCGACGCAGCGCGGCCGCACGAATGCAGGGGAATTGATCGTCTCGCTGGCAGACGGCTCCGACCCCCGCCAGCAGTGGCTGCAGCAGTTGGTGCTGCGCCTGCTGCTGCCCAACCTGTTGCTGGTGGCCGCGGCCGGGGCGGCCATTTACTGGTCGGTGGGCCATGCGTTCAAGCCATTGGTCGATTTGGCCAACGCGGTCGAGCGGCGCTCGCCGCGCGACCTCAGCCCTATCGACGAGGCCACCTCACCCGAGGAAGTGCGGCCACTGGTGCGCGCGCTCAACCATTTGTTTGAGATGGTCCGTGCGCAGGTCGAAGCCCAGCGCCGCTTTGTCGCTGACGCAGCCCACCAACTGCGCACGCCGCTCGCCGGGCTGCAGGCGCAGGTGGAAGCCTGGGCGCTGCTGGCGCGTTCGGGCGGAAAGGCGCGAGAATTTCATGAAAATACGGCTCTAACGCAATACCGACAAGCGCAACCAGCTATCACTCTAGGAGTTGAAGAGATTGAAAAACTCCGCGCAGCCACGCGGCGCACGTCGCAACTGGCGCACCAACTGCTAACACTGTCGCGCGCCGACGCCCGCAATGTGGACGCAGCCGCGATGGAACGCATCGATCTGCAGCAGTTGTGCGAAACCGCGCTGGAACTGCATTTGGACGCAGCCGCCGCCAAAGGCATTGACCTCGGCCTTGAGGCCGAAACGGTGCACGCATCCGGGCACGGCTGGCTGTTGCGCGAACTGCTCTCCAACTTGGTGGACAACGCCATCAAGTACGCCCTGGAGAGCGGTCGCGTCACGATTCGCTGTGGCCTGGGCACTCCCGATGGCCGCCCACAGCCCTACCTGGAGGTCGAAGACGACGGCCCCGGCGTCCCGGTGCAGGAGCACGCGCGGGTGCGCCAGCGCTTTTATCGCATGCCGGGCAGTACTGGCGAGGGCAGCGGTTTGGGACTGCCGATTGCCGAAGAAATTGCCCGAGCCCACGGCACGACGCTGGAGCTGGGCAGTGGTGCAGACGGGCAAGGCCTGCGGGTGCGCATGGCATTCGTTGCGCAATTGCCACCCGCCGCTGCACTGCCGAGCAACCTAGGAGAATGACCGCCATGCCTCTCTCGCCCGACGCCCCCGACACCGCCGCAACCCCAGACACCACCGCCCCGACAAAGCCCAAGTCGCGCCCCCAAGCCGGCGAGCGGCGGGCGCAAATTCTGCAGGCACTCGCCGCCATGCTGGAGGCTCCGGGGGCAGAGCGCATCACCACGGCAGCGCTGGCGGGGCGTCTTGAGGTGAGCGAGGCGGCGCTGTACCGGCATTTCGCCAGCAAAGCGCAGATGTTCGATGCGCTGCTTGACTTCATCGAGGAGGCGCTGTTTGCCCGCAGCGCGCAAATCGTTGCCGTGCAGGAGGAGCCTGCAGCTTCGAAGGCCGCTCGCATCGTGGCATTGCTGCTGCAATTTTGCGAGCGCAACCGGGGTCTGGCACGTGTGCTGGCGGGGGACGCGCTGTTGCTTGAGCACGAACGCCTGCAGGCCCGAGCCAATCAGTGCTTTGAGCGCCTGGAATCGCAGCTGCGCCAATGCCTGCGCGAGGCCGCGCAGCAGGGTGGGTCGCCAGCGCCGACCGCCGATGCCCAAGTCGCAGCCAGCGTCCTGATTGCCTTCTGCCAGGGCCGTGTGCAGCGGTTTGTGCGCTCGTCATTTCGTCGCCTGCCGACCGAGCAACTGGAAGCCTGCCTAGCACGCATGCTTTAGAAGCACGCGCAGAAGCACGCGCGACAGGGGCGCAATTGGGGGCGCGCCTCTATTTTTCGCTCGGGATGTGACCCCAGCCGGAATTTACTGCAGAATAGAACGATCGTTCTTTTTTCTGTTCCATGCCTCCTGTCCGTTCCGCCGCTACCGCAGCCCCTGCCGCTTCTGCCCACCGCCCTCAGCCGGCGCGCGCCCCAAGTTCGCGCGCCTTGCAAAAAGGGCAGCAGACCAAGGCCGCCATCGTCGAGGCGGCCTTGCACCTGGCGACGCACATCGGTCTTGATGGCCTGTCCATCGGCGCCTTGGCAGAGTTGATGGGCATGAGCAAGTCCGGCGTGTTTGCGCATTTCGGCTCGCGCGAAGAACTGCAGATTTCAGTGGTGCGCGAGTACCACCACCGCTTCGAGCAAGAAGTGTTTTACCCGGCGATGTCTGCCGCGCGCGGCGTCGCCCGTTTGCGCGCGCTGTTTGCGAACTGGATGCAGCGCACCTCGGTCGAGATCGACTCAGGCTGCATCTACATCAGCGGCGCGGTGGAGTTCGCCGACCGCACAGGCCCGGTGCGCGACGCCTTGGTCGACACGGTGATGACCTGGCACAACGCCATGCGCCGCGCCATCGTGCAGGCCAAGGAATGCGGCGAACTTGGCGCTGAGGTCAACGAAGACCAGATGCTGTTTGAGATTCACGGCCTCATCCTCGCGCTGCACTACGAAGCGCGATTCTTGAAAAATTCAGGCCCGATAGACCGGGCGCTGATCGGTTTTGACAACATTCTTGCCCGCTTCAGCGCCCAGACGCGCGCGCCGGGCGCTTCCCCTGTTTCCACCCAAACCATCTAGGAGTAAACCCCATGCCCACGTACTCACCGCCCCTGCGCGACATGCAGTTTGTGTTGCACGAAGTGTTCAAGGTTGCTGACGACCTCAAGCAAATCCCCAAGCACGTCGACATGGACACGGACACCATCAACGCCGTGCTGGAAGAGGGCGGGAAATTTGCCACCGAGGTCGCCTTCCCGCTGAACATCAGCGGCGACACCGAGGGCTGCACGATCGACCAGGCCACCCATGCGGTGACCACACCCAAAGGTTTCAAGGAGGCGTACGCCAAGTACGTCGAGGGCGGCTGGGCGGCGCTGGGTTGCTCCCCCGAGTTTGGCGGCCAGGGCCTGCCGTTCGTGGTCAACACCATGTTCTACGAAATGCTCAACAGCGCCAACCAGGCCTGGACCATGTACCCGGGCCTCACCCACGGCGCCTATGCTGCGCTGGAAGCCCACGGCACGCCTGAGCAAAAGGCGACCTACCTGCCCAAAATGACAAGCGGCGAATGGACGGGCTCAATGTGCCTGACCGAAGCACATTGCGGCACCGACCTGGGCCTGATGCGCACCAAGGCTGAGCCCCAGGCAGACGGCACCTACAAGATTACCGGCAACAAGATCTTCATCAGCGCCGGCGAGCACGACATGTCGGAGAACATCATCCACCTCGTGCTGGCCCGCCTGCCCGATGCGCCTCCCGGCATCAAGGGCATCAGCCTGTTTATCGTGCCCAAGTTCCACGCCAACAAGGATGGCTCGGTCGGCGAGCGCAACGGCATCTACTGCGGCGGCATTGAGCACAAGATGGGCATTAAGGGCAGCGCCACCTGCCAAATGGTGCTCGAGGGCGCCGTTGGCACGCTGGTCGGCCAAGCGCACAAAGGCATGCAGGGCATGTTCGTGATGATGAACGCCGCACGCCTTGGCGTGGGCAACCAGTCGCTCGGACTGACCGAAGTGGCCTACCAGAACGCGCTTGAGTACGCCAAGGACCGCCTGCAGATGCGTAGCCTCTCGGGCACGAAGGCCAAGGACAAGCCGGCCGATCCCATCATCGTGCACCCCGACGTGCGCAAGATGCTGCTCACCGCCAAGGCCTACGCCGAAGGTGGCCGCGCGCTGCAGACCTTCTGCGCCATGCTGCTCGAAAAAGAGCACAACCACCCCGATGAGAAAACACGCAAGGACTCCGGCCAACTGCTGGCGCTGCTGACGCCCATTTCCAAAGCCTTCCTGACCGACAACGGCCACACCGCCACCAACGCCTGCATGCAGGTGTTCGGCGGCCACGGCTACATCAAGGAATGGGGCATGGAGCAGTTCGTGCGCGACAACCGCATCAACATGATCTATGAAGGCACCAACACCATCCAGTCGCTGGACCTGCTGGGCCGCAAGGTTCTGGGCGACAACGGCGCTGCGCTGAAGAAGTTCGGCAAACTCGTCGGCGCGTTGGTGCAAGAAGAAGGTGTGAACGAGAAGATGGCGGAGTTCATCAACCCCGTGGCCGGGTTGGCCGACCAGTTCACCAAGTTCACCACCGAGCTGGGTTTCCGCGGCATGCAGAACCCCGACGAAGTGGGCGCTGCCGCGGTGGACTATCTGCGCGTGGCCGGCCACTTGGTGTTTGGCTACTTCTTCGCCCGGATGGCCCAGGTCGCGCTGCGCGAAATCGCCGCGGGCAACCAGGACCCGTTCTACCAGGCCAAGCTGCAGACGGCGCGCTTTTACTTTGCCAAGCTGTTCCCTGAAACAGCGACACTGATGCGCACCGCACGCACCGGCGCCAAGGTGTTGATGGACACCGATCTGGCACTGGCCTGATTGACGGCCCCTCCGCGGATTTCAAGTCTTTTTGCACTGGAACGACCATGAATAAAGCGCTAGCAGCTATCGGTTTTGTAGTAGTTTCCGCCCCCGTCTGGGCCCAAATGACGCCCGAGGGCCATTGGCAAACCTTGGACGAGAAGACCAAGGAAGTGAAGTCGCAGATTTACATCACCGAGGCCGGTGGTGCGATGAGCGGCAAGATCGAAAAGCTGCTGCGCAAAGATGCCAAGCAGGACGCTCTGTGCACCGAGTGCAGCGACGACCGCAAGGACAAGCCAATTCTTGGGCTTGAAATCATCCGCGGCGCCAAGAAGGCCGAGGGCAAAGACGTCTGGGAGGACGGCAAGATTCTCGACCCTGAGAACGGCCGCAACTACTCCCTGCGCATGACCCCGATCGAAGGTGGCAAGAAGCTTGAAGTGCGCGGCTCCATCGGCCCCTTTGGCCGCACGCAAACCTGGATTCGCGTCCAGTAAACCCACCCGTCTGCCCGGCGCCAGTCGCGGGGTTATTGACAACGGCAGCCCGGTCCATCCGGCCGCCATGGAGAAATATCGATGTCTAGATTCCAAGTGAAGAAAGTCGCCGTGCTCGGCGCGGGCGTGATGGGTGCGCAAATTGCCGCGCATCTGGTGAATGTCAAGGTGCCGGTGGTGCTGTTTGACTTGCCGGCCAAAGAAGGCCCAAAGAACGGCATCGTGATGAAGGCCGTCGAAGGCCTGAAGAAGCTCAAGCCCTCGCCACTGGGAGTGGCCGACGACGCCGCACTCATTGGCCAGGCCAACTACGAAGAGCACCTGGAGCAACTGCGCGATTGCGACCTCATCATCGAGGCGATTGCCGAGCGCATGGACTGGAAGCTTGATCTGTACAAAAAGATCGCGCCTTTCGTCAACCCGAATGCCATCGTCGCATCCAACACCTCGGGTCTGTCGATCACCAAGCTCTCCGAGGCGTTGCCCGAATCCATCAAACCGCGCTTTTGCGGCATTCACTTCTTCAATCCACCGCGCTACATGACGCTGGTGGAGCTGATAAACACCCCTACCACTTCCCCCGAAGTGCTCGACCAGCTCGAAGCCTTTGTCACCAGCGGCCTGGGCAAGGGCGTGGTGCGCGCGCACGACACGCCCAACTTCATCGCCAACCGCGTCGGCATTGCCGGCATGCTGGCCACGATGAAAGAGGTCGAAAAGTTTGGCCTGACATTCGACGTGGTGGACGACCTCACCGGCAAGAAGCTGGGCCGTGCATCCAGCGGCACCTTCCGCACTGCGGACGTGGTGGGCCTGGACACCATGACGCACGTCGTCAAGACGCTGCAGGACAACCTGAGCCTTGAAACTGATCCGTTCTACGAGAGTTTCGGCACCCCCGCTGTGCTGCAAAAGCTGCTTGAGCTGGGCAACTTGGGCCAAAAGACCAAGGCCGGTTTCTACAAGAAGGTCGGCCGCGACGTGCTGCGCTTCGACCTGGAAGGCGAAGAGTACGTGCCCGGCGGCCAGAAGGCAGACGAGGTCTACGGCCGCATGCTGAAAAAGCCTGCTGCGGAGCGCCTGAAGCTCTTGCGCAATGCCGAAGGCGCGCAAGGCCAGTTTCTGTGGGCCATTTTGCGCAACGGCTTCCACTACGCCGCCGTGCACTTGGCGACGATTGCCGAATCCGCCCGCGATGTGGACCAGGCCATGCGCTGGGGCTTTGGCATGAAGCAAGGCCCGTTCGAGCTGTGGCAGGAAGCTGGCTGGCTGGAAGTCGCCAACATGATTAAAGAGGACATCGACGCCGGCAAGGCGCTCAGCAGCGCGCCGTTGCCTGACTGGGTCTTCAAGGGCCCTGTGGCCGAGGCCGGCGGCGTGCACACCGCAGAAGGCTCGTGGAGTGCATCGGCCGGCAAATTCATTCCCCGCCGCCAGCTGCCCGTGTACGAGCGCCAGCTGTTTCCTGAAGCACTTCTGGGCGAGTCGCTCCCCGACTACAAGACCGCCGGCAAGACGCTGCACGAAGACGATTCCATCCGCGTGTGGACGCTCGACGACGAAGTCGTCATTGCCAGCATCAAGACCAAGATGCACGCCATCAGCCCAGACGTGGCCGAAGGCCTTGCCATGGCGGTTGAAATCGCTGAGAAGGACTACCAGGCCATGGTGGTCTGGTCGGGCGACGAGCCTTTCAGCGCCGGCGCCGACCTGCAAGCCATGCTGCCCGCCTTCATGATCGCCGGCGTCAGCGCCGTTGAGGGCGCTGAGCAAGAGCTGCAAAACACCATGCTGCGCCTGCGCTACGCCGGTGTGCCGGTGGTATCGGCCATCCGCGGCCTTGCGCTCGGCGGTGGCTGCGAGCTGGCGGTGTACTCTGCCCGCCGCGTCGCGCACATGGAAAGCTACATCGGCTTAGTCGAAGTGGGCGTGGGTTTGGTGCCAGGCGCCGGCGGCCTGACCTACATCGCGCGCCGCGCAGCCGAGAACATGGCGCAGTCGACCTCCAAGGATGTGCTGCCCTTCCTCACCGAAGGTTTCACCGCCGCCGCCATGGCCAAGGTCGGCACCAGTGCGCTCGAATCGCGCAAGCTCGGTTTTTTGCTGGACAGCGACATTGTCGTGCCGCACAAGGACGAGCTCCTGTTTGTTGCCCTGAACGAAGCCAAGGCTATGGCCCGCGGCGGCTGGCGCGCACCGCAAAAACGCTTGTTCCCCGTGGCCGGCCGCAGCGGCATTGCGACCATCAAGGCGCAGCTGGTCAATATGCGCGACGGCGGCTTTATCAGCGCGCACGACTTCCACATCTCCAGCCTGATCGCCGGCGTGGTGTGTGGCGGCGATTTGGACGCCGGTACGCTGGTAAGTGAGGAATACCTCATGGCCATGGAGCGCAAGGCCTTCTGCTCGCTGATTGAGCACCCGAAAACGCAGGAGCGCATTCTGGGCATGCTCAACACCGGCAAGCCCGTCAGAAATTAAGCGCCGCCGCGCGCCACTGGAGAGACACATGACCGATTTGGTTTCCTACGCTTTTGCAGACGGTGTTGCCACGCTGACCATGGACGATGGCAAGGCCAACGCCATGAACCCCGCCATGCAGGCCGCGCTCAACGCTGCGCTCGACCGGGCCGAGGCCGACAAGGCCATCGTGGTGCTGACCGGCCGTCCGGGCGTTTTTTCCGGCGGGTTTGATTTGTCGGTGTTCAAGGCCGGCAACCCGCAGGTGACGTTCCAGATGCTCACCGGCGGCGCGCAATTGGCCCAGCGGGTGCTGTCGTACCCGCACCCGGTGGTGGCAGCCTGCTCGGGCCATGCGATGGCGATGGGCCTGTTCCTGCTCCAGTGCGCGGATGTGCGCATCGGCTTGAACGCAGGCGCCACGTTCCAAGCCAACGAGGTGTTGATTGGCATGACGCTGCCGTACTTTGCGCTCGAAGCGCTGCGCGAGCGGGTGGCCACTCCGCACCTGCATCTGGTGGGCACGGGTGTGCCGTATTCCGGAGCGGACGCGGTGCAGGCCGGCTTGCTCGACGAAGCCGTCGCGCCAGAGGCGCTGGCTGCGGCCGTGCAAGCCCAGGTAGACCGGCTGAAGAAAGCCCACCCGGCCTCGTTCACCGCCACCAAGCAGCGCCTGCGCGCCGGCGTGATGGCGGCGCTGCCGCAGGCGACGGAAAGCGACAAAGCCGATTGGATGCGCCTCGGCACAGGCAAAGCCTGATTCCCATTCCACATTGACAGGCGCTGCTGCTTCGAAGTCGCAGCCCATCCCCTGAGGTTCTTCCCATGAAACAAGTTCAAGACGCCTACATCGTTGCCGCCACGCGCATGCCCATTGGCCGCTCGGGCCGTGGCTACTTCAAGAACACCCGGCCCGACGACCTGCTGGTCGCGGCCATTCGCAGCGCGATGCTGCAAGTGCCCACGCTGGACCCGAAAGCCATTGAAGATTCCATCATTGGCTGCTCGTTCCCCGAAGGCGAGCAGGGCATGAACATGGCCCGCATTGCGATGGGCCTGGCCTTTGACCACCCCGTGGGCGGCATTACGGTCAACCGCTTTTGCGCCTCGGGCGTCAGCGCCATTCAGATGGCGGCCGACCGCATCCGCGTGGGCGAGGCCGACGTGCTGATTGCCGGCGGCGCCGAGTCCATGAGCATGGTGCCCATGGGCGGCAACAAGCCCTCCTTCAACCCCGAGGTATTTGCCCGCGACGAAAACGTTGGCATCGCCTACGGCATGGGTCTAACGGCCGAAAAAGTCGCCCAGCAGTGGAACGTGTCGCGTGAAGACCAGGATGCGTTTGCGCTCGAATCGCATTTGCGCGCGGTCAAGGCCCAGCAGGCGGGCGAGTTCACCGACGAAATCACGCCCTTTGAAATCACCGAGCGCACGCCCGACCTGGCCACTGGCGAAGTGACCACCAAGAAGCGCACGGTGAGCCTTGACGAAGGCCCACGCCCGGACACCACGCTCGAGGCCCTGGCAAAACTGCGGCCGGTGTTTGCTGCCCGTGGCAGCGTCACCGCCGGCAACAGCTCGCAGACCAGCGACGGTGCGGGTGCCCTGATTCTGGCCAGCGAAAAGGCGGTTAAGCAGTTTGGCCTGACGCCGCTGGCCCGCTTTGTCAGCTTTGCCGCCCGCGGCGTGCCGCCAGAAATCATGGGCATCGGCCCGATTGAGGCCATCCCTGCGGCACTGCGCTACGCCGGGCTCAAGCACGAAGACATTGGCTGGTATGAGCTGAATGAGGCCTTTGCTGCGCAGTCGTTGGCGGTGATGCGCACGCTGGGGCTGAACCCGGCTACGGTGAACCCCATGGGTGGTGCGATTGCGCTGGGGCATCCGCTGGGCGCCACCGGGGCGATTCGTGCGGCGACGGTGGTGCATGCGCTCAAGCGGCACAAGCTGAAGTATGGGATGGTGACGATGTGTGTGGGCACAGGCCAAGGCGCCGCCGGCATCTTCGAGTCGGTTTAACTGGCTACTGCGCGACTGCCATGCGTCGTTGGGCGGTGCTCGCAATCCTCACGTACAGGAAGTACGTTCCGGTTGCTGCGCTCCGTCCGCCTAGCCTGACAGTCGCTCGCTACGCCCTTGAGGGCGGGGGGGATTGGCTACCGAGCGGACGATCTGCGTTGTTGGGCGGTGCGCGGAATCCTCACGTACCTTCAGTACGCTCCGGTTCCTGTGCTCCGTCCGCCTAGCAGCTCATCCCGCTCGCTGCGCCCTTGAGGGCGGGGTGGGGCGACTGGCTACTGCGCGACTGGCATGCGTCGTTGGGCGGTGCTCGCAATCCTCACGTACAGGAAGTACGTTCCGGTTGCTGCGCTCCGTCAGCCTAGCCTGACAGCCGCTCGCTACGCCCTTGAGGGCGGGGTGGGGAGTCAGAAGAGACATTTGGAGAGCGCGTGAAATCTGAGAGCCTGCAAATCGATTCGCCCACCACCCTGGCGCTGCGGGTGTACGAACCTGCCGACACGCCGCGCGCCAGCGTCGTCATTGCCGCGGCGATGGGGGTTAGGCAGGATTTCTACACCGCGTTTGCCACTTGGCTGGCCGGGCAGGGGTACCGCGTCACCACGTTTGACTACCGGGGCCACGGGTTTTCGCGACACGGCCCGCTGCGCGCCGTGCGCGCGACGATTTCCGATTGGGTAATCGACTACGAAGCGGTGGTGGCTGGTGCCAAAGCGGCCCTGCCGAGCAAACCCCTTTATCTGGTTGGCCACAGCCTGGGCGCGCAGTTGCCGGGGTTGATGCAGGACACCTCTGCCATCGCTGGCATGCTGGGCGTGGCGGCGGGCAGTGGCTATTGGCGCGACAACGCGCCGCGCGTGCGGCGCATGGCACCCGTGTTGTGGTGGTTGATCGTGCCGTTGGTGACGCCGATGTTTGGCTACTTTCCGGGCAAGCGCCTGGGCATCGTGGGCGACCTGCCAGCCGGCGTGATTCGCCAGTGGCGGCGCTGGTGCCTGAACCCGCGCTACGGCATGGGCGCCGAAGGTCCGGCCGCTGAGCAAAGCTACGCGGCCGTACGCTTTCCGATACTTTCTTTCTCCCTGGCCGACGACGAGCTGATGACGCTGCGCGGCATTGAGCACTTGACGGGCTTTTACAACCACGCGCCCACGCGCGTGGAGACAATCGTTCCCCACGTTGTCGGGGCCGCGCGCATTGGGCACTTCGGCTTCTTTCGCCCGCAATTCGAAGCCACGCTGTGGCCGCGCGCGGCGGCGGAACTTGAAGCCTTTGGCAGCGCGCCAGTCGCCGGCACGACGAGGTGAGCGCGCTTTTATGGGCACACTTGCAGTATGACAAAAGTTTCTTCCCACCCCTTTGACCAGGCCCTGCAACTCGATTCCAGCGCGCCGGGGCAATACACAGGCTTGGCACCGGCGCCGTACTGGAACATGGTCGGGCCGTTTGGCGGTGTCACCGCCGCCACGCTGCTGCGCGCGGTGCTTCTACATCCCGACGTGCTGGGCGATCCGCTCTCGCTGACGGTGAACTACGGCGGTGGTCTGGTCGCGGGCGAGTTTCAAATCCAGGCGGTGCCGGTGCGCACCAACCGCTCGACCCAGCACTGGACGCTATCGATCCTGCAGTCTGGCCCAGACGGAGCCCCGGTGGTCACCACCACCGGCACCGTCGTGACGGCGCTGCGCCGCGACACCTGGAGCGCAGGGGATACCCCTGCGCCCGAGGTGCCGCGGCCTGCGCAATTGGCTCAGTTCCCGTCAGTGTCTGGTGTGGAATGGTTCAGCCGCTACGAAATGCGCCCCGTCACGGGCACGATTCCGCCAGTGTGGGACGGCAGTGGCGACCACAGCCTGTCGCAACTGTGGATGCGCGACGCACCACCGAGGCCACTGGATTTTTGCAGCTTGGCCTCCATGGCCGACATCTTCTTTCCGCGCGTCTGGCTGCGCCGCGCCCGTCAGGTGCCGGCAGGCACCGTGTCGATTACGGTGTATTTCCACGCCAGTCAAGCAGATTTGGCCGCCACCGGCGACGGCTACTTGCTGGGCCAGGCGCGCGGGCAAGAATTTCGCAACGGCTTTTTCGACCACTCCGCCCAGCTCTGGAACGAGGCCGGCACACTGCTTGCCACCAGCCATCAGATCGTTTACTACAAGGAATGACGCGGCGCCCCGCCGTGCCCACAGACACCATGACGCAAACCACGAACCAAGACATCCTGCAGCACACCGAAGCCGGTGTCTGCACGCTCACCTTCAACCGGGTGGCCAAGAAGAACTCCATCACCGCCGCCATGTACGCCGCGCTGGCCGATGCGCTGCAAGCCGCTGCGCAGGACGACAGCGTGCGCGCTGTGGTGTTCCAGGGCGACGTGGCAGTGTTCAGTGCGGGCAACGACATTGGCGACTTCCTGCAGCAGCCCCCGGCAGAGAAAGAGTCGCCCGTCTACCGCTTTCTGCACGCCATCGCGCGCTTCCCCAAGCCGCTGATCGCCGCCGTCTGCGGCCCGGCAGTGGGCATTGGCACTACCATGCTGCTGCACTGCGACCTCATCTACGCGGGCGACAACGCCATGTTTTCACTGCCCTTTGTGAATCTTGGTCTGTGCCCGGAAGCTGCGTCCAGCCTGTTGCTACCGCGCCTGATGGGCCACCAGCGTGCAGCCGAAGCGCTGCTGCTGGGCGAACCCTTTATGGCCGAGGCCGCGCTGGAAGTGGGGCTTGTGAACCGCGTCGTGCCGCCCACCGAATGCAATGCCATTGCGCAAGCACAGGCGAAGAAGCTGGCTGCCAAGCCGCTGGCTTCGCTGGTGGAAACCAAACGGTTGATGAAACTTGGCCAGGAAGGCCCGGTGATCGAACGCATGGCCGAAGAAGGCGCCAGCTTTGGCCGCATGCTGCGTGAGCCCGCAGCCCGTGAAGCGTTCGCTGCCTTTATGGGCAAGCGCTAAGTCATTTGCAAGGGCGCTGCTGCGGGCCAGCAGCAATCCCTCCAACGGCGTACAGTGGTTTTTTGAGTTTTCGAAAACCACACCATGCTGTCCTTGGGAAAACGCGCAACCGGCCTGCGTCTGGAGCGCATGCAGGCCTCCCCGCTGTGGACCGAAGGCGGCTTTCGCAACCAATACCCGATACCGCCAGGCCTTCGCGACACCACGGCCGCGCGCCCCACGTTGCGCGAATTCATCTTCTCTGAAGGCCGGCGCGTGCCGCAGGGGCTGCTGCCAACTGTGGACCCGCGTGAGCGCTGGGCCCGCAAGCCCGATTCGGGGCTGCGCGCGACCTGGCTCGGGCATTCCAGCGTGCTGATTGAAATCGACGCCCTGCGCGTGCTCACCGACCCGGTCTGGGGTCCGCGCGCTTCACCCTCTCGCGTGATCGGCCCCAAGCGCTTCCAGAAAGCGCCGGTGCGCCTGTCGCAACTGCCGCCCATCGACGTGGTCGTGATTTCGCACGACCACTACGACCACCTCGACTACCCCACCATCCGCCAGATAGCCAAGACGAGCATTCCCTTCGTCACTTCGCTCGGTGTCGGCGCGCACCTGCAGGCCTGGGGCATCGCACCCGAACGCATCACCGAACTCGACTGGTGGCAGTCGCACACGGTGCTCGGCACCGAGCTCACCATCCACGCTGCACCCTCGCAGCATTTCTCGGGTCGCAGCCTGAAAGACCGCAACGCCACGCTGTGGTCGTCCCTCGTCATCGAGTCGCCGCGCCACCGCGTGTTCTTCAGCGGCGACACCGGCCTCACCGCCGAATACGCCCGCATCCGCGAGCGTTTCGGCCCTTTCGACCTGGTCATGCTCGAAGTCGGCGCCTTCCACCCCACTTGGGGAGACATCCACCTCGGCCCCGAAAACGCCCTCAAGGCGCTCGACCTTTTGGGTGGTGGCGCCTTTTTGCCGGTGCATTGGGGCACCTTCAACCTGGCGATGCACGACTGGGACGCGCCCGCTGAAACGCTGCTGGCGCTTGGACCGCAGCATGGTGCGCAGCTGTTGATGCCGCGCCTCGGCGACCCGGTGGAGCCTGCCCATGGTCCGCTCGAAGCTCCCTGGTGGCGGACCGTGGGTGAAGAGGTCATGCCCGCAGCAACCACGCCTACGACGCGCACCCATGCTGAGCCAGAGGCCACGGAGGCGAAGGAGGCGAAGGAGGACGATCCAGTGATGTGGCCGCTGGATTAGAAAGTTTGGCCTTTCCCGCCTCTATCGCTTTATGGGTAAGCGCTTGAAGCTATCAAATAAGGTGTGAAAGGGCGAGTTTCGCTGCGCTCAATACGCTGGCTGAAATCGCTCAATCGCCTCTCGCACGTTTGCATCGACGGCAAAACCTGCACCGTGCTTGCTAGCCAATTCCTCCGCGCGGCGCAAAAAGGCGTCCACGCCGGTGCCATAGATGAACTGCATGGCGCCGCCCGTCCAGGCCGGGAAGCCGATGCCAAAAATGGACCCAATGTTGGCGTCGTGCACGCTGGTCAATACGCCTTCGGACAAACAACGCGCCGTTTCGATGGCTTGGCGGTAGAGCAGTCGGTCCTGCACTTCTTCCACGCTCCACGCCACGTCTGATTTCTCAAACAACGCGCGCAGTTCGGGCCACAGGTGTTTCTTTTCCCCGGCGGGGTAGTCGTAGAAGCCGCCACCACCCGCGCGGCCGGGTCGTGTTAGTTCCTTCACCATGCGCTCAACCAACAGCTCGCCGCGCGTGGCGGTGTAGGTCTTGCCTTCCGCAGCGTAGTCCGCGCGGGTCTGGTCGAGCACATGTACGCTGAGCGTCAGAGCGGTTTCGTCCAGCACTGCCAGCGGGCCCACGGGCATGCCGGCCTGCATGGCGGCGTTTTCGATCAAGGCGGCAGGAAGGCCTTCGCCCAGCATGGCGGCGCCTTCCATCACATAGGTACCGAAGGTGCGGCTGGTGTAGAAGCCGCGCGAGTCATTGACGACGATCGGAAGTTTGCCGAGCTGCTGTACGTAGTCGAACGCGCGGGCTACTGTCTCGTCATCTGTCTCTTTGCCGCGGATGATTTCGACAAGCTTCATCTTGTCCACAGGGCTGAAGAAGTGGATGCCGATGTATTTCGCGGGGTTGCTGCTCGCCTGCGACAAGCCAGAAATCGGCAGAGTGGAGGTGTTGCTGGCAAAGAAGCCGCCGGGCGCAAGCTGCGGCTCGGCTTCTCGCGTTACCTGGGCTTTGAGTTCGCGGTTCTCGAAAACGGCCTCGATGATGAGTTCACAGCCAGCGAGGTCTGCCGCGTCGGCCGTCGGCGTGATGCTTGTGAGCAGTGCCTGCGCCTTCGCAGCGCCCAAGCTGCCTTTGGCTAAGCGCTGTTCCGCCAGGCTGACGCTGTACGCCTTGCCGGCCTCGGCCTTCTCTAGGCTCACGTCCTTGAGCACAGTCGCAATTCCTTTGCTGGCCTGCGCCCAAGCGATGCCCGCGCCCATCATGCCGGCGCCGAGCACACCCACTTTGGCGAGCTTGGCCCGCGGTGCATTGCCGGGGCGTGAGCGCCCACTCTTCACGGCGTTCATATCGAAGAAGAATGCGCTGATCATGTTGCGTGCCACCTGGCCGCCCATGATTTTGGCCAGCGCCCGGCTCTCGATGCGCAAAGCTGTGTCGTAGTCCACCATGGCGCCTTCCACCATGCAGGCCAGCACCGCCTCGGGCGCCGGGTAGCGACCGCGTGTGGTCTTCTTCAGCATCGCGGGTGCCACGACCAAGGCGCCAGCAATGCTTGGATTGTTGGGCGTGCCGCCTGGAATTTTGTACTGCTTGTCGTCCCAGGGTTGCTGCGCCTTGGGGTTGGCTGCAATCCAGGCGAGGGCCGCGGGCAGCAGCTCTTCCGCCGTCACCACAGTGGCGTGCACGAGGCCCAGCGCGACGGCTTCCTGCGGGTTAAACAGCTTGCCTTCCAGCAGGTAAGGCTGCGCTTTCATTAGGCCAAGCAGGCGCGTCATCTTGGTGATGCCGGTGGCGCCGGGGATCAGGCCAAGCGTCACCTCAGGCAGACCAAACTGAATCTTTGGGTTGTCAAGCGCAACGCGGTGGTGGGCGATGAGCGCCACTTCCCAGCCACCACCCAGCGCCGTTCCGTTCAAGCACGCCACCACTGGGATGCCCAGGGTTTCAAGCGTGCGGAACTGCTGCTTCATGCGCTCGATCACGGCAAAGCCGGCTTGTGCATCTTGGGCCGTGCCGCGCATCGTCGCCTTCAGATCTGCCCCGGCAAAGAAGCTGGTCTTGGCAGACGCCAACGCGATGCCTTTCAACTGCGCGCGGTCGGCCTGCACTTGGCGCACTACCTCGACCAGGTCGTCCTGCCACTGGCGGCACATGGTGTTGATGGGCGAGCCCCCCTCGTCGAAGGTGATCAGGGCGACTTTGCCGCCCGCGGCATCCAGAAGTTCGTAGCGAATGGTTTGCATGGGGATGTCTCTTGCTTTGGAGCGCATTGCAGCGTGCGCGGTGTCTGTGAATAAGCGCGGCGTTGGCCCTACCAGCGGCCGCCGCGACGCGGCGCAAGGGGAGTTACACGCGCTCTACGATGGTGGCAATTCCCATGCCCCCACCGACGCACAGCGTGATGAGGCCATAGCGCAGTTGGCGGCGGTGCAGCTCGTCGACAAGCGTGCCCAGCAGCATGGCGCCGGTGGCTCCGAGCGGGTGGCCCATGGCAATGGCGCCGCCGTTCACGTTCACTTTTTCATGCGGCACACCCAGCTCGCGCATGAAGCGCATGGGCACGGCGGCAAAGGCTTCGTTTACTTCGAACAGGTCGATCTGGTCAATCGTCATGCCAGCACGCGCCAGTGCTTTCTTGGCTGCTGGCACCGGCCCGGTGAGCATGATGGTCGGGTCGGCGCCTGAGAGGGCGGTGGCCACGATGCGCGCACGCGGCGTGAGGTTTTGCGACTTGGCCGCAGCCTCGTTGCCAATCAGCACGGTCGCTGCCCCATCGACAATGCCTGACGCATTGCCCGCATGGTGCACGTGGTGGATGCGCTCGACCTGCGGGTAGCGCTGCAGGGCTACGGCATCAAAACCCATGGCGCCCATCTGAGCAAACGAGGGTTTGAGACCCGCCAAACCTTCCATCGTGGTCTGCGGCTTGATGAATTCGTCTTCTTCCAGAATCGCCAAACCCAGCGTGTCGCGCACCGGCACGACCGATTGTTTGAAATAGCCCGCCGCGCGTGCTGCCGCAGCGCGGCGCTGCGATTCCAGCGCGAAGGCGTCGACGTCCTGGCGCGTAAAACCGTCCAGCGTGGCGATCAGGTCGGCACCAATGCCTTGGGGCACGAACAGCGTGGCCGAGTTCGTTTCCGGGTCTTGCGCCCAAGCGCCGCCATCGGCGCCAATGGGCACGCGGCTCATGCTCTCTACGCCACCGGCCACCACCAAGTCCTCCCAGCCTGAGCGTACTTTTTGCGCCGCCATATTCACGGCTTCGAGGCCTGAGGCGCAAAAGCGGTTGACTTGCACGCCCGCCGTGGTGAAGGCCCAGCCCGCTTTGATGGCGGCGATCTTTGGCAGTACCGAGCCTTGCTCACCCACGGGCGAGACGATGCCCATGACGATGTCGTCCACCGCTGCCGTGTCGAAGCCGTGCCGAGACTGCAGTTCAGCCAGCAGCCCCGTCAGCAGGTTGATGGGCTTGACTTCGTGCAGGCTGCCGTCTTTTTTGCCCTTGCCGCGTGGGGTGCGCAGGGCGTCGAACACATAGGCTTCGGTCATGGAATCTTGTCTCCTGTTGCGCTTGAAAACAGTATAGGATTTTCGCAGAGCAGTCGCTTTGCATAAATGGAATCTGCCTCCCACGAAGAGGCGGCGACTGCGCACTACAGCGTGAATGCCGGCAGTTTCTTGGTGACGGTGCGGTTGCGCAGCGTCAGGTACACCGGCAGGCCGCCTTGATAGGCGGGGTAGTCTTCACCTTCAATCAGCGGTTGCAGATAGCGCCGGCACAGTTCGGTGATGCCATAGCCGTCCTCGGAAATGAACTCCCGCGGCATTGGTTTTTCGACATTGGCGACCTCGGCGAGCGCAGCTGCGCCCAAACGGTAGGTGTACGGTGCATCGCAGGTGCGCTCGATGGTCGGCATGATCGCGCTGTGCCCCTGCAGGGCCAACTCCACCGCATGCTGCCCCACCTCATAGGCCTGGCGCACGTCGGTTGCCGACGCGATGTGGCGCGCTGCGCGCTGCAGGTACGAAGCGACCGCCCAATGCACTTTCAAGCCCAAGTCGCCCTGCACCATTTGTGCCACCACCGGCGCTGCGCCGCCCAGTTGTGCGTGGCCGAAGGCATCGCGCTCACCCTGCTCAGCGAGAAAGCTGCCGTCCGGGTGGCGGCTGCCTTCGGACACCACCACCGTGCAATAGCCATTGCGGCTCACCAATTCCTGCACACGAGCGAGAAATGACTCCCGATCGAAGGGCACTTCAGGAAACAGAATTGCGAGAGAAATGTCGGGTGCAAGGCCCGCGGCAGATGCGAGCCAGCCCGCGTGGCGGCCCATGACTTCAAAGACAAACACCTTGGTGGAGGTGGCTGCCATCGAGCGGGTATCCAGTGAAGCTTCCAGGGTGGAGATGGCGACGTACTTTGCCGCCGAGCCAAAACCGGGCGAGCAGTCGGTCAGTGGCAGGTCGTTGTCGATGGTTTTGGGTACGTGGATGGCCTGCAGCGGGTAGCCCATCGCCGCAGACAGCTGGCTGACTTTGAGGCAGGTGTCGGCCGAATCACCACCGCCGTTGTAGAAGAAGTAGCCAATGTCGTGCGCCTTGAAGACCGCCAGCAGCCGCTCGTACTCGCGGCGGTGGGTGTCCAGCGATTGAAGCTTGAAGCGGCACGAACCGAACGCGCCCGAGGGTGTACAACGCAGCGCGGCAATGGTCGCGTCCGATTCCTCTCCGGTGTCGATCAGATCTTCCGTCAACGCGCCGACGATGCCATTGCGTCCGGCATACACGGTGCCGATGCGCTCTGGATGGCGGCGCGCGGTTTCGATGACGCCGCAAGCCGATGCGTTGATGACAGCGGTGACGCCGCCCGACTGGGCATAAAAGGCGTTGGGAGGGGACATGCAGGCACCTCTGGGCAGCTAAAAACCCATTGTGAACCTATGAAAAAATATAAGTCAAATTGGCCTCTAGCTATTGCGGAATAAGCGCGTGCAGCTATTAATTTTGCATATTTCAGGTGTGTTGCAGGCTATGTGCGTTCGGTTGCGGATCAACTCTGTTGCATATGCACTTGAGCAAGCATTGATTTTTAAGTCACCGCATTGCGCACAGGGACGCCATCAACGTCCATCGAGCGGTCCATAAAAAAACCGCCCGGGCGGGCGGCTTTTTGAACGGAGGGCTGGTTTAAGGCTTCACGTAGTCGGACACGACCTTCCACTTGCCATCCTGGATTTGCGAGAGGCGCGAGAGGTTGTTGCCCAAGCGCTTCTGCGGACCAAAGGTGGATTCGGCGCTGCCGAAGATGTCCGGCGGGATCACCATCGTGTCCATGGACTTGATGAAGGTGTCGGTGGTCAAATTCTTGCCGGTCTTTTGCGCCACACGGATGAAGGCGTCAATGATGTCGTAGCCGTAGACCGAGAAGACGGTCGGGTCTTCATTGAACTTGGTCTTGTACTTGTTGGCCCAGAAGCGGATCGGTTGCGACGCATCGTCCAGGTAAGGGTGTTGTACGGTCATGGCAGCGTACAGCCCGTCCATGGCCTTGCCGCCCAGCTTGTGGATCAGGTCGGTGTAGGCTGCGCTGGAGCCGAGGAAGGTCGGGTTGAAGCCCGTCTTGCGCGACTCGCCAATGGTGCCGATGGTCTCGCGGATGATGGTGCCCAGCACCACGAAGTCGCAGCCGGCCGCCTTCATCTTGGCCACCTGCGACGAGAAGTCGGTGGCGCCGCGCTTGAACGAAGTCTTTTCGGTGTACTGCATGCCCATGGCTTTGAGCGCTTCTTCACCGCCGCGCTCCACTTCCAGGCCGAATTCGTCGTCCTGATAAATGGTGCAGATCTTCTTGGCGTTCTTTTCCTTCACCAGCTTGGGCAGGGCCAAGCGAATTTGGTCGTAGTACGTGGCGGCAAACGAGTACTTAAGCCGATGGAACGGCTCATACATTTCACGCGCTGCTGTCACGGGGAAGAAGTTGATGACGTTCTTTGCGAACTGCACCGGCATGGCGGCCATGTTCTGCGCCGTGCCGATGTGGCCGACCATCATGAAAATTTTGTCCTGATTCACGAGCTTTTGCGCGGCGAGCACAGCGCGCTTGGGGTCGTAACCGGAGTCTTCCACCTTCAATTCGAGCTTGCGGCCATCGACGCCGCCCTGCTCATTGACCTCGTCCACGCGCAGCATCATGCCGAGACGAACCTGCTTGCCAAAACCGGCCAGCGGACCCGAAAGGTCCTGGATGGAGCCCAGCGTGATGGTGTCTTTGGTGACGCCTTGCTGGGCCTGCGCCATGGCGGCGCCGGAGGTGCCCAGCGCGAACGCCAGAGCTGCGAGGTGGTGAAGTTTCATGGTTTTGTCTCCTTGAGTGAAATTTATAAGGCGGCCTGATTTTTCAGGTAAGGGCAATTTCCCTTAGACCGTCGCTGTCAGCGGTACATCGCGTCAATCTGGCCGGCATATTTCTTCTCGACCAGCTTGCGTTTGAGTTTCATGGTGGGTGTCAGTTCCTCATCCTCAGCCGTCAGCTGGGTGTCGAGCAGAAAGAACTTCTTGATTTGCTCGACGCGCGCGAACTTGGCATTGACGCGTTCAAGCTCGTTTTGAATCAGCGCCTGCACCTCGCTGGTGCGCGTCAGGCTGGCGTAGTTGGAGAAGGGCACGTCGTGGTCCTGCGCGTACTTCTCGACGTTTTCCTGATCGATCATCACGATCACGGTGAGGTATGGCCGCTTGTCGCCAATCACCACCGCGTCGGTGATGTAAGGGCTGAACTTCAGCTCGTTCTCCAGCTCGCTAGGGGTGACGTTTTTGCCGCCCGCTGTGATGATGATGTCCTTCATGCGGTCGGTGATGCGCAGGTAGCCTTCGCTGTCGATCGTGCCCACGTCGCCGGTGTGGAGCCACCCGTCGGCGTCGATCGCCTCGGCGGTTTTCTCGGGCAAGTTCAGGTAGCCCTTGAAAACGTTGGGGCCGCGCACCAGGATTTCGCCAGTGCCGTCCGCAATGCGCACTTCGTTGAACTGTGCCGCGGGGCCGATGGATCCGGGCTTCATGCGGCTGGCGGGCACGCCGGTGGCGGCGCCGCAGGTCTCAGTCATGCCCCAGACCTCCAGCATGGGTACGCCAAGCGCCAGATACCACTTCACCAACTCCGGCGAAATCGGTGCGGCGCCCGTGACGAGGAAGCGCGCCTTGTGGATGCCGATGAGCTTGCGCACGTTGTCCAGCACCAGCCAGCGGGCCAAGTAAAAGCGCAGCTTGAGGCTGGCGCTCACGGCTTCTCCGGCCAGCACATGGTCGGCAATGCGTGTGCCCACACCAATCGCCCAGGCGTAGGCGAGCTGCTGCAAGCGGGTCGATTCCTTCAGGGAAATCATCACACCGGAATAGAACTTTTCCCACACACGCGGCACGGCGGTAAACACCGTGGGCGCGATTTCACGCACGTTCTCGGGGATGGTTTCGGGGTTCTCAACGAAGTTGAGTTTGCTGCCGGTGTAAAGCGAGAAGTATTCGCCGCCCATGCGCTCAGCAATGTGGCACAGCGGCAGGAAGCACATGGCTTCGTCTTTGTCGTCTCGGGCGATCAAAGTGTTGTAGCCGCGCAGCGTGTAGGTAATGGCACCGTGCGTGTGCATCGCCCCTTTGGGCTTGCCGGTGGTGCCTGAGGTGTACACGAGGATCGCTAGGTCTTCGGGCTGGCAGGCTTGGGAGCGCCGCTGCAGCTCACCCGGGTGCTGCTGCAGGTACTCGCGCCCGAGGGTGCGAAGCGCAGCCATGCCGATCACACCTTCGTCGTGCAGGCCGCGCAGGCCTTCCATGTTGAACACCACAATTTTTTGCAGCAAGGGCAGCTGGCTGCGCACTTCCAGCACCTTGTCGAGCTGCTCGTCGTCTTCGACAAACAGCACGCGCGTGGCAGAGTCCTCGCACAGATACTGCACCTGCACGGCGGCGTCGGTGGGGTAGATGCCGTTGGAAACGCCACCGCAGCAAAGCGACGCCATATCCGCCAGCACCCACTCGATGTTGGTGTTTGAGAGGATGGAAGTGCACTGGCCCGGTGCGAGCCCAAGCGACATCAGGCCGCCGGCAATCTCGCTTACGGCGTCTGCCGTTTGGTTCCAGGTCCAGGCCTTCCAAATACCCAGTTCCTTCTGGCGCATCCACACGTTGGGTCCGCGCGCAGCCACCGCGTTCCAGAACATCGCGGGAATGGTGTCGCCGGCCAGCACGTCGGTGCCAGCAGGCTGAATGTGGTCGAGGTTCCAGAGGTTAGACATGTAAATTATCCAAAGCGCTGTCCGTTATTCACGGCCATGAAGTCAGCACGGTCCAGACCAGTGCCCCCGCGCAAGGGCCGCCCCGCCGCGCTGGGGGCGTCCCCCTCCCGCCTTGCGAAGCAATGCAAGAGAGGGGGAAGGCGCCAAAGGCGACTCAGGGGGTGTTTCATCATCTCCATGTCTTTTTCTTCTTCCATCGCCGCTCGCCGCGCACGCCCTCGTCCTTC
This sequence comes from Giesbergeria sp., assembly GCA_034676525.1. Taxonomy (GTDB): domain Bacteria; phylum Pseudomonadota; class Gammaproteobacteria; order Burkholderiales; family Burkholderiaceae_C; genus Simplicispira. The sequence goes on from JAUCCA010000008.1 coordinate 116,856, forward strand.
ATGCCGAGGTAAAACTCTTTGATGTCGTCCTTCTCGCGCAGGACATCGCAGCTGCCCTCCATGACGATGCGCCCGTTCTCCAGCACATAACCAAAGTCGGCGGCATTGAGCGCCATGTTGGCGTTCTGCTCCACCAGCAAGATCGTGGTGCCGCGTTCGCGGTTGATGCGCACGACGATCTCAAAGATCTCTTTGGTCAAGCGCGGCGACAGCCCTAGGCTGGGCTCGTCGAGCAGGATGAGTTTTGGCGCTGCCATCAGCGCGCGCGATATCGCCAGCATTTGCTGCTGGCCGCCCGAGAGCAGGCCGGCATCTTGCGCACAGCGCTCGCGCAAGATGGGGAAGTAGCCGTACACCGTCTCCAGATCGCGGGCCACGGCGTCGCTGTCGCTGCGGGTGAAAGCGCCCATCATGAGGTTGTCGCGCACCGACAGCAGTGCAAACACTTCGCGCCCCTCGGGTACATGCACCATGCCGCGCCGCACGATGGCGGCGGGGTCGTGTCCGGTGATGTCAGCACCTTCGAACTCAATGTTGCCGCGGCGTGGGTCCAGGATGCCGGAGATGGTTTTGAGAATCGTCGTCTTGCCCGCGCCATTGCTGCCCAGAACAGCGGCAATCTCGCCAGGCTGCACCTTCAGGCTCACGCCGCGGATCGCCTTGATCGGGCCGTACGCGCTCTCCACGTTTTGCAGGCGCAACAGGGGTGGCGCGGCAATGGCCGCGTTTGGGGCTGCGGCCAGTGGGGTGTCGAAGGCCGTAGTCGTCATGCGGCGCTCCTTACCGGGGCGGTTCCGGCGGGGCGGCGCAGGCTGGCAACTTCGTCGATGCTGCCCAGATAGGCCTCGATCACACCGGGGTCGGCTTGCACTTCCTTTGGCGTGCCCAAAGCGACCACTTCGCCCTGGTTCATAGCCAGAACCCGGTCGGATACTTTGGATACCAAGGACATATCGTGCTCGACCATCAGTACCGAAATGCCCAGCTCCTGCTGAATGTCCTGAATCCAGAATGCCATGTCTTCCGTCTCTTCCACGTTCAGGCCCGACGACGGCTCGTCAAGCAGCAGCAACTGCGGCTCGGTGCACAGCGCGCGTGCCAGCTCCACCACTTTGCGCACGCCGTAAGGCAGGCCGGCCACCAGCGTGTCGCGGTAGTGCTGCAGGTCCAGCAACTCGATGATTTCCTCAGCCTTCTCGCGCGCCCGCACCTCGGCAGCGCGAACGCGGCCGGTGAACAGCATGTCGGCCCAAAGCCGGGTTTCGCGCCTGATGTGCCGGCCGATCAGCAGGTTGTGCAGCACGCTGGCGTGCTCAAACAGCTCGATGTTCTGGAAAGTTCGTGCAATGCCCATACCCGCGACCTGGTGCGGCGCCTGCGCCGTCAAATTGATGCGGCCCTGTGGCCCGGCCCATTCAATGGTGCCGGTCGTCGGCGTGTAGATGCGGCTGATCAGGTTGAATACAGTCGTCTTGCCGGCGCCGTTCGGGCCGATGAGCGTAAACACTTCGCCCCGCCGCACATCGAAGCTGACGTCGTTGACGGCCAGCACGCCGCCGAAACGCACGCTGAGGTTGCGGGCCGAAAGCAAGACATCAGAGTTGGCAGGCGTACTCATCGCAATCTGTCCGATTTTTGGAAGGTCTTTTGGCGCTTGAACATGCCCTGGCGGTAGAACGGGAACATCTGCAGCCAGGTGCGCACCTTGAGCCAACGGCCGTACAGGCCCATTGGCTCAAACAGCACAAAGGAAATCAGCACCACCCCATAGACAAGGCCTTGTAGCCCGGGCGACTGGCCTACGGAGTCGGGCAACCAGTCCTTGCCCAGCGAGATGAGCTGGGGCATGGAGATCAGGAACAGCGCGCCCAAGAACGCCCCGTGTACCGAACCCAGTCCGCCAATCACGATCATCAGCAGCAGATCAATCGATTGCAGGATGCTGAACTGGTCTGGCGAAATGAATTGCAGCTTGTGCGCATACAGTGCGCCGCCAATGCCTGCAAAAGCAGCCGAGAGTGCGAACGAAAGCGTCTTGTAATACGCGAGGTGGATGCCCATGCTCTGCGCTGAGATCTCAGAATCGCGAATCGCCACAAACGCCCGACCCGTGGGCGAGCGCAACAGGTTCAGGATGACCAGCGTGCACACCACCGTGATGACCAGACACAAGAAGTAGAACGACGTGGCTGAATCCAAGGCATAGCCCAGAATTTCGGGTGTTCCTACTGCCTTGCCTGAGTTGCCGCCGGTCACGCTTTCCCAGCGCGCAAACCCTTCCTCCACGATGAATCCGAAGGCGAGGGTCGCCATGCCCAAATAAATGCCCTTCACGCGCATCGCCGGAAGGCCCACGACGATTCCCACAGCGGCTGAAATGCTTGCGGCGCACGCCAGCGACAGTAGAAATGGCCAGCCCATGCCCGTCAGCACAGCCTGCGTGTACGCGCCGACGCCGAGAAATGCCGCGTGCCCAAGGCTGAACAGGCCGGTGTAGCCGGCCAACAGCATCAGCCCCAAGCCGACGATGGCGTAGATGAGTACAAAGGTCAGTTGTGCCAGCCAGTATTCGGGCGTGTACAGCGGCGCTGCAAGCAAAAGCAGGCACAGCACGGCGTACCAGAACACATGCCCGCCATGCTTGGCCAGTCGCAAGTCTTGCGCGTAAGAAGTTTTGAATAAGAAGCGCATATCAGCGTGCCACCCTGCTGGCGCATGACCGAGCGATCACGCACGTGGCGCCCCCCAGGGCCGAGGATGCCCACGGGCCAGATTTGCTTGGCCGATGGCAGGGAGAAGCGCCGTGGGCGCATCGGAAATAGGTCATTCCTTAGACTTTCTTGCTCAGGCGTTCGCCAAAGAGGCCATTGGGCCTAAGCATCAACATCAGCAGCACAACGATGTAGGGCGCGGTGTCTTTGAAGCCTTCGGGCAAATAAAAGCCGGACAGAGATTCCACCAAACCAATCACCAAGCCGCCCACAATGGCTCCGGGCAGACTGCCAAAGCCGCCCACCACCGCGGCTGGAAACGCCTTGAGTCCAATGAAGCCCATGTTGGCGTGCACAAAAGTAATCGGTGCAAGCAGCAGACCTGCCACTGCTGCCACTGCTGCCGCCAATCCCCAGGCCAGGCCATTGAGCCGTTGCACCGGGATGCCCATGTAATACGCCGCCAACTGGTTTTGCGACGAAGCCTGCATGGCAACACCGAGTTTGCTGTAACGAAACAGGGCAAACAGCAGCAGGCACAGCACAGCGGTCGCGCCAATCACAACCACCTGCTCGGCGCTCAGCACCAGTTCGCCCATGCGCAGTGCCATGTCTTTGTAGGGTACGGGCAGGCTGTGGGTGTCGGTGCCAATGCCCGGAATCATGGTGACCAGGCCGCGCAGCACATAACCCACGCCGATGGTCAGCATCACGATTGAGAATACCGGTTGGCCCAGAATGGGCCGAATCACCACGCGTTCAAGCACGACGCCAAACATGCCCATGGCCACAATGGTGGCGGGCACCGCGAGCCAGAAGGGGAAGCCGAGCACCGTCATGAGTGCCAAGCCGCAGAAGGCGCCCAGCATCATGAGTTCGCCCTGTGCAAAGCTCACCGCTTCGGTCGCCTTGTAGATCAAGACGAAGCCGAGTGCGATCAAGCCGTAAATGCAGCCCTGTGATATGCCGCTGACCAACAATTGCAGGAACTGCACGTACTCTCCGAAAGTTTTTGCGAAGCGAATGCTTTGCACAAATAATGTGCCTTTACACCGCGTTTGCCACAAGCGGGGGCTAACCCCAACTTCAAGCAGACGCAATGTCGCGTATCAAATGATGGCCGTCTATTCGGGTAAATCTGAGAGCGTCACGTTGGTGACACTGGAGCGTGCGTCGGTGCGCAACGCCGTTGATGCCGAAACAGCGCGAGCACTGCATGCAGCTTTCGTCGACTTCGAGCACGACGACGCGGCCGACGTTGCGGTGTTGCACGGCGCAGGCGGTCACTTCTGCGCGGGTTGGGACTTGCAGGCCGGCGCAAAGCTTTTGGCAGAAGGTGTGAAGCCTGAAGCGCTGGCCGAGCAGCTCGACTTTTGCGCCCACGACGCTGAGCCACTGGCGCCCATGGGGCCAACCCGGCTGGTGCTGAGCAAGCCCGTGGTGGCGGCAATCAGCGGCGCAGCGGTGGCAGGCGGCATGGAGTTGGCGCTGTGGTGCGATCTGCGCGTCATGGAGGAAGACGCGTACTTCGGCGTGTATTGCCGGCGCTTCGGCGTGCCGCTAATCGATGGCGGAACGGTGCGGCTCCCGCGCTTAATCGGCACGGCGCGCGCGATGGATCTGATACTCACCGGCCGCAAGGTGGGCGCTGAAGAAGCTTTGCACATCGGTCTGTGCACCCGGGTTGTAGGCAAAGGCGAAGCGCTTGCTGAGGCGACGGCGTTGGCCTGCCAGATCGCTGCGTTTCCCCAGGCCACGCTGCGCGCCGATCGCGCCAGCACCCTCGCGCAGCACGGTTTGGCTGAGCGCGAGGCAATGCTGCAAGAGTGGCAGCGTGGTCGAGCCTGCCTGGCCGACGCGCTGCGCGGCGCTGCACGCTTTTCCCAAGGCGAAGGCCGTCACGGGAAATTTTAGATAAAATAGGGGTGTAACGCTTTACCTGCAAACGCTAATAGCTATAAAAATAGTAGCGTTTAGACGGTGTTTCGTTACTTTGATGCGCAAGAACGAAACCCCGCAAACACATCCCGCCTGTCGGCAGGGAAGTAGTTGCGATAGGCGGGGTGCAACATGCGGGCCTCTGTGGCGATTGAGCCGCCGCGCAGCACCGGCCGGCCATCAAAAAAAGGCGCCGAGTAATCTCGGTACGGGTGCGGAGCAAACCCCGGGTAGGGCTTAAACGCGCTCGCCGTCCATTCCCACACTTGGCCCCAGTCCAAAGTTGCACCACGCTCTGCTGCAAGGCGCACCGCGCGCTCCCACTCGAACTCTGTGGGCAGGCGCCGTCCAGCGAAGCGGCACCAAGCGGCGGCCTCATGTGCACTCAGATGCACAGCAGGGCTGCTCAGGTCCATCGGCGCCCAGTGCCCAAAGCGGCGCTGTTGCCATTCACCGTCCCTGATCCGGGTGTGTAGGGGAATGCCATTGCTGTGCCGCTGCCGCCACTGCCAGCCGTCGGGCGTCCAGAGTCGTGCGTCGTCATAGCCACCCGCCTGCACAAAAGGCAGGTAGCGGCGCCACGTGACGGCAGCGCGGTCGATGCAGAAAGGCTCAACGAAGAGCTTGGGTGCGTCGAGTTCGTTGTCGAAACAAAACTCGCTCGCGTCGCCGCCGATGCGTTGTTGGCCGCCGGTCACCAGCCATTCGCCCTCGGTCTTAGCCGCGGTAATGCTGCGCCCCGGCAGAGCCACCCCCAAGTCGATGCCCAGGTGCTGCGCCATCATGAACCAGGCTTCTCGGTGCATGTCTTCGTGCAACAATGCCAAGCGGACGAAGTAGAGCGACTGCGCGTCTTCCTCACTCTCAACCAGTAGTGCGAGGGTTTGCTCGCGAACCTTTGCGAGATAGGCGCGGGTCTCGTTTGCGTTCGGCAGCGCCAGATGCCAGCGCGTGGCGTGCGGCACATTCGCCGAGTCGTAAAGCAAATCGGCGCCTGGCGTGACCGACTCGCGGCGTTCAATCGCAGCGTTGCAGCGAATGCCGCGCCTGCGCTCGGGGTTGCGGCGAATCCACCATTCCTCAAACCATCCAATATGACCGAGCTCCCACAGCGGCAGGTTGAGCACCGGGTCGAACGCGATGCCCAAGTCTGCGGTGCCGAGCGCTGCCTCAAAGCCCGAGAACATTGCCAATAGCTGCGCGCGGCCCTCGTGTAAGGCGATGGCCAGTTGCGGCGCATCGGCACTGCGGATGCGCAATCCAGGGCTTTCCGTGGCGCCCGGCGTTTGGCTGCGTGTGCGCGTTCCTGCCTGTATAACCATCCGCATGCCCCTTCCCAAACTGTGCCTCGTCACGCCCGCGCTTGCCGACGCCAACAATGGCAATTGGCAGACCGCAAATCGATGGTCGCGGCTGCTTGCGGGCCATTATCGGGTTCGTCTTACCCCCGCATGGGAGTACAGCGGCCCGCGCGCCGACCTGGTGGTGGCCTTACATGCGCGGCGCTCGGCAAAGTCAATTGAGCGATTTGCAAAAGCGCACCCCGCGCGGCCCTTGGTGGTGGTGCTCACCGGCACCGATCTCTACCGCGATCTTGCATCGGATGGCAGCGCGCAGAATTCGGTGCAGCTGGCCGATCGCCTGGTCGCTTTGCACGAGAACGCCGTGCTGGATCTGCCGCCCGAACTCCGGACCAAGGCCGTGGTGTGCTTTCAGTCATGCACAGCCCGAAAGACGGTAAGCAAGCCGCAGGGCTATTTGCGCGCGTTGATGGTGGGCCACCTGCGGGAGGAAAAAGCCCCGCGCACCTTTTTTGAGGCTGCTCGGCGTCTGGCGGGCCGCCCGGATATTCTTCTTGACCATGTGGGCGAGCCCCTTGACGACGCACTCGGACAGGAAGCGTTGGCGCTGGCAGGCGGCCTTCCCACTTACCGCTGGCTGGGCGCCTTGCCGCACGAGGCCACGCGGCGGCGCATTCAGCGTGCGCATGTGCTGGTGCACCCAAGTCGCATGGAGGGCGGGGCGCACGTCGTCATGGAGGCCGTGCGCAGCGGCACGCCCGTGCTGGCGAGTCGAATTTCCGGCAACGTCGGCATGCTGGGGGCTGACTACGGCGGCTATTTCGAAGTCGGCGATTCGGCAGCGCTCGCAGCCTGGCTCAAGCGCTGCCGAGAAGAGCCCGCCATACTGACGCAACTGGCCGCCCAGTGCGCGCTGCGTGCGCCGCTGTTTGAGCCGGCGCGCGAGCGCGCCACCTTGCTGGCCCTACTGAACGAACTACTGGAGAAATAAATCGATGACTGCTGCGCCCACGAGTACCACTACCAACAACCCTATTTCTGCCGCGGACGGCCCTCGCCTGACTTCGCTTTCGCATGGCGGCGGCTGCGGCTGCAAGATCGCGCCCGGTGTGCTGAGCGAGATTTTGAAGAACACCAACAAGCTGCCGGTGCCGCCGCAGCTTCTGGTGGGGCTGGACACTGCCGACGACGCCGCGGTGTACCAACTGAGCGAGGACATCGCGGTGATTGCGACCACCGACTTCTTCATGCCCATAGTCGACGACCCCTATCAGTTCGGCCGCATTGCTGCAACGAACGCGATCAGCGACGTCTATGCCATGGGCGGAACGCCGATCTTTGCGCTGGCGCTGGTGGGCATGCCGGTGAGTGTGTTGTCCACGGAAGTAATCGGCAAAATTTTGGAGGGCGGCGAATCGGTCTGCCGCGAGGCGGGCATCCCGATTGCCGGCGGGCACACCATCGATTCGGTCGAAGCCATATATGGTTTGGTGGCTATTGGGGTGGTGCACCCTAAAAAAATCAAACGCAATTCAGATGCGCAGGTGGGCGACCAACTCATTTTGGGCAAGCCGCTGGGCGTCGGCGTGATGTCGGCGGCGCTTAAAAAGGGGCAATTGTCTGAGGCGGGCTACGAGCAGATGATCGCGGTGACGACCAAGCTCAACACCCCTGGCCCCGATCTCGCTGCGATGGCTGGTGTGCACGCCTTGACCGACGTGACGGGCTTTGGTTTGGCTGGCCATGCGCTGGAGCTGGCCCGCGGCGCGCAGGCCGATGTGGCGATTGACTGGGCGAAAGTGCCGCTGCTGGGCGGTGTACGCGAACTGGCGGAACAAGGCACCGTCACAGGCGCCTCGGGGCGCAACTGGGAAGGCTATGGCGCGCAGGTCGATTTGCCATCCGATTTTTCTGCCACGGACCGCGCCTTGCTCACCGACCCGCAGACCAGCGGCGGCCTGCTGGTCTCGTGTGCGCCGAGCGCTGTGGCCGATGTGCTGGCGGTCTTCGCCCGACACGGTTTCGGCGCTGCAGCGCAGATTGGCGAAATCGTACCTGGTGGGCGAGGAAGATTGACGCTGCGCTAGATTCCCTCAACCACCGAATGTCTGAGTGGACGCCCGAGCGATAGAACAGCACGGTGCCGATGTCATCCCCAGCGCGCAACAGCGCCGAACAAAAAACAGCACATGCCCTCGCAAAAAAACACGCCTGAACCCGCAGCCGGGCATCCACTGGAGCCGGATTTTGTTGTTGCTTTGAAAGAAATTTTCGAAGAAAAAATTGTCTTCAACCGCGTGCTTGGCCTCAAGGTAATTTCGCTGTCTGCCGATACGGCCGTTGGGCGCATCGACATGCGCCATGAACTCGTGGGCCATTACGCTTACAACCGCGTTCATGGCGGTGCGATCAGCGCCGGGCTGGACGCCATGGGGGGTCTTGCCGTCATGGCTGCGGTGGGTGCCAAGCACCGGGACGAACCGCTTGAGCAACGCCTGCACCGCTTCTCGCGCCTGGGCACCATCGACCTGCGCATTGACTATCTGCGCCCCGGAATAGGCAGCCACTTTGAGCTGCGCGCATCGGTTCTGCGGCTGGGTTCTCGCGTAGCCAGCACACGGATGGAATTTTTCGGTCCCGATGGAACGTTGATGGCCGCCGGCGCAGGCGCTTATATCGTTTCGTGACACCTTGGCACATGCGGTAACCCCGCGTGTGAGCCCGCAACGGATGCAAGCGCATGCAAGCATTGAACCGTTTGCTTACGCAACTTGCGAAACCGTGCGACGGTAATACGGCGTCCCTTCCTACGATCGTTCCTTTCCAACAAGGAGGTCCGATGGCCGTGCAAACCCCGTTCTTTGGCAAACGTGAACCCGAACCCTTTCAACCGCGCCACACCAGCGCGCCGGTGGTTCCGCCCCAACAGCCTGCGCACAGCGTGCTCACCTCAACCAACACTGTGGCGGCGCCCGACAGTGCTGGCAGCAAGCTCACTGTAGGACCGAACATCAAGCTCAAGGGCGTGGAGATCACGGACTGCGACACGCTCGTTGTCGAAGGCACGGTTGAGGCCACCATGGATTCGCGCGTCATTCAGATTTCTGAGGAAGGTGCCTTTCGCGGCTCCGCCGAAATCGACATTGCCGAGATCCGCGGCGTTTTTGACGGCACGCTCACGGTGCGGCAAAAGCTCGTCATCTTCAGTACCGGCAAGGTCAGCGGCAAGATTCGCTACGGCAAGCTGGTCGTGGAAGAGGGCGGCCAGCTCTCCGGGGAAATCGAGGTAGGCACCGGGCCGAGGGCGATTTCAACGTCCCCGGCGAAGCCACGTGTGGCCGAGGCCGCACTGGCCTGAAGCAGGCGCGCGCCCGAAATGGCGCGTACCCGCCTGCTGGTGCCGACGGCTGGAGCATCCAGACCGTCGCGCCTTTGCCTATGTTCGGTAGGCCCACAATTTAGCAAAGCGATCGATTGCTTCGATGAATTGATCGGCCTATCCTGCGCGCATGAACCGCGTCGCCGTTGCCGGCCCCTCTAGTCCGTCTGCTGCCGCTGAAGCAGCGACATCCTCCTCGCCAAGGCTGCGGCGGGGTCGGCCTCCCAAGAGTCGCGCTGATGCCGACGAAGGCAACCGCCGCAGACAAGTCATTGAGGGCGCTGCCCGCCTTTTTCGCACCAAGGGTTTTGATGGCACCAGCACACGGGACATTGCGGCCGCAGCAGGCATGCGCAGTGGCTCGCCGTTCTACCATTTCCAAAGCAAGAATGCGCTGCTGTATGTGGTGATGCAAGAGGGCATGGCGCAAGCTTTGCAAAGCCAAGCCCAAGCGCTGGCCGCCCTGCCGCCAGAAACTGCGCCCCGCGAACGCCTGCGCACCTTGGTGCGCCACCACTTCGAAATCCTGCTTGGCCCGCATTCGGATTTCATTCCGGTCATGCTCTACGAATGGCGCTCGCTTACGCCGGAGCAGCACACGGACATCGCGCGCCTCAAGGACTGCTACGAGGCTGCCTGGGCGCCGGTACTGGAAGCCTTGCACGCCGGTGGCGCGCTCAAGGCCGATCCGAATGCTGCGCGGTTGTTTTTGCTCGGCGCCCTCAATTGGTCGGGGCAGTGGTTCAGCCCGCGCGGCGCGCTGTCGCTCGACGAGCTGACCGAGCAGTTGTTGACCCTGTTCCTTGGGGATGGTTGAGGACCAATCAATTTCCCTACGGAAAGGCGATTCGACCGTTGTGGCGAGTGCTGGGGCCATTCCGCGCCTCGATGTCTCCTCAGGGCATGAGCGCAGCGCTCGCCAGTAGGAGCGCAAGCCACCCTTAACAAGAGTTCTTAGCTCGCGCTTGGCAGCACCACCGGCCGCGGCCGGCCTTCTGCATCGATGGCTACGTAGGTCAGGCGCGCTTCGGTCACTTTGAGGTACTTGCCCTGGCCGTCAAAGCGCTCGGAATACACCTCGACCTCCACCGTGAGCGAGGTGCGTCCGATGCGTGTGACATGGGAGAAGAACGAGAGAATGTCGCCCACCCGCACGGGTTGCTTAAAGACAAATTCGTTCACTGCCACCGTGGCCATGCGGCCCAGGATGTAGCGCGCGGGCAGTACCGAGCCTGCCAAGTCCACCTGTGCCATTACCCAGCCGCCAAAAATGTCGCCATTGCCGTTGGTGTCCGCCGGCATGGGGATGACTTTGAGCACCAGTTCATGGGCGCAAGGGGGCGCGGGGGCGCGGAGGACAGGCAGTTCGCTCATGGGCAACAATCAGGGTTGAATTAACCCGTCGAATTGTCCCCCAATGCGCCACCGCGGCGATTCCCCACCTCCCGGCCCGACAGAAGGCCAAACCAAAACACGTTCCGACTGGGCCACGCTGGGCCGGTTGGTGCCCTATTTGTGGCGCTACAAGTGGCGTGTGCTGGCGGCGCTCGCCTTCATGCTGGGCGCCAAGCTCTCCAACGTGGGTGTGCCGTTGGTACTCAAGCGCCTGGTCGATGCGATGCAGCTCCCACCCGGCAATGCGACGGCACTGCTGGTTGTGCCGGTGGCACTGCTGCTGGGCTATGGCGCGCTGCGGCTTATGACCTCGATGTTCACCGAGCTGCGCGAGCTGGTGTTTGCCAAGGCGACGCAGGGTGCGGCGCGTTCGATTGCGCTTGAGACCTTCCGGCACCTGCACCGCCTCTCGCTGCGCTTCCACCTGGAGCGCCAGACCGGCGGCATGACGCGCGACATTGAGCGTGGCGTGCGCGGCATCGAGTCCCTGGTGTCGTTCGCGCTGTTCAACATCGCTGCGACGCTGGTCGAGGTCGTGCTGGTGCTCTCGGTGCTGGGCAACCAGTTCGATATGTGGTTCGTCTGGATCACGCTGGCCGCTCTCGTGCTCTACATCACCTACACCGTGGTGGTGACCGAATGGCGCACCAAGTTCCGGCGCGAGGCCAACCTGCTCGACTCAGCCGCGCACACCAAGGCGGTCGATTCCCTGCTCAACTACGAAACGGTGAAGTACTTCAACAACGAAGACTTCGAAGCGCTGCGCTACGACGAAAGCCTGGAGGGGCTGCGCATCGCGCGTTTGAAAAGCCAAAGCACGCTCTCCATGCTCAACGCCGGCCAGCAGGCGATCATCGCCACCACGCTGGTGGCCATGCTGTGGCGCGCGACGCAGGGCGTGGCCGACGGGCGCATGACGCTGGGCGACCTGGTCATGGTCAACGCCTTCATGATCCAGCTCTACATCCCGCTGAACTTCTTTGGCGTGATTTACCGCGAAATCAAGCAGAACCTGACCGACTTGGACAAGATGTTCACGCTGATGGACCGCGACCGTGAGGTCGCCGATGCGCCGGGCGCTGAGCCGCTCGTCCTTTCGCACAGCAGCAGCCCGGCGGTACGCTTTGAAGACGTGCACTTCGCGTACGAGAGCGACCGCCCAATCCTGCGCGGTGTGAGCTTTGAGATTCCCGCCGGCAAGACGGTAGCCGTGGTTGGGCCGTCTGGCGCGGGCAAGTCCACACTGGCGCGGCTCTTGTTTCGCTTCTACGACATCCAGCAAGGCCGCATCACGGTTGCCGAGCAGGACATGCAGAGCGTCACGCAGGCCAGCGTGCGCGAAGCGCTGGGCATCGTCCCGCAAGACACCGTGCTGTTCAACGACACCGTGGCCTACAACATTGCCTATGGCCGGCCGGGTGCGACACAGCAGGAAGTCGAGCAGGCCGCGCGCGCGGCGCACATCCACGACTTCATTGCCGGCACGCCCAAAGGCTACGACACCATGGTCGGCGAGCGCGGTCTGAAGCTTTCGGGAGGCGAGAAGCAGCGCGTGGCGATTGCCCGCACCTTGCTGAAGAACCCGCCGATTCTGGTGTTCGACGAAGCGACGTCGGCGCTCGATTCAGCGAACGAGCGCGCCATCCAGGCGGAGCTGCGCAGCGTGGCGCGCGGCAAGACCACGCTGGTGATTGCGCACCGCCTCTCCACCGTGGTGGATGCGCACCAGATCCTGGTGATGGATGCTGGACGTATCGTCGAGCGCGGCACCCACGCCGAGTTGCTGGCCGCGGGCGGGCGCTACGCGCAGATGTGGGCGCTGCAGCAAAATAGCAGCCAAAATGGCCGCTAACGCTTACTGGTAAAGCGCTAACAGCTATAAAAAATAAAGCAACGTTACTGGGTGATGGAGGTGGAGCACCTGAAGCGGCGCGTTGCTTCCTAGATGCTGCGCGCTAGCCTTCACACCTTGCTCAGCACACCCACCTGCGTCAGCTTCTCTGGCACCAGCAGTTTGCGCATTTCCACTTGGCCCATGATGCCGAGCTCTTCGGCGATGACGGAGATGGGCTTCCCGCTCGCCATCGCTGCCTTGGCGATGCTGGCGGCCTTTTCGTAGCCAATGATGGGGTTGAGCGCGGTCACCAGGGTGATCGACTCGGCAATGCGCAGGTCCAGCAGCGCGTGGTTGGCTTCAATGCCTTCCACGCAGTTCACCTGCAGGGTGTGGCAGGCGCGCGCCAAGTGCGTCAAGCTCTTGTGCAGCGCCCAGCCCATCAGCGGCTCAAAGGCGTTGAGCTGCATCTGGCCCGCTTCGGCCGCCATGGTGATGGCAACGTCGTTGCCAATCACTTCAAAACAGACCTGGTTCATCACTTCTGGAATTACCGGGTTCACTTTGCCCGGCATGATCGACGAACCCGCCTGGCGTGCCGGCAGCTTGATGTCGCCCACGCCGGCCTGAGGACCGGACGAGAGCAGGCGCAGGTCGTTGCTGATCTTCGAGAGCTTGCTGGCGATGCGTTTCAAGATGCCCGAAATGTCCACGAACGCGCCGGTGTCAGCCGTGGCGGCAATCATGTCGACGGCGGCTGTGACCGGCACGCCAGATAGTTCGGCCAGCTTGGGAATGACCAGCGCCACATAGCCCACGGGCGCGTTGATGCCGGTGCCGATGGCGGTGCCGCCCAGGTTCACTTCGGTCATCAGGTAGGCGGATTCGCGCAGGCGCTTTTCGTCGTCCGCAATCATGCTGGCGAAGGCCGCGAATTCCTGGCCCAGCGTCATCGGCACGGCGTCTTGTAGTTGTGTGCGGCCGATTTTGAGGACGGGAGCGAATTCCAGCGCTTTGGCCTGGAAGGCGCCGCGCAGCGCGGCGAGCGCGGCGAGCAGGTTCTGAATGCCAAAGTAGGTGGCGAGCTTGAGCGCAGTGGGGTAGGCGTCGTTCGTGCTTTGCGAGGCGTTGACGTGGTCGTTCGGGTGGACGGTGTCGTAGCTGCCTTTGGGCAATCCCAAGTGCTCAAGGGCACGGTTGGCGATTACTTCGTTGGCGTTCATGTTCGTGGAGGTGCCGGCGCCCCCCTGGATAACGTCGACGACAAACTGGTCGTGCAACTGGCCGGCAATCAGGTCGTCGCAGGCTTGGGCAATGGCGCCGGCTTGGGTGCTGTTGATGGCGCCGAGCTGCAGGTTGGCGTGTGCTGCAGCTTTCTTGACAAAGGCAAAAGCGCGAATGAGTTCGGGCATTTGTGCCACGGTGTGCCCGGTGATCGGGAAATTTTCGACCGCTCGGGCGGTGTGCACCCCCCAGTAGGCCGCGGGGGGAATGGTCTTGACTCCAATAAAGTCGCTTTCTTGGCGCATGGATCTGCTTTCGTTGGGCGGGAAAAGCCGCAATACAAGGACAAACGCCGCCCGGTCGCAGGCGGCGTTCAAAAGTTCATAAACCCAAGAGAGGTGCAGCCTTGTGGGCGCGCAGCACGCGTGGAAACGCCCTGTGCCATGGATCTGTGGTGCAGGCCCATGGCGCAGGGCGTATGCGCGGGATTATCCATGCGCGCCTGCATAAGATCGACCGTTTTGCGCATAACCGTCGGTTCTGGCGTCTGCGCCAGCTCAAACAGGATTGAAAAGTTTTGGTCTTTTAGGCCCCTAGCGCTTACTGGTAAAGCGCTACCAGCTATCAAAAAAAGAAAACCCCGCCGAAGCGGGGTCTGCAGGGGTGCAGCTCGGTACTTATTGCTTGCGCGCGGCAATCGCCTTCTCGGCCATGTTCACCAAGTCGTTGCCGACCTGGCCCTTCCACTTGGTGTACACCGGGCGCGTGGCCTGCACGAAGGCGTCGCGCTCGGCTGGGGTCAATTGGGTAACCGTCACGCCGAGGCCCTCAATCTGCTTGAGCAGCGGCTTGTCGGCTTCAATCACACCCTTGCGCGCCAAGGCAATTTGCTCCTTGCCGGCGTCCACTGCGGCCTGGCGCACGATGTCTCGGTCGGCGGGTGTCCAGCTGTTCCAGACTTCCTTGTTCACCACAAAGATCAGCGGATCGGCGATGTAGCCCCACAGCGTCAGGTATTTTTGCGCCACGCTGTGCAACTTTGCAGCGGTGAAGATGGAGAGCGGGTTTTCCTGCCCGTCCACCGCGCCGCTGGCCATGGCCGGCTGGGCATCGGCCCAGCTCATCTGCGTGGGGTTGGCGCCCAGCGCGGTGAAGGTGTCGAGGAACAGCGGCGAACCAACGACGCGAATCTTCATACCCTTCAGGTCCGCCGGGGTCTTGATCGGGTGTTTGGAGTTCGAGATTTCGCGGTAGCCGTTCTCGCCCCAGGCGAGCGGCACCACACCGGCTTTGTCCAGCGTGGTGAACAGGCTCTTGCCGACTTCGCCTTGCGTGAGCGCATCGATGGCGGCGTAGTCGGGCATCAGGAAGGGCAGCGAGAACAGGTTGAGCTGCTTGACCTGGGGCGACCAGTTGATGGTCGAGCCAATGGCCATGTCGATCACGCCTTGGCGCAATGCGGAAAATTCACGCGTCTGGTCGCCCTGAATCAGCGAGACGCCGGGGTAGAGCTTGATGTTGATGCGGCCGTTGGTGCGCTCGCGCACCTTGTTTGCCCAAATTTCGCCGCCTTTGCCCCATGGGAAGGCCGTGCCAAGCACCAGCGACATGCGGTACTCGCTCTTGTAATTGCTCTGCGCCAGCGCGGCGGGGGCGCTGAAGGCCAGCGCGGCAGCGGCGGCAACGGCCGAGGTGAGGAAGGTACGCAGTTTCATGGTTGTAGTCTCCTTGTGAAAAATCAGTAACCCAGGGTGTGAGGCAGCCAGAGCGCCAGTTGCGGCCAGAGGATGACGCACAGCATGGCGACGCACATGGCGCCCACCAGCCACAGCACCCAGCGGGTGGTGTCTTCCATGCGCACGCCAGCGATGCGGCTCGACACCATTAGGTTCACTGCCATCGGCGGCGTGAACTGGCCAATGGCGACGTTGAGCGTGAGGATCACGCCAAACCATACCGGGTCCCACCGGTAGTGGTTCAGGATGGGCATCATCAGCGGCACGAAGATGAGAAAAATCGAGATGCCGTCGAGGAACATGCCCAGCACGATGAGCATCAGGATCAGCATCGCCAGCACTGCGCCTTCGCCCAGGCCGGAGTGGACGATGGCGTTGGTAATCGGGTCGATCACGCCGAGTGTGGAAAGCGAGAACGCGAAGATGGCGGCGAGCGACACCACCAGCAAAATCACCGCCGACAGCTCGCCCGATTCGCGCAGGATGACGAACAGGTCGCGCACTTTAATGGTGCGGTGGATCGCCATGCCCACAAACAGCCCATAAAACACGGCCACTACGGCCGCTTCCGTCGGTGTGAACCAGCCCGCGCGCATGCCGCCCAAGATGAGCACCGGCGCTGCCAGGCCCCAGCTCGCTTCGCGCAGGCTGCGCCAAAAGGGTGGACGCGGCAGAGCAGCTTCGAGCTGGCCCATGCGGTGGCGCCGCGCCAGCCATACCGTGGGAATTGCCAGCGCCAGCCCCGCCAGCATGCCGGGGATCAAGCCAGCAGCAAATAGCGCCGGCACCGAGGCACCCGGCACCAGCACCGAATAGACGATGAAGGCCACCGACGGTGGAATCAAGATATCGGTCGAGGCCGCAGCCGCCACCACGCTCGCAGAAAACGCAGGCGGGTACCCGGCGCGCTGCATGGCCAGCAGCATCACGCCGCCAATGGCCGCCGCGGTGGCTGGGCCAGAGCCCGAAATGCCCCCCAGAAACATGGCCACGCCAATAGCCACCAGCGGCAGCATGCCGGGGCCGCGCCCGACCATCGCCACAGCCAGGTTGACCAGTCGCGCCGCCACGCCTGAGCGGTCGAAAATGGAGCCGACCAGCACGAACATGGGAATGGCGAGCAGCGGGTACTTGCCCAGGCCAGCGTAGAAATTCTGCGGCACCGCCAGCAGCCCGAACCACTGCGAATCCGCGTTGGCAACGGCAATCGCGGCGGCACCCGCCAGACCAAGCGCCGCGCCCACAGGCACGCCCGCCAGCAGGAACACCGCAAACGCAGCAAACAGCAGGGTCGCAATCATGGCGCGGGTCGGCGGCGCGTAATGCGCAGCAGCAAGCCAAATGCGCGCAGCGCGATCAGGGCGGTGAGCAGGGGAAACCACATCGAGTACCACCACTGGGGAACGCCGATGCCGGGCGAGGTCTCGCCATAGCGGTAGTCGTCCCACACCAGGCGCACGCTCAGCGCCGCCATCAAAGTGAACAGCACCGCCACCATCAAAGCACCCAACTGCGCCAGACGCCGCTGGCGCAGTGCGCTGCCGCTGCTGGAGAAAAATTCGATGCGGATGTGCCGGTCGCGCGCCACAGCGGCCGAGCCGCCGACCAGCGCCAGCACGATCATCAGGAAGACGGAGAACTCCTCCGTCCAAGCAAACGAGGCGTCGGTGAAGTAGCGCACCAGCACGTTGGCAAAGGTGATGAGGGCCAGCGCAGCCATGGACAGCACCGTCAGCCAGTCTTCCAGCGCAAGCGAGCGGGGGTGGTCGTCGGCCGGAGTGTCCGGCGGCGGAATCGGTTCAGGTGGAGACATTCAGAGAAAGGCGATCAGGGATGCGAACGACCGCCAGCGCAGCAAGCATGGCGCCAGCGCGAAACATTATGCGTGCAACGCAGGCTGGTCGTGCGAGCACTGCATGCGCGGGCGGATAATTGGCCGATGGAAACCAAGTGGCTCGAAGATTTTGTCAGCCTGGCTGAGACGCGCAGCTTTAGCCGCTCGGCCCAGCTGCGCCATGTGACGCAGCCGGCGTTCTCGCGCCGCATTCAGGCGCTTGAAGCGTGGGCAGGCACCGATCTTGTCGATCGCAGCTCTTACCCGACGCGGTTAACTCCGGCCGGCCGCACGCTGTACGACCAGTCACTTGAAATGCTGCAGGCGCTGCACAGCACGCGCGCGGT
The DNA here is from genome assembly GCA_034676525.1 of Giesbergeria sp. Classification (GTDB taxonomy): domain Bacteria; phylum Pseudomonadota; class Gammaproteobacteria; order Burkholderiales; family Burkholderiaceae_C; genus Simplicispira. Next base: position 134,555 of record JAUCCA010000008.1, read on the forward strand.
GTTGCGTGCGCACGGCAGCTCCAGCCAGGACATGATCGAGTTCGCCGTGCCGCACACCTTGGCGTTCACGTTTTTCCCGGAATGGGTTTCCCGCATTCGCGAGCGCTTCGGGCCGTTCAAGAGCCGCTTGATTGCCCTGAACGTGCACGACGCCGTCATGCGTCTGGTGGAAGGCAGTTGCGACCTGCTGGTGACCTACCACCACGCCTCGCAACCGTTTCAGCTGGACGCCAACCGCTACGAAATGCTCACCCTGGGTCAGGAAACGCTTGCGCCTTATTCGCGTCCGGGCCCAGACGGCCGGCCGCTCCACTGCCTTCCGGGCACCGCTGCCGAGCCCTTGCCCTATCTGGGGTATGCGCCAGGCGCCTATCTGGGACGCGTTACGGAGCTGATCCTCAAAGAATCGCCGGTGCCTCTGCATCTCGACCGCGTGTACGAAACCGACATGGCCGAAGGGCTCAAAGCCATGGCGCTGGAAGGGCATGGCGTCGCCTTTTTGCCGCTGAGCGCTGTCAAGAAGGACTTGCGCGCTCGCCGCTTGGTGAGCGCCGCGCCGCCTGAGTTGACGCCATTGCAAATCACCATGGACGTGCGCATTTGCCGCGAACGCCCAGCGCCGCGCGAGACGGGGCGAGAGAAAAAAGACGCTTTGTGGGATTTCCTGGTCGAACAAGCCGCTGGCGCTGCCAAAGCTTGATTTCGGCGTGGGGGGCCGCAGCGCGCATTGGCGCCCAAGTGGCAGCGGTTGCTCTGGCGGTAGCTGCGTTCGCTGCTGTGGTTTCGTTGGTTTGGCTGGCCAAGTATCTGCCCTTTTTCATTGCCGCGATTGCCTGCGGGCGCGGGCGGCCACGAAAAATTGTAAAAATTGTTCACCCAATCGGTCCATTCTGCATTTCAATGTGGGAGCGCCGCGGACATCGCGCGCCAATGCACCGCCGTTTTCGGCATACCCGCAAGGAGACAAACAATGAAAAAGCATTTATTGGCTGCAGCCGTGGTCGCTCTGGCTGCAAGCAGCGCCTTCGCCCAGGCAAACGACACCTTGGCAAAAATCAAGGGCGCGGGCAGCATTACGCTGGGGGTGCGCGAGTCGTCCGGGCTGTCGTATACGCTGGGCAATGGCAAGTACGTCGGCTTTCATACCGAGATGGGCGAGCGCATCATTGACGACTTGAAGAAGGACCTCGGCCTGGCCAAGCTGGACGTCAAATACCAGCCCGTGACCTCGCAAAACCGCATTCCCCTGGTCACCAACGGCACGGTGGACCTCGAATGTGGCTCCACCACCAACAATGCCGCACGTCAAAAGGATGTGGCGTTTGCGGTCACCACCTACGTGGAAGAGATTCGCATGGCCGTGAAGGCCAGTTCGGGCATCACGTCCATCAAGAACCTCAAAGGGAAGACCGTAGCCACCACCACGGGCACCACCTCGGTGCAGACCCTGCGCAAGAACGAACGCGCCGGCAACCTGGACTTCAAAGAGGTGTACGGCAAGGACCACGCCGACAGCTTCCTGATGGTGGAAACGGGCCGGGCCGATGCATTTGTGATGGATGGCTCCATTCTTGCTGCCAACATTTCCAAGGCGAAAAACCCGGCCGATTACAAGATCGTCGGCGAAGTGCTGTCGGTGGAGCCCATCGCCTGCATGATGCGCAAGGACGACCCGGCGTTCAAGAAGGCGGTGGACGATTCCATCAAGCGCCAGATCGCAGATGGTTCGCTGGCCAAGCTGTACGACAAGTGGTTCATGCAGCCCGTGCCGCCGACCAACACCAAGATTGGTCTTCCTATGTCCGAGGCCACCAAGGAAGCCTGGGCGCATCCAAACGACAAGCCTATGGAAGACTACGCCAAGAAGTAAGGTGACAATTGCTTCCACGCCCCCTGCGAGCCATTGGCTCGGGGGGGCTTTTTCGTGGCGCGGCGTGGCCGCGATTTGAAAGGAATCCTATGAGTTGGGATTGGCAGGTGTTCTGCACGGACACGCTCGATCAAACCGCCGTGCCCGGGTGTTTCGGCAAAGGCGGAGACATCACCTACCTCGATTGGCTGCTGTCGGCCTGGGGCTGGACGGTGTCGGTGTCGCTGCTGTCGTTGGCGCTGGCGTTGGTGCTTGGCGGCCTCATCGGCACGCTGCGCACCTTGGAAGGCCGGCCCTGGGTGGTGCGTCTGGGCAATGCTTGGGTGGAGCTGTTTCGGAATATTCCGCTCCTGGTGCAGCTTTTTCTTTGGTATCACGTACTGCCTTCGTTCTTTCCGTCGCTGCAGCGCGTGCCAGGTTTTATTTTGGTGATCTTTGCGCTTGGCCTGTTCACTTCGGCCCGTATTGCCGAGCAGGTGAAATCGGGGCTGGAGTCGCTTCCTCGCGGTCAGCGCTATGCGGGTATGGCAGTGGGTTTCACCACCTTCCAGACCTACCGCTACGTGCTGCTGCCCATGGGGCTGCGCATCATCATTCCCCCATTGACCAGCGAGACCATGAACATTTTCAAGAATTCGTCCGTCGCCTTTGCGGTGTCGGTGGCCGAGCTGACCATGTTCGCGATGCAGGCGCAGGAAGAAACTTCACGCGGCGTGGAGGTCTACTTGGCTGTGACCGGGCTCTATGTCGTGTCTGCCTTCGCGATCAACCGCGTCATGGCGTTCATCGAGAAACGCTCGCGCGTTCCCGGTTTCATTGTTGCCGCCAGCGCCGGGGGGCACTGAGATGAATCTTGCACTCGACTTCTCGTTCTACAACTGGGATTTGCTGAGCAACTTTGTCCTCAAGGGCCTGTATTTCAGTGTCATGCTCACTGTGGTCGCCACCATTGGCGGCGTGATTTTCGGCACCATTTTGGCGCTGATGCGTCTGTCGGGTCGCAAAGTACTCATGGTGCCGGCGACCATCTATGTCAATGGCATGCGCAGCATTCCGCTGGTCATGGTGATCTTGTGGTTCTTCTTGCTGATGCCTGCCATCATTGGGCGGCCCATTGGCGCGGAGACCTCGGCTGTGGTTACCTTCGTGGCTTTCGAGGCGGCGTATTTCAGTGAAATCATGCGTGCCGGTATTCAGTCGATTTCGCGCGGCCAGGTGTTTGCCGGCATGGCCATGGGCATGACTTACGGGCAGAACATGAAGCTCGTGATCTTGCCGCAGGCGTTTCGCAACATGCTGCCGGTACTGCTGACGCAGACCATCATCTTGTTTCAGGACACCTCGCTGGTGTACGCCATTGGTGCCTACGACATGCTCAAGGGCTTCGAGATCGCCGGTAAGAACTATGGTCGACCCATCGAGGCCTACTTGGTCGCAGCCGTGGTCTATTTCGTCATTTGCTTTGCGCTGTCCTGGGCCGTCAAACGCCTGCACCGCAAGATTGCCATCGTGCGTTGAAGAAAACGAGGTTGAAAATGAACCAAGTAGTTGAACTGCAAAAAGAAACTGTTGTTATTGATGTTGAGGCGCGGTCTGTGAGAGGTGCTGTGATGATTCAGCTCAACAACGTATCCAAATGGTATGGCTCTGTGCAGGTGCTCGATGAGTGCACGACCTCCGTCAGCAAAGGTGAGGTGGTAGTGGTCTGCGGCCCGTCGGGTTCGGGCAAGTCCACACTGATCAAAACCATCAACGCTCTTGAACCCTTTCAGAAGGGTGAGATATCGGTGGATGGCGTTGCATTGCATGACCCCAAGACCAACCTGCCCAAGCTGCGCAGCCGCGTCGGCATGGTGTTTCAGCATTTCGAGCTGTTCCCGCACCTCTCGGTGACGGAAAACCTCACCATCGCGCAGATCAAGGTGCTGGGCCGCAGCACAGACGACGCCAAAAAGCGTGGCCTGAAGATGCTGGAGCGGGTGGGTCTGACTGCCCACAAGGACAAGTTCCCCGGCCAGCTCTCGGGTGGCCAGCAGCAGCGCGTGGCCATTGCCCGCGCCCTCAGCATGGACCCCATCGTTATGTTGTTTGACGAGCCGACCTCGGCGCTCGACCCTGAAATGGTCGGCGAGGTGCTCGACGTGATGGTGGGTTTGGCCAACGAGGGCATGACCATGATGTGCGTCACCCATGAGATGGGCTTTGCGAGGAAGGTGGCGCACCGCGTCATCTTCATGGACGTGGGCGGCCAGATTCTGGAGGATTGCACGAGCGACGAGTTCTTCAACAACCTCGAAGCCCGCCAGCCGCGCACCAAGGATTTTCTGAACAAGATACTGCCGCACTAGAGATCGTCCCCCTGAGGCGCGTCGCGCCTCGGTGCCAGAGGCGGAAGCCCTTTCAGGCCTGGAGCCGCGCTGTGTTCGTACGCCATAAGCGCAGGCATTGGGGTCGGATCGCGATTTCGCGCAGCGAAACTCGTGCTCCGACCCCAATCCCGGAATCCCGGCGCAACGTTCGCAGCGCATGGACTCGGCCCTCCAGCAATTCAACATCTCACGCCGTAAGCGAAAAAATTTAACCAAAATCGGCCTCTAGCGCTTATGGGTAAATCGCATGCAGCTACTGTTTCGATAGTTCTCAAGACGATGGGACAATCCAGCGCATGACCGCGCAAAGCCCCTCCACCGCCCCGCAAACCCTCACCATCACCCGCCCCGACGACTGGCACTTGCATGTGCGCGACGGCGAAGCGCTGCAGACCGTGGTGCCGCATACAGCGGCCCAGTTTGGCCGCGCCATCATCATGCCCAACCTGCGCCCGCCGGTCACTACCGCGCAGCAGGCGCTGGAATATAAGCAGCGCATCCTCGCAGCCGTGCCGGAAGGTGTGGAATTCGAGCCGTTGATGACGCTGTACCTCACCGACAACCTGCCGCCGGATGAGATCGTCCGTGCGAGGGAAGCCGGCGTAGTCGCCGCCAAGCTTTACCCGGCCGGCGCCACGACCAACAGCGACGCGGGCGTCACCGACCTGCGCAAGACCTACGCCACGCTTGAAGCCATGCAGAAGGCGGGCATGCTGCTCCTGATGCACGGCGAAGTCACCAGCCCTGACATAGACCTGTTCGACCGCGAGGCGGTGTTTATCGAGCAGCAGCTCATCCCGCTGCGGCGCGATTTCCCCGAACTGAAGATTGTGTTCGAGCACATCACCACGCGGGAGGCTGCGCAGTACGTGCAAGACGCGGGCCCGTTCACTGCTGCCACGCTGACCGCCCACCACCTGCTCTACAACCGCAACGCCATCTTCACCGGCGGCATTCGTCCGCACTACTACTGCCTGCCTGTGCTCAAGCGCGAAGAGCACCGCCGTGCGCTGGTGCAGGCCGCCACCAGCGGCAGCGACCGCTTCTTCCTCGGCACCGACAGTGCGCCGCACGCTGCGCATCTCAAAGAACACGCCAGCGGCTGCGCCGGCTGCTACACGGCGCATGCGGCCATGGAGTTGTACGCTGAGGCCTTCGATTCGGTGAGCGCACTTGACAAACTTGAAGGCTTTGCCAGCTTCCATGGCCCAGCGTTCTACGGCCTGCCGCGCAATCGTGGCACCCTCACCCTGGTTCGCGAACGCTGGACACCGCCGGACAGCTTTGCCTTTGGCGAGGCCGAGCTCAAGCCACTGCGTTCGGGCGAGGCATTGGCTTGGCGCGCGCACGGCTGACACGCCCGGGAAATGGCTGGCCAGCCGAAACAGACGAAAGGCGCCGACTTTCCCGAGGTGGACTGGGGCGCTCCCTGGCTCGAACCCTGGCGCGGCCTTGGCTTACCTCTCGCGCAGCAAGTGCGCGGCGGCACGCCGGTGCACGAGGCGCTCAATGCCTCAGGGCTTGCGCCGGTGCGTTTTGTCGCCCAGACCGAGCTGCCGGCCGGAACGGCCTACGAGCAGTTCATTTTCGAAAACCGCAGTGTGCCCACGCGTGGCAACCTGCACGACTTTTTCAACGGCCTGGTGTGGCAGCGCTTTGGCCAATCCAAGCGGCGCCTGAACCAGTTGCAAGCCGGCGCGCTTGCGGCGCAGGGCGTAGGGCCGGTGCGCGGGCCCCTTCGCGATGCTTGCACGCTGATGGACGAAAGCGGTGCCCTGCTCGAAGCACCGCCCCCGCTTTGGCAAGCGCTGCTCGCGCGCGACTGGACGGCGCTGTTCTTGCAGCACCGTGCGCTTTGGCGCGAGGCCCGCCTCACCCTTTTCGGCCATGCCGTGATGGAGCAACTGGTTCATCCAAGAAAAGGCATTACAGCGCACGTACTGATTGCGCCGAATGCTATACATTTAGAAGTGAATCAGGACCATTGGCTTGCGCAGCAGCTCGAACCCGCATGGCTCGCCACCAAGCCCTTTGCGCCATTGCCGCTGCTGGGTGTCCCGGGCTGGTGGTCGGGCAATGAAACGCCGAGCTTTTATGATGACGCCACGGTGTTTCGTCCACCGCGCTGCCCTTGAAAATTCGGCCAAGTGCCCCACCTGTTTCGACCTTGAATTGCATCCCCAACCGACTCTTTTGTGGAGCCTGAATGAAACGTATTGCCCTGTTTTTGATGACCAACCTTGCCGTGGTGGTGGTGCTCGGCATCGTGGCCAGCCTGCTCGGCGTCAACCGGTACCTCACGCCCAACGGCCTCAACCTTGGTGCGCTGCTTGGGTTCGCCTTCATCATGGGTTTTGGCGGCGCCATTATTTCGCTGCTCATCAGCAAACCCGTGGCCAAGTGGAGTGCGGGCGTGCAGGTGATCGGGGCACCGCGCAATGGCGACGAAGCCTGGATTGTCGAGACGGTACGCGGTTTCGCCGAAAAGGCTGGCATCGGCATGCCGGAAGTCGGCATTTTCGAGGGCGATCCGAACGCTTTTGCCACGGGTGCGTTCAAGAACTCGGCGCTGGTGGCGGTGTCCACTGGCCTGCTGCGCAACATGACACGCGAAGAGGTTGAGGCGGTCATTGGCCACGAAGTGGCCCACATTGCCAATGGCGATATGGTCACCATGACGCTGATCCAGGGCGTGATGAACACCTTTGTAGTCTTCCTGTCGCGCGTGATTGGCTACGCGGTGGACAGCTTCTTGAACAAGAACAATGAAAACCGTTCGGGCCCTGGCATTGGTTACTACGTCACCACCATCGTGCTCGACATTGCGCTCGGCTTTCTAGCCGCCATCGTTGTCGCCTGGTTCTCGCGTCAGCGCGAGTTCCGCGCCGACGCAGGCTCTGCCCAGCTGATGGGCAAGCGCCAGCCCATGATCAATGCGCTTGCCCGCCTGGGCGGCGTGCACACGGCAGAACTTCCCAAGAGCATGCAGGCGATGGGTATTGCCGGGGGCATCGGCAAATTGTTTTCGACCCACCCGCCGATTGAAGAGCGCATTGCCGCACTGCAAAACGCGCAGAAGTGAGCTTGCTCGCCGCCGCACAGCCCATTCAAGGTGCGGTGCGCGGCGCTTCGCGCACCAGCCGCATGCCGACCAGCGTGTAGCGGGTTTGCGGTGAGTTCCAGTTGCGGTAGCTGCAGCGGGCGTAGAGCGACCAGGTGTGCCAAGAGCCGCCTCGCCGCACCCGCACGGCGCCGTCGGCAGGGCCTTGTGGGTCGGCCACAGGGGATTCTGCGTAGTACGTGTCGCTGTGCCAGTCCGCCGTCCACTCCCAAGCGTTGCCCAACATGTCGTAGAGGCCGAAGGCATTGGCACCAAAGCTTCCTACGGGCGCAGTGAACGCATAGCCGTCTGAGCCGTGGAGCGCAAAGGTCTGCCAGCGGGGCCAGTAACGCGCCGCATCCGCGTCGAAGGTGTTGCCCTGCTGCAGCAGCGCCTCTGGCGCGTCGCTGCCCGGGTAGCGGCTGCGTGAGCCGGCGCGGCAGGCGTATTCCCATTCGGCCTCGGTCGGCAGGCGATAGGTCGCGCCTTCCTGTGCGCTCAGCCAACTGGTGAGCGCCATGGCGTCGTTCCAGGTCACGTTCAGGACCGGGTGCCGGTCGTCCTGCGCAAAGCCGGGGTTCTGCCAAGAGTATTTGGGGTCCCGGCCTTCGAAGGCGTCGCCGCGCCGGGTGGTGGCAGGGTCGTATGCAGCGTTGTAACCGTAGCCACCCGTGCCGTCGGCAATGGATTCGGGGGTGTAACCCGAGCGCTGCACAAACTGGCGAAACTGGCCCACCGTGACCTCATGCTGGCCCATAAAGAACGGCTGGGTGATGCGCACGCGGTGCACCGGCACTTCGTCGAACAGTGCGCTGAGGCGTTTGCGTTCGTAGGCCGGGTAATCGTGCGCCATCTGTTCAACTGGCTCGTCGCTCCCCATTAGGAATTCGCCTGCCGGGAGCAAGACAAACTGCATGCCCAGCGTGTTCTGCAAGGTCTGCGGGCTGGAATCGCCGCCCAAGCCGGCGCACGCGGCCAGCAGAGGCGCAAGACTCAGGACAGCGAGAAGGCGAGGAAGGCGCATGGAGCGAGGGGTTCTCGCCCCACTCTAACGCCTGCGCCCACTGTATGGGGCGGGATTTCAGCCGCTGCTGCGCACGCCCAACAGTGCACGCGCCACCGCCTCGCCGACCTTGATGCCGTCCACTCCGGCCGAGAGAATGCCGCCCGCGTAGCCTGCGCCTTCCCCGGCGGGGTAGAGGCCCGCGGTGTTGGGGCTTTGAAAATCCTCGTCGCGGTCGATGCGCAGCGGCGACGAAGTGCGCGTCTCCACACCCGTAAGCACGGCGTCGGGCATGTCAAAGCCATTGATTTTTTTGCCGAACACCGGCAAAGCTTCGCGCAGCGCGGCAACGGCGTAGCCGGGCAGCGCACTCGCCAAATCGACGGGGCGCACGCCGGGCTGGTACGAAGGTTCCACGCTTGCCATTGCGGTGGAAGCATGGCCCGCAAGGAAATCGCCCACCAGCTGCGCAGGCGCGCTGTAGTCGCTGCCGCCCAGCACATAGGCGTGCGATTCGAGCTGACGCTGCAGCACAATGCCGGCGAGTGGGTGCGCTTGGCCTTCCCGCAGGTGCTGCACGCCGTGCGTCGCGCCCAGCGCGGCTTCGAATGCCGCCGGGTCGTGGGGGTAGTCTTCGGGCGTGATGCCCACCACCAGGCCGGCGTTGGCGTTGCGCTCGTTGCGCGAATACTGGCTCATGCCGTTGGTCACCACGCGGCCGGGCTCGCTGGTCGCGGCGACCACCGTGCCGCCGGGGCACATGCAAAAACTGTAGGCTGCGCGCCCGTTGGCCGCGTGGTGTACGAGTTTGTAGTCGGCAGCGCCCAGCAGCGGGTTGCCGGCATGCCTGCCCCAGCGGGCGCGATCGATGAGACCCTGCGGGTGCTCGATGCGAAAGCCGATGGAAAACGGTTTGGCCTCCATGGCGACGCCGCGCGTGTGCAGCATGGCAAAGGTGTCGCGCGCGCTGTGGCCGAGCGCCATGACGACCTGCGAGGTGGCCAGCTCGTGCTCCACCCCCGTCTCTTGGTCGAGCACCCGCAGGCCGACGATGCGCCGCCCGCTCGTGCCGTCGTCCACCAGAAGATCGGTGACGCGTTGGCCAAAGCGCACCTCGCCGCCCAGCGCGACGATTTGCGCGCGCATGGTCTCCACCACCTTCACCAGCTTGAAGGTGCCGATGTGCGGGTGCGCGGCGTACAAAATTTCCTCCGGCGCCCCCGCCAGCACGAATTCGTGCATGACCTTGCGGCCCAGAAAGCGCGGATCTTTGATCTGGCTGTAGAGCTTTCCGTCCGAGAACGTTCCGGCGCCGCCTTCGCCAAACTGCACGTTGCTCTCGGGGTGCAGCTCGCGCTTGCGCCACAGCGCCCAGGTGTCCTGCGTGCGCTCGCGCACGGCTTTCCCGCGTTCGAGCACGATGGGCTTGAAACCCATTTGCGCCAGCACCAGCGCGGCAAAAATGCCGCAAGGCCCGAAACCGACGACAACCGGGCGCTCGTTCAGTGTCGGCGGTGCATGCCCAACCGGAACCCAGGCCATGTCGGGCGTCGGCTGAATGTGCGGGTGCCCCGCATGGCGTGCCAGCAGGCCGCGCTCTTGCGCGCGATCGGCCAGCTCCAAGTCGACGATGTAGACCGCAAGCAGCTCGCGCTTGCGGGCGTCAAAACTGCGCTTGAAAACGGTAATGCCGGCAATGGCGGCCGCTTCAATGCCGAGCACGGTGGCTGCGGATTGGATAAGTGCAGGCTCGGGATGCTCTGCCGCAGACAGCGGCAGGCGGATTTCGGAGAGGCGAATCATGGGCGCGGCCCGTGGTGATCGGGCAGGTGCAGCAGGGGGCCGCATGATACGGCGCATCGGGAAATAAGTCGTCTGCCTAAGGCGAAAATTTTCAAAAAGTATAGCTGTTAGCGCTTTATGGGTAAGCGTTTCATGTCATTTTCATTTATTTTTTTCGCGTACCAACCACTCCTGCGTGGCAAGTGCCAGAGCCGCCAGCACCAGTGGCAAAAAGTAGTAGAGCGCGCGGTAGGCGAGCAATGCCGCCAGCACGTCCGTTTTGGAGAGCGCCTCGGTGGCGAGCAGCGCCACGCCCACCGATTCGAGCACGCCCAAGCCAGCAGGCACACGCAGAACCAGCCCAGCGACCGCCCCCAGCATGACCGTTGCCAACGCAGCAGGGTAGGCCACTTGCCCCTGCAGCACGGCCCACAGCGCTGCGCCCATCAGCATCCAGTTGGCGACCGACACGGCCAATTGCCACAGCGCGAGCGGCCAGCGCGGCAGCGGGTAGGCATGGCCGCGCATTTCCAGCGGTCGACCGCCGCGCAGAAAGCAAAGGCAAAAGTAGGCCAATGGCACCAGCGCCAGCAGTGCGCCGCCGATGCGCCACTGCGCAGCCGTGGCGGTCCAACCAAACACCGCCGGCGGTATCCAGAACCACGGCACCAGCGCGGCGAGCAGCAGGTAGCCGACCCAGTTGGTCAAGATGCTGGTGGCCACGACTTGGCCGATCGTGCCGGGGTCGATGCCGCGGCGGCTGTAGAGGCGGTAGCGCACCCCGACGCCGCCGATCAACGAGCCGAGGTTGAGCGTGAAGGCGTAGCTGGTCATCGCGATGCCCAGGGTGGCGCCGCGGGACAAGCGATGCTGAGTCAGGTGGCGGCCAATCCACTCAAAGCTGCCGTAGGTGAAATGGCTCAGCAGTGCCAAGGCACTGCCAGCCCAAAGCACACGCGCTGGCAGTGCCAAGACGGCTTGCCACACTGCGGGCCAGTCCACGCTGCGCGCTTGGTGGACGATGAGTCCAGCCACCACGAGGAAGAAGGCGCCCGCCAGACCGCGGGTGAGCCAGGGCCACCATGCGCGTTCGCGCAGCTCGGCCAGGGTGTTGGTGCTCGTGGCGTTGGTGCGTTTGGAAGAGCGGCCTGTCACAGGCCGCTGGTCTTTTGCGTTGATATTCGATGGGCTGTTTGCTGCCACTGCCGGCCTTAAGCAGCCGCGCGCGGCTGCGTTTGGTCGTCCTTCGCGGTGGACGCGCCGTCGTGGGTTGCGCAGCTGGGTGCGACCTCAGCCAATGTGATCACCGGCTCATGCTTGGGAAGCCACTGCGCCCAGGTAGGAAACCAGCGCATTAGGTGAAAAACAAAGTAGCTGCGCAGCAAGCGCAAGCGCGCCCACCGGCTTGGTGGCGGCACTTCGATGTTGCGGCAGCTGTTCTCCATAAGCGTGCTCAGGCGCTCGTGCAACTGGGCATTGAAGGCGCGGTCGCGAATCACCACGTTGGCTTCCAGATTGAGCGCCAAGCTCAGCGGATCGAGGTTGCTCGAGCCGACGGTGGACCATTGGTCGTCCACCAACGCCACTTTGCCGTGCAGAGGGCGATCGCAGTATTCGTAGATGTGCACGCCAGCGCGCAGCAGGTGTTCATAAAGCATGCTCGCCGCTGTGCGCACGATGGGCATGTCCGGCTGGCCTTGCAGGATCAGGCGCACGTCCACACCGCGCCGCGCGGCCCGGCGCATTTCGCGAATGAAGCGGTAGCCCGGGAAGAAATAGGCGTTCGCGATCACCACGCGCTTGCGAGCCGAGCGCAGCGCCACGCGGTAGTGGCGCTCGATGTCGGTTTTGTGGCGGTGGTTGTCGCGCGTAACGAAGATGGCGCCCGCCTCGCCTTGGGGCGACAGGTCAATGAACGACGGCGCGTCGCTTGGCTGCTGGCCCCGGTCGGTGTCTGACGCAGTTTGTACGAAGCTGTGCATTTGCGCGACGATGGGGCCGCGCACTTGCACCGCGTAGTCCTGCTTGGCCTCAGGCCCGAAATCGGCCACATGGTCGGCGGAATAGTTGAGGCCGCCAATGAAGCCAAGACGGCCATCGACCACGACGATCTTTCGGTGCATGCGGCGCAGCACATTCAGGCGCTGGCCAAACAAGGTGCGGCCGGGGTCAAAGGTACGGAACTGCACGCCGGCTTCGACCAGCTCGCCGATGTAGCGCTCCGGCAAGTCGGGTGAGCCAAAACCGTCAACCAAGGCGTGCACCTTGACGCCCCTTTTCGCCGCCGCCAGCAGAACCGCGTGCAGTTGGCGTCCAATTTTGTCGTCGAAAAGGATGAAGGTTTCCAGCCACACCTCGCGCTCGGCCGCATCGATGGCGCCAAAGACGCGTGGGAAGAATTCCTCGCCGTTTTCCAGGAGCTCGAAGTCGTTGCCCTCCACCCAGCGGCTGGAGCGCGGTGGGCGTGGGCGCCGGCTCATAGAAAAATCTCCGCAGCCAAAGGGGCATGGTCAGAGAGTTTGTCCCACGGCTTCTTTGGCAGCGCCAGCGGCGTATGCATGGCTGCGTCGCGCACATAAATGCGGTCCAGCGCCAACACTGGCATGGACGCCGGGAAGGTGCGCACCGCATGCCCCTGGGCTTTTACAAATACTTCCGTCAGGCCCGCGCCGTCCTGCAGCACGCGGTGCGCGCGCCCACGCCAGTCGTTGAAGTCGCCGGCCATCACCACCGCTTCGTTGGCAGGCAGGGAATTGATCAGCTTGCAAGCCAATTGCAGCTGCTTCTGGCGGTGGCCCTCTTGCAGGCCCAGGTGCACGCAGATGGCATGGAGCGGGCGGTGGTCCCCGGGCGGCTGCACCACGCAGTGCAGCATGCCGCGGCGCTCGGGGCCACTGATCGAGATGTCGTGGTTCTCGTAATGGACGATGGGGAACTTGGACAGCAGGGCATTGCCGTGGTCGCCGTTGTCGTACACGGCGTTCCGGCCATAGGCGTGTTCATGCCAAATCTCGTCGGCCAAAAATTCGTACTGGGGCACCTGCGGGAAATTGGCGATGCGCTGCGCATGTGCTCGGTGGGAGCCGTGCACTTCTTGCAGGAAGACGAGATCGGTGCCGACCTGACGCACCGCGTCGCGCAGTTCGTGCAGTACGAAGCGGCGGTTGAACGTGCTGAACCCCTTGTGCACATTCACGGTGAGTGCCCGGAATGCGATGGGGGAGGGGGTGGGTAGAGACATAGCGGCAATCGGTCGGAATCAGTTGCCGCCGCTGCGCTTGGGTGCCGGTTGCACGGCGCTTGCGGCGACCTGATTCCATTGTTCCGTCCGGTCCCCGAAGGCGCTGTAGGACGGCTGGCCGACGACTTGTGGAGCGCGGCCACCACCGCGCTCCAAGGAGAGGCTTAGGTCGGCAGGAAGCCTTCGACCGACAGGTAGCGCTCGCCGGTGTCGTAGTTGAAGCCCAGGATGCGGCTGCCGGCGGGCAGGTCGGGGAGTTTTTGCGCAATGGCCGCCAGCGTTGCGCCTGAAGAGATGCCGACCAGCATGCCTTCCTCGCGCGCGCTGCGGCGGGCATATTCGCGGGCGTCTTCCGCGTCGACCACGATGGCGCCGTCCAGCACGCTGGTGTCCAGGTTCTTGGGAATGAAGCCAGCGCCCAGGCCTTGAATGGCGTGCGGGCCGGGTGGGCCACCGGAAATTACCGCCGAACCTGTAGGTTCCACTGCAAACACCTTGAGGTTCGGAAATTTCGCCTTGAGCACCCGCGCGCAGCCGGTGATGTGGCCGCCCGTGCCCACGCCGGTGATGAGTACGTCCAGCCCATCGGGGAAGTCGGCCAGAATTTCTTTTGCCGTGGTTTCCGCGTGCACGGCGATGTTGGCCGGGTTCTCGAACTGCTGCGGAATCCAGCTACCGGGCGTTTGTGCCTGCAGCTCTTCTGCGCGGGCAATGGCGCCCTTCATGCCCTTTTCTTTGGGCGTGAGGTCAAAGCTGGCGCCGTAGGCCAGCATCAGCCGGCGGCGCTCGATGCTCATGCTGTCGGGCATCACGAGAATGAGCTTGTAGCCCTTCACGGCGGCGACCAGCGCCAAGCCGATGCCGGTGTTGCCCGAGGTGGGCTCGATGATGGTCCCACCGGGCTTGAGCGCGCCCGACTTTTCTGCCGCCTCGACCATTGCCAAACCAATGCGGTCTTTGATGGAGCCGCCCGGGTTGCTGCGCTCAGACTTGATCCACACCTTCGCATCGGGTCCGAAAATGCGGTTCACGCGGACGTGCGGTGTGTTGCCGATGGTTTGCAGAATGTTGTCGACCTTCATGGCGTCTCCTGAAAGGTTGGGTGAAAAAACGGTGGCGTTCATTCTGAACCAGTTGTTCTGCACGATCTGCCATATGGATATACCGCGATAATCACCCCGTGAAGCGCGCTAGACCGCCGCTGGTGCAATCTGGGAAACCAGGCACTGGAGGAACGTCCGGACTGCACAGGACAGCGCAGCAGCTAACGGCTGCCCACCCGTGAGGTGAGGATTAGAGCAACAGAGACGAGTCAGGTCATCTTCGGCCACCAAGGGTGTTCTATTGGGGAGCCCGCGCAAGCGGGTTCCGGCTGGCGCAAGCCAGACGTTCAGGCGCAAGCCTGAAACCCGGTAGCCACCCAGGTCGCGGAGCGAACTGGGTGAAACGGGCAATCTCTGCGCGCAGCAATACCAAGTAGGCCAGCCACGGGAGCAGGGCGACCTTTCCCGACCTTGTGGTCCGCGGGGAGAGCTGGCGGGTAGGTAGCATCGAGCCGTGGTGGCGACACCCGGCCCAGAGTAATGGCGGTCACGCCCGGCCTTCGCAAGGAGGTTCGGGTGCACAGAATCCGGCTTATCGGCGCGCTTCACACTTTTAACGTCGCGCAGGCTTTGATTTCAATAGAAATCGGCATCTAGGGCTTAATGTATAAGCGCTGCCAGCTATATTTTGAGTAGCTATTGCAGTGCGCAAACGTCGCTCAGAACTTCTCCCACGCCTGCAAATACCGCCACTGCCCCTCGGGCACCTTGGACAGCGGCACGCGGCCAATTCGGATCCGCTTGATCGCCACCACCCGCAGGCCCACCGCCTCGCACATGGTGGGAATCTGCCCGGGCCGGATGCCCTTGAGCGCAAAGCGCAGGCGGGTTTCGTTTTGCCAGCTCACCTTGATGGGCGGCAGCGGCCGACCGTTGAACGACAGGCCGTGGCAGAGCTTTTTGAGGCCGTTGTCGGCGATCTGGCCGGCGACTTCCACAATGCATTCCTGCTCCAGCGATTCGATGTCCTCGGCCAGTTTGCGCGCGATGCGCTTGTCCTGCGTGTAGACCACCAGGCCGCTGGCTGGTGTAGGCAGCGGCGTAAAGCAC
Organism: Giesbergeria sp.; assembly: GCA_034676525.1. Classification (GTDB taxonomy): domain Bacteria; phylum Pseudomonadota; class Gammaproteobacteria; order Burkholderiales; family Burkholderiaceae_C; genus Simplicispira. Next base: position 150,073 of record JAUCCA010000008.1, read on the forward strand.
TCTAAAGCGCGAAAGTGGCGCAGCAGCACGCGCGTGTCGGCGGCGTCGCTTTCCATGTGCGATTGCAGTGAGACCAGGCTCAGCGCAGCCGGCGCACCCTGGCTGCGGCTGCCGTGCGATGCCGCAGCGGCTTCCAGCCCCAGACCGGCTTCGAAGCCCGGCGGTTTGTGCAGCAGCAGCGTTACGGGTTCGAGCGCATCGAGGCTCGCGTCCTGCGCCAGCACCACTTTCTGCTGCGGCGCCACGCGGGCGCCGGGCACTTCGACCAGTGCCCCATCGACGCTGACAAATCCGCCTTCGATGTACTGCTCCGCCGCGCTGCGCGAGAGCCCATGCTCAGCCGCCACGCGCTTGGCGAGTCGTTCGGTGTTGGCGGGGGGAGTCGGGAAATTTTGCATATCAACCAATCATCGGGCAAAGCGCGGCACCTCAAAAAAGCACGGTCCAAACCAGTGGCCACCGCGCAAGGGCCGCCCCGCCGCGCTGGTGGCGTCCCCTTGGGGGGAAGCCGCGCAGCGGCTCAGGGGGGTTAATTGTTCCCCGGACCCAGCCCGCGAATGCGCTCAATGTGCGCCAGCAGCGAGCGCTGCGCCACCGGCCAGATGCGTGGGGGAACGTCGGCGTAGGCATGCGCGACCCAGTCTTCCATGCTGCCGCCGGGCAAGGCCTCCAGCGCGGCAATCACTTTGGCCTCGCGTGCCAGTCGGTGGGCCTTGAGTCCGGCAATGGCGCCGCGGGCGTTGCCGAGGACGTAGCCGTGCGCGGGCAGGATGAATTCCACGCCGTGCTCGGCGCACAGAGCGTCCAGCCGGTCGAGCGAATCGAGGTAGTCGGCCATGTTGCCGTCGGGCGGGTCGATCACTGTGGTGCTGCCGTTCAAAATGTGGTCGCCGGAAAACAGCAGGGCGTCTTCCACCATCAGCAGGCACAGGTGGTTGGCGGCATGGCCGGGGGTGTAGACGACTTGCAAAGTATGGGTGATTTCACCCTCTAGCGCTTTACCAGTAAGCGTGAGCAGCTCCATATCTTGTAGCGCACGTTCTGGCGTGAACTGACTGGCTGCGCGCGCTGTGGGCGCCGACGGCAGGCCCAGAATGGGCGGGGCCGGCCGCCCGGCCTGCACGCACAGGGCCTGCAGCGGCGCGGCGCCAGGAGAGTGGTCGGGGTGCGAATGGGTGCAGACGATCATGCGGATGTCGCCACCCGCCGCGCGCCAAAGCCGTTCCAAATGCTGCGGGTCGGCCGGGCCGGGGTCGATGGCAATGAAGCCGGTGGCGGGGTCGCCCACCAAATAGCTGTTGGTGCCGGGGCCGGTCATGACGCCGGGGTTCGGCGCGGTCAGGCGCTGCAGGTTCTTGAGCAGCGGCACAGGGCGCTCGCTCTGCCAGTCGAGCGAGTGCACGATCTGCCCGTCCGGGCAGACCATGGCCAATTCGCCGAAAGGCATTTCGTCCTCCATGTGGCGCGACTCTTTTCCGCCCATGAGCCCGGCGCGTGGGCAGCTGGTCCACAGCGGGGTGCCACTGGCGCAGGCCCCCAGTACTGCGTCTGCACTCGCGAATTTGGCCATGCGCTCCAGCGTGCGAATGGTCGGGTAAATCATGAAAAAACTGCCCGCAGCGTGGCGCTCCAGAGCCTCCTGCGGGCGCACCCACACCGGCTCGAACTGCTCGGCTTCGTCGGCCACAGGCGTCTGGCCCTCTGGCATTCGGGCAATCAGGAAGGGGACGTCAAAGCGCCGGGGCAGATCGCGGTCGCCCGTCCACCGGGCGAGCACAAACACTTCGTCTGCTGCGAGCCGCAAGCCTTGTGCTGTGCACTGCGCTGCAAACGGGGCGTGCCGGTCGAGCGCGGCAATGTCGGTGGCATCGGCCATGCGGCCATCGGTATGGCGGGCGAGCAGGATGCCCAGCTCCTCGAAGCTCTCGCGAATGGCGGCGACCGCCTGTGTGAGCTGCTCGTCCGATTGGCCGGTGCGGCGCGCGCACAGGGCATGGGTTGCAGGGTCTGCGTCCAGCGCGTCGATGCCACCACCAGGAAAAACATAGGCGCCGGGCGCAAAGCTGGCCTTGGCGGAGCGTCGTGTCATCAGCACCTGCAGACCGCCATCGGCATCTGGCGCGTCGCGCACCAGCAAAACGGTGGCGGCCGAAAGGGTAGGGACCGGCTCGCGGTGGGGGTGCAGCAACTGGCTTGGGCGTGTCATATGGCCATTATGAGCACCCCCCTGAGCGGCTGCGCCGCTTCCCCCGCTCTCGCAGCGCTGCGCGCTGCGGGCAGGGGGACGCTTCCAGCGCGGCGGGGCGGCCCTTGCGCGGGAGCGCTGGTCTGGGCTGCGCCTGTTCCACGGGCCGCTGATGGTGCGTCGCGAAACGGATCACGAATTAGTCCCTTGCGGGAATCTCCAGGCCGCGCACCACTGCAGGGCGCGCGACGAAGGCGTCGAGCACGCGCTGGACTTGCTTGAATTGCGCGAAGTCCACCAGTTCGCCTGCGCCGTAAAAGCCAATGAGGTTGCGTACCCATGGGAATATGGCGATGTCGGCGACGGTGTAGTCTTGGCCCATCATCCAGTCGCGGCCTTCAAGGTGCTTGTCAAGCACGCCGAGTAGGCGGCGCGTCTCGGTTACGTAGCGGTCGCGCGGGCGCTTGTCTTCGTACTCCTTGCCGGCAAATTTGTGGAAGAAGCCGAGCTGGCCAACCATAGGTCCGAGCCCGCCCACCTGCCACATGAGCCACTGCAAAGTTTCGTAGCGCTTTGCGGCATCTGCGGGCAAAAAGCGCCCGGTCTTCTCTGCCAGATACCAAAGGATGGCGCCCGATTCGAACAAGGCCATCGGCTCGCCACTTGGGCCATTCGGATCGATCAGCGCCGGAATCTTGTTGTTCGGGTTGAGCGACAGAAATTCGGGTGACAGTTGGTCGTTGGTGTCGAAGCTGACCAGGTGTGGCTCATAGGCCAGGCCCGTCTCCTCCAGCATGATGGACGCCTTCACGCCGTTGGGCGTGGGCAGCGAATACAGCTGGATGCGGTCCGGGTAGCGCGCCGGCCATTTTTTGGTGATCGGGAAGTCGCTCACTTGCATCATGTCTGTCCTTTGCGGTATGCGTGAGCGATCAGACTAACCCGAACACGGCGGGCATGACTGGCACAGCCGGTGCGCCCATAATTGCATCCATGGAAATCGCATTCACCAAAATGCAGGGCGCAGGCAACGATTTTGTCGTGCTGGACGAAACCCTTGGCCCCCTGGGTTTGACGGCCGCCGACTACCGTTTTCTGGCCGACCGGCACTTTGGCGTTGGCGCGGACCAAATTCTTTCGGTGCGGCCTTCGCCCGGCGATGGCATTGACTTTGCCTATGCCATCCACAACGCCGACGGCGGCGAAGTGCAGCAGTGCGGCAACGGCGCACGCTGCTTTGCCCGCTTTGTGCGTGAAAAGGGCCTGAGCACCAAGGACAGCCTGCGCGTGCAGACGCTTGCTGGCGCCATCGTCCTGCAGCTTGCGGGCGACGGTGTAACGGTAGACATGGGCCGCCCGATATTCGACCCGCTGCAGGCACCATTCACCGCCACCGGTCTGCAGCCCCAAGCCGAAGGCGCTTGGCAAACCTGGCCACTGACCCGAGAAGATCAAGGCCAGGAGACGCTGCTGCACGTGGCGGTGCTCTCCATGGGCAACCCCCATGCCGTACTGCTGGTGCAAGACCTTGACAGCTCTCCGGTCGCCGAACTCGGCCCTTTGATCAGCAACCACCACCGATTTCCAGAGCGCACCAACGCCGGCTTCCTGCAGATCGTCGATCCGCACCATGTGCGCCTGCGGGTGCACGAGCGCGGCTCAGGCGAAACGCTTGCGTGCGGCACGGGTGCCTGCGCCGCCGTGGTGGCGGGCATCCGCATGGGCTATCTCACATCGCCGGTGCAGGTTCAGACCCGCGGCGGTGCACTTTCCATCGCTTGGAGCGGCCAGGTGGCCGACTCTGTTTTCATGACCGGCCCGGCCACTACGGTGTTCGAAGGCCACATCCAACTGCCTACCACCCCATGACCAACAGCGCCCCAGTCTCCCCCATCACTGAAGACGATATCGCGCACTTTTTGGCCAACACGCCGGAATTCTTCGAACGCCACGCCGAGGTGCTGGCCAGCGTGCAGATGACAAGCATCCACGGCCAGCGCGCGGTCAGCCTGCAAGAGCGCCAAGCCGAGATGCTGCGCGAAAAGATCAAAGGGCTGGAGCAGCGCGTGATGGAAATGGTGCGCAACAGCCACGAGAACGAAGCCATTGCCGCCAAGGTGCATGCCTGGGGCTGCGAGCTGCAGCGCGAGCAGAACCCTGCAACGCTTCCGCAGGCCGTAGTGCAAGGCATCGAGCGCCATTTCGACGTACCGCAAACGGCCATCCGCGTCTGGGACGTGGCCTTTGAACATGCCGGCCACGATTTTGCCCAGGATGCGAGCGACGACGTGCGCGCCTTTGCCAGTTCGCTCACCATGCCGTTCTGCGGGCCCAACCTCGGCTTTGAGCCTGCCGGCTGGTTGCCGCGGGTAGCCGTGGAGGAAGGCGACAGCACGGCCGCGCAGTCGCTCGCCCTGTTGCCGCTGCGCCAAGGCCCCATCGACAGCGCTACGCCCGCGTTTGGCCTGTTGGTGCTCGGTTCCCCAGACCCGCAGCGCTTTGACGCCACGATGGGTACCGAATTCCTTTCACGTATGGCTGAACTTGCCAGCGCGGCGCTGCAGCGGTTGAAGTGAAGCCCCCCCTGAGTCGCCTTCGGCGCCTTCCCCCTCAAGGGGGACGACGCCCTCGCTGCGGGGCGGCCCTTGCTCGGCGTCCCGCGCCTGGGCTGCGCCAGATGCGACGGCCCGGCGCTTTGGCGTGCGTCGACAGGCCAGTGTTCTCCATTTTTGGTTGAACCGATGCCCGACGCTCTGGCCACACAGACGTCCCCCGAACCGCAGGTTCTGCGCTATCTGGAGCACGTGCGCGTCGAAAAGCGCCTCGCCGCGCGCACCCACACCCTTTACACGCTGGATTTGGAGCGGTTGGCACGCATGGCGGGTGAGGTGGGTGTCCCGCTGCTGGCGCTGCAGCCTCCACACATCCGCCGTTTTGTCGCGCAGATGCACGGGGCGGGGCGCAGCAGCCGGGGGATTGCGCTCATTCTTTCGGGTTGGCGCGGGTTTTTCGTTTGGGCGGGGCGCCAAGGCCTGGTCGCTGCCAATCCGGTGCAGGGCGTGCGCGGCCCGAAAGCCGCCAAGCCGCTGCCCAAAGCCATTGGTGTGGACGACGCGGTGCGCCTGGCCGATTTCCACGCCGCGGGAGCCGAGCCGTGGCTGGAAGCGCGCGACGCCGCCATGGTGGAGCTGCTGTACGGCTGTGGTCTGCGCGTCGGCGAGCTGGTCGGGCTCGATTGCAGCGCTGGGCACGGTGCGGCTCGCGAAGGGCGCGGTTGGATCGATGTGGAGGCAGGCGAGGTGCACGTACTTGGCAAAGGCGGCAAGCGCCGCAGCCTGCCGCTGGGCGCCGCAGCCCGTCGGGCGTTGGCCGCATGGCTTGCCCTGCGCGGCGTGCAGGGTGGGCCAGCGCTGTTCACTGGCCAGCGTGGCACGCGCCTATCTGCGCAGTCGGTCTGGAAACGGCTGCGCGAGCGCAGCGGCACGGCCGGGCTTACGACGCCGGTGCACCCGCACATGCTGCGCCACTCGTTCGCCAGCCACTTGCTGCAATCGAGCGGTGATTTGCGTGCGGTGCAGGAACTGCTGGGCCATGCCAACATCACCACCACGCAGGTGTACACGCGGCTTGATTTCCAGCATCTGGCCAAGGTGTACGACGCGGCGCATCCCCGCGCCCGTAAGAAACCCGGCTGAAACGTGGCGCCGAATGCGCCGCTGCAGCCAACGTGGGCAAAGCCGGCTCGCTAAACTTTGCTGCTATTTGTTCGGAACGCACCCATGTCTCTAATTCCCGCCACCATCCTCACCGGCTTTCTGGGCTCGGGCAAAACCACGCTGCTCAAGCGCCTGCTCAGCGAGGCGCACGGCCAGAAAATTGCCGTGATCGAGAACGAGTTTGGTGAGGAAAACATCGACACCGACATTCTGGTCACAGAGTCCAAAGAGCAAATTGTGCAGATGAGCAATGGCTGCATTTGCTGCACCATCCGCGAGGATTTGCGCGAGACCTTGCAGCTGCTGGCGGCCAAAAAACGCAAGGGCTTGCTCGACTTTGACCGCATCGTGATCGAAACCACGGGCCTGGCCGACCCCGGCCCCGTGGCGCAAACCTTCTTTATGGACGAAGAGATCGCTGAAACCTATTTGCTTGACTCCATCGTCACTTTGGTGGATGCAGTCCATGCGCCGCAGCAGCTCGATCAGCGCCAGGAAGCGCGGCGGCAAGTGGGCTTTGCAGATCAGATTTTTCTCTCCAAGACCGATCTGGTGAACGCCGAGGATGTCGACGCACTCACGCACCGCCTTAAGCACATGAACCCGCGCGCGCCGATCAAAGCGGTGCATTTTGGTGAAGTGCCGATTGCTGAGGTGCTTGATTTGCGTGGCTTCAACCTGAACGCAAAGCTCGACATCGATCCGGACTTTTTGAAAGAAGAAGCGCACGAGCACGACCACGCCCACGATCACGAGCACAGCCACGCACACGACCACGGCGAGCACTGCGACCACCCCTCGCACCAGCACGGGCGCCACCACCATCACGATGACGACGTTAAAAGCTTTGTCTTTCGCAGTCACAGGCCTTTTGAGCCGGCCAAGCTGGAAGATTTTCTCGGGGCCATCGTCAATATTTATGGCCCGCGCATGCTGCGCTACAAAGGCGTTCTCAGCATGACCGGCACCGACCGAAAAGTCATTTTTCAGGGCGTGCACCAGCTCATGGGAAGCGACCTGGGGCCGGCTTGGGGGCCCGATGAGACGCGCGAGAGCCGGATGGTCTTCATCGGCATCGACCTGCCGCGCGATATTCTGGAGCAAGGCTTGGAGCAGTGCTTGACCGCTTAAGGCGCGCAAATGTGGGCAAATGCGCCCGCAAGGGCGTGGTTTTGTGGGTATTGCGCAACGCTGGCTCGGGTGCAAGGCCGTGTCGATACAATCGCGGCCCGGTACGACCGGGGGCCTTTTGCCTCCGGCCCCGCGCGCTGCGCGGAACCCACCGAACTGCGAGGAGACGGAATTGAACGCTACTACCAGCAAATCAACGGCGGCCGCAAAGGCGCCATCCACCGCAGCAAAAGCGGCCGCCACCAAGGCGACGGCTAAGACCACCGCGAAATCTGCTGCAAAGGCTGTTGTTAAAGCGCCTGCAAAGGCTGCTGCCAAAACTGCTGCCAAGACCGCTGCCAAGACCACAGTGCGCGCGCCCGCGCCCGAACCGGTGGTGTCGGCCGGCGTGCTGCGAAGCCCGCGGCCTTCGTCGCGCTTGACGCAATTGACGGTGCCTTCCATGGCGCAGTCTGTGGCCTCGACGGCGGCAAAATCGAGCTATTCCACGCCAGCGCCGTCGCAGGTGCAGATGTCGGTGCCGATTGCGCAGCCCAAGAAGGACCCCAAGCTTGCGAACAACTGGAAGACGCGTACTGCCGAAGAGCTGACCGATGCCGAAGTGCTCGCAATGCCCGACGCTGAGTACATGAGCGACAAGCAGATGGCCTTCTTCCGCCATAAGCTTGTGCTGCTCAAGCAAGACATGCACGCCAACGCTGGTGAAACCACTGAGCACCTCAAGCAGGACACCGTGGTCGTTCCCGACCCAGCCGACCGCGCCACCATTGAAGAAGAGCATGCGCTGGAACTGCGCACCCGCGACCGCGAACGCAAGCTGCTCAAGAAAATCGAGCAGTCCATCAACCGCATCGACGCGGGCGACTACGGTTACTGCGACGAGACGGGCGAGCCGATTGGTGTCGGTCGCCTGCTGGCGCGCCCCACGGCGACCTTGTCCTTGGAAGCGCAGCAGCGCCGCGAGCTCAAACAGAAGATGTTTGGGGACTGATGCAGTGCACACTTTGAAAATTAGCGTCGCTCGGTCCTAAGGGACCGTAAACTGTTCTCCATGAGCAAGGAAGAGACTCCACCCAGCGGCCTTTTGTCGAAGGTGGTGCGGTTCGTGCGCAATCCGACGGTGAACTGGACCGACCTCGACTCGATCGAGGCCGATCGCGAGAGCCAATACAGCAAGCAAATGCTCAAGGAGATGATCGAGCGCAAGCGCCGCAACGACTTTGTGCGTCGGCGTGAGTTCGATCAGCTGCGCAAACTTCGCGCGCGCGACGCCTTGAGCGGCCAGCGGGTGGAAGATCCGGCCGCGCGCCCCTCGTTCTTTCAAAGCAGCCTCACCTCGCCGGACGATCGCGCCGGGACGATCAAGAAGATCGACGAGATCGAGGCTCAGATGTCCATGCAGTGGTGGAAGAGCAAACAAAATGCGGAAGCGCCCACCGAACCCATGGGCCTGGGCGCGCCTGGGCAGAGCACGGCCAAGCGCGACGATCCGAATGCAAACGCGAGGGCTTTCGCCCCCACAGCGCCCATTTCGCTTCCCGCAGATCTTGGCGCCCCTGCGGCGCCGCTGTTTGCCGACGACAGCATGGCCTTGGCAGCTTTTGGCAGTGCCGCAGGTGCGCAGTCTGGGGCAAATGCCCCTTCAATTGCGCGGGCTGCGTCCCCCGCAGTCCCCGAACTGGAGCGATTCGTGCACGAACCCGATCTTGAAGAAGCGGCCATTCGGTTCGCAAATGGCGATTCCGATGGCGCCGAGGCAGGCCTGCAAGACGTGCTGGCGCAGCACGCGGACGATGCGCCCGAAACCTCGCTTGAAATATGGATGACGCTGTTTGACCTTTACCGCGCGACCGGCCAGCAAGACAAATTTGAGACGCTCGGAATCAACTTTGCCGCGCGCTTCGATCGTTCCGCTCCTCTGTGGTTTTCCATGCCCGCACAGTTGGGCATGGAGGAGCCTGAAGAAGCCGAAGCAGGTCCGGCGCGGCGAGACTTCACCTGGAATGCCCCGCCCAAGCTCACGGTGCAGACCGTCGCCGCATTGCAGGCCGCGCTGAGCCGTGCGGCTTCGCCGTGGACGCTGACGTGGACCAGGCTCACCGAGATCGACGAAGCGGCCGTCCCAATGCTGGCGACCGAGTTTGAACGCTGGGCCGATCAGACGGGGCAATTGGTGTTTGCTGGTGCGCGCAAGCTGCAGGAAGTACTTGAAGTGCATACCCAGTCGGGAAATCGCGAAGAGGATCCCCATTGGTGGCGCTTGCGCATGGCGGCCTTGCGCCTCATGGCGCAACCCGACGAATTTGAAATGGTCGCTCTGGACTACTGCGTCACCTACGAGGTTTCGCCTCCTTCATGGCAAGCACCGCGCTGCGGCTACCAGGACGATGGCGGCAGCACGTCGGTCGACGCCTCGGCCGCCACCGCCGCAGCCACCCCGGAGCTGATGGCTCGCGCCAACTGGAACCCTTCTGGGCCTGGGGCTGAACCCAGCGCGCCTGCTCCACTGGTCGTCGGCGCTGAGGGCTTGCTCGGCCATGTGGAGGGCGACGCGACGGCAGCGCTCGAAGCCGTTGCAACAGCCGCCGCGGGAGCCGCCAAGGATGCGCCGCTCCAAGTGCGGTGCGACAAGTTGATCCGCATCGATTTTTCGGCCGCCGGATCGGTGCTCAATTGGTCTGCAGAACAGCAGTCGCATGGCCGCAAGGTGCAGTTTTTGAACCTGCATCGCCTGGTAGCTGTGTTCTTCAACGTGGTTGGGATCAACGAGCACAGCCTGGTGGTGGCCCGCAAGGATTGAGCTGGCTTGAAAAGGCTGGCAGCGCCCGCATTTGATGGCGCTATGGACTCTTCAAACAATTCACCGGTCTTTCACGGCACCACCATCCTCAGCGTGCGGCGCCAGACGCCCACCGGCATGCAGGTCGCCATTGGCGGCGACGGCCAGGTGACTTTGGGCAACATTGTTGTCAAAGGCTCCGCCCGCAAGATTCGCCGCTTGCACCACGGCAAAGTGCTGGCAGGCTTTGCCGGCGCTACCGCCGATGCGTTTACGCTGTTTGAGCGATTCGAGGCCAAGCTTGAAAAGCACCAGGGCCAACTGGTGCGCGCCGCCATCGAACTTACCAAAGACTGGCGCACCGACCGCGTGCTGCGCCGTCTCGAGGCCATGCTGGCGGTGGCCGATCTGGAGGCGTCGCTCATCATTACCGGCAACGGCGATGTCTTGGAGCCCGAGCAAGGCATTGTGGCCATTGGCTCAGGCGGTGCCTACGCGCATTCCGCAGCCAAGGCGCTGCTGCAAAACACCGAACTGGCGCCCGCCGACATCGTCAAAAAGTCGCTGGAAATTGCCGGTGAACTGTGCATTTACACCAACATGCACCACACCATCGAGACGCTTTGATTCACCCGGCCAGATTGCTATTTTAAATATAGCTGTTGGCGCTTGATGGGTAAGCGCTGGCAGCATAAAACGCTTATAAATTCATGTCTTCTATGACCCCTCAGGAGATCGTCTCCGAGCTTGACCGCCACATCGTCGGTCAGGCAGCCGCCAAGCGCGCCGTGGCCATTGCCCTGCGCAACCGCTGGCGCCGCCAGCAGGTGGCGGCCGATCTGCGCCACGAGATCACGCCCAAGAACATTTTGATGATCGGCCCCACCGGCGTCGGCAAGACCGAAATTGCGCGCCGCTTGGCACGCTTGGCGGACGCGCCGTTTGTCAAAGTCGAGGCCACCAAGTTCACCGAGGTCGGCTACGTTGGCAAGGATGTGGACGCCATCATCCGAGACCTTGCTGAAATTGCCGTCAAGCAGCAGCGGGAGATCCACACCCGCCAAGTACGTACGCGCGCCGAGGATGCGGCCGAAGAGCGACTGCTCGACGCCCTGCTGCCGCCAGCGCGCACCGGTGAAGTGAACGAAGGTGGTGCCACCCGCCAGGTGTTTCGGAAAAAACTGCGCGAGGGCGAACTCGACGCCCGTGAAATCGAAATTGAAGTTGCGGATGCCCGCCCGCAGCTCGAAATCATGGGTCCGCAGGGCATGGACGAGATGGCCGAGCAGCTGCGCGGCATGTTCAGCCAAATGGGCCAAGAGCGTCGCCACAAACGCAAGCTGCCAATCACTGAGGCGCGGCGCCTACTGATCGACGAAGAAGCGGCCAAACTCGTCAACGAAGACGACATCAAAACCCAAGCACTGGCCAACGCCGAGCAAAACGGCATTGTCTTCATTGATGAGATCGACAAAGTCGCCTCGCGTCAGGAGGCGGGCGGCGCCGAAGTATCGCGTCAGGGCGTACAGCGGGACCTGCTGCCGCTGGTGGAAGGAACCACGGTGTCCACCAAATACGGCATGGTCAAGACCGACCACATCCTGTTCATTGCTTCGGGCGCCTTCCATTTGGCCAAGCCGAGCGACTTGATTCCCGAGTTGCAAGGACGGTTTCCCATTCGTGTCGAGCTCGACTCGCTTTCGGTGCAGGATTTCGAAGCCATCCTCATGGCTACCGATGCCTCGCTGGTGCGCCAGTACCAGGCGCTGCTGGCCACCGAAGGCGTAGCACTGGAATTCACGCCCGAAGGCATCACCCGATTGGCCCGCATTGCCTTTGAAGTGAACGAGCGCACCGAAAACATTGGCGCGCGGCGCCTCTCTACCGTCATGGAGCGCCTGCTCGACGACGTGAGCTTTGACGCCGCCCACCGCAGCGGGCAGACGGTGCACATCGACGCCGCCTATGTGGACGAGCGTTTGGAGGCGCTGAGCCAGGACGAAGACCTCTCGCGATTCATTCTCTGAACCGTCCATTTGGCCGCGCTTCGCAACAGACTGCGGTTAACTCTGAGGTTTCACTTTGAGTGGGCGCGCTAACTACCTATTGCATAACGAAATTTTCCTTTTCAAGGAGGCCGAGCCGCGCCTAAGTCCTTGATTTCATTGCAAGAAGATGTTGCAAAACCCCTTGTTCCCAGTGCGATTCCTGCTACAGTGCAAAAAAGTGCAATTTAGTGGTGAAAAGTGCCGCATCCTGAGGTTTCAGGCTGCCGTCGGGCGAAAGAACAGTAGGGGAATGGATGGTGTTTCAAGGCGCGTCGTCGCTCAGTCTCGATGCCAAGGGTCGGCTTTCTGTGCCGACCCGGCATCGTGACGTCCTGAGCGCGAACGCCGCGGGCCAACTCACCATCACCAAGCACCCCGATGGCTGCTTGATGGTCTTTCCCCGTCCCGAGTGGGAAAAGTTTCGCGACCGCATTGCCGAGCTGCCAATGCAAGCGCAGTGGTGGAAGCGCATGTTTCTGGGCAATGCGGTGGATGTGGACATGGATGGCACCGGTCGCGTGCTGATCTCGCCTGAGCTGCGCCAAGGTGCCGGCATCACGCGCGATGTGCTCTTGCTCGGCATGGGCAAGCATTTCGAGCTGTGGGACAAGGCCAAGTACGACGCCGAGGAGGCCAAGGCCGTGCAAGAAGTCATGCCCGATGTGTTCAAGGACTTCTCGTTTTGAGCGCCGTGGAAAACCTTGCCCCGCGTCATACCACTGTGCTTCTCGAAGAAGCGGTGGACTCTTTGCTGGAGGGTGCAAAGGACCGCAGCGACGGGCTGTGGGTCGACGCCACCTTTGGCAGGGGAGGGCATTCCAGGCGAATCCTCTCACGGATACCGCCAGGCGCCAGACTCCTTGCCTTCGATAAAGACCTAGAGGCCATCCAAGAAGCAACGCGCATCGACGATGCGCGTTTTTCCATTCGACACGACGGTTTTTCGGCTCTCGCCGACTTGCCGCCGCAGAGCGCAGCCGGGGTGCTGTTTGACTTGGGTGTGAGCTCCCCGCAAATCGACTCGCCAGAGCGGGGTTTCAGTTTTAGGTTCGACGGTCCACTGGACATGCGCATGGACACCACGCGGGGCCAAAGCGTGGCCGAGTGGTTGGCCGATGCGCCGGTGGATCAGATTACGGAGGTCATTCGTGAATATGGTGAAGAACGGTTTGCTGGCCCCATTGCAAAGGCGATTGTTGCTCGGCGGCAGGAGCGGGGCCCTTTGGGCAGCACCTCCGAACTTGCCGATCTCGTGGCTGGCGCGGTCAAAACCCGCGAAGCAGGCCAGAACCCTGCAACGCGCACATTTCAAGCTTTTCGGATTTTCATCAACGCCGAGCTTGAAGAGCTGCAACAGGCGCTAGAGGCCTCGATCTCCGTGCTCGAGCCAGGCGGCCGGCTGGTGGTGATCAGCTTTCACTCGCTGGAAGACCGCATCGCCAAGCAATTCATGGCGCTGCACTCCAAGGAGGTCTTCGATCGGCGCGCGCCTTTTGCTGCGCCACGCGCCATGAAGCTCGAAGTGCTTGCGCGCCTGCGCCCAAGCGCGGCAGAGGTTGCTGCCAATCCGCGCGCCCGCAGCGCGATCATGCGCGTCGCCCGCCGCACCGAGGTCTGAGCCGTGTCGCGCTGGAACCTTTTGCTGTTTGTGGTGGTGCTCGGGAGCGCGCTGTACTTGGTGCACACCCAGTATGAGTCGCGCCAGCTCTACACAGCCCTTGATCGCGCAGTCGGTGAAGCGCGCCGGCTCGATACCGAGCACGACCGCCTCCAGGTAGAAAAGCGTGCGCAGGCCACCTCGCTGCGCGTGGAGTCGCTGGCGCGCGCGCAATTGCACATGCGCCCGGCAACGCCTGCCATCACCCGCTACATCAGCCAACCAGAAGGCGCTGCCGCTGGTCTGGCTGCAGCGCAGCGCCCAGCGGGCGACGCGGCCTCTGCAGCAGGAGGCCGCCCATGAGCCGCAGCGTGCGCTACGCCATGAGCCCCTTGCTCGCAAGCAAGACGCCGGTCTGGCGCAGCAAATTCATTGTTGCCATGGTGGCGCTGGGCTTTATCGCGCTGGGCGCGCGCGCGTCCTACGTGCAGGTGATCGACAACGCCTTTTTCCAGCGCCAGGGCGAAGTGCGCTTTGCGCGCACCCTTGAACTGCCCGCCAATCGCGGCCGCATTCTCGATCGCAATGGCTTGATTCTTGCCTCCAGCGTGCCCGCAGCCAGCATTTGGGCCATACCTGAGGACGTTGAGCAAGGCACGCCTGAAGCCACCGCGCAGCTCAAGAAGCTGGCAGTTTTTCTGGGTATGCCGTATGCATCGCTCACTGCGAAACTGGCGGACGACGACAAGACCTTTGTTTGGCTGCAGCGCCAGCTTGAATGGGACGTCGGCCAAAAAATTGCCGCCTTGAAAATCAAGGGCATTTACCAGCGCAAGGAGTACAAGCGCGAATACCCCGAGGGCGAGGCTGCTGCGCACGTCGTCGGTTTCACCAATGTGGAGGACCGGGGTCAAGAGGGCATGGAGCTGGCCTTCAACGACCTGCTGGCAGGGCAAAGCGGTTCCCGGCGTGTCATCAAGGACCGCATGGGTCGAGTGGTGGAGGGGGTGGGCGAAGACGTGTTGCCAGTCGATGGGCGCGATATGCAGCTGTCCATCGACAGCAAGGTGCAGTTTTTCGCCTATCAAAAGTTGCGCGACCAGGTGATTGCGCAAAAAGCCAAGGCGGGAAGCGTGGTGGTGCTCGATTCGCGCACGGGCGAGGTGCTGGCGCTGGCCAACTACCCAAGCTACTCGCCGGACAAGCGCCGAAACCTGAGCGGTGAACAGCTGCGCAACCGTGCGATCACCGATACCTTCGAGCCCGGCTCGACCATGAAGCCCTTCACCATCGGCCTGGCGCTTGAGAGCGGTCGCGTCAAGCCGAGCACCTTGGTGGACACCACGCCGGGGCGCCTGACCATCACCGGTTCCACGATTTCCGATACCCACAACTACGGCGTTTTGACGGTCGAAGGCGTGATTCAGAAATCGAGCAACGTGGGCACCACCAAGCTCGCCATGCAAATGCCTGCGCGTGAGATGTGGGAAACGTTTTCCGCCGCCGGATTCGGACAGAAGCCGCAATTGAACTTTCCGGGCGTCGTGACGGGAAAATTGCGGCCCTACAAATCTTGGCGCCCAATCGAGCAGGCCACCATGTCGTACGGCTACGGCCTCTCGGCCAGCCTGTTTCAGATGGCGCGCTCGTACACCGTGTTTGCGCACAACGGTCAGATCATTCCAGCCACCATGCTCAAGTCGGACGAGCCGGCGGTGGGCGTGCCGGTATTTTCCCAGCGCACGGCCAATGAAGTGCGCAAGATGCTGCAGATGGCCGCTGGCCCTGGCGGCACTGGGCAGAAGGCGCAGACGCTGGGCTATTCGGTGGGCGGAAAGTCGGGGACGGCGCGCAAGCAGGTCGGCAAAGGCTATTCCACCACCAAGTACCGCGCCTGGTTTACCGGCATGGCGCCAATCGACAAGCCGCGCATCATCGTCGCCGTGATGGTGGACGAGCCGAGCAACGGCGTGATCTATGGCGGTGCGGTCGCAGCGCCCGTGTTCAGCGAAGTGGTGCAACAAACACTGCGCATCATGGGCGTACAGCCCGACATGGACGTTAAGCCCCAAATCGTCGCCGATGCCGTGGAGGAGCCGCTTTGACGCAGACCTTGCACAGCAGCGCCCAAGCCCTTGCCTGGCTGCGCGAGCGCACCACCGGCAGCTTGCAAACCGACAGCCGCAAGCTTGCACCGGGTGACGCCTTTATTGCTTGGCCGGGCTCAGCCACCGACGCGCGCGCCCACCTTGCGGATGCGCGCATCCGCGGCGCCAGCGCTTGCCTGGTGGAAGCCGAAGGTGGCGAGGCGTTTGACCTCTCCGGCGCCGACGTAGCGACGTTCGCCCGCCTGAAAGCTGCCACCGGCGATATTGCTTCTGCCTGGTTTGGCGAGCCGTCGCACTCGCTGGAAATCGTCGCCTTCACCGGCACGAATGGCAAAACCAGCAGCGCGTGGTGGTTGGCGCATGCGCTACAAAATTGCGAGCTGCAAGCGCTTGCTCCTTGCGCCCTGGTGGGTACTTTGGGTATGGGTTTTCCCCCGGCGCTCGACGAAACCGGCCTCACCACGCCCGACCCCGTGCGCTTGCAGCGCGGGCTGCGTGCCCTGCTCGATACAGGTGCCCGCAGCTGCGCCATTGAGGCATCGTCCATTGGCATCGCCGAGCACCGCCTCACAGCAACACGCATTGCGGTGGCGGTGTTCACCAATTTCACCCAAGACCATTTGGACTACCACGGCAGCATGGAGGCCTACCTGGACGCCAAGCGCGCTCTGTTTGCATTCCCAGGCCTGCGCGCGGCTGTGCTCAATATCGACGACGCAGTCGTGGCCAGCCTGCAGCCGCAAATCGAGGCAGCTGGGCTGGACCTGTGGACGGTATCGCAGACCGGGCCGGCCCGCTTGTCCGCGAGCGAGATCGAACTGGGCGCGCAAGGCCTGCAATGCCTGTTGACTGAAGGGTCGGAGCAAGTGCGTCTGCGAACCGAGCTAATTGGCCAGTACAACATTTCCAATTTGCTTGGCGTGATTGCTGCCATGCGCGCGCTCGGCGTGCCGCTTGTGCAAGCGGCACGCGCCTGCGAGCAGTTGGCGCCGGTTCCGGGCCGCATGGAGCGATTGCTTGCGCCGGGCCAGCCACTGGTGGCCGTGGACTATGCGCACACCCCCGACGCGCTAGAGAAAGCCTTGCAGGCGCTGCGGCCAATGGCGGCAGAGCGCGGTGGTCGGCTCTGGTGTGTGTTCGGTTGTGGGGGCAACCGCGATGCGGTCAAACGACCACTCATGGGTGCTGCGGCGCAGCAGCAGGCCGATGCCGTGATGGTCACCAGCGACAACCCCCGCAGCGAAGACCCGGCGGCCATCCTGCACCAGATATTGCTGGGCACCATTGCCAGTAGCGCGGTGCGTGCCGAGCCCAACCGAGCTGTCGCCATCGCGCAGGTGCTGGAAGAGGCGGCGCCCGCAGACGTCGTGTTGATCGCCGGCAAGGGCCATGAAACTTGGCAAGAGACACTGGGCGTCAAGCGTCCATTCTCCGACCTGGAGCATGCCCGCGCAGCACTGGCACGCCGGGAGCTCGCCGCATGATGACGCTTCAAAACGCCTTCGACTGCGTGCGCGCAGCCCAGCCGCAAGCAAAGCTGGTGGGCGATCCTGCGACGCAATTGGCGCGCGTTCATACCGATACGCGCAGCCTGCAGCCGGGTGATTTGTTTGTGGCACTGCGCGGTGAGCGCTTCGACGCCCAGGACTTTTTGCCCCAAGCCGCGGCCTTGGGCGCAGCAGCGGCGCTGGCGCAGGGCGGATTGAAGGCGGCAGGGCTTGCCGGTATCGAAGTGCCCGACCCTTTGGCGGCACTTGGCGACTTTGCAGCTGGCTGGCGCGCGCAGTTCACGCTGCCCGTGATCGCTGTAACCGGCAGCAACGGCAAGACCACCGTCACGCAAATGATTGCCAGCATCCTCACGGCCCACGTTGGCGAGGCTGCTCTCGCAACGCGCGGCAATTTCAACAACGCCATTGGCGTGCCGCTGACGCTGCTGCGCCTCACCCCGGCGCACGGGTTTGCCGTGGTGGAGCTGGGCATGAACCACCCGGGCGAGATTGCCGAGCTTGCGGCACTCACCCAACCCACAGTCGCCTTGGTGAACAACGCGCAGCGCGAGCACCTTGAATTCATGCACACCGTGGAAGCGGTAGCGCGCGAAAACGGCAGCGTGCTGGCCGCACTGCCAGAAGGTGGCACTGCGGTGTTCCCGGCGGACGATATTTTTGCTCCGCTGTGGGGCGAACTTGCTGGCGGACGCAGTGTGCTGCGCTTTGGAGCCGAGCAGGGCGACCTGCATGTGCAGAGCGCAGACTTGGTGCAGGGCGCTTGGCAAGTGCAGTGCGCCACGCCACAAGGGCCTCTGCATTTTGAACTGGCCATCCCGGGGCGACACAACCTGCGCAATGCGCTTGCGGCCGCGGCCTGCGGACTTGCGGCGGGCGTGCCGCTTGCCGCCATCGCACGCGGGCTGGGCGAGTTCCGCGCCGTCGCGGGCCGATCGCGCGCGCTGCAGCTGCAGGTTCAGGGACGCGCGATTGCCCTGGTGGACGACAGCTACAACGCCAATCCCGATTCGGTGCGCGCCGCCATTGAGGTGCTCGCAGATTTGCCCGCTCCGCGCCTGTTGGTGTTGGGCGATATGGGCGAGGTGGGCGACGAAGGGCCGCGCTTTCATCGGGAAGCGGGCGCGTATGCGCGTGCTCAAGGAATCGAACAGTTGTTTGCGCTGGGCGCGCAGTCCGCGCAGGCGGTGGAGGCATTCCCCGGTGCTCGCCATTTCGAGAACATTGAGGCGCTCAATCGCGCGTTGCACGAGGCGCTCCCCGGAGTCGCCAGCGTGCTGGTGAAAGGTTCGCGCTTTATGCGTATGGAGCGTGCAGTGCACGCCATCACAGACGCGGCGCAGGCGCTGCAGACCGGGTCCCCCATGAATGTCACAGGTGCCGCATGCTGATTTTGCTTGCGCAATGGCTGCAATCGCTGTCGCCCGAGCTGGGTTTTTTGCGCGTCTTTCAGTACCTCACGCTGCGCGCCGTACTGGCCGCGATGACGGCGCTGCTGATCGGCCTGATCGCCGGGCCGCGCGTGATTCGGCGCCTTACCGCGCTCAAGATTGGCCAGCCGATCCGCACCGACGGTATGGAGACGCACCACGTTAAAAGCGGCACACCCACCATGGGCGGCGTACTGATTTTGCTGTGCATCACGGTGTCCACGCTTTTGTGGGCCGACCTGACGAACCGCTTTGTCTGGATCGTGCTCATCGTCACAATCGGTTTTGGTGCCATCGGCTGGGCGGACGACTGGCGCAAGGTGGTCTACAAAGACCCCAACGGCATGCGCTCGCGCGAAAAGTACATGTGGCAGTCCATCATCGGCCTGCTCGCAGCGCTGGCGTTGGTGTTCAGCATTTCCGAAGGCTCCAACCCCAAGGTGTTTCAGCTCTTCGTCGGCTGGGTGAGCTCGGGCTTTTCGGTCGACCTGCCGCCGCAAGCGGGGTTGTTGTTGCCGTTCTTTAAAGAGATCAGCTACCCCCTCGGCGTGGTGGGCTTTGTGGTGCTTACCTATCTGGTGATCGTCGGCTCCAGCAACGCTGTCAACCTCACCGATGGGCTGGACGGCCTGGCGATCATGCCCGTCGTCATGGTGGGTTCTGCGCTGGGCGTGTTTGCCTACGTCACCGGCAGCGTCGTCTTCTCCAAATATCTGCTGTTCCCGCACATTCCGGGCGTGGGCGAGTTGCTTATTTTTTGCTCGGCGATGGCGGGCGCTGGCTTGGCTTTTTTGTGGTTCAACACCCACCCGGCGCAGGTCTTCATGGGCGATGTGGGCGCGCTGGCGCTGGGGGCGGCGCTCGGCACCATCGCCGTCATCGTGCGCCAGGAGATCGTGCTGGCCATCATGGGCGGCATCTTTGTGGTTGAGGCCATCTCAGTCATGTTGCAGGTGACCTGGTTCAAGTTCACCAAGCGCCGCTACGGTGAAGGGCGGCGCCTACTGAAGATGGCGCCGCTGCACCACCATTTCGAAAAGAGCGGCTGGAAAGAAACCCAAGTGGTCGTGCGCTTCTGGATCATTACCATGTTGTTGTGCCTGATCGGCCTCTCGACATTGAAACTGCGATGAACGAGACCCCCGAACTGCCCCCCAACGACACCGAGCCCGCGCTGGATGTGGGCCCGGTGCTGCCCGTTCCGGCTGCGGACGAGGCGCAGACGGCCCCTGCACAGCCGCTGCACGCAGCGCGCGAGGCCAGTGAGTTCGTTGCGCGTATGTTCAGTGAAATCCGCAGCGCGGATGCGGTCGATGCGGATGCTGTCACCGCCGAGGGCGCCGCGCCTGGTGAGGCTGAAGAAGCGCAAGCGGAGCAGCCAGCGATGGCTCCCGCCGATGCCGTGCACGGTCTGCTCGCAGGGCGCTCAGTGTTGGTGCTTGGTCTGGGCGTTTCGGGCCTGTCGATGGCGCGTTGGTGTACGCGCTGCGGTGCCAAAGTGACGGTGGCCGACACGCGCGCTAAACCGCCGCTGCTGCCGCGTTTGCGGGAAGCGTTGCCGCAGGTGCAGTTTGTTGGCGGCGCCTTCGATGCCGCGCTGGTGGCGGGCAAAGGCCTGCACGCGGTGCTGCGTTCGCCGGGCTTGAGTCCCGCGGAGATTGCTTCTGTATCCATAGCTGCCAGCGCAGAAGGAATAAGCTATAAAGGCGAATTGGGCTTGTATTCCGACGCGCTGGAGGCGCTGCGCACGTCCTGCGGCTACGCGCCGAAGGTACTGGCAGTGACGGGAACCAACGGCAAGACCACGGTGACTGCGCTGACCGGCCTGCTGGCCGCAGAGGGCAGCGAGCGTGTGGCGGTGGCCGGCAACATCGGTCCGGCGCTGCTCGATACGCTGGCGCAGCACATCGACAGCGGCGAACTGCCAGACGTCTGGGTTTTGGAGCTCTCGAGCTTTCAGCTCGAAGCCCCAGCGCAGTTCGAGCCTACTGCCGCCACCGTGCTCAACATTTCCCAAGACCACCTGGACTGGCACGGCACGATCGAGGCCTACGCTGCGGCCAAAGCCAGAGTGTTTGGCACGCAAGCTCTGATGGTCCTCAACCGCGACGACGCGGCAGTGATGCAGATGCACGCCAAGGCCAGCGCCGCGCTCGCGCCTGAGCCGACCGCACGCGGCAAACAGGCCAAGGCCGCTTCGCGCGAATTTGTCAGTTTTGGCTCCGACCTGCCCAAGCGCCCCGGGGACTTCGGCATCGAGTTGGTGCACGGCATGGCCTGGCTGGTGCGCGCGCAGGAAGCCGACGAGACGCGCAAGCGCAGCCCACGGCGCGGCAGTACGGGACAAGACGCGGCGCAGGAAGAGCTCTTCATTCAGCGCCTGATTCCTGCCGATGCGCTGCGCATTCGCGGCCGGCACAACGCGGTGAACGCGCTCGCGGCGCTGGCTTTGGCGCAGGCAGCGGGCGGCGCGCTTGGCCCCATGCTCTATGCGCTGCGCGAGTACCGGGGCGAGCCGCATCGGGTGGAGCCGGTTGGTGTGATCGACGGTATTGAGTATTTCGACGACAGCAAGGGCACGAACGTGGGCGCCACGGTGGCGGCAATCTCTGGCCTAGGCGCGGAGCGACGGGTGGTGGTCATTCTGGGTGGGCTCGGCAAGGGGCAGGATTTTTCTCCCCTCGCCGCGCCGGTGGAGCGTTTTGCGCGCGCAGTGGTGCTGATCGGGCGCGACGCGCCGCAGATTCGCGCAGCGCTTGAAGGCACCGGCGTTGCGCTGCTGGATGCAGGCACGCTGGCCGAAGCCGTGGAAGTGGCCACCCGCCGCGCCCACGCCGGCGACGCCGTGCTGCTCTCGCCAGCCTGCTCCAGCTTCGATATGTTTGAGCACTACGTGCAGCGCGGCGAAATGTTTGCTGGTCTGGTGCGCGAGCGCGCAGCCGATGCGGGCCAAACCTTGGAGGGCGCAGCATGAGCGCAGTTGCCCCACGCCCGGCCCGTCGCATCTCCGCCTGGCTTGCCGCGCGCGGCCAGCGCGGCGCCGAAGGCCTGCCGGTGCGCGCCGGCGGCATGGAATACCGCCAGAGCACCACCACGCCGGCCAGCGTGCTTGGATTTGACCAGGCATTGTTGTGGGTGGTGGTGGCGCTGCTCGCCTGGGGCCTGGTGATGGTGTATTCGGCGTCGATTGCGATGCCCGACAACCCGCGTTTTGGCAAGATTTCCCACACCCACTTTCTCGTGCGGCATGTGTTTTCCTTGGCCATGGGGTTTGTCGCAGCATTGCTGACCTTCCAAATTCCGATGGTGGTCTGGGAGCGCCATGCGCGGGCGCTTTTCCTGCTGTCGCTGGCCCTGCTCATCGCCGTGCTGGTGCCACACGTCGGTACCGTCGTCAACGGCGCACGCCGCTGGCTTTCGCTTGGGGTGATGAACTTCCAGCCGTCCGAGTTGGCCAAGTTTGCGGTGCTGATTTATGCGGCCGACTACATGTGCCGCAAGATGGAAGTGAAGGAGCGCTTCTTCCGCGCTGTGCTGCCCATGGGCGCCGCCGTAGCGCTGGTCGGCGGCCTGCTGCTGGCCGAGCCCGACATGGGCGCCTTCATGGTGATCGCCGTCATCGCCATGGGCATCTTGTTCCTGGGCGGGGTCAACGCGCGCATGTTCTTCATGATTGCCATCGTGCTCGTGGGCGCGTTTGCCCTCATGGTGGCCACCAGCCCTTGGCGGCGCGAACG
This sequence comes from Giesbergeria sp., assembly GCA_034676525.1. GTDB lineage: Bacteria > Pseudomonadota > Gammaproteobacteria > Burkholderiales > Burkholderiaceae_C > Simplicispira. The sequence continues at coordinate 172,312 of JAUCCA010000008.1, forward strand.
CATCTTTGCCTACCTAGACCCTTTCAGCCAGGAGCATGCGCTGGGTAAGGGCTACCAGCTGTCGCACTCGCTGATTGCCATTGGCCGCGGCGAAATCTTCGGCGTCGGCTTGGGCGGCAGCGTAGAAAAACTCCACTGGTTGCCCGAGGCGCATACCGACTTCCTGCTGGCTGTGATCGGCGAGGAATTCGGCTTGGTCGGCGTCCTGGTGCTGATCGTGCTTTTCTTCTGGATGACCCGCCGCATCATGCACATCGGCCGGCAGGCGATTGCGCTCGACCGAGTCTTTTCCGGCCTGGTCGCGCAGGGCGTAGCGATGTGGATGGGCTTTCAGGCCTTCATCAACATGGGTGTGAACCTGGGCGCGCTGCCAACCAAGGGCCTGACCTTGCCATTGATGAGCTTCGGTGGCTCGGCGATTCTGATGAATTTGGTGGCGCTGGCGGTGGTGCTGCGGGTGGACTACGAGAATAAGCATCTCATGAGGGGTGGGCGCGTATGACCCGCACCGCCCTCATCATGGCCGGCGGCACGGGTGGCCACATCTTCCCTGGCCTTGCCGTCGCTGAAGCCCTGCGCGCTCGCGGTTGGCAGGTGCATTGGCTCGGCGCCCCTGGCAGCATGGAGTCGCGTTTGGTGCCCGCGCAGGGTTTCGCGCTCGAAACCATCGCCTTTGGTGGCGTGCGTGGTAAGGGCTTACTCACTCTGGCGCTGCTGCCGCTGCGCCTCCTGCGCGCGTTCTGGCAAGCGTTCGCGGTGGTGCGGCGGGTGCGCCCCGATGTGGTCGTGGGTCTTGGCGGCTACATCAGTTTTCCGGGCGGCATGATGGCGGTACTGGCCGGCAAGCCCTTGGTGCTGCACGAGCAAAATTCCGTCGCCGGCCTGGCAAACCGCGTGCTGGCCATCGTGGCCGACAGAGTTTTCACGGCCTTCCCCAACGTGATGCGCAAGGCCGAATGGGTAGGCAACCCGCTGCGTACGGCCTTCACGCAGCAACCGGGCCCGACAGAGCGCTTTGCTGGCCGCAGCGGTCCGCTGCGCTTGCTGGTGGTGGGCGGCAGCCTGGGGGCCAAGGCGCTCAACGACACCGTGCCGCAGGCGCTGGCGTTGCTTTCGCCTCTGGAGCGCCCGCAGGTCACGCACCAGAGCGGCACCACACAGATCGAGCGCCTGCGCGCCAACTACGCCGCCGCAGGGGTTGAGGCCGAGCTCACGCCCTTCATTGAAGACACCGCCAGCGCCTTCGCGCAGGCAGATGTCATCGTCTGCCGCGCGGGGGCCAGCACCGTGACCGAGATTGCCGCCGTCGGTGCGGCAGCGGTGTTCGTCCCCTTTCCGTCGGCCGTGGACGACCACCAGACGCGCAACGCGCAGTTTCTGGTGCAGGCCGGCGGCGGCTGGCTGCTGCCACAGCGCGACCTCACGCCCCAAGGGTTGGCTGCTATGCTACAAAATATGGAGCGCACAGCGCTTATGAATACTGCGCTAGAGGCCAAAAAAATGCAAAAAATTGCTGCAACCGAGGCGGTCGTTCTCGCCTGCGAGGAACTGGCCGCATGAAACACGCTATTCACCACATCCACTTCGTCGGCATTGGCGGTTCGGGCATGAGCGGCATCGCCGAAGTGCTGTTCAACCAAGGCTACACCGTGAGCGGTTCTGACTTGGCCGACAGTCCGGTGCTCCGTCGCCTTCAGGCGATGGGCATTGCGACGCATTTGGGCCACGCGGCAGCGCACGTTGAAGGCGCCGACGCGGTCGTCACGTCCACTGCAGTGCACGCGGACAACCCGGAAGTGCTGGCCGCGCGCGAGAAAAAAATTCCCGTCGTGCCACGCGCCCTCATGCTGGCCGAACTGATGCGCATGAAGCAGGGGATTGCGATTGCCGGCGCGCACGGCAAGACGACGACCACCAGCCTGGTGGCGAGTGTGCTTGCCGAAGCCGGACTGGACCCCACTTTTGTGATCGGCGGGCGCCTGAACAGTGCCGGCGCCAACGCCAAGTTGGGCAGTGGCGAGTACATCGTGGTCGAGGCCGACGAATCCGACGCCTCGTTCCTGAACCTGCTCCCGGTCATGGCGGTGGTCACCAACATCGACGCCGACCACATGGAAACCTACGGCCACGACTTTGGCCGCTTGCAAAAGGCGTTCCTCGATTTCCTGCACCGCATGCCGTTCTACGGCGCGGCGATTCTGTGCATCGACAACCCGGCGGTGCGCGAAATCGTGCATCAGGTGTCCTGCCCGGTCACCAGCTACGGCTTTTCTGAAGACGCCCAGGTGCGCGCCGTGAATGTGCGCGTTGAGGGCGCGCAAATGCGCTTCACCGTACAGCGCCGCAACGGCGTCACGCTGCCCGACCTGGACGTGCGCCTCAATCTCGCGGGCGAGCACAACGTGCAGAACGCCCTGGCGGCAATTGCCGTCGCCGTGGAGCTGTCCATTGACGACGCCGCCGTGCTGCGCGCGCTCGAGAGCTTTCGGGGCGTGGGCCGGCGCTTCCAGAGCTACGGCGAACTGCCCACTGTGGACGGCGGGCATTTCACCCTCATCGACGACTACGGCCACCACCCCGTGGAAATGGCGGCCACTCTGGCGGCTGCGCGCGGCGCTTTCGCCGGGCGGCGCCTGGTGCTGGTCTTTCAGCCCCACCGCTACACCCGCACCCGCGATTACTTTGAAGATTTCGTCAAGGTGATTGGCAGCGTCGACGCCGTATTGCTCACCGAGGTGTACGCGGCTGGCGAAGCGCCGATCGTCGCGGCGGACGGCCGCGCGCTGACCCGCGCGCTGCGCGTCGCGGGAAAGGTGGAACCGGTTTTCGTCGACGATGTGGCAGCACTCCCGCGCGCCATTGCCGAGCTCGCCAGAGCGGGCGATGTGGTGGTGTGCATGGGCGCCGGTTCGATTGGAAATGTGTCGGCACGCACCGCCGAATTGCTGCAAAAAGCTGAGCTATCAGCTCAAGTAGAGCAAGCGCTATGAGCCAAAAAGACTCAAAAATAGATGTGCAAGGGCTCGGCAAAGTCGCCGTGCTCATGGGCGGCGCATCTGCCGAGCGCGAGGTCTCGCTGATGTCGGGCACTGGCGTGTTGGAAGCGCTGCGCGCTGCCGGCGTAGATGCCCACGCCTTTGACCCGCTGCACAGCGATTTGGGTGAGCTGCGGCGCGCGGGTTTTACGCGCTGTTTCATTGCTCTGCACGGTCGTCATGGCGAAGACGGAACCGTACAAGGTGCGCTCGAGCTGCTGGGCATTCCGTACACCGGGCCAGGCGTCATGGCGTCGAGCATCGCCATGGACAAAACCATGACCAAGCGCATCTGGCGTGCGGAAGGCTTGCCCACCCCGGACTGGCGCCTGGTCGCCAGCGCTGAAGAAACCGCCCAGGCGCTGGCCGCACTCGGTGCCCCCATGATCGTCAAGCCTGCCCGGGAAGGCTCTACGCTGGGTCTTACGAAGGTCACGACTGCGGACGAATGTGCGCAAGCCTACGTACTGGCCGCCCGCTACGACTCTGAGGTGCTCTGCGAGCAGTTCATTGCGGGCGAAGAGACCACCTGCGCGGTGCTCGGTGAGGGCGCGAAGGCGCATGCCTTGCCGCTCATCCGCATCGTCGCGCCCCAAGGCAATTACGACTATCAGAACAAGTACTTTACCGACGACACGCAGTACCACTGCCCAAGCGGCTTGCCCGAAGCCGAAGAGCGCGAGATCCAACGCCTCTCGGTGCAGGCCTTCCGCACGCTGGCCTGCCGCGGTTGGGCGCGGGCGGACATCATGGTTCGCGCCAGCGACCGCAAGCCCTTTTTGTTGGAAATCAACACATCCCCAGGCATGACCGGCCACTCGCTGGTGCCTATGGCTGCGCGGACGGCGGGCATTGAATATGGCGAGCTGTGCCTTCGCCTGCTGGCGAGCGCTGGGCTGGACACGCCCGGCGGCACCGTTCCGGGAGGCGCGCAGTGAGCACTCTGGCTGTGCCGCTCGACGTCCGGTTGATGAACCTGACGGCCACGCTGCTGTTCGTTGCCTGCGCGCTGTTTGCGCTGGCCGGTGGCGCGTGGTGGGCGCTGCGCCACCCGGCGTTTGCCATCGTGCGCGTCGCCGTGCAAGGCGAGCTTGCGCACAACAACGCAGTGACGCTGCGCGCCAATGTCGCGCCGCAGATTGTGGGCAACTTTTTTACGGTGAACCTGCAGAACGTGCGCCGCGCCTTCGAGCAGGTGCCGTGGGTGCGCAGCGCGCAGGTGCAGCGCGAGTTTCCGCGCACCTTGGTGGTGCAGTTGCAGGAGCACCATGCGGCCGCGCATTGGGGGCCTGAGTCGGGTACGGCCATGGTGAACAACCGCGGCGAAGTGTTTGAATCCAACGGCGTGGACGCGGAGCTGGACGACCTGTTTCGCCTTGATGGCCCGCCCGGCACCTCGCCGCAGGTGCTGGCCATGGCCCAGGCGCTGGCACCGGTTTTCGCGCCGCTCGGCCTTGAGATCACAAGCCTCTCCCTCTCGGTTCGCGGTGGCTGGCGCGTGAAGCTTGGCGAAGAAGCCGCCGTTGAACTCGGTGGTGGTACGCCGCCCGAGGTGGTGGCGCGCACGCGGCAGTTTGCGCAGACTTTGACCCGTGTGGCGGCGCAGTATGGCCGGCGTGCCGACGCGCTCGAATCGGCAGATCTGCGCCACACCGGCGGTTATGCACTGCGCCTGCGTGGCGTGACGACCGTGGCGGCACTGCCCGCACAGCGGCCTGGGCGATAGACAGAACAAGAGGCATTAGACCTATGGCAAGAGAATACAAAGACGTGGTGGTAGGGCTGGACATTGGTACCGCCAAGATCATGGCGGTGGTGGCCGAAGTGCTCCCTGGCGGCACGCTCAAGCTCGCCGGCCTGGGTGTAGCGCCCAGCAATGGTTTGAAGCGAGGGGTGGTGGTCAACATCGACGCCACGGTGCAAAGCATCCAGCAGGCGCTGCGCGAAGCCGAGCTGATGGCGGACTGCAAGATCCAGCGCGTCTACACCGGCATCACCGGCAGCCACATTCGCGGCCTCAACTCCAGCGGCATGGTGGCGGTGAAAGACAAGGAAGTGACGCCCGCCGACGTTGCCCGCGTCATTGAAACCGCCAAAGCCATCAACATCTCCAGCGACCAGCGCCTGCTGCTGGTCGAGCCGCAGGAGTTCGTCATTGACGGCCAGGATGTGAAAGAGCCCATCGGCATGAGCGGCATCCGGCTTGAAGCCAAAATCCACATCGTCACCGGTGCCCAGAGCGCGGCCGAGAACATCATCAAGTGCGTGCGCCGCTGCGGGCTGGAAGTCGAGCAGCTGATGCTCAACCCATTGGCGTCCAGCCAGGCAGTCCTGACAGACGACGAGCGAGAGCTGGGCGTGGCGGTGGTCGACATTGGCGCGGGCACTACCGACATCGCCATCTTTACCGGCGGCGCGATCCGCCACACCGCCGTCATCCCGATTGCCGGCGACCTGATCACCAGCGACATTGCCATGGCGCTGCGCACACCAACCAAAGACGCCGAGGACATCAAGGTTGAGAGCGGCTACGCCAAGCAGCTGCTTGCCGACCCAGAGTCGCAGGTCGAGGTGCCAGGCTTGGGCGACCGCGGCCCCCGCATGATCAGCCGCCAGGCGCTGGCCGGGGTCATCGAGCCGCGCGTGGAAGAGATTTTCACGCTGGTGCAGCAGGTAATCCGAGAGTCTGGGTACGAGGAAGTGCTCTCTTCGGGCATCGTGCTCACCGGCGGCAGTGTGGTCATGCCCGGCATGGTGGAGTTGGGCGAAGACATCTTCTTGAAGCCTGTGCGGCGCGGCATTCCCAAGTATTCCAGTGCCCTGTCGGACATGGTTGCACAGCCGCGCGCCGCCACGGTGATGGGCCTGCTCGAAGAGGCGCGGCTCGCGCGCATGCGCGGCTTCAAGGTGGCGCAAAAAACGGGGTCGGTGCAAACCGCATTTGGCCGTTTCAAGGACTTCATCGTGGGGAACTTCTGACCATGAACGCTCACAACCTGCGCCTGCGTCCTCATCCTCCCCCACGAAGTCTCTGGGGCAGCGCCCGTCCGCCCGATTGGCGAAGACCACCGCCCCAAATTCAGTTTTCTGTCTTGCCATTTATTCAAAACCCGTCAGCAGTACCAGGAGTTATCACATGCCCATCGAAATGATCGAAACCGAAGAATTCAACCAGGGCACCCAGATCAAGGTGATCGGGGTGGGCGGCGGCGGCAGCAACGCTGTCGAACACATGATTGCCCGCAGCGTGCAAGGTGTTGAATTCATCAGCGCCAATACCGACGCGCAAGCCCTTATGCGCAGCTCCGCGCACCGGGTCATCCAGCTTGGCGAGAGCGGTCTGGGTGCTGGCAGCAAGCCCGAGAAGGCGCGCGACGCGGCAGAGGCGGCAGTAGAGAACATTCGCGACTCGATTGCCGGCGCGCACATGCTGTTCATCACCGCCGGTATGGGCGGCGGCACGGGCACGGGCGCAGCGCCAGTGATCGCGCGCATCGCCAAGGAGATGGGCATCCTGACCGTTGGCGTCGTGACCAAGCCGTTTGACTGGGAAGGCGGCCGGCGCATGAAGAACGCAGACGATGGCTTGGCCGAACTGGAAGCCAACGTCGATTCGCTGATCGTGGTGCTCAATGAAAAGCTGCTCGACGTACTGGGCGACGACATTGGCCAGGAAGAGGCGTTCGCCCATGCCAACGACGTGCTGAAAAATGCCGTTGGCGGTATCGCCGAAATCATCAACGAGTACGGCCAGGTGAACGTCGACTTCGAAGACGTGCGCACCGTAATGGGCGAGCCCGGCAAGGCGATGATGGGAACGGCGGTGGCCAGCGGCCCCGACCGCGCCCGCATTGCCGCCGAACAAGCCATTGCCTGCCCGCTGCTCGAAGGCATCGACCTCTCGGGCGCCAAGGGTGTGCTGGTGTTGGTGACGGCAAGCAAGGGCAGCCTGAAGCTGGCCGAGTCGCGCTTGGCCATGAGCACGATCAACGCCTACGCCTCGACCGATGCGCATGTGATTTTCGGCGCCGCCTACGACGAGAGCCTGGGCGATGAGATCCGTGTGACGGTGGTTGCGACGGGCCTTGCCCGCCAGAACGCGCGCCGCCAGCCAATCTCCGTCGTGCAAGGCCTGCGCACCGGCACCGACAACATCGCCTACCAAATGCCAGGCACCGCAAACGGTGCTGTGGGCCACGCGGGCGGAACGGACTACAACAACATGGCGGTGCCAAGCGTCTGGCGCACCAACCGCAATTCGGCCGCGGCCCGCGTGGATGCGCTGTCCTCGGGCGGGATGGACGACCTGGAAATTCCGGCGTTCTTGCGCAAGCAGGCAGATTGATAGAGTGCATCCCCCTGTGTCGCTTTGCTCCTTCCCCCTTCTCTCGCTGCGCTGCGCTTCGCGGGAAGGGGGACGACGCCAGCGCGGCGGGGCGGCCCTTGCGCGGCGTCTCTGGCATGGACCCTGGAAGTTCAGTGACCTTTTTCTATCAGGGTATAGCCGTGGCATAGAAGCCTCACACACGGTGGCTTATTAAAATCGTCGGCATGCTCCCGCAACGCACCATCAAAGCGCTCACCAGAGCCGTCGGCGTAGGCCTGCACAGCGGCCAGCGCGTCGAACTGACGTTGCGGCCCGCTGCGCCGGACACCGGCATCGTGTTTCGCCGGATCGACCTGCCGCAGCCTGTAGACATTCCCGTCTGCGCGCAAGCGGTGACCGATACACGCTTGGCCTCGACCATCGGCGTCGGCGCGGCCAAGGTGCACACCGTGGAGCATTTGATGTCGGCCTGCGCTGGCCTTGGCATCGACAACCTCTACATCGACATCACCGCCGAAGAGGTGCCCATCCTCGACGGATCTTCGGCGTCCTTTGTGTTCCTGCTGCAAAGCGCCGGGATCGAGCTGCAGCAGGTGCCAAGACGCTTCATTCGATTGAAGCAGCCTGTAGAAGTTCGCGAGGGTACTGGCGCTGCCGCCAAGTGGGCACGCCTCGAACCCTTCCATGGATTCAAGCTCAGCTTCGAGATCGATTTCGATCATCCTGCCGTGGATTCCACGGGGCAGCGCGTCGAATTCGATCTGGGCGCTGGCAACTACAGCCGCGACATTGCGCGCGCGCGTACCTTCGGGTTCACGCGCGATGTGGAAATGATGCGCTCCAACGGCTTGGCGCTCGGTGGTGGACTGGACAACGCCATCGTCATGGACGACTACAAAGTACTCAACGCTGGTGGGTTGCGCTACGACGACGAGTTCGTCAAACACAAGATTCTGGACGCCATGGGCGACCTGTACCTGGTCGGCAAGCCCCTGCTTGCCGCCTACAGCGCATTCCGCTCAGGGCATGCCATGAACAACCTCTTGCTGCGCGAACTACTGGCACAGCAGGACGCTTGGGACGTGGTCACCTTTGACGACGAGCGCCAAGCGCCGCGCGGCTTTGCCCAGCCCGTGCGCGCCTGGTAGGGCGCAAACATGCAGATCTCCCGGGCGCTGGTGCTCCTGCTGCTGCTCAGCTCAGCGGTGTTTTTTGCCTTGTACGCTGGCACGGGGCAAGTCCGCTATCGGCGTTTTGGCCTCGTGATCCTGAAGTGGACGGTGATTGCCGGGCTGGCTTTTTTTGCCGTACTTTTCATTACCCGGCTTGCATGACCTAAGGTTGCGGCGCTTCGCGCGCGGCTTACACTTGCCCTTGCTCCGGGGTGTGCTGATGCGCTGAGATGCCAAGGGTCTGGAAACAGACTTCTTGGCGAACCCGACGAACTTGATCCGGCTCATACCGGCGTAAGAAGAGCCGACCACCTTGTTTGCGTGCATGCCCCATTGGGTGTATGTCGTCCACAGCCGCCTTTGGTGTCTGTGGGAGCGCAGGTCCAGTCCGGAGCACCCATCCACCGGACTCCAGGAGACCTGCCATGAACGCCCCCGACCCCATTGCCCGCGAATCCTTTGCCAGCCTGCTGGCGCGTGCGCGCGAACCATTTCCCGCGTCGCGCAAGCACTACCTTGTGGGCGCGCTGCACCCCGACTTGCGCGTACCCGTGCGCGACATTGCACTCACCAATGGCGAGCAGGTCAGCGTGTACGACACCTCCGGCCCCTACACCGACCCCAATGCCACGATCGACGTGCGCCGTGGCCTGGCAGGTGTGCGTACGGGTTGGATCGAGTCGCGCGCCGACACCGAGAGCTACACCGGACGCAGCCGCGTGGCGCTGGACGATGGCCAGAAAAGCGACGACGCCGTGAGGCTGGCCGCCTTGCGCAACGAGGCAGCCGCGCTGCAGCGCCAGCCGCGCCGCGCCAAAAGCGGTGCCAACGTGACGCAGATGCACTATGCGCGGCGAGGCATCGTCACACCCGAGATGGAATACGTGGCCATTCGCGAAAACGGCAAGCGCGAGTGGATGGAGCAGTACCAGCAGGACGCCGCCCGCGAGCAGCGCCTGGCGGGTAACCCCATGGGCGCGCTGATTCCGAAAATCATCACGCCCGAATTCGTGCGCGACGAAGTGGCGCGCGGCCGCGCCATCATCCCCGCCAACATCAACCACCCTGAGGTGGAGCCGATGGCGATTGGCCGCAACTTTCTGGTCAAGATCAACGCCAACATCGGTAACTCGGCCGTCACGTCCAGCATCGATGAAGAGGTGGAAAAGCTGGTTTGGGCAATCCGCTGGGGCGCTGACAACGTGATGGACCTGTCGACTGGCAAGAACATCCACACCACGCGCGACTGGATCGTGCGCAACTCGCCTGTGCCGATTGGCACGGTGCCGATTTACCAGGCGCTGGAAAAGGTCGGTGGCGTGGCCGAAGACCTGACCTGGGCGATCTTCCGCGATACGCTGATCGAGCAAGCCGAGCAGGGCGTGGACTACTTCACCATCCACGCCGGCGTGCGCCTGACCTACATCCAGCTGACAGCGGCGCGGCGCACGGGCATCGTCTCGCGCGGCGGCTCCATCATGGCCAAGTGGTGCATGACGCACCACAAGGAAAGCTTCCTGTACGAGCATTTTGAAGATATCTGCGACATCATGAAGCAGTACGACGTGTCTTTCAGCCTGGGCGATGGCCTGCGCCCGGGCTGCGCATCGGACGCCAACGACGAGGCGCAGTTTGCCGAGCTGCACACGCTGGGCGAACTGACGCAAGTGGCCTGGAAGCACGACGTGCAGACCATGATCGAAGGCCCCGGCCACGTGCCCATGCACCTGATCCAGGCCAACATGACCGAGCAGCTCAAGACCTGCCACGAGGCGCCGTTCTACACCCTCGGTCCGCTGACCATCGACATCGCCCCCGGCTACGACCATATTGCCAGCGCCATTGGCGCCGCCATGATCGGCTGGATGGGCACCGCCATGCTGTGCTACGTGACGCCCAAGGAGCACCTGGGCCTGCCCGACCGCGACGACGTCAAGCAGGGCATCATTGCCTACAAGATTGCTGCGCACGCCGCCGATGTGGCCAAGGGCCATCCGGGCGCCCGCTCACGCGACGACGCCCTGAGCCAGGCGCGTTTTGACTTCCGCTGGGAAGACCAGTTCAACCTGGGGCTGGACCCCGACACGGCGCGCGCCTTTCACGACGAAACCCTCCCGAAGGACGCTTCCAAGGTGGCACACTTTTGCTCGATGTGTGGACCCAAGTTCTGCTCCATGAAGATCACGCAGGAAGTGCGCGAATTTGCGGCGCAAAAAGGTCTGAGCGAAGCGGCGGCTTTGGCGGACGGCCTGCAGGTGAAAGCAGCCGAGTTTCAGAAGAGCGGCGGTGAGATGTATGTCCCGCTGATTCCGGCGCATAAGCTCGCCTAATAACGGGCGAGGTTTTCGGCGAGACCTGGAATAGAGGGTGTTCCCCAAGGGGCGCCTACCCCTATTCTGGCTATGCTGGAAATGCTAAAAAATGTAAACAAGAGAGGCGCCATGAGCACATCTGCCGGCAGATCCCTGTCCATCCGCACACGGCTGTACTTTGCTGCGGTTTTTTCCTTGCTTGCACTGGTGGCGGTGGGCGCGCTGGGCTATGTGGGGCTCGACCGCACGCGCGATACGGTAGACGCACTGTTCACCCAGCACGTTCAGACGTTGACCGATGTTTCAGAGCTTCGGACAACGCTGGGTGACGTGCGCAGGATAGAAAAGGACATCATCCTCAACTTCAACAATGCGGTGGAAGTCGCGTCCCAGCGAGAGCTTTGGGCGAAGTCGATGACCATGCTTCGCACTGCTTTGACCACGGTGCGCGAGCGCAAAGCGGGCGAAGCTGAGTTCACGGGCGCCATCGACAAGACGCTGAGCGAAATCAAGCAGTACGAGGACGGCGTCTCCCCGGTGTTTGCGCAAATCGAAGGGGCGCAACTTGACGGCGCAGGTGGCGCCGCCTATGCCGAAAAGTTCAAGCAACACATGCAGGCCAGCGACAGTTTGCTCTCGGGTCTGGCGGCACAGGCCAGAACGCGCATGGACGAAGCACGCGCCGACGTAGAAACGCGAGCCTCCAGGTTGTCGATAGCCATGGCGGTGGCCGTGTTGCTCGCTTTGGCCATCGTGCTGCCGCTGACAATTTTCACACTGCGTTCCATTACCGCTTCGCTGGCGCAAGCCCGCGCGCTGGCTGAGCGCATCGCAGCGGGCGACCTGTCCGACGAGGTGCTCCCGCACAGTTCGGATGAAGTCGGCCAGCTCGTGATGGCGATGGGGCGCATGCAGGAATCCCTGCGCAATTTGGTGCAGCAAGTGCAAGAGGCGGCAAGCAACATCTCCACTGCAAGCGCCGAAATCGCCACCGGCAACCTGGATTTAAGTCAGCGCACCGAGCAGACCGCCGCCAATCTTGAAGAGGTGGCCGCGTCCATGGACATACTCACCAGCACCGTGCAACACAACGCTGAGTCCTCGCGCAGCGCAAGTGCGTCGGCAGGCGAAGCCGGCGCAGTTGCCGGGCGCGGCGGTGCAGTGGTTGGCCAAGTCGTGAGCACTATGGAGCAGATCAGTGTCAGTTCGCGCAAGATCGCCGACATTACGGGCGTCATCGACGGAATTGCATTTCAGACCAACATCCTGGCGCTCAACGCCGCCGTCGAAGCGGCGCGCGCGGGCGAGCAAGGGCGCGGCTTTGCCGTCGTCGCAAGCGAAGTGCGCAGCCTTGCGGGGCGCAGCGCCGAGGCAGCCAAGGAAATCAAGTCGCTCATTGGTGCGTCGGTGGAGTGCGTAGAAGATGGGGCGCGTTTGGTCGGGCAAGCTGGCCAGACGATGACGGAGATCGTCGGCAGCGTGCGCCGCGTCTCCGACGTGATTGGCGAGATCAGCGCCTCCGCAGCAGAAGAGCGCGACAACATCGAGCAAATTGGTCAAGCGGTGCGCCACCTGGACCAGATGACTCAGCAAAACGCGGCGCTGGTCGAACAGTCAGCCGCCGCCGCCCAGTCGCTGCGGGAGCAAGCGGCTGCGCTGACGCGTGCGGCGGAGCAGTTCAATCTCGGCCAAGGCAGCGCGGCGCGAGCAGCTTCCGCGCCCATAGCCAGCGCAGTGTCTGGACAGCGTCTCGCGCCTAATGTGCGGGCGCGGCTGCGTCTGGGCTAGTTAACCCGTAGTGCGCCCAGCTGGCCAGCGCGGGCGCCTGCACCGGCCAGTGCGCAGAGCAGGGCGGGTGCCCGGCGCTCGCGCGCTCGCTTTGTAACCATTGCACGCAGCGTGCCACGCCCGCGTGCGAAATCCACACCACGTCGCCCCCTGTTGCGCTGGCGAGCAGGGCGGCCTCACGCATTGCTGCATCCACCCGTGCCAGCATGTCTACCAGCCGCTCGCCGCCGCCCGGCGAATACGTAGCAAGCTGCGCTGCCCAGGCGCCAAGCTCCGTGCCCGGCAGGCTCGCCCAAGGCTGACCTTCCCATCTGCCGAAGTCCAACTCGCGCAGGCGCGCATCGGATTTCAAGGTCAAATCGGGCCTCAGCGCTTGCAGTGATTGCGCGAGCAGCTCACATCTTTGTAGTGTGGAATGGCGCACCACGACGCTTTGCGGCAGCGCGGCTGCCAGCGCTTGGGCGCAGCGCTGTGTTGCGTCGCGGTCGGCCGGCAAATCGAGTTGGCCGTAGCACACGCCCGGCACCGCCAGCACTTGCGCATGGCGCACAAGCCACAGGCGCGGCGCCCTCACGCCCCTGCCCTGAGCGCCAATGCAGCGCCCAGATAAAACGCAATTTCTGTAATTTGCTGAACGGCACCCAGACAGTCGCCGGTAAAGCCTTGCAAGCGTTTGAAGAACCAGCGCGCCAACAGCGCGGTGCTCGCGCCGCCAAGCAGCACTGCTATGAGCACGAACAGCGCGCCCTCGCCAAGCGCAATCACCACCAGCGGAATGGCGCACCAGGCCGCTGCGGCCGCGAGCTGTGCAGGTGCAATCTGGTCGGCCAGTGGCTTGCTTTTGGAGCGCGCGCTATCGCCAACGTGCGTGAGCACGCGCACCAACAGCAGCGGGAAAAACCTTGACGCCACGTGTGCACCGACCAAAGCAGCTAGCGCTGGCGACAGGCCGCGCTGGCCGAGCAAAGCCAACAGAGCGATTTTTGTGAGCAGCACGAGCACCAGCGCCATGGCGCCAAACGCGCCAATGCGCGAGTCTTTCATGATGTCGAGCGCCCGCTCACGCTCCTGACTTCCGCCAAGGCCATCGGCCACATCGGCCAGGCCATCCTCATGGAAGCCGCCGGTGAGCATTACCGTGCTGGCCGTGCTTAAGGCTGCCGCGACCCAAGGGGTAGCAGGGGCGGCGCCGAGTCCGTAGTACAGCAAGGCGTAAACGCTGCAGGCGCACGCCGCCACCGCCCAGCCGACGCCGGGAAAATGGGCGCTGGAGGCGCGCAGCATGTCAGGGCTGAAACCCACCCACGCGGCCAGCCGTCCGGTGACTGGAATGCGCGTAAAAAACTGCAGTGCCAACAGGTAGTGGCGCAGCGCCTGCTCCGCACGTTGTTCAAAATTCATAGCTGCTTGCGCTTGCTGAATAAGCGTTAGAGGCTATTTTCATTCAAACTTTAGAGATCTACGCTGCCGACTGCAGAAACAGGCGGTAGGCCGGGTTGGCAGTTTCTTCCACATACGGATACCCGAGCGTCGCGAGGAACGCATCGAACGCCGGCGCATCTCCCGCGGGGACTTGCAAGCCCACAAGAATTCGGCCGTAATCGGCGCCCTGGTTGCGGTAGTGAAAGAGCGAGATGTTCCAGCTCGGCTGCATCAGGCTCAGGAACTTAAGCAGTGCGCCCGGGCGTTCGGGGAAGACAAAGCGCAGCAGGCGCTCGTCTTGCGCCAGCGCAGAGTGACCACCCACCAGATGGCGCAGATGCTCTTTTGCCAGTTCGTCGTGCGTCAAATCCAAGGCTTCAAAGCCGTGGCGCGTGAAGTGCTTTGCCAGCTTTTCCGACTCGCCTTTGCCGTGCGTGGTCAGCCCAACGAATACATGGGCACGGTCGGCTTGGCTGATGCGGTAGTTGAACTCGGTCACGTTGCGCGGCCCGCCAGGCAGCTCACCAATGACCTCGCAAAAACGCCGAAAACTGCCGCGCTCTTCAGGAATCGTGACGGCGAGCAGCGCCTCGCGCTCCTCGCCCACTTCGGCGCGCTCAGCGACAAAGCGCAGGCGGTCGAAGTTCATGTTGGCACCGCACAGAATGGCGGCGTAGGTCTCGCCGCGGGTCTTGTGCGTTGCCACATACTGCTTGATCGCGGCCACAGCAAGCGCCCCTGCGGGCTCGACAATGCTGCGCGTGTCGACAAACACGTCCTTGATGGCGGCGCAGACGGCGTCGGTGTCGACCGTCATGAATTCGTCCACCAGGCCGCTTGCGATGCGGAAGGTTTCCTCGCCTACAAGCTTGACGGCGGTGCCGTCTGAGAACAGCCCGACGTCGGGGAGCGTGATGCGTTTGCCTGCAGCGACCGATTGCATCATGGCGTCCGAGTCGTTCATCTGCACGCCGATCACCTTCACATCGGGGCGCACCGCCTTGATGTAATTCGCCACTCCGCTGATCAGCCCACCACCGCCGATGGCGACAAACACCGCATCCAGCCGCTGGGTGCCAAGCTTTTGCACTTGACGCAGGATTTCCATCGCCACCGTGCCTTGGCCAGCAATCACATCCGGGTCGTCAAATGGATGGACGAAGGTCAGGCCCTGCTCGCGCTGCAGCAATGCGGCATGCTCGTAGGCGTCGGAATAGCTGTCGCCATGCAGCACCACTTCGCCGCCCAGGGCGCGCACCGCATCAATCTTCAAGGCGGGCGTGGTGGTCGGCATCACGACCACCGCCCGCGTGCCCAGCTTGTGCGCGCTCATCGCCACGCCCTGCGCGTGGTTGCCGGCCGAGGCGCAGATGACGCCGCGCTTCAAATCCTCGGGTGCCAGGTGCGCCATCTTGTTGTAAGCACCGCGCAGCTTGAAGCTGAATACCGGCTGCTGATCTTCCCGCTTGAACAACACCTTATTGTGCAAGCGCTGGCTCAGATTGCGCGCAAGATCCAGATTTGACTCAATGGCGACGTCGTAGACGCGCGCATTCAAAATTCTGGTGAGATAGTCGTGGGGGGTAAGGGGCTTGGTCATGTCGCGCAGCAGATGGTCCTGCGCGGCCGGTGCCTGCGCGGGGTGGCCATCATAGGCGCCGCTGCGCGCAGCTCACCGGATCGCCGGGCAAAAAAAAGCCCCTGGCCGCAAAGCCGGGGGCTGAATCCATCCGTTTTTAGGAGATGGAGGAGACAAACGGTGCAAATCGCTGTGGTGGGATTTCCCCAATCCAGCTTCGCATGCATAAAGTGTAGCATTTTGATTGCTGCAATGCAGCACGCAAGTCGCGGATTTTTTAGAATGTTGCCTCCAGAGCACAAGCGCACAAGGAAAAATATGGAATGCACAGTCAGTTGGACCGGAGCGTCAGGCACGCGCTCGGGAATGGGCTTCGTTGCCGAAACCGGAAGCGGCCATGTGCTGCACATGGACGGCGCCCCCGACAGCGCCAGGCCCGAATTGGGTGGTCAAAACCTCGCGCCGCGGCCGATGGAGGCGGTCCTTGCAGGCACCGGCGGCTGCACCGCCTACGACGTGGTGCTGATTTTGCGACGCGGTCGGCACGATGTGCGCGCGTGCAGCGTGCACCTCACCAGCGAGCGCGCCGAGACAGACCCCAAGGTCTTCACCCACATTCGGATGCATTTCACCGTCGCGGGCAAAAGCTTGCCCGCCGCTGCAGTCGAGCGCGCCATTGCGCTGAGCCATGAAAAGTACTGTTCTGCCAGCATCATGCTGGCGAAAACCGCCGAAATCACTACAAGCTTTGAGCTGATCGAAGCTTAGATCCGTTTGGTCGGGCGTGTTTGAGGACTTGATTTCACATCATCCGATGCTTCACGGTGGAGATCAATGCCACGTTTTGTACATAGCAGTTTCGAGCGGCTGCTCTGTGCACAAGGCACTCGCCAACCGCACGCCCCCATGAAGCGGCCACGTGTTGCAACAGGACAACGGATTTCCCGAATGCACGCAGAACAAGGTGATTTCCTTTGCGAAACCGGCCTACCTCTGGTGCAATAGCAGCAACTTCCCCACCAGGAGGTTGGCCCGGGGAACCGGCGGGACTATGCAGGTGCCACAACACCCAAGACCCCCCGTACCGGCGCCCTATGTTTAACCTTGGAGTAACTCGCAATGAAAAAATCCCTGATTGCCCTGGCCGTGCTGGCTGCTTCCGGCGTCGCCATGGCTCAGTCGTCCGTCACCATGTACGGCGTGGTTGACCTGTCCTTGGCCAAGTCGAATGGCGTTTCTGCTCAGATGAGCGGCAACGGCATCATGAACAACGGTTCCAGCCGCTTGGGCGTGCGTGGCGTGGAAGATTTGGGCGGTGGTCTGAAGGCTTCCTTCAACTTCGAGCAGCAAATCAACGCTGAAGATGGCGCTACCAATGCAAAGGGTTTCGACCGTGCTGCATGGCTGGCTCTGTCGGGTGGTTTCGGTCAAGTTAAGCTGGGTCGTGATCTGAACCCAAGCTTCTGGGCTGTTGCCAATTGGGAACTGACCGGCGCTGCCAACTACTCGGCGGTCGGCACGCAGTTTGGTTGGACTGGCCAAGGCCCACGTACCAACAGCATGTTCC
Organism: Giesbergeria sp.; assembly: GCA_034676525.1. Lineage (GTDB taxonomy): Bacteria > Pseudomonadota > Gammaproteobacteria > Burkholderiales > Burkholderiaceae_C > Simplicispira. The sequence continues at coordinate 189,514 of JAUCCA010000008.1, forward strand.
AGTACTCCACCCCCAATCTGGGTGGTTTCAGTGCATCGCTTGCTTACACGATGAAGCCAGACAATGGCGGCAATGCTAAGTACGACTTGAACGCGATCTACCGCAACGGTCCTTTGGTCGCTGCTCTGGCCTACAACAAGACGAATACCTTCAAGGGCAACATGGCTCTGGGTGGCTCGTATGACTTCGGTATGGTCAAGGTTGCAGGCTCGGTCCAGAACAACGGCGGTCCTTCCAAAGGCTTTACGCTCGGTGCAACCGTCCCAGTGGGTCCTGTGTCTTTGACGTTTGACATCGCTCGCGAAAATGGCACGGGCATGAAGAACACCGACTTCTTGCTGGAAGCCAAGTACGCTCTGTCCAAGCGCACCTTCACGTACGCTGCTTACTACAAAGATGGCGACAGCAACGGCGCAGCTGTTGGCGGCTTCAAGACCGGTGCCAAGAACCACCTGGCTCTGGGCGTTCGCCACAACTTCTGATGCCGCGCTGGCGTGAGCCAGCTTTGCATCTGTAAGTCAAAAAGCCGCAGATCTTTGGATCTGCGGCTTTTTTTATGAATTTTCTGGAATTCCCGTGGCGTCGAGTCTATGCAAAGGCGCGTTGAAGCAGCGAAAAGCGCAAACCTCGCTATCCTCATGGCATGACACAGTTCGTTGCTCTAATTTCGAACCCCTCCAAAGGTGATCTTGGCGCTCCTTCTTGGGCCGGCACGAAGCCCAGGAATATCTGAGGTACGCATGCTGGCGTTCGTCCTTCGGAGGCTGATTCAGGCGGTGATCGTTTTGGTGACGGTCGCCTTCATTTCCTTCCTCTTGTTTCAGTACGTCGGCGACCCCGTCGTATTTTTGCTGGGCCAAGATGCACGCCCGGATCAAATTCGTGAGCTGCGCGCATCGCTCGGTCTGGATCAACCTTTTTTTGTCCAGTTCTGGCATTTCCTGGTCAATGCTGCGCAGGGAGAATTCGGCCTGAGCCTGCGCCAGGGCGCCAAAGTTTCCCGGTTAATTGCCGAGCGGTTCCCGGCCACATTGGAGCTCTCGCTCGTGGCGGCAGCACTTGCGCTGCTGGTCGGTGTGCCCATGGGCGTCTATGCGGCGCTGCGCCGTGGCAGCTTCCTGAGCCAGACTTTTATGGCGCTCTCTTTGCTGGGGGTGTCGTTGCCGACCTTCCTCATCGGCATTCTTCTGATTTTGGTGTTCGCCGTCCTTTTGGGCTGGTTTCCGAGTTTTGGTCGAGGTGAAGTGGTGCAGCTGGGCTGGTGGAGCAGCGGATTGCTGACCCGCGATGGCTGGCACCACATCGTGTTGCCAGCCATCACCTTGGCGATCTTTCAACTCACGCTCATCATGCGATTGGTGCGCGCCGAGATGCTCGAAGTGCTGCGCACCGACTACATCAAGTTTGCGCGCGCCCGTGGTCTGTCGGACCGTGCCATTCATTTTGGTCACGCGCTCAAAAACACGCTGGTGCCGGTGATGACCATTACTGGTCTGCAGTTGGGTGGTTTGATCGCCTTTGCGATCATTACGGAAACAGTCTTCCAGTGGCCAGGCATGGGGTTGCTCTTCATTCAGGCGGTCACATTCGCCGACATCCCGGTCATGGCTGCGTACCTGTGCCTGATTGCGCTCATTTTTGTGGTGATCAACCTGGTGGTCGATCTGCTGTATTTTGTTGTTGACCCGCGGTTGCGCGCGGGTGCAGGAGGCCACTGAATGCTTCATCCGCACCGCCTTCAGGCGGGAGGCCGCGCGTTTGCCCAGATTGCGCAGTTTCACCCCGAACTTACCGCCCTGCGCCGCGACCTGCACTCCCACCCAGAATTGGGTTTTGAAGAGGTGTACACCGGCGCGCGAGTGCGGGAAGCGCTTAAGGTCTGCGGCGTGGACGAGATCCACGATGGCATTGGGCGAACAGGCATCGTGGCGGTGATCCGCGGCCGCAGCACGGCCAGTGGCGCCATGGTGGGTCTGCGCGCGGATATGGATGCATTGCCCATGACCGAGCACAACGATTTCAACTGGAAATCCTGTAAACAAGGCCTCATGCACGGCTGCGGTCACGATGGGCACACCGCCATGCTGGTGGGCGCGGCGCGCTACTTGGCTGCGACACGCGACTTTGACGGCACCGCGGTGCTGGTTTTCCAGCCAGGCGAAGAAGGCATGGCGGGCGCGCGGGTGATGATGGAAGATGGCCTGTTCGACCGTTTTCCGGTGCAATCCATTTACGCCATGCACAACTGGCCGGCGATGAAGCCGGGTACCGTCGGCTTAAACGATGGCGCCATGATGGCAGCGGCCGACCGCATCACCATCCAGATCACCGGTCGCGGCGGCCACGGTGCGCATGCATACCAGACCGTGGACGTGATGGTGGTGGCGGCGCATCTGATCACCGCAGTTCAGAGCATTGTTTCCCGCAATGTGCGTCCGCTCGACAGTGCGGTGGTAAGTTTGTGCGCCATGCAGGCCGGCGACTTGGGCGCCTTTAGCGTGCTGCCGGGCACCGCCACTTTGGTGGGAACGGTGCGCAGTTTTGACCACGAGGTGCAGGCCCTGGTGGAGCGGCGCTTGCAGGAGTTGTGCAGCGCCGTGGGCATGGCGTTTGGCGCCACGGTTGCCTTGGACTATCAGCGTATCTACCCTGCCACCATCAACACCCAATCAGAGGCCAGGTTTGCGGGTGACGTGGCAGTCTCGCTGCTGGGCGCGGAAAACGTGGTGCGCGATTTGGAGCCCAGCATGGGCGCAGAAGATTTTTCTTTCATGCTGCAAACCAAACCCGGCGCCTACTTACGCATCGGCCAAGGCATGGGCGCCAGCGGTGCTGCGCTGCACAACAGCCGATACGACTTTAATGACGATATCCTCTCGCTGGGTGCAGCCTTGCACGCCAGCCTGATTGAGCAAGCTATGCCGCTGCCTGCGGCATGATGGGATTTCTTTCATACCTTCCAGGAGACAACATGAAAACTACGAGACAACTGGTTGCTACCGCTCTTTTCGCCGCCCTGTCTGCGGCCGCGCTGGTCGCTCAGGCGCAGACCATCCGCATCGCCAACCAGGGCGACGCGCTCTCCATGGATCCGCACTCGCTCAACGAGTCGCTGCAACTGAGCACCACCAGCAACGTCTATGAGCCGCTCGTAGGCCGCAACAAGGATTTGAGCCTGGCGCCGGCGCTCGCAACTGCCTGGAAGCAAACGTCTCCCAACGTCTGGCGTTTTGAACTGCGCAAGGGTGTGCAGTTTCATGACGGCACGCCTTTCACGGCGGACGATGTGCTGTTCAGCTTTGCCCGCACGCAGGTCGACGGCTCAGACATGAAGAGCTACACCAACGACTTCAAGGAAGTGCGCAAGATCGACGACCACACGGTCGAAATCGAAACCAAGACCCCGTTTCCCATCCTGCCCGATGTGATTTCGCAGGTCTTCATCATGAGCAAGAAGTGGTGCGAGGAAAACAAAGCCACCGGCCCGGTGGATCGCCGCAAGGGCATTGAAAACGCCGCCTCTTTCCGCGCCAATGGCACGGGCCCATTCCGCCTGCGGGAGCGCCAACCCGGAGTGCGTACCGTTTTCACGCGCAACGGCACCTATTGGGGCAAGATTGAAGGCAATGCCGCCGAGGTGATCTTCACCCCAATCGGCAACGATTCAACGCGCGTCGCAGCCTTGCTGTCGGGCGAGGTAGACGTCATGGAGCCGATTCCAGTGCAGGACATCGACCGCGTGAACAACAACCCTGGCACGCGCGCCATCACCGGCCCGGAGATGCGCACCATCTTCCTCGGCATGGACCAGAAGCGCGACGAACTGCAGTATTCAAGCGTCAAAGGCAAGAACCCCTTTAAAGACAAACGCGTGCGCCAGGCGTTCTATCAGGCGATCGACATCGACGGCATCAAGAAGAATGTGATGCGCGGCGCGTCCAACCCGTCCGCGCTGATGGTCGGCCCTGGCATCAATGGTTTTGACGCGAGCGTCAAGCGCCTGCCCTACGACCCCACCGCAGCCAAGAAGTTGATGGCCGACGCTGGCTACGCCGACGGCTTTGAAGTCACCATGAATTGCCCGAACGACCGCTACGTCAACGATAGCAAGATCTGCCAGGCGGTGGCTGCAAACTTGGCGCGCATCAATGTCAAGATCAAGCTGCTGGCCGAAACCAAGGGCACGTATTTCCCCAAGGTGCTGCGCCGCGACACCAGCTTCTACATGCTGGGTTGGACGCCGTCCACCTACGATGCGCACAACGCTTTGAATGCCTTGCTGGTCTGTCCGAACGACAAGGGTGCGGGGCAATTCAACCTCGGTGCGTACTGCAACCCCAAAGTGGATGAGTTGACGCAAAAAATTCAATCCGAAACCGACAAAGCCAAGCGCAACGCCATGATCAAGGAGGCGTTCGAACTGCATTCCGCAGACATTGGCCACCTGCCGCTGCACCAGCAGGCGCTTGCATGGGGCGTCAGCAAGAAGGTCAAGCTGGTTCAGCTTGCCGACAACTACATGCCCTTTAAATGGATGAGCATCGACAAGTGAGGGTCAGGGCTTTTCGGGCTTGGGCAGCGACCGGCGCTCTTGCGCTGGCGGCTGCCCGATTCTCAAAACTCTCTGTGCAGGCTGCTTGGGCGAGATGCGCATGAAGGGCGCACTGTGGCGCATCTGGGATGGCGACTTGGCGCACAGCCTGCGCAGTTCGCCGGTGGCCATGGCAGCTGCGGTGGTCGCGCTGGTCTGTGTGCTGGCGTCGCTGTTTGCCGGGCAGGTGTCGCCGCACAATCCGTTTGACCTTGCCAGCCTGGAGTTGAGCGATTCGCGCTTACCGCCGGCATGGAGCGAGCTGGGTTCGCGCAAATACCTCCTGGGCACGGACGATCAGGGCCGCGACATCCTCTCGGCGGTGATCTATGGGGCGCGCATTTCGCTCATCGTGGGCGTCGCCTCGGTGGTGCTCTCTGTGCTGGTCGGCGTGGTGTTTGGCCTTCTGGCAGGCTACCTCGGCGGCTGGGTTGACGGTCTGCTGATGCGTTTGTGCGACGTCATGCTCTCTTTCCCCGCCATCTTGGTCGCCTTGCTGATCGCCGGTGTAGGGCGCGCAATGTTTCCCGATGCGCACGAGACTTTGGCTTTTGGCGTGCTCATCCTGTCGATTTCACTTACCGGCTGGGTGCAGTACGCGCGCACCGTGCGTGGGTCGACGCTGGTCGAGCGCAGCAAGGAATACGTGCAGGCTGCGCGCGTCACGGGCGTCTCGTCGCTGCGCATCATGCGCCGCCATGTGCTGCCCAACGTTATGGGGCCGGTGATGGTGCTGGCCACCATCCAAGTGGCGACCGCCATCATCACCGAGGCCACGCTGTCGTTTCTTGGAGTGGGCGCACCGCCGACATCGCCCTCACTCGGTACGCTCATTCGCGTCGGCAACGACTACCTGTTTTCCGGGGAGTGGTGGATCACCGTCTTCCCCGGCCTGATGCTGGTGCTGATAGCGCTATCGGTGAATCTGCTGGGCGACTGGCTGCGCGATGCGCTCAACCCGAGATTGCAATGAAACTCCCCCCTGAGGCGCTGCGCGCCTTCCCCCCTCTCTCGAATCGCTTTGCGATTCGGGAAGGGGGACGCAGCCCGTGCGACGGGGCGGCCCTTGCACGGCTGCCGCTGGTTTGGGCCGCGCCCCGCCTTTGCGCAGCAGGTATTCCTTAACGCAATGGACCCGTCGCGTGCCCCTGCTTGAAGTCAAAGACCTGGTGGTCGAGTTTCCAAACCGGCGCGGCACGCTGCGTGCGCTCGATGGGGTATCGTTTGCCATTGAGCCGGGAGAAATTCTGGGTGTGGTTGGGGAATCGGGTGCGGGCAAGTCGCTTACCGGCGCGGCCATCATTGGCCTGTTGGAGCCACCGGGGCGCATCGTTTCGGGCGAAATTTGGCTGGAAGGCCGCCGCATCGACGATCTGGATCCCAAAGCCATGCGCAAGGTGCGCGGCCGCCACGTCGGGGCGATTTTCCAAGACCCGCTCACTTCGCTCAATCCGCTGTATACCGTCGGACGGCAACTCACTGAGACCATCCTCACGCACTTACCGATGAGCCGCAGTCAGGCGCGCGATCGGGCGGTGGAGTTGCTGCGCGATACCGGCATTCCGGCGCCGGAGCAGCGCATCGAGCACTATCCGCACCAGTTCTCCGGCGGCATGCGCCAGCGCGTGGTGATAGCCCTAGCCCTTGCGGCCGAGCCGCAGCTAATCGTGGCAGACGAACCGACCACGGCGCTCGATGTGTCGATCCAGGCGCAAATCATCCAGCTCTTGAAAAGTATTTGTGCTTCGCGCGGCGCCGCCGTGATGTTGATTACCCACGACATGGGCGTGATTGCCGAAACCTGCGACCGCGTCGCCGTGCTGTACGCCGGTCGCGTGGCGGAAATCGGTCCCGTGCACGCACTCATCAACCATCCGGCGCACCCATACACCGCGGGGCTCATGGCCGCAATTCCCGACATGACCCAGGACCGGGAGCGCCTGCACCAGATCGATGGTGCCATGCCCCGGCTGAACGCCATTCCCACAGGCTGCGCCTACCACCCGCGCTGCCCCGAAGCTTTTGCTCGCTGCCATGTCGAGCGCCCCGACTTGCTCGATGCGGGCGCTACGCGCGCGGCCTGCTGGCTGCATGCGCCGGAAGGCCGCGTATGAGTGCGGTGCTGCCGACCCCCGGGCCGCTGGTGCGCGCCACCGACCTGGCCAAGACGTTTGACGTCTCAGCGCCCTGGCTCAACCGCGTTATCGAGCGGCGCCCGCGTACGCTGCTGCATGCGGTCGACGGCGTCGGCTTTGAGATTGAGCGCGGCAAGACGCTCGCCCTGGTCGGTGAGTCGGGTTGTGGCAAAAGCACCGTGGCGCGCCTGTTGGTCGGGCTTTACCAGCCGTCCCGCGGACGCTTTGAATTTGATGGCCAGGACGCGCACCTGGGCTATGCGGGCGCCGATGCGCGCGCGCTGCGCCGGCGCATCCAGATGATTTTCCAAGACCCCTACGCCAGCCTGAACCCGCGCTGGCGCGTGGAGCAGATCGTGGGCGAGCCGCTGCAAGAGCACGGCATGGCAAGCGGCAAAGCCGAACTGCGCGAGCGCGTCGGCGGGCTGCTGGAATCTGTCGGCCTGTCACCCCTCGATATGGTGAAGTCTCCGCACCAGTTCTCAGGCGGGCAGCGCCAGCGCGTGTCGATAGCTCGGGCGCTGGCCACCGAGCCCGAATTTCTGGTGTGCGACGAGCCCACGTCAGCGCTCGATGTGTCGGTGCAGGCGCAGGTGCTCAACATCATGAAGGACCTGCAGCAGCGCAGGGGCTTAACCTATCTCTTCATCAGCCACAACCTCGCCGTGGTGCGCCATGTGAGCGACGCGGTCGGCGTTATGTACCTGGGTCGCCTGGTCGAGTTGGCGGACAAAGCCAGCCTCTTTAACCACCCGCGCCATCCCTACACGCGCATGCTGCTCGACGCCATCCCCAAGATGCACGACACCGGCCGCGCGCGTACGCCGGTGCAGGGCGAGGTGCCCAATCCTCTGGCGCCACCGCCGGGCTGCGCGTTCAACCCGCGCTGCCCGCACGCCAACGCGCGATGCTTCAGCGAGCGGCCGCAGTTGCTGTCGGTGGGCGGCATTCGCGTGGCCTGCCATGCCGTGGAAGAAGGGCGCATCTGAGGCGGTAAAGACGGAGAGGATGCTCTGTATTTGCTAGCTATTAGCGCTTACACAGTAAGCGTTAGATAGTAGTTTTACCAATAATTTTTATTCGAAAATAAGCGTGTGCCGGCGACATGGATTCTTCAGTCTGCTACAAGCGGAAATCGACGTTTTGACCCAAACAGGATACCGATATGAGCAACTTCACCCTCAGCAGCCCCGACATTCCCAGCGGCGGCAGCGTTCCCGCACATTTTGAATTCGACAGCTTTGGCTGCTCGGGCCGCAACGAATCGCCCGCGCTGCACTGGAGCGGTGCGCCCGAAGGCACCAAAAGTTTTGCGCTGACGGTTTACGACCCCGACGCGCCGAGCGGCTCGGGCTGGTGGCATTGGTTCGTGGTCGACATTCCGGTGGACACCGCCGAGCTGTCGCCCAATGCAGGCGTTAAAGGCGGCGTCGGCCTGCCAATGGGCGCTCGGCAGATTCGCAACGACTACGGCGCTTTTGCCTGGGGCGGCCTGTGCCCGCCCCCCGGCGACAAGCCGCACCGTTACATCTTCACCGTGCATGCGCTTGGGGTGGAGCGGCTGGACATTCCGGACGACGCCACGGCGGCGCTGGCGGGGTTTATGGTGAACGCCAACACATTGGCCAAGGCGAGCTTTACCTGCACCTACGGACGCCCGGCGCAATAGTGCTTCGGCCGCTGGCGGCCGGCGACCTTCGCCTTGCATCGCACCCACCGCGGGGTAAGGTAGGCGTATTTGCTATGCTATCTATAGCTTATGGCGCACGGAGATATTGCTCTGGGGGCCTAAAACGCTTGAAATTTTAGGTGTACCGCTTCGCACGAAGATTGTCCTTCATCTGCTGAAGCACGGGTTGGAGCGAGCTGCCAATGCGCAGCGCCACGCAGGTGGCGAGCACATCGATGATGAGAAGATGCAGCAGCCGCGAGACCATAGGGCTGTAGCGGTCGTAGCCCTCGGGGTGGTCGGCGGCCAGGTGGATTTGGCACGCGCCGGCCAGCGGGGAGCCACTCGACGTGATGGCGATCGTCGTCGCGCCATTGCGCCGCGCAATGTCGGCCGCGTCCATCAGGTCGCGCGTGCGCCCTGAGTTTGAAATGATCACCAAGCAATCGCCCTTGCCCAGCAGCGTCGCACTCATCACCTGAATATGGCCGTCGCTGGTGGCCAGCGAGGTGACGCCAAGGCGGAAGAACTTGTGCTGCGCGTCCTGCGCGACGATGCCCGAATTGCCCGCGCCGTGAAATTCAATGCGCCCGCGCTGTCGCCAGGTGTCGGCCAGCGCTACCGCCGCGCGTTCCAGCGCGCTGCTGCTTGCCGCGTTGCGGTACTGCAAAAACGCGGCCACGGCGTTGTCCACCACCTTTACCAGCACATCGCCGGTTTTGTCGTCCACGTCCACGCTGCGGTGGATGAAGGGCACGCCCTCGCTGACGCTGCCGGCAAGCTTGAGTTTGAAATCGGCCAGCCCGTCGTAGCCCATGCTGCGACAAAAACGCACCACTGTGGGTTTGCTGACCTGCGAGCGCGCGGCCAGCTCGCGCACGGGCAGGCGGGCAAAAGCGCGGGGGTCGGTGAGCACCAGCCGGCCGACGCGCTGCTCGGCGGGTGCCAGTGAAGACAGGGATGCGGTGATGCGGTCGAGCATGGCAATGGCTGGGAGCGCGGGGGGATGCGTCGCAATGTAACCCGGTTTCATGGCCTTGCAGCGGCGCATACACTGGGAACTTCCCCGTTCCACGTTTCTTTTCAGGACCCGCATGAACCAGCTCGACGCCCTCAAACAGTTCACCACCGTCGTTGCCGACACCGGCGACTTCAAGCAGCTCGCGCAGTTCCAGCCGCAGGACGCGACGACCAACCCCTCGCTTATTCTCAAAGCGGTGCAAAAGCCCGAGTACGCGCCGCTGCTGCAATCGACCGTGGACGCCTGGCGCGGCCGGGCCATGGACGAGGTGATCGACCGCCTGCTGGTGCGCTTTGGCTGCGAAATTCTCGCGACTATTCCGGGCCGTGTCTCCACCGAAGTCGATGCGCGGCTGAGCTTCGACACCAGCGGTACCGTCTCGCGCGCCGAGCGCATCATTGAGTTGTACCAAGCCGAAAGCGTGCACATCGACCGCGTGCTGATCAAGGTCGCCGCTACCTGGGAGGGCATCGAAGCGGCGCGCAAGCTCGAAGCGCGCGGCATCCACACCAATTTGACGCTGCTGTTTTCCATGGCCCAAGCGGTGGCCTGTGGCCAAGCCAAGGTGCAGCTCATCTCGCCCTTTGTCGGGCGCATTTACGACTGGTACAAAAAGCAGGCCGGCGCGCAGTGGGACGAGGCTGCGAAAGCCGGCGCGAACGACCCTGGCGTGCAGTCGGTGCGACAGATTTACGACTACTACAAGCACTTTGGCATCGCCACCGAAGTCATGGGCGCGAGCTTTCGCAACATCGGCCAGATCACGGCGCTCGCCGGCTGCGACCTGCTGACGATTGCGCCCGACCTGCTGGCGCAGCTGGCACAGAGCGATGCGCCACTGCCCCGCGCGCTGGATGCCGACGCCGCGCGCGCCATGGACATTCCCGCCATTCAGTACGACGAGGCGGGCTTTCGCTACGCGCTCAACGAAGACGCTATGGCGACCGAGAAGCTGGCCGAGGGCATTCGCGCTTTCGCGGTGGACGCGGTGAAACTCGAAAAACTCATCCTGGCTGCTTGAGGCAATTGCGCATCCACGCCATGGTTTGGCGCGGAGCCACGATTTGATATAAAAACAGCGTTTGGCGCTTATAGGTATTGCGCTATTAGCTATTTAATAGATAGCAAATTGCCCGGGAAGTTCTGGGCATGGACGGGGCTCCTATGCACACATCTCGCCTTCTCGCCGACATTGGCGGCACCAACATCCGCCTTGCCTGGCAAGCCGAATCGGGTGGCGCACTGAACGACATCCGCGCCCAGCCGAGCGACGACTACCCCACGCTGCAAGCAGCCGTTGAAGACTATTTGGCGCAGGTAGCGGTGCCCGAGCCGCGCGAGGCGGCGTTTGGCATTGCCAATCCGGTGACAGGCGACGCCATCCACATGACCAACCACAGCTGGAGCTTTTCGCAGCGTGCCTTGCAGGACGCGCTGGGCTTAAAGCGTCTGGTGGTGATCAACGACTTCACCGCGCTCGCATTGGCGCTTCCGCAGCTTGGCGCGCAGCACCTGCGCCAGGTCGGCGGTGCGTCTGCGGTGGCCGGCAGCGCGATTGGGCTGATCGGCCCCGGCACAGGGCTGGGCGTTTCCGGGCTGGTGTTTCCAAGCGGCTCGGCGCAAGGCGTGCCGCTGGCGGGTGAGGGCGGGCATGTCTCGCTTGCTGCAGAGACGCAGCAGGAGTTTGACGTCATCGCCCTGCTGCGCGAGCGCTATGGCCATGTGTCGGCGGAGCGCGCTGTCTCCGGCGCTGGGCTGGTGGACCTGTACCACGCGCTGCGCACACTGGGCCAGCAACAGGGGCGCGAAGTGAGCGAAGCGGCCCAAGTCACGGGCTTGGCGTTTGAGCAGCACGACGCCCTGGCGCTGCAGGCGCTGGAGATGTTTTGCGGGTTTCTTGGCAGCGTCGCTGGCGACCTGGCGCTTACGCTGGGCGCCAAGGGCGGTGTCTATTTGGGCGGCGGCATCGTGCCGCGGCTGGGCCGCTGGTTCGACCAATCGAGTTTTCGCGCCCGCTTTGAAGCCAAGGGGCGTTTCCGGGAATATCTGGCCAGCATTCCGTGTTGGGTGGTGGACCCCAATGGCGCGCCGGCGCTGTACGGCGCCGCGCGGGCGCTGGACATCGCGCAGGTGGCGGGCTAGTGCTTTGGGGCCGACCGGCGCGTCGGCTCAGACTTCCTCGCTCCAGCAGTGGCCATCGCGCGCAATCATGGCGCTGGCGGCGCTTGGCCCCCAGCTGCCGGCGGCGTAAGGCCGAGGTGCAGCAGGGTCGTTTCGCCAGTGCTGGAGGATGGGCTCCACCCAGCGCCAGGCTTCTTCCTGCTCGTCGCTGCGCACAAAGAGGTTCAAGCGGCCGGCAATTACGTCGAGCAGCAATCGCTCGTACGCGCCCACGCGCTCAGCGCCAAATCTGTGGTCGAAATCGAGGTTCAGGCTCACCTGCGACAACGCGGGGTCGGAAATTTGCTGGCTGGCACCCTGGGACAGCAACTGCAGCTCCAGCCCATCCTTGGGCTGCAGGTTGATGACCAAGCGGTTGGTCGCACCACTGGGTGTGCGGAAGATCGGGTGCGGCACAGGGCGGAAATTGATGGCAATGTGGGCGTCGCCCGTCGCCAAGCGTTTGCCTGTACGAATGTAAAACGGGACGCCGGCCCAGCGCCAGTTGGAGATTTCCGTGCGCAGCGCGACAAAGGTTTCGGTGGTGCTGGTGGGCGAGACCCCGGCTTCGTCCAGGTAGCCGGGCACGGCATGGCCGTGCACCGTGCCGGCTGCGTACCTGCCGCGCACTACGTGCTGCGCCAGGGTGTCGGGCGTCCAAGCCTTGAGCGACTGCAGCACTTTGAGTTTTTCGTCGCGAATAGCGCTGGCGCTGGAGTTGATGGGCGGCTCCATGCCAATGGCGCACAGCAGCTGCAAGGCGTGGTTTTGCACCATGTCGCGCAGCGCGCCGGTCTGGTCGTAGAAAGCGCCGCGGGTCTCGACCCCCAGCGATTCGGCAATCGTGATCTGGATGTTGGCGATGGTCTCGCGCCGCCACAGGGGCTCGAACAGGCTGTTGCCAAAGCGCAGGGCAAACAGGTTTTGCACCGAAGGCTTGCCCAGATAGTGGTCGATGCGGTAAATCTGGTCTTCGTTGAGCACCGTGCGCAGTAGGCTGTTGATGGCGCGGTTGGACTGCAGGTCGTGGCCCAGCGGCTTTTCCAGCACCATGCGCGTATTGGGGCCGTTCAGCCCAGCGGCGCCAATTTGCTCGGCGACGGAGGTAAACAATGCAGGTGCGGTGGCCAGGTACATCACCAGCGAGTCGGCATTGCGCTCCTGCACCAGGGCAGCCAAGCGCGCGTAGTCGGCGGGTTGGGCAAGGTCCATGCGCAGGTAGTGCAGCATGGCGCCAAACTCGGTGAACTCCTCGGCGGTTGGGCGCTTGGCAAGCTCGACCCGCTCGGCCCGCTCGGCCATCAGCTGGCGGTACTGCGCATCGCTCAGATCGTCCCGCGCCACGCCGATGATGCGCCCGCCTCGCGGCAGCGTGCCGTGGCGGAAGGCTTGGAACAGGGCCGGCATAAGCTTGCGCCAGGCGAGGTCGCCGGTTCCACCAAACAGCACCAAATCAAAACTCATGGACACTCTCCGCAAAGGTCTTCGAAAAATTGTAATCGCGTTACATAAACCGGCTCAATCAAAACGCTGATTTCATCGCATAGAAATCGGATTTGGTAATTTGGTTACCATATTGCTCAAGTTGTAGCGTATCTGTTGGAGTCTCCATGCACCTTACCGTACAGCGCGTCACCGACCGCATCGTTGCGCGCAGCCGCGAGAGCCGCGCCGCCTACCTCGCCAGCGTAAACGCCATGGTGGCGCGCAAGCCGCCGCAGGATCGTATGGGCTGCGCGAATTTGGCGCACGCGTATGCCGCGCTGCCCGGAGCCAACAAGTTCAAGGTCACGGTAGAAAAGGCGCCCAACATTGCCATCGTCACCGCCTACAACGACATGCTTTCGGCCCACCAGCCCTACCAGGGCTTCCCGCAGGTGCTGCGCGATGAGGCGGGGCGCCTGGGCGCTACGGTGCAGGTGGCGGGCGGCGTGCCGGCCATGTGCGACGGCATCACCCAAGGCACGGCCGGCATGGAGCTGAGCCTTTTCTCGCGCGATGCGATCGCCATGTCCACGGCCATTGCGTTGTCGCACGATGTCTTTGATGGCGCTTTGCTGCTGGGCATTTGCGACAAGATCGTGCCGGGCCTGTTGATTGGCGCGCTGCACTACGGCCACCTGCCCTGCGTCTTTGTGCCTGCAGGTCCCATGGGTACCGGTCTGCCGAACAAAACGAAAGCCAAGGTGCGCGAAGACTACGCGCAGGGCAAAGTAGGCCGACCTGAACTGATGGCGTCCGAGCAGGCCTCGTACCACAGCGCGGGCACCTGCACCTTCTACGGCACGGCCAACAGCAACCAGATGCTGCTTGAAGCCATGGGCCTGCATGTGCCCAACGCCGCTTTTGCACACCCGGCCAGTGCAGAGCGTGAGAAATTCACCCGCCAGGCGCTCGAAACGGTCGTGGCTATCGGGCATCGTGGTTCGCGCTTTACGCCCATTGGATACTTGGTGGACGAGCGCTGCATCGTCAACGCCATGGCGGCGCTGCTGGCCACGGGTGGCTCGACCAACCACCTCATCCACTGGGTGGCCGTGGCCCGCAGCGCTGGAATTTTCATCGACTGGACGGACTTTGATCAGCTTTCGTCTGTCGTGCCGCTGCTGGCGCGCGTCTACCCCAATGGCGACGCGGACGTGAACCAGTTCCAGGCCGCAGGCGGTCCGTCCTGGATCTTGCGCGAGCTTTTGGACGCAGGCCTGATGCATGCGGACGTAGTGAGCGTGAACCCGGGCGGTATCCGAGATGGCGCCGCCGCCGCCCCGACGCTCTCGGGCGACGAGGGCGTGGTGCGCACTGCAAGCGCGCCGTTCTCACCCACCGGCGGGCTGCGCCTGCTGCAAGGGCGGCTGGGGCGGGCTGTCATCAAGGTGTCCGCTGTGCCAGACGACCGGCATGTGATCGAAGCGCCGGCCCGTGTTTTTGACTCGCAAGAAGCTTTGCTCGCCGCGTTCGATGCCAATGAACTGCAAGGCGATGTGGTGGCGGTGGTGCGCTTTCAGGGCCCGCGCGCCAACGGCATGCCTGAGTTGCACAAGCTCACGCCGCCGCTGGCGGTGCTGCAGAACAAGGGGTATCGGGTGGCGCTGGTGACCGACGGGCGCATGAGCGGCGCATCGGGCAAAGTGCCCGCTGCCATCCACGTTACACCCGAAGCGCTGGGCGGCGGCCCGCTCGCCCGCGTGCAGGATGGCGACATCATTCGGGTCGATGCCGACGCAGGCACGCTTGACGTGCTCGTCAGCGCAGAGGAATGGGATGCGCGCGCACCCGCGCAGCCCAGCGCCCCCGCAGCGCATACCTTTGGACGCGATCTCTTCCACAACTTCCGGCAGCACGCTGCCGGTGCAGAGCAGGGAGCCTGCACATGGCTTTGACCACCCGCGACTTACCCCGCTTTGGCCCCGTCATTCCCGTCATCGTGATTGAGCGCGAAGCCGACGCCCTTCCGCTGGCCCGCGCGCTTCTGGCCGGCGGCGTGCGGGTGCTGGAAATCACCTTGCGCACGGCTGCTGCCTTGCCGGCCATTGAAGCCATCGCCAAGGCGCTGCCCGACGCCATCGTCGGTGCCGGCACGGTGCTTAACGCCGAGGACGCTCGCCGCGCCCAAGCAGCAGGTGCGGTATTTGCCGTTAGCCCAGGCTACACGGCGCAGGTGGGTGCTGCGTGCAAAGCGCTCGGCCTGCCGCTGCTGCCGGGCGTGGCGACATCGGGCGAAATCATGGCGGCGCTGGCAGATGGCTACGACTTTCTCAAGCTGTTCCCAGCGCATGCCGTCGGCGGCCTGGGTTTGTTGAAGGCGTGGGCGAGCCCGTTTGGGGCTGTCTCGTTTTGCCCCACAGGCGGGATTGCCAGCAGCACGGCGGCGGACTACCTCGCCTTGCCCAACGTGCGCTGCGTCGGGGGCTCGTGGCTGACGCCGCAGGACGCGGTGCAGCAGGGCGATTGGGCGCGCATCACCGAGTTCGCCCGAGCCACGCATGCCTTGCGCGAAAAATTCAAGTGAAATAGGGCTCTAGCGCTTATAGAGTAAGCGCTATAAGATATCGATAAGATAGCAAAAAAGCCCGCCAGACTTGCGTCTGGCGGGCTTGATTCACGTGCAGCAGGCTGCAGGTGGCTTAGGCCATTACATGCCCATGCCGCCCATACCACCCATGCCGCCCATGTCGGGCATGCCGCCGCCAGCGCCGCCTTCGTCCTTCGGAGCCTCGGCCACCATGCACTCGGTGGTGAGCATCAACGAAGACACGGAAGCTGCGTTCTGCAGGGCAGTGCGCGTCACTTTCGTTGGGTCCAGAATGCCCATTTCGATCATGTCGCCGTAGGTGTCGTTGGCAGCATTGAAGCCGTAGTTGCCCTTGCCAGCCAAGATGGCTGCCACGACCACCGATGGCTCGCCACCGGCGTTGGCCACGATTTCGCGCAGGGGCGACTCAATTGCCTTGAGCACCAGCTTGATGCCGGCGTCTTGGTCGGCGTTGTCGCCCTTGATTTCGCCAGCCGCTTGCTTGGCGCGCAGCAGTGCCACGCCACCACCGGCCACGATGCCTTCTTCCACAGCAGCGCGGGTAGCGTGCAGGGCGTCTTCCACGCGGGCCTTCTTTTCCTTCATTTCGACTTCGGTGGCAGCGCCAACCTTGATCAAAGCAACACCGCCGGCCAACTTGGCCACGCGCTCTTGAAGCTTCTCGCGGTCGTAGTCGCTGGTGGCTTCTTCGATCTGCACGCGCACTTGCTTGACGCGGGCTTCGATGTCAGCAGCCTGGCCTTCACCGTCGATGATGATGGTGTTTTCCTTGCCCACTTCCACGCGCTTGGCAGAGCCCAAGTCGGCCAGCGTGACCTTCTCAAGCGTCAGGCCGACTTCTTCAGCGATGACCTTGCCGCCCGTCAGGATGGCGATGTCTTCCAGCATGGCCTTGCGGCGGTCGCCAAAGCCAGGAGCCTTGACTGCGACAACCTTCAGGATGCCGCGGATGGTGTTGACCACCAGCGTTGCCAGGGCTTCGCCTTCGACGTCTTCCGAGATGATGAGCAGCGGACGGCCCGACTTGGCCACGGCTTCGAGCGTGGGCAGCAGGTCGCGGATGTTGCTGATCTTCTTGTCGTACAACAACACGAAGGGGTTTTCCAGAATCGCGGACTGCTTTTCGGGGTTGTTGATGAAGTAGGGCGAGAGGTAGCCGCGGTCAAACTGCATGCCTTCGACGACTTCGAGTTCGGACTCAAGCGACTTGCCGTCTTCCACGGTGATCACGCCTTCTTTGCCAACCTTGTCCATCGCATCGGCAATGATCTTGCCAATGGTTTCGTCCGAGTTGGCCGAAATGGAGCCAACCTGAGCGATTTCCTTGGAGGTGGTGGTGGCTTTGGAAGCCTTCTTCAGCTCAGCAACCAGGGCCGTCACAGCCTTGTCGATGCCGCGCTTCAGATCCATTGGGTTCATGCCGGCGGCCACGTACTTCATGCCTTCGCGCACGATGGCCTGAGCCAGCACGGTAGCGGTGGTGGTGCCGTCGCCAGCGATGTCAGAGGTCTTGGAAGCAACTTCCTTGACCATCTGCGCGCCCATGTTTTGCAGCTTGTCTTTGAGTTCGATTTCCTTCGCCACGGACACACCGTCCTTGGTCACAGTGGGGGCGCCAAACGAGCGCTCCAGCACCACGTTGCGACCCTTAGGGCCCAGGGTGGTCTTGACTGCGTTGGCCAAGATGTTCACACCTTCGACCATGCGTGCGCGGGCTTCGCCGCCGAAAACTACGTCTTTTGCTGCCATGTTTGGCTCCTAAAAATGTCTAAAAATTCGTGAAACAGATGACTGTGTCGAGAAACGAATTGCGTAGCGAGCAGCTCACAGGTTAGGCGGACGGAGCGCAGGAACCGGAACGTACTTCCTGTACGTGAGGATTCCGAGCACCGCCCAACGACGCATGTGGGCCGCGCAGTAGCAATTACTTCTCCACAACTGCGAAGAGGTCGTCTTCTTTCATTACAAGCAACTCGTCGCCATCGACCTTGACGGTCTGGCCGCTGTACTTGCCAAACAGCACGCGGTCGCCGACTTTGACGCTCATCGCGATGCGCTCGCCATCTTCGTCGTGCTTGCCTGGGCCCACGGCCAGAACTTCACCCTGGTCGGGCTTTTCGGCAGCGTTGTCGGGGATGAAAATGCCGGAGGCGGTCTTGGTTTCGGATTCGATGCGCTTGACAATCACGCGGTCAGCAAGGGGACGAAGGTTCATTGCAGTACTCCTGGTTCAAAAAATGCGCCGTGACGGCAGAGCGCCTGACAAGGCAGGCGCTCGGTAAACAAGTCCGCGCAGCTTGCTAGCACTCGCTTCGGACGAGTGCTAATGATAAGGGCATTTTTCGGGGTTTCAAGGGCTGAGCTGCGCAATACCGCGATTGCGCAGAGTGCGGCTCAGCTGCAATTGGGGGCTAAGAGCGCCCTTGAGCGCAATGCTGGAGCGTGAATCTGCAGGTCAGCGATTCTGGGCAGGTGAGAGGCCGCCTTGCGCCTCCAACTCCTCGAACCACTGCGCATACCCCTGGCTGCTGGGGTGCAGGCCGTCGGCTGCGTGCATCTGCTTGGGCTGCAGTGCAAATGGGTCGGTTGCAGCCGGCTGCAGCAGCCTAACGTAGCGCGCGCCGCTCTCGCTGGCAATTTGCTGAACCATGGCGTGCAGCTCTTTTGAGCGGCGCGACATCAGCCAAGACACCGGGGGAAAGAAGAAAGGGGCGTGGCCGACGTTGCCCATCGGCATCAGGACGACGGTGGGCGCATGGCCCTGTGCCAAGCGCACGACCTGCGCAATGTCTTGGCGCATCCGGTCTGCGGAGGTCAGCCGCATCACGTCGTTGCCGCCGGCAATCACCAGCACAAGGTCGTAGCGCTTTTGTACGCTCTCGAGTTGTACAGCCACGTCGGCGTATTTGGCTCCGTTTTGTGCCAGGTTGTCGATCAGCCAGCGTGGATGCGCAGCGCCGATGCGGCCCGGCACGCTGTCGCGGGCCGAATCTGCGCCGGTGCCGAGCCCAGTACTGTCGCCTACGACGAGCATGCGCCGCTCGGCGTGTTCGGGCGCGGCGGTGAATCTTTCAGCGTGCGCCGCAAGATCTTTGGCCACCGAGAGGCGGTGGGCCATGCAACCGCTGGTGGCGGCGACTGCGCCTGCGAGTGCAAGCCAGGCGATAAGGCGGGGGCGGGTCATAGACGTCTTTTTATCGGTCGGGAAACAAGACGCCAGCCTAGCTGCAGGCCAGTGCGCGCGCTGTCGGACAGCGGCGCAGATTACTCCGGCGCGTCGCCGCGCGGCAGCAGCCCGAGAAAATGGTCGAGGATGTGAAAGTGGTCGTCGAAGCATTGGGCTTCGAGGCCGAGCAGGTCGGCCTCAGGCACCCACATCGCCTCGGCAGCGTCGTCGCCGCCGCGCACTTCGGGCAGGGTGTTGCCTGCCAGATCGAAGAAGTGCACATGGCTGATGGTGCGGCCGCGTTCACTGCGGGCAGGGTGGTCGAACACGGCCACCGTTGGCGCCGCGGCAGCGAGCTCTTCGGCACTCAGGCGGCACTGCGTTTCCTCAGCCAATTCGCGCAAGCAGCTTTGCCACAGGGTTTCATGCACGTCGAGAAATCCCCCGGGCAGCGCCAGCAGGCCTTGCCCGGGGGCGTGCGCGCGGCGCACCATCAGCACATGGCCGCCTACGCGCAAAAGCACATCGACCGTGACAAACACCGGCGGATACGGCGCGTTCGCCCAAGCCGCGCGCGTTTGGTTCAAAGCCTGCCACTCGGTTTTCAGGCGCTCAAATTCGGCAGTTTCGCTAAAGCGCTCCAGAAACGCGACCACGTTGGGCGGCACTTGCTTGGCCAGCGCGTCTGCCGGCTGGCCAGCGAAATAGGCATTGCGCAGCGCCGTGCCATCGGTATCGTTCTGGCGGGGCAGCGCGCGCAGCGGCCAAGCGGGAAAGCTGCGCAGATAGCCGCTGGTCGCGTCCTTGAAGTGTCCGATCAGGCAAATGTCGTGGTGCGTCGATGTGCGGCCTTCCTGCGCAAGCAGCTCATTCACGCCAGCCTGCACCGCGCGCGCCCAACGCGGTTCGTCGTAGTAATCGCGAATGGGCAGCACCAGCAGCCGGGCGCGGTGGGCTTCGGGCAGCGCCGCTTGCAACAGGGCAGCGCGTTCTTGCCACGTGAACGGATTGCGTGGGGAACGCGCGGCGTGGGCAGAACCCAGCACGACCACGACCTGTCGCGCCACCGCAAATGCGTCGCGCAGCAGAGCGAGGTGGCCGTTGTGTATGGGTTGAAAGCGCCCGATGAGAATGGCGGTGTCGTACATGCTTCAAATAAGTGAGCTGTTGGCGCTTGCGCATCAGGCGCTGGACTGCATTTTGATTGAAATAGGCGGACCTCTGCACCGTCCGAGTAAAGTTGCCGCCGCAGCGGGGACAGCATCGGGTGGACCTCAAGCAATAAATCTGGCACAAACGCACACTCTGCGTTCTGGCACCGCCGCCTGTCTGCAGTGTGTGCACGCCAGTCAAAACAATTAAGGGAGATTCATGTCTTTGCGCCTCAAATTCAACCTGGTGCTTGCAGGAGTCCTGCTGGTGGCCGCCGTTGCCGCCGGGACGTTTGTGCACCGATTTCTGCAGGAGTCTGCCATTGAAGAGGTGCAGCACAACTCGCAGATCATGATGCATGCGGCGCTGGCGATTCGCGACTACACCACCGAACTGGTCAAGCCGCACCTCGATGTGACGCTGCTTGAAAAATTCCTGCCGCAGACCGTGCCTGCCTTTGCGGCGACCGAGACCCTGCAGCGCATGCAAAAGCGGTTTCCGGGCTATGAGTACAAAGAGGCAGTGCTCAATCCCACGAACGTGCGCGACCGCGCCAACGAATGGCAAGAACGCATCATCGGCGACTTCCGAGACGGTCGGGTGGCGCTCAACGACGAGGTGACGGGCGAAGTCGGTGAAGGTATGCACCGCACGATGTACGTGGCCCGCCCCATCACCATCAAGCAGACGCAGTGCTTGGCGTGCCACAGCACACCGGAGGCAGCCCCGGCCACCATGCGCAATATCTACGGTGACAAAAACGGCTTTGGCTGGGGCATGAATGAGACGGTGGGCATTCAGGTGGTGCAGGTGCCGATGTACTACCCGCTCGCCAAGGCCAATCAGACGTTCTACACGGTGATGGCGGCATTGGTCGGCAGTTTTGCGCTGCTCTTCCTTGTACTGAACCTGTCGTTGTCGTCTTTGGTGATCGAACCCATGGCCCGGCTCAATCGCAAACTTGAAGAGTTGGCCACTAAGGACTTCCTGACCGATTTGGTGAACCGCCGCCGTTTCTTTGAGCGCCTCGAGACGGAGATGGCTGAAACCTTGGCCAAGAGGGGCAACCTTTCGGTGGTCATGTTCGACATCGATTTTTTCAAACGCATCAACGACACGTTTGGGCACGATTCGGGCGACGTGGTGCTCAAGCACACTGCGCTGCGGGTGCGGGAATTGCTCCGCTCATCGGACTGCGCTGCGCGTTTCGGTGGCGAAGAGTTCATCCTCCTGCTCAAAGAGACGCCGATCGGCGCCGCCATGGCCATGGCGGAGGCCGTGCGTGCGCGCATTGCGACTACGCCGTTTGATGCTGTGGGGCACGTCAGCGCAAGCTTCGGTGTCGCCACTTGGAACCACCAAGAAGATGCCCACGCACTGATCAAGCGCGTGGACACCGCCCTGTACGTCGCTAAGGCAAGCGGTCGCAACTGTGTGATTCAGGCGCAAGAGGCCTGAGCTACCAGCCCAGCCGGGTGCAGGCCGGGCTTGGCTTCGCCATTACCTGAGCGCTTTGCGGGCAGCGCCTACGCCCAGCACCGCCAGAATGACAAACAGCACGGCGATGGCCAGGAAGATAAAGAACAGAATCTTGGCAATGCCTGCTGCGCCGGCCGCAACGCCGGTGAAACCCAGCGCGCCGGCGATCAGCGAGACGATGGCAAAAATGATGGCGTACTTGAGCATGTCGTTCCCCTTGAAGGACCCCGCGCGCTGAATGGCGCGGTATGTCTGCAAAGGTATCCGAGTGGCTTCGCCCGCAGCGTCAGAAGCCGGAAGGTGGTGGTGTAGGACGAGCGGGGCACCTGTCCTATGGGCAAGTTGCCCACACAGCGTCCGCCCCTTTGCGTTGCTGGGTGGCCGCAGCCGTCAAGGCTGCGACTTCCAGTCGAGCCCTCGACGCCTTACAGGCCCGCCGCCGCGCGCAGCGCAGTCGCTTTGTCTTGTGGTCTGCGCTCATATCGCTGCGCGATATGAGCTTCGCCCGCGCACCGACACTGCGCTTGCGCGCAGCGGGCTTACAGCCCGGCCGCAGCCCGCAGGGCTGCGGCTTTGTGGTCTGCGCTCACAGGGCTGTGCCCTATGAGCTCCGCCCCAAAGCCCAAGATTTGCTGCGCAAATGCTGGCCCTACAGGCCAGCCGCTGCACGCAGCGCTTGGGCTTTGTCGGTGCGCTCCCAAGTGAACTGGGGTTCGTCGCGGCCGAAGTGGCCGTAGGCGGCGGTTTTTTCGTAGATCGGGCGCTGCAAGTCGAGCATCTGGATGATGCCTTTAGGGCGCAGGTCGAACATCTCGGCGACCAGCTTGGCGATCTCACTGTCGGGAATCAGGCCCGTGCCTTCGGTGTAGACCGTAATGTTCATCGGGTGCGCTACGCCGATGGCGTAGGCGACCTGAATCTGGCACTGGCGCGCAATGCCGGCGGCGACGATGTTCTTGGCCACGTAGCGGGCGGCGTAGGCGGCGCTGCGGTCCACCTTGGTTGGGTCTTTACCGCTGAACGCGCCGCCACCGTGCGGGCAGGCGCCGCCGTAGGTGTCGACAATGATCTTGCGACCCGTCAGGCCGCAGTCGCCCTGCGGCCCACCGACGACAAAGCGGCCTGTGGGGTTGATGAGGTATTTGGTGTCTGCCGTGAGCCACTCGGTGGGCAGCACCGGGCGAATGATTTCTTCACGGATCGCCTCGTAGAACTCGGGCTTCATCTTGTCGCCCAGGCTCATTTCGGGCGAATGCTGGGTCGACAGCACCACGGTGTCAATGCTGTGCGGCTTGCCGTCGACGTAGCGCAGGGTGACCTGGCTTTTCGCGTCCGGGCGCAGGAAGGGCAGGCGCCCGTCTTTGCGCAGCTGCGCCTGACGCTCCACCAAGCGGTGCGCGTAGTAGATGGGCGCGGGCATGAGGTCGGGCGTCTCATCGCAGGCGTAGCCAAACATCAGGCCCTGGTCGCCGGCACCGGTGTTCAGGTGGTCGTCCGAGGCGTGGTCCACGCCTTGGGCGATGTCCAGGCTCTGCTTGTCATAAGCCACCAGCACGGCACAGCCCTTGTAGTCGATGCCGTACTCGGTGTTGTCGTAGCCAATGCGTTTGATCGTGTCGCGCGCCACCTGGATGTAGTCCACGTTGACGCCGGGTTTTGCCGTGATCTCGCCGGCCAGCACCACCAAGCCGGTGTTGCACAGCGTTTCAGCGGCAACGCGAGCGTGCGGGTCCTGCGCAAGGATGGCGTCAAGGATCGCGTCCGAGATCTGGTCGGACACCTTGTCGGGGTGCCCTTCAGAGACCGATTCGGAAGTAAAGAGAAAGTCGTTCGCCATTTGAATAAACTCCTATGCTGGCTTGTGGGGCGTTGCCCGAAGCCTTGGAAGCTCTGGCGAACGCTTTAGCAGTTTTGTTTAACGTCGCTCTGCAAGTTGCTCATTTAACTCAGCGACCCCGTCATTTTAATGCCTCTTCTGGTTCGCCTTCTGGCCCATATCCCTTTGCGCGTCATGCATGTTCTTGGCGCATTGCTTGGCTGGCTGGCCTTTTTGGCTTCGCCCTCGTATCGGCGCCGCTTCCTCGCCAACATCGCCGCGGCGGGCTACCGCTTTGCCGATGTGCGCGCCGCGGTGGCGCAAGCCGGACGCATGGTGGCTGAAATTCCGCGCCTGTGGTTTGGCCGCATGCCCGTTTGCGCGTTGGACAACGAAGGTTTGGTGGCAGAGGCCTATGCCGCGGGACGGGGCGTGATCTATTTGAGCCCGCATCTGGGCTGCTTCGAGCTCTCGGCGCAAGACGCCGCGCTGCGCTGGCGTGACGTGTACGGACCCATTACCGTGCTCTACCGTCCTGCCCGGCAGGCCTGGCTCGCACGGATGATGGAAACCGCGCGCAATCGCCCCGCCATGCAGGCCGTGCCGACCACCCTCACCGGCGTGCGCCAGATGATCAAAGCGCTGCGCCGCGGCGAGGCGGTGGGCCTCCTGCCCGACCAAGTGCCGCCCGAAGGGCTAGGCGTGTGGGCGCCGTTTTTCGGCAAGGACGCTTACACCATGACGCTGGCCGCACGCCTTGCACAGCAGACTGGCGCGCAGGTGCTGGTGGTGTACTGCGAGCGCCTGCCCAAGGGACGCGGCTTCGTGACGCACTTCGAGCGCCTCGATGAGCCGCTCGAGGCCGACCCGGTGCTTGCGGCCACACAAATCAATCGCGCCATGGAGCGCTTGATTCGCCGGTGCCCCCAGCAGTACCTGTGGGGCTATGCGCGCTACAAGCGCCCGCGCGGACAGGCTGGCGGCGACGCTCCGGCTGCGGGGGCGTCGGCATGAGCGGGCGCCTCGGGGTGACGCTGATGCGCCTGCTGGCGCATGTGCCGTTGCCGGTGCTGCGCTTTATGGGCTGGCTGATTGGCGAGGTGTTGTTTTTGCTCGCAGCGCCGCGCCGCCGTGTGGCGCTGCGCAATCTGGCGCTGTGCTTTCCGCAGGAAACCGAGCGCACACGCAGGCGCTGGGCGCGTCAGAGTTTTGTGGCGTTCTGCCAGTCGTGGCTGGACCGCAGCTGGTTGTGGTTTGCCCCGCGCGAGACGGTACTCAGCCGGGTGCGCCTGACCGGCGCGCTGCAGGAGCTGGAAGGCGACACGCCAACGATCATCTTCGCGCCGCATTTCTACGGCATGGATGCCGGCGGCTCGGCGCTGACGCTGCACACGCCTCGGGCTTTTACTTCGATTTTCTCGACACATCCCGACCCTGCGGTGGATGCCTGGTTTCGCAACGGCCGTCAGCGCTTTGGCGATGTGCGCATGCTCAATCGCCGGGAAGGGGTCAAGCCCATCCTGTCCAACCTGCGCAAGGGCGGCTTGCTGTATTTGCTGGCGGATATGGATTTTGGTCCGCGCGATTCGCTCTTCGTGCCGTTCTTTGGCGTACCGACCGCCACTGTGCCCTCGCTGTCCCGCTTTGCGCGGCTGGGTCGAGCCAAGGTCATCGGTATGGCGACGCGGCTGGTGCCGGGTGGTTATGTCGCAGAAATCACCCCGGCGTGGGAGCACTACCCGACCGAGGATCTGCAAGCCGACACCACGGAAATGAACCGGCGACTGGAAGCGTGGATTGCGCCCGAACCCGGCCAGTACTACTGGGTGCACAAGCGCTTCAAAACGCGGCCAGAGGGCGAAAAAAGCGTGTACGGCTAACGGTTCGCCCGGAAAATTCACGCGCTCTATTGGCCACGCCCTCTAGTCTTGCAGCATCCGTTTCTCTAAACCTTGAGGGTTGAAACGGTACTTCCATGCGAGCGAGAAAAATTAGGTGAAAATTGGACTCTGATGCTTGTTAAATAAGCGTTAGAAGCTTCGATTAAGTGAGCAAAAACTGCGCCAATTCGGCATTCACGAGTTCGGTTTTTTCATGCACCAGCCAGTGGGTTGCGCCGGCGATTTCACGGATCTCCAGCTTCGGAATCCAGCCCTGCAGTCCATCGAGCAGCGCAGGCAGCAACGCCGGGTCGTCCATGCCCCAGAGCACGCGCGTGGGCACCTCAACAGTGCACATGCTGTCGGGAATTTCCAAGTTGTTCACGCTTGCGTCGTCGCCGCGCGGCGGGCGCAGAGGTGTGGCGCGGTAGTAGTTGCAGGCGCCGCGCAGGCCTTGCTGCCACAGGGCGCGGTATTTCGCGCGCTCGTCGTCGGTCAGCCAGTCGGGCGCTTTGCCTGCAGGGTCGTCGAAAAAGGCGAACAAGCGGCGAAAGTCGTCCTCGGCTAGCAGTGCCTCCGCATCGTCCCGGCGCAGGAAATACACGTACTGGCTGGAGGCCTGCTGGGCGGCGTTGTGCTTTAGCTCCCGCAGGAAGGTGCCGGGATGCGGCGAGTTGATGATCATCAAGCGCTGCATCTGGCCAGGCTTCTGGTTCGCCAGATTCCAAGCCACGGCGCCGCCCCAGTCGTGCGCGATCAGGCATTCGACTGCGCCGCCGGGGCACAGCAGCGCGATGAGTGCGTCGACGTCCTGCACCAAATGGCGCGGCCGGTAGGCCTCGACCTCATGCGGGCTGCTGGAGCCGCCAAAACCCCGCAGGTACGGCGCCACGCAGTAGTACCCGCCGTGCTCGGGGCGGGAAAAATGGGCCAGTTGCGCGTCCCAAATGAAGGCGCCCTCGGGGAAACCATGCAAAAACAACAGCACTGGCCGGCCGGGCTCGCCGCTGACTCGGCAATCGAGAGTGGTGCCGTGCGGCAGGGCAATCTTGCGAGAGGCGATCATGATGCTCCTTCAATGAGAGCTGCCAGCGCTTATGGATAAAGCGCTAGAGGCCAATTTTGCTTAAATTTCGGGAGCAGTCGGATCGGGGACGTCCGCAGCATCCGCGGCAACCTGTGCCTCGGGGTGTGCCCAGTGCCACAGCAGCAGCGCCGCCTCTTCTACGCCCTGTTTCTTGAGCGCCGAGAACATCCGCACCTCTCCACCACCGGTTTGGAGTTGCGCAATCGACAGTGCCTTGGTTTGCTCGGCGCGGGTGAGCTTGTCGGCCTTGGTCAGCAGCACCAGGAACTTCAGGCCGTCTTCGACGCGCGGCCGAACCACTTCGAGCAGGGCCTCGTCCAGCCCGGTGAGGCCGAGGCGCGGGTCGCACAGCAACACGATGCCGGTGAGGCTCTCGCGTTTCACCAGGTAATTCACCATTACCTGCTGCCAGCGCATCTTGTCGGAGCGCGACACTGCTGCGTAGCCGTAGCCGGGCAGGTCTGCCAGCACGGCATCGGTGGTCTGCTGGCGGCCCAGCGTGAACATGTTGATGTGCTGCGTGCGGCCCGGTTTCTTGGAGGCAAAAGCCAGCTGCTTTTGCTGTGTCAGCGTGTTGATGCAGGACGACTTGCCGGCGTTGGAGCGCCCGACAAAGGCGATTTCGGGCACTTCGATAGGCGGCAGTTGGTTCAACTGAGCGGCAGTCGTAAGGAAGCGTGCGGTGTGCATCCAGCCCAGAGCGCTTTTGCCGTCGATAGCGGGCGGGGAGTTGGCGGCACTTTGCGCAGGATCAGGAGCATTCATGTTGGGTGCCTGTGGGGATAGAGGGGCATTGTAGAATTGCCCGGTTTCGCGTCACCTAACAAAATCCCCGTCATGAAGTTGCTCGCCCCCCTGTTTCTGGCTGCCGCTCTGGTCGCCACCGCAATTCCCGCTCTGGCTGCAGACGCTCCGGCCCCCGCCGCCAAGCTCGACTTGGCCAAGGGCGAGGCGAGCTACTCGCAGGTGTGTGTGGCTTGCCACGCCGCCGATGGAAACTCGATGATTCCCGAGAATCCAAAGCTCGCGCAGCAGCACCCCGAGTATTTGGTTAAGCAGCTGGAAGAATTCAAGTCCGGCAAGCGCGCCAGCGCGGTCATGCAGGGCTTTGCCTCGATGCTGTCCGTCGAGGACATGAAGAACATCGGCTGGTGGCTCGCTTCCAAGCCGGCCAAAGATGGCTTTGCGAAGGACAAGGACCTCGTCGCGCTGGGCGAACGCATCTACCGCGGTGGCATTGCCGACCGCAGCATTGCCGCCTGCGCCGCCTGCCATAGCCCCAACGGCGCCGGCATTCCTTCGCAGTACCCACGCCTGTCGGGCCAGCACGCCGATTACACCGCGACCCAGCTCAAGGCCTTCCGAGATGGCGCTCGGACCAACAGCGCCCAGATGACGGGTGTTGCCGCCAAGCTCAACGACCGCGAGATCCGCGCCGTCTCCGACTACATTGCCGGGCTGCGCTGATGGGACCTCCCGGCGCCGCCTGTGTGGGCGGATACCGGGAACCATTGGCGGGCAACTAACCCCAATGCGGGCGGGTCCATCCACGAGGTGGCCCCGCCTGTTTTTATTTGGCGCTGCATACTCCAACCTCCATGCTTGATTCCACCCAGGGCGTTCAACTCCGGAGCGCCTCCCAGCCCTTGCGCCGCGCCATCGAGCTGCTGTCCTCGATGCGCTTCGCGATTGCGTTGCTGACGGTCATCTGCATCGCCTCGGTTATTGGCACAGTGCTCAAGCAGCACGAGCCCTTGGTCAACTACGTGAACCAGTTTGGCCCCTTCTGGGCGGAAGTGTTTGCCAAGCTGCAGCTCAATGCCGTCTACAGCGCTTGGTGGTTTCTGCTGATTTTGGCGTTTCTGGTGACCAGCACCTCGCTGTGCATCGCGCGCAACACGCCAAAAATCATCAACGATCTGAAAACCTACAAGGAAAACATCCGCGAGCAGAACCTGCGCTCGTTCCACCACAAGGCAGAAGCCAGCTTGGCGCAGGACAGCGCCGCCGAGGCGCAGCGCATTGGCAAGATGCTGGTCGGTGGTGGCTGGAAGGTCAAGCTCCAGCAGCGCGATACGGCGGCCGGGCCTGGCGCGGGCTGGATGGTGGCGGCCAAGGCGGGAGCAGCCAACAAGATCGGCTACATCGCCGCGCACAGCGCCATCGTGTTGGTGTGCTTGGGCGGGCTGCTCGATGGCGACCTGATCGTGCGCGCCCAGATGTGGATGGGCGGCAAGGCGCCCTACGCTGGCGGTGGGCTCATTTCGGAAGTGAGCCCCAAGCATTGGCTCAGCGAACAAAACCCCGCGTACCGAGGCAACCTGGTGGTGAGCGAGGGCACGCAGGGCAGCACGGCCATCCTTAGCCAGTCCGACGGCATCTTGCTGCAGCCATTGCCCTTCACGCTCGAATTGAAGAAGTTCATCGTCGAGTACTACTCCACGGGCATGCCCAAGCTGTTTGCCAGTGAGGTGGTGCTGCACGACCGTGAAACGGGCGAAGCCACACCGGCGCGCATTGAGGTGAACCACCCGGCGAACTTCAAGGGCATCGAGATTTACCAATCGAGCTTTGACGACGGCGGCTCCCGCGTCCAGCTTGCCGCGATGCCTCTTGGGGCCGGCGGTGCGCCGTTCGAACTTAATGGCGTCATTGGCGGCAAGTCGCAGGTGGTCAAGGGTGCTGGCGAAGAGGCGCTGACGATTGAGTTCACCGGCCTGCGCACCATCAACGTCGAGAACTTCGGCAACGAAGGTTCCGGTGCCAACGGCTCGGGCGCCGATGTGCGCAAGGTCGATCTGCGCAGCACGCTTGACTCGCATCTGGGCGCGGCCAACAACACGGTGAAAACCAAGGAACTGCGCAACGTTGGCCCCAGCATTGGCTACAAGTTGCGCGACGCAGCCGGCCAGGCCCGCGAATACAACAACTACATGCTGCCGGTGGATATGGGTGAGGGCGGCGTTCCGGTCTTCTTGCTCGGCGTGCGTGAAAGCAGCGCCGAGCCTTTCCGCTACCTGCGGGCTCCCGCGGACGACAGCGGCAGCCTCGACGGTTTCGTGCGGCTGCGGCGCGCGCTCTCGGACCCCGACGCGCGGCGATTGGCTGTGGTGCGCTACGTAAAAAACGCGGTCGATCCAAGTCGGCCCGATCTGGCGGCGCAGCTGCAGCAGTCGGCCGAACGTGCACTCACATTGTTTGCCGGCACCGGTGAGCCGGTGGACCCGGTCACAGGCAAATTCACGGGCGGCTTGCCCGCCATCGCCCAGTTCATGGAAGACAACGTGCCCGAGGGCGAGCGCGCCAAAGCGAGCGAGGTGCTGGTGCGCATTCTCAACGGCAGCTTGTTTGAACTTACCCAACTGACCCGGGAACGTGCGGGCCTCGCGCCGCTCAAATCGGACCCGAGTACGCTGGGTTTCATGACGCAGTCGGTGCTCGCACTGAGCGATGTGCAAGCGTATCCGGCACCATTGGTGTTTGCGCTGAAGGATTTCACCCAGGTGCAGGCCAGCGTGTTCCAGGTGGCGCGCGCCCCTGGCAAGAAAGTGGTGTATCTCGGCTGCGCCTTGCTGATTTTGGGCGTCTTCTCGATGCTCTTTATCCGCGAGAGGCGGTTGTGGGTCTGGCTGGTGCCCGAAGGCTCTGGCAGCCGCGCGATGATGGCGCTTTCGACCAATCGCAAAACCATGGACGGCGACCGCGAATTCGCCGGCTTGACTGAAAAGCTCATTGGGGCAAGCCCCACAGGAGGCAAGGCATGAATACGGCCGCTACAACCAACACGACGATCACCCTGAACGAGGGCATGTTTACCAAGCGAAACTGGTTTGACTGGCTGTTTGCCGCGCTGGTCATCGGGGGCGGCTTGTTTGCCTTCCAGCGCTACGCGAACTTTATGGACGTGTACGAAAAGGGCATTTTGCTGGCTGCCATTCCTTCGCTGGTGGCGCTGGGCTGGTTCTGGCGACCGCTGCGCGTGCTGATGCTGGTCGTGGCGGGAGCGGCACTGCTTGGAATTGCCTCGTACCAAGTGGACGGCCAAGGCCAGCTTGCCCGCGCGGAATCGGTCTTCTGGCTGAAGTACTTTCTCTCCAGCCAATCGGCCATCCTGTGGATGAGCGTGCTGTTCTTCATGAGCACCACGTTCTACTGGATCGGTATGGCGTCCCGCGGCGAAGGTGCGACCATGTCGCTGCTTGGTTCGCGTCTGGCTTGGGCGGCCGTGGGCATGGCGCTTACCGGCACCATGGTGCGCTGGTATGAGAGCTATCTGGTGGGCGCCGACGTCGGTCACATTCCGGTCAGCAACCTCTATGAGGTGTTTGTGATGTTCGCGTGGATGACCGCGCTGTTCTACTTGTATTTTGAAGAGCACTACAACACCCGTGCCTTGGGCGCCTTCGTGATGCTGGTGGTCAGCGCGGCGGTCGGTTTTCTGCTCTGGTACACGGTGGCGCGCGAGGCGCAGGAGATTCAGCCCCTGGTGCCGGCCCTCAAGAGCTGGTGGATGAAGCTGCACGTCCCGGCCAACTTCATTGGCTACGGCACGTTCGCGTTGTCGGCCATGGTGGCATTTGCCTATCTCATCAAGCAGCAGGCCACTGAGACGAGCTGGACCCGGCTGGCGCCGCTCGGCATTCTTGGGCTGGTGCTGTGCTTCGAGCCCATCGTGTTCCGCCCTGCAGCCGGCGAGGCGGGCAGCGGTTTCTGGATGGTGTATTTCGGCGTCTCGGTGCTCGCAGTCGGCGGTATTTTGTACGGGCGCCGGCACATCGCCAGCAAGCTGCCGTCGCTCGAACTGCTGGACGATCTGATGTACAAGTCGATCGCCGTGGGTTTCGCTTTCTTCACCATCGCGACCGTGCTGGGCGCGCTGTGGGCTGCCGAGGCCTGGGGCGGGTACTGGAGCTGGGACCCGAAGGAGACTTGGGCGTTGATTGTCTGGCTGAACTACGCCGCCTGGCTGCACATGCGGCTTATGAAGGGCCTGCGGGGCACCGTGTCCGCATGGTGGGCGCTGATCGGGCTGGTGGTCACCACCTTTGCCTTCCTGGGCGTCAACATGTTCCTGAGCGGTTTGCACAGCTACGGCGAACTGTAAGACTCGTCACGCGCGGCTGCTGGGCGTTTGAATCCAGCAGTGCTCCGGCTGCGTACTTATGTTGAGTGGGCTGTCCACGCCGCCATGCGGCGCTGGCAGTTACGGTAAATTTTCGTTCGGCTGTAACTTAACTGAACAGCTGGCCGAATTAAATCCCACACGCCCGGGCGCAGCTTGCAATTTGAAGCTTGCCCTGCAATTCAACAGAAATGCTTCGCATTTCGGGTCAGCAGGAGTTTTCATGTCGAATTTTCATCACAACGACGGGTTCATGCATCCCGTTCCCTCCGACATCACGCCGCAAGGCGTTTATCAGGCCCGGCGCACGCTGCTGCGCGGCATGGCTGCAGGCGCCGCAAGCGCTGGTTTGGTGACGTGGGCAGGCCGCAATGCCTTGGCGGCGGCCGAGCGCCCCGGCAAATTGGCGGCGCTGGCAGGTGTGCCTTCCAAGGTAGTCGGCGCGATGACTATGGAGAAGCTGACGCCGTATGCGGACGCGACGAGCTACAACAACTTCTACGAATTCGGCACCGATAAGTCCGACCCGGCGCGCAACGCGAGCACGCTCAAAATTGACCCGTGGAGCGTGAGCGTGGAGGGAATGGTCAAGCGGCCGGGTAAGTTCGGACTGGAAGATTTGATCAAGCTCTCTGCACAGGAAGACCGCATCTACCGCTTGCGCTGCGTTGAGGGCTGGTCCATGGTGATTCCTTGGGTGGGCTATTCGCTGGCTGAGTTGATCAAGCGCGTCGAGCCGCTGGGCAGCGCGAAGTATGTGGAGTTTGTTACCTTGGCCGACAAGGTCACGATGCCCGGTGTGAACTCGCGCGTGCTTGAGTGGCCGTACGTCGAAGGACTGCGCCTTGACGAAGCCATGCACCCGTTGACCATGCTGACCTTTGGCATGTATGGCGAAGTGCTGCCTAAGCAAAATGGCGCCCCGGTGCGTATCGTCGTGCCATGGAAGTACGGTTTCAAGAGCGCCAAGAGCATTGTCAAAATTCGGTTCACCGACAAGGA
This sequence comes from Giesbergeria sp., assembly GCA_034676525.1. Lineage (GTDB taxonomy): Bacteria > Pseudomonadota > Gammaproteobacteria > Burkholderiales > Burkholderiaceae_C > Simplicispira. The sequence goes on from JAUCCA010000008.1 coordinate 221,827, forward strand.
GCCGGCGACGGCTTGGAACAAGGCAGCGGCGCAGGAATACGGGTTTTATTCCAATGTGAACCCGGAAGTTGATCACCCGCGCTGGAGCCAGGCCACTGAGCGACGCATCGGCGAAGGCGGACTGTTTGCCAAGCGCCATAAGACACCGATGTTCAACGGCTACGAAGCCCAGGTCGGCCAGCTTTATGCCGGCATGGACCTGAAGAAGAACTTCTAAGTACCCGTGAGCGCCATGAAAAAGCTGCTTATGCACAGCGCTGCCAAGCCGGTAGTGTTATTTGTCTGCCTGCTTCCCTTTGCCTGGTTGGTGTACGCGGCTTTTGCCGATCAGCTGGGGGCGAATCCGGCCGAGGCCTTGATACGCAGTTTTGGGGATTGGACGCTGCGTTTTCTGTGCATTGTGCTTGCCGTCACTCCCTTGCGCGTAATGGCGGGTCTGCCCGCACTGGCACGGTTTCGGCGCATGCTGGGCTTGTTTGTCGCCTTTTATGCGCTTATGCACCTGATGTCCTACGTTGCGTTTGACATGGGATTTGACGCAGCGGAGATCGCCAAAGACATCGCCAAACGCCCGTTCATCCTAGTGGGTTCACTTGCCGGCCTGCTGTTGGCGCTGATGGCCGCCACTTCATTCAACCGCGCTATCAAGGCCTTGGGCGCGAAGCGGTGGCGCTGGCTGCACCGCAGCGTGTACCTGGTAGCTGGGCTGGCTATCCTGCACTTCTACTGGATGCGCGCGGGAAAGCACAATTTTGCTGAAGTTGCGGTGTACGGAGCGATCCTCGCATCTCTGCTGGGCTGGCGCGTGTGGGATGCGGCGCGCAAACGGCAAGCATCTCGGTCGCCCCGTGTTCCGGTACGCTCGCCTACACCTTTGAATATGCAAAAAAGATAGCTTCTAGCGCTTACTGTATAAGCGCTAGAGTCCGATTTGGCTAAAAGTTTTGGTAGTTGGGTGCTTAGTCGAGCAAGCGTTCCGCGCGCAACATGTCTTCAGCGGTTTCGCGCACGCGGATCACCCGGGCATTAGCGCCATCCACCAGCACTTCAGCCGCCCGGCCACGGGTGTTGTAGTTGCTGGCCATCGACATGCAATACGCGCCTGCCGAGAGCACCGCAAGTTGGTCGCCGGGCTGCACATTGAGCTGACGCTCGCGGCCCAACCAGTCGCCACTCTCACACACCGGGCCAACGACGTCCCAAGTGCTGGCGTCGCCGCTGCGCTGCTGCACTGGGACGATGGCGTGGTAGGCCTGGTACATCGCCGGGCGGGGCAGATCGTTCATGGCGGCGTCCACAATGCAGAAGTTCTTCTCTTCGCCGGGTTTGAGGTACAGCACTTCCGTTACGCACAGGCCTGCGTTGCCCACCAAGGAGCGGCCGGGCTCAATCATGAACTGGCGGTCGCCCAAGCCTCGGGCGTCCAGGCGCGCGAGAAGTTGCGTCCACAGAACATCGGCAGTCGGCGGTGTGTCGCCGGCATAGTCAATGCCCAGACCACCCCCAAAATCAAGGTGCTCAATGGGGATGCCGGCAGCCTCGATTTGCTCCACCAAGTCGATCAAACGGTCAATGGCGTCCAGATAGGGGGTGGCTTCGGTGATCTGAGACCCGATGTGGCAATCGATGCCAGCAACGTGCAGCCCCGGCAATTGCGCTGCGCGCTGGTACACGGAAAGGGTGCGCTCATGGGCAATGCCGAACTTGTTGCCCTTGAGCCCAGTAGAAATGTAGGGGTGGGTCTTCGGGTCCACGTTGGGGTTGACGCGAATGCTCACACGCGCCTGGCGCCCTGTAGCTGTTGCGACTTCGCTCAACACTTCGAGTTCGGCCTCGCTCTCGACGTTAAAGCAAAGAATGCCTGTCTCCAACGCCTGCCGCATTTCTGCCCGTGTCTTGCCGACACCAGAGAAAATGACCTTGGCCGGATCGCCGCCGGCGGCCAGTACGCGCGCTAGTTCGCCGCCCGAAACGATGTCAAAACCACAGCCTTGCTTGGCGAAAAACTGCAGGATGGCCAGCGAGGAATTGGCCTTCATTGCATAGCAGACGAGCAATTTTCGCCCAGCAAAACCACGCCTATAGGCCGCCAACGCTTCGTGCATGGAAGCGGTCGAATAGGCAAACAGCGGTGTGCCGTGTTCACGCGCGAGGTCGGCCACCGCGCATGCTTCGATGTGTAAGGCGTCGCCGCGGTAGGCGATGTGCGGACGACCGGGGAGCTGGAGAGGGTTCATTGGGCGGTAGAGGCGGAGGTTGCAGGGGATTGGGGTGTGCTGGGCGCGGGGCCGGGTCGCTGTTTCGGCGCGGCCCGCTCGCCCGGAAGCAGCGTTTGCGGCAAGGTGGCGCGCTGGGCAGCCGCAGGTTCCTTGGGCAGGAATAAAGGCCCGCGCTGGCCGCAGGCCGAGAGTGCAGCCACGCAAAGCGCAAGGCCAAGTGGTTTCACTAGAATTTGCAGAGCAATCAACATGCGGAAATTGTAATGACCGACCTGGAATACGTAGACCGTGCCGAGCAATTGCTGCACGCGGTCGAAGAATGTGTGGACCGCATCAACGATGCCACCGATGCCGACATTGACAGCCAGCGCAGCGGAGGGTTGATCACGCTGGTGTTCGCCACAGGCAGCCAGATCGTCATCAACCAGCAAAAGCCGCTGCATGAAATCTGGATGGCGACGCGCTCTGGCGGCTACCACTACCGGTTTGATGGGGCGGTTTGGCAAGACACCAAAGGCGCCGGCGAATTTTTTGCCGGTTTGAGCCGGGACGCCAGTGCGCAATCTGGCCTGCCGCTGGATTTCCACTCATGAGCGAACCCGGGCGCAACTTCTTCTGCAACTTAAACCGATGCCGTCAATTGCGAAAGAGCTCGAGAATCTTGTTGCGCTCTTCTGGCGCCGGTGCATCCTGAGGCGCAAGCACTGAGCCGGGAGCTGGCCGGTCTTCAAGGCCAAGGCTGGCGACGCCGTTGCGGGCATATTCGTCGTAGAACCATTCCCCGCCCACGTTGACGACGCCCGGTGGAACGGTGGGCTCCATAACGGGAACGCCCTTGAGCGCCCGCTCCATAAAACTGATCCACACCGGCAGGCTGAGGCCACCGCCCGTCTCACGGCTGCCCAAGTTGCGCGGCGTGTCGTAGCCGATCCACGTAATGGCCGCGAGGGTGGGCTGGAAGCCTGCAAACCACGCGTCCCATGCGTCGTTGGTAGTGCCAGTCTTTCCGTACAGATCGGGGCGCTTCAAGGTGGCTTGTGCGCGCGCGGCAGTGCCGGAGCGGGTGACTTCCTGCAGCAGGCTGTCCATGATGAAGGCGTTGCGCGCATCAATGGCACGAGGAAACTGGTCTGTAGGCGTCGGTTCGGTTTCTGAAATCACCCGGCCCTTGAAATCGGTCACCTTCGAAATTAGCCAAGGGTTGACGCGAAAGCCGCCGTTGGCGAAGACGGAATAGCCGACCGCCATTTGCATCGGGGTCACAGATCCAGCGCCCAGCGCCATGGTCAAGTAAGCAGGGTGCTTTTCTGCATCAAAGCCAAAGCGTGTGGCCCATTGCTGGCCATTGCGCGCACCGACGGCCTGAAGAATGCGAATGGACACCATGTTCTTGGAGCGGGCGAGTGCGGAGCGCATCGTCATCGGGCCGTCAAACTTGCCGTCGTAGTTCTTGGGTTCCCAGGGCTGTCCGCCGGTGAATGCTGAGTCGAAAAACAGCGGCCCGTCGTTGATCACCGTCGCGGGTGTGAAGCCTTTTTCGAGCGCCGCAGAATAGATAAAGGGCTTAAAGCTGGAGCCCGGTTGGCGCCACGCCTGCGTGACATGGTTGAATTTGTTTTTGTCAAAATCAAAGCCGCCCACCAGCGCCTTGATGGCGCCGCTGCGTGGGTCAATCGCGACAAACGCCCCTTCCACCTCGGGCAGCTGCGTGACCTCCCATTCGCCTTTGTCGGTTTTGGAGACGCGAATCACCGCACCGCGGCGCAGTTTGATGTTGGGCGGAGCCTTGTCGCTGAGCCCGGACGCGACAGGCTTGAGGCCGTCGCCCGTCACCTCAATCGTGTCGCCGTTGCCACGCACTGCAATCAGTTTGCGCTTGCCGACTTCCAGCACCACGGCCGCCAGCACGTCGCCGTTGTCCGGATGGTCGGCTAAGGCTTCGTCTATAGCCTCGTCAATGGCCTGAGGGTCTTTGGGCAGTTCAATGAACTTCTCCGGGCCGCGGTAGTGTTGGCGCCGCTCGAAGTTCATGATGCCGCGGCGCAGCGCGGAGTAGGCGGCGTCCTGATCGCTGGCGCTTAGCGTGGTATAGACGTTCAGCCCGCGCGTGTAGGCTTCCGCGCCGTACTGGGCAAATATGAGCTGGCGGGCCATTTCTGCCACGTACTCTGCGTGCACGCGGGTATTGTCTTGCCCCGTGCGAATGTGAATGACTTCCTTGCGCGCCTCGCTCGCCTGGGCCGAGGTGATGAAGCCGGTTTCCTCCATCCGATCGATGATGTACTGCTGCCGAATGCGCGCGCGCTTCGGGTTGCTGATGGGGTTGTACGTCGAAGGTGCTTTGGGCAGGCCGGCCAGCATCGCGGCCTCTGCGATAGAGACCGATTTAAGCGGCTTGCCAAAATAAGCCTCGGATGCTGCAGAAAAACCATAGGCACGATTGCCCAGATAAATCTGATTCATGTAAATCTCGAGAATCTGATTTTTAGAAAGCAGATGCTCAAGTTTATAAGTCAGTAAGATTTCGTAAATTTTTCTAGTAAATGTTTTTTCCGAAGAGAGGTAAACATTGCGCGCCACTTGCATAGTGATGGTCGACGCGCCCTGGCTTTTGACTCGACCCACATTCGCCATGACGGCGCGAAGCATGCCGCGGTAATCCACCCCGCCATGTTCAAAAAATCGCGTGTCTTCGATGGCCAGAACGGCATCCTTCATCACCTTAGGGATCTCTGCGATCGGTGTGAGGTTGCGGCGCTCCTCTCCAAACTCACCCAGCAGCGCCCCTTCCGACGAATAGATGCGGAGCGGCAGCTTGGGGCGGTAGTCCGCAAGGTCTGAGATGTCAGGGAGGTTGGGGTACGCGAACGCCAGTGCTACGGCGATCACGAGCGCCACCGCCACCGCCCCCGCAACTGCCAAACCGCACAACCACACGAAAATTCTGAGCGGCCAAGTCCACCAAGAAGATGCCTTGGTGGCATGGCCAGGCGAGGGAGGTGGGGTGTTCTTTTTGGCGGAGGACGGCATATCGCTTCGGTTCGGACTAAGGGGAGAGTATAAAAAACCGAATGCGTGCAGCCAACAACAATGGGTTTGCTAAGAGCGTTTGGCCTCTCACGCAACTGCTGAAGCCGGGCATTCCCAAGTTCCAACGGATGCAGTTTCGTCTGCTTTTGACAACGGTCCGGAGTTGCTACTTCGGGAAAACTCTTTGCCGGAGAAGTATCTTACTGCTAGCATTCATGTGAAATGTGAAGTTTTGTTGTTTCGCATACATAACTACAAGGGGGCATCTTGATCTCTTCGGGATCCTTGTTCGGTCGCCAGTCTCCTCCGCTGCTGGGTATCGACATCAGTTCATCCAGCGTCAAGCTGGTCGAGTTAGGGCGCGACAAATCTGGCGCGTTGGTGCTCGAGCGCTGCGCGATCGAGCCGTTGGAGCGCGGCTGGATCACAGACGGCAACATCGAAAAATTCGATGAAGTCGCTGAGGCGGTGCGCCGCGTCGTCAAAAAAAGCGGCACGCGTACCAAATCTGTTGCACTCGCACTCCCTCCTTCTGCCGTCATTACCAAGAAGATCTCATTGCCGGCTGGCATGACGGATCAAGAGCTTGAAGTGCAGGTTGAGTCGGAAGCCAATCAGTACATTCCTTTTTCACTCGATGAAGTGAGTCTGGATTTTTGCGTCATCGGCCCGAGTAAGAATGCGCCAGGGGACGTCGATGTATTGATTGCCGCTTCACGTCGCGAGAAGGTGCAAGACCGTGAGGGCTTGGCCGAGGCCGCAGGACTCAAAGCGGTTATTCTGGATATCGAGTCCTATGCCTCCCGTCTTGCAGCAGGGCGCCTGATTGAGTCGTTCCCGAACAAGGGAGCAGACTCCTTGGTGGCTCTGTTCGAAGTCGGCGCGATGACCACCAGCATGCAGGTCATTCGAAACGACGAGGTCTTGTACGACCGAGATCAAGCTTTTGGTGGTGCACAGCTCACCCAACTGATCGTGCGTCAATATGGGTTTTCCGTCGAGGAGGCCGAAAGCAAGAAGCGCAGCGGTGATCTCCCTGAAGACTACGCCAGTGCGGTATTGCGACCGTTTGTCGAAAGCATGGCGCAAGAAGTGGGGCGCGCTCTGCAGTTTTTCTTCACGAGCACCCCGCACAACCGGGTCGACCGCATCCTGCTCGCAGGTGGCTCGTCCCCTTTGCAGGGTTTGCCTGAAGCGGTTACTCAGCACACCGGCTTTCCCGCAACTCTTGCGAATCCTTTCGACGGGATGGAAATGGCGAGTACGGTTCGTATCAAGAAAATGGTGCGGGAGGCGCCTTCTTATCTCACCGCCAGCGGTCTTGCGATGCGGAGGTTCCTGCAGTGATTCTCATCAACCTGCTCCCGCATAGGGAAGTGGCGCGCAAGCGCCGCCGCGAAGCGTTCCAGGCAACCATGTTTGCCGCGCTTTTGGTCGGGCTGCTCATTGCCGGCATCATCTACTGGTGGTTGCAGATGATGACCGAACAGCAGCAAGCAAAGAACGCTTTTTTGCAAAGCGAGATCAAAATTCTCGAAGGGCAGATCAAAGAGATCGCAACCATCGAGGATGAAATTGCTTCGCTCCGGGCTCGGCAAAAGGCCGTTGAAGATCTTCAAGCAGACCGAAACTTGCCGGTCCATTTATTGAGCGAATTGGTTAAGCAGTTGCCGGACGGCGTCTATGTGACCAAGCTTAAGCAAACCAATCAGCAAATTTCCATGCAGGGAATGGCGCAGTCCAATGAGCGGGTTTCGGAAATGTTGCGAAATCTTTCCAACAACACGCCTTGGCTTTCCAAGCCTCAATTGGTGGAAATTGTCGCGAGCAAAGTTGCACTTTCGGCGCGTGATGAGAGGCGTGTGTCTGCGTTCAACCTGAGCTTTACGCTCAAGCGTTCGAGCGATGCAGATAAGGCAAAAACTGGCGACGCAAGCGTTCCACCGGCCGGAAACTAATCATGGCCAAAAAGCAAAAAACCTCAATAGATATGGCGGAACTGCAGGAGCAGTTGCAACGCCAATTTCGAAATTTAGACACTAAAGATCCATCGCTTTGGCCGCCGCTCCCACGATATTTGCTTTTCATATTTATCGTTGTAGGGGTGGTAGCGGCGCTCTGGTTCGCAAAGCTCACGGACTACCGCGACGCATGGGAGGCTGAGCAGGCAACCGAGTTGACTTTGCGTCAGGACTACAAAACCAAGTTAGTGAAAGCAGTGAGCTTAGAACTGCTTAAAAAGCAGCGCGAACAAATACAGCAATATGTGATTCAACTGGAAAAGCAGCTTCCCAGTAAGGCTGAGATGGCGGCATTATTGTCTGATATCAATCAAGCTGGTGTGGGGCGTAGCCTGCAATTTGACTTGTTCCGGCCTGGGCAAGTAATCGTTCGTGAATATTATGCGGAGCTGCCAATTGCGATCCGTGTTACCGGAAAATACGACGATATGGGGGCCTTTGCAGGAGATATCGCGAATCTGTCGCGCATCGTGACTTTGAATGACATCGCCATATCGGCAAATGCAAAGGATGCTGCCGTTTTGACTATGGATGCGACTGCTCGTACCTTCCGTTATCTCGACGCTGATGAAATAGAGGCGCAGCGGAGCGCCACCGGGGGGAAGAAAAAATGAAACAGAGCCGTGCCGCATTGCTAGGCGCTGTCGTGTTTGTCTTGGTCGGATGTGAATCCGCGGGGGAGGGTGAGCTCCGGGAGTGGATGGCGCAGGAGCGAGCCCAAACCCAGCCACGTGTTACCCCCTTGACTGAACCCAAGCAATTTCAACCGCAGCAGTACTCGCCGCAGAGTACGTTGGAGCCCTTCAATCCTCAGCGATTGACCCAAGCACTCAGACGCGATTCCAATCAGGCAGCCTCAAATGCGGCATTGATCGCGCCTGAGCTGACAAGGCGGAAAGAACCTCTTGAAGCGTTTCCGCTTGATGCGATGGTAATGGTCGGAAGTTTGATGAAAGCGGGTAAGCCCACGGCGCTGATCAAGGTGGATAATTTGCTCTATCAAGTCGGAGTAGGTGACTATCTCGGTCAAAACTATGGCCGCATTAAAAATATTTCCGAAACTACGATTCAACTTCGTGAAATCGCACAGGACGCAACTGGCGACTGGATTGAACGGATGGTATCGCTGGAACTGCAAGAGGGGACAAAAAAATGAATCGAAATAATCTTGGCCGAATGGGGCTGCTTCGTGGCGTGATATTGGCCGCGGTTGCTGCGCTCGCGGCTCCTGTTGTTTTCGCTCAAGGGGCGATTAAATCGGTAGCCGGGTCGCTCCAAGGTGGTGCCGAAGTCTTGCGCATTGATTTCACACAACCTCTCTCGGCGCTCCCTACCGGATTTGCCACGCAATCCCCTGCTCGAATCGCCCTCGACTTCCCTGGAGTGACGAGTTCCCTCGGCAAGCCAGTGGTTCAGATCAATCAGGGAAATTTGCGATCTGTCAATGTCGTTCAGGCCGATGGTCGCGCCCGCGTCGTGCTCAACCTTAAGCAGGCAACGGCTTACCGCACAGAGCTGCAAGGCGATGCATTGCTTGTCCTGCTGACGCCAGTATCTTCAAGCGCTGGCGTAGCTCCCCCAGCTCAAACCACCGTATTTTCGGAATCTGGAAACGGCGACGTGGTCGCAATCAAAGACATCGACTTTCGTCGCGGTCCGGATGGTTCTGGTCGTGTTGTCGTCGCTTTGGCTAATAACCAAGTCGGCGTAGATCTCAAGCAGCAGGGTAAAAAGCTGACGGTCGACTTCCTTCGTTCCTCTTTAGCTGAAGGTTTGCGCAGGAAGCTTGATGTAACTGATTTTGGGACGCCAGTGCAGCGCATTATTACGACGGAAGATGGCGACCGTGTGCATATGGTCATTGAGCCGATTGGTGAGTGGGAGCACAGTGCCTACCAGAGCGATGACAAGTTCGTCGTGGAAGTTCGGCAGAAGAAGGTCGATTTGAGTAAGTTGACGCAGGGTCCGGGCTACAGCGGTGAGAAGCTCTCGCTCAATTTTCAGAATATTGAAGTGCGTTCTTTGCTACAAGTAATTGCAGATTTCACCAACTTCAATATTGTTACGTCTGACACCGTGACGGGAGCACTTACGCTTCGACTGAAGGACGTCCCGTGGGACCAAGCACTTCAAATCATCATGGACGCAAAGGGTCTAGGGATGAAGAAATCTGGAACGGTGTTGTGGATTGCGCCCAAGGACGAAATCGATGCACGCACCAAGAAAGATTTTGAGGCTGCACTTGAGATTCAAAAACTAGAACCAGTTCGTACCCAAGCGTTCCAGCTCAACTATGCCAAAGCTACGGCAATGGTTGAGCAGTTGACGACGACCAATACAAACGCTGGGGGTGGTAATACGGCGAGATTCCTGTCGGAGCGAGGCAGTGCGATCGCTGAGCCTAGAACCAATCAGCTATTTGTGACGGATACCCCAGCCAAAATTGAAGAAGTCCGTAAGCTTCTGCTGTCACTTGACGTTGCTGTGCGTCAAGTACTGATTGAAGCTCGGATAGTGGAGGCGCGCGACACTTTCGGTCGCTCGCTCGGCGTTCGCCTCGGCGGGACCGACTTGCGGGCCAATCGCGGAGGTGATGGCGGCTATTCGCTCGGCGGAAACAACCGAGTTGCCTTTGGCACCAGTTACAGCAACGGGGTAGCAAGTAGTGGCGCTGGCGGAACTACCGACACTCTCGGTAGCTTTGTAAATCTCCCTGCTCAATTGGCTGGCGGAGCCGCCGTCGGGAGCTTTGCACTCTCTATTTTTAATTCTGCAGCCAATCGTTTTCTTACGCTGGAGCTGTCGGCGCTGGAAGCCGACGGAAAGGGGAAGATCGTTTCCAGCCCTCGGGTCATCACCGCCGATCAAACCAAGGCGCTTATCGAGCAGGGTACAGAATATCCTTACTCTGTTACGGCGCCAAATGGTGCTACGACTATCGCATTCAAAAAGGCTGTGCTGAAACTCGAAGTGACGCCTCAGATCACGCCCGAGGGAAGTATTATTCTTGATTTGGATATCAACAAAGACAGCCGGGGTGAAACTACCACGCAGGGGGTTGCCATTGATACGAAGCACATCGTGACTCAGGTGTTGGTCGAAAATGGAGGTACTGTCGTCATTGGTGGCATATTTGAGATGGAAGAAACCAATCAAGAGAATAAAATTCCATTTTTGGGTGATGTTCCTGTGATGGGTAATCTCTTTAAGTCTAGGACGAAAGAGTCACAGAAACGCGAAATGTTGGTCTTTATTACGCCAAAAGTAATATCTGACCGCGGACCAATGCGTTAATTTTCGGATAGAGGGGGTAGATATGAAAAAATTACTTAATATATTGATTACACCGGTATTCGTGGGCTTGGTGGCGTGCGGCGGCGGCGGCGGCGATCCGGGCTCTCAGCCAGGTGTAACCCCGGGGGCCAAGAATGTGGCACGCATCACTTATCAACTTGATAAAAATGCCTTGGGAAATTTCGGAACTGAAGAGGCGGTGCTCACAGTCACAGCGCTTGATTCTGATAACAATCCTGTAAAAGATGCTGCTCTTAAGGTGTCGGTCGACTCCGGAATCTATACGCCAGTCACTGCCGTGTCGGATGCTTCGGGATCGGCTTCCGGAAGGATCAGTAGCGGAACGAACAAAGCCAATCGAGACATTAAAGCAACCATCCAGATGGGCGGACAATCCGCTGTCGCCGTTATTCCCGTGACGGGAAGTCAGATTGCGTTGTCATTAATTCCAGGCACTCCCGTGCCTGGAGGGGCTGTTGATCTTTCCATCAAGGTTACGGATGTCAATGGAAACGGGATTCCGGGTGTGCCGGTCACTTTGGCTGGTACGCTTGGATTCTCGGGGTCTCCGACTACCACTGATCGTGGCGGTAACGCGTCGGCACGAATTGCAGCAGCTCCTAGTACAGCGGGCACTTATTCTGTGGAAGCTACAGCGTCGGGTGTTACTACACGCCAAGACGTAGCAGTGCTCAACCCCGGTGGTGCCGGCATCCCCGATGCAATCGGAATAATTAGCGCAGCAAGTCTTGCGATCGCCCCTGATACCATTTCGCCAAATTCTCCCGGGTCTACGGTTAGTCGTGCAGGTCTGAGAGCTGTTTTTCAGAATTCCCAGAACCAAGCGATTCAAAATGTCCGAGCTCGCTTTGAAATCGTGCCTCCAGGTCTCGGTAGTGATGAAAAAATATCAACCGGTACCGCTGTTGTGTACAGCGATTCAAACGGACAAGCACTTGCGGAGTACATCGCTGGGACACGTGCCAGTCCAACCGACGGGGTGGTTATCCGTGTGTGCTATGGCGCTTCTGATGCTGATGTTGCGAACGGAGCATGCACGAACTCTCGTGTGGCCACCATGACTGTCGCAAGTCAGCCGCTGTCTATCACCTTAGGCGACAACAACGAATTGGTGCGTGGTGCAAATAATCTTACTTATATCAAAAAGTTTGATATTGCTGTTTCTGATTCCGCTGGGCTCGCGGTTTCTAATGCGGAAATTTCTGCAAGCGTGGATCTTATTGAATTTGAAAAAGGACCATATCTTGGCCCAAGATTCTCCTGTCTGAACGAAGATATCAACCGTAACGGATTTCTGGATCAAGGTGAGGATACTGACGGCAATGGCGTTATTTCCCCGAGAAAGGCGGATGTGCTTCTCTCTTACGTGGGAGAGAAAAAGACGGGTATCAATGGGCGTGTAAATATTCAGGTGGAATATCCAATGAATGTAGCTACATGGTTGCATTATGTAGTGAAAGTCACTACGAAGGTGTCCGGCTCAGAGGGTAGAGTCGAAAAGCGGTACAGGACAGAATTCATCGAAGGGGATGATAAGAATGGCTCGTTCTTGACGCCGCCTTATGGAGTGAACGACTGCTCAACTGCGAACTGATTCTTGCCAGTCGTTCGAAAAGAGTGAGCGGTGTTGCGCTGGTGGGTCTTCCGGGTAGCGGGAAATCCACATTGGGGAGGCACTTGGCCAGGCGACTGGGGTTGGCGTTTATTGACTCTGACCAAGTGATTGAAGCGCGTTTGGGTTGCACAATCCGAACGTTCTTCGAGCGCGAAGGTGAAGTGCAATTTCGGGATATTGAGCAGGCAACTCTCGGTGACTTGACCGCTGGCATTGCCCCGGCAGTCTTGGCCACCGGGGGCGGTGCAGTTCTACGCGCAGACAATCGAATTCACCTGCGTGAGCGCACTTATTGCGTGTACCTGCATTCCCTTCCCGACGATATTGCCCGGCGTCTGCGCCACGACAAGACTCGTCCGCTCTTGCAAGTAGCCGATCCGGTGGCTCGTATGCGAGAGCTGTACTCAGAGCGTGATCCGCTTTACAGAGACACGGCACATTTTGTAATGGACATGAAGCATCATTCCATGGCGACGGCGCTCAACATGATCGCCATGCAACTGGAACTGGCTGGCGTGCCGGCAATGCCCAACGGTTGAGGCTGCATGCTGCACGCATTTGCCGTCTTCCTGACTGCCCTAAACTTGGGCCATGTTCGAAACTGCCATTCCTCCATTTTCCCAGTCGCGCCGAAGCCCTGAGAGCTTAGCGGCCGTTGCTTCGTTCGAGTCGACTGGCATGGTAGCGCCGCCATTTGCTAGAGCTCCGCAGCGCGTTTTGATTGACTTGGCCGAGCGCAGTTACCCTATTTTGATTGGCGCAGATGTTTTGGCATCGCCGCAGACCTACCTGTCGTTGCCCGCAGCGAATACCGCGCTGGTGGTGACCAACTCCACAGTAGAGCCGCTCTATGCACAAATTGTCCTCACAGCACTAAAAGATAAATACGTCCATGTGCATTGGGTGGTGCTTCCGGACGGTGAGCAGCACAAGAATGCTGACACTCTCAATCTGATTTTCGACGCGCTTCTCACTCATGGCTGCGACAGAAAGACCGTTCTATTCGCTCTGGGCGGCGGGGTAGTCGGTGACATGACGGGCTTTGCTGCCGCTTGCTATATGCGCGGTGTGCCGTTTGTGCAGATTCCCACTACGCTGCTGGCGCAAGTGGATTCCTCCGTGGGTGGCAAGACCGGCATCAACCATCCGCTTGGCAAGAACATGATCGGAGCGTTTCATCAGCCCTTGCTGGTGGTTTGCGATCTTGCGACGCTTGATACCTTGCCCGAGCGTGAGCTGAGCGCTGGGCTGGCGGAAGTCATCAAGTACGGCCCAATCTACGACATGGCTTTCATGGAGTGGCTTGAGTCGCATATGGACGCCCTGCGCCTGCGCGACCGTGCAGCCCTCGCCCGTGCCGTACGCCGCAGCTGCGAGATCAAGGCCGAGGTGGTCGCCCAGGACGAGCGCGAGTCTGGCCTGCGCGCGATTCTCAACTTTGGTCACACGTTTGGTCATGCAATCGAAGCGGGCATGGGCTATGGGGTGTGGTTGCACGGCGAAGGTGTGGGCGCCGGCATGTTGATGGCGGCTGAACTGTCCCGGCGACTGGGGCTGGTGGACGCTGCGTTCTGCTCGCGCCTGCAGGTTTTGGTGGAGCGGGCAGGGCTACCGGTGCGTGCCCCGGTGCTGGATGCACGCGACAACGCTGGGCGCTACCTTGAGCTGATGCGCGTGGACAAAAAAGCGCAGGCCGGTGAAATCCGCTTTGTGCTGATCGACGGCCCTGGAAACGCTGTCGTGCGCAGTGCGCCGGATGCGCTCGTGCGCGAGGTGATCGACGCTTGCTGCAACAGCTGAGGTCAACACCAGTTGACCTTGCTAAAAACTACTAAATTTATAGCTGCTTGCGCTTTATGCATAAGCGCAAAAGGCCAATTTGACTGATATTTTAGGCTTGGCATCCTATGCCTGCCACGCTGCGGCGACCCGCGGCCGTCGTCACCCGGAAACGCCCGCGCCGACGCGCAGCGACTATCAGCGCGACCGCGACCGCATCGTGCACTCTTCCGCCTTCCGGCGCTTGGTGTACAAAACACAGGTGTTTCTCAACCATGAAGGCGACCTGTTTCGCACGCGGTTGACGCACTCTCTGGAAGTGGCGCAATTGGCCCGTTCTGTGGCGCGCTCGCTGCGGCTGAACGAAGATTTGGTCGAAGCCATCGCGCTCGCGCACGATCTGGGCCATACGCCGTTCGGCCATGCGGGTCAGGACGCACTGAACGAATGCATGCGCGCTTACGGGGGGTTTGAGCACAATCTGCAGAGCCTGCGGGTGGTCGATAAGCTCGAATTGCGCTATCCTGACTACGCTGGTATCAATCTCACCTTTGAGACGCGGGAAGGCATTCTCAAACACTGCTCTCGTGCAAATGCGCAGGCGTTGGAGATGGAAGAGCCTGGTGGGGTTGGTGCGCGATTTTTGCGCCAACACCAACCCGGCCTCGAGGCGCAACTGGCCAACCTCGCCGACGAAATCGCCTACAACGCGCACGACATTGACGACGGCGTGCGCTCTGGGCTGATCACGCAAGCGCAATTGATGCAAGTGCCGCTCTTCGCCCGCTATCGAGACGAAGCGCTGCGCGAGCACCCTGCGCTCGACAAACCTGAAAACCAGCGCCGCCTGCTGTACGAAAGCATTCGGCGCATGCTCAGTGCTCAGGTTTACGATCTGCTCGCAGAGACCCAAGCAGCGCTGGACGAGGCGGCTCCCCGCACGGTGGACGACGTGCGGCTTACAAAGACCTTGGTGGGTTTCAGTTCGGAGATGCGCGAGGAATCACAGCATCTCAAGCGCTTCCTGTTCGACAATCTTTACCGCCACCCGCAGGTGGTCGCTACCACGGGGAATGCCAAGGTGGTGGTGCGCGAATTGTTCGACGCCTACCTGGAAAGCCCGCAATCCATGAAGCCTTCGTACGCTGCGCGTGTCGCGGCGGCGCCTCAACCGAGCGAGCGGACCATCGCAGACTTCATTGCGGGCATGACCGACCGTTTTGCAGCGGCTGAGCACGAGCGGCTGACCGGTCGCACATTGCTTTCCTAAGCGCTCGATCGTTGGGCGACAGCCACGGGTTCAGGAAGCAGCGGTTTCGCGGGCGAAGGTGACGATGTGGTCGGCCTGCACGCGCACGCCAATCCATTCGCCAATCGCATGGTCGTGGTGGCTGGGCACATGCGCTTGGAGCTGCAAGCCGCCCGCAATTTGCAAGGTGTAGAGAAATTCGGACCCTCGAAAGGCCTTGCGCAGCACGCGGGCCTTCACCGGTGAGGCATCGTCGTGCACGATGTCGTCGGCGCGCAGCAGCAGGTCGCACTCGGCGTGCGGGTAATGCGACGGCAGCGGGCAGTCGCTCAAGTTCTGCAAACTCCCTAGCGCCGTATGCACGGCGACCCCGGTCTCACTCTGTTCGAGCGACGCTGGCACAAATACGCCGTGGCCAATGAAATTGGCGACGAATCGGGTGGCAGGGCGGTGGTAGAGCGTGTACGCGTCGTCCCACTGCTGCAGGCTGCCGGCCTGCATCACACCGATCAGGTCGCCAATGGCAAAGGCTTCCAGTTGATCGTGGGTGACGAACAGCGCCGTCGCGCCCGCGGCCTTGAGGATTCCGCGCATTTCGTGCGCCAGGCGCTCGCGCAGCTCCACATCGAGGTTGGAAAAAGGCTCGTCGAGCAGCATCAGCTTGGGCCGCGGCGCCAAAGCGCGCGCCAGCGCGACGCGCTGCTGCTGTCCACCGGAAAGTTCGTGCGGGTACCGCCCTTGGCTGCCGGGCAAGCCCACCAGTTCCAAAACTTCAGCAATGCGCTGCGCTTGCGCAGACCGCTCCATGCCGTGCAGGCCAAAGGCAATGTTGCGGCCAACGTCCAGGTGCGGGAACAGCGCATAGTCCTGAAACACCATGCCAATGCGTCTGGCCTCCGGCGGCACGTTGTGGCCCGGGCAGCTGACGCATTCGCCCCCCAGCCGCACTTCGCCGCGCTCAACGGGAGTAAGGCCCGCCACGGCACGCAAGAGCGTAGTCTTGCCGCAGCCTGATGGGCCGATGAGTACGCCTATGCTGCCGGCGGGCAGCCCCAAGCTGACGCCGCCCACGGCAGGTGTGCTCTGTCTTGGGTAGCGGACGTCCAGATTCGAAAGCTGCAGGAACATTGCCGCATTTTATGTTTGTGAATGCGTAAAATTCTCATTTACACCGCGCAGACCCTTTCGCACGCGCTATTTCATTGCCCACTTTGCTCCTCTTTCGCGCGGCGCTGCGCCAACTTCCCTTATTCCTCATTGCTGGCATCCTGAGCCTGCCGGTGCTTGCCTTGCTGGGCGCCTGGTTGCCGGGGACTGCGTCCACAGCGCCGTTGCCAGTGCTGAAGGCGATGGTGCAAACTGTGCTTCCCGGATATTTGTGGACCACGCTTTGGCTCGGCTTGGGCGTCGGTATCGGCACGGCGGTTGTCGGGGCTGCTGCTGCAGTGGCGGTGACGCTGTTTGACTTTCCAGGGCGGCGCAGCTTTGAATGGTTGCTGCTTTTGCCGCTGGCCATGCCGGCCTATGTCACGGCCTACGCGTACACCGATTTCCTTCAGTTCAGCGGTCCTTTGCAGACTTGGGCGCGCACCGCTTTTGGGGTGGAGGGTCGGCTTCTGCCTGAGGTGCGCAGTCTGGGCGGCGCGGTGCTGGTGTTCGTGGTCTCGCTGTATCCCTATGTGTACTTGTTGGCGCGTACAGCGCTGGCCGATCGCATTCCGCAACTGATGGAGGCCGCGCGTATGCTGGGAGCGCCGCTCTCCCGCCGAATCGCAGAGGTGGCGTTGCCGCTTGCACGCCCGGCGGTGGCCGCTGGCGTAGCCTTGGCGCTGATGGAGACCTTGGCTGATTTCGGCGTGACGAGCTACTTCGGGATTCAGACGTTCAGCACCGCCATCATCAAAGCCTGGCTTGCCATGGACGACCAGCGCGTAGCAGCGCAGCTCTCGACTATGCTGCTTGGCTTGGTGCTGTTGCTGCTGTGGTTGGAGCGTCGTTCCCAAAACCGCTTGCGCTTTAGCACGCGCGGTGCGGCGGGGGCGGCCGTATCGACGCCCACTGTGCTTACGGGTCGGGCTGCTTTGCTCGCCTGGCTGGTGTGTAGCTTGCCCATTATGTTGGGATTCGCCGCGCCGGTCGCATTCATGCTGCGGCCGCTGGCCGCGGACTGGTCGGTATTGCCATGGCAACGTTTTCTGGAGTGGGCCTGGAACAGCATTCGGCTCGGAGGCATCACAGCGGCGCTCGCTGTGATCGTGGCCTTGGCGCTTGGGTTTGCCTTGCGTCGCCGACCAGATGGGCCCGTGCGTGCAGTGGTGCGCTTGGTAGGGGTGGGTTACGCCGTGCCGGGCGCGGTAATTGTGGTCGGTGTCTTGCTGCCAGTCGGCTGGCTGCAGCAGCACTTCCCGGGCCTGGGCGTGGGCGCGCTGGTTACCACCACTGCAGTCGGCATCGTCTGGGCCTACCTCGTGCGCTTTTGTGCGGTGGCCCTGCAGAGCGTTGAAAGCGGCTACGCGCGATTGCCCGCCAGCTTGGACGAAAGTGCCCGGCTGCTAGGCGCGGGCAGCGCGCGGCTGGCGCGTGAAGTGCACTGGCCGCTGCTCAAACGCGCTACAGCTGCAGGGGCGCTGCTGGTGTTTGTTGACGTGATGAAAGAACTGCCTGCCACCATGGTCCTGCGACCGTTCAACAGCGACACACTGGCGGTTGTGGCCTATCAGCTGGCGCGCGACGAGCGCTTGGGTGAGGCGGCCCTCCCGTCGCTGGCACTGGTGTTGGTTGGCCTGGTGCCGGTGCTGCTGCTCAGTCGGGCGCTGCGAAGTCGATAGCAGTTGGCCTGATTCCTGACCATTGCTGCAGGCTCGCTAAAACCTGTACATGCTCTTCAGGTTTGAACTTTCAGGCGGATTGCGCTAACCTCCCAGCCCTTGCCGCGCAGATGGGCCTCCAGCGCAGGGAGAAGTTGGCGCAGCTTGGCGGCCGCGGCGCTCCCCTGCACCAGCAGGCACCAGCGGGTTCCGTCGATGGGTCCGGCCTGTACAGACGCACGCAGGGCAGCAGGAATCAGAGGTTCTATGGCGCGCAGGCGCGCACTTGAGTCGCGCGCCAATGCGGACAGTTGGGCCAGCACAGGCGCCTCGTCGGCGGCTTGCTGAAAAGTTACGGCTTGGTGGCGACGGTTCATGAATGGGGCAGGCCACACAGGAAAAGGCGGCAAATGCAGGTAATTATCATGGACGCGCGTCTTGCGCGCAGTCAGGCGCTGACGCTTTCGGGAACGCGCTTGGTGCTTGCCGGTTTGGTGCTGTCGCTGGTCTTGATGACCGTGGCGGCCGGGCTCTATCACTTGGTTTTTCTTAAAGGCGCGCGGGAGGGTTGGCCGGTCGTTGGCGCCCTCGTGCGTCTGGTGGTGAAGGACGACAACGCACAGCGCGACCAATTTTTGCGCCAGAACCTTGATGCCATGGCGCGCAAAGTGGGCGAAATGCAGGCCCGTATGGTGCAACTTGAGTCGCTGAGCGAGCGTTTGTCGGGATTGGCAGGAATCCCGTTGCCGCCCATCAGCGGAGACAAACCGGGTGCAGCGCCGGGCCAGGGCGGCGCCTTGGTCGCCAGCCGCCCGATCAGCATGAACAGCCTGCAGCGCATTCTCGATGAGCTCGATGAGGTCAGCGGCCAGCGGGCAGATTTGATGACGGTGCTCGAATCGCGCTTGCTGGACCAGTTGCTCACCACCCACATGATTCCAACGCAGCCGCCCGTTCCCGGCCATGTGATCGGGTCTGGATTCGGCTGGCGTATTGATCCGCTCACCGGCCGTTCCGCAATGCACACCGGGCTGGATTTTCCGGCGCCGACAGGCTCCGACATTTTGGCCGCTGCTGGTGGCGTTGTCGTAACGCAAGAATTCCATCCGGCGTACGGCAACATGGTTGAGGTGGACCACGGCAACCAGGTGATCACCCGCTATGCCCACGCGTCCCGCACCGCGGTGCATCGCGGCGACGTTGTGCGGCGGGGTCAGAAAATTGCGGAGGTCGGAACCACCGGGCGCTCCACCGGACCGCATCTGCATTTCGAAGTGTGGGTGCAAGGGGTTTGGCAGGATCCCCGGAAGTTTCTGGCTGCTGGGGAGGCCGCCACGCGTGCCCAGAACGGACTGGTCAGCCCCGCCGCGGGCATTGCTGCCGCTGCGCCTGCAACACGCAGGTAAAATCGAATGTTTCGGGTCCGAGCGCCCGGGACGCATGGTTTGCTTGCAGTTCCCGCTTTCGGCCTCATTTGACCCACTTCTTCACAGGGATTGAGGGTGTTTTGCGCGCCACGGGGCGCCGTGAGGCATCCATGTTTGATGGCCACCAACTTTCTCACCAAAATATTCGGCAGCCGCAACGACCGCCTGCTCAAGCAGTACCGCAAGACGGTGGTGCGCATCAACGAACTGGAGCCAACGTATGAGGCGCTAAGCGACGAAGCTTTGCGCGCCAAGACGGAGGAATTCAAACAGCGCGTGGCCGGTGGCGAGCATCTGGACGCACTGCTTCCAGAAGCATTTGCGGTGGTGCGAGAGGGCTCCAAGCGCGTCATGAAGATGCGCCACTTCGACGTGCAGTTGGTGGGTGGCATGGCGCTGCACAACGGCAAGATCGCCGAAATGCGCACTGGCGAAGGCAAGACGCTGACAGCGACGCTCCCTGTTTACCTCAACGCCCTGTCGGGCGAAGGCGTGCATGTGGTGACGGTGAACGACTACCTCGCCAACCGCGACGCGCTGTGGATGGGTCGGCTGTACAACTTCCTTGGGCTCTCGGTGGGCATCAACTTGCCCAATATGCCGCGCGAAGAAAAGCAGGCGGCGTACCAGTCTGACATCACCTACGGCACGAACAACGAATACGGTTTCGACTACCTGCGCGACAACATGGTGTACGAGGCGGGCGACCGTGTGCAGCGCATACTGAACTACGCCATCGTCGATGAGGTGGACTCCATCCTGATTGACGAAGCGCGCACGCCGCTCATCATCAGCGGCCAAGCGGAAGACCACACGGCGATGTACATCGCCATGAACAAGGTCGTGCCGGTTCTGGTGCGCCAAGAGGGCGAAGCCGACCCGCGCACCGGCGAGGGCGTGACCAAGCCGGGTGACTTCACGGTGGACGAGAAAACCCACCAGGTTTTCCTCACCGAGCAAGGCCACGAAACTGCCGAACGGGTGCTGGCCGATCAGAACCTGATTCCTGAGGGCGCGTCGCTTTACGACCCGGCCAATATCACGCTGATGCACCATTTGTATGCGGCGCTGCGGGCCAACCACATCTACAACCGCGATCAGCACTACGTGGTGCAGAACGGCGAGATCGTCATCGTCGACGAATTCACTGGTCGCCTGATGTCGGGTCGCCGCTGGAGCGAAGGCCTGCACCAGGCCGTTGAAGCCAAAGAGGGTGTGGAGATTCAGGCCGAGAACCAGACGCTGGCGTCCATCACCTTCCAGAATTACTTCCGCCTGTACAAAAAACTTGGCGGCATGACGGGAACGGCCGACACCGAGGCTTACGAGTTTCAGGAAATTTATGGTCTTGAGACCATGGTCGTCCCTCCCAACCGGCCCAGCCGCCGCGACGATCAGCTTGACCGCATCTACAAGACCACGCGCGAGAAGTACGAAGCGGCGATCGCCGACATCCGCGAATGCTACGAGCGTGGTCAGCCAGTGCTGGTGGGCACGACGTCGATTGAGAACTCCGAAATCATCGATGAAATGCTCACCAAGGAGGCGCTGCCCCACCAGGTCCTGAACGCCAAGCAACACGCGCGTGAAGCCGACATCGTCGCGCAGGCGGGCAGCGCCGGCGTGATCACCATTGCCACCAACATGGCAGGGCGCGGCACCGACATCGTGCTCGGCGGAAACATCGAGAAAGACGTCGCCGCCATCGAAGCCGACGAATCTCTGGACGACGCGGGCAAACAGGCCAAACTGGCAGCGCTAAAGGCCGACTGGCAGCTTGAGCACGACAAGGTCAAGGCGCTTGGCGGGCTGCGCATCATCGCCACCGAACGCCACGAGTCGCGCCGCATCGACAACCAGCTGCGCGGGCGCTCGGGCCGACAGGGCGACCCGGGGTCGTCCCGCTTCTACCTGAGTCTGGACGACTCGCTGATGCGCATTTTCGCCGGTGACCGCGTCAAGGCAATCATGGACCGGCTCAAGATGCCCGACGGCGAGGCGATTGAAGCGGGCATCGTCACGCGCAGCATCGAATCGGCTCAGCGCAAGGTCGAAGCGCGCAACTTCGATATTCGCAAGCAACTGCTCGAGTACGACGACGTCGCCAACGACCAGCGCAAGGTCATCTACCAGCAGCGCAACGAGATTCTTGATGCCTCAGAGTTGGCCGACGTCATTGGCGTCATGCGCGACGACTGCTTCACCGATCTGGTGCGGCTGCATGTGCCCGCCGAATCTCTGGAAGAGCAGTGGAATCTGCCCGCGCTCGAAAAGACGCTGGCCGATGAATGGCAGTTGTCGCTCGACCTGCAAAAGGAAGTTGAAGGCTCCTCCTCGATCACCGACGACGATCTGCTGGAGCTGGTGCTTCAGGCCGCGCGCGAAGCCTTTGAAGCCAAGGTCGCCGCTGTGGGCGAGGAAAACTTCCTCCAGTTTGAGCGCGTGGTGCTGCTGCAAACTTTTGACTCCAACTGGCGCGACCACCTGAGCGCGCTCGACTATCTGCGCCAGGGCATTCACCTGCGCGGCTATGCCCAGAAGCAGCCCAAGCAAGAGTACAAGCGCGAAGCATTTGATCTGTTCCGTCAGCTGATCGACATGGTGAAGAACGAAGTCACCAAAGTGCTGATGACGGTGCAAATCCAGTCGCCTACGCAGCTCGATCAGGTTGCCGAAGACATGGGGCAGCGCGCCGAGAACATCGCCAACGTCACCTACAGCGCGCCCAACGAGAGCGGCGAGGCTGAGACCACGGTGGACGAGCGCACGCTGCGCGTGCAGGAAAAGGTGGCGGCTGGCGGACGCGTCGGTCGCAACGATCCCTGCCCCTGCGGCAGCGGCAAAAAATACAAGCAGTGCCACGGAAAATTGGCGTGACATCCCCCTGAGCGGCTTCGCCGCATCCCCCTTCTCTCGGCTTCGCCGGGAAGGGGGACGACACCAATGCAGCGGGGCGGCCCTTGCGCGGTGTCTGCTGGTAAGGGGTCATGCTCGTTCATCCGCGTCTGCCATTTGCATTTTTCAAGGACGAATCCCATGCCTGTGAATCTCTCTGCTCCCATTGCATCTGAGCTTCGCCCTATCGCCGGCATTCGCGTCGGCACGGCTGAAGCGGGTATCAAAAAGCCAGGGCGCAAGGACGTCACCGTCTTCCTGCTCGATGAAGGGACGGCGGTGGCCAGCGTGTTCACGCAGAACCGTTTTTGCGCGGCGCCGGTGCAGGTCGCGCGGGAGCATCTGGCGAGCGGCAGCGATATCCGAGCATTGGTAATCAATACCGGCAACGCCAACGCCGGCACGGGTGTCGATGGTCTGGCCAGGGCGCGCCGCACCTGCGACGCCGCCGCGCAGCTGCTGGGCATTGACGCGGCGCAGGTGCTGCCGTATTCCACAGGTGTGATCATGGAGCCGCTGCCGGTCGATCGGATCGAGGCCGGCCTGCCCAAAGCGATGGCCAATGCGACTGCCGACCAGTGGGGCGACGCTGCTCAGGCCATCATGACCACCGACACCGTACCAAAGGCGTTCAGCAGCGAGGTGTCGATTGGCGGCGTCAAGGTTGCCGTTACCGGCATCTCAAAGGGCGCCGGCATGATCCGCCCCAACATGGCGACCATGCTGGGCTTTCTGGCCACCGACGCCTGTGTGGCGCCGGCGCTGCTGCCCCAACTGGTGCGCCAGTTGGCCGACCAGTCGTTCAACCGCATCACCATCGACGGCGACACTTCGACCAACGACTCGTTCACGCTGATGGCGACGCAGCGCGCTGGTAACGCTCAAATCACCTCCTTGGACAGCGCCGAAGGCCTTGCACTGGTTGCGGCGCTGGGCGACGTAGCGCGGCTGTTGGCGCAGGCCATCGTGCGGGACGGCGAGGGTGCCACCAAGTTCATTACCGTGCGCGTCGAAGGCGGCGCCGATGGAGACGAGTGCCGCAAGGTGGCCTATGCCATCGCCCATTCGCCGCTGGTAAAGACAGCCTTTTTTGCCAGCGACCCGAATTTGGGTCGCATTTTGGCAGCGGTTGGCTACGCGGGAATTGAAGACCTTGACCAAACGCTCATCGACCTGTACCTGGACGATGTGCTGGTTGCGCAGCGCGGCGGGCGCAACCCCGACTACCGCGAAGAAGACGGCCAGCGCGTCATGCAACAGCAGGAGATCACGGTGCGCGTGCTGCTGGGCCGAGGCGTGGCGCAGGACCAAGTCTGGACCTGCGACCTGAGCCACGACTACGTCAGCATCAACGCCGACTATCGCTCTTGATTTGATAGCTAATAGCGCTTATGCAGTAAGCGCTAAGGGCCGAAATGACCACAAATAATTTTGATCGTTTGATTGCGCGCGCTGAACAACTCATGGCGCGCATCGAGCAGGCCCTACCGCAGGCGCTTGCAGCGCCCGACTGGTCGCAGGCGATTGCCTGGCGCTACCGCAAGCGCGCCAGCGGCCATGGCCGATTGGAGCCAGTGCGCCATGTGGCTGCCATGCAGTTGGACGATTTGAAGGAAATTGACGGTCAGAAGGAAAAAATCCGGCGCAACACTGAGCAGTTCGTGCGCGGCCAGCCGGCCAACAACGTGCTGCTCACCGGTGCGCGCGGCACGGGCAAGAGTTCGCTCATCAAGGCGTGCCTGAACGCCTATGCGCCGGACGGCCTGCGGCTCATCGAGGTCGACAAAGCCGACCTCACCGACCTGCCCGACATTGTGGAAGTGGTCGCAGACCGACCCGAGAAGTTCGTCGTGTTCTGCGACGACCTGAGCTTTGAAGACGGCGAGCCGGGCTACAAGGCGCTCAAATCCATTCTTGACGGATCGGTGGCCGCGGCCACACCCAACGTGCTGATCTACGCCACCAGCAACCGGCGCCACCTCTTGCCAGAGTACATGCGCGAGAACCTGACGTATACACATACCGACGACGGCGAGGTCCACCCTGGCGAGGGCGTGGAAGAAAAGATCTCGCTCTCAGAGCGCTTTGGCCTGTGGGTTAGTTTCTACCCCTTTAGCCAGGACGAATACCTGGCGATTGCCGCGCAGTGGCTGGAGTCGTTTGGCGTTTCGAAAACCGCTGTCGAGGCGGCACGGCCCGAGGCCTTGGTCTGGGCACTGGAGCGCGGCTCCCGTAGCGGCCGAGTGGCCTATCAGTTCGCCCGCGACTATGCTGGAAGGCGGGATGCAACAAGCTGACTCGCCTTCGGCTTATTCCCGTCTTTCGCGCAGCGCTGCACGCTGTCGGAAGGGGGGCGCCCCCGTCACGACGCGCAAATTGCGGTGCATGCTGGAGGTGCACTGTGCATGAGCCGCAGCCAGCGGCGACTCGTCCACATACCGAAGTTGCCGTAGGCATCCTAATTAGGGGCGACGGTGCCCTGCTGCTCACCAGCCGGCCTGCGGGCAAGGTGTACGCGGGCTATTGGGAGTTTCCTGGCGGCAAACTGGAGGCGGGCGAGAGCGTCGAGCAGGCGCTGCGGCGCGAGCTGCAGGAAGAAATCGGCATCACCATTGGCCCGGCGCAGATCTGGAAGGTGACGGAGCACGACTACCCCCATGCTTTGGTGCGCCTGCACTGGTGCCGGGTGACAGAGTGGAGCGGCGATTTTGAAATGCGCGAGGCCCAGCAGATGTGCTGGCAGAATTGGCCCATCACGGTGCACCCTGTTTTGCCCGGTGCTTTGCCAGTGCTCGAATGGCTGGCGCAGGAGCGCGGCCTGGCGTTCGATCCGAAAATACTATTGAATCAGTAGCTGCTGGCGCTTGATGGCATTGGGCTAGAGGCCGATTTTATTCGTTTTTTGTGCGTGGGTCGCCATGGGGCGCATCGTCTGGCGGCGCGTCTGCAGCCATGCGGAACGCTTCGCTTGCCCAAGCACCGAGGTCGTGCTGTTTGCAGCGCTCGCTGCAGAACGGGCGCCAAGCATTGGCGCTGCTGTACAGGCTGGGGCCGCCGCATGCCGGGCAGACCACTTGGCGGGTTTTCGGCGCAGTGACCGGTGTCTTGCTCATCTTCGCAGTGCTCGCTCAGGCGCACAGCGTCAGTTCGAAGCTCACGTCCTCTGTGCATGGGGATGCGTGTTCGCCGGGTTGCTCGCGCACCAGCCGTACCGACACCATCAGGCGGTTGCCGCTGATCTCGGGCACCAGTTCCAAGGCAGGGTCAATGCGCAGGCGCAGCAACTGGAAGGTGCGTCCTTGCGGCAGGGTTTGCTGCAACTGCCCGCGTTCGGCCACCACTTTTTGAGGCACTCCCGAATCGCGCAACAGTTTGAGCAGCAGGAAAACCGCCTCGGCCAGCGGAGCCAGCGTGGAGGCCCAGCCGCCCAGCGCCTGCTGCCGTTCGGCAGTGGGGCGGTGCTGCCAGGCAGCGTACGCCGGCAGATCAAAACCGCAGGTTCCCCCGGGGATGCCCACGCGGCTGCGGATGGACATCAGCCATTCGTTTTCGGTGAGTGACTGGCCAGCTTTGCCCGACTGCGCGTTGAGTGTGGAAAAACAGCTGTCAAGCTGGTGCACGATGGCATCGAGCGCGTCCAGCGAGATGGAGGGGTTGCCGCGGTAACCGTCGAGCAGGTGCTTCTGCTTTTCAAGGTCTTTCATGACGTCGGACTTCAGATCGGCGCGCGCTGCGACGTCCATCACCTCAAAGATCGTCGTCAACGCGAAATGGTGGTCCAGCGGGTGCTCCCTCGCGATCAGCGCGCCCAGTCGGCGAAACAAATGCTCCAGCCGCAAATAGGTGCGGATGCGTTCGTTGAAGGGGTATTCGTACAGGATCACGCGGGTGTATTTCTTGGTTTGCAGTGAGGGCGGAAAGGCGCTGGAATCATAGCCCGAAGCTTTGTGCGAACGCGCGGACCTTGCCTTCCAACACTGACAGCGAAATGCCGTCGTTGAACAGCACGGCATCGGCGGCGTCGCATCGCTGGGTGCGAGTGGCCTGTGCGTCAATGATGCTCTGAACTTCTGCGCGGGTGAGCTTGCTGCGTTGTCCTGCGCGCTCGATTTGCGTCTCGGCGCTGCAGTCGACCACAAGAATTGCATCAAGCGCAGAGGTCCAGCGACCAGACTCGACCAGCAAGGGAATGTCGAGTACCAGCAATTGCGCGCCTGCGTGCTCCGCTGTTCGACTGCGCTCGGCGATTTCGGTCAACACGATGGGGTGAACGATAGCTTCCAGTCGCGCGCGCGCGCAAGGGTCGGCAAACACCAAGGCGCGCATGCGAGCGCGGTCCATCGCGCCGTGTGCGTCCAGATAATCCGCGCCGAACGCCTCGGCAATAAATGGAATTGCTGCGCCGCCCGCTGCGGTACTTGCGCGAGACATGGCGTCAGCGTCAAGAACCACGGCACCCACTGCAGCAAGAAAACTCGCCACTGTACTCTTGCCGCTGCCAATCCCCCCAGTCAGCCCGATGCGTGGCGCGGATGGGGCCTGAGCAGTTTTCACGGGCTCAGAATGCCCTGAATGGCACGCTGCACTGCCTCGGGGCCAAGAAACAGCGCTGCAAGACCGGCGCCCACCAAAAATGGCCCGAAAGGCACGTAACCCCCCGGGCGCAGCCGGCTTGCTACTTTCATGACGATGCCCACACAGGCCCCTACTATCGAGGCCATCAAAATCAAGGGCACCAGCGCGGGCCAACCAAACCAGGCGCCCAGCGCGGCAAAGAGCTTGAAGTCCCCAAAACCCATTCCCTCCTTGCCAGTGGCGAGTTTGAACGCCCAATAGACCAGCCAAAGAGAGAGGTAGCCAGCCGCGGCCCCGAGAACCGCCTGCTGCAGCGGCACATCGATCCAACCTGCTGCCGATGCGAGCAGACCTGCCCACAGAAGCGGCAGCGTCAGGTTGTCGGGCAGCAAGGTGGTGTCCCAATCTATGAACGCCATCGCGACCAGCATGGCGCAGAAAAACGCCCATGCGATGCCGCTTGCCCCGAGGCCAAAGCGCTGCGCGCAATAGAAGAACAGCCCGCCGACCAACAACTCCACGAGCGGGTAGCGCAGGCTGATGCGGGCGCTGCATGAGGAGCAGCGGCCTCGCAGTGCCACGTAGCTCAAAACTGGAATGTTTTCAAACCAGCGCAGCTGATGCCCGCACGCTTGGCACCGCGAGCGCGGCACCATGAGATTGAAGGACTCAACCTGCGGCGCATCCGCCGCGCTCTGGTCCGGATTCGCGCTGGCGGAATATTCCGCCATCTCGCGTGCCCACTGCTGCTCAAGCATGCGCGGCAATCGATAGATCACCACGTTCAAAAAGCTGCCTATCAGCAAGCCCACTACGCCAGCGATGCCCGCGTCCCACCACACCTCAGGCGCCATCAGACGACCTGTCCGAGCTTGAAGATCGGCAGGTACATGGAAACCACGATGCCACCGATGAGAGTGCCGAGAAAAACGATGATGATGGGTTCCATCAGGCTGGAGAGGCCGGCCACCATGTCGTCCACTTCGGCCTCATAAAAATCCGCCGCCTTGCCCAACATGTGGTCAATCGAGCCCGATTCTTCGCCAATGGCGCACATTTGAATCACCATGGACGGAAACACATTGGCGTTGGTCATTGCCGCGGTGAGACTCGTGCCGGTAGACACTTCCTGCTGAATTTTGTCGGTAGCCAGCGAATACACCGCGTTGCCAGACGCTCCGCCGACCGAGTCAAGCGCTTCCACCAGCGGCACCCCTGCTGCGAACATGGTCGACAGAGTGCGAGTCCAGCGCGCGATGGCGGATTTGTTGATCAGAGCACCAAAAATCGGAATTTTCAGCATCAAGCGATCCATGAAAATTTGCATCTTTTCGCTGCGACGCCATGCTTGCATAAAGAAGTAGAAGCCGCCGCCAATTACGCCAAATATCAACCACCACCACTTGACGAATACTTCGCTGATGGCCATGACGAATAAGGTGGGCGCTGGCAAGTCGGCGCCAAATGACGTGAAAACCTCTTTAAACGCAGGGATCACGAAAATCATGATGACGGTAACCACTACGAATGCCACGATTACGACCGAAATAGGGTACATCAGCGCCGATTTGATCTTGGATTTGATCGCCTCGGTCTTTTCCATATAAGTGGCCAGCCGATCCAGCAGAGCTTCCAAAATACCGGCGGCTTCACCGGCCTCCACCAAGTTGCAATACAGGCTGTCGAAATACATCGGGTATTTGCGAAATGCTGCATTGAGCGAGGTACCCGTTTCTACGTCGCTGCGAATGTCGTTAAGCAGTTTGCCCACGCTGACGTTGGCGTTGCCCCGGCCGACAATGTCGAACGCCTGAAGCAAAGGTACGCCGGCTTTCATCATCGTCGCCATCTGACGAGTAAAGAGCGCAATGTCTTTGGGCTTAATCCTTTTCCCCGAGCGCATCTTGCGCTTCTTGATCTTGACAGGCAGGACGCCCTGGCGCCGCAAGGTCGCTTGTACCTGGTTTTCGCCCATGGCTCGAAGTTCGCCACGAACAATCTTGCCGTGGCGGTCCTTGCCTTCCCACTCATAGACGAAGTCCTTGGTGCCTCGTACGGATGCTGCAGTCGCCATTGCGTTCCCTGATGTTTGCGTGATTAAAGGTTGCTAACTGCCAGTACTTCCTCAAGGGAAGTAAGGCCCAGCTTGACTTTTTGCAGCCCTGATTCGCGCAGGGAGCGGACACCTTCGATTTTGGCTTGGGCAGCAATTTCAAGCGCACTGCCATCACGCAGAATAATCCGCTGAATCTCTTCGGTCACCGGCATGACTTGGTAGATGCCAAGTCGCCCTTTGTAGCCATTGTTGCAGGCCGAGCAACCTACCGGCTTGTAGGGAACCCAGGAGCCATCGATCTCTTCCTCTGGAAATCCAGCATCCACCAACGCTTCGTGCGGGATGTCTGTGGGTTCTTTGCACTGCGGACACAGCCGCCTAGCCAAGCGCTGCGCGGTGATAAGAATTACGCTCGATGCGATATTGAACGGCGCAATTCCCATGTTGCGCATACGGGTGAGCGTAGTGGGCGCATCGTTGGTGTGCAGCGTTGAGAGCACCAAATGGCCCGTTTGCGCAGCCTTGATCGAAATGTCTGCAGTTTCAAGGTCGCGAATTTCGCCGACCATAATAATGTCTGGATCTTGGCGAAGAAACGATTTGAGTGCAACCGCAAACGTAAGCCCGGCCCTTTCGTTCACGTTGACCTGATTGACGCCGGGAAGGTTTATTTCAGATGGGTCTTCAGCTGTAGCAATGTTGACGCCCGGCTTATTGAGCAGGTTCAGGCAGGTGTACAGCGACACCGTCTTTCCAGAACCTGTCGGGCCAGTGACCAGAATCATGCCATAAGGGCGTTCAATAGCCTTTAGCAGACGCTCCTTTTCGATAGGTTCGTAGCCCAGGGCCTCGATGCCCATTTTGGCGCTGCTGGGGTCGAGAATACGAATTACGATTTTTTCGCCAAAAAGGGTGGGCAATGTGCTGACCCGGAAATCAATTACACGGTCAGGGCCCACCTTCAATTTCATCCGGCCGTCTTGCGGAACCCGCTTTTCAGAAATATCGAGTCGTGAAATGACTTTGATTCGAGAGGCGAGCTTATCCTTGATAGCTATGGGCGGAGACGCAATTTCGCGGAGTTCTCCATCGATGCGAAAGCGCACGCGGTAGTGGTGCTCGTAGGGCTCAAAATGCAGGTCCGAAGCACGCATATTGAAGGCGTCAAGCAGCATTTTGTGCAAAAACTTGACGACGGGGGCGTCTTCAACGTCGGTTGCAGCCTCCTGCGCGTCTGCCGCATCTTCCACGGGAACGTCTTCAAACTCGAAATCGCCAGAGCTCGAATACGCTTCCATCGATTCGTTGGTCGACTTCGTGCTCGCATCGATCAAGCGAACGAGTTTGTCGTATTCGGCGATGACCCAGTCCACGCCCATTTGCGTGGTGAACTTGATTTTCTCTGCCGCTTCCTGATCGGTCGGATCGGCGGTAGCCACAATCAAGCGGTTACTGCGTTTGCTCAGTACCAAGACACGGTACGCTTGGCAAATTTTGGCGTCCAGCAGGTCTTGCGGAAGGCGCAGTGGATCAACCGCATTGAGATCGAGCAGCGGCGCGCCAAAAATCGACGACACCGTATGAGCCAGTTCGCTGGCAGAAACGGCCCCGGAGCCAGTCACTTCGGCGATGAAGCTGGTGCGGGACGCCTGTGCCTTGCGCACAATATCCTCCGCCGCCTTTTGCGTCAGTTTTCCAGACGAAATCAGAGCCCTTCCCAGTCCAGGCAAAGCTATCGAAGAAGTGTCTTTTTGAGCAGTATCAACAGCGGCCATGGAGGCAAGGGTCCCCGATAAAAATTCAGAATCATCCTATCATCGCCGATCGTTCATG
The DNA here is from genome assembly GCA_034676525.1 of Giesbergeria sp. Taxonomy (GTDB): domain Bacteria; phylum Pseudomonadota; class Gammaproteobacteria; order Burkholderiales; family Burkholderiaceae_C; genus Simplicispira. Next base: position 252,648 of record JAUCCA010000008.1, read on the forward strand.
CGCTGTAAATTGTCGAAAGCCAGCGCGCAACTTGAATTCGATGCGCAGTCCAAACAAAAATGCCTTGGCGCTTCAAGTACCAAGGCGTTTTTGTTTGGCTATTTGTGTGGCCGCAGTGAGGGAATTCGAACTTCCGGCCTCTACGTCTCGGACGCGGCGCGCCGCCAGACTACGCTCCGCCCCGGTTGTCGCTCCAAAGGCTGCTTGGGCTACGTCCGACGCCCGAGCAACTGAGCTGCCAGTTGTATCAAGCACGCTAGGTGATGGTTGGGCGCAAAAGAAGCGATTGCGGCTATGGCGCGCGCTGCTTCGTCCGCTGCGAGCGTGCGTGCAATTTCCAGTGCACCCGTTTCACGCACGATGCGCACGATGGCCTCCAGATGCTCGGTATTTCCGTCTTCAATGGCTTGACGGATGAGTGTGCTGTCGGCTGCGCTTGCGCGCTGCATCGCTGCAATGAGAGGCAGCGTGGCTTTGCCTTCTCGCAGATCGTCTCCAAGATTCTTTCCCATTTCAGACGAGGCCCCGTCGTAGTCCAGTACGTCGTCGATGATTTGAAAGGCCGTGCCCAGCGCTTGGCCATAGGTGGCGCAAGCCTCTTCCACGGCAGGGTTTGACTTTGCGAGAACGGCCGCCAAACGTGCACTGGCTTCGAACAGTTTCGCCGTCTTGGAGCGGATTACATGCAAGTAGCTTGCTTCATCGAGCGTCGCGTCGTGCATGTTCATCAGTTGCAAGACTTCGCCTTCGGCAATGACGTTGGTGGCATCGGCCAAGATTTGCATGACCCGCATCTCGCCAACATCCACCATCATCTGGAAAGCCCGTGAGTAAAGGAAGTCGCCTACCAAGACGCTCGCCGGGTTACCAAAGGTTTCATTTGCTGTGGCGTTGCCGCGACGCAGCGTCGACTCGTCGACCACATCGTCGTGGAGCAAGGTGGCTGTATGGATGAACTCCACCACAGCTGCCAGCGTGAACCGAGTGCGATCCTGCACACCCAATGCGCCGCACATAAGCAAGAGAAGCGTGGGTCTTAGCCGCTTTCCTCCCGCAGCGATGATGTAGCGCGAGACCTGACTGACCAAAGGCACACCGGATTCAAGACGCTGTGCGATGACCGCATCAACACTGCGCAATTCGTCCGCGACCAAGGAAAGAGGGGAGGGGGCGTGGGCTTCCAAGGTCGTTGCGCTTGGAGTCTTCGGAGTGGTGAGGGCGGACACAGGAGGAATTATAGAAACGTAGGCATAGCCCAGTCGGATGCTGCCGCGTGCATGCGGACGGGGTGTAGGCAATGCAGACTATGCGTGGTAAACTCGCGGGTTCTGCAGAAATCCTTCTGCGGGAAGTTCGTGGGAGGCGGTTTTCTGCCTTCACTATCAGACTTAAGAGGTCAACATGTACGCGGTCATAAAAACCGGTGGCAAGCAGTATCGCGTTGCTTCCGGCGAAAAAATTAAAGTAGAACAGATTGCTGCGGACGTAGGCCAGGAAATCGTAATCGACCAAGTTTTGGCCGTCGGCAACGGCGCTGAACTGAAGGTGGGTACGCCCCTGGTGTCCGGCGCCACCGTGACAGCCACTGTGCTGGCGCACGGTAAGCACGACAAAGTGCACATCTTCAAGATGCGCCGTCGCAAGCACTATCAGAAGCGCCAGGGCCATCGCCAGCAGTTCACGGAACTGCAAATCGGCGCAATTGCTGGCTGATCCGGTCGGCTAATCAGGAAAAGATGTCATGGCACAGAAAAAAGGCGGCGGCTCTACGCGAAACGGGCGCGATTCCAAGCCCAAGATGCTCGGTGTGAAGGCCTTTGGTGGCGAATTGATCAGCGCAGGCTCGATCATCGTCCGCCAGCGCGGCACCAAGTTTCACCCCGGTGCAAACGTCGGCGTGGGCAAAGACCACACGCTTTTCGCACTGGTCGACGGCCACGTGTCGTTTGCAGTGAAGGGCGCTTTGTCCAAGCACACGGTGAACGTGACGGCGGCCTGAAAGCGCGCACGCATCGCTGCACTCCAAGCCCCGCTTTGCCGGGGCTTTGTTTTTTGTGCGATCGGTGCCATTTTGTAAACTGGATCCCCCATGAAATTCGTTGACGAAGCCTATATTGACATTGCTGCGGGCGATGGTGGTAACGGCTGCGTGTCGTTCCGCCACGAAAAATACAAGGAGTTCGGTGGTCCGAACGGCGGCGACGGAGGGCGTGGCGGCCACGTGTTTGCGGTCGCCGATCCCAATCTAAATACCTTGGTAGATTTCCGCTACGCGCGTAGGCACGAAGCCAAGCGTGGTGAGCACGGCATGGGTTCCGATATGTTTGGCGCCGCTGGCACCGACATCACACTAAAAATGCCTGTCGGTACGATTCTGAGCGACGCCGAAACCGGTGAGGTGTTGTACGAATTGCTGCAACCGGGCGAAGTGGTCACTATCGCCAAGGGTGGCGACGGTGGTTTTGGCAATATGCGGTTTAAGAGCGCCATCAACCGCGCGCCCCGTCAGAAGACTCCTGGCTGGCCAGGAGATAAGAAGAATCTCAAGCTGGAACTTAAAGTGCTGGCTGACGTTGGTCTGCTTGGCATGCCCAACGCCGGCAAATCCACCTTCATTGCTGCGGTGTCGAATGCCCGGCCCAAGATTGCCGACTACCCTTTCACGACTTTACATCCCAATTTGGGTGTGGTGCGCGTTGCCCCTGAGCAAAGCTTCGTCATCGCCGATATCCCTGGATTGATTGAGGGGGCCTCCGAAGGCGCTGGCCTCGGTCATCAGTTTTTGCGCCATTTGCAGCGTACGCGCTTGTTGCTGCATGTTGTGGATCTCGCACCGTTCGATGATGCGGTGGATCCTGTAGCCCAGGCCAAGGCCATTGTCGGGGAGCTCAAAAAGTACGACAGCGCCTTGTTTAAAAAACCGCGCTGGTTGGTGCTCAACAAGCTCGACATGGTGCCGTTGGACGAACGGGCCGCGCGCGTCGCGGATTTTGTCAAGCGGTTCAAATGGAAAGGGCCGGTATTTGAGATATCGGCATTGACACGCGAAGGCTGTGAGCCGCTGATTCACGCAATCTATGCCCACGTCAAAGCCCAGCAAGTAGCTGAGCAGGCGCCGGTTCCAGATTTCGATCCCCGTTTTCCAGACGCATCACCAGACTGAGTCGTGCGTTTTCATTATCAAATAGATAGCTTTAAGCGCTTGGACATAGGGCGCTAAAGGCCAATATGACTCTTGAAAATTCAGATGTGCTGCGAAATGCGCACCGCATCGTCGTCAAAGTGGGCTCCAGCCTGGTGACCAATGAGGGGCGGGGACTCGACGCGCAGGCCATTGGCGAGTGGGCTCGCCAACTTGCAGCGCTGGTCACCGGCCACGGCGGTGCCAAGCGCGAAGTCATCATGGTCTCGAGCGGCGCGATTGCCGAGGGAATGAAGCGTTTGGGCTGGAATACCCGCCCGCGCCAAGTGCACGAGCTTCAGGCCGCCGCTGCCGTGGGCCAGATGGGGCTGGCGCAGATGTACGAAACCAAGTTGCGCGAGAACGGCATTGGCAGCGCCCAAGTGCTGCTAACGCATGCCGACCTGGCGGACCGCGAGCGCTACCTCAACGCGCGCTCGACGCTGTTGACGCTGCTGCGTCTCGGCGTGGTGCCGGTGATTAACGAAAACGACACCGTCGTCAACGACGAGATCAAGTTTGGCGACAACGATACGCTCGGCGCCTTGGTGGCCAATCTGGTCGAGGCCGATGCGCTGGTGATTCTTACCGATCAAAAAGGGCTCTACACCGCTGACCCCCGCCGGGACCCGGCGGCTACCTTTGTGCATCAGGCGCGCGCTGGCGATCCCGCACTCGAAGCCATGGCCGGGGGTGCGGGTTCCAGCATAGGCAGGGGAGGCATGCTCACCAAAATACTGGCGGCCAAGCGTGCGGCTGGTTCCGGCGCGTCGACGGTTATCGCCTGGGGTCGTGAGCACGATGTGCTGCTTCGCTTGGCAAGCGGCGAAGCCATTGGCACTTTACTGGTTTCTCAGACGGCTAAGAAGCAGGCGCGCAAGCAGTGGATGGCAGACCATTTGCAGCTGCGCGGCGCAGTGAAGGTAGACGCAGGTGCTGCTGCGAAGCTGTCTGCCGAGGGTAAAAGCCTGCTGCCCATCGGCATGACGCATGTTGAGGGGGATTTTGAGCGCGGCGATGTCATTGCCGTGCACAACCCCGATGGTGTGGAAATCGCGCGCGGCTTGGCCAACTACGCCAGCAATGAAGCGCGGCGCCTGTGCCGCAAGCCTTCAAGCGCCATTGAAGAGCTGCTCGGCTATTCGGCTGAGCCTGAAATGCTGCACCGCGACAACCTTGTGTTGACGGGGCGTTGAGACTGTGGCGGCAGCAGTTTTGCTGCGCCCGCGATCAGTAAGTCAGCGCTCGTCGGTTGACTGAGTGCCGGAATCGTCAGGAAACTCCATGGAGGTTTCCGAATGGTCTTTTTGCGGATTCGGATCGAAGCTGGCGCCTGGGGGAAGCTCTACTCCTGGGTGCACCAGCATGGCCCCACTGCGGTGCAGGCCACCATAGCCAGGTTCCGCGTCCCGCGAGCGCATGCCGCTGCGCAGATAGCGGTTGCGTTGCTCTTGCCGCGGCAGGAAGCGTGACAGTTCAGTCAAGGCCGTCTCGTAGACGCCACGTTTGAACTCGACGACTACGTCGAGCGGCACCCAGTAATCGTTCCAACGCCACGCGTCGAATTCCGGGTGGTTGGTGGCACGCAGGTTCAAGTCCCAGTCGTGGCCGAGCAACTGAAGCAGGTACCAAATCTGCTTCTGCCCTTTGTAGTGTCCGCGCGCGTCGCGGCGGATATACCGGTCAGGCACCTCATAGCGCAACCAGTCCCGGGTCCGGGCCACCACGCGCACGTGGTTGGGGTGCAAGCCGACTTCTTCATGGAGCTCCCGGAACATCGCCTGTTCGGGCGATTCGCCGCGGTCTATGCCGCCTTGCGGAAACTGCCAGCTGTGGGTGCGTATGCGCTTGCCCCAGAACACCTGGTTTCTCTGGTTGAGCAGGATGATGCCGACGTTCGGCCGAAAGCCGTCCCGGTCAAGCATAATCGAACCCCAAAATCTTAAAACTGCGTCCATTATGCACGGCACTTGCCTGCAGCGACGGCAAGCGCGCGCAGTCTGCAATGTTCCGATGAAAGCTTCTCAGTTCTTTATTTCCACCCTCAAGGAAGCCCCAGCCGACGCCGAAGTGGCGAGCCATCAGCTCATGACGCGGGCCGGTCTCATCAAAAAGTTGGGCGCCGGTATTTATTCCTATATGCCCATGGGATTGCGGGTGGTGAAGAAGGTCGAAGCCATCGTTCGCGAAGAAATGAACCGCGCCGGAGCCGTGGAAATGACCATGCCCGTGGTTCAGCCCGCAGAGCTTTGGCAGGAAAGCGGGCGCTTCGAATCCATGGGTCCCGAACTGCTGCGCATTCAGGACCGCCATGGCCGCGACTACGTCGTGCAGCCCACGAGCGAAGAGGTGGTGACCGACATCGCCCGCCAAGAGCTGCGCAGCTACAAGCAGCTGCCGCGCAATTTCTACCAGATCCAGACCAAGTTCCGCGATGAGCGCCGGCCTCGCTTTGGCCTGATGCGTGGTCGAGAGTTCACCATGAAGGACGCGTACAGCTTCGACCGCGATGCAGATGCGGCCAAGGCGAGCTACCAGACCATGGCGCAGGCCTACCGGCGCATATTTGATCGTTTTGGCCTGCGTTACCGCGCTGTGGCCGCAGACAGCGGTGCCATTGGCGGTGATCTGAGCGAAGAGTTCCAAGTCATTGCCGCCACCGGTGAAGACGCCATCGTCTACTGCCCGGGCAGTGCCTACGCAGCCAATATGGAAAAAGCCGAGGCCCTTGCGCCCGCTGGGCCACGCCCTGCGCCGGCAGGGGCCTTGGCGAAGACCCCTACGCCCGGAAAAAGCACCTGCGCCGACGTGGCCGAGCTGTTGAAGGTGCCCCTCAAATCCACCGTGAAATCGCTGGTGCTGGCGACGGACCAGACCAACGCAGCTGGTGAAATCGTCAAGAGCGAGGTTTGGCTGCTGCTGCTGCGCGGTGATCACGATATGAATGAAATCAAGGTCGGCAAGCTGCCCGGCCTAAATGCGGGCTTCCGGTTTGCCACGCTGGGTGAGATCAAGTCCCACTTTGGATGCGAGCCCGGTTACCTTGGTCCTATTGGTCTGCTGCAGCCGGTGCATCTGGTGGTCGACCGCGAAGTGGCGGTCATGGCCGACTGGATTTGCGGCGCGAACGCGCCCGATTTCCATTACACGAACGTCAACTGGGACCGCGACCTGCCCGAGCCGGATTTGGTTGCCGACATTCGCAATGTGGTGGCGGGCGATGCGTCGCCCGATGGGCAAGGCGTGCTGGCCATCGAGCGGGGCATCGAGGTCGGGCACATCTTTGTGCTTGGGACCAAGTACAGCCGGGATATGAGCGCAACGTTCCTCGATGAGAACGGCAAGCCCCAGTTTTTTGAGATGGGCTGCTACGGCATCGGCATCACCCGCCTGCCTGCCGCTGCCATCGAGCAGAACCACGACGAGCGCGGCATCATTTGGCCCGATGCGATTGCGCCATTTACCGTGGTCCTGTGCGCCATCACGCCAGAACGCTTTCCTGATGTGAAGGTCGCAGCGGAACAGCTCTACGCCCAGCTTGTGGCTGAAGGTGTGGACGTCATCCTGGACGACCGCGGAGAGCGCCCGGGCGCCATGTTTGCCGATTGGGAGCTGATTGGTGTGCCGCATCGCGTCACGATTGGCGACCGTGGCCTCAAAGACGGTGTTGTCGAATACCAGCACCGGCGCGATACTGGTGCCACAAAAGTTGCACTTACAGACATACTGGCCCACCTGAAAGGCCGTTTGAGCGTATGACCGAGGGGATTTCACGTCGCAGCTGCCTCGCCGCAGCACTGCCTGCATTGGCGCCGCTGGGCTGGGCCTTGCCCACTGCTGCCCATGCAGGTGGGCAGCTTGAAGAGCCCTTGATGGATTCGGTGCGCTCCGCGCTCAGCTCGGCGGTCTCCTTTGAAGGCCCGCCCGATCCTGAATTCGCCAGCACGCAAGAGCGCATTTTGTACTTGCGCTGGCTTGCCACCATGAGCGACCGCCTGCGCCGGCGCAAGCTCGATTGGGAAGTACGGCGCGATTTCCTGCAAACCGCTTGGTACGAAAGCCGGCGCGCCGGCCTCGACGTATCGCTGGTCTTGGGACTCATCCAAGTCGAGAGTGCATTTCGCAAGTACGCCATTTCCAGCGTGGGCGCGCGCGGCTATATGCAGATCATGCCGTTCTGGACGCGCGTGATTGGCGACGGGGATCCGGCAAAGCTCTTTCACATGCAGACCAATTTGCGTTTTGGCTGCGTCATCCTGCGCCACTATCTGGACCGCGAGCGTGGTGACCTGTACATGACGCTCGGGCGTTACAACGGCAGCCGCGGCCGTGCGCCCTACCCAAATGCGGTGTTTTCCGCTCAGCGCAACTGGCAGTTTGACGGGCGTCTGACCGGCTAATCAGTCTGCGGCAACAGGTTTCGCTGTTGCGCCACTCGGCGGCACGCGCGAAACCATGACCTGGTCGATGCGGTAACTGTCCACGTCCAGCACCTCAAACTTGTACCCGCCCCACAGCACGCTGTCGGTGCGGCGTGGCACCCGGCGCAGCATCACCATCAAAAAGCCGGCGAGGGTTTCGTACTCGGTATCGTGCGGAAGCTCGTCCAGGCTAAGCGCGTGGCGAACGTCCTCGATGGGCGTGATGCCGTCTATCAACCAAGAGTCTTGGTCGCGCCGCACGATTTGCTCTTCATCAAACGGCGACACCAGGTCGCCCATCACCGTGCTCATCACATCGTTGAGCGTCACCACGCCCACCACCAAACTGTATTCGTTGACGATGACGGCGAAATCTTCGTGCGCCTGCTGGAACTGCTCCAGCACTTCGGACAATGTCAGCCGGTCGGGCACGATGAGTACCTTGCGCACCAAGCTGTCGTCCTGCAGCGAGATGGGCTGGTTGTTCAGCACGCGCTGGAACAAATCCTTCGCGTCCACATAGCCCACCACATGGTCGATGTCGCCTTCGCAGACCGGGTAGGTGGAAAACGGCTCTGCAGCAATGCGCAGACGAATGACGGCATCAAGGTCGTCGCGACGGAAGAAGGCGACACGCTCGCGCTGCGACATGGCGCTGGAGACGGTGCGCGTATCGAGCTCAAATACGTTGGTAATGACCTGCTGCTCGCGTGCTGCCAGCACGCCCGCCCGCGCGCCTGCCTCCATCATCGCCAGCACATCGTCCGAAGTGATGCGGTCGTCGCGCAGCGAGGACAGGCCCATCAACCGAAACAGTCCGTCGGCGCTGCGGCTGTAGAGCCAGACCAGGGGCTTGAGCACCGCCATACAAAACACCATCGGGCGCATCAGCCGCACCGCAATCGGCTCTGGGTCCGCCATGCCCAGGCGCTTGGGCACCAGGTCGGCAAAGAGGATGAAGAGTGAGGTGACCAGTAAGAACGATGCGAAGAAGCCTAGGTTCTGCGCCATCGCCGCGCCCAACCAGTGGGCGAAAAAAGCGCTGAAAGTGGGGCTCAGCGCGCTCTCCCCGACGATACCGCCCAAAATCGCCACCGCGTTCTGCCCAATTTGCACCACGGTGAAGTAGTCGCCGGGTTGCTCTTGCAGGCGCAGCACACGGTCGGCCCTAGGGTCGCCATCGTCCGCCAATTGGCGCAGGCGCAGGCGGCGCGAGGCGGCGAGGGAAATTTCGGCCGCCGAAAAAAAGGCGCTGGCCGCAATCAGCAGGACGATGAAGAGGAGGTCTTGGAGCATGGGAGTTGCGCCGAGTTTAGGGGGCAACGCAGGGCATTCTCAGCTGCATGCCCTGCAGCGGGCGCAAAAAAGCCGCCCGGAGGCGGCCGCTTGGCAAGGCTGCGCGTTTTATGTGCCCAGCGTCTGCTTGAGTTCGCCCGATTCGTACATCTCCATCATGATGTCCGAGCCACCGATGAACTCGCCTTTGACATACAGCTGAGGGATCGTGGGCCACTGGCTGAATTCCTTGATGCCCTGGCGGATTTCCTCGTCGTCAAGCACGTTCACCGTGGTGATGTCTTTCGGGTCCACGTCGCAGGCCTTCAAGATCTGGATGGCGCGACCCGAAAAGCCGCACATGGGAAAGCTCGCCGTGCCCTTCATGAACAAAAGCACGTTGCTGGATTTGACGAGGTCGTCGATGCGTTTCTGGGTGTCGCTCATGGGGTTTCCAAAAAATGAGGCCAGAGGAGGCCGGTGGGACGTAGCGTGATTATTTCACTGTTGCCAAGCGCGCGCCGGTGCAACGCCCTATGCCGGCCAGGTCATTGCGGGTTTGCACGTCGATAAGCCCTGCGCTGCGCAGCAAATCTTGCACGGCCTGCGCCTGGTCCCAGCCGTGCTCCAGCAGCAGCCAGCCACCGGGTGCCAGGTGCTGCGGCGCAGTCTGGACGATGGTGCGCAGGTCGTCTAAGCCGTCTGGGCCTGCAACCAGAGCGTCCAGCGGTTCATGGCGCAACGCTGGCAGGTGGGGGTCGTTTTCGGCGATGTATGGCGGATTGGAGACGATGAGTTCGAACTCGCCATCAACGCTGGCAAGCCAATCCGATGTTGCGAAACGAACCGGCAGCTCAAGCCGCTCGGCATTTGTGCGGGCAACCAGCAGGGCGTCTTCGCTGGCATCCACCGCGCTCACCTGCGCATCGGGCCGGGCGTGCGCAATGGCAAGCGCAATGGCCCCGCTGCCCGTGCCCAGGTCGAGCACCCGTGGTGCGCTCAGTCCGATGAGGAGTTCCAGTGCCCAATCCACCAGAGTTTCGGTGTCCGGGCGGGGGTCGAGCACGCGCGCGTCGATGAAGAGGTCCAGCCCATAAAAGGGTTTGCGGCCGGTCAGGTAGGCCACCGGCTCGCCGTCTGCGCGCCGCTGACACAGCGCGGTGTAGCGCTCGGCCAGGTCAAGGGCAAGCGCGTCGTCGCCGTGGGCAATCATCCAGGCGCGGCCGGCGTCCTCGCGGCCCAGAACATGCAAGAGCAGCAACTGTGCATCGATGCGGTCCAACCCGCCCAACTGCGCGGCGGCCAGTGCACCAGCAACGGCATTCGCTACTTCAAACATAGCTGCTCACGCTTACCTGGTAAGCGCTGGAGGCCAATTTGACCAAAAGTTCACAGCGCGCCCACCGCAAAGTCTTCCAGCAGCTCGGCCTCGCGGGCGTGGGCGAGCGCCTGCAGCACTTCGTCCAGATCGCCCTCCATCACATACAGCAGCTTGTAAAGCGTGAGGTTGATGCGGTGGTCGGTGAGCCGCCCTTGCGGGAAGTTGTAGGTGCGGATGCGGTCGCTCCGGTCGCCACTCCCAATCAGGCCTTTGCGCTGGGCAGCCTCCTTCGCAGCCCGCTCGCTGCGTTCTTTTTCCTGAATGCGGGCCTGCAGCACCTGCAGTGCCTTGGCTTTGTTGGCGTGCTGGCTGCGGCCGTCTTGGCACTCGGCGACGATGCCGGTGGGCAGGTGCACCACGCGCACGGCCGAGTCGGTCTTGTTGATGTGCTGGCCACCGGCGCCGCTGGCGCGGAACGTGTCGATGCGCAGGTCCGCCGGGTTGAGCTTGATGGTCTCGTGCTCATCGGGCTCGGGCATCACGGCCACGGTGCAGGCGCTGGTGTGGATGCGGCCCTGGGTTTCCGTGGTGGGCACGCGCTGCACGCGGTGGCCGCCCGATTCGAAGCGCAGCGCGCCGTACACACCGCTGCCGCCGGGGCCGCTGCCGTCTGGCCCTTCGACGCGCAGCACGATTTCCTTGTAGCCGCCCAGTTCGGCCGCGTGTTCGCTCACCACTTCCACGCGCCAGCCAACGTTGGCCGCGTAGCGGGTGTACATGCGGGTGAGGTCGCCCGCAAATAGGGCGGACTCGTCGCCACCCGTACCTGCGCGGATTTCGACAAAGGCACTGCGGGCGTCGTCTGGGTCTTTGGGCAGCAGCAGGCGCTGCAGCTCAGCTTCCAGTTCCGGCAGTTCCAGCTCGCCGGAGGCGATTTCTTCCTGCGCCAGTTCGGCCATGTCGGGGTCGTCCAGCATCTCGCGTGCGGCGGCCAGATCGGCTTCAAGTTGCTTGTAGCGTGCGTATCGGCCCGCCACCTGCGTCACTTCGGCGTGCTCACGCGAAAGCGTTCGGTACTGGGCCATGTCGGCCATGATGTCTTCGCGGGAGAGCAGGAAGTCGAGCTCCCCCATGCGGCGGGCATAGCGTTCGAGCTGGTTCCTGAGAAATGTTTGCATGCGCGGAAATGTTTTTAGCTACCCAAAAGATAGCTAGGGAGGTACGCTGCTAGAGCGCTACAACGGGTTTTTGCTTTGAGAACGCAAAAACAGGCGCGAGGCGGTGCGCGCGGTGTGGTCGCGCGCCTCGGCGTCGCCGGCACGCAGCTCGGCCATGGTGCCATGCAGCATTTTGCGCGAAAGCCCGCGCGAGAGGGCTTCCAGCACCGCGTCCACGTCCTCGCCGCGCGCCAGGCGGCGGCGCGCACGGGCCATTTCAATGGCGCGCCACTGGTCGGTCTGATCGTGAATCTGCCGAATTAAGGGCACCACGCCGTGCTGCGGATCGCGCTGATCAAGCCAATGCATGAAGCTCTGCACGCCCGCGTCGATGATGGCTTCAGCCTGCTCAACCGCCGCCTGGCGGCTGGCCTGCGCCGTCTGCACGACCGTGGCCAGGTCGTCCACGGTGTAGAGGTACACGTCCTGCAGTGCTTTCACTTCGGGCTCAATGTCGCGCGGCACGGCCAGGTCGACCATGAACATCGGGCGGTGGCGGCGCTTCTTCAGGGCACGTTCGACGGCGCCCAAGCCGACGATGGGCAGCGTGCTGGCGGTGCAGCTGACCACGATGTCGAATTCGTGCAAACGGTCCGGCAGGTCGGCAAGGCGCATCACCTCGGCGCCAAAGCGCGATGCCAAGCGCTCGCCGCGCTCAAGCGTGCGGTTGGCAATGGCAATCGACTGCGGGTTGCGCGCGGCAAAGTGTGTCGCGGTCAGTTCGACCATTTCGCCCGCGCCCACAAACAATACGCGGGTTTTGCTCAAATCTTCAAAAATCTGACTGGCCAGGCGCACTGCAGCGGCGGCCATGCTGATGCTGTGCGCGCCAATTTCGGTGGAAGTGCGCACTTCCTTGGCGACGGCGAAGCTGCGCTGGAACAACTGGTTGAGCGTGGAGCCCAGCGCGCCCGCGCTTTCAGCGGCCCGCACGGCGTCTTTCATCTGGCCCAGAATCTGCGGTTCGCCCAGCACCATGGAGTCGAGCCCGCTGGCCACGCGAAACGCGTGTCGTGCGGCCGGCCCATCTTCCAGAACATAAGCGTGCGAGCGCAGAACGTCAGTGCTCACTCCGCCGCTGTGGGCCAGCCAGCCCAGCGTGTGGTCCAGAGCGCTCTGCTCGCCGGCGCAGTACACCTCAGTGCGGTTGCAGGTCGAAATGATGGCCGACTCGACGCCGCGGTGCGGATTGGTGGCGCCCAGAGCCTCGCGCAAACCGCCCAAGGTCGGAGCAATTTGATCGAGCGCAAACGCAAAACGACCGCGCAGATCGAGCGGCGCGGTGTTGTGGTTGATGCCCAAGGCCCATACAGACATGCAGGGATTATAAAATCGCTGGCCCACTAAAGGGTATTTGCTTGTGCAAGAGTCTTGACTTGCGTCATGTCCATGGATTTCACCTCCGCCATTACCCACCTCTTCGGTTTCTTTTTGCCAGCGCTGTGCCTGCCCGTATTGCTGTGGCCTATGGCCCGGCTGAGCTTTGGGCGGCCCGCCGGGACGCCGCGCTGGTGGGTGCAGTGGCTGGTTCAGGCCACGGCGTGCGCGGCGGTGCTGGTCGCTGGGCTGTGGATATTTGGTCGCGACGGCAAGATGCTGACCTATGCCGCGTTGGTGGTCGCCTGCGCCAGCTGCCAATGGGCGCTGCTGCGCGGCTGGCGCCGCTGAGCTGACCAAGCGTTCCCGCAGCCGGCACTGGCCTGGGCGTTACGCGTAGAAGCGCGCGTTGGCCTCAATCCGCTCGCGCTCCGATGCCGGAAAGCGCTGCTCCGCCAGCAGGCGGGCCACCGCCTGGCGCCCTTCGTCCCGGGCGCCGGCGTACCAAGCCGTGCTCGCCAGTTCATCGAGCGCACGCCAGGCATATACCGAGGTGTCGACAAACAGCACATCCGGCGGTGCCCGCATAGCCGCGGCGCGCGCGGCATACAGGAAGGCGCTGGTGCGATCGCCGCGCAGACGCAGGCACCGTGCCAGTTCGCACAGCGGTTCGGCGCGCGAGGGGCGCAGCGCGTACGCGGCCAAGTACGCCTGTTGGACATCTTCAGTCGGCCACTGCAGGCGCTCGCCCAGCACGGCGACCTGGAAAGCGGCGAACCAGCGCTCTTCGTCCCAGCCTTCCAGCGCCACGCGCTGCTGATAGCAGCGCACGCTTTCTTCAATAAGCCCAGCGTCCCGGTACGTCTGCGCGAGGTAAAAGGTGTAGCGGGTGTTCCCGGGCTCTTGCTCAAGCGCCTTGCGCAGGATGTCCACATCCTTCAGATAAGTGGACGGATCTCTTGCGCGTGCGCCATCCCGGCCGACGTCAATCTTGGGGCCTGGCAACAGCTCCCAGCGGTGCGGCACGTCGCACGTCAGGAATTCGTGCAAAACCCCGACCCATCGCCAATCGAGACGTGTCGCAATTAAGCTGTTTCGGCCGTAGCTCCAGCCGTTCAGAACACACTCAAGCAGGTAGCCATCGCTTGCCAAAGAAGGCCACTGGAATCCTGCTGGCACTATCAATTGCTCGTCGGCATCGATCAACAGCACGTAATCGGCGTGCGCACGCGCCAGCGCCAGCGCTTCGTTGCGGTTGTGCGCGAAATCGCGCCAGCGGCGCTCGTGCAAGCTGCCCGGCACCCCGGCCACGGCCGCGCGCACCAGATCTTGCGTGCCGTCGCTGGAGCCGGTATCGACGATCACCCAATGGTCGATCCAGGGTTTGACGCTTGCCAGGCAGCGCTGGATCACCGGGCTCTCATCCTTGACGATCATGTTGAGGCAAATGCGGGGGGATCCCATGGAAGTGGCAGAGAGAAAAAAGGAGAGTAAAAAAGTGCGTCTTTCGCGGGCCATGCCTAAAACCGCCCGCATTGGCCACAATACTAGAACTATTTCACTAGGAGCATTGCCTTGAATCCGCGCATCAACCCTTTATTGGCCAGCCTGCTGGTGGGACTCACCCTCACCGTGGCGGCATGCGGCGGCGGAAGCGATGACTCGGGAGCTGTATTGCCCGCCGGTGGCTTTACCCTCCTCGGCGCGGCCGCAGCGCCGTCAAATTCCGTGGGAAAAGACGGGGATTTTTTCCTCGACAGTTCCACTGGTCGTCTGTATGGGCCCAAGGCCGGCGGCGTTTGGCCGGAATCTAGCCTGTCTCTGGTGGGGCCCGCAGGCCCTGCGGGAGCCGAAGGCCCTCCAGGCTCGACGGCGGGGGCGGCCTTGGTCTCAGGCAATGGCGAACCCTCTGCTTCGGTGGGCAGGGAGGGCGACTTTTATGTGGATATCGCGACGTTTAGCGTCTATGGACCCAAGTCCGGTGGATTTTGGAGAGGCACCATAGGCAGTCTTCGGGGCGCCGATGGCGCTGCCGGACCCGGCGGAGCGCCTGGAGTGCCTGGAGCGCCCGGCGCGACCGGAGCCACGGGGCCCGCGGGCAGTCCGGGGGTGACAGGCGCCACAGGAGCGGCAGGCGCGCCTGGCGCTACCGGGCCGGCCGGCGCAGACGGCGCCACGGGCGCGGCGGGGGTTCCGGGGGCGACCGGCGCTGCAGGCAGCGCGGGCGCGACAGGCGCGACCGGCTCAGCGGGCGCAAATGGTGCCACGGGTGCCACGGGTGCTACCGGTTCTGCGGGCATTCCGGGGGCGACCGGCGCTGCCGGCAGCGCGGGCGCGACAGGCGCGACCGGCTCAGCGGGCGCAAATGGTGCCACGGGTGCCACGGGTGCTACCGGTTCTGCGGGCATTCCGGGGGCGACCGGCGCTACAGGCAGCGCGGGTGCGACAGGCGCGACCGGCTCAGCGGGCGCAAATGGTGCCACGGGTGCTACCGGTTCTGCGGGCATTCCGGGGGCCACCGGCGCTACAGGCAGCGCGGGTGCCACAGGTGCGACCGGGCCTGCTGGTGCAGACGGCGCCACAGGTGCTACGGGCGCGGCGGGCGTTCCGGGGGTGACGGGTGCCACCGGCGCTACAGGCAGCGCGGGTGCCACGGGCGCAACCGGGCCTTCTGGTGCAGCCGGCGCTACAGGTGCTACGGGCGCGGCTGGCGTTCCGGGGGCGACGGGTGCCACCGGCGCTACCGGCAGTGCGGGTGTCACGGGCGCCACCGGCAGCGCGGGTGCCACGGGTGCGACCGGGCCTGCTGGTGCAGACGGAGCTACAGGTGCTACGGGCGTGACGGGCGTTACGGGCAGCGCCGGTGCTCCGGGACCGACAGGGCCCGCTGGTGCAGCCGGCCCGACAGGGGCTACGGGCGCGACCGGAATGGGCGTGACGGGCGCAACTGGAGCCACTGGAGCCACTGGGCCTTCGGGCTCTGGAAGCGGGACAGTGGCGTTCAACTACATCATTGCCGACAGCAATGGCGCAGGCAATGGCATCTTCTACATGAGCCCCGGATCGGGTGCAAATACGAACCCGGAAACGGCGGCCATTACGCCTCAGGCCTGCAGTACTTTGAAACTGACCGCGTCGCTGGCAGGCAGTTTGAGTGGCCTGACCAGCAGCTTCCAAATCGATGCCTATGAGCTTGATCCGTTCACGCAGTTCGGCTTCTATACCGGCTTGAGTTGCACGCTTGGCGCAGGCTCGCGAACCTGTTCTTCGGTGGTGCCTGCTTCGGTCGCCTCAGGTGCTCTGCTTCAATTGCGCATGACGGGCACGCAGGCTTTCAATGCGTGGTCCGGCACGCTCTATGCCAATTTGGCCTGCGGATCCTAGTCGGGGCGGAAAGATTCCACCCGATCGGTGATGATGCCGTCCGTGCCCAGAAGCCACAGCTGGGCTGCACGTGCGGCGTCATTCACCGTGTAGCTCAGGCAGCGCAGACCGGCGTGCTTGGCTTGCGCCACCGTTTCCTCAGTCCATAGCGTGTATTTGCAGACCACCGCAGCGCAGCGCAGCATGCGCGCGGTGTCAAGCCAGTCGGCCGGAAGTGTGTCCAGCAGCAATCCTCGCGGCAGCGAAGGGGCCGCTGCCCGGGCCCCAGCCAGCGATTCGGGTTGGAACGAAGTCAGCAGCGGCGGCACGGCGCTGCCTTCCCACAGCTGCGCAGCCCGGCGCGCCACGACTTCACCGGTTTTGCGCTCGGTGCCGGGTGTGGGTTTGATTTCAATGTTCAGCAGGCAATCGTGGGCCACGCACCATTCGGCGACGGCGTCCAGGGTGGGCAGTGGCTCGCCCGCATACGCGTCAGAATGCCAACTGCCGGCATCCAGCGACGACAGGGCCTCCCAATCGTGCTCGCCTGCCACCCCACTGGCGCCTTCACCAAGCAGCGCTGCGCCGTCGGTGGTGCGCTCCAGCGTGCTGTCGTGCAGCAAAAAGGGCACGCCGTCGCGGCTGAGCTTGGCGTCGCACTCGAACATGCGGTAGCCGTGCGCAGCGCCAAGGCGGAAGGCCGCCAGCGTGTTCTCCGGCGCCAGCTTGCCGGCGCCGCGGTGGGCAATCCAGCGTGGATAGGGCCAGGCAGGGAGGGCGGCGGGGGACGTCATGCAGCTTCTGGGATGCGCTTACCGCTGGTGGCGTCGAACGCATGGATGCGGCCCGGGCGGGGCGTGACGTAGATGCGGCTGCCCGGTGCGGGCGAGTGGCTGCCTTCCTCAATGCGCACAATGAGTGGTTCGCCGTTCAGGCGGGCGTAAATGAGGCGCTCGGCGCCAAGCAACTCCACCGTGTCAACGTCGATTTCCCAGCCGCCTGCGGCGGTAACGTCCAAGTGCTCGGGGCGCACGCCGAGAAGGGATCCTTCGCGCACGCCGGGCGCTTTCGCGAGCAAATTCATGGGCGGAGAACCAATAAAGCTCGCGACAAAGGTGCTGGCGGGGCGGTGGTAGACCTCTTCGGGCGTACCGAACTGTTCCATGTTGCCGCCGTTCATGACGATCATGCGCTGGGCGAGCGTCATGGCTTCGACTTGATCGTGCGTAACAAACAGGCTGGTGATGCCCAGCTCGCGGTGCAGTTTTTGAATTTCGAGCCGCGTCTGCGCGCGCAGCTTGGCGTCTAGGTTCGACAGGGGCTCGTCGAACAGAAACACCTTGGGCTGGCGCACGATGGCGCGGCCCATCGCAACGCGCTGGCGCTGGCCGCCCGAGAGTTCGCGCGGCTTGCGTTCGAGCAGATGGCCGAGTTCAAGAATGCCGGCGGCTTTGTCGACGCGCGTCTTGATTTCGTCCTTGGGCACCTTGGCGATCTTCAGGCCATAGGCCATGTTGTCGAAGACGCTCATGTGCGGGTAAAGCGCGTAGTTCTGGAACACCATGGCGATGTCGCGCTTTGCGGGCTCCAGGTTGTTGACCACCTTGTCGCCAATCAAGATTTCGCCGGCCGTAACTTCTTCCAGGCCCGCGACCATGCGCAGCAGGGTGGACTTGCCACAGCCGGACGGCCCGACGATGACGACGAACTCGTGGTCGTGAATTTCGGCGTTGACGCCGTGGATCACCTGATTGGCCTTGGGGCCCACGCCGTAGCGCTTGACGATGTCGCGGAGGGTAATCGATGCCATATTGCTATTTATTTTCTAGCTGTTAGCGCTTTACTAGTAAGCGCTACATGCCAGTTTGACCATTATTTTTCGGTGTCCACCAATCCCTTGACGAACCATTTCTGCATCAGCACGACCACCAATGTGGGCGGCAGCATGGCAAGAATCGCGGTGGCCATGGCGACGTTCCAGTCAATGGCCGCGTCGCCGCCGCCAGCCACCATGCGTTTGATGCCAATCACCACCGGATACATGTCTTCGCTGGTGGTCATGAGCAGTGGCCAGAGGTACTGGTTCCAGCCGTAGATGAACTGAATGACGAACAGCGCAGCAATCGAGGTCTTGGACAGCGGCACCAACACGTCCCAGAAGAAGCGCATGGGCCCCGCGCCGTCCATGCGCGCAGCCTCCACCAGTTCGTCTGGCACCGTCAGGAAGAATTGGCGGAACAGGAAGGTGGCGGTTGCCGATGCGATCAGCGGCAATGTCAAACCCGCGTAGCTGTTGAGCATTCCGAGGTCGGCGACCACTTTGTAGGTGGGCAATATGCGCACCTCCACCGGCAGCATCAGCGTCACGAAGATGGCCCAGAAGCACAGCATCTTGAACGGGAAGCGGAAGAACACGATGGCAAACGCCGAGAGCAGCGAAATCGCAATCTTGCCCACCGCGATCACCATGGCGGTGACAAAGCTCACCCACATCATGTGTGCGACCGTGGTGTTGGAGCCAAGCTTGCCCGAGCCAAACAAGGCCAGCTTGTAGGTCTCCCACATATTGCTGCCAGGCAGCAGCGGCATGGGAGCCTGAACAATTTCCTGGGTGGTGTGGGTGGAGGCGATAAGCGCCAGGTACAGCGGAAACGCGACGATCAACACGCCGATGATCATCACGGCGTGCGAGAGAACGGTGAGCCAGGGGCGGCGGTCAATCATGTCAGTGCCGCCCGGCCGCCCGAAGGCACTGGCGCTCCCCCTTGGGGGACAGCGATACGCGAAGCGATGAGCGTGGGGGTCATGTCAGTAGTTCACCTTTTTCTCAACGTAGCGGAATTGCACCACCGTGAGCGCCACGACGATGACCATCAAAATCACCGACTGCGCGGCCGAGCTTCCCAGGTCCAGCGCCTTGAAGCCGTCCTGGTACACCTTGTAGACCAAGATCGAAGTCGATTGCCCCGGACCCCCTTCGGTGGTGGCGTCGATGATGCCGAAGGTGTCAAAGAAGGCGTAGACGATGTTGATCACCAGCAAAAAGAAGGTGGTGGGCGACAGCAGCGGCAGCTGGATGTTCCAAAAGCGCCGCAAGGGGCCGGCGCCGTCAATGGCAGCCGCTTCAATCAACGACTTGGGGATGGACTGCAGCCCCGCGAGGAAGAACAAGAAGTTGTACGAAATCTGCTTCCACACCGAGGCAATGATGATCAGCAGCATCGCCTGGTCTCCGTCCATCTGGTAATTCCAGTCGACTCCCAAGGCGCGCAGGCCAAAAGTGGCCACACCGATAGACGGCGAGAAGATGAACACCCACAACACGCCCGCAATGACCGGCGCCACGGCGTACGGCATGATGAGGAGCGTCTTGTAGACCATGGCGCCGCGCACCACGCGGTCGGCAAAAATCGCCAGCACCAGCGAGATGCCGATGCCCAGACCGGCCACCAAGATTGAAAACCAGGCGGTGGTCTTGAACGAAGCCAAATAGCTTGGGTCGTTCCACAGCTGAATAAAGTTCTGAAAGCCGACCCATTCTTTGGACAGCCCGAATGGGTCTTCCAATTGCAGCGATTGCAGCACTGCTTGGCTTGCAGGCCAAAAGAAGAACACCAGGATGATGACCAACTGGGGCAGCATCAGCGCCCAAGGCAGCCATGCGGACCGGAAAAGAACACGTTTTTCCATGTGCACTCAGAAAAAAGAGACGCCCACCGAAGCCTGTATGCCATTCGGTGGGCCGACTGAAAAGTAGTGCGGTGGCCCTGTAAAAAGGCCACCAGCCACGTGCGCCATCAGGCGCGCCGCACTTTATTTTCCTTTATTGGCTTTCTCGAAACGTATCAGCTGCTCGTTGCCACGGCTCACCATGCTGGAGAGCGCCTGTTTGGCAGTCTGCTTGCCGGCCCAGATGTTCTCAAACTCTTCGTCCTCAATGGTGCGAATCTGCACGTAATTGCCCAAACGAATGCCCCGCGATTTGTCGGTGGTCTTGCGAATCATTTGCTGCACGGCCACATCGGTGCCCGGATGTTCTTTGTAGAAGCCCGATTTGTCGGTCAAGTCGTACGCAGCCAAGGTGATCGGCAGATAGCCCGTGCGCTGGTGGCTGGCGGCCTGCACTTTGGTTTGCGACAGGAAGTCGAAGAACTTGGCAACGCCTTTGTACTTGGCCGGCGTTTTGCCGGCCATGACCCACAGGCTGGCGCCCCCAATCACGGTGTTCTGCGGCGCGCCCTTCACGTCGGGGTAGTAGGGCAGCGGCGCGATGCCGTAGGCGAATTTCGCATTCTTGGCTACGTCGCCATAAAAGCCAGAAGACGTCTGAATCATGGCGCATTCGCCTGAAGTAAACGACGCTTGGGCCTTGGAGCCGCGGCCCTTGTAGACGAACTCGCCGTCTGCCGCTGCTTTGGCCAAGTTGCCGATGTGGCGCTCGTGCAAAGGCGAATCGATTTTCATCCGGGCGTCCATGCCGGACATGCCGTTGTTCTTGGTGGCGAACTCGACGTTGTGCCACGTGGAGAAGCTTTCGAGTTGGGTCCAGCCCATCCATGCCAGTGTCATCGGGCAGGTGTTGCCGCTCTCCTTGAGCTTCTTGGCCGCTGCGAACACCTCAGGCCAGGTGGTGGGCAATTTGTCGGGGTTCAGGCCTGCCTTCTTGAAAGCATCCTTGTTGTAATACGCCACGGTGGTGGAGCTGTTGAACGGAAAGCTCAGCATCTGGCCATTGGGCGCCGTGTAGTAACCGGCCACCGCGGGAATGAAAGACTTTGGGTCAAACGCCAAGCCGGCGTCGCTCATCACCTTGCCCACGGGCACGATGGCACGTTTGCTGGCCATCATGGTGGCGGTGCCCACTTCAAACACCTGCAGGATGTCGGGCGCATTGCCCGAGCGGAAAGCTGCGATGGCGGCGGTCATGTTCTCGTCGTAGGTGCCCTTGTACGTAGGGATGACCTTGTATTCGCTCTGGCTGGCGTTGAACTGGCTGGCCAAGTCGTTCACCCACTCGTTGTTCACGGCGGTCATCGAGTGCCACCATTGAATTTCAGTCTGTGCCTGGGCGGCGGTGCTGCCCAATACGGCCAAGGCGGCGCAGGCGGCGAGCGATCGGTATTTCATCAAAAGGCTCCTAACTAAGGGAAAAACACGGATTCTGTAGCGGTCGTGTGACGCCAGTGTGTCACCTCCGTGGATCACTCGGGTTTTACCCACCGTTTGCCTGACGGCAGAAGCGGGTTAACCCGCGCGCCGGCGAAAAGCAGGCGTGTTCTTGCCCCTGACGCAGGTAGTGCCGTCGTCGGAATGGCTTGGATGTTGCAACGCAACATGTTACGGTTCCGCCTTTCTTTCACTCGCCGGCCCGACCCGTTGAACCATGAGCGCTGCTGCCCTGACCTCCCTCGATAAAAGCAAAATCAAATTCCTCTTGCTCGAAGGTTTGCATCCGTCCGCGCTGCAGGTGCTGCGCAAGGCGGGTTACGAGCAGATTGAGGCGCTGCCGGGCGCGCTGCCGCAAGACCAGCTGATTGAGCGCATCCGCGATGCCCACTTCATCGGCATCCGCTCGCGCACCCAGCTCACGGCCGAGGTGCTGGCGCATGCGAACAAGCTCGTCGCCATCGGGTGCTTTTGCATTGGCACCAACCAGGTAGACCTGAACGCAGCGCGAGAGCGCGGCATTGCAGTGTTCAACGCGCCGTATTCCAACACCCGTTCGGTGGCCGAACTGGTGCTGGCCGAAGCGATTTTGCTGCTGCGCGGCATTCCCGCGCGCAACGCAGCGGCGCACCGCGGTGGTTGGCTTAAATCGGCCGACAACGCTTTTGAGACGCGCGGCAAAACGCTCGGTATCGTCGGTTATGGCTCGATTGGCTCGCAGTTGTCGGTGTTGGCCGAATCTTTGGGCATGCACGTCATCTTCCACGACGTTATTGCCAAGCTGCCGCTCGGCAATGCCCACCAGGCTGCCAGTCTGAACGAGCTGCTGGCAACCAGCGACGTGGTGAGCCTGCACGTGCCTGACGTGCCGTCGACGCAGTGGATGATTGGCGCGCCTGAAATTGCGGCGATGAAACCGGGGTCGATTCTGATCAACGCGGCCCGCGGTACGGTGGTGGTGATTGACCCGCTCGCAGAGGCGCTGCGCAGCGGCCACTTGCTTGGCGCCGCAGTCGACGTGTTTCCGGTCGAGCCGCGCAGCAACAAAGAGGAATTCGAGAGCCCGCTGCGGGGCCTGGACAACGTGATCCTCACGCCACACATCGGCGGCTCCACGCTGGAGGCGCAGGCCAACATTGGCATCGAGGTGGCGGAAAAGCTCGTGCGCTACAGCGACAACGGCACCTCCATCACCTCGGTGAACTTCCCCGAGGTGGCGCTGCCGCCGCAGCAGGGCACGCACCGCATCCTGCACGTGCACCGCAACGTACCGGGCGTAATGTCCGAGATCAACCGTGTATTTGCCGACAACCACATCAACGTTGCAGCCCAGTACCTGCAGACCAATGAGGCCATTGGTTATGTGGTGATGGACGTGGACGCCGCATCGTCCGAGCTGGCGCTGCAAAAGCTCCAACAGGTGCCCAACACACTGCGCTGCCGCGTACTGTTCTGAGGCAGCTTTTCCCCAGCGCAGTGTGCCGTCGCCACTGCGCTGTCGAAGGGCAACAGCGCCCCGAGGTCGTGGCGCGCTGAGTGCGAATGCGCCGCCCCTGCCAAGCGGCGGTACAGGATCTCTAAAATCGCCGGTTCCTTGCCGCCTGCGTTTGCGTGGGCAGCCTACAACCAGGTTCCCACGAATGAATGCTCCGACCGCACTGGCCACTTTGATGGCGCACCCTTCCGAGCCCGTGCGATTGCGCGAGATTCCGTACAACTACACCAGTTTTTCTGACCGCGAAATCGTCATTCGCCTGCTTGGCGCGCGGCTTTGGGAAACGCTGTTGCAGCTGCGGCAAGAGCGCGAGACCGGCCGCTCAGCGCGCATGCTCTATGAAGTACTGGGCGACATCTGGGTCGTGCAGCGCAACCCCTATTTGCAAGACGACCTGCTGGGCAGCCGCGAGCGGCGCAAGCAGCTGGTGCAGGCGCTCGATCACCGCTTGGGCGAAGTGCACAAGCGGCGCACCCCGGACGTCGCGCCGGAGCGCGATGCGCTGGTGGGCGAGTTGCTGCACGCGGCCACCGCTGCTGTCCGCCGCTTTGACGCCTCGTTTGACGCAGCAGCACAGTTGCGCCGCGAAGCGCGCCGCGCGCTCTCGCGCCTGACCGCCAAAGACAACATCAAGTTCGACGCGCTGTCCCGCGTCAGCCATGTGACCGACGCGACCGACTGGCGCGTCGAGTACCCGTTCGTGGTGCTGACGCCCGACACCGAGGCCGAGATGGCCGGGCTGGTCAAAGGTTGCATCGAGCTGGGTCTGACCATCATTGCGCGCGGCGGTGGCACTGGCTATACCGGCGGCGCGATTCCGCTGACCGACAAAAGCGCCGTCATCAACACCGAAAAACTCGAAGCCATGACAGCGGTGGAAATGCGCCAACTGCCGGGCGTTGAAGGAGCGGTCGCCACCGTGTGGACCGAGGCCGGTGTTGTTACCCAGCGCGTGGCCGACGCCGCCGACGCTGCCGGCTATGTGTTTGCCGTGGACCCGACCAGCGCCGAAGCCTCGTGCGTGGGCGGCAACGTCGCCATGAACGCCGGCGGCAAAAAGGCGGTGCTCTGGGGCACGGCGCTGGACAACCTGGCCAGCTGGCGCATGGTGACGCCGGACGCGCAGTGGCTCGAAGTGACGCGCGTCGGCCACAACCTGGGCAAGATCCACGACGCTGAGGTTGCAAGTTTCGAGCTCGAATACTTCGAAGCCGACGGCAAAACGCGCGTGCGCAGCGAGCGGCTCGACATCCCGGGCAAGCGCTTTCGCACCGAAGGCCTGGGCAAGGACGTCACCGACAAGTTCCTCGCCGGTCTGCCGGGCATTCAGAAGGAAGGCTGCGACGGGCTGATCACCAGCTGCCGCTGGATCGTGCACCGCATGCCTCAGCACACGCGCACCGTGTGTCTGGAGTTTTTTGGCAACGCCAAGGACGCGGTCCCCAGCATTGTCGAAATCAAGGACTTCATGTTTGCCGAGCAAAAACGCTCGGGCGTGGTGCTGGCGGGGCTGGAGCATCTGGACGACCGCTACCTGAAAGCGGTGGGTTACGCCACCAAATCCAAGCGGGCAGGTTTGCCCAAGATGGTGCTGTTTGGCGACATTGCCGGCGACGACGCCGACGCCGTCGCCCGTGTCACCAGCGAAGTGGTGCGCATTGCCAACTCCCGCAGTGGCGAAGGCTTCATTGCCATCAGCCCGGAGGCGCGCAAGAAGTTCTGGGCCGACAGGAAGCGCACCGCGGCCATCAGCCGCCATACCAACGCCTTCAAGATCAACGAAGACGTGGTGATTCCGCTGCCGCGCATGGCCGAATACACCGACGGCATCGAGCGCATCAACATCGAGTTGTCGCTGCAAAACAAGCTAACCCTGTGCGATGCACTGGAGGATTTCTTTGCTCGCGGCCAGCTCCCGCTGGGCAAAGCAGGCCAGGACGCGGGCGATGTGCTCTCGCCAGAAATGCTGAAGGAGCGCGTGAGCGAAGCGCTTGATGCGGTGCGCCAAGCGCGTGCGCTGTGGGCCGAGTGGCTGCAAGACGTCGATGCGCTGTTCCCGCAGTTGCAAGACCACAGCCTGCGGGCCAGCTGGAAGACGCAAATCCTCGCACCTCTGCGCGGCATCTTTGCCGGCGACGCGCTGGCGCCGCTGCTGCTCGAATGCGTCACCATCCACCAGCGCGTGCTCAAGGGGCGTGTGTGGGTCGCCTTGCACATGCACGCCGGCGACGGCAACGTGCACACGAACATTCCGGTCAACAGCGACGACTACGCCATGCTGCAGACCGCGCATGCCGCCGTGGGCCGCATCATGCGGCTGGCGCGCAGCCTGGGCGGGGTGATTTCGGGTGAGCACGGCATCGGCATCACCAAGCTCGAATACCTCACCGACGAAGAGCTCGCGCCCTTTGCCGACTACAAGCAGCGCGTGGACCCGGAGGGCCGGTTCAACAAAGGTAAGTTGCTACGAAATAAAGAGCTGGTAGCGCATGCTGGACAAGCGCTAGAGGCCGATTTTGCTTCAAATTTTCGCTTTGCCGATTTGACGCATGCCTACACCCCAAGCTTTGGCCTGATGGGGCACGAATCGCTAATCATGCAGCAGAGCGACATCGGCGCCATTGCCGATTCGGTCAAGGATTGCCTGCGCTGTGGCAAGTGCAAACCGGTGTGCGCCACGCACGTGCCGCGGGCCAATTTGCTCTATTCACCACGCAACAAAATCCTCGCGACCTCGCTGCTGGTGGAAGCCTTTTTGTACGAAGAGCAAACGCGCCGCGGCGTCAGCATTCGCCACTGGCAAGAATTTGAAGACGTGGCCGACCACTGCACCGTGTGCCACAAGTGCCTCTCGCCGTGCCCGGTGAACATCGACTTTGGCGATGTCACCATGAACATGCGCAACCTGCTGCGCAAAATGGGCAAAAAAAGCTGGCGCCCGGGCAATGCGCTCGCCATGACCATGCTCAACGCCACCAGCCCCGAAAAGATCAAGCTGCTGCGCGCCGGCATGGTGGGTGTGGGCTTCAAGGCGCAGCGCATGGCCGTTGATCTGCTGCGCAAGGTGAGCCGCAAGCAGACTGCGCACCCGCCCGCCACCGTGGGCGCCGCGCCGATCAAAGAGCAGGTGATTCACTTCGTCAACAAAAAGCTGCCCGGCGGCCTGCCGAAGAAAACCGCACGCGCGCTGTTGGACATCGAAAACCGCGACTACGTGCCCATCATCCGCAACCCCGAGGCGACCACGGCCAGCAGCGAAGCGGTGTTTTACTTCCCCGGCTGCGGCTCTGAGCGCTTGTTTAGCCAGGTGGGCCTTGCCACACAGGCCATGCTCTGGCACGCCGGCGTGCAAACCGTGCTGCCGCCTGGCTATCTGTGCTGCGGCTACCCGCAGCGCGGCAGCGGCCAGTTCGACAAAGCCGACAAGATGATCACCGACAACCGGGTGCTGTTCCACCGCGTCGCAACCACACTGAACTACCTCGACATCAAAACCGTGGTGGTGAGCTGCGGCACCTGCTACGACCAGCTGCAGGGCTACCAGTTCGACAAAATCTTCCCCGGCAGCCGCATCATCGACATACATGAGTACCTGCTTGAAAAGGGCATCACCTTGCCCGGTGGGCAGGGCGGCTACCTGTACCACGAGCCCTGCCACAACCCGATGAAGCTGGGCGATTCGATGAAGACCGTCAAGGCGCTGGTGGGCGACAACGTCGTCAAAAGCGAGCGCTGCTGCGGCGAATCCGGCACGCTGGGCGTCACCCGGCCCGATATCTCGACCCAGGTACGCTTTCGTAAGGAAGAAGAAATCAAGAAGGGCGAGGCCGAGCTGCGCGCCAAGGGCACGGTGGCGCCGCAGGCCAACGTGAAAATCCTCACCAGCTGCCCAAGCTGCCTGCAAGGCCTTAAGCGCTATGAAGACGACCTGCAGAACGGCCTGCTCGAAGCCGACTACATCGTGATTGAAATGGCCCGCCAGATCCTCGGCGAAGACTGGCTGCCCCAGTACGTGCAGCGCGCCAACCACGGCGGCATTGAAAGGGTGCTGGTATGAGCAAATCGTCTTTTGGCTGCGCACTGTGCGCGCAAGATGGCGGCAGCCTCGTCTGGCGCAGCGACACCCTGCGTGTGGTGCATGTGGAGCAGGACGGTTTTCCGGGCTACTACCGTGTCATCTGGAACGCGCATGTGGCCGAGTTCTCGGAACTGTCTGACCGCGAGCGCACCGAGTGTATGGACGCGGTGGTCTGCGTCGAGCGCGCGCTCATCGAACACCTGCAGCCCACCAAGGTCAACCTCGCTGCGCTTGGCAACCAGGTGGCGCACCTGCACTGGCATGTGATTGCGCGCTTCGATTGGGATACCCATTTTCCCAACCCGCTCTGGGGCGAAGCCCAGCGCCCTAGAGACCACGACAGAGAGGCCGCGGTGCGCGAGCTTCTGAAGGCGGTGAACGCGCAGATTCGCGCCCATCTGGCCAAGGGCGAGGCGCCTGGCGGCCACTAGTGCCCTGCGCACCGCCGCGCTTTAGCGCCGACTTTGATGCGGGATGACGAGCGCGTGGTGCCGCGCGGCGTCGATGCCGCGCCGCTGCTCCAGCGCCAAGGGATGCCGCGAGGTGCTGGACAAATATGCGAATGGGCGATGCTCATCAGACAGCTCCACCCGCACCGCCAGGCCCCGCACGCGGTTGAAGGCCCTGAGGTGGTTGGCCAGTTGGCCTTCAAACGGGGCAACCAGCGCCGCGCCCTCATAAAAATGCGCGATGTAAGCGTCGTGGTGCGCTTGCGCCACTTCCACCCAAATGCCCCAGCCGAAGAAGCCCTCGGTGTGGGTGAATGGCACCGGCAGCACGCAGCGGATGAACCAGCGGTTGCCGTCCAGCGTGCACAGGTCGCTGTTGGATTTGGACCGCGCGTACTGCTCCAAATAGTCGAGTTCGAACACCGCGTCGGGAAGCTTGCAGGCAATGTCGGTGGTCAAGGCGCTGTGCTGCTCGCCGCACACCTCGCACGTGAATCCTGAGCCTTGATCGGCGGTCATGCGAGTGGGGGCGAGCCGGGGCCCGCTTCAAACTGAGGCGCGCCGCCGCACACTGGCCACCAGTGCGCTTTGTCTGCTGCGTAGTAGTGGGCTTGCAGCCCCGGGTCCACGTCTTCGTTGATCAGCCCCACCCGAACGCGCAAGGTCTCGGGCAGCGCATCGCGCTTGCTGTACACGGGCGAGCCGCACACTTTGCAGAACACGCGCTGTTTGCCAGGCGATGACTCGAAAGCCGTGAGCAGATCAGCGCCGCGCTCCAAGCTGAACTGGTGAATATCAACCGGCACGTTGGTTCCGACGGCCGTGCCTTGGGCTTTGCGGCACTGCATACAGTGGCAGACCTGAATCGGCTCCAGCGCGCCCAGAATGCGGAACTGCACGCCGCCGCAGAGGCAGCTGCCGGTGTAGGTGGGCTCACTCATGGGATGGACTCCGCCGGGTTCGAAAGCGGGCTGCCAGGCCCCTTTGTGTGCGTGGGGATGGATGCAAGCGCGCTCAGCCAGGGTGCGGCCGAGTCGTGCCAGATTTGAACCTTCGGCACCAGCGCCGCGCGCTCGTTGACGCAGCCCAGACGCATGTTGAACACCTTCGGCTCCACCGGATCCGTGGCGTACAGCTGCGTTCCGCACTCGCCACAAAATGCCTGTGCCCGCCGGTTGCCGCTCGCGGCCACCTTCACATAGGCTTTGGGCTGGCCCTCAAATTGAATGTCTTCTGCCGGCACCGGCCAGACGGCACGAAAAGGCGCGCCGGAGAACACCTGGCAGTCCGCGCAGTGGCATGCAACGATTTTTTCAGGATCAGCGCTTCCCTTGAAACGGATGGCGCCGCAATGGCATTGGCCGGAGAAGTTCATGGTTTGGAAGATGGGTTGGTGAAATCGGATGATGGCGCATCTAGGCCAGAACGTGCGCCCCAAAGCGCAAAGGCCAGAAACCCCAGCATGGCCAAGGCGCTGCCACCTACCAGCAGTGAAAAGCCGAGGTGCGCGCGATCCGCGCCAAACAATGCCTCGCCGAGGCGTTGGCCCCATGCGCAGAACAGGCCGGTGTCGCCTCTCGCAGAGCGCGAACAATGGGGCTCCACGCTCGCCGACACAGCCACATCGTAGGCAAGGTAGAGCGGATAGCCGATGGCGGCCAGCAGCGCTGCAGGGACAAAGGCTTTTTGGATGAAGGTGCGCATATGGGTCTGGGGGTGGAAGTCGTCACTGCATGCCATTTAGGGCGGCGTCCCAATCTTCGATGAAGCGCGGCTTTTCGGATGCGGCAATGCCCGTAATGTCGCCTGGCGACACGGTGAGCCCGCGCTTCTTGAACTTCATCTTCACGAGAATTTCTGCGCATTTGCGGTCTTGCAAAAAAACAGCGTGCGAAAAGTAGGCAAACCGCGCGTCGGTGCAGACGATGGTGGTCTCAACCCTCACTCGGCTGAAAACGCATACCGGGGCTTTGAATTGGATGAGCTGCGACGCATTGACAAAGCCAATGCCCTCTCGCACCAGCCCGCCAGCAAGCTTCGTCTTGACCAGGGTCTTTCGAGGCTTGGTGAATCTGTCGAGCGCAGGCGGCTGACAGCAGCAGGGTTTGCGCGTGGTTCGGATGGATCGGTGAATTGAATGGCAGAGGCGAATTGTGCGCACTTGCCTAGTGCTGCACATTCACCTTGCGACAGATGGCCGATTTGGCGGAGCGAAATTGCTCACAGTGGCGCGAGGTGCACCCGTGCACCGCACGCCACGCTGCCACGGTCCTTACGGGTGCGCATGCCCGCCGCTGCAGTGTGGGCCCCAAACAGGCTCCAAAAAGACAGCAGGCCGCGCGCGCCACGAGCCCAAGCACGTCAAAAACACGTCAAATGGTGCGAGTTGCGAGGGGCATCGGTCTCACGCCTCTCAAGCGCTCAGAGAGTCAATACCCTCTGCATCGCTCGTGGTACTGTGTCAGTCGGTCAAGTCGTTTCTTTGCTCGGGGCGGCGGTCGCATTCCCATCACCACCATTCCGGCCGATGAGCGGCGGATACCGCCACCACGTCGCGACGACGGCAAGCCCGAATGCGGTGTAGAGCACGGTGAACACCCAGCCCGGCGCCGAAAAAAACAGAATGCTCTGGAGCCAATGCTCAATGAAGCTGCCTGTGTAGCTCGTGGCTTGGGCTTTGTTTCGAAGCCACATTTCAAGGGCGGTCAGCGGGCAGACGATGCCCAGCCATGATTCGGCCACCACCACCAGGATGGCGGCGACATGGGCCAGCCGAAACCACAGGGCGTTCACCCACGTCCAGCCCCGGTGGTTGCCGCCCACGATGGCGACAAGGCCGATCACCACAAATGCGACGAACGCGACGTGCAAGCCCAGGACCAGGTTCGCAAGCAATTGAAATGGAATGCCGTCGTGCATATGTTGTCTATCGTTCTTCTTCAGGCGCAGAGCGAACCGCGCACATGGGTTTTCGGGAAATGGCCTCGATCCACGGGTCCATGGATTCCGGCACTACAGCTTTCGTTTTGATGCATCCAGGCGGACCAGATCGTTCGCCCGAATGGTGCCACCCACCAACACCCGCGCCGTCACGCCGCCGTGTCCCCGCATGGCGTTGTCGCCGCCCTCGCCAGTCAAACCCCCACGGTGGAGGTCTGACTCAAACCAACCGGCCTCCACGAAACCCGGGGCGGTTCAGTCGCTGTGCGCAAGCCAAAAGGCGGGAGGAACGGAGAGACCAAAGTCTCGGGTCAGGGTTTCAAGCACCTCTTCGAACGCAGATTCTGGATCGTTGAAGTCGAACCTTGGCCCATGAAATGCGACAGCCGCAGAGTCTTGCGGAATAAAGACCTGGGACTTCCAGCCGAGTTGCCGCGCAAGGATGCACGAGATCGTTTCCGCAAGCCTTTGCTTCGAGCCCTCGCCCCAGATAGCCATTTCTGCCGACGATCTTTGCCCCTGTAGCGCCTGAGTTCCTTGAAGAACGTCAGGTCTGGGCCCAGCCACCGCACGCCAATGAAGAACTTCTTCCAGCGATCGGTCGGCGGAAAGTGACCGGGAACTTGCAGCGCTTGCATGAGGTTTTCGTGAGACGCCTAACGAATGAAAGGGACTTCCCCGTCCCGAGTGATCCGCGCAGTTGCGGGGTACGGCATCAAAGTGCCACGATGGGAAGTGAAACCTCTCATCAACTCACTCGTTTTTGTGGAAGGGGAAGTCCATGTCTGCCATTGTCACCATCGGAATCGATCTCGCCAAGAACGTCTTTGCTGTTCACGGCGTAGATGCCACAGGCAAGAGCGCACTGGTGCGCCCGAGCGTGCCTCGCGCCAAACTGCTCGAACTCATTGCCTCGCTGCCGCCGTGCCTCATCGGCGTGGAAGCCTGCTCTGGCGCCCACCACTGGGCGCGCGAGTTTGAGAAGTTTGGCCACACCGTGCGCCTGATGGCACCGAAGTTCGTCATCCCTTACCGCCTCTCGGGCCGCCGTGGCAAGAACGATGCAGCCGATGCAGCCGCCATCTGCGAAGCCGTCACCCGCCCAAACATGCGATTCGTGCCGATCAAATCAATCGAGCAACAAGGCCAGCTCATGGTGCACCGTGCCCGCCAAGGCTTTGTGGAGCAGCGCACCGCCACATTCAACCGCATTCGGGGTTTGCTCTCTGAGCTGGGCATCGTGCTACCGCTCAAAGCCGCTGTCGTGCGCCGCGAGGCGATGGCCCGCCTGGAAGACTTGCCCGGCTGGGCCAACACCGTCATCGGGGACCTGCTCAGCGAGGTCACCCATCTGGACGAACGCATTGCGCAGTACGACCGGCACATTGCGTTGATGGCGCGCCAAAGCATCGAGGCACAGCGCCTGATGCAGTTGTGCGGCGTGGGAGAGACCACAGCGACCGCACTTTTAAGCACCATCGGCAACGGGCGCGACTTCAAATGTGGCCGCCAGTTGTGTGCCTGGCTGGGCTTGGTGCCTGGGCAATACAGCTCAGGCGGCAAGCAGCGCCTGGGGCGCATTACCAAGGCAGGCGACCCGTACCTGCGCAGCCTGCTGGTGCTCGGTGCCCGAGCAGTGCTGGCAGCGGCCAA
The DNA here is from genome assembly GCA_034676525.1 of Giesbergeria sp. Taxonomy (GTDB): domain Bacteria; phylum Pseudomonadota; class Gammaproteobacteria; order Burkholderiales; family Burkholderiaceae_C; genus Simplicispira. The sequence continues at coordinate 284,524 of JAUCCA010000008.1, forward strand.
GACCAAGAGCGATCCGATCAGCCGATGGGCCGTGAGCCTGGAGCAGCGGCGCGGCTACTGGAAAGCCATTGTGGCCATTGCCGCGAAGAACGCCCGCATGTGCTGGGCGGTACTCAGCAAAGGCGAGGCATTCAGGCTGCCGGCATGAGCGCTTGAACCGCACTGCCAAATAACATGTGACACAGGGGAGGTTTGTTTCGATTTCCACCACCGCGTGCAGCCAGCAACGTTGATGAGTCAAGGTTGGACCTGCGCGGGGCGTGACCGGTTAACTCAAGGAGATCAGGGCGACTGGCAACAGTGGCCATCCTCGACTAACGAATGGGTCCCCCGCGCGCGTCTTTCATCAGGGTCCGCTGCAACAAGCAGCATTAATGACCGTTTGTAGTTTCGCTGTCCGCATTCCTTGCTCGACTGGGCAACGCAGCGCTGGCGTAGATGGTGTGGATTGAATCAAGTCAGTCGAAATGCATTCCGTGATCCATCGCTGCGCGATGCACCACGGTTGGAAATTCGTTTGACTTTTATGGGGAAGCCCTTGTAGAACAAAGTAAGCGGCTGGCTGTAAGCCAGTCCGCTTGACTGCCGGGTTAGACACGGCGACAACTACCGCGCGCCACAGCTGAACGACCGGCGCGAACCGCGCAAAAGCACTGCGCCACAAAAGCGGCGCAATGCTTGAGAAATGATAGCTGGTGGCGCTTACTGCACAAGCGCTGGAGGTCAAAAAGGATTGAAATCTGCAGAGCGCTTGGGATGCCCTGAACAACTCGGATTTGTGAGTGCTACACGGCCCACATCTTTCAGATAGTGCAATTCCCGCCGTTTTGCTCGGGCCTGCGCATTGTTCTCCACCCTTTTCTGGCCGTTTGCGCCGCTTTTGCGGCCTGCACCCTGTTTTCAGGCGCACTCATCCCCGCTCCGCCAGCAATTGGTGGCGCACCATCCACAGGTTCGATAGCGCAAACAGCGTCTTGAGCTGCAGCGTGTTCTTCATGAGCCCCCGGTAGCGCACCTTGGTGTAGCCAAACTGACGTTTGATCACCCTGAAGGGGTGCTCCACTTTGGCGCGGATGCTGGCCTTGATCTTCTCCACCTGTTCTATCAGCGCGTCGATGGGCTTGTTGTCCTTGTCCAGCGCTCTGCGCTTGCCCGGGCGCATCGCCACATGCCAGGTGACGTCCTTCTTGGCATCCGGGCGCTTCTCAGCACCTTGGTAGCCCGCATCTGCATAGACATCCGTCTCCTGCCCATGCAGCAAGCTGTTGCCCTCGACTACGTCGGACACGTTGCCCGAGGTGCCTCGTACGGTGTGCACCAGACCTGAGTCTGCATCCACGCCAATGTGCGCTTTCATGCCAAAGTGCCATTCGTTGCCTTTCTGGCTTGAATGCATTTCGGGGTCACGTGCCTTGTCTTTGTTCTTGGTCGAGCTGGGCGCTGCGATCAAGGTGGCGTCCACCGCAGTGCCTGCCTTGAGAAGCAGGCCCTGGGCTGCCAGCAGATCATTGACGGTGGCCAGAATCTGGTCGGCCAGCTTGTGACGCTCAAGGCGATGACGGAACCTCAGGATGGTGCTCTCGTCGGGCAGGCGCCCATGGGCATCAAGTTGGGCAAACTCTCGGTAGACGGGCGTGTCAAAGAAGGCTTCTTCCATGCCCAGGTCCGACAGGTCAAACCATTGCTGCATGCAGTGGATGCGCAGCATGGTCTGCAGGGCAAAGGGTGGGCGGCCGTTCTTGCCTTCGGGGTAGTACGGTGCAATGAGTTCAACCAAAGCGGCCCAGGGAACCACGAGTTCCATCTGGGCCAGCAACTCTTGCTTGCGGGTCTTTTTGGTGCTCAGGTTCAGATCAAGGCTGCTTTGCTTCTTAGCCTGTGAGGATGCCACTGCCTGCTGACATCTAGCAAACACGGGGGGAGGTTTTGCAGGATGTCCCTTGCAGGCGAAGCCCGGAGAAGCGGCAAACCAAGCGCCGAATAGCGTTTGAAACTGGGAGTGCGGGGTGAATAAACATGGGCTGAATAAAGCGGATTTTCTCGCGAGGCTAACGCCCGAATTAAACCGTGCCGTGAAGCGGCGTCGGCTTGAACGAATTTTTAGCCGTCATAGCAAGGAAGGACGCATAGTGAATTTTTCACGGCCCAGTCCATATTTCGCTCCAGGTCACAACCGCGAGATCATGGAACTCGGCGCCCAACGGAGCGTTGGTATCAAGCAATATCCACTGCTCTCTGGATTCACCTTCAATGCGAACCTTGCTGACCCAGTCCTGAAGTTTGCCTTCGTGGAGAAATTTCCCCCACTTAAGTTCGTAGCATTTACCGATAATTGGCTCGAACACAGACTCAAATGGTTGCAGCAGTTCTTCCATTTTTTGGATTTGCTTAATGAAGTGCTCACTAACGCCAAATTTCTCCGCTGAATCTTTCAGGCCGACATAAATATCGTTGCCAAGCCACATAATATTGTTCCATCGCCCGGGATTTTGCCCTGCCTGGGATAAGCGTCGGTGTATGTGAAAGCGCTCAACAATGTCGTTGACGAATTCCATGAGGCATTTATCATAAGGATTTTCGCCAGACGCCAAAGCGGGCGGCGTATAGTTATTGTCTGACCAAATAAAATCCGTGACTTCTTTCAGCTTTTCCTCAATGTATTGGTTTCTCTCTTGGACCTCATGGAATGAAGATACCCTGCAATTCTTTGTGTCGATTTTCACGAGATACAGCGAGTCACAATCGTAGCGATTGACATAAACGTCTTTTTCATTCTCGGCCCAGAACGCCTTTCCCATTGGGAAGTCTATGAACTCTGAGTCACTGCTAATTTTGCGCGATTTCCCAGTTTTCGAGCTGTATACATACATTTCCGGAAAATCGGGGTCTTCATAAATGCCCACCATTACAGCTTTGGCTCCTGTCTTGTTTGCATCTATGGACTGAATGGAAAATTCAAGATTCTTTCTGCTCACAGACTCCTGAATTTCCGGGGTTACCTCGTTGGTCTTGATCATGATAAATAACTACGTTATAGGTGCTCGCCAGAATTCCACGGCAATGAGTTGTACTTGTAGAGCCATTCTGCAAAAGACTCGCTAGACCGCTCACTGAAGGCTAACGAACGAAAGTAAGCCGCCCGCCGAAGGCGGGTCGGCTTGACTGCACAGTTAGCCCCAGACGCCAAAACGGGAAACCCCAAATTGACGACGAGCGCAAACCGCGAAAAAGCACGGCGCCACGGAGGCGACGCAATGCTGGCAAAAAAGCTGAAAACTGGCGCGATGCCAAAAGGCGCAGCCCGGCGAGAAACCCAAAACCCAACGAATAAACGCTTAAGAAGGTAAATGTCGGTGAATAAAGCATGGGCTAAATAAAGCGGGGTTTCAGCGGGACTAACTAGATTTAGACGACAGCGATAGTAGTGCTCGCGGTCCGCCAACGCAAGAAAATTTTACCTCCACAGAGGGTAAATCCTAGGCTTGTGCCGTTTAGGCAAACCTAAAATTTTGCGGATGGCTTTGCCTCCGGATCTACCCCCAACTTTTGCACCGAGCTCGCCAGAGCGGCCGAAGTTGCTTGAACGCTTGCGCGACCATTTGCGCACGCGGCACTACAGCATCCGCACCGAAGCAACCTACATCGATTGGGCGCGGCGCTTTATCTTGTTTCATGGTAAGCGCCATCCGCAGGATATGGGCGGTGCTGAAGTCGAGGCTTTTCTGACGCATTTGGCGGTCGACCGCCACGTTTCCGCTTCTACGCAGAACCAGGCGAAGGCCGCAATTCTGTATTTGTACAAGCAGGTGCTGCAAATTGAATTGCCATGGCTTGACGAAGTGGTGCAGGCCAAAACCCCCAAGCGTTTGCCGGTGGTGCTTACGCCTGCCGAGGTGCGCTCCTTGCTGCTGCACATGCAGGGCACGACGGGGTTAATTGCGCAATTGCTCTATGGCACCGGTATGCGCGTGCTGGAGGGTTTGCGCTTACGTGTCAAAGATGTGGAGTTCGCACGGCGCGAAATCGTGATTCGTGAGGGCAAAGGCAATAAAGACCGCATTACCGTGTTGCCCGAGAACCTGATATTGCCATTACAGCTCCAATTGAAGAAAGCACGGGCTTTGCATGAGAAAGATATTGACGCCGGTTTTGGACGCGTGTATTTGCCGCATGCCTTGGCGGTGAAATATCCAAACGCAGACCGCACTTGGGCTTGGCAATATGTGTTTGCGTCGCCCGTGCGTTCGGTTGACCCGCGCCCCGACGCAGTCACTGGCGAATTGCTGGAGCGGCGCCACCATGTGTTCCCAGAATCGGTGCAGCGCGCGGTGCGCGAGGCGGCCAAGCTGACGCAGATCGACAAACCCGTCAGCCCGCATGTGCTGCGCCATTCGTTTGCCACGCACTTGCTGCAAGCGGGGTACGACATTCGCACCGTGCAAGAACTGCTGGGCCATGCCGATGTCAGCACGACCATGATTTACACGCATGTGTTGAATAAGGGCGGGCGCGGCGTTCTCAGCCCGCTGGATGCGTTGTAGAGGGTTGGCCAGTCCGCGCTCCTCACGGCAGCTCCTCACTCGCGCGCACGGACGCACGCAATGGGACAATGTTTCGCTTGTTCCACGCTCCGTCTGACAGGTACACCCATGGCAGGTCTCAAACCCGGCGCCCCCACGCCCGAATCCATCACCGTCCACGGCCAGTCGCGCGTGCTGGAGGTGGTGTTCTCGGACGGCGCGCACTTTCGCATTCCGTTCGAACTGATGCGCGTGTGCTCGCCATCGGCCGAGGTGATGGGCCACGGGCCGGGGCAAGAGGTGCTGCAAACCGGCAAGCGCGAGGTGGAGCTGGTGGACCTGGCCCCGGTGGGCAATTACGCGGTGCAGCCGACGTTCTCTGACGGCCACAGCAGCGGAATTTTTTCTTGGGATTACCTCTATGAGCTTGGCGCGCGAGAAGCCGAGCTTTGGGCCGATTACGAGGCGCGGCTGGCCGCTGCAGGGGTGAGCCGCGACGCCTCCATGGCGCCCAAAGGCATGAGCAAGACCAAATCCAAGAGTGCTGGGGGCGGTGCAGGCCACTAATTGCTGCGCGAGTGGTGGTGAATATGCCACTGCACTGCTATTACTTGCGTAGCTGCCAGCGCAATACCAGTAAGCCCTGGAGCACTATTTGGCTTAAATGTCTGATATCCCACGTATTTAGAGGGTTGCCTTTCAAGCGGCTAGCATCTCTTCTATGAGCACCACACATTTTGGTTTCGAATCGGTGGACGAGCGCGACAAGGCGCGCCGCGTGCGCGGCGTGTTCGATTCTGTCGCGTCCAAGTACGACGTGATGAACGACTTGATGTCGGGTGGCCTGCACCGCGCCTGGAAGGCGTACACGGTGTTGGTCGCCAACCTGCAAGAGGGCCAGCGCGTGCTGGACATTGCAGGCGGCACGGGCGACTTGGCTTTGGCTTTTTCCAAGAAAGTGGGCGAGCGCGGTCAGGTGGTGCACACCGACATCAACGAGGCCATGCTGCGCACCGGCCGCGACCGCCTGCTTGACGCCGGCGTGGCGCTGCCCACAGCGGTGTGCGATGCCGAGCAGTTGCCGTTCCCCGACGGGCACTTCGATCTGGTGAGCGTGGCTTTCGGGCTGCGCAACATGACGCACAAGGACATTGCGCTTGCAGAAATGTGCCGCGTGCTCAAGCCGGGCGGCAAGCTGCTGGTGCTCGAATTTTCCAAAGTCGCCAAGCCGCTGACCAAGGTGTACGACTGGTATTCGTTCAATGTGCTGCCGCGCATTGGCCAGCTGGTGGCTGGTGATGCGGAAAGCTACCGGTATCTGGCCGAATCCATCCGCGTGCACCCCGACCAGCAGGCGCTTAAGGCGCTGATGAAGCAGGCCGGTTTCGGCCACGTCGATTGCCACAACATGACGGGTGGCGTAGCTGCCCTGCATGTCGGTATCAAGTGTTGAGTTGAATTGAAGTTGAACTGAAGGAAATAGCCATGAAAAAACTCCTCCCGGTCTTGATGGCCCTGATGCTGCTCGTGGTGACCTTCGAGGCCGAAGCCAGGCGCATGGGCGGCGGCAAGTCGTTCGGTCGCCAGTCGAGCAACGTCACGCAGCGCCAAGCCACGCCACCTGCCACACCGGCGACGCCAGCACAAAACGCCGCGGCAGCACGGCCTGGTACACCAGCAGCGGCGGCGGCGCCTAAACGCCCTTGGGGCGCCATGCTGGGCGGCCTGGCAGCTGGCTTGGGCCTTGCCTGGTTGGCCAGCTCGCTCGGGCTGGGCGAAGGCTTTGGCCAAGTGCTGATGCTGTTGCTCGTCGTCATGGCGGGCTTTGCGCTGTTTCGCATGTTGCGTGCCCGCAGCAAGCCTGCGGCTTCGCCGTTTGCCTTCCAAGGCGCGGGTGCAGGTGGCAACACGCCCGCCACAGCGCCGGTGGCCCGCGAATACAGCCCCGACAAAGTCGGCAACGACGCCTCGGCCCGTCCGTGGGAGCGCAGCAGCATGGCTTTTGACACGCAGCGCAGCGCGGGCAGCGAAGGCTCCATCATCGGGTCGGCTCTGTCGGGCTCGCAGAACTGGGGCGTGCCGCAGGGCTTCGATACCGCCGGTTTTGTAGAGGCGGCCAAGCGCAACTTCATTACGCTGCAGTCCGCCTGGGACCGCTCTGACATTGCCACGCTGCGCTCCATGATGACGGACAGCATGGTCGAAGAGATTCGCGGCCAGCTCACCGAGCGCGAGTCGCACGGCGGCGCGCAGCCCAACCACACCGATGTGGTGATGCTTGAGGCGCAACTGCTCGGCATCGAAGAGCTGGGCGACGCGTACATGGCCAGCGTGGAGTTTTCGGGAATGATCCGCGAGGATGCGTCGGCGGGCCCAAGCCCGTTCCGCGAGGTCTGGAACATGACCAAATCCACCAGCGGTCAGTCGGGATGGCTGGTCGCCGGGGTTCAGGCACTTCAGTGAGCGCCGCCGGCGCGCGCACATTCTTTGGCGCGCCGGACACATTGCCATAATTGCCCATGGCCATAAAGTCCCCTTTCCCTTTTCTCGACAGCGTGTTTGAGCGCATTGCGCAGGGCCCGCGTCCGCCCGACTGGCTGGTGGATGAGGCGCAGCAGCGGCTTGTGCTGCTGATCAACCACGTGCTCATGCAAGAGCGCGCAGCCACCGAACGCTTGAAGCCGCGCAAGGGTCGCGTGGTGCGCGTGCAGTGGCGCCAGTTTTTTGTCGCCCTGCAAGTAACGCCTGCGGGCTTATTCGACTTGGCCGCGCCCGGTGCCACGCCCGACCTGCACTTTGAAGTGACCGAAACCTCGCCGCTCGGCCTTGCCCAAGCCGCACTGCGCGGCGAGCGCCCGCCCGTGCGAATCGACGGCGCGGTGGATTTCGCTGGCGACCTGCAGTGGCTGGCCGACAACCTGCGTTGGGATTTGGAAGACGATCTGGCCCGCGTCGTTGGCGATGTGCCTGCGCACACGATCTCCAACATTGCGCGCCGTGCGGCCGAGGCATTGCGCGGCTTTGTGCGCAAAGGCGGCGCCGCAGCCAGCAGCGCAGTGGCGCCCTGGTCGGGCAACGGCCCCCTGCCATGAAGCGTATTTTTCGTGGCGCCACCATTGTCTGGGTGGCGCTGCGCTATGGGCTGGACGGGCTGGTGCTCACCAGCTTCCAGAAGCCGTGGCTGCAACTGCTGGCGCGCATCGTCTCGGTAGGGCGCGATCTGCGCGCCCCGCGCGGACAGCGCCTGCGGGAAGCGCTGGAGCGGCTTGGGCCGATCTTTGTCAAGTTTGGCCAGGTGCTTTCGACCCGGCGCGATCTGCTGCCGCCCGACATTGCTGACGAGCTTGCCTTGCTGCAGGACCGCGTGCCGCCATTCGACAGCGCCATTGCGATTGCCACCATCGAGCGTGCGTTCCGGCGCCCTGTGGACGAAGTTTTCGTCAGCTTTGAGCGCGTGCCGGTGGCGAGCGCCTCCATTGCCCAAGTGCACTTTGCCACGCTGCGCGACCGCCATGGCGCGCTGCACGACGTGGCGGTGAAGGTGCTGCGACCAGACATGCTGCCGGTCATCGAGAAAGACCTGAGCCTGATGCGCATGATGGCCGGCTGGGTCGAGAGCCTGTCGGCCGACGGCAAGCGCCTCAAGCCGCGCGAGGTGGTCGCTGAGTTCGACAATTACCTGCACGACGAACTGGACTTGGTGCGCGAGGCCGCCAACGCCGCTCAGCTGCGCCGCAATATGGAAGGCCTGGGGCTGGTGGAAATTCCCGCCATCTTCTGGGATTTTTGCCACCCCGAGGTGATGGTGATGGAGCGCATGAACGGCGTGCCCATCAGCCAAATTCAGCGCCTGCGCGATGCGGGGGTGGATATCCCAAAATTGGCACGCGACGGCGTCACCATCTTTTTCACGCAGGTGTTTCGCGATGGTTTCTTCCACGCCGACATGCACCCCGGCAACATTCAGGTCAGCCTGGAGCCTGCGACGTTCGGGCGCTACATCTCGCTCGATTTCGGCATCGTCGGCACGCTGACCGAGTCCGACAAGGAATACCTCGCGCAAAACTTCGCGGCGTTTTTCCGGCGCGACTACAAGCGCGTGGCAGAGCTGCACGTAGAGAGCGGCTGGGTGCCAGCAAACACGCGCGTGAACGAACTGGAAGGCGCGATCCGCACCGTGTGTGAACCGTACTTCGACCGGCCGCTGAAGGAGATTTCGCTGGGCATGGTGCTGATGCGCTTGTTTCAGACCTCGCGCCGTTTCCAGGTCGAGATTCAGCCGCAGCTCGTGCTGCTGCAGAAAACTCTGCTCAACATCGAAGGTCTGGGCCGTCAACTCGACCCCGAACTTGACCTGTGGAGCACCGCCAAGCCGTTTCTCGAAACCTGGATGCTGGAGCAAGTCGGCCCGCAGCGCTTTATGCGAGAGCTGCGCACCGAAGCGCCGCACTATGCGCAGCTGCTGCCGGCGCTGCCGCGCCTGCTGCACGACTACCTCAAGCGCCCACAAGGCGGTGCGCGCGACCGCGAATTGCTGGCGCTGCTTCACGAGCAGCGGCGCACCAACAGCCTCTTGCAGGCGCTGCTCTACGGTGCGCTTGGCTTTGTGCTGGCACTTGTCTGCCTGCATTGGTTTGTGCGCCTGGGCTGGTGGTTGTAGTGCAGTGTTTCACGCTATCTGGCACATAAAGAGGCGTCTTTTCGGCCCTGGCTGCGTTGCAAATCCTCGCGATACCTGCGGGTATCGCTGCGGTTTTCGCCTTGCCAGAACCAAAAATCCATCCTTTTTATTCATGCCATCAAGCATGAAACACTGCACCAGCAAGCCGACCGACAGAGTGTCGCTAATGCGCGACGCTTCTTGGGTTGGCGGCGCGGCGCGCACCGGTAGCCTACGCGCCGACCCATAATCCGCAGCTGATTTTTTGTGCAACCCTCGTCCCTGGAGGCTGCGGCGCCATGCTGATCTCGTTCATCGTTCTGTACCTGCTGGTTTCGATCGGCATTGGCCTTTACGCCTCCACCAAGGTGCGCAATACGGCGGACTACGCCGTCGCGGGCAGAAATTTGCCCATGGCGGTGGTGATTGCCACCACTTTTGCCACCTGGTTTGGCTCCGAGACGGTGCTCGGCGTGTCGGGCCAGTTCGTGAAAGAGGGGCTGCACGGCGTGATCGAGGACCCATTTGGCGCCGGCATGTGCCTGATTCTGGTGGGTCTGTTCTTTGCCTACAAGCTGTACCAGAAGAACCTGATCACCATCGGCGACTACTACCGCCTGCGCTTTGGCCGCACCATCGAGCTGCTGTGCTCGGCCATCATCATCTTCAGCTACCTCGGCTGGGTGGGCGCGCAAATCACAGCGCTCGGGTTAGTATTCAACCTTCTGACCCACGGCGCGATGGGCGTTACTACTGGCATGGTGGTCGGTACGCTGATCGTGCTGATTTACACCCTGTTTGGGGGCATGTGGTCGATTGCCATGACCGATTTCGTGCAGATGATCGTGATCGCAGTAGGCCTGCTGCTCATCGCATGGTTTGCCGCCGACATGGCCGGCGGAGCGGGCAAGGTCATCGAATATGCCGCGCGGGAGCGCAAGTTCCAGCTGCTGCCCACCAGTGGGTTGCTGAAGGACTGGCTGTTCTTCTTCGCTGCCGCCATCACCATGATGCTCGGCTCGATTCCGCAGCAGGACGTGTTCCAGCGCGTCATGTCGTCGAAGAACGCCAAGATCGCCACGCGCGCGCCGGTGATTGGCGGCATGCTGTACATCCTTTTCGCGCTGGTGCCGATGTTCGTCGTGACCTCGGCCGTGTTTGTCATGCCCGAGACCACGCTCGCGCTGCTGGGCGACGATCCGCAGAAGGTGCTGCCCACGCTGGTGCTTGAGCACATGCCGCTGGCGCTGCAGATCGCCTTCTTCGGCGCGCTGCTCTCGGCAATCATGTCCACCGCGTCCGCCACACTGCTGGCGCCGTCGACCTCGTTTGTCGAGAACATTTTGCGCAACCTGCGCCCGGGTATGGACGACGCCACCACGCTCAAGGCCATGCGCATTTCGGTGTTCGTGTTCACCTGCTGTGTGCTTGTTTACTCGATCACCATGGAAGGCAGTTCAATTTACGAACTCGTCTCGGGCGCTTATCAGGTGCCCTTGGTCGGCGCTTTCGTTCCGCTGGTGTTCGGCTTGTATTGGAAGCGAGCAACGTCGCAGGGTGCGCTCCTTGCCGTGGTCATGGGCATTAGCGTGTGGTTGCTGTTTGTCGCCAGCCCGATGCTCTCGCAAGCCTTCCCGCAGCAGCTCGCCGGGCTGCTGGCTGCCATCGTGGGGATGGTGGGCGGCTCGCTTGTTCCGCAGTTCCTGCTGGACCACAAGGGCCATGTGCACCACTACAAGGGCTCAACGGCTTCTGGCGTCGCCTCCGTTTGAGGGCTGCGGAGCACTGCTGAGGGCCGGAGGGCTTGCAATTTGGGCAGTTGCCTATAATTGAGGGCTTTGCAATTTCGCCCTTATTAAGCGCTCCCCATGCCAATCTACGCCTACAAATGCAGTGCCTGCGGCCACGCCCGCGACGTACTGCAGAAAATGTCCGACCCGGTGTTGACCGTGTGCCCGGCATGCGGGGCAGAGAGCTTTACCAAGCAATTGACCGCCGCAGGCTTTCAGCTCAAAGGTTCGGGCTGGTACGCCACCGACTTCAAGGGCGGCGCCTCGGCACCCGCAGCGGCAAGTTCTGAGGATGGCGGCGCGCCAGCCGCCAAGGACGCCGCGGGATCTTCGACTGCGAAGGAGGGAGCCGCTGCTCCGGCAGCTGCTGCAACCACTCCTGCGCCGGCTCCCGCTGCGCCCAGCACGGGCACGGGCACGAAGGCAGATTGAGATTGCCTGCCATGGCTGCCCTGCGCAAATGGTTCTTTACGGGCCTTCTGGTCATTGTTCCAGGTGCGATCACGCTTGCCGTGCTCAATTGGCTGGTCGGTTTGGCCGATCAGACGCTGCTGATATTGCCCAGCGCCTGGCACCCCGATCGTCTGCTCGGGGTTCATATTCCGGGTTTTGGCGTGGTGCTTACGCTCTTGATCTTGCTCGTTGTGGGGGCCACCACCAGCAATTTCGCCGGTCGCAAACTCGTGCAGTGGGGCGACCGCCTGGTGAGCCGAATCCCCGTAGTGCGCTCTATTTATTCCAGTGTGAAACAGGTGTCCGACACCCTGTTTTCCGAAGGTGGCAACGCCTTTCGCACCGCGGTGCTGGTGCAGTGGCCGCGCGAAGGTGTGTGGACGGTGGCTTTCATCACCGGTGCGCCCGGCGGTGAGGTGGCGGCGTTGCTTCAGGACGAATACGTCAGTGTGTACGTGCCGACCACACCCAACCCCACGGGCGGCTATTTCGTGATGCTGCGCAAGAGCGACTGCATCGAGCTTGAGATGGGCGTTGATGCCGCCCTGCGCTATATCGTCTCCATGGGCGTCGTTGTGCCGCAAGAAGCGGTTGCATCGCTCCCCTCCTGATTTTTCTCAATGCGCCTTGATGGGCGCCGGAAGTTTTGCCATGGCCATGCGTTCCCACTATTGCGGTCTTGTGACCGAAGCCCTGCTGGGCCAAACCGTTACCCTCTCTGGCTGGGTGAACCGTCGCCGCGACCATGGCGGTGTGATCTTTATTGATCTGCGCGACCGCGAAGGCTATGTGCAGGTGGTCTGTGACCCCGACCGCGCCGAGATGTTCGCCACCGCGGAAGACGTGCGCAACGAGTTCTGCGTGCAGGTCAAAGGCCTGGTGCGTGAGCGCCCGGCGGGCACAGTCAACGAAGGCCTCAAGAGCGGCAAGATTGAGGTGCTGTGTCATGAACTCACGGTGCTCAACCCTTCGGTGACGCCGCCCTTCCAGATCGACGAAGAAAATCTGTCGGAAACCACGCGCCTTACGCACCGCGTGCTTGACCTGCGCCGTCCGTACATGCAAAACAACCTCATGCTGCGCTACCGCGTCAGCATGGAAGTGCGCAAGTTCCTCGATACGCATGGCTTCGTGGACATCGAAACCCCCATGCTCACCAAGAGCACTCCGGAAGGAGCGCGCGACTATCTGGTGCCCAGCCGCGTGCACGACGGCCATTTCTTCGCGCTGCCTCAGTCGCCCCAGCTGTTCAAGCAATTGCTGATGGTGGCCGGTTTTGATCGCTATTACCAGATCACCAAGTGCTTCCGCGACGAAGATTTGCGTGCCGATCGCCAGCCCGAGTTCACCCAGATCGATATTGAAACCTCGTTCATGGAAGAGCAGGAAATCCGCGATCTGACGCAGGAAATGATCAAGACCGTGTTCCAGAACACGCTGGGCGTGGACTTGGGCGAGTTCCCTGTCATGACCTACCAGGACGCCGCCTACCGCTTCGGCTCAGACAAACCCGATCTGCGCGTGAAGCTTGAATTCACCGAGCTCACCGACGTCATGAAGGACGTGGACTTTAAGGTGTTCTCAGGCGCCGCCAACATGAACAAAGGCCGCGTCGTGGCGCTGCGCGTGCCCGGCGGCGCACGCGAGACAGGTGGCCTCTCGCGCGGCGAGATCGACGGCTACACCGAGTTCGTCAAGATTTACGGCGCCAAAGGCCTGGCCTACATCAAGGTCAACGAGCTGGCGAAGGGCCGCGATGGCCTGCAGTCACCCATCGTCAAGAACATTCACGACGCCGCGATTGCCGAGATCTTGAAGCGCACGGGCGCTCAAGACGGCGACCTGTTGTTCTTCGGCGCCGATAAGGAAAAGATCGTCAACGACGCCATTGGCGCGCTGCGCATCAAAATCGGTCACAGCGAATTTGGCAAAAAGAACGGCCTGTTCGAAGACCGCTGGGCACCGCTTTGGGTGGTGGACTTCCCGATGTTTGAACATGACGAAGAAAACGGCCGCTGGGTCGCCGTGCACCACCCCTTCACGGCGCCCAAGGACGGGCACGAGGATTACATGGTGACGGCGCCCGAGAAGTGCATCTCCAAGGGCTACGACATGGTTCTGAACGGCTGGGAGATGGGTGGTGGTTCTGTGCGTATCCACCGCGCCGACGTGCAGCGCAAGGTGTTTGATGCCCTCAAGATCACCGCCGACGAAGCGCAAGAAAAATTCGGCTTTTTGCTAGACGCACTGCAATACGGCGCGCCTCCGCACGGCGGCCTGGCCTTTGGTTTGGACCGCATCGTCACCATGATGACGGGCGCCGAGTCGATTCGTGATGTGATCGCCTTCCCCAAGACCCAGCGCGCTCAGTGCCTGCTGACGCAAGCGCCGTCGCCAGTCGATGAAAAGCAATTGCGCGAGCTGCACATTCGCCTGCGCAATACCGACGCCGTCAAGGCCAGCTAAGGGTTTGCACGCCTTCGGGCAGAATCTGCAGGGCGCCTTCTGGGCGCCCTTTTTTTATTCCCTATGCACGCGTCTGCTTTCAAAATACCCGAGTCGGTGCTGGTGGTGATTCATACCCCAGCCCTGGACGTGCTGATGATGTCCCGCGCCGATTGGCCGGACCACTGGCAGTCGGTGACCGGCTCCAAGGATTTTGCGAGCGAGTCGTTTGAGGCTGCTGCAGTGCGCGAAGTAAGTGAAGAAACCGGCATCGATGCAAGCCTTCCCGCGCATGTACTGACCGATTGGCAGTACGAAAACGATTATGAAATCTGGCCGCGCTGGCGCCACCGCTATGGTGCAGGCGTGGTGCGCAACCGCGAACATGTCTTTGGGTTGTGTGTACCCGCAGGCACTGAAGTGCGGCCCAACCCCAGGGAGCATTTGGCGGTGCGCTGGCTGCCTTGGAAAGATGCCGCCGCGGCGTGCTTTTCCAAGAGCAATGCACAGGCCTGCCTGGAGTTGCCGCAGTGGGCACTCGGCATCAGCCCTGTGTCACGGGTGGTGCGCTGGTAACGATTGCTTGTTGTCGACGCCTTGCGCCGGGGCGCTGGCACTGGTGGGCAGGCGCAGCGACACCCCACCGGCCGCGCGTTCGCTCTCGCCCGTAATCAGCGTGCGCGGCTGCGTTCCGACGCACAGCGGGCGCAAAGTGTCGATTGCAGATTGGAGTGCGGTGGCGTCCTCAATCGTGCTTCTGTGGCGCTGAAGCACCTGCTGTGCAATCTCCAGCAATTTGGTGTTGCGCGTGGCGCGCGCTTGCTCAAACAACAGATCGATGGCGCCGCGCGGGTTGCCGGCAAGGCTTTGCGCGATGGCCTGCTCTGCCAGCGCATTGATTTTCGGCAGGCAGGCCCGAAACTCGTCTGCGAACTGCTCGTGCGTGCCGCAGGCGCTGGCAAGCATCTGCGTCAACCCGCGCGTGTGGGCGTAGCGCATGCCCAGCGCGCGGATCCAGTCTTCTGCTTGGTCCAGGCTGATCGAGGTAGTCGCCAGCGCGGCAATCAGGCCAGTCAGGTTGCAAGCGGCTTCAAAGTCGAGCTCGGCATCGCCAATGTCGCCCGCCATGGAGCGCACGGCGTCCACTGCGCCCGACACCTGGCGCTGGGCAATGGCGCGCAGCGTGCGCACCACGCGCGCGAAGCGCTGCAGGCGCAGGTTGTCTGCATGGCGTTCCAGTACGCGACTGAAATCACCCAAGCAGCGCTCAAGCCCTTTGCTGTCGCCGGCTTCAAAGCAGGTAAACGCGTACAGCACCAAAGATTGGTAGTCGAACAGCTTGGAGTCGACCCCCATCTGCACCGCGCGTCCCAGTGCCTTGTGCGCTTCCTCTCGTTCGCCCAAGTAGTACGACATGACCCCAAGCTTTTGCACCCGCACCAGCGACTGCGGGGTCAGGGTGACCGCCAGGCGGTAGGTTTCCAGCGCGGCGTCAAACAGCCCTTGTTCCACCTGCGCCCGACCAAGAACATCGTAGGCGTCGGCGTAGCCGGCGTCTTCGTGGACCAAGCCTTGCAGCGTGGTGACCGCGTGTGCAAACTTGCCGCCTTCGATTTGCGCGCGCGCCACGCCGAGCTTGGCCCAGGGCAGCGCTTTGGCGGCGATCACTGCCTCAAACAACTTTTGCGCCTCTTCGTGGCGGCCCAGCCGCAGCAGCAGCTCGGTGCCAATGCGCGCCGCGTACAGCCAGTAGGGCGCGCGACTCTCAAAACGTTTGGTGCACAGGCTGGCGGCGGCTTCGAAGTTTTCGACTTCTATGGCCTCGAAGATGGGGCTCAAGTGCTCCTTGCGCTGGCGGGCCTGACGCAGGCGCTCGAACAAGGCAGACGGCGAGAAGGGCTTGAGCAAATAGCCATCAAGCGCCGATTCCGCTGCCTCGGCCACCTTGGCATAGGTGGCTTCGCCCGTCACCATAAAAAACACGGTGGAAAACGGCAGCAACCGGGCGCGGCGCAGGTCGTCGAGCAACGTCTGCCCCGAGTCGTCGTGTTCGTGGAACGACTGCTCACACAGCACATAGTCGAACGTCATGTGTTCGAGCCGGTTGCGCGCATCGCGGATGCGATTGCACTGCACGACTTTGCCGATGCCATAGGCGCGCAACTGCGCGGCGATGATGCTGCGGGAGGTCGCGTTGCTGTCCACCACCAGAGCGACGTAGCTGCGGGGCGCTTTGGGCGAGGGTGCGGCCATGCAGAAAGCGGGTGCGGAGGCTGGAAAAGGTAATTGTTGCGGAGTGTAAATAAAGCAGTGGCTGCGTGGTGAAGGGTTGGACCCTTATTTGTGCACCTGCGCCACAATCTGGCCATGGACTCATCAACGCTGCTGCGTGTCGCCACCTACAACATCCACAAGGGGGTTCAAGGTTTTGGCCCGGCCCGCCGGCTGGAAATTCACAACCTGGGTCATGCGGTGGAGCAACTCGATGCCGACATCGTCTGCCTGCAGGAGGTGCGCAGCCTGAACCGAAGCGAGGCAGCCTATTTCGACCGCTGGCCCGATCAGCCGCAGGCGCAATACCTAGCGCCAGAGGGCTACGAGGCGGTGTACCGCACCAACGCCGTCACCAAGCATGGGGAACACGGCAATGCCTTGCTCACACGCTGGCCGGTGCTGGGGCATCAACATGAAGACATTTCGGACCACCGGTTCGAGCAGCGCGGGCTGCTTCATGTGGAAATCGACCTAGACGGGCGACCGGTGCATTCCATCGTGGTCCACCTTGGGCTCATCCCCGGCAGCCGACTGCGCCAGGTGCAGCGCCTGCGCCAGTTCATCGAGCGCGAAGTGCCGGCAGGCGCGCCTTTGGTGGTGGCAGGGGACTTCAACGATTGGGGCCTGCAAGTGAAGAAGGGGCTGGCGCAGATCGGTTTGATCGAGTTTGAGCAAAGCGCTTTTACCTACCCGGCTCGCCTGCCAATCGTGCAGCTGGACCACATTTACGTGCGCGGCCTCACGCCCATGGGCACGCATGTGCCGCAGGGCCGCATCTGGTGGCGCATGTCGGACCACCTGCCGCTGGTGGCCGAATTTCGTTTGTAGATGGCGCGCAATGTCGAGCTGATTTCGGGCCACAGTGTGGCGCTGCTGCAGGGCGCGCAAGAGCTGTTCCCCGCGCTGGTGCAGGCCATGGATGGCGCGGCGCAGAGCATCCGCTTCGAGACCTACATCTGCGATTTCACGGACAGTGGCGCCAGCATCGGCGAAGCGCTGGAGCGCGCCGCGCGCCGGGGCGTCGAGGTGCAATTGCTGGTCGATGGCTTTGGCACCGGCGGCATGGCCACCGACTGGCTTGAGCGACTGGAGGGCGCCGGTGTGCACTACCAGGTCTACGCACCACTCGGGCCGCTGGGTTTGCTGCTGCCGCAGCGCTGGCGCCGGCTGCACCGCAAGCTGTGCGTGGTGGACGGCGCGCTGCTGTTTTGCGGCGGCATCAATTTGTTGGACGATTTTTACGACCCCAACCACGGGCGGCTTGAAGCGCCACGGCTCGATTTTGCGGTTCAGGTGCGCGGCCCCATTGCTGCAGAAGCGCAGGCGGCCATGCAAATCGTCTGGTGGCGCATGCAGGCCGCCAGCGCGGCACGCGCGCGGCATTTGGGCGACGCGCGCAGCGCCATGCACGCAGCGAAGGCGGCGTCGCGCGGTGCGGGAAGCGCACGGCAGGGCGTGGGCACGGTGCGTGCGGCCTTGCTGCTGCGCGACAACCTGACCCACCGCGCTGGCATTGAGCACGCCTACCTGCGCGCGATTGCACAGGCACGCGACGAGATCATCATTGCCAATGCGTATTTCGTCCCAGGCCGGCGCTTGCGGCGCGCGCTGGTGCTGGCGGCCGGGCGCGGCGTGCGCGTGCGGCTGCTGCTGCAGGGGCGCTACGAATACTTTTTGCAGTACCACGCGGCGCGGCCGGTGTACGGCAAGCTGTTGAAGGCGGGAATTGAAATCCACGAATACGCGCCGAGCTTTCTGCACGCCAAGGTGGCAGTGATCGACGCCGACGGCACGCACCCTTGGGCGACCGTGGGCTCGTCCAACCTCGATCCGCTGAGTCTGCTGCTGGCCAAAGAGGCCAATGTGGCGGTGGCGGACGCCGATTTCGCGCGCAGCCTGCAGGGGCGTCTGGTGCACGCTATGGAGCATGCTGGCCAGCAGATCGACAGCGCGGCCTACGCCGCACGGCCGTGGCGCGCGCGCCTGCTCGACCGCCTGGCGTTTGCGCTGGTGCGCAGCGCGCTGTGGATCACGGGGAAGAACTACTGAGTCAGGCACGTTGAGCTTCAGTTTTGATAGCTGATTGCGCTTGCTGCATAAGCGCTAGAGGCCAAAAACCCTCTAAATACGTGAACCTTGCGCCGCTGGTACTATTCGCGCATGCAGCGCTCTGACTCCCATGAGATCCGCCCCGAAGCCCAAGACGAAGGCGTTCCCGTCTCCGTCAAAATTCGTGAGCGCATCGTCGCGGCGCGCAAGCGCTTTAACGCCAACGACAACATCGCCCAGTTCATCGAGCCCGGCGAACTTGAGCGCCTGCTCGACGAGGTCGAGGTCAAGATGCAGGGCGTGCTCGACAGCATGGTCATCGACACCCAAGGCGACCACAACACCCACGCCACGGCCCGCCGCGTGGCCAAGATGTACCTGAATGAAGTTTTCAACGGCCGTTATGTGGCGCCGCCAGCGATCACCGAGTTTCCCAATGCCGAGCATTTGAACGAGCTGATGATCGTCGGCCCGCTCACCGTGCGCAGCGCTTGCAGCCACCATCTGTGCCCGGTGATCGGCAAGATCTGGATCGGCGTCATGCCGAACGAGCACACCAACGTGATTGGCCTGTCCAAATACGCCCGGCTGGTAGATTGGGTTATGGGCCGCCCGCAGATTCAGGAAGAAGCCGTGGTGCAACTGGCCGACCTGATCATGGAAAAAACCCAGCCCGATGGCCTGGCCATCGTCATGGAAGCGAGCCATTTCTGCATGTCCTGGCGCGGCGTGAAAGAGATGGACAGCAAGATGCTCAACTCGGTCATGCGCGGTGTGTTCCTCAAAGACGCCTCGCTGCGCCGCGAATTCCTCTCCCTCATTCCAGGACGCTAATCATGCTCGTACGCCTGCTCTACGCCAGCCGCGCCGTCGACAACTCGCCAGAAGCCATCGACGCCATCCTCACCCAGTCGCGCGAGCACAACCCGGGCTGCGGCATCACCGGCATCCTGTGCTACGGCGGCGGCGTGTTTTTGCAGGCTATCGAAGGTGGGCGCTCTGCGGTGAACGAGCTGTACGGCCACATCCAGCGCGACGTGCGCCACAAAGATGTGGAGTTGCTGCACTACGAAGAAATTGCAGAGCGCCGCTTTGGCGGCTGGACCATGGGCAAGGTGAACCTCTCCAAGATCAACCATTCCATCTTGCTCAAATATTCCGAGAAGCCCGAGCTGGACCCGTACAGCGTCTCCGGTTCGGTGTCGTTTGCACTCCTCGAAGAGCTGATGGCCACCGCCTCCATCATCGGCAGAGCCTGAATCTGCGCCCAGCGTGCGGCTGATCGGCGTCGATTTCACCAGCAGCCCCAGCCGACACAAGCCCGTCGTACTGGCGCGGGGACGCCTGCATGGCAGCGTGGTGCTGCTGGAAAAACTTCTTTGCTTTGATACCTTGCCCGAGTTCGGCGGCTGGCTGGCCGAGGCAGCCGACTGGGTTGGTGGCTTTGATCTGCCCTTTGGCCTGCCACGTGAACTGCTGCACACGCTTGGCTGGCCGCTGGAGTGGAGCGCTTGCATGCAGCACTACGCAGAGCTCTCCCGCCCCGAAATCCGCGAGCTGTTTGCCGCGTTCTGCGCCGCGCGGCCGGTGGGCGGCAAGTTTGCCCACCGCGCCACCGACGGGCCAGCAGGCTCGAGCCCAAGCATGAAATGGGTCAATCCCCCAGTCGCCTACATGCTGCACGCCGGTGTGCCGCTGCTGCTTGCAGCAGGCGTGCACCTGCCGGGCCTGCACGCTGGCGACCCGCGGCGCGTGGCGCTGGAGGCCTATCCAGGCCTGCTGGCGCGCGAACTGATCGGCCGGCGCAGCTACAAAAGCGACGACCGCGCCAAGCAAACGCCCGATCGTCTGATCGCCCGCAAAGACCTGCTGACCGCGTTGGAACACGGGCAAAGCCGCCTGGGCTTGCGGCTCAAACTCAGCCACGCCCAGCGCGATGCCTTGGTGGACGACGCCCGGGGCGACCAGCTCGACGCCGTGCTGTGCCTGCTGCAGGCCGCTTGGGGCGCGCAGCGCCATGCTGAGGGTGATGCGCTGTATGGCCTGCCGCCAGCGATGGACCGCTTGGAAGGCTGGATCATCACGGCCTGAATGCCGCAGTCACCATGAAAGCACACAGCCCTCATCTTCTTGATCTGGCCAAAAGCACGACTCACGCCGCTCCCTGCAGATGGAGGACAGCGTTCGCGCGCAGCGCCGTCGCATTGTTCACACTGCTACTCGCCGCGCAGCTCTGGGCCGCGCCCGCACCCTGGTACTGGTGGCGCAGCAAAGTGGACGGCGTGCGCATCTGCGCCCAAACTTCCCCGGGCACCGGCTGGGAGCGTGACAGCGCGCCATTCGCAGGGCCGGGCTGTGCGCCCAAGCCCCGCGTTTTTGTGATTCCGATGCGCTAACGTCGCTAACCCAAACCGCGGCGCTGTTTCACAATGGCGTTTTTGCGCTTCCCGACCTTCCATGCCCACCTTCGACACCCTGCTCGCCTTCTTTGGCGTATCGCTGCTGCTGGGCATTACGCCCGGCCCCGACAACTTGTTTGTGCTGGTTCAGTCGGCTCAGCGCGGCTGGCGCGCTGGCATGGCAGTGGTTGTGGGCCTGTGTTCTGGCCTGGTGGTGCACACGGCGGCAGTGGCACTGGGGCTGGCGGCGCTTTTCGCTGCCTCGGCAACTTCGTTCACAGTGCTGAAATACCTGGGTGCGGCTTATCTGGCGTGGCTGGCTTGGCAGTCGCTGCGGCCGCAAGCGCAGGCGTCGCAGGCAACGAAGGAGGAGGCGGGCCCAGCGATGGCGCCCCGTACCCCTGATCGCCCGGCCGCCAGCGCCTGGCGCATGGTGGGGCGCGGCATGGTGATGAACCTCACCAATCCAAAGGTGTTGATTTTCTTCCTCGCGTTTTTGCCCCAGTTCGCGAACCCGGCGCTTGGCAGCGTGGCGCCGCAGATCATGCTGCTGGGCGTTGTTTTCATGCTGGCCACGCTGATTGTGTTTGGCGCCATTGCCGTTTTCTCTGGCACCTTTGGAACGTTGCTGCTGCGCTCTGAGCGTGCGCAGCGCTGGCTCAACCGGGCGGCGGGCGTGGTGTTTCTCGGTTTGGCGGTGCGCCTGGCTACGATCAGTCGCGCCTCGGTTTGATGCTATCGGTTAAGTAGCTGCCTGCGCTTACTGCATAAGCGCTAGAGACCGATTTCGCCGAAATAATTTAACCGATCGGTGCGCCACTTATACGCTCGCCTGCGCGACCAAAAGAGTAGGAGCCAAAGCAACCCCAGCCTGCGGAACGTCCGCGCCGCAAACGCCGTTGCGGCCCGTTTCCTTTGTCCGATAGAGTGCTTTGTCCGCCGCATGCAGCAGGTCGTCAAAACCAAGCCCGGCGCCTTGGTGCAAAGTGGCCGCGCCAATGCTCACCGTGACGCACATGCAGGTGCCGTCGTTGTCTATGGGTATGGCGATGGCAGCAACTTCGTCTCGCAGCATCTCGGCCACGCGCAGAGCGCTGGGGCCATCGGTTTCGGGCAGCACGACCACGAATTCATCGCCGCCAAAACGCGCCACTGTGTCCACGCCGGAGCGCTTGTGCGCCGCGCAGGCGTGGGCCACGGCGCAGATCACGCTGTCGCCGGCAAGGTGGCCCCAGGTGTCGTTGACCGTTTTGAAAAAATCGATATCCACCAGCAGCAAAGAAAGCGGGTGGCCAAAGCGTTCTGTGCGTTTGCACTCGTTTGCGCCTGTGGTCATCAGCGTGCGCCGGTTGGCCAGGCCAGTCAGCGAATCGGTCGCTGCCAGCAGTTCCAGTGCGCCGTTGAGTTCATGCAGAAGTTTGTTCTGCTCGACGAGTCGCTGGTTGATCTGTGCGATCTCGTCTTCTTTTTGCTTGCGGTCGTGGATGTTGAAGGTGACCCCAATCAGACGCTTTCCTGGCGTTGCGCTGCTTCGGTCCATGATGCGCCCGTAGTTGGCAAACCAGACCCAATTGCCAGCTTTCGAGCGCAGCCGGAATTCGGCGCGGTATTGTGGGGCAATGCCTGCCACATGATCGGCGACTGCTTGGCGCACCGTGTCGAGGTCGCCTGGGTGAAACATCTCGTAAATCGCCGGGAGGCCTGACGCCATTTCTTCTTCGGCGTAGCCCAGCTCCCTAAATGTTTTTCTCGCGCTTTGCGTCACTTGGCCTGTCACCAAGTCGTTCTCCCACAAATCCAGCCCTGCTGCCTCCAGCACCAGCTCCAGCCGCTCTTTGTTCAGGTCTTCGCCATTCATACGTGCAATTGCCTTGTTCCCACCGACGCAGCCCATTTTCGCAAGGTGGACGCAATCGACGGCAGATCTGCGAGCCTCCAGTGTTCAACATTTCCCATCGCATGCGCCTTCTCAGTTGGAGGAAACCATACGCCGGCTTAGTGGAAAGTCAATCCATTGCATCCCACCCTAATTGCTAGAAAATTAATAGCTCTTTGCGCTTTACTGGAAAGCGATGCAGGTGAAAAAGGCATTTTAAAATCTTGCTCTATCAAGCAGGTGGCTCCGGCCACGGATGCTGCGGCCCACGCAGCTGCTCGAAGGCGCGCGCCACACGCAGCACGCCCAGGTCGTCAAACCGGGCGCCGGCGATCTGCAGGCCAATGGGCAGGCCGTCGTCGCTGTAGCCGCAGTTGATTGAGGCGGCCGGCTGCTCAGACATATTGAACGGCACGGTGAACGCAATGTGCTCGAGCGCTCGCAGCGGGTCGTTGGTGGGGCTGGCCAACTCAGCAGCAAAGGCGGTGATTGGCGCGACGGGCGAGAGCACGTAGTCGAACGCATTGCACGCCGCCACGGTGGCCACGCGCGTAGCGTGGAACTGCTGGGCGGCGTGGAACACTTCGGTGGCCGATAAGCCCGCGGCGCTGTCGGCCCAGGCCTGAATGAAGGGCAGCACCCGCGCCTTGCGCTCGAGCGGCAGGGCGGCCATGTCCAAGTGTGAGCGCATGCGCCAGAAGCGGTCCATGCCGGCGAGCATCTCGGGTGTAAGGAACGGCGCCATGGGGGTGACGGTCGCGCCAGCCTGCTCGAAGATTTTCGCGGCGCTGGCGACGGCTTCCCGCACCTGCGGGTCCACCGGCAGGCCGCAGCCGGCGTCCAGCAGCAAACCAATGCGCAGGCCACGCAGGTGCCCGGCGCTGCGCTCAAAGTCGTGCCAAGCAATGTCTTGTGGCGGCAGCGCCATGCTGTCGCGCGCGTCGTGTTGCGAGAGCACGGCCATCATCAGCGCGGCGTCTTCCACGCTGCGGGTCATCGGGCCGGCAGCGCGGCCGGTGTAGGGCGGGTCGATGGGAATGCGGCCCAGACTGGGTTTGAGCGTGAAGATGCCGCACCATGAGGCCGGCAGGCGGAGCGAACCGCCAATGTCGGTGCCGACATGCAGCGGACCGTAGCCGGCTGCAGCGGCGGCGCCCGCACCGGCACTCGACCCGCCCGGCCCTTTGCTGACGTTCCAGGGGTTGCGCGCGAGTGCGTGAAAGCTCGACAAGCCAGACGACAGCATGCCGTAGTCGGGCATGGTGGTTTTGGCGACCAGCACCGCGCCCGCTTCGCGCAGACGCGCCGCCGGTGGCGCGTCTGCCGCCGCAGGGTAAAGCGGCGCGGCGGCGGTGCCCAGCGGCGTCGGGTCGCCCCGCGTGGCGATGTTGTCCTTGAGCGTCATGGGCACGCCGTCAAGCTTTGAGAGCGGTGCGCTGCGCTGCCAGCGCGCTTCGCTCTCGCGTGCCTGGGCCAGCGCCAGTTCGGGCCGAAGCAGCCAAGTGGCGTGCAGGTGTGGCTCCCAGCGCTCGATGTGCGCCAGCACGGCCTGCGTCACTTCGACCGGCGAGAAGACGCCCGCCGCGTAGCCTTTTGCCAGCGCGCCGGCAGACAATTCATGCAACTGGGTCACTCAGTTTCCTTTCACAAAATTGAGCGCTCTGCGTGCGCAACTGCCACATCCCCAATCAGCGGACGCCGCGCAGCCGCTCAGGGGGTGTCGCTATTACGTCCAAGACAGCGCCGAGAGGTCGTTGACGAAAATCGGCATGTCCTTCCACAAGCCGCGCACGCGCTTGTTCGCCACAGTTACCCACTGCGGCTGGTAGAGGAACTCGTGCACGCAGTCGTCGGCCAGCATGCGCTGCGCTTCGCCCAGCAGGCGTGCGCGGTCGGCGGGGCGGGCCGCGTTCTGGATTTTGTCGAACAGCGCGTTGAACTCCTTGGACTGGTACTGCCAGTAGTAATCGGGCTTGGTGAAGTTGCCGAGGTCAAAGGGCTCAACGTGCGAAATGATGGTCAGGTCGTAGTTCTTGTTGCCGAAGGTTCCCGAGAGCCACTGCGCCCATTCGACGTTCTCCAGCTTCACCTTGATGCCCACTTGCGCAAGCTGCGCGGCGATGATTTCGCCGCCCTGGCGGGCATAAGGGGGCGGCGGCAGCGTCATGGTGAGTTCCAGCGGCATGCGCACGCCGGCTTCCTCCAGCAGGCGCTTGGCTTTGGCCGGGTCGTAGGGGTTGATGCCGGTGGTGTCCACGTAGCCAAAGGCGCCGGGCACGTAGTGACTGCCAATGGGCACGCCGTAGCCCTCGGCGGCGCCCTGAATGACGGCCTTGCGGTCGACTGCGGCGGCAATTGCGCGGCGCACGCGCACATCGGTCAGAGGCTTCTTGCCGTTGTTCATCGCGAGGATGGTCTTGGCGCGTGAACCGCTCACCACCACCTGGTAACGGGGTTTGCCTTTGAACTGCGCCACGCTGCGCGGTGTCACGCGCGCGAACACGTCCACATCGCCGGCCAGCAAGGCGGCCACCTGGGCGGCCGGGTCGGAGATAAAGCGGAACGTTGCGCGCTGGATGCGCACCTTCTTCGCATCGCGGTACTGGTCCCAACGCTCTAGCGCGACCGAGGCACCGCGCCGCCACTGCGCCAGCTTGTAGGGGCCTGTGCCCACGGGCTGCGTCGCGTTGCTGGCGGCGCTCTTGGGCTCGACCATGACGGCGGTGGCCTGGCCAAGCACGAAGAGGAAGTCGGGGTCGATGTCCTCGTTGATGAGCACCACCGTGTGCGCATCCTCCACATGCGTGCGCACCTTTGCGTAGCTGCGCTTGTCCTTGTTGGTGCTTTTGTCGCCACCTGCGCGCTCGAGCGAGAACTTCACGCTCTCGGCGTTGAAGGGCTCGCCGTTGTGAAACTTCACGCCCTTGCGCAGTTTGAACGTGGTGGTTTTAAGGTCGGGCGACACTTCCCAGCTTTCTGCCAACAGGGGCGAGACGCTGCCGTCGGAGTTGATTTTGGTGAGCGTTTCAAACACGTTGTAGAGCACCACTTCGTCAATGGACGAGGCCGCGTTCGCGGTTGGGTCCAGGCCCGGCGGCTCCAGCGTGAGGGCGAGCACCATGCGCGCGCCGTCTTCCTTGGCGAGGGCTGCAAGCGGGCTGACGAGAGGTGCGGCGCCGAGCGAAGCAGCGAGGGCGGTGCGGCGATTGATCATGTAGGGGTCTCCGAAGGCGGCAAATAGGGCTTTTGTACACCAGATGGCCTAGTGTCGTGAGTTGAAAGTTCGTTTCAGAAAACTGCCGAGAATTGCCGCCATGCCGCGTTGCAAATCCTCGCGATAGCTCCGGCTATCGCTGTGGTTTGCGTCTTGCCTGACGACGACTTCGACAACTTTCACTTTTTCAACCTACTTCCAACTTACGACACCAGCGGCATGGCGGCCACCAGCGCGCGGGTGTACGGGTGTTGGGGCGCATGGAAAAGATCGCCCGGCGGCCCCTGCTCAACGATGCGGCCTTGGTGCAGCACGGCCACCCGGTCGCACAGGTGGTTCACCACAGCGAGGTCGTGGCTGATGAGCAAGTAAGTGACGCCGAAATCGCGCGCCAGTTGCTGCATCAGGTTGAGCACCTGCGCCTGCACGGAGACGTCGAGCGCGCTCACCGGCTCGTCGGCCACGATGACGCGCGGCCGGGTGATGAGGGCCCGCGCAATGGCGATGCGCTGGCGCTGCCCACCTGAGAATTCGTGTGGGTACTGGTCCAGCACGGAGGCGGCGAGCCCCACTTGCTCCAGCACCTCGGCAGCGCGGCGGCGCTGCTCCGCGCGGCTGGCACCACCTTCGGCCGCCAGCGGCTCGGCCACGATGCGGGCAATGCGCTGGCGTGGGTCGAGTGCGCCAAAGGGGTCTTGGAACACCATCTGCATGTGGCGGCGCGCGCGGCGCAGTGCGCCTGCACCCATCTGCTGGGGGTTCTGGCCTGCCCACAGCACGCTGCCGCTGCTGGGCACTTCGAGCGCCATCACCAGCCGCGCCAACGTGGACTTGCCCGAGCCCGAGGCGCCGACGATGCCCAGGCTTTGCCCCGCGTGAAGCGTGAGGTTGACATCCGCGAGCGCCGTGACCTGCGGGCGTGGCCCCCACAGCCGCTTGCGCGGCAGCGGGTAGTGGTGCGCCAGATTAAGGACTTGCAGCAAAGGCACAACGCTGTGTTTATGCTCAAAATGGCCTGCAGCGCTTGCTGCATAAGCGCCATCAGCTATTTTTTCAGGAGTAATTGTGTTCATGGCGCATTGCCCGCCATGGCTTCTGGCCGAATGCAGCGCACGCGGTGGCCCTGGCCCAAATCCACTGCAGGCGGCGGCGCGGCGTGGCACGCGTCTATCGTGAAGGCGCAGCGCCCGGCAAACGGGCAGCCGGGCGGCATAGCGTGCAGTGGCGGCACGCTGCCGGCAATGGTCGGCAGGGGCGGGCGCTGCGCGGCGGGCGTCGCCCCATCAGCTCCAAGCACGGGCCGCGCCGCCATCAGGCCGCGCGTGTACGGGTGGGCCATGCGGGCAAACACCTGCGGTGTCGGCCCGGCTTCGACAAGGGTGCCGCCGTACATCACCAGCATCTGCGCCGTGTGCTGCGCCACCACGGCAAGGTCGTGCGAAATCAGCAGCAGCGCCATATTGCGCTCGGCCACCAGTTCGCCCAGCAGCGCGAGGATTTGGGCCTGCACTTCAGTGTCCAGCGCTGTGGTGGGCTCGTCGGCAATCAGCAGCGCGGGCCCGCAGGCGAGCGCCATGGCAATACAAATGCGCTGGCGCTGGCCGCCGGAAAATTCATGTGGGTAACCGCTCATGCGGCGTGCGGCGTCGGCAATGCCAACACGCTCAAGCAGCTTTTGCGCTTGCTTGCGCGCCTCAGCGCGCCGCATGCCGCGGTGGATGCGCAGCGGCTCGGCGACTTGATCGACCACGCGGTGCAACGGGTTGAGCGCGGCCATGGGCTCCTGGAACACCATAGCGATGCGGTTGCCGCGCAGTGCGCAAAGCGCAGTTTCGTCCAACCCGACCAGTTCCTGGCCGTCCAAGCGCATGCTGCCGCTTACGCTGGCGCCCTCAGGCAGCAAGCCCATCAGCGCCAGCGCGGTGAGCGATTTGCCGCAGCCCGATTCGCCTATCAGGCCCAAGGTGCTTCCAGCGGTCAGGGAAAAGTCGATGCCGCGCACGGCGTCGACCGCGCCGTGCGGCGTGGCGAGCGTTATGCGCAGGTTGGTGACTTCGAGAAGCGACATGGGGGACCTTCAGCGCGAACGGGACAAGCGGGGGTCCAGCAGGTCGCGCAGGCCGTCCCCCAGCAAATTGAGGCCGAGCACCGCGCAGGCAATGGCCGCACCAGGCCACACGGCCAGCAGCGGCGCCTGATACATCAGCGTTTGCGCGTCGGCCAGCATGCGGCCCCAGGACGGCTGCGGCGGCTGCGTGCCCAGACCCAGGTAGGAAAGCGCCGCCTCGGCCAGAATCGCCAACGCAAACTGCACCGTGGCCTGCACGATGAGGGCGGAGGCGATGTTGGGCAGCACATGCTCCAGCGTGATGCGCATTTGCCCCTTGCCGCAGGCGCGTGCCGCCAGCACGTATTCGCGCGACCACACCGCGAGCGCCCCTGCGCGCGAGACCCGCGCGAACACCGGGATGTTGAAAATGCCAATCGCCACGATGGCGTTGACCAAGCCCGCGCCCCAGGCGGCGGTGAACAATATGGCAGAGAGCACCGCCGGGAACGCAAAGCTGAAGTCGGCCAACCGCATGACGAGCTCTTCCACCCAGCCGCGCCGCGCCGCCGCCAGCAGCCCGAGCGCGGTGCCGACGACGAGGCCAATCCCCACGGCAACCACGCCCGCAATCAAGCTGCTGCGCGCGCCCACCAGCAGCAGCGAGGCCACATCGCGGCCAAAAGCGTCGGTACCCAGCCAGTGCGCAGTGCCCGGGGGCGCCAGGCGCTGCGCCATGTCCATCGCGAAGGGCGACCAAGGCGTCCACCACAACGATACAAATGCCGCACCCAGCACCAGCAGCGTCATGGCACCGCCAAGCACGAAGCTGCCATGGCGCAGCGCACGCTGCCATGGTCGGCGGGGCAAGGCTGTGCCAATCATGTGGCGCGGCGGGCCAGCCGCGGGTCGATGTACGCCGCCAGCACGTCGACCAGGAAATTGACGACGACCACCATGGTGGCCAGCAGCAGCACGCAGTTGCGCACCACGATGAGGTCGCGGTTGGCAATCGACTGGAACACGAGCCGACCCAGGCCCGGCAACGCAAACACGTTCTCAACCACGATGGTGCCCGCCAGCAAGCCCGCAAATTGCAGCCCCATCACCGTGAGCACCGGCACCAGCGCGTTCCTCAGCACATGGCGCCAGAGCGCCGCGCGGCGGGACAAGCCTTTGGCGCGCGCGGTGCGCACGAAGTCCTCTCGCAGCACTTCCAGCACCGCCGAGCGGGTGATGCGCGCCAGGATGGCGCCCTGCACCACGGCCAGCGACACCGCGGGCAGCAGCAGTGCTTGCAATGCCGGCCAGAAGCCGCCGCCGTCCAGCGCACTCCAGCCCGGGAAGCCTCCCGCCGGCAGCCACTGCAGCTGCACTGCAAACAGCAAAATCAGCAGAATGGCCAGCCAGAAATTCGGTACCGCAATGCCCAACTGCACCAGCGCCATGGTGCCGACGTCGCCCGCCCGGTTGTGGCGCGATGCGGCAAACATACCGGTCAGCAGTGCCAAGGTGCTGGCCATGACGATCGCCATGAGGGCCAGCGGCACGGTGACGGCAAGCCGCTCGAAGACGAGTTCGCCCACCGGGCTGCCGTAGGCGTAGCTCTCGCCCATGTTGCCGTGCACCAAGCCGCGCACCCAGTCGCCGTAGCGCTGCCAGGCGGGCTGGTCCAGCCCCAGCTGGCGTGCCAGCTCGGCGACGGCCTCTGGCGCAGCGTCCGGCCCCATCATGGTTTGCGCGGCGTTTCCGGGCAAGATGTCGAGCACGACAAACACCACCACCGACGCGGCGGCGAGCGTGAGCAGCAAAGTGATGGTTCGGCGCAGAAGGAACGGCAGCATGGGAAGGGAACTGAGTGGGGTCCAAAACCCCTACGTGGCCCAGCTTAACGTCAAAGCCAGCACGCGCTGTAGTGCGTTGACCCACGCGGGATAATCGACGCTTTCCGGGCGGCGCGATGCCCGGTATCACCCACGGAGTGCGCAATGGCCTTGAGGATCACCGACGAATGCATCAACTGTGATGTCTGTGAGCCCGAGTGCCCAAACCAGGCGATCACCATGGGCGAGCAAATCTACGAGATCGACCCACACAAGTGCACCGAATGTGTGGGCCATTTTGACCAGCCGCAGTGCGTCGAGGTTTGCCCTGTGGCCTGCATTCCGGTCGACCCTGCGCATGTGGAAAACCGGGAAACGCTGTGGCAGAAATTCCAGCGTTTGCAGGAAGCTCAGACATCCCCCTGAGACGCTTCCCTTCTCCGTGCAGCCGCCAGAAGCGGCTGCTCTTCGCACACGTCCAAGCCTGCGCAGGCAGGCTTGGAGCCGCGGCGCTCAGCCCCTTCTCGATTCGCCTTGCGATTCGGGAAGGAGGACGCCGGCAGTGCTGCGGGGCGGCCCTTGCACGCCGGCCGCTGGTTTTGGCCGCGCTCGTTGCAGCGAGCAAGCCCCGAAACGATTGAAACGCGCACGGCGCAGGCATTGGGGTCGGATCACGATGCAGCGCAGCGAAACTCGTGCTCAGACCCCAATTCCGGAACTTCGGGCGCATCGGTTGCAACCCGTCGGTACGCTCGGATTTTTAGAAAAACGGCCTCTAACGCACATACCGTAAGCGCTAACAGCTATCAAAAGCATAGTTTCAAACAGGCTCTACCAGCCGCGGTGGTTTCGGCCTTGGCGGCTTGGTGGTGTGAATTTGCTGCGCCGCCTTCTCCATGTCGCCTGCAAGCAAAACGGGCCAAGCCTTGAGCGAATGCGCTATGCTGTCCTCGATCAACTCGCGCTGATCTTGCGGCGGACGCTTGAGCACCCAGTTCGCGACTTCTGCGCGGTCACCCGGATGGCCAATGCCGATGCGCAACCGCCAGTAGTCGGGTGAACCGAACTGCGCATGGATGTCGCGCAGACCGTTGTGGCCCGCATGCCCACCGCCGCGCTTAAGCTTGGCCTGGCCGGGCTGCAGGTCAAGCTCGTCGTGCACCACCAATACTTCGTCCGGCGCAATTTTGAAAAATCGCGCCAGCGCCGCGACCGACTTGCCCGACAGATTCATGAAGGTCTGCGGCTCCAGCAGCCACACCGGCTGGCCCTGCACCGTGGCGCGCGCCGCCAGACCCCAATAGCCGCGCTCGGGTACCAGCTGCACCTTTAGCTCGCGCGCCAAGGCATCCACCCACCAGAAGCCCGCGTTGTGCCGCGTGTCCGCGTATTCCGAGCCCGGGTTGCCCAGGCCCACCACCAGTTTGATCATGAGAGGGATTATCCGCAGAGAGGGGCGTGGCGGCATCGTCCGCCAGCACAATGAGAAACGGCCCACACGCGGTGGGCCGTTGCAAGTCAGCCGCAGCTTGCGGCTGAAAAAGGCACAGAAGCTTACTTCTTCTTGCCCTTGCCCTTTGCAGGGGCGGCGTCGGCCGCAGCGTCAGCAGCAGGTGCTTCCACGATCACCAGTGGTGCGATTACCGACACCAGCACAGGGTTGTTGGCAGAACCTTTGGTCACGGCGGTCACGCCCTTGGGCAGCTTGACGTCCTTCAAGTGCAGCGAAGAACCCTTCTTCAGCTCGCTCAGGTCCAATGTGATGAACTCGGGCAGGTCGGAAGGCATGCAGGCCACGTCGAGCTCAGTCACCACGTGGTTGACCGTGCAATGGTCCACCTTCACAGCAGGCGATTCTTCCGCATTGGCGAAGTGCAGTGGCACCTTCATGTGCAGGCGGGTTTTGGCGTCCACGCGCTGGAAGTCCACGTGCAGCACGAGCTGCTTGTAGGGGTGGTACTGCACGTCGCGCAGCAGCACTTTGCTTGTGGCACCGCCGACTTCCATTTCGAGCACGCTCGAATGGAAGGCTTCCTTCTTCAAGGCGTGCCACAGACCGTTGTGGTCCAGCTCGATGTTCTGGGGCTCGGCGGTGCCGCCGTAGATGATGCCGGGCGTGCGGCCCGAATTGCGCAGACGGCGGCTCGCACCCGTACCTTGCTTGGCGCGCTCAAAAGCGACGATGTTCATAGTTTTCTCCGAATCGAAGTGCACCGCGACCAGTGTCACTTCCGGTTGATTGGTGGGCTGCCTGATAGGCAGCCCGGCTTCTTGTCTCGAATCAGAAAAGATTTTCCTGATCCGAGAACAAACTCATTACCGAGTCGCCGCGGGCAATGCGCTGGATCGTCTCGGCGAACAGCGGGGCCACGGAAACTTGGCGAATCTTGGGGCAGGCACGCGCCGCCTCACTCAAGGGGATGGTGTTGGTGACGACGACTTCGTCCAGGGCGGCGCCTTGGGTAATGCGTTCAATGGCAGGGCCCGAGAAAATCGGGTGCGTGCAATAGGCGTAGACCTTCTTGGCGCCGCGCTCTTTGAGCACTTCGGCTGCTTTCACCAAAGTGCCTGCGGTGTCGATCATGTCGTCCATGACGACGCAGTTGCGGCCTTCAATTTCGCCGATCACGTGCATTACTTCAGACACGTTGGCCTTTGGGCGACGCTTGTCGATGATGGCCAGATCGCAATTGAGCTGTTTGGCCAAGGCCCGGGCGCGCACCACGCCGCCCACATCGGGCGAGACCACGATGAGGTCGTGGTAGTCCATCTGGCGCAAATCGCCAAGCAGCACCGGCGAGGCGTAAATGTTGTCGACGGGGATGTCGAAGAAGCCCTGAATTTGGTCGGCGTGCAAATCCATCGTCAGCACGCGGGCCACGCCAACGGCTTGCAGCATATTGGCCACGACCTTGGCGCTGATGGGAACTCGGGTCGAGCGCGGGCGGCGGTCTTGTCGAGCGTAGCCGAAGTAGGGGATCACGGCACTGATGCGCTCAGCCGACGCGCGCTTGAGGGCATCGACCATGATGAGCAATTCCATCAGGCTGTCGTTGGTCGGTGCGCAGGTGGACTGCACCACAAAGACGTCGCGTGCGCGAACGTTTTGCTTGATTTCGACTATGACTTCGCCGTCAGAAAAGCGCCCCACATGTGCGGCGCCAAGGCTTATACCGAGATGCTGAGCAATTTCAGCGGCAAGCTGCGGATTGGCATTGCCGGTGAAGACCATGAAATCGGGGTGATTGGCCTGCATGAGCGTCCCAGCGATTTGAAAGAGCTGTCCGGGTAGGACAAAAATTTGGCAGGGGAGAAAGGATTCGAACCTTTGCATGCTGGAATCAAAATCCAGTGCCTTAACCAGCTTGGCGACTCCCCTACACAGGTGCACAGCCGAAAATTGACTGCATACCCAAAACTTACTCTGTTGCCCAACCTGCCAGAGGATGGACCGCCAGATTATCGCAAACCTTCACCTGCCATGCACCCGTAGGAGCAGGCAGTTGAACTGCGTGCGATGCGGCTGCAAACACAGCACTTCCAGAACCCGTCATTCTGCCATGCAATCCTTGTGCTTTGAGCCAACTGAGGGCTTGGGACACTTCGGGGCACAGCGTTTCGGCGATGCTCTGCAAGTCGTTTTGGCCATAGCCAAATGGGTTTGCAGCAAAGCCTGAAATTGTAGCATTACCGGAATAATTTTTCGCCGACAACTGCAAAAAAATTGCGGAAGTGGGCAATCCTGCCTCAGGCTTTACAACTACGAACTGCTGCGAGGGCAGGGTAGACGATCCGGCCAGAGGGGTCAAACGCTCGCCAATGCCTTCAACCCAGGCGTTGGTGCCACCCAGAAAGAACGGCACGTCCGCGCCGAGCGGCGCAGCAAGCGCAAGCAACTGCGGGCGTGTGAGTCCCAGGTTCCACAAGCGATTGAGTGCAAGTAGGGTGCTCGCCGCGTCCGACGAGCCGCCGCCCATTCCAGCCTCGGCTGGAATCCGTTTGATCAAGCCAATATGCACGCCGAGCGGGCAATGGCAGGCCTTCTGTAGCGTCCGCGCTGCACGCACGCACAAGTCTTCCTCGGGTAAGTCGCCCACCAAGTCTTCTCGGGAGATGCGCCCGTCACGGCGGACCGAAAAATGCAGCGTATCGCACCAATCGATCAACATGAACACCGACTGCAACAAATGGTAGCCGTCCGGCCGTCGACCTGTAATGTGCAGAAACAGGTTGAGCTTGGCGGGGGCCGGAACGTCGTACAGGCTTTGCATGGCGAGCCCGCGCTTCAGCGGTCAAGGGCAATGCGCAGTGTGGTGCGTGGCAGCGGCTCTGTGCGCACCGCCACCACACGACCGCCTTCAAGACCGCTCAGGTCGGCCTGCCAGCCGGTGGCGGTTACTGCATCTCCCTTAAGCCAGGCGAACAAGGCAGCTACGGGAATTGCGGTTCCCACAGCATCGGTGAGCAATTCATCAAGCGAGTTGGCGGCGCGGTCGCCGCTGGGCGATTGAAGTTCGGCGCGGCCCGGTTCCCAGCGCAGCGCAGCGAGCAGCGTTCCGAGCGGTGTGCTGAGCGTCAGTTCGCCACGCTCAGGCGTTCCCTCCAAGGAAAAACCGGCGGAAAAAGATTGCGCTGCCTTGCCATCTACTGCAAGAGCAAGCCGGCCAGTCCACACATCAGAAGGGGGCTGATTTGCTGAGGTGCGCGGGGGCTGGGCGCAGGCGCCCAGCAACATGCAGAGCAGCAAGACGCCGAGCCAACGCTGCCATGCGGGCGGCAGCTCACGTGCGGTGAGTGTCGTCAAAGCGAAACGCCCAATCGCTTGAGTGTCTCAAGAAGCGTGGCATTGTCTGCGTCGCTGCTCCGGCCTTCTCGCCAGACAGCGCGTGCGCGCTCGTGCTCTCCCGTCGCCCAAAGAACTTCCCCGTAATGCGCTGCGATTTCAGCATCTTTTCGCGCGGCGAAGGCGCTGGCGAGCAGTTCCAAGGCGCGTTTAGGGTTCCCCGCACGAAACTCCACCCATGCCAAGCTGTCTGTGATGAAAGGATCTCCTGGCGCAAGCCGAAGCGCTGTCTCTACAAGCTTGCGTGCCTCAGACAGGTGCACACCGCGTTCGGCAAACGAATAGCCCAGCGCGTTGTAGGCGTGGTGAAAGTCTGGCTTGGTGGCAATGAGTTTGCGCAGCAGGCGCTCCATCGTGTCGGTGTGGCCTGCCTTTTCTGCCAGCATGGCCTGGTCGTACAGCAGGTCGGCATCCTCCGGGGCCGCTTTTACAAGTTCTTCTTGCAATGCGTAGGCATCTGCGTATTGCCCGCTGTCGCGCAGCAGTTGGACTTCGGCCACCAGCTTGCGGCGCTTCTCCTCAGGCGAACTTTCGGGCAAGCTTTGCAGCAGAGCGCGCGCATG
Source organism: Giesbergeria sp. (assembly GCA_034676525.1). Taxonomy (GTDB): domain Bacteria; phylum Pseudomonadota; class Gammaproteobacteria; order Burkholderiales; family Burkholderiaceae_C; genus Simplicispira. The sequence goes on from JAUCCA010000008.1 coordinate 319,480, forward strand.
CGTCAACTTGCCTCGGCGTGCCAGTAAGGTGGCGCGGCGAACCTGTACATCAAATCGTAGTTCCGCATTGTCGATGCGTCCGAGCCACGCATCAGCATCGTCAAATTTACCGCGCTTCTCGGCAATCTCAGATTGCAGCAAATACGCTTGGGCCCTTGCCGAGGCTTGCGCTGTCGGCTCGATGGTGGCCTCTGTGGTCTTCGTGAATTGCGCCAACGAGGCTTCTGCAGCATCGACTTTCCCGCTTTGCACTTGTAAGGCAGCCAATGCCAGCCAGGGCCGGGCAAGCTCGGGGTGTTCGCGTGTCACGGTCTCTATCTGAGTCTGGGCCGGCGCAAAGCGCTGAAGCTCAAGCAAGATTCGCGCGTAGTTCATGCGCAGTTGCGGGGAGCGGGCGGCAGAAAATGCTTTTTGCAGCAATTCGTCCGCGCCTTCCACCTTGGCTTCCAAGAGATCCAGGGAAAAGAGGGCCAGCTCATCAGAGGCAGGTGCGAGATTGGCAACCGCTTTCGCAGCGGCCAGTGCAGCCACAGTGTCGCCTGCCACCAGCAGCATTCGGCCCTGAGTCACCAGCGCCGCAGAGGCAAGTGCGGGGTCGGTTACATAGGGCGCCAAAGCTTCGTTCACGACCTTGGCTGCAAGCTGTTTGTCGCTCGCCCGGCGGTACACGAGGGGCAACGAGAGAATGAGCTGCTGCTTGTTCGTTGCATCTGCGGTGCGCAGGTACTGCGTGAGAGGGGCTGCGGTTTCAGCGGTGCGGTTGAGCGCCAGCAGGATTTGCAGCAAATAGCGCTGCGCCACGTTAGACGCTGGCCATGCAGTCTCCCAAGCGCGCGCCGCCGTTAGCGCAGCCTCCCCAGAGCGCGACTGCAAGGCGATGTCTGTAGCGCGTTGATAAAGGTTTTGCCCCTGGCTGCGACGCGCCGCTTCGAGCAGCAAAGAGTAGCCTGCGCCGGGATCGCCTGAGCGAACGGAGAGTTCGCCCAGAAATATTTCATAGAAAAGCTCGGCGTCCAGTTCGGCGTTGCGCTCCTCTGACGCCGGCGTACTGGCTGAGGGAGATGGCGGCGAAGGAGCTGCGGTTTGCGCTTCCACGGCGCCAGCGGCCAAGCAGAGAGCCAGAAACCGGGCAGCCAGAAGGCGTCTTGAGGAGGGCATCGGGTCATAATAATCCATGCCAAACGATTGTTTCTGCGCCCCCCTCAATGCCTGAGTTGCCCGAAGTCGAAGTTACCCGGCGCAGCTTTGCGAGCCGCATTGCGGGTGCGGTGGTTATTGGAGCAAAGGTGGGGAAGCCGTTGCGGTGGCCTCTGGGATGCAGCGAGGCTTCGCTTCGGGGGCGGCGCGTTGTCGACGTAGACCGTCGAGGCAAGTACCTTCTGCTGCGCTTTGACGAAGGCATTCTGCTTTTGCACTTAGGAATGTCAGGCAGTTTGGCCTTTGGTGAAAACCTGCCTCTTGCCGGGCCGCACGATCATTTCGAGTTGCAGACCGACCGCGGCACTTTGCGTCTGCATGACCCGCGCCGATTTGGGGCGGCGGTCTGGGCCTCTAGCGACGACGCGCCTGTGATGCAAAAATTGCTTGGTCGTCTTGGCGTTGAGCCGTTTTCCGAGGCTTTTTCTCTCGCGGGCTTTAAAGCTGGGCTAAAAGCAAGCCGATCGCCCATCAAGCAAGTGTTGCTCTCGGGAAAGCTCGTAGTGGGCGTTGGCAACATCTACGCATCGGAAGTGCTGTTCAGATCGGGCATCCGGCCGACAACGCAAGCCAAGCGCATCGGGCCTGCGCGCGCAGCGCGCCTGCATGCAGCCATCCGCTCAGTGCTTGAGCAGGCCGTGGCATCGGGCGGCAGCACACTAAGGGATTTTCAGTCGGCCGATGGCAGCGCAGGGCATTTTCAGCTCAGTGCCGCTGTGTATGGTCGAGAGGGCGCCCCCTGTCATACTTGCGGTGCGCCAATCAAAATGCTGCGCCAAGCGCAAAGAAGCAGCTTCTACTGTCCCGTTTGTCAAAGGCCGTGATGCAAGCGTGCAACGCTGCACGACAGCTGCGCGCGAATTTTGAACAATGCACTATATTTTGACGACACGCCTTGCGTTGCCCTGACAACACGAAAGTTTACGTGGGACCTTCTTTCAACGAGCAATTTGAACAGCACGATGCGTGGCGACGCGATTTTGCCCGCCGGCTGCGGCATTTGTCCGAGTGGTTGTCGTCCCATGACCTGATGGACGATTCGGTGCGCGAGCGAATGCAGCGACTGGAAACCCAGGTGCGCACGGACAAGATCATGGTCGCGTTTGTCGCAGAATTTTCGCGCGGCAAATCGGAGCTGATCAACGCGGTTTTTTTTGCGGGCTATGGTCGGCGCATCATGCCGGCAAGCGCCGGGCGTACCACTATGTGCCCGACCGAACTGGGCTACGACGCGGCGCTGCCGTCTTCCTTGCGCCTTCTGCCCATAGAGACTCGGCTGTCTGCGCAGGGACTTTCGGATTGGCGTAGCGTCCCAGAGCGATGGCTTGAGGTCCCTCTGGACGTCGACGATGGGGCGCAAATTGCCGAAGCTATTGCCAAAGTCGCAGAAGTTCGCACGGTCAGCGTGGACGAGGCGCGATCGCTCGGGTTCTGGCACGACGAACTGCCGCAAGAAAATCCCCACAAAAATGCAGATGGCTTGGTGGAGGTGCCGAGGTGGCGCCATGCCCTCATCAATCTGCCCCATCCGCTGCTGCAACACGGATTGGTGATTCTCGATACCCCGGGGCTGAACGCTATTGGTGCTGAGCCAGAGCTCACGGTCAACCTGATTCCGCAAGCCCATGCTGTGGTGTTTATTCTGGCGGCAGACGCAGGCGTCACCCGTTCGGACCTGGCCATCTGGCGTGAGCACTTGGCGGAAACTGCCGAGAACGCTGAAGCCCGCTTGGTGGTACTGAACAAGATTGACACCCTATGGGACACGCTCAGCTCGGCAGAACAGGTCGAAGCGCAACTGCAACGCCAGCGCAAGAGTTCTGCGGATACTTTGGGGATAGCGCCTGAGCAGGTATTGCTTGTGTCGGCGCAAAAAGGCCTGGTGGCCAAGATTTCGTGCAACGACGTCATGCTGGAGTCAAGCGGATTGCCAAAGCTAGAAGATGCATTGGCGCAGGGCATCATGGGCCAGCGCCAGAGCATTTTGCGTTCGGCCATCGGCGTGGCTCTGGAGGGCGTGCGCAGTGAGACGGGGCGTTTGCTCAATATCCGCCGGCGCGATCTGGACGATCAGATGGTCGAACTCGGCAGTCTGCGCGGCAAGAATGCAGCCGTCATTGAGGCAATGCGCCAACGCATCGAAATGGAGCGCGAGGAGTTTGGGCAATGTGCGGCCAAGATTCAGGCGGTCCGGTCGGTGCACCTCAAACTGCTGCGCGATATCCTTGAAAGCTTGAGCGCCAAGGCATTGAAGGGCTTACTTGCTGGACTCGCCCAAGGGCTTAGGCAAAAGGGCCTCAAGCTGGGGGTGAAAAAGCAGTACGCGGACACCTTCGATCGGCTTCGCAGTGTGCTCGACGTGGCACAGGCCAATGCCACCGAAATTCAGGCCATGCTGGCGGGCACGTTTCGACAGCTCAACGCAGAATTCGGTTTTTCGCTCCAGATACCGCAACCGATTCAGCTGGATCAGTTTGTACTTGACTTGGTGCGCATTGAGCGCAGCCACGTACAGTACCTGAGCGTTGGCAATGTGCTTAAGCTGGTGCAGCCGGAATTTGCCGAGCGCCTGGTGCGGGCGCTCTCTTCTAGGCTTCGTGCGGTGTTTGAGTCTGCTGCGAACGACCTTGAATTGTGGAGCAACGCGACGATGGCGCAACTCGATGCTCAGCTGCGCGAACGCCGCCGCAGCTTTAGCAGGCGGATCGACGCGGTGGACCGTATTCAGGCGGCAGCGTCCGGCCTCGAAGACAGGATTACTGAGATCGAAGAAAGCGAGCAGACGCTCGACAGCTTGAGCGAGCGTATGGAGGAGTTCATGCGTTCCTTGCTGTCGCTTTCCTCGCTCTCTGAACCAGAGCTTCAAGAATCACCCGACTCGCCTTCGTTGCGTCTCGCGACAGAAGCGTGACAGACAGCGGCGAGTTTGCGCACGCCGTCGTGCGTTGGCAGCGGGAGCACGGGCGCCACGCGCTGCCTTGGCAAGGCACGCGCGACCCCTACCGGGTCTGGTTGTCCGAAATCATGCTGCAGCAAACACAGGTGGCCACCGTGCTTGGCTACTACGCGCGTTTTTTGGATCGCTTTCCCGACGTACGCGCGCTCGCCTCGGCTCCTGAAGATGCGGTGTTGGCGCTGTGGGCCGGTCTGGGCTACTACACCCGCGCACGCAATCTCCATAAAACAGCAAAGACGGTGGTTGCGCAGTACGGCGGCAGGTTTCCCAATGCTTCGCACGAGTTGGCAAAGTTGCCAGGTGTGGGCCGCTCGACCGCTGCCGCCATTGCTGCGTTCTGCTTTAACGAACGTGTACCGATTCTGGACGCCAACGTACGGCGTGTCCTTACCCGGTTTTTGGCTTTTGATGGCGATGTGTCCAAGCCAGCAAATGAACGCGCGCTGTGGAAGCTCGCTGCGGAGCGAGTGCCACAGCTTGCTGAAGACATGCCGGCTTACACGCAAGGGTTGATGGATCTGGGAGCGTCGGTCTGCACCTCGCGTGCACCGAGTTGTCTGCTCTGCCCGTTGGAAAAGACTTGCACGGCACGGCTGCGTGGCGAGGTCGATCATTTTCCTGTGCGCGCACGCCGCACGCTTCGTAAGCAGGAAAGTTGGTGGTTGCTGATCCTGCGCGATGGTGCTGGACACACGTGGCTGCATAAGCGGCCTGCGCCCGGCATCTGGGCTGGTCTGTACTGCACGCCCGTCTTCAGCGACGAGGCCGCACTGCATGCGCACATTGCCCGCTGGGGCGCCAGCAATGCACAGAACTTATTGCCGTTTCGCCATTTGCTGACCCACCGGGAGTTGGTGCTGCATCCGGTGCATGTGCTTTTGTCGGGGAGCCGGTCCGCCGAGGTTGCTGAGGACGGCGAATGGTATGCGCCCGGTGAACTGGTTAACTTGGGACTGCCTGCGCCGCTGCGCACCTTGCTGTTGGGCGCTGCGTAGGCGCAGCTCGCGCCTCACAGAGAATCGAGTTCGCGGTGGCGCTTCACTGTCGGCCAGCTGCTACCAAAGCGCTTTGAGAGCTGCTCAACCAGGTAAACCGAGCGGTGCTGTCCGCCGGTGCAGCCAATGGCCACTGTGACGTAGCTGCGGTGGTTTTCGACCAGGGCATCCAGCCAGTTTGAGAGGAAACCCGCAATGTCGGTTTCCATGCGCACAACCTCGCTGTGTGCAGCAAGAAAGTCGACGACAGTAGCGTCCCGGCCTGTGAGGTCGCGCAATTCGGGTTCGTAGTGGGGGTTGGGCAGCATGCGCACATCGAACACATAGTCTGCATCCAAGGGAACCCCGCGCTTGAACGCAAACGACTGAAACACCAACGACAAACGATTTGCCGGCTTGAGCATCAAGGTTTTGATGTAGCTTTGCAGATGCGCGGCCCGGATCGTGCTCGTATCGATCACCTGAGCGCTTTCGCGCAAATCGGCAAGCAGCTCGCGCTCCAGATTGATGACTTGAATCAGTGCGCGCGGTCCCTGCGGCGAGTTTCCGTCCGTCAATGGGTGGCGTCTTCGCGTTTCGGAAAACCGGCGCACCAAGGTGTCGGTATCGGCATCCAAAAAAATGGAGTGAATGGTGCAGCCCTGCGCGCGAAGCTCACGCAGTTTTTCGGGCACCTTGGGTAAGGATGTGTGGCTGCGCACATCCATGGCGATGGCAAGGCGGTTGCCATGGTGGGCATGCTCCAGTGCTACGAAACTGAGCAGCAGCTCGGGTGGCAGGTTGTCCACACAGTAATAGCCAGCGTCCTCGTAGGCGCGCAGCGCAACAGATTTTCCAGAACCGGACATGCCCGTGATCAAGGCGATTTCGATTCCCATGCTCCTACCCCTTTCCTGCTTCTTGGGCGCCTACCGCGAGCATTTCTTGCGCATGTGCGATGCTGGTCTGCGTCACTTTTTCACCACCAAGCATGCGAGCGATCTCTGCGATGCGCTGGCTTCCTGTCGCAGGAAGCACGGCACTACTGACTCCGTTGGGTGTCGGGTTTTTTGAGACGACCAAATGGTGGTCGGCGCACGCAGCAACCTGCGCCAAGTGGGTAACAGCGAGTACTTGACGGCCCTCTCCCAACTGCTGCATCAAACGGCCCACAGTTTCGGCTACAGCGCCGCCGATGCCCGAATCCACCTCGTCGAAAATAAGGGTGTCGGCACTACCCATCGCGCTGGTGGTCACAGCAATGGCAAGCGCGATGCGCGAGAGTTCGCCGCCGGACGCCACTTTGCCCAGCGGCTTGGGTGTTTGGCCCGCATGGCCAGCAATGTGAAACTCAATTTCATCGATGCCTGCTCCGCCCGGCTGTGCCGCTGCTGCCAGGGCCACGGCGAACTGGCCTCCGGCCATACCAAGTCCTTGCATCATCGATGTGACAGCTTTGGACAAACGCGGAGCAGCAGCACTGCGCTCGCGCGTCAGCGCCTTGGCCGCTGTTTGGTAAGCCTTCTCCGCCGCACGCTCGGCCGCTGCCAACGCTTCTAGATCTTGGTGGGCGTCGAGCTGGGCGAGCGAAGCCTTCCAGTCGGTGTGGGTCTGAGCGAGCTCTCCAGGAGGCTGCTTGAAGCGCCTTGACAGGCTCAGCCAGAGCGAAACACGTTCATCCAGCGCCTGCATCTGCGCCGCATCCAGCGCGTCCCGGCGCAAATAGGCGTGCAATCCGCGCAGCGCTTCGTCCATCTGGGCCACGCTGCCCGCCAACAGAGAACCCAAGTCGCGAAACTGGGGTTCAAGGTGCTCATGCGCCGCGAGGTTGGAAAGTGCGTGCGCCAGCGCAGCGCGCGCGCCACCTTCTTCATTTTCCAGATGATCGGTTGCCTCCAGCGCAGCGTCCATCAGTGCCTGCGCATGGCCGAGCCGCGTGTGCTCCTCGTTCAAGCTCTCCCATTCGTCAGGTCGGGGCGCGAGTTTGTCGAGTTCTGCAATCTGCCATTGCAGGCGATCGTGTTCTGTGCCCGCAGAGGCCTGGGCCTCATGCGCTGAGGCAAGCGTTTGCTGGGTGCTCCGCCAGGCAGTCCAAGCTTGCCGGACGCGCTGCGTGTCGGTGTTGGCGTAAGCGTCGAGCAGGTCGCGCACCGCACCTGGGTGCATCAGCTTTTGCCAAGCGTGCTGCCCATGAATATCCAGCAGCGAGGGAGCGAGCTCGCGCAACTGCGTGGCGGTTGCTGGCGAGCCATTGATCCAGCCGCGACTCTTTCCACTGGTGTCAACCGTTCTACGCAGCAGCAGTGCGTCGGACACTTCAAACCCGCCGCGCTCAAGCCAATCGTCGATGCCTGCAGGCAAATCAAACTGCGCGCTGAGCTCGGCCCGCGCTGCGCCTTCGCGCACCACGCCAGCATCAGCTCTTGCGCCCAAAACTAGCTGCAGTGCGTCGATGAGTATGGATTTTCCGGCGCCCGTCTCGCCCGTCAGGGCGGTGAATCCGAGTTCAAACTCGAGCTCCAGCGACTCCACGATCACGAAATCGCGCAAGCTCATGTGCCGCAGCGGCATGGTCAGGAGCCTCCTTCGTTCCAGCGCAGCTTGCGTCGCAAGGTGTCAAAATAATTCCAGCCGCGTGGATGCAAAAAGCGCACGCAGTACTCAGAGCGGCGCACCAGTATCCGGTCGCCAAGGTGCAGCTCCGCCAGCGACTGCATGTCGAAATTGGCGCTTGCGTCCCTTCCGCTGACCAATTCAATCGCAATATCGGAAGCATCGGAGAGCACGATGGGGCGGTTGGACAGCGTATGCGGTGCAATCGGCACCAGCACCCAACCGGGAATGGAAGGGTGCAGCATGGGCCCGCCGGCAGAAAGTGAGTAGGCCGTTGACCCAGTTGGCGAAGCAACAATCAGCCCGTCCGCCCGCTGGTTGGCGACGAAATGGCCATCCACTTCGACGCGCAGCTCCACCATGCCCGAGGTTGCACCGCGGTTGACGGCGACGTCGTTCATCGCCAGTGCGTCGAATACGCACTCCCCGTCGCGCATGACCTGGCCCTGTATCAATGGCCTGCGGTCTTCCTCGAAGTCGCCGTGCAGCATCGCGGTGAGCGTGGTCTCGAAGCCGTCCAAGGGGATGTCGGTGACGAATCCCAGCCTGCCTTGGTTAATGCCGATCAGCGGGGTACCAAAGCGCGCCAGCTTGCGGCCAATGCTGAGCATGGTACCGTCGCCGCCGACCACCAAACCGACGTCGCATTGCTCACCAATTTCCTGCGGCGTCAGCGCAGCGTGGCCAGTGATGCCACTGTTCTCGGCGGTTTGCGATTCGAGCGACACGCGGCAACCTTGGGCCACCAGCAGCGTGGTAATGCGTTCGAGCAATTCGCGGGAACCCGGCGTCACCGTGCCAGTCGCCGCATGGTGGTACTTACCGATCAACGCCACATGGTGAAACGAAAGGGTCATGGCGAAATTACATCACTAAAATGACTGAATGCTGGATGCCCGTGCCAAGTTGTTGCTCAAAGCGCTGGTCGAGCGCTATATAGACGACGGACAACCCGTGGGCTCCCGAACGCTTTCGCGTGCCAGCGGCCTGGAATTGTCGCCGGCCACGATTCGCAACGTCATGGCGGATCTGGAAGATCTGGGCCTGATCGCCAGCCCGCATACCTCTGCAGGGCGTATTCCCACTGCCAAGGGGTATCGCCTGTTTGTAGACACGATGCTAACGGTGCAGCGAGACCGCATCACGCCGCATTCGCTCGCTGCCGAGCAGCCGCAAAAGGTCATCGCCAACGCGGCCAACCTTCTGTCGAGCCTTTCTCAATTTGTTGGTGTCGTGATGGCCCCGCGTCGCGCATCAGTGTTCAGGCACATCGAATTTTTGCGTTTGTCCGAGCGCAGGGTGCTCGTGATCATTGTCTCGCCTGAGGGGGACGTGCAGAACCGGGTAATTTTTGTGCAGAGCGACTTCTCGCAAACCCAGCTCACTGAGACGGCCAACTACCTCAACAGCCACTACAGCGGCATGACGATGGAGCAGGTGCGCGAGAACGTCAAGACCGAGGTTGCTTCGCTGCAAGGTGAAATCGCCGAACTTATGCGGGCGGCAGTCCAGGTGGGAGACGAAGGCGACGAACAGGATGAAGTTGTCATTTCTGGCGAGCGAAACCTGCTGGCAGTGAGCGATTTTTCCAAGGACATGGGAAATTTGAGGCGTGCTTTCGACATGTTTGAGCAAAAAACGCAGTTGCTGCGCCTGCTTGACGTCTCCAGTCAGGCCGAGGGCGTGCGCATCTTCATAGGCGGCGAAAGCCAAGTGGTTCCCTTTGAGGAGCTCTCAGTGGTCAGTGCGCCCTACGAGGTGGACGGGCAGGTGGTGGGGACGCTGGGCGTCATCGGCCCCATGCGCATGCCGTACGACAAGATGATCCAGATTGTGGACATCACCTCGCGCCTGGTGTCAAACGCGCTCAGCCACCGAACTGACAACAAGTTCTGAGCCCCTACAATCGCCTGCTGATTTCGAGCGACCAGGGCCATCCCTTGTCGCGGTGCGAAAGAGGGCCGTTAGCTCAGTTGGTTAGAGCAGAGGACTCATAATCCTTTGGTCGTTGGTTCAAGTCCAACACGGCCCACCACCAAAAAAACCGCTGCTCTGGCGGTTTTTTTCTTTCTGTCTCCCGGTTGCTGAAACAGCTGGCGTGCCAACCCTACTGTCAGCATGCACAAGGCCCGCGCTGGTCAGACTGCCGCTCCACGCATAGAATTTTCGGCTGCGCCACCGCGCAATCAGGGCGATGTGCCGCACAGAGGCGCGCCGCCTCACCCGAAAACCATGGCGCGACACAATCGCGCACGGAGACCGTGGATGACATCGCACACAGCCCTCAAGTTGCATGTGCCGGAGCCTACTGGGCGCCCCGGCTGCAAGACTGATTTTTCCTTCCTTCGCTTATCGCCTGCTGGAGCGGTGAGAAGGCCCCGTCCCGACAGCGCTGCCAGCGACACAGCCGACTTGGCCAACTGCCTGGTGCGCGTGCTGGACGAAGACGGCCAGGCCGTAGGCCCTTGGGCGCCAGCGCTTCACCCCGAGCGCTTGCGGCGCGGTCTGCGGGCCATGATGAAAACGCGCATCTTCGACGCCCGCATGCTGGTCGCGCAGCGCCAGAAAAAGCTCTCGTTTTACATGCAGTGCCTGGGCGAAGAGGCGATTGCGGTGGCCCATGCGCAGGCACTTGAAGACGGCGACATGTGTTTTCCCACCTACCGCCAGCAGGGCCTGCTGCTCTCGCGGGACGATATTTCCATGGTGGAGCTGATCTGCCAACTCATGAGCAATGAGCGCGACCCGCTCAAAGGCCGGCAGTTGCCGGTGATGTATTCGTACAAGCGCGCGGGGTTCTTCTCCATCTCGGGCAACCTCGCCACCCAGGTCATTCAGGCCGTCGGCTGGGCAATGGCGTCCGCCATCAAGGGCGATACCAAAATTGCGTCGGGCTGGATCGGCGACGGCGCCACGGCGGAGGCCGACTTCCACACCGCGCTCACTTTTGCCCACGTGTACCGCGCGCCGGTCATCATCAACGTGGTTAACAACCAGTGGGCGATCTCTACCTTCCAGTCCATTGCGGGCGGTGAAGGCACCACCTTTGCCAAGCGTGGCGTGGGCTGTGGCATTGCCTCGTTGCGGGTGGACGGCAATGACTTTCTCGCCATCTACGCAGCGTCGCTGTGGGCTGCAGAGCGGGCGCGGTCCAACAACGGCCCCACGCTGATCGAATGGGTGACGTACCGCGCCGGGCCGCATTCCACCTCGGACGATCCTTCCAAATATCGGCCTGCTGACGACTGGCAGCGCTTTCCGCTCGGCGACCCCATAGCGCGGCTCAAGCAACATCTGATTGCCATAGGCGAATGGACCGAAGAGCGCCACGAAGCTGCCCAAAAAGAACTGGAGGCTGAGGTCATTGCAGCGCAAAAGGAGGCCGAAACCTACGGCACCCTGCTCGACGGCCGCGTGCCCAGCGCCGCGACCATGTTTGACGATGTGTACAAAGAGATGCCGGAGCACCTGCGCCGGCAGCGCCAGCAGTTGGGAGTTTGAGCCATGGAAACGCAAGAAAAAAACCATGTGGCACAAACCGAAGCGGTGCCCATGACCATGATCCAGGCGCTGCGCTCGGGCCTCGACGTGATGATGGAGCGCGACGACAACGTCATCGTGTACGGGCAGGACGTGGGCTATTTCGGCGGCGTGTTCCGCGTCACCGAGGGCCTGCAAACCAAATACGGCAAGTCGCGCTGCTTTGATGCACCCATTTCCGAAGGCGGCATTGTCGGCACAGCCGTGGGTATGGGTGCTTACGGCCTGCGGCCGGTGGTGGAGATCCAGTTTGCCGACTATTTCTACCCGGCCATGGACCAAATCGTCTCCGAAGCGGCGCGCCTACGCCACCGCTCGGCGGGCGACTTCACCGCACCCATCACCATTCGCATGCCTTGTGGCGGCGGCATCTACGGCGGGCAGACGCACAGCCAAAGCCCCGAAGCCATCTTTACGCACGTCTGCGGCGTGCGCACGGTGATGCCCAGCAATCCGTACGACGCCAAGGGCTTGCTGATTGCATCCATTGAAAACGACGACCCTGTGATCTTCCTGGAGCCCAAGCGCATTTACAACGGCCCGTTCGACGGCCACCACGACCGGCCGGTGATGCCTTGGTCCAAACACGCAATGGGCAAAGTACCTGAGGGTTACTACACGCTGCCGCTCGACAAGGCAGCGGTGTTTCGTCCTGGCAAGGCGGTGACGGTGCTGACCTACGGCACCATGGTCTGGGTGTCGGAATGCGCAGCGCGTGAAACCGAAGTGGACGCCGAAATCATCGACCTGAGGACCATCTGGCCGCTGGACCTGGAAACCGTGGTGGCGTCTGTGAAGAAAACTGGCCGCTGCGTCATCGTGCACGAAGCCACCGGCACGGGCGGCTTTGGCGCCGAACTGGCTGCCCTTGTGCAGCAGCATTGCTTCTACCACCTGGAAGCCCCCATCGAACGCGTGACCGGCTGGGACACGCCCTATCCGCACGCCCAGGAATGGGCCTATTTCCCCGGGCCGGAGCGCGTTGGCGCAGCGCTCAAACGCGCAGTGGAGGCATGACCATGGGAATTTACGCAATCCGCGTGCCCGACATTGGCGAGGGCATTGCCGAAGTGGAGTTGGTCGTCTGGCATGTGCAGCCGGGCGACATGGTGGCTGAAGATCAGTCCATCGCCGACGTGATGACCGACAAGGCCACGGTAGAGATTCCCTCGCCCGTATCCGGCAAGGTGCTGGCGCTGGGCAGCGCCGTGGGCGACACCATTGCCGTGGGGTCCGAGCTGGTGCGCTTGGAAGTGGAAGGTGCTGGAAACTTAAAGGAAAATGGGGCGCCAGCGCAGGTCCATCAAGCGCCAGTAGCTCCTGTTTCAATAGCAAAAATCGATGCGCCCTCAGCCGCACCGGCCCAGCCTGCAGCTCCGGTGGAACGTGTGCCCGCGCCCGTACCCTCGCGTCCTAGCGCAACGCCGCGCAGCGCGCCCGCCGTAGCGCGCGCCGCAGGTGAGCGCCCACTCGCATCTCCCGCCGTACGCCAGCATGCGCTCGATATGGGGCTCGAACTGCGCTTCGTGCACGGCAGCGGACCGGCCGGGCGCATCCTGCAAGAAGACTTGGACGCGCATGCGGCCAGCGGCGGCCAAGCGCAAGCACAGGGTCCCGCCGGCTATGCAGAACGCCATGGCGAAGACGCCATCCCCGTCATCGGCCTGCGCCGCAAGATTGCGCAGAAGATGCAGGAATCCAAGCGCCGCATTCCGCACTTCAGCTATGTCGAGGAAATCGACGTCACGGAGCTGGAAGCCTTGCGCGCCAAGCTCAACCAACTGCACGGCGGAGCGCGGGGCAAGCTCACAGTGCTGCCGTTCCTGGCCCGCGCCATGGTCTTGGCGCTGCGCGAATTCCCGCAAATCAACGCCCGTTATGACGACGAGGCGGGTGTGGTGACCCGCTACGCCGGTGTCCACCTGGGTGTCGCCACGCAGACGGAAGGCGGTCTCATGGTGCCGGTGCTGCGCCATGCCGAAAGCCTGGACCTGTGGGCCTGCGCGGCCGGCATTGCCAGCGTGGCCGAGGGCGCGCGCAGTGGCAAGGCGGCGCGGGATGCGCTGTCGGGCTCCACCATCACGCTCACCAGCTTGGGCGCGCTGGGTGGTATTGCCAGCACGCCGGTCATCAACCACCCAGAAGTCGCCATCGTCGGCGTCAACCGCATCGTCGAGCGGCCCATGCTGCGCGGTGGCCAGGTGGTGGGACGATTGCTGATGAACCTCTCGTCCTCGTTCGACCACCGCGTGGTCGACGGCATGCACGCCGCGCAATTCATTCAGGCCATGCGCGCGCTGCTGGAAGCCCCGGCCCTGCTGTTTGTGGAGTGAGGCGATGACCAAGGAAATCACAACAAAATTGGTGGTCATCGGCGGCGGCCCCGGCGGTTATGTGGCCGCCATTCGCGCCGGGCAACTCGGCATTCCCACGGTGCTGGTGGAAGGCGAGCGGCTGGGCGGTACGTGCCTGACCATTGGCTGCATACCCTCCAAAGCGCTGATTCACGCCGCGCACGAGTTCGAGCGGGCGCAGCACCAGGCCGGCGGTTCGCCGCTGGGCATCCGGGCGCAATCGCCCAGCCTCGACATCGCGCAGACCGTGGCCTGGAAGGACGGCATCGTCAACCGGCTCTCCGGCGGTGTGGGCGTGCTGCTGCGCAAAGCCGGAGTGCAGGTCATCAAAGGCTGGGCGCATATCGAAGACGGCAAAACCGTGCGCGTGGAGCCCGCCGAGGGCGACGCCGTGCGCGTGCGTTGCGAGCATTTGCTGCTCGCGACCGGCTCTGCACCGGTCGAGTTGCCCATGCTGCCCTTTGGTGGGCCAGTCGTCTCATCCACCGGCGCGCTCTCGCCCGAGACGATGCCACGCCGCCTTGTGGTGGTGGGTGCCGGCTACATCGGGCTCGAACTCGGCATGGCCTACCGCAAGCTGGGCGCCGAGGTGGCCGTGGTCGAGGCGGCCGAGCGCATCCTGCCCGGCTACGACGAAGAACTCACGCAGCCCGTGCTTGATGCACTGGAGAAAAGCGGCGTCTTGCTGCACCTGGGCTGCAGCGTGCAGGGATTTGACGAAAAACACGGCGTGCATGTGCGCAGCACCCGCGCCGACGAATTCGCGCTGCCGGCGGACCGCGTGCTGGTTGCAGTGGGCCGCAAGCCCTGCACGACAGGTTTTGGCATGGAGTCGCTGCAACTCGACATGGCGGGGCGCTTTGTGGCGGTCGATGCGCAATGCCGCACCTCCATGCGCAACGTCTGGGCGATTGGCGATTTGACTGGTGACCCCATGCTCGCGCACCGCGCGATGGCGCAGGGCGAGGTGGTGGCCGAAGTGATTGCGGGCAAGGCACGTAGGTTTGAGCCCATGGCCATCCCGGCGGTCTGTTTCACCGATCCCGAGATCGTGGTGGTGGGCCGCACGCCGGGTGAAGCGCGCGCCGCCGGGATCGACTGCATTGAGGCTGCCTTCCCCTTCGCAGCGAATGGCCGAGCCATGACGCTGGAAGCAACCAAGGGCTTTGTGCGCGTGGTGGCGCGGCGCGACAACCACCTTATCCTGGGCTGGCAGGCGGTGGGACAGGGTGTCGCGGAGCTTTCCGCGGCGTTCACCTTGTCGATTGAGATGGGCGCACGGCTGGAAGACGTCGCTGGCACTATCCACGCCCACCCCACACTGGGTGAGGCGGTGCAGGAAGCGGCGCTGCGGGCGCTCGGGCACGCCATACATATTTGAAGCACCCCCCTGAGTCGCCTTCGGCGCCTTCCCCCCGCTCTCGAATCGCTGCGCGATTCGGGCAGGAGGACGCCCCCAGCGCGGCGGGGCGGCCCTTGCGCGGGGGCGCTGGCCTGGGCCGCGCCAGTTTTGTGCCGCGCGGTGAGTGGATGAAGAAACGGCCTGTTGCCTCCGGTAAGCTAGTAACCATGCACATCTACCGCTCCGCGCTGCTGCGCTTTGACGCGCAGGGCGCGCCTCTGTACGACGAAGACGGCCTGTTGGCCATCGCCCCCGACGCCGAGGGTCGCCAGCGCGTGCAAGCGGCCGGCGCTTGGCAGGCGCTGCACGACCAGTTTGCCGGTCAGCCGGTTACGCACCTGCCGGGCTTCATCATTGCGCCGGGTTTTGTGGACATGCATATCCACTTCCCGCAGACCGACATGATTGGTTCGCCCGCCGACGGCCTGCTGCCGTGGCTGGAAAAATACACCTTCCCCGAAGAAAGCCGTTTCCACGCCGAAACGCACGGCGCGCAGGTGGCGCAATTCTTTGTCGATGAGTTGCTGCGCAACGGCGTCACCACGGCGCTGGCCTTCGCCACGTCGCACCCGCAGTCGGTCGATGCGTTGATGGGCGAGGCGCAGCGCCGCAGCCTGCGTCTCATTTGCGGCAAGGTCTTGCAGGACCGCCACTCGCCCGACGGCGTGCGCGACGCCACCGAGCAAAGCCTGCTGGACAGCGAAGCGCTGATTCGCCGCTGGCATGGCGTCGACCGGCTGGGTTATGCCATCACACCGCGCTTTGCACCCACCAGCACCCCGGAGCAGTTGCGCGGCGCGGGCGAACTGGCGGCGCGCCATTCAGACGTGTGGATTCAGTCGCACGTCGCGGAAAACCTGGACGAAGTGCGCTGGGTGCGCGAGCTGTTCCCGCGCTCACGCAGTTATCTCGCGGTCTATGACGACTTCGGCCTGATGCGCGAACGCGCGGTGTACGCGCACTGCATTCACCTCGACGAAGCAGACCGCGCGCTGATGCGCGAGCGGAAGACGGCAGCAGCGGTCAGCCCGACGAGCAATTTGTTCCTCGGCAGTGGTTTCTTCGATTTCGCGCGCGCGGACGAAGCAGGCTTTCGCTACGGCTTGGCAAGTGATGTGGGCGGTGGCACCAGCTTCTCGCCTTTCCAGACCATGATGGCGGCCTACTACGTCGGGCGAGAGGGTCAGACCAAACAAGGCGTGTCGCTGGCGCCCTCGACGCTTTGGTGGCGGCATACGGCCAGTGCGGCAGAGGCGCTGGGCCTCGCCGGCGTGATTGGTAACCTGCAGCCCGGCTGCGAGGGTGACTTCATCGTCCTCAACCCGCAGGCCACGCCGCTCATGGCGCGCCGCACCGCGCAAGCGCGCAACCTCGAAGAGTTGCTGTTTGCCATGATCGTGCTGGGTGATGACAGACTGATTGAAAACACAGTCATTTCTCAAGCAAAATAGGGCCTTAGCGCATATTCCATAAGCGCATGCAGCTATCGAAACCATAGTACCTGCGAAGGACCCTAGCAATGAGCATCAAAAGCGACAAATGGATTCGCCGCATGGCGGAGCAGACCGGCATGATCGAGCCCTTCGAGCCCGGCCAGGTGCGCGAGGTCGATGGCAAGAAAATCATCAGCTACGGCACCAGCAGCTACGGCTACGACATCCGCTGCGCGCCCGAATTCAAAGTCTTCACCAACATCCACAGCACGGTGGTAGACCCGAAGAACTTTGATGAAAAAAGCTTTGTCGATTTCCATGGCGACAGCTGCATCATCCCGCCCAACAGTTTCGCGCTGGCGCGCACCATGGAGTACTTCCGCATCCCGCGCAATGTGCTGACCATTTGCCTTGGCAAAAGCACCTATGCGCGCTGCGGCATCATCGTCAACGTCACGCCGTTCGAACCCGAATGGGAAGGCTATGTGACGCTGGAGTTCTCCAACACCACACCGCTGCCGGCGCGCATTTATGCGGGCGAGGGTTGCGCGCAGGTGCTGTTTTTTGAGAGCGACAAGGACGATGTCTGTGAGGTCTCGTACAAAGACCGCGGCGGCAAATACCAGGGCCAGGTCGGCGTCACCTTGCCTAGAGCCTAAAACGTAAGGTCTAAGGCAGCCGTTTTGGCTTACTCGGCCATTCGCACGCGGTTGCGGCCCGCCTGCTTGGCCTCATAAAGCGCGGCATCGCTTCGCGCGAGCAGTTCGGCGCGCGACTCTTGCGGGCTGCGCAGACTGGCGACGCCGGCGCTCATCGTTACGTGGCCAATGTCCGGGTGCATGGTGGCTGCCGCGGCCCCGAGCAAGCCCTCGGCCACCGCTTTGGCACCGGTGCCGTCGGTGTCGGGCAGCAAGGCAACAAATTCCTCACCGCCGACGCGCGCGACGATGTCCGAGGCGCGCAACTGCTCGCGCAGCAAGCTTGCCAAGCGCTGCAGCACAGTGTCGCCGGCCGCATGGCCGTACTGGTCGTTGATGCGTTTGAAGTGGTCGATGTCCAGGCTGACGATCGACAGGGGCCGTACGCTGCGCTCCGCGAGCGCCAAGGCAAAACCGAACTGCGCCTCGAATCCGCGCCGGTTGAGCAGGCCCGTCAGCGCGTCGGTGTGCGCCTGCCGGTCGAGTTCGCGGTTGGCTTCTTCCAGCTGGCGCGTGCGCTCTTGCACCTGCACTTCCATCTCGTCGTTGGCTTTGAGCATGCTCGCCGTCATGTGCGACAGCGCGCTCGAGAGCTCGCGTACCTCACGGTTGCTGCCCAGCAGGGGAATCGCTGCTTCGCGTGTGTCTACGCGCACGTCGCGTGCTGCGCGTGCCAAAGTACGTAAATCTTCGCTCAGACGCCGCGCAAGGCGCCAGCTCACGATGGCTGCCAAGACGGCGACCAAAAAGCCTGCCAGCAGCGCGCGGCGCATTGCGGCGGCGCTTCTGGCGTAGGCCTGCGCAACCGGTTGCCTTGCGACGACTTGCCAGCCCAAGTCGCTGATGCCTCCTTCGACTGGGAGCATCACGCGGGCGCTTACGGCTCGAACCCCATCTGCCCAGTCCACCACCGCCACGTCGGCAGCCTTCGAGGTGTTCAGCTTGGGCGCCTGCTGCGCAGCGCTTTGCAGTGCGTGCAGGCTGGACGGCGGCGCGTAAATCAGCACCCCGCTGCGGTCGAAAACAATGACCTCCAGGCCGCTGCGCTCGCTCTCTGGAGGCAGCAGGGACTCAATGGTGTCGCCGGTCCATTCCCAGCCGCCGTGCATCCCGAGGACGCCGACCACTTGGCCGTCCAGGCGGATGGGCGCTGAGAAATCGACAAAACGTGCCGGCTCACTGCCTGGCGGGCGCTCCAGCAGGCTCTCCAGCAGCAGCGCCTTGTGCACGTCGCCGACGAACGCGCGTTGCAGTCCCTGCTGAAACCACGGCCGCTCAGCCACACTCTTGCCGACGAGCAGGTTGCCGGTTGCCGCCATCACCATGCCTTGTGCGCTGGCGACCCCTGCCCAAGCGGTGTAGCGGTGGCGCGACTGTGCGCGTTTGAGCAGACTGCGTGCGTCGGCACTGTCCAGGCCTCTGCGCCAGATGTCCTCCGCATTGGCGAGCACCTGGGTTTCAATACTGCGCTCTTGCAGGCCTTTGGCGAGCGAAAACGCCGCGTTTCGCGCCGCCAGGTGCAGTGCGCGGCCCGATTCTCTCTGACTGTCGTGGCTGATCCACTCCGCAAAGCCAATCGACCCGAGCAGTGCAATGGCAGCCACCAAAAGACCAAACACCAGAGAGATCTGCGTGCGCAGGCTGCGTTTGGAAATAAGAGACAGATACATGGATGGGCAAACTCCGACTGGCTACGCGCGATGCGCTGCGCCGCACACATAGGGTCGGAAAACACGGTACATGGCCGCAATGTAACCACGGACAGGCCTTTTCCATCGAAAAAGACGTTTTGCACTTACATATTTGCCTGGCGCTTGCCACTACCATCTCGGCACGCCGGGCGTGTGCCCGCGCAGGAGATTTATATGCGCTGGGAAGGCAACAGACAATCGGACAACGTGGAAGACCGCCGCGGCTCGGGGGGCGGCAGGCCGGTCTTCGGCGGGCGCAGCATTGGCATAGGCACCATCGTGGTGGCACTGCTTGGCGGTTGGGCGCTGGGCATCAATCCCTTGACGATCCTTGGCCTGCTGAGCGGCGGTAGCCCGGCGCAGGTGCAGCAGGCGCCCCCCCAGCGCCCGCCCGCGGACGACACCATGGCGCGCTTTGTCTCCACGGTGCTGGCCGACACAGAAGACGTCTGGACCGATGTGTTCCGTCAGCAGGGCGGCACCTACCAAAAGCCACGCCTGGTGCTGTTTCGCGGCGCCACACCCACTGCCTGCGGCACTGGTCAGGCGGCGATGGGGCCGTTTTATTGCCCTGGCGATCAGAAGGTGTACATCGACCTCGGCTTCTACCAGACGCTCAAAGACCGGCTGGGCGCGCCGGGCGACTTTGCCCAGGCCTACGTGATTGCCCATGAGGTTGGCCACCATGTGCAGAACCTGCTGGGTATCAGCGGGAAAGTCGACCAGCAGCGCGCTCGCGTGAGCCAGGCGCAATACAACCAGCTGTCGGTCCGGCTCGAACTGCAAGCCGACTGTTTTGCCGGCGTCTGGGCCAACCACGCCCAGCAAGCGCGCCAGATTCTGGAGCAGGGCGATGTAGAAGAGGCCATGAACGCTGCGGCCAAGATTGGCGACGACGCGCTGCAGCGTTCGAGCGGCGGCGCCGTGGTGCCCGACAGCTTCACCCACGGCACCAGCGCGCAGCGTCAGCGCTGGTTCAACGCCGGGTTGCAGCAGGGCAACATGAAGTCTTGCGACACCTTTTCCGCGCGCGCGCTGTGAAGTTCAGTTGGTTCTGCCGCTCGAAAGCGGGCGGGTCCTGAGCCGCCGCGGCAGAGACGGGTTCTTACGTGTCGAGCGCCATCTCCCGGGCTCTGCGCCGCCGCCGCCGTGCAGGGCAGGGCCGTGCTGAAGCTGCGCCGCAAGGGGAGGCTCCAGCGCCCTCGGGCATGGCCGCTGCCTGGTCAGCGGCCGCGGTCACCGTTCCCCACGCCGTAGGGCTGGGGCTGTTGGCTTTTGCGCCTTTGGCGGGCGACTACTCGCTTGCCGCGCTGGCGCTTTGGTCGGCCGCACTGCCCGGCCTGTTGCTTACCCTGGCGGCGCCTCGACCGGGCGTCGTGTACGCGCCCACCACGGTTGTGGCGCTGCTGTTTGCTGCTGTGCTTGCTACCGCGTATGGGGCGGCGCCCAGCTTGGGGCTTAGTGCGCGGCAGGTGCTGGCGGTCAGCGGCGCCACGGTGGCACTGGCCTTCGTGTTTCAGTGGCTGCTTGGAGTGCTGCGCATGGCGTCGGTGGCGCGTTTCCTGCCGATTTCGGTGACCCACGGTTTTGCTGCCGGGGTTGGCCTGTCGATGGTCGCTGGCCAAGTGCGCACCGGCTTCGGCAGTGGGTCGTTCGCCGATGCGCGCATGGTCTGGCATGCCTTGGCAGCGCTGGCTGTGGTGGCCCTCGCGTGGTGGCTGCGCGCCCGCTGGCCGCGGATGCCAGGTCTTTTGACGGCGGTGGGCGCGGTGGCGCTTGCGGTGGCGCTTGCGGGGTTGTGGGGCATGGGCCTGGGAGCGGTGTTTGTCCCCGCAGCCCAGCCGAGCGCGTTTGCCGGGCCCTTGTGGCCCGACTGGACCGGAATTCCCTGGCTGGCCGTGATCGAGCAGCATGGCCAATCGCTGGTGGTGCTCGCGCTGCTGATGGCGCTGGTGAACAGCTTGGAAATTCTCATCTTTAATCAGGAGCTCGAGTTGGAGCACGGCCTGCGCAGCAACGCCAATGCCGCCCTGCGGCGCGAAAGCCTGCTGAGCATGGTGTGCGCGTTGGCCGGCATGATTCCGGCCTCCACCAGCGCGTCGCGCTCGCGCATTGTGTTGGCCGAGTCTGGCACCGCCGGCAACGGCCCACGGATGCACGCCGCCATCATGCTGGGCGTGGCGCTGACCGGCACCTGGTGGCTGCACTGGGTGCCCATGGCCTGCCTGTCTGGCGGGCTGGTGCTGGCCGGCCTGATGCAGGTGCCGCGCCTGATGTGGTCGCGTCAGTACGCGCGCAGCTCGCGCCCCACTTGGGCACAGAGCTGGCTTGTCGGCTTGGTGTTTGCGGTGGTGGGCGGGATCGGGGCGTTGGTCACCGGTTTGGTGGTGGCTACTTTCGTACTGCTGCGTGATTCGGCTGCCAAGGTGCTGCGCCATGTGCGGCTCGATGGCGAACTGCGCTCGCGGCGCCTGCGCCGGGCTGCTTCCGACGCTTGGGTGACCCCGCGCATGAATCAGGTCGCAGTGTTTGAGCTGCAGGGCCTGATGTCCTTTGGGGTCGCCGCGCACATGTCCGAGCAAGTGCGCCTGCGCCTGCAACCGCGCCACCGCTGGGTGATTCTGGATGCAGGCCGGGTGCCCGCGTGGGACAGCACCGCATTGGCGCAGCTGCGCGCATTGCTCCGTGACCTCGAAAAGCAGGGCGTCGCCGCTGCGGTGGCCACGCTCGACCATCTGGCTGCAGTGCACGCCGGCGAGGGCGTACGTGCCTTTGCCGACCTGGACCGCGCCTTGGAATGGGCCGAGGTGGCCATTCTTGCCCAGCGCTCCCTGGACCAGCGTCCACCGCGCGCTGGCAGCGACCCGTTGGGTGAGATCGGTGAGGGCATGCGGCGCGAAGCTCGCCTGGCCTTGGAAGCATTGCTCCTGCCGGTGGCGGTGCCTGCGCAGGGCGTGGTGTTCAATGCGGGCGACAGCGATCGCGATCTGTTGGTCGTCGTCTCGGGCCACATCACGTTGAGTACGCAGTGGCCGCCTGAGAGCGGGTTGCGCCTGGCCACGGTGGGACCGGGCATGGTGTTTGGTGAGATGGCTTTTCTCAATGGTGCCGAGCGCAGCGCCAGTGCAGGCGCCGAGCGCGGGACCGCGCGGCTAATGCGGCTGCCGCGCGCGCACTTCGACGGCTGGGCTCAGTTGTACCCGGAGGCCGGTTTGATACTGATGGAAAACCTGGCCCAGATGGGCGCGCGGCGCTTGGCGGCGACGACGCGGCAGTTGCGCTCCGTGCTAGAGCATTAGTGCATCTGTTGCCTTATCTGCGGCCAGCAGATGCGCATTTTTCGGCATAAATGCAGGGCCCCGAATCGTTGTTCTCGGGCGAAAACTGGCATTTCCGCCTCGCAGTGCGACAATAGCAGGCTAAATGACAAGTTCCTTTTCCAATCTTTCGCTGGCTGAACCGCTGGCGCGCGCCGTAGCCGAAATGGGCTATGAGTCCATGACCCCCATCCAGGAGCAGGCCATTCCAGTGGTGCTCACGGGCCAGGATGTGATGGGCGCCGCCCAGACCGGCACCGGCAAGACCGCTGCGTTCTCGCTGCCTCTTTTGCAGCGTTTGCTCAAGCACGAGAGCAGCTCCACCTCGCCGGCTCGCCACCCGGTGCGCGCGCTGGTATTGCTGCCCACACGCGAACTGGCCGACCAGGTGGCGCAGCAGGTGGCGCTCTACGCCAAATACACCAAGCTGCGCAGCACCGTGGTGTTTGGCGGCATGGACATGAAGCCGCAAACGCTGGAGCTGAAAAAAGGCGTCGAGATTCTGGTCGCCACGCCGGGCCGCCTGCTGGACCACATTGAAGCGAAGAACGCGGTGCTCAACCAGGTCGAGTACGTGGTGCTCGACGAAGCCGACCGCATGCTCGACATCGGCTTCCTGCCCGACCTGCAGCGCATCCTGTCGTACCTGCCCAAGCAGCGCACCACGCTGTTGTTCAGCGCCACGTTCTCTCCGGAGATCAAGCGCTTGGCGGGCAGCTATCTGCAAAACCCGGTCACGATCGAAGTGGCGCGGCCCAACGAGACAGCGTCCACGGTCGAGCAACATTTCTACAGCGCGGGCGACGACGACAAACGCCGCGCCATTCACCAGGTGCTCAAAAGCCGCGGTATCAAGCAGGCATTCATCTTCGTCAACAGCAAACTCGGCTGCGCCCGCTTGGCACGCAGCCTGGAGCGCGAGGGCCTCAAAACCACCGCCTTGCACGGCGACAAGAGCCAGGACGAACGCCTCAAAGCCTTGGAAGCCTTCAAGAGCGGCGAGGTGGACTTGCTGGTCTGCACCGACGTCGCCGCGCGCGGCTTGGACATCAAGGACGTGCCGGCGGTTTTCAACTTCGACGTGCCTTTCAACGCGGAAGACTACGTGCACCGCATCGGCCGTACCGGTCGCGCCGGCGCTTCTGGCTTGGCGGTGACATTGGTGTCGGGCAGCGACGCGCGACTGGTGTCCGACATTGAGAAGCTGCTGAAAACCAAGATCGAAATCGAAGCGCTGGAATACGACGATGAGCGCCCGCAGGGCCGCTTCAACGACGGCCGGCGAGTCTGGCAAGAGGGCGAAGAGCGCACAAATGCACCTCATGCACCGCGCGCGGAACGCTCGGAGCGACCCGAGCGGGGTGAGCGAACGCAGCGGCCCGAGCGCGCAGAGCGCAGCCGTGGCGGCTTTCGGCCTGCGCCTGTGTCCCGCGATCCGTTCTTCGAGAAGCCCTACGAAGCGCCGCAAGGCACCGACGCGCCCGGCTGGGAGGCAACGGCGCGGCCAGCGCGCAGCAGCACCTCGCCCAACATCAAACCGAGGCGCAAGGTGGCGGCGTTGTTCAAGGCGCCAGCAGTTGAAACGGCGCAGACCGAAGACGCATAAAGTTTTAAATGAAATTGGCTTCTAACGCTTATGGGGTAAGCGCTAGAAGCTATTTTTTTGATAGTTGATCAACCCGGTTTTTGCGCTTGCGGGCACGCCACCTGCAGCCACTCGCGCTGCGCCAAGGTGTCGCCAAAACGCACCGCACTCAGGCACCCACCCCACACACAGCCGGTATCGAGCCCGAGCAGGTCGCTTCGGTCGAGCTTGCCTAGGGTCGACCAGTGGCCGAACGCGATGAGCTGCCCAGCGGTGCGCCGCTCAGGCAGTTCAAACCATGGCACCAGCCCTGCAGGCGGCTCTGCCGCCGATTCGTTGCTGGAAAAATCCATGGTTCCGCCGGGCGTGCAAAAACGCAGCCGGGTGAGCGCATTGACGATGGTGCGAAGCCGGTCAATGCCCTGCAAATCCTCGCTCCAGTGCGCTGGCGTGTTGCCGTACATGGCGTGCAAGAACGCCGCGCCCTCGCGCTCTTGCAGCGCAGCGTGCACTTCGTCCGCCAGCGCAAGGGTTTGTTCGGCGCTCCATTGCGGCAGTGCACCCGCGTGCACTGCCAAAAAAGTTTCTCCGCCGTGCGCTTGCTGGCGTGCCAGGGGTTGTGCGCGCAGCCAACCTACCAGCGCCTCGAGGTCGGGTGCGTCCAGCACCGCTTGGAGCGTGTCGCGGGGTGAGGGCGCGCGGGCACCGGCAGCAACAGCCAGCAAATGCAGATCGTGGTTGCCCAGCAGGCTTAAGAGCGCGCCGTCCGCCGCCTTGCAGCGGCGCAGCACGTCCAGCGAATCGGGCCCGCGGTTTACCAGATCGCCCAGCAGCAGCGCGGTGTCGCGGCTTGGCGAAAAATCGACCTGCTCCAGCAGGCGTTCCAGCGCGTTGTCGCAGCCTTGAAGGTCGCCTATGCAGTACAGTGCCATCGTGTTGTCGCTCCTTTGGGATTCATGAATTTTCTCCTTATCGCGCTGTTGACCCTGCTCAACGGCGCTTTTGCGATGTCGGAGCTGGCACTCGCTTCCAGCCGCAAAGCCAGGCTCAACGCCATGGCGCAGGCCGGCGACAAAGGGGCGCAAGCCGCGCTTGCGCTGCTTGAAGATCCCACCCAGTTCCTCTCGTCCGTGCAGGTGGGCATTACCTCCATCGGCATGATCAACGGCATTTTGGGCGAAGCAGCGTTTAGCGAATCGCTTGCGCTTCAATTGCTCAAACTGGGTATGTCAGAGGGCGCTGCCAGCATCTCCGCCACCGCCATTGTGGTCACGGTTATTACCTTCATCACGATTGTGTTTGGAGAGCTGGTGCCCAAGCGCATCGGGCAACTCTACCCAGAACCAGTATCGCGCCTCATGGCTCGGCCCATGACCTGGGTCGCGCGCATTGCCCGGCCGTTCGTTCGCCTGCTCTCGCTCTCTACGCAGGGCGTGCTGGCGCTGCTGCGCGTTGACAACGACGCCGGCCGCGCCGTCACTGAGGAAGAAATTACTGCCAGCCTCGCCGAAGGGCGCGACGCGGGGGTGATTGAGCACCACGAGCACCAAATGGTGCAGAACGTCTTTCGGCTTGACGACAGGCCTTTAACGTCTCTCATGGTGCCGCGAAGCGACGTCGACTGGCTGGACGCCAGCAATAGCGTTGCGGAGGCCTTGCAGTATGCGAGCAGTGCCGGTGAGAAGGGCGCCCATTCCTGGTACCCCGTATGCCGCGGCTCGCTTGACGACGTGGTCGGTGTCGTCAGCGTGGCGCGCTTGCTGGAGTTGGGCTGGCAGGCACCGGGGCAGATTGGCGAATACACGCAGCCTGCATCCTATTTGCCTGAGACTCTGAGCGGAATGGAGCTGCTGGAACAGTTCCGTGCGCGTCTTGGGCGTCTGATTTTTGTGGTGGACGAATATGGCGTGGTGCAAGGCATCATGACGCCACGCGATTTGCTCGAAGCCATTACCGGCGAATTGCAGCCCGACGTGGATATCGACGCTTGGGCGGTGTTACAAGACGATGGGAGCTGGTTGCTGGAAGGGCAAATGCCAATCGGTGAGCTCAAGGCACGGCTTGACATTGCAGAATTGAAAGATGAAAACCGCGGTCGTTACAACACCTTGGCCGGATTATTGATGGCCGAATGGGGAAGTTTGCCCGACGTTGGGCAAACCATTGCGTGTGCAGGCTGGTTATTCGAGGTATTGGAGATGGAAGGGCGACGCATAGATCGCGTACGGGCCAGTCCATTCCTGACGGAATCGCAAGCATTCGAAAATCAGATTTAGTTCATGCGCAATGCACCTATGCATTGCATTGCGCAAAAGACTTAAAACTGCGAGAAAATTTTGGAGTTTGGTGTGTGGGGCTTCCCATGAAGCAGTTTCTTTCTATAATCAAGATTCCTCCACCCAATTTCCAGAAACATCATGTCAAGTTACAAAGAACTCGTGAAACAGCGCGATGCTCTTGAGCATCAGATTGAGCAAGCACGCCAGCAAGAAATGGCAGGCGCTGTCGCCCAAGCCCGAGCTTTGGTGGCCGAGTTTGGTTTGACCGCACAGGACGTCTTTCCTTCGGGCCGCGCGCGCAGCGCCAGCAGCGGCTCCAAAGTGGCCCCCAAGTACCGCAATCCCGCCACCGGCCAAACCTGGACCGGCCGCGGCAAGCCGCCACGTTGGATTCAGGACCAGGATCGCGCACAGTTCGCCATCTGAGCCAGCAGCGCCAGTTGCTGCATGGAAAGTCCGCTTCGGCGGACTTTTTCATTGGTGCACCGTCATTCCGTGCGACGCCAGTGGGGTGGCAGGGTAGCGCCATTTGAGCCGTAGGCCAGCGTCGAAAGCCAATCGTGACAGCTTGCGTTGCGGCGCTGACGATGCCTCCACGACGAGGCCAATTGTCCATGTCGCGCGCAGGCTGCCAGAATAGAGGCGTTTTTGCATTTCACAGGAGAGCTCCATGGCCCGAACCCCATCCCCCGCACGCCACGCCTTTGCCTCCACGCTCAAGCGATTTAAGACCGCGTCGGGCAAGGAAGGCCAGTTTTATTCTCTGCCTGCTTTGGCGCGCACCTATCCGGGTATCAAGCGCTTGCCAGTTTCCATTCGCATCGTGCTCGAATCGGTGCTGCGCAATTGCGATGGACGCAAGGTATGCCCCGAGCATGTAACAGAGCTCGCCCAATGGAAGCCCAGCGCCCCGCGTACCGAAGAAATTCCATTTGTCGTCTCGCGCGTGGTACTGCAGGATTTCACGGGCGTGCCGCTGCTGGTCGATTTGGCCGCAATGCGCAGCGCCGCTGTGCAATGCGGCAAAAGCGCGAAAAAAATTCAGCCATTGGTGCCTGTCGATCTGGTGGTTGACCACTCCATCATGGTCGATTATTACGGGAAGAAAAGCGCACTCGACCTAAATATGAAGCTTGAATTCCAGCGCAATCGCGAGCGCTACGAATTCATGAAGTGGGGCATGCAGGCTTTTGACACATTGGGCGTCGTGCCGCCGGGTTTTGGCATTGTTCACCAGGTCAATCTCGAATATCTGGCGCGCGGCGTGCACAAGACCAAAGACAGTGTGTATTACCCCGATACGCTGGTCGGAACCGACAGCCACACCACCATGATCAACGGCATTGGCGTGGTCGGCTGGGGCGTGGGCGGCATTGAGGCGGAAGCCGCCATGCTCGGCCAGCCGCTGTATATGCTGACGCCCGACGTGGTGGGGGTGGAACTGACTGGGCAATTGCGCGAAGGCGTCACCGCCACCGACCTGGTGCTGACCGTCACCGAACTGCTGCGCAGCCGCAAGGTGGTGGGCAAATTCGTCGAATTCTTTGGCGAAGGTACACGCACCTTGGCACTGCCCGACCGCGCCACCATCGGCAACATGGCGCCAGAATACGGCGCCACCATGGGCCTGTTCCCGGTAGACGAAAAAACGCTCGACTACTTCCGTGGCACGGGCCGTACCAAGGCAGAGATCGAGGCCTTTGAGGCCTACTTTCGCGCCCAAGGCCTGTTTGGCGTGCCGTTGGCGGGCGAGATTGATTATTCCGAGGTCGTGCGGTTGGATCTTTCCAGCGTCACGCCCAGCCTTGCAGGCCCCAAGCGCCCACAAGACCGCATCGAGCTGGGCAAAGTCAGCTCGCAGTTTGTCGACCTGTTCAGCAAACCCAATGCGCAAGCCGGGTTCAACCGCCCTGCAGAACTGCTGCACACGCGCTTTCATTTTCGCGCGGGCGAAGACGTGGGCGGCGAGCCAATTCCACTCGATAAGCATGTGCCCGAAGGCTCGCCGCGCTATCTAGAGGAAATGAAATCCAACAAGCCACTGCGCACCGCGGCACACGTCGAGGGGCACACCACTGCCCGCGCCATGTCCGACATCTCCGTGGGCAATGGCGACGTGCTCATCGCCGCCATCACCAGCTGCACCAACACGTCCAATCCGAGCGTACTGCTCGCAGCAGGTTTGTTGGCCAAGAAGGCGGTCGAGGCGGGTCTAAAAGTCAAACCGCACATCAAGACGTCGCTCGCGCCCGGCTCACGCATCGTCACCGAGTACTTGACCGAAACCGGCTTGCTGCCCTATTTGCAGAAGCTGGGCTTTGACGTGGTGGGCTACGGCTGCACCACCTGCATCGGCAATTCGGGTGATTTGACCAATGAACTCAATGAAATCATTACCCACAACGACCTGATCTGCTCGGCAGTACTCTCTGGCAACCGCAATTTTGAGGCGCGCATTCACCCCAACATCAAGGCCAACTTTTTGGCCAGCCCGCCGTTGGTGGTGGCCTACGCCATTGCCGGCACGGTGCTCACCGACCTGATGACCGAACCTGTGGGCAAGGGCAAAGGCGGCAAGGACGTGTTTTTGGGCGACATCTGGCCAACCAGCGACGAAATTCAGGCGCTCTTGAAGTACGCCATGAAGGGCAAAGCCTTCCGCGAGAACTACGCCCGGATTTCCACCGAGCCGGGCAAGCTGTGGGAGCGCATCAACGGCGGCACCGGCATGACCTACGAGTGGCCCAAGAGCACCTACATTGCCGAGCCACCATTCTTTGCCGATTTCATTGCAAAAAATGGAGCAGCTAGCGCAGGCGCAGCAAGCGCTGCAGCCCAAAATGAGCCCAAACTTCCCAATGTGATGGGCGCGCGCATCATGGCGCTGTTTGGCGACTCCATCACCACCGACCACATCTCGCCCGCAGGCTCCATCAAGGACAGCTCGGCAGCAGGCCAGTGGCTGCTGCAGCACGGGGTGGCGAAGCAAGACTTCAACAGCTACGGCTCGCGCCGCGGCAACCACGACGTGATGATGCGCGGCACCTTCGCCAACGTGCGCATCAAGAACCTGATGGTCCCGCCGACCGAAGATGGCTCGCGCGAAGAGGGCGGGATTACGCTGTATCAGAACCCGGGCGCGCTTCAGGGTTCCAAGATGTTCATCTTCGACGCGGCAATGCAGTACATCGCCGAGGAGACGCCCACGGTGGTCTTTGCTGGCGAAGAGTACGGCACCGGTTCGAGCCGCGACTGGGCTGCCAAGGGCACGCAACTGCTGGGCATCAAGGCAGTGGTGGCAAAGAGCTTTGAGCGCATCCACCGCTCCAATTTGGTCGGCATGGGCGTACTGCCTTTGCAGTTCCAAGGCACCGACACCTGGGAATCGCTTGGGCTCGACGGCAGCGAAGTCATCGACGTGTTGCCCGACCCGGCGCTCACACCGCGCAGCGATACGCGGCTGGTCATCCACCGCGCCGATGGCTCGCGCACGGAAGTGCGCGTCACCTTGCGGATCGACACGCCCATCGAGATCGACTACTACCAGGCCGGCGGCATCCTGCCCTTCGTGCTGGGCCAATTACTCGAAGTCTGAGGCTGTGGTGGTGGGAGTGACCGCGCGGTTGTACGCTCTGCGCGCATGAACGAGCAGCTTTTGATCGCTGGTGGCGGCATAGGCGGCATGGCAGCGGCGCTGGCGGCTGCGCATGCCGGCTGGGACGTGCGCCTGTACGAGCGCGCGACGGCCCTAAGCGAAGTGGGCGCGGGCATTCAGCTTGGCCCCAACAGCGTGCGTTGCCTGCAGGCTTGGGGGCTACAAAAGCCGTTTCAGGCGGTGGCCGCCTTCCCGGAGCAGCTGCAGGTGCGCAGCGCGCTCAGCGGCAAAGTTTTGGGTGAACTGTCCTTGGGGGCTTCGGCAATTGCCCGCCACGGTGCTGCCTACGGCACCATCCACCGCGCCGATCTGCTCCGCCTGCTGCAGGAGGCGGTGGCGCGCAAGCGCGCGGTGCAATTGCACACCGGGGTGGCGATAGAGCGGTTTTCCGAAGCGGACGACGTGGTGCGGGTGCGCACGGGGCGGGGCCGCGAAATCGAAGGCGACGCGCTGCTCGGTGCCGATGGTTTGTGGAGCGCCGTGCGCAGCCAGATGCTGGCCGACGGCGCGCCGCGCTTTTCCGGCCATCTGGCCTACCGCGCGCTGGTGCCCCAAGGCGGTTTGCCCAAGCGCATGCGCACCGCCCAGGTTACGGCGTGGCTGGGGCCGCGCCTGCATGCCGTGCAGTACCCGGTGCGGCGCGGCGAGCTGCAGAACCTGGTGGTGATCGTGCAGGGCGCGGCGCCGGACGACCTGCAAAGTTGGGACCACAGCGCCAATGCCGCCGACCTGCAAACGGCGCTCGCCGGCACCTGCAGCGCCCTGCAGGACGCCGTTGGCGCCGTGGCCCACAGCCGCGGCCAGTGGCGGCTGTGGCCGCTGTGCGACCGCCCACCCGTCGCTGGCCCAGCGGACATGGCGCGTGGCCTCGTGGCCCTGCTCGGCGACGCCGCCCACCCCATGCGCCCTTACCTGGCCCAAGGTGCGGGCATGGCGATTGAGGATGCCTTTGAGCTGCAGCGGGCATTGGCCATGCACGACCTCGAAGTCCCCCTGCGCCTGCGCCGCTACGCACTCAACCGCTGGCAGCGCAACTCGCGCGTGCAGGCGCGTTCGGTGCGCAACGGCCAGATCTTCCATGCCACGGGCGCCATGCGCTGGGGGCGCGACGCCGCCATGCGTCTGCTGGGCGAACGTTTGCTCGACCTGCCCTGGCTCTACGGCGCGCCAGACATCTGAGCGCCGCGCGCGGCTGGGCAGTGGCAGGGTTTTGAAGTTCACAACCCACACCGTTGCCGCGCACAAGCCACAAGCGTGTGTGGCCCAGTAAACGAAATTAGCCCTGCGCCGCCAGCCAGCGCTCAAGCCGCGCTGCGCCCAGTTCCAAACGGCCCAAGTCCTTGGAGGCAAAGCACCAGCGCAGCCAACCTTCGGCCTCGGGGCCGAAGGCCACGCCAGGGGCAAGCCCCAGCCCGGCTTCGGCCACCAGGCGCTTGGCCAGTTGCAGCGAATCGCTGTGGCCTGCAATGCGCAAAAAGGCGTACATGCCGCCCGGCGCCGCGCTGGTTTGCACGCCTGGCAAGGCTTGCAGCAGCGGCACCAGGGTGCCCTGGCAGGCCTTGAGGTGGGCCACTATGCGCGGCGTAATGGCCTCGGTCTGCGCCAGTGCGGCGAGCGCGGCGCGCTGCACAAAGACTGGCGCGCAGGAGGTGTTGAACTCAAGCAGCTTGCCCATCTCTGGCGTCATGTCTGCCGGCATGGTCAGCCAGCCAAGGCGCCAGCCCGTCATGAGGAAGGCCTTGGAAAAGCTCTGCACCACTACCAGCCGGTCGTCAGGCTCGGCAAGGTCCAAAAAGGACGGGGCCGCGCCGTTGGCGGTGTCCCCAGCGTAGTACAGGCGCTCGTAGACCTCGTCCGACAGAATCCAGGTGCCGGTCTCGCGGCAGCGCGCCAGGATGGCCTGCTGCTCGGCGCGGGACAGCGTCCAGCCGGTCGGGTTGTTGGGGGCGTTGACCACCAGCAGCCGGGTCTGGGGCGTGATCGCCGCCAGCAGCGCGGGCAAATTGAGCGTCCATGCGCCGTCCGGCTGTGGCTCCAGCGGCACGCAGCGCAGGCGCGCGCCCAAAATCACCGGCTGCGCCGTCAGGTTGGGCCACACCGGGGTGATGGCGACCACCTCGTCGCCCGCGTCGATCAGCGCCTGCATGGCCAGCATCAGCGCGTTCACGCCGCCCGAGGTGATGGCAATGCGCGCCACCGCCAACGGGCCATGCAGGCGGCTGGCGTATTCGGCAACGGCCTGGCGAAGCTCCGGCAGCCCCAGGTTGTGCGAATAGAAGGTTTCACCTGCCTGCAGCGACGCAATGGCCGCTGCGCGCACCGCCTCGGGCGTGCCCTCGTCGCTTTCACCGAACCAGAACGGCAGCACATCGCTTCGCCCCAGGCCGGCATTGGCCACTTCGCGGATTTTGGAGGCTTCGAGGTTCAGGATCGCTTGGCGCATGGCAGGGTCTTAAAGGGGCGGTGGGAGGGGTTTGGCCCCACATCGTAGCCTTCGATTTGTCCTGTATTGGCAGAATCGAATCGCTATACGTTTGAGAGCTGATTGCGCAATACCAGTAAGCGCTACAGCCCTGTTTGATGCTAAATTTTGTTCAAACCAGCATCTTCAGCACCGTGCTGGCGCAACAGCGGCGAGGCCGGCAGCCAGCGAAAAGCCGTCGAGCCCAGCGCCAGCGCTGCGGCAATGGTGGTCATCACCGCGCGGTAGGGCTCGACGTCGTGGCTCTGGGCCCAGTCGGCCACCCAGCCGGTGAGCGACTGCATCAGGCCCACGCCCAGAAACATCGCCATGGTGAACACCGACAGTGCCCGGCCGGTCAGGTCCGGCGCGTACGACGAACGCACATCCGAATACTGCAGCACCGAAAACCCCGACAGCACCGAGATCGCCAGCACCAGCGCCACATTAAGCACCGCGTGGTGCGCCAGGCCGACGCCCAAATACAGCACGGCGACGCCCAGCGAGAAATTCACCACCCAGCGGCGCCTGCGCAGCGGGCCGGGGTCGATGCGGCCAAACATCGCCGGGCTAAAGAGCGAAATCATCGACATGGCCACCGCCATGTTCCCGGCGTCCACCAGCGTGAAGCCGTAGCGCTCGATCAGCATCGGTCCGATCCACAGGCCGCGCAGCGCGAGAAACGAGGCATAGGCAACCATGCC
The DNA here is from genome assembly GCA_034676525.1 of Giesbergeria sp. Classification (GTDB taxonomy): domain Bacteria; phylum Pseudomonadota; class Gammaproteobacteria; order Burkholderiales; family Burkholderiaceae_C; genus Simplicispira. The sequence continues at coordinate 352,339 of JAUCCA010000008.1, forward strand.
CAGCAGCAAAATGCCAACGGTGTGGGGCAGCACAAACAGTGCGCCAAAGCGCCGCACCGCCGTGCCCCAGTGCTCGCGCTCCGGCACGGGGCCGGGAAGAGCAGGCTCGTGCACGCGGCGCCAGATCAGCAGCCAGGCAAGCGCCGACAGCACCGCCAGCAGCGCGAAACCGCTGCGCCAGCCGGCGCGCAGCACCAACCAGGCCAGCGGCGTGCCGGTGAGCAGCAGCCCCAGCCCGCCCACGCCCATTGCAATGCCCGAGACGAACGCAAACCGCGCCGCCGGGAAATGCCGGGAGATGAACACGGTGCAGGCCAGAAACGCCGGCGCGCAGCCCACCCCAATGAGCAACTGCCCCAGCATCAGCCACGAATAGGCGGGCGACCAGGCCGATAGCGCAGCGCCGGCGATGGTCAGCGGGAAGGCGCACAGCACAGTGCGGCGCAGGCCGTACAAATCCATGCCAATGCCCATGAAAAACTGCGTGACCCCAAATGACAGGCCAAACAAACCGGCAAAGGCGCCGAGCGAGGCGGGAGTCAGCCCGAAATCGTGCCGCAGTCCGGTCGCCATGATGGCGGTGACGGTGCGGTAGGACTGGCTCAGCGCAAATGCCGACAACAGCGCCAGCAGCATGGGCCACACGGTGTTGGGGCTGGCGGCAGAGGCTTCGTCGGCACCTTGGGGTGGATTGGGCGGTTGCGACATCGATATTATTTTTATAGCTGCCAGCGCTTGATGGGTAAGCGTTGGAGCCCGATTTCAATCAAACCTTGGTCTTGGGCGCCGGCAGCCAGGCAAACGCCATCGCGCCCAGCGCCAGCAGCAGCGCGAGCAAACCCAGTACGACTTCAAACGGGTCACTGCCGCGCCCAGCCGCGAGCGAGGCTGCGACGCCGGTGAGCCACTGCGCCAGCGCCACCCCCACAAACATCGCCATCGTGAACACCGACAGCGCTCGCCCGGTGAGCGCCGCCGGGTAGGCCGAACGCACGTCTGCGTACTGCAGCACCATGTAACCCGAGAGGATGCCCATCACCAGCGCGCCGCCAACGTCCATCCAACTGCTGTGCAGCAGTGCCATCGCGGCGAAAACTCCCGCCAGAAACAGCGTGTAGCCGATGATCCAGCGCCGCCTGCGCAGCGGCCCCGGGTCGGCGCGACCAAACAGCGCCGGCCCAAACAGCGAGATCAGCGACATCAGCAGCGCGACGTTGCCGCTTTGCACCAGCGAGAAGCCATGCCGCTCAATCAAAAGCGGCCCCAGCCAAAGCCCGCGCAATGTAAGAAATGAGGCGTAGGTCACCAGCGACAGCAGCAAGATACCGGCCGTGTGAGGCAATAAAAACAGCGCGCCAAAGCCGCGCAGCGCCCCGGCGAACGATTCGCCTTGGGCGCCGTGTGCAGCATCTTGCGGCTCGTGCACCTGCCACCAAATCAGCAGCCAGGCCAGCAGCGAAAGGCCCGCCAGCACGCCAAAACCGGTGCGCCAAGACGACACCTCCACCAGCCAAGCGAGCGGCGTGCCCGTCAGCAGCATGCCGACCCCGCCCAGGCCCATGGCCACGCCTGAGACAAATGCAAAACGCAGCGGCGGGAAATGTCGGGCGATAAACACCGTGCACACCAGGAACGACGGCGCGCAGCCCAGGCCGATCAGCACCTGCCCGGTCAGCACCCAGCCGTAGCTCGGCGCCAGCGCGCTAAGCAAAGCGCCGGCGATGGCCAGCGGAAACGCAGCCAACACGGTGCGGCGCAGGCCGTAGAGGTCGATGCCCACGCCGACAAATAACTGCATCGCGCCAAACGAAAACGCGTAAGCGCCGGCAAACACCCCCAGCGCCTCGGGCGAAAGGCCGAACTCGCCGCGCAGGTCCACGGCCAAAATTGCGGTCACCGTCCGAAAGGCCTGGCTGATGGCAAAGCCGGCAATCAGCGCCAGCAGCATGGCCCAGCGGCTGCGGGGCGTCAGGTCGCCAGTGCGTGTTGGCAGCGTCGCTTCGGGAGCGGTAGGCGTGGGAGAAGAATCTGGCTGCGTTGGCACGGTGGATTTCTGGGTTTCGAGCATGCAAGTGGCGTCGTCTGCACGCAGCGTGCGGGCCAGAACGGTGGCGCTCAGCCTACACCTTTGCGCGGGTAAACCCTGTCGCGCCTGCAAAACTACTTTGTTGATAGCGCAAAAGCCATACGCGGCAAGCGGTGAGCACCCATTTTGCTCACTTTTCTGAGAACGCGTTGGCCGCTGCCATTTGCGGCAGCGCAAAGAACCGGTTGCGCTAGGCGCTGGCACACAGAAAAAAGCCCAAGCCAAGCGCTGGAACTTTTAGAATGCGAACTATTCTTATTAGCTTTGCAGAGCATTCTCTTGCTTCCCCGCACCTCATCTTCTCCTGAAGCCGCAGGCGTTCGCACGCTGGCCGACATGCCGCTTTTTACCGACGCCTGGATTCAGGGCCTGCACCTGCAGGCCGAGCACCAAGAGCGCGAGCTGCTCCTGCGTCTGGTGGAAATCGGTTTTCTGCCGGGCCAGCCGGTGCGCGTGCTGGCGCGCGCGGCGGCCGGCGGCGACCCAATTGCCGTGCGCGTGGGGCGCAGCACCTTTGCCCTGCGCCGCAGGGAAGCAGCTTTGGTGCATGTGGTGGACGCGCCGCCTGCGCCGGCACAGGAGGCAGCATGAGCGCCGCCGATGCTGCAGGCGTACTGCCAAGCAAACTGGCCTTGCTCGGCCACCCCAACAGCGGCAAAACCGCACTCTTTAACCTGCTGACCGGCAGCCGCCAGAAGGTCGCCAACTACGCCGGAGTCACGGTAGAGCGCAAAGAGGGCGTGTTGCTCACCCCGTCGGGCCGGCGCCTGCGTGTGCTCGACTTGCCCGGCGCCTACAGCCTCAATGCGTTGAGCGCGGACGAAGGCGTCACGCGCGACGTCGTCACCGGCAAGCGCGCCGGTGAATCCCTGCCCGATCTGCTGGTGTGCGTCGTCGATGCCACCAATCTGCGCCTCGGCCTGCGCATGGTGCTGGAGACGCGCGCCATGCGCGTGCCCATGGTGCTGGCGCTGAACATGAGCGACGCCGCCCAGCGCGCCGGCATCCGCATCGACCGCGAACTGCTGCAGCGCGAGCTGGGCATGCCTGTGGTCGAAACGGTGGGTATCCGCAAAGGCGGCGCGGGCGAGCTGCTGCGCTTCCTCGACGGCTGGCAAGCGCAGGCCGACAGCGCGCCCCGGCCGTGGGAACCGCATGGCCTGGAGCAGGTGCTGGAGACCCAACTTGCGGTGCAGCGCCTTATGCACCTGGCCGTCACCGAGCCAGAGGGCCTGCTGCGTCGCGACGACGCCATCGACCGCGTGGTGCTGCACCCGCTGTGGGGCATGCTGCTGCTGTCGGCCACCATGTTCCTGATGTTTCAGGCGGTATTCGCCTGGGCCGAAGTGCCTATGGACGCCATCAACGGCGTGGTCGCAGCGATTGGCGAGTGGGTCAACGCCCACATGGCGGCAGGCGCGCTGCGCAGCCTGCTGGTGGACGGCATCATTGCCGGCGTGGGTGGCGTGCTGGTGTTCCTGCCCCAAATTCTGATTCTGTTCTTCTTCATTTTGGCGCTGGAAGACTCTGGTTACCTGCCGCGCGCCGCCTTCCTGCTCGACCGCGTCATGGGCACGGTCGGCCTCTCGGGGCGGTCGTTCATTCCGCTGCTCTCAAGCTTTGCCTGCGCCGTGCCCGGCATCATGGCCACGCGCACCATCACGCACTGGCGCGAGCGCTTGGTGACCATAATGATCGCGCCGCTCATGACCTGCTCGGCGCGCCTGCCGGTCTATGCGCTGCTGATTGCCGCCTTCATTCCCTCGCAAACCGTGGCCGGCGTGTTCAACCTGCAGGGTCTGGTGATGTTTGCCCTGTACGTCGGCGGCATTGCCAGCGCCATGGCGGTGGCGGGGGTGCTTAAGCTCTGGCGCGGCAAGCTGGCGCCCACGCCCCTCATCATGGAGCTGCCGGCCTACCGCTGGCCGAGCGTGCGCAGCCTGGCGGTGGGGCTGCTGGAGCGTGCCCGCATCTTTTTGCGGCGGGTGGGCGGCATCATCCTCTCGCTCACCATCGTGTTGTGGTTCCTCTCGACCTATCCCGCGCCGCCCGCCGGCAGCGTGGGCCCCGCCATCCAATACAGCCTGGTGGGCCGCATGGGCGCGGTGCTCGAAGTGATTTTTGCGCCCATCGGCTTCACCTGGCAGATTGCGGTTGCGCTGGTGCCGGGCATGGCCGCGCGCGAGGTGGTGGTCAGCTCGCTGGGCACGGTGTATGCGCTTTCTGCCACCGGCGACGACACCGCCGCGCAGCTTGGCCCGTTGATCGCGCAGCAGTGGTCGCTGGCCACAGCGCTCTCGCTCTTGGTGTGGTTCATCTTTGCGCCGCAATGCCTCTCAACGCTGGCCACCGTGCGGCGCGAAACAGGCTCGTCCCGTCTGGCGGCGGTGATGATGGCCTACCTGTTCGCGCTGGCCTATGCGGCCAGCTTCATTACCTACCGGATCGCCTTGGCGATGGGAGGCTAAGCACCATGTGGCAAACCGTAGCAGTGAATGCAGCCGTGCTGGTAGCTGCTTTGTATGCCGGCTGGTATTTGATGCCCGGCGCACTTCGCCGGCGCCTTGCGGACATCCGTCCCGCGCTGGGTAAGGCGCCGTCTTGCGCCTCGGCGTGCAGCGACTGCGGTGGTTGCACCCCAAAATCTGCTGCCGATGCGCAGCCGTCCGCGGCCAAGCCAATCACCATCACCCGGCGCTGAACGGCGCTGGGGCCGATATTGCAGTTTCAGCCGGTGGAGCTGCTGGAGCTGCGCAAGCGGCTGGACGTGAGCGCGTCGTTCTGCTCCAGGATGGAGTAGGCCACCGAGCACAGCAGCGAGTTGATGCGCTTGAAGTCGCTGATGAGGTCGATGTGCAGTGAGCTGGTCTCCATGCTGGCGACAGAGCGGTCTTGCAGGCGCACCAGGTGCGCAGCGGCGTAGTCGCGCTCCAGCTCGCGAAAGCGGGTTTTTTCTTCAAGCAGCCGCTTTGCGTCGCGCAGGTTGTCGTTGAGGAACACGCTCATCGCGAGGCGCAGGTTGTCAATCAACCGCGCGTGCAGGTCGTTGATCTCTTCCATGCCTGCTTCAGAAAATTTCAGCCCGCGCTTGATCTTCTTGTCTTCAATGTCGATCAGCACCCGCTCGATGATGTCGCCCACCTGCTCCATGTTGATGGTGAAGCCCATGATGTCCGCCCAACGCCGCCCTTCCTTTTCGTCGAGCGCCTCGCGGGAAATCTTGGTCATGTAGTACTTGATGTCCGAGTACAAACCGTCCACCGTATCGTCGAGCTTGCGCAGGTCTTGCGAAAGCTTCAAGTCGGCGGTGCGAATCACCGTGTGGATGCCCTGCAGCATGGTCTCGACCACATCGGCCTGGTGCAGCGCTTCGCGCGCGGCGCACGAAATGGCGAGTGAAGGCGTCGCCAGCGCCGAATTGTCGAGGTGGCGCGGGCGCGTGTCGGTGGGGTTCACCTGCTCTGCTGGCATCAGGCGCTCAACCAAGCGGGCAATGGGCTTGGTGAAGGCAATGCACACCAACGCCATGACGGTATTGAACGCCAGGTGGTACAGCACCACCAGCGTGGCGTCGTCGGTCACAAGTGGTCGCACGTAAGTGAGCCACGGCCCGACCAAGGGCGCCATGATCAGCACGCCAATGATTTTGAAAATCAGGTTGCCCAATGGCACCTGACGCGTCTCGACGTTCGAACGCATGGTCGTAATAACCGCCAGCAGTCCGCTGCCCAAGTTGGCACCCACCACCAGGCCCAGCCCCACCGCCACCGGCACGCCGCCCGAACCCACCAAGGTGGCGGTCAGCAGAACGGTCGCCAGGCTGGAATACGAGACGATGGACAAAATCGTGCCGGTGGTGATCTCCAGCATCAAGTCGCTGGTGAGTGCGCCAAGCAAAGTGCGCACGGTGTCGGATTGCGTCAGTTGGCGGGCAGAGTCGTTGATCAGCCTGAGCGCCAGCAGCATCAGCCCCAGGCCAATCAGCACCCGGCCCACGCGGCCAGCGGTGGTGTCCTGTCGGGCGACGTACAGCACCACGCCCACAAAAATAAACAGCGGCGACAGCCACGACAGATCCAGCGAAAACAGCACCGCCATGATGCTGGTGCCAAGGTCTGCCCCGAGCATTACCGCCAGTGCCGCGGCCAAGCCCATCAGCCCCTGGCCGACAAACGACGACACGATGAGCGCGGTAGCCGTGCTTGACTGCACCAGTGCCGTCACCCCCATGCCCGACAGCGCGGCCGTCAGCGGCGTGCGCACGCTGCGCGCAATCAGCTGCCGCAGGCTCGCCCCAAACACGCGCAGGATGCCCGTGCGCACCAGTTGGGTGCCCCACACAAGCAAGGCCACTGCGGCGAGAAGGTCGAGTAAATGTTTCATTTGGCGAACCGAGCACTATACGCCGGAATGCGATTTCCATAGCAGGCGCCGCTTACCCGGCGCACTGTCGCAGTGTTCCAGTGCGTCAAGTTTTGGCGAACAAACGCCGGTACCACGGCTTGCCTGCGTGCTTGCTTCGCCCGGGCGCCAGGCCCGGCACCGGCGCGACCGCATCGGGCTCCAGGTTGTCCAGCACCGCCTGGGGGCGATCGAGCACCATGCGGCGGGCCTCGTCCTTGCCGGCGCATTCAATCAGGCGCTGCACCGCTTCGTCCATGCGCGGGTTGCGCGCCTTGGTGTTGTGGGCGTCGCTGGCCACCACAGACACCAGGCCGTCACCCAGGAAGCGGTCGCTCCAGTAGCGGGCGCGCTTACCAAAGCGCCCGGTGATAGCTCCGGCAGTCAGCTGCATCCACGCGCCGCGCTCGGCCAGGCGCACAAACGTGGGGTAGTGGTCTTCAATCCACACCAGGCGCTCGGGGTGCGTCACCAGCGGCACAAAGCCCGCCGCCATAATCTGGAACACCGATTCCTCGAAATGTGGCGGCGCTACGTGGTGCGAAGGCTCCAGCAAAAAGTAGCGCGAGTTGTGCAGCGTCGGCACGCGGCCGCTTTGCAGCCCTTCGAGTAATTCAGGCACCAGGTGCGCGTCGGCCCCGCGTGTGAGCTTCAGGGCGATGCCGTTGGCATCGAGCTCGGCCTGCAGGTTCTTGATATGCCCGGCAATGCCCGCAGCGTCGTTCATGTACAGGCCGGGGTAGATGTGCGGCGTGCAGGCCATCATCGTGGTGCCGGCATCAACTGCCTGGCGCGCCATCTCCAGCGACATCTCCAGCGAACGCGCTCCGTCGTCAATGCCAGGCAAAAGGTGGGAATGCAGGTCAATCATTGGTCGCCTTCCGCCGCGCGGGGGCGCAACTCGAAGTCATCAAAATACACCACTCCGGCCATACCTGCTCGTGCCTCCCAAGCGGCGGTGGCTTCAAGCTGTAGGTGCGCGGCGCCGCCGCACTCCGCCGGCATCTCGAAATCGAGCTGAAACGTGCGCCATTCTTTCTGCGTATCGCCCAGCACATCGCTCTGGGCAAAGCGCGTGGTGCCGGCGGCGCAGCGCAGCGCCCACACCAAGCCTTCGCGCGAGCGCAGGCGGTCGCTCATGTAGCGCCCGGTCAGCCGAAAGCGCTCGCCCAGCAACACCACGGGCTGGCTCACCAACGCCTGAGGCAGGGCGGCCCGGCCGCTCATCTCCACTTCCAGCATGTTGCCCGCGCGCGGCGCAGCAGAAACTTGCGTCACCTGCAGGCCCGCCTTGCCACCGCGCTGCTGCGGCCAGCTCCAGTCGAAGCCGCGCTGGCTCGCGCGCCGGTCAAAGCCGGGGTTGTACAGGCCTTCTTTCACCTGGCCGAGCATGGCCACCCACAGGCTGTAGGCATCGAGCCAATGGCCGGAACGCTTCAGGCGGTCGATCTGCCCGAGCACTGTGGTCTGACGCAGTACGCCCATCTTCCACCCTTCAATCACAAAGGGCTGCAGTTCATCGACCGGCACCTGGGGCCCAAGGGAGGCCAGCACGGGCTCCAACCAGCGCGATTGCGGGGTGAGTTGCGCGCGCACCAGCTCCTGCGTGCTGGGTTCAAGCATCAACGCCACCAAAGGCGCTCTGGCACCGGGCTGGCCGCGTTCCACCAGCAAGGTTAGCGCTTGAATTGCATCGCCATAGTCGCCTGCCTTCAGGCTGGCCGACACGCGCAGCCCAAGGGTTTCATCGTAGTGGGGCGCAAGTTTTTGCAACCAGGGCAAAAGCGGTGCAGCAAAGCTGTCGTCTTGTCTTGCCAGATCGCCGGTGAGCCGCAGGTAGGCGCGGCCGTCGCCAATGTTGCGCTCCAGATGGGCGCGGTGTTCCGCAGGCGTGGTGGCATCGAGTTTTCCCGACGCATAGTCGCTACAGCCTTGCTCAAATGGCCATTCGGCGAGCCAGCATCCGCGCTCGATTTGCTGCGGCCAGGCCCACGCGCACAGCGCGGCGAAAATGCCCAACCACAGCGCCATCCAAGCAGCACGCGCTAGGGCGCGGTTGTTGCTCAAGTTCATTGCGGCTCCATCAAATCAAGTCGTGAGAGTGCCGTGCCACCTTCGAGTCCTACAAAGTGCGCCGCTACGCGGTACTGCACGGTGGTGTTGCCGGCGGTGTTTTGTGCCTGCAGCTGAACGATTCCGCGCAGCTCCAGCGCGCCAGGGCCCCGGGTCTCACCCAGCGCTATCGAATTCACGCGCAGTTGCGAACCCTCGCGAGCAAGGCGCAGGCCTGGTGCAAGCAGGCTTCCTTTGACGTTCATGCTGCGCAGCAGCTCCTGCGTGCGGCGTGCTTGTTGAGGGTTCTCAAGCAGGGCGATCAGGTCGCGCAGGTACTGCGTCGCACCGGGCACGTCGATGCTCCATTGCGTCGGTGTCGGCGTCGGTGTCGGTGTCGGTGTCGGTGTGGGAGATGGCGCGGCAATGGCGGGGGCGGGGCGGCTTGCAGCAGCCAAGGTTTCCGGGGCCGGCCCAAGGGCGCGCCCCGCAGGCAGTGGACCTGATGGAGGTGCGGCAGGTGCTGCAGGCGCGGCAGGTGAAGGTGCGGGCATTGCGGAAGGCGCGGGCGTGCGCGGCGCAGCGGGTGAGCCAGCAGTTCCCGCGAGCTCGCGGGGCATTGCGGCCTCGCGTGCAGCGCGCGCTTGGGCGCGCAAGCTGGCGAGCTCGACCTTCTTTCGGGCCGCGGTGTCGGCTATGAAGTCTGGCAGTTGCGTGGCAGCAGTTTGCCATTCAGGCACCGGGCGGGGCATTGCCTGGGGGCTTAGTGTTTGCGCTGAGCTTCGCGCGCTGTCGTTAACTTCGGGCGATGCCAGCCATGGCAGATCGCGCGCGAGCGCTAATTTGGGTTCGTCGTAGTCACTGGCCTGCACATCCGGCGGCACTAAGCCTGCGTCTTGCGCGACCGCTGCTGGGGGCGCTGCGGCAGTGAGGGGTGGGCTTTGTGGTGTGGCTCCGTGCTTCACGGTTTTTGCTTTTGCAGCTTCGCCGGGAGCGCGCGCGACCACAAGCGCCCCCACCGGTGCATCGTTGGCCGCCCACGCCAATAGAACCGCTACGAAAGCGCCAACCACCGTGACCGTTAGCACCAGCCGAGCTTGCATCGGATACCTTGCCCGGACAGCGCTCCAACGCTCGCCCAAACCAACCTTGTGCGTGTCAATGTGGCGAAGTGGAACAGTGCCCGCCTGCGCTGGAGTGGATGCAGTGGATGAAGGCGCCTTGGCGACTCCTTGCCACGCCGGGCGCGAACTGGCTTCGAGTTGCTGGTTGTAAAGGGCGCGCAGATCCGGGTCGGCCAGCACCTTTTGTGCGCGGTTGACCATGCCGGCGGCGTCGCTGGGCAAGCCTTCCACACCCATGTCGGGGTGTGTAAGACGGATCATTGATCGGTAGCGCGTGCGCAGCAGATCGGCGTCTACCGGGCCGGGTACCAGCCCCAAAGTTTGATAGTGGTTGTTTTCCTGCGCAAAGCACGCCCGCTGAATGAACAGCACCGCCGCAGCCTTCAAGCGCGGCGCTTGTGCCTGCAGTGCATTGGGCACGCGCCCCTGCGCCCACAGGGCTACGGTGTCGAACTGCGCGTACAGCTTATGCGGCTCGCGCAATCTCAGCGCGTAGCGGCCCGGCGTGCGGCCGAAATCCAGCAGCACTTCCGCCAGGGCATCATTAGGCATGGCAGGGCGTGCGCACCATTCAAGCCGAGGTCAGCGAGGGCTCTGCGCGTTCGCCAGCACCTGCTGACGCTTTGGCTGCATTGGGCGCGGGCGAGTCCACGCCGTAGCCGTAGTAGTTGTCGTAGGTGTAGTAGGCAGTGTTCTGCGCTGTGGTCTTGGTCAGCACCACGCCGCAAGGCACGATACCTGCCATGCGCAGGCGTCGGAAGGCGTCCTTGATGTGGCTCTTGCGCGTCTGGCTGGCCTGCGCCACAAACAGCACCGAATGCACCTGGTTGCCCAGCACAATCGCGTCGGCCAGGCCCAGCACCGGCGGCCCGTCAAAAATGATGTAGTCCGCGCCCCGCACTTCCAGCAAATCCATCAGCTCGCCCAGGCGCACGCCAGTCAGCAGGTCCACCGGGCTGGGGGGAATCGGCCCGGCTGTAATCACCATCAGGTTGTCGATGGGTGTCATGCGGGTAATTTCACCCGGCTTGCCGTGGCCCGACAGGTAGTTGGATAGGCCTGCCGTATTGGGCAGGTTCAGGTACTTGTGCGTTGTGGGGTTGCGCATGTCGGCGTCGATCAGCACCACTTTGGAGCCCATCTGCGCAAAGTTGATGGCCAGCGCCAGCGCCGTTGTCGATTTGCCCTCGCTCTTGGTTGTGCTGGTCAGCACCAGGCGGCGCGGCGCACCGTCGGCGGTGGAAAACTGCAGCGCAGTGCGCACCGAGCGGTAAGCCTCGGCCATCTGCCCGCGCGGGTCGTCGTGCACCATCATCGCCAGGCTGGCCGAGGTGGCTTTTTTGTCCTTGATTTTCGGAATCACGCCGAGCAGCGGCACCTGCAACAGCTTTTCAACCTCGTCAGCAAACTTGATCGAATCGTCCATCGACTCCATCAAAAACACAATGCCCAGCCCCAGCACAATGCCGGCCAGCAGGCCAATCGCTGCGTTCAGTGCCAAACGGGGCTTATACGGAAACAGCGGCACTTCGGCCTTGTCCACCACCTGAATGTTGTTGGACTCGACACCACCGGCCACGCCCACTTCCTTCACCTGCTGCAGCAGGCCGTTGTAGAGCTCGCGGTTGGTGTCAACCTCGCGCTTGAGCAGGTTGAAGTCCACGCTGCGGTCCTGGGCCGACATAATTTCGGCACGGGTTTGCTGCAGGCGGGTGCGAATCAAATTCTCCTGGCGCTTGGCGGTTTGTGCCTGGTTGCGCACTGAAGCTAGCACGTTTTGTATTTCGGCGTTGATGTTGCCCTGCAGCTCATCCATCTGCGCGCGCAGTTGCTTCATCTTGGGGAAGTCGTCTTTATAGACCTTGGCGGCTTCTTGGTAGTCTTGGTCAAGCTTGCTGATCTGTGCCTTGTAGTCCTGAATGGTCTTGCTCTCCAGCACTTGGCGCGAGGTGCCGGGTGCGGTGCGAATGGCCTCAAAATCTGATTCCGCCTTGATCACCTCTTGCTCGGCCTTCGTCAAAGCCGTGGAATACTCGGTAAAAGTCTGGTTCAGCACGTTGGTTTTTTCGTCCAGCGTGAGGATGTTTTTGCTGCGCGCGTAGTCGTTGAGTTTGCGCTCAGACTCTTCAAGCCGCGCTTTGGTCAGGCCCAGCTGCGTTTCCAGAAACGTCTTGGCGTAGGACGACGAATCCATGCGCCGCTCCAGGTTCAGCGCAATAAACGTATCCGTCACGCTGTTGGCGATGCGCGCCGCCAATTGCGGGCTGGCGTTTTCCACCTGAATCTTCAGCATGCGCGAGTTGCGAACTTGCTCGACCTTCACCGTGTCTTGAAAGGCCTCAATCACCTGTTCGCGATTCAAACGCTCCACGCTGTTGGACGACGGCTCTCGAATCTTGCCGTAACTGTCTTTGATGCGGCCCAGCAGGTTGCCGGCCACCGCCTTCCACCCCGTGGCCTCCACCGTGTCTGCCTCGCCATCGCCCACTGCGGGCGCATCGCCTTCTGCTGCTGGCCCGGTGGGCATGGGAAGGCCCTGGCGGTCGAGTCGCAGTTCGTCAATCACCCGCTCGGCCAGCACCCGGCTTTTAAGCAGCTCAAGCTGCGTACCCATAGCCGTGCGGTCGTCCAAATCCTGCGTGGCATCAGCATCCTGCCCAAACTGCACCACGCGGGCAGCGCGTTTGTCCACCTGCACCGAAGTGGTGGCCAGATAAAGAGGCGTTTTGATAAAGCTCAGCAGTACCGCGACCAGCAGGCCCGCAATGGCCACCGACAGCAACAGCCCTTTGTGCTTGACCACCATGCGCCAGAGGTCGCGCAAGTCGAGAACGTCGTCGGCATCGTCGGGCGTCGCCATTTGTGCGGGCATGGGCATGCCCAAAGCATGGTTGCCACGCAGTTGCAGCGCGTGCGATGGTGCCGGCGCGCGGTGCGCGGGCGGCAGATGTTCAGGTTCAGGCGTGGTGGGGTCTTGGGTCATGGCGCACAGCAATGGGGCTGGAGCGGTACACCGCCCGAGCAGGTTCCGCTAGAAAGCGGGCTTTAATTGGGGGTCGCAACGTTGCGGTAGCTCTGAGCGAAGGGGTTGAGCGTGTCGATGATGTCGCGGAACAGCGAGTCGCGCAGCGTCACCCGCGTGTCGTTGCGGTTGACCACCACCACGTCGTCGTTCTGCAGCATAGGGTCGGGCGCCTCACCTTTGCGTATTTTGAGCACGTCGTATTTTTGCGAAATGCTCTCGCCCTCGGGTGTAACGCGAAACAGCATCACGTTTTCCATATCGGCCAACTGGCCGCCGCCGCCCGCCATGGCCAAAGCGCGCAGCAGGCTGATTTGCCCGGTCAGCGGGTACACCCCCGGCTTGTTCAACGCACCATCCACAGTTATGCGCTGCGTGGTGAACTCTTTCACAAAGATGGAAACCTGCGGGTCCTGCAGGAAGTTTTTGCCGCTGTATTGCAGCGCAATCAGCGCCTCAGCATCAGTAGGCGTCAGGCCGGCAACGCTCAGCGTGCCAATCAGCGGCATGGCAATTTGCCCGCTGGTGTTGACCCGCACCGTGCGTTTGAGCTCACTCACACCAAACACCTCAATCTCCAGCAAGTCGCTGGGGGTGATCTTGTAGTCTGCCTCAAGCGCGCTGGGCACCGCACCCGTCTCTAGGAGCTTGCGTGCTGGGGCGTCCAAACCAGGCACCACCCTAGCTGGCGTCGGGAGTGAGGCTTCAGTGCGCAGAGCAACGCCTTCTTGCGCTGCAGCGGGTAAGGCCACCAACGCGCAGCCCAGAGCTACTACGTTCAGCCAGATGAGCGGAAGACGCGTAAGCGAAGGAAGTTTAGGCATAGGGGTGGGACTCTAGATGTCGGGTGCAAAAACGAGCGGGCGCTGAATTATAGATGGTGCCTACTTCCGGGAACTTGCCACTTGCAATGAACACGACTGCAATTTTCGCCGGCCTGTAAGCATTAATTACTAGAATGCGCCACCGCGCGAAAGCGACGACGGCACGCAACCTATTCCTTTTTGCCGACCAATCGGCAAATCTTTATGAACCTTTCACAATCCAAAATAGCCATTGTTGGCCTGGGATACGTTGGACTGCCGCTGGCGGTCGAGTTTGGCAAAATTCGCCCCGTACTTGGTTTTGACATCAATACCGCCCGCATTGCCGAGTTGCAATCGGGCCACGACAACACGTTGGAAGTAGAGCCGCAAGAACTGGCCACCGCCTGCCAGCTGCAGTTCAGCAGCAACGCGGCGGACCTTAAGGCTTGCAAAGTCTTTATCGTCACCGTGCCCACCCCGGTGGACCAGGCCAACCGGCCGGATTTGACGCCGCTAATAAAAGCCAGTGAAACCGTGGGCAAAGCTCTGAAGTCCGGCGACGTGGTGATTTACGAATCCACCGTGTACCCCGGCGCCACGGAAGAGGTGTGTGTGCCCGTACTCGAAAAGGCGAGCGGCCTGAAGTTCAACGCCGATTTCTTTTGCGGTTACAGCCCCGAGCGCATCAACCCTGGCGACAAACAGCACCGCCTGCCCAGCATCAAAAAAGTGACCAGCGGCAGCACGCCGGAAGTGGCAGACGCTGTGGACCAGCTGTATGCCCAAATCATCACCGCAGGCACCTACAAAGCCAGCAGCATGCGCGTGGCCGAGGCTGCCAAAGTGATTGAAAACACCCAGCGCGACGTGAACATTGCGCTTATGAACGAGTTGAGCCTGATTTTCAGCAAGCTTGGCATCGACACGTTGGAGGTGCTGCAGGCTGCCGGCACAAAATGGAACTTTCTGCCCTTTCGCCCCGGCCTTGTCGGCGGCCACTGCATTGGTGTCGACCCGTACTACCTCACGCACAAGGCGCAAGAAGTGGGCTATCACCCAGAGGTGATTCTGGCTGGCCGGCGCATCAACGACGGCATGGCAAGCCACGTGGCGGACCAAACTGTCAAGCTCATGCTGCGCAAAAACCTGCCCGTGCTGGGCAGTCGCGTGCTGGTGCTCGGCCTGACCTTCAAAGAGAACTGCCCTGACGTGCGCAACACCAAAGTGGTGGACATCGTGCGCACCCTGCAGGGCTACAACACCCAGGTGGACGTGTACGACCCCTGGATCGATGTAGCCGAGGCGCAGCACGAATATGGCCTGCAATGTCTCGCCGACATCCCGACGCCCGGCCAATACTCTGCCATCGTGCTGGCCGTAGGCCACCAGCAGTTTGTGGCGCTGGGTGAGGCTGGCATCAAAGCCCTGGGCCAGAGCGGTGCCGTGCTTTTTGACGTCAAAGGCGTGCTGCCGCTGGGCGCGGCCGATGGCCGGCTGTAGAACGGTGCAGATCAGTCAAACACATGCATTGCAAAAAAATGCGTCATAAAGCCCGCTAACGCTTACCCATAAGCGCGAGCAGCTATCGAAACAGAAAAATGCCAGAACCTACCGCCTACCAAGCCCTGCAAACCGAGTTGTTCGCCACCCCCCGCACTTGGCTCATCACCGGCGTGGCCGGGTTCATCGGCAGCAACCTGCTCGAAACCTTGCTCAAGCTCGATCAGCGCGTGGTCGGTCTGGACAACTTTGCCACCGGCCACCAGCGCAACCTCGATGAAGTGCAAACCCTGGTCGCCCCCGCGCAGTGGGCCAATTTCCAGTTCATTCAAGGCGACATCCGCGAACTGGCCGACTGCCAGCAGGCCTGCACGGGCGTGGACCACGTGCTGCATCAGGCGGCGCTGGGCAGCGTGCCGCGCAGCCTTGCCGATCCCATCACCACCAATGCCGCCAACATCACCGGCTTTCTAAACATGCTGGTGGCCGCGCGCGATGCCAAGGTGAAAAGCTTTACCTACGCCGCCAGCAGCAGCACCTATGGCGACCACCCTGGGCTGCCCAAGGTCGAGGGCACCATTGGCAAGCCGCTAAGCCCCTATGCCGTTACCAAATATGTGAACGAACTGTATGCCGACGTGTTTGCCCGTTGTTACGGCTTTAACACCATCGGCCTGCGCTACTTCAATGTGTTCGGCCCCCGGCAAGATCCCAATGGCGCCTATGCAGCCGTCATTCCCAAATGGATTGCCTGCCTGATCAAAAACGAGCCGGTCTACATCAATGGTGACGGCGACACCAGCCGCGACTTCTGCTTTATCGCCAATACCGTGCAAGCCAACCTGCTGGCTGCCACCACGGAAAGCGCCGACGCCGTCAACCAAGTCTATAACGTGGCCGTGGGCGACCGCACCACACTCAATACCCTTTTTGGCTTGCTGCGCGACAACTTGGCTGTGAACGGCGTTGCACCGGATACTCAGCCCACCTACCGCGACTTCCGTGCTGGTGATGTGCGCCACAGCCAGGCCGATGTGAGCAAGGCACAGCGCCTGCTGGGGTATGCGCCTACCCGCCGGCTGGCTGAAGGGATTGCCCAGGCTGTGCCGTGGTATGTGGAGTCAACAAATTAATAAAATCAGCCGCTAGCCCACTTTCAATATTCGCAAGAAGCTATTAAATTAAGAGGGGTTTTCGGCTAGTAACTATCCCATTTACGTCGCCTGATCATTTATTTTTCTGCCTACTTTTTCGGGGTGGACAGAGAACCTCCCTAGCCGATTAACAGAAACTTGGCTGCGAGCCGCATCTCATTTTTTCACTACGTGCGATAACCGCGTCTCGGAGCATAGAAAACGGAGGTCATAAAATGTCGAAAATATTAATCTCAGGTGCGGGTGGCGCCCCTTCAGAAGGTGTCATCAACTCTTTGCTGCGAAGCCAAAGAGGCGAAACATTGTTGGGTATGGGATCAGAGCCAACCGATTTGGTTTTATCGCAGGCCAATAAGAAACTTTACATTCCATATGCAAATGCACCCGAATACAAGGATTGTTTGCTGAAACTACTAAATTCAGAAAAACCTGACTTGGTGCACTTCCAAAATGACCTAGAAATTTTCCATGCATCACTAATGCGTGATGATATCCTGGCCACAGGCACCAAGCTTTACATGCCCGAGCATAAAGTTATCGATACTTGCGTACACAAGTACAAGTCATACATCGCGTTCAAACAAGCGGGCGTGCCAGTTCCGCAAAATATGATGATTAGCGATGAAGAAGATTTGCGCGAAGCCTTCGCGACGTTAGCCGACGACACCGGTAAGATTTGGCTGCGTGCGTCATCTATAGGAGGCGGCGGCAAAGGCGCTATTCCTACCAGCGACCATGCTTTGGCCAAGGCCTGGATAGACCACTACAAGGGCTGGGGGGATTTCATAGCCGCCGAAATGCTCACACCTAACACAGTCACTTGGTTATCGATCTGGTTCCAAGGTGAACTGGTAGTCGCACAGTCACGTGAGCGACGCGGTTGGACCCACGGCAACCGCAGCATATCGGGCGTTACGGGTGTGACTAAGGTGGGGGCAACTTGCGACGATGCCCTTGTCACCCAGACCGCAATAGCCAGCGTCAAGGCCGTCTCGGCACGTCCGCACGGTATCTTTGGCGTAGATATGGCTTATGACAAGAAGGGCTTGCCCAACCCCACGGAAATAAACATTTCACGTTTTTTTACTACTGTGTTGTTTTTCACCGAAGCTGGCTTAAACATGCCCGAGATTTTCAAAAATATTGCTTTGTATGGCGAGTTTCCAAAGTTAGAACAAACCATCAACCCATTGCCGAGTGGCCTACTGTGGTTGCGTGGCATGGATGTGGTACCACGACTGATGAGTGCCGAAGATATCAATAACGAGATCATCTTTTCATGAAGCTGTTGATTACAGGCGCCTCAGGCTTCATAGGTTCGCGCCTCGTCAGCACCGGCTGTACTATGTTGGGCGCTGAAAATGTTATCACCTTTAGCTCTAAGCACTCTGAATCTTGCCTCAGTATCGTTTATCGTGATTCGGATTTAAACGTAAGCCCAGCCGACTATTCTTCTTTAGCCGCTGTGGAGGTATTGATTCACCTAGGCGCATTCACTCCAAAAGATAGGCTGCAGGCGAATGCGATAGAAGAATGTAATAGCAACATTCGATTCACTGAAAGGTTGCTTGCGCTACCTTTCGAAAACCTGAAAAAGATAATATACATCAGCACGCTAGATGTCTATGAACCTGCTGAACTGACGACTGAGGCTACGCCGACCGTGCCGGTCAGTTTGTACGGCTGGTCCAAACTGTACTGTGAGCGTATGACGACAGTCTTCGCAGCTAAACACGGTTTAGCCTGCCAAATTTTGCGGATCGGACATGTGTACGGCCCGGGTGAAGAGAAATATGCAAAGTTTCTGCCTAGGGCCATTAATAAAATTTTGGCAGGTGAGCCCGTTGAGCTTTGGGGCGATGGCAGCGAAGTTCGAACCCTAATCTATATCGATGACGTGGTTACAGCCATTTTGCAGGCGGTCAATTTGCGGAAGGATGTAGGCCCAATCAACGTGGTTGGTGGCGTTGCTGTTTCAATACGTGCGTTGCTAGATCAAATTATAGCGGTCAGTGGTAAGTCAGTTGAAATTTCCGAAAGAGAATTTGGCGGAGTCACGAGAAACTATACTTTTGACAATAAAAAGATGCGTCAGTATCTGTTGCCTGCCGAGACTTCCCTGAGTACCGGGCTGAAGGCTGAATACGCTTACATGACGGGGTTAGCGTGAACATTGTTTTTGATCTCGATGGTACTCTGATCGATTCGAAATTGCGGTTGTACCGTTTATTTAAGGATCTCGCACCAGACTCGTCGCTTTCCTACGAGCAGTACTGGGTTCTTAAAAGAAATCGAACCTCGAACGAAACAATATTATCGTCCGAGCTTGGTTATGGGCAAGACCAGATCGCGCGATTTGTGGTGCAGTGGATGGCATTGATAGAGTCTCCAGAGTATCTGGGGCTAGACAGCAATTTTGTAGGTATCCATGCCACGCTTGAAGTCCTGCAAAAGCAGGCGGACTTATATGTGTGTACTGCCCGACAATTTCGCTACCCCGTTCTGGAACAACTTGCAAATCTGGATTTATCGAAGTATTTTAAGCAGGTATTAGTTACTGAGCAAACGCATAGCAAAGAATCATTGATCGCTACCCATGTCGCCGGACTCAGTGCGAACGACTGGTTGTTGGGAGATACTGGCAAGGACATACAGGTCGGCAAGTTTTTAAAAATGAAAACGTGCGCTGTACTTACTGGTTTTCTGAGTAAAGATAGTTTGCAATTTTATGAGCCGGATTTGATTCTTGCATCGGTGAAGGTTTTTTCAAATACAATTCGTTAATGAGGAGGCGCCAATGATTGATTTTCATAGATCACCGATGAAAGAGAAACTGGAGTCGCACGTCATGTCTGATCTTGAAAGAGATTACTTCAAAATTCGTGGGGTGACTCTTATTGGTAAGGTTTTGGTGTTAGGTAGGCTGCCAATTATTAAAAACGAATTTGGAAGCCTACTGGAAGTCGGAAATGACACTATATTGAATTCTGATAATGAAAACTCAAACACGCCGATTCCAACGCCGGTCAAATTTGTAGTCGGAAAAAATTCCATAATAAGAATTGGCGATAACTGCGATTTGAACGGAGTCGCAATAACGGCTTATAAATCAGTGCTCATAGGTAACAGAGTTCAAATAGGAGCAGGTGGATTGATAACTGATACGGACTTACATCCGGTGAATTTGGATGAGCGTCGTAAACAAATTCTTGGCCAAGCTTTCGCTTTTGAACAAGTGTCAAAATCCGAAATCGTCATCGAAGATGATGTGTGGATTGGTTTTGGCGTCATGATTCTAAAAGGTGTTCACATTGGCCGAGGGGCAGTTGTGGGTGCGGGCAGTGTGGTAACCAAGAACGTTCCGTCAGGTGCGACAGTAGTGGGCAACCCTGCTAGGACCACGAAATAAAAATAGGGTGATTAGTATGAAATACAGCATCGATGCGTGCCAGATAGTTTCATTACCTAAAATTTCCGATCCACGTGGAAATCTAACATTTATTGAAGCTGGTAGCCATATTCCCTTTGATATTCAGCGTGTTTACTACCTTTACGATGTGCCGGGCGGTGCTGAGCGCGGTGGTCACGCCCACAAAGGACTACATCAACTCATCATCGCCATGTCTGGTAGTTTTGACGTTGTGCTGGACGATGGTCGTAGCAAAAAGCGTATTCACCTAAATCGCTCCTACAGTGGCCTTTACGTTTGCCCGATGATCTGGCGTGAACTGGATAATTTTTCGTCTGGCTCAGTCTGCATGGTGCTGGCATCTAGTAAATATGACGAAGAAGACTATTACAGAGACTATTCGCATTTTATTCAGGCGTGAAACTAACTGACATGAATATTAATTTTCTCGATCTTGGTGCTGCATATCGTGAGTTGCAATCTGACATTGACGCCGCTCTAGCGCGATCGATGGCCTCTGGTTGTTATATAGGCGGACCAGAAGTTGAAGCCTTCGAGCAAGAATTTGGCACTTTTACTGAAACGCAGCATTGCATTGGCGTAGCCAACGGCCTCGATGCCTTGCACTTGGCACTACGTGCAATGGACGTGGGGCCTGGCGATGAAGTCATCGTTCCCAGCAACACCTACATCGCCACTTGGCTGGCCGTCAGCCAGTGCGGCGCCACACCGGTGCCCGTAGAGCCCGATGTGCGCACCTACAACATCGACCCGGCGCTGGTCGAAGCGGCCATCACGCCTGCTACCCGCGTCATTCTGCCCGTGCATCTGTATGGCCAACCGGCCGACTTGGACCCTATATTGGAAATCGCCCGCAAGCACGGCCTGCGCGTGCTTGAAGACGGTGCGCAAGCACACGGTGCGCGCTACAAAGGCCGGCGCCTGGGCGCGCATGGCGATGCGGTCGCTTGGAGCTTTTATCCTGGCAAGAACCTGGGCGCTATGGGGGACGGTGGCGCGGTGACGACCAACGACGCGCAACTGGCCGACCGCATCCGTGTGCTGCGCAACTATGGCTCGCGGGTGAAGTATGTGAACGAAGTGCAGGGTTACAACAGCCGTCTGGACCCGCTACAGGCTGCAATCCTGCGTGTGAAGCTGGCGCACCTGGATGAGTGGAATGCCCGCCGCGGTGCTATTGCTGCGCGCTACCAGCAGGGACTGAAAGGCTGCGGTTTGACGCTGCCCGACGTGCCCGACTGGGCTGAACCTGTGTGGCACCTGTACGTGGTGCAGAACCTGCAGCGCGACGGGTTGCACAAGGCGCTCGCGGATGCCGGTGTGGGCACGCTGATTCACTATCCCATTCCGCCGCATTTGCAGCAGGCATATGGGCAAGCAGGTTGGGAGCAGGGCGCTTTTCCGTTGGCCGAGCGCATGGCGGATCAGGTGTTGAGCTTGCCAATGGGCCCATTCCTGTCATTAAGCGAGGCCGATCAAGTCATCGAGTCCTGTAAACGACTTTCGGCCCTCGAGTAAGATTGTATGACGCTCGTTAGAACCAGTCTGCTGAATGCCATCGCGGTAGCGATCAAAATGTTGACCCTGCTGGGCATTAACAAAGTTCTTGCTATTTATGTGGGGCCGGCTGGCTACGCCGCGCTCGGCCAGTTGCAAAATGCTGTCCAGATGATCACCACATTTGCCAGTGGCGCTATTAATACTGGTGTCACCAAATACACAGCTGAATATTTTGATGATGAAGCGAGACAACGCATAGTTTGGCGCACAGCTGGCACGATCGCATTTACAGGCTCATCCGTGACAGCGCTTTTGATTGTCGTATTCAACAAGCCGCTGGCGTCATGGTTCTTAAAGGATAGCCACTTCGGTGGCGTGTTCCTGTGGTTTGCGGCAACGTTGGTTCTCTTTGTTTTCAATGCCTTGTTGCTCGCCATCTTGAACGGCAAGCAAGAAATTTCCCGCTACGTCGTGATAAATATTGCAGGCAGCCTTTTCTCGCTTGTGGTTATCAGCATGCTGACGGTAAAGCTGGGCCTGTATGGTGCGCTGATAGCGCTGGCCATCAACCAATCGCTTACATTTTTCGTTACATTGCTGCTGTGCCATCGCGCCCCGTGGTTCAAGATTCGCTACCTCATTGGTGGTGTAGACAAACTGACGGCACTAAATCTTGGTAAATACACCGCGATGGCGCTGACGTCCGCAGCGTGTGTTCCGATCAGTCATATCCTCGTGCGTAATCACCTAGGCGAAACGTTTGGCTGGCAAGCCGCAGGCTATTGGGAGGCCATGTGGCGTCTGAGCGCCGCCTATCTAATGTTTGTCACAACCACCTTAAGCGTGTATTACCTGCCCCGCCTCTCCGAGTTGCAAGACCCCGAAGCCATAAAAAAAGAAATCATTCAGGGCTATAGAATAATACTGCCCGTAGCCGCAGCGTGCGGCGTGGTGATTTATATGCTGCGTGATTTTATTATCGGCATTCTGTTAACTAAAGAATTTTCCCCAATGCGAGATTTGTTTGCCTGGCAGATGCTAGGGGATACGCTTAAGATCGGCAGCTGGATACTCGCGTACTCGATGCTGGGCCAGGCAATGGTGAAGATGTTCGTTATTACAGAAGTGGTTTTTGGATTCGGATTCTTCGCATGGACTTGGATTTTGACGAAGTATTTTGGATTGCAAGCGGCTGTTGTGGCGCATGCTGTTAATTACTTGCTGTATTGGTTATTGATGATAATTTTAATACCTAAAGCGCTAAATGCTCGATCAAAAATGGGGAATTCAAATAGTAACTAACGCGATGGAAAAAAAAAATCAAATCTAACCCTCTCGTTTCTATCATTATTGCTTGCTATAACCATGAGCAGTTTGTGCAGGAAGCCATCAAAAGTGTGATCGATCAGGATTATGGGAATATCGAACTAATTGTTATCGATGATGGATCTGGAGATAATTCCGTCGGAAAGATAGAGGAAATGATTCCCGCTTGTAAGCAGCGATTTTCTCGGTTCGAGTTTAGGAGCAGGGCGAATAAGGGGCTTTGTGCCACGCTGAATGAAGCACTTGAGTGGTGCAATGGAGTGTACGTTTCACCTTTTGCATCAGATGATGTACTTTTTCCTGATCGATATCTAAAGCAAGTTGACGAATTCAGGAGAAGAGTTTTAGAGCGAAAAAATTTAGTCGCAATTTACTCCGGAGTAGAATTTGTAGATTCAGCCGGGCGGGGAATAAAAGTAAGAAACGGAGGCGAAAAGTTTTCAGACTTTCGATCGGTGTTTTTAAGGAAAGACTTTTTGCCTAGTCCGACTTTTCTTGTCTTGCGAGAAAAATTGTTAGCAGTTGGCGGATTTAACAGCAGTTTTGCGATTGAAGATTTCTATATTCGACTTAAATTGACCAGTGATGGGGACGTTTTCTTTACGATGAGAGATCCCCTGGTTTATTATCGTCAGCACCCTATGAACACATCCAAACGAGTTGATTATATTTGGAACGGCGTAATGCAGGTACTGAATGAATACACCGACCATCCATTGTATGGCAGGGCTGTCGCGCAATCAATGCTTATACAGGCGCACGATAATCAGCAAGTTAGTAAATATCAGGGTTTCATCTGGGCAATGCGCGCTGTATACCGAGATCGAGGTTTGCTCGCATCATCTTCAATGCTTCGATTGCTAGTTAAAATGTTTCTGCCGAAAAAATTCGTGTTCGGAAGGCGTAAGCATAAATCAGATTTTAATTAGATCAACGATATGGCACTCCGTAATAGTATTTCGATCGATGTTAGAAAGGTTCCTGCGCAAGTGGCACTGGTGCTTCTCGCTTACACTTTCATATTTCAGCCGCCAATTGTAAATAAATACTTTGTTATTACGTTTGAGTTACTTGTGTTCCTATTGTTTTTTGCTATGCGGCGACAATTTGTCGGACGGGTGCTAGCAAAATTTAAGGTAGAAATACTGCTTGCTGTAGCACTTTTGGCAATTGCTATTAGTCGCGATCTCTTATCTGCTCAAGTCGTTTATTCTGATCGTTTCGCTGCATGGTTATTTCAATCGTTGATATTTCCCATATTTCTGGTCTTTACTTTTTTCAAGGGTGAGGTTTGGTCTAATAAAAAGGTGCAGGACTTGCCAAAAGAGATATATTTTGCAATGCTATTGGCGGCGGTCTCCACCTTGATGTTATACGCTATTCCGACGCTGGATGCGATCTATCAGAGCATAGCAATTGATGAAGTTTTTGAAAATTATAGAAATTTCTCTTTGAGATACAGAGCATATGGTATCTCCGAGAACCTGAACTTCACATATGGATATCTGATGGGTGTATTTGGCGGTGTTTCTTTCCTGGAGGCGAGAAAAAGGCCGATTTTCTTCATTCCTGCGATTATCTTTACCGTTGCTCTGGCACTAAATTCCAGAATTGGATTTTTACCGTTAATAATATTGATAGTTTATTCTCGATCCGTTTTTGGATTCGTGGGATTCGGCATACTGATAGGCCTCTTGTACCTAGTGGTAAGCGCTAATGGCGGGATCAACGAGATGTCGGTTGAGTGGGTTAGTTCGTTCTTCTTAGAATTTCGCGATATTTTCTTTGGTGGGGCTAATGCAAGTAGCGCCACTTTAGAAACGATATTTAATGATTTTGTTATCTTTCCTGTGGATTATTTTTCCTGGTTTTTTGGAACGGGCCAGTCTCTATACGGATTAGAGGTCGGGAGTTCAGATATTGGCTATATATTGCAGTTAAATTATGGTGGCATGATGCTCCTCATGCCTATTTCAATATTAACACTATTTCTAATAATACGGGTTTTTCGAACTCTTGGCTACCGACACTGGTTTGCTTGGATCTTTAGTTTTTCTGTGGTTTTCTTGAATACAAAGGGCTTCTTTTTCGCCGCGACACCCGGATCGCGACTCTTGTTCTTTTTGTATCTGTATTTTCTCTCTTCCAAAAAATTTATGCATCGTAATGCTTCGAGGTTTTAAGATAGTTGGCAATAGAAGAATTCGATATTGGATGAAATTTCACTAACATTTTACTATATTACCGAGTAGATCTTTCGATTTATATATGGCATCGAATATTGAGAATTATGAAGAACACGAGAGAGACGGTCGAACTGGCACTGTCTGTTACGTCGGACCTTTTGGCTTTCCGCATGGCGGTGCGGCGGCACGAAGAGTTCTAGGAAATTGCATGGCATTAATGGAGAGCGGATTCTCCGTAATAGTCGCCAGTGGGCAAGGCAGCGGTGGTATTTCCGTTACTAATTTTTCTGGTATCGAGGTTTACTCTCTTGGTGAAC
The DNA here is from genome assembly GCA_034676525.1 of Giesbergeria sp. Taxonomy (GTDB): domain Bacteria; phylum Pseudomonadota; class Gammaproteobacteria; order Burkholderiales; family Burkholderiaceae_C; genus Simplicispira. Next base: position 377,243 of record JAUCCA010000008.1, read on the forward strand.
GGGATTCCGAAAATCTTCCACGATGGCTAAAGCGTCTTGTCTATATCAGAATGGGGAAGAAAACTATTAGTTGGCTCGACTCGCTCGACAAAAAACCAGATGCCATTATTTTGTATAGTGGATACTCTCCTTATCTCTTCCGACTTATCCCGTGGGCGAAAGAGAACTCTGTTAAGCTAGTATTTGATGCTGTAGAGTGGTACGATCCAGATCATTTTTTTGGTAATCTATCGCCATATCAGTTAAATATTGAGTTATCGATGCGGAAATTGATTCCGCGCCTTGGTAATGTTATCTCTATAAGTACCTTCTTGCACGATTATTTTAGCAATAAGGGATGTCGAAGTATTAAGATCCCTCCTTTATTGGATGTCGTTAATGCCATGTATACCGTACCGGAAGAAGCCCTTCCAATGCGATTGGTGTACGCTGGTTCGCCTGGTAAAAAAGATCTGTTAGATACAATTATTCGCGCTACTCTTCTTGCAAAAAGAAGCGGAGTTGAGGTGGTGTTGTCTATTGCAGGCGTATCGGCGAGCGACTCCACAAATTTTCCGTCTCTCCGGTCATTTCCTTCTGAATTTATCTCAGGTTCGATAATTTTTTTAGGTACTCTTGCGCATGATGAGGCGATGGAGCTTGTTGCAAAAGCTCACTACTCTATCTTGCTGCGAAATGATGCTAGGTACTCGCGAGCCGGTTTTCCAACGAAATTTTGCGAGAGCTTTTCCGTTGGAGTTCCGGTAATTTCGAATATTACCAGTGATCTTAATGAATATTTAATTAGCCATAAAACAGGAATTATTTGCAAAGGAATTTCTCCAGAAAATTTATGCGCCGCGATAATGAGTGCATCTAAAATAGAACGTGAGCCATATCTGGAAATGCGACGTAATTGCAGAGTTGCGGCACTGGAAGCCTTCGATTATAGAAAGTTCGCTGGAGCTTTAGGTAATTTTATTCGAGCTGCTGAGGTTTAAATATGTTTGGTGGGAAAACGCTACTTATTACAGGTGGGACGGGGTCGTTCGGTAATGCTGTTCTTAGACGAATTTTGGATTCGTATATTGAGGAAGTTCGTGTCTTCAGCCGCGACGAAAAAAAGCAAGACGACATGCGCAAGCGCTACAACAGCGCCAAGCTCAAGTTCTATATCGGCGATGTGCGCGATGCACGCAGCGTGCTGCAAGCAATGCGCGGGGTGGACTATGTTTTTCACGCGGCGGCACTGAAGCAGGTGCCTTCGTGCGAATTTCACCCCATGCAGGCGGTGCACACCAATGTGCTGGGCACCGAGAATGTGCTGGAGGCTGCCATTGCTGAAGGCGTCAAGCGCGTGGTGTGCCTCAGTACCGACAAGGCGGTGTACCCCATCAATGCCATGGGCATCAGCAAGGCGATGATGGAGAAGGTCATGGTGGCGGCAAGCCGCAACCTGGAAGGCTCGGGCACGGTGATTTGCGGCACCCGCTATGGCAACGTGATGGCCTCCCGCGGGTCGGTTATCCCTCTGTTTGTCGATCAGGTGTTTGCTCTCAAACCCATTACCGTGACCGACCCGGCGATGACGCGCTTCATGATGACGCTGGCCGACGCGGTGGATTTGGTGCTGTATGCATTCGAGCATGGCAACAACGGCGACATCTTTGTTCAAAAAGCCCCGGCGGCCACGGTGCAGGTGCTGGCGCAGGCTTTGGTGGAGCTGATGGGCAGGCCCGACCACCCGATCAACATCATCGGCACGCGCCATGGCGAGAAGTTGTACGAAGCCTTGCTCGGCCGCGAGGAGATGGCTTGCGCGCAGGACATGGGTGACTACTTCCGCATTCCGCCAGATGGTCGCGACCTCAATTACGCCAAGTTTGTCGAGCAGGGCCAGCAGCGCCTCACGCAAACCGCCCATGGTGAAGACTACAACTCACACAACACCACGCGACTCGACGTTGCCGGCATGAAGGCCTTGCTCCTCAAGCTTGACTTCATGCAGCGCATTGCAGCGGGTGAGCGCGCCGTGGCTGAGGAATAGCCATGGCCAGCTTCAAGACGGTGTTGATCACCGGCGCCCACGGTTTCGTGGGCAAGAACCTGCAGCTGCACCTGGCGGAGCGAGCCGGCGTGCAAGTGCGCTGCTTCACGCGCGAAAGCGATGTGGCGCAATTGCCTGCGCTGCTGGATGGGGTCGATTTCGTTTTCCACCTTGCCGGGGTGAACCGCCCGCAAGACCCGGCAGAGTTTGTCAGTGGCAACACGGGCCTCACACAGGCGCTGTGCAGTGCGCTGGCCAGCCAGGCGCAACGCTCCGGGCGCCCGGTGCCAGTCGTGTTTGCGTCCAGCACCCAGGCTGCGCAGCCCAACCCGTATGGGCAGAGCAAGCGTGCAGCCGAAGATGCCTTGTTTGCGCTCGCCACAGACCATGGGGTGCCCGTGCATGTGTTCCGCCTGCCCAATGTGTTTGGCAAGTGGTGCAAGCCCAACTACAACTCCGCCGTCGCCACGTTCTGCCACAACATGGCGCGTGGGCTACCCATTCAGGTCAACGACCCCGCTGCGCCGCTCACGCTGGTGTATGTGGACGATGTCGTTGCGCGCTTCCTTCAATTGCTGGATGGCGCAGATGGCGCTGTAGATGCCAATGGCTTTGCCACCGTGGCCCCGCAATACAGCACCACCGTGGGCGCAGTGGCCGCGCAGGTTCAGGCCTTTGTCGACGGCCGCGCCACGCTGATGACGGAGCGGGTGGGCGCCGGGCTTGTGCGCGCGCTTTACTCCACCTACGTCAGCTACCTGCCCGTGGACCGCTTTGCTTACACCGTGCCGCAACATGCCGACCCGCGCGGCGTGTTTGTCGAAATGCTCAAGACGCCCGATTGCGGGCAGTTCAGCTACTTCACCGCGCACCCCGGCATTACGCGCGGCGGGCACTACCACCACAGCAAGACCGAGAAGTTTCTGGTCATTAAAGGCCAGGCGCGCTTCAAATTCAGGCACATGCACACCGGCGAAATGCACGAACTGCTCACCAGCGGCGACAAGGCCGAGATTGTGGAAACGGTGCCTGGCTGGACGCACGACATCACCAATATTGGCCAGGACGAAATGGTCGTCATGCTTTGGGCCAATGAGGTGTTTGACCGTGCCCAGCCCGATACGTTTGCATGCCCAGTTTAAGTATAAAATTGGCCTCTAGGGCTTATAAATAAAGCGCAAGCAGCTATAAAAATAAGAGTAAACCATGAAGAAGCTAAAGATCATGACCGTGGTCGGTACCCGGCCTGAAATCATCCGCCTCTCACGCGTGCTCGCGCGGCTGGACGAGCATTGCGAGCATGTGCTGGTGCACACCGGGCAGAACTACGACTACGAACTGAACCAGATATTTTTTGACGACCTGGGCATTCGCAAGCCCGACCACTTCTTGAACGCTGCCGGTGGCAGCGCCGCTCAAACTATTGGCAACATCATCATCGCGGTCGACGCAGTGTTGGCCGATGTCGCGCCCGATGCCCTGCTGGTGCTCGGCGACACCAACAGCTGCATGGCGGTGCTGCCCGCGAAGCGGCGCAAGGTACCGGTGTTCCATATGGAGGCAGGCAACCGCTGTTTTGACCAGCGGGTGCCAGAGGAAATCAACCGCCGCATCGTGGACCACACGGCGGACATCAACCTCACCTACAGCAGCATCGCCCGCGAATACCTGCTGCGCGAGGGCCTGCCGCCCGACATGGTCATCAAAACCGGCAGCCCCATGGCCGAAGTGCTGGCGCACTACCGCCCGCGCATCGATGCTTCAGACGTGCTGGGACGCTTGGGCTTGGCTGAGGGGCAATTTTTCGTGGTCAGCGCGCATCGCGAAGAAAACATCGATTCCGATCTGAACTTTGGCAAGCTGGTGCAGGTGCTCAACACTGTGGCCGAGCAGTACGGCCTGCCGGTGATTGTATCGACCCACCCGCGCACGCAAAAGCGGGTAGATGCTTTGGGCGCCCAGTTTCACGCCAACGTGCAGTTGCTCAAGCCGCTGGGCTTTACCGACTACAACCGCTTGCAGCTATCGGCAAAGGCGGTACTCTCAGACAGCGGCACCATCAACGAAGAGTCTTCCATCCTCAACTTCCCCGCACTCAACCTGCGCGAGGCGCACGAGCGCCCCGAGGGCATGGAAGAAGCCGCCGTGATGATGGTGGGGCTGGAGGTTGATCGCGTGCTGCAGGGGCTCAGCATTTTGGAGAGCCAGCCGCGCGGTGGTGCGCGGCTGCTGCGCCAGGTGGCCGACTACAGCATGCCCAATGTGTCGGACAAGGTGCTGCGCATTATTCACAGCTATACCGATTATGTGAATCGCGTGGTGTGGAAACGCTATTGAAAATTTACCCACTACTGCTTTCCAACTGCATCACACAAGACTCTCATATTTTTCGAAAATTAACCACGTGAGAAAATCGTTACCTGCATGCGAGGTCTGTTTTGACGTCGCGGCGATTTTTCAAAAGTGGCATGGGCACTTGAGTGGTCAGCGCAGTGCGCAGCAATATTTCTGAAAATTCCAGATGTTTGAGATGTGAATGCTCAAGGAATTCTGCGGGTTGAGTCTAGGATGAGTCAGCTTTATTGAACGATTTTGTTGGATTTAGAAATGAATATTTTACGCACTGCTTTAATAGTTGTATTTTTGAGCATCCCATTTATAGCAGATGCCGATGGACAGGACTCGTGTGCTGTAACAGTAGCGCGGAGGCCGATGATCAATGTAAAAGCGCAAGGCGCGACAGGCGATGGTGTAACCGATGACTCTAAAGCGTTGCAACGTGCTATCGACCAGGCTTCGGCTGTCCGTGGAGTGGTTTTCGTTCCTGATGGAATCTATTTGATTGATGCCGTCAAAGGTATTCGTCTAAAGAGTGATGTAATATTAAGTTTGTCTGATAATGCTATCATTAAGGCTGCTCCGAACGGCAGCGCCACATTCAGCATTTTGCGGATAGAAAATGTTTCGAACGTGGCAGTGATGGGCGGTGTATTGTTGGGGGAGCGTTACGAGCACCTAGGCAAGTCTGGAGAATGGGGAATGGGCCTATGGCTTGCTGCTGCAAATAATATAGTAATTAAAAATCTCGTATCAAAAAATAATTGGGGGGATGGATTTTATCTCGGGGGAGATAGTAAGGATGTAAAATTCTGCGCTGTTCTTGCAGATGGTAATCGGCGGCAGGGCATGTCCATTGTTTCTGGTGAAAATATTCTAGTATCGGATTCCTCGTTCATAAATACCAAGGGAGCCCCGCCACAAGCGGGGCTAGATATTGAGCCAAATGCGAAGCAGATGGTGAAAGGAGTTAAGATAGTTAACTCCAGATTCTGTAATAACAGTGGTCCTGGGATTGTAACATATGCGGCGTTTGGCCCTTCCCGAGCTTCTATTTTTGATATTGAAATTAACGAAAACGTGGTTTGTAAAAACGACAATTCTGGCATTTCAATTTTTAACACTTCGGCTTTCAAAATCATCGGCAATAAACTAAAAGAAAATAAAGGGAATTCCATATTTTTGGATCCCAAAACCCGAGCTGGCTTGGTGACGCGAAATAAGATCTTCCATGATGATTTGTCTAATGGTGTTCATATTATTAATCGTGGAATTAACACTGTTTCCGATAATTATTCTTACTAACTTCAGTTAGCCATAAATTAATTCTAATTCATCATGCTCCATTAATTAAATTCCGAGTCGACCGTCTCCATGATATTTCCGCGGCAAATGAAGCTCTTGTTGATTGCGAGCTTGGGCAAATCGCTCATCAACTTTCGTGGTCCCTTGATTGCAGCCTTGCAGGCGCGCGGCTTGCAGGTGCATGTGGCGGCGCCTGACCTGCTCCCGGGCGACCCGATCCGCCGGCAACTGCAAGCGCGCGGCGTGCTGGTGCACAACGTGGCCTTGCGGCGCACCGGCACCAACCCGGTGGCCGATGCACAAACGCTGTGGATCTTGTGGCGGTTGATGCGCCGCGTGCGGCCAGACTTTGTCCTGGCTTATACGGTCAAGCCGGTCATTTATGGTTCGCTGGCTGCGTGGCTGGCGGGGGTGCCCCGGCGCTTTGCGCTGGTCACAGGGCTGGGCTATGCGTTTCAGCAGCAAGGTCAGGGTGGCGCACTGCAGGCCCTTGTGCACCGGCTGTATTCACTGGCGCTGGAGCGGGTGCAGTGCGTGTTTTTTCAGAACCCCGACGACGAGGCGCTGTTTCGCCAGCGCGCTTTGGTGGGGCCTGGCGCGTGCACCTGCGTGGTTAATGGTTCGGGTGTGGATGTGGCAGCGTTCAGCGTGGCGCCGCTACCACCCGGGCCACCGTGCTTTTTGCTGATTGCGCGCCTGCTGGGCGACAAGGGCGTGCGTGAATACGCGCAGGCCGCCTGCCGCATTCGTGCCTTGCACCCTGGTGTGCGCTGTCAGTTGGTGGGCTGGATCGACACCAACCCCGACGCCATTGCGCAGCACGAACTGGACACCTGGGTGGAGGAAGGCACGCTGGAGTTCCTAGGGCGCCTGTCTGACGTGCGCCCCGCCATTGCTGCGTGCAGCGTGTACGTGTTGCCAAGCTACCGCGAAGGCACGCCGCGCACAGTGCTCGAAGCCATGGCCATGGGCCGTGCGGTCATTACCACCGACGCTCCAGGCTGCCGTGAAACGGTGGTGGAGGGCAACAACGGCTTCATGGTGCCGGTGCAGTCCACCGAGGCAATGGAACAGGCCATGCTGAAGTTTGTGCACGACCCCAACCTGGCAGCGCGCATGGGTCAGCGCGCTCGGCAGATGGTTGAAGACAAATACGATGTGCACAAGGTCAATGTGGTGATGCTACGGGAGATGGGGTGGCGTGAAATGCTTTTCAGCTCTTTAGAGCGAGCCCCATATCCTCGATTTCCGAAATGGGCGTGCGGTTCTAGACTTCTATGTAGAGAGGTTTTCCTTATTGGCCGGGTACAGACGCTTCGCTGCGAAGGTTCATGCCAGTTTTTCCGGAAATATGGAACGACAACGATAAGTTCCTCATTGAAGGGCCTGTTCGATCTCTTTGCCTCCGTCTTGGGCCTGTTGATATTGATCCTGCCGTTCGTGCTGCTTACATGGCTGGTGCACCGCATGCTGGCCCTCCCGGTATTTTTTTGCCAAGTGCGCCCGGGGCCGCACGGTAGGCCACTCGAGTTGGTTAAGTTCCGTTTAATGACGGGTGCGCACGAGCCGGAAGGCGTCTTACTGCCCGGTGCCGACCAGCTAACGCACGTGAGCCAATTTTTGTGGACTAGAGGCTTGGTTGAGTCGCGTCTTAAGCGCGAGGAGTATGTAAAGCATGGGAGTAGTTGTCAAGAGTGGACCGAAAACACAAGCGGGAAGTGCAGCTGGCAGCACCAGCTGGGGTGCGCGTTGATGTCTCAGCCCTGGCTTGAAGAAAGCAGTGCATGAGGCGGACATTGCTTTTTGTGGTCAACGTGGACTGGTTCTTTCTTTCACATCGCCTACCCATTGCCTTGGGCGCAATGCGAGAGGGCTACACCGTACACATCGCTACTGGCCTGACAGATCGACAAGAAGAGCTAGAGCGCTTGGGTCTGTTGGTACACCCGCTTGTCTTGAGCCGGCACGGCGCTGGCATGGCGAACGCTGCGCACACCGCCCTTCAGCTATGGCGCATATTTCGCGCTGTAAAACCGGATATTGTTCATTTGGTCACCCTCAAGCCGGTGCTGCTCGGCGGCATTGTTGCAAGACTGGCGCGAGTGCGCGGTGTGGTTGCCGCGGTGTCCGGGCTGGGGTTTGTATTCATGGCGAATGGAAAGCGAGCGCTAATACGTCGCTGGCTGGTCGGCTCGCTTTACCGTATAGCGTTGGGCCAGCGCAACGTGAAGGTGATTTTTCAAAATCCAGACGATCTCGAGACCTTGAGCCGCGTCGCTAGTCTGCCCGCTGAAAAAGTTGCAATGATTCGCGGCTCGGGGGTGGATTTGGAGCGGTTTGCCGCCTCACCGCTGCCCGCTGGCGTACCCGTTGTCCTCATGGCGTCGCGCCTGTTAGGCGATAAGGGTGTTCGCGAATTTGTCGCTGCGGCAGATTTGCTGAAGCAGCGTGGCACCATTGCACGATTCGCGCTCGTCGGCACGAATGATCCCGCAAACCCGACGAGTCTGGCCCAGGACGAACTGGATATATTGGTGGAAAGCGGCGTAGTCGAGCAATGGGGGCATCGCGCCGACATGCCCGAGGCGTTGGCAGCCGCCAGCGTAGTGGTGCTGCCTTCCTACCGCGAAGGCTTACCGAAGGTTTTGCTTGAAGCGGCTGCTGTGGGCAGAGTGGTGGTGACCACCGATGTTCCGGGATGTCGCGATGCGATTGATCCTGAGGTCTCTGGGGTTTTGGTTCCGGTACGCAGTGCTGAAGGTTTGGCCGATGCAATTGCGCGACTGTTGGATGACCCAGTGCTTTGTCAACGAATGGGAGAGGCGGGGCGGGAGCTTGCTGAGCGGGTGTTTGACGTGAACCAGGTGGTCCACGCACATTTACAGATTTACCTCGATTTGATCGAAACATCATGAGAGTACTCGTGACAGGTGCTAGCGGCTTTGTTGGTCATGCCTTATGGAACAAGCTGAGCCACACAACTGACTTAAGCGTAATCGGTACTGTCCGGGTAGCCGCCGCTGCGAACCCTTTACTGGTGCCTGTTGGTGAACTTGCGGCGCACTCCGACTGGTCGCCAGTGCTGCGCGGAATCGAGGTTGTGATCCACGCCGCGGCGAGAGTCCATGTGATGAACGAAAGAGCGGTCAACCCCTTGACGGAATATCGGCGCGTAAATGTGCAAGGCACATTGAGGTTGGCGCAACAGGCTGCCGTCGCAGGTGCACGGCGTTTCATTTTTATCAGCTCAATCAAGATTAACGGTGAAGCTACCGAGACGGGGCAGTTGTTCTGTGCTGACGACGCGCCAAAACCTGCTGACGCGTATGGAATTTCCAAAATGGAGGCGGAGAAGGGTTTGCGTGAAATTGCGGCACAAACGGGTATGGAGGTTGTCATAATCCGGCCGCCACTGGTGTATGGACCCGGGGTGAAGGCCAATTTTGAATCGATGATGCGCTGGCTGGCGCGTGGTCTGCCTCTACCGCTCGCGTCTGCCACGGAAAATCGTCGGAGCCTGGTAGCGCTTGAAAATCTAGTTGATTTGATCGTTCGATGCATTGAACATCCTGCAGCAGCGAATCAGACTTTCATGGTGTCGGACGGAGAGGATCTTTCCACGGCGGACCTCCTGCGAAGATTGGGCTCTGCACTGGGTCACCCGGCGCGCTTGGTGGCGGTCCCCATCCCCCTCGTGACCTTTGGCGCAGGATTGGTTGGGAAACGCGGCGTCGCCCAGCGCCTGTGCGGTTCGTTGCAAGTGGACATTAGGAAGAACAAGCTATTGCTGAATTGGGAGCCCCCGGTTACTGTAAACACCGGATTGCGGTTGGCTGCAGAAAGGTTCTTGTGTGAAGCGGATCTTTGATTGCGCGCTGGCCTGCGCAGCAGGGCTGATATTGTTGGTGCCTATAGGGTGCGTTGCGGTAGCTGTACGCTTAACGTCCCCAGGGCCAGCGCTTTACTGGTCGGATCGGGTTGGCCGAAACAACAGAATTTTCAAGATGCCAAAATTCCGAAGCATGTGCGTGGGCACGCCCACGGTGGCGACGCATTTGTTGACCAATGCCGAAGCCTACTTAACGCCAATAGGTTCGTTCTTGCGGCGAAGCAGCCTGGATGAGTTGCCCCAGCTGTGGAATATCTTGCGTGGTGACATGAGCTTTGTTGGGCCGCGTCCGGCGTTGTTTAATCAGAAGGAATTGATCGAAATGCGCACGCAGCGTGACGTACATGAGCTCTTGCCTGGCCTTACAGGCTGGGCTCAAGTGAATGGGCGAGACGAGCTTCCCATTCCAAAAAAAGTGCAGCTTGACGTCGAATACAAGGCGCGTCAGTCGCTGTGGTTTGACTTGCGCATTCTCTGGCTCACCTTGGTCAAAGTATTGCGCCGCGAAGGGGTGACGCATTGATGGGCTGGATCAAATTTTTCTTTTGGCTGGCGGTAGTGGTAACAACCATCGTTTTGCTGGTGCCGAGTGATACGGTGTTGGCTGCGAAAGTGTGGGTCGCTTCTTGGTTGCCCATGGCCGCAGCGCTGGATGCAGCCGATGTCACTGGACATGCCGACAAGCTTGTGCACGCAAGCTTATTCATGGTGCTGGGGGCGTTGGGTGCGCGCGGGTGGCGGCATGCTGAGCAGCGGTGGTGGATATTGGCATTTTTGCTTGTACTTGGTTTGATTACGGAAGTGCTTCAGTCTTTTGTGCCAGGGCGTAGTACTTCGATGGGCGATTGGCTGGCCGACGCCATCGGCGTGGCAGTGGGTATGGCCTTTGGCCCCCGGGCAATCAAGAACTTACTGCGAATTCCGCTCGCCACCAAAAACGCGTAAAGCGCAAGACACTTAAGAAACCAATGCGAAGCTTCCGAATTTCTGCTTGGTTCATTGCCATGCCGCGCCCCTTAAAGCGGCTGCTGGCCGTGCTGCACGACAGCTTTTTTAGCGGCCTCACTGTATGGCTGGCTCTCTGCCTGCGGCTTGAACGGTGGGAGCCTCTAACCCAGAACTATTGGCCGGCCATTCTGGGTGCGATGGCTTTGTCGCTGCCGATTTTTGCGTATTTTGGCCTTTATCGGGCGGTGTTCAGGTACGCAGGCTGGCACGCCATGCTGAGTTTGATCCGCGCCATCGCCGTATACAGCGTGCTTTATTTCGCCATTTTCACGCTGATAAGCGTGCCCGGCGTCCCGCGCACGGTGGGCATCGTGCAGCCCTTGTTGATGTTTTTGATGGTCGGAGTGAGCCGGGTGGGGGTGCGCTTCTTTCTGGGCGACTTGTATCGCCGCATGCTGAGCCAGAGCAGCCTGCCGGGTGTGCTGATTTACGGTGCGGGCTCGGCCGGGCGGCAGTTGGCTTCTGCCCTGCGCAATGGCAGCGAGCAGCGCGTGGTGGGTTTTATTGACGACGACACCCGCCTGCAGCGCCACACGGTGGATGGCATGCGCGTGCATGCGCCCAGCGCACTTGACGCGCTGATCGCCCGTGAGCACGTCGGCCATGTGCTGCTGGCCATCCCCTCGCTGGGGCGCAAGGAGCGCAACGCCATATTGTTGCGTATGCGCCCGCACCCGGTGCACGTGCGCACGCTGCCGGGCGTGTCTGAGCTGGCCACGGGCACGGTGTCGCTCAAAGACGTGCAAGAGCTGGACATTGCCGACATCTTGGGGCGCGACCCGGTGCAGCCCAATGCCGAGCTGCTCAACCGCAATATTCGCGGCAAGGTGGTGCTGGTGACGGGCGCTGGCGGCTCCATCGGCAGCGAGCTGTGCCGCCAGGTGCTCAAGTGCGCGCCCGCCTGCCTGGTGCTGGTGGAGATGAATGAGTTTTCGCTCTACCAGATCCATCGCGAACTGGAAGAGTGGCTGGCCGGCCCAGCGGGTTTCGGTCACGGCGTGCCCGAGCTGGTGGCGCTTTTGGGCTCCGTCCAGAACCGATCGCGCATGGGCGACATCATGGGGACTTGGCGGCCTCACACTGTTTACCACGCCGCGGCCTACAAGCACGTGCCGCTGGTGGAGCACAACCCGGTGGAGGGCATTCGCAACAACGTCTGGGGTACGCTCGCCTGCGCGCGCGCTGCCGCCCAGCATGGGGTGCAGAGCTTTGTGCTCATCAGCACCGACAAAGCAGTGCGGCCGACCAACATCATGGGCGCCAGCAAGCGCATGGCTGAGCTGGTGGTGCAGGCGCTCGCCGCGCTGCCGCCAGTTGAGAATTCGGGCGCGCCGCCCACCTGCTTTTCCATCGTGCGCTTTGGCAATGTGCTGGGCTCGTCCGGCTCGGTGGTGCCGCTGTTCCGCCGGCAGATTGCGGCAGGCGGGCCCATTACGCTCACCCACCCGGAAGTCACGCGCTACTTCATGACCATTCCCGAAGCGTCCGAGCTAGTGGTGCAGGCCGGTGCAATGGCGAGCGGCGGCGAGGTGTTTGTGCTCGACATGGGCGAGTCGGTGCGCATTTACGACCTGGCCAGCCGCATGGTCGAGCTCTCGGGTATGCGCGTGTGCAGCGCCGACTGCCCGGGCGGCGAGATCGAGATCAAGGTCACCGGGCTGCGCCCTGGCGAGAAGCTGTACGAAGAGCTGCTGATCGGCCACAACCCCCAACCCACCAGCCACCCGCGCGTGATGAAGGCCAACGAGCAAATGCTGCCTTGGCTGCAGCTGGAGCACGAGCTTGCCACGCTTGAGGCCGCCATGGCCGCGAACGATATGGCCACCGTGCGCAGCATGCTGCAGCGCCTTGCTGGTTACACGCCGGTAAGCCACGCACCCAACGCGCCTGAGGCTGCGGTGGCTTTGCGCACCGAGGGCATGGAGGTCGATTGGCGCGCTGCGCCAGTTGCTTCCAAATAATGGGAAGCAGTCCACCAGCGCCTGCTGGCTAGTCTTGCGTGCAGTAAAAGCCGCCGTCTTCGAACGGGAAGCCTTCTACCGAACGGGCGTGCGGGTGGTAGCCGGTGGGTGAAAACCGCTTGCCGCCGTGGTTCAGCGTCGCGCAGTATTCCTTACCTGTCTCCAGCCATTCGGCGGGTACCGGGCCAAACGCTTCTGGGTGGTCCCATTGCTTTAGGCCATGCTCGGTCATTAACAACTGCGGCGCCACTGCAGACGGCGCCGCACTTGGGCCGACACTTCCGCCCGACGAGCAAGCCGCAACCGTCAGGCTTGCGAGCACGGTGAACGCCAAGCTTCGTAAGCGCTGTGCCTGGGTTGCTAGGGTTGAGGTCATTGAAAAGCTTCGCATTCGCATCAAACCTTTGCCCGTGCAGGATGCAAGGGCCGCAGGTATACGCCCAGCAAAAACGCTGCCGTCAGCGCCAGCGCAGGTATGTGCATATTGAATTCCACCGTGCTGTGCAGCAGCAGCGCCGCGGCCCCAAGGCCGCACCATGCGCGCAGGGCCAGTTCGCCGGTCAGGCGGCGCTCAGCCCGATAGCCGCGCCACAGGTGCCGCAACTGCGCCAGCACCAAGCCGGCAACCGCAAGCGCCAGCAGCAGGCCCGGCAGACCCAGCTCCATAAGCAGCTGGGCGTAGTCGTTGTGGGCGTATTCCACATACAGCAGCGATTCGGCAGCCTGAAAGCGTGGAAACACCGATTCGTACGTGCCTGCACCGCTGCCCCAGGGCCAAAACGCCTGGGCGCCTTCCAGCGTGGCGGTGGTGAAGTTGTTGCGGGTGAGCGCATCTACCTCGACGGTAGCTTTGTTCAGCCGCTCGCCCACGCGCTCGGTACCGACGCCGACAATGGCAAATACAGCAAACAGCGCGGCGGCCACTGCCAGCGCAATGTGCTGCTTGCGGCTCAGCCGCGATTTGAGCTTTAAGCCCAGCAGCAGAGTGCTTGCCGTCAGCACCACTGCAGCCGACAGCAACCCACCGCGCGATAGTGTGGCAAGCGTCACCACCAACAGCGCAAAGCCATAAAACAGCCAAAGCGCACTTTTGCCGCCAAAACGGCTGTGGCCACTGTCCTCGCCGCGGCGATTGGTGCTCCGGGCGAACCAGTAGAACCATACGGGCAAAAGCATCACCAAAAAGTCAGCCAGATGATTGCGGTTGGCAAAGCTGCCGACGAAACCGTATGCGCTGTCCACGCCGAAATAGAGTGCCGAGCCAGCGCCCATCCAGAATTGCAACACCGCCAGCAGCATTTGACACGCGCCGCCCAGCAGCAGCACGGCAAGGCACTTTTCTACCATTCCGCGCGGCAAGTACAGCGCGGCGAAGAGTGCCGCCGCTGCAGGAATGCCTGAGACCAGGGCAGTGGTGGTGGCTTGTGGGTTTAGGCTAAGGGGCAGCGCTTGGGGGGCAATGCCGCCAGCCGCTGCAAGTGCGTCGAAGTAAATATCGCGACCAGCCAAGCTTGCCCACCAACCGGCGGGCAGCGGGGTGAGCTGCAGCAAACCCAACCAAAGTGGGCTGCCGCCCACAAAAGCCAGGGCCAGCGTGAAACCGAGGTTGCCGCGCGCCGTGCGCCTGCGCTCGCCTACAGCCGGCGATTGCCCAAACAACCGGTTAAAGCTGAGCGAGCCGAGCAAAAATGCCAGCAGCGCGGCGCTGAGCGCAAGCAGCCCGGCAAGCGCGATCTGCCGATTACCACCACGCAGCACTGGCGCAACAGCGAGCAGCGCGCACGCCAAAAAAAACACCAACCAGTGACTAGCCTGGTTGGTGTTCGAGCGTTCGATGCGTCTGGGCAAAGCCAATCAGCTGCCGCTTGCTTTGCTGTCGCTGCTGGCAGCACCAGCAACTACGGCGACCGCTGCTCCAATAGCGATCATGGTGCTCACGGATAAACCAGCAACCGTTCCGCCAGCGGCAGCGCCCGCACCGCCTGCGGCTGGTGCAGCCCCAGGTGCAGCAGGGACCGACTGGGCCAGGCGTGTAGTAGCGGCCAAGCTCTTGACCGAAGCGATGGACTGCTCGCAGCTCAGCTTGGAGTTGACGGTGAAATGCTGGCTGCCCAGCAGCGACACGCTGCAGCCATTGGCCAGCACCACGGTGGCCTTGGCTTTGTTTGCCACCAACACGGTGCTGCCTTCAGCAAGCGGCATGCCATTCTTGGCCTGAGCAACAACGCCCTGACCGCCAACGCTGACGCTGCCGATGACGTTGTCGAGCGTGCCGACGTTGGAAGCAGCTTGCGCACCAAAAGCGCAGCAGGCAAGAACGACAAATGCAATGGATTTCATGGTGCTCTCCAAATTTATTAGAGTAAATATTGGCGGATTTTATATCACAGCGCTACATTCGGCTACGTCTGGAGGCTGAAAAAAGGAGAATATTCTGGTCTGGCGCGATTCGAAGTCGTGCAGCTTCAGCAACTGCGCTGCAGAAAGAATCGCGGAAACAAAAAAACACCAACCAGGGCAAACCTGGTTGGTGTTCTAAGAAATTCGCGCTGGAAGAGTGCCAATCAGCTGCCGCTGGCCTTGGTCACTTCGTTGTCGACGACGACAGTTGCGACAGCAATACCGACGAACGGAGCGATACCCGCAACGATTCCCGCACCACCCGCTGCGCCTGCGCCCCCAGAAGCCGGGATACCAGCTCCGTTGGGTGCCTGTGCCAAACGAGTGGTGGCTGCCAAGCTCTTGACTGAAGCGATGGACTGCTCGCAGCTCAATTTGGAATCTACCGTGTAGTGCTGGCTACCCAGAAGCGCTACGCTGCAGCCATTGGCCAGCACGACGGTGGCCTTGCCTTTGTTCGCTACCAATACGGTGCTGCCTTCAGCGAGGGGCATGCCATTTTTGGCTTGGGCGACAACGCCTTGGCCGCCAATACTGACGCTGCCGACGACGTTGTCGAGGGTACCCACACTGGAAGCAGCTTGCGCGCTCAAAGCGAAGCAGGCGAGGACGGCAAAGGCAATTGATTTCATGGTTCTCTCCAAAAATTTGGGCTATTGGTTAGGTTTATATCACAGCCGCAGCAGATGGTGCGAGCGGCGAAACCGAATATTTCTAATTTCTACGAAATTTGCGCGCTTACAACGTAACAAGTCCAAGCTCAGCGCGATCGCCGCACCCGCAGCAGCTCGTCTAGCACCAGGCAGATGGCGCCGACAGTGATTGCAGAGTCCGCAATGTTGAACGCGGGAAAGTGCGAACCCGCCCAGTGAAAGTCGAGAAAGTCGACCACGTAGCCGTGCAGCAGCCGATCCACCACATTGCCAACTGCTCCGCCAAGGATGCTGGAGAGCGAGAACGCAAACAGCCGCTGCCCGGGGTGCGCACGCAGCTGCCAGACGATAAACAGCGCCGCAGCCACGCCAAAGCCAGTGAACAGCCAGCGCTGCCAGCCGCCGGCCTGCGCCAGAAACGAGAAGGCCGCGCCGGTGTTGTGCGCCCGCACGATGTTGAAGAAGTTGGTGATCTGCGTCGCGTCGCCCAGCCGGTAGGTGTTCAGGATCAGGGTTTTGGTCAGCTGGTCTGCAATCAGAATGATGAGCGCCCAGCCGATCCAGGGCCAGAAGCTGCCGCTGGTGCGCGGGGCGAAGGTGCTGCGGGCCATCAGGCGTGCACCCGGGTTTCGCCGGCGCCAAACAGGTTGCTGTTGCAGCGGCTGCACAGCGTCGGATGCGCGGCGTTCTGCCCCACGTCGGCGCGGTAGTGCCAGCAGCGGTCACATTTTTGGTCAGAACTGGCATTTACGCTTATCTGTATTGCGTCACCAGCTATTAATTCAATAGTGGATGTGATAAATACAAACTTCACGTCATCGCCTAGGCTGGCCAGTAAAGCGTAGTCTTCCGGCCCTGTGGTGAGCTGCACCTGCGCTTGCAACGATGCGCCCACGGTGCCTGCGGCGCGCAGTTGCTCAATCTCCTTGTTCACCAAGTCGCGAATCTCGCGGATGCGCGTCCATTTGGCGAGCAGGCCCTCCAATGGCTCGCCCAGCGCGCTGTATTGCTCCAAAAAGATGGATTCGCTGCTGCCGACAATCTTCCAGGCTTCCTCGGCGGTGAACGAGAGGAACGGCGCCATCCAGCGCAGCATCGCCTGGCTGATTTGGTACAGCGCGGTTTGCGCACTGCGCCGCGCCAGGCTGTGGGGCGCGGTGGTGTAGAGCCGGTCTTTCAGAATGTCGAGGTAAAAACCCCCCAGGTCTTCCGAGCAGTACAGCTGCAGCTTGGCGACTACGGGGTGGAATTCGTACACCTTGTAGTGGGCCAGGATGTCGGCCTGCAATTCGGCGGCGCGGGCCAGCGCGTAGCGGTCGATCTCCAGCAGTTGATCGGCTGGCACCGCATCGGTGGCAGGATTGAAGTCGCTGGTGTTGGCGAGCAAAAAGCGCAGGGTGTTGCGGATGCGGCGGTAGGCATCGACCACGCGGGCCAGAATCTTCTCGTCACCGGCGATGTCGCCCGAATAGTCGCTTGATGCGACCCACAGGCGGATGATTTCGGCGCCAAGCTTTTTGTTGATGTCCTGCGGGTCAATGCCGTTGCCGAGCGACTTGCTCATCTTGCGGCCCTGGCTGTCCACGGTGAAGCCGTGGGTCAGCAGGCCGCGATACGGTGCGCGTCCCTCCAGCGCACTGGCCAGCAGAAGCGAGCTGTGAAACCAGCCGCGGTGCTGGTCGTGGCCCTCCAGGTACAGGTCGGCCTCGGGGCCGCTGTCGTGGTGGGCGCCGGCGTGCGAGCCGCGCAGCACATGCTGGAAGGTGGAGCCCGAGTCGAACCAGACTTCGAGGATGTCGGTGCTCTTGGTGTAGTGGGGCGCATCGTCCGCACCCAAAATGTCTTCGGCGGTCACGCGGCTCCACGCTTCGATGCCGCCTTGCTCGACGATGTCCGCGGCCTGGTCCAGGATTTCCATGGTGCGCGGGTGCAGCTCGCCCGAGTCTTTGTGCAAAAAGAACGGAATGGGTACGCCCCAACTGCGCTGGCGCGAGATGCACCAGTCCGGCCGGCCAGAAATCATGTCGCGCAGGCGCGCCTTGCCGTTCTCGGGGTAGAAGCTGGTCTGCTCAATCGCCTTAAGCGCCGTCTGGCGCAGGGTTTCCGGGGCTTTGTCTTTGGTGAATACCCCCTCGCCCTCGTCCATTCGGATGAACCACTGCGCGGCGGCGCGGTAGATCACCGGCGTCTTGTGGCGCCAGCAGTGCGGGTAGCTGTGGCTGATGGTCTCGGTCGCCATCAGGCGCCCGGCGTCCCGCAGCGCTTCGATGATGACGGGGCAGGCCTTCCAGATGTTCTGGCCGCCAAACAGCGCCAGCTCTGGCGCATAGGTGCCGTTGCCTTGCACGGGGTTGAGGATGTCGTCCGTCGCCACACCATGCGCCACGCAGGAGTTGAAGTCTTCCACGCCGTAAGCGGGCGAGGAGTGCACCAGGCCCGTGCCGTCGTCTGCCGTGGCGTAGTCGGCCAGGTAGACGGGCGAGAGGCGGTGGTAGCCAGGATCGACGTCGTAGAACGGGTGCTCGAATTCCATGCCTTCGAGCGCCTTGCCGGGCGCAGTGGCGAGCACCTGGCCTTCAATCCCCCAGCGCGCCAGACAGCTTTCGACCAGCGATTCGGCCACGACGAACAGGCCGCGCGCGGTATCGACCAGTGCGTATTGCAGCTCAGGGTTGAGGTTGAGCGCTTGGTTGGCGGGAATGGTCCAGGCGGTGGTGGTCCAGATGACGGCGAAAGCGTCTTTGGCGAGCGCATCCAGCCCAAACGCGGCGGCAAGCTTGGCGGGGTCGTGCGCTTTGAAGGCGACGTCCAGCGTCTGGCTTTTCTTGTCCTGGTATTCGATTTCAAACTCGGCGAGCGATGAACCGCAGTCAAAACACCAGTACACGGGTTTCAGGCCCCGGTAGACAAAGCCGCGCTCGATCACGCGCTTGAAGGTGCGGATTTCTTCGGCCTCGTTTTCCGGATCCATGGTTTTGTACGGGTGATCCCATTCGCCCAGCACGCCCAGTCGCTGGAAATCGCCCAGTTGCTGCGCGATCTGCTCCGTGGCGTAGGCGCGGCTCTTGGCCTGCATGTCGTCGCGCGAGAGCTTGCGGCCAAACTTTTTCTCGATGGCGTTTTCAATCGGCAGACCGTGGCAGTCCCAGCCGGGAACGTAGGTCGCGTCAAAGCCTTCGAGTTGGCGCGCCTTGACGATCATGTCCTTCAAGATCTTGTTGACCGCGTGGCCCATGTGGATCTGGCCGTTGGCGTAGGGCGGGCCGTCGTGCAGGATGAACTTGGGCGCCCCGCAGCGGGCTGCGCGCAGGCGCTTGTACAGGCCTTGTTCGTTCCACTCGGCCACCCAGCCCGGCTCGCGCTTGGGCAGGTCGCCGCGCATGGGGAAGGGCGTGTCGGGCAGGTTCAGGGTTTTGCGGTAATCCTGCGGCGCAGCAGCGGTGGGGTTCGGGGTGGCATCAGACATCGGGTGTTCTTGGAGGCTGTGGCTTGTGGAGCGCGGTTGCGAAGCTGCCGGGTGGGCAGGGGCGGTGGCTGAATGGGAATACGGGTGCAGGCGGCGCGCGCATCGGGTGCGCGCCGCCGCTTCAAATTCGGTCGCGCGTGGTTTGGCGGCGCGTTTCGGCGTGGGCTGCAAACCAGGCGCGGGCGTCGGCGCAATCGCGGGCGATTCCGGCCGTCAGCGCTTCCAGGCTGTCGTACCTGAGCTCGTCGTGCAGTTTGTGCATCAGTTCCACGCGAATGATTTTACCGTAGGCCCCCTCGGCGCCCAGATGCTCCGGCCATTCCAGGCAATGCGTCTCCAGCAGTACGCGGCCACCGTTCACGTCGCGTGGGTCGAGCGAGGGTCGAATGCCCAGGTTGGCCACCCCCTGCAGCGGTTCGGCAGCAAGCCCATGCACCCAGACCGCGAAAATGCCGCTGGCGGCGGGCTTCCAGTGCGCAAAGCGCAGGTTCAGCGTACGAAAACCGTCGCCCGCGCCGCTGCTGGCCTCGCCCAGTGCTCGCCCGAGCTTGCGCCCGTGCACCACGTGGCCAGAAATGGCGTAGGGCCGGCCAAGCAACTGCGCCGCGTCTTCCATGCGGCCGGCTGCCAGGGCGGCGCGTACCTCGGAGCTGGAAACGCGCACCGGCTCGGCAGCGTCGCCCGAGGCCTGCGGGTAGGCGATTTCGTAGGAGTTCATGCGCGCAACATCAAAACCTTGCGCCTGCCCCGCTTCGGCGAGCAGCCGGTAGTCGCCGGCGCGTTGGCGCCCGAAACGGAAATCGTCGCCCACCAGCACATAGCGTGCGCCCAGGCCTTTCACCAGTACCTCGTTGATGAAGGTCTCAGGCGTTTGGCCGGCAAGCTCGGCATTGAAGCGCAGCACGACGGTCTGTTGCACGCCAAAGCGCGCCAGCTCTGAGAGTTTGTCGCGCAGCGTGCCGACGCGTGCGGGCGCCAGCTCGGGCTTCTTGAGGGCAGCAGCAAAGTAGTCGCGCGGGTGCGGCTCAAAAGTCAGCACGCAGCTGGGCACGCCGCGCTGGGCGGCTTCGGCGTTGAGCAGCGCCAGCATGGCCTGGTGGCCCCGGTGCACGCCGTCGAAGTTGCCGATGGTGAGCGCGCACGCCGGCGCAATGTCAGGGTGGTGAAAGCCGCGAAGAACGAGCATGGTATGGTTTTCATAGCGGCCAGCGCAGACGGGATAAGCGCTGACCCCTCATTGGGCACGAATGGCGTATATTGTGACGCAGTCATAGCGTCTCATCCGCCCGCATCTGGCGACTTGCATCTGACCCGCGGGTTGCTGCTTTTCGAAGGAGGTTGTTCGTGAAAGTGCTCAAGCTCTCGGCCCAAGGCCTGCCCCAGTCGTGGATATCGCTGGAACAGGCCGCTACCCACTACGCCACCGGCGAGGTGCGCTGGGAGGTGGGGTGCGAAGTGGCGCGCTTTCGCGGCGGGCACAACGCGGTGACGGGGTTGCAGTCGGTGATCGTGATCAACAGCATCATCGGCACGCGCGGCGTGCCCCGCACCAACCCTTTTGAGCTTCGCCCGGGGCTGACCAATGCCAAGCTCTTCGCCCGCGACCGCAACCTGTGCGCCTACTGCGGCGGGTTGTTCCATGAAGGTGAGTTGACGCGCGAGCACATAGTGCCCTTTGCGAGCCACGGGGTGGACCACTGGATGAATGTGGTCACCGCCTGCCGCGGCTGCAACCACCGCAAGGGCCCGCGTACGCCCGAGCAGGCGAACATGCCGTTGCTCTATACGCCGTATGTGCCCAGCCTGTGGGAGGACTTCATCCTGCGCAACCGTCGCATCCTTGCGGACCAAATGGAATTCTTAATGGCACACGTGCCAAGGTCGTCGCGGCTCGCGGCCTGAATTTCGCCATCGGCCCGCTAAGCAACTTTGGTCGCGCGCACCAGATAGCCTTCCACGGGAACGTTGGCTTCATGGCGCAGTGTCAACACTTCCACTTCCACCTTGGCGAAGCCGGCACTTTGGCACAAGGCCTCTATATGGCTGCGCTTGTGGGCGTAGCGGTTGCTCGGTTGAAGAACCAGGTCTGGCCCTGCTTCGTCGGTTGTTTCACACGAGAAAATGAATGTGCCGCCGGCAGTAAGGATGCGCAGCGCGTCAGGTATGACTGATGAGAGGTCACCGATATAGATGAAAACATCCAGCGCGGTGATGATTTCATACTGAGTTTCTGGTGTCTCGCGCAGGGCGTCCAACACGTTGACGTGGTGAAACTTGTCGTAGACATGATGGCGTGCCGCCTGCTCAATCATCGGGAGCGAGGCGTCCACACCAATCAGGAAACCGTCAATGCGCCCGAGACACACCCCAAGAAGACCGGTGCCGCAACCGAGGTCAAGCAAATTGAAATGCTTGGTGGGGTATTGCTGGAGGATGCCGTCTGCTATCTTTTTAGGCAGCTGGTATTTCAAACCCCGCACCATGTGCTGGTCGTACACCGCGGCCATGCTGTCAAACAGCGGTCGGTGGAGCTCTACCGGCTGGTGCTTCGGTGTGCGACCGTGCGCAATGGCGTCGTAATAGGCAAAGGCCGCATCGTCTGGCGAGGCTGCGATCAAAGCCTCCGTATCCGGCGCGGCATCGGCGGGGCGGCCGATTTCAACCAAGGTTTGTACGCGACCCATGCGCGACAGCAGATCTGCCGGGTTATCTTCAATCAGGGCCGCCCACGCCGCAAGCGATTCGTCGTGGCGGCCTATGGACGCGAGATCGCGTGCCAGCATCCGCCGCAATGTCAGGTCGCCCGGGACCAAAGTCAAACCGCGTTGCAGGTGGCGAACTGCCATTTCAATGTGACCAGCTCGGTGGGCGATGTCGATCACCCCCGCGAGCACCAGGGTGT
Source organism: Giesbergeria sp. (assembly GCA_034676525.1). GTDB lineage: Bacteria > Pseudomonadota > Gammaproteobacteria > Burkholderiales > Burkholderiaceae_C > Simplicispira. Next base: position 399,190 of record JAUCCA010000008.1, read on the forward strand.
TGGAGGGTTCAAGTGCGGCGACTTTTTCGGCCAGTTCCAGTGCCTCTGGAAATTCATTCTGGCGTGCCAGCAGCAGTGCAAGCTCCAACAGGCCGGGGCCCCATTCCGGCGCCTCGCGCACTGAGCGGCGCAAGGCTTCAAATGCGCCAGGAATATTGCCGGCCTTCTCGGCCATCAGGCCCGCGAGCATAAAGATGCGCGCGTCATTCGGAACGATTTTGTTCGCCTTGTTGAGCGATGCCGCCGCGCCCTTAAGGTCACCCGCGGCAATGCGCTCACGCGCGAACTTCAGGTGCTTGAGAATGGGTTCAGGAGCAGGGGAGTTCATAAGTTGGACCGTGCCGGAACACGCAGTCGAGCAATGCAAAGCCTGCGATTATCCAAGACGGCGCGTTGGGTGGTCTTGCGCGGCCGGATACCGAACGTAACTTGCACTAGCCGATATGGGTGGCAGCACTCGCAGGTGCAGACCGCCCGATGTGCCACATGCGCGGTCAGTACGTCAGTTCCAGCACCACTACCTGATTTTCTGCCGCCGGCCAGGTCTGGCCGGTCACCCGTTCGCCGTTGAACTCGGCCGAAATGGGCCGCATGGCGCCGCTGGGTTTTACTTTGGCGGAAGACGAGCCTGCGCCGGGTGGTACGCCGGCTGGCGCAGCGCCGTTGAGCAGCATGGTGTCGCGGGTGGGATCCAAGTAGCCGCGGGGCCGGCTCATGATCACGACGGAGGCAGCGCCTTTGTCGGCATCGGCCATGCGCTCAGGCCTCAGATGCACGATGTCGCTGCTGCGCGGGAAGGGGCTGCGGTAGATGTGCGTCCTGGCATAGCCCGGCGCCGACAGGGCGAACTCAAGCGCTGTGTCAGGCCGGGTGGTGAGCGGACCCCACTGGCCGTCGGTGCCGACGGTGCGCTGCAACAGCGCCGTACCGATCCGGGCGCCGGTGGACGGGTCGGTGGCGTACACCTCGAGTTTGGCGCCTGGCAGTGGCAGATTGTTGCTGAAGTTGCCCGTCGCTGGGTTCAGCGGGTCAACCCCAAGCCCGGTAACGCGGCCATTGAGCACGACGACTTTCTCGGTCGAAATGCCTGGCACCGACGGTGCTTTGCCGGTGATGAAGGCGAACATGGCATTGAACGCAGCCTGAGAAAACGCGGTCTCGCGGTGGTCGAGCCGTGGCAAGACGACGTTCTGGGCGCCTTTGAGTTCGGGCCCGGCGAAGGTGACGCCGGTGGGTTTGCCTTTCTGGCCGATCCAGACGCCGTCCGGCTGGGCGTATTTGTCGTTGTTGTCGGAGCGAATCGTCATCCACTGCACCGGGCCTGCGACTTCGTCGCCTGCGGCATTTTTGGGCGCGTTCAGCGATTTCAGAAACGGGCCGGTTCCGGCAAATTCATTTGCTTCGCGAAAGCCTGCAATCGACCAGACGCCGTGGTTGGGCGTGCCGCCGAGAATTGCGTGGCTGACGGTGCGTTCGCCGCCGCCGTTGGCAATGTAGTTGCGCACTGCATAACCGCCGCGCGAGTTGGCGACCAGCACCACCTTGGGCGCGCCGGTGGCCCGCAGGACTTTGTCCACCTCGGCCTTGAGGTAGGCCATGTTTTCTGCCGCAGAGCTGCGGCCCGGCTGGGCCTTGCTGTCGTCGTCGCGCGAGAGCGGGTAGGGCACTTGGATGGCATGCAGGCGTGCGCGCGGCCAGCCATTGGATTCGAACCGCCATACCGTGGTCTGCCACAGTGCAGCGGTGTCGCCGTTGCCGTGTACGAAGACGATTGGGGGTGCGTCTGCCATCAGAGGTGCCACATGGCCTGCAGTGAGGTCAGAGGGGCTGGCACAGCCTGCAAGCACCAAAGAGGCGGCAGCTGCTGTGGTGGCAGCTGCCATTAAGACGAGTCGGCGGGTGGGGCGCATACATTCCTTTTCGTGAAAAAAGCCTGTGATCGCCCCAACCTGGCTCGGGTAAGGCGCTCGTGGCGAGACCTTACCGCAAAGCGCGCAACAGCGTCAGGCGAAGACGCCTGCGGTGTCTTGCATGCGCGTCGACACTTCGCCTAGGTGGTGCAGGGTGTCGCCAAACGTCATTTCGAGCTGCGTGAGCTTCTTGAAGTAGTGGCTGCCGATGTACTCATCTGTCACGCCGATGCCGCCGTGCAGCTGCACCATTTGCTGGCCGACAAAGCGCATGGATTGCCCCAGCTGCACCTTGGCGCGTGCCATGGCGGTGCGCCGTTCACCTGCGGGGGCGGTCAACTTGAGGCTCGCGTAGTAGCTCATGGAGCGGGCAAGTTCGAGCTGCATCTTCATGTCGGCCACGCGGTGGCGCAGCGCCTGGAAGCTGGCGATGGTGACGCCAAACTGCTTGCGCTGGTTCATGTAGTCCACGGTGAGTGCAACGGACTGCTCCATCACGCCCACAGCTTCTGCGCACAGAGCGGCGATGCCGACGTCCACAGCCAACTCCAGCGCGGCCAAGCCGTCTGTGGTGATGAGTGTGGCCGGAGCGTTGGTGAACTGCACTTCGGCAGCGCGGCTGCCGTCCTGCGTGCCGTAGCCTTGCGTGCTCACGCCGCTGGCCGAGCGCTCGACGAGGAACATGGCGATCTTGCCGCCCAGCTCTGCAGGCACGAGGTAAGCGTCGGCTTGGTCGCCGGCAGGGACTACGTTTTTAGTAGCTGTCAGCGTATGTCCAGATTGCGCTGGAGTCGCTTTTGCCTCGCATTTTTCCAAGTGGTAGCGCGCCTTGCGCTCCTGCTGCGCCAACACCACCAGGGCTTCGCCGCTGGCGATGCGCGGCAGCCAGGCAGATTGCACGCTGGCCGGTGCAGCATGCGACAGCACGGCGCTGGCGATAAGGGCGTGTGCCAGGGGTTCGAGCACCATGCCGCGCCCCAGTTCTTCCATTGCCACCATGGCGTCGATGGGGCCTTGGCCCAGGCCGTCGTGCGCTTCGGGCACGGTCAGGGCGGTCAGGCCCAGTTCGGCCAGTTCGCCGTAGGCGGCGCGGTCAAAACCGCCGGCGTCCACGATGCTGCGGCGGCGCTCAAAGGTGTAGCCCTTGTCCACCCAGCGGCGCACGGCGTCGCGAAGGGATTGCTGGTCGTCAGAAAAATCAAAATCCATGTTTTATCTCCTTAGCCCAGCACGGTTTGAGCAACGATGTTGCGCTGCACTTCATTGCTGCCGCCATAAATGGTGGTCTTGCGCAGGTTGAAGTAGGTGGATGCGAGTGGCGCATTGGCCACTTCTTCGCCAGGGAAGTTGCCCTGCCAGCCGGCCTGCATGGCTTCTTCGATGAAGGGCAGGGCAAATGGGCCGGCAGCCAGCATCATCAGTTCGCTGTAGCGCTGCTGGATTTCGCTGCCCTTGATTTTGAGGAGGCCAGCAATGTCGAGCGAGTTCTTGCCGGACTTTTCGGCCGAGAGTACGCGCAGCACCAGCATTTCCAGTGCCACGACGTCCACTTCTATGAGCGCAATTTGATCGCGGAAACGCTGGTCGTCCCACATGCCTTCGCGCTTGGCGATGCGCTTCAAACGTTCCAGCTCGCGCTTGCTGCGGTTGACGTCGGCAATGTTGGTGCGCTCGTGGCTCAGCAGGTGCTTGGCGTAGGTCCAGCCCTTGTTTTCTTCGCCAATCAAGTTCTCGGCCGGCACTTCGACGTTGTCGAAGAACACTTCGTTGACTTCGTACTCGCCGTCCAGCAGCTTGATCGGGCGCACCGTCACGCCGGGGGACTTCATGTCCAGCAGCAGGAAGCTGATGCCGGTCTGCGGCTTGCCTTCGGTGCTGGTGCGCACAAGGTTGAACATCCAGTCGCCAAACTGGCCCAGCGTGGTCCAGGTCTTTTGGCCGTTGACGATGTATTTGTCGCCCACGCGCTCGGCGCGGGTCTTGACCGAGGCTAGGTCCGAGCCCGAGCCCGGTTCGCTGTAGCCCTGGCTCCACCAGACTTCGCCGCTGGCGATGCCGGGCAGAAAGCGCTTTTGCTGCTCGGCATTGCCAAAGGCCATGATCACGGGTGCCACCATCACCGGCCCGAAGGGGATGATGCGCGGCGCGCCGGCCAGTGCGCACTCTTCTTCAAACAAATGCTTTTGAATGGCCGTCCAGCCTGGACCGCCGAATTCCTTGGGCCAGCCAAACGCGAGCCAGCCCTTTTTGCCAAGAATCTTGGCCCAGCCCTGCATGTCTTCCCGCGTCAGGCGCAGGGCGTTGTGCACTTTGTGGGCAATGTCCTTGGGCAAATTTGCCTGCACCCAAGTGCGGACTTCTTCGCGAAAGCTCTGTTCTTCCGGGGTAAATGCCAGATCCATACGAGGTGTCTCCTGTGAAGTCGCTTTTGTAGCACGGTCGTTCGTTTTATGCCTGTCCGGGCGGTGACATGGGCAGGCCCAGTTCGCTGCACAGCTGCTCGACTGTAGCTTGCAGCTGTGCAACTTGGGCCTCCAGAGTCGCTACGCGCTCGCCCAAACCGCCCGTCTGTGGCGCAGCAGCCGGCTGCGACATATCTACCTCACCGCAGAGCAGATGCATCCAGCGCGATTCGCGCGCGCCCTGCGCGCGGGGCAACAGCACGGTAAGTGGGCCGCCTTTTTCCTCAGACCGCTCTTGCAGCTCTTCCAGAAACGCCTCGACCGAAGACACATCGGCAAAGCGGTACCAGCGTTCGGCATTGGCGCGCAGCTCCGCCGCCGTCTGCGGACCGCGCAGCATCAAGAGGCCCAGCAGCACGGCGGACTGCTCAGGCACGCCAATGCCGCGCTGAAAGTTGTGCTCGTAGCGTGTGGTGCGTGAACCGCTGCCCTCGAACACGAGGTTGGCGCCGCGCAACTGCTCCAGCGCTGCAAGCACTTCGGCCTCGCTCAGCTGCATCACCGGCTCTCGGGTGGTCTTTTGGTTGCAGCCAGCAAGCAGGCTGGAGAGCGAAAGCGGGTAGCTGTCGGGCACGGTGCGGGCCTTTTCCATCAGCGTGGCCAGTACACGGGCTTCGATGTCGGTGAGCGGCTGGGTCTGGGGGTCGAAGGGCATGGCGATAATTCGGGAGATGAAGAACATCGTCATTCTCATCTCTGGCGGCGGCTCGAACATGGCGGCCATCGTGCGCGCCGCTGAGCGGGAAGGCTGGGAGGGTAAGCTGGGCGTGCGCGTCGCAGCGGTGCTGAGCAATCGTGCCGACGCGGGCGGCTTGGACTTCGCCAAGGCTCGCGGTATTGCCACGCAGGTGCTCAACCACAAAGAATTTGATTCCCGTGAGGCGTTTGACGCCGAACTTGCCAGGCGAATTGATGCCTATGCGCCCGATCTCGTGCTGCTGGCCGGGTTCATGCGCATCCTCACGCCTGCATTTGCCGACCACTACGCCGGCCGCCTGCTGAACATCCACCCCTCGCTGTTGCCCGCCTTCCCCGGCCTGCACACCCACGAGCGTGCGCTGGCGGCAGGTTGCAGGTTTGTAGGCGCAACTGTGCACCAGGTGACCAGCGAGCTCGACGTCGGGCCGATTTTGGAGCAGGCGGCGGTGCCGGTGCTGCCGGGTGACACGGCGCAAGTGCTTGCAGGGCGCGTGCTGACGCAGGAGCATCTGATCTACCCGAGCGCGGTACGAAGATTTTTTGGCTAATCCAGGCCGATCGTAGGCAGATCGCAGGCGAATGGGACAATCGAGCTATGCATCCCAACGCCCTGATAGAAGCCTGCGCACAGCTTGTGCGCCAAGCCCTCACCTTTGAGCACCCGGCCGACGCCGTGGTGTCCCGCTTTTTCCGCGACAACCGGGGGCTGGGCCAGCGCGAGCGCGCGGCTTTGGCCGAGACGGTGTACACCGTGCTGCGCAAAAAGCTGCTGTTTGACCACATGGCGCCGTCTGGCTCCGGCCCACGCGAGCGGCGTATGGCCATCCTCGGCTATGCGCATTGGCAAGACGAGGAGGCGCGCCGCACCAACCCCACCGCCCGGCACGGCGCCCGCGACTTCCTGCAAGGAGCTCTGAACGACCGCGAACGCCAATGGCTGGCGCAGTGCGATGCCGTGAAGGAGGACGATCTTCTGGAGCGCCACCGCCACAACCTGCCCGAATGGCTGGTGGCGCCGCTCAAGGCGCAGCTGGGCGACGAGTTTTGGCCGGAGGTCATGGCGTTGTCGCACAGCGCGCCACTGGATCTTCGGGTGAATGTTTTGAAGGAAAAACGGCCTCAAGTGCAGGCGGAGCTTGCGCAAGCAGCTATCAAAACGGAAGTAACTCCGTATTCGCCCTGGGGCCTGCGCGCGGTGGGCAAGCCGCAACTTGCGAAGCTGCCCGCCTTTGTGCGCGGCGCCATCGAGGTGCAGGACGAAGGCTCGCAGTTGCTGGCGCTGCTTGTGGACGCCAAACGCGGCGAGATGGTGGTGGATTTTTGCGCTGGCGCCGGCGGCAAAACTCTGGCGCTGGGTGCGAGCATGCGAAGCACGGGGCGGCTGTATGCGTTTGACGTGTCGGGCCACCGACTCGACGCGCTCAAGCCGCGTCTCGCCCGCAGCGGGCTGTCGAACGTGCATCCGGCGGCCATTGCCCATGAGCGGGACGACCGCATCAAGCGCCTGGCCGGCAAGATCGACCGGGTGCTGGTCGATGCGCCGTGCACGGGCTTGGGCACGCTGCGGCGCAATCCCGACCTGAAATGGCGCCAAAGCCTCAAGGCGGTAGAAGAATTGGTCGTCAAACAGGCAGCAATCTTGGCCAGCGCAGCCCGCCTGCTCAAGCCGGGTGGACGGCTGGTGTATGCGACCTGCAGCGTGCTGCCGCAGGAAAACGAGGAGATCGCCCAGGCATTTTCAGCCGCGCATCCGGATTTCATACCCCTGGAGGCTGCCGAACTGCTTACCGAGCTCAAGGTGCCCGAAGCAGGCGGGCTGTGCAGCGGTGGCGAAGCGGGCACCCGCTTCCTGCGCCTGTGGCCGCATCGGCACAAGACGGATGGGTTCTTTGCGGCGGTGTGGGAGCGCAAGACCTGAGCGGCCCGCGTGGTCGAAAAAAAAACCGCCGGGCTTGCGCCGGGCGGTTTTTTTATGGAAAGGCGCTGAATTACTTCAGCTTCATTTCCTTGTATTCGACGTGCTTGCGTGCCTTGGGATCAAATTTCATGATCAGCATTTTTTCGGGCATCGTCTTCTTGTTCTTGGTCGTGGTGTAGAAGTGGCCAGTACCCGCAGTGGATTCCAGCTTGATCTTGTCGCGTCCGCCTTTGCTTGCCATGTTCGTTCTCCTTAAGCCTGGCCACGTGCGCGCAGGTCTGCGAGCACTGAATCAATACCGTTCTTGTCGATCAGACGCAAACCAGCGTTGGAAATGCGCAGGCGCACCCAGCGGTTTTCGGTCTCGACCCAGAAACGGCGGTATTGCAGGTTAGGCAAAAACCGGCGCTTGGTTTTGTTGTTGGCGTGGGAAACATTGTTTCCCGACATGGGCTTCTTGCCCGTTACTTCGCAGACGCGTGCCATCAGGACACTCCGATACTTTTTACGGCCACTTGCTGGCGCCGCCGGAGTATTCCGGCAGCCCGCCTGCGGCCTCACCTCGCCATAAAGGGTGGCGGTAACCCGATTTGCCCAAGTCCCCAAGGGACCAACAAACGTGCTCTAAAGAAGCGCCTGTTTTGGCAAAGCCGCAGATTATAGCGCGCAGCTTCGCAGGTACTGCAAGCGATCAGGTCAGCGATTGCTGCTCCAGGTAGCGCTGGGCATCGAGAGCGGCCATACAGCCTGTGCCGGCGCTTGTAATTGCTTGGCGGTACACGTGGTCCTGCACGTCGCCTGCCGCGAACACTCCCGGTACCGAAGTCTGGGTGGCAAAGCTCTGCATGCCGCCTTGGGTGACGATGTAGCCGTTTTCCATCTTCAATTGCCCCTCGAATATGGCGGTGTTCGGCGCGTGGCCGATGGCGATGAAACAGCCTTGCAGGGATATTTCTTCGGTGTGCCCGTCCTGCGTGTGCTTGATGCGTATGCCGGTAACCCCGGTGACGTCGCCCAGTACCTCGTCCAGCGTGAAGAAGGTTTTGAGCACGATTTTTCCGGCGGCGACCTTTTCCATCATTTTGTCCACCAGGATGGGCTCGGCTTTGAATTTGTCTCGCCTGTGGATGAGCGTCACCTTGCTGGCGATGTTAGAGAGGTACAGCGCCTCCTCAACGGCCGTGTTTCCGCCGCCCACCACGCACACTTCCTGCTCGCGGTAGAAAAACCCGTCGCAGGTGGCGCAGCCCGACACGCCCTTGCCCATGAAGGCTTCCTCCGAAGGCAGGCCGAGGTACATGGCCGAGGCGCCAGTTGCAATGATGAGCGAGTCGCAGGTGTAGCCGCCGGTATCGCCCGACAGCGTGAACGGGCGCTTGCTCAGATCGACTTGGCTGATGTGGTCGAAGATGATTTGCGTCTTGAAGCGCTCGGCGTGCTCGAGAAAGCGCTGCATCAGCTCAGGGCCCTGGACGCCTTGCACGTCGGCCGGCCAGTTGTCGACCTCAGTGGTGGTGGTGAGTTGTCCTCCCTGCGCCATGCCGGTAATGAGTACGGGCTTGAGGTTGGCGCGGGCTGCGTAGATGGCGGCGGTGTAGCCGGCGGGGCCGGAACCGAGAATCAGAACTTGAGCGTGCTGGGGTGTGGGCATGGTAAAAGCTCGGGTTGGGCGGGCGTGCTGCACCAGCCGGAAAGGCCGGGGCGGCGAGCCCAGTTGGCAATGCCCAAGTATCGATCAAGTGTCGCCCGGCCTGTGCACGCCCTGCGCCGAAGGGCCAAAGCGACGCGCAAAACAATAAGCTGGGAGACGTTTGCATGGCCATGGTGACCAATCTCGATCTGCTGCGGCGGGTGCCGCTGTTTTCGCGCCTGACCACAGCGCAGACTGAGGCGCTGGGGGGCGCTGTGCACAAGCGCCGCTTCAAGCGCGGCGAGCCGCTGGTGCTGCAGGGCGAAAAATCCGATGCGCTGTTCCTTCTGCTCACGGGACGCGCCCGGGTGAGCGCCGCCGATGCGCGCGGCCGCGAGGTGATTCTGGCCACGCTGATGCCCGGCGACTACCTAGGGGAAATGAGTCTGATCGACAACGAGCCGCATTCGGCCTCGGTCCACGTTTTGGTGCAGACCGATGTGCTGGAGCTTGGTCGTGCCGAGTTTGTCCGCTGCCTGCAGGACAACGCCAGCATGTCGCTGGTGGTTATGCAGGGTTTGGTCAAGCGCCTGCGCCATGCCGATCGGAAAATTGAGTCGCTGGCGCTCTTGGACGTCTATGGGCGCGTGGCGCATGCACTGATCGACCTGGCAGAGACAGACACCAACGGCCAGCAACTCATTCACGAGAAAATTTCGCGCCAGGACATGGCCAAGACCATCGGTGCTTCGCGCGAAATGGTCAGCCGCGTGATGAAGGACCTTGAAACCCGCGGCTTCATTGAAATCCTCCCCAATGGTGCAACCATTTTGAGGAGCCGGCTGCAGTCCCTGGGCTGAGCTGTGGGGCAAGCTGCTGAAACCCGCCGCTTGCGCGCATTGCGCGCCGTTTCAAAGCATGTCGCCAGCCCCCGCGGCACTCCATTTTGCGGCAAGCTGACGGCGCCGCTGCGTTAAGCTTCGCCTGCACTTATGACGTATTCGCTGAACACCCTGAACGCCTCCTCCCCCGGAAAAAACCTCCCACGCAGCGTGGGCGCGCGCGTGGGGCACGAACTGCTGGTGCTCGCGGGGTTTGTCGCCAGCCTGGTGTGGCTGCTCGCCCTGTGGAGCTACGCGCCGCAGGACCCGGCCTGGTCCACTTCGGGTGCGTCTGTGGGCGGGGTGGTGCACAACCGCATGGGCTTGGCAGGCGCTTGGCTGGCCGACGTGAGCTACTTTGTTTTTGGTTTTTCGGTTTGGTGGTGTCTGGCCGCGGCTTTCGGGGCGTGGATTGCCTCGCTGGCGCGCCTGCTGCGCGGCGGAACGTCGGCGGACGGCTCGCCGCCGCACCGCCCCGCCGTCGCCCGCACGCTTTTTTGGGGCGGCCTGGCCTTGCTGCTCTCGGCGAGCTGTGCGCTGGAGTGGTCACGCTTGTACCGATTCGAAGCCCTGTTGCCCAGCCATGCCGGCGGGGTGGTGGGCTATTTGTTGGGGCCGCTGGCGATGCGCTGGTTGGGGTTCACCGGCTCGGGCCTGGTCGGCATCGTGCTGGTGGTGCTGGGCGCCGCACTGGTGTTCCGATTCTCGTGGAGCCGGCTGGCGGAAGGCCTGGGGGCGCGCATCGACACCCTGCTCCAGTCCAGCCGGGCACGCCGTGAGGTCGCCATCGACCAGGCAGAAGGACGCCGCGCGGCGCGCGCCCGCGAAAAGGTGGTGAGCGGTGAGCGCACGGACATCGAGCTGCACCACCCAACGCCGGTGCAAATCATCGAGCCCGTGCTGGTCGATGTACCGCAGAGCACCCGCGTGGTGAAAGAGCGGCAAAAGCCTTTGTTCACCGACATGCCCGACAGCCGGCTGCCGCAGGTCGATTTGCTCGACGCGGCGCAGGCGCAGCGCGAGAGCGTGTCGCCTGAGACGCTGGAGATGACGAGCCGCATGATCGAGAAGAAGCTCAAGGACTTCGGCGTCGAGGTGCGGGTGGTGGCAGCTATGCCTGGTCCGGTGATCACGCGCTATGAGATCGAGCCCGCAACGGGTGTGAAAGGCTCGCAGATTGTCGGGTTGGCAAAAGACTTGGCGCGCTCGCTTAGCTTGGTGTCGATTCGCGTGGTCGAGACGATCCCCGGCAAGAACTTCATGGCGCTGGAACTGCCCAATGCGCGGCGCCAAACCATCAAACTGAGCGAAATCCTCGGCTCGCAGATCTACCACGAGGGCAAGAGCCTGCTCACCATGGGCCTGGGCAAGGACATCGTCGGCAACCCTGTGGTCGCCGACCTGGCCAAGATGCCCCACGTACTGGTCGCAGGCACCACGGGTTCTGGCAAGTCGGTCGGCATCAACGCGATGATTTTGAGCCTGCTCTACAAGGCCGAGGCGCGCGACGTGCGCCTGCTCATGATCGACCCCAAGATGCTGGAAATGTCGGTCTATGAAGGCATTCCGCACCTGCTGGCCCCCGTCGTCACCGACATGAAGCAAGCCGCGCACGGCCTGAACTGGTGCGTGGGCGAGATGGAGCGGCGCTACAAGTTGATGAGCAAGCTGGGCGTGCGCAACTTGGCCGGCTACAACGTGAAAATCGACGAGGCCAAGGCGCGGGGCGATTCCATCCCCAATCCGTTCAGCCTGACGCCAGAAGAGCCGGAGCCGCTTGAGCGCCTGCCGCACATCGTCGTCATCATCGACGAGCTGGCCGACCTGATGATGGTCGTTGGCAAGAAGATCGAAGAACTCATTGCCCGTCTGGCGCAAAAGGCACGCGCCGCCGGTATTCACCTCATTCTGGCGACGCAGCGCCCGAGCGTGGACGTGATTACCGGCCTCATCAAGGCCAACATCCCCACCCGCATAGCCTTCTCGGTAGGCTCCAAGATTGACAGCCGCACCATCCTCGACCAAATGGGCGCCGAGGCGCTGCTCGGCATGGGTGACATGCTCTATATGGCCAGTGGTTCCGGGCTGCCGGTGCGTGTGCACGGCGCTTTCGTCTCCGACGAAGAGGTGCACCGCGTCGTCAGCTACCTCAAGACTCAAGGCGAGCCCGACTACATCGACGGCGTGCTGGAGGGCGGAACTGTTGATGGCGACGGCGATCTGTCCTTGGATGGGGAGGCCGGTGGCGAGAAGGACCCGATGTACGACCAGGCGGTCGAGATCGTGCTCAAGGACCGCAAAGCCAGCATTTCCTACGTACAGCGAAAGCTGCGCATCGGCTACAACCGCTCTGCGCGCCTTTTGGAAGACATGGAAAACGCGGGCTTGGTAAGCAGCCTGACGACCAGCGGACAGCGCGAGGTGCTCGTTCCTGCGAGGGAGTAGTCAGGTCATCCCCCTGAGCGGCTGCGCCGCTTCCCCCTTCTCTTGCAGCGCTGCGCGCTGCGGAAGGGGGACAACACCAGCGCGGCGGGGCGGCCCTTGCGCGGTGTTCGCTGGTATTGGGTCCGGCGCCAGTCTTACGTCGGCGTTGTGGCCCACACGGTAGAACAGGAGTCGACTTTGAGGGTATCTGAATGAAAAAGACGGTAACTGCAATATTCATAGCTGCTTGCGTAAGCGCAGCAAGCGCTGACGGCCTAAAAAGCCTTGAATCGTTTATGCAGAACACACGCTCGGCTCAGGCCGAGTTCACGCAGGAAGTGACCGCACCGCCCAAGAACGGACAAGCGCCGCGCACGAAGACGTCAAGCGGCAGCTTCGCCTTTGAACGGCCGGGGCAATTTCGCTTTGACTACAAGAAGCCGTTTGCGCAAAACATCGTCGCCGATGGGAGAACGCTGTGGCTCTATGACGCCGATCTGAACCAGGTAACCGAACGCTCCCAAGCCAAATCGCTCGGCAGTACGCCGGCCGCGCTGTTGACGTCGGCGCCCAGCCTGCAGGCGCTTGGCAAGGACTTCACGCTGGAATCTGCGCCCGAACAGGACGGTTTGCAGTGGGTGCATGCCACGCCGAAAGCCAAAGATGGCCAGTTGCAAAGCGTGCGTGTTGGGTTGCGCGGCGAGCAACTGGCCGCGCTGGAAATCCTCGACAGCTTCGGTCAGCGCTCGGTGATTCGCTTTGACAAAGTCCAGGTCAACCCGACCTTGCCTGCGTCCACATTTGATTTCAAAGTGCCGCAAGGCGCGGATGTGCTCAAGCAGTAGGCATCGCGGATGCGCTCTCCGTTGCTCTTGATGACAGCCAGCGTGCTGGTGCTGGGCAGCCACGCCACCTCGTTTCACTGCGCCAGGGCGACGAAGGAGCGCGACCAACTCGGCGCGAACTGCGATTGCGGTGTGGTTTCTGGTGCGTGCCCGGCGTGCACGCGGGCACAGGACGATCAATAGCATGGCATCAAGCCGCCGCCCGCGGGTGTTTGTGCGCTCGGTAGCGGTTGAACGTATGCGGCAAAAGCTGCTGAGCGAATCTTTTCCGCGCGCCCAGATGGCGCTCATCGTGCTTCTCACAGGCGGTTGCGGCCTGCTGGCCTCGTTTGCCATGCTGCGGTATGGGATGGTCAGCATGGCGCTGCGCTATCCCTTGGCACTTGGCTTGGCCTATCTCTTTTTTTTGTTCCTGATCTGGCTGTGGCTGCGCACCAATGCAGAAGACTGCCTCGACATCCCCGATTTCGTTAGCGGGGTGCCGAGCCGCAGCCCAAGCGACCTGCCTGGCATCCGCAGTGGCGGCGGCGGCGATTACGCCGGCGGCGGGGCTTCGGGCGAATTTGAAGCCTCGGCGCACCTGCCTTTTTCCGGGGCAGCATCTGCGGGCTCTGATTCCTCTTTTTCCTCGGTAGGCGACGCTGTCGGCTCGGTCACAGACGCAGACGAGTTTGCGATTCCTCTGCTCGCGATTGCGCTGGCCGTGGGTTTGGCATGCGCTTCGCTGTACGTGGTGTATATCGCTCCCGTGCTTTTCGCCGAGGTATTGGTCGATGGGGCGCTCTCGTATGCGCTGTTTCGCCATTTGCGCGGGCACGACCCCGCGCATTGGCTGGCCAGCACCTTTCGGCGCACGGCCGTGCCGTTTGTTATCACTGCACTGTTCCTCGCAGGCATGGGCGCCGCCATGTCGGCCTACGCGCCCGGCGCACATTCCGTGGGGCAGTTTGTCAAGCAAGCGAGAACAGGGCAGGGCGCATGAGCAAGCTGCCCCGTGACGCGCACCAACCGCTGGCCGAACGCCTGCGCCCGAAAGCATTGGGCGAAGTCATCGGGCAGACGCAATTGCTTGGCCCAGGGATGCCGCTGCGCCTGGCTTTTGAATCGGGCCGACCGCACTCCTGCATTCTGTGGGGGCCGCCAGGCACCGGAAAGACGACGATCGCGCGCTTGATGGCCGATGCGTTTGAAGCGCAGTTCATTGCCATCAGTGCGGTGTTGGGTGGGGTCAAGGACATCCGCGAGGCCGTAGAGCTTGCCACTGCGGCGCGGGACGGCCTGGAGCAGCGACGCACCATCGTGTTCGTGGATGAGGTGCACCGGTTCAACAAGGCGCAGCAGGACGCTTTCTTGCCGCACGTCGAATCGGGCCTGTTCACCTTTGTCGGCGCGACCACGGAGAACCCGTCGTTCGAGGTCAACTCGGCGCTGCTGTCCCGCGCGACTGTCTATGTGCTGGAGCCGCTTGGACCTGAAGATTTGAAGCAAATTGTGGCTCTGGCGCAGACGGAGAAAGCGCTTCCAGCTATAGAAAGCGTAGCGATAGATCGCCTGGTGGCCTACGCCGATGGCGATGCCCGTCGCCTGCTCAATACGCTGGAAACCTTGGCAATGGCAGCCGAGCAGGAGAAGCGAGAAGAGATCACCGATGTGTGGCTGCTGCGCGTGCTGGGCGAGCGCATGCGCCGCTACGACAAAGGCGGCGAGCAGTTCTACGACACCATCAGTGCGCTGCACAAGGCAGTGCGTGGCTCAGACCCTGACGCCGCTTTGTACTGGCTGGTGCGCATGCTCGACGGCGGCGCCGACCCGCGCTACATGGCGCGGCGCATGGTGCGCATGGCCAGCGAAGACATTGGCCTGGCCGACCCGCGCGCGCTGCGCATGGCACTGGACGCAGCCGAAGTCTACGAGCGCCTAGGCAGCCCCGAGGGCGAGCTGGCGCTGGCTGAGTGCGTTGTCTATCTGGCCGTGGCGCCCAAGTCCAACGCCGTCTACAAGGCGTACAACGCAGCGCGCGCCTTCATCAAGCAGGATGGCACTCGCCCGGTGCCCATGCATCTGCGCAATGCACCGACCAAGCTGATGAAAGAGCTCGACTACGGCAAGGGCTACCGCTACGCGCACGATGAGGAGGGCGGTTTCGCTGCTGGCGAGACCTATCTGCCTGAGGGAATGGCGCCTCCGGGGTTCTACAAGCCTGTGGGGCGCGGTCTTGAAATAAAAATAGGCGAAAAGATGGAGCTTCTGCGGCGGCTGGACAGCGCGCAAGGTAAGGAGTGAGGGCGTCAGTTGCGTTTTAGATCAGTCCCAAGCTGCGTGCTCTAAGCGCGGCCTCGGCACGGCTCGAAATATTCAATTTGCGGTAGATGTTTTTCACATGGTCGCCCACAGTGTGACGTGAGATCGAGAGCGTGCCAGCGATGTCGGCTATGCGCACTCCTTGTGCCAAGAGACCCAGTACATCCCGCTCGCGCGCGCTCAAGTCGCATGCCGCGGGCTCCTGCGGCGGCGGGGCTTGAAAATACCGCAACAGCCGGCGGGCGATGGCGGGAGACAGCGGTGGCCTGCCATCTGCGATGCCCTGCAACTGTTCTGCCAACCAAGCTGTCGGGTGGTCTTTCAGCAGATAGCCTTGCGCGCCTGCCTGGAGCGCCTGAAAAATGTGCTCGTCGTCGTCGTGGATGGACGCAACCACGATGCGGCAGTCTGGTTGGCTCCGTGCCAGTTCCGAAATCACTGTAAGGCCGCTGCCATCCCCAAGCGCCAGATCCACGAGCGCAAGGTCGAATGTCGTCCCTGCTATGGTTTGCAAAGCTTCGGCAACACTGCCGGCCACCGTGCAGGAGACCGCTCCGAATGCGCTGGAGATGGCTTGCCGCATGATGGCGAGGGCGTCGGTAAGGTCGTCAACCAACAGCACGTGGTTCATGGTGTCTCCTGTCTTCCTGTCGGCTCAACTGCTGCCCGTGGCAAGCGCAAAGAAACTTCGGTGCGCCCTCCTGGCAATGTTTTGGCTGCCAAGTGGGCGCCGTATTCTTCTAGCCTGTGCCGCATACCGCGCAGGCCGCGGCCTTCCTGCCATTGCGCAGGCTCCGTCTCTGCACCGTCATTGCAAAGCGATAGGGCCAGCCAGCCAGGCTCCTGCGAGACAGAAATTTCGACCTGTGAGGGCTGCGCGTGCTTGAGTGCATTGCTCAAACCTTCACGCAAAGCGCGCTCGACTACGGCTTTCTGCCGTGAAGGCAGCTCTCCCTCAGCATTTGGGGGCGCAATCCACACCAGTCGCACGCCTGCAGCGTCGCAGCGGGCAGTGGCTTCGGCGCGCCAGTCGGCCAAAGCGTCTGCCAGAGGGATGGCATCGGAATCCATGACGTTGAGCGCGGTGCGCAAATCGTGCATGGCAGCGCGTGCCAAGTCGATCAGTTCGGGCGACTGAGCTCTGTGGATCAGCATGAGTAGCCGCGCTCCGACGTCGTCGTGCATGTCGCGTGCGATGCGTTTGCGTTCATCCCGCGCCCCACGTTCGTGGGCATCTCGACTGCTTTCGGCCTCGTTCAGGAGCCGTGCCAAGGCATCCACGAAGGTGGCATCTTTGCTGGAAAAAAGGCGCTGGCCACGTGCTGGATAGCGCAGAGCGTGGGCGCCCAATCCGCCGCATGCGGGAACTTGCAGTGTGAGGCCTCCCTCATCGAGCTGCGCGCGGTTTTTGGAAAAGGAAGGGGTGGATTCAATATGAAGCGGGTCGTAGAGGCGGCGCAGCAGCTCTTGCCACAGCATCTCCTGGGCATGGCGAGAGGGTTGAAATGCAATGCGCACGACATCCGGCATCACCTCGTGCAACTGCATGCTGGGTCGGTGTGCCAGGCGCTGCCACAGCCACTGGCGAGCGGGAAAATAAACAGCGCCACAAATCCACAGCGACACCCCCAGCGCTGGGCCAGCGGACCAGTCGAGGGCAAGAATAAGCAAGGCGTCGATCGCGACCACTGCCAAGGCGCCACCCACCCAGAGGAGCATGCGGAAGGCCCACTCATCCAAGTCAAAGAGCCGGTAGCGCCGCAGGCCCAGCGCGATGCCGACGTAAATGAACAGGAAGAACCCGAACGCATAGCCTTGCGGCATAGGGGGCAACCAGCCCAAGCTTGCGGTGGTGATGATGAGCAGGATGAACAGCCCGCTGCCAAGCAGCATGGAGACGATGAACCACCGCAGCGCCGCCCGGTTGATCGGGTCGCCGCGAGAGCGTTTCCATTGCAGCGCAGCCAGACCGATAGCGATCAGCATCTCCAGAATGATCGAAGCTTGCATCCCTACAGCGGGACTTGGCGCAATTCGGAATACGTCGGTCAGCCACCACAAGTTGAAGACCAAAAATGGCCAAACTATGTGTAGCGGGCGCACCAGCGGGCGTGGGTGGAGCAGAAAGAGCGCGCACAGAGCGGCGCCAAACATTACGGAGCCCCAGTGGTTCAGGTTGCTCAGGACGGCGAATAGATCCCCCGTCAATGCCAGTTCCCTTCCGCTGTACACCGCTGCCGGCATAGCAAATATGGGAAACATCAAACCGGTGATCCCGAACATTCTGGCGCCCCAGTCGCGGGGCCGAAGCACCCAGACCCAGCAGGCGATCAGGCAACCGGTCACAGAGACAAGTATTTGAAACCAGAAGAGCGTCGGCAGAGCATGGAGGGGGCGGCTCCCGGGTGCAACAGTCGTCTCGCCGGCGGCACCGTCCAAGGTCCACGACAACTGCACTTGTGGCTCCTCGATCAATGCCGCAAGCCGACTTTGACGCTCAAAGAAAGCGTCTATTTGGGCGTAAGTGCCCATCACGTCCGGTTCCTCGATTAGATCGTCCGGCTCCAAAGAAACAGCGCCGGCTTCAGCGTTTGAAGGGCTATGAATGGAGCGCAACGTGGCGCCGTTGGGTAGCGCTGCCGATGGCCCCTCAGCAGCGATTACGCGCACCGCACCACTGTGGATGGTCAGTTGCAGTCCCATCCAGGGGGCCTGAAGCGCCAGCGCAATGGCGCACGCTGCCGTCAAAAGCGCGTAGGCCAAAGACGCGAAAAACCAACGCGAAGGTGGCCGCACTAACGGAGGTGACGATGTCATGTGGGCACCCACTGTAAAGGCTTCAATAGGGCCAGGCTACCCCCCCGAGAACGCGGGATTGTCATCAAAGACTGCGTCCCAAACAATTGCCCGACTACATTTTTTAACCACTATTAGAGGCTTGCTCATGAATAGAAGCGTTTTTACAGGCAGCTTGGCGCAGCTGCAGCGTGTGTTTGCTGCATCCGCAGTGGCCGGTTTGGTGGCTTGCGGCGGTGGCAGCGACGATGCTGCACCTATGGCTACAAAGCTGTCGGGGACGGCAGCGGTGGGCGCACCGATAGCTGGCGGCGCTGTGCAGGCCCTTTGCAGCGGCGGCGGCAAGTTTCAAGCCACCACCCTGGCAGATGGAACTTGGCAGATCGACACCACTGGAGCATCGCTGCCCTGCGGACTTCGTGTAACCGGTGGCTCACTTGCGGCAGGCCAAGCCTTGCACTCGGCAGCGCTTTCTTTTGCGAATGTCAACATCACGCCGCTGACCGATTTGATGCTGGCCAACGCACTCGGACAGCTGCCTAGCGTGTGGTGGGGAAGCTCGGGCCCAGCCGACTTTGCATCTATTACGGGTGCAAAGCTCGACCAAGCTTTGGTCAAGCTGCGTACGGCCTTTGGTTTGCCAGCGCTCGAGAAAATTGATCCGCGTACAGCTGCATTCAAGGCCGTAGCGAAGGACCCCGTCGATGACGTGTTGGAGGCAATGCGCCTTGCGCTTGCTAAAGGCGGCACCGATTACGCGAGCCTGCTGACTTCTGCCAGCAACGCCGCGTTTGCTTTGTCTCAAGGCTTTCGCATCACTCTTGGGGAGGCGTACACCACAGTCACGGTTGGCGGAGCGGGAACGGTTACGACTCCCGGAACTCCACCAGGCGCAATAGGCAATTTCACCCTGACAATCAATGCAGTCGTATCCGGAGCCAGCGTACCACCCATTACGATTGAAAATATTGCGAAACCAGCAACTCAGGCCGAGTTTTGTGACGATCTGCTTGATCCGAATTCGTCCACCGGGCTCAATCAGCAAATGCCAGGCGGAAGTGTGAGCATCAACAGCTGTGCATTTAACGGCACAACCGGAAACGTCTCGGCAACGCTGAGCATCACCTCTCCTGCCATGACGATTCCTTATACGATCGCGTACAGCTACAAATGAGCGATCGTCTTTGCACTGCTCCTCAGCCCGGTCGTTGAGGTGCTGATGTTTTGAATGAAGCACGCCGAGCCCAACAGCTCGGCGTTTTTTTTGGAAGCGCGGCGTTCGGTTTTCAAGCATCGCCACCGAAGGCCCGCATTGACTTGGACGGCGAGGCACGTGGCTGCGCTTATCTTATAAGGCGTTGCTTTTGCTCCGTGCACCAAAATTAGGTTCGCTTATGCAGTGCGCGACCCTCTGATGGGGCCTAAACCCGAGGGAAAACCCCTCCAGAACCGCGCCCGCGCTGGGTTTTCATCTCGCTACAATTTCTCCTTCAAACCCGCACGGCAGTATCCCTGGCGGGTTTTTTGCTAGATGGCAGTCGGGCTCACAAGGCCACACCCGCAAAGGGTGCATGCAACTGAGCCAGTCACAAACGAAGGACATCCTATGGAAATCTTGCTGCAACAGATCATCAATGGTCTGGTTCTCGGCAGCATGTACGCCTTGATAGCCTTGGGCTACACCATGGTGTACGGCATTATTCAGTTGATCAACTTCGCCCACGGCGAAGTGCTGATGATCGGCGCGCTTACCAGCTGGAGCTGCATCGGAATGATGCAATCGGCCATGCCGTGGGCGCCCGGCTGGTTGATTCTTTTGCTGGCGACCATCATTGCCTGCATCGTCGCGGCCGCGCTCAATTTCACGATTGAGAAGGTGGCCTACCGGCCGCTGCGCAATGCCTCGCGTCTGGCGCCTTTGATCACGGCGCTCGGCATGTCCATCCTGCTGCAGACGCTGGCCATGATCATCTGGAAGCCCAACTACAAGCCTTACCCAACGCTGTTGCCTGCTACGCCGTTCGAGATTGGTGGCGCGGTGATCACTTCGACGCAGATTCTGATTTTGGGCGTCACGGCCATTTCGCTCGCCATCCTCAGCTGGTTGGTGGGCTACACCAACCTGGGGCGTGCCATGCGCGCTACCGCGGAGAACCCGCGGGTCGCAGCGTTGATGGGAGTCAAGCCCGACATGGTGATTTCGGCCACCTTCATCATCGGTGCCATCCTGGCGGCCATCGCCGGCATCATGTACGCGTCGAACTACGGCACAGCGCAGCACACCATGGGGTTTTTGCCCGGTCTTAAAGCGTTTACGGCGGCGGTGTTTGGCGGCATCGGCAACCTGGCAGGCGCGGTGGTCGGCGGTATCTTGCTGGGGCTGATTGAAGCGATTGGCTCGGGCTACATCGGCACGCTCACTGGGGGAGTGCTGGGCAGCAACTACGCAGACATTTTTGCGTTCATTGTGCTCATCATCATCCTGACGCTGCGGCCATCGGGCCTGTTTGGCGAACGTGTAGCCGACCGCGCCTGAGGAGTCCACCATGAACCAGAAAAATCTTCCCAAATGGATCGCTGGCGCCATTGCGCTCTTGATTCTTCCCCTGATCCTGCAGTACTTCGGCAACGCTTGGGTCCGCATTGCCGACTTGGCGCTGCTCTACGTCATGCTGGCACTGGGCCTGAATATTGTGGTCGGCTACGCTGGTCTGCTTGATTTGGGCTACGTCGCGTTTTATGCCGTTGGCGCCTATCTGTTTGCATTGCTGGCGTCGCCGCAGCTGTCGGAAAACTTTGCGTACTTTGCGGCAATGTTTCCGGAGGGTCTGCACATCTCAATGTGGTGGGTGATTCCGCTGGCACTGTTAGCCGCGGCCACCACGGGCGTAATTTTGGGCATTCCGGTGCTCAAGCTGCGCGGCGACTACCTCGCCATCGTCACGCTGGGTTTCGGGGAAATCATCCGCATTTTCATGAACAACCTGGACCACCCAGTCAACATCACCAATGGCCCGAAAGGCATTGGGCAGATCGATTCGGTGACCGTCTTCGGGTTGAATTTGGGCAAGCGCCACGAACTCTTCGGGTACGACATCAACTCGGTCACCATGTACTACTACCTGTTTCTGGCGCTGGTGCTGGTGACGGTGCTGGTTTGCTACCGCCTGCAGGATTCGCGCATCGGCCGCGCCTGGATGGCGATTCGGGAAGACGAAGTAGCCGCCAAGGCCATGGGCATCAACACCCGCAACATGAAGCTTCTGGCGTTCGGCATGGGCGCGTCGTTTGGCGGTGTTTCTGGGGTGATGTTTGCGGCCTTCCAGGGCTTTGTCTCGCCGGAATCGTTCAGCCTGATGGAGTCGGTGATGATCGTGGCCATGGTGGTGCTGGGCGGCATTGGCCACATTCCCGGGGTCATTCTGGGTGCGGTGCTGCTTTCTGCCTTGCCGGAGGTGCTGCGTTACGTCGCGGGTCCTCTGCAGGCGATGACCGATGGGCGCCTGGACTCCGCCATCCTGCGTCAGCTGCTGATTGCGCTGGCCATGATCGTCGTCATGCTGCTGCGGCCACGCGGCCTCTGGCCTGCTCCTGAGCATGGCAAGAGCCTCACGCAGAAGACCTGAACCCGGCAGAAAGATACAACATGGCAGAGAATTCCAATGCGCCGGTGCTTAAGGTGGCCGGCATTTCCAAGCGCTTTGGCGGTCTGCAGGCGCTCTCGGACGTCGGCATCACCATTCAGCGCGGTCAGGTCTATGGCCTGATTGGGCCAAACGGCGCTGGCAAGACGACCTTCTTCAACGTCATCACCGGCCTGTACACACCCGACAGCGGCACGTTTGAGCTGGCTGGCAAACCCTACGCGCCCAAGGCCGTGCACCTGGTCGCCAAGGCGGGCATTGCCCGCACGTTCCAGAACATCCGTCTGTTCGCTGAGATGACAGCACTTGAGAACGTCATGGTGGGGCGGCACATTCGCACCCACTCCGGCCTTTTTGGTGCGGTGTTCCGTACGCCGGGCTTCAAGAAGGAAGAGGCAGAGATCGCCCATCGTGCTCAGGAGCTGCTCGAATACGTCGGCATCGGCAACTACGCCGATTACAAAGCGCGCACGCTGAGCTATGGCGACCAACGCCGACTGGAAATCGCCCGTGCGCTGGCCACCGACCCGCAACTGATCGCGCTCGACGAGCCGGCCGCTGGCATGAACGCCACCGAAAAGGTCATGCTGCGCGAGTTGATTGACCGCATTCGCAACGACAACCGCACCATTTTGCTGATCGAGCACGACGTCAAACTGGTCATGGGCCTGTGCGACCGCGTTACCGTGCTCGATTACGGCAAGCAGATTGCAGAAGGCACGCCGTATGACGTACAGAAGGACGAAAAAGTGATTGAGGCCTATCTGGGCACGGGAGGACATTGATATGGCCGAACAGAACAATATCCTCCTGCAAGTCAGCGGTCTGAAGGTGGGCTATGGCGGTATCCAGGCCGTCAAGGGCATCGATTTCGAAGTCCGCACCGGGGAACTGGTGTCGCTGATTGGCTCGAACGGCGCGGGCAAAACCACGACGATGAAGGCCATTACCGGCACGCTCACCTTGGGAGATGGCGACATTCGCTACCAAGGCGAGAGCATTCGCGGGCAAGGCGCTTGGGATTTGGTGAAAAAGGGCTTGGTGATGGTGCCCGAGGGCCGCGGCGTGTTTGCGCGCATGACCATCACTGAAAACCTGCAGATGGGCGCCTTTGTACGGCGCGACAAAGCTGGCATCGCCGCCGACATCGACCGCATGTTTGCGCTCTTTCCCCGACTCAAAGAGCGCCGCGACCAGCTGGCGGGCACGATGTCTGGCGGCGAGCAGCAGATGCTCGCCATGGCGCGTGCGCTTATGAGCCAGCCCAAATTGCTGCTCCTTGATGAGCCATCCATGGGGTTGTCGCCCATCATGGTCGACAAAATCTTCGAGGTGGTGCGGGACGTTTACGCGCAAGGCGTGACGGTGCTGCTGGTCGAGCAGAACGCGAGCCGGGCCCTGGCGATCGCCAACCGGGGCTATGTGATGGAATCGGGCATCATCACCATGACCGGGCCAGGCAAGGAATTGCTGAGCGACCCCAAGGTGCGCGCAGCCTATCTGGGCGAATAAGCTGGCGCTGCAAAACAGCCAATGCAGCATTGGCTATTTTGCTATTATTTTAATAGCTATCAGCGATTACCAGATAAGCGTTGGATGGCATTTACGCCTAGTTTTCACACTGATATCGCCGGCTTGCTTGGCGCCCAATGAACACCTTTCAGTCTTTGCCCGTACCGGCGCAGACCGTGCTGTTGCTTGTGGTCAGCAACGTGTTTATGACGTTCGCTTGGTATGGTCACCTGAAAAACCTTTCCACCGCGCCGTGGTACGTGGCGGCTCTGGTGAGTTGGGGCGTAGCGCTGTTCGAATATCTTTTTCAGGTACCCGCCAACCGCATCGGCGTGACCCAATTTTCCGTTGGACAGCTCAAAATCCTTCAGGAAGTCATCACGCTGTCGGTTTTCGTGCCCTTTGCGGTGTTGTATTTGGGCCAGCCACTTAAGTGGGATTACCTCTGGGCGGGGCTTTGCATGCTGGGCGCGGTGTATTTCATGTTCCGCGGAGCTTGATGCTTGTCATGGGTGCTGTCAGTGTTTGGGCAGGCACAGGGTCTTCGCCTAGTTAAACTCCCGCCATTGCGAAACTTCTTGTTTCGCCTCTTCTGCCCCGTCAACATCCCGATCCCCTGGAGTTCCACATGCTGTTTGGCAAGCTCTTGCCGCGCGAAGGCAACTTTTTCGAAATGTTCAACCAGCATGCCGAACGCATCGTGCAAGCTGCGCACGCGTTTTCCCAGCTGGTAGCGAACTACAACGAGCCGCTCCTGCGCGAGCAGTACGCGCGGGAGGTGGACGAAGCCGAACGTGCTGCAGACCGTGTCACGCACGAAGTGAACAAGGCAGTGCACAAGACCTTTATCACGCCGATCGACCGCGAACAGATCCACACGCTGATCAACACCATGGACGACGTGGCCGACCTGATCCAGGACTCGGCGGAAACCATGAGCCTCTACGACATCCGCGAGATGACGGAGGAAATCACCCGCTTGACCGACCTGAGCGTCAAATCCGTCGAGCGCATGCGCGATGCCGTAAAGCTGCTCAACAAACTGGCCGACGCCGCGACGGCCGAGGCGGCGCTCAAGATCTGTGAAGAGATCGACAAGCTTGAGAGCGACGCCGACCGCGTGCTGCGCAGCGCCATGAGCAAGCTGTTTCGGGAAGAACCCGACGTGCGCGAGCTGATCAAGCTCAAGGCGATCTACGAATTGCTCGAAACCATTACCGACAAGTGTGAAGACGTGGCCAACCTGATCGAGGGCATCGTCCTCGAAAATTCCTGAGCCTGCAGGCACCCGCCCGATGCAAACCGTACAGACCGCCCTCTGGGTCGTAGCGCTGCTCGTCGCGCTGGCGATCGTGTTCGACTTCATGAACGGCTTTCACGACGCCGCCAATTCCATTGCCACAGTCGTCTCCACCGGGGTGCTCAAACCCGGACAGGCAGTGGTGTTTGCCGCCTTCTTCAACTTCGTCGCCATCTTTGTTTTTCACCTGAGCGTGGCGGCCACCATCGGCAAGGGCATCGTGGAGCCCGGGGTGGTCGACACCCATGTCATCTTCGGCGCATTGATGGGCGCCATCACCTGGAACCTGATCACCTGGTACTACGGCATCCCAAGCAGCTCTTCGCATGCGCTGATTGGCGGCATCGTGGGCGCAGTGATGGCAAAGACCGGCGCCGGCGCTCTGGTGGCCTCGGGCATCATCAAGACCGTCGCTTTCATCTTTCTCTCGCCGCTCCTTGGCTTTCTGTTCGGCTCCCTGATGATGGTGGCGGTGGCCTGGATATTTCGCCGTGCGCGGCCCAGCCGAATAGACAAGTGGTTTCGCCGTCTGCAGCTCGTCTCTGCCGGCGCCTACAGCCTGGGCCACGGTGGCAACGACGCACAAAAGACGATTGGCATCATCTGGCTGCTGCTGATCGCGACCGGCTACCAGGCGCCCGACAGTGCCTCGCCGCCGCTGTGGGCCATCATCAGTTGCTACTCTGCCATTGCGCTGGGCACCATGTTTGGTGGTTGGCGCATCGTGAAGACCATGGGGCAGAAGATCACCAAGCTCAAGCCCGTAGGTGGGTTTTGCGCCGAAACGGGTGGCGCTGTCACTCTGTTTATGGCGACGCTGCTGGGCATTCCCGTCTCCACCACCCACACCATCACCGGTGCAATCGTGGGCGTGGGCTCGGCTCAGCGCGCCAGCGCTGTGCGCTGGGGTGTGGCCGGGAACATCGTCTGGGCGTGGATACTGACCATTCCGGCCAGCGCCTTTGTGGCCGCGATTGCCTACTGGATCAGCCTGCAGCTTTACTAGAAGCCGTACGAAGCTACTAAAAACATAGCTGTTTGCGCTTACTCAGTAAGGGCTAAGGTTGAATTTCACTCATAATTTCACTCATAATTTCACTCATAATTTCGCTTTAGCGTGAAATCTTGTGAGCCTCTTCGATCTGGTACTCAAAGTAGCGCTGAAAACTAAATGCGAGGCTCGCCATCAGCACTGTGGTTCCGATCAACAGCGCGGTTGCCACCGCAAAAATGGTGAACCAGTTGGTGCGACCGGCGGGCGAGTCGGGTGCAGCGCCGGGGTTGTGCTTGGCGTTCCACTTCTCGGGCGTGGCCAGACCGTAGACGATCGCGGTCAATGCGCAGGCGGCAATCGTGAAACCCAGCATGGGAATCAGCAGCCAGCTGAGCGCGTCGTCCTGACCAAAGCTCCAGACCCGCCGTACGCCGTAGATTCCCAGCGCCGTGGGCACCATCAACAGCCATCCAAGCGGGTCGCCAAGGCCGCGCAGGTAGAAGCGGTGCAGTCCCAAAGGGCCGCCCAGAAAGGCCAGCCAGGCCGTCAGCGTCTTGTTCTTCATGACGGCGATTATTCGGGCGATTGCGCGTCGCCGCTGCCCAGGGGCCTTTGCATAAGCACGATGTCGCGCCACGCACCGTGTTTCCAGCCCACGGAGCGCATCAATCCAGTCTGCTCGAAGCCCAGCGCCTTGTGCAGACCGATGGAGCTGTGGTTGGCAGAGTCGCCGATCACCGCCATCAATTGGCGCACGCCAGCCGCCTCAGACGCTTCGATGAGCGCGGCGAGCAGTGCGCGGCCAACGCCACCTCCGCGAGCGCTATCTGCTACGTACACCGAATCCTCGGCCGAGAAGCGGTAGGCAGGCCGGGGCTTGAACCAGTTCGCATAGGCAAAACCGACCACCTCGCCGCTGCGCTCGGCCACCAGCCAGGGGAGCTTGCGTGCCAACACCTCGGCGCGGCGTGTGGCCATGTCGGTGCGGGGCGGCGGGTCAAGCTCGAACGTGCCTGTGCCGTGCAGTACATGGTGGGCGTAGATTGCTGTGATGGCATCGAGGTCGCCATCCACACTGGCGCGGATATAAAGCATGGGAGGTACAAAGAAAGATATAATCGCCGGCTTTGCAGCGTGTCGCTGGCCGGGTGGCCATGTCGCGTGTCTCTACGTTGTGAAACATGGGATTCGGTGGTTAACGGATTGTTAGCACGCCGACCCACCACCCGAAGGATAAATCATGGTCGTTATTCGACTTTCCCGCGGCGGCTCCAAAGGCCGTCCTTTCTTCAACATCGTCGTTGCCGACAAGCGCGTGCGTCGCGACGGCCGCTTCATTGAGCGCCTGGGTTTCTACAACCCAACGGCTAAGGAAAGCGAAGAAGGCCTGCGCATTGCGCAAGATCGCCTGACTTACTGGAAGAGCGTGGGCGCACAGTCCTCGCCCACAGTGGACCGCCTGATCAAGCAAGCCGCCAAACTGGCTGCCTGAACCCGGCTCCCGACCGATCAGGGCGGATGGCGTCAATGCATGACGCGATCCGCCCTTTTTCTTTTTTGTGCCCGTCGCCATGAAAACTGAACTTGCGCTTGCCCCTGCTGAACTGCCGATCGACGCTGTGGAAATCGGCCGAATTACCGACGCCTGGGGTGTCAAAGGCTGGTTCAAGGTGTTGTCCCACAGCAGCCAACCGGCCGCCTTGCTTTCGGGCAAGCAGTGGTACTTGCAGCCCACCGAGCGCGGTCCGCGCAGCTTTGAAGGTACGGTGCAAGTAGACCTGCGTCAGGTGCGTGAGCACGCGGGCGGCATCGTCGCCTGGGCGCAAGGCATTGACGACCGCAGCGCTGCCGAATCCTTGCGCGGCGCGCGCATTTTTGTGCCCCGTACGGCCTTTCCTAAAACCGATGACGGCGAGTACTACTGGGTGGACCTCATCGGACTCACCGTGCAAAACCGCGAAGGCGTGGCGTTGGGCACCGTGCGCGACCTGCTGAGCACCGGCCCACAGACGGTGCTGGTGCTGGACGGGGAAGTGGTGGAGGGCAAACCCGTAGAGCGCATGATTCCGTTCGTGGCCGCATTTATCGACGAAGTCGATTTGGCGGGGCGTCGCATTGTGGTGGACTGGCAGCCCGATTTTTGAGCTTCAAACGCTGTGCGGTTTGACGTCATCACCCTGTTTCCTGAGCTGTTTGCGCCGTTTTTGCTCAGCGGCGTGACCCGGCGGGCCTACGTCTCGGGGCAGGTCGCAGTACATCTCTGGAGTCCCCGCGATTTTGCCGACGGCAACTACCGCCGCGTGGACGACCGGCCGTTTGGCGGTGGTCCTGGCATGGTCATGCTTGCCGAACCCCTTGCCCAATGTCTCGCCGCCATCCGTGTCGCCCGCGCTGAAAGCGAAGACGGGCAGGCGCCATTGGTGCTGTTCTCGCCCATTGGCGAGCGGCTGGACCACGCAGGCGTTGAGCGCTGGGGGCAGGGCGCAGGCG
The DNA here is from genome assembly GCA_034676525.1 of Giesbergeria sp. GTDB lineage: Bacteria > Pseudomonadota > Gammaproteobacteria > Burkholderiales > Burkholderiaceae_C > Simplicispira. Next base: position 426,996 of record JAUCCA010000008.1, read on the forward strand.
CTGTTTTGTTGTGCGGCAGGTACGAAGGCGTAGACCAGCGCTTTATCGACCGCCATGTTGACGTGCAGATCAGCCTGGGCGATTTCGTGCTTTCCGGTGGCGAAATTGCCGCCATGGCATTGCTTGACGCTGTGGCTCGCCTGCAGCCCGGCGTGCTGCACGACGCTGGCAGCCATGCGTTCGACAGTTTTAACCCCGCCCTGGATGGGCTGCTCGACTGCCCGCACTACACACGGCCAGAAATCTGGCAGGGCTACGGTGTGCCGCCTGAGCTTCTGACGGGGCACCATGCGCAGATTGAAGTGTGGCGCCGCAGCCAGCGGGTGCTGTTGACCGCGCGCCACCGCCCCGACCTGATTGCCGCAGCGCGTGCCTTGGGGCGTCTAAGCGCTGCCGACGAATTGCTGCTGCAGCCGGAGAGCGACCGCGCGCTATAATGGCGGGCTTTTCGATCCTCTGCCCGGCCGGTCCGCACGCAATGCTGCCTGGACCCACCTGTCAATCCCGACACTGCCAATCATGGCGCGGACACGATCGCAGGATGCACCCATGAATCTGATCCAGACCCTTGAGGCGGAAGAAATCGCCCGCCTCGGCAAAGTTATCCCCGAATTTGCTCCTGGCGACACCGTTGTCGTTAGCGTCAACGTCGTTGAAGGCACACGCAAGCGTATGCAGGCCTATGAAGGTGTGGTGATTGCCAAGCGCAACCGCGGTATCAACAGCGCCTTTATCGTGCGCAAGATTTCCAGCGGTGAAGGCGTGGAGCGTACCTTCCAGACCTACAGCCCACTGATCGCCAAAATCGAAGTCAAGCGCCGTGGTGACGTCCGCCGCGCCAAGCTGTACTACCTGCGTGAGCGCAGCGGCAAGTCGGCACGTATCAAGGAAAAGCTGCCATCGCGCGTGAAGAAGGCGGTAGTTGTGGCAGCGGCCGAGTAACCGCTTCCGCCTCGCGCAAAAGCCGCTGCAGCGTCCGTCTGCCGCGGCTTTTTTTATTGCCATGCCCCTCCCTCCTTCTCAAACGCACACACCGCTGCCCAATTTCGACCCGCGCACTGTTCCGGTGTCGGGTGTGGACGCTGGCATGCCGGCGGTGTCAAAGGCGCGCACCACGGCGCAGGCGCTGCGCGAGCGTTTTGCGGCGCCACCCCTTTGGAGGCCGGAAATTGCATCAGAACCGCGTTTTTCGGCCCGTGCGCCGGCGCGTGCCGCAGTCCTGATTCCCATAGTGCAGCGTGCCGAACCTACCGTGCTCTTCACTGAGCGCACGATGCACCTGTCCACCCATTCCGGGCAGGTGGCCTTCCCCGGCGGGCGCACCGACCCTGAGGATGCGGACGCCACCGCCACCGCACTGCGCGAAGCCCATGAAGAAGTGGGACTTGAAGCTGGCTCTGCCCAAGTGCTGGGCGAACTGCCGGTCTACGTCACTGGCTCATCGTTCATCGTCTCACCCGTGGTCGCCTTGGTGCAGCCCGACTTCGTGCTCCGCCCCAATCCGTATGAGGTGGCTCGCGTATTCGAAGTGCCGCTCGCATTCCTGCTCGATCCGGCGCACCACCGTCGCCATCTCTTCGAATACGCCGGTCAAAAGCGTGAGTGGTATTCCATGCCTTACCGCGATGCCGACGGCTACGAACACTATATTTGGGGCGCTACGGCCGGCATGCTGCGCAACTTTTACTGCTTTCTTGCAGCATGAGTTTCTGGCGCGTGCGGCGCAGCAGCCGCACGGGCCGCTATCATTCCCCGCCATGAGTTTCATCGCCATTTTGCTTGCCCTGCTGATTGAGCAGGCGCGCCCGTTGGCGCGCAGCAACCCGGTGCACGGCGGGTTGCGCGCTTGGGCGTTGTCGGTCAGCCGCAATTTCGACGCCGGCAAGCCGCACCACGCATGGGTGGCCTGGGCGCTTGCGGTGCTGGCGCCCTCGGCCATCGTGGCCGGCGTCTACCTGCTGCTCACGCAGTGGGTGGGTTGGCCGCTGGGTGTTGTGTGGGACGTAGCGGTGCTCTACATCACGCTCGGTTTTCGTCAGTTCAGCCACCATTTCACCCGCATCCGCGACGCGCTTGATCTGGGTGACGAGCGCTCGGCGCGCGAGAGCCTGGCGCAGTGGCAGCGTGTGAATGTGGGCGAGCTGCCGCGCAGTGAGCTGGTGCGCCATGTGCTTGAATATTCTGTCTTGGCCGCACACCGCCATGTGTTTGGCGTGCTGGCCTGGTATTCGGTGCTTGCCGCGCTCGGCTTGGGGCCTGCGGGCGCGGTGCTCTACCGCATGGCCGAATTCGTCGCCCGCTACTGGAGCCGCCCCGGCCCGGACGCTGCGCCCCGCGCCAGCGAAGCGCTCAAGCGCGCCAGCGCGGCGGCCTGGACTGCACTCGACTGGGTGCCGACCCGCATGACGGCGCTCTGCTTTGCGGTGGTCGGAAGCTTCGAGGAGGCCATTGACGGCTGGCGCTTCTATGCCCAGCGCTTTCCGAACGACAACGTTGGCGTGCTGTTGGCGGCCACTTCCGGGGCAATCAATGTGCGGTTTGGCGGCGAGGCGCTCAAGCCCACACCAGACGATGCGCAGGCGGCCACGGGCTTGGGTGAAGACGCCGAATTGGCCGACAGCGCCAGCACCCCAGGCCGTGAGCCCGAACTGGCGCATCTGCGCACCGTCGTCGGTTTGGTCTGGCGTTCGGTGGTGGTGTGGATGCTGCTGCTGGCATTGTTGACGCTGGCGCGCCTGCTGGGCTGAGCCTGCGCCCGCAGGGGAATCCCGTCAATAGCGGGTATGCCCCAGCTCTTTGAATAATTCGCTATAAATAGAATAGCGTATCGCGCTTATCCCTTGAGCGCTAGAAGCGCTTTTCACTGCAGAAATTACGCCGCAGCCTGGCTCGTGCAGATGGGTGCAGTTGTAGAAGCGGCAATCGGTGGCCTGCGCAGCGATGTCCGGCATGCAGCGCGCCAGTTGGGTCGGCGCAATGTGGTGCAGGCCAAACTCCTGAAACCCTGGCGAGTCGATGATGGCGGTGGTGCGTTCTGCATCCACCCAGTACAGCGATGTGCTGGTAGTGGTGTGGCGCCCCGAATTGAGCGCTTGCGATATTTCCGCGGTCAGCACAGTAGCACCTGGAACCAACAGGTTGACCAGTGTGCTCTTGCCCACGCCCGACGGACCCAGCACTAAGGTGGTTTTGCCGGTGAGCAGTGGCATCAGCATGGCGCAGGCCGCTTCTGGGGCGCTTGCCAGCGACAGCGCAAGCACCGGATAGGGCGCAGGCTCACCCATGTTGCGGTAAGGTGCTAGCCGCTCCCAGGCGCGCGCGAAGGGCTCGGGCAGGTCGTTCTTGTTGAGCGCGATAAGTGGCTGAATACTCGCGGCTTCGGCCGCAATCAGCGCCCGCGCGAGCTGCATCTCGGAGAATACGGGCTCAGCAGCGAGCAGGATGAGGATCTGATCAAGGTTGGCGGCAAACGACTTGGTGCGGATTTCATCTTGTCGGTAGAACAGATTGCGCCGCTCCTGTACGCGCTCCATGGTGCCTTCCTCGCCCTGGCCTGCGGGGGCGGGTTGCCAGAACACAAGGTCGCCGACGACCGCTTGGCTCTTCTTGCCGCGTGGATGGCAAATCCGGCGCGCACCGTCTTCTGTTTCAACTACGCAGTGTCGGCCGTGGCTGGCCACCACTAAGCCACCCCTCTGGGCAGCGGCTTCAGCCATGGCGCGCACCCGGTGTCATGCGAGCAGCGCGTCGAAACGGGCAGCGCAATCGAGGTCGGTGCTGGAGACTCCGCCGACGTCGTGGGTGCTCAGGCGCACCACGCAGTGGTCGTAATGCACCGCAAGGTCGGGGTGGTGGTCCTCAGCGTGGGCGATGAAGGCCACAGCATTTACGAAGGCCATGGTCTGGTAATAATTTGCGAATCCGAAGCTTTTCTCGATCGCCACATCGGCGCCATCGCCCTGAAGGCGCCAACCCTCAAGCTGCGCCAGCGCTGCTACTATTTCCGTAGCTGACAGCGCTCGTCGCTTCTGCGTGGACCAGTCTTTTTTCTTCAAATCGTTTGTCATGCGGAGACTCCTGCTTGCATGCGCGCCAGCCGCTCCACGGCGGGCGGGTGCGAGTAGTAGAACTTCACGTAGAGCGGGTCTGGCGTGAGCGTGGAGGCGTTGTCTTCATACAGTTTGAGCAAGGCAGAAGCGAGGTCGCCGCCATTGGTTTGCTGCGCCGCGTAGGCGTCGGCTTCAAATTCGTGCTTGCGCGAGAGTTGGGCAAACAGCGGCGATAAGAACACCGTGAACACTGGCACCACCAGCATAAACAAGAGCAGAGCCAGAGCGTCGTTCGGGGCATGGACAACGCCGGGAACCAGTGCCGGAAGGTTGGGGTGCACGCCCAGACCGGTGTAGAACCAAGGCTGACCAGAGAGCCAACCCAGCAGAGCAAACCCGGCCAAACTCATGGCAAACATGGCAGCCATGCGCTTGACGATGTGGCGGTGGTGAAAGTGACCCAACTCATGCGCGAGTACTGCCTCGACTTCGGCGGGGGCCAGTTGGCGCAGCAACGTGTCGAAAAAAACCACCCGTTTGGACGCGCCGAAACCCGTGAAGTAGGCATTCGCGTGGGCGCTGCGGCGGCTGCCGTCCATCACATAAAAGCCCTTTGCAGAAAAACCGCAGCGCTGCATCAAGGCCGTGACCCGCGTCGTCAGAGCTTCGTCTGCAAGGGACTCAAACTTGTTGAAAAACGGTGCGATGAAGGCGGGGTAGGCCCACATCAGCAGCAGGTTAAAACCGGTCCACAGACCCCAGGCCCAGAGCCACCACAGTCCACCTGCAGAACCCATCAACCAGAGGATGGCCGCGGCAATTGGCAAACCTATCAGCGCGCCCAGCACCGTCGATTTGGCGACATCGCTCAGCCACAGACGAAGCGTGGTCTGGTTAAAGCCGAAGCGCTCCTCCAGCACAAAGGTCTGATAAATCGTGCCCGGTAGGTCGATCAGGCTGCTGATCACGATGAAGCACAGCAGCAGCGCCAACTGTTGCTGCATGCCGCCACCAAAGACGTCCAGAAGTGCCTGATTCAGTGCGTCAAGCCCGCCAAGGAGCGTCCATCCAAGCAGGATCGCCGCGCCAAGCGCTGCCTCAAGCGTGCCGAAGCGCAGTTTTGCCATCGTGTAATCGGCGGCCTTCTGGTGCGCCACCAGAGGGATTTGGTTGGCGAACGATGCGGGTACAGCCCCACGGCCGCGCGCCACATGGCGCAGTTGCCGGCTCGCCAGCCAAAGCTTGAGCGCAAAACCAGCGGCCAGCGCGAGCGCGAAAGCAGCACTCAGCAAAAGGGAAGGCGGGAGAAAAAAAAAGCGTTGTTGGCGGGCATGTCGTGCAAGTTTAGGGCAATGCGAAGGGCCGCGGCGGTGGTCGCGTTGCGCGACAATCCAAGGCATGTCTGCACCACCCGCCTCCCCCGCCGCCAGCCCTGCGCTTGGCCGCTCCGCTCAAAACTTGGTCTGGCTCGACTGCGAAATGACGGGGCTGGACCCGGAAAAGGAACGCATTATCGAAATTGCGGTCGTCGTTACCGGCCCACAGCTCACACCGCGCATCGAAGGGCCGGTGCTGGTGGTGCACCAGAGCGACGAGTTGCTGGGTGCCATGGACGCCTGGAACAAGGGGACTCACGGCCGCAGCGGCCTTATCGAGAAAGTACGCGCCTCGACGCTGACCGAGGCAGAGGCCGAAGCCCAAGTGTTGGAATTCGTCAAATGCTACGCGCCCAAGGGTTCTGTACCGTTGTGCGGCAACAGCATTGGGCAGGACCGACGTTTTCTGGCGCGCTATATGCCCAAGCTGGAAGGCTTTCTCCACTACCGCAACGTGGACGTCAGTACGCTCAAGGAGTTAGCCAAGCGCTGGAAACCGGCCGCCTACAGCAGCTTCAAGAAAGCACAAAAGCACACGGCGCTGGCGGATGTGTACGAGTCCATCGACGAGCTGATGCACTACCGCGAGCAGCTCTTTGCAGCAGATGCACTTGCGGGAAAACCCGAAGTCATGCCATAATCGCAGACTTGCACCGCATTAGCGCTGCAATTTTGCGCATCTCCCTTCACTCACCGGGTCCGCGAGCACTTTGGTCTTAACAGGCCTGAGCGTTTTCGCAACAACAGCCCAGCCGCAGCAGCGCGACGCTTCTGCAGGTTTCGTTTGATGGTTGATGTTTTTTAACCGTTGACGAAGCCATCCGGAGCAGCTTGCTCCGGTCGCTTGCGTGAGAGAAAAAATCATGACCGACACTTTTGAAGTGCAGGGCGACTTTGCGCCTGCCGAATCCCTTTCCATGTCCGCACCAGAGGCGACTGTGCCTTTATTGGACACCACCGCTGAATCCGTTGCAGACGTCATGCCCGTGCCCAACGGTTTCGTCGAGCTTGGCCTCGCCCCTGAATTGGTGGCGGCAGTGGGCGACCTGGGTTACACCCAGCCCACGGCTGTGCAACTCAAGGCCATTCCGCTTGCAATGGGCGCTGGCGCCCAAGGAGGTCGTTATATCGATCTGATGGTCTCCAGTCAGACGGGCAGCGGCAAGACCGCAGCCTTCCTGCTGCCTGTGCTGAACACCTTGCTGCGCCAGCAGGCTGAAGCTGAGGAGCAGTCGCGTGCCGAATACGACCAAGCCTGCGCCGAAGCTACTGCCCGCGGTGAAGCCCCCCCTAAGCGTGCCAAGCGCAAGGATCCCACCAATACCCGCAATTTCAAGCCCGCAGTTCCCGGCGCCTTGATTGTTTGCCCGACGCGCGAGCTGGCGCAGCAGGTGGCGCACGACGCCATCGACCTGGTCAAGCATGCCCGCGGCCTGCGCGTGGCCAACGTGGTCGGCGGCATGCCGTACCAGCTGCAGATCGCCAAGTTGCAAAATGCCGATTTGGTGGTCGCTACGCCTGGCCGTCTGCTCGACTTGCAGCGCTCGATGCAAATCAAGCTCGACAAGGTGCAATTTCTGGTGGTGGACGAAGCCGATCGTATGCTGGACCTTGGATTCTCTGACGATTTGGCTGAAATCAATCAGCTCACCAGCCAGCGCAAGCAGACCATGATGTTCAGCGCGACTTTCGCGCCGCGCATTCAGCAACTTGCTATGCGTGTGATGCGCGATGCCGGTGCCTCGGTGCAAAAGATTCAGATCGACAGCCCACAGGAAAAGCACTCGAACATCAAGCAGATTTTGTATTGGGCCGACAACCTGCAACACAAGCGCAAGATGCTCGACCATTGGTTGCGCGACACCACCATCAACCAAGCCATTGTGTTTGCGAGCACGCAAATCGAGTGCGACGGCCTTGCTGCCGACCTGCAGCAAGAAGGCTTCAGCGCCGTTGCTTTGCACGGTGCTTTGAGCCAGGGTTTGCGCAACCGCCGCTTGATGGCTTTGCGTCAAGGCCAGGTTCAAATTTTGGTCGCCACCGACGTGGCAGCGCGCGGTATCGATGTGCCTACCGTCACCCACGTGTTCAACTTTGGTTTGCCCATGAAGGCAGAGGACTACACCCACCGCATCGGCCGTACCGGCCGCGCTGGCCGGGATGGCTTGGCCATCACCTTTGCCGAGTTCCGCGATCGCCGAAAGATTTTTGATATTGAAGGCTATACGCGCCAACAACTCAAGTCGGAAGTCATCCCGGGCCTCGAACCGACGCAGCGCTTCCCGTCCACGCGTCCCCCGCAAGGCAATTTCAGCGATCGTGGAGGTCGTGAGCAGCCTTCGCGCGATCGCGGCTATGCAGGTGCGTCGCGCAGCGAAGGCCGCGGTGGTTTTAACGATCGTCCTCGCGTGCAAGGTGCACCGGAAGGCCGTTCGTTCGCTCCACGCCGTGATTCCGATGGTTTCGGCCGAAAGCCTGGCTTTGGTGATGGTGGCCGCGGCAGTTTTGGTGACTCCGGCCGTGGTGGTTATGGCGCACCGCGCGGCGAGGCTCCTGCGCCCCGCGGAGACTTTGCGCCACGCAAGCCGGCGTTCGCCAAACCGGGCGCTCCCGCAGGTAAATCCTTTGTACCGCACGATGCGCGCAAGCGCCCGGCACGTCCGGCTCGCTAAGAAGAAGCGACAGTGCGATATTGAAAGGCCAGCACCGAAAGGTGCTGGCCTTTATCTTTGGTGGAACGCACAGCGCATATTTCAGGCAAACCTGCCCATGGGAAGCCCGCGCCCGTGCGTCAAGATGGCTGCGGGCAGTTTATGCCCCATCGCGCAGCATCCGAACACCCTGCGTCTTTGGTGTACACCTGCTCGCGCAGTGTCATTTGCGCGCCTGCAGCGTTTAAACGCCTGCGAGTTTCTTGAAGGTCGCCAGCACGGCGTCGCCCTTAAAGGGCTTGACGATCCAGCCTTTAATGCCCGCAGCTTTGCCGCGTTCTTTCATTAGCGGCGAATTTTCAGTGGTCAGCATCACGATGTTGACCGTGCTGTTTTTAAGGTCGCTGCGGATTTTTTCCGCCATCGTGAGCCCGTCCATGTTGGGCATATTGACGTCGCTGACGATCAATTTGATTTGTGGGTCGCCCTGCAGCTTGGCCAGTCCGTCGCGCCCATCGACGGCTGTCGCGACTACCAGACCATTTTTTTTCAGGAATTCGCTCACCTCGTTGCGTACGGTGCTTGAGTCATCAACAACCAGAATCTGTGCCATGGGTACCTCTTGATATTTGAAAGATAGAAGCGGAGTTCAGAAAAGCTCGAGTTCGCCCGCTTGGCGCAGCGAATCCAGCGAGGGCACGTTTTCTTTGAAGTTGTCGGGTGTCCAGGCGAGGCTGAAGGCGAACCATTGGTACACAACGATGGATTCCCGTGCCGCATCACGACGGTCAAAAAGCCGGTATTTCACGCTCAGAAGTGGGTCATCCGACCCGAATGAAATGTACCGATGCAGGTGGTTCACGATGATCGGCACCTGCGTCAATCGTGAGTTCTCGGGCTCGTCGGTGATGAAACGGTTCTTGAACGCTCCCCACACCATGTTGGTGGTCTCGCCCAACAGGTTGTTGATCTCGCGGAAATCGGTTGATGCGTCAAGCGGGCCAAACGCATCGTCGTGCAGAAATTCGAGCAGTTGCCGCTCTTCGGTCTGCAGCATCATGTAACCACGACACCAACTGCTCTCAAGTGGAATCAGGCTGAAAAGTTCGCCATAGATGATTCGGTCTTTGACCAGACATGGCGCCTCGTGCTCGACCACTACGTGCTTGAACTGTCCTTCGATGGCGCTGCACGTCACCTCGGTGATTCCCCGAACCAGAGCGTTGGGGTAGACGCGGCTGAACAGCGATGCGCCGATAGCTTCGCGCAGCAGCTCCATGTGGTCGCAGGTATATGCGATACGGAATGCCCGCTGGGCGCTTTCGGGCAGATCGTTGAGGTTTGCGGTGTGCTCACGCCGAAGAAAGATCGGCAGCTCGGGCCTGATGCGATGGATCTCTAGGCCCAACTCAATGCCGCGTCCAGGTACGTGGCCATAGTTCTCCCACAGCAAGATGGCGCCCAGATCGACGTTCGATCGCAGCACCGACATTGCCGCATCGTCAGATGCCTTCATCGCCACCAGATCGTGGGCTTCGCAGAACGCCTTGATGCGCTCGTGCTGGCGTTCGTCGCCGTCGAGCACAAGCACCTTGCTGATGAGGGGACCGGATTGTGAGGGCATGTCAGAACATCTCCATTTCGCCAGCGGATTCTTCTTCGACTGCGCCTGCCTCATACGCAAAATCAAGTTCGGCAAACGCGCACACGGCCAGCGTCAAGTGCAACGCAGCGCCTGAACCCAGGTCGGCTAAGTAGTGGCGGAAAAAGGCGGGTTTGAGCACACTCACATGATCGAGTGAGCCGCGGTCAAGAATGCAGGGCGTGGACATGCCAATATGAGGGAAGAAATGTGCCAGCTCCCGGTTAAACGCACCGCAGCACAGGTTTCCGCGCTCCATTACCGCGTCGAAGAAGCGCTCTTCGCTCATCTCTTCGGAACCGATGCCATCGAGCGAGGCGAAATGGGCCAGTGTAGTTGCGTCTTGATCGAAATGAATGAAAAGGAGCGCCCTGAAAAGGTAGGACGATACGGTGAACATCACCACTTTTTTCTCGCGTGACACCACGCTTTCGATCGGTGTCACCTGACAGTCCGCGCCACTTGGCACAAGCGTGCTTTTGGCTGCCCGGACCACCATGTGATCCAACGCCACGCATGCGCGTTCGCTTACGCTGCCGCTCATGTGGTGGCACCGTTCATAAGGCATCCGCCATCACCGTCTCACGGGTCTTGCCGTTCAACAGGCGCAATTCGTTCAGGGCACCAGCGATCATCTTTCCGCCCGCCTGCAAGTCTTGGAAGGTGCTGCCCGTGATGAGATCGTTCTTGTAGAGGTTGCTGCGGTAGTCCTTCGAAAGCTTCTCCGCGCGTGTGGCCAAGTCGCGTACTTCGGCCGCTACCACCGCGAAGCCGCGGCCATATTCTCCAGCGCGGGCGGCTTCGATGGAGGCGTTGAGTGCGACGATGATGACCTGATTGACGATCTTGGCGAACTCGTCATTTTTGGAATGCATCTCGCGGTTGTGCAGCAGCAGCTGGGTTAGCTCGTCGTTCCAGCGTTCGAAAGTTTCAATCAAACCCAGTACACGCTCGATCGTTTCACCCAGTCGGTCGCAGTCTTGCAGCGCCTGCGCCTTCATGCATTGCGCCCCGTGGCTAAAGTGCTGCATGGATTGCTCATGCGTGCGAAGCTGCTCCTCCGCGTGCTGTTGAATCGCCGCGATTTCCTGGTCTGCCGCGTCCCGCATCTGATCGAGTTGCTGCTGCAGTTCAGTCCTGCTGGCTTGCTCGGCGTCTTCGGTGGCTTGCGCGGCGCCTTGCAGGGCTGCATCGGAAGACCGCTTAGCGCTGCGGCGCGCAAGCCAGAGCACGCAGAGTGCCCCTGTTGCGAGTCCGAGCACGAACAGTACGATGGAGAAGATCATGAGGTCGGCTGGTTTGGTTGATGGCGGGCGCAGTCGAGCTGTGGCGCCCGTGCAGGTTGCAATGCCCACTGTGCCACAGCATGAAGCTTGCGCGCCGGATCAACTTTAGGTCGCTGAACCGTCGCAAGAACGCGCAAATACATAAGCGCTGCCATCATTGCGTGTTCGACCCTCTGTTATTGAGGGGCAGCAGCTGTGGCGGCGTGCGATTTTAGAGACTGCATGCGTGCACGCAGCGCATCGAACGACATCGCAGCCCTCAGAGATGCCGAGTACTTGTCGGGCAAGGCGATTACAGTCTCGAACGGGCGGAAGTCGGCGCCTTCGGCATCGTCAAGAAAGTGTATCTCTATGCTCCCGCCTTCAGCTTCCAGGAAGCCTTTGACCGCATCCATGCCCACCCCGCGACCCGAAACCTCTGTCACCTGTTCGGCGGTTGAGAATCCCGAGTGGAAGATGAGCTGCGCTATGTCTTGCGACGAGGTTGGCTTGTAGGCAGAAATCATTTCGAGCGCTAGCGCTCGCTCCCGGATGCGCCCAATGGCTAACCCCCTGCCGTCGTCCCGCAGCTTGATCCAAAGATGACCGTCGTTCACCGCTAGATCCAGTTGGATGTGCCCGGCAGCTGGTTTGCCTTTCGCTTGGCGGATTTCGGCGGCTTCAATGCCATGGTCGACCGAGTTGCGCAGCAGATGGGTAAACAGGTTGCGGAGCAGGCCGCTGGCCTGCGTGCGAATTACGATGCCGTTGTCTGCTATGCCGATCGTCGGGACCTCCTTTCCAAGCTCTTGCGCCAAGGAAGGTAGCGAATCCAGTGTTCCTGCCAACACTTCGTTGATTGGTTTCGTGCCGATCATGTTCAGCATGCTGCCGACGTGCTGGACCGCGTCGCGCAGTGCGTTGGTGTCGGACGGGTCCACGCCCATCAGCATCTGCATCGACTGCTCCACAGTATCCCGCTCGACCATCAAGAATTTTTCAACTCCGCCGCGGCGACCGGGCCCCTTGCGGCCCAGCACTGTGTCGTTGACATGTGAGTAAGTGTCGAGCAGCTCTTTCACACCGGCCAGCTCGGCCAGCAGGGTGGCTTGGTCCCACACCGGTTCGTCGCTTTTACGCAGGTCGTCGTAGGATTGTTCGGCCATGTGCACCGTGTTCGTCAGCGCCAGCAAATCGTAGGTGCGTGCGTTGCCCTTGATGGTGTGCATGTTGCGAAACAGCAGATTGATGGCCTCTTGGTTGAACTGGGGCGTTTGCTCCAGCAATTGGCGGTTTTCGTCCAGGAATGTCCGGGCACTGGCCATGAACGGATGAAACTTCTCCTGACTTACCGCCAAGATCTCGCCAATCATCTGCAGCTCGCGCTTGCGGCTGTTGGCTTCACTTTCCAGGCGTTTGAGTTCGGTGACGTCGCGCACGCAGAGCATCAATTTGTCCACCGTGCCGCTGTCGTCGGCAATGGGTGACCAGCTCAATGCGAGCGACTTGACTCGGCCGTCGGGCAGCGTGATGTCGAACTCGGTCACCAGCAGGTGCGAGTTGAACTCGAAGTTCATTTCGTCTTCGCCGATGCACGAAGCGATGGATGCATCCACTTGCGAAAGCGTGTCTGCTCCTAAACTGGTACTCGGGAACACCAGCGCCATGACCGGTTGGTTGGCCACTTCGCTGGTCTCGAAGATCGTTTCCAGGTAAGCCGAATACTCAGGGTGGATCAAGCCGCCCGCCATCACTGTCATCACGCCCTGCGGCATGTTTTGCAGCATCGCGTTGATGTCGTTTGTCTTCTGGCGCAACTGCGCAGTGCGTTCGGCGACGCGTTTTTCTAGTGAGGCGTACAGCAGTGCGTTGTCGAGAGACACAGCCAGCTGTCCGGCAATCATCGACACCGAGTTCAAGCGCTCGGCACTAAAGGCGGCGCGGCGCTGGTGGTTCTCGAGCACCAGCATCGCGTTCATGTGGCCTTGCTTGAGGATTGGAGCGAGCACCAGCGAGCACTGAGCGAACTTCTCCACATAGGGGTCCGCAGAGAAGCGGTCGTCGCTCGGCGCGTCGTCGATCACCAGCAATTCTTTGGTCCTTTCAGCGTAGCGGAAGGCCGATAGCGGCACTTCGCCGCGCGTACCGGCGTCCTCCACCGTGAGCGGCTCGCAGCCTTCGCCGAGCGAGCTGGCCATCACCCAGGTGCTGCTGCCTTCTTCAGGGCGCACCACCAAGTAGACGCCCGTGGCGCCCGTGATGGCGCCCAATACCTTTCCTACAGCCTCGGTCAGGCGCGTAAGGCTGGTCTCGGAGCTGAGTGCTTGTGAGGCACGCAAAACGCCCATCATGTCCACCATTTCGGTGTCCACCACGGTGCTGCGGGTGCCACTGTTGCCGCCACCCAGGGTGCTGGTGGCGCGCAGGAAAGCGTAGTGGCGACGTAAGTCTTTCACCTTGCCAACAGCCCCCCAAGCTTCGTAAGTGGCTTCCGCCTCCAGCATCAACGGGCGGGCAGTGTGTTCCATCCCCTGAGCCAGAAGGAAGATAGCCGCACGCTCGTGAATGAGGGCGCGGTGCCAAGGTCGGTTGTGCAGGATCGATTCCGCCACAGCGAGGTCGAATGCAGCTCCTGCGCTCCAAACCGAATCCGCCGCCCAAGCACGTTCGGCTTCCATCCACCGCTGTAGATGCAGGTAGTTTTCTGGAGCATCGGCCGCGCGCGCGGCCAACCACTTGAAGTGCGTGTCGAACTGATCGAGTACCGGCGCGCGCTCTTCGGCAGGCAGGGCCCGTGCAGCGTCCGCCAGCGACAGGCACTGGAGCGTGCGCACTAGGGCGGTGATGTAGTAGCCCGGCACGCGCGCGGACAGCGGCACTGCCTTAACTATGTGAAGGGCCAGCGTTGGCAGGTCGCCGAATATGGCCGCACTTATCGCCCGGAAGGCATGGTACGTGGCGGCCGTGGGACTGGTCGGGTCGATCTTTTCGACGTAGGCCGCTTCGTCGAAATCGTCGCTAGTGAAGTGTCCCGGTGTGGCGGTCTCGCCGCGTAAGGTCTTGATGAACTGGCGGCGCGGCATGTAGCGCTGTTCAAACTCGACGTTTTTGGTGCGCCTGGCCATGTCCAAGCCTTCTTCGAGGTCCTTCCAGGCGTGCTCAAGCGTGGGCTTGGAGTCGAGCATTGGGTCCACGACGACGTAGGTGTATGAGATGAACGACTCATCACCTTGGCGCTTGAGATCGGCACGCGAGCGCAGGAAGACGTCGTCGACCACGGATTCGATGGGGTCCACCCAGTGCGCCGCTGAAATACCGAACAGGGCGCGCACAAAAGATGTGGCCGGCTCATAGCCGCGTGCCTCACCTACTTGCAGCGCGTGCCGCCCGATGTTGTAGGCGCCGCGATAGTCTTGCGGGGTGCCGACCATCATCATCTGCACTGCGCCAATGGAGCTGATCAGGCGTGGCGATGGACCATGCTCCACCCACAAGCGGTGGCATTCGAGCGTCAGCCAGGCCCACGTGGTGATGTCTGCAAAGTAGGCCGGGTTGGTGGTTTCCGGAATCATTTTTGTCAAGGCCACCACACGCTCGTCGGCGATCTCGGACCGTTCGCTTATTTCGCGCGCTTTTTCTTCACCGCGGTACCAGATGGTGACGCGCTTGAAACCTTCACCAATGGCCGGCAGCAGGCTGTCTGGCTTGGGTAAGCCAATCTGATCGAGTACTTCCAACCCGAGGTTCATGCCATCGGCCATACGCCTGCGGTTCATCAATGCATAGATCTGTACGCGAGTGGCTTCGAGCAGTGGTGTCGGGTCGGAGACGCTGGCTTTCAGGTCTTCATAGAGCGTGTCGCCGTCGGCGAGTCGACCCTGCTCGAAGAGGGCGCGGTGATGGTCGATCTTCAGGCCAAGCAGATGATCGGCGTCGCTGGCGCCCGACACGGGTGCCAGTGCCTTGATGGTGGCTGCGAGGTAACGCTCTGACGCCGGCGGGTCGGTCAGGCGCAGGCGTTTGGCGGCTGCTTCCATCAACGCCGCTGCACGACGGCGTTCCGTCTCATCGCCTAATACGTCTTGAGCAGCGAGGAACTGCTCTGTAGCGAGATCTTCCAACTCTGACTGCCCGCTCGCTGTCAGCTTCCGGGCCAGCGACAGGTGCAGAGCCAGACGCTGGTCAGCGGTCATCGACGCCATCGCGGCGCTGCGTACGCGCTCGTTGGCGCAATCCATGCCCTTGTCGCCGAACTCCACCAGTCCTTCTTCCTGGGCAGGGGCCAATCGACTTGCCATGTCGGCCTCGCTCCATCCGGTCGCAAGACACAGTGTGGCGACAGGCGTGAGGCTGCCCAAGCAGGCCAGGCACTTCAACAGCTCGCGGCTGTCCATAGGCAAGCTGGCGGCGCGCACTGCGAGTTCGGCAGGGCTGGAGTCACCAGAATAACGGCGCAGTGCTTGTGCGTCCCATCTCCATTCACCGTGGTTCTGAACCAGGAGACCGTCATTGCGCAGTGCGTCCAGAAGAGACAGTGTGCGACCGGGGTTGTGGTGGCTGCGCAGCGCCAGCGCTTCTGCGAGGCGCCGGCCTTCGGTCAGCGGGATTCGCAGAATGTCGCCGACGAACTCCGCCGCTGCGGCTTCCTTAAGCGGCGTCACAACCACCGAGCGAATGCGCGGCACGGCTTGCCAGCGTTGGATCATCGTGCCAAATTCAGCGTTGGTGTCGATCGCAGTGGAGTCGAACGCGCACACCATCAATAGGCACGGCACCGCTTGGTCGCGCGTGAAGCCCGAGTCGAGCGATTTGAGCGTCAGCTGCGGGGCCCACTGCAGGTCGTCGTAAATCATCACCAGCGGTTTTTCGGGGCTGGCAATGCTGCGCAGCAGTGCCAGCGTCGCCAGTGCGGTGCGTTTGCCAACCACTTCGGGTTGAAGATCGGCTGCAGCGTGTTCACCCAACAGCATCTGGAACTCGGGCAACAGTGACGCGCCAATTCCCATGTGGCCATCGAGTGCCGCGAGAATGCGTGCGCGGTAGGTCTTGAGCTGCTCGTCGGGCAGGGCCAGCAGTTGGCGGCCAAGCGCCTGCAGGGAATCTGTTCCGGTGCCGGTGGTGCTCTTGTCTTCTGCCAAATACTTCACCGAGACTACCCAAGGCCGGTGCTCGGCGATGCCGGCGCGAAAATCGTCGATCAACACCGACTTGCCTGAGCCGTGCTCTCCTTGGAGAAAAACCACTGGGCTCTGGCCTGCGCGTGCGAGGTCAAATGCGGCCTGTAGTTCTGTGCGCTGTACCTCGCGGTCAAGCAGCGTTTTCGGTGCCGCCAAACGTGTTCCGAAGTCGAAACGTCCTAAGGTGAAGGGCTCGATTTTGTCAACCTGCATGCCTGCAGCAATCAGATGCAAATCCTCAATTAAGCCTTCGGCACTCTGGTAGCGGCGATCGGGCTCCTTTTCCAGTAGGTGCATGACCACGTCAGACAACAGCTGTGGAATCAGGTTGTTCACTACGGCAGGGGCGTCGGGCACGCCCACCAAGTGGTTGTGAACCATCTCCAGCAGGTCGTCGCTCTCAAAAGCTCTGCGGTGGGTCAGCAATTCGTAGAAGGTGATGCCGAGCGAATACAGATCAGAGCGTTGATCGGCTGCGCGGCCAGTACGGCCAGTTTGCTCGGGCGACATGTAGGCCAGCGTGCCGGCCAATGCGCCACCAGCTTCGCCACTGGCGCTTTCATTGGCCAAGTCGCCTGCGATGTTGAAATCGATCAGCGTAGGTGCCAGCGTAGTCGGATGGATCAACAGGTTGGCCGGGCAGATGTCTTTGTGAATGATTCCGGATTTGTGTACCTGGGCAATGATTCCGGCCAAAGCGGTCATGTAATCCACGCATTGCGGCACGGTGAGCTGTCGGCTGTTCAGATAAGTCGCCAACGCAATGCCGCCTTCGTCTTTCAGCACCAGGGTGTTCGGTTCTGCGATGGTGTCTGCGATTTTGACGATCCCCTCAATGTGGGACAGCCGCTTGAGCATGTCGGTTTCGTGTTTCAGACGGCGACCAGCTTGAAGATCAATGGCCTGCTTTACGATCACGAGGGTGCTTGAGTCAGCTTGCCTGCGCCGCGATACCCGTACATGTTCGTTGCTGTACAGAACGTCTTCCAAAGCACTCCCGGTCAGGCTGTTTGTCTCGCTTTGCAGCAGGTTTTCTTGTTGTGTCGTCACGTATCACCTCCGAAATAGGATTGCCCAATTGCGCTCACTTGGAGAGGCGATGCCGCGCGTATTGCCGTCCGCTCACCCATTCGCAGCTTTGTACATCAGCTTACACGTTGGAACTCGTCTTGTTGATCGGTAGATGCCCCCGGTCATGGGGTGAAACCCTATGACCTTCATCGCGTGCTTAGTAGCTTAGACGACGAAGCACGGCTCTTAAAAACCTGCTCATTTGTCAAATAGGAGCGGCGCTTTCCTGATCTCGGGTCCCTTTTAAAAATCAGCTCCTGAACAGCCTTGGCTCAGGCTGGCTGCGGATGCTTCGGTCTGCGCCCTCTGGAAGCGTCAATAATGCGTCTGAGAGGAGTTCCTATCGTGCCATACGCCCCCGTCCACGACACTGATTTTGAGCATATGTTCGAGCTGGCGCCCGTGTCGCTCTGGCTGGAAGATTTCAGTGCTTTAAAGCAATTGTTTGATGCATGGCGCGCTGAGGGCGTCACGGATCTGCGCGCGCATTTGAATGCGGATCCGCAACGCCTTCGCGCCTGTGCTGCCAGCCTGAAGGCCTTGCGCGTCAACCAGCGCACGCTCCAGATGTTTTCGGCAGGCAGCGCGGACGAGCTTTTCGCGCAACTCGGCCGCGTGTTCCGGGACGATATGCACAACCGGTTTGTGCTTGAGCTGGACCAGCTTTGGGCCGGGGCGCAAGGCTTTGACAATCAGACCGTCAACTACGCGCTCGATGGTCGGCGGATTGACGTGATCGTGCATGCGCGGGTGCTCCCCGGGTATGAGTCCACCTGGAGCCGCATTTTGGTCTCTCTCGAGGATGTCACTCCCCAGGAGCAGGCGACTCAGCGGCTTCAAAAGAGCGAGCACTATGCGCGCGGTCTGTTCGAGCATTCCCCTGTGTCGCTCTGGGTAGAAGATTTCAGCGCCGTCAAACGCCTACTGGACGACGTACGTTCACAGGGCATTCGCGATTTCAAAACCTTCCTTAAAGTGCATCCGGAATTTGTTTCTCGCTGCATGCAGGAAATTCGTGTCATCGATGTGAATCGGCAGACTCTGGAAATGTTTGGCGCTGCCGACAAGGAGATGCTGCTTAACAACATCACGCGCGTGTTTCGCGACGAAATGGCAGAGTCTTTTGCCGAGCAGTTGCAGGACCTTTGGGAAGGAAAGCTGACACAGCAGCGCGAAGTCGTGAACTACGCGCTCTCGGGTGACGCAATCAATATTCACATGCAGTTTTCTGTGCTGGACGGGCACCGAGACGACTGGGGCTTGGTGCTGTTGTCGCTGGTGGACATCACCGCGCGCAAAAAGGCCGAGGCCTACCTCGAATACCTCGGAAAACACGACGTACTCACGCAGCTGCGCAACCGTGCTTTCTATGTGGAAGAGCTGAACCGCATCACCCGTAAAGGCCCGTGGCCTCTGGCCGTCGTCACCATAGACCTCAACGGTCTCAAGGTAGTCAACGATGAGCAAGGCCACGCGGCCGGCGATGCGCTTTTGCGCCGCGTCGGGGAAGTGCTGGCGAAGGCCCTCGACTCGTCTGTTTGCGCAGCGCGCATTGGAGGCGACGAATTCACGCTGCTCTTGCCTGGAGTGGACGAACGCAGCGCGCACGCAGTGGTGGATCGAGTCAATTCAATGGTGGAGATGAACAACCAGTTCTATTCGGGGCAGCCGCTCAGTCTGGCGATCGGGGTGGCCAGCTGCACCAGTGGCGATCAAGTCGAGGCTGCTCTGCACAGAGCCGACCAAGCCATGTACGAGGAAAAGGCGCGCTACTACGCAGAGCACCACGAAGACCGCCGCGGCCGCCGCTGATCGGCTGAGCGTGCCGCATCAATTCAGCGTGTTACTGCGTCCGATCTCTGGCCAGCGATGGTGCAGGTAGACCCAAGCTGCAAGCCCGACGCCCATCATCAGGAGCGAACACAGTGCCATAAGCACTGTGGAGTGCATCACCAGTGGCACCAGTACGCCGGCCACAGTGCCATTGGCCACAGAACCAATGAAGGCTTGCAACGACGACGCCATGCCGCGCCGCGCCGGGTACAGGTCCAGCACCAGCAAAGTCACTACGGGCACCATCAAGGCCCAGCCGAACGCGAAAACTGCAATAGGCACCAGGGCCCACGACACATGTGCCGGAAACAAGAGATTGGCCAGCAGATTGAGCACTGAAGTCACCAGCATGATCACGAATCCATGTCGAATCTGACGCTTGGGCGCAATTTTGCCCGCGAGCCTACCGCTCAGCCAAGCGCCGGACATGATGCCGGAGATCGTCAGCACAAAGAACCAGAAAAATTCTGTGGGTGCAAGTCCCAGGTGCTCGCCCAGAAACGCTGGAGCACCGAGCACATACAAAAACATGCCATTGAAGGGCACGCCGCTCGCCAGCGCAAGCAGAAGAAAGCGCGCACTCGCTCCCAACTCCCAGTACCCGCGCATCAGGTGCTTCACATTGAAAGGCTGCTTGTGCTCTTCGTGCAGCGTCTCCGGCAGCAGGCGGTAGTTGGCAACCCACAAGGCCACGCCCACAAGGGTGAGAAACCAGAAAATGCTGTGCCAACCCATGTGCCCGAGCAACCAGCCACCAACGATGGGTGCAATCGCCGGGGCGGCGCCAAAGTAAATGGTGACTTGGCTCATTACCTTTTGCGCCTGGGCGGGTGGAAACATATCCCGAATCACCGCGCGTGACACCACAATGCCGGCGCCCGTAGACAAGCCTTGCAGTGCACGGAAAAACACCAGTTGCCCGATGGTTTGCGACAGCGCACAGCCCGCGGATGCCAGCGTGAAGATGGCAATGCCCCAAAGGACCACCGGCCGCCGGCCAAAGCTGTCGGCCAGCGCCCCATGGAACAGGTTCATGAACGCAAAGCCGAACAGGTACGCCGACAGGGTCTGCTGCATTTCTACCGGCGTTGCGCCCAATGCCTTGGCGATGCCTGAGAACGCAGGCAGGTAGGTGTCGATGGAGAACGGCCCGAGCATGCCGAGCAGTGCCAGAAGCACGGCCAAGGCCCAGCGTGGGCCGCGCCACAGTGTGTTGGCATTCGGATTCATGAGGGTGCAATAGTGGGGAACACGTGCCAGAACTGGCGCGCTGGCGGCGATTATGAAGACAGCGGCGCAATTGTGCTGGCGCTGGGGTTTCCGGTTGGCTTCGGGCAGAGGCCAACCGGAAGACAAAGAAAAAGGGAACTGACGCGGTAGCCAGTTCCCTATGTCTTGGTATAAGTGGTGGGTCCTGAGTGGCTCGAACACTCGACCTACGGATTAAGAGTCCGCTGCTCTACCAACTGAGCTAAGAACCCACTTTGAAACAGTATCTGCCGGAGCAGAGTCGGAAATTATATACAGAAAATAAGCAGGTCTTCGCGAACTGCGCGGCCTATTGCATTGCGTTGCGGCTGGCCAGTTCGACGAAAAGGCCACTGTGGTCGAGATCGCCCAGGCCGTGTTCTACCCCCTGTGCATACAGCGCTTCGAAAAGTATTGTGACGGGTGCGTCAAAGCCGATTTCCTGTGCCGTGGCGAGCACGTTGCGCATATCTTTGAGCTGAGTTTTCATGCTGCCGCGGGGCGCGAAGTCGCGATGGACCATGCGTTCGCCGTGCAGTTGCAGAATGCGACTTTCGGCAAAGCCGCCGCCGATCGCCTCGCGCACCTTGGTCATATCGGCGCCGCCTTTGGAAGCAAACAACAGGGCTTCGGCCACCGCTCCAATGGTGATGCCGACGATCATTTGGTTGGCAAGTTTGGTTAGCTGTCCGGCGCCATGCGGGCCCACCAAGGTGGCGCGGCCCAGCACCTCCAATACTTGGCGCGCGCGTTCGAAGTCTGCGGGACGGCCGCCCACCATGATGGCCAAGGTGCCGGCTTCAGCGCCGACGGTACCGCCAGATACCGGTGCGTCGAGGTGCGCGACGCCCATTTCCGAAAGCCGTGCGGCGTGGTCGCGCGCCTCGCGCGGCTGTATGGACGCCATGTCGATGAACATGCTGCCGCGTGCCATGCCCCGAGCCGCACCTTGCGCAAACAGCACGTCGCCCACCACGGGGCCGTTTTCCAGAAAACTGATGGTGAAGTCGGCCTGGGCGGTGGCTTCGGCGGCGGTGTTGCAGAACGTGGCGCCTTCGGCTGCCAGCAACTGGGCTTTGGCCGGCGTGCGGTTCCAAGCATAAACCGGGTGGCCAGCCTGAAGCAGGCGCCGGCCAGCGCACACCCCCATGAGTCCAACGCCCAACAGGGCGATGCGAGCGCGCGTGGTTTCGGTCATGAGCGTCTTCCAGGAAAGGCTGCAGAAGCGCCATCATGGTGCGCTTTGTCTGCTGGAGCCTGTCACCAGGCTTGCAGAAGGTATCTCAGCAGTTCAAGCTGTTTTGCGCAGACTGCCGGCAATGCTTTACATCAGCAGGTGCTCGCCAGCGTTGTCTCCGCCCAGAATGACGTAATTGACTTTGCGGATGTCCATCAGCTTGGTGCCGCCCGAATAACTGATGGAGCTCTGCACGTCCTGCTCCATCTCAATCAGTGTGTCGGCAAGCTTGCCTTTGATGGGTTCCAGGATGCGCTTGCCCTCAACGTGCCGGTATTCGCCCTTGTTGAAGTCACTCGCCGACCCGTAGTACTCCTTGAAGAGCTGACCGTCTACTTTCACCGTTTGTCCAGGCGACTCTTCGTGGCCGGCGAACAGCGAGCCAATCATCACCATGCTGGCGCCAAAGCGCACGCTCTTGGCGATGTCGCCATGGCTGCGAATGCCGCCGTCTGCGATGATGGGTTTGGTGGCCACGCGCGCGCACCACTTGAGTGCCGAGAGCTGCCAGCCGCCCGTGCCAAAACCTGTTTTTAGCTTGGTGATGCAGACTTTTCCCGGGCCCACGCCGACCTTCGTGGCGTCGGCGCCCCAGGTTTCCAGGTCGATCACCGCCTCGGGCGTGGCCACGTTACCGGCGATGATGAAAGCGCGCGGAAGTTTTTCTTTCAGGTGCGCAATCATCGCGTGCACCGTGTCGGCGTGGCCGTGTGCGATGTCGATGGTGATGTAGTCCGGCGAGAGGCCTTCAGCCACCAACTGGGCGACGGTGTCGTAATCGGGTTGTTTGACGCCCAGCGAGATGGAGGAATACACCCCGCGCTCGGTCATGCCACGCACGAACTTCAGGTTGTCGAAGTCAAAGCGGTGCATGACGTAGAAGTACCCGCTCTTGGCCATCCATTCGCAGATCGACTCGTTCACCACGGTTTTCATGTTTGAGGGCACCACCGGCAAGCGAAAGTGCCGCCCACCCAGTTCTACGCCGGCGTCGCACTCGGCGCGGCTCTCCACGCGGCACTTGCGGGGCAGCAGCAACACGTTGTCGTAGTCAAAGATTTCCATAAAAATTCCAAGCTCCGTAGAAGGCCGCAGCAGCAAACACTGCCCTGCGGTGGGCGCTTGGCTTGGGCCCGGTTTCTGCAAGGTGCCTGCATAGAGGCTGCCTGAACCCTGCTTGCGCAGGCACAAAAAAACCGGGCGTCAAGAAACTTGGGCCCGGTGGTTGATTGTACCGACGCGGTGCTGAGTGCGCTGGCGTGGGGCTGTTACGGTTTCGCGGCGGGACACTCGGCGCGCGCCGCAGCCACCACTTGGCCGTTGGCATCCTGCATCCAGCCGATGAGTGCCAAGCGGGTCGGATCGGTGCTGCTGGCCATCTGCATCGGGCGGCGCTCTACCCAGCGGGTGCTGCGGGGCAGGTTGATTAACTCCTTTTTTGATAGCTGGTTGCGTATATCCCACCTCTGCTGGTGCAGGTTTCTAACCAAATTTCTGGCAATCGGTGTGCCTTCTGCGCCTGCGGGAATTTGCTCGACCAGTGCGAGCCAAACCGTCCACTCTTCAGGCGTGTCTTTGACACTGCGTGGCAGCGCGCCGATGTAGCTCACCGAGGTACCCACGTAGTCGTTCACCGCCGGCCCAAAGGCGACGCGCAACCGCCCGGGCAGACGCTGTGCAACTGCGGCGATGTGAATGTCGATGGTGGCGGGCGGCTGCCGACCAACAGATTCGAGGCGGGTGAGGGCGTCGCTGCGCGCGGCAGCAGACAGCGGCGCCTGGTCGCCCGTGCGGCCTGGCACGATCCAGTCCAGCACCATGGCGCTGGAGCCTGGCACATAGCCCGCCTCGCTCCAGCAATCCGAACAGTCGGCACTCAGAAAACGCTCGTACAGCGCCTGTGGAGCGGGCGCGCCGTCGCTGCTGCAGGCGCTTTGCGCCAACGCCTGCGGCAGATGCAGGGCCAGCAGCAGGGGCAGCAGTACTGGAAGAGTGGCGGTGGAACACTTCATGGGGCCTCGCTTTCTACAATCGGTGCATGTTCCCACAAGACCCGGTATCAAGTGCGCCGCAGGGCGACGCCTTCTCCCCGCAAGGCGCTGCACCGTCGCCAAGCAATTCGCCACTGCTGGCGAACCTCAACCCCGAGCAGCTTGCCGCCGTTACGTTGCCAGCCGGCCACGCGTTGATCCTCGCCGGCGCCGGCTCGGGCAAGACGCGTGTGCTCACCACGCGCATTGCTTGGTTGCTGCAAAACGGCTTGGCGACTCCGGGCGGCATTTTGGCGGTGACTTTCACCAACAAGGCCGCCAAGGAAATGGTGGCGCGGCTCTCCGCCATGCTGCCGGTGAACGTGCGCGGCATGTGGATCGGCACCTTCCACGGCCTGTGCAACCGGCTCCTGCGCGCGCACCACAAGGCGGCCGGCCTGCCGCAGGCGTTTCAAATTCTGGACACGCAAGACCAGCTCTCGGCCATTAAGCGGCTGTGCAAGCAGTACAACGTGGATACCGAGCGCTTTGTGCCCAAGCAACTGCAGTACTTCATCGCTGGCTGCAAGGAGGAGGGTATGCGTCCCGGCGATGTTCCCACCAACGACAGCGACGCGCGCAAGAAGGTTGAGATTTATCAGCTCTACGAAGAGCAATGCCAGCGAGAAGGCGTGGTCGATTTCGGCGAGCTGATGCTGCGCAGCTTCGAGCTGCTGCGGGACAACGACCCGATTCGCGCGCACTACCAACACCGCTTCGCGCACATGCTAGTAGACGAGTTTCAGGATACCAACAAGCTGCAGTACGCCTGGCTCAAGCAGCTCGCCGGCGACGAGGTGGCCGGCCACTTCGAGCCGCGGGGCAGTGTGATCGCTGTCGGCGACGACGACCAGAGCATCTACGCCTTTCGCGGCGCGCGCGTGGGCAACATGCAGGACTTCGTGCGCGAATTTCATGTCGAGCGCCAAATCAAGCTCGAACAAAACTACCGCAGCTACAGCAACATTCTCGACAGCGCCAACGCGCTGATCAGCCACAACAGCAAGCGCCTCGGAAAGAACCTGCGGACCGAACAAGGCCCCGGCGAGCCAGTGCGCGTGTACGAAGCTGCAAGCGATCTGCAGGAAGCCCAGTGGATGGTGGATGAAATCCGCCAGCTGGTACGAAACGACGGCGTGGCGCGTCAAGAAGTCGCCATCCTGTACCGCAGCAACGCACAAAGCCGCGTTATTGAAACGGCGCTGTTCAATGCTGCCGTGCCGTATCGCGTCTATGGCGGGCTGCGATTTTTTGAGCGCGCCGAAATCAAGCACGCGCTGGCCTACCTGCGCCTGCTCGAGAACCCGCAGGACGACACCAGCTTCCTGCGCGTGGTGAATTTCCCGCCGCGCGGGATTGGCGCACGCAGTTTGGAACTGCTGCAGGATGCCGCCAAAAGCTCGGGCTGCTCGCTGCACGACGCAGTCAGCGGCATGACGGGCAAGGCGGGCAGCAACCTGACCGCCTTTGTCGCGCAGATCGACGTGCTGCGCGAGCAAACCCAAGGCCAAACGCTGCGCGCCATCATTGAGCAGATGCTGGAATCAAGCGGTCTGCTTGATCACTACCGCGGCGAGCGCGACGGGCAAGACCGCGTGGAAAACCTTGAAGAGCTCGTCAACGCCGCAGAGAGCTTTGTCATGCTGGAGGGATTCGGGCGCGACGCGGTGGCCTTGCCGCTCGACGAGCACGGGCAGCCGCTCACGCAAAGCCCCGCCAGCCAGGGTCTGGATCCGGCAGCACCGTTGTTGGATTCGCCGCTGCTGGATGCTCCCCTTTCCGGCCCGCCGGGCGTGGACCAGGACACCGGCGAAACGCTGTCGCCCCTTGGCGCCTTCCTGACCCACGCCGCACTCGAAGCCGGCGACAACCAGGCACAGGCCGGACAGGACGCTGTGCAGCTGATGACGGTGCACGCCAGCAAGGGCCTGGAGTTCGACGTGGTCTTCATCGGTGGTTTGGAAGATGGGCTTTGCCCCCATGAAAATTCGCTGTCTGAACAGGGAGGCATTGAAGAAGAGCGCCGCCTGATGTACGTCGCCATCACCCGTGCGCGAAACCGCTTGTATCTGAGCCACTCGCAAACGCGCATGCTGCATGGCCAAACGCGCTACGCGATGAAGAGCCGTTTCTTCGACGAGCTGCCAGAATCGGCGCTGAAGTGGATTACGCCGAAGCAGTCTGCATTTGGCACGACCACTCCGTTTTCAGGAGCTGGTAGCGCTTATGCAGCAAGCGCTAGAGGCCAATTTGGCTTGAATTCTGAGCGTTTCGCCAGTCCGCCGGTGCCGCCGCAAAAGCAGCCGCCCGCCCACGGCATTACGGCCGGCAAGAGTGTGTTCCACGCCAAGTTTGGCGAAGGCAAGGTACTTGCCACCGAAGGCACGGGCGACGATGCGCGTGCGCAGGTGAGTTTTGGCCGCCACGGCACCAAGTGGCTTGCGCTGGCGGTGGCGAAGTTGACGCTGGTGGAAGGCTGACGGGCGCTACTTCAGGGGGCTAATTTCTTGGCGACTGCAGTTACGATGATGATTTTAAAAATCGCTAAATGAATTCTTCTGCCACGCTTACCATCTCTGTGGATCAATTGTGCGTTGGCCTTTATGTTCATCTTGACATGAGTTGGCTGGATCACGCGTTTGCACGCAATAGTTTTATTATAAAAAACGCCGCACAGATCGATGCCATAAGGCGACTGGGTATCAAGGATATTCGCGTGGAGCACGCGCGCTCTACCGCTCACCCTTTGCCTTTGCTCGCGAAACCGACTAGCGGTGCAGAGGTCGTCGTTCCCAGCGCAGAAGAAAATGCGTTGATTGGGGAGAAAAAGGAGCGAATCGAAAGAATCCTTGCAGAGCGTGCTGCGATTGCTCATTGCGAAAAGGAGTTCGCCAAAGCCGGTAGCACTCTGAAAAATATCGAGCGTAGCATTTTTTCAAAACCGCAAGAAGCGTATAAAGATGCCGATAAATTGGTTCAGCATATGCTCGATAGCCTGCTGTCAGAAAAGAGCATCGCGATTCACCTGATGAACGACAAGATCGCCGGCGAGGATGCGTATTTTCATTCGCTCAATGTATCGGTACTGGCGATGATGCTGGCAAAAGAATTGGCACTACCAGCTGAAGACATTAAAGCCATTGGCGTTGGCTGCCTGTTTCACGATATCGGCAAGGTCGAAATTCCTGCGCGTATTGTCAATTCGACCGTCCCACTGAACCGCGCCGAAAAGAATCTGCTGCAACTGCATTGCCAGTATGGCCTTAATGTCGTGAGTAAGCTTGGTTTGGCGAGGGCTTCGCTCGACATCATTGCGCAGCACCATGAATATATGGACGGCAGCGGTTATCCCGATCGTCTGCGAGGCGAGCAAACTTCTTTTTTGTCTCGTATTGTCTGCGTTGTAAATGCCTACGACAACCATTGCAACCGCCCAAATCCAGCCGACTCGTTGACGCCTTTTGAAGCATTGTCGATGATGTTCAAGCAGCAGCGTCACCTGTTTGATCCTGCCGCGCTGACCATGTTCATCCGCTGCATGGGCGTGTATCCACCCGGCACACTGGTGAAGCTTTCGGACGAAGCCTTGGGTATGGTAATTTCAATTAATTCTGGCAAGCCACTGCGGCCCAGCGTTTTGATTTACGATCCGAGCGTGCCAAAAAATGAGGCAATTATTCTGGATTTAAGCCACGAGATAGATATTGACATCAGCGCCAGCTTGAAACCAAGCCAACTGAGCCCCGAAGCGTACGATTATCTTAGTCCCCGCAAGCGCATGAGTTATTTCTTGGATGCGCCGAAACAGAGGGAGAGAAAGCGATAGGCGTTGGAGTCGGCATAGGCGCTTGGGGCAGCGCTGGGAAGCGCTGGGAAGCGCTGGGAAGCGCTGGGAAGCGATATTTCTCTGCCGATGCGCTTTGTTGTCGGCATCGCAGTCTCAGCGGCTATAAAGGTCTAATTAAAGTTCCCATAGCCACCGTCGTCTGTGGTTTGGGGATTTTTTTCGTATTGGTAACCGCTGCCGTCCCTGCTGCCCTTTACGCCCGTTATTTGCCAAGCGGTGCGCTGGCGCACCAACGCGGCCAGCATTTCCATCTCTTCGTCGCTGTGGTTGATGGCTTTTGCCGGGAACAGGCTTTGCCCGTTGCGCGGGCTCGCCTCAGCCCAAAAGGACTGGTGGTAGCTTGATTCGCTAAGGGTCGTGTCGGCACCTGCGGCAATGTCCACGGTGCCGTAGCAGTTGCAGAAATAGCTGCGGAAGTCCTCGCTGGACCGCACTTCTGCGTATACGCCGGTGCCTCGGATGCCGGCTGTCATGGTGGGCGTCACCAACGTGCGGTCGGCTCCGCGGCTCCACACGCTTGCCACGGCGCCCTGCAGCAGGCGCAGTACCCGCACCGCTGCCGGACTGTCTCCTTCCAGTGCCAAGTGCGTGTTCTGGCGAACCAAGAAGGCGCTGTCGCCTACCGTCAACACAACGCTGGAGCCCGGGCCAGTCTCCAGGCGGTCGCCCGCGGCAATTCGGTCCTTCGCACCAATGCGAACGCCGTTGCGCAGGACGTCGCCGTGCAGTTCCACCACTCGGCTGTGCAAACCGTCGGCGGCCTGCGCCCATGCTGGCTGGAAACTTTTGCAGGCGGCCCATGCGCCTGCCGCCTGCAATAGATGGCGGCGCAGCAGGTGCGGTGCAATGCTGTTTGGTGGCCGGTGGGGGCGTGAGGGCGGGCTGGGGTCGGACATCGTCGATATTTTGATCGAGTCCCGGGCGCGTCGGCTGGAAAGCATCGCAAGAATGGCACATCCAGTCGACTCAGAAGTAGTTCAGGCGCTGCCCTTGCATCACCATGGGGTTGCACGGCGTGCGCTACGAATGCATAGATTCGCTTCTCGATGCCTTGCGTGCTATCTTGCGCGCCTTCCCTTCATTCCCCCTTCCACATCGGTTCTGCCATGCTTGCCAAACGCATCATTCCCTGCCTTGACGTCACCGGAGGCCGCGTGGTCAAAGGTGTGAATTTCGTCGAACTGCGCGACGCCGGTGATCCGGTGGAAATTGCCGCGCGCTACAACGCCCAAGGGGCGGACGAACTGACCTTCCTCGACATCACCGCGACCAGCGACGGGCGCGACCTGATCCTGCACATCATTGAGGCCGTCGCCAGCCAGGTGTTCATTCCGCTCACCGTAGGCGGCGGCGTGCGCACGGTGGAAGATGTGCGTCGGCTGCTCAATGCCGGGGCAGACAAGACGAGCTTTAACTCCGCTGCCATCGCAAATCCCGAAGTCATCAATGCGGTGTCAGACCGCTACGGTGCCCAGTGCATTGTGGTGGCAATCGACGCCAAGCGCCGACAAGGCGACGACCTGTCTGCGCGTGGCCCAGGCTGGGACGTGTACAGCCACGGTGGACGCAAGAACACCGGGCTGGACGCTGTTGCATGGGCCAGCGATATGGCCACGCGCGGTGCGGGGGAAATTTTGCTCACCAGCATGGACCGCGACGGCACCAAGGCGGGCTTTGACCTGGAACTCACCCGCGCTGTGAGCGATGCGGTGGGCGTGCCCGTCATCGCCTCGGGTGGAGTGGGCAATTTGGATCATTTGTGCGATGGCATCCAGATCGGCGGTGCCGACGCGGTGTTGGCGGCCAGCATCTTTCACTATGGCGAGTTCACCGTCCAGCAGGCCAAGCAGGCCATGGCAGCGCGCGGAATTCCGGTGCGAATGGTCTGACAGGGTAAAAAAACCAGAAAAAGTGGCTCCGACGCTTATGGAGCATGCGCTTATAGCTATAGTTTCTTTTGGGTTTCTGTGCTTGAATCGGCGTGTGCTTTGAGTGGCTTGGGTTCGCACATTGAGCGCTCGTCCCTTCCGTGAAAGCGTTGCTGGAAAAGCGGTTCCAGGCGGGCCCAGCGGCGAAAGGGCCGCGGGTCAGGGGGCGCAGCGCGCCAGCTTGGCTGCTGCGAAGAGACGCTTTAGTTTTTTGTCGGTTCTGTTTAAAAAAAGCTACAAAAAACTAAGTAACTTTTGCGCACGATCAGACACATTTGTTAGTATTCGTGCTTCGAGGGTCAGGCGACGCAGATCGTTCCGCCCAAGGGGCGCTGCCATGCGTCCCATTTCATGTTCTGGTTTTGGGTGCCGCGTATTCCGCAGGGATAGATGCCGCAAAACCATAGCGGTTGACTCCTCGAATGCGCGTTTTATCTATTTTTGGTACCCGTCCTGAAGCCATAAAAATGGCTCCGTTGGTGGCTGCACTGCGCAGTGAAGCTGCGTTGGAAAGCAGGCTGTGCATCACAGGGCAGCACCGCGAGATGCTCGCGCAGGTCATGGCGCTGTTCGACCTGCGAGCCGACCACGAACTTGACGTCATGCGACCCAACCAGTCCCTCAATGGTCTGTTTGCGCGTTTGATTGCCGCTGTCGATGCCGTGCTTGATGCGGAGAACCCCGATTGCGTCTTGGTGCATGGCGACACCACGACCGCTGCAGCAGCAGCCATGGCCGCATTTCATCGCGGTATTGCGGTGGGCCATGTGGAAGCCGGGCTGCGCAGCGGCAATGTGCAGTCGCCATTTCCCGAAGAGATGAATCGGCGGCTCGTCGATTCCATGAGTACGTGGTTGTTTGCACCTACCTCGGCATCACGCGATGCTGCGCTCCAGGAAAAAGTGTCTGGTCGGATTGTGGTGACCGGCAATACGGTCATCGATGCACTCAATGCAACGGTCGCACGCTTGGACGCGGATCCCGTGCGTCAGAAAGCCCTTGTGGAGCGCTACCACTGGCTCGATGGCCAACGAAAGCTCATTCTGGTCACCGGTCATCGCCGCGAGAATTTCGGTGACGGGTTCCGCAACATCTGCGCTGCCTTGCGAGATTTGGCGCAGCGCAATGATGTGCAAATCGTCTACCCCGTGCACCTCAATCCCAACGTGCAAGGCGTGGTGCAGGAAACATTGGCCAACTTGCCCAATGTTCACCTGATTGCGCCGCTCGACTACGTCGATTTTGTCTGGATGATGCGTTGCGCCTACCTCATCCTCACCGATTCTGGTGGTGTGCAGGAAGAGGCGCCATCGCTCGGAAAGCCCGTGCTGGTGATGCGCGACGTGACCGAGCGCCCCGAGGCCGTGGCGGCCGGCACCGTGCGCCTTGTTGGCACGTCGCGCGAGCGAATTCTGGCAGAGGCCACGCGGCTGCTGGACAACGCCTCCCTGCATGCCGAATTTTGTCGAAAAGGCAACCCATATGGCGATGGGCACGCCTGCGAGCGCATCGTTGATGCCCTGTGTGGGCGCCCGTTTGTCGAGTTTTCTCCTGAGCTGAACGCAAAGTTCCAGCCTTCCATGAATACGTTTCTATCGGAGTCTTCTGTATGACTGCTAGTGTTTTCCAACCTCGGCGCATTTCGCGTCTGCTGGTCCTCGTCGGGCTGAGTGCCCCTTTGCTGGCCATGGCCAGTCCCGCCGGGGACGCGCTGCAGCGTTTGCAGGGCGATACCTGGGTCAACCGTACGTTTGCGTTGTCCGATCTGGGTTTTGGTGAAGACGTATTGCTCAGCGGCTACGACAGTCGGCAAGAGTTTTACCTCCCCGTGCCGCGCACACTGCAACTGGCCGACGCCTCAGTCGACTTTCGCGGCCGTTACTACAAGGCCGAAGAGGGTCGCACGTCCATGCTGTTGTTCGTCAATGGCCGGCCGGTGCATTCGCGCCGCATCGAAACCGCTGAAGGGGACGCCAGCCAGATCCTGAAAGTGGACACCAGCAAGCCCGGCAACGGCTTCCTGCGCTTTCGCGCCGATTGGCTGAACAATGTTGGCCAGCGGATCTGCGACGTGGAACGCTCCACGGGTAATGTCCTGGCTGTATCGAACGACACCCGCTTCAACTACCGTTTCAGCAGCGCATCTTTGACGAGTCTCGCGGACGCTTGGCTAACACTGCCGGCGCGACCCACCTTGCTGGTGGCTTCGCGCAAGCTGAACAAGACCGCCTACGACACTGCGTGGCGCCTGGGCGTCGCGCTGGAACAGGCCAACCGCCGGGTCACCATTAAGTCGTTCCCGGTGCCAGGCGATGTGGTCAACACCACCGGCTGGCAACTGCCTGCAGGCTTGGCCAATGTGCCTGCCTTTGCCGCGCTTGGTCAAAACAATGCAGCGCATGCACTCAAGGATGAGGCCGAAGTGGGTGCGCTCGTCGTGTTGGGTTCATCGCTGGCAACTGGCGATATCGTGGTCGCCGACCCTGTTTTGCAAAAACAGATCGCTTCGGCGCTTGACGCACTGAGTGCGCAGCTCTCGGCCGACCCGGACGCCGGGAAAGCCTTTGCCACTTGGCGCGGACTGCAGACTGCCGTGGGCGCCACTGCGTTGCCTTCAAACGGCATTCGTTTGGCAACATTGGGCGCCCATCCGGTCATCGTCGTCGCGGAAGACGCCGGCGCGAAGGCCGCCGGTGCTTTTGCCGATGTGTGGCGCAACGCGTTGACCACCCGCGACGTGGTGGTGGCGGAAGCCAATGCGCCCGACGTACTCGACCAAGCCACCTTGCGCCTGACGAATTTGGGCGGCAGTGACGCCAATTTCGACGTTCTGTCGCGTGGCGACTGGACGGCTACCTTGCCGCTGTCGGCCGTAGCAGTGAATGGCCGCATGCCGTCCGACTTGGTGATCGATGTCGCCGCCGCCCCTGGCGCCTCATCCACGCGACCCGTCGCGTCGGTGTTCTGGAACAACGTACTCCTGTCGGCCAAGCGCTTGCAAGCCGACGGCCGTCCTGAGCGTCTTGACGCCCGCGTTCCAGGCTACGCGCTGGGTCTGAGCAATGTGGTGCGCGTGTCGTTTCAGCGCCAACCTTACTCGAACGATTGCAATGAGACACCGCAGGCCTTCCCGGTGAATGTGTTGCCGACCAGCTATGTGCGGGGCGGCGATTCCGAGCCCGATGGCACCTTTGTTGGCCTCCTGCCGCTGATGTCCGGGACGCCTCAAGTCATTGTTCCTGAGGCCTATCTGAACGATGCGCCGGCGAGCTTGATGCGCGTGGTGCGCATGGCAGTCGCCTCGGGCGTTACGCCCGTGCGCGCCGAGCTGGTGGTTGCGGCTCAAGGCCAGGCTGTGACGCCAACTCGTCCGTTCCTGGCGATGGAAACTCCGGTCGATGGCGCCAAGGCGCGTGTGGAAATCAAGGATGCGCGTTTGCGTGTCAACGGCAAGAAAACCCCTTGGCTGGACGTCAACGGCTTGGCCAATCTCAGCGCCATCGAAGTGACCAGCGCCCACAGCCAACATGGTCTGTATTGGCAAACCCTGGGCTCGCAGGCGGCAATGCAAGGTAAGCCATTCGTACTGAATCGCGGCGACATCGCGTTGATCGGCGCTCAAGGTCCGGTGAGCTGGGTCGACAGCAGCAACCCGTCCGCCAGCCAGCCGCCACGCGCAGGTGAGGGTGCCTTCTACGAATGGCGCCGCTATCTCTCTTGGGGTGTGCCACTCGTGAGCATCGCATTGCTCGTATTCTTGTTGCTGGTCGTCTGGGCCTACCGCATGAAGCGCAACAGCTCGCGCAACAAGACTCTGTAATTCTGCGCGCATCGCATGTTCACTTTGTACTGGCCTTATCTTTTTGCCGATTACTACCGCGGTCTGGAGATCGTGACTGCGGTAGTCGGCGTGGTCATCCTGCTTTCGAGTCTGGATGACTTGTTCATCGACGCCTGGTACTGGATAAGAGAGATTTACCGCAAGTTTGTTGTGCGGCGCCAGTACAAGCGCCTCACGGCCGAGCAATTGCGTGAGCATGCCGAACAACCAATTGCCATCATGGTGCCGGCGTGGATGGAGTACGACGTCATCGCGCCCATGCTCGCCAATATGGTGTCGACGCTGGAGTATGCGAACTACACCATCTTTGTTGGTACCTACCGAAACGACCAGCGCACCATTGACGAAGTGGAGCGCATGCGTCGGCGCTACCGGCAGCTGGTGCGTGTCGAAGTGCCGCACGACGGCCCCACCTGCAAAGCCGACTGCCTGAACTGGATCGTGCAAGCGGCGTTTGCGCACGAGCACAACGATGGTTCAAAAAACTTCGCTGGCTTCATCTTGCATGACAGCGAAGACGTTCTGCACCCACTTGAGCTGAAGTACTACAACTATTTGCTGCCGCGCATGGATTTCATTCAGCTGCCGGTGACATCGCTTGAGCGCAGTTGGTTTGAGCTGGTGGCGGGCACCTACATGGACGAATTTGCCGAGTGGCACAGCAAAGACTTGGTGGTGCGAGAGAGCCTCTCGAACATGGTTCCGTCTGCGGGGGTTGGAACCTGTTTTTCACACGCTGCGATGCAGGTCCTGGCGGCTACATCGAACAACGAGCCGTTCAACGTAGAGAGCCTGACCGAGGACTACGACATTGGTACGCGCCTCAGCCGTTTGGGCATGAAGCAGATCTTTGGCAAGTTTGACGTCGACTACGTCACGCGGCGAACTTCCTGGTTTGGACTTGGGCGCGAGAAGGTGGGTTCCATCCAAATGCCGCTTGGCGTTCGTGAGTATTTCCCCGACACCTTTCGTGCGGCCTACCGACAAAAGGCGCGCTGGACCATCGGCATCGGCTTCCAAGGCTGGGAGCAGGTGGGCTGGTCCGGCTCACTTGCGACCAAGTATTTGCTGTTTCGCGATCGCAAGGGTTTGATCACGTCCTTCGTCGCAATATTCGGTTACCTGCTGATGTTCAATTTCCTGCTGTTCTATGTTGCCCACCTCATGGGCTGGTGGACGGTTTACTACCCTTCCGCCTTCAACGTTGGTGGGTGGTTTATGACCGTCATGGGCCTCAACGCGGTCGCTTTGCTGCTGCGCGTGGTGCAGCGTGCTTACTTCGTGGCCAGTATGTACGGTTGGGAGCATGGATTGCTCTCGATTCCGCGCATGGTCATCGGCAACTTCATCAATGCTATGGCGGCGGCGCGGGCTTGGCGCCTGTTCCTCTCGCACAAATTGCTGGGAACCAGGTTGCTGTGGGATAAGACCATGCACGACTTCCCCTCTGTCGACCAGCTTGAGCGACATCGCCAGCGACTTGGGGAGCTGCTTTTGTCGTGGCGCGCTATTGACGCGAGCCATCTGGAGCAGGCCCTGGTCATTCAACGCGACTCGCGGCGCCCACTGGGGACGATTCTTCTCGAGCAGGGTTGGCTGGACGAAGGCACGCTCCAGGAAGCAATTTCCTTTCAAGAGGCGGATGCAATGCCAGTCGCGCCTTCGCCCACAATGCAGAATCTGGTCGCTGTATGAGTGTTTCTCGCAATCGCACCTTGTTGGCTGTGGCTTTGGGCCTGGCTTGGCCTGCTGTATCCGTGTGGGCAGGGTTGCACTCTGGCGACTCTGTCGCCGTCGAAAATCAGCGGCTGGGCGAGGAAGCGCCTCTGAGGCTCACCATGTCCTTGGTCATGAGCGCGCCGGGTTCGCATCGACCGGCGCCTGCGCCAGACGCGCCTGGCAGCACGGCCTTTGTAGCGCAGGTGCCGCGCGATCCGCGCAGCGTCGTTGCGACGTCGCTCAAACTAGAGAGAACGCTCGCGTTGCGCGTGCAAGCTCCGCCGGACCTTGCCCAACTGGCGGCAGGGCGTTTGCTCCCGCCTGCAGCTTCTGGCGTGGCGACCGATCCGCTTACGCGCGCTTTGGCAGAGATTGAAGCGGCCAGTCGCCACACCGGAAACGGTCCTGCCGACACCATAGTGGACAACGAATTCAACCGCGCTTTGATGCAGTACGTCAGACTGCAGATGCCGGCGCTGCCCATGTGGCAGCCACCTCGCCCCAACGCGCCCGTTCAGCCTGTGGCCTCCCCCACGATAGCGCCACCTCCTCAACAGATCGACACGCCTGCGCCGCCGCGCGCAGCCGCCCGATCGAACGCCAAACCCAGGCGAGACGGTACCTTGCGTGGCAGGGCATGGCGCCTGTCCGACCAAGGCTACAAGGCCTACGCGCGTGGTGACTACAAAACCGCGCTGGAGCGTGCCGATGCTGCTTTGCAATTGCAGCCGGACGCAGTGCGCCTGCATCAACTGCGCGTCTACTCTCTGCAACAGCTTGGCCGTCTGGAAGACGCGGCACGTGCGGCAGAGCAGGCCATAGCGCAGGGATACACCAGCGTGGAGCTGCAGGCAGCTTTGACAAATCTGAGGCCAGCGCCAGGCGCCACCGGTGTGCCGACAACGCCAGAATACAGAAAGGCTTTCCCCATCGCGACCTTGGCTTTTGAGCAAATCGCAGCAGGGAAATATGCCGAAGCCGCCTCCAACGCAGAAATTGCCGTGCGCACAGACCCGAGCCAAGGCGAGTGGGCACTGTTGTGGCTCAACGCGCTGGAAGATCTGAAGCGCTACGAAGACATGATCGTGTCCGGAAAGCAGGCGATTGAACTGGGCGCGCCCAACCGGGATGCCATTGGCGCGTTGATGCGTTTGGCCAGCCAGGCCATTGCGGTCCAGCATGCGGAGAAGGCCTATGAGTTGATGGGAAAGAATCGTCCGCAAGACGCAGTAGCTGAAGCGCGGGAAGCGGTGCGCAGGGCGCCGGATGTTGCGAGCCACCATCTGCTCCTCATCAGCGCTTTACAGGCCGCGCAGAACACCGCTGGCGCGGAAGCCGCAGCAAGCGACGCACTGAAGCTAGACGACGAAAGTACGACGATCCGCCTACAACGTGCATTCTTGCGGCAGCAGCTGGGGCAGGGAGAAGCTGCCCAGCAGGACATAGACGCCGTGTTGGCCGAGGACTGGATAGACGACACGCTTCGGCGTGACGCGCGTTTGATAGGTGCCGATTTGGCGCTTGCAAATGGGCGGCCAGACCGAGTGATGGAACTGCTTGAGCCTCTGCCTTCAGGCGACGATCAAGCAGATGCGCGGCGCAAGGCTGCTGGCGGTTTTTCCAGCTGGTTTAAGCCGGCAGAAGCATTGCCCGTAACCGCCTACGCCCCCTTGCAACTGTGCCGCGACACGCCCTACGGGACGGTGTGCGAAATGCATCCTTGGGATGCTCCGGGGGACCGACAACCCGGCCGCACGGGCGTACGCCGCCTATGGTCAGATGCGCTACGCAGAGGCCATTGTGCTGGCGCGTCGAGCGCTTGCTGAAGATCCGAAAAATCCAGGCAACGAAGCGCTGCTGACTACCGCCTTGGCTTCAGGAACACCAGCGGAGCAGCAAGAAGCACTGGCGCGCCTTGATCAAGCGATCGCAGCGCAGTCGGGCGACGCCAACCTGCTGCGACAGCGCGGCTACCTGCATCTTGCTCTTGGTAAGCCTACGCTCGCGCTGGATGACTTTGTAGCAGCACGCAATACTGGAAACGCACCGGCCACCAATTTACTTGACGAGGCCTACGCCATGGCAGCGACGGGTAGAAAAACGGTGGCTGCGGCCATGCTGCGCCAAGCGATCGACGATGCCGATGCCGGCAAACTGCCGCTTGATGCGCAGCAGCGCTTCGACACCCGCAGCGCCATCGCCAATTTTTCGCGGGAATGGGGTGTGACGGCGTCTGTTGGCTACCGCGGTGCCCGCGCGCCGTCGAACGGTTTGGTGGGGCAACCTATTGCCTTGCCGGGCAACGCCGTCTTCAGCACGGTGGAAGCGTATTGGCGGCCACCGGAATTCCTCAATTCCAGCACCAGTACCTTCGATGTGTATGGACGTTTGTCCAACACTTTGCACAGCGGGACCGACGTCACCGGTGCGCAACTGGTGCCTGACCCGTGTGGCGGTCCGCCGATTGCGGTAGCTGAAACGCGCACGAACGCCGTCTCGGGTTTCCCCACCACCACGGGCGCGCTTGGCGTGCGCTACACGCCATGGACGGAAAAGAACCTTACGTTTGGCCTCGAGCGGCAATTCTTCCTTGGCAATGCGACTCGGAAC
This sequence comes from Giesbergeria sp., assembly GCA_034676525.1. Lineage (GTDB taxonomy): Bacteria > Pseudomonadota > Gammaproteobacteria > Burkholderiales > Burkholderiaceae_C > Simplicispira. The sequence goes on from JAUCCA010000008.1 coordinate 464,520, forward strand.
GGCGTTCTCAATCCAAGCTCCAATGCGGTGCGCTGCCTGTTGAACCAGGCGGCCAGCGCAGTCGAATACCGGACCGACGCCGCTGCTGGCGCTTGGCAGGCTTATGTGCTCTACGGATTCTATGAAGGCACGGGGCTGCGATTGGATGCCAAAAGCTGGTTCACCATGGAAGGCTACCTCCAGGCGGGCTACACCCTGCTCGACGCGCCGACTGCCTATACCCTGCGCGACAGCAACGGCCAGGTGCTTGGAAGCTCGAAGGGAAAGCTCAAGCGGGGCCAGGCTTTCGCTGCCGGAGAAGTGCGTGTGGGGCGGAGCTTCCTGACCGACTACAACGACCGCTTGGTGTTCTTCCCGCACGTATCTTTGGCCGCCGATTGGTATTCGGACCGCAATCGGGTCATCGGCTCGCCGGTGCCTGCCAATGCCAGTTTCGACCTATCCGGAAATGGTCGCAGTTGGTCCATGGGTGCTGGCGTGGGCATCAATGTGCGTTATTGGCTTGAGGGCGACCGGTACCGTGCTCAAAGTTCCTATGTAGACGGAAGCCTGCAATACCGCACCCGCTTGGGAGGCGTGGCCGACCGTGCAAGGGGCATTTTTCTTAACCTGTCCTATTCCTACTGAACGACACAGTCGTTGGTTGCCTGCTCCTACCGTTTCGATGATGAAATTTCTCACACCTTCTGCCGACCTCAGCCGTCGAACTGTCCTCGGCCTACCGCTGGCGTTGTGGCTGGCTGACAGCGCTCAGGCGCAGCCAGATCTGCTGGCCATTATTGGCAAAGACAACTATCTGTTTCCGGCGTGGGGAACGACCGATGCGCCCGATTGGCCTGCAATCGATGCCACGGTGGCTCGCGTCGCCGAGGTGAACCGCCGCTTAGCGGCACGCGGCATCGTGCTGGTGGCGCCCGTGCTCCCGAGCAAAAAGCTGTTCTATGCCGATAAGCTGAATGCTGCTGACGCTTTGAGCACTGAAATGCTGGCGCGCTACGCAGGTATTCGCGATCGGCTGGCCGCCGCCAAGGTTCCCGGGTTTGATGTGGAGGCGCTTTTTCACGCTATTCAGGGCAAAGGCGAGCAGGTGTATTACCGCACCGATCAGCATTGGACGCAGGCAGGCGCCGACGCCGCCGCGCAAGCAACCGCCAAGCTCATTCATGAGCTGGTCCCCACGCTCGCAGGGCAGCCCGGCACTGGGCTTGCGCTTGGCGCTGTCGCCAAAGAGCGCCGCTACGGCGACTTGGCTGAGCGCTTCTTGTCCCCCGAACAACGGCGCGCGGCAGGGCGTGAGATCTTCACAGTTCGGCGCGCTACCGAACAGGCAGGATTGCTCGACAGCGCACCCGCACCCGTGCACATCACTGGCAACAGCATGGTGCAACCGTACTTCGGTTTTCCGCAAAAACTATCGAACCTCATTGATCGGCCAGTTTCGGTCAACTGGAAGCCTGGGGACGTGGGCTATTGGGTGGTGTTGATGGAATATCTTGAATCGGCTGCATTTCGGACTCAGGCGCCACAGGTCATCGTGTGGCAGCTCTTCGAGCCCAATTTCCATCTCGGACCAAATGCCAAGGGCCTGTGGGACAGCGCTTCGCTCATCTCAGACGAAGACTGGAGTCGGCGGCTGGAAGCTGCATTGCCCGCATAGTGGCTATGGCATCGCCGCCGTCGCCGGAAGCGCAGTACTGCGCCGGACACCGACGCACCTCTTTTTTCGTGGCCATCGCACTTGCGGTGGGTTTCCTGTGGGGCGCGCTGCGACTCGCACAAGTGCGCATCGCTCCGAGCGAATGGAAGCCCTCTACTTGGGTGGACGGGCGCGCGGGTCGACTGGTCAACACGGCTTTGGGGACGCTTCCTGGCCAGGCCAGCATGGATCGGTGGTCGGCTGCGCTTCGCTACCGGTTCCTTGGAGACCTAGGCAGTCAGGTGCGCGAAGGTTGTCCCGGGTGGCTTTTCTATCGAGACGGACTTCGTCCGCCACCCGGCCATGTGGGCGCGTTGTCAAAACGTGTCGATTTGATGAAGCACTGGGCTGCTCGCCTCAATTCGGCGGGAATTCGTCTAGTCGTGGCGACGGTGCCCGACAAGTCCCGGATTGAAGCAGCGCATTTGTGTGGGCTGCATACCTCGCCATTTGCGCAGGCTCTCTGGAGTACCTGGGAAGGCACGCTTGCGGCCGCTTCCGTGCCGTTTGTCGACTTGCGGCCGGCCCTCACAGCACTTTCGCAAGCCTTCTATCGCACCGACGTGCACATGGCGCCGGCTGGCGCTGAAGCGGCAGCGGAGCGCCTTGCCCAAGCGCTGCTCCCCCAGCTTAAGGGCAAGGGCGCGCAGAAGTTCATCGAGCGAAATAGTGAGCAACCTGAAGTGCGAATGGGCGACCTGCTCGTGCTGGCCGATCTTGCAGAGGTGCCTGCCGGCTGGCGTCCGCCACTAGAGAAATTCCCGCCAGCGAGCATTGAAGTCGAGCGCAGTGGGGGCCTGCTGGACGAAGCTGCGCCGGTCGAGGTGCTGCTGGCCGGTGACTCAAACGGCCTGCGCAGCGCATTTTCCGAGCGACTGGGTCGCAGCATCGGCCGCGAAGTGTGGAACCTCAGTCAAGACGGAGGCTACTTCTCCGGGGCGATGCTGTCGGCATTCGCGCGCCAGGATGCCTGGCCCAAAAGTCTGAAGGTGGTTGTGTGGGTGTTCTCAGAGCTTTCCTTGTCGCTGCCGCTCTCCGAAGAAGAGCAGCGCGCATGGGACGCCACTCGCTGAGACCGCCGTGCTTTTCAATTCCTACCTTTTTCTGTTTCTTTTCCTGCCGATAGCACTCGGCGGGTACTATTTATTGGGCGCTGTGCGCCTGCGCTGGGCAGCGCTGTGGCTGTGCCTTACTTCGTTTGTGTTCTACGGCTGGTGGAACCCGCGGTTTGTCGTCCTGCTCGCCGCTTCGATCCTATTCAACTATGTGGTGAGTCTTTACATCCTGCGCCAAGCAGGACAAAAACGGCGCCAAGGCTGGACGGTGGCCTTTGGCGTTGCAAGCAACCTCTTGCTGCTCATCTATTACAAGTATCTGGTGACCCTGCTGGGTGCGCTGCAAGGGCTTGGTCTTCATGCCGATTCTCCGGACGGCATCCTGCTACCGCTGGGCATTTCGTTTTTTACTTTTACGCAGATTGGTTACCTGCTCGATTGCCGTGCAGGGCTGGTGTCTTCGCCCAGCCTGCTTAAACACACACTGTTCGTCACCTTTTTTCCGCACCTGATTGCCGGCCCAGTACTGCACCACAAGGAAATGATGCCGCAGTTTGCAGAGCCGGAAAACTACCGGTTCAAAGCAGAAAACCTGTCGATTGGCGGTGCATTGTTTGTCATGGGGCTGGCCAAGAAGGTGTTGCTTGCAGACAGTATCGCGCCCTATGCGGACGAGGGATTTGCTGCGACTGCCGGCCTGCAGTTTTGGGGAGCGTGGGCCACCAGCCTTGCTTATGCGATGCAGCTGTACTTTGACTTTTCCGGCTACTCGGACATGGCTCTTGGGCTGGCCAAGATGTTTGGCATCCGCTTCCCGTTGAACTTCAATTCGCCCTATAAAGCGGCGTGCATCATCGACTACTGGGCGCGCTGGCACATGACGCTCACGCGCTACCTGACGGCTTATCTCTATTACCCTTTGGCGATGCAGATCTCGCGCTGGCGCAGCCGCCGTGGCCTACCGGTTGGGTCTGTAGGCAGCCGCACCCCTATGGGTTTTGTGTTGATGATCGCCACGCCCACGCTCTACACCATGGCGCTCGCGGGAGTCTGGCACGGTGCTGGCTTGCAGTTTTTTATCTACGGGGTGCTGCACGGCGCCTACCTCTGCGTCAACCACGCCTGGCGCATTGTGGTTGGCCCGCGGCTGAAGCCGAAACGCGCATGGACGCAGTGGCTCTGGCGCAGCAGCTGCGTGCTGGTGACATTCGTCGCTGTGGTGGTCGCTTTTGCATTCTTTCGTGCCTCGGGCGTGCAAGACGCCACGGCGCTGCTGCAGGGGATGGCTGGATTGCATGGTTTTGAAGCATGGCAATGGCCGGGCTTGGTGCTCCACGAAGTGGGAGGATTCGAGGGATGGCGCTTGCTGCTCGGGCGCCACTTGCTGGTTCTGTACTTGAGCCTGATGCTTCTCATAGTGTGGCTCGCGCCCAATACCCACCAGATCCTTGGGCGCTTCTCGCCGGCGCTCGCGCGGGCCGATGAAGCAAGGCTGCCATGGCTGCGTTGGAAGCCAACGCTGCCCTGGTTGGCAGTCTTGGTGGTTACTTTGTTTTTCTGTCTGATCCACCTCCACCGGGAAACCCGGTTTCTTTACTTTCAGTTCTGATGCTCTGCTTCTTTACAAAAACGGGTTTTTTTAGTGCGGCACGTGGCGCACTGGTGGTGGCTGCGGTGGGCGTCTCAAGCATCTCGCTGGCGCAAGAAGGTGCACTGTCGCAGCTTTATGCAGCGCGCCCGCCCGCAGGGTCGTCCTATGTGCGCGTGGTGAATCCTGAAGCCAAAGTGCTTGCGGTGCGCGTGGCAAAGGGTCCGGTTCAGAAGCTGGGCGGCCAGACGCCCGCGGGCAGTTACGCGATCGTGCCCGGCGGGCAGAAATTTTCGGTTCGGGTGGGCACTGCAGATGTGGAATTGCAAGTTCCGCCAGACAGCTTTCAAACACTTCTGCTGCGCCGCAGCAGCAAAGGATTCGAATTTTTCCCGATTGACGACACGGGCGATACGGAAGATGCACTGAAAGCGGAGCTGCGTTTTTATAACTTCGCATCCGCTTGTCCTGAGGCGAAGCTGGTGCTGTCGCCGGCGGGTACGCCCGTGTTCCGTGAGGTGCTAGAGCAGGCTTCGGCAGCGCGGTCGGTCAACCCGGTGCGCGCGGCTGTGGCAGGTCAATGTGGCGCTGAGGCTACTGCGGCGCAGCAGCTTCCGACCATGCAGCCCGGAGACCACTTGAGCCTGTTCCTTCTCGGGACGGGCAAGGCTCCGCTGCTGGTGATTCAGACAAACCGCACCGACGCGTTCAAGCGTTAAGCGACAGGTAAAGCTCGGCGAGCTGCTTTCGATCTACCTTGTAGTTCACTGAAACGGGCAGGCGCGCGCACGGTAAAAGTTCCGTTGGCAGCATGTAATGGGGGATCTTGCTCGCCAAAAGGGGCTTCCAGTCTGCAATGTCAGCGGGCAGTGTGGCGTCCGCAGATCCGGTCTCGACAAACGCTACAAGGCGCGCAACAGCACCATCGGCGCGCCGTAAGGCGATGGCGGCGGCTGCGCGTGCGCCCGGAAGTGTGGCCAGTGCAGCGTCCACCTCGAGCAATTCCAAACGATAGCCGCGGAGCTTGATCTGATCGTCAATGCGGCCATGGCAAAACAAGATACCGGCTTCGGTTTCGCTGCCCAGGTCGCCAGTACGAAAACCGCGGTGACCGTCGCGAACCAGCATGCGCGTTTCGTTCAGGTCGGGCCGATTGAGGTAGCCGCGCATCACGTGGGGCCCGGCGATGCACAGCTCTCCATCCTCGCAGTACACCGCGCTGTCGCGCTTGGCGCGGCCGATCGGCATGACTGCGTCGTTGGCCAAGTGCACGTCTTCGACTCGCAGCAGCGTCGTCGCTACCGTTGCTTCCGTCGGGCCGTAGGTGTTGAGAATGGGTAAGTCCGGAAAACGCTTGCGCAGCATCCGTGCCAGTGGCACCGGGAGCGGCTCTCCACAGAACAGCAAGGTGCGCAGAGAGGACAGGGCAGCCTGCTGAAAACCGGGGTTGGGGAGCTGCTGCTGCGCGAACGAAGGCGTTGACACCCAGGTGGTGACGTGGTGCTCGGCAATCAGTGCTGCCACCTTTAATGGGGATGCGGCGGTGTCGCGGTCGAGCATCATGATCGTGCCGCCGAACGACAGCGTACCGAAAACGTCGTAGAGCGAGACGTCAAAGCTAAACACGGTGTGATTCAGAAACACGGGCTGTGGGCCGAGTTCAAAATCGAGGCGCATCCAGTCGATCAGGCCCTGCACGCTCTCTCGTCCAATCTGAACGCCCTTGGGAAGGCCAGTAGTGCCGGACGTGAACATGACGTAGCACAGGCCCTTCTCCTCCATGACCGGTGCCGGGCCAGAACGCAATACCTCAAACTGGGCAGACGCCGTCTCGTACAGCACATGGGCATCGAGAATATCCAGAATGCTCTGCAGGCGGTGCTGTGGGTACACGGCGTCGACGGGCACAAAGGGTGCGCGCAGCATCAGCGCGCCCGTCAGTGCTACAAAAAAAGCCGATTCCTTGTGGCCGCGAATAACAATTGGCGTGTCTGCACCCAGTCCCAGCGTGCGCGCTTCTTCACACCAAGCATTCGCTTCGGACTGAAGCTCGCGCCAGCTTAATTGGCGGTCTTGCGCAATGACGGCAAGGGCGTCGGGTCGGGTGAGCAAGTCTGCGAAAACGGCGGAATCAAAGTCGAAATACATGGGGCAAATGCTGTCGCGTTTAGCAGTGTGCTGCTACGTATTCGGAAAGCGTGCGCAGCGAGCGCAGGTGTTCTTCGACTTCTGTGAGCGGCACGGTACAGCCAAATCGTGCCTCGATGGCCAGCATCAGATCGACCGCTGCGACGGAGTCGAGCAGGCCCGATTCAAGCAGCAAGGTATCGGGATCAACTTTTTTCAGGATCGCCGCATGGATCATGTCGGCCAGTTGCGATTCAATTTCGGGAAGGGTCATGGAAAGTACAAAAGCGTAAAAACAAAAATCAAACGTCGCGGGTGATCGGCATACCGAGCACCACGCTGGAAAGGCTACCAAGAATGCGGTCGTCGTTGACCATCACCATGGCGGAGTGGGCGTCGCGAATGTGGCGGCTCAAGTAGAACTCACCTTCTTCCATGTAGCCTTGAATGCCGCAGATGCGCAGCGCCACATTCGTCGCGCGCACCACAAGCTCGGAAGCGCCCACTTTAAGTGTGTTGTAGCTGACCATGCGGTCGGTGGCGGACGCGCGGCTGTCACTGCTCTCGTAGAGCGCCAAATTGGCGGAAATCATGGCGCGCATCTGTTGAACCAGCGCTTCGCCTTCTGCCAGACGCAGGTTGGAGATGGGGTTGAGCGGGACGCCAGCACGGTTTCGAGCGCGCAAGAAAGCTTGCGCTCGGCCAAGCGCGGAAGCGGCGATTCCAAGCCACACGGCGCCCAGCAGAATATGGGATGTCGGCAACATGGTCTGCGACATGGCCTGGGAAAACGGGCCGGGGAACACTTGTTCCGGTGCGCATTGGGCGTGCAGGTCAAACCGCTCTGTGCAAGCGCCACGCATGCCCAGCGGATTCCATGTTTTTGAGCTGGTTAATGTCGCTTGTTCACGCAGCACGGCTACAAACCGCTGGTCCGATGGCGCGGCATCTTCAGAGCTTCGGGCGCTGACCAAAAAAATGTCCGCTGCCTTTGCGTAGGAAATGACCGAGCCGAGCTTGTTCAGATGCAAACCATCGTCCCGCCCATCGAGAAAACACACGCTGTGGCGAATCGAGCCACCGGTTGCACCTTCGGTGGTGGCCGACGCAATCACGCTTTGCTCGCTTGCGACGCGGCGCAGAAGGTGCTGGTGCCATTCGCTCTCTTGCGCGTGGTTGATGGCCACCGCAGCTTGGGAGTGGTGCATCGCGAAGATAAGGCCGGTGGAAGCGCAGGATTCCGAAAGACTTCGGCAGATATTTACAACCGCACGCAGCGATAGCTCGGGTCCGCCGAAATGCCGCGGTACCAGAAGTCCGAGCAGCCCTTCGGCGCGCAAAGAGTCGAGAGCCTTTAGAGGCAGCATTCCTGCTTTGTCGACCTCGTCAGCGTGCGCGGCAGCAATTGCTGCGCTGGAAGATGCGGTAATTTCAGGAGCGTAGGCGGGTGACGCGGCAGTAACAAAAGTCATGCAGATGTTTCTCGAAGCAAGCATGCGATTGTCCCCGGTTTGCATGCCCACGACAAGGCGCGGCGTTGCCTGCGTGTCGGGCTTACCTGCTCACGCCCCAATCGCGTGCCAAGGTGAGCGATTCTTCCGTATCGCCCAGCAACCAAGGGTCCAACGCAAAGGCAATGACGCGATCCGCGCCGTAGTTGCGTGCGATTTCCATCTGTGCGCGCACCCTCGTCCTGTCTGCCGCCCGCGCCCGGAAGGCGTCGCCTGTTCCAGGCAGTGGCGTAAGCTGTTCAAACAATTCCACGATCAGATCAAAGGGCACACCGCGTTCGCGCAGGAGCGCGCGCAAAGGTTCGAGCCCAGCATAGTTGCCCATCCCTGCAACCCCGACACCGTCTTGGAGCATGGGACGCAGCAACACTCGATTCAAAATCTCTTCCCAGAGTTTTGCCAGCGTTCCAGGCGTGGGAAGTCGGCTGTAGAAAGTGGACACTGCCAGCGGTGCAGCCACGCGCTTTGCGCTTGCGTTCGCAATCGTTTGCAGCCAAGGAATTAGCAGCGCGCGGCGCTCAGGCGTGGCCCAGTTGTACTGATCCAACTCATATGGCAAATACCAGCCGCGAAACCCTGCTTGAACTGGCCAAGGGCTGGTGTCCAGTGTTTCGATGCAGAGCGACTGGGTGCTCGCAAGAAATTCAGGCAAAACCTGTGCGTCGCTCGCGCCCATCGCCTTCCACCATCGCTCGTCGTAGGGCAAACCCAGGCGAATGCCCATGCCCAAGCGGCCGCATTCGTCAAACAACATCTGAATCAGCGTGTCTGGCATGGCCCAAGGGTGCTCGCCGCCGTAGGTGCTGCTCCATTGGACGACCATCTCGTCGCAACCCACGGCACGCATGCTGGAAAGGCGCCGGCGCCATTCTTCAAGCGACAGCGACTCGTAGCTTTGCCACGGTTGTAGAAAGCTCCCTTCAAACCGACCTGGCAGGCTGGTGCAGCCCGCCACGAACGCAGCCGCAGCCATGCCAAGGCAAGTGCGCCTGGTGAGCGGCACGCCGGGAGAGGGCAGTAGCTGGTGTGAGGTGAACATGACATGCGTCCCCCGATAGGCCGGGCGGAGCGCAAGGATCAGCATAGCCGTTCCAGCGCCTGCTTGCAGCGCGCGTCCAGAGGCGGTGTTGCTGAGGGCTAATTGCCCGCAATCGTCTCGCGCACAGCCGCCACTTGGCGCCGCGATACCGGCACTGGCTCGGTCAGGCCGGCAAGGCGCACCGCCCAGATCTCGCCTTCCTCGGCGTCGAAGTAGCGCTCCAGCGCCCGCACGGCGCGGCGTCCCACCAGCGCGTTGCGGTGCACGCGCATCAGGTGCTCCGCATGCCGGGACTCCAGTTCGGCGAGGGTGTTGTCCAGAACGTAGCTGCGCGCTGCGGTGCGCAAGGTGACGTATTTGAGTTCGGCCTTGCACAGCAGCACTTCGGAGAGCGGGACGCGCTCGGTTCGTCCGCGGTCCTGGATCAGCAGGCTTTCGCCGGGCGCTGCAGGTGCATTTGCGGTGTGGGGCGCTTGGTCGGCTTGGGCGCGCAGGCGCTGTGCTTTGAGCAGTGCCTGTTGCAAACGCTCCAGACGCACGGGTTTGGTGAGGTAATCGACCGCTTCGAGTTCAAAAGCGCTGACGGCGTGTTCGGTGTGCGCAGTGACAAATACGATCGCCGGTGGCCAAGCCAAGGCGCGCAGCCGGTGGGCCAGCGCCAGGCCGTCAAGCCCAGGCATGTGGATGTCAAGCAACACGAGGTCGACACCCCGCCCGTCGCCCGGTGTGAGCAGCGCAAGAGCCTCTGCGCTGCTGGCTGCCTCAACGACGCGGTGCGGCGGTGCGGCGGTGCAGTCGGCCAACAGCGTGGCCAACCTTCTGCGCGCCAGTGCTTCGTCGTCCACGATCAGAATGTTCACGGAGTACGCCCCTTTCTGGAAGGCTTCGCTTCGGTCGCGGGGTGCACGGCACGCGTGGGCGGGATGGAGAGCTGCACCTCATAAAGGCCGCCGCGCACGCCTGCGCTGAACTCCGCCTGCACGTCGTGCAGCAGCGCCAGGCGCGCGCGCACGTTGGCAAGCGCAATGCCGTGGCCCGGCGCACCGTGACCAGTGCGTGCGCTCTCGGCGGGAAGGGTGTTGGTAATGCGGACCACCACACGACTGCCGCGCAGTTCGGTGCATACGCGCAGGCGTCCGCCCCAGCTGCTGGGCTCGACACCATGCTTGACGGCGTTCTCCACCAGTGGCTGCAGCAACAGCGGCGGCAGCAGGGCGCTGCCGGCGCGCGGGTCGATTTGCCATTCCACTTGAAGGCGCTCGCCAAATCGAACCTGCTCAATGGCCAGGTAGCGCTGTGCCAACACCAGTTCTTCCGCCAGCGTGACCGATTCGCCTTGCTCGACCAGTGCGTGGCGGAACAGGTCGCTCAGGTCTTCCAGCAGCGACTCGGCTTTCGACGGGTCTTCGCGCACTAGAGCAATTGCGCTGTTGAGGGTGTTGAACAAAAAGTGCGGGCGTATGCGCGATTGCAGCTCGGTCAGCCGCGCTGTGGTGGCTGCAGGTGTGCGGCCGCGCGCCCGCAGGGTGAGTGCGGCCACCAGCAGTGCGGCAAGCAGAGCGCCGCTGGCGGCGCTTGCCCACCAAGGCGGCAGCTCGGCCACGCCGACCATCGTGAGAATGGCGCAGGCCCACAGGCCGGCCAGTGCGCCCAGCAGCACGCCGGCCGCGTTCTGCGCCCGGACCGGCAGGCGGGCGAGCAGGCGCTTGGCGCTGCATCCAGCCACCAGCCAGGCGAGGGTGGCGGGCAGCGTGCCGCCGGTGAGCAGCGACAGGCGTGCGAGCCATTCAATGGGCGACTGCGCGCCAAACATCACGCCGACGGCGACCACCAATTCCACAAACAATACCGCGCGCAACACCACCCCCAAGTCGCACGCGTCGAACACCAGAACGCGCGCCCGGTCCTGCGACTTGCTCGCTTGAGAAGGCTCTTCTGGAAGGGTCGATAAAATTTGGGTCTCTTGCATTGCGGCATCCGGGCGGTCCGGCTGTCGTCGGTGCGCGATTATTGCCCTCTCATGTCCACCAGCCAAGACCAACATTCGCCTGCCAGCAACGCTTCCACTGCCTCTGCCAACCAACTAGACACCAAGGCGCAAGCCTGGTCGGCGCTGTTTTCTGAGCCGATGAGTGACCTGGTCAAGCGCTATACCGCCAGCGTGTTCTTTGACAAACGGCTGTGGCGTGCCGACATCGACGGCAGTCTCGCGCATGCCGAGATGCTCGCCGCGCAGGGAATCATTGCCGCAGCCGACCGGGCCGACATCGTGCGCGGCTTGGAGCAGATTAGCGGCGAAATCGAAGCCGGCCAGTTCGACTGGAAGCTCGATCTGGAAGACGTCCACCTCAACATCGAAGCCCGTTTGACGCAACTCGTCGGCGACGCCGGCAAGCGATTGCACACCGGCCGCAGCCGCAACGACCAGGTCGCCACCGACGTGCGGCTTTGGCTGCGCAGCGAAATCGACCTGCTCGCGACCTTGCTTGCCGACCTGCAGCGCGCCCTGGTTGAAGTGGCCAGCCGCAACGTGGAAGTGATCCTTCCCGGCTTCACCCATTTGCAGGTCGCACAACCAGTGAGTTTTGCCCATCACCTGCTGGCCTATGTGGAAATGTTTGCCCGTGACGCAGAGCGCATGCAGGACGTGCGCCGGCGCGTCAACGTGCTGCCGCTGGGCAGCGCGGCCCTTGCGGGCACCACCTACCCGCTGGACCGTGAGCGCGTGGCGCGCACGCTCGGCATGGTCGATGCGCAGGGCCAGGCGCAGGTCTGCCAGAACAGCCTGGACGCAGTGAGCGACCGCGATTTCGCGATTGAATTCACCGCCGCCGCCAGTCTGGTGATGGTGCACATCAGCCGCCTCTCGGAAGAGCTGGTGCTGTGGATGAGCCAAAACTTCGCCTTCATCCGTATTGCCGACCGCTTCACGACCGGCTCGTCGATCATGCCGCAGAAGAAAAACCCGGACGTGCCTGAACTGGCGCGCGGCAAGGCGGGCCGCGTGGTCGGCCACCTGATGGCGCTGATCACGCTGATGAAGGGTCAGCCGCTGGCCTACAACAAGGACAACCAGGAAGACAAAGAACCTTTGTTCGATACGGTGGACACGCTCAAGGACACGCTGCGCATATTTGCCGAGATGATTGGCGGCCAGCTGGATGCAGCCACCGGTGAGAAGAGCGGCGGCATCACCGTCAACCCGCAGCCGATGGAAGATGCGGCCCGCAAAGGCTACGCCACGGCCACGGACCTGGCCGACTATTTGGTGAAGAAGGGACTCCCGTTTCGCGACGCGCACGAAACCGTGGCGCACGCCGTCAAGGCCGCGCAGTCGCACGCCTGCGACCTGTCCGAACTGCCGCTTGCTGTCTTGCAAGGTTTCCACCCGCAGATCGAGAAGGACGTGTACGAAGTGCTCAGCCTGCGCGGATCGCTCGATGCACGCAGCACTCTGGGCGGAACGGCGCCGGCGCAGGTCAGAATGCAGATTGCCCGCCACCAAGCACGCCTGGGTTAAAAGTTTTAATGAAATTGGCCTCTAGCGCTTGCTGCATAAGCGCTGGCAGCTATCAAAAATATATTGCTTAGTGCGCCGCCAAGCTGCATCGCAGTTCAGCGTGCAAATTCTCACCCCGCCGAAGGAGCTCTGCCCATGTCCACGTCCCGCCGAAGCCTGATCTCGCGCGCCTTGCGCACCACCGCCGCTCTGGGCGCCAGCCTGGCCATGTGCAGTGCGTTCGCGCAGAGCGCCAAACCCGTTCGCATCATGGTGGGCTTCCCGGCCGGCGGCGGCTCAGACGCCATTGCCCGCCTGCTGGCGGCCAAGCTGCGCGCGCCGCTTGGCACTGAGGTGCTGGTGGAAAACCGGCCGGGCGCCGGTGGGCAGATTGCAGCGCAGGCGCTCAAGGCCGCACCTGCGGACGGCAGCGTGCTGTTCCTCTCGCACGACCACACGATTTCCATTCTTCCGCTGGTGATCAAGAACCCCGGCTACGCGCCAGAAACCGACTTCGTTCCCGTCGCCGGCATCGCCACCTTTGTGAACGCCTTCGCCGTGTCGGGCGGCACGCCAGCAAACAGCTTTGCTGCCTACGTCGATTGGGTCAAAACCAAGAACGGCGGCAAGGATGCGGTCGGCATTCCAGCGCCCGCTTCCACGCCGGAATTTTTGGTGAAGGTCATTGCCGACAAGTACAAGCTCGATTTGGTGTCGGCCCCGTACCGCGGCAGCGCGCCCATGGTGACCGACATGCTGGGCAACCAGATTCACGCCGGCGTCGGTTCGGTGCAGGACTTCATTGAAAACCACCGCGCTGGCAAGCTTCGCGTCGTGGGTGTGCTGGGCACCCAACGTCAGGCAGCCTTGCCCGATGTGCCAACGTTCGATGAAATCGGCCTCAAAGGTTTTGAAGATCTGCCGTACTACGGCATCTACGCGCCCAAAGGCACCCCGGCGGCCGAGGTGCAGCGGCTTTCTGACGGCGTGGCCAAGGTGCTGGCGCTCCCCGAAGTGCGCAGCCAGTTGGTTGCGTTGGGCCTGACGGTGGAGTTCATGGCGCCTGAGCAACTTGCCAAGCGCGAGCAGGCCTACACGAAGGCTTGGACGCGCATCATTCAGGACAGCGGCTTCAAGCCCCAGTAACGTTCACTATCGCGGCTCAGCACTGCAGGAATATTTCGCATAAAAATGGCCTGTAACGCTTACTGGGGAAGCGCTACCAGCTATCAATAGAAGAGTAAATGCTACGCGGCGGGTCTGCAGCGGTCAGAGCATGGACGAGCGCGCTTGCTCTGCGCGCGAAGCGCCAATGGCCGTCTCCACCTGCTTGACCTCTTCTGGAGGCGGCAGTACCGCTGGCATGCCAACGCCCTGAATGGCCAGCTCGCGCATCCAGCCTTTGGTATGGAAAAGGTGGTGGTCTTCGTCCTGCTCAACGTCCTCGTGCGCAGCTTTCAGCGCTTTGCCCAAGTCACCCGTCGCCACCTCGGCCACGCGGCCGAGGAGCTCCCAATTGGAATGGTCTTTGGTTTCCGCCAGCACCACGCATTCGGCCGCCACCACCTGCGCAGCGTCCGGCGGGGCAGTGCGCTGCGCCATTTCAATCGCCTGCACCAGCGATTTGCCAATATGGCCGACCACGGTGCGCGTGGGCGACTGATCGTCGGGGTTCAGCCCCAAGGTGGCGCACAGGCTGCGCACCACCTCTTGATGGTGCAAGGTTTCTTTTAGGTAACCTTCCCATTCTTCCTTGAGGTCGTCGTTGACGGCGGTGGCAATCGCAGCGCGGTAGATTTTTTCGCCGCCCAATTCGGTTTCCATCATTTGCAGCACCAGGTCTTCAAGCTGGGCGCGGTCGTACTTGGCTTTGGTCATCGTGGTTCTCCGTGGGTTGAAAAAGGGTTGGTCAAGCCAGCGTGCGCACTTTGGGTTCGCGGTCCCACTGGCGCGTCTTGGCGGCTTCGAGGAAGGCTTTCACATCGGCTGGGTCAAACACGCCTGCATCGCGCGCCACGCTGCCGGCGTCCAGGATGGGCTGGGTGCCCTTGCACGCGGCAATCGCCTTCAGGTGGCCGAAGGCATCGCGGAACCAGTCCACTGCGGCGGCTTCGCTGGCAAGCTGCTGGCCCATCTTTGGGTCCAGCATGGAGGCCACGGCGTCGAACACGACCGACGGGGTGCCGGCAAGCTGGCCGTCGGCGGCAAGCAGCGTGCCGTCTTTCAGCTTCACCATCGGCTTGGGCGCCACCACCTTCACGCTGGCGCCTTCCTTCATGGCGGCTTGTTTGAGCTTGTTCAGGCCCGCGCCGTCTGAGCCGTCGGCGACCAAAATGCCGATGCAGCGCCCCTGCAGCGTGTGCTTCATCTTTTTCAGAATCGCCAACGGCGGGGAGGGCGGCAAGTCCTGCGTCGGAACTGCAGCCGGCGGCGCTGGCGGCATGCTGGGTAGGCCCAGCCCATCTGCGACGCGCTTGGCCAAGCCTTCGTCGATGTGGCGCAAGTGCCCGACCATCGCTTCCCGCACATGCTGCGTTTGCACCTTCGACAGCTCAAACACATAAGCCGACGCGATGTGCGCCTGCTCGGGTGCACTTTGGCTAATAAAAAACTGGCGCGCTTGGCTGTAGTGGTCAGAAAAAGCTCTCGGGCCGCAGGCGGCCTTTCACGCCGTCGTCGGGCTGCTCGGCAAAGTGGCGCGTCCCGAGCGCTTTTGAGGCACGCGGCGTGTCGGCTTGCAGGCTGCTCGGTTCGTAGTTGACGCGGCCTTTGGGCACCTGCATCTGCATGTGGCCATCACGCTGAAGGTTGTGAAACGGGCACTTGGGCGCATTGATGGGCAGCTGGGCAAAGTTGGGGCCGCCCAAGCGAATGAGCTGCGTATCGAGGTAAGAAAAAAGTCGGCCCTGCAGGAGCGGGTCGTTACTGAAATCAATGCCGGGCGGCACGTTGGCGGGGCAGAAGGCGACCTGCTCGGTTTCGGCGAAAAAGTTGTCCGGCCACCGGTCGAGCACCATGCGGCCAATGCTGCGAAGCGGCACCAGTTCCTCGGGAATCAGCTTGGTGGCGTCGAGGTGGTCGAAGGGGAATTTTGCGGCGTCCTCTTCGGTGAACAGCTGCACGGCAAACTCCCATTCCGGAAAGTCGCCCCCAGTAATCGCCTCAAACAGGTCGCGCCGGTGGTAGTCGTTGTCCGCGCCCTGAAGTTTCGCCGCCTCGTCCCATACGGTGGACTGCAGGCCAAGCTTGGGGCGCCAGTGGAACTTGACGAAGGTGCTTTTGCCCTCGGCGTTGAGCAAGCGGAAGCTGTGGATGCCAAAGCCCTCCATCATCCGCAGGCTGCGGGGAATGGCGCGGTCGCTCATCGCCCAGATGACGGTGTGCATGGATTCGGGAATCAGCGAGACGAAGTCCCAGAAGGTGTCGTGTGCGCTGGCGGCTTGCGGAAAGCCCCGGTCCGGCTCCATCTTGACTGAGTGCACCAAGTCAGGGAACTTCATTGCATCTTGAATGAAGAACACCGGGATGTTGTTGCCTACCAAGTCCCAATTGCCCTCTGGCGTATAGAACTTGACCGCAAAGCCGCGCACATCGCGCGGTGTGTCCACCGAACCGGCGCCACCGGCCACGGTCGAGAAGCGGGCGAATACGGGGGTTTTGGTGCCGACTTCGGTCAGCACCTTGGCGGTGGTGAATTCGGCCAGCGAATCGGTCAGCTCGAAAAATCCATGCGCTGCAGAGCCGCGCGCATGGACCACGCGCTCGGGAATGCGCTCGTGGTCGAAGTGCGTGATCTTCTCCCGCAGGATGAAGTCTTCCAGCAAAACCGGCCCGCGCGGCGTTGCGGTGAGGGAATTCTGGTTGTCCGGAACCACAATGCCTTGCTGCGTTGTCATGGGCGGGTGGGTGCCGCCCGCCTGTTGCTGCAGTTCGTCCGCATTGCCTCGCTGGTCGGTGTGCTGTTCAGCTGAGGTTCGCGCAGGCGCCGCAGCGCTGCCTTTGTTTTTCGCCATGGTGAGGTCCTGTGGATGGGTGCCAAAGCGCGATGGTGGAACCAATTGCAGGGTAGGCGCGTAGGACTCAGGCGACTCGAAATGTCCGATTCCACAGGTGAGGTTTGGTACCCTCGGGCGAAAAGAGACAGAAAGGGACCCCCATGCGCCGCTTCCAAATCCTCGCAGTGCTGACTGCACTGCTCGCGCCATTGGGCGCGCAGGCTTTGCAGACGAGCCGGTTTTCGCCACAAGGCGAAGTGGCGAGCGTGCGCCAGGTGGTGGCGCAGTTCGATGCTCCGGCGGTGCGCTTCGGCGACCCCAAGGCGCCCGCGCCGTTCACCATTGCCTGCAGCGACGCTGCGGCGAGCCAGGGAACTGGCCGCTGGACCAGTGAGCGCGAATGGGTGTTTGACTTTGCGCAGCACTTGCCGCCCGGCGTGCGCTGCACTGCCCAGCCAGAATTAACGATCAAATCGCCTTCTGGCGAAAGCTGGACGGGCGCTAAAAGCTATCAATTCAATAGTGGCGGGCCGGTGGTTGAACTTGTGCGTCCACGCACCTGGCAGTCCCTCGACGAAGAACAATTTTTTGTGCTGCAACTGAGCGGCCCTGCCACGCTGGCGAGCGTCAAGGCCAGCGTCTGGTGTTCCATGGAAGGTGTGGGCGAACGCATTCCCGTGCGCCTGATAGAAGGCACGCAGCGCAGCGAGCTGCTCAAGGCCTTGCGCATGGATAAGGACGCGGCCAAGGCGCCGCTCAACATCGCCACGCTGGCCTGCAACCGTCGGCTCACCGCGGGCAGCAAGCTCCAACTGGTGGTGGGCAAGGGGCTTGTTACACCCAGTGGCGTGGTCACGAAGGTGGAAAAGCGCTTCGCCTACACAGTGCGCGACGCATTCACGGCCGAGCTCAGATGCGAACGGGAAAATGCGCAGGCGGCGTGCTTGCCCATTCGGCCCATGACGATCGCCTTCAGCGCACCAGTGCCGTCCAAACTGGCCTTGGCCTTGCGTCTGCGCGGCGCGCAGGAGGTTTTAAAGCCCGGCGTCGATGGAGACGACGAGGCGAAACTCGCACAGCCAGATGCTGTGGTGAACTCAGTGCGCTTTGCGCCCCCATTCGCTGCAGGTGCCGCGTACACACTGGAACTGCCCAAAGACTTCGTGGACGCGGCCGGCCGCACGCTTGCCAACGCCGGCATGTTCCCGCTTGCGGTGTCCACCGGCGCCATGCCGCCGCTGGCGAAGTTTGCCGCAGCACCCTTTGGCATCGTGGAGCGCTTTGCCGAGGGCTCGGATGGGCCGGCGCTGCTGCCCATTACGCTGCGCAAGGTCGAACCGGCCCTGCAGGTCAAGGCCATTGGCCCGGCGCAAGCCAAAGAAGGCGTGCCCATGAGCACGCTGACGCCGCAAACCGACGCCGACATCATCACCTGGTACCGCCGCGTGCAGTACTACGACCGCGGCGAAGCGACGCGCAAGCAGGCGGCGCGCGACACGCGCGTCGCACTGCCACCCGTGTTGAAGGATGGCGACAAGAACTACCTGCAGACGCGCATGGTGTCGCTGCTGGCCGGCCAGCCCGGCGTGCGCAGCGTCGCACTGCCGCGCGCGGACGGGGCCGATCCGCGCCCGTTCGAGGTGGTGGGCGTGCCGCTCTCGCCGGGGTTTCATGTGCTGGAAGTGGCTTCGCCAGTGCTCGGTGCCTCACTGCTGGCGCCAGAGTACGGTGCCAATCGCACGATGTACGTGCGCACCAGCGCGCTCGTTACCAATTTGGCCGTGCACTTTAAGTTGGGACGCGACAACGCGCTCGCTTGGGTGACTTCGCTCGACAAAGGCAAAGTGGTCCAAGGCGCCAAGGTGCAGGTTTCGGCCTGCGATGGCCGCGTTTTGGCAGAGGCGACAACCGACGCGCAGGGCCGCGCCCCGTTGCAGGGCCTCCCGACCCACGCGCCCGATTGCAGCAACGACAAAGACGATTACGGCGTCGCCGACGGCTACTTCGTCAGCGTGCGTCACACCGGCGACGACGGGGTTGCCGACATGGCCTTCACCTGGAGCGAGTGGCAGCGCGGCATAGAGCCGTGGCGGTTCAATGTGCCAACCAGCAACGACGCCGAGCGCGACCAGCGTGCCCACACCGTGTTTGACCGCATGCTGGTGCGCGCAGGCGAAACGGTGTCGATGAAGCATTTCTTGCGCGCTGAGACGGCGGCGGGCTTTGCGCTGTCTAAAACCGAGCCGAATCAATTGGTGGTGACGCATGTGGGCAGCGGCCAGGAATTCATTCAGCCACTGGCTTGGCGCAGCACAGCGACCGGCGGGCGCAGCGCGCAGAGCGAATTCGCTGCGCCGCCAGCCGCCAAGCTGGGCGTGTACAGCGTTGAGCTGCGCGGCAAGGGCGATGAGGCTGTGCGTCTGGACTCGGGCCAGTTCCGTGTTGAAGAGTTCCGCTTGCCGGTGCTCGAAGGCCGGGTCGGTCCACAGGACAAAGGCCCACTGGTCAATCTGCGCAAGCTTCCAGTAGATGTTCAGGTGAACTATGTATCGGGCGGCCCTGCTGCGCGCCTGCCGGTGCGCATCTCGGCGCTGGTGCGCGCCAAGAGCCTGTCGTTTTCGGACTACGACGAGTTCACTTTCAGCCCGCCACGCGACCGCGATGCCAAGAACGCGCAGCAAGAGATGCAGAACGAGGATGAAGACTCGGGCGCAGCGCCCGCCTCCAGCGACTCCCGCATCATTGCCGACAAACTGCCAATAGCGCTCGACGCCAAGGGCGGCGGGCGTTTGACGCTTGACCCGGTGCCGCGCGCTGCCAGCGCGCAGGAACTGGTCATTGAAGCCACCTACGCCGACCCCAGCGGCGAGGTGCAAACCCTGCGCAGCAGCAGCACGCTGTGGCCGGCCGGGGTGATTGCCGGCATCAAGACCGAGGGCTGGGTGGCGTCTGGCAACAAGGCGCGCTTCCAGACATTGGCGCTTTCACCGGCCGGTAAGCCCGTGGCCGATGTGCCCATGCAGGTGCAGGCGCGGGTGCGCACGACGACGAGCAGCAGGAAGCGCATCGTCGGCGGCTTCTACAGCTACGACAACCACACCGACTCCCGCGACCTCGGCATCATCTGCACCGGCAAGAGCGATGCGCGCGGCCTGCTGCTGTGCGAAGCGCAGCTGAACGACGTGGGCGAGGTCGAGCTCGTCGCCACAGCGCGCGACAAGGACGGCAACACCTTTGACGCGGCATCGTCGATCTGGGTCAGCCGCGCCGGCGAGCAGTGGTTTGGCGGCGAGAACCACGACCGCATCGATGTGCTGCCTGAAAAGCGCAGCTACCAGCCGGGCGAAACCGCGCGGTTGCAGGTGCGCATGCCGTTTCGTGAGGCAACGGCCTTGGTGGCGGTGGAGCGCGAGGGCATCATCGACACGCAGGTGGTAACGCTTTCGGGCAAAGACCCGAGCGTGGCACTCAAGGTGGAGCCCAACTGGGGGCCCAATGTGTACATCAGTGTGCTCGTGCTGCGTGGCCGCCTGCATGAGGTGCCTTGGTACAGCTTCTTCACCTGGGGCTTCAAGGCGCCGCGCGAATGGTGGGGCGCCTTCTGGTACGACGGCAAACAGTACAAGCTGCCCACCGCCCTGGTGGACCTGAGTAAGCCGGCCTTCCGTTTTGGCATGACCGAGCTCAAGGTGGGCACCTCCGCCCACCGCATCGACGTGAAGGTGGCTGCCGATCAAGCCAGCTACCCGGTGCGCGGCAAGGCGCAAGTGACCATCACTGCCACGCTGCCGGACGGAAAACCTGCAGCAAATGCCGAGGTAGCGCTCGCGGCGGTGGACGAGGCGCTGCTTGAGCTCATGCCCAACACCAGCTGGAACCTGCTGGAATCGATGCTCCAGCGCCGCTCCTGGGGTGTGCAGACGGCCACCGCGCAAATGGAGATCATCGGTCGGCGCCACTACGGCAAAAAAGCAGCACCTCCCGGTGGTGGCGGTGGCCGCGCGCCCACGCGCGAATTGCTTGACACACTGTTGCTGTGGCAGCCCGTCGTCAAACTCGACGACAAGGGGCAAGCCAAAGTGACCGTGCCGCTCAACGACGCGTTGACGAGCTTTCGCATCGTCGCAGTGGCCGATGCTTCTGTAGGGCTGTTTGGCACGGGCTCGGCCACCATCCGCAGCACGCAGGACCTGCAAATCATCAGCGGGCTGCCGCCGCTCGTGCGTGAGGGCGACCAGTTCCGCGCACAGATCACACTGCGCAACACGACTGCCAAGGCGATGCAGGTCGAGGCCACGCCGCGTGCCACGCTGCTGGAGCTCAAGCCGCAGACGGTGGAAATTCCTGCGGGTGAGGCGCGCGAGCTGGCCTGGGACGTCACCGCGCCCGAGCAGCTGGGCCAAACCCGCGCCCAAGCCCTGATGTGGGAAATTGAAGCGCACGACACGCTCGGCGGCGCGCGCGACGCGCTCAAGGCGCAGCAGCGCATCGTTCCCGCTGTGCCGGTCGCGGTGCAGCAGGGCACGCTGGTGCAGCTCGATGGCAGCTACCAGCTTCCCGTGGCGCCGCCTCCCACCGCCTTGCCCGGGCGCGGTGGCATCAGCCTAGCGGTGCAGCCCAAGCTGGCCGAAGGCCTGCCCGGCGTGCGCGACTGGTGGGCCCGCTATCCCTACAGCTGCCTGGAGCAGCAGGCGAGCAAGGCCATCGGCATGGACGATGCCGTCGCCTGGCGCGCTTTGATGGCGCGCGTCCCGACGTACCTGGATGAAGACGGGTTGGCCAACTACTTCCCGCCGCGCGACGGCGACAGCCGCCGGGGCAGCGACACGCTGACGGCGTTCCTGCTCTCGGCCGCCGACGAAGCTGCCAAGCTGGACCCCACTATGGCCCTGCCCGACGCAGTGCGCGCACCGATGGAACAGGCACTTGTGGCGTTTATCGAGGGTAAAATCACCCGCAAGTTCTGGAGCCCGCGCGACGACTTGGCCATGCGCAAGCTTGCCGCCATCGAGGCGCTGTCGCGCAGCGGCAAGGCACAGGCGCGCATGCTCAGCAGCATCACCATCGCGCCCAACCAGTGGCCTACGCACGCAGTGATCGACTGGCTGCGCATCTTGCGCGCGGTGCCTGGCATCGCCAACCAGCCAGCGCGTCTGCAAGAGGCTGAGCAAATCCTGCACAGCCGCCTGAACTTCCAGGGCACGCGCGTGGCGTTCACCACTGAGCGGCAGGACGAATGGTGGTGGCTGATGCAGGGCAGCGACGTGAACGCCGCGCGCCTGCTGCTGGCGGTGATGGACAACCCGGCGTGGGAAAGCGAACTGCCGCGCCTCGTCACCGGCTTCATTGCGCGCCAGCAGGGTGGTGCCTGGCACACCACGACGGCAAATTTGTGGGGTGCACTTGCGCTGCGAAGTTTCTCGGCCAAGTTTGAGAAGACGCCTGTGACCGGCACGACCACGGCCACCCTGGGGGATGGAACTGCCGGTGTCGACTGGACCAAAGTTACGCGCCGCAAGCCCACCGATGCTGGTGGCGCACCGCTTCAGACCAAGGCCTATGGCGCGCCCTCGGCGCCCGGAATGCTGAGCGGCAACACCATGTTTCTGCCTTGGCCGCAGGCCGACAAGCAGACCCTGGCCGTCACGCACGAGGGCAGCGGCAAGCCATGGCTCACCGTGCAGTCGCTCGCGGCTGTGCCGCGCGTCGCGCCGCTGGACGCCGGCTACCGCGTGCGCCGTACGGTGGTGCCGGTGGAGCAGGCCGACAAGAGCCTGCCGGCTGGCCAGTATTCGCGCGGCGATGTGCTCCGCGTCACGCTGGAAGTGGACGCCAGCACCGACATGACCTGGGTGGCGATCACCGACCCCATTCCGGGCGGCGCCACCATTCTGGGCAGCGGCTTGGGGCGCGATTCAGAAATCGCTACCCAAGGCGAGTCGCGCTCGGACAAGGGATGGCTGGCGTTTGAAGAGCGCAGTTTCGAGGCCTTCCGCAGTTACTACGAATACCTGCCCGAGGGCAAGGTGAAGCTGCAGTACACGATTCGCCTGAACAACCCGGGCAGTTTCGCGCTGCCGCCCACCCGCGTTGAGGCGCTTTACGCGCCCGAGATGTTTGGCGAATCGCCCAATCCGCGTATGACCGTGGTGCAGGGAAAATAGATTAGGTTCGCTATTAAAAAATGAGCTGTAAACGCTTGTTGTATAAGCGTTACAGGCTTATTTCATTCCTAATATAGAGTGCGCGGCGGGTTTGGGGCATTGGACGACAGTGTGCGCACCGCATCGCGCGCACACTGGCCACCAAAATTCCCGTGCGTCCTAGCCCCCGCACCCAGGCGTTGCCGCAGCGCGCACATTGTTGAGGACACCGAATGCCCGCTCCCCACCCCGATGAATTGCTCCCAGAAGAAGGCGGCATGGCCTTGCCGGCCGCAGAGGCCAGTGGCCCGCTGCCGGCGAGCGAGCCCACGCCGCGCACGACGCTGGCCGCGCCTGTGGTGTTGCCGGCGCTGGCTGTACTCGGCGCCTTGCTCGTGTTTTGCACCATGGAGCCCGAGCGCGCGGGCACGGTGTTCTCTGGTGCGCAGAGCTGGGTAGTGGGCCATTTCGACTGGTTCTACACCAGCGTGGTGACGGTGTTCCTGGTGTTTCTGGTGCTGATTGCATCGAGCCGTTACGGCGACATCAAGCTCGGGCCCGACAACTCCGAACCCGAATTCAACTTCGTTTCCTGGACGGCCATGCTGTTTGCTGCCGGCATGGGCATTGGCCTGATGTATTTCGGCGTGGCCGAGCCGCTGCAGCACTTCTTGAAACCCCCCACCACCGTTGGCGGCACGCCGGCCGCGGCGCGCGAGGCGCTTGAAGTCACGTTCTTCCACTGGGGCTTTCACGCGTGGGCGGTGTACGGCACCATGGGGCTGGTGCTGGCGTACTTTGGCTTTCGCTACAACCTGCCGCTTACGCTGCGCTCGGGCCTGTACCCGCTGCTCAAAGAGCGAATCAACGGTCCCATTGGCCATGCGGTCGATGCGTTTGCGTTGGTGGGCACGATTGCCGGCATCGCCACCACGCTGGGCTACGGCGCGCTGCAGCTCGCTGCCGGCTTGGGTCGCGTGGGTGGCTGGGACACGACGACCGATGTGTTTCGCGTGGGCATCATCGTGGTGGTCGTCGCGTTGGCAGGGCTCTCCGCCGTGAGTGGGCTCGACAAGGGCGTGCGGCGCTTGAGTGAGCTCAATTTGTCGCTCTCTTTCCTGCTGCTGGGCTTCGTCATCATTGCGGGGCCGACGGTGTTCCTGTTTCAGGCATTGAGCGAGAACATCGGCAACTACCTGTCGCAGTTGGTGTCGCTGTCGCTGCGAACTTTTGCCTATGAAAGTTCAAGCGACCCCGGCTGGTTTGGCGGCTGGACGATTTTGTACTGGGCCTGGTGGATTTCCTGGTCGCCCTTCGTGGGCATGTTCATCGCCCGCATCTCGCGCGGCCGCACCATTCGTCAGTTCATCGTCGGTGTGCTGTTGGTGCCCACGGCGTTTAACCTGCTGTGGATGACGGCGTTTGGCAACAGCGCCATCTGGATCGACACCCACGCCGCACAAGGCGCGCTCGGCGCTACGGTGGGCAACGTCGATGCGCTGCTCTTCAACTTCCTCGACCTGCTGCCTTGGTCCACAGCTGTGTCGTGGTTGGCCATCGTGCTGATTGCCGTGTTTTTTGTCACCTCGGCCGACTCGGGTGCCTTCGTGGTGGACACAATCGCTTCGCGCGGCCACCCGCGCTCGCCCGTCTGGCAGCGCCTGTTCTGGGCGGCAGTGCTGGGAGTGACGGCGACCATCCTCATGCTTGCCGGCGGCCTCAAGGCGCTGCAGGCGATGACGCTGGTGGCCGCGCTGCCGGTGGCGCTCATCATGCTGGTGCTTTGTTGGGGCTTGTGGCGCGGCTTGGTGGCCGACCAGGCTCACGCCACGCGCGATTTGGCGCCTGCCACCAACTTCTGGAGCGGCGCGCACTGGCGCCACAGGCTTGAGCAGATCGTGCGCGACTCCACCGAAGCTGAAGTGCGTGCCTACCTGGCCAAAACTGTGGTGCCCGCCATGCGCGACGTCGCCAACGAATTGGGTGAGCGCGGCGTGGTCGCAGACTTGCAGGGCGACCCGCAGCAGGACGAGGCGCTTCGCCTTGTGATCCCCGACGCAGCATTGCGTGACTTTGTGTACGGCGTGCGCATCACGCGCCGGGCGACCGCCACCTTCGCGGTGCGCGACGCCGCGCCTGAAGGCAAGTTGCCCTATGTGTTTGAGCCCATCACCTTCTTTGCCGACGGCCGGGACGGCTACGACATTCAGTACCTGCGGCGTGAAGAGGTCATTGTGGACATCCTGCGCCAGTACGAGCGCTACCGCGCCACCAGCGCCGACAGCCGCAGCGAGTTGCTGCACCGCTCGCCCGGGCACGCAGGGCCGTTTTAGGTCTGCGAGCAACTGCCAGACGCCCCGGGACTGAGCGCCAGCTGCGCTCGGCTGGCGCACTCAGTTTGACTTCGCCGCTGCGAAGTCGGCTCTGCGATCTGGCATGCTTGCAGGCAGTTTTTGACTGTCACCATGCGATCAAGCGTATTCATCGAGCTGCACTTTTGGCTGCTCTTGGTCTTTTCTGTCGTTGTGCCCGCCGCAATCTACTTTGGCTTGCTGGTGCGGCGCGCAGTGTCGTCCACAACAGTGCTGGCCTTCGGTCTGTTGCTCACGGTCCTTTCAGGCGTCGATGTGTATCTTTTGCAGACGCTTAGCCGGATGGCCGTTCAAACTCCATCGGTAGTCGACGACGCCATGTTTCTTTCCGAATTAAGCGTGGCCTTGTATGTATTGCCGGTGCTGTTTGGCGGCATTGGCGTGAACTTGGTCTCGCATGTGCTCGTGCGCCATCTGACACGGGCGGAGCATCGTTTCGACGCCGAGCACCACGATGATTGAGCGCGCCGCATTGCAGAGGGCCGTCTGCGCTTCGCTGCTGGCGCTCGCAACGCTGCCAGCCTGGGCACTTCCCACCTTTGCCGAGGTGCGTGCTGGCTGGCGCAGCTCAGAAACCCAATTGCTGGCGCGCGACGGCGCCGTGCTGCAGCGCGTGCGCACCGACGCCACCGTGCGGCGTGGCGAATGGGTGGCGCTGGTCGACATATCGCCTGCAATGCGCAGCGCCATGCTGTTGTCGGAAGACAAACGTTTTTACGAGCACAGCGGCGTCGATTGGCAGGCCGCCACGGCGGCCGCCTGGGCGAACCTGTGGAATGAGCGCACGCGCGGTGCCAGCACCATCACCATGCAGCTCGCCGGCTTGGTCGATAGCCCAGGCGGCGCCGACCTGCGCCAGCGGCCGGGAGGTCGCAGCGTGGTGCAAAAGATTGGCCAAGTGGCCGCGGCCGAAGTGCTTGACCGGCGCTGGCGCAAGGCGCAAATCCTGGAGGCCTACCTGAATCTCGTGCCGTTTCGCGGCGAGCTGGTAGGTATTGACGCGCTTAGCCGCACGCTCTTTGGAAAAGCGCCCCAAGGGCTGGACGAGCGGGAATCGGCCATTGCCGCGGCGCTGGTGCGCGCACCCAACGCCAGCAATGCCTTGGTCGCTCGCCGGGCCTGTGGCGTACTGCGCGACATGCAGGCCGCGGGCAGCGCCGCCGCGGCACCTGCGAGCATCGATTGCGACGCGCTGGCACTGCTTGCCAGCGGCACTTTGGCGCGTCGCGCTTTTGCGGCCAGCGAGGGCATCGCGCCGCACTTTGCGCGCCGCGCATTGGCGGCCTTGCCCGCTGGCAGCCCTGTGCCCGCCCGCCTGACCACTACGCTGCGCGCGCCGCTGCAGCGTTTTGCGGTGCAAACGCTCTCGCAGCAGCTGCGCGAGCTGAGCGGGCGCAACGTGCAGGACGGAGCAATAGTGGTGCTCGACAACGCCAGCGGCGAGGTGCTGGCCTGGGTCGGCTCGTCGGGCGAACTGAGCCAGGCAGCAGAGGTCGATGGTGTGCTCGCGCGGCGGCAACCCGGCTCCACCCTCAAGCCGTTTCTCTACGCGCAGGCGCTGCAGGAGCGGCGTCTGACGGCGGCCTCGTTGATTGACGACTCGCCCGCCCACATCGCCACCGACGGCGGCCTGTACATCCCTAAAAACTACGACCTGCGCTTCAAAGGCTGGGTGTCGGTGCGCACGGCCTTGGCGTCTTCCCTCAACGTGCCGGCGGTGCGCACGCTGACCATGGTGTCGCCCGATGCGTTTTTTCAGGAACTGCAGACGCTCGGCTTGGAGCTGCGCGAGAGCGGCGGCTACTACGGCCTGAGCCTGGCGCTGGGCAGCAGCGAGGTCAGCCTGTTGCAGCTGACCAATGCCTACCGGGTGCTGGCCAACGGCGGTCGCGTGAGCCCCGTGGCGCCGTTCCTTGTCCCAAGCAAGCCGCAGCCGCCGAAATGGACGCGTGCCATCGACTCTGGCGCGGCCTTCATTGTCGGCGACATCCTGTCCGACCCGAACGCCCGCGCCCGCACCTTCGGCCTGGACAGCGTGCTGGCCACGCGCTTCTGGAGCGCAGTGAAAACCGGCACCAGCAAGGACATGCGCGACAACTGGGCGGTCGGCTGGTCGCAGCGCTACACGGTGGGCGTGTGGGTCGGCAATGCCGCAGGCGGCGCGATGCACGACGTCAGTGGCAGCAGCGGCGCGGCGCCCATGTGGGCCGCGGTTATGGGCCACCTGCACGCCCACGAGGCCAGCCGCGCGCCGCGCCCACCCAAAGGAGTCGTGCAAGCGGCGGTGCATTTCGGGCCAGCGGTCGCAGGGTCCAATCCGCTGGAGGCAGCGCGCAGCGAATGGTTCTTGATGGGCACCGAGCAGCCGCAGTTTGCTATTGATAGTGAAGCTGGCGGCGCTTATCCAGTAAGCGCTAGAGGTCAAAAAGACCAAAAAACTGCTATGGCGTCCAATCTCCCCTCGCTGCGCATTGCAGAGCCCGCCTCTGGCGCTGTGGTGGCGCTCGATCCAGACATTCCTCCGGCCAACCAGCGTCTGCGCTTTGTCGCGGCGGGCGCTGCCAAGACCTCCGCGCTGCGCTGGCAGCTGGATGGCAAGCTGGTCGGACGTCGGGCGGTGCACGCCTGGCTGCCGTGGCCGGGCCGCCACCATCTGCAGTTGCAGGATGGGGCGGGTCGTGTGCTCGATGAAGTGCGCTTTGAAGTGCGCGGCGCTGGGGTTGTGGCGCGGCCGATGGGGGTGCGCGCAAAGCCTTGACGGCAAGCCGAGATCGTGAGGGAATGCCAGTCTATAAATGCTTCGTAGCGCTGACCGCCGCCCCTTTTTGTGCGCCTGACTGCTTCCCGCCGATTGATCTTGCTGGCGGTGCTTCTCTCTTTGGGGATTGGCACCTTGTTCGGCCTTGCCGTTTTGTCCATGCGCAGCGATGCGTTGAACCATGCGAAGAGCACCAGCGCCAATCTGGCCTACACGCTGTCGCAGTCCATCGCCACACGGATCAAGAGCCTTGACTCGTCGTTGCAGGGCCTGGCGCAAGATCTGGCGAATCCCCGCGTCATGGCGCTGGAGCCCGAGCTGCGCGACCGCGTGCTGTTCGACCATTCGCTGCGCGCCGCAGGGCTGTCTGCGGTGCTTGTGCTTGACGCGCAGGGTCAGCGAATGCTTGACTCCGGCGGGCTGCCGCCTGGCCTCGTAGATTTTTCTGACCGGGACTACTTTTTGGTCTTGAAAGCTGGCGTGCGCAAGGGTCTGTTCATTGGGCAGCCAATCCACTCGCGCTTGACCGGTCGCAGTGCTCTGCCAGTGAGTCGTGCGTGGTTCAAGCCGGACGGCAGTTTCGGTGGAGTGGTTATGGGCGCCATCCGGCTGGACTATTTTCACGATCTATTCGCTGCCGTTCACATCGGAGCCAAGAGCAGTCTGAATCTTTATCTCAGCGAGGGCGCACTTGTTGCGCGGTTCCCTAAAGCGGAAGGTGATGTGGGCCGCTCTGTCGCCGGATCGCAGAACCTTGCCCGCATTACCGTTGCAGAAAGCGGGACCTTCACCAACCGGGCAGTCATCGACGGTGTGGAGCGTGTCTATGGCTTCCATCGGGTGGAAGATTTCCCGTTGGTGGTCAATGTCGGCCAGTCCAAGGATGAGGTGCTTGCCACTTGGCGCCGCAACGCTGTGGTGTTGGGTGGTTTCGCTTTGCTGCTGATGCTCGCCTGCTTGACTCTTGCGCTGCTGTTTGCGCGCGAGCTGCAGCAGCGCCAGCGGCTTGCAGGCCAGTTGCAGCAGGCGGAGCACGACCTGAAGACCATCCTCGACAACCTGCCTTCCATGGTGGGCTACTGGGACAGCGCGCAGCGCAACCGCTTTATCAACCAGACCAGCAGCGCCATGTATGGACGCACGCCTGAGGCCGTGCGCGGCATCACCGTACGCGATTTGCTGGGCGACGATGGCTATGCAGTCGTCCGTCCGTATTTGGAGCAGGCTCTACAAGGCAAGCCTCAGTCTTTTGAGCGCACCCACCCCGATCCTGCAGGACAGCTGCGGCTCGCTCAGGTCACCTACACGCCGGACCGTGATGGCAGCGACGGCCCGGTGCGGGGCATCTTTGTCCAGGCGACCGACATCACCGAGCGCAAGCGTATGGAGGATGAGCTGTTCAAGGAAAAGGAGCTCATGCGCCTGACGCTGCAGTCCATTGGCGATGCGGTGATCTGCACCGACGCCGAGGGCCGTGTGAGCTACATCAACCCGGTGGCGCAGCGGATGACGGGCTGGCAGCCATTCGACGCCGCGGGGCGCGACGTCGACGAAGTTGCGCCGCTGTACCTCGCCAATGGCAAGCAGACCCAGCCAAGCCCACTGCGCGTCGCCTTGGCCACACAACTCGCCTGTGGTCCCACGCGCGGGGTCGTGCTGCACCGCAAGGATGGTCAGCGGTTTGAAGTCGAGGAATCGGCCAGCCCCATCATCAACCGACAGCAGGAGTTGACGGGTGCCGTCATGGTCCTGCACGACGTGACCGAGACCATGGCCATGGCCGAGCGCATGGCGCGCTTGGCGCAGTACGACGCGCTGACCGATCTGCCCAACCGCGTGCTCTTGCAGGACCGTGCGCGCCATGCGCTGGCGTTGGCACGGCGCGAAGGCAAGGGTTTGGCAGTGATGTACCTCGACATTGACGGCTTCAAGCAAGTCAACGATACGCTGGGCCACGATGCCGGCGACCAACTGCTGGTGCAGTTTGCGCGGCGCTTGTTGGCTGCGGTGCGCGAATCAGACACCGTGTGCCGGCAGGGAGGTGACGAATTCGTGTTGCTGCTGCCGGGGCTGGCAAGTGCGCAGCAGGTGCGCGTGGTCGCCAGCAAGGTGTTGGCGGTGTGTAGCGAGCCTTTTGTCCTGCAAAGTCAGGCACTGACAATCGGCCTGAGCGCCGGCTTGGCGCTGTTTCCGCACCATGGCGATGCCTATGAAGAGCTTGCCCGCAATGCCGATACGGCGCTCTATGCCGCCAAACGCGGTGGTCGCATGCAAGTGCGCTGCTACGTGGGGCCAGAGGTCGAAGCTGAAATTGTGACGCCCGTGGCTCCCGACAGGCCGTTGGAAGACGTTTGATGTGCTCTTAAAAGTAGAGCTGTAAGCGATGGATTGCATTGCGTTGCGGCCGCTTTCGGTGGAATTTTCTAGGCTCCAGTTCGCACCCGATTTAAATTTACTTCAGCGCAGCGCAAATTAATTTGATGGCCTGCGCTGCTGCATCCGCCTACGATTGGACGGATACAAAAACCTGCCAGGAGACCAGCGTGAGCGATCTTTCCACTATGACCTGCATCGAGGACCTGCGCCGCGTCTACAAGCGCCGCGTGCCGCGCATGTTCTACGACTACTGCGACTCGGGCTCGTGGACGGAAGGCACCTACCGCGCCAACATCGACGAATTCCAGTCCATCCTGCTGCGCCAGCGCGTGGCGGTGAACATGACCGGGCGCACCACGCGCACCACCATGGTCGGGCAAGAAGTCGCCATGCCCGTGGCGCTGGCCCCCACGGGCCTGACCGGTATGCAGCATGCCGACGGCGAAATCCTTGCCGCACGTGCTGCAAAGGCGTTTGGCGTGCCTTTCACACTCTCGACCATGAGCATTTGCTCGATTGAGGACGTAGCTGAGCACGCCGGGCCGGGCTTCTGGTTTCAGCTCTACGTGATGCGCGACCGCGACTACATCGAGCGCCTGATTGACCGCGCCAAGGCTGCCGGCTGTACCGCGCTGCAGCTCACGCTCGATTTGCAAATCCTCGGGCAGCGGCACAAGGACATCAAGAATGGCCTGTCGTCGCCCCCGAAACCCACGCTGGCCAACTTGATCAACCTGGCCACCAAGCCGCGCTGGTGCATGGGCATGCTGGGAACCAAGCGGCGCAGCTTTGGCAACATCGTTGGCCACGCCAAGGGCGTGGGCGACATGTCGTCGCTGGCTTCGTGGACCGTTGAACAGTTTGACCCCGAACTCAACTGGGGCGACGTCGAGTGGATCAAGAAGCGCTGGGGCGGCAAGTTGATCATCAAAGGAATCATGGATGCGGAAGACGCCCGCCTGGCAGCCGACAGCGGCGCCGATGCGCTGATTGTCAGCAACCACGGCGGTCGCCAGCTCGACGGCGCGCCCTCGTCGATTGCCGCGCTGCCTGCCATTGCGCAGGCAGTGGGCAAGGACATCGAGGTGTGGATGGACGGCGGCATCCGCAGCGGCCAGGACGTGCTCAAGGCCCGCGCCTTGGGTGCGCAGGGGACCATGATCGGCCGCGCCTTCCTCTACGGTCTGGGCGCTTATGGCGAACTGGGTGTAACCAGAGCGCTGGAGATCATCCACAAGGAGCTTGACCTCACCATGGCGTTTTGTGGCCGCACCGACATCAACACCGTGGACCAAAGCATTCTGCTGCCCGGCACCTACCCCAAGCCCTGAGCGAGCCTCGGGGCAGGGATCGGCTTACATCGCGCGCCAGAAAATGTAGTCGGCCTCGTACTGCACGACCTGTTTGGCGCCCAGGTTGCGCGCTGCGCAGGCCGCCGCAGGCGCTACGCCACCGCGCGTCGCTACGCGCTGCACATGCGTTACGCCCTGCATGGCACCGCTGCCCATGGCAGGGTTGGCCCGCACCAGCTGGAATGGGATGTTGCCCGTGCCGCCCGATGCCACGGCCAGCTGCGTGGCGGTGATTTTCGAGCCATCCATGGATTCCCACGTGGCGGGTGGGCCGTAGTAGCGGCCAACTTGCATGCCCTTGCGGTCCATCAGCTTGGCATCGGGGCCAACAAAAACCCATTCGTGCGCGCCGGCCATGTCTTTCTTGGCGCGGCATTCGTAGGTGATGTCCCCTGCAGCGCGTGTTTCCATGGCCACGCGATGTCCCGCAGGAACCTGCACGGTGGGCGCCAACGCGCTCTGGTCAAAGGCTGCCATCGTTGGGCTGTCCATGCTGTTCATGGAGCCGCAGGCGGCAAGAGCGGTTGTCGCGGCGAATGCGAAAGCGGATGCGATTTTCATGGGCTTCTCCTGAGCGTTAAGTGAAATACCTTTCCCAGTACGCGCGGTAATACACACCGGATTCAGAAATCCACATTTATTTCAAGTCTTTGCATCCAAAGGGCGTTTCCCGGCGTATCAGCTGCATCGACTTTCACTCCCTCAGTCACAATCCATGCATGAATACACCCGAATCCGACGCCGAGCTGATGGCGCTGCTCGACCGTGTGGCGCTGCGCGACGAAGCGGCGCTGCGTGCGCTGTACGAGCGCACCTCGCCGCGGCTTTTCGGTTTGGCAATGCGGGTTTTGCGCCGGCGCGACGCGGCCGAAGACGTGCTGCAAGAGAGTTTTCTGACCGTCTGGCGCGTGGCGGGCGACTACCGCCAGTCGCTAAGCCCGCCCTTGGCGTGGCTCGGAGTCATTGTGCGCAGCCGGGCGCTCGACGCACTGCGAAAGCACGCCAGCTCGCGCGCCGACCGAACGCAGGAGCTGGACGAAAGCCTGGGCTCGGCTTTGGAGAGCGACGCGCCCAACCCCATGGATTCGGCCGATGCCAGCGAGCAGGCCACTGCGCTGCACCAATGCCTGGAACGGCTCGAGCAACGCCAGCGCGAGGTGGTCAGCCTCGCCTATCTGCGCGACCTGAGCCACAGCGAGCTGGCGCAGCAGTTGGCCTTGCCGCTGGGTACGGTCAAGACGTGGATACGCCGCGGTCTGGAACAACTGCGCGGCTGCATGGCCCGCTACGCCTGAGGGACCGAAGATGAACCTCAACCAACACCCGGAACTGCTGCAGAAAATTGCCGCCAGCTACGCACTTGGCACCTTGCGCGCGGGGGCGCGGCGCCGGTTTGAAACCATGGCCCGCGAGCACCCTGCCGTGCGCGCCGCTGGTTTGCTGTGGCAAAGCCACTGGGCGGGCCTGACCGAGCTGCAGGCGCCCGAGCAACCGCCCGCTGCCGTCTGGACGCGCATCGATAACCTAGTGCAGGCGGAGCGCTCGGCGCTGCGCCAACGCGCCCGGCAGGCCATGCCTGCGCCTTGGTGGCAACGCCTTGGACTGTGGCAAGGCGCTGCCGCGATGGGCGCCTTTGCCACCGCAGCGGCGGTCGTGGTCGCCTTGCAGGCCACCGGCGGCCTGCAAGATTCCTCGCAGCAGATTGCCAGCCTTAAGGCCGAGCTCGCTGAGCGCGCTGCCCCGCAATCGACGTATGTGGCCGTGCTGCGCGACGAGAAGGCCGCCGCAGCGCTACTCGTGACCTTCGACGCGCGTGCCAAGCAGTTGCAACTGCAGCGCGTGGGCGGATTTGAAGTGCCAGAGGGCCGCTCGCTGCAGCTCTGGGCCCTGCCAGAAGGCGGCAAACCGCGCTCGCTGGGGGTGCTGGTCGATGGCCGCAGCCAAGCGTTGCCGGCCGGTGCAGGCGAAGTGCAGGGCGTGCCCATGCTTGCCATCAGCCTGGAGCCAAAGGGCGGCGTGCCGTCCGAAGGCGGGCCGACCGGGCCGGTGCTTTTCACGGGCGAATGGATTCAAAAATCGGCTTGATTGCCGAAGACAACGCAAACCACAAGGAAACGAAAATGAACTGGAAATCGCTGTCTTTGCTGGCGGGCCTCGCCTGCGTGCCGGCCCTGGCGCAGGCTGAAACCGGCAAGCTGCTGCTGACCGGCGGTGTCAGCAGCATCACCGGCGCTGCGGGCGGCGGCATTACGCCGTGGGCGGTGATCGGCAGCAATGCCACCGAAGGCGAGTGGGGCGCCAGCGCCTTCACCACCCGCGCTGTGACGCAGGACTACGCGCTGACCAGCTACGGCGCGGCGCTGGGTTGGAACGATCGCGTTGAGCTGTCGGTGGCCAAGCAGGATTTCGACGCCGGCGCGGCAGTCGCGCTGAACGGCATTGCGCCCTTTGGCGTGCAGCCGGGCCAGCACATTCGCATGGACGTGCTCGGCCTCAAAGTGCGGGTGGCGGGCGACGCCGTGCTGGATGCGGACACCTGGATGCCGCAGATTGCGATTGGCCTCGAGCACAAGCGCGTGCGCCCGGGCTCGCTGCAGTCGGTGTTTGATTTTCTGGGGGCCGACACGCAATCGACCGATTTTTACGTCAGCGCCACCAAGCTGGTGCTGGATAAAGGCCTGTTGCTGAACGCGACGTTGCGCTCCACCCGCGCCAACCAGAACGGTTTGCTCGGCTTTGGCTCCGGCGCGCCGGGGCGCAACAGCCGCAGCCTGCAGCCCGAATTCTCGGTGGCGTGGCTGCTTCGCCACGATTTGGCGATAGGCGCAGAAGTGCGATTCAAGCCCGACAACCTGCAGGAAACCGGGCGCGCTGCGGGTTTGGGAGCAGCACTGCGCGAAGACGCTTGGAAAGACATCTTTGTCGCCTGGGCGCCTAGCAAAAACCTATCGCTCACCTTGGCGTGGGCCGACTTGGGGCGCATC
The DNA here is from genome assembly GCA_034676525.1 of Giesbergeria sp. Classification (GTDB taxonomy): domain Bacteria; phylum Pseudomonadota; class Gammaproteobacteria; order Burkholderiales; family Burkholderiaceae_C; genus Simplicispira. Next base: position 499,015 of record JAUCCA010000008.1, read on the forward strand.
GTCCCCGGCATCACCAACGGGCGGCGCCAGCGCGGCGCTTATCTCTCGGCCCAAGTGGCCTTCTGACGCGGAACACCTATGAAAACTATTGTTTTTTGCTGCGCTTTGGCGCTTGGGGCTGTGCATTTGGCCCATGCCCAAACCGTTGCGGCAACCTCCGCACCAGCCGCGGCAGCGCCTGCCGCTGCGCCGCCAGGCCTCTACGCTGCGTTGGGGGAAAAGGCTGGAATTGACCGCATCGTCGACGATTTTGTCGATCGCCTGCTGCGCCACCCGCGCATTGGCACTCAGTTCAAAGACACCAAGCCCGCCGCCCTCAAGGAGAGTCTGGCCGAGCAGTTTTGCGTGCTGAGCGGCGGCCCGTGCACCTACCAAGGCGCCGACATGCGCGAGCTGCACGCCGATATGGAAATCAACAAAGGCGACTTCAATGCGCTGGTAGAGGTGCTGCAGCGTGCAATGGACGCGCAAGGCATTCCATTCGCTCAACAAAACCGGCTGCTGGCGCTGCTTGCGCCTATGCACCGCGACATCATCACGGTGCACTGACATGCTGAAAAACACTCTTCTTTTTATAGCTGCTTGCGCAATCACTGCAAGTGCTGCGGCCGGAAATGTGCAAATTCAGGTGCTCGACAAGGACGGCCGCCCCGTGGCCGACGCCGTCGCAGTGCTGTATCCCGCCACGGCTGCAGCGCCCGTGGCCAGCAAAGCAACCATCGGTCAGCAGCGCATGCGCTTCCTGCCAGCCGTCACCGTGGTTGCGCAAGGCAGCACGCTGCACTTCACCAACCTCGACCGCTGGGACCACCACATCCGAGGCACCGTCGCCTCGCGCGATTTGGCCAACAAACCGGCGGGGCCAGACTTTGAAATGCGCCTTGCCGGGGCGACGGCGCAAGCTTCCGGCGGCGAGGCCGAGGTCGTGGTCGCAGAGCCGGGCGCCGTGCTGCTGGGCTGCCATTTGCATGGTTCCATGCGCGGTCATGTATTTGTTACCGACTCTGCCTACACCGTCAAAACCGACGACAACGGCATTGCCCGCTTCGACACGGTGCCCGAAGGCGCGGTGCAGCTGCGCATTTGGCACGCAGACCAGTTTGTAGATTTGCCGCGCCGGCAACTGCAAGTGGGCGGCGCGCCCGTGCTCGAAAGCGTGCAGCTCAATGTGGTGCCGCGGCGCAGGCGCTCTTGACAGCGGGCGGCAGCTGTCCGGACCGGGTGCACGCCGTTCGTAAGCTTGTGCTGGTTAGGGCCGAGGCGCCAACTTTGTCATCTTCGTCGGTGTGATTGCCGCTGTGGCAGTATGTAAACGCCGTGAGCGATTTCACGAAATATTCATAGAGTTGTATAAAAATCAAAAATTGATACTATCTATGAATGCCAAGGCAAAACACTAGTCCAGCGGACTACCCCCAAGCCGTGCTGCAGCAAATTGAGCGGCTGGGGCAAAACATCGCTATTGCCCGCAGGCGGCGGGGCGAAACGCAGACACAATGGGCGCGGCGGCTGGGTGTATCGCAGCCCACCATGGGGCGCATTGAGCAGGGCGATCCGTCTGTGGCGATGGTCTCGTATGTGATGTGTATGTGGCTGATCAACCCGGCGCACGCCTTGGCAGATCTGGTCTCGCCGGTGCACGACCACGCCGCGCTGGAGCGCGAGGTGGGCCGTGTGCGTGATGTGCGAAAACCGGCCTTTCCCGCACGGACTGTGGCGGCGCCCGATGTGGCTTCTCCATCGATCCAAGTACCCAGGGACGTTGAGGCAGGCTTGGCTGCATTGCTGGGTGCATCTGGGCCGACACCGAAATGACCGGCGCTGTCGCCCCAAGTACCTATGTGCCCCAAGACGAGTTGTACGTCTGGGTACTGGTAAATCCGGTGCAACCCACGTTGGTGGGCAAGCTGCGTTTGTCTCAATTGGTGGCAGATTGCGCCACCTTCACCTACGGCGCCCCGTGGTGGCACTTTGCGCTCAGCGAGGACTTGCCGATCGTGCAGGGGCAAGAGTTCACGGCGGGCGAGCGTGGCAGCGCGCCCGGAGCCATTGACGATGCGCGACCCGACCGTTGGGGCGAGCGCATCATCCGCTACATCGACCGGCCCGCGCGCCTGTCGATTCTGGAGATGCTGCTATTTGCTGGCGATGACCGATTTGGCGCGCTGGGCGTATCGGTGTCTGCCGAGCAGTACATCCCCCGCCACCTTGGCCCATATCCGCAGGTGCGCGACCTGCCCCAGCTCAGCGCCGCCCTAGAAGACCTTCAGACCCAAGTGCCCATGTCAGCCGAAATGCAGCGGCTCATACAACCTGGAGTGACTTTGGGTGGCGCTCGCCCGAAGGCGCTGCTGCAGACGGATGCTGGGGCTTGCGTCGTCAAGTTCAGCGAACTGGACGACGCTGTGGACACGCCTTTGGTGGAGCACGCCACCATGACACTCGCCGCCCACGCGGGCATCGTCGTCGCCAGCACAGGCGTGTTGCCCATCCCCGCGCGACACGGCAAGGCCCGCCACGCACTGACCATCGAGCGGTTTGACCGACTGGGTGGCTACCGATTGCACTGTCTGTCGGCGCGCACTGCGCTGCGCGCTGCACGCCTGCCCGAGAGCTACAGCGCCTTAGCCACTGTGCTGCTGCGCCTGGGCCATCCCGACCGGCAGAGCGCCAAGCGCGAAGAGCTGTTCAAGCGCATGGTGTTCAACATCCTCATGGACAACACCGACGACCACGAGCGCAACCACAGCCTGCGCCTAGGGCTGGACGGCTACTACGAGCTGACGCCAGCCTACGACGTGGTGCCCACGCTGCAAAACCTGGGCTATCAAGCCATGTCGGTGGGCACAGCGGGATCCGCATCCACCCTGGAAAACGCGCTGACGGAGCTCAGCGAGTTCGGCATCCGGCGTGCGCGCGCCATCGAGCTGGTTCGGCAGGTGGTGCGTGTGGTGGACGGGTGGCAAGCGCATTTCACCCAGATGGGTGTCGACCATGCGGACATGGAGCTGCTCCATGCCAGCATTGACCGGGATGCCTTGCTCAGCCAGAGAAAAGCCTTTCGGTGACCTGGCTCGATGCGTGCGGCCAGCGGCCCGGCGACACCACACATCGCCACGCACAATACTGGGCGTGACCATCTCCGAGAAAAATTTCCGCAAGGGCGAGCCGCCCATGACGCAGGTGCCGCCCGACCTGTCTGCTGCGCCCGCCACAGCCGGCAAGCTGCGCCGCATCGCCCACCTCGACATGGACGCGTTCTTCGCCTCCATCGAGCTGTTGCGTTACCCGCAGCTCAAGGGCCTTCCCGTGGTTATCGGGGGCGGGCGGCGCAAGGCGGACGATGTGCTCTTTCAGGAGCCAGAGGGTGCTGGGCCGCGTGAGAGCTGGTCTATCCCTGTGGCCGATTTTCCTTTGCTCAAGGACTATGTCGGCCGCGGTGTCATCACCACCGCCACCTACCCAGCGCGCCAATTTGGCGTGGGCTCGGCCATGGGCATGATGAAGGCCGCCCGGCTGTGCCCACAGGCCATCGTGCTGCCGGTGGACTTTGACGAGGTGCGCCGCTTCTCGCGCTTGTTCAAAAGCACCATTGCCGAGATCGCGCCAGTCGTGGAGGACCGCGGCGTGGACGAGGTCTACATCGACTTCACCGACGTTCCCGGCGGTCAGCGCGAAGGCGGGCGGGTGCTGGCGCGCTTGATTCAGAAGTCGATTTTTCAGGCGACGGGCCTGACCTGCTCACTTGGCGTCGCGCCCAACAAGTTGTTGGCCAAGATGGCAAGCGAATTCGAAAAGCCCAACGGCGTCGCTGTGCTCTACGAGCACGAAATCGAGCCGCGCATCTGGCCACTGGCGTGCCGCAAGATCAATGGCATTGGCCCCAAAGCGGGCGACAAACTTGCAGGCCACGGCATTCTGACCATTGGCGAACTCGCAGCCAAGCCCAAAGACTGGCTGGTGCAGCACTTTGGCCGCGCCACGGGCGCTTGGCTGCATGAGTCGGCCTGGGGGCGCGACAGCCGCCCAGTGCAGACGCACAGCGAACCGGTCAGCATGAGCCGGGAGACCACTTTTGAGCGCGATCTGCACGCGGTGCACGACCGCCGCGAGCTGGGCGCAATCTTCACGCGGCTGTGCGAGCAGGTGGCCGCCGACCTGCAGCGCAAGGGCTATGTCGGCCGAGCGGTGGGCATCAAGCTGCGCTACGCAGATTTTTCCACCGTCACTCGGGACCACACGCTTTCACTGCCCACGCACGATGCGCCAGCCATCCGCCAAGCCGCTGGGTTGTGCCTCAAGCGCGCGCCGCTTTCGCAGCGCCTGCGCCTGCTGGGTGTGCGGGTGGGCGGGCTCAGCCGGCTGGCCGACCTGGCGCCGGGAGCGCTGGAGAGGCCGCAGCAGGCGCCTTTGCCGCAACAGGCACCGCTTTTTTAAGCGCAGCTGCCGGCGACGCAGGCCGTTGGAGTGCCGCGCAATCTGCCTGTCCGCGGCAGTGGAATTCGCTACTGCCGCGCCGTGCGCACGTTGGATGGCGGCGCCATCGGGTGGCTGGTGCGCCAAGGGTTGATGTCCAGGCCACCGCGGCGCGTGTAGCGCGCGTACACCTCCAGCTTGATGGGTTTGCAGCGGCTCCAGAGGTCCATAAAAATGCGCTCGACGCACTGCTCATGGAATTCGTGGTGGTTGCGAAAGCTCACGATGTACTGCAGCAGTGACTCCTGGTCGATCTGTGGCCCGCTGTAGGCGATGCGCAGGCTTCCCCAGTCCGGTTGGCCAGTGACGAGGCAGTTGCTTTTGAGCAGGTTGCTGGTGAGCACTTCGCTCACGGGAGCCTCGTGGAAGGCGGCATGCAACAGTTCGGGCGCAGGTGTGTAGCGGCTGCATTCGAGGTCCAGGCGGTCCAGGCTCAGGCCGTCAAGCTCTTGTACCGGTTCGCGGTCGAAGTTTTCCGGCAGCACGAGGCGCACGCCCACGCTGCCGTTTTGCTCGGCGCCTTGCCATGCCGCTTCGGACAGGTCGGTGCGCATGCGCACTGCAACCTCCTGCGGGCTGGCGAAAACGGTGTTTGCGAAGCTGCCCAAATACAGCTTGAGCGATTTGCTTTCGATGATGTTGGGCGACTCGCAGGGCACGGTGAGGTGGGCCAGCGCCACCTGCGGTTTGCCGCGCGGGTTCAGCCAGGAAAGCTCGAACGCGGTCCACAAATCGGCGCCGAAGAACAGAGGCTGCTCGCCCACACCGATCTCAGCGCGTTTGGCCGCCCGGCCGATGGGGAACAGCAAAGATTTGTCGTATTGCTCGGGCGTGGCGGTGCGCTTTCCGAGCGCAGACTGTTCAGGGGTATTCATATTGGTACTATCAAAAAAATAGCTGGTAGCGCTTATGGATAAAGCGCTAGAGGCCATTTTCATTCAAATTTTCGTTCGCGCAACCACTTGGTCGCGATCCACTTTTCCCCCTTTAGCACCGGCGCGCCGCCGTGCAGGCTGCGCGTACCGGGGTGGGGGCGATCGTAGGAAAAGAACACAGCGTTCCCCTGTTGCGGCGCAACCTGCAGGCCCGCATCGGGAAACACCGTTGCACCGCCCGCTTCTGGGGTGTTGAGGTACATCACCACGGTGGCCACGCGCTGGCCGCCCCGTGCCAGCATGGCGGCGGTGCCGGCCTCGGCCGGGTCGAAATAATCGTAGTGCGGCTTGTACTCGGCGCCCGGCCCGTAGCGCAGCACCTGCAGGCCTTCGCCGCGATCTACCGGCCAATGCAGGAGTGCAGCAATGCGTGCTTCAAGCTGGAGCACCAATTCCATTTCGCCGCGCTGGAAGAACATGCCTTCGCTGGTGCGGTCGGCATTGACCTCCTCACCGCCGGTTTGCACTTCTACCGTGCGTGAGCGCGCGAGCCGAGGGCGCGCTGCTTCAATGAGCGCTGCGCATTCGTCCGCACTCAACAATTGCGAAAACACCACCAAGGGCGGCTGCGTCAAGGTCGCCAGTACCTGCACCTGCCGCTCGCCTGCCGCGAGGGCGGGAAGGGCGGAGGCCAGGTCCGGCCCAGGAAGCTTGCGGGCATCGTCACGCCCCGCAGGTTTTGCAGGCGATGCCGTGAGCAAGGCGTCCAGCACCTCGCTTGCTTGCCCGGCTTGCCAGCCAGCCGCCAGCAGCGCAGTGTGCATGGCGCCCCGGCCGATGCTGCGGGCCTGCTGATCAGCAACCCAGTTGCGCAGTTCGTCCGACACCAGAGTGGAAGTAGAAGTATTGCGGTCGTCCATGCGTCGGTTGTACCCGATTGGGCGTGGGGTCAGTCGGCGCGGCGACGAAATACCAGGCGGTCGCTGGACGACGCTTTTGCTGCGAACGCGTAACCGCCGCCGTCAAAGTCCTTGAGCGCGTCGAGCCCTTGGGCGCGCGTTTCGATGGCAAAGCGTGCCATGCGGCCACGCGCCCGTTTGGCATGAAAGCTGATGATTTTGTAGGCGCCACTGTGCCAATCCTCAAACACGCATTCGGCCACCCGTGCGCGCAGCACCTTGCGGTCCACGGCCTTGAAGTACTCCTGCGAGGCAAGGTTGAGTAGCAGGGGTTCGCCCCCTTGGTGCTGCAGTTGGCGGTCGAGGTGGTGTGCAATGCGCTCGCCCCAGTAGGCGTAGAGGCCCGCTCCCTGGCTGGTAGCCAAGCGCGTACCCATTTCCAGCCGGTAAGGTTGCATCCAGTCAAGCGGGCGCAGCACGCCGTACAGACCGCTCAAAATTGCCAAATGCTCCTGCGCCCAGGCGAGGTCGGCGCCAGTCAGGCTGCGTGCATCCAGCCCTTCGTACACATCGCCATTGAAGGCAAGCAGCGCTTGGCGCGCACTCGCCGCGCTGGCGCGGGCGCGAAAACTGGCAAAACGGCCCACATTGAGCGTCGCCAGCGCGTCGCTGATGTGCATGAGCGATGCCAAGTTCTGCGGTGAAAAGCCGCGCATTACTTCCACCAATTCGCGCGTTTGCGAGGGAAAGGCAGGAAGCGTGTGGGGCAGGTCTGCCGGCAGCGGGGTTTCGAAATCCAGGGATTTGGCGGGAGAGAGGAGGATCAGCATCGCCCTATCTTCGCCGCAAATAAAAAACGCCGCCTCGCGGAGCGAGAGCGGCGTTGAGCGGTGTGGGGGCAAGCCCCCACGGCATCAGTTCGGCTGGTCGAACGGCAGCGAGACGTCGCGCAGGTCGCGGCGCGTTTCCACCAAGACCAGGGGACCTTCATCCAGCGTTGGGGCGGCGGGACGCTCGCGCGGCACGCGAGCGGGCGCTGGCTCCGCTGCAGCAGCGGCCTGCGCCGCAGCCACCTTGGCAGAGTCAGAATTCACCCATTGCAGACCAGAGCTTGCAGCGACCTGTTGCATGGCGTCCAACGGCAACTCGTAGGTGCCCACAAGCGGCATCCCGGTCGGTGCTGCCGAAGGCGAAGGCGAAGCTGTAGGTGCCTTAGCCTCGGCGCGTGGGGCTTGTTCCTGCCGGGCAGCAGGCTGCGCCACGGGAGCAGCTGGCAGTTCGGCAGCGGCAGCAGGGCGTGCTTGCGCTGCTGGCGCAGCGGCTGCTACGGGCGCTGCCGGTGCAGGCGTTGCTGCAGCCTGCGGCAACTCTGCAGGTGCTTGGGCATCGTTGGCCACGGGCATCGACGCTGCAGGTGCTGGGCCAGCAGCAAAGTAGCTGCGGCGCGCAGGCGCTTCTTCCGCATCGGCGGAAACGTCGTTGGCGCTGGCGCCTGCTTCTGCTTCGTTGCCTTGCGGGATCAGTTCGCCGTCTCCAGTGGGAGCGCCATCCTGACGTGCACCGCGCTGGCGGTCGCGGCCGTAGCGGTCGCGTGAACGGCGCTCTTTGCGCTCATTCGGTGCGCCAGTGTCGCTTCCGTTCGCGCCTTCGCTGGCCGAGAGGTCCAGGTCGGGCAGTGAGTCGAGTGGAGCGGTGTCGGCAAAGTCGCTGCCATGCGCTGCCTGCGCCTCGGCGGTGCGCGGCGCACGTTCGCGGCCTTCACCACGTGGGCTGCGTTCGCGCCGGGTGCTGCCTTCAGTGCGCTCGCGACGTGACTCCCCGTTGCGCGGGGATCGGTCGCCGCGGTTTTCTGCGTCGGGCGATGGTTGCGCCAGATCGGTGCTCGCCGCCACGCCTTGCAGCGCGAGCTCGGCCTGCTGCGTCGCAGCAGCTGCACCATTGGAGCGGGGCTCGCCACGGCCACGGCCGCCACGGCCTTCGCGGTTGTCACGGCCTTCGCGGTTGTCGCTGCGACCTTCGCTGCGCTCTGCATCGCGCGGTGGGCGGGCTTCGCCGTTGCCATTACCGTTGCTATTACTCCGGTCTCCACGACCGCGGCCACGGCCACGGCCCTCGCCCTGCGGTTGGTCCTGGCCTTCGCGACCGGGTTCGCGCGGAGCGTCGCTGCGGCTACCGCTGCCGCCGCGACGGCTGCGGCCTTCGCTGCTGCGGCCTTCGCCATTGCGGCCGCCCTGGCGCGGCTCGCGTGCGGGGCGTTCTGCGCTTGGGGCAGGCGGTACTGCCGGCGCAACTACAGGAGTCGGTTCGCCCATGCCAAACAGGTTTTTAAGCCAGCTCATGAAGCCTGGCTCGGGTGCGCGCTGCACTGCCACGGGCACAGCAGGTGCGGCGACTGGCACTGCGGCTGGGCGCGCTGCGCCACGCGGTGCGCGCACTTCGCCTTCGGCGCGCGGGGCAGCCTGCGGTGCGGGTGCGTCCGGCAGGACGCCCTTGATGACAGGCGTCTGCTTGTTGGTCGGCTCTTGCGAGCGGCGCGTGACGGCAGTTGGGTCTTCCACTTCTTCGGCGAGCGTGTAGCTGGCCTGCACATGGTCGAGCCGCGGGTCGTCGTGCTTGAGGCGCTCCAACTTGTAGTTGGGCGTTTCCAAGGCCTTGCTGGGCACCATCAACACGTTGACGCGCTGTTTGAGCTCGATTTTGGCGATTTCGGTGCGCTTTTCGTTCAGCAGGAACGAAGCAACTTCCACCGGCACCTGGCAGTGCACGGCAGCCGTGTTGTCCTTCATCGATTCTTCTTGAATGATGCGCAGGATTTGGAGCGCCGAGCTTTCTGTGTCGCGGATGTGGCCAGAGCCACCGCAGCGCGGGCAGGGGATGGATGAGCCTTCACTGAGCGCGGGCTTGAGGCGCTGGCGGCTCATTTCCATCAGGCCGAACTTGGAGATGGTGCCGAACTGAACGCGGGCACGGTCTTGGCGCAGCGCGTCGCGCAGGCGGTTTTCGACCTCGCGGCGGTTCTTGCTCTCCTCCATGTCGATGAAGTCGATCACGATCAGGCCGCCCAGGTCACGCAAACGCATCTGGCGCGCCACTTCGTCGGCGGCTTCCAGGTTGGTGCGGGTGGCGGTTTCCTCGATGTCGCCGCCCTTTATGGCGCGGGCCGAGTTCACGTCCACGGAAACCAATGCTTCGGTGTGGTCGATGACGATGGCGCCGCCGGACGGCAGCTGCACCGTGCGGGCGTAGGCCGACTCGATCTGGTGCTCAATCTGGAAGCGGCTAAACAGGGCGGCGTCGTCGCGGTAGCGCTTCACGCGCGCGGCATGCTCGGGCATGACGTGCGCCATGAACTGCTGGGCCTGCTCGTAGATGTCGTCGGTGTCGATGAGGATGTCACCGATGTCGTTGCTGAAGTAGTCGCGGATCGCGCGAATCACCAAGCTTGATTCTTGGTAAATCAGGAAGGCACCCTTGCCGCCCTGAGCCGCGCCGTCGATGGCGGTCCAGAGTTTGAGCAGATAGTTCAGGTCCCACTGCAGCTCGGGCGCACTGCGGCCGATGCCGGCGGTGCGCGCGATGATCGACATGCCGTTGGGATATTCCAACTGGTCCATGTTCTCTTTGAGCTCGGCGCGGTCCTCACCCTCAATGCGGCGCGAAACACCCCCGCCGCGTGGGTTGTTGGGCATCAGCACGACGTAGCGGCCGGCCAGCGAGATGAAGGTCGTCAGGGCTGCGCCCTTGTTGCCGCGCTCTTCCTTCTCGACCTGGATCAGTAGTTCCTGGCCTTCTTTGATCACTTCATTGATGCGCGCCTGGCTGGGCGAAACACCTGGGGCAAAGTACTGCCGTGAGATTTCTTTGAACGGCAGAAAGCCGTGGCGGTCTTCGCCGTAGTCGACGAAGCAGGCTTCCAAACTTGGCTCGACGCGCGTGACGACGGCCTTGTAGATATTGCCCTTGCGCTGTTCGCGCCCTTCGATCTCAATTTCGTAGTCGAGGAGTTTTTGTCCATCGACAATGGCCAGGCGGCGCTCTTCGGGCTGCGTGGCGTTGATCAGCATCCGCTTCATGATGCGTTTCCTTCTTCAGGTGGCGGGGGCCAGCGGCGCGCAGATTGGCTGCGTGCGGCGGGCGGCCCAAAAATCCAAACAACGGCTCTCACGCGCCTAAGCGCTGCGCAGAGCCAACGGTGCCTGGACGGACGCCTTGAAACGAAGGGAATTGCCTGCAGTCGCCAAAAACCGCCGTGCCTTATTGGCAGAGCGGCAGAGGCGGGGGCGCGTGGAAGGGGGCGAGCCTGGGCAAGGGCATGAGTGCTATTGAATAAATAGCTGCCTGCGCAGATTTTACGGGCGCTAGAGCACGATTGGATGCCCGTGGCAACGGCAGACGCCATTGCCAGAGGGAGATCCATCGCAGTACCAGAGCCAACATGTTCGCTTCGATCCGTTGGCAGGCCCCGCCTCGTGGGGGAAGCCTGCAAACTTAGTATTCCGTATCGGTGTTTCAATGTGTCCGCCCGACGTTCGGCGCACCGGCCACGACAGGCAATTGGCCTGTCATCTGCTGTGCGACGCTCGCTGGCATCGACCTGCCTGCGCAAGGGAAATGGTCGTGTCGACTAAAATTCAGACAAATCAACCACTTACAAATTAGTGCGCAAGTGAAACAGATTATAGGGGCCAAACCCCCAGCGCACTCGCCGCCGCCCGCGGCCCGCCTGCAGACCGTGGATGCCGATTCGGCCGGCCAGCGGCTCGACAACTTCTTGCTGCGCGAGCTCAAGGGGGTTCCCAAAACGCACGTGTATCGCATCATTCGCAGCGGTGAAGTGCGCGTGAACAAAGGTCGGGCGGGTGCAGACACGCGTTTGGCCGAGGGCGATCTGGTGCGCGTTCCGCCGGTGCGGGTGTCCGACCGCATGGAAGAGAAGGCGGCCAACCCGCCGCCCGCGCGTGAATTCCCGGTGCTACTCGACGACGACGCGGTGCTCGCCATCGACAAACCGGCGGGTGTGGCAGTGCACGGCGGCAGCGGGGTGAGCTTTGGCGTGATCGAGCAGTTGCGCCAGGCCCGGCCGCAGGCGCGGTTTCTGGAGCTGGTGCACCGACTGGACCGCGAAACCTCGGGCATCTTGCTCCTCGCCAAGAAGCGCAGCGCCCTGACCCACCTGCAAGACCAGTTTCGCGAGCGTGAGACCGGCAAGACCTATCTGGCACTTGTGGTGGGTGCTTGGCAGGCCAACAAAAAGGTGATCGATGCACCGCTGCACAAGTACCTGCTGCCCAATGGGGAGCGCCGCGTGCGCACCACCACCGCCGACGACCCCGATGGCATGCGTTCCGTCACGCTGGTGAAGCTGCGTCAGCGTCTGCCGGCGCGGCCTGAGGCGGGCCTGCCCGAGTTTTCACTGTTGGAAGTGACGATCAAAACAGGCCGCACGCACCAGATCCGCGTGCACCTGGCCAGCCAGGGTTGCCCGATTGCCGGCGACGAGAAGTACGGCGACTTCGAGCTCAACCGCCACTTGCAAAAGCGCGGCCTAAAGCGCATGTACCTGCATGCGTGGCGTTTGCAGTTCACCCACCCGGCAAGCGGTGAGCGCACCGAACTGCTGGCGCCTTTGCCCCCCGACCTTGCCTGCTTTTGCCCCCTTCCATGACCGACCTTCCGACTGCCCGCCGTTTTGACCTCATCGCTTTCGACTGGGACGGCACCCTGTTCGACTCCACCGCCATCATCGTGCGCTGCATCCAGGAGGCGGTGTGCGACGTGGGCGGTGCGCGCCCTAGCGACTTGGCGGCGAGCTATGTGATCGGCATGGCGCTGACGCAGGCTCTGGCCCACGCTGCGCCCGATGTGCCGCCGGAAAAGTATCCCGAGTTGGGCCTGCGTTACCGCTACCACTACGCGCGCCACCAAGACGATCTGGTCCTTTTTGACGGTGTGCTGCCCCTGCTTGAGCGCCTGCGGGCCCGCGGCCACCTACTCACAGTCGCTACTGGCAAGAGCCGGCGTGGGCTTGACGAAGCTCTGCACAGCGTGGCGCTGCGTGGTGTGTTTGACGGCTCGCGCACGGCAGACGAAACAGCTGGCAAGCCCCACCCGCTGATGCTTCAAGAGCTGATGGCTGAATTCGATGTGCCCGCCGAGCGTGTACTAATGATCGGCGACACCACGCACGACCTGCAGATGGCGCAAAACGCCGGCTGTGCCAGCGTCGGGGTGAGCTACGGTGCGCACGACAGCAGCGCCTTTGCTGCGTTTGCCCCGCAGTACGTTGCGCACTCGGTGGCCGAGCTGGCCGCCTGGATGGAGCAGCACGCATGAGTGAGGCTCTCGTGCTTGACCTGTGCGCCAGTGAGGCGTTGGTCGATAGCGGCGCGGCGGTACCGTTCGACGTGCTGTACCAAGGGCAGTCGTGCCGGGCATTTTCGATCCGCTTTCAAGGGCAAGCCCATGCCTACCTCAACCGCTGCGGCCACGTGCCGATGGAGATGGACTATGTGGACGGTCAATTTTTTGACAGCAGCGGTCAGTGGCTGATGTGTGCCACGCATGGCGCAACCTACGCGCCACAAAGCGGCACCTGCGTGGCTGGCCCGTGTCGGCGAGGGCTGGTGAAAGTCGAAGTGTCGGAGGAGGCGGGACGGGTCCGCTGGCATACTTCCTCCGAAATTCAGCCACTGCAGTGGTGATATGACCGGCCCGCACGATGTGAACCCGGATTTCCCAACAAAAACCCCGCCAGCGCCCAATATTTGGGCAAAGGAAGCTATGAATTCAGAAGTCAATCAAGGCCCCGCAAACGACGGCTGGGAACGCGGCGTGCTTGAAAAACTGGTGCTCGCTACTGTGCGCGAACAGCGCGCAGCGCGGCGCTGGCGCATTTTCATGCGTTTGTTGTGGTTGGCGCTGATTGCCGGGATCGCCTGGATGCTTTTCTCGCGCGACCTGAGCACCACCAGCAAAAGTGGGCCGCATACCGCGGTGGTGGAAATCAAGGGCGAAATTGCTTCGGACAGCCGGGCCAGTGCGGAAAACATCATTGCGGCCATGCGAAGTGCATTTGAAGACGAAGGCGCCAAGGCTGTGGTGCTGCTGGTCAACTCGCCCGGCGGAAGTCCCGTGCAGGCCGGGATGATCAACGACGAAATCGTGCGTTTGAAGGCCAAATACAACAAGCCGGTGTATGCCGTGGTAGAGGAGACCTGCGCTTCAGCCGCCTACTACATTGCCGCCGCCGCCGACGACATTTTTGTGGACAAAGCCAGCATCGTGGGCAGCATTGGCGTGCTCATGGATGGTTTTGGCTTTACCGGCACCATGGAAAAACTCGGTGTTGAGCGCCGATTGCTCACCGCCGGTGAAAACAAAGGCTTTCTTGACCCCTTCAGCCCGCAAACTGAAAAGCAGCGGGCCTATGCCCAGACCATGCTCGACCAGATTCACCAGCAATTCATTGCCGTCGTGAAGGCGGGACGTGGCGATCGACTCAAGGAGACGCCTGAGACCTTCAGCGGCCTGTTCTGGACGGGCCAGCAGGCGATTGACCTCGGCTTGGCCGATCGCATAGGCAGTCTCGACCAAGTGGCGCGCGATGTCGTAAAGGCCGAGGAGCTGATTGACTACACCCGCCAGGAGAACGTCGCCGAGCGCTTGGCCAAGCGGTTTGGCGCTGCAATGGGCGCGGGCGCGATGCGTGCGGCGCAGTCCGCAGCGCTTCAATTGCGGTGATGGCAAGCACCATGGAATGGCTCGATCAAGTGAAATGGGACGCGCAGGGGCTGGTCCCCGTGATCGCACAGGAAAAGGGCTCGGGGGACGTACTGATGTTCGCCTGGATGAACCGCGAGGCCTTGCAAAAGACCGCAGAGCTTGGCCGTGCGGTGTACTTCAGCCGATCGCGCAATAAGCTGTGGTTCAAAGGTGAAGAATCCGGCCATGTCCAAGAAGTGCACGACATCCGCGTTGATTGCGACCAGGACGTGGTTCTGCTCAGCATCACCCAGCTTGGTCATGAGCCGGGTATTGCCTGCCACACCGGCCGCCACAGTTGTTTTTTCAGCGTGCTCAAGGACGGCCAATGGCTCGCTACCGAGCCGGTCTTGAAAGACCCCGCTTCCATCTACAAATAAGGCCCATGCAAGAGAACACCCTATTGGCAGGCGACGAAGGAGCGCTTGCGCGGCTCGCCGCCACCATCGAGAGTCGCAAGCGCCAACATGGCGGCGATCCTGAAACCAGCTATGTGGCCCGTCTGCTGCATAAAGGGCCAGACGCCTTTCTCAAGAAAATTGGCGAGGAAGCCACCGAAGTCGTGATGGCGGCCAAGGATTTGGATCATGGCGGCGACCGCAGCAAGTTTGTCGGCGAAGTTGCCGACCTGTGGTTTCATTCCATGGTGGCCCTGGCGCACTACGGCGCTTCGCCGCATGAAGTCATTGCCGAACTCGAACGCCGCGCCGGTACCAGCGGCATTGAAGAAAAAGCCCTGCGCAAAGCGCAGGCACGCGACAGCCAGGAAGGGCAGCCATGAACGACATCATCGATATTCCCAACCAAGACGAACGTGCCGAGGGCCTGAAGGCCTGGGGTTGGGTCAGTTATGTGCTGCACCTCATCGTTGCGCTCGGCGCATTGATTCCTGGTGCGCAGGCCGGCGCGCTGTTGCTTGTGATTGCGCTTGTGATCGACCTCGTAAAACGCTCGGACGCCGAGGGCACCTGGCAGGCCAGCCACTTCTCCTGGCGTATTCGCACCGTGCTTTGGGCGGGTGTTCTGTACATCGTCACCGCGCCGCTGTGGCTGCTGTTCATTGTTCCCGGTTGGATTGCGTGGTGCCTGATTTCGCTTTGGTTCCTCTATCGCATCGTGCGCGGCATGGTGGCGATGAACCAGAGTCGTGCTCTGAATGCCTGAGCGTCGCCCAGCGCGGCACGCTCTCAGTTTGGCGCTGCAAGGAGGCGGCTCACACGGCGCTTTGACTTGGGGTGTGCTGGACGCTCTGCTTGAAGACGGGCGTGTGGAAATAGATGGCATCAGTGGCACCAGTGCTGGCGCGATGAATGCTGTGGCTGTGGCGCACGGCTTTGCACAGGCGGCTGCCGAGCACGCCGATCCCGTGGCGGCGCGCAAAGAAGGCGCACAGCTCGCACGCTCAACGCTTACCCGCTTGTGGGAGGGCGTCGGCGCTTTGGGCGGTCCGGGTTGGGGTGGGCCAACCGTGCTCCCGGCCATGGCCTGGATGACGCCTTGGCTGGCGCCGGCGCAAACCAATCCGTTTGACATCAACCCGCTGCGCAGCCTGGTGGAGCGGGAAATCGACTTTGAACGCATTGCCGAAATTTCAAAGGGTGTGCCACGCGTCTTCGTTTGCGCGACCAACGTGCGCACCGGCCGGGGCGAAGTTTTCTCGGGCAAGCGGCTGAGCATCGGCGCCGTGATGGCGTCGGCTTGCTTGCCCATGGCCTTCAAGCCCGTCGAAATCGACGGCGAAATGTATTGGGACGGCGGTTATTCGGGCAACCCGGCGCTGTACCCGCTGATCTACGAAGCCGATTCCCGCGACATTTTGCTGGTTCAGATCAACCCCATCGAGCACGACGAGGTCCCCGACACCGTGCCTGAGATCATGGACCGCATGAACGAAATCAACTTCAACGCTTGCCTGTTGGCAGAACTACGCGCTATTGAATTCGTGCGGCGTCTGCTGCATGAGGGCAAGCTCGACCCCAAGCGCTACAAAGACATCCGTATGCACCGCATCGACGGCGGCGCGGCACTTTCTGAGTTTGGCGCGGCCAGCAAGGCACGCGCCGATCTGTCTTTTGTGCGCACGCTTTTTGATCGCGGCCGCGCGGCCGGCGTCGCCTGGCTCGACACACACCGCAAAGACCTTGGCGTGCAGGCGACCCTGCACCTCACGCAAAATGCCTGACATGCACCAGCCTGCCATTCACGACCCGAACTGCCTCTTCTGCAAAATTGCCGCCGGGGAAATTCCTTCGCGCAAAGTCTATGAAGACGAGGAATTTTTTGCCTTCCACGACATCCATCCTCATGCGCCGGTGCATTTTTTGGTCGTGCCGCGCCAGCACCTGCCGTCGATGGCGCATGTTGAGCCGGCGCACGCCGGTTTGCTGGGGCGCATGATGGCGCTGGCGCCGCGGCTGGCGCTGGAACAGGGTTGCCGGCCGTACCCGGACGGCGGGTTTCGCATCGTGGTGAATACCGGAGTCGAAGGCGGTCAAGAGGTGCATCACCTGCATATGCATGTGATGGGTGGCCCCCGTCCTTGGCTCAAGGGCTGATACCCTTAGCCGGATTGGATGGTGCCAAAGGGTTGTTGCAAGCTGTTTGCAAGCAGAGCCGCCCGCGCCGTCTAAAATTGTTGCATTCCTTAGGAGATATTCATGGGCTCTTTTTCCATCTGGCACTGGCTGATCGTGCTGCTGATCGTGGTCATGGTGTTTGGCACAAAGAAGCTCAAGAACATGGGCTCGGATCTCGGTGGCGCCGTCAAGGGGTTTAAGGACGGCATGAAAGACGGTTCGGCAGACGATGCTGGCGCTGCGCCGCCATCGCAAGTGACCAACGCTGCTGCAACGCCCGACCCGTCGACCATCGACGTGCAGGCCAAGCAGAAGAGCTAATCGTTTGGACATCGGCGCACACGCATGATCGACATCGGCCTGTCCAAGATGGCGTTGATCGGCGTGGTCGCGCTGATCGTCGTCGGCCCAGAGAAGCTTCCCCGCGTGGCGCGCACCGTCGGCACGCTGCTGGGCAAGGCCCAGCGCTATGTGGCCGACGTGAAGTCCGAAGTCAATCGCTCGATGGAGCTCGACGAGCTGCGCAAGATGAAGGACTCGGTCGAGGGCGCCGCCCGCGACGTTGAGCAAAGCATCCACACCAGCGCCGAGGAGTTTCAACGCAATCTGACCGAGGCAACAGACGCGGCGCATGCCGCCTATCTGGCGGGAGCGGAGAGCAGCGTGGTCCCCGCGTACCGAAACCCCGGCAAGAATTGGCGCGTCAAGCGCGGTGCCACGCCGCAGTGGTACAAGCTGCGCGCCGGAGTGCGCACCAAGGCCCAATCGGGTGCAGCGCGCGTAGCGCGTTTTCGCCCAAAGAACTTTCATTGAACTCTGCGCCGCCAGTCCTGCGGACGGGCGAGGCCCGCCACTTCACGCCCCATGTCCCAGACTCCTTCTCCTGAAGACGAACTCGCCGGTACCGAGCAGCCCTTTGTTCAGCACCTGATGGAGCTGCGCGACCGGCTGGTCAAGGCCATTGTGGCGGTGGGCCTAGTGGCTGCGGTGCTGTTCTTTTTCCCCGGGCCTGGCGCCTTGTATGACCTGCTTGCGGCGCCGCTGGTTGCGCACCTGCCCAAGGGCGCCACGCTGATTGCCACCTCGGTCATCTCGCCGTTCATGGTGCCACTGAAGATTTTGCTGATGGCGGCTTTCATGATTGCCCTGCCCGTGGTGCTGTGGCAAGTTTGGGGCTTTGTGGCGCCAGGCCTGTATTTGCACGAAAAGAAGTTGGTGCTACCGCTGGTGGTCTCCAGCACACTATTGTTCTTGTTTGGCGTGGCGTTTTGCTACTTCTTCGTGTTTGGCAAAGTGTTTGCCTTTATCCAGAGCTTTGCGCCCAAGAGCATCACCGCGGCGCCTGACATCGAGGCGTATCTGAGCTTTGTGCTCACCATGTTCATTGCCTTCGGCCTGGCTTTTGAGGTGCCGATTGTGGTGATTGTGCTGGCGCGCCTGGGCATCGTCAGCGTGGTGCAGCTCAAAGCCTTTCGGGGCTACTTTATTGTGCTGGCCTTCGTTATTGCGGCCATTGTCACCCCGCCCGACGTGGTCTCGCAGCTTGCGCTGGCCATTCCCATGGTGCTGCTCTATGAGCTGGGCATCTGGATGGCGCAGATTTTCATTCGCCACACTAAGGCGCCTGAAGACACTGAGGAATCCGCGTCCGCACCGTGAGCCGATCGCTGCCGCGATTTTTTAGTAAAATCGGGTTCTAGCGCTTATGCAGTAAGCGCTAGCAGCTATAAATATGTGAGTTGTGAGGCGCCCGTTCGTTTACAGGCGCTCTTTCACATAGGACGGGCGGTCCATGTCCACGATTTCCACAGAAAGTTGTACCAGCATGCCCTCGGGCTGCGGCGTTCGGCGGCGCAGCACCGCGGCAACGCGCTCGGCCAAGTCCTGCTTGGCTTCAGGCGTCCGCCCGGCGAGCAGGCGCAACTGCGCATGCACGAAACCGCGTGGCGCGAATTCGGTGCCGACCGCAAAGCTGTTCTGGCAGACAAAGCGCGTTTTCAGATCGGCTTCGGTCTGCACTTCGGGGCTGCCGCAGAGGGCTTCGTTCAGCTCTGCCAGCGCTTTGCGCTCTGGGAAGGGCGCCAGGTTGGCGGAATACTCAACAATCAAATGCGGCATATCGGGGCTCTCAAAGGGCTTGGGTCGGGACGTGGTCGCGCAGCGCGCACTGACGATTCTTCTCGTCTACGAACACCAGTTGGGGGCGGTGGCTGGCCACATCGGCTTCAGGTACCTGCGCAAAGGCGGCAATGATGAGTAGGTCGCCCACACTGGCGCGGCGTGCGGCCGAGCCGTTGACGGAGATCATGCCGCTGCCGCGCTGGCCTTTGATGGCGTAGGTGACAAAGCGCTCGCCGTTGTCGATGTTCCAGATGTGCACCTGTTCGTTCTCTACGATGCCAGCCGCATCGAGCAGGTCCTCGTCGATGGCGCAGGAGCCCTCGTAGTGCAGTTCGCACTGCGTGGCGGCAACGCGGTGAATCTTGGATTTGAGTAGCGTACGA
Organism: Giesbergeria sp.; assembly: GCA_034676525.1. GTDB lineage: Bacteria > Pseudomonadota > Gammaproteobacteria > Burkholderiales > Burkholderiaceae_C > Simplicispira. The sequence goes on from JAUCCA010000008.1 coordinate 518,106, forward strand.
AGCATGGGTGGGTTCAGGGCTTAGTGGGTGACGGGAGGCACCAGGATGGTGGGCGCGGCGGGCGCGGCCAGTTCGGGGTAATCGCGGCTGTAGTGCAGGCCCCGGCTCTCGCGCCGCAACTGCGCTGAGCGCACGATGAGGTGGGCCACTTGCACCAGGTTGCGCAACTCCAGCAGGTCGCGCGTGACATGGAAGTTGGCGTAGAACTCGTCGATTTCGGTCAGCAGCAGCGTGATGCGGTGCGTGGCCCGCTCCAGACGCTTGTTGGTGCGCACGATGCCCACGTAGTCCCACATGAAGCGGCGCAGCTCATCCCAGTTGTGTGAGATGACGACGCATTCGTCGGCATCCGTCACGCGGCTGTCGTCCCAGCGCGGCAGGGCGGGAATCTGCACGCGCGGAGCGCTTGCGATGTGCTCTGCGGCGGCGCGCGCAAACACCATGCATTCGAGCAGCGAGTTGCTGGCCAGCCGGTTGGCGCCGTGCAAACCGGTGCAGGCTACTTCGCCCACGGCGTACAGCCCCGGCAGGTCGGTGCGGCCTGAGAGGTCGGTCAGCACGCCGCCGCAGGTGAAGTGCGCAGTGGGCACGACGGGAATCGGCTCCTTGGTGATGTCGATCCCCAGTTCGGCGCAATGCGCCAGGATGTTGGGGAAATGCTCTTGCAGGAATTCCGGGCTCTGGTGGGAGATGTCGAGCAGCACGCAGTCGAGGCCATGGCGCTTCATCTCGTAGTCGATGGCGCGGGCCACCACGTCGCGCGGGGCCAGTTCTGCGCGTGGGTCGTGTTCCAGCATGAAGCGCGTTCCGTCGGGGAGAAGCAACTTGCCGCCTTCGCCCCGCACCGCTTCGCTGATAAGGAAGGACTTGGCGTGTGCGTGGTAAAGGCCGGTGGGATGGAACTGGATGAATTCCATGTTGCCGACGCGGCAGCCAGCGCGCCAGGCTGCGGCAATGCCGTCGCCGGTGGCGGTGTCGGGGTTGGTGGTGTAGAGGTAGACCTTGCCTGCGCCGCCAGTGGCCAGGATGGTCTGCGGCGCGCGGAAGGTGATGACCTCGTCGGTCGCCTCGTCAAGCGCATACAGCCCGAGGCAGCGCTGGCCAGATAGGCCCAGCTTGCGGCTGGTGATCAGGTCCACCAGGGTGTGCTGCTCGAAAACGGTGATGCCGGGTGTCCCGCGGACCACGTCGATCAGCGTTTTCTGCACCGCTGCGCCGGTGGCGTCGGTCACGTGGGCAATGCGGCGGGCACTGTGGCCACCTTCGCGCGTCAGGTGCAGCTCGCCGGCTTCCTGCGTAAACGGCACCCCCAGACCGCGCAGCCAGGCGATGGCAGCGGGGGCGTTTTCCACCACAAAGCGCGTCGTCGCCAGGTCGCACAGCCCGGCGCCGGCAACAAGGGTGTCCTGGATGTGGGCCTCAAAGCTGTCGTCGTCGGCCAGCACGGCGGCAATGCCGCCTTGCGCCCAGGCACTGGCACCGTCTTGCATCTGGCGCTTGGTGATGACGGCCACGCGGTGCGTGGGGGCGAGGTGCAGCGCGGCAGAGAGCCCGGCGAGGCCGCTGCCCACAATCAGAACGTCAAAGTCGTGTGAAGCCATGGTTGCGAAGGATGTTGGGCAATGCGCGGCAACCGGCCGGCGCGGTTCAATCGAGCAGCGGCGCTAACTCGGTGTGTAGGCCAGTCTGACGTAAATCGGTGCGAAGGCTTCGGCCTGGGTGATTTCTATCAGCGTTTCCTTGGCGAGTTCGAGCAGGGCGATGAAGGTAACCACCAGCACCGTGCTGCCGAGCGCCGGGTCAAAAAGCGATTCAAACTCCACGAAGCGCTGGCCTTGCAGCGCTTTGAGCACTTGGCTCATGTGCTCGCGCACGCTCAATTCCTCGCGAGAAATGCGGTGGTGCTGCACCAAACTTGCGCGCTTGAGGATGTCCTGCCATGCCTGCTGCAGGTCGGGCAGCGTCACGTCGGGAAAGCGCGGCTGCAGGCTTTGCTCGATGTAGACCTGGGCACACAAAAAATCGCGGCCGTACTGGGGCAATGCGTTCAGGTCGGCAGCGGCGAGCTTCATTTGCTCGTATTCGAGCAGGCGTCGCACGAGTGCAGCGCGCGGGTCTTCGGCTTCTTCTGCACCTTCCTGGCGGCGCGGCGGCAGCAGCATGCGCGACTTGATCTCGATGAGCATGGCCGCCATCAGCAGGTATTCGGCGGCCAACTCCAGGTTGCGGCTGCGAATCTCTTCGACGTACACGAGGTATTGGCGGGTCAGCCCAGCCATCGGGATGTCGAGAATGTTGAAGTTCTGCTTGCGAATCAGGTAGAGCAGCAGGTCCAGCGGGCCTTCAAAAGCCTCGAGGAAGACCTCCAGCGCGTCCGGCGGGATGTAGAGGTCGGTCGGGAGCGCAAACAGCGGCTCGCCATACAGGCGAGCGAGTGCGACCTGATCCACCACGTCGGGCATGGCCGCTGTGGGCGCATCTTGTACAGCGTCGCTTGCCATGCCTTTGGTTGCTATCTATTTTATAGCTACAAGCGCTTGTCAGTATTGCGCTAGCGGCAGTTTTTACTGTTCTTCGCTGTACGAGTAGTAAACGTAGGATTTTTGCGGCACGCGGCCGGCGCGGTAATCCTGCCAAAGCGTGCGGTCCACCGGTTTGTCCCACAGCAGGGCGCGGCCGGCGCGCTGCTGGGCATCGAGCTCGGGTTTGTCCTGCTTGAGCTTCTCGATGAATTGCGTGGCGTCAGAGGTGTAGTGGGGACGGGCGAAGATGGACATGGCTTTGGGTTACGCTAGTTCCCATGATTTTACCGGGGACCACCATGCCACTTGCCAAACTGCTTGGCGCCACCGTTTTGGGGCTCGCCCTGCTCACCGGCTGTGATGCGCAGCGCATCAGCGAACTGCAGCCGGGTCAGTCCACAGAAGCCGATGTGCGCGACCGCTTTGGCATTCCAGAGAACACCTGGGCAGAGCCCGGCGGCGGCCACACGCTGGAATACAACCGCCAGCCTGCGGGTACCGAGAACTTCATGATCACCGTAGGCGCCGACGGCAAGCTCGTCGCTGTGCACCAGGTACTGACACAGGACAACTTTGCCCGCGTGCAGCCCGGCATGGGCATGGACGAAGTGCGCCGCCTGCTGGGCAAGCCCGCAAAAACCACGCGCTTTGATTTGACCGGCGAAACCCACGTGGACTGGCGCTTCATGGAAGACGCCAATACGCGCAAGGTGTTCACGGCGATCACCAAAGGCGACGGCAAGGTGCTGCGCACCCAGTTCGGGCCCGACTCGCTGGCGAGTGAAAACCTGGGTGCCGGGCGATAGGGGCGTGAGCACACCCGTTCGCTGAACTCGGGTCCCCCCTGGTCAAGGACTCCGCGAAAAGGCCGCGCAAGGGGGCTGCTGCTACGGCGCGATCTTTTTCTTCAACGCCCGCGCAACCGCAGGCGGCAGGTGCGGCAACGAGCGCAGCAGCCACGGCAGCACCTTGCGTTTGGCGCCGCTGAGCGACTCTGGCACCAGCGCCTCTATCAGGTGTGGGCCCGGTGTGGCCAGTGCATATTCCAGCGCTTTGTTAAAGCCCTCGGCCGTGTCGGTGCGTACCGCGTGCACGCCCATGCCTTGTGCGAGCAACGCGAAGTTCAGCGTGGGCCCGCTCAGGTCGAGCTGCGACTGGGCCTTGGGGCCGACCTCGTCGGCGCCCACGCGCTCCAGCTCCACGTTCAGCACCGAATACGACGCGTTGTTGAAGATGATGGACACGACATGCAACTTTTCGCGCGCCATAGTCCACAGCGCTTGGTAGGTGTACATAGCGGTGCCGTCGCCAATCAGCGCAATCACCGGGCGGTCGGGGCAGGCAATGGCTGCACCAACGGCATTGGGCAGCCCTTGGCCGATGGCTCCGCCGGTGAGGGTGATGAGGTCATGGCGAGGTGCGCCCGCCGTCATGGCAGAGAGCATCAGCCCCGAGGTAATGGCCTCGTCGATCAGGATGGCGTTGTCGGGTAGCAGGTGGCCCACTGCTTTGCAGACTTTGGGCGCTGTGAGCCTGCCGCGCGGGCGGCTTGGGCGCTGTGTGGCTTGCAGGGCGGGTGCGGTCTGCGTGGCGCCCAGCGCGGTGGCGAGCTGCACCAAGCTGGCGGCTGCATCTTGGGCCGGGGTGGAGAGCGTGTGCACCGTGCAGGTGTCGGGCACCAGTTCGCTCTTCTTGCCGGGGTAGGCGAAGAACGACACCGGGGCCTTGGTGTCGACCAGTACCAGGCGCTCGATCTCGGCGAGCTGCACGCCCGCCATCTCTGCCAGATAGGCAATGCGCTCCACCGATGGCAGCCCGGCGCCTCGCTCCATGCGCGTGGGGAACACTTCGGCCAGTAACTGAACGCCGTTGTGCGCGGCAATGCGCGCGGCAGCCAGCAGCGCGGGCTCGCGCAGGGCGTGGCCGCCGAGCAGCAAGGCCGTTTTCTTGCCCGAGCGCAGCACCTCGGCAATGGCTTGCACGACCGCCGCATCCGCTGCCTGTGGCGCGGGTTGCGCGGGGGGCGGGCAGGGTACGGCGCCTTCGCCCCACGACACATCGGCCGGCAAGATCAGCGTGGCCACTTGCCCCGGCAGGCCGCGCGCGGCGGTAATGGCATCGGTGGCGTCTTGGCACAACGCGGCGGTGCTGGCCGACGTGCGCACAAAGCCGGGCGACACATTGCGCGCCACCGTTTCAATGTCGGATTGCAGCTGCGCATCGAGCCGCGTGTGGTAGGTGGCGTGGTCGCCCACGATGTTGACGATGGGAACCTTGCCTTTGCGCGCGTTGTGCAGGTTGGCCAGGCCATTGCCCAGGCCGCAGCCCAGGTGCAAGAGCGTGGCGGCGGGCTTGCCAGCCATGCGGGCATAGCCGTCGGCCGCGCCGGTGGCGACGCCCTCAAACAGCGCCAGCACGGCGCGCATGCGCGGCTCGCTGTCCAGCGCCGCCACAAAGTGCATCTCGCTGGTGCCAGGGTTGGAGAAGCAAACTTCGATGCCGGCATTGACCAGCGTTTTCATCAGGGCTTGTGCGCCGTTGGGCATGGAATGTCTCCTGGGGGAAGGTCAAAGGCCGTGGCCGGTGGTGATGGAGCGCGCCGCAGCCCGCCCCGTGAGGATGCAGCCGGGCAGGAAGGTGCCTTCGAGCGAGCGTTTGCCGCTGGCGCCACCGCCGCCAAAGCCGGCCGCCTCGCCTACGCAGTACAGGCCAGCAATCGGTTGGCCCGCGCCGTCTAGTACGCGGCTTTGCAAATCGGTCTGCAAGCCGCCCAAGCTTTTTCGGGTGATGAGCTGCATCTGGATCGCGATGTAGGGGCCGGCGCCGGCCTTCTGCAGCGGTGCGGGGGAGCAGGTGCGCAGCTTGTCGGGCCCCCACTGGCGAGCGTGCAGGATGCGGCGAATCTGGTCGTCGTTGTGCAGCTTGTTGCCGTTGGCAAAGTTCGCGTCAAAGCGGTCCGCCGTGGCTTGCAGCACCGCAGGGTCAATGTCGTTCGAGCAGGTAAGCGCATTCATTTTTGCGGTGAGGCCGGCGAGCGTGTCGTCTACCAAAAAGTAGCGGCTCTCACTTTGCATTTGGCGCACCAAGCGGTGGTTGCCGAGCAAGGTTTCTTTTAAGAACGCGGGGAGCTGCATGTCGCGGATGCGCTGGTTGTGCTCGGCGCCGGAGATGGCAAATTCTTTGGCGGCAATGCGCCAGTTCAGAAGGTGCCAAGTCCAGGGCTTCTCTTGCGCGGCAACGCGCTGGCACAGCCAGTGTGTGTCAAACCCGGTAACCAGCGGCTCTGGGCCGATGCGCTCGCCAAGGTGGTTCAGCCACAGCGCCGATTTGCACGGAATGGTGGACAGGCCGTGGCCTTCAAAGTGCGGAAACGGGTGCGGAAAGCCTGCCGCGTAGTTCCACATCTCACCGGCGTGGGTAATTTGTCCGCCCAGCGCGTCGGCCACCCAGTGGTGCATCTTGCCGTCGGCAAAGGGGTGTGCGCCATTGAGCATCTGGCTGGGGCGGGGGCGGTTCTGGGGCCAGTTGGCGCGGGCCTCGTGGTGGCTGCCGTTGATGCCGCCCATGGCCAGGACGACGACAGGGGCGGTGAGGCGCACTTGTGCACCGGTTTCCTCATTCGCCGCCACAGCGCCCGAGACTTGGCCGGCGCTGTGCTCTAGCGCGGTCACGCGGTGCTGGTGCAGCAGGGTGAGGCGCCCGGCACCTTGGCCGGAGGTGGCCGCCGTGCGCAGCGCAGCAATCATGCGGCGCGTGAGTTCGCGGGACGTCCCCCAGACCACGTGGTAACGCGGCACGCTATTACCGTCGCCGTTCAAGCCGCGCTCGACCCAGTTCACCGCGGGCATGAATTTCACGCCTTCGGCTAACAGCCAGTCGTACACCTGCCTGCCCGAATGCTGCACGTAGTGCTCAGCCCATTGGCGCGGGTGCACATCGTTCTCGCCCAGTTCGCCAAAGCGCAGCCAGTCGGCCAGCGCCCGCTCGGGCGTGTCGGGAATCTTCATGCGCGCCTGCAGCGCGGTGCCGACCAAGGCCATGCCGCCAAAGGCCCACAGGGCCAAGCCGCCAAAGCGCTCGGGGGTGTCGCGGTCGACCAGCGCCACGGATTGGCCCGCCCGCAGGCATTCCAGCGCGGTGACGATGCCGGCCAGCCCACCTCCAACGACCACCACATCGTGCTGTGACTGCATCGCTTGCCTCCTTTTTTTATGGCTGAACCATAGCGCCTTATCATGGAATATCCCTTGACCTTGGAGCCTTCCCATGTTGACTTCAGCGCCCAGTGTCTCCCTGAGCTGGGTCAACACCGTCATTGCTGCCGCCGAGCGCCAGGGCGTGCCCTGCGCCGACCTGCTGGCGCGCGCCGGGGTGGCGAACGAGCGCCTGGGCGGGCCACGGTGGCCGGTGGACGACATCACCCGTCTCTGGCGTGCGGCGGCTGAACTGACGGGGGATGCCGCCTTTGGCCTCAACACCGGGCGCCAGGTCGGGCCGGGCAGTTTCAATGTGGTCAGCTTCATTTTGCTGTCGTCGGCCACGCTGCGCAGCGCCATTGGCCAGTTGCAGGAGTACCAGCGCCTCATCAGCGACGGCGGCCGTTTTCAAATGTTGGCCGGGGCGCAGCACAGCTGGCTCATCTACCACCCGCAGCAGGGCAGCCTGGCGTTCAGCCCGCACCAGGTGGAATCCGTGCTGGCTGCGGCCGTATGCTTTAGCCGCTGGGTGACCGGCCAGCCGCTACAGCCCGTGCGCGTGCAGTTCAGCCATGGGCAGATCGGTCATTTGTCGGCCTATGTGCAAGCCCTGGCGGCCGAGGTGCAGTTCGAGCAGGCGTTCAACGGCCTGCTGCTGGACAACACCGTGCTGGATGCCCCCTTGCCACAGGCCGATGCCGAGCTGGCGCAACTGCACCGTGCCCACGCGGCGGCGCAGCTGGCTGCGTTGTCGGCGCCCGTGATGCTGCGCACCGGGGTCGACCAATGGCTGACCGGCGCGCTCAATGGCAGCGTGCCGGGCCGCGCGCAGGCGGCGCGTCAGTTTGGGCTTGGGGAACGCGCGTTTGCGCGGCGGCTGCAGAACGAAGGCGTGCGCTATGGCGACCTCGTCGATGGCGTGCGCCATGCGCTGGCCTGTCAGGCCGTTGCAGGTGGGGCCGAATCGTTTGTGCGTATTGCGCGCCGGCTGGGGTTTTCGGAAGCCAGTGCGTTCAACCGGGCATTTCGCCGCTGGACTGGTTGTGCGCCGGGCGAATGGCAACTGGGCACCGCAGCTGCGCAGGCTAGGGCGAGCAGAGTTGCTGAGACGTCCCTTAGCTCCTGAAGAATTTGGTCAAATCTTCCTCTAGCCCTTATTGGTAGAGCGCCAATAGCTATCGATAGAAGAGCAAGTAATTCATCAGTGTCCGAGCGGCGTTTGCATACAGTTCGCGGCGCACACCGACATGCGGCGGCTGTTTGCACACAGAAAATTCAACGCGGCGAACCGGCCGCTGCGATTGCCCCAGCCGGTTCGCCGCGCACCTTAACTACAGGAGGGCAGCATGGACAAATCGGTAATTCCTTTCGACTGGGCCCGGTTGCTGGTCGGAGAACCGCCAGCAGGCTTTCTGCTGGAAATTGTGCTGCGTGTGGTGCTGATCTATGTGTTTGCGCTGCTGATGATGCAGGTCATGGGCAAGCGCGCACGCACGCAAATGAATCCGCTGGAGTTTTTGGTCATCATCGCGCTCGGGTCGGCCACAGGCGACGTAATGTTCTATCCTGAAGTGCCGCTGACTTACGCGGCATTGGTCATCGCCCTGATCGTGCTGATTGGGGCCCTAATGACGCGCGTAGAGGCGCGCTCTGAGCGTTTTCGACGTTTGCTTGAATCTGAGCCCACCGTCCTGGTTGAGGCGGGTGAGCTGCTGCAGGCCAAGCTGACCAGCGAGCGCATTTCCCGCGGGGAGCTGTACTCGCAGCTTCGCGAGGCCGGCGTGGAGCAACTTGGTCAAGTGCGCGTGGCGATTCTGGAGCTGTCTGGGAGGCTGAGCGTTTTTAAGTACCCACCGGGGCAGGAAAAGCAGGGCGAGAACATCATGCCGCGCGGTTCGGTTTCTTAAGTGTGGTGGGCGCGCGAGAGCTTACGCACCGTTGCCGGCGGAGGTGGTTGAGCTGGTGGAGCTCGGAGTATCGGGGGCGGCGGCGAAGTGCTGCGCCGCCAGCGTCGCGCTAAAACCGGAGCGCTCCATCAACGAGGCCGGCTGGGTTTGTGCCCCGCGGATTTCGAGCTTGCCGCCTTTTTGTTCGACGGCTTTCAGGATTTGCTCCAAGCTCTCCAGCCCGGTGGTGTCGAGCGCCAACAGGTCGCTTGCGTCGAGCCGCACCTGCACTCCCGGCGGCGCGCACTCAATGGCCTGCACCAGCGGATCGATTTTGCTGGTTGCGCCAAAGAACAGCACGCCATGCAACCGCCAAGCCAGAGTGGGCGGTGAGTCGCTCTCGCACACTTCGGCCTCGGCGCGAAAAAGCTCGCTCATGCGCCGCACAAACAGCGCGCAGGCCGTCACCAGCCCGACCTGCACGGCTACCGTCAGACCAAAAACTACCGTCAGGAAGAACGTACCAAGCAGCAACAGGCGATAGTGGTTTGAAAAGCGGCGCAGGCGAGCAAATTCATGCCATTCGCCCATATTCCAGGCGACGTGCAACAGGATGCCAGCAAGCACCGCCAGCGGAATGTGCAGCGCCAAAGGCGCCAGCGCCAGCACGATGGCGGCGAGGGTGGCGGCGTGCACGATGCCTGCAACGGGCGATGTGGCGCCTGCGCGCAAATTTGTCACCGTGCGGGCAATGGTGCCGGTTACCGGCATGCCGCCGAAAAAGGGCACGACGAAGTTGGCCACGCCCTGCGCCATCAGCTCTTGGTTGGGGTCGTGCTTGCGAATGTGTGGGTCACTCGCAAGCTGGTCTGCCACGCGGGCGCAAAGCAGAGATTCGATGGCGCCCAGCAGCGCGATGGTGACGGTGGGCGCCACCAGCAGGCGCACGGTGTCCCAAGAGAATTCGGGCAGTGCAAAGACCGGCAGGCTTTGCGGAATTCCGCCAAAGCGGGTGCCAAGCGTTTCCACTGGGTAGCCCATTCCATACGAAAGGACTGTCAGGGTGACGAGTGCCACCACCGGGGCGGGGATGCGCGCAAACGAGCGCACGGTGTGCCCCTCGGACAAGTGCCGCACAGGTGAGCTCTTTCCAAAGAGGTGCGGCCAGAGAAACAAGCCTCCGAGGCAGGCCGCGCCAAGGGCCAGCGCGTAGGGGTTCACGGTGCCCGCGTGCAGCGCGAGCACTTGCACCTGCGAAAAGAAGTTTCCCGGCATCTTGTCGATGTCCAGGCCCATCCAGTCTTTGAGTTGCGAGACCGCAATCAGCACCGCAATGCCATTGGTAAAGCCGATGACGATGCTCACCGGGACAAAGCGCACCAGACTGCCTAGGCGCAGCAGGCCCAGCGCGAAAAGCAGCACGCCGGCGCAGGCGGTCGAAATCAAGAGGTTGGCGACGCCATAGCGATCGACGATGCCATACACAATGACGATGAAGGCCCCCGCCGGCCCGCCAATCTGCACGTTGGTGCCGCCCAGCAGCGCCACCAAAAAACCGCCAATGATGGCGGTCCACAGCCCGGCTTGGGGCGGCAGGCCACTGGCAATCGCAAAGGCCATGGCGAGCGGCAAAGCCACCACACCGACTGTGACGCCGGCGCCTAGGTCGGCCAGCGCGCGGCGCGGGTTGTACCCGCGCAATGCATCCACGATTCGGGGACGAAAGACGTGCGGCGACATGGTGTTCTGCACGTCTTTTGGCTGGCTAGCGCACCCGCATACCCGGCTGCGCGCCTTCGGTCGGCTCCAGCACATAAATGCCTGGCTGCGCCTTCTCGTCGCCGTGGCTGGCGGCCAGCACCATGCCTTCGGATACGCCGAACTTCATCTTGCGCGGTGCCAGGTTGGCAACGAGCACCGTGAGCTTGCCGGTGAGCTGCTCGGGCGCATAGGCGCTGGCAATGCCGCTGAAGACGTTTCTGGTTCTTCCTTCGCCCGCGTCCAGCGTGAGGCGCAGCAGCTTGGTCGACCCTTCGACCCTTTCGCACTGCTCAATGCGGGCAATGCGCAGGTCAATTTTTGCGAAATCGTCGATGGTGATGGTCGGGGCGATGGCTTCGCCGCCCGGCAAGGGTGCAGCGTCATGTGCTCCGCTTTCAATAGCTGCTTGCGCTTTATCCGCCTGCGCTGGAGGCTCAAACAATGCTTCAAGCTGCTTGATGTCCACACGTTGCATAAGGTGTTGGTAATTGCCAATCACGTGGCCCGCGCCCAGGCGTTGCTGCGCACTCTCGAAGGTGAAAGGCGGGACGTTGAGGAAGCTTTCCACCTCGCTCGCCAGCGCAGGCAGCACGGGCTTCATCACGATGGTCAGCAGGCGGAAGGCTTCGATGCAGGTGCTGCAAACGTCTTGCAGGCGGCCGTCCATGCCTTCTTGCTTGGCCAGTTCCCAGGGCTTGTTCTGGTCTACGTAGGCGTTCACGCGGTCGGCCAGCAGCATGGTTTCGCGCAGCGCTTTGCCGTACTCGCGTTCGGCCAGCAGTTCGATGATGTTGGGGGCGACGTCTTTCAAGTGCTCGAGCAGCGCGTCGCCGTCCGCGGACACTTCGGCAAGCTTGCCGCCGAAGCGTTTGGCGAGGAAACCCGCTGCGCGGGACGCGATGTTGATGTACTTGCCCACCAGATCGCTGTTCACCCGCGCCATGAAGTCGCTGGCGTTGAAATCGATGTCTTCGTTGCGTGCCGAGAGCTTGGCTGCCAGGTAGTAGCGCAGCCACTCGGGGTTCATGCCGAGCTCCAGGTACTTGAGCGGGTCAAGGCCCGTGCCCCTGCTTTTGCTCATCTTCTCGCCATTGTTCACGGTGAGAAAACCGTGCACAAATACGTTGTCGGGCACCTTGCGGCCGCTGAATTTGAGCGTGGCGGGCCAGAACAGCGTGTGGAAGGTGACGATGTCTTTGCCGATAAAGTGCACCTGCTCCAGCGCCGGGTCGGCCATGTAGGCGTCGTAGTCTTCGCCGCGCTTGGCCAGCAGATTCTGGAGCGATGCGAGGTAGCCAATGGGTGCGTCCAGCCACACGTAGAAGTACTTGCCCGGCGCGTCGGGAATTTCAATGCCGAAGTAGGGCGCATCGCGCGAAATGTCCCAGTCGCCCAGGCCTTCGCTGGTGGTGCCGTCGGGGTTGGTGCGCACGCCGAACCACTCGCGCACCTTGTTGGCCACCTCGGGCTGCAGGCGCCCGTCCTGAGTCCAGTCCTCCAGAAAAGCCACGCAGCGCGGGTCAGACAGCTTGAAGAAGAAGTGCTCGGACGATTTGAGCACCGGCTTGGCACCCGAGAGCGTGGAATACGGGTCGATCAGGTCGGTAGGCGCATACACCGAGCCACACACTTCGCAGTTGTCGCCGTACTGGTCCTTCGCTTTGCAGCGCGGGCACACGCCCTTGACGTATCGGTCGGGCAGGAACATCGACTTTTCGGGGTCGAAAAACTGGTCAATCGTCCGCGTCTCGATCAGGTCGTTGGCCAAAAGGTCCCGATAGATGTCCTGGGCCAACTGGTGGTTTTCGGGCGCGTCGGTGCTGTGCCAGTTGTCAAAGGCAATGTGAAAACCGTCGAGGTACTGCTTGCGCCCGGCGGCAATGTCGGCCACGAACTCCTGCGGCGTCAGGCCCGCCTTTTCGGCCGCAATCATGATGGGCGCGCCGTGCGTGTCGTCGGCGCCGACAAAGTTGACTTCGTTCCCGAGCATGCGCTGTGTGCGCACCCAGATGTCGGCCTGGATGTACTCCATGATGTGGCCGATGTGGAATTTGCCGTTGGCGTAGGGCAGCGCGGTGGTGACGAAGAGTTTGCGGGGCATGGACGGGGCTTTCAGGAACGCCGCTCTTGGGGTGCGCGGCGCAACCGGCAATTCTAGGACCTGCCTCTGCGCAGGCCGGTATTTGCTGGGCGAAGCGGTCGCAAATGCCCACTATCGCGCCCTAGGCAGCTTTACGTGTGAAGTCGGAGTCTGCCGCTTGCATGGCGGTTTGCACCGGCGCGCCTACGTCCTTCCAGCCAAAGAAGCGGCACACCTCCTCACGCTTGGCAAGTGTGTCTGCCCGTCCCAATGCCATCAGGTCGCGTGTGTAGGCGCTTTCAAACAGCAGATAGCTTGCCAGCGCTGCGCCCCGCACGTCCTTCATGTTCGTGGTGACGCCCAGCGCTCCCAGCATGGTGCGCACGGCGCCGGGAAGATCGCCCACGTGGCGGGCGGCCATGGCGTCCAGGCGTTCTGAGGGCGCGATCACCAGCAGTTCGATCGGCCGCAGCAGGCTGCCGCTGCGCGATGCCTGCGGAATGAGCGCAATCGTCTGGTTGATGCGCTGCATGCGTTCGATGTCCACGGCGAGCGCGTCGAGAAAAATATTTGAAAGTGCGTGGCCGGCTACCTGCGCGAGTGAGGGGTACACCGGCATGGCATGTTTGGGCACCGATTCCTTGGGCTCGTGCATGCGACCGGCCCCAATCACCAAAATGCGCTCGGCGCCGAGGTGAATTGCGGCGGCGATTGGTGCGGACTGGCGCATAGAGCCATCGCCAAAGTACTCGGTGCGCTCCTCCACATCAATGGCGGTGGCCGGGAAGATAAACGGGATTGCTGAGGACGCCAGCAGGTGCTCGTGCGTGATGCGGTCGCGCACCGCGCGCCGCTGTGAGCGAATCCAAGGGTCCATGCGCTCGCCAGCCTCAAAGAACGTGACGTGGTCGCCGCTGGTGTAGCTGGAGGCTGTCACGGCCAGTGCGCTCAGATGGCCTTTGCGGATCACCTGGGGCAGGCGCACCAAGGGCACCATCTTCCCCAGCAGTTTCACGAGCGGCGAGTTGTCCAGCAGCGAGCGCGGGCGCATCCGGCGCCAGCGCGCCAGCACCCAGCCCAGGGAGAGCAGCGTCAGCCATCGCGCACCACTTTGCGCCACGCTGAGGGAATCTGCGCGGTACACCTGCTGCGCCTGGAAATTGCGCCACACGCGAGCAATGCGGCGCACCGTACGGTCGAACTGGTCGGCGCCGCAGGCCAGTGCAGCCGCATTGATCGCGCCTGCTGAAGTGCCTGTGATGATGGGGAAGGGGTTGCGCTCCTTGCCGGCGCCGCACGCCAGACGAAGGTCGGCAATGGCTTCGAGAACACCGACCTGATAAGCCGCACGGGCGCCGCCGCCAGTGAGCAAGAGGCCGGTTTGGCCGGTTGGCGGCACAGGAGCATCGACTCCTTTTTCTGAGGCAAGGTCTGGTGGCAAGCTGGTTGGGGTCATTCTGATCGGCATGCCCTTGCGACAGCAAGACTCGTGCAATGCGCTCGTCGCAGTGTGCGGCAGCGCAACTCGTAATTCACCACGGGAAAACCCCGTGCGCTGCTATGTTTGGCGCGTGGGTAGCAGCAGCCGGGCCAGTGCGTCGCCTTCCACCAACGCCACGCCTTCAGCGCGCGCCAGCGCACGCGCCGCATCGCTGATGCTGCCGTGCGCGACCAGGTATTGGCCCGCGCCAATGTCACGCTTGCGCATGGCTGCGGCAAGGTGGGCTATCGCGTCGGCGCCATGGCTGGCAGCTTTCCAGCGCCGGGCGCTCACCAAGGTGGTTCTTGCGCCTTGCTGAACGCAAAAATCCGCTTCAAGGCCAATGATCTGCTCTACGCTCGCCCCCTGCGCGCGCCAAGCATGCTCCAGTGCAGCAGAAAAATCGCGCCAGGCCATGCTGCGCAGGGCAGCGGCCTGCTCGGCCACTGCAGCGGCAGAAGGGGCGCGCCACTGGCGCCACGCGGCGACGCAACCAACCCCGTAGAGCGGCAGTGCGCCAAACGCACCGAGGAGCTTGAAGCGGTCCGGTGCCAGTGCAGCCACAGCCAGGGTGATGCCTCCTGCCACAAGAAAGCTTACCCACCAAGGGGAACGCAGCAGGATTGCGAACAGCGACTTTTCGGCCATTTTCAGTTTCACGGATGTCTTTCTTGCACTCGATTGGACGGGGCAGCTGCCCCACTGCCTCCATTGTCATTGCTTGGCGCAATAGACTTGTCGCACATACAAGGAGAGATTGGAATGGCTGTTTCCGAACAGGACCTGCTGGCCGCCCTGGCCACAGTGCAAGACCCGCACACCGGCAAGGATTTCGTCAGCACACAGGCGCTGCGCAATCTGCGCATCACCGGCGGCGATGTTGCTTTTGACGTCGAGCTGGGCTACCCCGCCAAAAGCCTGATTCCGGGCTTGCGCACGCAGCTGGTTGACGCGGCGCGCAAAGTCGCGGGTGTTTCGAACGTGTCGGCAGACGTGCGCAGCAAGATTGCCGCGCACGCAGTGCAGCGCGGCATTCAGCTTTTGCCGCAAGTGAAGAACATCATTGCCGTCGCCTCGGGCAAAGGCGGTGTGGGCAAGAGCACCACCGCAGCCAACTTGGCGCTGGCCTTGGCGGCGGAGGGCGCCAGCGTGGGCGTGCTCGACGCCGATATCTATGGCCCCAGTCAGCCCATGATGCTGGGCATCAGTGGCCGGCCTCAGAGCCTCGATGGAAAAAACATGGAGCCGCTGGAAAATCACGGCGTGCAGGTCATGTCCATCGGTTTCCTCGTGGATCAGGACGAAGCCATGATCTGGCGCGGCCCTATGGCCACGCAGGCGCTGGAGCAACTGCTGCGCCAGACCAACTGGAAAGATCTGGACTACCTCATCGTCGACATGCCGCCCGGCACCGGCGACATTCAGCTCACCTTGTGCCAACGCGTGCCCATGACGGGCGGCGTCATCGTCACCACCCCGCAAGACATCGCCCTGCTTGATGCCAAGCGCGGCATCAAGATGTTCGAGAAGGTGGGAGTGCCGATTCTGGGCATTGTTGAGAACATGGCCGTTCATGTGTGCACCAACTGCGGTCACGTCGAGCACATTTTTGGTGCTGACGGCGGCAAGAAGATGGCGCACGAATACGGCATGGACTACCTTGGCGCGTTGCCACTCGACATGCAAATTCGCCTGCAAGCGGACAGCGGCAAACCTACCGTGGTGGCGGACCCCGATGGCGACGTGGCGCAGATCTACAAGCAGTTGGCGCGCAGCGTCGCCGTGAAGATTGCGCAGCAAGGCAAGGATTTTTCTGCGAAGTTCCCGACGATTTCGGTGTCCAAGAACACCTGATGGCAGGCCGTTCGTAGTGGGCGGTCCCGCTTCCTTCGAGCGTTTTTCGTTGTCCACAGGAGGTTTTATGAAGCACTGGATTTTCGCAATGACTCTGGCGGTTTCTGGGCCCCTATTGGCTGCAGAAGCCTGCGACAAGCCGCGCAGCGATTTCGACGGGCTTTATTGCCTGAACAAGATTTACCAGGAAGCCGACAAGGAGCTCAATGCCAACTACAAGGCCTTGACGCCCCTGCTCGATGCCAATGGCAAGTCGCTGCTCAAGCGCGGTCAGTTGGCATGGATCAAGGAGCGCAATGCCCACTGCTCGCGCCGCGAGGGCAGCAGCTTTCTTGTGGACCTGCAATGCGCGACCGACACCACGATTGCACGCTCGCAATTTCTGCAGGACCGCGTGCGCGAATGCAAAAGCGCCGGCTGCCTTAACAGCCGTCTGTAAAGCAGATGCAGCGCCGGCCGCGGCCGTGTTCGGGCGACCAACGGATCAATCGATCCCGTCATGCCTCGCCAGTCGCCTCAAGAAGCAGCTGGTGGCGGTGGCAAAGGGGATAGGAGGGGCGCTGCCAAGGTATCGGGCGAATCCGAATTGTGCGATGTGTCGTGGTGCGCCACGACGGTATCGCGCCCACCCTCCTTGGCGGCATACAGCGCCAGATCGGCCCGATGCAGCAACTGCTGTCCTTCGCGTTCGGCGTTGGCCTGAGCACCTGCGCGGCCTAGATCTTCATTGCGCGCTGCACCGTCGGCTTGGGTGGTAGCGACGCCAATGCTGATGGTAACTACGGTGGCCACGCCCGATGCCGCGTGCACGATGGCCAGCTTGCGCACGGCAAGGCGCAGCTTCTCGGCAATCGCCATGGCTTCTTCGGTGTTGGTGCCGGGCAGCAGCACGGCAAATTCTTCGCCTCCGTAGCGGGCGACCAGGTCCGTGGCCCGGGTTACCTTGCGGCTCAACATCTTGGCCACTTTGCGCAGGCACTCGTCGCCTGCCAGGTGTCCATAGCGGTCGTTGAACGCCTTGAAGTGGTCCACATCGATCATCAGCACCGAGAGGGGTGCCTGAGTGCGTGCGGAGCGTTGCCATTCTGTCGTCAAGGTTTCGGTCAACGCGCGGCGATTGGCCACGCCCGTCATTGGGTCTTGGCGCACAAGGGCTTCCAGGGCCGCGCGGTACTGGCCAAGCTTTTCCTCTGCTCGCTGGCGTTCTGTGATGTCCTGCACCGTCCCTGTCATGCCCGCGCTGGCATTGGATGCGTCTTGGTCGCCCCACATATCCACCCAACGCTCTTTGCTGCCATCGACGAGTCGGTACTGCATGCGCAGCGGCTTGCGGGCACGCAGCGCATCGTCCAAGGTCGCAAGTACATGCGGGCGATCGGTTGGATGCACCTGGGCCAGCCATTGGCCGCGCGCCACGGGGGCTTCTGGAGGCAAGCCGAAGAGCTCACTTGCCATGGGCGATAGGGTGAAGGTGTCGCCATCTTGTGCGTACACGTAGTAGCCCACCAAGGCCGCCTTTTGTGCACTCTCTAGCCACTGCATGTTCTGGGCAAGTTTGTCCTTGAGTGCACTCTCGCGCCGACGCGCAGTCCACTGCCATCCACCCAGCAAAAGGCCGGCGACCAGCACCGCGAGACTGACCGGAAGACTCAAGACCAACAACTCTCGAGAGGCGGCGTTGCCGAAAGCTTCCTCCACTTCGATTTTGGAGACGAGGATCCACGGGGATTCGGCGATTGCGTTCACGACGGCCATAACGGCGGTACCTCGGTCGTCGCGCCCGTACAGCAGGCCGCGCGCACCGGCCACTGCCTGGATGGGTGGCCTGTCCACATCTGCAGCAGAGATAACGTCGGCCAAAGGTCGCTCGTGGCGACGCATGGGGCTGAGCAGCAAGGCGTCCTGGCCCTGTCCCTGCAGCAAGACCGACTCGGCTGTTTCACTTGCCGTGGGCCAGGGCGAGAGCAGCGGGTAGAGGCCGGTGCGCACGTCGACCGCCAACCACACGGCGCCCTGGGGCTGCACGCCGTCGAAGATGGGCGCCATCAAGCTGAAGAAGGGGAACGCAAAGAACGGGTAAAGCCTTGGCTCGACCGCCATTGGGCTTGCGCTGTCGAGCGCGCGCTGCAGCGCTTGGCGCTCTGCCGGGGGAAGCGTTTTTCCGCTGTTTGCGCCCAGCAAGATCGTGCCGTCTGGCGCGACGAAGGCCGCCGCGCTGTAGCGCGAGCGCTCTTGCAGGATGCGCAAACGCTCTTCGACCAAAGCGGTGCTCTCTGTTGTGCTGCCCGGCGCACTGCGCCATTCAGACACCGCTCGCGCGAACAGACTGTCGTCGGTGAGTGCGTTGGCGTCGGCCAAGCGGCTGACGCGCCAATCGGCAACCGCCTGGGCCTGCAATCGGCCAATGGTCTGCAACTCGCGCTCGGCTTGGTGCCGGTGCGTCAGTTTGCGCTGCTCGTACACAGTGGACAAGGTCCACAAAAAGAAGATGCCGATCAGGATCGCAACGACAAACACCGCACGCGTGAGCACGGTGCGGCTTGGAGAGCGAAACAGACGGCGGTGCATAGACATAGGCAGGGCGACAAAGACGCGGGGCGATCACGGCCAGATGAACCAATGGCACACTATGTCAGATTTTGTAAACGAGCTTGTAATTTCCATTTAATCGCAAATAAGGGAAAACACGCAATGAGACGAGTCCATATGCTTCGCGTCGCGGGCCGGCTCCTTCTGGCGCTGGTGTTGACTGTCCCCGGTCTAGGTACGCCCGCACTGGCCCAAACAAGCGCCTCTCGCGTGGTTTTTAGTCTCTCTCTGGAGCCTGGAGGGCTGGATCCGACGATCGCGCCGGCCGCCTCCATCGGCGAGGTGGTGCACTACAACGTACTCGAGGGGCTGGTCAAGATTGAAGAGAACGGCAGCACCACCCCCCTGCTTGCGAGCAGCTGGAGCATTGAGCAGGCCGGCACAGCCTACCGCTTTGCACTGCGCAAGAACGTGCAGTTTCACGACGGAACGCCCTTTGATGCTGCCGCGGTGCGTTTTAGCTTTGAGCGCGCTATGGCGGCTGGCTCGACCAACAAGTCGAAGAAATCCCTGTTCGACAACATCGCTGCAATCGAAACCCCCGACCCGTACACAGTAGTGCTGCGCCTGCGCCATGCGGACGCTGAGACTTTGTTCCGATTGGGCGAAAGCCCCGCCGTGGTGCTCCACCCCGCCTCTGCGGCGAAAACAGCCACATTTCCGGTGGGCACCGGCCCCTACCGGTTCGAGAACTGGAAGCGCGGCTTCGGCATCACCCTTGTGAAGTACGAGGCGTACCGCAATGCGGCAGACGTGCACATCGGCGAGGTGCTGTTTCGCTTCATCAATGAGCCAGCGGAGCAAGCGAAAGCCCTGGAGGCGCGCGAGGTCGACGTGTTCTTCAATATCGCCACGCTGGCGGTCTCACATTTTCAAGCCAATAGCGCGTATCAGGTGCTGATTGGCGCGTCCAGCGGTAAAGGTACGCTGGCCATGAACAACCGCAGAAAACCGCTGGACGATGTTCGTGTGCGCCGGGCCATCACCCATGCCATCGACCGGGAACGCTTTATTCAGGAAGTACTCGACGGTCGGGGCAAAGTCATAGGCAGCCATTTTTCGCCCACCGACCCGGGCTACGTGCATCTGGCGGGGCTTTATCCCTACGACCCGACCCGCGCGCAGGCGCTCTTGAAGGAAGCCGGCGTGCGCTTGCCGCTCAAGCTCACACTTAAACTTCCGCCAACGCCCTATGCGCGCGCCGGTGCGCCGTTGATTGTCGCGGCGCTTGGCCGTATCGGTATCGAAGTGACCACCCAGGCCGGCGACTGGGCAAATTGGATGGCGGGGCCTTTCAGTGGCGACTTTGACCTCACTTTGATCAACCACGTCGAGCCACTTGATTATCAAATCTACACCGACCCGGCCTACTATTTTGGCTACGACAGTGCGGATTTTCGCAACCTCGTCGGTCGCCACGCTGCGAGCACCAATGCGCGCGAGCGGCAGGTGTTGTTCGCCCAAATTCAACGCAAATTAGCGAGCGACGCCGTGAACGCTTGGATTTTTGCCCCGCAAATCAGCACTGTAGCCCGCAAGGGGCTCAAGGGTTTGTGGATGAATTACCCGATTTTTGTGCACGATCTGGCGGCATTGCGGTGGGAGTGAAACTGCGTGCAGTCTTCCTGCTCCTGCATTTGGAGCGACATGAGTTAGCAAAGTACTGCTCGGTCAACTTTTTGACAATCTATATATCGCTGGAAACCGGAGCGCCCGTCGGCCAGACCTGCGGAGGCTCCTAGGCAATGATCGAAAAATCCAATCATTTTGGCCCCGTGCAATTTATCTGGAAAGCGTAATAGGCTTTGAATACAAAAGCAGAATTCAGGTGATGGCGGTACGAGGATTTGCGGTCCATGTCGCGGGCCGTGTAGGCGCAGGATGGATGCTCCAGCGCGCCTTATCCATATATTCGGGTGCCCTGAACTTATCCGCAGAATAGGTCTGAACCGACGGGTCGAGCTGAACTTCGCCCTGTCGCGAGCACAAAAATTTACCGAATTTAGATCGCTTTCGCGCGTTCTCAATGCTCGACGAAACGTGGAATTAGTCTTGATTGAGTTCCCGAGGCAAAGCGGCCGTTTCGGGAGCGCCCGCCTGCTCGGGCGGCTCAAAGCAGTCGCGGAAGGTGAACACGATGGATGTGAAGCACATTGCCGCCAGCATCATCGCCAAGCCCACCATCGTGCCGCCGAGCACCGCAGGCGCGCTGACCAGGCCCATGGCGGCGAGCAGGCTGGAGATCAGGCTCATGGCAATGCCGCCAAGTGCGAACACGAACAGCCAACCCAGGCCATAGACGGTAAACGCGCCCAGGTTGCGCACGCTGGCTATAAAGCTGAAAAACAGGCTTTTGACCGGCGGCACGTCGTGCCAGTGCACCAGCCCTGGCGCGTGCCAAAACAGCAGCGACAGCGGCAAGTACAGCACCATCGACACCCACATGGCGAGCTGGAAGTCGCTGCTTTCTGCGACTTCTTGTGTCAGCGGCGCGCCGCCCAGATAAACCTCGGCAAACTGCCCGCCATCGAACAGGGCAGAGATGGCCATGATCAGCAAGAAACCCGCTGCATACAGCGCGCCGAGCACCGCCATGGAGCGAAAGCGCTGGCGTCCGGTGCGAAACGCGGTGAGCAGCACGGCCGGCGTTGGCGACCGATCCTGCATCGTCTCTGCGGCGGCGACCATCATGGCCAGCGTGGCAGAGGGCAGCATTGCAAGTGCCAAAGCCGAGCCGATAAACGGCAGCATGGTCGCAATCGACATCGCGGCCATGGTCATGAAGAACAGTGCAGACAGCGCCATCGGCTGGCGCCAGAACACACGAATGCCGCCTTTGACCCAGGCAATGCCGGTGCGGGCGGGGACGATATTGAGTTTCATGCAAACAGGCAGTTGGAAGCGCAGGTGGCGGGAACAAGTGGGTGGGCGACGCGCTGGCGCAGCACGCGCTCAAAATGGGTTGGGTCGTGCGGCGTCAGCACTTCCGCTTCGCGGGGTAAATGCCAATCCCACAGGCGGGAGATCCAGAAGCGCAGCGCACCGGCGCGCGCCATGGCGGGCAGCAGGCTGCGCTCGGCAGCGGTGAGTGGCCGTACGGCCTCGTAGGCTTGCAGTAGTGCGCTGGCGCGTTCGGCGTCGTGCGCGCCTGTGGGCAGGTGCACGCACCAGTCGTTCATGCAAACCGCCAGGTCGAACAAAAAGGTGTCAATCCCGGCAAAGTAGAAGTCGAAAAAACCGGTGAGCTGCTCGCCTTCAAACATCACGTTGTCGCGGAACAGGTCGGCGTGCACCGGGCCGCGCGGCAGCGCAGCGTAGGCGGGGCTTTCGGCCACATGGTTTTGGTAAGCAAGCTCGGCCTGCAGCAGCGCTGCCTCGGCCGCGCCGAGCTTTGGCAGCACCAGGGCCATCGTCTCGTTCCACCACGGCAAGCCGCGTAGGTTGGGTTGCTGGCGATCAAAGCCGCGCCCCGCCAGATGCATGCGCGCCAGCATGTCGCCGACGGCGGCGCAGTGCACCGGCTCCGGCGCGAGCTGGCTGTGGCCGGCAAGGCGGTTGACCAAGGCGGCCGGCTTGCCGCAGACGCTGTGCAGGATTTCGCCCTGCGCATCTCCCTGCGGGTCGGGCACGGGAATGCCGGCGTGGGCCAGGTGCTTCATCAGATGCAAATAGAAAGGCAACTGCTCGGCCGTGAGGCGCTCGAACAGCGTCAGTACATATTCGCCCTCAGTGCAGGTGACGAAGTAGTTGGTGTTCTCGATGCCGCCCGCAATGCCGCGCAGCGCAATCAGCTCGCCGAGCTTGAGGTTTTCCAGCAGCGCGCTCGCCGCTTCGGGGGAGACGGGGGTGAATACAGCCATGCTCAGAACAAGTTCACAGGAGCCCGCGCAATCGGGGCGTTCAAAAAAGGTCGAATGCGACAGCGGGCCGCAGAAAGGGGCAAAAGGGTCGCGGTGGAGCTAGAACTTCATCACATTCCAGACGCGCGGGCCGGTGGTGGATTCAGAGCCGTTCTGCGCCCGGTTGCGTACACCGTCGGAGGGCAGCACTTCGTACGATGGTATGTTGCCGGCCGCCGGCTGCACGGTAATGCTGCGGGTCTGCCCGCCAATGCGCAGCTCATCGACTGTGCTGCCCTGGTCTTCAATGCGGATGCGTTCGGTCCGCTGCTCTAAGCGGTCGGTTTTTTGCTCTGCATTCGATAGCTGCTCGCGATTGTTAGTAGAGCGCTGAGCGCTGTTTTGACTGGTATTTTGAGCGAAGACGGGGGCGCTGGCTAAAACCAGCAACAACAGGGGGGTGAGGGCGCGCATAGCGCGATTCTAGGCCGCTCGGCCCTTCTCCCACGCCCGGCCCGGTGTTGACCGCCGAGGCTGCGCCTCAGCGCGCGGGCGCCGCCGCCGCTTCGTCGTCCACTGCCTGCTGCACCGCGCGGTAGAAAGCTTCGCGCGCGGCGCTGGTCGCTAGGTCGCTCGCGCCGGCTCCCCAGTTGGCGTTCGACGCAATCACCAGCTTGCGCTTGGGGTCGATGAAGATGCCCTGGCCAAAGATACCGCGCGCCGCAAAGGCGCCAGTGTCGTAGGTCCACCACTGGTAGCCATAGCCCCGGCCCGGCTGTTCGATGGAGGTTTGGCGGGAGGTCGCCTCCGCCAGCCAGCCGTCCGGCACGATGCTCTGGCCGTTGACTTTGGCGCCGTCGAGTATGAACTGGCCAAAGTGCGCGAAGTCCCGCGTCGCGGCCTGAATGCAGCAGCCGCTAATCTCCTGCCCCGTCTTGCTCAGCAGCCAGGTGGCCTGCTGCGTCATGCCGGCAGGGTTCCACACCTTATCGTACAAATAGTCGGCCAGCGGCTTTTTCGTCGCCTGGTTCACGAGAATGCCGACGAGGTTGGTTTCGCCCGTGCTGTAGTGCCAGCGGGTTCCGGCGGGCACGTCGCGCGGCAGTTTGCGCATGTAGCTCACCAGCGCGTCCACGCCGGCTTCGGGCTTGTGGTTGTTGAACTTGGCAACGTCGGAATTGGGGTCCGAGTAGGTTTCGTTCCAGCGCACGCCAGAGGTCATGGTGAGCAGCTGGCGCACACTCACGTCGTCATAAGCCGAGCCTTTCATGTCCGGGATGTAGTCGCTGACTTTGTCGTCCATGCTTTTGATGAACCCATCGCGCAGTGCCGCGCCCACCAGCGTGGAGGTGAACGATTTGGCGACGGAAAAGCTCGTCCAGCGGCCGTCTTTGTCAAAGTCCAGGCCGTAGCGCTCAACGCGAATCTTGCCGTCGTGCAGGATCACGATGGCCGCGCTGCGCTGGGCGGCCATGTAGGCGTCGAGGTCGATCGGGAGTTTGAGCGGTTCGCCCTGCGGCAAAGGCTCGGGCGTGCTGCTGGCGGGAATGACGTGCCATTTGGCCAACAGCGAAATTCGGTCAAGCGCGCGAAAGGCGGCGTCGCGCTGCGGCACGCTCCAGAAGAGTAGGTCGCGGTTGGTAGGCACGGTCTTGAGCAGCGCTCGCGTTTCTTTGTCCAAGCTGAGCCAGCCGGCGGTGCCGGCCACGACGAGCGCTGCAAGTGCGCCCAGGGCAATTTTCTTAAGCTTCAATGCGGTGCTCCACAGTGGGTAATGTTGGTAACGACGACCGCCAACATTCAACACGAAGCCCTGCGAAAGCGCCAGAGGGCAAGCCCGCGCACGGCCTGCGCAGGCGCTGGCGTCCTGTGCACAATCGCGGCATGAGCGACAAAAAAACCCTGCTGCTGGTCGATGGCTCCAGCTACCTCTACCGCGCTTTTCACGCCATGCCCGATCTGCGCGCCGTGCCGGGTGACCCGGCCAGCGCCGCCACAGGCGCCATTCGCGGGATGATCAACATGATGCAGGCGCTGCGCAAAGAGGTGCCTGCCGACTATGCCGTCTGCGTGTTTGACGCCAAGGGCCCCACCTTTCGCGACGACATCTACCCCGCCTACAAGCAGCAGCGCAGCCCGATGCCGGACGACCTGCGCGCGCAGATCCCGCCCATCCACGAAGTGGTGCGACTGCTGGGCTGGCCGGTGCTCGACGTGCCCGGCGTGGAGGCGGACGACGTGATTGGCACCCTGGCCGTGATTGCTGCGCGCCAGGGCATTGAAGTCATCGTCAGCAGCGGCGACAAAGACCTGGCGCAGCTGGTCGACGAGCACATCACCATCATCGACACCATGAACGGCAAGCGCCGCGACATGGCCGGTGTCGAGGCCGAATTCGGCGTGCCCGCGCGCCTGATGGTCGATTTCCAGACCCTGGTGGGCGACCAGGTGGACAACGTGCCCGGCGTGGAAAAGGTCGGCCCCAAGACCGCCGCCAAATGGCTGCAGGAATACGGCTCACTCGATGCGCTGGTGGCCAGCGCCGACCAGATCAAGGGCGTTGCGGGCGAAAATCTGCGCAAAGCACTCGCCTGGCTGCCCACCGGGCGGCAGTTGCTCACCATCAAAACCGACTGCGCGCTGGACGAATGGATTGCCGGCCTGCCGCAGCTCGACGCCATTGCCATTGGCGCGCCCGACGCACCCCGGCTGAAAGACTTTTACGAGCAGTACGGCTTTAAGGGCCTGGCCCGCACGCTGGAAACCTCTGCCCCTGCAGCCGCGAATGCTCCCGAAGTGGCAATGCCTGGCCAAAGTGGCGACCTGTTTGCCGACCACTCTGCCAGCCCCGTGGCCGAAGCCGCGCAGCAGCGCAGCGTGGTGTACGACACCATCCTCAACTGGACCGACTTCGATCAGTGGATGGGTCGCCTGCAGAACGCTGAGCTGGTCGCCATCGACACCGAAACCACCTCGCTCGATGCCATGCGCGCCGAAATCGTCGGCATCAGTTTCAGCGTGCAAGCCGGCGAGGCCGCCTACATCCCGCTGGCGCACAGCGGACCTGACGCGCCCGAGCAACTTCCACTCGATGAAGTGCTGGCGCGCCTCAAGCCCTGGCTGGAAGACGGCAAGCGCCACAAGCTCGGCCAGCACATCAAATACGACCGCCACGTGCTGGCCAACCACGGCATCGAGGTGCAGGGCTACGCGCACGACACCATGCTGCAAAGCTATGTGCTGGAAGTGCACAAGCCGCACAGCCTCACCAGCCTGGCGCTGCGCCACACCGGCCGCACGGGCATTAGCTACGAAGACCTGTGCGGCAAGGGCGCGCACCAGATCCCCTTTGCCCAGGTGCCGGTGGAACAGGCCGCCGCCTATTCGTGTGAAGACTCCGACCAGACGCTGGACGTACACAACGCCCTGTGGCCGCTGCTGCAGGCCGACGACAAGCTGCGCTTCATCTACGAGTTGGAAATGCAAAGCAGCGAGACGCTCTATCGCATTGAGCGCAACGGCGTGCTGATCGACGCTCCCACGCTGGCCACGCAAAGCCACGCACTGGGCCAGCGCATCGTGCAGCTGGAGACCGAGGCGTATGAGATCGCTGGCCAGCCGTTTAACCTGGCCAGCCCCAAGCAACTGGGCGAAATTTTCTTCGACAAGCTCGGCATGCCGGTGGTCAAAAAAACCGCGACCGGCGCGCGCAGCACAGACGAAGAAGTGCTGGAAAAGCTGGCCGAGGATTACCCGCTGCCTGCCAAGCTGCTGGAGCACCGATCCTTAAGCAAGCTCAAGGGCACCTACACCGACAAGCTGGCGCAACTGGCCAACCCGCGCACCGGCCGCGTGCACACGCACTACGCGCAGGCGGTGGCGGTGACGGGGCGCTTGTCCAGCAACGACCCCAACCTGCAGAACATTCCCATCAAAACGGCGGAGGGTCGCCGTGTGCGAGAGGCCTTTGTGGCGCCGCCGGGCCGCGTGATTGCAAGCGCCGACTACAGCCAGATTGAGCTGCGCATCATGGCCCACATCAGCGGCGACCACGCCCTTTTGCACGCCTTCCACGCCGGTCTGGACGTGCACCGCGCCACCGCCGCCGAAGTGTTTGGCGTGGCGGTGGACCAGGTGAGCAGCGAGCAGCGCCGCTACGCCAAGGTCATCAACTTCGGCCTCATTTACGGTATGAGCAGTTTTGGGCTCGCCAAGAACCTGGGAATCGAGACCAAAGCCGCTGCGGCCTACATCGACAAGTACTTTCAGCGCTACCCCTGCGTCAAGCAGTACATGGACGAAACCAAGGCCCAAGCCAAGGCGCGCGGCTATGTAGAAACCGTGTTTGGCCGGCGCCTGTACCTGCCCGAAATCAACAGCCCCAACGGCCCCCGCCGCGCCGGTGCCGAGCGCGCCGCCATCAACGCGCCCATGCAGGGCACGGCGGCCGACCTTATCAAACTGGCCATGGTGGCGGTGCAGACAGAGCTCGACGCCCACAAACCCGACATCAAAATGATCATGCAGGTGCACGACGAACTGGTGTTCGAGCTGCCCGAAGCCGATGTGGACTGGGTGAAGGTGGAAATCCCGAAACTCATGGCCGACATCGCCGAACTCAAAGTACCGCTGCTCGCTGAAGTGGGCGTGGGGCCTAACTGGGACAAGGCGCATTAGAGCTCCCCTGCGGCGCACCCGTGGCACAGAGGCAGTGTCGCGAGCGGCGCAGGCATTGGGGTCGGATCAAGATTTCGCACAGCGAAACTCTTGCTCAGACCCCAATCCCGGAACTGCCCCTCTCGCCGCGATCTTGAATGCAGCTTGCGTGAGGGACGCCATTTTTAGGTGTTTATGGCCTCTAGCGCATATGCAGTAAGCGCAACCAGCTATCAAAATTGATCTCTTTGAATCCCACTAAACCCACCCTGCGCCCCGCCACTTGGACCCCCGCCATCCGCATGGGCCTGTCCATTGCCACCGCCACCGGCCTCTACGGCGTCTCCTTCGGCGCCCTGGCCGTGGCGGCAGGCCTCACCCTGGGCCAGGCCATGGCGCTCAGCCTGCTCATGTTCACGGGCGGCTCGCAGTTCGCCTTTATCGGTGTCATCGCGGGTGGCGGTGTGCCGTCTGCTGCGCTCGGCGCCGCGGCCTTGCTCGGTGTGCGCAACGCCGTCTATGGCATGCAAATGAACCACATGCTGCAACCCCAAGGCTGGCGCAAATGGCTGGCGGCGCAGGTCACCATCGACGAATCCACCGCCACTGCCGCAGGCCAGACCACGCTGGAAGAACAAGGCCGCGGGTTCTGGACGGCGGGCCTGGGCATCTTCGTCCTGTGGAACTTGTTCACCTTCTTCGGCGCTTGGCTGGGCGATGCACTGGGCGATCCGCGCCGGTGGGGGCTGGATGGCGCGGCGGTCGCTGCCTTCCTCGGCCTGCTCTGGCCGCGCCTGCGCCAGCGCGAGCCCGTGGCGCTGGCGGTGCTGAGCGGCGTCGTCACCGCGCTCGCGCTGCCCCAACTGCCGCCGGGCCTGCCCATCCTCGTCGCCGCTGCGGTCGGTGCGGCTTGGGGCTGGTGCGTACCCGAACGCGCTGCGGCTGCGGGGGTGCCAGATGTCGACGAGAGGACCGCCCCATGACGCTCTGGCTCGCTATTTTGGTCGGCGCCGCGGTCACCTACCTCACCAAACTCGCGGGCTACGCGGTGCCGGCCCGCTGGCTGGCCAACCCCCGCATGACGCGCGTGGCCGGGGCCATCACCGTCGCGCTGCTGTCGGCCTTGATCGTGATGAACACCTTTGCATCGGGCACGGCGCTGGTGCTCGATGCGCGGTTGGCGGCCTTGGCGGTGGCGGCGCTGGCCTTGTGGGCGCGGTTGCCGTTTTTGCTGGTGGTGGTGCTGGGGGCCGGGGCGGCGGGGGCCGTTCGGTGGTGGGGCTAAGGCGGGCTAGGAACGTAATTCCTGCAATACCTCTGGATGGGCAACGGCGACACGAAGCAGTGTTTTCGCAGCCCCGGTGGGCGATCGGCGGCCCTGTTCCCAGTCTTGCAGTGTTCTAGCAGAAACGCCCAAAAGCAATGCAAATGCTTGCTGGGACAAGCCCATTTTTGCGCGCGCCTGCGCAGCTTCTGGCAATTCGACCTGTGTGGTGCGAGCCGCTTCGCCGCGATTCATTTGCCTGACGGACTCCAGCAGGTCAGATTGGAATTTTTTCATTTCATTGGGCATCGTCGACTCCTTGCTTCAACTCCACCAAGAAGGATGTGGGGAGGTTATCGAACTTGGCTTTCTTGTAGACGATCAAAAGCCAAATCGTTTCTGTGCTTGCGTTGAAGTAAATGACTCGGGCGCCACCGCGCTTGCCTTGCCCTTTTGAGGTCCAACGCAGCTTTCTGCAGCCACCGCTGCCCCGGATCACGTCGCCGGCTTCTGGGTTGGTGGCAATCCAGTTGATGAACTCGATACGCTCGCCATCGGACCAGACTTCACTGGCATAGCGCTGGAAAATTGCGGTTTCAGCAACGGTTCTCCCTTGGAAAGGGTACGGCAATGCCGTATTTTTGCAAGCGAGCTTATCCGCCCGCCGTCACGCCGCGCTGCTCGCGGCGCCTATAAAATTTTTGCTCCGTCAGCGGCGTAATACACTCTGACCCCCCTTGGGGAGTAGCCGGCTTTCACTATTGAAAGCGCCTGCGTCAACATACTCGGCATCTCACATGTCGTGGCGCTGGCAACCGTTCTTCGGTTGGCGAGACCATCGGCATGTCCCCGCGACGCAGGTCAGGCAGCGGAGGTGTGCCGTTGCACTCTCGCCTGACCTTGCAGAACGATCCACATGAATCTCGTTTCCACCGCATTGCTGGCCCTGGCCATGTCGACCGATGCGTTCGCCGCCGCAGTGAGCAAGGGCACAGCGCTTCAGAAGCCGAACTGGTCTGAAGCCTTGCGAACCGGCGCCATCTTTGGTGTCATCGAGGCCATCACGCCGCTAGTCGGCTGGGCCCTTGGCTATGCGGCAGCCGAGTTCGTCAAGAGTTGGGACCACTGGATTGCCTTCGCGCTGCTGGGCCTCCTTGGCATCCGCATGATTTTTGCGGCGCTGCAGACTCCTGTCGAGGCAAAGGAAGAAAGGCCGACGCGCCACGGATTCTGGCTTTTGGCCATCACAGGCTTTGCAACCAGCATCGATGCAATGGCCGTGGGCATCGGACTGGCATTCTTGGACGTGAACATCCTTCCCATTGCCGCCGCCATCGGCTGCGCTACCTTTGCCATGGTGACGCTAGGCATCATGCTGGGCGGAATTCTTGGAAACCTTGCGGGTCGCTGGGCAGAAGCCATTGGCGGCGTCCTATTGATCGGGATCGGCAGCGTAATTTTGTACGAGCACCTGAGCATCGCTTGACCAAATGGATCGCCCCGCGTCGTATGGGGATGCGGACAAAAACTTGGACTAGCTGAAAGTAGTTCTTGTATTCCTACGAAGATCAAATTCGAGCAGCCGCTGTGCAAAATGCAAGGATGGACGCTGTAAAAACCCTTGCCCTCTTCATTGCCACCGCTGTTGCAGAAATTGTCGGCTGCTATTTGCCCTACCTGTGGCTGAAAGAGGGCAAATCGGCGTGGTTGCTTATCCCAGCGGCGCTCAGCTTAGCGCTGTTCGCGTGGATGCTGTCCCTTCATCCAACCGCCGCAGGCCGTGTGTACGCGGCATATGGAGGCGTGTACATCGGCGTCGCGGTTCTGTGGCTATGGGCGGTGGATAAGGTGACGCCTTCGACTACCGACTGGGTTGGCGTTGCCGTGTGCTTCGTTGGCATGGGCATCATCATGTTTGGATCACGCGGAGCGGCCTGATACAAAGCTTGGGCAGGACAGGCTCCATTCGGTCAAAGGCAGTCGTTGATCAGGTCTATGCAACCGTTTGCAACCGCTGCGAAACGGTTAATGGTCCGTATTCGCCGACCGGCCACTCCCAGTCGACAACTGCCGATCGAAAACCCTCATTTCGGTTATTGCCTGGCATTTAAAAGCTGCCCGTCGAAGAACCGCCGTCTTGACGTTAAGACGCTCAACCCCTACCGCCCAACAAACATCCCATCCACATTCGGCAGCCCCTCGAAGCACGCGAACGTCCCCCCGTCCGCAATCTCTTTAGCGGCGTGCAGAAACCCCGCCCAGGCCGTGCGCGCCAGCGCCCCGCCCACGCTGATGCGGCGCACACCCAGTTCCGCTGCTTCGGCAACCGTGATGAACGGCGCGCTGATCAGCAGGTTCACCGGTTTCGGCGCCACAGCAGCGACGACGGCGGCGATATGGGTTCGCTCGCGAATCCCCGGCGCATAAAGGCAGTCGGCGCCGGCCTCTGCATAGGCCTGCAGGCGGCAGATCGTTTCGGCAATGTCCGGGCGCCCGCAGATGAAGCCTTCTGATCGGCCCGTAAGTACGGCGCCGCTGCCTGACTCGTCAATCGCGTGGCGCGCAGCGCGGATTCGCTCGACTGCGAGTTCGAAGTCGTGCAAGGGATGGCCTGCGTCGCCGGTAGAGTCTTCGATGGAAAGCCCCGCAATGCCGGTCGCCACGGCGAGTGCCACGTTCTCTGCGACGCGCTCCGGCTCGGTGGCGAAGCCGCCCTCGAAATCGGCGTTGATGGGCAGGGCAACGGCGGCAACGATGTTACGCAGATGCGCCAGGGCTTGATTCCGCGTGATCTGGTTGTCCGCACGGCCACTGGACCATGCGAAGCCTGCGCTGGTCGTGGCCAATGCCTTGAAGCCCATTTGTTCGAGCACCCTTGCGCTGCCCGCGTCCCATGGGTTGGGCATGACGAAGCAATGCGCGGCATGCAAGCGGCGAAATGTTTCGCAGCGATGGTTGGGTGTTTCCATGTCATGGCTCCGGGAACGCAATCGAAAAGGCGATTTTGCTCCGCCAAAGCGGCTTGAGGGCGGGCCGCGGAAAGCGAGCGTGGGCCTGTGCAGACTCGGCGCGGCCTCAGGTGCGCGGGCGGCTCAATGCCGACGCGGCCTGCTGCACCGCCTGCGCGTCCTTCTGGAGCACACCCAAGCGGCGCTGCAACCAGGGCAACCCATCCAGATCAGGGGCCGCCAAGGGCAGGGCATCCAGACCTTCTGACCAAGGGCTGGGCGTGGGTTCCGCTGGAGAGGCGTCGGTCGCCCGATCGCTCGCCTGAGCGCTCGCCAGTGCCGGGTTGGCCAACAGGTGCTCCAAGGCGCGGTGGGTCTGTGCCAAGCTGCTCGTCAGCGCAGGCCCGGCACTGGCCGCCCAGGTCCCGGTCAGGCTCAAGCGCACCAGCGACAGGTGCGCCATCAACCGCTGGCTGTGGTCAAGCAGGCGCAGCACCTGGTCGGTGGGCAGGCGCTCGCTTCGGGGCTCGGCGGCGGTGCGCTGGGCCGCGCCGGCCAGCGCGCCCAGTGCGTCGTAGGCGCGGCGGCGGGCCATGCGCTGGGCGACCTGGTCTGGGCCCGCCGGGCCCAGCACCGCCAGCGCGTAGTCCGACAGGGCTTGCCGTGCCTGATTCACTTGACGGGGCAGTTGGCGCCGCTCCCAGGCGGGCAACACATAACTGAACAGCCAGGCCAAGGCCGCGCCCAGCACCGTATCGGCCACCCGCTCGGCCACGGCCAGGCCGCCGGCCGGGTGCATCAGGTGGGCCTGCAGCAGCGCCATGACGGTGGCAGCAGTGGCGGTCAGCCAGTAGCGCCGCAGTACAAAAGCATGGGCGGTGCCAACCGCCAGCAAAAACGCGATTGCCTGCCACGGTTCTGCGGGAAGGCGGGCCAAGCCCACCACCAGCAGGCAACCGAGCAGCGTGCCAGCGACCCGCTGGTTGCGCCGTGCCAAGGTTTGCGCCAGGTTACCGCGCAGCACCACCGCCACACTCAGCACCAGCCAATGCGGGTGGGCCGCCCAAGGCAGCATTTGCGCCAGCGCATAGGCACAGCCAAACGCCAGGCCGGTGCGCAGCGCATGCCGCAGCACCGGCGAATGTCCCGTGAATTGGGCCTTGAGCGCCGACAACGGCCAGTCGCTGGCGTTCACAAAGCGGCGCAGTTGCTCGGCCGACAGCACTACAGGCGGCAGTGGGCCCCGCATGGCGCTCTGCACCTGCTGCACGCCGCGGCCCAGCGCCAGTAAGCGCAGCTGCAGCACAGGCACCAGGCGCGCGCGCGGGTCGTGCTCGGGCCACACCACGCCGTTGCCTGGCGCGCGCAGCGTGCGCAGATCGGTCGGTTCGGCGCCTGTTGTTGCATGGCTGGGGCGGCCCAGGCGCAGCGTGTTGGCGGCTTGCGACAGCTGCTCGGCAAGTCGACTCAGTGCCTGGGCCATGTCGGTCATGGTTTGGCGAGCGGGGGCGTCGTGGCCGATCAGGTCAAGGTCCAGGCGCACCGCCAGCAGCAGGTCGCGCAGTTCAATCGTGTGCACCAGCACGGCGGCCAGGCGCTGCTGGTTCGCGGCTTGGGGCGCGGCAAACACCAGGTCGCGCGCTGCTTGCAACAGGTCGGCCAGCTCGGCTTCCTGCTGCACCCAGCGCCAGGCAGCGCTGGCCGGGTCGTCCGCGCCCGGCTCGCCCGAAGCGGCTGCGCTGGCGCGCCATACTTCGGCCCGCGCTTGCAACAAAGCGGCCGTGGCCTGCAGCGCCGAGGTTACCGCCAGCGTGCGCCAGCGCGGCTGCATCAACCTGCCCGTCGCCACGGCCCACAGCCCATACAGCACCGCGCCCATGGCCTGCCAGCCCAGCATCTTGAGCGGCGGAACGCTGCCCGCCGGGGTAGCCAACGTGAACACCATCGCCAGCACCGGCGCAAACGCCACGGCGCCGGCCCGCGGGCCCCAGGACATCATCATCATGGCCAAGGCGCCGCCCAGCGCCAGCGCAAAGCCCAGCGCCACCTGCCCCGGCTGGGCCAGCAGCACCAGGGCTGTGCCGGCCAGCGCGGCCAGCGCGCCTGCCAGCAACTGACGCCACGCCCTGACCATGGCCACCGGCGCGTCGGCGAGGCTGGTGCACACCGCGCCGGTCAATGCCAGGCCGGCGGCACTGGCGCCGGCAACCGCGCCCACGCCGCCATGCACCACCGCCACGC
Source organism: Giesbergeria sp. (assembly GCA_034676525.1). Taxonomy (GTDB): domain Bacteria; phylum Pseudomonadota; class Gammaproteobacteria; order Burkholderiales; family Burkholderiaceae_C; genus Simplicispira. The sequence continues at coordinate 551,422 of JAUCCA010000008.1, forward strand.
CCAGGGCGACCAGCGCGCCGTTGAGCAGGTAGGTGGGCAGGCGCATGAGCGGCTGCGGGGTGCGGGCCATAGGCTGTGTGCGCCTGCAGGGGCGCATTCGAAATGATGAGTTTTGATTGTCGCGCAGCGTCGGCGTGGGCGCAGGCGGGGTCAAGCACTGCTCGTGGCGTGGTTTAGCGCCTTAGTTGTTTGTTTCAGCGGCGAAGTGGCAGCGATTCGTGAGCATGTCGCCGCTGGCGGACCAACCGCATTGGACGGTGGGCAGTGGTGTGCTGCTACTGGCCACGATCGGCCGCTGGCCGAGATTCGGTAAGCAGCGACGAATGCCCGGTACGGACTGGTGGCGGCTGTGGAGATTTTTCGAATGGATGGCCCCGAAGCGGCTTTCGAATTCTGAAAGTTGTCGGTCGGCTATGTGGCAATGATTGCAGCGGGTGCGGCACGCGCACCCAGCCAGCGCTCGCCGCAAAGCAGTCGCTTGGGAGCGGTTAAACGGGTAATCGGCGCTATCGGGCAGCACCTGGCGTACCACCATGTCTGCCTCACTGGAGGAACAGCATCTTTCTCCAAACCTGTTTGCCAACCAGGCTGTGCGCCACTGTGCCGCCCACGTGCAAGATCAGGTACGCCGGCACGAGCACGTTGCCGATCTGGTGCCAATGCTTGATGAAGTGCGGCCACGCGGCCGTCAGCTTGACACCGGGCGTGATCGTGATGGCGTTGCTCAGACCGCTGAGGGCCAGCCACAGGAAGACGAGCAGGCCGAGTGCCTCCACAAATCCCGACAGGCCGACGTGGGTGGGGCGCTCGGGAATGCGCAGGTGAAAAAGCCCGCACACGTCCTCGAGAACCAGTCTCATGCGTTCGCGCGTCCACGGTACCCAGTTGACGAAACGTACACCGGCCGTACCCACGAATCCCCACAGAATGCGTGCCAGCAAGAACACCGTGAACGTGATGCCTACCCAGCGGTGCTGAAGGTACCAGTAATGATCGGGCTTCTCATAGTCGGCCGCACCCGCGCCGATCCAGCCCGAACCAATGAGCCACGACCACACGCCGAATACAGCAAGGCCAAGATGCAGCAAGCGCGTTACGACATCGAGCGGTGCTGACGCGGTTGGGGTGGCGCCTGTGGTGGTGCTTGGGGCTTTTGTAGTTGAGCTCATGCTTCATCTCTCTATTGGTGATGATTACCAATAGTGTCGGTACGCTGCCCCGTTTCGTCTGTCTCTTGTCGCACATAGAAAACTCATTGCGCCGGGTGTGACAAAGTCATTGACACGTTCCGTGGGTGGTTTGCGGCCGGTCGTACTTCCGTCATGGACGCTGCACCTGATGGCATCCCGCTGGTCCGCAGTGCGGTCGTCTTAGCAAGGTACTGCCGTACTGAGCAGCCACGATAGAGGTTCCATTTAGAATTTAATTGATAGCTGCCAGCGCATGCTGCATAAGCGCTGGAGTTAATTTTGATCGAAAGTTTCCGATCTGAACCGTGCGCACGCCGCCACAATACCCAGGCGTCCAATCCGGCAGCCAGCACTCGCCTTTGGCTGCGGTCTGCCAGCCCTGCCCCGCCATGCGCCGCCCATGACACCCAAGGAAATACGCCCCATGCACATCCTCTGGACCTACCTGCGCCCGCACGCCAAGCTTGCTTTGTTGGCCCTGCTGCTGGCGGCCATCAGCCAGGTGCTGGCGCTGGTGGACCCGATCATTTTTGGCAAGATCATCGACGGCTATGCCGTTCACCGCGGCGACAAAAGCGATGAAGAACTGGTCTCTGGCGTGCTGCGCCTGCTGGGCCTGGCGGTGGGGGTGGCGGTGCTCTCGCGGCTGGCCAAGACGCTGCAGGAATACGTCACGCGCCTGGTGGTGCAAAAGCTGGGTACGCAGATCTTCAACGACGGGCTGCGCCAGGTGCTGCGCCTCAAGTTCCAGGAATTTGCCGAAATGCGCAGCGGCGAGACGCTCTCGCTGCTGCAAAAGGTGCGCCAGGACAGCGAGCGGTTCATCAACGCCTTTATCAACACCGTGTTTGCCGCCTTTGTGGGCGTGAGTTTTCTGATCTGGTACGCGGTGACGCGGCACTGGGCGCTGGTGCCAGTGTTCCTGATTGGCGTGGTGGTGCTCGGCGGGCTGACAGGCTTGCTGAGCCGCGAGATCAAGACCCAGCAGCGCTCCATCGTGCGCGAGACCAACCGCAACTCGGGTTTCATCACCGAGTCGCTGCGCAACATCGAGCTGATCAAAAGCCTTGGACTGACGTTTCCCGAGATTCGCCGGCTGCAGGCGCAAACGCAGCAAATCTTTGCGCTGGAGATGCAAAAGGTCAAACGCATCCGCCTGCTGTCGTTTTTGCAAGGCACGACGCTGAGCCTGCTCAAGCTGGCCATTTTGTTTGCGCTGCTGTGGCTGATCTTCAAGGACGTGCTGAGCACGGGCGAGCTGATTGCCATGCAGTTCATTTCGGTCGCGATTTTTGCGCCGCTGCAAGAACTGGGCAACATCATTTTGGCTTGGCGCGAGGCCGAGGCGTCGCTGCTCAACTTTGAAGCGCTGATGAAAAAACCGGTGGAGCGCCGGCCCAAAGATTCGATGCACATCGGGCCGGTGCGCGAGGTGCGTTTCAGCGACGTCGTTTTCAAGCACCAGGGCGCCCCGGACAACGCGCTCGATGGGGTCAGCTTCAGCGCCGGGCTAGGCGACACGGTGGCCTTTGTCGGGCCGTCTGGCTCGGGAAAATCCACGCTGGTCAAGCTGCTGGTGGGCTTGTACACCCCGGCCAGCGGCGACATTTTCTACAACGGCATTCCGACTACGCAGTTGCGCTACAACGAGGTGCGCCGCCAGATCGGTTTTGTGACGCAGGAGACGCACCTCTTCGCCGGCACCCTGCGCGAGAACATGCTGGTAGTGAAAGCCGATGCCAGTGATGCCGAGATCGTCGCCGCCATGCAGCAGGCGGCCTGCGCACACCTGCTGGCCAAAGCGCTCGAGGGGCTGGACACGCCGATTGGCGAGATGGGCGTGCGCCTGTCCGGCGGCGAAAAACAGCGGTTGTCGATTGCCCGTGCCCTGCTGCGCCGGCCACCGCTGTTGATTTTTGACGAGGCGACTTCGGCGCTCGATTCGCTGACCGAGGAGCAGATCACCGACACCGTGAGGCGGCTGTCCACCGAAAGCACGCGCATCACGGTTCTGATCGCACACCGGCTCTCGACCATCCTGCATGCCCAGACCATTTTTGTGCTGGAAAAGGGCCGCATCGTGGAGTCGGGCAGCCACGCCGAGCTGCTGGCGCAGCGCGGCCTGTACTACGCCATGTGGCGCCAGCAGATTGGCGAGCGCCCGGCGCCCGCGGAGCCCGAACGGGCCGAGGAAGGAGAGGGGGCGGAGCTGGGCCTGGACGGAGGACCGCAGCTGTCGGTGTAGCCGACAGCTGCGGCCGACTGTGCTACGGCTGCTCGATGCCAACAGTGCAGACACCATTTACGTGTTTGTGGCGACGAGGCGGCCTGCGCATCTCCCAGCCGCCTTAGCATGGGGGCTTCACAAGGAGGCGATATGGGAAGAGTGATGACGGTGCTTGCCGTGGTGGGCGTTCTGGCTGCCCTGTACTTCGCGTTTCAGTACGGCGTTTTTTAAGGCGCATTGCGCGCTGGCCGGTGGCGCCGCGTTGAGGGCAGCTTAGGCTGGCAATGGGCGCAGCGGTGGGCGTCCACCGGCCGTGCTTCCCGCAACCCACGTCTGCGCGAACAATGGCCGTTGCCATTGACTGCTACCAGCGCTTTGGCGCCTGCGCACTTTTTGAAACGTCGCGCTGTGCCTTGGTGTCGCTACGCAGGTCGCCGAAAGACAGCTTGGCGGCCAAAACCTAGAATTCTGGGTTTTCCGCCGCCTTGGCGAACTTCAGTTGCCAGTCCGCGTACCTCTTCCAAGAAATTTCACCAAATGTCCAGCCCCGCCGCCACGCTGAGCCCGCCCACAGCCCCCAAGGCCGAGTACCGCGTGCTGGGCGCCATCAGCGCTTCGCACATGGTCAACGACATGATGCAGTCGTTGATTTTGGCGATGTACCCGATTCTCAAGGGCGACTTTCAGCTGAGCTTTGTGCAGATCGGGCTTATTACGCTGACCTACCAATTGACCGCGTCGCTCTTGCAGCCGCTCATTGGCCTGTACACCGACCGCCGTCCGCAGCCGTATTCGCTGCCGTTTGGCATGGTCTCCACCTTGTGCGGTTTGATCCTGTTGGCCTATGCACCCACCTACGCGGTGTTGCTGCTGGCCGCAGCGTTTGTCGGTTTGGGGTCCGCCATTTTTCACCCCGAATCGTCGCGCATTGCCCGGTTGGCGTCGGGCGGGCAGCATGGGCTGGCGCAGTCGGTGTTTCAGGTGGGCGGCAATACGGGAAGCGCGATTGGCCCCTTGTTGGCGGCGGCCGTGATCGTGCCGTTTGGCCAGCACAGCGTAGCGTGGTTTGGGCTCGTCGCCTTGATGGCAATCGTGATGCTGCTGCAGGTGAGCCGTTGGTATGCAGCGCACAACCTGGCGGCGGGGCCGGTGGGCCAGCGTGCTGTTCCAATCTCGCCGCACCCGCGTGGCGTGGTGCTGTCTGCAATTGGCGTGCTGCTGGTCCTGATCTTTTCCAAGTATTTCTACATCGCCGGCATCAGCACTTTCTATACCTTCTACTTGATCGAAAAATTCGGTGTGTCGGTGCAGAGTGCGCAGGTGCATTTGTTTATCTTCTTGTTTGCGTCGGCCATCGGCACGCTTGCGGGTGGGCCGATTGGTGACCGCATTGGGCGCAAGCCGGTGATTTGGGCTTCCATCCTTGGCGTCGCCCCTTTCGCACTGCTGCTGCCGCATGCGGACTTGTTCTGGACGACGGCACTGACCATCGTGATTGGGCTGGTGCTGTCGTCGGCTTTCTCGGCCATTCTTGTGTATGCACAAGAACTCATGCCGGGGAAAATTGGCGCGGTGTCCGGCCTGTTTTTCGGCTTTGCCTTTGGCATGGGCGGCCTGGGCGCAGCGGCGCTGGGCTTGCTGGCCGACCGCACCAGCATTGAGTTCGTATACCGGGCCATTGCCTACCTGCCGCTCCTGGGTGTGGTGGCCGCCTTGCTGCCCAAAAGCACTAGAGCCACGGGGACTCGCTAAAGACAGCCTGGGTGTGGCGGCAGGGCTGTTGCGGAGGTGGTTTTCGCAGAAAAAATCGGGTGAAATCGGGCTCTAACGCTTACCGCATAAGCGCCACCAGCTATTCATTTTGAATTTTTTCCTGGCTTGGCTGTGGCAGCAGCGCACGGAAGTCGTGGCCGCTGGGGTGCTGGTACAGGCGCAGGCCAAACTCCGGCAGCACCGCCAGCAGGTGGTCAAAGATGTCGCCCTGAATGCCTTCGTATACGGCCCACTTGGTGGTGGCGGTGAAGCAGTACACCTCGAGCGGTACGCCCTCGGCGGTGGGCTCCAGGGTGCGCACCATCAGCGTCATGTCCTGGTGGATGTCGGGGTGCGCCTGCAGGTAGGCCGCGACGTAGGCACGAAAGGTGCCGATGTTGGTCAGGTGGCGCTGGTTGGCCGGCAGCGCTAAACGCTCGCCCAGCGCTGCGCGCGCGGCGGTGTTGGTTTGCTCGACGGCAGTGCGCTTGGCCTGCATGTAATCCTGCAGCAGCGCAAAGTTTGAAAAGTAGACCATCTGCTCGGCATCCAGAAAACGCACCGAGTTCACGTCGATTTGCAGGGTGCGCTTGATACGCCGGCCGCCCGATTCGCTCATGCCGCGCCAGTTGCGGTAGCTCTCGCTCATCAGCCGCCAGGTGGGGATGGTGGTGATGGTTTTGTCCCAGTTCTGCACCTTCACCGTGTGCAGGGCGATGTCGATCACGTCGCCGTCGGCGCCCACCTGCGGCATCTCGATCCAGTCGCCGATGCGCAGCATGTCGTTGGACGACAGCTGCACGCCCGCGGTGAACGAGAGGATGGTGTCTTTAAATACCAGCATCAGCACGGCAGACATTGCCCCCAGGCCCGAGAGCACGATCAGAGGCGAGCGGTCGAGCAGCACCGCCACGGCCACAATGGCGCCGGCCAGCATGAGCATCAGCTTGCCAAGCTGCACGTAGCTTTTGATGGAGCGCACCTTGTGCGCCGAAGCCTGGTCGCCCTTTTCGCGGCTGTAGCGCTCCTGCAGGAACAGCAAAGCATCGAGCATGGCCATCAGCGCGGCCACGATCTGGATGGCGATGAACGCCAGCGCGATGTTGCTCAGCACCGCCCCAAAGCTGGCGTTCAGGTGCGGCACGTACTGCACACCAGCGCTAATCACCAGCCAGGGCAGCATGCGGCCCAAGCGGCTCAGCACGCGTTCGTGCAAAAAAATCTCCGTGGGCCAAGCGCCGGCGCGCAGCCGCAGCCGTTGCAAGGTCGGCGCTATGGCGAAATGCGCAATCAGGCGCGCAGCCACGGCGGCCAAAAGCAGCAGGCTCAGGCCCAAGCTGGTTTGCATCCAGGGGTCGAGGCTGGAGAGGTAGTCAAGCGGTGGAAAGCGGTTCATCTGCTATTTCATTGGAAATGGGGGTGCAATGCTGCTCAAAATTTCTGGCGGCTGGCACGGGACCGTACCTTAACGTCCAGCGCCTGGGCGGGTCGCGAGGCGCAGCGCGCTTGTCGACTTCTGCCCTGAGCCGCGGGCCAAATGCGCTCGAAAAGTTGATTAACGACGCGCCAACGTCGTTTCGCCTGACGCGAGGCGAGCCGCGGGAGGGGTAAAGTGGCCCATTGCGTGGTGAAGCAGCGCTTGCTTCCCGAAAAACACCCAGATGAACCGTTTGCCATGAATCCTTCAAGTACCCACGGAACCAACCCTTCGTTTCCCATCGGTTTTGCGCCGCTCAAAGGAACGCCCAAGGACTGCGAAGACTGTGGCAAGGGGGCAAAGCTGGACTTTGGCTTTGAATACGCCTACCAGCCCATCGTCGACTTGGAGCGCCGCTCTATATATGCGCACGAAGCTTTGGTCCGCGGGCCTGCGGGCGAGAGTGCCTTTAGCGTGCTGGAACAAGTCAACGAAGACAACCGCTACCGGTTTGACCAAGCGTGCCGCGTCAAAGCCATCAAGGGCGCGAGTGCGCTCGGGATGACCGAGAGCCTCTCGATCAACTTTCTGCCCAACGCCATTTACAAGCCCGAACTGTGCATTCGCACAACGCTGGAAGCCGCACGCACGCACGGCTTTCCAGTCGAACGCATCATTTTTGAGGTGACCGAGGGCGAGCGGGTTGAAGACGGCCCTTGGTTTGCAGAAATCCTGCGCGAATACCAGCGCTGCGGCTTCAAAACCGCCATCGACGACTTTGGCGCCGGCTATGCAGGCTTGTCTTTGTTGGCAGATTTTCAGCCGGACCTGATCAAGCTCGACATGGGCTTGGTGCGCAACGTGGACAGCGACCGCTCCCGACGCACCATCGTGCGCAGCCTGGTGACCATGTGCGAAGAAATGAACATCGCCGTGATCGCCGAGGGGGTAGAGACCGCCGCCGAGCGCAACGCGCTGCGCGATGCGGGCATCCACCTCATGCAAGGCTACTTCTTTGCCCGCCCAGCGTTTCAGGCGATGGCGCCTGTGGCATTTGACTTGCCGCATTGAGGTTTGGGCAGGAGGGGTGCTGTCCAAATCACCTCGACAGCAGTGGGTGCTCGCCGCACACCCGGTGGCTGCGCACTGCGGAGTTTCCGCAGGCGCTGCTGAACGTCTTTCGAATGAACTGACACCTCGGCTGAGCTTCGGCGCAGCGCAGGGTCGAGGTTGCGTCGGCGATTGCGGCCTTCACCCATATTTCGCGTAATTTGAGCCCGATTTGACGACCGTTGAATGGTGTTTGTGCCACATAAGTCACGACTTGGGCAGGTTGCGTGCGCCCACGTCTGGACCTTTCCGCCAATCTGGCCGAGACTGGCTCACGACTCGACAGTCGCTTCGGCACGTCATTGCTTAGACACCCCGACGTAGCCGCTTGCGCACGCTGCGGCGGCTGCGAGATCTCCGAGGCCAGGGCTTTCGCCCTGCGCCACCTGTTTCCTCAAGCGTCGATGTGTCCCATCGCGCGCTTACCCCAGGCATGAGCGGTGGATGCGCCGTTCTTCGCGTTGGCGCAGCCGCGCCGACAGTTTTCACCTGTACCCATTCTCGGAGAGTTATCCAAATGAACACATCCAATTTTTCTACTATCGCTCTGCGCTCTCCCCGCGCAACTGCGGTGGCTTTGGCTGCGGCGCTGAGCCTTGGCGCCTGTGGCGGAGGCAGCGACGATGCGACGGCTTTTACCGTGAGCGGCACCGTGACCGGCCTGACAGCTCCGGGGTTGGTGCTGACCAACAACGGTGTGGACGACTTGGGGATTGCTGCCGGTAAAGCAAGTTTTGTTTTTCAGAAGGTTGTGGGGGCGGGAGCGCCGTATCGGGTGGCGGTGAAGACCCAGCCGACCGGACTGGCATGCGCAGTGGCCAATGGAAGCGGCAACGCAAATGCGGATGTCGGCGACGTCGTAGTGACATGTGAAGCCTCAAACCCTGGCGGCGGGACCGACCCCGGAACCGGTCCGGGTAATGGTGCAGGGCAAGGTACTTCCGCGGAATGCTTCAACGAGGCGCTCATGACGGCTGGAACCAGCTACCAGTGGGACATGCAAGGCACGGTAAATGGGAAGACTGTCACTATGTCGAACAAAGCCAACGTTCAGGGGGGCGGCGCTTTTAATGGCGTATCGGGCTTGATCGAGACCCGGCAGTTGCTGACGCTCACCGTGGACGCTGCAACCCAACTCAATCAGAGCAACCAGACTTTCCACACCGTCGACCGAACCAACGGACCGGTGATCGTCACGCACGGTGCGATTTCCGAAGGAACGATTGGTGGCATGGCAATGAGTTCGCGCCTTGAGTACACCCCGCCCGCCCGCGTGCGTGACTTCACGCTTGCAGTGGGTGAGACCTACGAATATGTAGAAATTGTGCAGACCACGACGTCGGTCTCGGGTACGCCCATTTCGTTCACTGACACCAGCCGTCAAACCACAACGTACCTGGGCCAAGAGCAGATTACGGTACCGGCAGGGACATTCACAGCCTGCCATTTCAAATCTCAAACTGAAGATGGACCGTTTGACTACTACCACGCCAAGGGCAGCGGCTTGCCGCTGCAGATGTCCAGCGTCATCGATGGCGGTCAACGCGTGACACTGAGAATGCTTGGATCTTCGAACATCAACGGTACGCCAGTGTTGAGTTATCAAGCAGCGTACTGAGCTTGAGCAACACGCGTTGGCAGCGCAGGCTTCGCCTCGCTAACTGTCAGTCTGCGTAGAGTTCGCGCGCTGCGCAGCCCTCAACCGGCTGGCGCGCAGCGCGCGGATCGACCTGCCTATTGGGCTTCGCGGTTTAATTCCGTATGCCTTCAAGCCCGTCCCCCTTTTCCCATCCTTGGTCGATTGTCATTACTGGGCTCGTGGCCTTGGCGATCGCCATGGGCATTGGCAGGTTTGCCTTCACGCCATTGATGCCGTTGATGCTGCGCGATGGCTCGCTGGATGTGGTCACCGGGACCGAATGGGCGGGTGCCAACTACATCGGCTATTTGATTGGGGCGCTCACAGCGTCGTGGTTTGGGCGTTCGCCCCGCGCGGGCATCCGCTGGGGATTGATCGGTGTTGCGCTGGTCACGGCATGCATGGCGTGGGCCACGGCTTCTGTTCCTTGGGTAGGCGCCTTTTTGCGTGCAAGTGCGGGCGTGTTCAGTGCCTGGGTACTGGTGTGCACAAGCGGTTGGTGCTTGTCGGAACTAGCGCGCAGCGAGGCGCCCTCACTCGGCGGGTGGATTTACACCGGCGTGGGCCTGGGGACTGCGTTGGCCGGCGTTGTCGCGTGGCTTGGGGGAAACCAATCAGCCTCGCTGTTGTGGATTGAACTTGGCCTGTTGGCTGCTGCAGGCGCGGCTTATGTAGTGCGCAGCTTGGCTGCGCCCTCAGCTGCGCCCACTGAAAAGCCCACTGACACGCCCTTTGCCAAGCCTGCCCATGCGCCCGGGAAGACAGCAGCCGATCAAGCGAGTGCGCAGCCTGCGCCCACTGGCCAATGGGGGCTGGTGCTCTGCTTTTGTGCATTTGGCTTTGGCTACATCGTTCCGGCGACGTACTTGCCCACGATGGCCAGGGCGCTCGTGTCGGATCCTTTGGTGTTCGGCCTGACTTGGCCCGTATTTGGCGCAGCAGCGGCGTTGTCGGTTGCGTTTGCGACGCGCTGGCTGTCGGCTTGGCCGCGCAGAAAAGTGTGGGCTGCGGCTCAGGCCGTCATGGCCTTGGGAACCTTGGTTCCGCTGTGCCTGCAGAGCTTGTGGGCACTGACCTTGTCCGCCATTCTGGTCGGCGGCACCTTCATGGTCACCACCATGGCGGGCCTGCAGTTGGCGCGTGAGCGCATGCCATCAAATCCGACTGCGCTGCTCGCACGCATGACCTCGGGTTTTGCGGTTGGCCAAATCTCTGGGCCGCTGCTGGTGCGGTTGATTGGGAGCAACCAATGGGCAGGCTGGGACGCCTTGAGTTGGGCGAATGCCGCCGCCACTGTGGTGTTGGCTGCCAGCGCATTGTGGCTCTGGCGCGGTGACAGGAACGCGTTGGTGGCGCGATAGCGCGTGGCTTGATTGCGCGTGCGACCAGGTCGCCAGCACGACTGCAGGGGCGTCGGTACACTGAATTGATCTCGCCTGCTGCAATCTGCGGCGGCGGCCTTGACCGATTTTTCTGGAGCTGCATCGACTATGACGACCCCCTACACACCCCCAGCCATTTGGCACTGGAACAAGGAGAACGGCGGCAAGTTCGCCAACATCAACCGGCCGGTGTCTGGCGCCACGCATGACAAAGAATTGCCGGTGGGCAAGCATCCACTGCAGCTGTATTCGCTGGCCACGCCCAACGGCGTGAAGGTCACGGTCATGCTCGAAGAGTTGCTGGCAACCGGCCACAGCGGGGCGGAGTACGACGCCTGGATCACCAATATTCAGGAAGGCGCGCAATTCGGCAGCGGTTTCGTGTCGGTCAACCCCAATTCGAAGATTCCGGCGCTGCTGGACCGCAGTGATGCTGCGCGCCCCGTGCGCGTATTTGAGTCTGGCGCCATCCTGTTGTATCTGGCCGAAAAGTTTGGCGCCTTTGTCCCGGCCAGCGGCGCCGCGCGGGCTGAGTGCCTGTCGTGGCTGTTCTGGCAGATGGGCAGCGGGCCGTTTCTGGGCGGCGGCTTTGGGCATTTTTATGCCTATGCCCCCGAAAAGTTCCAGTACCCGATCGACCGCTTTGCGATGGAGGTGAAGCGGCAGATGGATGTGCTGAACAAGCGCCTGGCCGAGCACGAATTCATCTCTGGCAGCAGCTACACGATTGCCGACATGGCGATTTGGCCGTGGTACGGCGCGTTGGCGAAAGGCCAGCTCTACGAAGCCGGCGAGTTTTTGCAGGTGCACGAGTACACCCATGTGGTGCGCTGGGCCGACCAGATCGCCCAGCGCCCGGCGGTGCAGCGCGGCCGCAAGGTCAACCGTGCGTGGGGCGAACTGTCCAGCCAATTGCATGAGCGGCACGACGCCAGCGACTTTGATACCAAAACGCAGGACAAGCTCAACCCTCCCTCCTGACCCGCTCACGCTATCAAGGACACTGCCATGATTACTTTGTACGACTGCGCCACGGCGCCCAGCCCGCGCCGCGCGCGCATCTTCCTTGCGGAAAAAGGCGTGGCGCACGACACCGTGGCGGTGGACCTGCGCGTTGGCGAACAGCTGAGCGCGGCCTACCGCCAGATCAACCCGCAGTGCACCGTGCCGGCGCTGCGCACCGATGACGGTTTGGTGCTGGCCGACAACGCGGGCATCGCAGCGTATCTGGAGGCCCGCTACCCCGAGCCACCGCTCTTGGGAGGCACGCCCGAAGAAAAAGCGGAAGTTGCCAGCTGGAACTGGCGCATGGAGTTCGAAGGCCTGCTGGCCATTGCCGAAGCACTGCGCAACAGCGCGCCCGCCATGGCCAATAGGGCGCTGCCCGGGGCGGCAAACTATCCGCAAATTCCCGCATTGGCCGAGCGCGGTCTGGCGCGGGTGGACCAGTTTTTTGACACGCTCAATGCGCGCTTGGCGGGTCGCGAATTTGTGGCGACCGAGCGCTTTAGCGTCGCCGACATCACCGCCGTGGTGGCGGTGGACTTCGCCCGAATCGTCAAGCGTAAGCCGGGCGAGCAGCACCCCGAGTTGCTGCGCTGGCGCGCCGCCATGGCCGAGCGGCCGTCCATGGCGCTGTAGTGGCGGCCATGGCTGCGCCCAAAACGCTGCTCATCGTCTTCCACTCGCTCACGGGCGGCACGCAGCAGATGGCCGAGGCCGCGCGCGACGGGGCGGCGGCAGAGGTCGGTGTTGCGGTGCATTTGCTGCACGCTGCACAGGCCGGGCCCCAGGACGTGCTGGCGGCAGACGGCTACTTGTTTTCCACGCCGGAAAACCTGGCGTCCATGAGCGGGCAGCTGAAGGATTTTTTTGACCGCAGCTACTACCCGGTGCTCGACAAGGTGAATGGCCGCCCCTACGCCAGCCTGGTGTGTGCGGGCAGCGACGGCAGCAACGCGGCGCGGCAACTGGCGCGCATTGCCACCGGCTGGCGCCTCAAGGCGGTGGCGGAGCCAATCATCGTCTGCACCCACGCGCAAACCCCTGAAGCGATTCTGGCGCCCAAACACATCAGCGCCCAAGACTTGGAGCCGTGCCGCGCGCTGGGCGAAGCCTTGGCGGCGGGGCTGGCGCTTGGGGTGTTTTAGTTGCTATTTGTTTAATAGCTTATCGCGCTTGCTGTATAAGCGTTGGCTGCCATTTTTAATAGAAATTCTTGTGGCGTGTCTGGGTGCTGCGCGCCGCGCCCAACCCCAGTGTGCGGAAAATCGAGGGCACGGCGCTGCAGTCGTTCGCAGCGCCGCAGGCGCGCAACCTCTAGACTTGCGCGTTCGCTGTGTGCTCGCATTTACGGAGAAATTGTCATGTCACTGCAGGATATTTGCACCGAAATTGATGCCCTTGCGCCTGGCCGCTCCACGGAGAGCGGCGCGCGCCGCCGCACCGTGTTGCACGCCGCCGTGGGGCTTGGCTACGCCGCAGCCGCTGCACCGCTGATGGCGCAGACGGCGATCACCACCTCCGCCGAAGGCTTAGACGCCGGCCGCGTGCACTACGAGCGCGACGGTTTTCAGGTACCTGCCTACCGCGCCAAGCCCGCAGGAAAGACCGGTCTGCCGGTGGTGCTGGTGATTCAAGAAATTTTTGGCGTGCACGAATACATCGCCGACGTTTGCCGCCGCTTTGCCAAGGCCGGTTACCTCGCCATTGCGCCGGATTTGTACGCGCGCCAGGGCGACGCGTCGAAGTACAGCGATATTTCCAGACTGATAGCGGACCTGGTCGCCAAGGTGCCCGATGCCCAAGTCATGGGCGATCTGGACAGCGCCTTGGCGTGGGCGGGCGAAAACGGCGGGGACGCCTCGCGTGCCGGCATTACCGGGTTTTGCTGGGGCGGGCGCATCACTTGGCTGTACGCAGCGCACGGGCCGGTGAAAGCCGGCGTGGCCTGGTACGGCAAGCTCGAAGGCGCGTCTACACTGCTCACCCCCAAATACCCGCTCGAGCTCACGCCCATCCTGCGCGCGCCCGTGCTGGGGCTGTACGGTGAGGCCGATACCGGAATTCCCATGGCGTCGGTGGAGCGCATGCGCACTGCGTTGGCGTTGGGCTCGCCAGAGGCAAAGGCCTCGCGCATCGTCACCTACCCGGACGCACCCCACGCTTTCCAAGCCGACTATCGGCCGAGCTACCGGGAGGCGGCGGCCAAGGACGGCTGGCAAAAGGCGCTTGCATGGTTCGGCGAGCACGGTGTGCGTTGAGCGCCACTGAGAGTTTGAATAAAAATAGCCCCTAGGGCAAACAGAATAAGCGTCTCAAGCTATGGTTTTGATAGTTATCGTGCTGGCCACGCTGGCGGCTGGCATCGGCAGCGTGTGGGTCGCTGCGTGGTTGATGCGCGCGGGCCTTGGCAGATCGAAAAGCCAGGGCGTCGGCCCACAGCATCTGCTGAGCTTGGCGGCGGGTGCATTGCTGGCGACGGCGTTCATGCATTTGCTGCCCGAGGCGTTCGAAAGCAACGTGGGCCCGCAGGCACTGTTTGCCACTTTGCTTGTTGGTTTGGTGTTCTTCTTCCTGCTCGACAAGGCTGAGCTGTGGCACCACGGACACGAGCACGCCCCAGGCGCGCACGATCTCGCGCACGACCATGGGCATGAACACGGCCATTCGCATGGGCACGCCCATGGCGAGCATGCGGGTCCCCGCATGGGCGGCTGGACGGTGCTCACCGGCGACAGCGTGCATTGCTTTGGCGATGGTGTGCTGATTGCCTCGGCCTTCATGGCCGACATGCGGCTTGGGCTGGTGGCCGCGCTCTCGGTGCTGGCCCACGAAGTGCCGCACCACATGGGCGACCTGGTGGTGCTGCAGCAAAGCAGCGCCAGCCGGAACATCGCTTTATTGAAGGTGTCGCTGGCCGGCGCCGTGACTGCGCTCGGTGGGCTGCTCGGCTACTTTTTGCTTGAACGGCTTCACTTTGCTCTGCCGTACTTCTTGGTGGTGGCATCGAGCAGCTTTGTCTACGTCGCGCTGGCCGACCTGATTCCGCAGTTGCAAAGGCGGCTCTCAGCCCGCCAGACGCTGCACCAAGTGCTCTGGCTGCTCGCGGGCATGGCGCTGGTGATGGTGGTGGGGCATCTCGCGCACCAGCATTGACCGGCCGTCTGTCGCGTCCTGCCAGCGGGCAGGGGCGATTTTTCTTAGCGTCCGATTGCAAATACCGCTGGCGTATTGCGCCCCGGGGCTTCTGCGCCGCGCCATTGGCGCGCTTCCATGCTGCGGATGCTTGCGTCTACCAAGGTAAGGCCGCTGGCCACCGCCAAACGCGTGGTGGGTTGCAGCGTCTGCGCCAAGGCCTGGAGCAGGGCGGCATTGCGGTAGGGCGTTTCAATGAACAGCTGGGTTTGCTCAGTGCGCAGGGCCAGCGCTTCCAGCGCGGCGATGCGCTGCGCGCGGTCGGCGGGGTCTTGCGGCAGGTAGCCGACGAAAGCAAAGTTCTGGCCATTGAGCCCGCTGGCAGCCAGCGCCAGCAGCAGCGAGACCGGCCCCACCAGCGGCACCACGGCCACGCCCATCTCGTGCGCGGCGCGCACCACCGAGCTGCCAGGGTCGGCAACTGCCGGCATGCCAGCTTCGCTCAGCAGGCCAACATCGTGCCCGGCCAGCGCTGGCGCCAGCAGGCTGCGCGCGTCGAAACGGGCAGAACCCTGGGCGCCGTGGTCGCCCTTTTTGTGCACTGCGCGCGGCAGTTCGGTGATGTGCTGTTCCTGCAGCGTGCAGGCGAGTGGATGCAGTTCACCGATGCGCTTGAGGTAGGCGCGTGCGCTTTTGGCGTTCTCGCAGACCCAATGCGTGGTACGGGCGGCGGCGGCCAGGGTTCCGGCGGAAATCGTCTCTTGCAGCGGTGTTTGTGTGGTGCAGCCGAAATCGAGCGGCGCGGGCACCAGCAGCAAACGACCGCGTGGGTTGTTTTTGACCCCCTCACTCATGGCAGCACCAGCCCGGCGGCGCGCAGCATGCGGCAGGTACGAATGAGCGGCAGGCCGACCAAGGCAGTGGGGTCGTCGCTGACGATGGCGTCCAGCAGAGCGATGCCCAAGCCCTCGCTTTTGGCGCTTCCAGCGCAGTCGTAGGGCTGCTCGGCGCGCAAGTAGCGCTCAATCGTGGCGTCGTCCAGCGAGCGAAAGCGCACTTCCACCGGCGCAATGTCCACTTCACAAAAACCCGTCGCAGGGCAGACCACGGCCAGCGCGGTCTGGAAAATGACGGTTTGCCCGCTCATGCGGCGCAGTTGCGCGGTGGCGCGCGCGTGATCGCCGGGTTTGCCCAGCGGCTCGCCGTGAAGATCCGCCACCTGGTCGGACCCAATGACGATCGCCTCTGGATGATGCTCCGCCACGGCCTGCGCTTTGGCCAGTGCGAGGCGCAGGGCGAGCGAGCGGGGCGCCTCGCCGGGGAGGGGCGCTTCATCGGTGTCGGGCGCTGCGACGGTGAAAGGAACGCGCAGACGTTCGAGCAGTTCGCGCCGGTAGCGCGAGCTGGATCCCAGGATCAGCGGGCGCTGGTTTGCACGAGTTTTGGAGTCGGATTCAGACATCGCACGATTCTCTTACACTGCGCGCATGACCAAGGAATACTCCCCCGACCGACTCGACGTGAAGGCCTTTGTGCAGGCATCCGCGCACCTGGCCGGACACGATTCTCTGCTCAAATATGAGCGCCTTGCGCTGGAGGCAAAAGGCCTGCATCCCGATCTGCGTGTCGACTGGGAAGCGCAGGGAGAACTGCGCGGCGCGACCGGCGATGCGGCAGCCCCACAGTTTTGGCTGCACCTCACCGTGCACGCTACCTTTCCCATGCAGTGCCAGCGCTGCCTGACGCCCGTCGATGTGCCGCTGGACGTGGACCGATGGTTCCGTTTTGTCGCCGACGAGGCCACAGCAGAGGCGCTGGACGACGATGCCGAGGAAGATCTGCTGGCATTGAGCCGCGAATTCTCGCTGCACGAACTGATTGAAGACGAGCTGCTGATGGCGCTGCCCGTGGTGCCTCGCCATGAAGAATGCCCAACGCACGTTCCCATGACCGCGGTTGACGACGGTTTCGAGGAAGCCAGTGCCGAGCGGCCCAATCCTTTCGCCGCATTGGCAGGCATTCGCCTCGAAAAAGACAAGAAGTAAGCGGCCTGCGTTATAATCGAGGGCTTCGCGCGAATCCCGCTGGTGTTATCTTGGATGGGCCGATCGCGTTTTTTACCAACCTATTCAAACCCAGGAGCCGATCATGGCTGTTCAGCAAAACAAAAAATCCCCCTCCAAGCGCGGCATGCACCGCTCGCACAACGCTTTGGACGTGCCCGGTATCGCGCTTGAGCCCACCACGGGCGAAGTGCATCTGCGCCACCACATCAGCCCCAACGGCTTTTACCGTGGTCGTCAGGTGTTGAAGAACAAGTCCGAAGCCTGACTTTCCGACGCGCCGCCGCCGGCCTGAGGCCCGTAGCTACAATCTTTGTAGCGCGGGCCTTTGTTTTGGCTGCTGTGCTTCCAATTTTCGCCGTCTGAGCGGGTTTGTCCCAACAATTCATGACCACACTGTCAGTCGATTGCATGGGGGGCGACCACGGCCCCCGCGTCACCCTGGTGGCCTGCCGCCGCTTCCTCGATTCGCACGCTGAGGCGCGCCTGCTGCTGGTGGGCCTTCCCGAGGCATTGGCAGGATTCACACACGAGCGCGCCACCATTGTGCCGGCGAGCGAAGTCGTGGCCATGGACGACCCAGTGGAGGTCGCCCTGCGGCGCAAAAAGGATTCGTCCATGCGCGTAGCCATCCAGCAGGTCAAAGACGGCGCCGCCGCCGCCGCGGTGTCGGCCGGCAACACCGGAGCCCTGATGGCCATTGCCCGTTACGTGCTTAAAACGCTCGACGGCATCGACCGTCCAGCCATCGCCTCGCAGTTGCCCAATGACAAAGGTGGCGGGACCACGGTGCTCGACCTGGGTGCCAATGTGGACTGTTCGGCTGAGCACCTGCTGCAGTTCGCGGTGATGGGCTCTGCCCTGGTTGCGGCGCTGGGCGGCGGGGCGCAGCCTACCGTGGGTCTGCTCAACATTGGCGAAGAAGCCATCAAGGGCAGCGAAGTGATCAAGCGCGCCGGCGAGCTGCTGCGCGCGGCAGGTGCTGCCGGCACCATCAACTTCTACGGCAACGTAGAAGGCAACGATATTTTCAAGGGGACGGCGGACATCGTGGTCTGCGACGGTTTCGTCGGCAATGTGGCGCTCAAAGCCAGCGAAGGCGTGGCGAGCATGATCGTGGGCGGCCTCAAGCAGGAGTTCAAACGCAATCTGTTTACCAAGCTGGCGGCCCTGATTGCGTACCCGGTGCTCGCGGCACTGATGAAGCGCATGGACTACCGCCGCTACAACGGCGCTGCCTTGTTGGGATTGCGTGGGCTGGTCTTCAAAAGCCACGGTTCGGCCGACGAACTTGCCTTCGAGCTCGCACTTGGCCGCGCGTATGATGCAGCTCGAAACAACCTTCTGGACCGTGTTCGTCAGCGCATCGACAGCGCCGCGCCCCTGCTGATGCAGGCTGGCGCCGCGCAGAGCGCCGATTCGGCGGCTCCAGCTCCAGCCCGATGACTCTTTATTCCCGAATTACCGGCACCGGCAGCCATTTGCCGCCGCGCCGCATCACCAACGCCGATTTGGTCGAACAACTGGCCGCTGGCGGTGTTGAGACGTCCGACCAATGGATCGTCGAGCGCACCGGCATCCGTGCGCGCCATTTCGCTGCCGACGACGTGCAGTGCAGCGACATGGCGCTGGACGCGGCGCGCAATGCCCTCAAAGCCGCTGGGCGCAATGCGAGCGAAGTCGATTTGATCATCGTCGCTACGTCTACGCCGGACATGGTGTTCCCTTCCACCGCCTGCATCTTGCAAAACAAGCTCGGCGCCAATGGTTGCCCGGCGTTCGACCTGCAGGCCGTGTGCAGCGGCTTTGTTTATGCGTTGACGGTGGCCGACGCGATGATCCGCGCAGGCAGCGCGCGCTGCGCGCTCGTGGTCGGCTCGGAGATTTTCAGCCGTCTGCTCGATTTTCGCGACCGCACCACCTGCGTGCTGTTTGGCGACGGCGCGGGCGCGGTGCTGCTCGAAGCCTCTGAGCAGCCTGGCATCCTTGCGAGCGACCTGCACGCCGACGGCAAGCACGTCGGCATCCTGTGCGTTCCCGGTCATGTCTCGGGCGGCGTCGCCAGCGGCGAGCCTTTCCTGAAAATGGACGGCCAAGCCGTGTTCAAGTTGGCGGTGGGCGTGCTCGAGAAGTCGGCCCGCGCCACTTTGGAAAAAGCCGGGCTTGTCGCAGGCGACATCGATTGGATGATTCCGCACCAGGCCAACATTCGCATCATGCAAAGCACCGCCCGCAAGCTGCATCTGCCTATGGAGAAGGTGGTGGTCACGGTGGACCAGCATGGCAACACCTCGGCCGCATCGATTCCGCTGGCACTTGACCACGGGGTGCGATCCGGCCAGGTGAAGAGTGGCCAAACGGTGCTGCTCGAAGGTGTGGGCGGCGGTTTTACTTGGGGCTCAGTACTCCTGAAAATGTAGCTGCTAGCGCTTATTAAATAAGCGCTGGAGGCTGTTTTTACTCATATTTTTGACATGACTTCTTTTGCATTTGTCTTTCCCGGTCAAGGCTCGCAGGCCGTCGGCATGCTTGACGCTTGGGGCGACCATCCGGCCGTGGTGGGAGCGCTGGCCGAGGCCTCGGAGGCATTGGGTGAAGACCTGGGCAAGTTGATTCAAGAGGGGCCTAAAGAGGCTCTGGCCCTCACCACCAATACGCAACCGGTCATGCTGGTGGCAGGTGTCGCCGCTTGGCGCGTTTGGGGTGCCGAAGGCGGGGCACTGCCCATGGCGGTGGCCGGCCACTCGCTGGGCGAGTATTCGGCCCTGGTCGCCGCTGGCGTCCTTACATTGGCGCAGGCCGTTCCGCTGGTGCGACTGCGCGCTGCAGCCATGCAGGAAGCGGTGCCCGTCGGCACTGGCGCCATGGCAGCCATTTTGGGCCTGGATGCTGCGAAAGTGATAGCTGGATGCGCTGATGTATCAAGCGCGAGCGGCCAAAATAGGATTGAGGTTGTTGAGGCCGTGAACTTCAACGACCCGTCGCAGACGGTGATTGCTGGCAGCAAGGCGGCGGTTGAGCGCGCCTGTGAGGCGATGAAGGCGGCGGGCGCCAAGCGCGCGCTGCCTTTGCCGGTATCGGCGCCTTTCCATTCCAGCTTGATGCGCCCGGCAGCCGAGAAACTGCGGATTGCGCTGGCGTCAACGGTGCTTGCGGCGCCGCAAATTCCGGTGGTGAACAACATCGACGTGGCGGTAGAAAACGACCCAGACGCGATTCGGGACGCCCTCTATCGGCAAGCGTTTGGCCCCGTGCGCTGGGTCGAATGCGTCCAGAAGCTCAAGGCGATGGGCGCTGTGCAGATCATCGAATGCGGGCCTGGCAAGGTGCTGGCCGGCTTGATCCGCCGCATCGATGCCGATCTGGTGGGCGCTGCACTGTACGACCCCGCCTCTCTTACGCAGGTCAAGGAGCTGCTCGCGTGAGCGCAGCACTGGGCAATCCCACGAAGGCGCGCACAGCAATGCGCAGCACGGAGGTCATCAAATGAGCGATACACAAGACAAAAAATTCCCGGTGGCGCTGGTTACCGGCGCCTCGCGCGGCATTGGCGCAGCCATTGCACTTGAGTTGGCCGCGCGGGGCTATCAAGTGGTGGGCACCGCCACAACGCAGGAAGGCGCTCAGCGCATTGGCACGGCTTTAGCGTCGCATGCCGGCTGCCGTGGCGCCGTGCTCGATGTGAATGATGCTCCGGCAGTCGATGCCCTTATTGAGGCAATCGTCAAGGAGGCGGGGGGCTTGCAGGTGCTGGTGAACAATGCCGGCATCACCCGCGACCAACTCGCCATGCGCATGAAGGACGACGACTGGGATGCGGTGCTTGGCACCAACCTCGGCGCGGTGTTTCGCGTTAGCCGCGCCGCCATTCGCCCGATGATGAAGCAGCGTTTTGGCCGCATCATCAGTATTACCAGTGTGGTGGGCGCGTCCGGAAATGCTGGGCAGGCCAACTATGCTGCCGCCAAGGCTGGCGTTGCCGGAATGACGCGCTCGCTGGCCCGCGAATTGGGAAGCCGGGGCATCACCGTCAATTGCGTGGCGCCTGGTTTCATCGACACCGACATGACGGCTGGTCTGCCCGAAGCGCAGCAAAAATCACTGCTCCAGCAGATCCCGCTTGGCCACCTTGGCCGCCCCGCAGACATTGCACATGCCGTCGCTTATCTTGCTTCGCCACAGGCGGGCTACGTGACGGGGCAGGAGTTGCACGTCAATGGCGGCATGTATATGTAATTGTCGAGAATTCGCGCATTTTGAAAGCACTTTGAATGGTGCCTGAATGTGTCCTTGAACCGGCTAGAATCCCCCGATCCATCTACCAACACCCAGAGTAAAACCATGAGCGATATTGAAGCACGCGTCAAAAAGATCATTGCCGAGCAGCTTGGCGTGGAAGAGTCCCAGGTCACCAACGAAAAAGCATTCGTGGCCGACCTCGGCGCCGACTCGCTTGACACGGTCGAGCTGGTGATGGCACTGGAAGACGAATTCGGCATCGAAATTCCCGACGAAGACGCCGAGAAAATCACCACGGTGCAAAACGCCATCGACTACGCCACGTCCCATCCAAAGGCTTAAGCGGCGCTCTGCGCCGCGTTGAGCGATTTCCAAGCACAAGGTTTACGCATGAGCCGTCGTCGCGTTGTCGTGACCGGCCTGGGTTGCGTCTGCCCCGTGGGAAACACGGTTGCAGACGCCTGGGCCAACCTGCTTGCCGGAAAATCCGGCATCGGGCCCATCACAAAGTTTGATGCGTCGAACTTCGCCTGCAGAATTGCCGGCGAAGTGAGGGGGTTTGACCTTGAGTCTTATATGAGCGCCAAAGACGCGCGCTCTATGGACTCTTTCATCCATTTCGGCATCGCGGCTGCTGCTCAGGCAGTGGCGGACGCTGGGCTTCCCGTGGGCGAAGCGCTCGACGACGAGCTGGCGACGCGCATAGCCTGCGTCATAGGCTCGGGAATTGGCGGCCTGCCGTTGATTGAGAATACGCACGCCGAACTCACCGCACGGGGTCCGCGGCGCATCACGCCATTTTTTGTCCCTGCATCCATCATCAACATGGTCGCAGGGCATGTCTCCATGCGCTTTGGCTTCAAAGGGCCAAACCTTGCCGTTGTCACAGCGTGCACCACAGGCCTGCACTGCATTGGTGAAGGCGGGCGCATGATCGAATACGGCGACGCCGATGTGGTGGTCGCTGGCGGCACCGAAGCAACGGTGTCGCCACTGGGAATTGGCGGCTTTGCGGCCATGCGCGCACTCTCAACTCGCAACGACGATCCACAGGCAGCCTCGCGCCCTTGGGACCGCGACCGCGACGGGTTTGTGCTGGGCGAAGGCGCTGGCGTGGTGGTGCTGGAAGAGTACGAGCATGCCAAGGCGCGCGGTGCCCGCATATATGCGGAGCTGTGCGGGTTTGGCATGAGCGCCGACGCCGGCCACATGACGGCGCCCAACATGGACGGCCCACGCCGCGCGATGCTGAACGCGCTGCGCAACGCCGGTATGAATGCCAGCGACGTCGATTACCTCAACGCGCATGGAACCTCTACGCCGCTGGGCGACTTGAACGAAACGCGGGCCATCAAAGCGGCTTTTGGTGAGCACGCGAGCAAGCTCGTCGTCAGTTCCACCAAGTCCATGACCGGCCATCTGCTAGGTGGAGCCGGCGGTATTGAGAGCATCTTCACCATTCTCTCGCTCTACCACCAGAAGGTCGCGCCCACCATCAACCTGGACCACCAGGACCCGGAATGCGATCTGGACTATTGCGCCAACACGGCGCGCGACATGCGGGTTGACGTTGCCATGAAGAACAATTTCGGCTTTGGCGGCACCAACGGCACGTTGGTCTTTCGCCGCGTCTGAAGCGCTGCTGGCTTCCTCTACATATTCCCTCGGAATATAAGCACGAATGAGTGCCGGCACCGCGCGCTACCCAGCGCCTGCAGTGCAGTACCCGGTCGGGCGCAGCAGGGGGTTGACAGCTTTCCTGACGCTGGCGCATCTGATCAGCTTGGCAGTCTTGGTGCTGTGGCTTATTGAGGGAGCAGGGGCAGACCGCACCGCGATGGCGCCAAGCCTTCTGATTTGGTGCGCAACAGCGGCAATCGCGGCACGCTTTTGGAGTCGGCTTCCTGTCGGAGATCTGATCTGGGATGGGGAGCACTGGATCTTTCGCCGTGCCGAGGGTGCGTCAAAGGACGAAGCGCTTGGCGACGTTGTAATGGTGCAGCTGGATGCACAGCGCTGCATGGCGCTCGCCTTTCCCGCCGCGCACCAAACGCGTTGGCTGTTTGTCGAGCGGCAGTGCGAACCGGCGCGCTGGCTGGATTTGCGTCGTGCGGTATATTCGCGGCCCAGTGCTGCAAGGCCGGCAGCGTCCGACGCTCCCTCCCAGCCCGAAGGGCATTCCTCCTGACTGCTTCGCATCAATTTGCAGGTCGACCGCACTTGCGCTGCCTTCGCCCGCTCCATTCATGACCGATTCCACCCCCGCCGTCCCCGCCGAGCCGCGTGCGCCCGATGCTGATTTTCAGCTCGTGCAGCGTACGGTGGCGGGCGATCAGCGCGCGTTCGAACTGCTGGTCATCAAATACCAACGGCGCATCGAGCGCCTGATCGGTCGAATGGTGCGCGACAAAGACTTGGTGCCGGACATCGCGCAAGAGACCTTTATTCGCGCCTATCGCGCGCTGCACCAGTTCAGAGGCGAGGCGCAGTTCTACACCTGGCTGTACCGCATCGCGGTCAATACTGCAAAAAAATTCCTGCTCGATCTCAAGCGCAACCCGGTGGTCTATGAGGGCGGCGCGCCTGGAAATGATGAGGAGGATGAAACTTCTCGGCCTCGCAATGAGTCAAGTACCGACGAAACCCCAGAAACGGTCCTCGCCGCCAAAGAAATTGCCCAGGCGGTAAATGCTGCCATGGAGGCCTTGCCGGCCGACTTGCGACAGGCGGTGACGCTCCGGGAAATTGAAGGGTTGAGCTACGAAGAAATTGCGGCAGCGATGGATTGCCCCATCGGAACGGTGCGCTCACGCATTTTCCGGGCGCGGGAAGCAATTTCGGCGCGCGTGCGGCCGATGCTGGAAAACCAGACCGGTAAGCGCTGGTAGGTAGGCGACAAGCGGACAACGCAGGTGGACATCATGGAACTGGAACAAAAGGAAATGGAGCTTCTTTCGGCGCTTGCCGATGGAGAGCTTCAGGGCGATGAGCTCGCCCAGGCGTTGGCGCTGTGCGCTCAGGATTCTGCATGCGCGCGGTGGCGCGATTACCACCTGATTGGCGATGTGCTGCGTTCCGCTGAACTTGCGCGTTCCAGTGACAGTGCGCAGTTGCTGCAGGGAGTGCGCAGCGCCATTGCAGAGACGCCAGCACTGTCGGTGATTGCCACACCGTTGCTCGCCCCAGCGCCCGCAGCCAACGAATCGCTCTTCCGATGGAAAATGGTGGCAGGGTTCGCTTCGTTGGCAGCCGTGGCCGCCATTGGCTGGAGTTCGCTCTCGGCGCTGCAAGGCGATGCCTCGCAAGGCGAGCAGCTCGCCGCTGTGCAGCCCCGTGCGCCTGCGACCAATGCAATCGCTGCTCAGACCGAACTCGCAGAAGCGGGCCCTCAAGTGATGATCCGCGATCCGCGCCTGGATGAGCTGTTGGCGGCGCACAAACAGTTTGGCGGCGCGTCTGCCCTTCAAATGCCGGCTGGTTTCCTACGCAATGCCACGTTCGAGGCTCCGCAGCGCTGAGGGCGAGCAGTTGGCTGCTTGGCGCGCTCGCAGTGCAGCGTGGTGCTTGACTGGTGCGCTTCTGCTTTGCTCTGGCGTGGTCGCCAAGGCTGCAGACGCCCCTGAGATCGCCGCCAACCCCAGCCGTTCGCTATCTCCACTTCCCACGGACGTCGCAGGCTGGATTGCCCGCGTGCAGCAAGCAGCGCTTCAGCGCAGCTATACAGGCACCTTCGTCGTCACGACAGAGGGTGGAGCCTCATCTGGCTCACGGATTTGGCATGCATGCCAGAACGACCAGCACATCGAGCGAATCGAAGCGCTGGATGGTCCACCACGCACCATCTTTCGCCGCAATGGGCAGATGCGTACCTTCTTGCACGCATCGCACACCGTCGTCACAGAGCCACTGGGAAACACCGCGCCTTTTTCGGGCGCCGTTCCAGCGTTGGCGGGCAAGCTTGACCGCCTGTATCGGGCCGAGCGACAAGGGCGCGAGCGCGTCGCGGGGCATGAGGCCGATGTGGTCCTGCTGCATGCGCGCGACGAACTTCGCTTTGGTTACCGCCTGTGGAGCGAGCAGCAATCGGGGCTTGTGCTGCGCCTGCAAACCGTGCAGACGGACGGGAAAGTGCGTGAGCAGGCGAGTTTCTTGCAGTTGGAGCTGGATGCGCCGGTATCGGTGGCGGCGCTCGCGAGAGCCATGGACGATTTGTCTGGCTATCGTTCGTTGGCTGCGGCGCCGGAGCGGGAAATGCAGGAAAGTGAACAGACGTGGACTTTGCGGGAGCCCGTCCCAGGGTTTGCTTTGCAGGGCTGTCGATCCTCGAAGCCTCTTTCCCACACGATGCAGTGCAACTATTCCGACGGACTTGCCAGCGTGTCGCTGTTTTTTGAGCCAGCAACTGCGGTGCGGCAGAAGGCGATGGCAGCGCGGTGGGCTTCCGGTGCAACGCAAGCGCTGGCTCTGCCGCTCAATGCCACAACGTGGCTGACCGCAGTTGGCGAGGTGCCGCAGGCCACGCTGGTTCTGTTTGCTGAGCGACTCATCCCCATGCGCTGAAGCGCCGCAAACGATCAATGGCGAGGGAACCATTTGGTTTCCCGCGTTTCTGAATTGACATGCGCGCAACGCGCAAACAGACACACTGAAAGGCAAAAGCATGAAGCTCCAATGGAACAAACTGAACGCGTGGACGGCGGCGGGCCTGCTGGCCGTTGCCGGCGCGGTGGGGGTTGGCACGATTGGGCTGTCGCCTACGCAGGCGCACGCTCAGGCGACCAGCGCGCGGGGCTTGCCCGATTTCACCGATCTGGTGGAGCAGGTCGGACCCTCAGTCGTCAATATTCGTACGCTTGAGAAAGCCTCGTCGCGCGGTACCCCCAGCGGTATGGACGAAGACATGCTGGAGTTTTTCAAGCGCTTCGGCTTGCCCATTCCCAACATGCCCAAAGGCCAAAAGCCCAACCCGCGCCAGCAACAACCTGACGAAGAGCAGCCACGCGGTCTGGGCTCGGGCTTCATTCTCAGCTCCGATGGCTATGTCATGACCAACGCACACGTCGTGGAAGGTGCAGACGAAGTTATGGTCACGCTCACCGATCAGCGCGAATTCAAAGCCAAGATCATTGGTTACGACAAGCGCAGCGACGTGGCCGTGGTGAAAATCGATGCCACCGGCTTGCCGGCCGTGAAGGTGGGCGATGTCAGCCGCTTGCGGGTGGGCGAATGGGTGATGGCGATTGGTTCGCCGTTCGGGTTGGAAAATACCGTTACCGCCGGCATTGTCAGCGCCAAGCAGCGCGACACGGGCGACTACCTGCCCTTCATCCAGACGGACGTGGCGATCAACCCCGGCAACTCCGGCGGGCCACTAATCAACATGCGCGGTGAGGTGGTCGGCATCAACAGCCAAATTTACTCTCGCTCCGGCGGCTTTATGGGGATTTCGTTCTCGATCCCGATTGATGAGGCGATTCGTGTGAGCGACCAGCTGCGCGCCACCGGCCGTGTCACGCGAGGACGCATTGGTGTGCAGATTGGCAGCGTGTCCAAAGACGTCGCCGAATCGCTCGGTTTGCCCAAACCTCAAGGCGCACTGGTGACGGGCGTCGAATCCGGGGCTCCGGCCGATAAAGCGGGTGTTGAGGCGGGCGATGTCATTACCCGCTTCGATGGCAAGACGGTGGACCGCATTTCGGATCTGCCGCGGATGGTTGGTAACACAAAACCCGGTACGCGCAGCACCATCACCGTATTCCGCCGTGGCCAGACCAAGGAGCTTTCTGTGACGGTGGCGGAAATTGAGCCGGACAAAAGCGAGGCCAGCGTGAGCCCGGCAGAGCCAAAAGCCAAAGCTTCGCCCGCGGCACAGAAGCTCGGCTTGGTCGTGTCGGCACTGAGCGATGCCCAGCGGCAAAAACTCAAGATTAAGGGCGGGGTGCGTGTGGACGCTGCCAGCGACGCTGCCGCACGCGCCGGTCTTCGTGAGGGCGACGTCATTCTTGCGGTGGCCAATACCGAAGTTTCGAGTCTTAAGGACTTTGAAGCAGCAATCACACAGGCCGATAAGAGCAAGGCAATCAACGTGCGCTACCGCCGTGGCGAATGGGAGCAATACGCCTTGATTCGTCCGGCGCGCTGAAGCTCGGGGCGCGTGCAGGCTTTTGCCTACAATATGCGCCCAAGCATGAGTGCCTGTCACAGGGCGCGTCCCTTGAAAGCGGCGCGCCCTTTTTTATGCGTGCCGCGCCGCCCACGCCTTTCCGAACCTTCTGTTGTTGATGAAGCACATCCGTAATTTTTCCATCATTGCGCACATTGACCATGGCAAATCCACCCTGGCCGATCGCCTGATTCAGCGCTGCGGCGGCTTGGCCGACCGAAAGATGGAAGCTCAGGTGCTCGATTCGATGGACATCGAAAAAGAGCGCGGCATCACCATCAAGGCGCAGACCGCTGCGCTGCAGTACAAGGCACAAGACGGTCAGGTCTACAACCTGAACCTCATCGACACGCCGGGCCACGTCGACTTTTCTTACGAAGTGAGCCGCTCACTCTCGGCCTGTGAAGGCGCTTTGCTGGTGGTCGATGCCTCGCAAGGTGTAGAAGCGCAGACCGTGGCCAACTGCTACACCGCGCTGGATTTGGGCGTGGAAGTGCTTCCGGTACTCAACAAGATGGACCTGCCGCAGTCCGATCCTGAGAATGCCAAGGCGGAAATTGAAGATGTGATCGGCATCGACGCCGAACACGCCATTCCCTGCTCAGCCAAAACCGGTATGGGCATTGACGAAATTCTGGAAGCAATCGTCGCCAAAGTGCCGGCGCCTCGCGGCAACCCTGATGGACCGCTGCGCGCCATGATCATCGACAGCTGGTACGACGCCTATGTCGGCGTGGTGATGCTGGTGCGCGTGGTCGATGGGCGCCTTTTGAAGGGCGAGCGCTTCAAAATGATGGCCAGTGGCACCGTATACAACGCCGACAACCTCGGCGTGTTCACGCCAGGCAACGAGCCGCGTGACCGCCTCGAGGCGGGTCAAGTGGGCTACATCATCGCCGGCATCAAGGAATTGCAGGCGGCCAAGGTTGGCGACACCATTACCCTGGAAAAAAAGCTGCCGAACAACGCGGGTCCCGCCACCCAGGCGCTGCCGGGCTTTAAGGAAATTCAGCCCCAGGTGTTTGCCGGGCTGTATCCCACCGAGGCGAGCGAATACGACCAACTGCGCGATGCGCTGGAAAAACTCAAGCTTAACGATGCTTCGCTGCATTACGAGCCCGAGGTGTCTCAGGCGCTGGGTTTCGGTTTTCGCTGTGGTTTCCTTGGGCTTTTGCACATGGAAATCGTGCAGGAGCGCCTGGAGCGTGAGTTCGACCAGGACCTGATCACCACCGCACCCAGCGTCGTGTATGAGGTAGTGATGCCGGACGGCGAAGTGGTAATGGTGGAGAACCCAGCCAAAATGCCGGATCAGGGCAAGCTCCAGGAAATTCGCGAGCCCATCGTCACCGTGCACCTGTATATGCCGCAAGAGTATGTCGGCCCGGTGATGACGCTGGCCAACCTCAAACGCGGTGTGCAGATGAACATGGCCTACCACGGCCGCCAAGTCATGCTGACCTACGAGATGCCACTGGGTGAGATCGTGCTGGACTTCTTTGACAAGCTCAAGTCGGTCAGCAGGGGCTATGCCTCCATGGACTATGAGTTCAAGGAATACCGCGCGTCCGACGTGGTGAAGGTCGATATCTTGCTCAACGGCGAGAAGGTGGACGCCCTGTCCATCATCGTGCACCGCAGCCAGAGCCAGTACCGCGGCCGAGCCGTGGTGGCCAAAATGCGCGAGATCATCAGCCGGCAGATGTTCGACGTAGCCATTCAAGCCGCTATTGGCGGCAACATCATTGCGCGCGAGAGCATCAAGGCGCTGCGCAAGAACGTGCTCGCCAAGTGCTACGGCGGCGACATTTCGCGCAAGCGCAAGCTGCTGGAGAAACAGAAGGCGGGCAAGAAGCGCATGAAGCAAATCGGTTCAGTTGAAGTGCCGCAAGAGGCTTTTCTTGCCATTTTGCAGGTGGAAGATTGATGCAGCTGGTTCAGATTTTCACGTCCTTGGTGTTGGCGGCGTTCGCCGGCTACATCGGCGCTTGGTACTTTGGCGCTATAGAAGGCAACTTTGCGCTGCTGCTTTTTTTGGCCACTGCAATTACCGGAGCGTATTGGGTGGCGGAGCGGCTGTACTTTCTACCGCGCCGGAACAAGGCGGCCTTGGCACTTGAGCATGCCGCTGACGCGCGTCGCGCCGAATTGGACCGGCAAGGCATTGCGCGAAACGATATCGATGTCGGCGAGGCGCGCGCCAAAATCCTGGCGCAACCGTGGTGGCTGGACTGGACCGCCGGACTGTTTCCAGTGATTGCGGCTGTGTTCTTGCTTCGGTCTTTCTTGTTTGAGCCGTTCAAGATTCCGTCTGGCTCCATGATCCCCACCCTGCTCGTGGGCGACCTCATTCTTGTCAATAAATTCACCTATGGCATTCGTTTGCCGGTACTCAACACCAAGATTACTGAGGGCAACGCCCCCAAGCGCGGTGACGTCATGGTGTTTCGCTACCCGCCGCAACCAAGCCTGGACTACATCAAGCGTGTGGTAGGTTTGCCGGGCGACGAAGTGGCCTATATCAACAAACGCTTGACCATCAATGGTCAGCCCGTTCCCACTGAGGCGGCGCCAGATTTTTTTGATGAAGACGCCACGCGGTATTTCAAGCAGTTTCAAGAGCAACTGGGAAGCCACACCCATAGGCTGTTGAACAACGACGACGTCCCCGCTTTCGTGCAGGGGGCAAGCAACTTTGCCTACCGAGACAACTGCCGCTACAGTGTCGAAGGCGTCGTCTGCAAGGTGCCTGAGGGGCATTACTTCATGATGGGCGACAACCGGGACAATTCACTTGACTCGCGCTACTGGGGTTTTGTGCCGGATGCAAACATCGTGGGCCGGGCATTTTTCGTCTGGATGAATTTTGGCAACTGGAAGCGCATTGGGCCGTTCCAGTAAGTCGACCGATACACACAATTGCAAACAAGAACGGGAGACAACTTTATGAAGCTGCATCGCACTACCAGTCGCTCGCGCCAGCGCGGGCTGTCTTTTATCGGCGTGATTGTCATTGGCGTCCTGGCCGTCGCGGCTTTTGCCATTGGCGGCCAATCTGTGCCGGTGTTTCTAGAATCGCATGCCATTCAAAAGGCGATTAATAAGGCGGCGCGGGACAACAGCACCGTTCCCGCGATCCGTGCCGATTTTGACCGTGCAGCTGCAATTGACGACATCTTCACCATTACGGGCAAAGACCTTGACGTGAGCAAGCGCGGCGACAAAATCGTGGTTCGCGCCAAATATTCGCGTGAGATTGCGCTGGCAGGCCCGGCGTATCTGGTTTATCGCTTTGATATGCAGTCTGAATAGGTGCAACCAGCCCTGGTCTCGCTGCAGCAGCGTCTGCAACACACGTTCTCCCGCCCGGCGTTGCTGAGCGTCGCTTTGACGCATCGGAGCGCCAGCGCCGACCACAATGAGCGGCTGGAGTTTTTGGGGGATTCGGTGCTGAATCTGGCGGTCTCGAGCCTGCTCTACCAACGCCTGGCAGATCAACCGGAGGGCGATCTTTCGCGTGTGCGCGCCAATCTGGTCAAGCAAGACAGCTTGCACCGACTGGCGCTGGCCCTGGATCTTCCCGCCGTGCTCCGCGTTGGAGAAGGCGAAGCCCGCACCGGTGGCAAAACTCGCCCTTCCATGCTGGCCGATGCGCTGGAAGCCGTAATCGGCGCTGTGTACCTGGATGCGGGGTTTGATGCTGCAACCCGTTTGGTTCACCGTCTGTTCGAGGGCATGGACATCAATCCCGAAATGCAGGCAGCTGCCAAGGACGCCAAAACCGCATTGCAAGAGTGGCTGCAGGGACGGCGCATGAAGCTGCCTTCCTACAAGGTCGTGGACACCACCGGCGCTGCCCACAGCCAATCTTTTGAAGTCGAATGCACTGTGGTCGAGCGTTCGCTCTCGGTGCGCGGGCGCGGCGCCTCCCGCCGAATGGCCGAGCAATCCGCTGCTACTGCAATGCTGGCCCAACTTCAGGCGTAACAAATGAACGATGCTACAAAAAAAGAAGCTGAAAGCGCTTTTCCCATAAACGAAAACAGCCAAAAAGATCTGGATTCCATGCTGGCGGCCAGCCGACCGGCAGGTGCGCCAGAAGCGGGCACAGAAGGCCAGCGCTGCGGCGTGATCGCCATCGTGGGCAAGCCCAACGTAGGCAAGTCCACCCTGCTCAATGCGTTGGTGGGCCAGAAGATCAGCATCACGTCGCGCAAAGCGCAGACCACGCGCCACCGCATCACCGGCATCCATACCCGGGAGCAGACGCAGTTCGTCTTTGTCGATACGCCGGGTTTCCAGACCCGCCACGCGACCGCGCTGAACAAGTCCCTGAACAAGACCGTGATGGGCGCCATCAGTGATGTGGATCTCATTTTGTTTGTCGTCGAAGCCGGCAGCTTTACCCTGGCCGATGCCAAAGTGCTCTCGCTGTTCAAGCCTGGAATTCCCACGCTGCTCATCGCCAACAAGTTCGACAACATCCACCGCCGTGCGGAAATCGCGCCTTGGCTCAAAAGCATGCAGGAGCGACATCCGTTTGCGGAGTTCGTGCCCATGTCGGCCACGAACAAGAACGACGTCGAGCGGCTCTACCCCATTTGCGCAAAATACCTACCCGAGCAGCCCTGGTGGTACGGCGAGGACGAGCTGACCGACCGCAGCGAAAAATTCCTCGCCAGTGAGACGGTGCGCGAAAAGCTGTTTCGCTTCACCGGCGACGAGCTGCCCTACACCTCCACCGTCATCATCGACCAGTTCGGCGAAGAGAAAAGCAAGCACCACAAGCGCTTGGTGCGCATCGCCGCCACCATCGTCGTCGAGCGCGACAGCCACAAAGCCATGGTGATCGGCGACAAGGGCGAGCGCCTCAAGCGCATCGGCATGGAGACGCGTCAGGAGCTGGAAAGGCTCTTGGACGCCAAAGTGTTCATTGAAATCTGGGTGAAAGTTCGATCAGGCTGGGCCGACGACGAGGCGCGGGTGCGCTCCTTCGGGTATGAGTAGGAAGCACCCCCTGAGCGGCTGCGCCGCTTCCCCCTCTGCTGCGGCAGGGGGACGCCACCGGTGGTCTGGCGAAGCCAGTTCCACGGTGGCACTGGCTTTGGGCCGCGCTGAATCGGGCGGCGCCGTGCTCGTGCATATTTGAGAGAAATTGGCCTCTGGCGCTTATGAATAAAGCGCTTATAGCTCCTGAAAAAATAGCAAAATGCCCCCGCGCCGCTTTTCCAATGAGCCGGCTTTTGTCCTGCACCGCTACGACTGGAGCGAGTCCAGTCTGATTCTGGAAGTGTTCACGCGCAACCATGGGCGCACCGCGCTGGTGGCCAAGGGGGCGAAGAAGCCCAGTTCCAACTTTCGCCCGGTGCTGCTGCCGCTGCAGCCTTTGCACCTCACATGGACGCAAGGTGCCTCGGCCGATGCGGATATCCACCCTTTGAAGGGCGCGGAGTGGGCCGGTGGTCACATCCTTCCGCTGGGCGATGCTCTGCTCTCTGGTCTTTACCTCAACGAACTGCTGCTTCGCTTGCTCGCGCGCGGCGACCCGCATGCGCTGCTGTTTGACCATTACGCGGCGACGGTGCAGGTCTTGGCGAGCGAGCACGGGGAAGCCCTCGAACCTGTCCTGCGTCTGTTCGAACTGGTGCTGCTGCGCGAAGTGGGCTTGCTGCCTGCGCTTGACGTACAGACCCAGACCCACTCGGCGCTGGACCCTGCAAAGCGCTACGCGCTGGTGGCAGAGGGCGGGCTGCGTGCGGCGACTGAGGGCGAGCGTGCGAGTTTGAAGGGCGGGCGTTGGCTTGCTCTTGCCGACGCCTTGCGAGATGGCGCGGGATTCACGCAGCTGCTGAACGCCTGCGCGCCGGTGGCAGCGGAGCTCAAGCCGCAACTGCGTACGCTCCTGCAATACCATTGCGGTAGTCCACGCCTGCGCACGCGGCAATTCATGATCGACGTACAGGCGCTTTGATCGCTGCTCGAAGCCGGGCAGCCAACTCCCATGACCTCATCCACCGCTCCCCATCGCACCGCGCTTTCGGTCAACGTCAACAAAGTGGCCTTGCTGCGCAATACCCGCCATCTTGGGATTCCCAGCGTGCTGCGCGCTGCGCAACTCTGCCTGGAGGCGGGTGCGCAAGGCATCACTGTGCACCCCCGGCCCGATGAACGCCACGTTCGTGCGCACGACGTACGCGAACTGTCGCAGCTGCTCAAAGCTTGGCCAGAGTGTGAGTACAACATTGAAGGCAACCCCTCGCACAACCTGATGGAGTTCATTCGCGAGCTGCGGCCCCAGCAGGCCACTTTTGTGCCCGACAGCGAAGATCAGTTCACCAGCGACCACGGCTGGAGCTTCCCGCAGGACGCCCAGCGCCTGGCGCCTTTGGTGGCGGAATGCCGCGATTTGGGCGTGCGGGTCAGCCTGTTTATGGACCCATTGCCCGAGCAGATGGCGGCTGCGCACGCCGTGGGCGCCGACCGCGTCGAGCTGTACACCGAGCCTTATGCCGCGGCCTGGGGCGGCGCGCAGCAAGGCGCGGAGCTGGAGCGATACCGCGCAGCCGCACAGGCAGCGCTGGATGCCGGCTTGGCTGTCAACGCCGGCCACGACCTCAACCGCGACAACCTCGCTGCTTTTGTGCGCGCTGTACCTGGCTTGAAAGAAGTGTCGATTGGGCACGCACTCATCGCCGATGCGCTGGAATTGGGCTACCGCGCCACCGTGCACGCCTACTTAGGCTGCATTGCCAAAGGCAACGGCACGGTACATTCTTCCTGATTTGATAGCTGCAAGCGCTTGATGCATAAGCGTTAGAGGCACTTTTCATTCATATTTTATGATTTACGGCATAGGCACCGACATTTGCGATGTGCGCCGCATCGCTGCCAGCGTCGAGCGCCATGGCGAACGTTTTGCAAGCAAGGTGTTGGCAGACGGGGAGCTTGCCATCTGGCGCGAACGCGAGGCACGCTGGCCGGACCGCGGCTTGCGCTACCTGGCGACGCGCTTCTCGGCCAAAGAATCCTTCAGCAAAGCGATCGGCCTGGGCATGCGCATGCCCATGACTTGGCGCGCCTGCGAGGTCGCCAAACTGGCGAGCGGCCAGCCGGTGTTTGTGCTGCACGGCGCGCTGAAAGCGTGGTTTGAAGCGCGTGGCCTCTCCGCGCATCTGAGCGTGACCGACGAGACCGACTACGCTGTGACTTTTTGTGTCGTCGAGAAAAGCGCTCCTTAGCGCGCAGTTCAAAATATTTTTAGCTTGAAAAACTCGCCATGATGAATGCACATGCTCCTTTGCTGATCGACGTCGCAGGTACCGAACTAAGTGCGGTAGACCGCCGACGCCTGGCGCATCCGCTGGTCGGCGGCATCATTCTTTTTGCCCGCAATTGGGCGAATCGGGTGCAGTTGCTTGAACTTACTGCTGCCATCAAAGCAGTGCGAGGGGACCTGCTTATCAGCGTGGACCACGAAGGCGGCCGCGTGCAGCGTTTTCGCAGCGACGGCTTCACGCAGTTGCCGCCAATGCGCGCCTTTGGCGAGCTGTGGATGCACGACAGTAAGGGCGGCGCGGGCAGCGGCGCCATGCGCGCGCAGGACGCCGCCACGGCCGCGGGCTATGTGCTGGCCAGTGAGCTGCGGGCTTGTGGGGTTGATTTTTCGTTCACGCCAGTGCTGGACCTCGATTGGCATCAGGAGGATGGCGGTTCGCGCAGCGAGGTGATCGGCAACCGCGCGTTCCACCCCGACGCACGCGTGGTCAGCACGCTGGCCCGCGCACTCATGCTTGGTCTGCTTCAGGCGGGCATGGGCAACTGCGGCAAGCATTTTCCCGGCCATGGTTTTGTGACGGCCGACTCGCACCTGGAACTGCCTGTGGACCGGCGCAGCCTCAGCGCCATCTTGCAGGACGATGCAGCGCCCTATGGGTGGCTCACCAGTGCGCTCACCGCAGTCATGCCCGCGCACGTGGTGTACGCCCGTGTAGACGCGCGACCCGCGTGCTTTTCAAAGCGCTGGATCACCGACATTCTGCGCACGCGCCTGGGTTTTGAAGGTGCGGTCATTAGCGACGACTTGAGCATGGAGGGCGCGCGTCGGCTCGACGGGCGGGTCGTCTCGCATACAGAGGCTGCGCAAGCAGCATTGGACGCGGGTTGCGACCTGGTGCTGCTGTGCAACCAGAGCGTAGGCGAGGGCAGGGCGGTGGACGATTTGCTCGATGGCCTGTTCACGCAGCAGCAGCGGGGCGAATGGACACCCAACGCGGAAAGTGAGGCGCGCCGCCAGGCGCTGCTGCCGCAAGCGCCGCCCTTGCCTTGGGACGAGCTGATGTTCGAGGCGCGCTACCTGCGGGCGCTGGAAATGCTGCCCTGAGGGCTTGGCGGCGCTTGCGCCTCAATCTTTCTCGTTGTCGGGGGCCGTTGCTGCCGCTACCGTAGGCAGGGCTTGGCCGGCCCGCCAACGCCGCACCACGCGTTGGAAGATGAGCGTATTGGGAATCTGCAGCAAAGTACCCGCGGTACCCGGCGCCACGTCTTCGAGCGTGGTGTAAAGCAAATTGATGTCCACCACGCGCCCACGCGCGCCTTCCTTTTCGGCAGTGTCCAGCACCTCGATCACGTCTCCAATGCGAAACGGCCCGACCGCGAAGATCAGCATGGCGCAGAACAGGTTGGAGAGCACGCTCCAGGCCGCGAAGAACGCTACTGCTCCCACTGTGGCGAAACCGGTGAATGCAGTCCACATGACGGTCGCCGATACGCCCAAGCGCTCAAGGATCAGCAGGCTGACCGCCAGCAATATGGCCCAGCGGACGATGCCGTTGACCAGCATGCTCATGTCCGCAGGCAGACCGTAGTGCGCACCGGCCCGCATTACGAGGCGCCGCAGCAGGCGGTGCAGCAGCCAGGCGCACAGCAAAATCACTACGATCTGCACCGCGGGAACGATGATTTCCAGCCAGTCTTGAGCCCAGCCGGGCAGATAGAGCTTTAGCGAGTGCCGCATGCCGTGCCAGCGTCCGGGAGCAAGATAAGAAGCGCAGCGACCCGCTTCACCATTACGCCTCGCGCCTGAGCGCGGGGAACAGGATTACATCGCGAATGCTGGGGCTGTCCGTCAGCAGCATCATCAATCGGTCGATACCGATGCCGCAGCCGCCTGCTGGGGGCATGCCGTACTCCAACGCGCGCACGAAGTCGTGGTCGAAGTACATCGCCTCATCGTCGCCGCTGTCCTTGGCGGCCACCTGTGCGTGAAATCGAGCGGCTTGGTCTTCGGCGTCGTTCAATTCGGAAAATCCATTGCCGAACTCGCGACCCGTGATGTAGAGCTCAAAACGCTCGGTCACCTCGGGGCGCAGGTCGTTGGCACGGGCCAGCGGGCTGATTTCGGTCGGGTGTTCCATGATGAAGGTGGGCTGCCAGAGCTGGTCTTCCACGGTTTCCTCGAAGTACAGCACTTGCAGGCTTGCGAGGCTGCGCGTGGAGAGGCGATTTTTTGCTTCGCTCATGCCGAGTTTTTTTAGCGCGCTGATGAGCCAGTCGGCATCGTCCACATGCGCCCCGGCCTCGGTGTACTGGAAGATGGCTTCGCGAATCGTCAGACGGGCAAAGGGCTGGCTCAGATCCACAGCACGGCCTTGGTAGGACAGCTGCAGCGTCCCGGCTGCCTTCTGCGCGGCGTCGCGCACCAGCGCCTCCGTGAAGCCCATCAAATCTTGGTAGTTCCAGTAGGCCGCGTAGAACTCCATCATGGTGAACTCGGGGTTGTGGCGCACCGAGATGCCTTCGTTGCGGAAGTTGCGGTTGATCTCAAAAACGCGCTCGAATCCGCCCACCAGTAGGCGCTTAAGATACAGCTCAGGCGCAATGCGCAGGAACATTTCCTGATCGAGTGCGTTGTGGTGCGTGGTGAAGGGTTTGGCGTTCGCGCCCCCGGGGATCGGGTGCAGCATCGGGGTTTCGACTTCCAGGAAATCGTGTTGCACCATGAAGTCACGCAGGCTGCCGACGGCCTTGCTGCGCGCAATGAAACGCTTGCGTGCGGTCTCATCCATCATCAAGTCGACATAGCGCTGGCGGTACTTCACTTCCTGGTCGGCAATGCCGTGGAACTTGTCGGGCATGGGGCGCAGGCTCTTGGTCAAGAGGCGCAGCGTGGTCACTTGCAGCGACAACTCTCCGGTGCGCGTTTTGAACAGCGTGCCTTCAGCGCCGACAAAATCGCCCAAATCCCAGTGTTTGAACGCGGCGTAGAGGTCTTCACCAAGCACGTCGCGCGTGACATACAGCTGAATGCGGCCGCCGCAGCTGCCCAGCGACCCGTCCTGAATGGTGGCAAAGCTTGCCTTGCCCATCACCCGCTTGAGCATCATGCGGCCGGCCACGCTGACTTTCACTGGGGCATCGGTGA
Source organism: Giesbergeria sp. (assembly GCA_034676525.1). Lineage (GTDB taxonomy): Bacteria > Pseudomonadota > Gammaproteobacteria > Burkholderiales > Burkholderiaceae_C > Simplicispira. The sequence continues at coordinate 589,161 of JAUCCA010000008.1, forward strand.
GCTGCTCCGCCGTGCTCTCGCCATGCAACGCATGCAGGTCGGCGGCGTGGTGCAAGGGTTTGAAATCGTTGGGAAATGCCACGCCCGCGCCTTGCGCCTGCGCTTCGCGCAGCAGGCGCAATTTCTCGCGCCGCTCGGCGATCAGCTGGTTTTCGTCGAGGGCGATGGGGGCTGGGTTTTGGTCGGACATGGAAAGCAGAGCAAGTGACGCAGACTAACTGCGGGGGCTGGGCGCGGGCGCCGAACCGTCTATTCTAAATTTGATGGAGCGCGAAGGCCGTAGTCACGCCCTTTTACCCCGATTGGCTCAGGCGTCGGGGGCAATCCCAGTGCGCTCCAGCATGTCGCCGACCAGTTCAAGACGCAGCAGCGGGTTGTCGAGCTCCATCATCTGCTGCTTGAGCGACAAAGGCATGGGCAGCAGTTCGCACCAGCGGTTGGCGACCCAGCCGCTGTCGTCCAGCAGTTTTGGCGTGGCCGCAGCAACTGCGTCTGGGCCGTGGCGCTCGCGCAGGGTAGCCAGCACCGAAACGAGAGCCTGCGCAGTAGCGGCGAGGTACTCTGGCACAGGTACGTGCAGGTCGTCCGGAATTTGCTCGACATCGGCCACCCACAGTCCGTGCGGCAGCTGCGTCTGGCGCTGGATGCGAAACCTTGCATTGCCAATGCACCGCGCCAGCAGCAGGCCCGGCTGGGGCGCTTCCAGGCTGTCGACTCGCGCCAGAGTTCCTACGCTGCAAAGTTCTTCGGGGTTGGCGCCTGCGCGGCGCACTTCCGTGCCGCTGTGCAGGCACACCACGCCAAACGGTGCGCCGGCCTCATGGCATTTGCGCACCATGGTCAGGTAGCGCACCTCAAAGACGCGCAGCGCCAGAGCGCCGCCCGGGTACAGGACGGCTTCCAGCGGGAAAAGCGGCAGGGAGGTGAGTGAAAGCGGCGTATGCATTGGGGGTGGCTATCATCCTACGTCAGACCTCCACCCCACTGCCACATGCTCTATCAGATTGTTTCGTTCTTGCTCGATGTGGCCGGTGGCCTGCTGACCGGCGCCTGCCTGCTGCGTTTGTACATGCAGTGGCAGCGCGTGCCGTTTGGCAACCCGGTGGGGCGGCTGGTGTTTGCTTTGACGGACTGGCTCATACTGCCGCTGCGCCGCGTCATTCCTGCGGTGCGCGGGATCGACTGGGCGAGCCTTATTGCTGCGCTGCTAATTCAGCTGCTGCAGTACCTCATCCTGTGGCTCGTGCTGGGTGCCAGCTCAGGCTGGGCCTGGCTGCCGTGGCTGGCGTTTTTTGGGCTGCTGCGGGTGGCGGTGAGCGCAATGATGGGGCTGGTGATCATTCACGCGGTGATGTCCTGGGTGCAGGCGCGCTCCCCGGTGTCTGACGTGGTGGACCGACTGGCCGCGCCGATTCTGCGCCCCGTGCGCAGGATGCTGCCTTCATTGGGCGGCGTTGATTTGTCGCCCTTGGTGGTGCTCGTGCTCCTGCAGGTTCTGCTTATGGTGCTGGCGCACCTGCAAATGTCGTTGTGGCGATGAGATTCTGATGAAAAACAGCTGCTAACGCTTACTGGATAAGCGTCATGAGCTATCAATTTAAGAAAACTTTTGCCTATTCGACTGCATCCGCCGGCTGGCGCTGGAGGATGGCCAGGCTCTGCGCAATCGTGTTGCGCAGCTCGCGGCGGTCGCTGATGAGGTCAACGGCACCCTTTTCCATCAGGAATTCAGCGCGCTGAAAACCCTCGGGCAGGGTCACGCGCACGGTCGATTCAATCACCCGTGGCCCGGCAAAACCGATCAGGGCTTTGGGCTCGGCGATGACGATGTCGCCGAGGAAAGCGAAACCTGCGCTCACACCGCCCATAGTCGGGTCGGTCAGCACGCTGATGTAGGGCAAGCCTTTCTTGGCCAAGCGGGTGAGTGCGGCGTTGGTCTTGGCCATCTGCATAAGCGAGAGCAGGCCTTCCTGCATGCGCGCGCCGCCAGTCGCTGTGAAGCAGATAAAGGGCACTTTTTGCTCGATAGCGGTCTCGACGCCGCGCACAAAGCGCTCGCCGACAACGCTGCCCATGGAGCCGCCCATAAAGTCAAACTCAAAGCATGCGACTACGACGTTGATGCTTTTGACAGCGCCACCCATGACGATGAGGGCATCGGTCTCGCCAGTGTTCTCCAGTGCCTCTTTCAAGCGCTCGGGGTACTTGCGGCTGTCTTTGAACTTGAGCGCATCCACCGGGATGACTTCCTGCCCGATTTCGTAGCGGCCTTCGGGGTCCAGGAATGCGTCAAGCCGGGCGCGCGCGCCAATACGGTGGTGGTGACCGCATTGCGGGCAAACATTCTGGTTCTGCTCCAGGTCGGCCTTGTACAGCACCGCTTCGCAACTGGGGCACTTAATCCACAGGCCCTCGGGCATTTGCCGGCGCACGTTGGGGTCGGTTTGCTGAATCTTGGCGGGGAGGAGTTTTTCTAGCCAGGACATGCGTATTCCTCTGTATGAATGAGCCAGTGGCAGCGCGGCCTTGGAACTGGCGTGGCCCAGATCAGGGCCACCGCGCAAGGGCCGCCCCGCCGCGCTGGTGGCGTCCCCCTTCCCGTCGCGTAGCGATGAGAGAAAGGGGGAAGCGGCGCAGCCGCTCAGGGGGTTGACATCTATTATGCGTCGAGCGCCTTGCGAATTCCCCGCAGGAAATCTACGGCGACCGGCACCACTTTTTCGTGCGGCTGGCCGTCGAGCAACTGGATGATGCGGCTGCCAATCACCACCGCATCGGCCACTTTGCCGATGGCCTGTGCGGTGGCAGCGTCGCGAATGCCAAAACCCACGCCCACAGGAATGCTGACCTGTTTGCGGATGCGCGGCAGCATGGCTTCAACAGCGGCGGTATCGAGCGCGCCCGAACCAGTGACGCCCTTGAGCGAGACGTAGTAGACGTATCCGCTGGCAACCCGCGCGATCTGCGCCATCCGCTCGTCGCTGCTGGTGGGCGCCAGAAGGAAGATCAAGTCCATGTTCTTCGCGCGCAGCTCCGCCGCAAAGGCTTCGGATTCCTCAGGCGGGTAGTCGACGATGAGCACACCGTCGACGCCGGCCGACGCGGAGTCGCGCACAAAGGCGCCGGCGCCGTGTAGTTGGTCGTAGCGCTCGACCGGGTTGGCATAGCCCATCAGCACGACGGGGGTGGTCTGATTGTCCTCCCGGAAATCGCGCACGTAGGCCAAAACCTGTTTCAGGCCAACGCCCAGCGCCAAGGCCTTCTCGCCGGCTTTCTGGATGACGGGACCATCGGCCATTGGGTCGGAGAAGGGCACGCCCAACTCGATCACGTCGGCCCCCGCGCCGACCATGCCGTGCATCAGCGCAGGGGTGATGTCGGCAAACGGGAAGCCGGCAGTGACATAGGGGATGAGCGCCTTGCGACCGCGCGCGGCGAGTTGCTCAAAAGTGGTTTGTATGCGGGTCATGGTTTTCCTCCGGCGCCTTTGACCGCCAGCCCACGCATGGACGGGCGGTCGTAGAAGTCTTCGCCAGATAGATCGGCCACGGTGCCAATGTCTTTGTCGCCGCGGCCCGAGAGATTGACCAAGATCGACTGGTCGGGTCGCATTTCCTTGGCCAGCTTCATCGCGTAGGCAAAGGCGTGGCTCGATTCCAGCGCCGGAATGATGCCCTCGGTGCGGCAGAGGTGGTGAAAGGCCGCCAGCGCCTCAGCGTCGGTGATGCCCACGTACTCGGCGCGGCCAATCTCCTGCAGCCAGGCGTGCTCAGGACCAACGCCGGGGTAGTCCAGCCCCGCGCTGATGCTGTGGGTCTCGGTAATCTGGCCGTTTTCATCCTGCAGGATGAACGTACGGTTGCCGTGCAGCACGCCGCTCGAGCCGCGCTGCAGGCTTGCCGAATGCTTGCCGCTGTCCAGGCCTTCGCCAGCAGCCTCCACGCCGATGAGGCGTGTTTTCTCGTACGGAATGTAAGGGTGGAAGATGCCCATGGCATTGCTGCCACCGCCCACGCAGGCCAGCACCACATCGGGCTGTTCGGATGCCACCTTTTGCTCGGCCAGCATGGGCGGCATTTGCGTCAGGCATTCCGTGCCGATCACGCTCTGGAAGTCGCGCACCATCATCGGGTAGGGGTGCGGCCCGGCGACGGTACCGATGATGTAGAAAGTGTTGTCTACGTTGGCGACCCAGTCGCGCATGGCTTCGTTCAGCGCGTCTTTCAGCGTCTTGCTGCCCGAATCGACCGGCACCACAGTGGCGCCCAGAAGCTTCATACGGTACACGTTGGGGCTTTGGCGTTTTACGTCTTCGCTGCCCATGTAGACCACACATTCCAGGCCGTAGCGCGCGCAGATGGTGGCCGTCGCCACGCCGTGCTGACCGGCTCCAGTCTCGGCAATGATGCGCGGCTTGCCCATACGCTTGGCGAGCATGGCCTGGCCAATGACGTTGTTGATCTTGTGCGCGCCGGTGTGGTTCAGGTCTTCACGCTTGAGGTAAATCTGAGCGCCCCCCAGCTCCTGGCTGGTGCGCGCTGCGTGGTAAACCGGGGAGGGGCGACCAACGAAGTGGTTCAACTCGTACGCGAACTCAGCAAGGAAGGCGGGATCTTGCTGGTAGCGCGCGTAGGCGCTCTTGAGTTCCTCGAGGGCAAACGTGAGCGTCTCGCTCGCGAAGCTGCCGCCGTAGCGGCCGAAGTGGCCCGATGCGTCGGGCTGCTGGTAATCAAACATGGGGGTTGTTCCTGGCAAGTATTGCGTCGGCAGCGCGCACGGCGGCGACGAAACGTTGGATCTTTTCGGCGTCCTTGATGCCCTTGTGGGTTCCACCCCCAGGGGCATCGCATTCGACGCCGGAGCTGACGTCAACCGCGAGCGACTTGCAGCGCGGCCGAACCTGCAAAATGCCATCGGTCACGTTTGCAGGCGTGAGTCCACCACTTAAAACGAGGTGACAGCCGACGCTTGGAGGAAGAAGTGACCAATTGAATGCCTTGCCGCCACCGCCGTATGCGTCGATGTGTGCGTCGAGCAGGATGGCTTGGGCGCGAGAATACTGTTGTGCGTATTCTATGAGGGGGAAGTGTGCCCCCGCATCGCCCTCGGGAATACGGGCGGCACGCAACCAGGCCCGGGCGCCTTTGCCACTGGCTTCCCAACAAGCTTGCGGGTCTTCATCTCCGTGAAATTGCAATGTGGCGCTGGGTACATAGGCGCTTGCAGCTACTATATCAATAGCGGATTCGTTGACAAATAGCAGAACTGGTGTGACGAAGGGTGGAAGTCGTGCTGCCAGCTCCGCAGCACGGGCAGGCGTCACCGCCCGCGGGCTGGGTGCGTACATCACAAAACCGATGGCATCTGCACCGGCGGCCACCGCCGCATCGACATCTTGTTCGCGTGTCAATCCGCAAATTTTGATGCGCGTTCTGGCGGAAATGATCCTGGAGGCGGCAGAGGCTTTCATGGCAGCCAATCATACGCAGCGGCTCGTGCGGGCAATCCCCACGAGTCGGCGTACACAGGCCCCAGAAAATACAGACCGTCTGGCGAAAATGTCGGTGCAGCAACCTTGCGTGAGCGAGCGGCCAGCACCTGTGCTACCCATTCTGGTGGCTCCTTGCCCTGACCGACGGTGATCAGGCAACCCATGATGTTGCGGATCATGTGGTGCAAAAACGCATTGGCTTCAAATTCGAAGCGCCAATAACAAGTATCGAACTCAGCGGAACCAGCAGACCGGGCAGGGCGCCGCGCAATGTGGATCGGCGCCAGAGTTTTTACCGGAGACAGCGCCTGACATGCGGCTGCGCGAAAAGAGGTGAAGTCGTGCTCGCCTTCCAAAATCTGCGCGGCAGCAGACATCGAGGCGCCGTCAAGAGGGCGGTATACCCAGCCGGCTCGCCCTGCCTCCACACTGGGATGTACAGGCGATTGCAGCAGCACATACGCGTAGCGTCGCGCTGTGGCGCTTGCTCTGGCGTGAAAGCTGGCCGGTACCGCCCGTGCCCACTGCACTGCAATGTCTGGGGGAAGAAAGCTGTTGGTGCCCCGCAACCAGGCGGCTTCTGTGCGCTGCACCGGCGCATCAAAATGCACCACCTGCATCAAGCCGTGTACACCTGCGTCGGTACGGCCTGCACACAGCGTGGTGATCCGGGTTTCGCCGCAGGCTGCGAAGCGTGCGAGCGCGGTTTCGAGGTGGTCCTGAACCGTATTGCCCGAACTCTGGCTTTGCCAGCCGCTGTAACGCTGGCCGGCGTAGCTCAGTCCCAAGGCAATGCGGTTACTCAATACCGCGAGCCCGCTCAGTTCAGCTCGCTCAGCATGCGCTGTGCGCGCGCCTTGAGCTCGCCGCTCGACTCGGCGATGACTTCTTCGATCAAAGTGCGGGCCCCGTCGCTGTCGCCAATGGCGTCAAACTCATGGGCAAGCGCCAATTTGGTGGCAAGCGGATCGTCTGGAATGGTGGAGGATTCCGATGCGACCGCCCCTGCTTGCGGCGTGGCGGCAGGTTTGCCATCCAAGTCGAGGGAGAGATGGCCCAAGTCGAAGTCCATCAAACCAGAGTCAGACGGCTTGAAGGGCGGTTCTGTGTAGGCCTCCAACTCTTGTGGCTGGGTGTCCAAGCTTGGCAGATCTAGCGGAAAGTCGTGTGCGCCATCGGTATGAGTCGAATCTTGAGCAGGGGCTTCTGGAGCCGGTGCGGCCTTTTCCGGCGGTTCCCAAGCGAGATTCCCTGAGCCTGTTGGTGGGGACCAAACCGGCTCTTCGCGCACAGGCTCTGCTGCTGGCGTGGTAGCAGCCACAGCGCTCGCAACTCCGGCCGCCGCTGCTGCCGCTGCAAAACTCCCAGGTGCTGCTGCCGCTGGCGTGGGCGCATCCGTCAAAGCATCCTCGGGCAGATCCAAGTCAAGATCCAGGTCGAGGTCTGAAGGCAGCGAAGGTGGCCCTTCCGCCGGACCATAGGTGCTCGCGAAGTGGCTCGGAGGCGTCAGTTCGGGAGCCTGAACATGCTGGCCACCGGGTTGGTAGAACATGTTGTCCGGATCCAGATCGCGACCAAGTTCCGTAACGCGGTTCCAGTCGCCGCCCTCGCCATTGGTGATTCGGAAAATGTCCTTGGCAGAGGCTTCGAGCGATTTGCGGTCTTGGCGCTTGGCGTAAATTTCAGCCAGTTTGGCGTGTACCGAGACCCGGTCCGGGTTGTGGCGGATGGCTTCCTTCAATATTTCTTCAGCTTGCAGGTCGCGGCCATAGGCAAGATACACATCTGCTTCCGCGACTGGATCGACGTCGCCGCCCGCGTCCAACTGACTCGGGGAGTACGCCATCGAAGAGCCAGTGGAGTCTGTGCCGGCCGTGTCTACACGCTGCCCACCACTTGCTCCAAAGAACGAATCGGGTTGCAAACGGCTCTCAAGGAAAGAACTGTCCACGCCTTGCTGATTGCGGCGGCGCTCGGCAATACGGTAGCCGCCATAGCCGAGCAGAAAAAGCAGCAACAGCACGCCACCGGGAATCAGGGGGTTCTCGAGCAGCCCATCGACAATGCTGGGCTCTTCGGCAGGTGCAGCAACTGGAGCCGGCTGCGCAGGGGCCGGAGCCGTGGCAGCGGAAGCCGCAGCTTCAGGCGCTGATGCAGGTGACATTTCGGCGGCAGATGGCGCGGCGGGTTCTGCCCCGCTTGCGGCCACTACTGGCGCTTCTGCGGCTGCACCTTCTGCAGGCGACGATGCCGGAGCCGCTGGGCTGACGGGCGCAACTGAGGGGCTTGAAGCAGGTGCGACTGGGGGTACCGCAAGACCCGTCACAGCGGGCACCGAGCCGATGGTTGACTCGCCAACTGCACCGGTGGCTGCTGCGGGCGCAGCAGTACCTGCCGGAGCAGAGGCACCTGCCAGTTTGTTCAGCTCGGAAATATTTCTGGAAAGTTCCTCAACCCGCGCGGAAGCTTCACTCGCCTGTTTGCGTTCGGCAAGCGCCTCTGGGGTCGCCTTGGTTCCCTTCACCGCCCCTTTGGACAGGGTGAGTTTGTCTGGGGTGCTGTTGGCAGATTTTTGCTCGTCGACCTGCGTTTGAATTCGCCCACTCTCGCTGCGGCTGGAAGCTGCTGTCTCTGCAGCCGGCGCGGCGCTCGCCAGTTTCCGGCGGAATGCGTTGAAATCGCGGCTTTGCGCTGCGATGGTTTGGCGAGCTTCCGCGGGGGCCGTGGCACTGGCCTGCGTCTCGTTGGGAAGCTGCAATACGGCGCCAGCCTTGACGCGATTGACATTTCCGTCGATGAACGCTTCGGGGTTGGCGCGCAGGAGTGCCACCAGCATTTGATCGAGCGAGACAGACCGCGGACGGTGTGCGCTGGCGATGCGTCCAGCGGTATCGCCAGCTTTTACGGTCACGTTGTCGGGCGATGCCGATGAGACCGGGGCTGCGCGCTGGGTGACTACCACCGGCGCGCGCGCTGGGGCGACGGGAGTTGCTCGCGGCGCTGGAGCTTGGGCACTTATTTGGGGCGCAGCCGTCACGGCGGGGGCTGGCCTGCGCATAGTTGGCGGGTCAAACAGCATGGTGTAGCTGCGCGTGATGCGACCGGTGGCCCAAGTAGCATCAATCACCAAATCCACAAACGGCTCATTGACTGGGGCATTGCTGCTCAGTCGCAGCACACTGCTGCCGTCCGGCTTGCGCTGCAGCGTCATACGCACCTGCGCAGCAGCACCCGAGTAGTCCATTCCTTGAGACCGGAACACTTCGGGAGCGGCCGTGTTCACCTTTAACGACTCGGCTTCAGCCGGCGTAATGCTTGGCAAGGCAATTTCTGCGCGTAGAGGTTCGCCCAATGACGATTGCACTGTGACGGGTCCCAAGGCGAGCGCGCTTGCGTCGGAAGCATACAAAGCCACAGACGCGAGCGCGGCAGCGGCCAGCGCAGAGTATTTCCAACGGTGCATGGTTGCCATTACAGGATAGGAATTGGGAGCATTGCCGCAGCGGGTGTTGTTTTTCATGGTCTGGATGCCCAATCCGCTTTGGCATAGAAAATAGGTAAAAGAACCATAGCAGCAATGTTTTGCAGAGACAAGCTAAGGCACTGTGGAAGCTTCGGGCAGACCTGCCAAACGCTTCCCAAGCCCCGCGGCTGTTGCCTCGTGACAACGCGCAACGAGCGCAATGGCGTCGCTTCCTGTGTGCTTAAGCGTCCAGCAGGATGCGCAGCATGCGACGCAGCGGTTCGGCCGCGCCCCAAAGAAGTTGGTCGCCGACCGTGAAGGCACCCACATATTCAGGCCCCATGGCCAGCTTGCGGATCCGTCCCACAGGTATGTTCATGGTACCGGTCACGGCCACCGGCGTCAGGTCCTGGATGGTCGCTTCGCGCGTATTGGGCACTACCTTCGCCCAAGGATTGTCGGCCGCAATCATGGCTTCAATGTCGGTGAGGGGGACGTCTTGCTTGAGTTTGAAGGTCAACGCTTGGCTGTGGCAGCGCATCGCGCCCACGCGCACGCAGAAACCATCGACCGGAATGGCAGTTGAGCCGAAAGCCTCGCCCATGCCGAGAATTTTGTTGGTTTCTGCCATTCCCTTCCATTCCTCCTTGGACATGCCATCGCCCAGGTCCTTGTCGATCCAGGGAATCAGGCTGCCGCCAAGGGGAACGCCGAAATTGGTTGTCTCTGCAGCCGTCAGGGCGCGCTGCTTGGCAATCACCTTTCGGTCAATTTCCAGAATCGCGCTCTTAGGGTCGTCCAGAAGAGCTTTCACTTCTGCGTTTAGCGTGCCGTACTGGGTGAGCAACTCTCGCATGTGCTGGGCGCCACCACCGCTGGCTGCCTGATAGGTCTGGGTGCTCATCCACTCCACCAGACCTGCCTTGTAAAGTGCGCCCACGCCCATCAGCATGCAACTGACTGTGCAATTGCCGCCGATCCAGTCCTTGCCGCCCTGCGTCAGGGCGTTTTTGATGACCGGCATATTGACCGGGTCGAGCACGATGACGGCGTCTTTCTCCATGCGCAGAGCAGAGGCCGCATCAATCCAATGGCCCGACCAGCCAGCGGCGCGCAGTTTTGGGTAAACCTCGTTCGTGTAGTCGCCGCCTTGGGCCGTGAGCACGATGTCGCAGCGCTTCAAGGCGTCGATGTTGAACGCGTCCTGCAGCGTGGTTTCGTTCTTGGCCATCGCCGGAGCTTTGCCGCCGGCGTTGGAGGTGGAGAAGAACAATGGCTCAATCAGGTCGAAGTCTTTTTCTTCAACCATTCGGTCCATTAGCACCGAGCCGACCATCCCGCGCCAGCCGACGAGTCCTACCAACTTGCTCATTTCAACGCCCCTTATCGAATTTAAAAAACAGTTCAGACCAGACTGTTTTGCCCCAGCTCGTCTGGCCAGGGAGGGCGCACGACGAACCGGAGCTGGATCAGCCCTTAATGGTCGTGGTTTTGGTGTTGCTGGCGCGCGCATACGCACCGACCAAGACGGCAGGTGCGGGGTTCAGGTTGAACGAACGGGCGGCGAGCATGGGGAAGGATTGTACCGGATCAGAGGCTTCTCTCCGCTTGCAGAGCTGTCTTGGCCAGCTCCTATCAACCTGATGACTGAATTCCCCAAGCGAGCACGGCTGCTGTGGAATTTGCAAGGTCTCAGAGGCGTCTTCATTTCGAAACGCAGTACATAGAGGAAATTGGCGGAGACTGTGAGATTCGAACTCACGGACGGTTGCCCGTCGGCAGTTTTCAAGACTGCTGGTTTAAACCACTCACCCAAGTCTCCCAAGTCAAGGATTCTAGCCCGCTCCCGGTGGCTTCTTACATGCCCAGTGAGCGGAGCAATTCGTCGGTATCGCTGTCGGGTTGGGGCGGCGCTGCGGTCACCGCGGGTTTTGCGTTGGTTGCTGCCATGACCTCGTCGGGATTGGCTTGTTCCTGCGGCTCGAAGTCGTAGATTTGCACAAACTCGGTGCGGTCCATCGCGAGTTCGAGGTAAAAGATGTTGTTGTTGCCGGTGTAGAAGGTCACGCGGCGCGCTTCCGGCTGGTCGAGGTTGGCGTCCACACTCAGCATTACTTGCTTGTTCAGCACCAGCATTTTGGGCTGGTTTTGTGTGATGTGGGTTTGCAGCTCGCGCCGCACTTTGCCGGTGAAGTCTCCAGCGACCTGATTCATCAGCTCGCCCATCACATTGCTTACCTCGTCCGCGGTGTAAGAACGCGCCAGATCTTCCTTCGACATGCCCATGCTGAGCAGGTAGCTTGAATACAGCTCCATCGCGGCCTGAGCCGAGAAGTTGATCACCATGAGGCCGGAAAACCCGCCGTCAAAAAGCACGAAGCAGCCAATGTCGGGGCGCAAGCAGGTTTTCGTGATGCGCTGCACCATAGCCGAATAGTGAATCTGGCTCTGGGTCGCCACGGTGAGCACCCGGGTAACCGAATTGCACAGGCTGATGAGCACATCTTCAGTGGTGTGGACGACGCGGTCGGTAGATGGGCTCATGGCGTTCTCAGAGGAAGTGGTGCTCAGACCTAAGGCCGAATGGTAGAGCATGGAACCGTGTCGTTCCTGAAAAATAGTTCTTTTGATAGCTGATACCGCTTGATGGATAAGCGATAGAGGCCAATTTCATTCAAAAAATGCACTACTGAAGTCTGAAATTAGAGCACCCAAGAATCCACCTCGCGCCAAACCCCAGGCTCCAAATCGCCAAGGCTCCATGGACCAATCTGCACGCGCACCAGGCGCAGCGTGGGCAGGCCGACGGCGGCGGTCATGCGGCGCACCTGGCGGTTGCGACCCTCGCGCAAGGTGAGTGCCATCCAGTGCGTCGGGATTTCGGCGCGTACGCGGATCGGTGGATCGCGCGGCCACAGCACCGGTTCGGCCAATAGCTTGGCCTGCGCGGGGAGGGTTATGCCGTCGTTCAACTGCACGCCGGTGCGCAACTGTGCCAATGCTGCCTCGCTTGGCGCACCCTCCACCTGCGCCCAGTAGGTCTTGGGCAGCTTGTGGCGCGGATCGGCAATGCGGGCTTGCAAGGCGCCGTCGTTGGTCAGCAGCAGCAGGCCTTCGCTGTCGCGGTCCAGACGGCCCGCAGGGTACAGATCGGGGAGGTCGACGAAATCCTTAAGCGTGCGTCTCGTGCCGTCGCCACTGAATTGGCACATAACGTCAAAGGGCTTGTTCAGCAGCACAAGACGGGGCGCTGAAGGTGCGGGACTTGGCTGGCGTCGCGGCGCGGGGCGGCGTGGGCGCGGTGCGTACGCGGCCATGCAATGCGCGGTCAAGCGCTGGTGAGCGCCAAATACGCATTGCGCGTTTCCGGCGATACCGAGGCGATGAGCTGTGCGTGCGGCGTCTGGTGGCGCGCCAACATGCGTGCCGAGGCCACGGCGCGCGACTTGCAAAACCAGTGGCAAGAGTGCTGCATGAGAAACAGCTCAGCCGAAATTCGAAAGGCCCGGTCCCGCGGCGAAAGCTCCGAGCTTGGATGCAAGGCGCGCGCGATGCCGTTGGCATGCACTGCCAGCAGCTTGCGCATGTCGAACGTGGCGTTCGGCATCACCACACTGGCCCAAGGCAGCGACACCGGCAGCGTGCTGGCCCGCGCCTCTGCAGCCGGTACGGTAGCGAAATCGCGTGCCAACTGAGCAAACTGGGCGGCGAGTTGCGACTCGCTGCCTTCCAGTACGGCAAACACTTGCGATTGGCGCTCAGAGTCCCGCTCGCCAAGTGCACGCAGGTACCCTTGGGTGAGCGTTTCCATCAGCTTTTCAATTTGCAGCGAGGAAAGGTATTGCGCGAGCAGGGCAATGCGCTGGCGTTGTTGCCGGCCGTTGGCTACCACCAGCGCGCCAATGCCGAGCATCAGCACAAGAATGAACGGGTCCATGCAGGTCAGATTTCGAGGTTGTCGATAAGGCGTGTGGCGCCCATTCGGGCAGCGCCCAGCACGACCAAAGGTTCACCAATTTTTGGGGCCTGCAGATCGCTGCGCCCGCGCACCGTGATGTAGTCGGTTTTCCAGCCGCGTGCATCCAATGCTGCTTTAGCCGCCTGTTCCAGCGACTCGCGCTGTCCGGGCAGCGCATCGCCCGCCGCCTTTGCGGCCTCACCCAAGCTGCGCAGCGCCTTGGACAATTCGACCGCTTGCGTACGTTCCGCTGCGCTCAGATAGCCGTTGCGTGAGCTCAGTGCCAAGCCGTCGGCGGCGCGTTCGGTTGGCGCCGCGACGATGTCTATAGGCAGTGCGAACTGCTGCACCATCCGGCGCACCACCATAAGCTGCTGATAGTCTTTTTGGCCAAACACCGCCACACCGCTTGGCTTGCCTGCAAACACTGCAGAAAGCAGCTTCATCACGACGGTGCAAACGCCGGTAAAAAAGCCAGGGCGAAACTCCCCTTCCAGCAGGTCCGCCAGATGCGGGTCGGGCTGCACTTTGAAGGTTTGCGGCTCTGGGTACAAATCGCGTTCGCGCGGGGCGAACAGCACCTTGCACCCCGCCGCAGCCAGGCGCTCGCAATCTGCGTCCCAGGTGCGGGGGTAGCTGTCGAAATCCTCGTGCGGCAAAAACTGCAGGCGGTTTACGAAAATGCTCGCCACCGGCACCTCGCCCAGTGCTACGGCGCGGCGCATCAGGGCGATATGCCCGTCGTGCAAATTGCCCATGGTGGGCACGAACGCGGGGCGGCCGAGAGGGCTGAGCACGGCGCGCAGGTCGGAAATGCTGTGAACGATGTGCATGGGAAGCTAAACAATCGGCAAAAAGGGCACTGCTGCTTGGGCGAAAGTCACCAGGCGTGGAGCGCGTTGTCTGGAAAGGTCTCGGATTTGACGGCGGCGACGTACGCCTCCATGGCGCCGCGCACGCTCCCGGCGTCCTGCATGAAGTTGTGCACGAAACGCGCCATCTTCCCCAAGTTCATGCCCAGCATGTCGTGCAGCACCAGCACCTGGCCTGCGGTGCCCTTGCCGGCACCGATGCCGATAGTGGCGCAATGGGTCAGTTCGGTGGTCAGCTCTGCGGACAGTTGCGCGGGCACCATCTCAAGCACCAACATGGAAGCGCCGGCGTCCTGCAGTTCGCGCGCATGGCGCCGCAATGCCTGGGCACTTTGATCCGTCTTGCCTTGCACGCGGTAACCGCCCAGGGCGTGGACGGTCTGTGGCGTGAGGCCCAGGTGCGCGCACACGGGTACGCCGCGCTCCACCAAAAACTGCACCGTGGGCGCGGTCCAGCCGCCACCCTCCAGCTTGACCATGTGCGCGCCCGCACGCATCAAGGCGCAGGCGCTGTGCAGGGCTTGCTCGCGGCTTTCGGCGTAGCTGCCGTAGGGCAGGTCGGCAATCAGCCACGCCGTGCCTTGCACCCGATGCAGGCCACGCGCCACGCTTTCCGTGTGGTAGACCATGGTCTCGAGCGTGACACCCACGGTGCTGGGTAGGCCTTGGCAGACCATGCCGAGTGAGTCGCCCACCAACAGGCACTCGACGCCGGCCGCATCGGCTACGGCGGCAAAAGTGGCGTCGTAGGCGGTAAGCATGGTGATTTTCTCGCCTGCCTCGCGCATCTGTTGCAAGCGCGGCAGGCTGACGGGGCGGCGCTGGGGCAGGGGCGATGCGGGTGGCAAGGTGCCGTACGGAGTGGCGGCAGAGGGCAAAAGTGTTTCAGTCATGGCTGGCAGTGCGGCAATGAGGGATCGGTGAGTGTAGTCGGCGCCTTCTCCAGCAGCGCCCCTAACGCGCACCCGGACAGCCCGCAAACGCTATGCTTGAGCCCCATGAAATCTCCTCTGGATACTCTCGAAGCCCCTCTGCGTGCGCAGGTACTGCTCGATGTCGCCCGTGCGCTGCAGGAAGACTTGGGGGCGGGCGACCTCACCGCAGGCCTGGTGCCTGCCGGCCGCCCGGTGCGCGCCCGCATCCTGGTTCGCGAAGCTGCCGTACTTTGTGGCGCGCCGTGGGCCGAGGCTGCACTGCGCGCCCTCGACCCGCAAGTGGAGCTTACCTGGCACGTATCCGAAGGCGGGCGCTGCGCTGCCGACCAGGTGGTGCTGGAGATGCACGGCGATGCCCGTGCCTTGCTGAGTGCCGAGCGCACTGCACTCAATTTTTTGCAGCTGCTTTCTGCCGTTGCCACCAAGACCGCAGGTTATGTGGAGGCGGTAAAGGGCACGCGGGCCCAGATCGTGGATACCCGCAAGACTTTGCCGGGCCTGCGCATTGCGCAGAAATACGCGGTGCGCATAGGGGGCGGCACCAACCACCGCATCGGCTTGCACGACGCGGTGCTTATTAAAGAAAACCACATCGCTGCGGCTGGCGGCGTGACACAGGTGCTGCGTGCCGCGGCCGAAGTGGCAGCGCGCGCTCAATTTGTTGAGATTGAGGTGGAGTCACTGGCGCAACTGCGCGAGGCGCTCGACGCTGGCGCTCAGATGGTGCTTCTGGACAACATGGACCTCGCAACGCTGAATGAAGCAGTGCGCATCAACGCGGGCCGTGCCATCCTGGAGATTTCGGGTGGCGTCACGCTGGATGGACTGCGTGCGCTTGCAGAAACAGGGGTCGACCGCATCTCTAGCGGGGCCTTGACCAAGGACGTGAAAGCGACCGACTTTTCTATGCGTATGGAGGACCTCGCGTGAAGACCATAGCCATCAAGGAAGTGGAGTACGAGCAGCCCGGCGGCGACTCAGTTTGTGCCACCAAATACGCTTGGGCACGCGTGCCTGCTGAGCTGACGCAGGACGAGCGCGCGGCCACCAAGGACAAAATTCGCCGTCTGCTCAAGGAAAAGAACGCGGTGATGGTCTCTCACTACTACGTACACCCCGACCTGCAGGATCTGGCCGAGGAAACCGGCGGTATCGTCAGCGATTCTCTGGAAATGGCGCGCTTTGGCCGCGACCACGCTGCGCAGACTTTGGTGGTGTCGGGCGTGCGCTTTATGGGCGAGACGGCAAAAATTGTCTCGCCTGAGAAGACCGTTCTAATGCCCGACCTGGACGCCACCTGTTCGCTTGACCTGGGCTGCCCGATTGATGAGTTTTCGGCCTTTTGCGACCAGTATCCCGACCGAACGGTGGTCGTCTACGCCAACACCAGCGCTGCGGTGAAGGCGCGCGCCGACTGGCTCGTCACGTCGAGTTGCGCGCTTGACATCGTGCGCGCCCTCAAAGACGCCGGCCAGAAGATCCTCTGGGCCCCCGATCGCCACCTTGGCGCATACATCCAGCGCGAGACCGGCGCCGACATGGTGATGTGGAACGGCGCCTGCATCGTGCACGATGAGTTCAAAGCCTTTGAGCTCGAAGCGCTGAAAAAAGACCATCCCGGCGCCAAGGTGCTGGTGCACCCTGAGTCGCCGCCCGACGTCGTGGCGCTGGCCGATGCGGTGGGTTCCACCTCGGCCATCCTGCGTGCGGCACAGGAGATGGACGCACGCGAATTCATTGTCGCAACCGACGGCGGCATGATGCACAAGCTTCGCACCCTGAACCCCGGCAAGGTGTTTTACGAAGCGCCCACTGCCGGCAACAGCGCCACCTGCAAAAGCTGCGCGCACTGCCCCTGGATGGCGATGAACGGCCTGGCTGGTGTTGCCCAGGTGCTGGAAACTGGCGTCAACGCGATCCATGTGGACCCTGCCATCATCCCGCGCGCGCGCCTGCCGATTGACCGCATGCTGGCCTTTACCGCCGCTCTCAAGAGCGGACAGCCTGTGGCTGGGCTGGTGCCAAACATGGGTGCGGCGTAGAGTTTGCTATTTTATTGGTAGCTATTGACGCTTGCTGCATAAGCGCTAGAGGCCATTTTTTCATAAAACAGGATATTTGCCGTGGCCTCTCCACGCATTTCGCCGCAGTGGCTGCCCCTGCTGTCCGATGACGCGCTGCGGCGTCTGAGCGGCCCAGCGGTGTTTGCGCGGGGTCAGACCTATGCCAGCAGCGGCGCCATCGAGTCGCTACAGACCCCCGCGCTGGAGCCGGGCGAACAGGCGGCCGTGCAGGCCCTGGTGCAAGGCACGCAGGCCTACCAGGTGCGGGTCTGCCTTGACGCTGACGACGGACTCGATGGTGAATGCGACTGTCCGCACTCGCAGGACGGCAACTTCTGCAAGCACCTGGTAGCGGTATGCCAGGCTTGGCGCGGCGAACTGGGCGGCGCAGCTCCCGTGCATGACTCCGAGTCGGCCAAAAAGGTGGCTGCGGCTGCCAAGCGCGCACGCACCCAGGCCAGCAACCTGCAAGCCTTGCGCCAGTTTGTGCAGAGCCAAAGCGCCGATGCCTTGGTCGAGCGGCTGTGGGCCTGGGCCGAGAACGACCGCGACCTCATGGCCGAGCTCAAGGCCTGGTCTGCCGAGCACAGCGCCGCAGGCGACCCCAAGGCCCTGCGCAGCGCCATTGCAGCGCTGCTGCGCGATCACAGTGGCTTCTTGGACTGGCGCGAATCCAGCGCCTACGCGCACCGCGCTGCCAAGGTGCTTCCCATGCTGCGGCCCTGGCTGGAGCGCGACCCCGCGCAGCTGCTCGCGTTGTGCGAGCACGCACTGCGCTGTATTTACAAAGTGGCAGAACACGCCGACGACTCGAATGGCGAAGTGGGTGGGCTGATGCAGGATGTGATGGACCTGCTGACCAAAGCCTTGCGCGCATCCCCACCCCCCGCTGCCTGGGTGGAGCGCTGGTTTGCGCTGATGCAGGCCGACCCCTGGGGCCTGTGGGACGAGAAATCTGTCCTCGCTGCGGCGGGCCCGGCTGTGTTGGCGCGCTATGCCGCGCAGGCGCGTGCCGATTGGCAGGACTGGCAGCGCCTCCATCCCGCGAACGCCCCACCGGGCCTGCCAGCGCGCACCGTTCGGGGATATGACCACGAGCGCAGCCAGTTGCGCCGCCGCTACCTGGACAGCCTGGCCCTGCAGGGCGACCCGCTGGCCCTGCGCGACGCCATGGCCGACAGTGCGCAGGAGGGACATGAATTTTGCGCCCTGGTGGCCTTGTGCGAGCAGCAGGGCTGGTTGCGTGAAGCCCTGCAATGGGCGGAGACCGGGGTCCGGCAGCACCCTGGCGACTGGCGCTGTGAAGACGACCTGCTGCGCTGCTACGAGCGCGACGGCTGGGACGAAGAGGCGCTGGCCTTGTGGCGCCGCCGCCTGCAGGCACGCCCAGATATCTCCACTTACCGGGCGGTGCTGAAGGCTGCAGAGCGCGCCGGGTATGACCGTGCGCGCTACCGGGATGAACTCTTCGCCTGGGCCGAGCAGCGCGAACAAGCGGACCTCGACGCTGCACGCAAACGCACCCGTGCGTATGCAGGCGACCCCGCATTGCGCAGCATCGACGTGCGTGTGTCCTGGTACCTGGCGGACGCCGAGCCGCAGCAGGCTCTGGCGTTGGTGCAGCAACCCGGCTACGGCTGCCGTCTCGATACGCTCGAAACGCTGGCCCGGCAGTTGCCCGCTGAGAACAATGCAGATGCTGTGCAACTGCTGCAGCGCGTGTTCGACGTTGCGATGGCCGGTGCCTCGTCGCCCTATGCCACGCCGCTGGCGCTGGTGCGTGACATCCTCATGCGCATGCCTCTGGCGCAGCAGGGGCCGTGGCTGGCCGACCTGCGCGTTCGGTACAAACCCAAACGCAATTTCATTGCCGGCCTGCCGTGAAGCGCGTTTCCCCGCCAGAGGCCGAGACGGCCCGCATCGACTTCGCCCAGCCGCTGGATGCTGCCGCCCCGCGCCTGCGCTGCGCCTTTGGCGTGCCGCGCCAGCTGCTCGTGGCGCAGCAGGTGGGCGAGGTGCGCGCCGTGCTCAATGCCGTGCATGCCGCAGCCGAGCGCGGCCACTGGTGCGTGGGCTATGTGCGCTACGAAGCGGCACCGGCGGTTGATGTCGCATTGCAAACCCACGCCGCCGACGGCCCGCTGGCCTGGTTTGCCGTGCACGATGCCCCCCAGCCCTGGCCTGCCGAGGCGCTGCAGGAGGCGGCACGCGTGGAGTGGCATAGCAGCCTGGAGCGCAGTGCCTTCGACGCCGCACTGGGCCGTATCCAGCAGGCCATTGGCGCGGGCGAGCTCTACCAGGTCAACTACACCGCACCCCTCACCGGCGTGCTGCAAGGCAGTGCGGCGGCGCTGTTTGCCGCGCTGCAGCGCGCCCAGCCCTGCGGCTATGCGGCGCACATCAATGCGGGGGGCGAGGAGGTGCTCTCCGTCTCGCCCGAATTGTTTTTTGACTGGCGGGAGGCGCCGGGCGGCGGCGATATTCTGGCCCGCCCCATGAAAGGGACAGCAGCGCGCGGCGCCACGCCTGAGGAAGACGCTGCCCTGGCTGACCACCTGCGCACGGCCCCCAAGGAGCGTGCCGAGAACGTGATGATCGTGGATCTGCTGCGCAACGACCTCTCGCGCATTGCCCTGCCGCACAGCGTGCAGGTGCCCCGGCTGTTCGACACCACGCCGCTGCCCACGGTGTGGCAAATGACGTCTGACGTGCGGGCACGCACGCGGCCTGGCACCACGCTGACCGATGTGTTTGCGGCGCTGTTTCCCTGCGGCTCGGTCACCGGGGCGCCCAAGGTGCGCGCCATGCAGATGGTCCGCACGCTCGAGCCTGCGCCGCGCGGGGTGTATTGCGGGGCCGTGGGGGTGGTGCGGCCAGGGGAGCAGGGCGGTATCCGGGCGACCTTCAATGTCCCCATCCGCACCGTGGTGCTGCAAGGCGACCTGGCGCGCTGCGGCATCGGTAGCGGCATCACGGCGGACGCCGTGGCCGATGCGGAATGGCAAGAGTGGAGCCACAAACGCGCATTCCTGAATCGCGCAAGCACTCCCTTCGAGTTGCTCGAAACGCTGGCTTTGGATGAGGGGAGTTTTCGCGACGCAGATCGACACTTGGCCCGCATGGGCGAAGCGGCAGCGCATTTTGGCTTCCCGTGGAATGCGCACTCGGTGCGTCAGGAGCTGCAAATTGCGGCGCTGCAGCATTTACAAGGTCTGTGGCGCGTGCGCCTGTTGCTGGCGGCCGATGGTGCGTCGCGGGCCGACGTCTATGCGCTCCAGCCCACACCCGAGCCCCTACGCCTGCAATTGGCGAACCGGCCATTTTTGGAAGCCCACGGCGAGTTCGTGCGCCACAAGACGACGCGCCGCAGCCATTACGAGGCGTTCGCGCCTGAGGGCGCCGAAGTGTTTGACACTGTGCTCTACAACGCCCACGGCGAAATCACCGAATGTGTGCGCGGCAACGTCGCCATGTTGCTGGAGGGAAGGTGGGTGACGCCGCCCTTGTCCTGCGGGCTGCTGCCCGGCGTGGGTCGCGCTCTGGCGCTTGAATCTGGTCGCGTACAGGAAGCGGTGGTGCGCCTGGAGGATGTACCGCGCGTCCGAGAATGGGCTTTTGTGAACAGCCTGCGCGGCTGGTTGAATGCGACCCTTAAGCCCTGAGTACGTTCGGTTTTTGTCGTTCGCAAACTGATCGTTCTCATTCTCCTGTCGCCACAAGTAAGCTATAAGCGCGGGAGCAAACTTGGCTTGTAGTTCGGGCGGCTGAGGGGGTTTGGAGGGGTCGCCAGGAGCTGGAACGGGCCAACTACACCTGCCTATTTGCTCAGATGGAGGCAATTGACTATGGATTTTGTGGGGATGGCGCTCAGCGAGGCCGACGGGAAGGTGACGCTGAACGTGCAACCAGCACCACAACGCGAGGATGTGGACGCCGCTGCATTGCGCGATTGGCTTGTTCGCGAAGGCTATGGCAGTTTTCAAGTGCACAACGACGCGCTGGAGAGCGCCGCACGCAATGCCATGGGTGCTTCAGAGGCGTTTTCGGTGGTAGTGGCACAGCGCGGCGATGCGACGGTCAGTGTGCAAGTTGCCCTCGATGCCATGTCGGCCACGTTGACGATTCAACCAGCGCAGGCAGGAGCCCTCGCCACAACGCAAGACGTGCGCAATGCCTTAGTACTCGCTGGCGTGGTGCTGGGTATTGACGATGCGGCCGTGACGCAGGCTTTGGCACAGGGTGCCTGCGACGCGGTAGTGGTGGCGCGGGGTAAGCCGGCCGAGGATGGTCAAGACGCAGAGTTTGAAGAGCTGATTCCCGCCGCGCCCGACCGTGCGCCCCAGGTGGATGAAAACGGACTCATCGACTATCGCGAGCACGGCGACATCCTCATGGTGCACACCGGTGCCTTACTGATGCGCCGCCGTCCGGCGACGCCCGGCGAGCAAGGTTTTACCGTGCGCGGTGACAAGCTTGCGGCAAAGCCAGGGGTAGACGAGCCCTTCGCTGCTCAGTTGGCGGGATCGAAAATTTCTGACAAAGACCCCAACCTGTTGGAGGCTTGCCTCACCGGCCACCCGGTGCGCGTGCACGGCGGCATCGTCGTCGAACCGGTGTTGCGTCTGGCAGAGGTCAGCATGGCTACGGGCAATATCCGCTACGACGGTACGGTGCAGGTCGATGGCGAAATCGGTCAGGACATGAAGGTCGAAGCGAGCGGCGACATCTTTGTCGGCGGCATGGTGGATGGAGGCATCCTGGTAGCAGGGGGCGACATCAAAGTGACGGGCGGCGTGATCGCCCGTGCCAAGCTGCGCGCAGGCGGTGCCATCACGGCGCGATTTGCTGAGGCCTCACACCTGTATGCCGGGACGGCCATCGTCATCGACGACATGGCGCTGGAGTGTGAATTGCAATCGCTCAACAAGATCGTTGTGGGCGCCAAAGCGCCCCAGCGTGGCCGCCTGATTGGCGGGCGCGCCACCGCCATGATGCTCATACAGGTTCCACTGCTCGGTTCGCCCAGTGCGGGTGTCACCAAGCTGGTGCTGTGCGCCAACCCGGAGCTCGAAGCGCGCCACAAAGACCTGCTGGCACAGCGGGAAAATGAAAAAACCGCGCAGGAGAGCCTGCTGAAATTGATTGCCCACCTGAATGCGACGGGCGACCCGAAGGGCATGCTCACCCGCGCCCGCGCATCCCTCGAAAATGCCGAGAGTGTTCAGAAAAAATCAAAATTGGCCCTTGAAGCGCTTGAGCAGCAGCTCGCACTCGCCAGAAACGCATCCGTGCTGGTGGGCGTTTCAGTGACCGGGGCCGTAGACCTTGCATTTGGCAAGCCGCAAGCGTATCTGCGGCGCGACTACCGTGCTGGCAACTTCAGACTCAATGGCGAGGGCGTCGTCGTTTTTACAGACCGCAGCGGCTACGCGGTACCCGCTGTCTAGCCGTGCGGCGCCCCTAGGCACTTAGCTGCAGGGGCAACTGCCAATGTAGTGCGTTTACGTGGATTCGACTGCGAAGCTCAGCCCTGCATGTGCCTCCAACCGCTTGATCAGGGGCTCGCCCATGGCGGGGGCCGTGGTCCAGATGCCGCCAGGGGTGTCGGTTGCATCTTGCAGCAGGCAAATTGCGGCTTCCGCAATCATTTTGGAAGTTGAGCCATACCCCGGGTCGCGGTCGCCTTTTACCCCTACGCGCAGGCTGTTGCCCTCGGCATCTTGTCCCAGAAACAGCACGTCGTAAAACCCTGCATCGCGTTCCTCGCGTGAGGGGCCTTCGCCCGGCTGGGGGCCGCCGTCCGAGCCCAGAGACTTGTCGGCCGCCACTGCTTTGGCTATGGCTTCGCCTTTCTCCCCCGGGCCAGTGAGCAGCATTTCGTCGTACACAAAGTCCTGTCCGTAGGCGTGCTCAAGCAAGAAGTTGGAACGGTGCACGTTGCGCGTGTTGATGGCCGCCATGACGAACGGTGCGACCCATACGTCGAGCGCATCGTCCACCATAGGTTTGTTGCCCGATGGCTGGCGCGGCCCCTCGAAACCCGGGGTGAGTGAAAATGGGTTGCGAAGCAGTTCGAGCACGCTCGAATCGGTGGCCGCAGCTGCCATGGTGGCCTTCAGGCTGGCCGCCGTGCCCCCAGAGAAGGTGCCCTTCATTTTGCGCACACGTCCACGTACGCGGCTGGCGGGATGGCCGAAGCGGGAGTTCATCTCGCGCTGCAGCAGGAAAACGCCCAAGTCGAAGGGGATGGAGTCGAAACCACACGAAAACACAATGCGCGCACCGCTGGCCTTTGCCGTGGATTCGTATGCGTCAATCATGTGGCGCATCCACGCCGGCTCACCGCACAGATCCACATAGTCCACGCCGGCAGCCGCGCAGGCGGCCACGAGTTCGCTGCCGTAGAGCTGGTACGGCCCGACGGTGGTCAGCACCAGTCGAGTCTGTTCCATCAAGGCTTGCAGGCTGCTGGGGTCGGTACTGTCTGTCACGATGAGCGGGGTATCGGCAGGTGCGCCCAACTCGTCGCGCACAGCCGCCAGCTTGGTGGCGCTGCGCCCGCCCATGGCCCAGCGAAGCCCACTGCCGGCGGGATAGCGCTGCAGCAAATATTCCACGACAAGCCGTCCTGTAAAGCCGGTGGCGCCGTGAACGACAAGGTCAAAGTTCTTGGTCATAGATTCCTCTGCGAATGCAATGGCACATTTTGGAATGAACTGGCTTACCTAGGTGTCACCTAAGTCCACCGTTGCGGTGGTGCTGCCTGGGGTAAATTTACGAAATGACCGGCTGTGCTTCGCGGATCCGTTAGCAGCGTGCCCGGCAATCGCAGGCTGATGTCAATGGTCCCCTCGACAGGAATCGAACCTGTATCTAGCGCTTAGGAGGCACTCGTTCTATCCGTTGAACTACGAGGAGAGGGGCGCATTGTAGGCGGCACGGCCTATTCGTAGCGCACGGTGTAGATCAGGTCCAGCCCCGTGCTGGCGCCGGTTTCGGCGCGCAGGCGCAGGCGCTCGGAGAGGTCGTAGAAGATGTAAAGCGTGCCCAGCGTCCCCGACAGGCTGCGTTCGTACGTCAGGTACAAGTTCTTTGAAACGCGTTTGCCAAAGGTGAGCGCAGCGCCGCTGGCGTCCTCGCCCGCGCCGGGACCTTTGAAGCCGATCTCATCCAAGCCAAGGCGGCTCGCTATTTTGGAGCCAGTGCCGCCGCCTTTGCCGCCTAGCAGTGCCAGCGCAGCCTGTTGCAATACGGCAGCTTCCGCCCCCCCCCGAGGCCGCGCTGCGGCCCAGCACCACCCAGGAAAGCTTTTCTGCATCGGGCAAATCGGGCTCGGAGTAGAGGCGCACTCGCGGATCGAGCGCGCTGCCGGTGACCTGTACGCCGGCGCGCACTTCAATGTTGGGGCGCAGCGCGAGGATGTCGAGCGACGGGTTGTTGTACGGCCCGCTGAAGCGCACAAGTCCGTTTTCGACATCCAGCATCTGGCCCCAAGCACGGTAGCGTCCGGCGACGGTGCGCACTTCGCCGAAAATGCGTGGCGGTCCGCCTGGCGTATTGCTGCTTTGGATGTTGAGCTTGCCTTCGAGGCGCGTGGTAATACCTTGGCCCTGGAAGGCAAAGTCGTCCCCTAAGTCCAAGGTGATGGCGACGTCGGGCGGCAGCACCGTTTCTGCGCGCTGAGTGGCAGTCGCCACCTGCTGAGCGTTTTTTTGTGCCGCTTGGTCGCGCGCCTTGGAGCGCACTACGACGTCCGATCCGAGGCTGGGCGCGCTTGCGTCGGGCAGCAGAATGCTGGCGCGATCGATGCGCAAATCCCCGCGCAGCTTGAACTGGCGATCGCGCATAGTTGCCTGCAGCGTGCCCGAAACACTCGCCTGACGATCGGCGCGCACAAGCACTTGCAGACTTTTGGCTTGCGCTTTGAAGTCCATGCGCAGATCGGGTGCTGATTTGCTGTCGCTGCTAGGGCTCCACTGCACGCTGCCACTGCCGTCCAAGCTGCCGCCATCCGAAGGGGGCGGCGTGCGGTTGCCGCTGAAACCTGCGATGCGCGCGCGGCTGCCGCGGCCGCCTCTGAGGCTGAATTCGGTGATGTCGACGCGGTTGCCGGCCAGCTTTGCGCGCAGGTGCCCGTCCTGCAAGTCGACGCCGTCAAGCAGCGAACGCACGGTGAGCTTGTCGGCGCTGAGTGTCCCGTTCCACTGCGGGTTGCTGCGCGTGCCCGAGAGTGATGCGTCCGCATCGAGCGTGCCGCCCACGCGCCAGCCGGGCGGTGCGAGCACCGACCAAACGCCGACTTGGGGAAGTTTCGCGCGTACCTTGCCTGAAATTGCTGCGTTCTCTGGCCACCGCCAGCCGCCGTCCTCGCGCTGAAGGCGTGTGTTCGCTTCTGCGCGTACTTCACCGGCTTGTGCACTGTCCCAAATGAAGCCTGCGCGCAGTGCATCGCCTTCTGCGTCGAGTGTCAACTCGATGTTGCGCAAGCCCGCGGCGATGGTGTCGGAGCGTTCTCGCGGGGCGTTGACGACTTGGGCACCATCGCCTTTACTTTCTGTGCTGGTAGGCGGCGGGGCGTCTTCCAACGCAATGCGCAGATCGCCGCTGCTGCGCTGCAGCCGCACTTTGGCGCTGAGTTTTTCTCCGGCGTCCACTGCCCACTGCCCGCCAAATACGAGGTTGGTGTCGAGGCCGAACTTTTTCAAAAGCTGTGGCTCGCCTTCGCCTATCAGATCGGCCCATGCCAAAGGAATGCCGCCGATGGAGCCGCGCGTTTGCAACGATAGTGCGCCGCCAGCTGTGCGCTTGAATGTGAGCGGCTCCCAGCGCACGGCCACAGTCCCAGGAACAGGCGCTGTCATGGCTGCACTTCCAGCCTCTACGGCGGCAGCCAGCGCTCCGTCTGCGGCCTTGCGTATGTCGATGGCGAAGGGTGCGCCTGCCTGCAAGGACCAACGGCCTTTGTGCATCCCGTCTTGCAGCGTCAGATTGAGGCTTTGCACCTGGGCCGTCGCGGAAATCGCGCCTTTTTCCGTGGCTTCCCGCAGTTGGGCGACGACGGCGCTCTGCACGTTGGCGATTTGTTTGTCCTGGCGCAGTTCGCCTTGCAGCGCCAACGTGGCGCGTGCCGCGCTTCCTTCCGCGCGCAGGCGTATGCCCCGCAGTTCGATTTGCGTGGGCGCAACGCCTTTGTCGCTCGGCAAGTCAAGTTGCAGCTTGGCTGCGTCAAACGACGCCTGCAATTGGGGGGCATCGGTCGCTTTGGCTCTGGAAGAGGCGCCAACCTTGGGCAGCTTGGTGAAGCTTTCCCAGCCACCGCGCCAGTCGGCGTTCAATGTTGCGCTGCCGCGTGCGGCAAAGCCAGGGGCGAGCTTTTCAAGGCCTGGAAGGTTTCGCAGCCATGTGAGGGTTTGCTGCGCCGATGCAGCTTCCACACGCAAGCTGCCAGCGCCGCGGTTGGCTGCCAATTGGCCGTTTGCGCGCGCATTCGTGCCCGGCAGTGTGGCATTAAATTTGCCGCTTACCGAAAGCGTCGGACGGATGGCAAGCTGCACATCGCTTGCCTTGAGCTGTGCCTGTAGGGCCTCAAATTCGGCCTGCGGCAGCCGGAGAACGCCGTCCTTCCATGTGCCGCGCGCTGCCACGCGATCAATGCGCAGCGATTTCTCTGCGCTTTTGCTTGGGCTGCGGGTGCCGCTGGCCGCCAACGCAAGCTCAAATTGCAAATTTTCCAAGCTGCCTTCGGCACTTGCTCGCCCACTGAGCGGGGCGGCGGCAAGCCCGGTGTGGAGCCTGGCAGGGTCAAGATTGAGCACCTCGGCCTTAAGCGCAATGGCCTGGGATTCGGGTGCAAAGCTGCCTTGCAAGGCCAGCACGCCCTTGCCGACTTCGATGCGGGCATTTTTCGTGCTCCACGCACTTCCGTCAAAGTGCGCATGGGCCTTTATGGTGTCTACCGGCAGGCCTTTTTTTGTCCCAAGGTGCAGGGCGGGCGTTGCTTAAGTCGGTCTCAAGGTTCCATCCATCTTCTGCAGGGCTGACTGTCAGGTGGCCGCTGAGCATGGTTGCCGGCGCATCGGGGAGCAGAGCGGCCAAGTTCACGCCCTCCAACTCGGCCTGCGCTTCTAGTAGTGGCTGCAGTGCCCAAGGTGCGATGGTGGCGGTGGCATCCATCTGCATGGGGGGCGCTACTTGAGCCGATGGCGCGCCTTGCGGCTCAGCACTCAGGTTTGCCGTGAGCGCAATGCGGGCTTCTTGCCCAGCCAGCGTGCCTTTCAATTGGGCGTCGATGCGCGCTCCCAAGCTGCGCGTGGCTTGCGCTTCCTCGTGCGGCAGTTCGGCTTGAAGTTGTGCTTGCAGCTTGGCGTCGAGCGCCATTGGCGCCCCGCCGTCCAAGCGCAGGTCGGCGCTGATGCGTCCCTGCGGCAGGTCAATGCCCGTAACTTCAAGATGGTGCTCGTCGCCGCTGTAGCGGTAGCGGCCTGAGAGCGCCTTGGCGTCCAGCGGAGCACTTGCCGCCCAGACCAGTTCGCCAACCGAAAACGGTACGTCCACGTCAAGCGGCAGCTTCAGTTGCTGCAGCGGTGTAGGCGGTGTGTTTTTGGGTTGGGTCTGGGCAATAGGCGTCACGACCACACGGGCCGCTTCGAGTTTGCCCAAGCGCAGCGTTTTTTGCAGCAGCGGCGAAAGGCTCCACCCAATGTCAATGTCTTGGGCTTCTACGCTGAGTGTGGCGCTCTCCCAGCGCAGGCGGTCGATGTGGCCGCCGCGTCGCAGGGAACCGCGCACCCCTTCGGTCTGCAATTGTTGGTCTGCGGGAAGGCTCTGCGCCGCGCGCTGCAGTACGTAGGCAAGCGAGTCGTCGCGGCCCAGCCATTGCCAGGCGACCAGCGCTGCCACCAAAACAACCGCGATTAAGGCGGCAAATGCGAGCAGAAAGTGGCGCAGCAAGCGCCTGCGCCTAGGCGCAGGTTTGGGGTGTTTGCCAGAAGCGGCCGCGTAGGCGTTTGGGCCGGCATTGTGTGTGGCTCCCGCAGCAAAAACCTCGGGGCCGTCGTCTGGGGGCGTGGTCGGGCGGCTGGCCATTGTCAGAACGTAAAGCCCAAGCGCAAATGCAGGCGCAGTTGTTTGGCCTGAACGCCGTAGGCGATGTCTGCTTGCAACGGTCCCACGGGGCTGCGCCAGCGCAGGCCTGCACCCACGCCGACACGGGCGTGCAAGTCGGCCACGCGATCGGCTACGGCTCCGACGTCCACGAAAACGGCACTTTCAAAGTCGCTTACTGTGTCGCCAATAACGATGGGACGTTGCCATTCGGCACTCGCTACAGCGAGGTAGCGTCCGCCAAAAAGCTGATTGGTATCCATGCGCGCGCCAATGGAACGAAGGCTGTAGCCGCGCACCGTAGTGTCTCCGCCGGTGAGGAAAAGCTGAGTCACGGGAATTTGTGCGCCGGCTCGGGCGATTACTGCACCCAGCTCGGTGCGCAATGCGATGCGCGCGCGGCGACTGCTTCCGTCGACTGCGGTCACTTTGGCGAGCGGCTTGAAATACAAGGCGCGCGCAAGCGCGCGGACAAAGAGGTCGCGTTCGGGCCGCAACGTGGTTCCCACGCCGAATTCGGTGGCCAGCCCCCAGCCGCGCGCGGGCGCTGTGTCGCTGTCGAAATAGCGCCCCGTCCAGCCGGTGTTGAGCGTCAGTGCGGAACTGCTTGGAGGCGCGTTCAGCCCTTGACTCAGCGCGCTGTCGTATTGCAAAGCGTAATTTCGGTCGATGTGGTCGGTGCTCTGGCTGCGGCCAAAGCGCAATCGCGTGCCGTTGACTTCATAGTCGCCAGTGGTCTCGCGCTGCAGCTGCGCACCTGCGACCCAGCGCCAGCCGTTGGCACCGGGCAATGCCGTCCACTCGGTACCAATGCGTTTGGCCTTGTTATCGAATGAAATTTTGGAGAGCGCTCGCCAGCCCAGCCATGGAAGGCGGTTGTGCGTGTGGTCCAAAGACAGTCGCAGACCGCTGTCGGTGGAGACCCCGATACCGAACACCGCTTTTTGCAGCGGTGCTTCTCGCACCTGCGCAATCACTGCGGCAGCGTCCGGCTGCGGGGCGGTTGGATCGAGCGAAAGAAACACCGCGTCGAAGTAGCCGCTGCTTGCCAGGCGCTGCTGCGCGTCGAGCAGCTCGCCTTCGTCGTATTCGGCGCCGGTGGGCAGACGTGCAATGTTTTTGACGCCCTCGGCGTCGTAGCGCTTCATGCCTTGCAGACGCAATTCTCCAAACCGAAACGCTGGGCCTGAGTCAAAGGTGGCGGACAACGCGGCCTTGTGCATGTCGGCGTCGATTTCGGCCCGGCTGTTGGTGATGCTGGCAGTGGGGTAGCGCCGCTTCTGCAGGGCGCGCAAGGCGCTTTTTTTGGCGTCGTCCCAGCCGTCCTGCGTGAAGGGCTCGCCCGGGGCCAGCGACCAGGCGGCGCGTGCGCGGGCTTCGGATCGGCTGGTGGTTTCGCTCTGCTCGATTGCGCCTCGAAACTTCAAATCCAGTGTCTCGACGTTGGTGCGCTCGCCGGTGTCGACGGTGACCACCACGGCCCGCAGCGCCTTGCGGTCGTCGGGGGTGTCGACAAGCTCAATCTTGAGGTCGGGGCTGAAATAGCCAAGCGTCGCCAAGAGCTCGCGTGCATTGGCATCTGCCGCGCCCAGCAGGCGCGAAGAGCTCGCGCTCCTGAAGGTCAGGAAAATCGCGGAAGCGCTGCAGCTCGAGGTGCTGCTCCAGATACTGGCGCACTTCCTTTGGCGCACGAACCTGCAGCGTGAACGCCACCGCGCCTGAGGCTGCGGTGTCGGCGTTGGGTTCGCTGTCTTTGGGTGCAAAAGCGCTGCAGCCGGTCAGCGCTCCCGCGATGAAAAAGAGTAGCGGCAGCGTCAGTTGCCCGACGCGCACCGCGTAAAAATGGGGCATGCGCCTATTTTGACAGCAGCCGCATCGTCTCCTCTAAGCCTTTAAGTGACAAAGGGTACATCCGGTTGCTGGTGAGCTGCTGGATGATGCTGATGCTCTGGCGGTACTGCCACACGCCCTGCGGTTCAGGGTTGATCCAGGCGAACTTGGGGAAGGCGTGGGTGAGGCGCTGCAGCCATTCGGCGCCGGCTTCCTCATTGTTGTATTCCACGCTGCCACCGGGCTGCAGAATTTCGTAGGGACTCATGGTGGCGTCGCCTACGAAGATCAGTTTGTAGTCCTTGTTGTACTTGCGGATGATGTCCCAGGTGGGAAACTTCTCGGCAAAGCGGCGCCGGTTGTTCTTCCACATGAAGTCGTAGACGCAGTTGTGGAAGTAATAAAACTCCAGATGCTTGAACTCGCTTTTGACGGCGGAAAACAATTCCTCCACGCGCTGCACGTGTTCGTCCATGGTGCCGCCCACGTCCATCAGCAGCAAAACCTTCACGTTGTTGTGCCGCTCGGGCACCATTTTGATGTCCAGGTAACCCGCATTGGCCGCCGTGCTGCGGATGGTGTCGGGCAGGTCGAGCTCCATCTCGTGCCCTTCGCGGGCAAACTTGCGCAGGCGGCGCAGCGCCACTTTGATGTTGCGCGTGCCCAGTTCTTGCTGGTCGTCGTAGTCGCGGTAGGCGCGCTGCTCCCACACTTTTACCGCGCTCTTGTTCTTGCCGGCGCCGCCAATGCGAATACCCTGCGGGTTGTAGCCGCCGTGGCCGAACGGGCTGGTGCCGCCGGTGCCGATCCACTTGCTGCCGCCTTCGTGGCGTTCTTTTTGCTCTTCGAGGCGCTTCTTGAGCGTCTCCATCAGCTCGTCCCAGCCCATTTTCTCAATGGCAGCCTTTTGCTCGGGGGTGAGCTCGTTTTCCAAAATCTTGCGCAACCAGTCGGCCGGCACCTCCTTGGTGAAGTCGGCTACCAACTCCACACCCTTGAAGTAGGCGGCGAAAGCACGGTCGAACTTGTCGTAGTGTTTTTCGTCCTTGACCAGCACCAAGCGCGAGAGGAAATAAAAGTCGTCCAGACTCCAGGCGCCTTCCGATTTGGGGCCCACCACACCGGCTTCGAGCGCTTCGAGCAGGCTCAGGTACTCCTTGACCGAGACTGGCAGCTTGGCAGAGCGAAGAGTGTAGAAAAAATCAATCAGCATAGTTCAAGCTTTTTTGGCCGCTAGCACTTATCTGTCAAGCGCATGCAGCTCTAATAGTGATAGCAACTGCGCTCGTGCCTCGGGCCACTCGCCTGCGCGCATGCTGTACATCACCGTGTCGCGGATCGTGCCGTCGCGGCGCAGCATGTGGCCGCGCACGACCCCGTCTTTGCGGGCACCCAGGCGCTCGATGGCGCGCTGGCTGGTGAAGTTGAAGTTGTCGGTGCGCCAGCCCACCACGTGGCAACCGAGTTGGTCGAACGCGTTACCCATCATCAGCAGTTTGCAGGTGGTGTTGACATGGCTACGCTGCACGCTCTTGCGGTACCAGGTCCAACCGATCTCCAGACGTTTTACTGCCGGCAGGATGTCGTGGTAGCTGGTGCTGCCCAGCACCTCGCCCGATGCTTCGTCGCACACGGCGAACGCAAAGCGGCTTCCGTCTGCGCGCATCTGCAGCGCGTTTTCAATGTAGGTACGGGTGTCTTGCGGCTCGGGCACCGAGGTGATGCGCAGCTTCCAAAGCTTGCCGTCGGCAGCCGCAGCGCGCAGGCCCGCTTCATGCTCCAAGGAAAGCGGCTCAAGGCGCACGCCTCGATCGCGCATGACCACCGGTTGTACAAAACTCATGAGCTGATTCCCGGAATTAACGGTTCCTCTGATTCATGAACACCAGCTTCTCAAACAGGCTCACGTCCTGCTCGTTCTTGAGCAGCGCGCCCACCAGCGGTGGCACCGCGACTTTGTTGTCTGAGCTTTGCAGGGCCGAGAGCGGAATGTCTTCGGCAACCAGCAGCTTTAGCCAGTCCAGCAGTTCGCTGGTCGAAGGCTTCTTCTTCAATCCGGGAAGGTTGCGCACGTCGTAGAAGGTCTTCATCGCCGCCGTCAGCAGTTCGCTCTTGAGCGTGGGGAAGTGCACCGCCACGATCTGGCGCATGGTGTCCGCTTCGGGGAACTTGATGTAGTGAAAGAAGCAGCGGCGCAGGAAGGCGTCGGGCAGTTCTTTCTCGTTGTTCGAGGTGATGAAGACCAGCGGGCGGTGCTTGGCCTTGATGAGCTCGCGCGTTTCGTAGCAATAGAACTCCATGCGGTCGATTTCGCGCAGCAGGTCGTTCGGGAATTCGATGTCGGCCTTGTCGATTTCGTCGATCAGGAGGGCCACTGGCTGGTCGGCGGTGAAGGCTTGCCACAGCACGCCTTGCACGATGTAGTTGCGAATGTCTTTGACCTTGTCGCCGTTCTCGGCGCCGCCGAGCTGGCTGTCGCGCAAGCGGCTCACTGCGTCGTACTCGTACAGACCTTGCTGCGCCTTGGTAGTCGATTTGATGTGCCACTGCAGCAGCGGCATACCAAGCGCCTCGGCGACCTCTTCGGCCAGCATGGTTTTGCCGGTGCCAGGTTCGCCTTTAACAAGCAGCGGGCGCTGCAGCGTTGCGGCTGCATTGACGGCAAGCATCAAGTCCTGGGTGGCGACGTAATTTTTGGAACCTTGAAATTTCGTGGACATGTGAAAAAGAGTTGACTATCGGGCTTGACAGCGCTGGCTATAATTGCCCGTTAATGAGGCCCTAAGGGCGGAACTTTCTTACGATTGTGCGCGCAAAATGAACAAGACGTTAACGGCGATTTTTTCCTTGGCTGTCGCCCTGGGGACGATGGCGGGGGCTCAGGCTGAAGAAGTCAAGGGCGATGTGAAGGCTGGAGAAGGCAAGGTCGCCATGTGCGTCGGCTGCCACGGCATCGTCGGCTATCAGTCGAGCTTTCCTGAGGTTTACAAGGTTCCGAAAATTGCCGGTCAGGGTGCAGGCTACATCGCTGCATCGCTGCATGCTTACGCAAAGGGTGAGCGGCGTTTCCCGACCATGCATGCGGTATCGGTGTCCTTGAGCGAGCAAGACATCGCCGACATTTCTGCCTATTACGCGCAACTCGGCCAAGAAGGCGCAAAAGAGCTGCCAGAAAAACCTGCACGCGAACCATCTACAAATGTCGCCGCGCTGCTGGAAAAGGGTGCTTGCGTGTCTTGCCACGGTGCCAACCTGGCCAAGCCCATTGACCCGTCGTACCCACAGATTGCCGGCCAGAATGCCGACTATCTGTTTGTGGCGCTCAAGGCTTACAAGACCGAAAACAATCCGCATATCGGTCGCTCCAACGCCATCATGGGCGGGATCGCCAAGCAGTTCAGCAATGCTGAACTCAAAGCGCTGGCAGGCTACATCAGTTCGCTCGACGGTAATGTGAAAACCGTGGCGGAGTCGCGCTTCCGGTGATGGGCAGGGCATAGCAAAACCCCCAAACCCGCCTTTCGGCGGGTTTTTTATTGCCAAAAACCCAAGTTTCGCTTGCTGCTATTGCGCTGGCAGCTATTGAAATAGAAGCGTCAATCCTTGGTGGCTTTGCGCTGTACGCGCGCCACGTAAGCCTCGCCGTCGGGAGGGCGTCCCGAGCGCTGGCTCTCCCACAGCATTTCGCCCAGGCATTCCATCGCCACGTGGTGCGCGTCGTGCAGCGAGTCCAGGCGGTGCGCCAGCAGCTCCACGGCCTGGCGTATGCCGCGCGGCTGGTCGATGCTGCACTGCTCACTGACCGAGAGGTGCATCGAAAGATGCAAAAAGGGGTTGCTGCGCTCCGGCGTTTCTTCGTAGTTGCGCGCGATGGCAGCTTCAGCGTTCTGCAGGTCGGCGTGGTACTCCGGGTGCTCGGCAATCCATAGGCTGGCCAGCGTCTCGATCGCTTCCATTGGCGCCTGCGCGGCAGTTTTGGCGTGCACTGTGCACATAAAGCGGCGCACGTCGGCTTGGGTCGGGTTGAACATGGCGCCATTGTCTCGCAGGCGGCACGTCTGCGCATTGGAATGGTTAGAGTGGTGGTTTGCCAATTTAGAGAATTTAGCCATGCAAGACGCCTTCATTTGCGACGCCATCCGCACCCCCTTCGGCCGCTATGGTGGCGCCCTCAGCTCCGTGCGGGCCGACGATCTGGGCGCGATCCCCATCCGCGCACTGATGGAGCGCAACGCTGGCGTCGACTGGACCGAATTGTCCGACGTGCTGTACGGCTGCGCCAATCAGGCGGGCGAGGACAACCGCAACGTCGCGCGCATGGCGGGCTTGCTCGCGGGTTTGCCGGTCGATGTGCCGGGCGCCACCATCAACCGCCTGTGCGGCTCGGGCCTGGACGCTGTGGGTACGGCGGCCCGCGCCATCAAGGCTGGTGAAGGCGCGTTGCTGATTGCTGGGGGCGTGGAGAGCATGAGCCGTGCGCCGTTTGTCATGCCCAAGATGGACGCGGCCTTTGGCCGCAACAACGCGGTCTACGACACGACCATTGGTTGGCGCTTCGTGAACAAGCTCATGAAGGCGCAGTACGGTACCGATTCGATGCCCGAGACCGCCGAGAACGTCGCCCAGGAACATGGAATCTCCCGCGAGGCGCAGGACCGCATGGCATTGGCCAGCCAGCAGCGCGCAATTGCGGCCCAGCAGGCGGGGCACTTGGCACGCGAAATTGTCTCCGTCACGCTGGCACAAAAGAAGGGCGACCCGGTGGTCGTGAGCGCAGACGAGCACCCGCGCGAGACCAGCCTCGAAGCGCTGGCGCGCCTCAAACCCATCGTGCGGCCTGAGGGCACGGTGACTGCTGGCAACGCCAGCGGCGTGAACGACGGTGCCTGCGCCCTGCTGCTGGCAAGCGATGCAGCCGCGGTGCGCCATGGCCTGACGCCCCGTGCCCGGGTGGTCGGCATGGCGGTGGCCGGCGTTGCGCCGCGTGTGATGGGCATCGGCCCGGCGCCCGCAACGCTCAAGCTGCTGGCGCAAACGGGAGTGTCGCTCGCCCAGATCGACGTGATCGAGCTCAACGAGGCCTTTGCCGCACAGGGCCTGGCGGTGCTGCGCGCGCTGGGTATTGCGGACGACGACCCGCGTGTGAACGCATGGGGCGGCGCCATTGCGCTCGGGCACCCGCTGGGTGCAAGCGGCGCGCGCTTGGCGACTACCGCGGTCAACCGCCTGCACGCCACCGGCGGGCGATATGCGCTGTGCACTATGTGCATTGGTGTGGGGCAGGGGATTGCGCTGCTCATCGAGCGGGTGTGATGCGCTGATCTCCCTCTGGCCCTGCGGGGCGAGACGGGCATGCTCGTGGTTGGCCTGAATCCACACATCAAGTGATGAGTGCGATTCGTTGATACTATAAAAATAGAAGCTGCAAGCGCTTTACCAGTAAGCGCTAGAAGGTGTTTTCACTAGAATTTTTTTGTGACTGAGACGATTGCGCTTCAGCCACTGAATCTTCTGTGTAGCCTGGGTAGCCCAAACCCGCCGCATTGCGCAAAGTTCGCTCTTCACGCTCTTTTGCAAGCTGCTCTGCCAATTGACCGCGGCCCTCACGCGCCACCGCAAT
The DNA here is from genome assembly GCA_034676525.1 of Giesbergeria sp. Classification (GTDB taxonomy): domain Bacteria; phylum Pseudomonadota; class Gammaproteobacteria; order Burkholderiales; family Burkholderiaceae_C; genus Simplicispira. Next base: position 624,496 of record JAUCCA010000008.1, read on the forward strand.
CATGCGGGCCTGGTCCTTGTGGTGCGGGTACATGCGGTCGGCCAGGGCAATGTTGTGCTGGCGAAAGCGCGTCAGCAGTGCGTCTGCCTCGGGCGCTTCCAGGCCCATGTGTTCCAGCACGCTGCGTGCGCTGACCAAGCTGGACTCAAACACTTCGCGCTGCACTTCGCTGACGCCAAGGTCGCGCAGTTCGTTCCAGTGCGTGAGGTCGCGCGCCCGCGCGACGATTTTCAAGTGCGGAAAATGTTCGCGCGCCAATGCCGCGATCTTGAGCGACGGCTCGCGCGCGTCCACCGCCAACACCAGCACGCGCGCCTGCCCGGCACCGGCCATGCGAAGCAGGTCAAGCCGCGTAGCGTCCCCATAGAACACGCGGTAGCCAAAGGTTCGCGCTACTTCCAGGATGTCGACGCTGTGGTCCAGCACCGTGGCGGGGATGCCCTGGGCCAGCAGTACCCGCGCCACGATTTGTCCGTAGCGTCCAAACCCGGCGATCAGCACGGGTGCCGTCTGCGGTTCCGATATTTCGCCCTCGGGCGGCGTGCGCAGGGTGGCGGCGTAGCGGGGCAGCACCAAGCGGTCGACCAGCACCAGCAGCAGCGGCGTGCAGAGCATGGAAAGTGCCACCGCCCCGATGAGCAGTGAGGCCATATCGCCCGGCAAGGCCCCCGCACCCGCGGCCGCCTGAAACACCACGAAGGCAAACTCGCCGCCCTGCGCCAGCAAAAGCGTGAACACCGGCCGCTCTTGGTAGGGAATCTTCACCGCCCGCGCCAGCGCGTAGATCACCACACTTTTGATGAGTACAAAGCCCGCCAACAACAGTGCCACCGTGAGCGGCGCGCGCAGCATCGCCCCAAAGTCGATGCTCATGCCGACCGCAATGAAGAACAAACCCAGCAGCAAGCCCTTGAAGGGCTCGATGTCGGTCTCCAGCTCGCGCCGGAACTCGCTCTCGGCCAGCAGCACGCCAGCCAGAAACGCACCAAGCGCCATCGACAAGCCCACCAGCACCATCAGGTAGGCAATGCCGACCACCAGCAGCAAGGCCGCTGCAGTGAATATTTCCGGCGTACGGCTGCGGGCGATCCAGCGCAGCAGAGGGCGCAGCAGCAGCCGCCCGCCAAGCACGATGGCGGCAATCACGCCAATTACTTTGAAGATTTCCAGCGCCACGCCCGCAGGCGTATGTACTGCGCCCTGCGCACCCGCCGTGCCCAGCACCGCAACGAGGGCGAGCATGGGAATGGCGGCAATGTCCTGAAACAACAGGATGGAAAACGACGATTCGCCGCTCGCGGTGCGCAGCAGATTGCGCTCGCCGAGCGACTGCAGCGCGATCGCCGTGGAAGACAGCGCAAGGCCCAGGCTGCCGACCAGCGCTACGCGCCAGGGCAGGCCAGCGAGCAGGGCTGCAGCAAACAGCAGCAGTGCGCAGCCCATCACCTGAGCACTGCCGAGCCCGAAGATGGGCCGGCGCAGACTCCACAAGCGCGTCGGTTGCAGTTCCAGGCCCACAAGGAACAGCATCAACACCACGCCAAATTCGGCAAAGTGCAGGATGTCTTGCACGTTGCTGACCAGTCCGAAACCCCAAGGGCCAATTGCAATGCCCGCGGCTAGGTAACCAATGATGGCGCCCAGCCCCAGCGCCCGTGCCACGGGCACCGTGACCACGGCGGCGGCCAAGTAGAGGAAAGCGTAGCTGAGCCAGGCGGGGGCGTGGGGCATAGGAAAGGCAAGAAGGAGGAAGCGCAATTTTGGCATCCGCCGCACTAGAGCGGCCACAGGTTTTAAGATTGCTGCCCCACACCCCCAAAACGTTTCTCACCCATGGATTTGCATACTTGGCTAGCTTTTGTCGTCGCCACCTGCGTGATTGCGCTCTCGCCGGGCTCTGGTGCGGTGCTTTCCATGAGCCATGGCCTCTCTTACGGCGTGCGCCGCACGAGCGCAACCATTTTGGGACTGCAGCTTGGGCTTTTGCTGCTCTTGCTGGTGGCAGGCGCAGGAGTGGGTTCGCTGCTGCTTGCCTCTGAACTCGCGTTTGGCGTGGTCAAGGTGGCAGGGGCGTGCTACCTGATCTACGTCGGCTGGAGCCAATGGCGGGCCGGCGCGACCAATGCACTTGGTGGCGTGGCGGCAGAGCCGCCTGGGCGCTGGCAGAAGCGCTTTGCCACCGGTTTTTTCACCAACGCGACGAACCCCAAGGGCATTGTGTTCATGGTCGCGGTGCTGCCGCAGTTCATGACCGATACCCGTCCGCTGTGGCAACAATTGCTGGTGATGGCCGCGACTTCGGTAGCGATCGATTTGACGGTGATGCACGGTTATGCGCTGTGCGCCAGCAGCCTGCGCCGCTGGATGCAAAGCGCCCGCGCACAGCGCAATCAGAACCGCGTCTTCGGTGGCGTGCTGATGGCGGTGGGTGCGGGCCTGTTCTTTGTGCGCCGCGGCGGACAAAGCGTTTGATTTATATAAAAACCATAGCTGGTGGCGCTTATAGACAGAGCGCTGGATGCCATTTTTCGTATTAGTTTTTGGAGCCTGTCATGCCTGTGATCGTGGTTGCCAACCCAAAGGGAGGCGTCGGCAAATCGACGCTTGCCACCAACATTGCCGGCTATTTCGCCAGTCAGGGCCATCCGGTGCTGCTGGGCGACGCCGATCGCCAACAGTCCGCGCGCCTGTGGCTGGGCTTGCGGCCCCCTCAAGCGCGGCCGATTGGCACCTGGGACATGGGCGCGGACGTCATCGCACGCCCGCCGCGTGGCAGCACGCATGTGGTCATTGATACGCCGGCGGGCCTGGCGGGCTGGCGGCTGTCGGATGTGCTCAAGCTGGCCGACCGCATCGTGGTGCCGCTCCAGCCCAGCGTTTTTGATATTTTTGCCACCCGCGAATTTCTTGATCAACTCGCGGCGCACCGCGCCAGCGCACAGACCCCGGTGGGCATTGTCGGCGTGCGGGTCGATCCGCGAACCCGCGCCGCCGAGCAGTTGCAGCATTTCGTGGACGAGCTTGGCATTCCAGTGCTTGGCCACCTGCGCGCTACGCAAAACTACCTGCACCTGGCCGCGCACGGCTTGACGCTGTTTGACGTCGCCCCAGGTCGAGTGGCGCGCGATCTGGAGCAGTGGGAAGGCATTTGCAAGTGGCTGGATGCCGAGTGACCGCGCCGGCCTGTCCCGCCTTCGACACAATTGGCTTCTCAGGGGCGCTACATTGCCGGTATGAAAACCTTTCACTCGTACTCGGAAGTTGCCGCCTGCGTCGGCCAGGAAGTCAGCGTGACCGACTGGATCACCATCACGCAGGAGCAGGTCAATCTATTTGCGGAGGCCACTGGCGACCATCAGTGGATCCACGTCGACCCGGAGCGCGCCCGCCAAGGGCCGTTCGGCGCGCCTATCGCACATGGCTTTCTGACGCTGTCGCTGATTCCGCGTTTTTTCGAGACGGGCATTGCCATCCCCGGAGCGCGCATGGGTGTGAACTACGGGCTCAATCGGGTGCGTTTCACCTCGCCGGTGCCAGTGGGCAGCCGCCTGCGCGCGCGCCTGACATTGCAGGCCGCCGAGGCGCTGGCGCCCGATGGCATGCAGATGACCTGGCTTGTGACCGTCGAACGCGAGGGTGGCGACAAGCCAGCCTGCGTGGCCGAATCGCTGTCCCGCAGCTTCGGCGCACCCGCCTGACGGGCTGCTCCACAGTGCGCAGGCGGGTCTGAGGCATGGACCGCCTGCAAGCAATGGCCGTTTTTGCCCGCGTGGTGGACGAGGGCGGTTTTGCCGCCGCTGCCCGCGCGCTCGACATGTCGCCGCCCGTGGTGACGCGCGTGGTCGCAGACCTGGAGCGACATCTCAACACCCGGCTGCTCAACCGCACGACGCGCAAGGTGGCGCTTACCGATGCGGGCGAGGCCTACCTGCGCCGTGTGCGTGCCATCCTGCACGAAGTGGACGACGCCGAAGCGTCAGCTGCCGCCAGCACGCGCGACCTGCAGGGCACTCTCCACGTGCTGGCGCCGCCGACGCTGGCCACGTACTTCCTCGCACCACTGATTCCGCTTTGGCGGGAGCGCCATCCGCGGCTGATCTTGGACGTCACCACCGACAACGTCGTTTCCAATCGGGTGGATGAGTTTGATGTGACGTTGCTCGTCGTTCCAGACGATTTTGATGGCAACGTCGTGGCCAGAAAACTGTTTGAGGGTGAGGCGATCGTGGTTGCGTCGCCCGAATATCTTTTGCGGCGCGGTACTCCGCAGGAACCCCAAGCACTTGAGTCGCACGATTTTTTGCGCGACAGCGGCGTTGCAGTGCGCAGCAGCACGCGCAAGCTTTGTCTCAAGCCAGCGTCTGGCGTGGGCCCGGTACACGAATTGACGCCGCCCGTAGTGCTGCAATCCACCAGCACCGATGTGCTGCTGCGCGCAGTGCTCGACGGCGCTGGCATTGCAGTGGTGCCGCGCCTGCTGGCACAGCGTTTTCTGACGACAGGTGCACTGGTGCACGTGCTTCCTGACTGGATTTTGTCGCGCTACACGATCTACGCTGCACTCCCAAGCCAGCGCATGCTGCCAGCACGCGTGCGAGCGTTTTTGGATTTCGCCAGCGAGCAAACCTCCGAGGCGATTGCAGCGCAGCGGTTTTAAAGCTGCAATTCGCGGCGTTAGGCCTGCAGCACGGCGGGCGCAGTGGACGCTTCAAGTCCCAAGCCAAAGCTGTTTTGCCGCCAAGCCTCGAACACCGTAACCGCCACCGCGTTCGATAGGTTGAGGCTGCGTTGCCCTTCCACCATAGGCAAGCGCAATTGTTGATCGCTTGGGAATGTCTCACGCAGTTCCTTGGGCAGGCCTCGGGTCTCAGCGCCAAACACCAACCAATCGCCGGGCAGGAAGCAGGCGTCGAAGACGTCTTGGGTGCCATGCGTCGTGAGAGCAAACATGCGCTCAGGCAATGGCTGCTCAGAGCGCAAAAATGTCGTCCAGCCGGTGTGGATGCGTACTTCGGCGAACTCGTGGTAATCCAGCCCGGCACGCCGAAGCATCCTGTCTTCCATCGAAAACCCGAGAGGCTCGATAAGGTGCAGCGTGCACCCCGTATTGGCGGCGAGACGAATCACGTTCCCCGTGTTGGGAGGGATTTCGGGTTCGACGAGAACGATTTGGAACATGGCGCCATTCTGAGCGATTGGCTTTGTTTCTGTCTGAGTGTGTTGGTAAAAGTGCGTATCCGCGGTTAACGCAGATCAGTGCGCGCAAATACCAACGCGCTCACGGTGGCGGCGCCAGCCTTGCGCAGCGTCCGCGCAGCTGCGTGCAAAGTGGCGCCAGTCGTCATCACGTCGTCCACCAGCACCAGCCGTTTGCCTTGAAGCTCGGAGATTCGCAGTGGATCCACAGCAAACGCCGTGTTCAGATTGGCGAGGCGTTCGCTGCGCTTAAGCGCATGCTGGTCGCGCGCGGAGCCTACGCGCAGCAGCAATCCGTCGACGGTTTTTTTGCTAGACAGCGCACGTGCCAGCCACTGAGACTGGTTGAACCCCCGCTCGGCGAGGCGCTCGCGTGTCAGCGGAATCGCCAACAAAGCGTCCGCGGCGTCAATCGTTGGCTGGGCCCACGGCGTGCTGCGCAGCAGGCCGGCGATAGAGGCTGCCCAGCCTGGGTCGCCGTCAAATTTGAACTCGGAGAGGACTCCGGCCCACGGGTAGGCGTAGTCGACTGCAGCGATGCAAGCATCCAGTGGCGGCGGGGCGCGCAAACAAATGCCGCACAGCGCAGCGCCTCCGAAAAGCGGCAGTGCGCAGCCGCGGCAGCGGGCGCGGGGCTGCGCGAGTCGGGCGATGCAGGCATTGCACAGGCGCTGGGCTGGCCAACTGCCGCATACGGCGCATTGGCTGGGAATGCGGCGCGCGGCAATCGCCAGAGCGCGCCATGGTTTTGCAAGATTGCGGCGCAGCATGATGGTGTCCAATATAGGCGAGGCGCCCGTGGGGCGCGGCGCATTTTTTCATTTATGGCCTCCGACCTTCCCCCCACCATTGACCCAGTCGCCGCCGCCCGGTGGCATGCACACGCGCCAGCCCACTCTCCTTGGCTTCACGAGGAAGTGGCACGGCGTATGGATGAGCGCCTCGCATGGATTCGCGAAGAGCCGCGCGCCTGGTGTCACTGGGATCCGGTGCGTGGCGGGTTGGCAGGGCACGCCCTGTTGCGGGAGCGCTATCCAGATGCCGCTTGCACGGTGAACGAAACGGCGCCGCACCTGCAAACCATTGCGCGCGACGCGCTCTCCCCATCGTGGTGGCGTCCCGAGCGCTGGGGCCGCGCCGCTGTACGGTTTGGCGCGCCAGAGCCCGGCTCTGTGCAAATGTTGTGGGCCAACATGGCGCTGCACACCACCGTCGATCCGCGTGCCCTGATTGCAGAGTGGCAGCGTGCCTTGGCGGTCGATGGACATGTGATGTTTTCGTGCCTTGGTCCCGATACGCTGCGCGAGGTGCGTCCCTTGTATGCGGCGAAAGGCTGGCCGGCACCCGGTCATGCGTTTACAGACATGCACGACTGGGGCGATATGCTCGTCGAGGCAGGCTTTGCGGAGCCGGTGATGGACATGGAGCGCATCACCCTGACGTTTGCTACGCCTGAACGATTGCTCCAAGAGCTGCGGGAACTGGGCGCCAATTTGCACCCCGGGCGCTTTCCTGCGCTGCGCGGGCGCCGTTGGCATGCGGAGCTTCTCAGCACCATTGAGCACGGACTGGCGCAAGATGGGGACGGCGCCTTGGCGCTAAGCTTTGAAGTAATTTACGGTCATGCGTTTAAGGCAGCTCCTCGGGTTCCGGTCGCCGCGCACGCTGCAGTGTCGCTCGACGAAATGCGCAGCATGCTGCGCAACAAAAAGCCGTAATTGCGAGCGCCAACTGGTACCTTTGTCCTTGACATAAAGCAAGACTTCGTGGTGGTTCCGGTGATTTCCCAAGCGCCTCTGATGTGAAGCAAGCCGCGCTACAATCCAGATCCGCGTGAGGACGTCACTCGTACTGCAGTATTGCGTGCGATTGGCGGTCTGCGGACCTCCAGGGCTGCTGGTGCGGTCAAGTATTTTGGGACGGTAAACCCGCGTGGGGATCCGCAGTGCGAGGCTTGTTTGCAGCGAGTGCGCGCAAGTGCGGAACGGGTGAACTGAGGTTTAGAAGCAAGTGAGAACTATGAAGCGCATTTTCAATAGGTTGGCCCACGCCTCGTTGCTGGCTGGTACCTGGGCGGCAGGCGCCGCCAACGCCGTAGGCGACTTGCCTGGCGGCCCAGCGGTCCATCAACTCAACCTGCATCCAGCCGCGACTCGAATCGCGCAGGAGCAAATCAACCTGCACTGGATGATGCTCGTCATCTGCACAGTGATATTTGTTGGTGTGTTCTCGGTGATGTTCTATTCCATCTGGAAGCATCGCAAGTCGCAGGGCGCCAAGGCAGCCAATTTCCACGAATCGGTTGTCGTGGAAGTTGCCTGGACGGTAATTCCCTTTCTCATCATCATTGGCATGGCGCTGCCAGCCACCAAGGTGTTGGTTGCTCAGAAAGACACGACCAATGCCGATCTGACGATCAAGACCACCGGTTATCAGTGGAAATGGGGCTACGACTACATCAAGGGAGAGGGCGAAGGCCTGGGCTTTCTCTCCACGCTCGACAGCTCGCACCGGGCGATGTCCAACAGCGGTGACGTGTCGAAGGCTCCCGACGACTACCTGCTCAAGGTGGACAACCCTCTGGTTGTGCCCGTGGGCAAGAAAATTCGCATCATCACCACCGCCAACGACGTGATCCACTCGTTCATGGTGCCCGCCTTCGGCATCAAGCAAGACGCCATTCCTGGCTTCGTGCGCGACACTTGGTTCCGTGCAGATTACGTGGGTGACTTCTACGGCCAGTGCGCCGAGCTGTGCGGCAAAGAGCATGCCTACATGCCGATTCACGTCAAGGTTGTCTCCGCCGAGGATTACACCGCTTGGGTTGGTAGTGAAATGAAGAAGGTCGCCGCCAAGCAGGACGACCCGAACAAGGTTTGGGTGCTGGAAGACCTCCTCAAGCGTGGCGAGAAGGTCTACGCAGCCAATTGCGCTGCCTGCCACCAAGCCAATGGCAAGGGTGCCGGTCCGATCAAACCATTGGATGGTTCGGCCATCGTGAAGGATGCCGACCACGCACTCCAGCTCCAGGTGGTGCTGCACGGTGCGGCCAATGGCGCCATGCCGGCATGGAAACAGCTTAGCGACACCGACCTTGCAGCGGTCGTCAGCTACACCAAGAACGCCTGGTCCAACAAGACCGGACAGCTTGTGCAGCCGGCTGAAGTCGTCGCCCAGCGCAGCAAGTAAGCCGCGCCCGCCAAGAGTATTGAGGAATTCACCATGAGCGCAGTTCTCGACCACACCGGGCATGCAGCCGGCCACGCAGCAGACAGCCACGACCACCACCACGGTCCAACAGGCTGGCGGCGCTGGCTTTTTGCCACCAACCACAAAGACATTGGTACGCTGTACCTGTTGTTTTCGTTCACCATGCTGATGTTTGGCGGCGTCTTGGCGCTGGCCATCCGGGCCGAGCTGTTCCAGCCGGGCTTGCAATTGGTGAACCCTGAGCTCTTTAACCAGCTCACCACCATGCACGGTCTGATCATGGTGTTCGGCGCCATCATGCCGGCCTTCGTCGGCTTTGCGAACTGGATGATTCCGCTGCAAATTGGTGCTTCGGACATGGCGTTCGCGCGCATGAACAACTTCAGCTTCTGGCTCCTGATTCCTGCGGCCATCATGCTCGCAGCCGGATTCTTCATGCCGGGTGGCGCCCCTGCAGCCGGCTGGACTCTGTATGCCCCGCTGTCGCTGCAGATGGGCATGTCGATGGATTCGAGCATTTTTGCCCTGCACATCATGGGCGCTTCGTCCATCATGGGTGCAATCAACGTGATCGTCACCATTTTGAACATGCGTGCACCCGGAATGACGCTGATGAAAATGCCCATGTTCTGCTGGACCTGGCTCATCACCGCGTACCTGCTGATTGCCGTCATGCCCGTGTTCGCCGGCGCCATCACCATGACGCTGACGGATCGCCACTTCGGCACCAGTTTCTTCAATCCCGCTGGTGGCGGTGACCCAGTGATGTATCAGCACATCTTCTGGTTCTTCGGCCACCCTGAGGTGTACATCATGATCTTGCCGGCCTTCGGCATCATCAGCCAGGTCGTGCCCGCGTTCTCCCGTAAGAAATTGTTTGGCTATGCCTCCATGGTGTATGCGGTGGCCGCCATTGCCATTCTGTCGTTCATCGTCTGGGCGCACCACATGTTCACGACCGGCATGCCGGTCACTGGCCAGCTGTTCTTCATGTACGCGACCATGCTGATCTCGGTGCCTACGGCTGTGAAGATTTTTAACTGGGTGGCCACGATGTGGCGCGGCTCGCTGTCTTTCGAGACGCCGATGCTGTTTTCCATCGGTTTCATCTTCGTGTTTGCGATTGGCGGCTTTACCGGTCTGATTCCGGCGATCGCACCCATCGACACGCAGCTCCAGGACACGTACTACATCGTCGCGCACTTCCATTACGTACTGGTGGCGGGCTCGCTGTTTGCCATGTTTGCCGGCGCCTATTACTGGTTGCCCAAGTGGACAGGTGTGATGTATTCCGAGCGCCGCGGTCAGATTCACTTCTGGTGGTCGATGATTTCGTTCAACATCACCTTCTTCCCGATGCACTTTTTGGGCTTGGCCGGTATGCCGCGTCGTTACGCCGACTATCCAATGCAGTTCGCCGACTTCAACATGATTGTCAGCATCGGCGCTTTCGGCTTCGGTTTTGCGCAGGTGTATTTCTTCCTGGCGGTTGTCTTGCCCGCCATGCGTGGCCGCGGCGTACCTGCTCCACAGCGTCCATGGGACGGCGCAGAAGGTCTTGAATGGGAAGTGCCTTCGCCGGCACCTTTCCACACCTTCGAGACGCCTCCGAAGTTGGACGAAACCGCTACGCGAGTAATTGGTTAAACACTATGGCGCAAACGCCCGAGCAGAAAAAAAGCAACCGGCGCATGGGTTTGATATTGGCGTCCGTGGCGCTTACGTTTTTTGCAGGCTTCATCATCAAGATGATGGTCCTGAACCATTGAGCACCGCCCATGTCTGCCCGTCGTGAAAACTTTCGCATGGTTGGCAAGCTTGCCATCGTGGCGCTTGGCATGTTTGCGTTCGGCTACGGCTTGATTCCTGTGTACAAGCGCATCTGCGAAGTCACAGGCATCAACATTTTGGCGCTGTCAGAGCGCCAAGTGCCAGGCAACGGAAAGGCGGGACGCGACGTTCGCATTCCCGAAAATTCGCAGATCGACAGGAGCCGCACCATCACCGTTGAGTTTGACGCCAACGCACGCGGTCCATGGAGTTTTCATCCTGCGAAGCGTTCGCTGGAAGTGCATCCGGGTGAATTGACGACCGTGATGTACGAGTTCCAGAACACGCAAGACAGGCGCATGTCGGCTCAGGCGATACCGAGTTACGCGCCACGTCAGGCAGCACCATTTTTTAACAAGGTTGAGTGCTTCTGCTTCAACCAGTACACGCTTGAGCCGGGTGAGAAGAAAGAATGGCCAGTGGCGTTTGTGATCGATCCGCGTCTCTCCAAAGATGTGAAGACCATTACTTTGTCCTATACCTTCTTTGAAGTGGGGGCTGGCGTGCCGCAAGCACCGACTGCTGCGCTGAGTGTTGAGCCTTCCAGTCAGGTGGGCTCATGAGTGGCGCACCTGGACAACGGGCGCAGCCGGTGGCGCGCAATCGGTCTTTTTTGCGCAGCATGAAGGCGGTGGCGTGGGCTTTTCTGGGACTGCGGAAGCGCCGTGAGTATCAGCAGGATATGGAGAGCATTGACCCCCTGCACGTGATTGCAGCCGGGCTTCTTGGCTTCCTGGTGCTGGTGCTGTCGCTGGTGGCCTTGGTGCATTGGGTGGTTTGACTGGGTGGTGTGAGGCGGCGTGACCGCATTCGAAACGTCGTACTAGATAAATAGAGAGAGCAGGAGCTGAAATGAGTGCAAGCACGCAGGGCGCTGTCCCGTATTACTTTGTCCCCGCAGAGTCGCGCCACCCGATCATGGCGGCGATTGGGCTGTTCTTTGTGATCCTGGGCGCCAGCCAGTGGATCAACGGCCATGAATGGGGCAAGTACTCGTTCATCTTTGGCCTCGTTTGGTGGCTGGTGGTGCTGTTCCAGTGGTTCCGTCAGGCTGCGCAGGAGAGCGAGCGCGGCTTGTATGGCTACAAAGTCGATTTGTCGTACCGCTGGAGCATGAGCTGGTTCATCTTCTCCGAAGTGATGTTTTTCGGCGCCTTCTTCACGGCACTGTGGTGGGCGCGTGCGCACTCGGTTCCCGCGCTGGGCAGCCTGGACAACGCCTTGCTGTGGCCCGATTTCAAGGCGATATGGCCTACGCTGGCGGCTGGCGCCACGGCATCGCCGGCTGGCATTGTCGAGCCGTTCCAGACCGTCGGTCCTTTCTGGCTGCCGACCATCAATACGGCGCTGCTGCTCAGCTCGGGCGTCACCTTGACCATTGCCCACCACGCCCTGCGCGAAAATCTGCGGGGTCGCACGATCGCCTTCATGTGGCTCACCGTGGCGCTCGGTTTCGTCTTTTTGTGTGTTCAGGGCTACGAGTACTACCACCTGTACACCGAACTGAACTTGAAGCTCACGTCGGGCATTTACGGTTCAACGTTCTTCATGCTGACCGGCTTTCACGGCTTCCACGTGTTCTTGGGCATGTTGATGCTGCTGTTCATCACGCTGCGCTTGCAGAGCGGCCATTTCACTGCAGACCGACACTTCGGCTTCGAAGGTGCCGCTTGGTACTGGCACTTCGTGGACGTGGTCTGGCTCGGACTGTACGTGCTTGTTTACTGGATGTGATCAGCGGCTCGTAGAGCGAAGGCGCCGCGAGGCGCCTTTTTTTCTTACTGCAGAGGCAGCCCGGTGGGGCGTATATATCCCAGCTTCCAAGCCAGCAGCAAGCAGACGAACAGCAGGATCGACAGCCCCACACGCAGGGCCAACGCCCACGCCATGCGCTGCCCACGCTGCCGATTGTCCTTGCCGGTGCGCATCATGAAGAACAGCGCCGAGCCAAGGCTGGCGAGAATGGCGAGAAATCCTAAGGCGACGAGCATCTTCATGAAGGCCATTATCCGGTGAGTGCAAAAGATTTTCGCAAAGGTCGCGCTGCGTTCTGGCTGATCACGCTCGCTGCAGTCGCAGGAATGGTGTTGACCGCCGGACTTGGGCGATGGCAGCTTGCGCGGGTGGCGCAAAAAGAAGCCGCCGCGGCAGAAATGATGGCCCACAGCAGCGGCACACCATTGAAGGGCTCCGATGTCCTGGCGGAACTGGCTGCCTTGGGTCCCGATCAAGGGTTCGATCAACTGCTGTATCGACCCGTGCGGCTTCGCGGCCATTGGATGCCAGACTACACGGTGTATCTTGACAACCGTCCAATGGATGGACATGTAGGCTTTGTCGTTCTCACGCCTCTGAAACTTGCACAAGAGCAGGCGGTGGTGTTGGTGCAGCGAGGCTGGGTGCCTCGCAACTTTCAGAATCGCACGGCGCTTGCGCCTGTTGACACTCCGCTGGGGGAAGTTGAGGTGAGCGGGCATCTGGCGCACGAGCCCGCCCAGGCCTATTCGCTTGGCAGTGGCCAGACGGAGCCGGGGTTTTTGCGTATCCGGCAGAATCTCGGGCTTGGGGAGTTTCGGACGGAGACGGGTTTGCCGCTCGCGGATCTCACGGTGGTCGAAGAAGGTGCGCCCTCGCAAGGTTTGTTGCGCGACTGGGCGCCTGCAGCCACCGGTGTTGAAAAAAATTACGGCTACGCTTTTCAATGGTTCGCTTTGTGCGGCCTGATTTTGGGTTTATATGTCTGGTTCCAATTCGTCCGACCCGGCCGCCGCGCTTGAGCGCAGCGACGCGCATCCGCTGGGCCTGACCGTGCACAGCTTGCCATCGGCAGGCGACGCCGTGCGCAAGGCAGAGGTGGGGCGCCATGCACGCTGGAAGCTCTTGGCACTCTTGCTGGTATGCGTTGCACCTGTTGCCGCCTCGTATTTCACCTACTACGTTCTGCGTCCCGAGGGACGGCGCAACTTCGGTACGCTGATCGAGCCACAGCGGCCCATGCCTGCGCTGCCAACGATCGACCTTGATGGCCGTCCTGGTACCTTGACGGATCTGCAGCGTCAATGGCTCCTGGTCAGTGTGGCGCCTTCAGCCTGCCCGCAGGATTGTCAGCAGCGGCTGTACCTCCAGCGGCAAATGCGAGAGAGCCTTGGCAAGGACAAAGACCGTGTCGATTGGGTCTGGCTGGTGACGGATGGCGCAGAAGTACCCGAAGCGCTTCGTGAGGGAATTGCTGCAGCAGACGTTCGCCGGGTCGATGCACGCTCCCTTTCCCGCTGGCTTGCACCTGAGGCCGGCCATGCGCTGGAAGAGCATTTGTACGTGGTGGACCCCATGGGCCACTGGATGATGCGGTTCCCGCCCAACCTGGATGCTGGTGCAGCAGCACGCGCCAAGCGCGACCTGGGGAATTTGCTGCGTGCTTCGGCCGGCTGGGACACTGCGGGGCGTTCGGACGAGCCATGAGCGACGCGACACCTCTTTACGATCTGGCACCTTTGCTGCGCATGTTGGCCATGGGCGCGTTGATTGCGCTGCTGCCGCTCGCCTGGGTGCTTTGGCGCAATCGCGGTGCGCGCAAAGCAGGGCGCTGGCAGGCACTCGCCGTGCTCACCTTGTTTCTGACCTTTGATCTGGTGCTGTTCGGCGCGTTCACCCGGTTGACCGATTCCGGACTGGGCTGTCCCGACTGGCCCGGTTGTTACGGCAGCGCAAGCCCACTGGGTGCGCACGCCGACATCTCTGCTGCACAGGCCGCGCTGCCCAGCGGCCCGGTCACCCATGGCAAGGCCTGGGTGGAAATGGTGCACCGCTATCTGGCCACCAGCGTGGGGGCTTTGATTACGGTTCTTGCGATAGGGGCATGGCTGGCACGTCGGCGCGCACGTCGCGCAGGCGGTGCAATGGCCGCCCATGCCCCCAGCCCTGCGTGGGCCACACTGACCCTGGTGTGGGTGTGCGTGCAGGGTGCGTTTGGCGCGTTGACTGTGACCATGAAGCTGTTTCCAGCCATTGTGACCCTGCACCTGGCAGGAGGCGTGCTGCTGCTGGCACTGCTGTGCGTCCAGGCGGTGCGCCAGGGCGTCGCGTCGCCCGGCGCTGCGCTTGCGCCACCCCTGCCGAATGTGCGGGCGCTGGCCTGGTGGTCTTTGGGCTTGCTGAGCGTGCAAGTACTGCTTGGGGGATGGGTCAGCACGAACTACGCGGTGCTGGCCTGCACCAGCTTCCCGACCTGCCAAGGCAGTTGGTGGCCGGAAATGAATTTTGCAGAGGGCTTTGAACTCTGGAGGCCACTGGGAATGACGGCAGATGGCCATTTGATTGGTTTTTCCGCCCTGACGGCCATTCATTACACCCACCGCTTGTTTGCATATCTGGTCTTTGTTGTGCTTGGCGTGTTGGCGCTGCGTCTGCATCGTGCTGGGGCAGGCGCTGCACGAATTCAGGCGCGCTGGTTGGGCGGACTCCTGCTGCTGCAACTGTTCACAGGGCTCAGTAACGTGGTGCTCGATTGGCCGCTGCCTGCGGCAGTGCTGCACACCGGTGGCGCTGCAGCGCTGGTGGTGGTGCTGACTTGGATTGTGGAGACTCAGCGGCGCGCAGCAGCGTCGTCGGTCCCCGCGCCGTACGAAGACGCTCGGAGGGCGCGCGCATGAATACTGCCACTTCTACCGCACTGGGCGCACCGTCGCGCTTTGCGCAGTACTACTCCCTCGCCAAGCCGCGTGTGATTCAGCTCATCGTCTTTTGCGCGCTGATCGGCATGGTGCTGGCAATTCCAGGCCTGCCCACCTTGGCGCAGCTGGGCACCATGGCGGTGGCGTGTGTCGGCATCTGGCTGGTGGCTGGCGCGGCGGCGGCGTTCAACTGCCTCGTCGAGAAAGGCATCGACTCCCGCATGAAGCGCACCTCCTGGCGGCCTACCGCCAAGGGAGAGTTGTCTGACCTGCAGGCGCTGGCGTTCTCTGCCGTGCTGGTCAGCATTGGCTCAGCCGTGCTTTATGTCTATGTGAACCCGCTGACCATGTGGCTGACGTTTGCCACGTTTATTGGTTACGCGGTGATCTACACCCTGGTGCTCAAGCCGATGACGCCGCAAAACATCGTGATTGGCGGAGCGTCTGGCGCCATGCCGCCCGTGCTGGGTTGGGCCGCAATGCGGGGCGACGTCGGCCCCGAGGCGTTGATTCTGTTTTTGATCATCTTCTTGTGGACGCCGCCGCACTTCTGGGCGCTGGCGCTGTACCGCGTGGAAGACTATCGCAAGGCTGGGTTGCCCATGCTGCCCGTGACGCACGGCAACGCCTTTACGCGTCTGCAGGTGTTCCTGTACACACTCATCCTGTTTGCCGGCTGTCTGATGCCGTTTGTCTATGGGATGAGTTCCTGGATTTATCTGGTGGCAGCCGTCGTGCTCAACCTCGGTTTTTGCGCTTACGGCTTTGCGCTGTGGCGCAATTATTCGGATGTGCTGGCAAGACGCACTTTCCGCTTCTCCCTGATTCACTTGAGCGTGCTGTTTGCTGCGCTGCTGGTGGACCACTACGTACTGTGACCCTGTAATGTTTCGAAGAAATGCTCTCCGTTTGATAGCTGCCAGCGCAATCAGCATAAGCGCTGGAGGCCTTTTTTCTGCTTGTACCAAGAGTGCGCCGGAATTTCGTGGTGTGGACATCACCGGGGCTGAATATGCGCGCGACTTTGCCTTGCCCGATCAAAATGGTCAGCAGCGCAGCTTGAAGGATTTCGCTGGCAAGGTTGTGGTGGTGTTCTTTGGCTACACGCAATGCCCGGACGTCTGCCCGGCGACGATGCAGGAACTTGCACAGGTAAAGCAGATGCTGGGCGCTGACGGAGAGCGTCTTCAGGCGGTGTTCGTCACGGTTGACCCTGAGCGCGATACGCCGGAACTGCTCAAGGCCTATATGGCCAATTTCGACCCCAGCTTCGTCGCACTGCGCGGCACGGATGCCCAGACCACCGCCATCGCGAAAGATTTCAAAATCTACTTCAAGAAGGCCGATGGTCAGACGCCGACGAGCTACACCATGGACCATTCCGCAGGCAGCTACATCTTTGATCCTGCCGGCCGCATACGTGTCTACAGCCGCTATGGCAGTGGCGCAGAAGCGGTGGCCGCCGACGTACGCAGTCTGCTGAACGAGGCGAAGTAAGCAGCCTCAGGCTGCAGCGCCGGCCGAACGCACGCCGGACGGGCGGCTGCGCTCGGCAGGAAGGTAGCGCGAGAGCGCCAAGCCATCGGTGCGAATGTCCGGTGTATGGTCCATCGCAAGGTCTGCCACCAGCTTTCCTGAACCACAGGCCATGGTCCAGCCAAGGGTGCCGTGCCCCGTGTTGAGCAGCAGGTTGGCGTAGGGCGTAGCGCCCACAATTGGCGTGCTGTCTGGCGTCATGGGGCGCAGGCCGGTCCAGAATTCCGCCTTGGGCAAGTTGCCACCAGGGAACAAGTCGCTTACCACCATCTCCAGCGTTGCGCGCCGCCGCGGATTGAGCGACAGGTCAAAGCCCGCCAACTCGGCCATGCCTCCGACGCGAATGCGGTTGTCAAAGCGGGTGACGGCCACCTTATAGGTTTCGTCAAGCACCGTCGATTGCGGTGCAAGCTCGGGGTTCACCAGCGGCACCGTGAGCGAATAGCCCTTCACGGGGTATACCGGAAGCTTTAGTCCCAAGGGCGCCAGCAGTGCACGCGTGTAGCTGCCAAAAGCCAGCACGTAGCGGTCGGCCGTCAGCACGGTGTCGCCCACGCGCACGCCGGTGATGCGATTGCCTTCAGTTATCAAGCCGTCCACGGTTTGATCAAAACGAAACTCCACGCCCAAACCGCGTGCCAGTTGCGCAAGCGATTGCGTGAACATGTGGCAGTCGCCCGTTTCGTCGTTGGGCAGCCGCAGGCCGCCCACCAGCCGCGCGCGAGCCTGCGCCAAAGCGGGCTCTGCGGTTGCCAGTTGCGTGGCGTCCAGCAGCTCGTAAGGCACGCCGCATTCCTTGAGTACTGCCACGTCGCGCTGCACAGCGTCCAGTTGGGCCTGCGTGCGAAACAACTGCAGCGTGCCCTGACTGCGGTGCTCGTAGGCAATGCCAGTGTCGGCCCGCAGCTGGCGCAGGCAGGCGCGGCTGTACTCAGCGACGCGCATCATGCGTTCCTTGTTGATTGCGTAGCGGTCGGGCGAGCAGTTCTTCAACATCGCGGCCATCCACTGCAGCTGAAACAGACTGCCGTCCGGGCGAATGGAGAGCGGCGCATGTTTCTGGAACATCCACTTCATGGCCTTCAAGGGAATGCCGGGTGCAGCCCAAGGGGTCGAATAGCCTGGCGAAACTTGGCCAGCGTTGGCAAAACTGGTTTCTTGCGCCACGCCGCTCTGGCGATCAAGCACCACCACCTCGGCGCCCGACCGAGCCAGGTAATACGCAGTCGTGGTGCCGATCACGCCGCCACCGAGAACTAAGACTTTCATCGCGCACTCCAAAATCAACAAGATTTATAGGAAGTTTATGGAGGTGCATGCCGTAACTTTCACTTAAAAAGTTGCGTCTTGCGAGAGTTTCAGCTGAAATAGCACGATCTTTTGCTGCCGCGCACTTCAAATGACCGACCTCGATCGCATCGACCGAAAAATCCTCGACATCCTGCAGCGTCAGGGCCGCATTTCCATGACGGATCTGGCCGAGCAAATTGGCCTGTCCACCTCGCCGTGTTCCGAGCGGGTTCGGCGCATGGAGCGCGAAAAAGTCATCACCGGCTACCACGCCAAGGTGGACCCGGCGGCGCTGGGTAAGACGCTGCTCGTATTTGTCGAAATCACGCTGTCCTCCAAGTCGGGAGACGTGTTTGACAAGGTGCGCCAAGAACTGCTGCACCTGCCCGAGGTCATGGAGTGCCACTTGGTGTCAGGCAGTTTCGACTACCTCGTAAAGGCACGCTTGGGGGGAATGAGTGAGTACCGCCACCTGCTGGGCGACATGCTCAAGAAGTTGCCTGTAACAGCGCAATCCCACAGCTATGTGGTCATGGAAGAGGTGAAGGAGAGCCAGGTCCTGCCCATGGACCGCTGAACGCAGCTGCAGCCCGCTTATTCGGCCTTGATGTGGTGCGTGCGAATCACGTCGCCGAGCAATTGGGCGTCGGCCTGCACGCGGCGCGCCAAGCCTTCGGCGGTGGTGCCGGTCACCTGCCAGCCCTGCTGGAACAGCTTCTCGCGAATCGCGGGCCGGCGTGCAATCTCGCTTAGCAGCGCAGAGAGGCGGCCAACCACCTGCGGCGGCATCGACTTGGGCGCCGCCACGGCATTCCAGATTTCCAGACTGAAGTCTTGCACCCCCGCCTCCGCGAGACTGGGGTATTCGGGCACCAAGGCGCTGCGGCTGGCGGAAGTGACACCAATTACCCGCAGCTTGCCGCCACGCGCCTGCGCTGCGGCCATGGCCGGGGGCAGCAGTGCCATGTGAATTTGGCCGCCGATCAATGCATTGATGACCTGCGGGTTGCCTGCATACGGCACATGCACCGGCTGGATGCCTGTCTTGCCTTTGAGCAGCTCCATGCCAATATGCGCCACAGTGCCGACGCCGGGCGTGCCGTAGTTCCAGGTGTCACCGGCGCTCCGGGCTGCGGCAAGGAACGCCTTCGCATCTGCCCCCGGCGCGTCGATGGGAGCCGCAAGTGCCAGCGGCGCCGTGCCCACCAAGCTGATGGGCGCGAAATCCTGCAAGGGGTCGTAGTTCAGACGGGGCTGAATCAAGCGCGCGATCGTCATATTGCCGTTGATCATCACGCCCAGCGTATGTTGGTCTGTGGCGTGTGCAACTGCGCTGGCGGCGATGTTCCCGCCTGCGCCGACGCGGTTCTCAACCACCACGGTTTGGCCAAGCGCCTGCGACAGCGGTTCGGCGAGGGTGCGTGCCACCAGGTCAGGCGAAGAGCCACCCGGGAAACCCACCACCAGCTTGATCGTGCGGGTGGGCCAGCCCGGAGCGGCGCTGCCGGCTGCGGCCAGGGCGCCGGGCACTGCAGCAACGAGCACCGCCCCTGCGCCATAGGCCAGTGCGTTACGTCGTGACGGATTGGCAGACATCAAAAGCTCCTACTCGATACAAAAAAGGCGCGCAACCGTCGCGGGTTGCGCGCCTTGCGGCAGTTAATAAAAGACAGCCAACCGAGCCGCTCAGGCGTATTCGGCCAGGCTCTTGCGCATCTTTTTCATCGCAGCGACCTCAATCTGGCGGATGCGCTCGGCGCTCACGCCGTACACGGCGGCCAGTTCGTGCAGCGTCATGCCGCCCGAGCCGTCGTCGTTGACGTTGAGCCAGCGCTCCTCAACGATGCGTCGGCTGCGCTCGTCCAGGCTGGTCAGTGCGGTGGCAATACCGTCGCTTGCGAGCACATCGCGCTGGCGCGCTTCGATCATGGCTGTGGGCTCGTGCGCTGCGTCGGCAAGGTAGGCGATGGGGCCAAAGGCCTGCTCGCCGTCGTCCGAGGGCGCCGGGTCAAGCAGCACATCACCGCCCGACATGCGCGTTTCCATTTCCATCACTTCTTCGCGCTTGACGTTGAGCCGAGCCGCCATCTGGTCGATCTCGCTCTCGGACAAGGTATTGCGGTGCGTGTCAGCGGCGAGTGCGTCGGCCTTGAAACCCTGCTTCATGGACCGCAGATTGAAGAACAGCTTGCGCTGCGCCTTGGTGGTGGCCACCTTGACCATGCGCCAGTTCTTCAGGATGTACTCATGAATCTCGGCTTTGATCCAGTGCATGGCGTAGCTCACCAGGCGCACCCCCTGATCGGGGTCGAAGCGCTTGACGGCCTTCATCAGGCCCACGTTGCCTTCTTGGATCAGGTCGCCATGCGGCAAGCCATAGCCCAAGTACTGGCGCGAGATGGAGACCACCAGGCGCAGGTGCGACATCACCAGCCGACCAGCGGCGTCGAGGTCGTTGTCTTGGCGCAGGCCGCGCGCAGCGGACTGCTCTTCTTCCAAAGTGAGCAGGGGCAGCCGGTTGACTGCAGAGATGTAGGCGTCAAGATTGCCGAGTGGCGGCACGAGCGCCCACGGGTTGGCCGGGGCCAGCGCGGTTGTCGCGGATCCAGATTGATAGGTCATTCCAGAATTCCTTTCGTCCATGGCTAAATGTTAGCACTCTCTTTAAGAGACTGCTAAAGACCACAAGTTCCCCCAATTGGTGGTTGGGTAGAAGTGACGCGAAAATTATTGACAAAATAGGCTCTAGAGCTTATTGATATTGCGCCAGCAGCTATCTATTAAATAGCAAATTGCAGTAAAACACTAGAGTGGATTCGCTGTCCCGCGGGTGGCCTCGGCGTCCCACCCGTCCAGCACCCGCTGCTCGAAGGCCGCAAGCGGCTCGGGGCGGCCAAAAAAGTAGCCTTGGAATGCCGGGCAGCCGTGTTCCTGAAGGAAACGGTGGTGTTCGGCGGTTTCCACGCCTTCGGCGATGACAGAAAAGCCCAGCTCGCCGGCCAGTTCGATGATGGCGTGGGCAATGGCGGCATCCTTGGGGTCGTGCAGCACATCGCGTACAAAGCCTTGGTCGATCTTGATCTGGTCCAGCGGCAAGCGTTTGAGGTAGTTGAGCGACGAATATCCGGTGCCAAAGTCGTCCAGCGAGAAGCCCAATCCGTGCTGCTTCAATTCCAGCATGGTGGCGATCACGCTGTCGACGTCCTCCAGAAGCAGCGTTTCGGTCAGTTCGAGCTTGATGCGCTTGGGGTTCGCGCCCGTTTGTGCAAGCAGTGAGAGCAGTTGCGGAACAAACTCTTCCTGACGGAATTGGCGCGCACTCACGTTGATGGCCAGGTTCAGGTGGGCAAACCGCGCGTCGGTGCACCAGCGCGCCTGCTGGTGCAAGGCGGTTTCCAGCACCCAGTACCCGAGCGGAAGAATAAGTCCGGTTTCCTCCGCCAGAGGGATGAAAAGCGCTGGGGAGACCATTCCCTTTTCGGGGTGCTGCCAGCGCAACAGTACTTCCGCGCCGGTTACTCGACCATTGCGGTCCACCTGGGGCTGGTACAGCAAAAGGAATTGCGCCAGCCGCAGGCCAGCGTGCATTTCGGTCTCCAGCAGTGCGCGCTGGTTGACCACCTCCTGCATGTCCGGATCGAAAAAACGCAGCGTGTTTCGGCCGGCCGCCTTGGCCCGGTACATGGCCAAGTCGGCCTGCTTAAGCACTTCGTCCACGGTTGCCTGCGGTTGGCGCAGCAAGGTGGCGCCGATGCTCGCAGTAATGTGATGGTCCCGCCCCTGCAGCGCATAGGGCTCGCGCAGCCGCGTCAGCACCTGCTCGCCGACGCTGCGCACCTGCGCGGCAGCTTCGGCGGCGTCTAAGGCGAGGTTTTGCAGCACCAAAACGAATTCGTCGCCGCCCAGCCGGGCGACGGTGTCTTGCTCGCGCACGATGCCGTGCAGCCTCGCCGCGACCTCGATCAGCAAAAGATCGCCTACGTCGTGCCCTCTGCTGTCGTTCAAGGTTTTGAAATTGTCCAGATCAAGGAAAAGCACCGCGGCGCGCAGGCCCGTTCGCGCGCTGCTGGCCATGACCTGCTGCAAGCGGTCTACCAACAGGCGCCGATTGGGCAGGCGGGTGAGGGCGTCGTAGAAGGCGAGATAGCGAGCTTCTTCCTCGGCTGCCTTGCGGCCCGAAATGTCGATGTCGATGCAAAACAGTTCCGGCGCCTGCCCCGGCACCTCGATGCGGGTGTGGCTGGAGAACACATCCACGGGGGATCCGTCTTTGTGCCGCAGCCGCAGCTCAACTGCGGGAATGGGCGTTCCATGCATGAACATCGCCGTCATGCTTTCCCGCACTCCCCCTTGCATCTCGTTGGGAATAATCAAATCCACCAAGTTCTTGCCCAGTGCTTCTGGTTCGCTGTAACCGTACAACACCTCGGACGCCTTGTTCCAGTACGTAGTCGTGCCGTCGGCCTGATAGCCCTGCACCGAAATCGATGGAATGTCACGCAGCAGAGAGCGAAAGCGCAACTCCGATTCGCGCAGTGCGCTCTCGACCTCCAAGCGCTCGGTAATGTCGCGCGCAACAAACACCACCGTGGCTTGTCCATGCACCATGCTCCCCAGCGGGCGAGCACGGCCTTCGAAATGGCGCGGACCAGACAGGGTTTCCATTTCGTAGATGAGGCTCTCGGTCTTGCCGCTGCGAAGCGTCTGGCCGATAAGTGCGACAAGCTGGTCGGCCTGTGCGGCAGGCATCAGGTCGTGGTAACGCTGGCCAAGCAGCTGCGAAGCGGGAGCAAGTAAGGAGCCTTCGTTGGACGACAGCACTTCGATGTGCCGCCCCTGCGCATCCATCACCAAAAGTACGTCGGGCATCGCCGCGGTAAGCGCGCGCAGTCGGGCGACAGTCGCCGCCAATGCCTGTTCGGTTGCGGCACGATTCTCAACGTCGAGCAGCAGCATTCCCATCAGGGCGGTGGCGGGGGTAAAAACCAGCAGCATCGGAATCGCGAGCGTGGAATTGACGCTCTGGGTCACGTCCGGTGACAGCGCCTGAAACAGACCCAACACCATCAAGTGCAAGATGAATCCGAATGCGAGGAGCGTCAGCGGCCGCACATCGAGCCACCCCCGCACGCGGGCTTCTCGGTACGCTGCGCCCAAAAAAGTGGACAGCACGATGACCAGAACGCCTACCGTAGCCCCCGCTCCGCCAATCCACAGACGCCAGGCCATGGCCATCGCTGACGAAATGACCGCCACCACGGGGCCACCAAACAGAGCCGCCATGCTCAGCACCACAGAGCGCGCGTCGAAGAAGACGCCCGGCGCAAGCGCGAAGGGGTTGATCATGCCCAGCATGCAGATGCTGCCAAACAGCAAGCCAGAAAAGCATTGGCCAAGCCCGGGCCGTGCTTTCCATACGCGGATGTTTACTCCGTGCAAAAAACACAAAGCCAACAGCAGGGCGGCTTCTTCGGTCAGCTCCAAGAACATGGCCCATCATGCTGCATAAGCCGCTGCGAGTAAATGAAGCAGGCAGGCCGCGTATCGCCATCGCAGGGGCCAGCGCGGCCAGGTTAGGTCAGCAGCGCCTGCGCAAATTCCCGAGCGCTGAAGGTTTCAAGGTCTTCAAGTTTTTCCCCTACGCCTATGAAATACACAGGAAGCGGGCGCTCCTGCGCAATCGCGGCGAGTACGCCGCCCTTGGCGGTGCCATCAAGCTTGGTGACGATGAGTCCGGTCAGCTGCAAGGCATCGTCAAACGAGCGCACCTGCGCCAGCGCGTTCTGGCCGGTATTGCCGTCAATCACCAGCAGGATCTCGTGCGGTGGCTGGCCCATTCCCGCTGCGCCCGGTGCGTTGCCGGCCTTGACGATGGTGCGTTTGATTTTGCGCAGCTCCTCCATCAAGTGCAGCTGGGTCGGCAAGCGCCCTGCAGTATCGATCAGGACGACATCCTTGCGGCGTGCGCGACCGGCGGTGACGGCGTCGTAGCTCACGGCGGCCGGATCGCCACCTTCCTGACTGATGATTTCCACCGTATTGCGGTCGGCCCACACACCCAGTTGCTCGCGCGCAGCGGCGCGAAACGTATCGGCTGCCGCCAGCAAAACGCTGGCCCCGCTTTGCGCCAGATGCCGTGTGAGCTTGCCGATGGATGTTGTCTTGCCGGCACCGTTCACGCCCGTCACCATGATCACCGTAGGCGTGAATTCGCCGATGACCAGCGCCTTCTCCAGCGGTCGCAGCAGATCGGTGAGCGCATCGGCCAGCAGGCCTTTGACTGCAGCAGGGTCCGTGGTGCGGGTTTCCTTTACCCGGCGCTTGAGGTCCAACAGCAGATGCTGGGTCGCCTTGACGCCTGTGTCGGCCATCAACAGGGCGTCTTCAAGCTCTTCGTACAGCGCATCGTCAATCCGCGTGCCGGTAAACACCGTCGCAATGCTGGCGCTGGTCTTGCGCAAGCCGCCGCGCAATCGGTCCATCCAGCCCGTGCGCGGGACGGGTGGCTCTTCGGCAGGCGTGGGTTCTGAAGCTAGCGGCGTGAAGGGGACCGGGTACGCAGTCGCTGGAGGCGGGGCGGCGGGAACGGCAGCTGGGGTGGACGGCTGAGGTGGCGCTGGTGGATTGGGCGGGGGCGCAGACGCAGGTGACACGGCCGGGCTCGGTACCGACACTGGCGACGGCAACGGAGCAGCTGCCGGGAGAGGAAGCGCTTCAGGCTCCGGCGACGCAGCAGTGCGCGCAAATGGATTGCGCAGCCAGGCGCGAGGCCCCGTAGGGTGTGTGGGAGGCGTGGGAGTCGGCGGCGGCGCGCTGGCGTTCGCCATTGCGGCAGGCGCCAGCGGCACTATTGCAGTGGCGGCCGGCGTCGATGGCGGCGCTATTAAGGGTGAGACTGACGGCCCAATGGCTGGCGCAAGGGTCTCTGTCGCCACTGTAGCCAGTGTCGCCACTGTGGCTATTGCACCCTCGCTTGCTGTAGCCGGCTGAGCTGTCGCAATGGGCTCTGGATCGGCGGCCGCTTCCACGGTTGCCACGGTTGCCACAACCGGCTGAGCCCAACCCTCTTTGAGCGAACTGGCAGCAGTAGGTGATGCGTCAGCGTTTGGCGTCCCCACTTCGGCCACGCCAGGCGCCGCCTGCGCAGGGCCAGTGCCATCCAAAACTTCAGATGCTTGGGTCGGAGGGGCCGGAGGAGCCGGCTTTTTCTTGAAAAAACTGAACATTTGGCCGCTTCATAGAATCACTCCATTCTATGAAACGCACCTTCACCGCTTTGGGCGTCGCGCTTTGCGTCGCGGCCCTCACCCCCGCACACGCGGCCACCCCCGACGCAGCCCCTGTGGTGGCGCAGGCGGTGGCACCGTCGCAGTTCACTTTGTCCAATGGCATGCAGCTCATCGTGCAGCCCGACCGGCGCGCCCCTACTGCCGTGCACATGGTCTGGCTGCGGGTCGGGTCGATGGACGAAGTTGATGGCGTCAGCGGCGTGGCCCATGTGCTTGAGCACATGCTGTTCAAAGGCAGCGAGAAGCTGGCACCAGGCGAGTTTTCGCGGCGCGTGGCGGCTTTGGGTGGGCAGGAAAACGCCTTCACCAGCCGCGACTACACAGGCTATTACCAGCAAATTCCAGCAAACAAGCTGGAAGATGTCATGGGACTCGAATCCGATCGCTTCGCCCACAACCAGTGGCCGGACGACGAATTCAAGCGCGAGCTTGAAGTGGTGAAAGAAGAGCGCCGCATGCGCACAGAAGACCAGCCACGCGCGCTGCTGTCCGAACAGCTCAATGCCGCTGCCTTCATCGCCTCGCCCTACCACCGGCCGGTGGTGGGCTGGATGAGCGACCTTGACGCTATGACGCCAGACGACGCCCGCGCCTTCTACCGCCAGTGGTATGTGCCGGGCAATGCCGTCATCGTGGTGGCGGGCGATGTGGACCCGCAGCAGGTGCTGGCACTGGCGCAAAAGACCTACGGCGCCATCCCCGCCCGCGCCGTTCCCACGCGCAAACCCCGCGCTGAGCCGCCGCAGATTGGCATGCGACGCATCGAAGTGAAGGCGCCCGCAGACCAGGCCTACGTTGCGCTCGCATATCGGGCGCCGTCGGTCAATTCTTTGACCAAACCGACCGCAAGCGACCGCGACGCGCTGGCGTTGCTGCTGCTGTCGGGTGTGCTTTCGGGCTACGACGGCGCGCGCCTGGAACGTGGTTTGGCGCAGGGGCCCGACCGCGTGGCCGACAGTGCCAGCAGCGGCGCCTCGGTGTTTGGACGGGGACCGTCGCAATTTTTCTTGTCGGGTGTTCCCGCCACAGGCAAGACGGCAGCGCAGGTGGAAGCCGCACTGCGTGCCGAAGTCGCGCGGGTCGCCAAAGACGGGGTGAGTGAAGCGGAGCTCACCCGCGTCAAAACGCAATGGATTGCCAGCCGCGTCTACGACCGCGATTCGCTGCAAAACCAGGCAAGCGAACTGGGCAGCAACTGGGTGCAGGGCCTGCCACTGGACGCCGAAGACCAATTGCTGACGCTGCTGCGCGGCGTGCAGCCGCAAGAGGTGCAAAGCGTGGCGCAGCGCTACTTCGCCGACGACCAACTTACGGTTGCCACCCTGCTGCCCCAGCCGGTTGCTGCCGGGACGCGCAAACCGGCGGCGGCCACCGCCAGCGGCCCCATTCACTGATGAGGCGCAGCTGCGCTTCTCAAGACTTCAGGATCTCAGGGTCAATATGAATGCTATTTTAAAGATAGCTGCTCGCGCTTGTGCAATAAGCGCTGGAGTGGTTTTTTACTCTCAATCTGCGTGGGCGCTGTTGCCCATTGAGCATTGGACCGAGCCCAGTGGCGCGCAGGTCTGGCTGGTGCAAAGCCCGGCGCTGCCGATGGTGGATGTGCAAATCGACTTTGACGCTGGCAGCAGGCGCGATCCGGCGGACAAGGCGGGCCTTGCAAGCGCTGCGGCGACGATGGTGACCAAGGGCGTGCGTGCGGTGGGCGACGCCCCCGCAATCGGTGAAAACGCCTTGGGTGAGGCGTGGGCGGATCTCGGTGCGTCGTTTGGCGCGGGGGCCGACCGCGACGCCTTGAGTTTTTCGCTGCGCTCGCTGACCGATCCAGCGCTGTTGCAGCGCGCCGCGCAGCTCGCCGCACGCCAGATGGGCCAGCCCGCTTGGCCCGAAGACGTGTGGCAGCGCGAACGCGCACGCTGGAGCGCGGGCATCCGCGAATCCGATACGCGGCCCGGCACGGTGGCGGGCAAGGCCTTTTCCAAGGCGGTCTACGGCACGCACCCCTACGGAGAGCGGGCGGCGCCCGAAACCTTGGCGCGCATTGAGGTGAGCGATTTGCGCAGTTTTGCTGAGCGCAATGTGCAGGCCTGCCGAGCCAAAGTCTCCATCGTCGGCGCCGTCTCGCGCCCCCAGGCGCAGACGCTGGTGGACACTTTGTTGTCCCATGTGCCCAGCGGCGCGCCTTGCGCAGCCGCGCCGAGCGTGCCTGCAGTGCAGCCGCTTGCCAAGGCCGAAGAAATCAAAATTCCCTTTGCGTCGGCGCAGGCCTATGTGCTCATAGGCCAACCGGGCTTTAAGCGCAGCGACCCGGATTTTCTGGCGCTGCTGGTGGGCAACCACATTCTTGGCGGTGGCGGATTTACCTCGCGGCTCACGGAAGAGGTGCGAGAGAAGCGGGGCCTAAGCTACAGCGTGTACAGCCAATTTGGCCCCGGCTTGAATGCCGGCGCGTTTATTGTCAGCCTGCAAACGCGGCCAGACCAAGCGGCAGAGGCGCTCAAGGTTTCCCGCGAAGTGCTGGAGCGCTTTGTTGCACAAGGGCCAACCGAGACAGAGTTGCAAGCGGCCAAAGACAATTTGATCGGCGGTTTTGCCCTGCGCATCGACAGCAACCGCAAGCTGCTGGGCAACCTGGTCAACATCGCGACCAACGGGCTGCCGCTCGACTACCTTGATGGTTGGACCGATCGGATCGCCGCGCTGACCGTGGCGGACGTACGCGCTGCCATGGCGCGCAAGCTGCAGCCCGAGCGCATGGTTACCGTGGTGCTGGGGGCCAAGCCTTGAAGCCCGCGAAGGCCGCTGCCTCTCGCGGCACGCCCGGAAAGCCAGGCACGCCGCCAGGCGAGGTGCGCATCATTGGTGGTCAATGGAAGCGCACGCGCTTGCCAGTGGCCAAACTCGAAGGTTTGCGCCCCACCCCCGACCGCGTTCGCGAAACCCTGTTCAATTGGCTGGGGCAAGACCTATCCGGCTGGCGCTGTGTCGACGCCTTTGCCGGCACCGGGGCATTGGGCTTTGAGGCTGCATCGCGCGGTGCAGCGTCTGTGCAGTTGGTAGAGAGCGAACCCTCGCTCGTCGCGCGGCTGCACAGCCTGCAACAGCACTTGCAGGCAAGCAGCATGCGCGTCCAGCGCGGCGATGGTGTCGCTGTGCTGCGCCAAAGTGCGCCGGCCAGCCTCGATTTGATATTTATCGACCCGCCTTTTGGTGGCGCCTTGTTTCAGTCGGCCTTGCAGGCGGCTGCGCCGGCACTGGCACCGCAGGGGTTTATATATCTGGAAGCCCCGGAGCGCTGGAGCGATGAGGCGCTTGACGCGCTGGGCCTTGTGCTTCACCGCCACCTGCGCGCCGGTGCAGTACACGCGCATCTGCTTCAAAAAAGATAGCTGCTAGCGCTTATGAATCAAGCGCAAGAGACCAGTTTCTTTAGAAATTCCCCTCGAGCCTAGGGTCCTCCATAATGGGCCAACTGCGCGCTGCCCCCCAGCGCCCGGAGCATTTGAACGAGGACCCCCATTACCCAGAAAAACGTCATTGCCGTCTATCCAGGCACCTTCGATCCCATCACGCTTGGCCACGAGGACATCGTGCACAGGGCTACCCAGCTTTTTGGCACCGTTATTGTGGCGGTGGCCGCTGGCCACCACAAGAAAACTCTGTTCAGTCTTGAAGACCGCTTGGCTATGGTGCGTGAGGCGGTGCAACCGTACCCGCAGGTGAGTGTGGCCAGTTTTGATGGCCTGGTGCGCGACTTTGTGGTGGAGAACCATGGCAAAGCCATGGTGCGCGGCCTGCGCGCGGTCACCGATTTCGACTACGAATTTCAGCTCGCGGGCATGAACCGTGCGCTTATGCCTGAAGTGGAAACGGTGTTTCTCACGCCTGGCGACAAATTCCAGTTCATCAGCAGCACCTTCGTGCGTGAGATTGCGCTCTTGGGGGGTGAAGTGGAAAAGTTTGTCTCGCCAAATGTGCTGGAGCGCCTGATGCAAAAGAAGCGCGATCAAGCGTCGCCCAACCTCAACTAAGCGCAGCTGCTTTGAACCGCCGGTTCAACAGTCGTCAGACGTAAAAAAGCCCGCCGAAGCGGGCTTTTGCTTTTGACCGTAAGAATTACGGACGAACCACAATGTTGTTGCGGACGTCGCGCACGTTCTTGGTGGTGCGGGCAATTTCAGATGCCATGTCTTTTTCTTTCTGCGACTTGGCGAAGCCCGAAAGCTGCACCGTGCCATTGAGCGTTTCCACGCTGATGGAGGTGGCTGCAACCGTCTTGTCTTCGGCCATTTTGGCCTTCACTGCAGTGGTGATGCCGGCGTCATCGACATAGGAGCCGACGGTTTGCTGATGGCGGGCGACGGAGCAGCCGGTGGAGACAACGGTGATGCCGGCAATAGCGGCAAAGGCGAGGGCACGTGCGTATTTCATGATTTTTCCTTCGAAGTTGATTTTGGAAGCGCGGGTGCTGGGAACATGCAGTCGGTCGATCTTTTGCACCTCTCCTGATCCGACCGGCCGTGGGGAAAATAACGCTTAGCGGTCAAGCCAGTCGCTGATCTCGTCGGCGTGCTCTTCCTCATCCGTGAGGATGCCTTCGAGCATGCGACGCGTCGTCGGGTCCTTGTCGCCAATCAAATCAATCATTTGGCGATAGGCCTCCACTGCAACGCGTTCCGCCACAAGGTCGGCACGCAGCATAGCCTTGAGGTCGGTCGAGTCGTCATAGTCGGCGTGGCTGCGTTCTTCGATGCCTTTGGGGGAGAAGTTGGGTTCACCACCGAGCTGAACAATGCGTCGGGCAATCAGGTCGGCGTGCGCCGCTTCTTCTTCCGCATGCACCATCAACTCTTCAGCAATGGCAGGCGAAGCAATGCCATGCGCGGTGAAGTGATGGCGCTTGTAGCGCAGCACGCATACCAATTCGGTAGCCAGAGCGCCGTTCAGCAGCTTGATGATCGACTCGCGATACGGGCTGGACGCGGGCGTCACTGCGCCTTGATCGATTTGGGTTGCCGCAGCTCGCAGCGCGGCGTGGTCCAGTTCTAGCGTCGTGTTTTCGGGTTTTTTGCTCATGTGGGGGCCCTCCTTGGCTTGTCGTGGATTGGATGCGCGGCGGGCGTTCAGTCGCGGTTGCTGCGCGTGGCCAGAATCAGCAGGGTTGCCAAGGCCGCGCCGCTGCCGAACGCGATCAACATCGACTTGGCAGGCTGGTCCACCACGTAGCGGTTTGTGGCTTGCGTGTAGTTGTCAACTTGCTGGCGCAGGCGATCACCGGTGTGGGCGCAATAGTTGATGCTGCGTTCGGCCAAGGCCTGCGCCTTTGCGGCCAGTTCGTTGATGGTCGGATCAATGTCCGCGCGCATCGAATCCACTGCGGCCGCTGCCTTGTCGAGTTGGGCGTTTGCCGCTTCCCGTGTGGCGTTCACCGCGTGTTGGGCGCCTTGCATGGCGCTACCTGCGGCCTGGCGCGCACTGTCAGCAACTTGGTCGGTCCCTTGGCGCGTTGCGCTAATGGCAGATTGCGCGCCTTGCAGCGTGGAATCGGCGGCGTGGCGCACGACATCGGCGGTCTTTTCGGTAGCTTGATTCACTTTGTTGGTGGCTTGTTCGGGGGTCATGTCAAATTCCTGTGGGTTGATCGCAATGAATAGGGCAAATTTAATCAGCGAGGCTTAGCCGCGCCTGAAGAGGCTCACCACGAAGGTCAGCACTGCCAACACGACAAAGACGAAGAAAAGGATCTTGGCAATGCCGACCGCACCGGCAGCGATGCCACCAAAGCCAAACAAAGCAGCGATAAGTGCAATGACAAGAAAGACGACGGCGTAGTGCAGCATTTTTAGACTCCTGGGGCAGTGCCGCAGTGCGGCTTGAAAGGTGTGTGCTGAGGGTTTCAACACACTTGTCGCTACTGTAGGAGCCTCTGCGCGCTGGGGTTGCAAGGTGCAGGCGCCATGCGCTGTCAGCTTGCGTGGGGGTTGGGTTGTAGGAGAAGGCCTACAGCATCCGACAGGGCGGTCAGGCGGCCTGCACGGACGTGCTCATCGAGGCATCAGGTGACGTCGGAATCACTGCTGAAATGAGTGTTCCCTCATTGGGAGCCGAGGTGATGGTGAGCCGCCCGCCTGCCGCTTCCACTCGGTGGCGCATCCCCAAAAGGCCATGCGCGTTGCGCCGGACATCGGCCACAGTGAATCCGCTGCCATCGTCGCGAATCTGGATCGCCACGTGGGTGGGGTAGTTGTGCACCGTGACCAGAACATGCTGCGCTTGTGCGTACTTGGCAATGTTGTTGAGCGACTCTTGCACCATGCGGTAGATGGTGAGTTGCGTGGTCGCGGGAAGCGTGACCGGCTCGACGTTGATTTGTACGTCCAGGCTGGCGCGCTCAGAGAACTCCCGGGTGAGGATTTCAATGGCCGCCGTCAGACCAAGGTTCGAGAGGGAGGACGGCCGCAAGTCTTCAATGATGCGCCGCTTAAGGGCGATCACCCCATTGAGGGTTTCGGTCAAATGCTTGAGCCGCTCCGCGATTTCGGGGCCTTCGGTTGTCATGCGCGATTTCAGACGCGCGACGTCCAGTTTCGCTGCTGTCAGCAGTGCACCGAGCTCGTCGTGCAGCTCGCGCGCTAGGTGGCCGCGCTCTTCTTCCCGCACCAGTTGCAGGTGGCTGGCCAATTCGGAGAGCGAGTCGGTTCGTGCCCGCACGAGTTCTTCAAGCCGAGCGCGCTCAGCTTCAAGCGAAGCCTGCTCGCGCTCCGTAGCCTTTTGCAGCGCAGTGGTCTGGCGCAGGTACATGGCAAACGCGAGCAGACCTACGACGCTTACCGCAGTGATGCCCAGCCGAGACAGCAGCAGGGAATGGCGAATCTTGGATTGGTCCTGAGCCATGGCCTCTGCGGTCATTTCGATCAGCGCTTTGGCGTGCCTGCGGATCGCCTCCATATTCTCCAACCCGACATCGGTGGACAGGACGAATTTCCAGGCATCCTCATTTCCCTGGCGGCGCAGGCGCACACTCAGCTCCATCTCGGAGAGCTTGCGCGACACTTGGCGCGACAGCTGCCCGAATTCGGCCAAATCCGATTGCGAGCCCAACAGCATGCCGCGCAACTGATCCAAATTGGTTGAAACACTGGCGACCGCTTGCTCATACGGTGCCAGATAGCGCTCGTCGCCCGTGAGCAGATAGCCGCGGTGCCCGCTCTCGCCGTCGACCATGCTCTGCAGCAACTGGGTGACCGAGTTGCGCATGGTTTGCGTGCGCTCGACTTGCTCAAGCGCGGCGACAGAGTTGCGAAAGCCAACCTCGTTGATTGCGACGAGCGCCAACGTCGCAATAACGGCAATGGGCAGACTAAGCGCGAGTTTTTTGAATTGAGACCATTGCATGGGAATGTCCTGGGCACTTCGGCCGCGACGTTAAATTCTGGATAATGGTTCACTGCGTACTTGCACCGTGGATGCAAGGACACGTCAGAATTTCACCATTCCAACCACAAAAGAGGCCGCCGACAGGCGGGCGGAAAGAATCAGCATGATCAATATCGGCATCGTCGATGACCACGCAATTGTTCGTTCGGGATTGCGCCAGTTTCTCTCGGAGCATGTTGACCTGCGCGTCGTAGGCGAAGCAGGCAACGGACGCGAGGCCATCGATTTGGTACGCAATCATGAAATTGACGTGCTTTTGATGGACATTGCCATGCCCGGGCAGAGCGGGTTGGACGCCCTCGCGATGTTGCGCGCCAAGGCGCCCGATATGGGCATTTTGATTCTCAGCGGCTACCCCGAGGAGCATTACGCCATCTCGCTGATTCGCCAGGGTGCGAGCGGTTACCTGAACAAGGAATGCGAACCCAAGGAGATCATCGAGGCGATTCGCACCATCGCATTGGGGCGTCGTTACCTGACGCCTTCTGTGGCCGAACTGTTGGCGCAGCAACTCAACCGCAAGGACGACGCGCCGCCGCACGAGCAGCTCTCGGAGCGTGAGTTTCAGGTGTTCTTGAAGCTGGCGCGTGGCGAAACGGCGGGCGACATTGCAAAGTCGCTCTCGCTCAGCGTAAAAACCGTGAGTACCTACCGCACGCGTTTGATGGAAAAAATGGCGCTCAGCTCGAACAGCGACCTGACGTACTACGCGCTCAAAAATCGCCTGATCGACTGAAGTACGAAGTTGCCTGCGCAGCAGTGCGGGGCAGTTACGAATAGGGACGCACCGTGCCTGCATCGAGACTGCCCGCCTGGGAAATGCAATAGTCCACGAGGGCATCGATTTCATTCGATTTGTCAAACACGGCATCTACGCCCAATTGTGCGCAGCGCATGCGCACGTCGGGCGTTGCGTAGTTGCTCAGCACAACTACCCGCTGATGCGGCTTGCGATCGCGGCAGGCTGCCAACACGCCCAAGCCGCTTCCTTGGCGTAGAAACAAATCAACGATGGCCAAGTCCCACTCGGCGCTGGTGTCGGTCAGCCAAGCTTTGCCATCGTCTTCAGTCTCGGCTGCGCCTACGGGTTCAATCGTGGCCAATTCTTGCAACGTCCCAATCAGGTTCTCCCGGATGGTGGCGTTGTCTTCGACGATATAGGTTTTTAATTTCACTGTCGGCGGTCCGGTGGGGCAGCGTGGCATGTTGCCCGTCTGGAAAGTGTACGCAGCCAAGCGTGCTGATTCTGCCAGCGTGTACACGCGCAGAGCGTAGGCAGGTTCCTACGCGCCGTGTGCGCACACCGGGCAGGCCGGGTCTTGAGACGTGCGCATGCTGGTCCAGGACATGGAGCGGGCATCGAGCATGAGCAGCCGCCCAGCGAGCGAGGTCCCCATGCCTGCGACAAGTTTGAGTGCTTCTGCCGCCTGCACCGCGCCCACGATGCCGACCAATGGCGCGAAGACACCCATCGTCGAGCACGCCTCTTCTTCAAAGTGCGCGTGTGGTGGGAAAAGGCAGGCGTAGCAGCCTGTGCCGGCGACCCGCCGATCGACCACCGTGATCTGCGCATCAAATCGAAGTGCTGCGCCAGCGACCAATGGGCGGGCGTGCCGCACGCACGCCGCATTGATTGCTTGGCGCGTGGCGAAGTTGTCGCTGCAATCGAGCACCACATCGACGCCCGGCACCAACCGGTCGAGCAGGACAGCGTCCACGCGTTCTTGCAGGGCAGTGAGCTGCACCTCCGGGTTAAGGTCGCCCATGGCCTGCGCCGCCGACGTCACCTTGGGGAACCCCACGCGCTCGGTGGTGTGGGCAATTTGCCGCTGCAAGTTGGTCAGATCAACCGCATCGTCGTCGACCAGTGTGATGTGTCCGACGCCTGCTGCCGTCAGGTACAGGAGCGCGGGGGAGCCGAGCCCGCCGGCTCCGATCACAAGTGCGTGGCTCGCCAAGATCCGCTCCTGGCCCTCAATGCCGATTTCGTCGAGAAGAATATGGCGCGAGTAGCGCAGAAGTTGGTCGTCGGTCATGCGGTTTGGGCGTGGCGCCGGAGGGCAAAGAAAAGGCTGGTCAGCCCAAAGAGCTGCCAGCCGGCGAGTGGCTCAGGCGCAACTCAATTCGTTTTCGGTTCTTCCTTGCGCTCGGTTTGTGTCTTGCTAACCAGCACGGGCTTGCCGCGCAGCTGGTTCAAGGCTTGCTGCAGCGGGAAATCCTTTTCAGTTCCGAACTCTGGAGTACGGCGTTCAGCGACGGGTTTTTTGGCTTCTTCTTCTAGGCGCTTGCGGGCTTCTTCGCGCGCTTCTTCGCGAGCCTTGTCCTTGACTTCCTTGCCTTGGCCGCTTTCCAGGTGTTTGTCGAGGTCGGCTTCGCGCATGCGCAGCGCGGCAAACAGATTGCCTTCGGCAGTCTCATCAATCAGCACATCGGGCAGGATGCCCTTGGCCTGAATGGACTTGCCGCTTGGCGTGTAGTAGCGCGCAGTGGTCAGCTTGATGCCTGTGTCTGGTCCAAGTGGCCGCACCGTCTGGACCGAGCCCTTGCCAAAGGTTTGGCTGCCCATGATGACGGCGCGTTTGTGGTCCTGCAGTGCGCCGGCGACGATTTCACTCGCCGAAGCCGAACCTTCGTTCACCAGCACCACCAGAGGGACGGTTTTGAGCGCTGCAGGCAGGCCGCGCAACGGGTCGCCGCGGCGGGCGTAGAAGTCTGGCGAGGCTTTGTAGGTTGCCTTGCTCTCGGCGAGTTGGCCGTTGGTGGAAACCACAGTCACATCCGGGGGCAGGAAGGCCGCCGAGATGGCCACTGCGCCGTCCAGCAGGCCGCCCGGGTCGTTGCGCAAGTCGAGCACTAAGCCCTTCAAGCGCGGCTCTTGTTTGTAAAGCTCCTGCGCTTTCTCAACAAAATCTTCGACCGTACGGTCCTGGAACTGCGAGAGGCGAATCCAGCCATATCCGGGCTCTACGATCTTGCCCTTGACCGAGCGCGTCTTGATTTCTTCGCGGGTAATGGTGACCGGGAAGGTGCGGCTCTCCTCCTTGCGCAGGATGGTCAGCGTCACCTGGGTATTGGGCTCGCCGCGCATGCGCTTGACGGCTTCGCTCAGGCTCAGGGTTTTGACAGGCGTGTCTTCGATCTTGGTGATCAGGTCGTTGGTTTTCAGGCCGGCGCGAAAGGCGGGCGAGCCCTCGATCGGTGAGACGATCTTGATCAGGCCGTCTTCCTGCGTGATTTCGATGCCAAGGCCAACGAAGCGTCCTGACGTGCCTTCACGGAATTCCGTAAACGACTTCTTGTCGAAGTACTGCGAATGCGGATCGAGGCTGGAGACCATGCCCGAAATTGCGTCGGTGATCAGTTTTTTGTCGTCGACCGATTCCACGTAGTCGGTCTTGATCAGGCCGAACACAGCGGACAACTGCTGGATTTCCTCCAGCGGCAAGGGCGACATGGCGCCACGCGCCACGGTTTGGAGCGACACCGTGGTGAGCGCCCCGGCCAAAACACCAACAGCGACCCAACCCGTGATTTTCAATTTCTGCCGCATAGATCCCCTTTGACCGATTCAATATACACCGTGCCTGCCATTTGAAACGCCCGAAGCCCAAGGGTTCCCTGCAGGATTTAATTCAATTCAGGCTTTGCCCTGCGACGCTACCGCGGCGGCGGCCTTGGCGGCGGCTTGCGCATCGCCCAGGTAGTAACTGCGCAGGGGCTTGAGGTCTGCGTCAAGCTCGTAGACCAGTGGAATGCCGTTGGGGATGTTGAGCCCGACGATGTCGGCATCGGAGACCTTGTCCAGGTATTTGACCAGTGCTCGAATCGAATTGCCGTGCGCTGCCACGACCACGCGCTGGCCGGAGCGAATGGCGGGCGCGAGGGTGTCGTTCCAGAACGGCATGACACGCTCCACCGTGTCTTTGAGGCATTCGGTCAATGGCACCTGGCCCTCCTGCAGGCCGGCGTAGCGCAGGTCGCCGCGCTCACTGCGCTCGTCGGCTGCGTCCAGCACGGGTGGCGGTGTGTCGTAGCTGCGCCGCCAGATGAGCACCTGTTCGTCGCCGTACTTCTTGGCCGTTTCCCCCTTGTTAAGGCCTTGCAGGGCGCCGTAGTGGCGCTCGTTCAGGCGCCAGCTCTTCGTGACGGGAACCCACTGGCGCTCCATTGCGTCCAGGCAGTGCCACAGCGTGTGGATTGCGCGTTTGAGGACGCTGGTGCAGGCAAGATCGAACTCGTAGCCTTCCTCGCGCAACAAGCGGCCGGCAGTTTTGGCCTGCTCAATGCCGGTTTCCGTCAGGGCTACATCGGTCCAGCCGGTGAAGCGGTTGTCAAGGTTCCAGGTGGATTCACCGTGGCGAATAAGTACGAGCTTGTGCATGGATGGCCTGAGTGCGAGCGGGTCAAAACCATACATTCTAAAATTGACTGGTTTGCAACCCAAGGATTCCCGTGAATTTCATTGTCGAGAACTGGTATCTATTCGTAATGGCCATCGCCTCAGGGGCCATGCTGCTGGTGCCCATGCTCAAGGGTGGCGGGCCCGGCGGGCTTGCGCCAGCGGGTGCGGTGCAGCTTGTCAACCGCGAAAAGGGCGTGTTGATTGACATCTGCACCCCAGAAGAATATGCCGCCGGGCACGCGGTTGGCGCACGCAACGTGCCGCTGGCCGACCTGGAAACGCGCTTGCCGGCCGTGGTCAAGAACAAGGCTTTGCCCTTGGTGCTGCTGTGCGCCAGCGGAGCCCGCGCAGGCCGCGCCGCAGGCATTGCACGAAAGTTGGGGTACTCCAACGTGCAAGTGCTCACCGGCGGCCTTAAAGGCTGGCGCGACGCCAACCTGCCGATCGAAAAATCCTGAAAAACGAAAGGACCCAACATGCAAGCCGTCAAGATGTACACCACCGCCGTATGCCCTTACTGCATCCGCGCCAAGCAAATTTTGAAATCCAAAGGTGTGGAGCAAATCGAAGAAATCCGCATCGACACCGACCCGCAGGCGCGGATGCACATGATGGAGGTCACCGGTCGGCGCACGGTGCCGCAGATTTTCATCGGTGACACCCACGTCGGCGGGCACGACGAACTGCTGGCGCTCGATGGCAAGGGCGAATTGCTGCCCCTGCTCGGCGCTGCATAATCCTGCCCCACGTGCCCGCTGCGGGAGTCGATCCTGCTGCGGGTTAGTTTTTTGGGCCTGCCGCTTCTGGTCGGGCCCGGTTTGAGCTGAAAGCAAAGCACCATGGCCGACAACGAAATCGAAAATCCCGTATTCCAGATCCAGCGCGTCTACCTCAAGGACATGTCGCTTGAGCAGCCCAACTCGCCCGCCATCCTGCTTGAGCAAGAGCAGCCAAGCGTGGACATCCAGTTGGGCGTGGAAGCCACTCCCATTGCGGACGGCCTGTACGAAGTGGCTGTGACCGCCACGGTGCACACGAAAATCAAGGACAAGACGGTATTCTTGGTGGAAGCCAAGCAAGCCGGCATCTTTGAGATTCGCAACGTTCCAGAAGACCAGATGGGCCCGATCATGGGCATTGCCTGCCCGCAAATCGTCTACCCCTACCTGCGCGGTAATGTGTCCGACATCGTGAACCGCGCCGGGTTTCCGCCTGTGCATTTGGCGGAAATCAACTTCCAGGCAATGTTCGAGCAGCAGCAACAGACGCAGTCTGCTGGCACCGGCGAGACCGCCACACTGCCCCAGTAATTTTGGGTATTTTCGGCCTCCAGCGCTTTGTGCGCCTGCGCTATAAGCTATGAAAATAATAGTCTGTGGCGCGGGGGCCTGGGGAACGGCGGTGGCCATCAGCGCCGCCCAGCACCCCGAAAATCACACCGTCACGCTGTGGGCCCGCAGCAATGCCCAAGTGCAGGCCATGCAGGCTGCGCGCAGCAACGCCCGCTACCTGCCCAGCGCAGCGTTTCCTGATTCCTTGCAACTGGCCACTGGCGACGCGGCCGAGCTGTTGGCGCGAGCGCAGGCGAGCGACCTGGTGGTGCTCGCAGCGCCCATGGCGGCTTTGCGCGGGCTGCTGCAGAGCCTGCGCGACTGCCGCACTCCGGTCGCCTGGTTGTGCAAGGGGTTTGAGGCAAGCGGGCAAGATTCAGAGTCTTTTGGGCTTCTAGGGCACGAAATACGTGCGCAAGTAGCTCCAAATTTGATAGCTGGCGTGCTCAGCGGTCCAAGCTTTGCGCAAGAGGTGGCTGCCGCGCGCCCGACGGCGCTGGTCGCCTGCAGTGAGCATGCCGTGGTGCGCGATGCGTTGGTGGCTGCCCTGCACGGCCCGAGCGTGCGGGTATATGCCAACGACGACATCGTGGGTGTGGAAGTTGGCGGTGCTGTGAAGAATGTGCTGGCGATTGCCACCGGGCTGTGCGACGGCTTGGCGCTGGGACTGAACGCCCGCGCCGCGCTCATTACCCGCGGCTTGGCTGAAATGACGCGGCTTGGGCTGGCGCTGGGCGCACGGGCAGAAACCTTTATGGGACTCTCTGGCCTGGGCGACCTGGTGCTCACCGCGACGGGCGACCTTTCGCGCAACCGGCGCGTGGGTCAGCTTCTTGCGCAAGGCCAGACGCTGGCGCAAGCGGTGAGTTCGCTGGGCCATGTGGCCGAGGGCGTGTACTGTGCGCGCACTGTGGTGCAGCGCGCCAAGGCGCTGGGCGTTGAGATGCCGATTAGCGAGGGTGTCGTCGCACTGCTGGACGGGTCGCTAACCCCTGCACAGGTCGTGGCCGCGCTGATGGAGCGCGACCCGACCGTCGAAGGCGCCTGAGCCTTTGCTCAGGCGGGCCGCTCCGCCTTTCTGGAAGCCGCGTGCGCCGCGGCCAGTGCCGTCATGTTGACTACGCGCCTTACGGTGGACGAAGGCGTGAGCACGTGCGCCGCACCCGCCGCCCCCAGCAGGATGGGGCCGATGGTGGTGCCGTGGCTGCCAGTGGTCTTGAGCACGTTGAACAAAATATTGGCAGCGTCCAGATTCGGGCAAATCAGCACATTGGCGGAACCGTGCAAGGTCGAATCGACCAGGCTATGTGAGCGGATGGTCTCCGACAGGGCGGCGTCGCCATGCAGCTCGCCGTCGCATTCGATGTCGGGCGCCGCCTGAGAAAATAAATTGCGTGCGTCGCGCATTTTTCGCGCCGATGGGCGGCTGGACGAGCCGTAGTTGGAGTGCGACAGAAACGCCACCTTGGGCGGCAGTCCGAAGCGTTGCACCACTTTTGCGGCCATCTGGGCGATTTCCGACAGCTGCTGAGCGTCGGGGTCGTCGTTGATGTAGGTGTCGGCAATAAACAGCGTGTGCTTTTCCAGCATCAGCGCGTTGACTGTGGCCAGACAATGTGCCCAAGGCTCTACGCCAAAAATGTCGCGGATGTGCTGCAAATGGCTGTCGAACTTGCCCACCAGGCCACAGAGCATGGCGTCGGCGTCGCCAAGCGACACCATGAGCGAGGCAATCAGCGTGTTGGAGCGGCGCACCGCAGCTTTTGCTGTTTCCGGTGTGGCGCCGTCGCGGCCCATGCGCTGGTGGTAGCTTTCCCAATAGGTGCGAAAGCGCGGGTCGTCTTCGGGGTTGCACACCTCGACGTCGCGCCCCGGTTGAATGCGCAGACCGGCGCGGGCAATGCGCGCTTCGATCACGGCGGGGCGACCGATGAGGATGGGGCGTGCCAGGCCGTCGTCCACGGCGAACTGCGCGGCGCGCAGCACGCGTTCGTCTTCGCCCTCGGCATAGGCCACGCGCTGCGGCTGGGCCTTGGCGACGGCAAACACCGGGCGCATGAACATGCTGGTTTGGTAGACAAAGCGGGTCAGGCTCTGGCGGTAGGCCTCCATGTCTTCGATGGGGCGCGTGGCCACACCGGATTCCTGCGCGGCGCGCGCCACGGCAGGGGCGATGCGGAGAATCAGGCGCGCGTCAAACGGTGTGGGAATCAAATACTCAGGCCCAAAGCGCAGTTCTTGGCCGGCATAGGCAGCGGCCACCTCGTCGCTCATCTCGGCCTTGGCCAGGTCCGCAATCTCGCGCACGCAGGCCAGCTTCATGGCTTCGGTAATCTTCGTCGCACCGCAGTCCAGCGCGCCGCGGAAGATGTACGGGAAGCACAGGACGTTGTTCACCTGGTTGGGGTAGTCCGAGCGGCCGGTGGCGATGATGCAGTCGGGGCGCACGGCTTTGGCCAGCTCAGGGCGGATTTCGGGCTCGGGGTTGGCGAGCGCAAGGATGATCGGCTTCTCGGCCATGGACTTGACCATCTCCGCCGTCATTACGCCAGGTGCAGAGCAGCCCAAGAATACGTCGGCGCCGTTCACCACGTCCGCCAAGGTGCGCAATTCGGTTTTCTGGGCGTAGCGCGCCTTCGAAGCGTCGTAGCCACCCGGGCGGCCCTCGTAGATCACGCCCTTGGAATCCACCATGAAGACGTTGGCGCGCGCCACGCCCAGGCCCACCATCACGTCCACGCAGGCCAGCGCGGCCGCGCCCGCGCCCGAGACGGCGACCTTCACCGCGCCAATCTCCTTGCCGACCAATTCCAGGCCATTGAGCAGCGCTGCCGACGAGATGATGGCGGTGCCATGTTGGTCGTCGTGGAACACCGGGATGTTCATGCGCTCGCGCAGCTTTTCCTCGATGTAGAAGCACTCAGGCGCCTTGATGTCTTCCAGGTTGATGCCGCCGAGCGTGGGCTCCAGCGCGGCAATGATCTCGACCAGCTTGTCTGGGTCGTTCTCGGCCAGTTCAATGTCGAAAACGTCGATGCCGGCAAATTTCTTGAACAGGCAACCCTTGCCCTCCATCACCGGTTTTGCCGCCAGCGGGCCGATGTTGCCCAGGCCCAGCACCGCGGTGCCGTTGGTGACGACGCCGACCAGGTTGCCGCGCGAGGTGAAATCAAAGGCCAGCGCCGGGTTGGCCTGGATGTCGAGGCAAGGGTAGGCGACACCGGGCGAGTAGGCGAGCGAGAGGTCGCGCTGGTTCGATAGTGTTTTGGTCGGGGTGACGGAAATTTTGCCGCGCGTCGGGTTGCGGTGGTACTCGCGGGCGGCTTCGCGCAGGGTGAGTTCGGCGTTGCTAAGGGGTTCGGTCATGACAGGTTCCAGAAGGCAAAAGCGCTACTAGCATAGAGCAATGCTCGTTGCATGGTCGCGGCTGAAGAACAAAAAAAGCGCGGCGCTGTTGGAACAGTGCCGCGCTCGTTTAATGAAGATGGTTCAGTGGGCGTCGGCCTGCCTGGCGGCGCGGATGGCCGCCGACGTATCGCCCTTGGCGCCATTGAAAAATACGTTGAGCAGCACAGCGGCGAGTGAGGACAGCAAAATGCCCGACTCGATCAGCGGGTGAATGGAATGCGGCATCCACTGGCGAAAGTTGGGGGCCACCAATGGAATCATGCCGACGCCAATCGACACGGCGACGATCATGGCGTTCGAGCGGTTGTCGCGGAAATCAACGCCGCCCAGGATGCGGATGCCGGTAGCAGTAACCATGCCGAACATCACCAGACCGGCGCCGCCGAGTACGACCGTGGGAAGCGACTCCACCAGTGCCGCCATTTTTGGCAGCACGCCCAGCACGATGAGGATGATGCCGCCTGCCACACAGACAAAGCGGCTCTTGACGCCGGTGACGGCCACCAGCCCCACGTTTTGCGAGAAGCTGGTGTAGGGGAAGGTATTGAAGATGCCGCCAATGAGGGTGCCCAGGCCGTCGGTGCGCAGCCCGCGCGCCAAGTCTTTCTGTTCGATCTTTCGGTCGGTCATTTCGCCCAGCGCGAGGAACATGCCGGTCGATTCGATCATCACCACAATCATTACCAGGCTCATGGTCAGGATGAGGATGGGGTCAAACACCGGCGTCGCAATCTCAAACGGCAGCACCACGTCAAACCACGCAGCTTTGCCGACCTTCTCGAAATGCATCAAGCCCATCGCCACCGCCACCACGGCACCAATGACGATGCCTAGCAGAACAGAGATGTTGGCGATGAAACCCTTGGCAAAGCGCGCGATCAGCAGGATGGAAGCCAGTACCAGCCCCGAGATACCGACGCCGGTGAGGTCGGCGTACTTCGGGTTGGGGATGGTGGGAACGATGGCAAAGCCCTTGGGCACCGGTGGCAATGAAGCACCCGGAGCACCGGCGGCGGCTTGCATGTCGGCCAGCCATTTAAGGTGCTCGGGGTGTACCACGCTGGGCGCAGTCGGGCCAACGGGGTTACCGAAAATCCAGTTGATGCCGACCCGCATCAAGCTGATGCCGATGACTGCAATGATGGTGCCGGTAACCACGGGCGGGAAGAAGCGCAGCATCCGGCTGACACCCGGTGCTATGAAGATGGAGATGACGCCCGCACCAATGATGGAGCCAAAAATCAGCCCGGCTCCCGCAGTACCGCCGGTGGTCTGCGCCATGGACACCATCGGTGCGACCGAAGCAAAGGTGACCCCCATCATCACCGGCAACTTGATGCCGAACCACCGCGTGGCGCCCAGCGCCTGAATCAGCGTGACAACTCCGCAGACAAACAGGTCGGCAGAGATCAGCTTGGCGACCTGGTCGGGCGAGAGGTTGAGCGCGCGGCCGACGATTAGCGGTACAGCTACCGCGCCGGCGTACATCACCAACACGTGCTGCAGGCCGAGCGCGGTCAGCCGGCCCAGAGGCAGGTGCTCGTCAACGGGGTGAACATTGGGTTGCATCGGAAGCTCCTTGGCGGGGTGCTGAGAAAAGTGGGTGGGGACCGGCGCGCTCATCCGTACGCCAGATGAGTCCATACAAAAAGTGTATACAAAATATAGTAAATAACTGATAGAGAGAAACCCTGTGGTGGTGGTCGCCAGCCGGTGGGGGGTAGTTCCGGGTGAATCGGTTTGATTAGAAAAAATGGATGAAATATGCCTGTAGCGCTTATGCAGCAAGCGTTACCAGCTATCTATTTAAGAAATTCTCTTGATTCCTATCGTTGTGCGCACAAGAGCAATGACCAAAAAAAACCGCCCGTGAAGGGCGGTTGGAAGTGGTCGCAAAGTGTCGGTCAGTACCCCAGCGTCTTGCCGTCCGGATTGCGGGGGTCCGAATAACCGTACAGCACGCCACCGCGCAGGGCAATGGTCTGCGTGCGCCCCATCGCCGCCTTGACCGCAATGGTGTGGCCGCGTTGGCGCAGCAGGGCGAGGGTGTCGGGGCTCAGGCCTTTCTCCACGCGCAGCTCGTCGGGGGTCCATTGGTGGTGCACGCGCGGCGTTGAGGCCGCTTCGGCGGGGTTCATGCCGAAATCGATGGTGTTCACCACGGTCTGCAGCACCGTGGTGATGATTCGGGCGCCGCCGGGGCTGCCGGTGACGAGTACCGGTTTGCCGTCTTTCAGCACCATGGTGGGCGTCATTGACGAGAGCGGCCGCTTGCCGGCCGCCACCGCATTCGCGTCGCCGCCGACCAGGCCGTACGCGTTGGCGACGCCGGGCTTGGCCGAGAAATCGTCCATTTCGTTGTTGAGCAGGATGCCGGTGCCGGCGGCCACGATGCCGCTGCCGAAGTTGGTGTTGAGCGTATAGGTGACGGCAACTGCATTGCCAGCTTTGTCCACCACCGAATAGTGCGTGGTCTGGTCGCTCTCGTACGGCTGGGGCTTGCCCGGTTTGATGCTTTTGCTCAGGCGCGCATGGTTGGCGTCGATGCCGGCGGCGAGTTGCGCGGCGTAGCGCTTGGATGTCAAACCCTTGAGCGGAATCTTGACAAAATCGGGGTCACCCAGGTATTCGGCGCGGTCGGCATAGGCCAGCTTCATGCTCTCTGCCATGTAGTGAATGGTCTGCGCGCTGTTTGGCCCCCACTCGGCCAGTGGCAGCGGTTCGAGCATGTTCAGAATTTGCACCAGGTGCGGGCCGCCGGACGAAGGCGGCGGCATGGTGACAATCTCATGGCCGCGGTAGGTGCCGTGCGTGGGAGCGCGCTCTACCACCTTGTAGTCGCGGAGGTCGGCCAGCGAGATCGCGCCACCATGGGTGGCCATCTCGGCGGCTATTTTTTGCGCAATAGCGCCTTCGTAGAACGCCTTGGCGCCTTCGCTGCCAATCAGGCGCATGGAGGCAGCCAAGTCCTTTTGCACCAGCAGGTCGCCAGCCTTGAGGGGCTCGCCGTTTCTCCAGAAGATGGCCTGCGTGGCGGGCCATTGGCCCATGGACTTCTTGGTCTGCAGCAGCACCTTGGCCAGGGTTTCGCTCACCGGGTAGCCTTGCTCGGCCAGCGCTGCTGCGGGCGCCACCAATTTGGCAAGCGGCATCGTGCCCCAGGTTTTCAGTG
Source organism: Giesbergeria sp. (assembly GCA_034676525.1). Classification (GTDB taxonomy): domain Bacteria; phylum Pseudomonadota; class Gammaproteobacteria; order Burkholderiales; family Burkholderiaceae_C; genus Simplicispira. Next base: position 669,270 of record JAUCCA010000008.1, read on the forward strand.
CGTGTTCCATGCCGGCCACCGTGCCGGGCACGCCGACAGCGTAGTGCGTGAATAGCGATTTGCCGTTCACCACGTTGCCCTTGGCATCGAGGTACATGTCGCGTGTCGCCTTGCTTGGCGCCATCTCACGAAAATCGAGCGCCACACTTTTGCCGGTTTTGGCGTCGTAGACCATCATGAAGCCGCCGCCGCCCAGGTTGCCGGCGTTGGGCAACGCTACGGCCAGGGCAAAGCCGATGCCGACCGCAGCGTCGACCGCATTGCCGCCCGCTTTCAGGATGTCGAGCCCAATTTGCGAAGCCAAGGCCTGCTCGCTGGCCACCATACCGTGCTGCGCCACCCACGGGGTGGAACACGTCCAAGTCGAAGTCGTAGGCAGCGCCCGCGGCTTTCGCAGCGGCGGTTTGCTCGACGACCGGCCCAAGTGGTGCGGCGGACTGCGGCGCGGAACTGCAGGCGGCCAAGTTCAACAGCGCGAGCGCAAGGCTGCTGGCCAGCAGAGTGTGGCGAATGCTCATGGTGTCTCCTCAGGGTTTCAATCAGCCCTCCGCAAGACACTGTCGGCACAACCGCAAGCAGACGCGAGCAAAGGGCAGGCCAGTGTAGGGTCGCCCGCTCAAGCAGGGGGCACCAATTACGTCAAGAGATCGTGCAAGGAACGTGCAACCACCTTGGTGGCGCGGCGCAGGTCTTCCAGGTCCAGTCGTTCATCGGCGCGCTTGGCGTGCGATTCGAGCACTGTGCGCGGTCCGGCGCCATAGATCACGCCGGGAATGCCTTGTTCGGCGTACAGGCGCACGTCGGTGTAGAGCGGCGTTCCCACGGCAGGCGGCACTTCGCCAAACACTTCGCCCGCATGCTTTTGCAGGGCGTCTACCAGCGGCTTGTTACCGGCAAGTGGCGTCATGGCGTTGGCCAGCAACATGCGGCGGATGTCCACAGTGATGCCTCGGCATTCACCTGCTGCCTTGGCGATGCAGGCGCGAATGGCGGCCTCCACCTCGGCCACGTTTTCCTCCGGGATCATGCGGCGGTCGAGCTTGAATGTGACTTTTCCGGGGACAACATTGGTATTGGTCCCGCCCTCTATGCGGCCCACATTCAGGTAAGGGTGCGTAATGCCCGGAACCTTGGACAGCAGCTTGCGGTTCTCGGTGTTGAGCGCATACAGCGCGTTCAAGATGTGCACCGCGCCCTGTAGTGCATCTACGCCGGTGTCGGGCACCGCGGCGTGCGCCATCTTGCCGTGCACCGTCACTTCCATTTGCAGGCAGCCGTTGTGCGCCGTGACCACCTCGTACGAGAAGCCGGCCGCGAGCAGCAGATCGGGGCGGGTCAAGCCATTTTTCAGCAGCCAACCCGGGCCGAGCAGGCCGCCAAATTCTTCGTCGTAGGTGAAGTGCAGCTCCACCGCGCCCTGCGTGGGTTTGGCCACGGCTTCAAGCGCCCGCACGGCAAAGGTGAAGCTGGCGAAGTCGCCTTTGCTCACGGCGGTCGCGCGGCCGTACATCTTGCCATCCACGATTTCCGCGCCGTAGGGGTCGTGCGTCCAGCCTTCACCGGGCGGCACCACGTCGCCGTGGGCGTTGAGCGCCACGGTGCGGCCACTGCCAGCGGGGCCGTAGGGGCGGCGCACGATGAGGTTGGTGATGCTTTCCATGCCATAGGCTTCGACCTCTGCTTGGGGTACGGCATGGCGCTCCACCTCGAAGCCCATTGGCTCCAACAACTCTGCGGTGCGCTCGGCGTGCGGCGCGTTGTTGCCGGGCGGCGTGTCGGTGGGCACGCGCACCAGCGCCTGCATGAAGGCGACTTCTTCATCGAAATGCTGGTCTATCCAGGCGTCGAGTTCTGAATAGGTGGTCATGCGGATTCCTTCGCGAGTTGCTGCAGTACGTGGCTGAAGGCGTGCACCGCCAGTTCCATGTCTTCGTTGGTGGTGGATTCGAGCGGGTTGTGGCTGATGCCGGCGTTCTCGCCGCGCACAAACAGCATCGCTTGGGGCATGACTTCGTGCAGCTTCATGGCGTCGTGGCCGGCGCCACTGGGCATGCGGTAGACGGGCACGCCCAGGGATTCGACAGCGCGCTCCCAGCGCTGCTGCCATGCCGAATCGCTAGGGGCGGCAGAGGCGCGCATCGATTCTTCCAACCGATAGTGCAGTCCGCGACGCGTGGCGATGGCAGCGACCTGGGCCAGCACGTCCGCGCCCATGGCGTCGCGCTGCGCGTCGTTCGGGGCGCGCATATCGAGCGTGAACTGGCAGCGCCCGGGCACCACATTAATAGAGCCGCTGGGCACGTTCAGCACGCCTATGGTGCCGACCGAGTCGCCGTCTTGTGCGGAGCGCTGCTCCACGTACAGCAGCAATTCCGCCACGCCGGCGGCAGCATCGCGCCGGCTGTCCATCGGCGTGGTGCCCGCATGGCTCGCCATCCCGATCATCTCGCCGACATAGCGCAAGCTGCCGTTGATGGAGGTGACAACGGCCAGCGGCAAATCGAGCGCATTGAGCACCGGGCCTTGTTCGATGTGCACCTCGATAAAGCCCAGATACCGCGCCGGGTCACGCTGCAGCTTGGGGATGTCGTCAATGCACAGGCCTGCATGCTCCATGGCGGCGCGCATCGTGACGCCGTCGGCATCTTGCTGCTCCAGCCATGCGGGGTTGAAGTGGCCAATCAGCGCTCCAGAGCCGAGGAAGGTTGCCTTGTAGCGCTGGCCTTCTTCTTCCGCAAAACCCACCACTTCGATGGCGAACGGAAGGCGTTTGCCCGCACGGTGCAGTTCGCGCACGCAGGCCATGGGGACAAAGATGCCCAGGCGCCCGTCGTACTTGCCGCCGTTGCGCACAGTGTCGTAGTGGGAACCGGTCAGCAAGGCTTTGGCGCCGGGCGCGTCGCCGTGGTAGCGCCCGACCACGTTGCCCACGGCGTCCACCTCGACCTCGTCAAAGCCGCAGTCGCGCATCCAGTGGCTGAGCGCTTTAGCACAGGCGCGGTGGGCGTCGGTCAGATAGGTAACGGTGAGCTGACCTTGCTCGGCGTAGCCGGGGTCGGAATGGCGGGCGAGCGACTCGTGCCAGTCCCACACATCGTTGCCGAGCGCGGGGTGGGCGCCGAACTTGTCGGCCAGGCGAATCTCCGCAATGCGGTGGATGTTGCGCAGCGCCTCAGCGCGCTCGAAGGCGGGGTGGTTGTCCAGGCGCCGGGCAAAGGTGTCGATGATTTGCCCGCGGGTAAGCCCCGTGCCGCGCGGGCCGCGCACGGCCACGATAAAGGGAAAGCCAAAGCGCGCGTTGTAGTCCTGATTGAGCTGCTGAATGCGCGCGAATTCTTCTGGCGAGCAATCGGTGAGCCCGGCGGTGCGCTGTTCGTGGGTGGACTCGTGTGTGAGGGTCTTGCTCACCATGGCCTTGCCCGCCAGTTCCGGGTGGGCGCGAATCAAGGCGAGCTGGGCGTCCGGCGTGGCATTGCGCACCGCGCTGGCCAGGGCGTGCTTGAGGTGGGCCAGCGTGCGAAACGGCCTCTCGGCGAGTGCCTGCTCTGCAATCCAGGGCGAGTGCTCGTAGACGCCGTCCAGCAGCGCCAACGCCTCTTTCGGGCTGGCGGAGTTGAGTTCTTGCAACGTGAGGGCCATGGGCGTTCCTATAAAAAAGTGAGCTGCGAGCGCTTACCAGATAAGCGCTAGAGGCCAATTCCATTCAAAATTTTGGCGCTGGGTGCTGCGCTGCCCAGTGTCGAGCAACGTCGATCCGCCGGCACACCCACACGTCCTGGTGCTGCGCGATGTGGTCGAGAAAGCGCTGCAGCGCGGTGATGCGGCCGGGCCGGCCGAGCAGGCGGCAGTGCATGCCGATGCTCATCATCTTGGGCCGGTCCAGGCCGGCCGGGTCGCCCTCGGCGTACAGCACATCGAAGGTGTCGTGCATGTACTGAAAGAAGGGGTCGGCGTGCGAATAACCTTGTGGCAGCGCAAATCGCATGTCGTTGCAGTCAAGCGTATACGGCACGATAAGCTGCGGCACCACGCTGCCGTCGGTCTTCTGCACCTTCATCCAAAACGGCAGGTCGTCGCCGTAGTAGTCGCTGTCGTAGGCAAAGCCGCCGTAGTCGGCTGCTAGGCGTCGCGTGTTCGGGCTGTCGCGGCCGGTATACCAGCCCTCAGGCCGGATGCCGGTGAGGCGCTCAATGATCGCCATGGCTTGCGCCATGTGCTCGCGCTCTACGGCTTCGGGCACATGCTGGTAGTGAATCCACTTGAGGCCATGGCAGGCGATTTCGTGGCCTGCCTGCACGAAAGCCTTGGCCGCCTCGGGGTGGCGTTCCAGCGCCGTGGCGACACCAAACACCGTGAGCGGCAGGCCGCGCTGCGCAAATTCGCGCAGCAGCCTCCAGACACCGGCGCGCGAGCCGTATTCGTAGATGCCCTCCATGCTGATGTGGCGCTCGGGGTAGCTGGCCGGGTTGAACATTTCCGAAAGGAACTGTTCGGAGCCAGCGTCGCCGTGCAGCACCGAATTTTCGCCACCTTCTTCGTAATTGAGCACGAATTGCACTGCAATGCGCGCGCCGCCGGGCCAGCGGGCGTGGGGCGGATTCGGGCCATAGCCGACCAGGTCGCGCGGGTAGGGCAGGGTGCTGTCGTAGGTCATTGGGGCGCTTTCAGAGGGGCGCGAGCGCGAGCGACAACTCGTTCACCGGCTGCTCGCGGTCAAAAGTGAGGCTGGCTTCGACGTGCTCCAAATGCGCGTGCATAAGCTGCACTGCACGTGCTTCGTCACGCGCAGCAAGCGCAATAACGATTTCCTCGTGCTCCTCGTGCGAATGCGCGGCCTCGCTGGCGCTCTGGTACATCAGCGTGATCAGGGCGCAGCGCGAAATCAAATCGCGCAGCAGCTGCGCCAGCACGTCGTTGCCCATGAGCTCGGCCATGCGCACGTGAAAATCTCCCAGCAGCTCGGTGCGGCCAGTGGCGTCTTGGGCGCTCAATGCGGCCGCTTCGCTGGCGACATGGGCGCGCAGCACTTTGATCTTGGCGGGCGTGCTGTTCTTCACAAAGGCGCGCGTCATCTCGGTCTCCAGCATGCGGCGCACGGCGAATACCTGGCGCGCTTCTTCGGCGGACGGGGTGGAGACAAAAGCGCCGCGCGCGGGCTCCAGCGTGACCAGGCGGTTTTGCGCCAACTGGAACAAGGCCTGGCGCACGAGGGTGCGCGAGACGCCAAAATGGTCTGCCAGCTTCTGCTCGGCCAGTTTGGTGCCGGGCTGCAAGCGGTGTTCAACGATGGCGCGGGTCAGCGACTCAACAATGGCGTGGGTGGAGGATTCCATAGGTTCATGATAGGTGGATTCGATAAAAGTGTATACACTTTTGGTGCACAGAGATTGTTTGATCCACCCCGCTATTTCAGGAGCGACTGCCATGGGCCTCAGCACCCACGTTCTCGACACCATGCACGGCTGCCCGGCCGCAGGCATGCACATCGCGCTGTATTCCACCGACGGTGAGCAAGCGACGCTCCTCAAAGAGTTGGTGCTCAATCAGGACGGCCGCACCGACGCGCCGCTGTTTGACAATGCATCGCTGCGTCCTGGCACCTACCGCCTTCGTTTTGACGTGGCGGCGTACTTCAAGGCCAAAGGCGTGGCCTTGCCGGAGCCCAGTTTTCTGGGCCAAGTGAACCTGGATTTTGGTGTTGCCCATGCCGATCAGCACTACCACGTGCCGCTGCTGGTGAGCCCTTGGAGCTACTCCACGTACCGTGGCTCTTGAATGGAGCCAACCCCCTGAGCGGCTGCGCCGCTTCCCCCTTTCTCTCGCGCTTCGCGCAGGAAGGGGGACACCGCCCGTGCTGCGGGGCGGCCCTTGCACGGCGGCCGCTGGTACTCGGCAGCGAACTATTGGGCCAATGTTCGCGCTACGTTGCGCTTAGTTCTGCCCCTCGGTGAGCGTGTCGAGTTGAAATTTGCCACTTTTGTCCCAGAGCCAGGTGTCGGTGTACGTCACTTTGCCCAGCCGTGCGGGCGCGGGGAAGGGGCCGGCGGCGCGTACGGTGCGCTCAATCTCGGCCATCACCTCAGGTGCATGGCGTGGTGCGCGCATCCATGAGATGCCGAGCACTTTGCCGCGCGCGTCGAGGCTTACATTCAGCACGCCAATGGCGTACAGCAGGGGCGGCATGCGCCCTTTGTAGATGCGGGCGGCGTTGAGTCCGTAGAGGTGGGTGGCAGCGTCTTGCCGATATGCTCGTGCAGTGCTTGCCGCAGAAGGCCGCGCTGAGCCTTGTGTGCCGGGCACTGGCCCGATGACGTGGGGCAGCGATGTAGAAGTGGGCTGGCCGTCAGGCGCTTGGGGCGCAGTAGGAGGCGCCGAACGGCAGGCTGCAATGGCTGCAGCAATCGATGCCATCAATCCGGTGCGAAACCAGCGCCGGGGTGGGGCATTCGAGGGGGGAAGTGGCTTCATGAAGGGGTCGTGGGGAGCATAGTTCGATGGTATTTTTGCACCAATTTTTGCAGGCACTCGCCAGCGAGCGCGCCTGCCTTGTGTCGGTTGAGGACATACAAGGCTCGACGCCGCGCGAACGCGGCGCCTGGATGGCCGTGTTCGCGAACCACACCATGGGCACAGTGGGCGGAGGCCACGTTGAATTTGCCGCCATCGCCCGGGCACGCGCCATGCTTGCGGCCAATTGCACACCAGCTCCGGAAGCGCAGCGCTATGCGCTGGGGCCCAGCCTGGGTCAGTGCTGTGGCGGTGTCATGCATCTGCGTTTTGAGCTTGTCTCTGGCGCCGACGACCATACCCTGCGCCAACGCTTGGGCCAGGCATTGCAGCCGCTCGCCCTGTTTGGCGGTGGCCATGTCGGCCACGCATTGGTGCGGGTGCTCGCACCGCTGCCGTTCGCACTGACCTGGGTAGACAGCCGCGACGGCATCTTCCCCGAGCCTGAACCTGCAGGCGTGGCCTGCGAGTACTCCGACCCGGTGCAAGGAGCGGTGCCCAGCCTGGTTTCGGGCACGCAGGTGCTGATCATGAGCTTTAGCCACGCCGAAGACCTCGACGTGGTGGCTGCCTGTTTGGAGCGCCAGCGCACCCAGGCCGATTTGCCGTTCATTGGCCTCATTGGCAGCGCCACGAAATGGGCTACCTTTCGCAGTCGGCTGCGGCGGCGAGGGTTCAGCGATGCCGAATTGGCGCACATTACGTGCCCGATTGGCGTCCACGGTATTTTGGGTAAACAGCCTGAGGTGATTGCTGTGGCGGTGGCGGCGCAATTGCTTCAGCTTTGCTCAGCAGTGCCCGCCGGTAGATCCGAGGGCGGGTCCAAGGGTAATTCCGAGGTGTGATGGCGACAACGGCGCTGGAATTGCACACAAATTTTGCATACACTTCGGCATTGCGTCGCAGCGGTGCCCAAGGCCCGGTACAGTTTTAACCGGTAATGTCTTGTGTGCGCGACCCCCTTGACCTGCTCAGAGCGCCCGCAGTGGTGAGCAGGCGCCAACCGGCGCTGTGTTCGCACGCGCTGTAAAGGGAATTCATGGAAAGCTACCTTCTCGACTGGGCGAACCTGCTGCTGCGCTGGGTCCACGTCATCACCGCCATTGCGTGGATTGGCTCGTCGTTCTACTTCGTCTTTCTCGATAGCAGCCTCACGCCGCCCGAGGACGACGAGCAAAAGCGCCAAGGCGTCAGTGGTGAGCTTTGGGCGGTGCACGGCGGGGGTTTCTATCACCCGGTGAAGTTCAACGTGTCCCCGCCCAAGCTGCCGGGCCATCTGCACTGGTTCTATTGGGAGGCCTACACCACCTGGTTGACGGGCTTCTCGCTGTTTACGGTGTCGTATTTGTGGAGTGCCAGCACCTACCTAATCGACAAGTCGAAGATGGACTGGGCGCCCGCGGCTGCGATTGCTGTTGCGCTTGCGTTCTTGGTGGTGTTCTGGTTGCTCTACGACGCGATTTGCCGCGTGTTTGGGCAGAAGAAAAATGGCGACGCCATTGTCGGTGCGCTCGTGCTGGTGCTGGTGTGCATTGCATCGTGGCTCGCGTGCCACTGGTTTGCCGGGCGCGCGGCCTTCTTGCTGGTGGGCGCGATGGTCGCCACCGCCATGAGCGCCAACGTGTTCTTCTGGATCATTCCGGGCCAACGCACGGTAGTGGCGCAGATCAAAGCCGGCACGCCGGTGGACCCGATTCACGGCAAGCGGGGCAAGCAGCGCAGCGTGCACAACACCTACTTCACGCTGCCGGTGCTGTTCGCCATGCTAAGCGGCCACTACAGCTTTACCTGGAGCCATCCGCAGAACTGGCTGGTGCTCATCCTGATGATGTTTGCCGGCGCTGCGATCCGCCAGTTCTTTGTGATGCGGCACGGCTTCAAGCTCGGCCGCAATGGCAATCCATTGCCCTATTCCTTGGTGGGGGTGGCGGTGCTGGTCGGTGTAATCGTGTGGTTGCGGCCTGCGCCCGTGGTGGCAAATGCTCCCGTTTCAGGAGCTGCTAGCGCAACCCAGATAAGCGCTGGAGGTCAATTTGACTATGAAAAAGTCCATGCCGTCTTTGAGCAGCGCTGCTTTATGTGCCACGGCCCGCAGGTGCAGATGAAGAACGTACGGCTCGATGCGCCGCAGCTTGTGAAGCAGCATGCGCAGGCCATCTACCAGCAGGTGGTGGTGCAAAAGCTCATGCCGATGAACAACGCCACCGGCATCACCGACGCAGAGCGGGCGCTGATTGGGAAGTGGTTTGAGGCAGGCGCGCCGGTGCAGTAAGCGCGGCGCGCTCGACGCTTCAGCTGGGTGGGGCGCAGGCGGTGTCGTCCAGCCCCAGGCCCCGCAGCCAGTTCGCCACTGCGCTGCGCCCGGTGGCCACCAAGTCGAATGCATCGGTGTCCAGCAGCCAGCTTTGCAGCAGGCCTTCTACCAGCGCCTGCAGGCCGATGGCAGCGAGCGTGCTGGTCATGCGCGGCGGCTGATTGTTCGCTAAAAGCTGGGTCTTAAAGGCGAGTGCGAGGGCGCGCTCGCTGCGCGCCGTCCATGCGCGGTGCGAAGAAAGGTGCCGGGCCCGGATGGCGTCGAGCTCGCCCACGTATTCCACCCGGTGGATGGCAATGCGCATCACCCGACGCAGGTGGGGATGCAGCGCAATCTCTTCGAGTGCGCCCAGCAGTCCGCGGCACACCTGCGCAATGGTGATCGGCGCATCGTCGTCCGGCAGATCGGGGGTGAGCGCCGCCGTGGCGCGCTCGACCATGGCGTCAAACAGGGCGGCCTTGTCGGCAAAGTGCCAATAAATGGCGCCGCGCGTGGTTCCAGCCGCTTGGGCAATGTCTGCCAGCGAGGTACGCGAGACACCGCGCTCGTCAAACAATTGCTCGGCAGCGTCGAGCAGGGCAGAGCGGGTGATTTGGGCGTCAGCCTTGGTGCGCCGGGCCATGGTTGGAAAAGAAAATCATGACGCCATGATACATACATTCATGGTTGTATGTATAATTTCTGCTTTTCCATGTTGGTCGTGCCTTCTCGGGGTGCGCCGCACGCAAAATTCAAAGTGCTACTAGACTGGCGCGCTTGGCTCTAAGGCCTTGCCGTATTTTCGAAAGACTTCCCATGCCCGATCTGCAACGCGCCAATATGGTGTCCGCGTTCCCTGTACTGTCCAGCGCGCCGACGCGCACCTTGAGCCGATGGACATTGGCCACTGCATGCGTGCTTGCTCTGGCCGCCTGCGGCAAGAGCGAAGCGCCCAAAGGCCCGCCGGGCGCGGGCATGCCACCGCCTGAAGTTGGAGTGGTGACCGTACAGCCGGGCGACGTGGGCCTTTTGACGGAACTGCCTGGCCGATTGGAAGCGTCGCGCGTGGCGCAGGTGCGCGCCCGCGCGGCAGGCATTGTGCAAAAGCGCCTGTTTCGCGAAGGCAGTGATGTGAAGGCCGGTCAGGCGCTCTTCAAAATCGACGCCGCGCCCTATGCTGCAGCGCTGCAAAGCGCGCAAGCCGCGTTGGCCCGCTCACAAGCGAATTTGAGCCAGGCCGCTTCGCTCGCGACCCGCTACAAGCCCCTGCTTGAAGCCAACGCTGTCAGTCAGCTCGAATACGCCAACGCCGTCTCGGCGCAAAAGCAGGCAGAGGCAGAAGTGGCTGCAAGCGAGGCGGCGGTGCGCAGCAGTCGCATCAACCTGGACTACGCGAACGTCACGGCGCCAATCTCAGGCCGAATCGGCCGCGCTTTGGTCACCGAAGGCGCGCTGGTCGGCCAAGGCGAGGCAACGCCCTTGGCGATGATTCAGCAAATCGACCCGATGTACATCAACTTCACCCAATCGGCAGGCGAAGTGCTCAAGCTGCGGCGCGCCATGGAAGGCGGTCAGTTCAAGAAGGCCACGGGCGAAGCAGCCAGCGTGCGGGTGCTTCTGGAAGACGGCTCCGAATACGCCCAGCCGGGCCGTTTGCTGTTCTCGGATCTTGCGGTCGACCCGACGTCCGGCCAAATCACCTTGCGCGCCGAGGTCCCCAACCCCCGCGGCGACCTGCTGCCGGGCTTGTACGTGCGCGTGCAGCTTGAACAGGCGCAAATTAGCAACGCAATTACGCTGCCGCAACAGGCCGTCACGCGCAGTGGGCAAGGCGATACCGTGAAGGTGGTCGCCGCCGACGGCACAGTTTCACAGCGCAAGATCAAGGTTGGCGGTGCGCGAGATTCGCAGTGGGTGGTTCTCGATGGCCTCAAAGCAGGCGAGCAGGTGATGGTCGATGGCTTCCAGAAGCTGCAGATGCTGCCGCCAGGAACACCCGTGAAAGCCGTGCCGTGGAAGCCAGCAGGCGCTGAGTCCGCCGCTGGCGGCGCCAGTGCCACCAAGTCGCCGTCGGCGCCCGCATCGGACGCAGCGGCGCAAGCTGCAGCGCCCGCCGCTTCCCAAGCGGCGAAGTAAGGAGCGCGATTCATGGCCAAGTTTTTTATTGATCGGCCGATCTTCGCGTGGGTGATTGCGCTGTTCATCATCGTGCTGGGCAGCGTGGCGGTGACGCAGCTGCCCATTGCCCAGTACCCGCCCGTGGCCCCGCCATCTATCGTGATTGCGGCCGGCTACCCCGGCGCTTCAGCGAAAACGCTGGAAGACAGCGTGCTGAGCGTGATCGAACGCGAGATGAATGGCTCGCCTGGCCTTATCTATATGGAGTCGGTGGCGCAGGCCAATGGCACGGGCACCATCACTTTGAGTTTTGAGCCCGGCACCAATGCCGAATTGGCTCAGGTGGACGTGCAAAACCGCCTGTCGCGCGCGACGCCGCGCCTGCCTCAGGCTGTGACGCAGCAGGGCGTTCGTGTGGACAAAGCGAACTCCAACTTCCTGCTGTTCGCGATGCTTTCGTCCAGCGACCCAAGCTTTGACACCATCGCGCTGGGCGACTATGTGGCGCGCAACGTGGTGCCGGAGCTGCAGCGCCTGCCGGGCATTGGTCAGGCGCAGCTGTTTGGCTCCGAAAACGCCATGCGCATCTGGATCGACCCGGCCAAGCTTGCGGGCTTGGGCCTTTCGGGCAACGACGTCGTCAACGCCATCCAGTCGCAGAACGCCCAGGTGGCGTCTGGCGCCATCGGTAACCTGCCCAACGTGGCGGGCCAGAGCATCGCTGCAACGGTGGTGGTCAATGGCCAACTCAGCAACGTCGAGCAGTTCGGCAATGTGGTGCTCAGGGCCAACACAGACGGCTCGGCGGTCTACCTCAAAGACGTGGCGCGCATTGAGCTGGGCGGCCAGGCCTACGACACCACCGCACGCCTAAACGGCAAGGCAGCCGTCGGAGTGGGTGTGCAGCTCACCCCCAGCGGAAACGCACTTGACGCAGCCGATGCCGTCCGCGCCAAGATGGACGAATTGCAGCGCTTCTTTCCCGAAGGCGTGACGTATTCCATCCCTTACGACAGCTCGCGCTTTGTGAGTATTTCGATCAAGCAAGTCGCCAAAACATTGATTGAGGCGGTCGTGCTGGTGTTTTTGGTGATGTTCCTGTTCTTGCAGAACATTCGCTACACCATCATCCCCACATTGGTGGTGCCGATCGCGTTGCTGGGAACCTTTGGCACGCTGCTGGCCCTGGGTTTCTCAATCAACGTGCTCACTATGTTCGGCATGGTGCTGGTGATCGGTATCGTCGTGGACGACGCCATCGTCGTGGTGGAGAACGTCGAGCGCATCATGAGCGAAGAAGGTTTGCCGCCGCGCGAAGCGACCCGCAAGGCCATGGGCCAGATTTCCGGCGCCATCATCGGCGTGACGGTGGTGTTGATTTCGGTATTTGTGCCGCTGGCGTTCTTTGCCGGCTCGGTCGGAAACATCTACCGCCAGTTCTCCGCGGTGATGGTTTCCTCCATCGCTTTCTCGGCATTCTTGGCGCTCTCGCTGACGCCTGCCTTGTGCGCGACGCTGCTCAAGCCAGTCGAAGCGGGGCACCATCACGAGAAAAAGGGCTTTTTCGGCTGGTTCAACCGGCGATTTGCTCGCACCGCCAAGGGATACGAGGGACTCGTGGCGCGCATGCTTCGTCGCGCGGCGCGCTACCTCATCATTTACGTGGCCATCATCGCGGCCGTCGCAGTGGTGTACACGCGCTTGCCCACCTCGTTTCTGCCCGCCGAAGACCAAGGCACGCTGCTGGTGAACGTCCAGCTGCCGCCAGGCGCCACGCTGTCGCGCACCAGTGCGGTGATGTCGCAGGTCGAGGATTTCATGCTCAAGCAGCCCGAGGTGCAGAGCATGGTGGGCGTCATGGGCTTCAGTTTTTCTGGGCAGGGGCAGAACGCCGCGCTCGCCTTTGTGACGCTTAAGGATTGGTCGGAGCGCGAAGGCAAGGGACAGGACGCCGCCTCGCTCGCGGGCCGCGCATTCGGCGCTCTGTCGGGCGTGCGAGATGCGTTTATTTTCCCGCTTAGCCCGCCGCCGATTCCCGAGCTCGGCTCGGCCAGCGGATTTACCTTCCGCCTGCAAGACCGTGGCGGCGCAGGGCCGGCGGCATTGCTGGCGGCGCGCAACCAACTTCTGGGCATGGCCAGCCAAAGCAAGCTGCTGTCGCAGGTGCGTCCGGACGGGCTTGAAGATGCGCCGCAGTTGCAGATCGACATCGATCGCGACAAGGCCAACGCCTTGGGCGTGGACTTCACTTCCATCAACAGCACGCTTTCAACCGCGCTCGGCTCACGCTATGTGAATGACTTTCCCAACCAAGGCCGACTGCAGCGGGTGGTGGTGCAGGCTGACGCGCCTGCGCGCATGCAGCCTTCGGACCTGCTTGAACTCAACGCGGTCAACAAGCAGGGCAAGATGGTTCCGCTCTCGGCGTTTGCGACCACGCACTGGATCACCGGCGCCATGCAGACCGTGCGCTACAACGGTTACCCGGCGGTGCGCATCAGTGGAGGCGCTGCGCCTGGTTTCAGCACGGGCGCTGCGATGGACGAAATGGAGCGCTTGGCGGCCCAACTGCCGCAAGGCTTTGGCTATGAGTGGACGGGTCAGTCGCGTGAGGAAAAGCTGGCAGGTTCGCAGGCCGTGGTGCTCTATGGTTTCGCGATTCTTGCGGTGTTTTTGTGTCTGGCCGCACTCTACGAGAGCTGGTCTATTCCACTGTCCGTCATTCTTGTAGTGCCACTGGGCGTGCTCGGGGTGCTGCTTGCCACGCTGCTGCGTGGTTACGCCAACGACGTGTACTTCCAGGTGGGCTTGATCACCATCATTGGCTTGTCCGCAAAGAACGCGATTTTGATTATCGAGTTCGCCAAGGACCTGCAAGCTCAGGGCAAGAGCGTGGTGGAGTCCGCGCTGGCGGCAGCGCACTTGCGGTTCCGCCCGATCGTCATGACCTCGATGGCCTTCATGCTCGGGGTGTTGCCGCTGGTGCTGGCCACGGGCGCGAGCTCGGCCAGCCAACGCGCCATTGGCACGGCGGTAATCGGCGGCATGATCACTGGCACCACGTTGGCAGTGTTCTTCGTGCCTGTCTTTTTTGTGATCGTGCGCGGTATTTTTAAGGGCAGTGCGCGCCAACGGCGCTTTCAGACAGAACACGCTGCGGCTACCGGTTCGCCTTCTGGCACCGATGAGCCTGCCAGCCCAGGAAACACCCATGTCTAAGATTTCTCTTCGTCCCCTGTGGCTCGGCGGATGTGCGCTTGCACTCTCGGGCTGCTCCATGATTCCCACCTACGAGCGCCCCGAGGCGCCCGTGCCTGCGCAATGGTCGACTGCGCAGGCGCAGGCGCAGGCAGGCGATGCAGGCATTGCCGCAGACATTCCTTGGCAGGATTTTGTTCAGGATGCGCGGCTGCGCGAGTTGATTGCGCTGGCGCTCGAGCACAACCGCGATTTGCGGATTGCCGCGCTGTCGATCGAGCAGGCGCGCGCCCAGTACCAAATACGCCGCGCCGATCGCACCCCCACCGTCAACCTCGCCGCGACAGCCACGCGCCAGCCGGCGGCCGATGGCAGTGGTGACATGACGAGCAGCTACAGCGTTGGCTTGGCGCTCGCCTCATGGGAGATCGACTTTTTTGGCCGCATCGCAAGCCTGCAAGAGGCAGCGCTCGCGCAGTTCCTCGCCTCGCAGGACGCGCGCAACGCGGCTCAGACGAGCATCGTCGCGGCAGTGTCGAATGCATGGCTGAGCCTGCAGACCAACGACGCATTGCTCGATTTGACGCGCCGAACGCTCGCCACGCGGGGCGACTCGCAGCGCCTTACGAAGCTGCGGTTTGACCAAGGTGTGAGTTCTGCGCTGGATTTGCAGCAGGCGCAGTCCTTGTCTGCAGCCGCGCGCGCCACGCTCGCGCAGCAAGAGCGCCTGCGTGCGCTTGATCTCAATGTGCTGACGCTGCTCACAGGCGCGCCGGTGCCGGCGGCGCTGCTTCCCGCGGCAAATGAAGCGTTTGGAATTCAAAATGCAGCGAAATCGCCTAGCGAGACGACGCCGTTTGCTGATGTGCCCGTCGGCGTCCCGTCTGAAGTGCTTATCCAGCGTCCCGATGTGCGTCAGGCAGAGCAGCAGTTGCTGTCCGCCAACGCCAACATCGGTGCAGCCCGCGCGGCGTTTTTCCCGCGCATCGCGCTGACAGCCAGCGCAGGCACGGCGAGCGGCGCACTGTCGGGCTTGTTCAAGGGTGGCTCCTGGGGCTGGACTTTGGCGCCTCAGGCATTGCTGCCGATTTTTGATGGTGGGCGCAACCGTTCGAATCTCGATTCTGCTTGGGTGACACGCAACATCGCAGTCGCCCAATACGAGAAGGCCATTCAGGTGGCTTTCCGCGAAGCTGCAGACGCATTGGCCAGCCGCGCCACACTGAGCGAGCAACTGAGCGCCACGCAGGCCCAAGCCAACGCTGAAGCCGAGCGCTTTCGTTTGGCCGACCTGCGCTACCGCAACGGCATCGCCAGCTATCTGGATGTATTGGATGCCCAGCGCGCGCTCTTTGCCACGCAACAGGCGGTGGCGCAAATTCGCCTGGCCCGCCAGCAAAACGAGGTCGCCCTGTACAAAGCACTCGGCGGCGGCTGGCGCGATGCGGGCGAGGCAAAGGCCAACTAATGGCGATGGCCTGAGTCCGGCAAGTCTCGTAGCGCTGCAAATGCTGCAGTGCAGTACCACCTGACGCTTGACTCAGAACAAACTGCGCCCGCAGCGCGGCGCTGAAGGGGCCGGCCCTTTGACATTGCTCAATGTGCGCATTGGGACCAGCTTGCAAAGTGGTCGCAATGTTGCACAACCTCTCCTCCCACCCTTCCGTCGAAGTGGAAACTGCGGCGCCTGGCGAGGTGCTGCGCCAGCGCCACGAGCAGCCGCAAGATGTTTTGCATCTCCTGCAAGGACGCGTTCTGCTCTGTGTGCGCGCCGGAGACCAGATTCGGCACCAGCTGGGCGTAGTTGACGGCCCGTTCTGGCTGGACGCAGCGTCTGCCATGCTGGGTCAGCCGTGCGTCGTCGACATGGTGGCAGAGACTCGGGTTCAGCTGCGGCGCCAGTCTTTGCCGGAATTTCGCATCGCACTCGATGCGCTTCCGCGCACCGCGCAGTTGCTGATGCACGACCTTGCCGTCGGTTACCGGCAGCAAACCGAGCTGGCGGTCAGCCGGCTGGTACAGGACGCGGAGGCGCGGTGCGCCCAGTGGCTGCTCCACCACGCGCAAAACGACGCCAACGGCGCCATGAGCGTGACGCTGCATCAGCGCAAGCGCCTGATTGCGGCGCAATTGGGCATAGCGCCCGAGACCTTCTCACGCGTACTTCGCAGTCTGCGCGAGAACGGCCTGATTCACGGCTCGGGAAACGTACTCAAAGTCCTGCAGCCGCGGGCGCTGCAGACGGTGGCCGGGGTTTGATGCCCACGCACTGAAGTTGGCGCGCTAAGCAGCCTGCAGTGCTTTGCCGTGCTTACATGCGGTCGCTGCACCTCAGGAATCCCGTATTTCTCAGGGTTTTCATAGGCCTAAGTTGCGGGTTCCACCCAGTCGCGCTTGGCGGGAGGGCTGCGTATATTTATCGCATGCTTAATGAGGCCCTCTCGCGCTGCTGTGCTGCGCATCCAGCAGTTTGCAGGCTCACCTTTGCTTGCCGCCAACCTGGCTGCGGCATTGGTCTGCGGCTTACGGCGCCTGTGCGGGCGGGATTGGTGCTTCCCAATCGACGGGCTCAGAAGCGCAATGCCAGGAAATTGCTGTCTGCGGCACTCGCCTCTTTACCCCCCGCCGTGGCTTGCGTGTGCCAAGAACCCCAGGAGCTTGTGGCGCCATGAACAGCCGGGTGGAAGCAAAGCGTTGGGCTTTGCCTGGGCGGTTGAGCTTGCAGCTTGCATTGCTGGTGGTGGCCGCGGTGGCACTGGCGGGCGCATTTTCAGGCTGGGTTGCCACGCGCGCCGCTACTGAGGAAGCGCTGCAGCGTGTGGTGCGCCAGCAGGACGACGAGGTGCAAACGCTGGCGCGCGTTTTGGCAAGCAAAATCGAACAAAGTCAAAAGGTGCTGCGAACGGTGGCGGCCGGCGTTGCGCCTGAAATGCTGGAAGCTCCCTCGTCGCTTGAGTGGCTGCTGCAGCAAGGGTTGCCGGCGGTGCAGTTTTTTGACGCCATGCAGGTAGCACGGGCCGATGGCTCGCTGCGCGTCAATCTGCGCTACGGCTTGCAGGGAAAAAACGCAGAAATTGAGCCCGAGGAGCGCGACGCCCTGCGGCGCACGCTGATGGATGGCAAGCCCATCGTCTCTGAGGTCGTCGGCACGCGTGCGGGCGATGCGCGCGTGCTGTTCACGCAGCCCATGCACGGTGAGAACGGCAGGGTGATGGGTGTGGTGGCCGGTACCTTGCGCCTGCAGTCGCAGGGCCTGCTGCCCGCATCCATTGCGCCTCCCGAGCGCTCGGGCTCGCGGTTGGTGATTTTTTCCAGTGACGGCACTATCCTCTCGCACCCCGATCCAACGCGGATTTTGGGCAAGGCGGTTGACGAGCCGGGGCTGCAGGACATCGTCAAGCGCTGGCTTGCAGCGCCCAGCACTGCGGGGGAGCGCAATCTGACGGAATCGGTGTCGGGCCACATCGTTAGCCTGGCGAGCATGCCGCTGCCGCAATGGACCGTTGCCAGAGTCAGCGATGCGTCTGCGCTGCTCGCACCTCTGGAAGGCTCGCAGCGCCGGGCTTGGTGGCTGGCGGCGCTGGCGGTGGGCGCGATTGCATTGGCCGCATGCCTGCTCAGCCTATGGCACTTGCAGCCGCTGGCGCGGGTGCGCGACCGTGCGCTTGGTCTCTTGGGGCCAGCAGAGTTCGAAGATTCGGTCGCGGCCAGCGATGGGCGGGGCGACGAGGTGGAGGCGCTGACGGACGCTCTCGACCAGCTGATGCGCGAGCGCAGCGGGCACGCGCAGAGCGACAGTAGGCTGGAAGGGACGCTCCAAGCCATTCTGGACCATGCGCCGGTCGGCATCGCGACCACACGCGGTTCGCGCCTGGGAATGCTAGGGCGCCAGGCAACCCAAATGTTGGGCTACAGCGCTGCAGAGTTGCGCGGCATGCCGGTTCGGCTTCTCTACCCCTCCGAGGCCGCCTACAAAGAGGAGATGGAGCGGGCCGCCGCCTCCTTTGCCGCACACGGCGCCTTCGATGGCGACGTTTGCTTTCAGCGCAAAGACGGCAGCCCTGTCTGGGCACGTGTGCAGGGCAGAGCGGCCGAGACGCCGGGCCAGAAGGCGGGAATCGTCTGGATCATGGAAGAGCTCACCGCCGTGCACGAGGCGCGGCGCCAGCGCGGCAGTGAGCGGCTGCACGATCCTGTGACCGGCCTGCCGGACCGGCGGGCGTTCGAAGATCGCCTGCAAGGCGTGCTGCGCGGCAGAGAGAGCGCAGCAGTGAGCGAGGGGGAACAACTTTGCGGCGTGTTGATGTACCTCGACCTCGACCACTTCACCGGTGTGAACGATATTGCTGGGCACGACGCCGGCAACGACGTTCTGCTGCATGTGGCGCGCCTTCTTGAGGCGCAGGTGCGCCAGGCCGGTTGGGTGGCTCGCTTGGGTGGCGACGAGTTCGTGGTGGTGCTGCCCGCATGTTCGGTGGCGCACGGCATGGCAGTGGCCGAGCAATTGCGCGCTGCGGTGCAGGCATGGGAGCCCGTCTACGAGGGCCGAGCCTTCCCGCTCAGCGTGAGCATCGGCATGGTCGCCCTCACGGCCGAACTGCGCGATGTGCCATCGGTGCTGCGCGCTGCCGATATGGCTTGCTACGGCGCCAAGCGTGCGGGCCGAAATTGTGTGGTGGTGCGCCAGCCTGTCGGTACGGAGGCGCTGGCGGACCAAGGCCTTTGACCTTGCATCCGCCAAGTTTCTGACCCGATAGCGGCAGAATTCGCTATTCAATATGTAGCTGGTGGCGCTTATCCAGAGAGCGCTACAGCCGAAAATGTACTATTTTTTCGGCTGTTGGGTAGTCGCACACTCGAACCCGCCGGACAGCGCGCCTAACCGCCCAACCGCCCCAGCGCTCTCAGGACCCGTTCGGCCGTAGCCGGTGCGTCAAGCGAAACGGGCGCCTGTGCAGCGTCGCTGTTGTTCATTGGCCCAGCCGCAGCAATCGCATTGCGCAGCGCCTCGTACACACTGACCGCCAGCATGAACGGCGGCTCGCCCACCGCCTTGCTGCCGCCCACGTTGTCTTCGCGGTTTGCTTCGGGCCAAAGGTCGATGCGAAAGTGCTCGGGCACGTCGCCAGTGGCGGGAATTTTATACGTGCTGGGGGCGTGCGTGGCGAGCACGCCGTCGTCCTTCCAAACCAGCTCTTCGGTGGTGAGCCAGCCCATGCCCTGAACGAAGCCGCCTTCGATTTGCCCGATGTCGATGGCCGGGTTGATGCTGTGGCCTACGTCGTGCAGGATGTCGACTTTGAGCACGCGGCTCTCCCCGGTGAGCGTGTCGATCACCACTTCCGTGCAGGCAGCGCCATAGGCGAAGTAGAAAAACGGTCGCCCGGTCAGCGTGGTCTTGTCGTAGTGGATTTTGGGCGTGCGGTAGAAGCCATCGCTCCACAGCTGTATGCGGTTGGCGTACGCCAGTTTCACCACCTCGTCGAAGCTGCGCCGGCCCTTTGGTGAGACGACCTCGCCACCCACGAAGCGGATCGCACCGGCGCCGCAGCCGTCGAGCCCGCAGACGAACGACGCCAGGTTGTCGCGCACGTTGCGCGCGGCAAACTGCGCGGCTCGCCCGTTCAGGTCGGTGCCGCTTGACGCCGCCGTGGCGCTGGCGTTGGGCACCTTGCTGGTGTCGCTCGCGGTGACGAGCACGCGCGCCAGCGGCACGCCCAGTTCGTCGGCGACTATTTGCGCCACCTTGGTGTTCAGGCCCTGGCCCATTTCGGTGCCGCCGTGGTTCACCTGCACGCTGCCGTCGGTGTACACATGCACCAGCGCGCCGGCCTGGTTGAACAGCGTCGCGGTGAAGCTGATGCCAAATTTCACCGGCGTGATGGCGATGCCGCGGCGCAGCGCCGTCTGCTTGGAATTCCAAGCCGAAATGGCCTCAACCCGTCGCCGGTATTGCGCGGAGCGCTCCAATTGCGGGAGCAACTCATGCAGGATGTTGTCTTCCACCAGCATTTGGTAGTGCGTGGTGTCGCGCTTGCCCACGCCGTTTGGCAATGGCTCGTCGCTGTAGAGGTTGGCCATGCGCACATCGAAGGCGTCCAGCCCCAGCGCGCGGGCGATGTCGCCCAGAATGCGCTCAATGGCAATCACACCCTGCGGCCCGCCAAAGCCGCGAAACGCGGTGTGGCTTTGCGTGTTGGTCTTGCAGCGGTACGACTGGATCAGCACGTTTTCCAGGAAATAGGCGTTGTCGCAGTGGAACACCGCGCGGTCGGCCACCGGGCCGGAAAGGTCGGCCGAGAAGCCGCAGTTGGCCAGCATGGTCAGCACCAACGCGGTGATGCGGCCGCGGGCATCAAAGCCCACCTCGTAGTCGTAGGCAAAGGGGTGGCGCTTGCCGGTCACCACAAAATCGTCGTCCCGGTCCAGCCTAAGCTTCACTGGCGCGCCGAATTTCTTCGCCGCCACGGCCGACCACACAGCCAGGTGCCCGGCTTGTGTCTCCTTGCCGCCAAAGCCGCCGCCCATACGCCGGCACTGCACGGTGACGGCGTGGTTCTCTATGCCCAGGGCGTGGGACACCCAATGCTGCACCTCACCCGGGTGCT
Source organism: Giesbergeria sp. (assembly GCA_034676525.1). Taxonomy (GTDB): domain Bacteria; phylum Pseudomonadota; class Gammaproteobacteria; order Burkholderiales; family Burkholderiaceae_C; genus Simplicispira. The sequence goes on from JAUCCA010000008.1 coordinate 689,994, forward strand.
GCGTGCTGGAATGAATCCACCACTGGTTTTGCTCCAGCGGCAGGGCGTAGGCAATCTGGCCTTCCAGGTAGAAATGCTCCTGGCCACCGGTCTCAAAACTGCCTGAAAGACGGTGGGTCGCGCTGGACAGCGCCGCGTCTGGTTCGCCCCGGCGCACGAAGACCGGGGGCAGCACATAGCTTTGCTGCGCATGTGCTGCACGCACATCAAGCACGGCGGGCAAAGGTGCGATGTCCGCTTTGACCAAGCGCGCGGCGCGGCGCGCCTGCATCACGGTTTTCGCGACGATCACGCCAATGACCTGGCCGACGTGCTGCACCGTGTCGATCGCAAACACGGGCTCGTCGTGCGCAAATGCGGCCAGCATTTTGTCGCCCGGAACGTCGCCCGCCAGCACGATGCCCAGCACGCCGGGCATCGCGAGCGCCGCGGCTGCGTCGACACCGTTCAGTCGGCCATGCGCCACGGGTGAGAGTATGGGCGCGGCGTACAGCGTGCCTTTGATTTCGGGGATGTCGTCGATGTAGGTCGCGCCGCCCGCCACCTGAGCGCGGGCGCTTTCGTGTGCATGGGGTTGGCCCATGGCGCGCTGCGGCGCGGCGCTGCCCGCGTGCGTGGGCTGGGCGATGGTGTCGTTGGCATGTGCATCGGCCGCCACGGCGACCGGGTCGTCGACGGCGTCGCGGCTTGGGGAAAGGTCGGGGCGCGCGGTCATGCCAATGCCTCCAATGTCAGCAAGTCGAGGCTGGCTGCGGCGCCGCCCTGCGTTTCCAGCCAGAAGCGCTGCGGCAGCGCGGCGAGCATGGCGCTGCGGTAGGCGCCGCTCGCGCGCATGTCGGAAATGGGTTGAAATTCCGCCTGCAAAGCAGCGGCAGCGCGCTGCACCGTCGCCTCGCTCCAGGGTTGGCCAAGCAACGCCGCCTCGGCGGCGCGGGCGCGGGCCGGTGTGGCTGCCACGCCGCCAGCACCGATGGAAGCGGCGCGCACTTCGTCGCCCTCGATGGTGATGTTCATCACCAGGCACACGGCCGAAATGTCGTCGTCAAAGCGTTTTGACACCTTATAGGCACGCAAGCGCTCATTCGGTGCGGGCAGTGGCACATGGATGCGCAGCAGCAGTTCGTCCGCGGCCATAACGTTCTGCCGGTAGCCGGTGTAGAGGTCTTCCAGCGGCAGCTCGCGCGTGCCGCGCACGCTGCCCAGTTCCACGCGGGCGCGCAGCGCAATTAAGAGCGGCATCGAATCGCCAATCGGCGAACCATTGGCCACGTTACCGCCCAGCGTGCCCGAGTTGCGCACCGGCAGGCCGGCAAAGCGTGCGGCAAAGCGATCCAGCTGGGGCCAGTGCTTTTGCAGCGCGCCATAAGCATCGGCGAGGTTCACAGCGGCGCCAATGGTCAGGCGAGCCGCATCTTCCGTAACGTCGCGCAGCTCGGCCGCTGTGGTTACATCGAGCACCTGCGCGAACTGGCGGTGCTGCTTGGTCACCCACAGGCCGACGTCGGTGCAGCCGGCCACCACCTGCGCATGCGGGTGCGCGGCGCGGGCTGCCAGAAGTTCGGCTTCGGTTGTGGGAGAAATATAGGTCAAATTGGCCTCTAACGCTTTACTGGTAAGCGCTAGCAGCTTCAGTTGTTGTAGTAAACGGTGCTCGTTTACGGCGCGCACTGGCAGGTCGCCCATGGTCTGGGCAGCGTCCAAAATGGGGCGGTAGCCGGTGCAGCGGCACAGGTTTCCTGAAAGGTCGTGCACTGCGTCTGCGCGGGTGATGGCTTTGCCTTGGCAACAGCCGTTTTGGTACATGGCGAACAGGCTCATCACAAAGCCCGGCGTGCAGAAGCCGCACTGGGAGCCGTGGCACTGCACCATCGCTTCCTGCGCGGGATGCAAACCTACTGCGCGGACGGGGGGCGTCGTTGCGCGGTGCTCGGAATCCTCATGGACCGAAGGGTCCACTCCGGTTCCTGCGCTCCGTGCGCCTAGCCCGCCGTCCGCTCGCGACGGTTTAGGCATTGCGGGTGAGCTCGTCGCCAGTTCAATGAGCGGGTCTTCGGTCAGATCCTCGACCGTCCACAGCGCCATGCCTTCAATGGAATGCGCGAGCCGGATGCAGGCGTTGATGGCGCGGTAGCGCACACGCTCGCCCTCTGCGGTGGACTCGATTTCGCCCAGGACTACGGTGCAAGCGCCGCAGTCGCCTTCACCACAACCTTCCTTGGTGCCGGTGGCGCCCAAGTCGTCTCGCAGCAGGTCCAAGAGCGTGCGGTCGGGTGGTACATTGGCCAGCACAACAGGCTGGCCGCGACGGATGAAGTGCAGGGATTGCATGGCGGCAGGGTACAGCGAATAAACGGCAATCGCTTTAGGGTAGAGCGCATTGCCTGGCGGCGCATAAGCTTCGCCTTATGACTGCAATGCGCAAACCACCATGAGAGACCAAGCTCTTTTCGACAAGATAGACCTCCATCTAATAAGGGTCTTACACACCGTGTTGACTGAACGCAGCGTATCGAGGGCCGCCATCCGTCTGGGCATGCACCAGCCGGCGGTGTCTGGCGCGCTCAAACGCTTGCGCGAACTGGCCGGCGACCCGCTGCTGGTGCGCTCTGGCGCAACCATGGTGCCCACCGACGCCGCACTGCGCATGGTCGAGCCGGCGGGCGACATTTTGCGCAGCGCCGAAGCCTTGTTCTCCGATGCGCGCGGCTTTGACCCCCGCACCAGCACGCGCAGCTTTCGCGTGGCCGCCAGCGACTATCTGGACCCGCTCTTTTTGCCGCGTTTGCTTGCCCGCATCAAGCAGGAAGCGCCGCTGTGTCCCATCGACATCCTTGCGCTTTCACCCGATGCGCACTACCACGCGCAGTTGGCCGACGGCGAGGCCGACGTAGTCATTGGCAACTGGCCAGAGCCACCCGGCGACCTGCACTTGGGCAAGCTCTTTGCCGACGAGGTGGTGTGCCTCGTGTCGCGCGAGCACCCCGCGGTGCGGCGCGGCTGGAGCCTGGAAGAATGGCTGGAGGCCGAGCACATTGCGCCGACGCCCACCTATCCCGGTGCCCGCGGCGTAATCGATGCGCACCTGGACGGTTTGGGCGTCCAGCGCAACATTACTGCGCGCTGCGCGCACTTTGGTCAAATTCCGGAAATGGTGGCTTCCAGCCTGCTGGTTCTGACCACTGGCCGCCAGTATTGCGAGCGCTTTACCGCGCGCTTGCCCTTGGTGGTGCTGCCAGCGCCGCTGGCGTTTCCGCCGCTCGGCTACTACCAGCTGTGGCACGCACGCACGCACCACTCGGCGGCTGCGGTCTGGCTGCGCGATTGCGTTCGCAAGGTGGCCGATTCGCTTCCAAAAGGATAGCTGCATGCGTACGTAAAATAAGCGCTATGTGCCGATTTGACCATTAAAATACAAGATCACGGAGACAAGACAAGCGCATGAATCCTCTAGCTCCACCGGCGCCGCCACGGCTGCGGCTGTCCGGCATTACCAAACGCTATCCAGCTGTGGTGGCCAACAGCGGCGTCTCGCTCACCGTTTTGCCGGGTGAAATCCACGCGGTGCTGGGCGAAAACGGTGCTGGCAAATCGACGCTGATGAAAATCATCTACGGCGCCGTCCGTCCGGACGAGGGCAGCGTCGAGTTTGATGACCGCACCGTGCAGGTGCGCAACCCGCAGGAGGCGCGGCAGCTGGGCATTGCCATGGTGTTTCAGCACTTCAGCTTGTTCGACACTTTGACGGTGGCAGAAAACGTCTGGCTTGGTCTGGACAAAAGCCTGTCGCTGGCCGAAGTGGCGCGCCGCATCACCGCCAAGGCGGCCGACTACGGCCTGGACATCGACCCCGAGCGCCCGGTGCATACGCTCTCTGTCGGCGAAATGCAGCGCGTAGAAATCATCCGCGCCCTGCTGACCGAGCCGCGCGTCCTCATCCTCGACGAGCCCACCTCGGTGCTGACGCCTCAGGCCGTCGAGCGCCTGTTCGTGGTGCTGCGCAAATTGGCCAGCGAGGGCTGCAGCATCCTCTACATCAGCCACAAGCTGCACGAAATCCGCTCGCTGTGCACGGCCTGCACGGTGATGCGCGGCGGCAAGGTGACGGGCGTGTGCGATCCTCGCGAGGAATCGAACGCTTCGCTCTCGCGCCTGATGATTGGGGCTGAGCCGCCCGCGCTCGAGCACCGTGCGGCCAAGCTTGGCGCCGTGGTGCTGCGGGTGGACAACCTCAACCTGCAACGCACCGACCCGTTTGGCGTCGATTTGATCGACATCGAAATGCAGGTGCAGGCCGGAGAGGTCGTGGGCATCGCCGGGGTTTCGGGCAACGGCCAGAAAGAGCTGCTCTATGCGCTCTCAGGTGAAGACACGCGCGGCGCGCCCGCCATGGTGCAGGTGGCAGGCCAGAACGCGGCGCGCCTGGGCCCACGCCAGCGGCGCGCACTCGGCCTGCACTTTGTGCCGGAAGAACGCCTTGGACGAGGCGCCGTGCCCAGCATTGGGCTGGCGCACAACCTGCTGCTCACCCGCAGCGATGCCGTGCGCAAGCTCGGTTGGATCGACGTGGGGAGCCTGCGCCGCCAGGCGCAGGACATCATCACGCGCTTTGGTGTAAAGGCAGGCGGGCCAGACGCCGCGGCGCAGTCGCTTTCCGGCGGCAACTTGCAAAAATTCATTGTCGGACGCGAAATTTCCGCCGGCCCAAGCCTGCTCATCGTCTCGCAGCCCACTTGGGGGGTGGATGTGGGTGCAGCGCAGCAAATTCGCGGTGAAATTCTGGCGCTGCGCGATGCCGGCTGCGCGGTGCTGGTGCTGAGCGAGGAACTGGACGAATTGTTTGACATCTGCGACCGGCTCTACGTCATGGCCAAAGGCCGCTTGTCGCCCTCGGTCGACCGGGCAGACGCCACCGCGCCGCGCATTGGCGAGTGGATGAGTGGGCTGTGGCACGCCGATGTGCAGCAGCACCTGGCCCCGCGCGAGCAATCGGTAACCACGAATGCGGAGGCACACCATGCTTAAGCTTGAAGCGCGCCCGCAGGCGTCGAAATGGTGGACCTACGGCTCACCGATCTTGGCACTCGCCATCACCGTATTGATTGGTGTTGCCCTGTTTGTCGCACTCGGCAAAGACCCGCTGCGCGGCTTGGAGGTCTTTTTCTGGGAGCCGCTCAAGTCGCGCTACGCGCTGGGTGAACTTATGGTCAAGGCGACGCCGCTGCTGCTCATCGCCCTTGGGCTGGCGGTGTGTTTTCGCTCCAATGTATGGAACATCGGCGCCGAAGGGCAGTTTGTGATGGGCGCCATTGCCGCGGGCGGCGTGGCATTGTTGGCAGACAAAACTACAGGCAGCTGGATCATGGTGGCGGTGCTGCTGGCCGGCACGCTGGGCGGCATGGCCTGGGGCGGACTCACCGCGCTGCTGCGCGACAAGTTCAATGCCAATGAAATTCTGGTCAGTTTGATGCTGGTGTATGTCGCCATCCTGATCTTGAGCTACCTGGTGTTTGGGCCGTGGAAGGACCCGATGGGCTACAACTTCCCGCAAACGCGAGCGTTTGAGAAGGCCACACAGATTCCCAAGCTCATGGCGGGCTCGCGCATGAATATTGGTCTGCTGATCGCGCTGGCCGGCTCTGCGCTGCTGTGGCTGTTCCTGTTTCGCTCGCGGGCTGGTTTTGCGCAGCAGGTCTCGGGCTTGGCGCCCGCCGCGGCGCGCTACGCGGGCTTTTCGTCACGCCGCGCGTTGTGGATTGCGCTGTTGGTGTCGGGCGGCTCGGCAGGTCTCGCTGGTGCACTGGAGGTGGCGGGCCCCATTGGGCAGCTCACGCCTTACGTGCCGGCAGGCTATGGTTTTGCCGCCATCATCGTGGCGTTTGTCGGTCGCCTGCACCCTGTGGGCATGATTCTTTCGGCCATTCTGATGAGCCTGTTCTACATCGGCGGCGAGCTGGCGCAGTCGCGCCTAGGCCTGCCAAAATCGTTGACCGGGGTGTTCCAGGGTCTGCTGCTGTTCACCCTGCTGGCCTGCGACACTTTGATTGCCTACCGCGTGCGCTGGGTGCGCCCGGTCGTCGCAAAGGCAGGAGGCTGACATGGAAGCGTATGCACTCCTGATTGGCTCGACGCTCAGCGCCGGCACGGTGTTGGCGATTGCCGCACTGGGCCTTTTGATCAACGAAAAAGCCGGCATCGTCAACCTGGGCGCCGAGGGCATGATGCTGTGCGCCGCCATCGCCGGTTTTGCTGCGGTGGTCCACACCGGCAACCCGTGGCTGGGGTTTGCCGCGGGCATGTTGGCGGGCGCTTTGCTGGCTGGCGTCTTTGGCTGGCTGGTGATCTGGCTTGGCACCAACCAATACGCCACGGGCTTGGCGCTCAGCCTGTTTGGCGTTGGTTTCTCGGCCTTTGTGGGCATTGGCTATGTGCAGGCGCGCCTGCCCGAAATCCCGAAGTTCACCATGCCTTGGCTGCGCGACCTGCCGTTTATTGGCCCGGCGCTTTTTCGCCAACATCCGCTGGTGTACATCACGGTAATTTTTGCTGCAGCGCTGGTCTGGTTTCTGTATCGCACGCGCGCAGGGTTGATACTGCGGTCGGTCGGCGAAGCGCCTCAATCGGCGCACGCGCTGGGCTACCCGGTGCGCCGCATCCGTCTGGCGGCCGTCATGGCTGGGGGCGCCTTGTGTGGCCTCGCGGGTGCCTACATCTCTACCGTTTACACGCCACTGTGGGTGGAGAACATGGTAGCGGGGCGCGGCTGGATTGCGCTTGCGCTCACCACGTTTGCTACTTGGCGGCCCGGGCGCGTGCTGCTTGGCGCCTATTTGTTCGGCGGCGTCACTATGCTGCAGTTCCACCTTCAGGTCTCAGGCGTTCAGGTGCCCAGCCAGTGGCTGAGCATGCTGCCGTATCTGGCCACCATCGTGGTGCTGGCGCTGATCTCGCGCAATCCTGCGTGGATTCGGGTGAACATGCCGGCTTCGCTCGGCAAACCGTTCTACCCCGGTAGCTAGTTGCCTGTAACACTTCATAATTGAAGCTTTTCGTCTCGCTGATACTGTTTTTTTCAACCAACCAGGGAACCCGACATGACCGACCTGCACAAACGCGCACTTCTTAAAGTGGCTGCAATGTCCGCTGTGGCCGCTGCCGCGCTCGTGGGCTGCGGCAAGAAAGAGGAGCCAGCACCGGCTCCCGCCGCCGAACCCACACCCGTGGCTGCAGCTCCTGCGCCCGCCAGCGCACCGCTGAAGATTGCGTTTGCCTACGTCGGCCCCGTCGGCGATGGTGGCTGGTCGTATGCGCACGACAACGCGCGCCAAGCCATCCAGAAGGAATTTGGCGACAAGATCGACGCCTCGACCTACGTCGAGAGCGTGCCCGAGTCGGCCGACGCCGAGCGCGTGCTGCGCGATTTCGTCGGCCAGGGCGCCAAATTGGTGTTTGGCACCACTTTCGGCTACATGGAGTCGATGGTCAAAGTTGCCGCCGATCACCCAGAGGTCAAGTTTGAGCACGCCACCGGCTACAAAACTGCCGAAAACCTGCGCACCTACGACAGCCGCACCTACGAAGGCGCTTACATGGCGGGCGTGATTGCAGGCGGCATGACCAAGACGAACACGCTGGGTGTGGTCGGTTCGGTGCCAATCCCTGAAGTACTGCGCAATATCAACAGCTTCACGCTGGGCGCACAAAGCGTGAACCCCAAGATCCAGACCAAAGTGGTGTGGGTGAACGAATGGTTCAGCCCGCCCAAGGAAACCGAAGCGGCCACGTCGCTGATCAACGGCGGCGCAGACGTTCTGTTCCAGAACACCGATTCGCCCGCAGTGCTGAAGACCGCGCAGGAAAAGGGCAAGCGTGCGTTTGGTTGGGATTCCGACATGACCGCCTACGGCCCCAAGGCCCACCTGGGTTCCGCCATCATCAACTGGACGCCTTACTACACCAAGGCCGTCAAGGACGCGCTGGAAGGCACTTGGACCACCGGCCAGGCCTGGTGGGGCGTGAAGGAAGGCGCAATCGACCTGGTGTCGATCGCCGACGACGTGCCTGCCGAACTCAAGGCCAAGGTGGAAGAAGTGAAAGCTGGCCTGAAAGACGGCAGCTACCACATCTGGAAGGGCCCGCTCATGGACAACACCGGTAAGGAAGTGATCGCTGCAGGCGCCGTCGCCGACGACAAGTTCTTGGGTGGCGTGAACTTCTACGTCAAGGGCGTGGAAGGCAACGTGCCAGGCGGCGACAAGAAGTAAACACTGGCGCCGCAGGGCGCCTGTGTCCCGGGGCCGCCTTCGGGCGGCCTTTTTCATTGACAAGGAGATTGCCGTGTTTGTACCGCCCACCATCGCTCAGGAGCACCTGCCTGCCTTGCTCTGCGCCATGCCCAAGGCCGAGCTGCATATCCACATCGAGGGCTCATTGGAGCCCGAACTGATATTCGAGCTCGCCAAGCGCAACGGCGTGGAGCTGCCTTACGCCAACGTTGAGGCGCTGCGCAGTGCGTATGCCTTCACCGACCTACAGAGCTTTCTCGATATCTACTACGCCGGTGCCAGCGTGCTGCTGCACGAGCAGGACTTCTACGACATGGCCCGCGCTTACCTCACGCGAGCGGCTGCCGACAACGTGGTCCGGGCAGAGATATTTTTTGACCCGCAGACCCACACGGCGCGTGGTGTGTCGATGGAAACCGTCGTGCACGGCCTCTACCGAGCTTGTGAGGACGCGCACCGCGAATCGGGCATCAGCGCAGAGCTGATTCTTTGCTTCTTGCGCCATTTGAGCGAAGAAGATGCATTTGCAACGCTGGAGCAAGCCCTGCCGCTGCGCGAAAAATTTATCGGGGTGGGCCTCGATTCCAGCGAACTGGGCCACCCGCCAGAAAAATTTGCGCGGGTCTTTGCGCGTTGCCGTGAGCTCGGCCTGCGCCTGGTGGCGCACGCGGGGGAGGAGGGGCCGCCGGCATACATCTGGAGCGCACTCGACGTGCTACATGTGGAGCGGATCGATCATGGCGTGCAGGCGCTGCAGGACCCAGCCTTGGTCGCCCGCCTTGCGCAAGAGCGCATTGCACTCACGGTGTGCCCGCTTTCTAACCAGAAGCTGCGTGTGTTTCCCGAGCTGGCGCAGCACAACCTGCGCCAACTGCTGGATGCGGGCCTTTGCGCCATGGTCAATTCCGACGACCCGGCCTATTTTGGTGGTTACATGAACGACAACTTCCTTCAGGTGTTTGCCGCCACCGGAATGAACTCGGGCCATGCCTGGCAGCTTGCGGCCAACAGTTTCGAGGCGAGCTTCGTGGCCCAGGAGCAGAAACAAGCCTGGCTTGCGCAGTTAAAAGACGTCTTTGCGCAATTTGCAGCGCGATCGGCTTGAAGCGGGCCGTCGGCAGGCCATTGTTCACCGCTTGTCCAAAGGCTTGTCCACAGCCTGCCCACAGGCTTGTGCGGTGACGCGCAGGGCCATGCCCGGTACGATCGCCCGCTTGTCCCTAGGAAATCCATGTCCGAATTCATGATGCCGGTCGACCAAGAGTTCGCACCGTACGACCACCAGCTGGCGCAACTGCGCGTGCCTCCACACTCCACCGAGGCAGAGTCCAGCGTGCTCGGCGGCCTGCTGCTCGACAACCAGGCCTGGGACCGGGTGGGCGATCTGCTCAATGAGAGCGACTTCTACCGCTTCGAGCACCGGCTGATCTACGCTGGTATCGCCAAGCTGGTCAATGCCAGCAAGCCCGCCGACGTCATTACCGTGTACGAGCACCTGCAGAGCATTGGAAAGTCCGAAGAGGTGGGTGGCCTGGCTTACCTCAATGCGCTGGCGCAGTACGTGCCCAGCGCCAGCAACATCCGCCGCTACGCCGAAATCGTGCGCGAGCGCGCCATTCTTCGCAAGCTCGTTACCGCCAGCGACGAGATCGCCACGGCAGCCTTCAACACGCAAGGCCGGCCCGTCGACAAAATTCTTGACGAGGCCGAGCAGAAAATCTTTCACATCGGCGAAGAAGGCTCGCGCATGAAGCAGGGCTTCCAGGGCATGGACAGCCTGGTGGTGAACCTGCTCGACCGTGTGCAGGAGATGGCGGACAACCCCAACGACATCACCGGTGTGCCCACTGGTTTTATCGACCTTGACCGCATGACTTCGGGCCTGCAGGCGGGCGACATGGTGGTGCTGGCGGCGCGCCCCTCCATGGGCAAGACGGCGCTGGCGATCAACATTGCCGAGCATGTGGCGCTGAACGAAGGCCTGCCGGTGGCGGTGTTCTCGATGGAAATGGGCGCTGCGCAACTGGCCGTGCGCATCGTCGGCTCCATCGGCCGCATCGAACAAAGCCATTTGCGCACCGGAAAGCTCACCGACGACGAGTGGCCCAGACTGACCGAAGCCATCGAAAAGCTGCGCAACGTCTCGCTGCACATCGACGAAACCCCGGGCCTGACGCCCAGCGAGCTGCGCGCCAATGCCCGGCGTCTGGCACGCCAGTGCGGCAAGCTCGGAATGATTGTGGTCGACTACCTGCAGCTGATGAGCGGCTCAGCGGGTTCGCAGGGCGAAAACAGGGCGACCGAATTGGGTGAAATCTCGCGTGGCCTCAAGATGCTCGCCAAAGAGCTGCAGTGCCCGGTGATTGCGCTCTCGCAGCTCAACCGCAGTGTGGAGACGCGCACCGATAAGCGCCCGATGATGAGCGACCTGCGCAGAGTCTGGCGCGATTGAGCAGGACGCCGACATCATCATGTTCATCTACCGCGACGACTACTACAACAAAGACAGCAAAGAGCCCAACGTCGCCGAGATCATCATCGGCAAACAGCGCAACGGCCCCACCGGCACGGTCAAGCTGTTCTTCCAGAAGTCGCAGACACGGTTTGAAAGTTTGGCCATGGGGTCAAACGACGATTTCTAGTAAAATAGCCCTTCAGCGCTTACCCAGTAAGCGCGAGCAGCTATAAAAAAAAAGAGCTTCACACGCAGATGAAACCTGCGGGTGAAGCTCTTATTTTTTGAAGCCGGACGCTGCTCTACAGCACTTCGCTTGCAAAGTCCGCCAGGCGTGAACGCTCGCCGCGTGCCAGGGTGATGTGCCCGCTGTGTGGCCAGCCCTTGAAGCGGTCGACCGCAAACGTCAGGCCCGACGAGCCCTCGGTGAGGTAGGGCGTATCTATCTGCGCCAGGTTGCCCATGCAAATGATTTTGGTGCCCGGCCCGGCGCGGGTGATCAAGGTCTTCATCTGTTTCGGCGTCAGGTTCTGTGCCTCGTCGATGATGACGAACTTGTTCATGAAGGTGCGCCCGCGCATGAAGTTCATGCTCTTGATCTTGATGCGGCTCCTGATCAAGTCGTTGGTCGCGGCGCGCCCCCATTCCCCGGCATTGCCGCCGTCACCCTTTGCCAAAAATTCGAGGTTGTCGTCCAGCGCGCCCATCCACGGGCCCATCTTCTCTTCCTCGGTGCCGGGCAGAAAGCCGATGTCCTCGCCCACACTCACCGTGGCGCGGGTCATGATGATTTCGGTGTAGCGGCGGTCGTCGAGCACCTGCGTCAAGCCCGTGGCCAGGGCCATCAATGTCTTACCGGTGCCGGCGGTACCGGCGAGGGTGACGAAATCGATCTCTGGGTCCATCAACAGGTTGACGGCGAAGTTTTGCTCACGGTTGCGCGTGGTCACGCCCCACACGGCATTCTTGGCGTGGCCGTAATCTTTGAGGGTTTTGAGCACCGCCGTTTTGTCGCGGATTTCGCTCACCCGCGCGTACAGGCTGGGCTCGCCCGGCGCTTCGAAATACACGAACTGATTGATCATCAGCTGCGGCACGATCGGGCCACTGATGCGGTAGAAGGTGTGCGCGCCGCTCTGCCAGCTCTCTACCGATTTGCCGTTGCGGTTCCAGAAGTCCGGCGGCAGCGGCAGTACGCCCGAGTACAGCAGGTCGCCGTCTTCCAGCGCCTTGTCGTTTTGGTAGTCCTCTGCGGGCAGGCCCAGCGCTCGCGCCTTGACGCGCATGTTGATGTCCTTGGACACCAGCACCACCTCGCGCCCGGTGTGCTGTTTGCGCAGCGCTTCGACCACCCCCAGAATCTGGTTGTCCGCCTTGCCGGGCGGCAGGCTGGTGGGCAATTGGTAGTCCAGCGCGCCGGTCTGGAAGAACAGGCAGCCGCCGGCGGCCCGCTGGCCGGTGGAATCGAGTTTGATGCCGCGTGCAATGTCCGCGCCCGGTGTGGCCACCAACGCATCGAGCGAGCGGCTGACCTGGCGGCCGTTGCGCGCCACCTCGGTCATGCCTTTCTTGTGGCTGTCCAGCTCTTCCAGCACGATCATCGGCAGGTAGATGTCGTGCTCTTCGAAGCGGAACAAGCTGGTCGGGTCGTGCAGCAACACGTTGGTGTCGAGCACGAAGAGCTTGGCGGGGCCGGTGCCGCGCGCTTTGCGCTTGGGTGCCGGCGCGGCGGCAGGGACGGGCGCAGGAGTGGGTGCTGGTGTGGCGCTTCGGGCGGTTGGAAGTGCGGTTGTCGGGGCCGGCGCCCGTGCTCCGCTGCTCTCCTCGCTGCGACGGGGCCGCGATCGGGTAGCGCTTGCGGGTGTCGGAGCAGGTGCCGGAGCAGGTGCCGGAGCAGGTGCTTTGGCAGCGGAAGCGACCGCTGGTGCGAGCGCGGCTACTGGCGCGTCTTCCGGCTCAACCGCCTTCTTGCGGCTGCGAGGTGCCTGCTGGTGGTCGAAAGCGTCTTGGGCGAGAAGCGCGGCGCGCCGGTTGGGTGCAGGGGGCAGAGGCATGGGCGATGAACCTAAGCAATTCAGAAAAACAAAAAGCCGCCTGGAGACCGAGGCGGCTTATGAAGTGGGGCGGGCGTGGCGCAGTGCAGCGGCATTGGGCCATTATGCACGGCGCCCTGCGCCCTTTCGAGGTAAGTCTTGACGCGAGTCAGGCCGCCTTTTTCAGCGCGTTTAGCGCCTTGATCGACTTGAGCACTTCTTCCACGTGGCCCGGCACTTTCAGGCCGCGCCATTCTTCTGCAACGAGGCCGTCTTCGTCGATCAGGAAGGTGCTGCGCTCAATGCCCTTAACCTTCTTGCCGTACATGATCTTGTTCTTGACCACGCCGAACATGTGGCACATTTTCTCTTCCGTGTCGGCAATCAGCTCAAACGGGAGCTCGAGCTTTTCTTTGAAGTCGTCGTGCGACTTCATGTTGTCGCGCGAAACGCCGAACACTGCTGCGCCGAGCTTGACGAAGTCTTTGTACTTGTCGCGGAACTGCATGGCTTCCGTCGTGCAGCCGGGCGTGTTGTCCTTGGGGTAGAAATACAACACCATGACCTGTCCGTTATGCGAAGTGTTGGTAACCTTCACGCCGCCGGTGGCATTGGACTCAAATTCTGGGAGGGGTTTGTTGACAACGATCGCCATATATCTTTAATCTCTCTCGGTGAGGTCGTTGAAGAACCGGGGCACGGATCTGTTCTTTTTGTCGTATAACCCCGGCAGCAACCCGTGATTTTACTCTGAAAGCCCATTCCCCGGCACCCGCGGGGGCACTTGTACGCGTGTCCGCGCCGTTTACGCGGAATGCGGTGGGCCAATAATCAGCGCCAGCACGACATTGCGGCCTTCCGCCGCCAGAATGTTGTAGGTGCGACACGCTGCGAAACTGTCCATCGTTTCCAGCCCGATGCGCCGGGCAAACAGCGGCGCAAGCCACTTCGGGTGCACAAACCGCGTTCGTTCGCCGGTGCCCATCAGCATCACCTCTGCCTCCAGCGTGGCCAAGTGCGCGAGATGCTGGGGCCCGAGTTGGTCAAAATTGCTCACGTTCCACGCTTCGCGCAAGCCTGTGGCGCCAAGGATTACGCTCGATTCGATCTTCTCTGCCCCCACCATCACCCAGCCTGGGCCGTAGCCAGAGATGCTCTGGGCGTCGATGCGTTCGGGGGAGAATTTCATGCGGTCTCGGGTAAGGCAAGCGCGCTCAGCAGGTGGCTGGGCAGCGGTGGAACTGTGGTCAAATTATAGGTTTCGCCTCCAGCACGCTCCTGTGGCGTGGCAAAGCCCCTTGTGTAAAGCGCATGAAACCCCTCCATAAATCCACCAAGCTCAACAACGTTCTCTACGATGTCCGTGGCCCCATCGTGGACGCAGCCAAGCAGATGGAGGACGAGGGCCAGAAGATCATTCGCCTGAACATCGGCAACATGGCGCCGTTTGGCTTCGACCCACCGGAAGAAGTGGTGCAGGACATGGTGCGCAACCTGCCCGAGTCGGCCGGTTATTCCGACAGCAAAGGCATTTTCGCGGCGCGCAAGGCGGTAATGCACTACACCCAGGAGCAGGGCATTGCGGGTGTCATGCTCGACGATATCTACCTGGGCAATGGCGCCAGCGAGCTGATCGTGATGGCCACCAACGCGCTGCTCAACGACGGCGATGAGCTGCTTTTGCCCGCGCCCGACTACCCGCTGTGGACGGCCGCGGCCAGTCTCTCGGGCGGTGTGCCGGTGCACTATGCCTGCGACGAATCCAGCGGCTGGATGCCCCGGCTGGACGACATGCGCGCCAAGATCACGCCGCGCACACGTGCCATCGTCGTCATCAACCCCAACAATCCCACGGGCGCACTGTATTCCGACGAGCTGCTCAAGGACATCGTGCAACTGGCGCGCGAGCACGGTCTGGTGCTGCTTGTCGATGAGGTGTACGACAAGGTTTTGTACGAAGGTGCTCGGCACACGGCCATGGCAAGTCTGTCGACCGACGTGCTGACGCTGACGTTCAATTCGCTCTCCAAAGCCTATCGCAGCTGCGGCTTTCGCGCCGGCTGGATGGTGGTGTCGGGCCCCAAGGCCGATGCCAAGGACTACATCGAAGGCCTGAACATGCTGGCCAATCTCAAGCTCGGCTCCAACGTGCCAGGACAGTGGGCCATCCAGACCGCGCTGGGCGGCTACCAGAGCATCAACGACCTTATTAAAGAAGGCGGTCGCCTGCGCCGCCAGCGCGACCTGGCGTACGAGCTGATCACGCAGATTCCTGGCGTTACCTGCGTCAAGCCGCAGGCCGCGCTGTATATGTTCCCGCGCCTGGACCCGGTCATGTACCCGATTGCCGACGACCGCCAGTTCTTCATGGAAGTGCTGCGCGCCACCCGCGTCATGCTGGTGCAGGGCAGCGGCTTTAACTACACCGACCAACAGCATTTCCGCATCGTGTTTTTGCCGCATGAAGATCAACTGCGCGAAGCCATTTCCCGCCTGGCGGAGTTTCTTGCGCAGTACCGCAAACGCCACGCGACCGCTTGATACTATTGTTTTTATAGCTAATGGCGCTTTACAGATAATCGCTAGAAGCAAATTTCACTGATATTTTGACTATGAAACCCATCCAAGTAGGCCTTCTGGGCATCGGCACCGTCGGCAGCGGCGTGTTCAACGTGCTCGCGCGCAACCAGGAAGAAATTCAGCGCCGCGCCGGCCGTGGCATTGCCATCACGATGGTGGCCGATCTGGACGTAGAACGCGCCCGCGCCGCGGTGGGCGAAGGCGTTCAGGTGGTGAGCGACGCGCGCGCCGTCATTGTCAACCCGGACATCGACATCGTGGTCGAGCTGATTGGCGGCTACGGCATCGCCAAGCAACTGGTGATGGAAGCCATTGGCGCTGGCAAGCACGTGGTAACGGCCAACAAAGCGCTGCTGGCGGTGCACGGCACCGAGATCTTTGCTGCGGCGTCGGCCAAGGGCGTGATGGTGGCGTTCGAAGCTGCCGTCGCCGGTGGCATTCCGATCATCAAGGCGCTGCGTGAGGGCCTGACGGCCAACCGCATCCAATGGCTGGCCGGCATCATCAACGGCACGACCAACTTCATCCTGTCCGAGATGCGCGACAAGGGCCTGGACTTTGACGCGGCCCTCAAAGACGCCCAGCGCTTGGGCTACGCCGAGGCCGACCCAACCTTTGACATCGAAGGTGTGGACGCCGCACATAAGGTCACCATCATGTCGGCGATTGCCTTCGGCATCCCCGTGCAGTTCGACAAGGCCTACATCGAAGGCATCACCAAGCTGGCCGCGCAGGACATCAAATACGCCGAGCAACTGGGCTACCGCATCAAGCTGCTGGGCATCACCAAACGCGTGGACAAGGGCATTGAGCTGCGCGTGCACCCCAGTCTGGTGCCGGCCAAGCGGCTGATCGCCAACGTCGAAGGCGCCATGAATGCCGTGGTGGTGCAGGGCGACGCTGTGGGCGCCACGCTGTACTACGGCAAGGGCGCAGGCAGCGAGCCCACCGCCAGCGCCGTAATTGCCGACCTGGTCGACATCGCCCGGCTGCACACCGCAGACCCGCACCACCGCGTGCCGCACCTGGCCTTCCAGCCGGGGACCTTGCAAGACGCCATGGGCGACTCGCCTGTGCTGCCGATGAGCGAAGTGGTCACCAGCTACTACCTGCGCCTGCGCGTGGCCGACCAGGCCGGCGTGCTGGCCAAAGTCACCGGCCTGCTGGCCGAGGCCGGCGTCAGCATCGACGCTATGCTGCAGCGCGAGGCCGAAGACGTGGGCGGCGAGGGCACGGGACCGGACGGGACACTTAGCATCCCGCAGACCGATCTCATCATCCTCACGCACAACGCGCGCGAAGGCACCGTGGACGCCGTGCTGGCCCAAATGCAGGCGCTGCCCACCGTGCTCGCCCCCATCGTGCGCATCCGCAAGGAAGAGCTGAACTAACCCAGTTGCTTCCCCTGTGCCGAGGCCGAACGTGGTCCAGGGGCGGTCAAACCTCCACATTCCGTACGCCGTCCATGCAATACCTCAGCACCCGCGGCCATCCGGCCCGCCCCCACTTCTGCGACATCCTGCTTGAAGGCCTAGCGCCTGACGGCGGCCTTTACCTGCCCGACCACTACCCGCAGATCGACGACGCCGCTTTGACGCGACTGCGCACAGTCCTTCGCGATCAGGGCTACGCAGAGCTTGCGTTTGAAATTCTGTCGCTTTACATCGACGACATTCCGGCCGACGACCTGCGCGCGCTGTGTCGCAAGACGTACACCGCTGAGGTCTTTGGAACGCCCGAAATCGCGCCGCTGCGCCCGCTCGAACCGGGTCTGTGGCTGGAGGCCTTGTCCAACGGCCCCACGCTGGCGTTCAAAGACATGGCCATGCAGCTGCTCGGCAATTTGTTCGAGTACGAACTGGCACGCCGCGGCGAAACGCTGAACATCCTCGGCGCCACCAGTGGCGACACCGGCAGCGCAGCCGAATACGCCATGCGCGGCAAGCAGGGCGTGCGCGTCTTCATGACCAGCCCGCATGGCCGCATGAGCGCCTTCCAGCAAGCGCAGATGTTCAGCCTGCAGGACGAAAACATCCACAACATCGCCATCGAAGGCGTGTTTGACGACTGCCAGGACATCGTCAAGGCCGTCAGCAACGACCTGGCGTTCAAGCGCAAGTACAAGATCGGCACCGTCAATTCCATCAACTGGGCGCGGCTGCTGGCGCAGGTCGTGTATTACTTCGCCGGCTACCTGCAGGCGACCACATCGAACGACCAGAAGGTCAGCTTCACAGTGCCCAGCGGCAACTTCGGCAACGTTTGCGCCGGCCATGTGGCGCGCAGCATGGGCCTGCCGATCGACAAGCTGGTGGTGGCGACCAACGAGAACGACGTGCTTGATGAGTTCTTTCGCACCGGCGTCTACCGCGTGCGCGGCAGCGCCGACACCCATGAAACATCAAGCCCGTCCATGGACATCAGCAAGGCGAGCAACTTCGAGCGCTTTGTCTTTGACCTGCTGGGCCGCGACGGCGCACGCACGCAGGCTTTGTTTGGCGATGCGCTGGCACGCGATGGCCGCTTTGATTTGAGCGCCGACCCGCCGTTCGCCGAAGCCGCCAGCCGCTACGGCTTCGTCAGCGGCAAGAGCACGCACGCCGACCGCTTGGCGACCATTCAAGACACCTATAAACGCTTTGGCACCACCATCGATACCCACACCGCCGACGGCGTCAAGGTGGCGCGCGAGCACATGGGTGCCGGCGATGTGCCCATGATCGTGCTGGAGACGGCCCTGCCCATCAAGTTCGCCGAGACCATCGTTGAGGCGCTGGGCCACCCGCCTGAGCGGCCAGCGCGCTTTGACGGCATTGAAGCTCTGCCCAAGCGTGTGCAGGTGATGGCCGCCGATGTGGAGCACATCAAGGCGTTCATCACGCAGCACTGCGATTTGTAGTAAAAAACCAAAGGAACCCTTTGCATAACCCATTGCGGCCTGCGTTCAGCCGGACTCGGGCGGTCTGCGTCGTTGCTTTTCTAGCCAATAGCTCGGCTATTGGCTGCAAAAAGGCGCCTAGCAGCCCATCCCGACCCGCCTGCCGCAGACTCGCAAGAGTTACGAAAATGGTTCCTAGCGCTTTATTCATAAGCGCATACAGCTATTTTTTTAATAGCAATCAGGAGTTTGCATGAAGGTTGTCGGCTTTGCCGGTTTTTCCGGCAGTGGCAAGACCACGCTGGTGGAGAAGCTGATTCCACAATTGCGCCAGCAAGGCCAGCGCGTTTCGGTCGTCAAGCACGCGCACCACAGTTTCGACATCGACCACGCCGGCAAAGACACGTTTCGCCACCGCGAAGCCGGCGCGTTTGAAGTCGTCGTGGCGTCCGACCGCCGCCTGGCGCTGATGCGCGAGTTTGAGCATCCCAGCCAGCTTTCGGTCCACCATTTGCTGGCCGAGCTCTACGACGGGGTGGACTGGGTGTTTGTCGAAGGCTTCAAGGAATGCGACCTGCACAAAATCGAGGTCTGGCGTGCGCCCGAGCCCGGCAGTGCGCCCCATCCGGTGCGCTACACGCACGACGATTTCGTCGTGGCCGTCGCCACCGATGCAGCGAGCGCGCTCCCGGTGGCCACCGGTTTGCCGGTGTTCAACCTCAATGCTCCAGCCGAGATTGCCGCCTGGCTGCTGCAGCAGGGCGAGCGTTTTGAGTACGACTGGGCTTTGCACGGAGAGATTGCGCCATGCGACCCCCAATGAAACCACTCGAAGACGCGCTGGCCGAGCTGCTGGCGCACGCTGCGCCGCTTGAGGGCAGTGACACCGTCGCCACTTGGGACGCAGATGGCCGCGTGCTGCAAGTTGCCGCCATTTCCGCGCTGCAGGTGCCGCCCCAGGACAACAGCGCCATGGACGGCTATGCGCTGCGCTGCGCCGACGTGCCGCAGGCCGGCACCGAGCTGCCCGTCTCGCAGCGCATCGCCGCCGGCAGCACGGGCGAGCCCTTGGCTGCGGGCAGCGCGGCGCGCATTTTCACGGGCGCTCCGATTCCCGAAGGTGCCGACGCTGTGGTGATGCAGGAAGACTGCGAGGCGCTCGATGGCAGTTTGGGCGCGCGGGTGCGCGTCAACACCGTGCCGCGGGTGGGCCTGGCGATTCGCCGTGCGGGCGAAGACATCACCTTGGGCGCGCAGGTGCTGGCCGCCGGCACGCGCCTGACCCCGGCAGAGCTTGGCCTCGCCGCCAGCATTGGCCTTGCGCAGTTGCAGGTGGCGCGCCGCCCGCGCGTGGCGATGTTCTCGACCGGCGACGAGCTGGTAATGCCCGGCGAGGTGCCGCCCGAAGCCATGAAGCCGGGTGCCATCTACAACAGCAACCGATTCTTCCTGCGCGCCATGCTGCAGCGGCTGGGCTGCGAGGTAAGCGATTTGGGCATCGTGCCCGACGATCGCGACGCCACCATCGCTGCGCTGCGCGATGCGGCAGAGCGGCACGACGTGATCCTGACCAGCGGCGGCGTCTCGGTGGGCGAGGAAGACCACATCAAGCCCGCCGTCGAGGCGCTGGGCCGCCTAGCCCTGTGGCAGGTGGCTATGAAGCCTGGCAAGCCCTTCGCCTATGGGCGCATTGGCAAGGCGCACTTCATGGGCCTGCCCGGCAACCCGGTGTCGAGCTTTCTGACCTTTGCCGTGCTGGTGCGGCCGTTTTTGCTGCGCTTGCAGAGCGTGGTCGATGTGGCTCCCAAAACAATAGCTGTCCGCGCAGATTTCGTCCTCGCCAAGGCCGATAAACGCCGAGAATTTTTGCGGGTTCGGCACAACGACGCCGGAGGGCTGGATATTTTTTCCAATCAAGGTTCGGGTGTGCTCACCTCCACCGTGTGGGGCGACGGGGTGGTCGACCACCCGGCCGGCAAGACCATTGCCGTGGGCGACACGGTGCGCTTCATCTCTTTTTCGGAGCTGTTGTCATGAAAATTACCGTCCGCTATTTCGCCTCCATCCGCGAGGCGGCTGGCACGGCCAGCGAAGCGCTGGAAACCGAAGCCGGCACGATCGCCGAACTGCGCGCGGAACTGCAAGCGCGCGGCGGCCAGCTGGCGGAGGTGCTTGCTCCCGGCCGTGCAGTGCGCATGGCGCTCAATCAGGAGCTGGCGCACGAGCACGCTGGGCTGACCGAAGGCGACGAAGTGGCATTTTTCCCGCCAGTCACGGGCGGTTGACATCGAAAAGCATAGCTGGTTGCGCTTGATTATTAAGACTTTCAGGTATAAAAGTATTTAAAACGCACTAAATACAAGCGCTGGCAGCTATCGTTTTCTTGTGAGATGGCGTTGTCCGCCACACAATTTTCGATTGACTATCGCTGTGAGCAATCGATGCGGATTGGGCCCTGAACGGTCAGGCGCTCGTCTTGGCGCATGAAGACGGCGCCTTGCACTTCCAGCGTTTTTCCCTGCACGGTGGTTTTCGCTGCTGGCACGCGCGTTTCGTAGGGGCTCGAGGTCCAAACCACCTCGGGGGTTTTGAAGGGTTGGTCGGTGCCGACCTTGATTCTTAGCTCCGGGCCTGTTGCCCGGTCGTAGTCTTCGTCCGAGATGCTGACGTACACCGGCTGGCCGTCGGGCGCCTGGCCTGCGCCTTCAATGCTGTACGACACCTCGCTTTGGCCTGGCTCTAGCCCTACAGAGCAGCGCCGTGGCTCAAACCAGAACAGGCCGGCATTGGTCGGGATTTCCACTCGCGGATAGGTTTGAGCAGCGGACTTGATGGCAGCTGGCTTGGCGGCGATGGCCGACGCACCCGGCGATGAAGGCGCGGCAGGTGAAGCCTCTGGCTCGCCCTTGGAGCAAGCAGTTGCCAACAAGGCACATGCGGCAACGCTGGCTGCGATTTTCAAGAGTTTCATTTCTATTCCTTGGTTGAAAGCGGCGATGTATCGCCGCGCCGTTGCCCAGATCTGGCTGACTGGCTGACTGGCTGAATCGTCACCTGCGCTTCTGGTTGAGGGACTGAACTTCGGCCTTCGTGTCTGCAATTTGCCGGAACCGTACCCACTGGGTGTCGATGCTGTCGTCAAACACCAAAGCGTTCCGTACCAACGCCGTGGTCGCCTGTTCCTGACCGTCAGCGTTGGCAGATACGACAAACACCAGACGCTCAGCATTGCTGGCGAACGCGGCCGGGCGCTGCGCGTCCTCGCCAAGAGCGTTTAAAAGTTGCTCCACAACGCTGGCTGGGACCGGGCCTTCTTGCGACACGCGCTTGAATGTGGCCGGCAGTTTCCCCACGCCTTGAGGTTTCCAGCGGCCCTTCGGGCCTTCAGACGACTCCAGTTTTGCGCATGGCTGACCCAGGCAGTCCATGGCTGCCGCCTCTTTTGGAGGCACCAGCCTGCGGCTCACTCCGTCCAACCCAGCCGTCATGCCGTGGATCGGCGACATGGCGAAGCGCCAGCGCACATGCGGGCCGACACCAAATTCCTTTACATCGGCCAGATGCTCTGCCGGGATCGACTGCGCCAAGTCGGCATGAAGCGCTGGGCCGAGGTTGAAGCGCGTGATTTCGACAAAATCGCGGGTCTGGTCGGGCGTTGATGCTTCGCTGGTTGGCTGGTAGTTGATGAGGTAACGGGCATGGGGCAGAGGCCCTTCCTGGCTGTCCATCAACAACAAAGCGCGCACTGGGGCGGGCAAGTCCGAGTCCGGAAGATAAGCCGAAGCTCCCATTTTCGGGAACCGTGAGGCCGAGTAGTACCGATCGCTATGCAGCTTTTCAAGCGAGACGGCCTGAAAGCCTTTGGCTCCGACGAAACGCGCGGATGGATCGGCAAACACCATGGGGCTGGCAGCCAACAGCGCCAAGCTGAGGAGCCATGTCCCTGGTTCTTTTGTAATGTGACGCATAGGGCCTCCGTTTGAGAAACAACCCGACACCATAGCGCCTGCGTCGCAAATGGACGCCAAAATTCAGTGAATTGCGGGCAAAATTGGCCTATTCGAGTCTATTTTCTCGAATTGGGATGTTCGAGGCTCTCTCGTCGACATGTGGGCTTAGCTTGTCGATCCAGCGCGGAATCGGAGGGAGCCACTTTTGGTGGCTCTCCCTGAACCATTGGACGGGGCATTGACTGGCTTAAAACGCCACTTTCACCCCCACCGCAAGACTGCGCCCCATGAGCGGCGCTGCGGTCTTGACGAACGAGGTGTGCGCAAACGCCAGACGGTCGGTCAGATTGCTGCCTTTCACATACAGCTGCCACGGCATGCCGCCCGCCGCGCGCCCGCTGTAGGTCAAGCCCAAGTTCAGCATGCCGTAGCCGGGGGTTTCAGTCTCGAGCGCGGCGATACGCGTCTGGCGCGCGACCTGCACCCATTCGATGTTGCCTTCCCACTGGTTCCACCTGGTGTCCAAGCGCGCGCCCAAGCGCGCAGGTGCAATGCGCGGCAAACGGCCACCACCGTCCAGCCTTGCCCGCACCACGTCGCCGAAAACTGTCAGGCCGACGCTCTGGGTCAGGCGCTGGCGCACTTGGCCCTCCACGCCAGTGAAGGTGGCATTTTTCTGGCTGTACTGCAGCAGCTGCAGGCCGGCTTGTTCGTCCAGCGTCCGGCCATAGATGTAGTTGTCAATGCGGTTGTGGAACACGCTGATGTCGAAGGTCGTGGCGCCGCTGGTTTTGCGCAGCGAGAGATCGAAGTTTTTCGAGGTCTCCGAGCGCAGGTTCACGTCGCCGCGCTCATAGGTGCTGGTGGCCAGGTGCAGGCCGTTGGCGTAAAGCTCTTCGGCTGTGGGCGCACGGCTTGCGCGGGTGAGACTGGCGCCGAGCGAATACCCCGGTATGAACTGCCACACCGCGCCCAACGAGGCCGAGGTTCCGTTGTGGCCGCGCTCAATGGCCCTAGTTTGAGCCGCGGCACTTTGGCGGTCGTGGCGCAGGGCGGCTTCAAAGCGCCAGTCGCCCAGGCGATATTCCTCCAGTGCGAAAAACCCGGTCTTACGCGTCACGGTGGGCTCTACATAGGCCTCTTCGCCTTCGGCGCTGAACTTACGCTGTGAAGTTTGTAGCCCCAGCACGCCTTTGAAGCCGCCCATCGGCGCGTGCTGAAGTTCCAGGCGCGTGTCCCACGCTTTGCTGCGAAAGGTGGTGCCGATCGCACCGTCCTCGATTTCGTCGTGTACGTAGTCGGTTGCGCCGCCGCGCAGGCGCAAGGTGGTGAAGCCGGGCAGGGGGTTGCGCAGCTCGCCGCGAATGTCGAGGCGCTCGCTGCGCAGGTCGACCACAGGGACGTCTGCGGCGCCGCCTTCATGGTCGTGTGCATCTTCGCCAGCATGGGTGTGATCGCCGCAGTGCAGGTCATTGCCATGCGTGTGGCAACCCTCAAAGCTGTGGTTGTGACCGGGCAGCCCGTACTGGGCGGCCTGGCGTGTGTAGGCCGCGCCCAGATAGCCGCGTTCGCCCACCCACGAAAGGCCCGCGCTCGCGGTATCGGTGCGGTTGAAGCTCCCCGGCACCTTGCCCATGGGTGTGCCGCCCGGCGCCCAGCCGCTGCCGACGCGGTAGTCGCTGGCGTCGCGTTTCACGCCTTCGACATGTACCGCCAGATTGCCGGTGCCGCCGGTGAGCGAAAAGGCGCCCGCGCCCTCCTTGGCGCCGGAATTCCCGAGCAGCTCGGCGCTGCCCTCGTAGCCTTTTTCCGGTACTGCAGTAGGCACCTTGCCGTCCAGCACGTTGACCACACCGCCGACGGCGCCATTGCCGTAGAGCAGGGCTGCGGGGCCGCGCAGCACTTCGATTTGCGTGGCGAGCAGGGGTTCCGACACGACGGCATGGTCCGGGCTGATGGTCGAGGCGTCGTGCAGCTCGGCACCGTCGCTCAGCACCTTGACGCGCGGGCCGTCCATGCCGCGAATGATGGGGCGGCTGGCGCCGGCGCCGAAGTGGCTGCTGGTAATGCCGGGCTCGCCGCTGAGCGTCTCGCCCAGGTTGGCGCCGCGGGTGCGCACCAAGGCATCGCCTTCGAGCACGGTGACGGGTGTGGTCATGTCGTTGACGCCCAGCTCCAGCCCGCTGGCTGAGACTGTCACGGGCGCGAGGCTGCCCTCTGTTGCAGTGGCGTCTGCGGCATGGCCAGTGCTGGCCGCTGCTGCGAGCCAAGCGGCGATGGTCAGCGGGTGCAGGGCGAAGGGAAATCGGATAGTGCGGGAAGCAGACATAGGAATCTCAAATGAAATGGCATGCGCATCCACGCGGCGCACAGGTGCACAGCGCAGGCGTGGAGACGCCGCGAAATTTTGATAAAAAAGCCATGTAGCGCTTATCCAGTAAGCGCTAGTAGCTATAAAAAAGGGAGTGTTTTAAGCGCGATCAAGCGCTCAGGCGCTCAGGCGATCAGGCGCTCGGTGCGGGTGGGCCGCGCGCATGGAACAGCGCCACGTGCCGGCGCACCACGCGCTCCGGCGGCGCGGCCAGAGCGCAGACGTTGGGCGCTGCAGCGGGCAGCGCCAGACCAATGCTGGGCAGGGCGTAGCCCATGGTTGCCTGGTCGAGCAGCACGCAGTCTGAGCGTGCGTGGCCAGAGAAAAGGCGTTCGAGAAAATGGCCGGGCGACTGAGCCAGTGCAACGTCACCCTCCGCAGACGCCACCACCAACGCCGCATCGATGAGCGGGCCATGCGCGCCACCCGCGCCATGCACCGCCTGGTGCCAGCGCCCAAGCGTGGGCGCGAGCAGCAGCGCCCAGACCAGCGCCCACAGGGCCACTTGATGCGCAGGCCGTGGCCCCAACGGTTGTCGGCTGGATGCGGTGCGCGCAGGCTTCAAGCGGGTCGCTCCGGTGCGCAGTCGATTGCTTCGGGCAGGGCAGGGCAGGGCCAAGCCAGCAGCTCTGCCAGTCTGCTGACTGCCCAAGCGGCCTCGGCCGGAGTCAGCCCCGCCTCGCCACCCGCCAAGCCCGCATGGATGCGCCGCAGCACCTCTGCCTCAGACGGTGCCTGCACGTGGTAGAGCGTCTGGGCTTGCTCCACGAGCACGCTGGCGAGGTCCTCGCAAAACTCATAGCGTTGGCGGACCACGTCGGCCGACGCGCTCAGCCGGCCGCGGGCATCGGCATACAGCGCGATGAAGCTCGGCGGGACGAGAATCTGGTTGTCGTGTTCCTGCATGGCCGGGTATTTTGCCGGTTCTGGTGCAACGCGCGACTAAGCCAGCCAGTGGCCAGGAAATTTGCGCTGCCTTGGTTGCCGCGCGCGCGTCTCGAGCGTCTCTACTGTGGGTGACTCAGCTGCCAGTGAACCTGGCTGGGCGTTTTTCGGCCCACGCTGCCTGGCCTTCGCGCAGATCGTTGGAGCGAAATGCGCGCGCAATGTCGGTGTTGAGGGCTTCGACATCCAGCGTGCCGCGCGCGATGCGGTTGAGGTGGCGCTTCATGCCCACCAGCGCGAGCGGCGCCATGGATGCGCAGTCGCTTGACAGGGATTCGACTTCTGCCTCGAGCGCATCGGGCGCCACCAGATGCGTCAGGTAGCCAATGCGCAGCATGGCCTCTGCATCCATCTTGCGCGCTGTGAGGAATAGCAATTTGGCGTTGTCCAGCCCCATTCGCGAGACGTACCGCTCCATGCCGCTTTGGTAGTAATGCAGTCCCAGTTTTGCAGCCGGCATGAACATTTCGATGCTCGTGCCGCCCACGCGGAAATCGCAGGAAAGCGCAAGGTCGGTCGCGCCACCGTACACGCTTCCGTGCAACACCGCGATGGTGACGGGGCGCGCCATTTCCAGTGCGTCCACCAGTTCTGCAAATTCGATTTTTCGGTCGCCGCCAATGCTGCGGATGTCGTAGCCGCTGCAGAAGTATTTTCCGGTGCCGCGCAGTTGCAGCACCAAGACCTCCGGCGTTCGGTTGACCTGGTCGATGAGCGCCATCAGCTGCAGCAGGTCGTCTGGGCTGAGGGCGTTGGCGCGCTCGGGCCGGCGCAGGACGATGGTCGCTATTGCGCCGTGGACAGAGAGTTCGGGGTGCTGGTTCATAGGCCTTGGAATTGGGGCGGGCGCTTTTCGAGGAACGCGCGGCGCCCTTCCTTGTAATCGTTGCTGTCGAAGCATTTGCGCACCAGCGGTGCAATCGCGTCTTCGCCAGGCAGGTCTGAGTAGTGCTCGAAAGCCCGCAGGGCCATTTTTGCCGCGTGCACGGTGAGGGGTGCGTTCGAAGCCACCTGCGCCGCGTATTCGCGCACCTGTTTTTCGAGCTGCGTTGCATCGTCTGCAGCGAAGTTGATGAGTCCCAGGCGCAAGGCCTCTGGCGCCTGCAAAAAGCGTGCGCTGAACAAAATGTCCTTGGCGGCAGAGGGCCCCACCAGACGCGCCAGGGCCGCCACGCCAAGGTAGTCGTAGCCCAGCCCCAGCCGCGCTGCGGGAATGGCAAAACGCGATGAGGCAGAGGCAAAGCGCACATCGGCCGCCAGCGCAATGGCCAACCCGCCGCCGACGCAGAAGCCGTCGATCAAGGCGATCAGCGGTTTGGTCAGGTCCGCAAGCCCGCCGAAACCCTGCATTGCAATGGCGTCGTAGTGTGCCTGTTGCTCCGCGTCGGCGCGGTGCTGTTCAAACTGGGAAATGTCGGCGCCCGACACGAAGGCACGCCCGCCCGCGCCGCGCATGACGACAGCGCGCACGCTGGGGTCGCTTTCAAAAGCGTGAGCCACGCGCCCGAGGCCTTCCCACATGTCGAGCGACATGGCGTTGCGCCGCTCGGGCTGGTTGAACGTGATCCAGCCTACGCCATCGACCACCTCGGCCAATAGTCGGGGAGTACCGGACACGGTTTGCATCTCTGGTACACGACTCATGCCAGCACCCCTTTGTCGCGCATGGCCTTAATCGTGTGAGCCCCATAGCCCAGCTCGCCCAATACCTCGGCGGTGTCGTCGCCCGCGTCGGGCGCAGCTCGGGTGAAGGTCTCCGGGTGAGGGCAGGCGGACATGTTGATGGGCGAGCGAAGCAGTTCCAATGGTCCCAGCACGCCGTGCATCGCAGGGCGGGTCATGCGCAGATGTCGGGCTTGCTCGTCTTCGAACGCCTGGCCAATGTTGTATACCGGTCCGCAGGGCACGCCTTCGCGGTTCAGACCCTCTACCAATTGTTCGACATCGAAGCGGCGGGTAATGGCTTCGATGGCAGCTTCCAGTTCACGCCGATGCAGCAGGCGAGAGGCCTGGTCTTTGTATCGCGGGTCTTCCGCCAGCTCTGGCGCCTGCAGGAAAGCGCACAGCTTGTCCCACATGAGCGGCCCGGGGGCGCAGACGTTGACGCGACCGTTGCGCGCTTCAAACGTGCCCATGGGCACGAGCGTAGGGTGGGAGTTGCCCTCCTGGCTGGGTACCTCTCCGTTTACCGTGTAACGCGCGCCCTGGAAGTCGAGCTTGTTGAGCATGGCTTCGAGCAGCGAGGTATGTACCCACTGCCCTTCGCCTGTCCGTTCGCGGTGCAGCAGCGCCAGCAGAATGCCTTGCCCGAGAAACATGCCCGCAGTGGTGTCTGAGATGGCAATGCCGGTTCGGTACGGCCCGCGTCCTGGTTCGCCGGTGACCGAGCTCAGACCGCTCATGCCCTGCACGATCTGATCAAGCCCAGGCCTTGCGGCGTACGGCCCAGTCTGGCCAAAGCCGGAGATGCTCGCCAAGATGATGCGCGGGTTGATGGCGCGCAAGGCTTCGTAAGTGACGCCAAGGCGCTCTTTTACCGACGAGCGGAAATTTTCGACCACGACATCGCTTCGCTCTACCAGCGCACGCAGCACCTCGCGGCCTTCGCCGGACTTGAGGTTGAGCGCGATGCTGCGCTTGTTGCGGTGCAGATTTTGCTCATCGGAGCCGCGGCGCGGTCCCAAGGTGGGCTTGCGGTCCGGCGGATCGATGCGCACGACGTCGGCGCCCCAGTCGGTCAAAAGGCGGACCGCTACAGGGCCGGCGCGTGCGATGGTCAGGTCAAGAATTCGGTAGCCGGATAGAGGCAGCGTGACGGAGGACGGCGTGGACATGGGCATGGCGCTCTGACGGCTCATCACTGCACCGTCGCCACAGCGGCAGGATCGACGTGCATCACCGACTGCTCCCCGATCTCCAGCACCGTCGCGGGCGATGCGTGCACCTTCAGGGGTGCGCCGCCGCCGATTGGCTGGACCGTGTAATGCCAGTGCTCTCCGAGGTAGGTGCGGCTCACCACCGAGACAGGCCCAAGCTGCAGTGCGCCTGCGGGCGCGAGTCCCAGGTACAAGGATTGCGGCCGGATGGAAGCCTGTAGGCCAGTAGCGCCGCGCCCGATGTTGGCAGGCAGGGGAATGCCCACGGCCATGCCTTCCAGGTGCATGTCGCCGTTGTGAATTTCGCACCGGACCAGATTGGTCTTGCCAATAAAACCCGCCACAAAGGGTGTGCGAGGGCGGTTGTACAGGTTCCACGGCGTGTCGACCTGCTCCAGCCGTCCTTGGTGCAAGACGGCGATGCGGTCGGAAATGGCCATGGCTTCGGCCTGGTCGTGCGTCACATACACCGTGGTGAAGCGAAATTCGTCGTGCAGGCGGCGGATCTCGGCAGCCATCTCCTCGCGGAGGTTTGCGTCCAGGTTGGACAGTGGTTCGTCGAGCAGCAGCACCTCGGGCCGAACGATCATGGCGCGTGCCAGTGCCACCCGTTGCTGCTGACCGCCCGAGAGCTCGGCCGGATAACGTTGCGCGTAGGCACCGAGCTTGACGACATCGAGCATCTCCTCGACCCGCTTCTTGATCTCGGCGGGCTTGGTCTTGCGCACCTGCAAGCCAAAGCCCACGTTTTCTGCCACCGTCATGTTGGGCCAAATGGCGTAGCTTTGGAAGATCATCGACATGCCGCGGTGCTCTGGCGATACGCTGCTCTTCTCTGACGAAACGATGTTGCCGTTCATCTCGATGCTGCCGCTCGTCGGCGCGATGAAGCCTGCAATCATGCGCAGCATGGTGGTCTTGCCGCATCCCGATGGGCCGAGCAGTGTGACCAGTTCTCCATGCTGCAGCTGGAGAGAAACGCCATTGACGACCGGCACACTGCCGTAGTTCTTGGAGAGGCTTTTCAGTTCTAGTTTTGACATTGTTTTGTTTCCTAACCGCGCCGCAGCATGAAATCGCGCCCGGCAAGCTTCATTCCAAGCGCCACCACCAAAGTCACGATCACCACCAGGACAACGCCCATGGCGGCCAAGGTTTCGTAGTTGCCCTGCTCACTCAAATCAAGTGTCAGGACCGACACCACGCGCGACTCTGGGCCCGTGAGGAACACCGCCGTCGAAAGCTCTTTCGTGCAAATGACAAACACCAGAATGAATGCGCCGACCAAGGTCTTCTTCAGCAGCGGCGCCACGACGCGGGTGAGCACCGTGATGCGGCTTCCACCCAGAATGCGCACTGCTTCCTCCAGTTCGGGGTTCAGGGCCCGCACGCCCGCCGCGCTGGCCATCACCGAGATTGGGAGAAAGCGGGTGGTGAACGCGATGACGATCAGCACGCCCGTGCCGTACAGCGAAAACGGCGGCCCGGCATAAGCGGCGTACAGGCCAATTGCCAGGATGAGCCCAGGCACTGCAACAGGCGCCAGGGCCATGAACTGCACCAGCACCGGAAACGGCGTAATGCGCCGCTGCGTCGCATACGCAATGCAGATGCCCATGGCGACGCACACGGCAGCGGTGGCGCTTGAATACAGCACCGTGTTCAAGAGTGCCGAGCGCACGGTGAGCTGCTCGAAAAAGATGGCGTGAAAGTTGCCCAAGGTGAAGTTGCCGGGCTCAAACCCGCGCCCCCAGGCTTTGGAAAGCGAGGCGGCAATGAGTATCAGCAGCGGCAGCACCACCGCCAGCATGCCTACCAGTACGGAATACGCCAGCAGCGGCCACTTCCACAGGCCAATGTCCACTGGCCGGCGCTCGCCGCCCTTGCCGGACACCGACACATAGCCGCGCCGCGCGAGCAGCTTGCGCTGCAGCCTCAGCATGACGACGGTGAGCAGCAAGATGGGCATGGAGAAGGCTGCTGCCTGCTCGACTTGAAGCGGATACTGGAAGAACGACACAATCTGCGTGGTGGCCAGGTTGATGCCGGCAGGAATGGCAATCAGGGCCGGAGTGCCATACAGCGCTATGGCTTCCAGAAAGATCAGGATCGACGCGCCCACGATGGACGGCAGAACGAGTGGCAAAGTGACGCGCCACATGGTTTGAAGTTTCCCGGCGCCATGGATGGCGGCGGCATCTTCCAGTTCGGTGGAGACCAGATCGAGCGCGGACTTGGTGAACACGTAAATCAGCGGATAGGTGTAGAGCGCAATCACATACGCCAACCCCCAGAAGCTGAAGACGTTGAACGGGCCCTTTTCTATGCCCGTCAATCCCATGGCGGCCCGGTTCAACCATCCCGCGTTGGGGCCTGCCAGAAGGATCCAGGCAATGGCGCCAAGGAAATTGGGCATGACGAACGCAGCCAGCACGCTCAGGTGCGCGAGGCCTCGCCCAGGCATGTTGGTGCGCGAGACGGCGAGCGCCATGGGTACGCCCATCGCCAAGGCAATGGCTGTCACCGCAGCGCCGAGGTATAGGGAATTGAGCAGCGCATCCAGGTTGCGGCTGCGGCCCAGCGCCTGGACGTAGCTCTGCAACGACAAGTCGCCCTGCGCGGTGTGAAAACTGTCCCAAACCAACCGAAGAATCGGGTTGGCCACCATGAACAGCAGCAGCACGATCAGGAAGCCGAAGAACCAGATCGACGGGTCCCCGAAGCGCCGGGAAAAGCGGCCCACGGGGACCGCACCAACCAAAGCGGATTCAGACACCGAACGCATCTCGCCAGGCCTCGACCACCTTGGGGAGTTGGGTGACCATCGCCAAAGCGGTTGGCACGAGCAGAGGACCAGAGTCATTCAAGCCGATCACGCCGGGCCGGGGCTTGGAATTGGCGCGCAGCGGCACGCCAAACTCTTCAATGGATATTTTCTCGGTGTCTTCGCTGCCCATCATCCATTCAACAAACAGCTTGGACGCGTTAGGGCGGCGCGTGCTGGCCATGATGGCCGAGGGCGAAAGGATCACGACCGGGCCTTCCTTCGGCGCCACCGTAGCTACCGGGTTGCCCTTGGCAGCAGCGCGCGAGGCCAGGCTCATAGGGCCAGCGGAGACCAACGCCTCGCCTGAAATGGCGGCCGTGACTGCGTCGATCGTCGAGCGGCTGACATGGGTCTTGTTGTCGGCCAGCTTCTTGAAAAACGCATCGCCGTAGAGTTTGTGCATTTCAATTCCCCACGCGCCGGACGCGCCGCTGTATGCGGGGTGTGCCACGAGGCCCACTCCGTTCCACTTGGGGTCAAGCAGGTCGGCCCAGCTCTTGGGAGCCTCTGCCGCCGTGACTTTCTTGGTGTTGTAGATGAGCCCCATCATGAAGCAGCTGGACGCGTGGAAGTACTCGTCCGGGTCCATGTTTTGCACACGCTTGTCTTGGCCAGCGACGGCCTGGGGCCGGTACTTTAGAAGCAGGTTGCGGCCCTTGAGATCGACGTAATGAGAAAGATCGGTGGAAGTGAAAACGTCGCAGTTGGGTGAGCTCGCGCGCAGATCCTGGTTCAGCCTCTGAAAAGCCACTTGCGCCGTCGTGCGCACCACGTTCACTTTCACGCCAGGGTAGCGTTCGGTGAAAGTGCGGCCCATCTTCTCGGCAATTTCCGACGTCTGGGGCACGGTGTACCAGGTGAGTTCGCCCTCCTTGCGGGCCAAGTCGTGCAAGCTCGCAAGGCTTTTGGTCTGGCTTAAAACCAGGGAAGGCGCCGCAAGCATGCTGGCTGCTACAAGGCTGAACTCTCGTCTGCGCAAAGTCATTCTGTGTCTCCTGTAATAGCGCCAACCCATGCTGGCACCCAAATAGTATGCGTTTGACAATCATAAAAATACACTAGGTGTTTGTATGTATTTTTCAAAAAAGCAGTACGAGGTCAAATGCCGGCAATGACACAGAGTTTTTCCATCCAAATGCGCCGCCACGGCGAAGTGGACGTTCTGGAGCCGTCGCACGTGGAAGTGCCTGCGCCGTCCGCCGGTGAAATCCAGATCGACCAGAGCGCCATCGGCCTCAATTTCGCCGATATCTACCAGCGTCGCGGTGGGCACGGCCCGCATGTGCACGCCCCATTCCCCATTACCCCTGGCGCTCAGGGTGCAGGAACGGTGGTGGCGGTGGGCGCTGGCGTGGCGGAATTTGTCACCGGCCAGTACGTCGCGTATCTGTATCCCGGCGCCTACCAAGTGCTGCGCAATGTGCCTGCACGCAGCGTGGTGCCGCTGCCCGACGGCATCTCGCAAGAGATTGCGGGGGCCAATCTGTTGCGCGGCCTTACGGCCGAGTATCTGCTCCGGCGCCTGTATGCGGTGAAGCCAGGCGATGTGGTTCTGGTGCATGCCGCCGCTGGCGGCATGGGCGTCATCCTGAGTCAGTGGGCGCGCGCGCTCGGCGCCACGGTGATCGGTACCGTCGGTTCGCCTGCCAAGGCCGAGGTGGCACTTGAGCACGGTTGCCATCACGTCATCGACTACCGCCAAGACGATTTCGTGGCCCGAACGCTGGAACTTACAGTGGGCGAAGGGGTGGCCGTGGTGTACGACGCTGTAGGCAAAGACGTATTTGTGCCGTCCCTCAAGTGTCTTCGCACCCGCGGCATTTGTATCAGCTACGGCACGGCTTCTGGCGACGTTGAGGGATTTGATTTGCAGCTGCTGCACTCCAAATCGCTAAGCGTTTGCCGGCCTACGCTTCGTAGTTTTGTGGCCGAACCTGCCGAGCTGCGAGAGTCTGCGCGCCAATTCTTCAATGCGGTGCAGCAGGGCAGCGTGCGCCTCGACGTCGGCCAACGCTACCCGCTGGCCGACGTTCAGCGCGCCCACAGCGACCTCGAAAACCGCGCCACCACTGGCGCAACCGTCCTCATCCCCTGAAAGCGCTTCCTGCCATGAAACTGTTCCATGCCTGGTTGTCCAGCGCCTCGCGCCGCGTACGGCTGTGTCTTGCCGAAAAACAAATTTCCTTTGAAAGCATCGCTGTAGATTTGGGTAAGCAAGAGCAGCACTCGCCCGAATTCCTGGCGATGAACCCCAATGGCGTGGTGCCCGCTCTGGAAATTGTGCCAGGGCAATTCCTGCACGAGAGCTCCACGATTTGCGAATACCTCGACGACATCAAGCCCGAGTCGCCGCTGCGCCCGTCTGATCCTTACGAACTTGCGCAGCTGCGCAATTTTGTCCGCTGGACCGACGAGAAGGCGCTGCCGAGCCTGCTTATCCTCAATTGGAGCCTGATGCTCCAGCCCACTGCGCAACACTGGTCCGACGAGGAGTTGCAGGCCAAGCTGGCCCGCATCCCCACCGCCGAGCGCCGCGAGGCGTGGCTGCGCGTCGCCCGAAAGCCCTATACAGAAGAGGAAAAGGGGCGTGCGCGCGACCAGCTGCTGCAGCTTCTTACGCGCATGGAGAGCATGCTGGCGTCGTCGCCGACATGGCTGATCGCCGGGAGCTATTCGCTTGCCGACATCGCTGCCGCCCCGTTTGTTGCCCGCATCGCTGAAATTGAACCCTCGGCACTTGCGGACACCGCCCATCCCCGTGTGCAACGGTGGTGGCAGCGCATGCAGGAGCGCCCGGCCTTTGTGGAAGCGCGCTTGCAGCGCTTTGGCGAAGTGCTTGAGGCACGGCAAAATACGCCTGCAGCTGGCGCAACCGCCACGTCTATCAACTGAGCCACTTATCTTTCACCGCCCATGGCCACTACCGCCCCGACAGCCCGCGTTAATCTGAGTGACAAGATTCGAGCGGCATTAGAGGAAGAAATCGTGTCCGGCACGCTCACCTCAGGCTGCCGCATCGATGAGCAGGAGCTGATGGAGCGTTTTGGGGTGTCGCGCACGCCGGCGCGCGAAGCGCTGCAGCAGCTGGCAACCACGGGGCTGGTGGAAATGGTGCCGCGCCAGGGGGCTGTGGTGGCGCAGCTCTCGCTCTCTGCCTACGTCGCCATGCTGGAAATGCTGGCCGAGCTGGAAGGCCTTGCAGCGCGGCTCTCGGCCCGGCGCATGCCATCGGCCCTGCGCAAAGATTTGCAGGCCTCCGTCAAGGCCTGCGAGGAAGCCGCTGCAAGGGACAACGTGGAAGAGTACGAGCGCGCCAACCGCTGGTTCCATGAAACGGTGTACGACGGCAGCCTGAACGAGGTACTTGCGCGCCAGCTGCGTGAGATGCGGCTTCGCATGCGCCAGCCGCAGCGCTCGCTGTTTGACCGGCCCAATCGCATCCGCAATTCGCTGATCGAGCACCGCGCCATCGTGGAAGCGATTCTTGCGGGCGACGAGGCTGCCGCCGACGATAGTATGGTGCGTCACATCTCCAGTGGTGGGAATGTATATGTCGATGCAGTCGCGCGGGGCAGCGCGCCAGTGCCGCGCACGCGATCCTAAGGGCGGCGTGCGGCCTTAATCCGGTGTGAACAGCCGCTCGAACTTGTCCCGGTCCGCGCCCAGCTCGAAGCTCACCAACTGTCCCATCTTGCCGTCGCTGGCGCGGCAGGCCGCGAACAGCGTGGCTTTGCCAGAAAAATTAAAGTCTTTGAGCACGATCAGTGCGTACGGGTACGGCAAGAACAGCTGAATGTCGAACACCTCCCGGTGGCGGTTGCGCGGTGAGGGAAAGAGCTTGTAGCCGGGAATGTCGATTGTCTGGGTTGCCATAGGGTTGCCGTTACAGTGGCGGGCAATGCTACACACTAAATTTGCAGGGCGCGTTCATGGCTACGCGTGACAAGAACGCATGGGCACTCAAGGTGCTGGCGCTGGTAAAGGCAGGCAATTTGCCTGCGGCACTTGCGCAGACGCAGGTTGCGCCGACCGAGGGCGATATCGTGCGCTTGCAAGGCCTGCTGGCGCCCTTGGCCGTCACACCGCAGCTGCGCCAGTTTGCCGCGCAGGTCGAGGAAGCCCGCGTGCTGATGGCTGCACCCCGCCTGCACCGCTCGCCATGACTGCCATTACCTCAGTACACGTCGCCATTCAGACCCAAGACTTCGACCTCAGCGCCGAGGTGGCCGCTTTGCGCGCGCAGGACGGGCGCGTTGGCGCGGTGTGCAGCTTTGTCGGCACGGTGCGCGACCGAAACGGCCCGGAGCACGGCGTGGCGGCGATGGAGCTTGAGCACTATCCAGGCATGACCGAGCGCTCTATTGAAGCCATGGTGCAAGAGGCATTTGCGCGCTTCGACATCCTGGGCGCGCGCGTCATCCACCGCGTAGGGGTGCTGGCGCCACTTGACCAGATCGTGCTGGTGGTGGTGAGCTCAGCGCACCGAGGTCAGAGCTTTCAGGCCTGCGAATTTTTGATGGATTATCTGAAGACCCAGGCGCCGTTCTGGAAGAAGGAAACGACTCCAAACGGCGCCCGGTGGGTGGACGCCCGGGTGAGCGACGATGCGGCGCTGGCGCGCTGGGGCATTGAGGCCAGCAACGCAGGGAGCTGAAGCGGCTCGCAGCAAGGCCTGCGATGACGGGTCATCCTTTCTGGGGGCGTACCGACACTTTGTCGCTGTAGACGGACGTGATGCAGCCGTCGTTCTCCACTCGGAGCGCACCGCGTGCGTCTATGCCACGTCCTATGCCCGACTGCATGCCGTGCGGGCCGCGCACGCTCAGCGGTTTGCCGGCCAGCCAGTCGATGTGGGCGAAATCCTGCGCAAAGGGCGCCAGGCCTTCTTGCTCGAAACGCAGCAGGCCGATGCGCAGATGCTCAATGACGCGCGCCGCCAGGTCGTTGCGGTCGGGCGGCGTGCCGCCGCACAGCGTGGCCAGGTCGGTCACGGCCTGATCGAGCGTGTGGTGCACGGTGGGCGAAAGACGCACGTTCAAGCCCACCCCCACGCGCACCACGCTGGGACCATCGTATTCGCCGCTGACCTCGATCAGGATGCCGGCCAGCTTCCCGTGGTCGGTCACCACATCGTTGGGCCATTTGAGCTGCAGCCTAGGTACACCCGCGCGGGTCAGCGCCTGCACCACGCACACGCCCATGGCAATCGACAGGCCCGACAGCACTGCTGGGCCGCCAGCAAAGCGTTTCAGGCACGACAGGGTGATGCCCAGCCCCGGCGGCGAGAGCCAGCCGTGGCTGCGTCGACCGCGCCCGAGAGTTTGGTATTCGGCCAATACCACCGTCAGGTCGGGCGCATCCGGCAGAAGGCGCGCCAATTCATCCTGGGTTGAATCCAGCTCCCAGTGCAGATGGATCGGCGAAGCAGCGGCCGTTCCCAGCTTGGACGCGATCAATGGAAGCTGCATCAGTTGCATGGGCCAGGGCATGCGGTAACCGGCGCGGCTGCGGGCCTCGATAGGCAAACCCAGGGAGCGCAGGGTAGCGATCTGTTTCCAGACGGCTGCTCGGGTTACGCCCAACTGGGCGGCGAGCACTTCGCCAGACACAGCGTTGCCAGTGGCCAGTTGGCGCAACAGTTCTTTGGCGGGTGGTTCGGGTGGCATGTGTCCAGTGTGCATCAGCGCAAAAGGGGCCAGCGGTGGGCGATGAAGGTCAAAGCCTGCGCCCAAGCTTGTTGAGCGATGCGCAAGAGCGTGGCAGGATTGAAAATAAATAATTACGTAAACTAGGATTGTTTCCTATTGTTTACAATAAGGTGACGGTACGCAGCGCATGCAGGTCTTGGTGGCATGGATACGCAGAGGGTGCCGCGCTCATCCCATCATCGTTCCAGAGGAACTCATGTCTCAAGATCTCTTCGGTGTTGTTGCCGCACCCGCGTCCCGCCTTCCCAAGGTCGTTCGCCAAGTGGCGCTGGTTCTCGGCGGCACGGCGGTGCTCACTGCTTCCTCCTACGTCAGCATTCCAATGCAGCCGGTACCGATGTCGCTGCAAACCTTTGCGGTGTTGATGGTGGGCGCGCTGTACGGCTGGCGCTTGGGCGGCCTGACAGTGCTCGCCTGGCTGCTGGAAGCGGCGCTCGGCATGCCAGTGCTGGCGGGTGGCAAAGGTGGGCTGGCGCCGTTCTTTGGCCCGACGGGAGGCTATTTGCTTGCCTTCCCGCTGGGGGCTGTGCTCATGGGTTTCCTGGCCGCGCGGGGCTGGGATGGCGCCCATCCGCTGCGCGCCTTTTGGGCCATGTTTCTCTGCACCACCTTGATTTTGCTGGTGGGCGGCTCCTGGCTCGGCGCAATGATCGGTGCGGCCAAGGGTTGGCAGTTGGGTGTGCTGCCCTTTCTGGTGGGCGATGTCGTCAAGTCGGCCCTAGGCGCTGCCACGCTGGCGCTGTGGCACTCGGCACGCGCTAGGCTGCTGGGGACGTGACGATAGCGCTGCGCGCCCACCATCTGCTGTGCATGCTGACATACGTCGGCAAAGGCTACAGCCCTGAGTTCACGCACAACTTCGATGCACTCACCAGCCGCTTGGCCGCTGGTGACGAGGTGCTTCTTGTGGAAGGGCCGGATGCCGTTTGTGCTCCGCTGTGCGAGAGCGAGGGTGCCTGCGCGCATTGCTACGGAGCCGAAGTGCGGTTACGCGATCAGCGTGCAGTGCAAGAGCTGGCGCCGTTGCTGGGATGGACAGTGCGCGTCGGTAGCCGCATGCGGCTCGATGCAGCCTTGCTCGCACGCCTGCGTACGGCCTACGCCAGTGGCGAAATTCGTGGTGCGTGTGCGGGCTGCGAGTGGGCCGATTTGTGCGCCCGCATTGCATCGGCTGGTTACGAAGGCGTGCGCCTGCGCATGCCGAAGTCGGTACTGCATCTGTGATCGGTAAGCCGCGCGGGCAGCTCACGCCTGCGCAACAAGCGTTTAAAGCGCAATGCCTCAGGGCACTTCAACACCTGGACGGGCTGCAGGTCGCATCCGGATGTGGCTGCCAGAGCGCTTTCGAGCACATCACTGCCCGTCGAAAATGTGGGCGTAGGTCTCGCGCAGCGCCTTTTTCTGCACTTTTCCCATCACGTTGCGTGGAAGTTCCTTGGCAATGAACAGATGTTTGGGCACTTTGAACCCGGCAATCTGCGCCTTAATCGCCGCTGTGAGTTGCTCTGCGTCGAGCTGGGCACCGGGCAGCGGCACGACCACCGCGACGACACCTTCGCCAAAATCGCGGTGCGGGCAGCCGATGACCGCCGACTCGTCCACACCCGGCAAGTCGTTGAGGTAGCTTTCGACCTCGGCCGGGTACACGTTGTAGCCGCCGGTAATGATGAGGTCCTTGCTGCGCCCGACAATGGTGACGTAGCCCAGGCTGTCGATCTGGCCCATGTCGCCAGTCTTGAACCAGCCGTCGGCGGTGAACTCCTTGGCGTTTGCCTCGGGCATGCGCCAGTAGCCGGGAAATACATTGGGGCCGCGAACTTCGATGCCGCCAATCTCGCCAGGGCTGCAGTGCCTGCCGTCCTCGTCGACACAGCGCAAATCGGTACCCGGCAGCGGGCGTCCCACGGTGCCGGCCACGCGCGGGCCCGCTTCGGCTCGGCAGGGGTTGGAGGTGAGCATCAGCGTCTCGCTCATGCCATAACGCTCCAGTATGGTGTGGCCAGTGCGCTCCTGCCAGGCCTTGAAGGTCTCGGTCAGAAGCGGTGCGGAGCCGCTGATGAACAAGCGCATGTGGGCGCAGCGCTCTGGGCTGAGTTCTGCATCCTGCAGCATGCGCACGTACAGCGTGGGCACGCCCATAAACACAGTGGCCTGCGGGAACCATTCGAGAGCTTGCTTGGGTTGAAACTTGCCCATCCACAGCATGGTGCTGGCGTTGAGCAGCGCGCAGTGCACCGCAACGAACAGGCCGTGGACGTGAAAGATGGGCAGCGCGTGGATCAGCATGTCGCCCGGCACCCAAGCCCAAAGCGTGTGCAGAACCTGCGCGTTCGAGACCAGATTGCCATGGGTGAGCTGTGCGCCTTTGCTTCGGCCCGTGGTCCCGCTGGTGTAGAGGATGGCAGCGAGTGCTTCGGGCGCCAGCTCGCAGATTGCGTGCTCGCCACCATGATCTGCCGCAGCGTCAATCAAGCTGCCTTTCCCATCGGCGCCAAGGGTGACGAGGTGCTCCACGCCCAGCCCAGTAGCCAGCTCGCGCAGTGCGTCGGCACGCGACGGATCGGCTACAAAGACACGCGGCTGCGCGTTTTCCATAAAGTAGGCCAGCTCAGCCGATTGGTAAGCGGTGTTCAGCGGTACGTACACCACGCCGCTGCGCAGACAGGCGAGATAGAAGATAAGTGCGGGCACCGACTTTTCCACCTGCACCATGGCGCGGTCGCCGCTTTGCAGCCCGATGCTTTGCAGCCAACGCGCCATGCGGGCGGATTCCCGGTCGAGATCGGCAAAGCTGTAGTGGGTGCCGATGTCGGTCTGAATGGCGGTGCGCTCAAGGTGGTCGGCAAAGGCTTGGTGAAAAAGTGCGTAGAGGTTCTGTGTAGGCATGGCAATGGAGAGGTTGAAGTCAAGCGGGCTTTAAAAGGCGCTTGACGGCGGGTGAATGGCTGATGGAGTCGCGTGCGAACTGCTCGTGGCGAGCTTCGACTTTGTCGATCTCGTAGAGGTAATTCACCATCAGTCCGAGAGACTCACGTACGCCCTTGCGGGACAGGTCGGCGGCGAAGTTGACGCGTTCGAGCCGCGCGCCGTTGTCCAGGTGAAAGCGCGCGACGGGGTCGGCCAAAGGCGTATGCGTAGCGTGCACCAGGAACTGTGCGCACAAGCTCACCAAGTCGGCCTGCAAGGTTTTGCCCATGGACTGCACATCCTGTGCGGTTGGGGTTGGGTGCGCCTGCCTCCACGCAGCGATGCGCTTGTGCGCCGGGGTGCCTTTGGCGTCCTCTTGCGGAATGTCGGCCAGCCAGCGGCTTAGGCTCGGCACTGGCGAGAGCGTGCAGAAGGTTTTGATTTGCGGCAATTCGCGCTGCAGCTGGTCGGCAACTTTCTTGATCAGGAAATTGCCGAGCGACACCCCCTTAAGGCCTGGCTGGCAATTGCTGATGGAATAGAACACGGCGGTTTTTGCGCTGTCGGCAAGCGGCGTTCTGGGTTCCGACTCGATCAAAGGCGCTACGGCGTCTGCCATGCTGTCGACCAAGGCCACCTCGACAAAAATCAGCGGCTCATCGCCCAGTTGTGGGTGAAAGAAGGCATAGCAGCGCCGATCGGCTTGCACGCGCCGCCGCAGGTCGCCCCATCCCTTGATCTCGTGCACCGCCTCATGCTCCATGAGCTTTTCGAGCAGGGCAGCGCTTGATTGCCAATCCACACGTTCCAGCCGAAGAAAGCCTGGGTTGAACCACGAGCTGAGCAGATGCAGGAAGTCGGCGTCGACTGCTGCGAGTTCGGCATTGTTTTTGCGCAGCCCGAGCAGGTCGTTGCGCATGGCCAGCAGCATGGCTGTGCCGCCCGGTGCGCGGTTGATGCGCCGCAGCAGTTCTTGCCGCAGCGGTTCGACGAGCTTGGTCAAACTCGCCAGGTTTTGCGCGGTGGGCGCCTGTGCATACAGCGTGGCAGTCCCCAGCACAGCCTGCGGATCGGGGCCAAACTCAGTAGCCAAAGCGGCAAAAAATGCCTCGCGCCGGGGCGCAGGCAGGCTGCGGTAGCCGTCAATGACGCGTTTGGCCAACGTGTACACGTTTGCTTGGCCGCGCTCGGAGACCAGCAGCCTACACGACACCAGAAGGGGCTCGATGGTCCTGTCGTTGACCGCATTGCGAGCGAGGCGAAGCAATTTTTCAAGCATGGCATTCAAGGCGTTTCAGCCCATCAGCGCCTTGGGCAGCCAGGTGGCAATCTCGGGCACCACACACAGGATGAGGATGGCCACCACCATGCACAGCATGAACGGAAATGCGCCTTTGAGAATGGTGGGCAGGCGCACATCGGGCGTTATGCCGTTGATGACAAAGAGGTTCAGGCCCACCGGCGGCGTTATCAAGCCCAGCTCCATGTTGATGGTGAGCACGACACCAAACCAGATTGGGTCGAACCCCGCGGCCGTGATCACCGGCATGAGGATGGGCGTAGTCATCAGGATGATGGCGGCCGGCGGCAAAAACATGCCGGCCACCAGCAGCAGCAAGTTGACCGCGGCAAGAATGAGCCAGCGGTTGGCGTGCATCTCGCCAATCGCCTGCGCCACCGACTGCGTCACCTGCAGCGAGGACATCATGTAGCCGAACAGAATCGACGTGCCCATGATCAGCATCAGCATGCCCGACTCGCGCAGACCGTCGCGCAGAATGGCCCACAGATCCATAGGCCGCCACACGCGGTAGATCACGACCACCATCGCCAGGCACAGCGCAGCGCCAACGCCTGCTGCCTCCGACGGTGTGGCGATACCCCCATACAGCGCATAAACGACGCCGACAATGACGGCGATGAATGGCAGAAGCCGGGGCAGCAGTTCGAACTTTTCCTTTATGCTGTAGATGCGGTCGGCATCAACCAGCACCGTGCCGCGTTTCCAGCTGATGAACAGTGCCCAAGCCATGAACAGGCCGGTAAGCATCAGGCCGGGGAGCACCCCCGCGAGAAACAGGCGGCCAATGGAGGTCTCTGACGCAATCCCATACAGGATCATCGTGATGCTGGGCGGTATCAGAATGCCCAGCGTGCCGCCTGCTGCAATGGCTCCCGTGGCCAGATCGGCGTCGTAGCCGCGCTTGCGCATCTCTGGAATGCCCATTTTCCCGATGGCTGCGCAGGTGGCGGGGGACGACCCGGTCAGCGCCGAGAACAGCGCGCAGGCGCCGATGTTGGAGATCACGAGCGAGCCCGGAACGCGGTGCAACCAGCGCGAAAGCGCCTCGTACAGGTCACTGCCGGCGCGTGAGCTCGCCACAGCGGCGCCCATGATGATGAACATCGGCAGCGACACCAGCGTGAAATCGCTCAGACCCGCAAAAATCGTTTCGGGAACGAAGTTGATGCTGCTCCAGCCGTCGAATGCGACCATGAACAGCAGTGCAACGGCGCCCAAGCCGAACGCAATCGGAATACCGGTCGCCAAC
Organism: Giesbergeria sp.; assembly: GCA_034676525.1. Classification (GTDB taxonomy): domain Bacteria; phylum Pseudomonadota; class Gammaproteobacteria; order Burkholderiales; family Burkholderiaceae_C; genus Simplicispira. The sequence goes on from JAUCCA010000008.1 coordinate 732,358, forward strand.
ACAGCTACCGTGACGACAAAAATCAGCAGCCCAATGGTGAGTGCACTCATGAAGTCTCCACGGCGTTCAAAGCACGTCTTCGGGCGAAAGGCCAAACGGGTAGCTGCGTTGCGTCAGCACCATCCACAAATCGGCCAGCAATTGCAGGCACAGCAACGCAAGGCCCAAAGGGACGGAAAGGTAGGGAATCCAGACGCGGGCCCGCCAAAGGGAAGAAGTGGTCTGCCCGGACACCCAGGTTTCGTGCCACCAGGGCACTGAGGCATAAAGGAAGAAACCGCAGAAGGCCAAGGCGATAAGCGTGCCTGAGGCGTGCAGCACCACACGCATGCGCGGCCGCGCCATCAGGGGCAGAACGTCAACCGCCACATGACCGCGGGTGAGCAAGATGTAGGGTGCCCCGATGAAGGTCGCCGCCACCAGCAGGTACATCACAAACTCGGTCTGCCAGATGGTGGATTCGTGCAGCACTGAGCGCACGAAAACCATCTGGCACACCACGACCACCGACACCAAAATCATGGCGGCTGCCACCACGCCGAACAGGCGCGAGGCAGATTCGACCGCGGTGACCCACAGCGGCGCAGGCGTCGCAGAGCCGCTGGGAAGTGCCGAATTACTTGACACTCAGCGCCTTCTCAATCAGCTCCTTGCCGCCTGGAACCTTCTCTGAGAAGCTTTTGTAAGAAGTTTTCTGGGCAACCGCGCGCCAGGCATCGGCATCCGCGTCGCTCATCGTGACCACCTCGACTTTGTTGGCCTTAAACGTCTCGACCATCTTGTCGTCAAGTTTCTTGGACTCGCCTTCGAAATAGTCCTCCGCCTTTTTCGATGCTGCGGTCAGCGCTTTTTTCTGCGCGTCGTTCAGCTTGTTCCAGCTCTTCATCGAAATGAGCACCGGCTCATACATGAACCAAAGGCCGTTGTCGCCCGGCGCGGTGATGCATTTGACCTGCTCATACAGGCGGAACGAGACAAAGCTGCCGGTAGAAGTGTCGGTGGCCGAGATCACGCCTTGTTGCAGCGCGTTGTAGACCTCGCTCGAAGGGATCGACACCACCGAGGCACCTGCGCCGGCCCACATCTGCGAGAAGGTTGCGCCGGCTGAGCGCACTTTCAGGCCCTTGGCGTCGTCGGGCTTGCGAATGCATTGGTCTTTGCTGGCGAAAGCACCGGCCAGCCAGGCATCGGCCAGCACTTTGGCGCCGCCCTGTTCAATGATGCCTTTGATGTCCTTCATGAAATCGGAGTCGTTGATGCGCCGGGCGTGGGCGTGGCTTTTAACGAGGCCAGGCATCAGCGTGGCGCCAAACTGCGCGTGAAATCCCGACGCGTAGTCGAGCGGGAACGAGGCCATATCGATCTGTCCCGTCAGCATCGCTTTCCACTGCTCCTGGGGCTTGACCAAGCTGGAGCCCGGGAAGATCTTGATGGTCAAGTCCACATTGGCCGCCGCCACGTCGCGCGCCATCATTTGCACCATTTCGTCGCGCACGTCGCCTTTGCCACCCGGAAATTGGTGAGAGAGCTTAAGCACGGTTTCGGCGTGCGCAGCACTGCATACGCCGATGAGCGCGGCGATTCCAAGGGCAGTCAGGCGGGGCGTGAAATGCGGGGTCATGGTTTGTCTCCTGTGACGGGTGGCGAAGCTGTTGTATAAATGTTTTGCGATGTTATATTTATCACGCCGCTTGTACAGCCTAGGAATTACCCGCACTCGCCATGAAGCCGATCCGATCCGCAAGTTCCCGCGTTCAGCAGGTGCGCGACCAGCTGGAAGACGACATCGTGAATGGCCGCATGCGCCCCGGCGAGCAGGTGCAGATCGAGCAACTGATGGAGCGTTTTGCGGTGTCACGCACCCCCGTGCGGGAAGCCCTGCAGCAGCTTGAGATCAGCGGCTTGGTCGCCGTGCAGCCCAAGCGCGGCACATTTGTGACGCAGGTCGGCATTGCCGAGTTGATCGAGATGTTCGAGGTGATGGCCGAGCTCGAAGCCATGTGCGCGCGCCTGGCAGCGCGGCGCGCAACAGCCGTGGTGCTGCACGAGGTGGAGGCGGCGCTGGCCGCTTGTGCGTCGCAGTGCGAAACCCAAGACATCAACGCCTACTACTACGCCAACGAGCACTTCCATCGGCTGATTTACCAGGCCTGCGGCAACGCTTTTCTGGTGCAGCAAACCCTCGCGCTGAAGAACCGGCTGAAACCCTACCGCCGCCTGCAGCTGCAACTGCGCCACCGCATGGGGCAGTCCCTGCAGGAGCACCGCGAGATCGTGGACGCCTTGCAACGCGGCGACGGCGAGGCCGCAGCCCAGACTGCGCGCCAGCATGTGCTGGTGCAGGGGCAGCGCTTTAACGACTTGCTGTCGCTTGCCAGCACGGCGCTGAAAACCCCCGCGCCGCTCGCTTGGAGCGCGGCGGCGACTGCGCCAGCGGCCTGACGGAACGCACGTCGAAAAATATTGCCAAAATAGCCGCTAGCGCACGGCCATAAAGCGCAAGACGCTATCGAATTAATAGTTAACGCACGCCAGCCGCGCCTGCGCAAAACATGACGTGGCGCAAGCCCTTGCTGCGTGGGCCGCTTGAAATACGACTGACTTCGCCCCACGTTCTGGGCAATCTGGAGGAATTGCACCCATGCGTCTTGACAAACTCACCACCAAATTTCAGGAAGCCCTGAGCGACGCCCAGTCGCTTGCGCTAGGCCACGACAACGCGTACATCGAACCTGTGCACCTGCTCGTCGCCATGCTGCGCCAGGAGGACGGCCCGCGTGCGCTGCTCGAGCGCGCCGGCGCCAACGTGCCCGGCCTGCTCGCAGCGGCCGAGGCCGCCGTCAAGCGCTTGCCGCAGGTGACGGGGCAGGACCAAGTCCAGGGCGGCCCCGAACTCGGCCGAGTACTTCAGGCGACCGAAAAGGAAGCCATCAAGCGCGATGACAACTTCATTGCCAGCGAGCTGTTTTTGCTCGCGCTGACGGACGCGAAGGGCGACGCGGCCCGCATCGCCAAGGAAAACGGCTTGACGCGCAAAAGCCTGGAATCTGCAATCGATGCCGTCCGCGGTGGGCAAAAGATGGACAGCGCCGAGGGTGAAGGCCAGCGCGAGGCGCTAAAAAAATACACCATCGACCTGACCGAGCGCGCCCGCGCCGGCAAGCTCGACCCGGTGATCGGCCGCGACGACGAAATTCGCCGCGCCATTCAGGTGCTGCAGCGGCGCACCAAAAACAACCCCGTGCTGATTGGCGAGCCCGGTGTGGGCAAGACGGCGATTGTCGAAGGCTTGGCGCAGCGCATCGTCGCGGGCGAAGTGCCCGACTCGCTTAAAGGTAAGCGCGTACTTTCGCTCGACATGGCGTCCTTGCTGGCGGGGGCCAAGTTCCGCGGAGAGTTTGAAGAGCGCCTGAAAACCGTGCTCAAAGAACTGGCGAAGGACGAAGGCCAAACCATCGTCTTTATTGACGAGCTGCACACCATGGTCGGCGCTGGCAAGGCCGAGGGTGCGATGGATGCGGGCAACATGCTCAAGCCTGCGCTTGCACGCGGCGAGCTGCACTGCGTCGGGGCGACCACGCTCGACGAATACCGCAAGTACATCGAGAAGGACGCTGCGCTGGAGCGGCGCTTTCAGAAAATCATCGTCGGCGAACCAACGGTGGAAGCCACCATTGCCATTCTGCGTGGCCTGCAGGAGCGCTACGAGCTGCACCACGGCGTGGAGATCACCGACCCGGCCATCGTGGCAGCGGCCGAGCTGTCGAACCGCTACATCACCGACCGCTTCCTGCCCGACAAGGCGATCGACCTCATCGACGAGGCTGCGGCCAAGATCAAGATCGAGATCGACTCCAAGCCCGAGGTAATGGACAAGCTCGACCGCCGTTTGATTCAGCTGCAAATCGAGCGTGAAGCCGTGCGCCGGGAAAAAGATGAGGCCTCGCAGAAGCGTTTTGGCCTGATCGAAGAGGAAATCGTCACACTGCAAAAGGAAATCGCCGACCTCGACGAAATCTGGCAACAAGAGAAGGCCCAGGCTCAGGGCAGCCAGCATGTGCGCGAGGAGCTGGAGCACGTCAAGCTGCAGATCGAAGACTTGAAGCGAAAGGGCGACTTCAACAAAGTTGCCGAGCTGCAATACGGCAAGTTGCCCGAGCTTGAAAAGCAGCTCAAGGAAGCGCAGGCCAAAGAATCGGGCGAGGGCGCGCACACGCCGAACCGCCTGCTGCGCACCCAGGTGGGCGCAGAGGAAATTGCTGAAGTGGTGAGCCGCGCCACTGGCATTCCGGTGTCCAAGATGATGCAGGGCGAGCGCGACAAACTCTTGCTGATGGAAGCCAAGTTGCACGACCGCGTGGTGGGCCAGGACGAAGCCATTGCGGCTGTGGCCAACGCCATCCGCCGCTCGCGCTCGGGCCTCTCAGACCCGAACCGCCCCACGGGCAGCTTTTTGTTTCTTGGCCCCACGGGCGTCGGCAAGACCGAGCTGTGCAAGGCGCTGGCTGGATTTTTGTTCGACAGCGAAGACCATTTGATTCGCATCGACATGAGTGAATTCATGGAGAAGCACTCGGTCGCCCGCTTGATTGGCGCGCCGCCCGGCTACGTGGGCTACGAGGAGGGCGGCTACCTGACCGAAGCCGTACGCCGCAAGCCCTATGCCGTGTTGCTGCTCGACGAGGTGGAAAAGGCCCACCCGGACGTGTTCAACGTGCTGCTGCAGGTGCTCGACGATGGTCGCCTGACGGACGGCCAGGGCCGCACGGTGGATTTCAAGAACACCGTGATCGTGATGACCAGCAACATCGGCTCGCACCTGATTCAGGCCATGGTCGGGCAAGACTCTGAGGACATCAAAGATGCGGTCTGGGGGGAACTCAAAAACCATTTCCGCCCCGAATTTTTGAACCGCATTGACGAGACGGTGGTGTTCCACTCGCTGGACGCTGCGCACATTGAATCCATCGCGCGCATTCAATTGCAAATTTTGCAGGCGCGGTTGGCCAAAATGGAGCTGGAACTGCAGGTGTCGGAGACCGCCATTGCCGAATTGGCCAAGGTGGGGTTTGATCCCGTGTTTGGCGCGCGGCCGCTCAAGCGGGCCATTCAGCAGCGCATCGAAAACCCGCTGTCCAAGCTGCTGCTGGAAGGTAAATTCCCGCCCAAGAGCGTGATTGCAGTCGATGTCGACCCGGTGCAGGCGCCTGGCGTGTTCCATTTCAGCGGTCAATCGCAGACAGAAGGCGCGCCGAAGTGATATAAAAACAATAGCTTCTGGCGCTTTACCCACAAGCTCTAGAGGCTGTTTTTACTGATATTTTTATGACAACTTACCGGAATCCGTTTTGGATCAAGTACTGAACCAACTGGGCAGTTGGCTGCTGCGCGCCGTAGTGCTGGTGGCAGGACTGGTGATTTTTCTCAGCCTGCTGACGGCCGTGCTGCTGCTGGCGGCTTTGTGGGGACTGCGTGCGCTGTGGGCGCGCATCACCGGTCGGCCGGTGACCCCTTGGGTGATGGGCGTGGACCCGCGCAGCGCTTGGCGCGCGGCGGCAAGCCGCGGTGCCAGGCGCCGGCCTGGCCAGGCGCCTACAGAGTCTGATCAGCCGCCGACTCCGCCCAGCCCTCCACAGGCGGGTGCGGCTGGCCCCTTGATGCGCCCGCTGCCCGGCACGGAAGACGTCACCGATGTGCAGCCCCGCGCACCGCGCGATTGACGCGCTGGCGTTTCTACAAAGCGCATTGCACTTGGGGGTGCCAACACCTCAGTACACGGTACGCGGCACTTTTAGTGCAGTTTTAGGCTTCTAGCCCTTTGTTCATCTACGTTAACAGCTATAACTATCGTAGTTATTTCGACAGCCACGCCGTGGTGAGGTCTATCGGCTGGGGGCGGCTGAACAAATAGCCTTGCGCAATGTCGCACTGCTGCTCGGCCAGGAAGCGGCTCTGCTCCTCGGTTTCTACGCCTTCGGCCACCACCTGCAGGCCCAAGCTGTGGGCCAAGGCAATGGTGGCCCGCACGATGGCGGCGCTGTCTCGGTCGGTGGCAATGTCGCTTACAAAAGAGCGGTCGATTTTCAGCTCGTCTATGGGGAAGCGTTTGAGGTGCGCAAGCGATGAATAGCCGGTGCCAAAGTCGTCCACCGCCAACCGCACGCCCAAGGCGCGAATGTCTTGCAGCAGTCCGATCACCTGGTCGGCATCGGACATCGCGGTGGTTTCTGTGATCTCGAGGCTGAGCAGGTGCGGGGGGATGCCCGTCTCTTGCAAAGCCAGGCGCACCACCTGCACCAGGTCGTGGTTCAAACACTGGCGGGCCGAAACGTTGACGGCGATGGGCACCGGTCTCAGCCCAGCGCGCAGCCACAGCGCCACCTGCCGCGCGGCATGCAGCACGGCCCAAGCGCCCATGTCGACGATGAGCCCGCATTCTTCTGCTGTCTCAATAAACCCAATCGGCATCACCAGTTGCTCTGGCGTGCGCTGCCAGCGCATAAGCGCTTCCATGCCGACGATTTGCTGCGTCTTAAGGGAAAACTGCGGTTGGTAGTGCAGCACCAGCAAATCGTCGCGCAGGGCTTGGCGCAGGTCCATCTCCAGCGTCAGGCGCTCATGCATGCGGGTGTTGATGTCGGTTGACCAGAACTGAAAGCAAGCTCGGGGCTGAGCTTTGGCGCGGTACATGGCCATGTCGGCCATGGACAGCAGGGCGTCGATGTCCATGCTGTCCTGCGGTGCCAGCACCACACCCACGCTGCCAGCGCTGGGCAGCGTGATGTCGCCAAAGCGTGCGTCCAGCACGATGTCCTGGGCAAGTGCATCGACCACCTTGGCGGCGGCTGCGGCAGCGCCCCCGTGGCCGCCCACATCGTCGAGCAGCAAGACAAATTCGTCACCGCCCCAGCGGGCCACGGTGTCGCTGCCACGACACAGACTGCTCAGACGCTTGGCGATCACGCGCAGCACTTCGTCGCCAGCGCGGTGGCCGAGGTTGTCGTTGATGTACTTGAAGCGGTTCAGGTCGAGAAACAGCACCGCCACGCTACCGCCGCTGCGCTGTATGCGCGACAGCGCGACGCTTAGCCGCTCATGGAGCAGCGCCCGGTTGGGCAGGCCGGTGAGCGCATCGTGGTGGGCAGCAAAATCGAGCGCCCGCGCTGCGGCAACGGAATGGGTCACATCGGCAAACACCAGCACCACGCCATCGATCTCGCCCTCGGGACCGCGCAGGGGGCTGGCGGTGGCCTGCAGCACGCGTACACCGTTCTGCATAGGCTGGTTCAGCAGCTCACGCACATGAACCCGGTAGCCCCGGCCCAGGCATTCGAATACGGCGGCCACCAAGCGCTCCATGCTGTCTTCGGCCAAGGGGTAGGCGGTGCGCAGCGGTTGGCCGAGCAGCGTTTTTCCCGGGGCATGCAAACGCGCGGCCGGGTTGGCAAAGCGGATGGTGTGCAGCCGCGCGTCTATGGTGATCACTGCCTCGTCAATGGCTTGCAGGGTAGATTGGGCGTACTGGCGGGTGCGCAGCAGTTTTCGGTTTATGGCCCGCAGCTTTCCGGCCAGCCAAAAACCCAGCGCCGCCGCGAGCGCCAGCGTGGCGGTGGCAGGTGGCAACCAGGTGTGCGTAGCCAGCAGCACCCCCGCGCTGACCAACAGCGGAAGCGCCAGCAACCCGCCCACCAGCGGCAGGCGGCGCCCTTGGCACAGCGGTGCCAGTGCGACGCAGGCGACGGCCAGCAGTGCAAACAGCAGCGCCAGCGGCGCGGGCGTGCGGCCGATCCAGGTTTGGCTGCGCAGTGCTTCAAATGCCTGGGCATGGAACATTACCGAGGGCAATGTGGCGTGGTCGCCCGCAAGTGGCGTGACGAGTTCGCCGCCCAGGCCGCTGGCGGTGATTCCGATGAAGACTGCCCGGCCGCGCACCTTTGCCAAGGCCTGAGGCGACTGCAGTGCATTGGCAAACGACAGTGTGGGCAGGCCACGTACCCGGGGCAGCAACACCTCATCTTCGCGCACCCAGGTGGTGGCGAGACGCGGGTTGGGGTTCGCCGGCGGAACTCGGTCCCACACCGGGTCGGGCGAGGCCTGCTGCAGCACCGCCAAGGGCAGTGCTGGCGTGTCCGCCTGCCCATTGCCCGCCAGCAGGTGGATGCGGCGAGCCTGTCCGTCCAAATCGACCTCCACGTCCACGTGACCCAGACTGGGAGGAGTGTTCGCATCGGCCAACACCAGCGAGGGCAGCAGCGGCGCAGCCGCGATGTGGCCATTCGGCTGCTGGGCCGGCGCAACGGCCAGCACGACGTGACCTTGGCGGGCGATGGCGGCGGCCAAGGCGGCGTCGCTGGCGGGGTTGTCGGCGTCGGGTTCTGAGAACAACACCGCCATGCCGATGGCACTCGCCCCGGCCTCATGCAGCCGGTCGATCATTTGGGCATGCAGTTCGCGTGGCCAGGGCCAGCGGCCCAGCGCGGCCAGGCTGGCATCGTCAATCGCCACCACCACCGGTGGCTGGGTGCTGGCAGTGGTGGTGGGCAGCAGCAGGTCGTAAGCGAGTAGGTCCAGCCGCTGCACCGAGGATGGGTTCAGCCAAGTCAGCAGCAGTGCCGTGGCGGTGCCCGCCAACCACCCGCTTGCCCGTTGCGCCGCACGCTCCCAGCGGGGCGGGAGCCAGTGGGAGGCGGTGCCTCCGTCGGGCGCAGGCAGAGAGGTCAGAGGATCGCCAAGAGTGGAATGAGCATAAAAATCAACACCTGCCAGTGGCTGGGCGGGTCGGGCACCACAAAGGTTTGTGTGCTGCCCCACGGGCCGGTGTAGCCATCGGTGCCTGTGGCTTGCACCCGCACATGGTGTGGGCCGGGCAGCAGGTCTTTCAGGCTGAACTGGACCGCGTCTGTTTCTGTGTCAATCAAGGTGCTGGCGAACGCTTCGTCGCGCGCCACCTGCAGGTGGTAGTGGGCGGTTTGCGGTTGGGCCGTCCAGCGCAAGGTCAGGCTGCCGTCCTGGGGTGCGGGAATGTCAACCCCAGGGCCAGGCAGCACCCGGCGAAATGGCTGGGCATCGCCCCAGGGGCCTTGGCCCTTGGTGGGGTGAATTGCCGCCACGCGCCACTGGTAGATGCCCGGCGAAAGGTCTTGTGCTGGCTCAGCGCTTGCGCTGGCAACGAGTTGCTCGTCTACCGGCTTGCCATTGCTGCTCAGTTGCACGCGGTACTGCAGGCGCGCGTCGCCCTGCGTCCAGCGCAGGCTGGGGCGGGGCGCGGTGGTGGCGGCTTCGGCGGCGGGGTCGATCAGCAGCGGCGGCTCGGGCTGGGTGTGGATGACCAGCGCGCGCTCGGCCGACAAGCCTTCAAGGCCTTGCGCATCAATGCCGCGAACGCGCAAAACGTAGGTGCCGTCGTCAATGTCGCGCACGCGCATGCGGGCGGTGTCGGTGACTTCATCAGACAGCATGGCGCTGAATTCGGCCGTGGCCGCCAACTGGGTGCGGTAGCGGCTGGCTCCGCCCAATGCCGTGATTGGCCACGCAATCGGCAGGCGCTCGATGGTCTCGGGAAGGCCGTCCAAGCTCGGCGCAGGCAGCAAGGCGGTAGGCGGAGCAGGGCCCAGGCCATTTTGGGCGACGGTGCCCTGCGCGGCATTGGCGGTGACCCGACCGCTGGGGTTGGCGACATCCACCGCGCCGCTTACTACCTCCGTTCGCATGGTTTGCCCGTCCAGAGAGACGCGGTACTGCGTGCCGCGCACGGCGGCAATGGCGGCTGGGGTGTGGATTTCAAACCGGCCACCGCTCTCGCCTCGGGGCGTGACCTGGTTTTCCACACTGCCGCGCAGCAGGGACAAAACCACGACGTTCGCTTTGCCGAGCAGGGCCTTTTGACTGGTTTTTAGTTCGAGTTCGCTGTCGCGGCGCACCATTACTCGACTTCCGTCGGCAAATTTCAGCGTGGCGCTGCCGTCTGGCCCGGTGCGAATGTTCGATGGTGCTTGCAACTGCTCCCCCGCTACAGCCGGACGCGCTGGGTTGCCACCCTGACGCAGCGTGGTGTCGCCTGCTGCAGCCAGCAGGGTGACTTTGGTGGATTCCAGCTTCAACCACTGCTGGGGGATGCGCAGCTGCGTGCCGGGCAGGATGCGTCGGTCGTCGGGAATATGGTTGAAGCTGCGCAGGGCTTGGGCCAGCGACGGAGTTTTTAAATACCGCTCAGCCAGGTTCCAAGGATGGTCGCCGGGTTGTACCGTATAGAGGAAATCACCGGCCTGCACTGCGCACGAGGTGGCCAAGAACGCCAAACCAAGCAGACCGGTATTGAGTCGGCGAAGACTGCAAGAGTGCATGAGCATGGCATTACCCTCTGTCTGGGAGCCCATTGGCGGCCGGCGACTCCAAGTCGTACAGGCCCCTCGCGCAACAAGCGGATATTTTTGGTTAATTAGTGTAACTGTCTCCTTTGAAAAAGTCTTTGGCGAAAAAGTTGTGTCAGCGTGCGGTGCCCTGAGTTCGTGAGCCTGCTCTAAACGTGAACGGGGGTCGGCCACTATGATGCAAAGATGACCTCTACCGACTTGCGCGCCCTCTTTGATGCCCAGTACCAAGCCAGCCGCGAGCACGTGGCCGTGCCACTGGTGGTGCGCCGCGAGCGCCTGCTGCGCATGCGAAAGCTGCTGGACCAGCACAGCGGCACTTTGGCCGCGGCGGTCGAAGCCGATTTCGGCGTGCGCTCACAGCGCTTGACGGAGGTGGCCGATATGTTTGTGCTGCACACCCTGATCGGCCACACACTCAAGCACCTGGCGCGCTGGAGCCGGCCGCAAAAGGTGCGCACGCCGCTGTACCTGCTGCCGGCAAGCGCGCGCATCGAGCGCCAACCGCTGGGCGTGGTCGGCGTGATTTCGCCTTGGAACTATCCCGTTCAACTGGCCTTGGCGCCCGCGATTACCGCACTCGCCGCCGGCAACCGCGTGATGATCAAGCCCAGTGAGCTCACGCCGCATACGTCCGCGCAGCTGGAGCGCTTGCTGGCCGAGTTTTTTACGCCCGACGAGGTGTGTGTGGTGCAGGGCGACGCTGGCGTGGCCAGTGCCTTCGCCGCGCTGCCGTTTGACCACTTGGTGTTCACCGGCTCGACCGCCGTGGGCCGTAAGGTGGCGCAGGCCGCCGCAGTCAACCTGACCCCGACCACGTTGGAGCTGGGTGGCAAATCGCCCTGCATTCTGGACGCAGACTGCCGCCTGGAAGACGCAGCGCTCAAGATCGCCCACGGCAAACTGCTCAATGCTGGCCAGACCTGCATCGCCCCCGATTACGTACTCCTGCCGCGCGGCAGCGAAGGCGCTTTTGCCGATGCCTACAAGGCCGCAGTCGCCAAGTTGTTCCCGACCATTGCCGGCAATGCCGACTACGCCTCCATCATCAGCCCACGCCATTTGGCGCGCCTGCGCAGCATGCTGCAGCAAGCGCAGACGCAGGGTGCGCAGGTGATGTCTATGGATCCGGCGCCTGGCAAGCAAATGGCCCCCGGCGCCGCCACGCTAGACGGTGCGACCAACCGCCAAATGGCGCCGGTGCTGGTGCTGGGCGCCACGTCGGAGATGCAGCTGATGCAGGAGGAAATCTTCGGCCCTATCCTGCCGGTGATTTCTTACGACCGCCTAGACGACGCCATCGCGCACATCAACGCCGGCCCGCGCCCCTTGGCGCTGTACTGGTTTGGCAACAGCGACAGCGTGCGCGACGACGTGCTGGCGCGCACCGTAAGCGGCGGCGTCAGTGTGAACGACACCCTCATGCACATTGCCCACGACAACCTGCCCTTTGGCGGCGTGGGCGACAGCGGCTGGGGCGCCTACCACGGTGAGCAGGGCTTTCTGCGGTTCTGCCACCAAAAATCGGTGCTCATTCAGTCGCGCTGGTCGCTTGGCTCGGTGTTCTACCCACCCTACGGCGCGCGGCTCGACAGCACGCTCAAGTTGCTGCGGCGCATCATTTAAGTCGCCCGCGCTTTGTTGCGGCGGCACGCGCTGGCCGCTTTGCGCCGGCTGCGTAGAGCCTTGCGCTACAAGGGAAAACCCGTTTGCGGCGACAATGCCGCTCCTTTTTCATTTTCCGTTGTCCGTTTTCGGTCGGTTTCTTCATGTCCAGCATTCAGGTTCGTCCCGCCACCCTTCGCGATGCCAAAGCCATCGCCCAGATTCACACCATCGCCGCGCAAGAGGCCTACCAAGGCATCGTTCCCGACGAGCAACTCAAATCTCTCTCCATAGAAAAGCGTCAGGCCTACTGGCGCGAAGCCATTGAATATTGCGAGCCGCAGGTGCAGGTCGCCGTCGAAGACGAAAAGGTGATTGGCTTCGTCGGCTACGACCGCTCGCGCGATGAAAAGTCGCGCCCCACCACGGGTGAAATCTGGGCCATCTACGCCGCCCCCACCCATTGGGACAAGGGCGTGGGCCTGGCCCTGTGGGACGCCGCGCGCGACGGCCTGCAGGAAGAGGGCTGTACCAACGTTACCGCCTGGGTGCCGCTGCGCAACGAGCGCGCCATCCGTTTCCACGAACTCGCAGGTTTCAAACGCGAAATGGCCACTGCCAAGACGGCTGTCGTCGGCAGCGTAAAAATCGAAGAAGTGCGTCTTAAGCGCGCTATCGCCGGCTAAACGCCAGCAAGGAACTCATGAACTCCGCCACTCTTACCTGGACTGGGTCCAACGGCACCGAGCACAGCGCCCTTTGGCACAGTGAATCGGGCGCCGCCGCTCCGCGCCGTGTGGAGCTGGCGAACGACACGCTGAGCGCCGACAGCGCCTACCGTTTGGCCTGCGCCGGCACAGGCATGTTGTGGCGAGGCGACTTTCAGAACGCGCGCCAACTCTTGCAAGCCATGGCGCGCAGGGTTGAACAAAAACCCGTGAAAGCAGCTGCCCGCGCGGTGGCCAAGGCTGCGGCTGCCAGCCCGCAAGATCGCTTCCACCTGCATCGCCAGGCGCAGTCCCAGCGTGCGCGCACGCTCGGCACGCTGCTTATCGCGGTCGAGGCGGATTACTCCATCTCGCTGCGTCGTGCCCCCGACTGGCGCGAGGCGATTGCCGAAGCTTGGGGGCCGCCTACGGGCAAGGCCTGCGTAGCATCGCTGCGCGAGCTGCTCGGCATTGTGGGCGCCCACGAATGGCGCAAGAAGGGCGTGGAGATTGCTGCTTTGGGCGAGGCGCCTGGCAACCGCATTCACCCGCACTACGGGGTGTTTTCGCCAGTGCGCGGCGAATATCTGGATCTGGTGGCGCAGCAGCCAATTCCTGCGGGCACATCGCTCGCATTTGACATTGGCGCCGGTACCGGCGTGCTGGCGGCATTGCTGGTGCGACGGGGCGTTAAGCGCGTGGTGGCGACTGAGAACGCTCCGCGGGCGCTGGCCTGCGCGCGCGAAAACATCAAGCGCTTGGGCCTTGGCGCTCAGGTGGAGGTGTTGGAGGCCGACCTGTTCCCAGCCGGCCGCGCCCCACTCGTGGTTTGCAACCCGCCCTGGCTGCCCGCGCGGCCCAGCTCGGCGCTGGAGCACGCTATCTACGACGAAGGCAGCCGCATGCTGCGCGGCTTTCTGGCAGGCCTGAGCGAGCACCTTACCCCTGGCGGTGAAGGCTGGCTGCTGCTGTCGGACTTTGCAGAGCACCTGGGCCTGCGTACGCGCGAAGAGCTGGATTCGTGGATCGCCGCTGCCGGCCTGCAAGTGCTGGGCCGCACCGATGTGCGCCCGCAGCACGGCAAGGCTCAAGACGCCGACGACCCGCTGCACGCTGCGCGTGCGGCCGAGGTGACGTCGTTGTGGCGTTTGGGCGTAGCTGCTTAAAGTACTCCTGAAGTTGTAGCTGATAGCGCTTACTGGATAAGCGCTAGAGGCCAATTTGACACAAAATTTAGTGTCTACTGAAGCCCGCCCTTTGTTGCTTCTGGCGCCCATGGAGGGGCTGCTCGACTTCGTGCTGCGCGACATCCTCACCCGCGTGGGCGGGGTGGACCGCTGCGTCTCCGAGTTCATTCGCGTCACCGGCACGCTGCTGCCCGACAAGGTTTTCTATCGCTACCTGCCCGAGTTGCACAACGGTGGCCGAACGCTCGCCGGCACGCCGGTGCGTGCGCAGTTGCTTGGCTCGGACCCGGCGAGCATGGCGGACAACGCCGCTGCGCTGGCAGCGCTGGGGCCTGAGGGCATCGACCTGAATTTCGGTTGCCCGGCCAAGGTGGTGAATCGCCACGGTGGTGGCGCTTCGCTGCTGCGCGAACCCGAGCGCATCGCACAGGTGGTGTCAGCCGTGCGCCGCGCCGTACCTGCGGCGATGCCGGTCTCTTGCAAGATGCGGCTGGGCTACGACGACGCGGCGCTCTCTGTTGCATGCGCGCAGGCGATGGCAGACTCTGGCGCCTGCGAAATTGTGGTGCACGCCCGCACCAAGCAGGACGGTTATCGGCCGCCCGCGTACTGGGAGCAGATTCCTGTCATCCGCGCAGCAGTTCGCGTGCCGGTGGTGGCAAACGGAGAAATTTGGACGGTGGCCGACGCGCTGCGCTGCCGCGACGCTTCGGGTTGCGAAGCGTTGATGCTTGGCCGCGGCATGGTGGCCGACCCTGGGCTGGCGCTGTCGCTGCGCGGGCAAGACGCCGGTCGCGGTGACGGGCAGGTGCTGCCTTGGTCGGCACTGGTGCCGCATCTGCTCGAATTCTGGGCTTTGGTATGCACGCATCTGGAGCCGCGCCAGCACGCCGGCCGCCTCAAGCAGTGGTTGAACTTGCTGCGTCGGCGCTACCCCGAAGCGCAGGCGGCTTACGACACGGTGCGCGTGCTCACGGAGCATGCCGCAGTGAGCACGGTCTTGGCGCGCATCGCCGGCGCGGCGATCAGATAAGCGTCACAGCAGGTGGTCGGGCGCCAGAGGGCCCAGCACGTTCATGAGCAGTCGAAGCATGAAGCTGGTGTCGGGCTCGGAGCGCGTGTCCTCCAGACCGCTGCCCTTTGGCGCGTGCCAGATCAGACCTTGCTCGTCTTTTTCAACATGCCAAGCCAAGTCGCGCATACCGGTTTCAATTTGCTTTCCGGCGACGTCTGAGAGCTTGCGGCTGCGAATCAGCAAAGCGATTTCGGTGTTTTGCAGCTCTGAGCGCAGGTCCAGGTTCATGGAACCAATGGCGAGCAGCTGGCCGTCCATCACCAGAAACTTCGAGTGCAGCATGGCGCGCGAGCTTCCCGTGGCGCTGCCGCCCGAGCCCGACAAGCCCATTGCGCTGCGCAGGCCCGCCTGTTCACTGCGCATTTCGTACAGCTCAACCCCCAGATCGAGCAAGTCCTTGCGGTGGCTCATGTAGCCAGCATGTGCAATGGGTGCGTCGTTGGAGGCCAGTGAATTGGTCAGCACCCGCACCCGCACGCCACGCGCCCGGGCATCCTTGAAGGCCTGCATGATGTTTTTGCCGGGCACAAAGTAGGGCGAGACGATCAGCAATTCGGTCTTGGCCTGCCCCATGAGTTGCAGCAGGCCATCGACCACGGTTTCGCCTTTGGCGATAGACGGTACGGGTTTCGCGGAGGCATCTTGTGGTGTCGGCAGTATTTCGGCGTTGCCGGCCTCAGGCGCTGCAGTGCTGGCGGGCGCCGATTCTTCGCGTGGTGCGGGACCGGGGCTGCTTTCTGCGGCAATTTTGGCCGGCTCGTCCGCCAGCATGACGGCTGGTGCCCACACAAACTGAGCATGCGCCAAGTCCATCGCCTCAAACTCGTCGGCGTGGCGCTTCTGCACCTCCTTGACGTCCTGCTCGGTGACCGTGTCGCCAGACGAAGCAGACGAAGCAGGTGCCGATGCCGGAGCCGATGCTGAACCCTCTTGCACTTTCCCTGCTTTCGAGGCTTTCGCTTCTTTCACCGCCTGGGCCTGCTCCTGCGTGGCATCGTCAGCCGGCTCGTCGGCCTGCGCTGCGTCTTCGGCGCGAATCTTCTCGCGCATCTCGAGCAGTTCCTCTTCGCTGATCAGCGACTGCACCGGGTAAGCGCGCTCGTTGTTCCAGTATTTGTCAAAGCTGTGCGAGAGGTCGGCGACGATCGGCCCTGCGGCAAGCACGTCCAAATCGACAAAGTTGCCAGCTTCTGCGTTGCCAAAATACGCGTCGCCGAGGTTGCGCCCGCCAGCCACGCCCATGGTGTTGTCCGCGATGAAGAGTTTGTTGTGCATGCGCTGCTGAGCGCGCGAAAAGTCCATGACTGCGCTCACGATGCGCCCGATTTTCGAAGCGCGCGGCCCGGCCACGGGGTTGAACATGCGCATCTCGATGTTGGGCTCAAAGGCCAAACGCATCACCTGTGCATCGCGCCCGGTGCTGTGAAAGTCGTCCAGCAGCACCCGCACCCGCACGCCGCGCCGCGCCGCCTTGACAACGCTGCGCAGCAGGCGCGCCGTGCTGGCGTCGGCGTGGATGGCGTAGTACTGCAGGTCGAGCGTTTTTGTTGCCGCCTCAGCCAGAGCTAAACGACTGCCGTAGGCATCGTCGGGGCCGCTGAGCAGAAGAAAGCCCGACGTGCTGCGGGCCTTCGCTTGCTGTTGGCGCTGCTGGACAAGGGTGCCCAGTGCGGTCGCAGCAGGAGTTTCCAAGGCGTGCGTAACCGGCCGCGCAACATTTTCCGGCAAGCCGGAGCACGCGCTCAGAAAACAAATCAGCCCGAAGGCGGCAAAGTGGGGGCGAAGCTTCATAGTGTTGGAGAGCCGCGCAGCGCCGGAGAAACAAGGATTTCAAACCACCGAGCTGCGTAACCCGGTGTAAGCGTAGCGCTTCGCTGTGCACCCACGCGTCAGACGCCGCGCCGCGCGCTGCGGCGTGCTTGGCCTACCAACGAACTTCAAAACCACTGTTGCGCTGATGCAGTGGGCAGATGGCTTGCGCGCAAGTACTTGGATGCAGAAGCAAATCCGGCGCTCTTGCGAAACCGCCGGATTTGCTATAAAAAGTTGAGCTTCCAGCGCTTATTGGATAAGCGCTAGAGCCGCTTTTTCTTGTTATTTTGCCGCAGTACGTGCCTGGGCAAGCCAGCCGTCAAACGTTTTCTGGTGGGCCTTGATCCAGCCGTTGGTGTGGCGCTCGATGTCGGCATCTGAGTCTTCGCCGGCCGACATGCGGTTGTTCTGCGCGTTGATGTCGCCGATTGGAATTGCCATCACTTCGAACAGTTTGCCCGCAGCCGGGTTCTTCTCAACAAACGCCTTGTTGGCCACGATCTGCTGCTTGTTCACCACAAAACCGTAGTCCTTGCCGTTGGGGAGCTTGGTCGATTTGGATGGATCGGCTGCCGGGGACGTTTCCAGCCACACCACGTCAATGCCTGGCTTGAGCTGTGCGCTCACCCAGTAGGGTGTCCAGGTGTAGTAGAAGACCGGCTTGCCTTCTTTGAACCGCGTGATGGTGTCGGCTATCAGCGCCGAGTAGCTGCCTTGCTGGTGCGTCACGGTGTCGCGCAGTTTGAACTCGGTAAGGTGCTGCTCAATCGCGGGCTCGCAGCCCCAACCCGGATTGCAACCGGTGAGATCGGCTTTGCCGTCGCCATCGGTATCAAACAGCTTGGCAATCTTGGGATCCTTGAACTGCTCCAGGTTGGTGATGTTGTATTTCTCGGCTGTTTTCTTGTCGACGAGGTAACCCTGTGCGGCGTTGGAAATGAAGGCGCCCTTGCGAACCAATTTGGCGTCGCCGCCGGCTTTCTCGTAGAACTTTTCGTGCAGGGGGTTCCAGTGGTCGGCGATAAAAGTGCCGTCACCGTTGCCCACGGCAATATGGGACGTGGGGTATTCCACTTCTTTGGTTGGCTCGACGGTATAGCCGAGCTTTTTGAGCGCTTTCACAACCAGCAAGGTCTGGAAGTTTTCCTCGGCAAGCGATGCCTTGAGCGGCTGAACCGTGATGCCCTTGCCGGGCATCGAGTCGGCAGCCAGGGCAGTGCCAGCCAGGCCGAGGGCGAGCGCTGTCGCCGCGAGCAGGCGGTGGGCTTTGAAGGTTTGCGTGTGCATAAAGGTCTCCTTAAGAATTGGAAAGTTGGAGGCGTTCAAGCCTTTGTGGGTGAAAGGTCGGCCGGCTCGGCCGCTGGAGCAGCGGCAGCAGTTGCTGGTTTTTGCCGGGTAGGGCGCACCAGCCGCAGCGCCAGCCCCGCGGGACCAGCCTGCCACCAGTGGCGCGCGCCGCGGCCTGGTTGGCCCATGGCTTGGGTGATGCGGTCCAGCGTGATCGCCAGCAGCACGATGCCCAGACCACCAATGGTGGCCAAGCCCATGTCCAGGCGGCCAATGCCGCGCAGCACCATCTGACCCAGGCCGCCCACGGCGATCATGGAAGCGATCACCACCATGGAGAGCGACAGCATCAGCGACTGGTTGATGCCCGCCATGACCGAGGGCATCGCCAGCGGCAGCTGCACTTTGAAAAGCATTTGCATGGGCGATGCACCGTAGGCCCGACCCGCTTCGATCAAATCGGGTCGTACCTGACGGATGCCCAGATTCGTCAACCGCACCAAAGGCGGCAATGCGAACACGATGGTGACAATGACGCCAGGCACGTTGCCAATGCCAAACAGCATCACCACGGGCACCAGATACACGAATGCTGGGGTGGTCTGCATGGCATCCAGGATGGGGCGCATCACGCGCTGCGCGGTATCGCTCGACGCCAGCAGGATGCCCAAGGGGAGTCCGATGACCACGCAAAACACCAGCGAGGTGAGCACCAAGGAGAGCGTGATCATGGCTTCGGGCCAAACGCCCAGCATGGCCACCAGAAGCAGCGAAATCACCGCGCCAATGGCCACCATGCGGCCGGCGAATTGCCAGGCCAGCAGGCCGATCAGGCCCACCATCGCCAAGACGGGGATACTGGTGAGCAGGGTTTCTACGCCGCTGAGCGTGGTGTCAATGGGGGCACGAACCGTCTGGAAAAACGGGCGAAAGTTCGTGACAGCCCAGTCCAGCCCTTGGTTGATCCAGTCGCCCAAGGGTAGGGTGCCGTCCCACAGTTGGTGCATGGCGAAGTGGTAGCCGTTGTCTGCCCCATTGCCCAGGGCCGAGCCGGCGTCCCCCGTCGCGGCGCTCGACATCCAGTCAGAGCCGGTAGGCGGTGCACCTGCCGCTTGCGCTGCGTCGGCCGAAGGAGCTGCGCCCGTACTCCAGGGGTCACCGGCAGGTGCTGGCGCAGGAGCTTCCCCGGTACTCCAAGGGTCGCCGGCAGTTACTGGATCGGCGGCGGGGGAATTGCTGGTCGCCCAGGGATCGGACTGCGCAGCGGGCTCTGCCGCCGCAGAGGGGGCTGTTTCAGGGAGGGGGCTGGTGTCAGCGTCATTCATATCGAAGCCTTTCAAACTCTTATCGCGCAGCAGCCGCTTGCGAGCTGGAAGCCGCGCCATAGATGGCGGCGGCTGCGGTCAAGTCGTGCGGCGCAATGCCGGCTGCAACGACATGTCCGGGGTCAATCGGCGGGGTGTCCCGGTCCAGGAAGCGCAGGATGGTGGTTTTGCTGATGACGCCCACGAGTTGCCCCGATTCCTTCACCACTGGCACAGCGCACGGTGCGTGTGCGACTTGGCCAAACAGATCGGCTACCGGTGCGTCGGACGCAATAGTGGGCAAGTTCGGCAGGAAGGCGTGCTGCAACCCAAGCGGCCCATCGTGACCGTGCAGCGCGGTACGCAGCGAGTCGGCCGAAACGGCGCCCAAGTAACGTGATCGCGCGTCCACGATGTAGCCGAAATCCCGATCGTCGTTTTCTATGAGTTTGAGCGCCGCGCGGCAGCCGCGGTCGGCACGCTCCGACACGATGGCCAGAGGTCGGCGGGCAATGTCGCCCGCCTTGAACACGGCTGCGGCGTCCACACCGCGCACAAAGCTGCGTACGTAGTCGTCGGCTGGCTTGCGCAAGATTTCGTCGGGCGTGCCCACTTGCACCACGTGGCCGTCCTTCATGATGGCAATGCGGTCGCCGATGCGCATGGCCTCGTCGAGGTCGTGCGAAATAAACACAATGGTGCGCCGGCGCACTTCCTGCAGCCGCAGCAGTTCGGTCTGCATCTCGGTGCGGATGATGGGGTCTAACGCCGAAAATGCCTCGTCCATCAACAAGATGGAAGGGTCTGAGGCCAGTGCACGCGCAAGGCCCACGCGCTGCTGCATGCCGCCCGAGAGCTCGTCCGGGTAGCTGGCGCCCCAGCCGGCAAGACCAACTTGTTCCAGCGCCAGATCGGCCTGTTGCTCTCGCTCTTTTCGGGCGACGCCGGCCAACTCCAGGCCCAGCGCCGTGTTGTCCCGCACAGTCATGTGCGGCATCAGCGCAAACGACTGGAACACCATGCTGATGTCCTTGCGCCTCAATGCGCGCAGGTCGCGGTCCGAGAGCTTGGCGATATCAACGCCGTCGACCAGAATGCGGCCAGCAGTGGGCTCGATGAGGAGGTTCAGCAAGCGCACCAGCGTTGATTTGCCCGAGCCCGACAGGCCCATGACCACGAAGATCTCGCCGGGTTCAATGGTGAAGTGGGCATCAAACACACCAATGGACTGCCCGGTGCGCGCCAATATTTCCTGCTTGCTGCAGCCCTCGCGAACGAGCTTCAGTGCGTCTTGTGGCGAATCGCCAAAAACTTTGAACGCATGTTCGATCGTGATCTGTTTGGCCATGGGCGGACTTTCTTTTTCTAAATGACGGCGAGAAGCGCATGAGCGAACTCGGCCGCGGGCCACTGCTGCACGATGGCGGGACCAGAAACTGCGCTGCAAAGGGCAGCACAAGATGAATCACGGGCCACCGCAGAAGGATGGGCCGGAAAAGAAAAAAGCACGCCGAGAGCGTGCTTTCGAGGAAATCTATCGCTCCAACGTGGAGCGGTACCTTCATTGGCTGTATGCCAAGTTACAAAACACTCAAAAAGTATACAAATTAGGTGCGTTTGAGTGTCAACACAGGGTATTCAAAAGGTGGTATTAGTGCAGCTCAGTTTCGTTCTGGGGCAGACTTGGTCTCAGCCGCCTGCGCCGTCGATCGATAAACCAGGCCATAAACGGCAACAGCACAAGCGAGCCCGGCACGACCCAGATAAACAAATATGGGCTGACCGACGATGCAGAGCGCATCACATCACGCAGGTGCTGACGCTCGGTGGCCGTCCATGCGCCCTGTCTGCGTTGACGCACGAGCCAAACCACCGAGCCTTTCATGGTGGCCAGTTCGGAGCGAAACCGGGTTTTCTCGCGGGTGTTTCCTGCCAGAAACGAGCAGAACCACTCTGGCGCGCGCTCCAGCCGGCGCTGGAAAGCAGTGGTCGAATTGGGATCAAAGGGCCCAGCCGAGGCTGTTATGTCGACTTGAAGCGATGCAGCAGCTTCGTCGAACGTGTCGATCGGGGCAGGCTGAGGCATCGCGCGCTCTAGATCGGTGGATGTCGGTATTAGCGGTGCATCTCGCCGGCGCGCTCGGGCTGGTACGTCACTTCGGCCACGCGCACCGTCATGCTGCCGCCCCCAGGAACCGGCCAAGCGAGCTCGTCGCCCACCGACAAGCCAAGCAGCGCGCTCCCGACCGGAGCGAAAATAGAAATACCTTCAGGCGTGTTGCCAGCGTCACGCGGATACACCAGCGTCAGGCAAAAATCCTTGCCTGTCTCCTGGATGGAGAACTTGACGGTGGAGTTCATGGTGACGACGTGCGGCGGCACTGCGTCTGGCTCCATGATTTCGGCGCGATCGAGTTCGGCCTGCAACTGCGCTCGCCCGGGAAAGCTCGCGCCTGCAGGCGTTTCAAGCAGCGTTTCGAGGCGCTCAAGATCGAGGGAAGAGACGATAACGGGTGGTTTTGACATGGCAGGCAGCATTCGGCGGGGCAACGCTCGAGTGTAGCCGTGCAGGGATGGCGCACTGCACCAAGGTGCAATTTGTTGTGACGTGTGTCAACGCGCGGCGGGGTTGGCGCCTTAAGGGGATTCCCCGCACCGCGCAGTGGTTCGCGGGGTTTGCTCATTTCGTATCGTATGCCGACTCCCAGTTCCAGAAGTATCGGGCTCGACGCCACCAAAGGCGCCGCATGCCTTGCCATCGTTGCGCATCACCTGTCTTTGTATGGCCCGATGCCCGATACGGTGTGGCCCCTTGCCCCGCAGTTCATGGCTTGGTGCTACGACTATGCACGCATGGCGGTACAAGTTTTTTTGGTGCTGGGTGGCTATCTAGCGGCCGCGAGTCTGGCGCCTGCTAGTCTTGCGCGTTTTGAGGCGGCAGGAGTGCAGATTGCGCGGCGCTTTGTTCGGCTGTCCGTCCCCTACGCAGCTGCACTTTTGGTGGCTGTCGCGGTTGCGGCTCTGGTGCGACCTTGGTTGGACGGTGGCAGCGTACCGGACAGTCCGAATATTCTCCAGTTGCTGGCCAACGCGCTGATGCTCCAGGACGTTCTGGGGCAGCCGGCATTGTCTGCGGGTGTCTGGTACGTTGCCATCGACTTTCAGCTGTATGCGGTGGCTGTGCTCTTGCTTGCATTTGCGCGCCGCGCGGCCGGCAATGCGCCGCAACGTGCAGCATGGCTGGGCCCGCTCTTGGTGGTGTTTTTTTGCGGCGCCTCACTGCTGCTGTTTAACAGGTTGGTAGCGCTTGACGTTTGGGCGATCTACTTCTTTGGTGCCTATGGGCTGGGTATGGCGACTTGGTGGGCGGTGCACAGTCGGCGCCCCGGACTCTGGTTTTTCGGTCTTGCAGTATTGGGAGCCGTGGCCTTGGTTCTCGAATTTCGTCCGCGCATCCTGCTTGCCCTTGGTACCAGTGCGTGGTTGGCGTTTCAGGCCGTGAGCGGGTTGGCCAATGCCAATACCAAGGCGCAGGCGGCGTGCTTGGCCACGCCGTTGGTGTGGGTGGGGCAGCGCTCGTATTCGATTTTTCTCGTGCATTTTTCGGTCTGCCTGGCCGTCAATGCGGTGTTTGAAACTGTCTGGCCGAGCGATCCATTTGCACATGCACTGGGCTTGGCCATCGCATTTGCTTTGTCTATTGCAGCGGGCGCGCTGCTCTATCAGCTTGTGGAGCGCCATGCCGCGTCAGCATGGCAGGCCCTGCGTTGGCAGGCACGCCTCTTGGGCGGCGGCACTTTGGTGCTTGCGTTGGCGCAGAGTCCGCTTTGAGCCAATGGCGACTCAGGACTGCCGGCGGCAGGTGCTGAACAGGTCGTTCCCGCTCTTGTAGGCTGTGGTTTGCACGTCCATCAGTCCAAGAACCGAATGGAAATAATCGTCTTGTGTGATGCGCCGCTCCGCCAAGTCGCGCTGCAGGCAATCCGTGCGAACGCCCGAGCGGGCCTGCATGGCCGGCGACAGCCAGGTGATCCATGGCACATGCTTTTGCACATCGGGCGCCATCGCATACGGCAGCCCGTGCAGGTAGATGTTGTTCTCCCCCAGCGACTCGCCGTGGTCGGCAACATAGATCATCGCCGTCTCGGCGTGCGCCTGCTGGCGCTCGAGCCATTGCAAGGTCGCGCCTAAGAAAGCGTCGGTTTGCACAATGCTGTTGTCGTACGCATTCACGACTTCTGCCTGTGTGCATTCTTGCAAAGCGTTCGATTCGCACTCGGGTTTGAATTTTTTGAGTGCTGTTGCAGAGCGGCGCGCATAGGCGGGTCCGTGGCTGCCCATCTGGTGCAGCACCACCACCGTCCCACGAGCGCGTTGCTCTGCGGGCAGGGCAGCAAGGCGCTCGTCAAGCCCGGCCAGCAAAATGGGGTCCAAGCATTCGCCGCCGGAACACAGCTGGGGATCTCGCAAGTTGGTGGTGCTCGCCGATGGCACGCGCGCGCAAATGCCTTTGCAACCCGACTGGTTGTCAACCCACAGAACTGCAAGCCCGGCATGCTGCAGCACGTCGAGCAAATTTTCGTAATTGTTCTTGCGCGATTCAAAGCCACTTTTTCCTAGGTGGGAGAACATACAAGGCAGGGCAGTCGCGGTACTCGTGCCGCAAGACCAGGCGTTTTGTGCGCTGGCCAAGTCTGTGCGCGCCGAGAGCTGTGGCGTGGTGTCGCGCGTATAGCCATTGATGCCGAAGTTGACGCTGCGCCCGGTTTCACCCACCACCAAGACAAGCAGCGGGGGCTTTGACTGGCCTGTGTAGCTTGCCCCCAGCTTGGCGTCGCGGCCGAGCGGCAGCAAGGTGTGGGTGTCCATACGCAGCGGACGCGCTGCCACATTGCCTATGGCATAGACCGTGTTGAGTGGATTGATCAGATAGCGCAACTGCGGCTGGTTGCGCATGGTGGACGAAAAATCTTGAAACACCAACAGCACGCTGCCCACCACGACGATCAGGCAGGTCAGCAGCAGCGCCGCGTTCTGACCTACCTGCCGCAGGCCGGATATAGAGGCAAGCGGCGTACGCCACAGCCACCACAGTGGCGGACCTGCCAACGTGAGCACCACTGCCAGCAGGCGCCAGGAAAGCAAGTCGCCACTTTCGTGCACGTCGGTCTGAAAGACGTTAATCAACATGCTCGCGTCAATGGCGATGCCGTAGCTGAGCATGAAGTAAGCGCCAAAAGCGGCAAACAGAATCAACAGCGTGCCGACAGGCTTGAGTGTCCAGCGCCAGGCGAAGAGCGTGAGCAGCGCCGCATTGCCCGCTGCGATGAGCAATCCAAAAGCCACTATAAAAACCCAGCTGTGCGTCGTTGCACCGGGCGCACCGCCGCCCGCCAATGCGCGCCACAGAGGCCAGTTGCATACCGTTGCGAGCCAAATCGCGATGGGCAGCACCATCGCAAAAGCGGGCTGCTTTATGGACGCAGGCCGCGCTGCTGGGGGCGTAGGCGGCGTACGGCGATGGAGCGCCGGCAGGCGCAGGGGAAAGTACATAGCACCAAGTTTGGTGTTGGTGCCTTAAGCGCGGATTAACGCCGCAAGCCCGCCATGCCACGCACACAAGGCGCGGCTTTTGATCAGCGCAGCTGCTGCGCGTGGTGTTGCAGATGGTCCGCGATGAAGCTTTGCACGAAGTAGTAGCCGTGGTCGTAATCCGCATGCCGACGCACGCTGAGCGGCTGCCCGGCCTGCGCGCAGGCCGCCTCAAAAAGCTGGGGGTGTAGCTGCTCGGTCAGAAACTTGTCGTCAAGACCTTGGTCGATCAGGATTCCCGCGGGAAAGGGCGCCTCTTCGTAGGCCTGCATGAGGCTGGTGGCGTCGTGCGCGCTCCATGCGCTGCGGTCTTGCCCGAGGTAACCCGTGAAGGCCTTCTCCCCCCAGGGGCACTGGCTTGGCGCACAAATCGGTGCAAGCGCCGAGACCGAGCGGAACAGCGTCGGGTGTCGCAACGCGAGCGTCAGTGCGCCGTGCCCACCCATGGAATGACCACACACGCCCAAGTGTGCGCTATCGATTGGCAGATGCTGCGCAAGCAGCGGCAGCAGCTCCTGCGTGAGGTAGCTTTCCATGCGCCAGTGCTGCTTCCACGGTGCTTCGGTGGCGTCGAGATAGAAGCCGGCTCCAACGCCAAAATCCCAGGCGTCGGCCTCGCCCGGAACGCCCGCGCCGCGCGGACTGGTGTCCGGTGCTACCAGTGCCAAGCCCAGCTCAGCTGCCAAGCGCTGGGCACCGGCTTTGGTCATGAAGGTTTCTTCGTTGCAGGTCAAGCCAGCCAGGTAGACCACCGCCGGCACCTTCGCTCCCTGCAGCGCCTGCGGTGGCAGGTAGACCGAGAAACGCATCGGAAGGCCGATCTCGCTTGAGCTGTGCCTGTAGAAGCGCTGAGCACCGCCAAAGCAGGCGTGCGCACTCGTAAGTTCGAAGGGCGAGCCGGTCATAAATACTCCTGAAATAATAGCTGATTGCGCTTATTTATAGGGCGTTAGAAGCCATTTTTGCTATAAAAATAACCTATCTTTTGAAGCGGCAAATGCTTCAATACGCCACAACCGATCGGATCGACTTGCCTTCGTGCATGAGTGCAAAGGCTTCATTGATGTCGGTGAGCGGCATGGTGTGCGTGACAAATGGCGCCAGCTGAATCTTTCCGCTCATCGCATCCTCAACCATGCCGGGCAGCTCACTGCGTCCTTTGACGCCGCCAAAAGCCGAACCCAGCCACTTGCGACCTGTGACGAGCTGGAACGGTCGGGTCGAGATCTCCTTGCCAGCGCCGGCCACGCCGATGACCACCGACTGGCCCCAGCCGCGGTGCGCGCACTCCAGTGCGGCACGCATGACCTCAACGTTGCCAATGCATTCAAAGCTGTGGTCTACGCCCCACTCGGTCATTTCAACAATAACCTGTTGAATGGGCTTGTCGAAATCCTTTGGGTTGACGCAGTCGGTGGCGCCAAAGGTCTTTGCCAGATCGAACTTGCCGGGGTTGGTATCGACGGCAATGATGCGGCCCGCCTTGGCGAGTTTTGCGCCCTGGATCACGGCCAGGCCAATCCCGCCAAGGCCAAATACGGCCACCGTATCGCCTTCTTGTACTTTGGCTGTGTTCTTTACTGCGCCCAGGCCGGTGGTTACGCCGCAGCCCAGCAAACACACCTGCTCTGGGTTCGCTTCCGGGTTGATTTTGGCCAGGGAAACGGCGGCCACGACGGTGTACTCGCTGAAGGTCGAGCAACCCATGTAATGAAAGATGGGTTCGCCGTTGTAGGAAAACCGCGTGGTGCCGTCGGGCATCAGGCCTTTGCCCTGCGTGGCGCGCACGGCCACGCAAAGGTTGGTCTTGCCCGATTTGCAAAACAGGCACTCGCCGCACTCAGCGGTGTAGAGCGGGATGACGTGGTCGCCCGGCTTTACGCTGGTGACGCCTTCACCTACTTCCACCACGATGCCAGCGCCTTCGTGGCCAAGCACAGCGGGGAATACGCCCTCGGGGTCTTCGCCAGAGAGCGTAAAGGCGTCGGTGTGGCAGACACCGGTGTGGGTGATCTTCACCAGCACTTCGCCCTTTTGCGGCGGGGCCACGTCGATTTCGACGATCTGCAAGGGTTCTCCGGCTTTGAAGGCAACGGCGGCGCGGGATTTCATAGGTAGTCTTTCAAAAAATGGCGAGCGACTGCAGGGTTGAGCCGTGGCGCGAAACGCTGCAAGGCGAAGATGCCCCACTGTAGGCCATGGGCAATCGCCTACTTGGGCAATGGCCGCTCAGTGGCTCGCTTTGGCCGAATATGAACGCACAATGGTAGTTTGGCCAAGCAGGCAGCTCGTCGTTCTCAGGCGTGGGTTGCCGGGTTGGCGACTCAAGCCAACCATCAGATTCCATTCCCAGGCAGTCGTATGAACCACCACCACTCCGGCCCGCATCGCGTTGATCTTGTTGTGTATCCCGGCTTCAAGGCGCTGGAGGCGATAGGGCCCATGTCTGTATTTGATTACGCCAATGTGCATTTGCGCAAGCGTGGCCGACCAGATGGCTACGCAGTGCGAGTCGCGGCAGCGCGCCGCGGCGCTGTGAAGTCCGATACCTTGATGGCGCTCGAGGCCACCCATACGCTGTCGGAGCTAGAGGTGGGCGGCGCCGGCTGTACAGTGGTGCTGGTGGGCTCGCGCAACATTGATCAAGTGCTGGCCGCTTCGCCGGAACTGGTGCAATGGGCTGCCCGCGTGGCGCCTCAAGTGGTACGCATGGTCGCACTGTGTTCAGGCAGTTTCATATTGGCTGCCGCAGGGCTTCTTGATGGGCGCCGCGCCGCGACGCACTGGAGTGTTGCGGCAGCCTTGCAACAACGCCATCCGCGGATCTCCGTCGATGCAGACGCGATCTACGTGCGCGATGGTCATTTGTGGACCTCAGCTGGTGTGACTGCAGGCATAGACCTCGCATTGGCCTTAGTCGAGGAAGATTTTGGCCACGAACTTGCGCTCGAAGTCGCACGCGATCTGGTGGTGTACCTCAAGCGGCCCGGAGGACAGTCGCAGTTCAGCGTGCCACTGGCCACACAAACCACTGCGCATGGCGGCGTTTACGGGGTGCAGCAATGGGTGCTGTCGCATCTGACGGAGCCGCACAGCCTGACGCAGATGGCGGCACATGCTGCCATGAGCGAGCGCCACTTTCGCCGTGTGTTCCAGCAGGAAACTGGACAGAGTCCTTCGGCATTTGTCGAGTCGGCGCGGTTAGAAGCTGCCAAACAGCTGTTGGAATCTGAAGTGGGTCTGCCGCTCAAGGCGGTGGCTGCACGCGTCGGCTTGGGGTCGGAGCAAGCGCTCCGGCAATTGTTCGTCCGGCGGCTCGGTATCCCGCCGCAAGCCTACCGCGAACGTTTTAGCGGTAAAGGAAGAGGTCACTAAAGCCAAACTCCAATGAGAAAGCCCGCCGGGGTGCGGCGGGCTTCGTTGTGTCGCAGCGCCCGAGGGCGCGCAGTCTGCTTACTTGCTAGCGGGGATGTCGCGGCGCGGGGAACCGGTGTAGAGCTGACGCGGGCGACCGATCTTGTATTCCGGATCGCTGATCATTTCGTTGAGCTGGGCAATCCAGCCCACGGTGCGGGCCAGGGCAAACACGCCGGTGAACAGATTTACGGGAATGCCGATGGCGCGCTGCACGATGCCCGAGTAGAAATCGACGTTGGGGTAGAGCTTGCGTGAGATGAAGTAATCGTCTTCTAAGGCAATGCGCTCGACTTCCTTGGCAAGTTTGAACAGAGGGTCGTTTTCGAGACCCAGCTCAGCCAGCACTTCGTTGCAGGTTTCCTGCATCAGCTTGGCGCGAGGGTCGTGGTTCTTGTAGACGCGGTGGCCAAAGCCCATCAGCTTGACGCCAGAGTTTTTGTCCTTGACCTTTTCCATGAACTCGGCGACATAGGAAACACCGCCTTGCGCCTGAATGTCTTCGAGCATGTTCAGGCAGGCTTCGTTGGCACCGCCGTGCGCGGGGCCCCATAGGCAAGCCACGCCAGCGGCAATGGCGGCGAATGGGTTGGTTCCTGACGAACCGCACAAACGTACCGTGGAAGTGGAGGCATTTTGCTCGTGGTCGGCGTGCAAGATGAAGATGCGGTCCAGGGCGCGCTCAAGCACTGGATTGACCACATATTCCTCGCAGGGCGTACCGAACATCATGCGCAGAAAATTGCCCGAGTAGCTCAGGTGGTTCTGCGGGTACATGTAGGGCTCACCCTTACCGTACTTGTACGACATTGCGACCAGCGTGGGCAGCTTGGCAATCATCCGAATGGCGGAAATCTCGCGGTGGCGCGGATTGGTAATGTCTGTGCTGTCGTGATAGAACGCCGATAGCGCGCCGATCAGTCCGGTCAGGATTGCCATCGGATGGGCGTCGCGCCGGAAACCGCGCAGGAAGAATTGCATCTGCTCTGCCACCATGGTGTGCTTGGTTACAAGCTGGTGGAAATTCTTGCGCTGTTCTTCGTCCGGCAGCTCGCCATTGAGCAGCAGATAGCAGGTGTCGAGGTAGTCGCACTTGGTTGCGATCTGCTCAATCGGGTAGCCGCGGTACAGCAGCTCGCCCTTATCGCCATCGATGTAGGTGATGGCCGACTGGCAGGCGGCGGTCGACAGGAAGCCTGGGTCGTACGTGAACATGCCCGTCTGACCGTACAGCTTGCGGATGTCGATGACATCGGGGCCAATGCTGCCTTGGTAGACAGGCAACTCCATGGTTGGGCTGCCGTTGCTGAAGTTCAGGGTGGCCTTGTTGTCGGCGAGCTTCATTGTTCGATTCCTTTGAATGCGGTGCGTTTGGTTGGAGTAGGGTGTGTGTAGTGCGCGTCAGTCTTGACGACGGGCGAGTCCGCCGCCTTGCCGCAGCATGCCAAGCACCGTGTGCACGGCGGGCTGATCCAGCGAGTCGACAGGCTCCTTGCGGCGCAGCAGGAGGTCCAGCAGGTCGTTGTCGGCCAAGTCCATCAATACGGCCAAGCCTTCTGCGTGGAAATTGGTAATCTCGCTCTCGTGGCGCAGGAAAAACTGCTCAATGAAGAGGTCGTTCTCCAGCAAGCCGCGCCGGCAGCGCCAATGCAGCTTGCTCAGTGCCCTAGCGTCGAGCAGTGCGGAGGCGTCATGCTGGGAAGCGGCTGCTTGCATGCTGATCAATTTCAGATGGCGCGGCGCACCATCAGTTCCTTGATCTTGCCAATCGCACGCGTCGGGTTGAGTCCCTTGGGACATACATCGACGCAGTTCATGATGGAATGGCAGCGGAACAGACGGTACGGATCTTCCAAGTTGTCCAGGCGGTCGCCCGAAGCTTGGTCGCGACTGTCGGCCAGGAACCGATAGGCTTGCAGGAGACCGGCGGGCCCGACAAACTTGTCCGGGTTCCACCAAAAGCTTGGGCATGCGGTTGAGCAGCTTGCGCACAAGATGCACTCGTACAGACCATCGAGCTCTTCGCGTTGCTCGGGGGATTGCAGACGCTCCTTCTCAGGCGGAATGTCGTCGTTGATCAAATAAGGCTTGATCGAGTGGTACTGCTTGAAGAACTGCGTCATGTCTACGATCAAGTCGCGGATAACGGGCAGGCCGGGCAGAGGCTTGAGCACGATGGTGCCCTGCAGCGTGTTCATGTTCGTCAGGCACGCCAAGCCGTTTTTGCCGTTGATGTTCATGGCGTCAGAGCCGCAAACACCTTCTCGGCACGAGCGCCTGAACGACAGAGCAGGGTCTTGCTCTTTCAGCTTGATCAGGGCGTCGAGCAGCATGCGCTCATGGCCGTCGAGTTCGATCTCGATGGTCTGCATGTAAGGCTTCGTGTCCTTATCCGGGTCGTAGCGATAGATTTGAAATGTGCGTTTTTGCATGATTCTTCTCTCGTGGGGCTGCCGATTCAGAACGTCCGGACTTTGGGTGGAATGCTTTCCACCGTCAGTGGCTGCATGTTCACCGGCTTGTAGGTCAGGCTATTGGTGGCGCTGTGCCACAAGGTGTGCTTAAGCCAGTTCACATCGTCGCGGCCCAATGGGGCGGTCGGGTGGTCGGCTGGGTGCTCGTAGTCGTACACCATGTGCGCACCACGGCATTCCGTGCGGGCGGCGGCGGAGACCATCGTGGCCTGCGCCACCTCAATCAGGTTGTCCACTTCCAGCGCTTCGATGCGCGCGGTATTGAACACTTTGGATTTGTCTTTCAACTCGATGCTGGACATGCGTTCACGCAGGGCGGCAACCTTCACGACACCTTCGTCCATGCTGGCTTGGGTGCGGAAAACACCGGCGTGCTGCTGCATGGTGGAGCGAATCTCGCCGGCCAGAGCCTGTGAGTAGGTGCCACCGGTCGAGTTTTCAAGTTGGTTCAGGCGTTCAAGCGTTTTATCCGCGGCATCCTTGGGCAGAGGCTTGTGCGCAGCGTTGCGTGCATTGAATTCGACGATGTGGCGGCCAGCAGCCTTGCCGAACACCAGCAAGTCGAGCAGTGAGTTCGTGCCCAAGCGGTTGGCGCCGTGCACGCTGACGGCCGAGCATTCCCCCACCGCGTAGAGCCCGTTGACGATGACGTTGCTTGTGCCGTCATGCGTCACCACCTGACCATGGATGTTGGTCGGTACGCCGCCCATCTGGTAGTGGATGGTGGGAACCACAGGAATGGGCTCCTTGGTGATGTCCACGTTGGCGAAATTTACGCCGATTTCATACACCGACGGAAGGCGCTTGTGGATGGTCTCTGAACCCAAATGGTCGAGTTTGAGGAGGACGTAATCCTTGTTCGGTCCGCATCCGCGTCCTTCCTTGATTTCCTGATCCATAGACCGCGAGACGAAGTCGCGTGGTGCCAAATCTTTCAGCGTGGGTGCGTAACGCTCCATGAAGCGTTCGCCATTGCTGTTGAGCAAAATGGCACCTTCGCCGCGGCAGCCCTCGGTGAGCAGCACGCCCGCGCCGGCCACGCCGGTGGGGTGAAACTGCCAGAACTCCATATCTTCAAGAGGAATGCCGGCGCGCGCTGCCATGCCCAGACCATCGCCGGTATTGATGAAGGCGTTGGTGGAGGCCGCAAAAATACGGCCGGCTCCGCCAGTGGCAAGCAGCACCGTCTTGGCTTCCAGGATGTACAGGTCGCCGGTTTCCATTTCCAGGGCGGTCACGCCGACCACGTCGCCGTCTTGATCGCGGATCAGGTCCAACGCCATCCATTCAACGAAGAAGTTGGTCTTGGCCTTGACGTTTTGCTGGTACAGCGTGTGCAGCATGGCATGGCCGGTGCGGTCTGCAGCTGCGCAAGCGCGTTGCACGGGTTTTTCACCGTAGTTGGCGGTGTGCCCGCCAAAAGGTCGCTGGTAAATGGTGCCGTCGGCGTTGCGGTCAAACGGCATACCGAAATGTTCCAGCTCGTATACGACGTTGGGGGCTTCACGGCACATGAATTCCACTGCGTCCTGGTCGCTCAGCCAGTCGCCACCCTTGATGGTGTCGTAGAAGTGGTAGTGCCAGTTGTCCTCGCTCATGTTGCCCAGTGAGGCGCTTACGCCACCTTGGGCTGCCACGGTGTGTGAGCGGGTAGGAAACACTTTGGACAGCGAGGCCACATTGAGACCCGCGTTGGAAAGTTCGAGGGCGGCGCGCATGCCGGAGCCGCCGGCGCCAATGATGACGACGTCGAATTTGCGCTTTGAGATGTTGGCGTTGGTATAGCTCATGGATTTAACCTTTGATCGCAGAAAACGAAGCGCGCACTCACAGACGCCACAGGACCTGGATGCCCCAGCCCACGCAGCCTAGAAGCCAGACGATGGTGAAGATTTCCAGCACCAGGCGCAGACCAGCTGGTTTGATGTAGTCCATCCAGATGTTTCGCATACCAACCCACGCGTGATAGGCGAGAGCCAAGATGACGGTGAACGTGAGGAACTTCATCCACTGCGCGGCAAAAATGCCTGCCCAAAGGTCGTAGCCAATAGGGCCCTTCTTAAGCAGCACTTGGGCAATCAGCGCGATGGTAAAGAGCACCATCAGCACAGCAGTGACGCGTTGGCTGAGCCAATCTCGCATGCCATAGTGCGCACCGACGATGGTGCGCTTGTTTCCGTAGTCAGTCATGGTGGGGTTCCGTTTATTGGTATGTGTCTAGCGTTTGGCGCCGTTGATGCGGGATGCGTTCGCCTTAGCCCATCAATCCAAACAACTTGGCGCCGAGCAGCAGCGTCAGCAGGATCGCCAGCACGATGACCGTGAGGCCCGATACCCTGCCAAACTTGTTGTTGACCGCGTGGTGGTCAATGTCCATGATCACGTGGCGAATGCCCGCAAACATATGGTGCAGGTAGCCCCAGATCAGGGCCAAACTGACAAGTTTGAGGAACCAACCAGGAACGAAGCCGATGCCCGAGGAAAAGGCTTCAGAAAACCGCGCAAACGAGACTTCGGACGAAACGGATGTGTCGAAAAACCAGATTACCAGCGGCAGCAACAAGAACATGATGGCGCCACTGGCGCGGTGGAGGATAGAAGTCCACGCCGCCGCTGTCATGCGGTAGGTCGTCAGATCCTTGAAGGCGTTGATGTTGCGGAACTCGGGCCGCTTCTTCGCTATGTCGGTCATGGCTGGTGCTTTCGTGGGTGTAACCGCGTCGTAACTTTCAGCGCGGAGGAATGCAAAATTCTATTGCAATGCAGCAAGCATGCGTTTGATGCAAGTGGAAAGGTTACCAATTGCACCGGGATTTATCCCAGTTCATTGCGGTAGTGGTGAGTGTCTGTGCGGTACAAACCCCGGCGCAGCTCCATGGGAACGTCGTTGTAGGTGTATGACGTGCGTGCCACGCTAAGCAAGGGCGTGTGGGGCGTCACCTGCAGCAAAGCCGCCTGCTCGGCGTCAGGTAGTACGGCGCGAATTTTCTCATCCGCGCGCACCATGCGCACGCCAAATTCCAGTTCCAGCATGGCGTAGGTGGGGCCGGGATAGTCGCTCATTTGCTGCGCCGTCAGGCCCTTGAAGGCGCCTCCGGGTAACCAGAGGTCCTCCAGGATCGTGGGTTCGCCCTGAAATGACAGCACGCGGCGTGCCTGAATCACCGATTCGCCAGCGCGCAAGCCCAAACCCCTTGCTACCTCGGCGCTGGCACGTACGTTGCGACAATCGATGATGCACCGTTCGGCAGGCCCTTCGGTGCTCGCGTCGCCGCTGTCGGGCATCAGACGCAGAAAGCGGTATTGCACCTGTTGCTCGGCATGCGTGGAGACAAAAGTGCCCTTGCCTTGGCGCCGCAGCAGCAGGTTTTCGCCCGCCAGTTCGTCGATCGCCTTGCGCACCGTCCCCTGACTAACACCAAAGCGCGATGCAAGCTCCATTTCGCTTGGAATTGCTTCGCCGGGCTTCCATTCTCCGACTTGCAGGCTTTGCAAAATTAGCCCCTTGATTTGCTGATAAAGCGGGCTAAAAGCAGGCGCAGGCAGCCCTGTCGCCTGCGGCGGCGCGGGGTTGTCTGCGGTGAAGGGAGGGCTGGAGGACATGCGACAAAGGCGGCGCAGGCCGTGTGCAGATGCACATCGATGGCGGGGCAGCAATGGGCCGCGCACTCCTGCGGTTTCGGTTTCTTTGCGTTTTATCATATCTTATATAAGACATAAGACAAATTGACGCACTGCGGAAATCGGCAGTAAAATTGCAGGCTGTTTGCGGGGCGGATGCTGCTGAAATACAGGGAGCAGCCGGTAGCCACCGCGCCAAGATTTCTGTTTCTCAATCCATCGGAGTTCACTATGAGCAAAACGCCCGTTCGCGTTGCCGTTACCGGCGCCGCAGGCCAAATCGGTTACGCCCTTCTGTTTCGCATCGCCTCTGGCGAAATGTTGGGCAAAGACCAGCCGGTGATTCTCCAGTTGCTCGAAGTTCCGGTTGAAGGCCCGCAAAAAGCGCTTAAGGGCGTGATGATGGAGCTGGACGACTGTGCATTCCCGCTGCTGGTCGAGATGACCGCACACAGCGACCCCATGACTGCATTCAAGGATGCCGATTACGCGTTGCTGGTCGGCTCGCGCCCTCGTGGCCCAGGTATGGAACGTGCCGAACTGTTGGCCGTCAACGGGGCCATTTTCACGCAGCAAGGCAAGGCCTTGAACGCTGTCGCCAGCCGCAATGTCAAAGTGCTGGTGGTCGGTAACCCAGCCAACACCAATGCCTATATCGCAATGAAGAGCGCACCCGACCTGCCGCGCAAAAACTTCACCGCTATGCTGCGCCTGGACCACAACCGCGCTGCCAGCCAGCTTGCCGCCAAGACTGGAAAAGCCGTGGCCGACATTGAAAAACTCACGGTGTGGGGCAACCACTCGCCCACCATGTATGCCGACTACCGCTTTGCGACCATCAACGGCGAGAGCGTGGCCAAAATGATCAACGATCAGGACTGGAACGCCAACACGTTCTTGCCTACTGTGGGCAAGCGCGGTGCAGCCATCATCGAAGCGCGCGGCC
The DNA here is from genome assembly GCA_034676525.1 of Giesbergeria sp. Lineage (GTDB taxonomy): Bacteria > Pseudomonadota > Gammaproteobacteria > Burkholderiales > Burkholderiaceae_C > Simplicispira. The sequence goes on from JAUCCA010000008.1 coordinate 767,752, forward strand.
TCTCTTCTGCCGCATCTGCCGCCAATGCCGCCATTGACCACATGCGCGACTGGGCGCTCGGCACCAACGGCAAGTGGGTCACCATGGGCATCCCGTCGGACGGCCAGTACGGGATTCCCAAGGACGTGATGTTCGGCTTCCCCGTTACCTGTGAAAAGGGCGAGTACAAAATCGTTGAAGGGCTTGACATCGACGCCTTCAGCCAAGAGCGCATAGACAAAACGCTCAAAGAGCTCACCGACGAACAGGCCGGCGTTGCCCATTTGCTGTAAGTCGACGGCACGTGCTGCATCCGCGCGACATTCTTGAGGGGGCGCAGGCCTCCGCAACACTGATTCCGGTATGCGACCACTACAGTGGCGCGCCTGCGCGGATGCAAAAGAGCCTGCAACTCCAGGCGCAGATGACAGCGGAATTCGGCGTGTGCGTGTTCGACGTCACGCTCGATTGTGAGGACGGCGCCGCCGTTGGCTCTGAGGCGCAGCATGCGGCTTTGGTCGCTCAGCTTGTGTTGGATGCAGCGCCGGATGCGCGCGTCGCGGCGCGCGTGCACCCGACGAATCATCCGGCGTTCGAAGCCGATGTGGCCACCATTGCAGGGCAGGCGGGGCACCGACTCACCCATTTGATGATTCCCAAGGTTGAGTCGCTGGACGATGTGCTGGCGGCTGAGCGCGCCTTAGGACGTGCTGGCGTTGCGCACCTGCCATTGCACGTATTGATCGAGTCGCCCGCTGCTGTGCAGCAAGCATTTGAGATTGCGGCGCATCCGCGCGTGCAAAGTCTGAGCTTTGGTCTGATGGATTTTGTTTCTGCGCACGGCGGTGCAATTCCAGGCTCCGCCATGGGAGCCGCCGGACAATTCGATCACCCCCTGGTGGTGCGCGCCAAGCTTGAAATTGCTTCGGCATGCCATGCCAACGGCAAAGTGCCGTCGCACTGCGTAGTTACCGAGTTTTCCGATCTTGTCGCTTTGCAGGGTGCTGCGGCTTTGGCGGCGAACCGTTTTGGCTTCACCCGCATGTGGAGCATCCACCCGGTCCAGATCCGGCCGATCTTGCAAGCGTTTTCGCCGGCAGCTGAAGCGATTGCGCAAGCGGCGAACATATTGTTGCCCGCCGCTCAGGCAGACTGGGCTCCCATCAGCATCGACGGCGTACTGCACGACCGTGCGAGCTATCGGTATTTTTGGCAGGTACTGGAGCGCGCCCAGCGCACCGGCAGTGCGCTGCCGCCTTCGGTACTGCATTGGTTTTCCGACACCCTTTTGCCCTCATGACTAATCGTTGCAGGAATTTCCCTATGAAAGCATTAATCCTTTCCGCATGCTTGGTGCTCGTTCCTGGAGTCGTTCTTGCGCAGGCGAGCGCGCCCAAGCCCGCAGCTGACGCCGTGAAAAAGGCCAGCACCAAGCAAAAAGCTCCGGTAGCCAAGGCCAAACCTGCGGCCAAGGCATCCACGAAAAAGGCAGCTAGCAGCACGCCTACCTCCAGCCGTGTACAGCTTAAAACTGCCGCCAACCAAGTTGCCAGCGGACTGCGCGCTGCAGAGGCCGCACTGAGCCCAGAAGAGTTGGAAATCGCCAAGCGGGTGTATGTGGGTCAAATCCCTTGCGAACTTGGCGCACACATCAATGTGGTGGCCGATGCCTCCAACCCTGGGCATTTCGATATCGACGGTAAAGGCTTTCGTTATCGCATGACGCCTGTGGCGACTACCACTGGCGCAGTGCGGCTGGAAGACCTCGAGGGCGGCGCCATTTGGCTGCAGATCGCGAACAAATCCATGCTCATAGACAAGAAACGCGGCCAGCGCCTGGCCGACGATTGCATGAGCCCAGCACAGCTTGTCGCAGCTGAGGGTCTGAAGAAAGCACCGGCTCGCAGCCTGCTGGACGCGCCTGCGAAATAGGTCGCCCGCCAGATTCGAGCGCTCCTCACCGATTTGATTTGAACCACGAAAGAAGTAAATGTTGCAAGCCTACCGTGACCATGTGGCCGAGCGCGCAGCGCTGGGTATTCCGCCGCTGCCTTTGAATGCCAAGCAGACGGCCGCCTTGGTCGAACTGCTGAAGAACCCGCCGGCCGGCGAGGAGGCTACCTTGGTAGAGCTACTCACCCACCGTGTGCCCGCGGGCGTGGACGATGCGGCAAAAGTCAAGGCCAGCTACCTTGCCGCCGTAGCGCACGGCACAGAGACGTGTACCCTTATTGGCCGTGAGAAAGCCACCGAATTGCTCGGCACCATGCTGGGTGGTTACAACCTCACCCCACTGATCGATCTGCTGGACGACGCAGCTGTGGCATCGGTGGCAGCCGAAGCGTTGAAGAAGACGCTGTTGATGTTTGACCAGTTCCACGACGTCAAAGAAAAGGCCGACAAGGGCAATGCCTTTGCCAAGGCCGTGGTGCAAAGCTGGGCCGATGGCGAGTGGTTTACCAGCCGCCCTGAAGTGCCGCAAAGCATCACACTTACCGTGCTCAAAGTCACCGGCGAAACCAATACCGACGACCTTTCACCTGCCCCCGACGCCTGGAGCCGCCCCGACATCCCGCTGCATGCGCTCGCCATGCTCAAGAACAAGCGCGACGGCGTCACGCCAGAGGAAGATGGCAAGCGCGGCCCGGTGAAATTCATTGAAGATTTGCGTGCCAAGGGCAACCTGGTTGCTTATGTGGGCGACGTCGTCGGTACAGGCTCAAGCCGCAAGTCGGCCACCAACAGCGTGCTGTGGTTCACGGGCGAAGACATCCCCTACGTGCCCAACAAGCGATTTGGCGGTGTCTGCTTGGGCTCAAAGATCGCTCCCATCTTCTACAACACGATGGAAGACGCAGGCGCTCTGCCCATTGAGCTCGACGTGAGTCAGATGAATATGGGCGACACCATTGAGCTGCTGCCGTACGCCGGAAAGGCGTTGAAAGATGGCAAGGTCATTGCCGAGTTCGAACTCAAGAGCGAAGTTTTGTTTGACGAAGTGCGTGCTGGCGGACGCATTCCCCTCATCATTGGTCGAGGCCTGACTACTAAGGCACGCGAGGCTTTGGGCCTGCCACCTTCGACGCTGTTCCGACTGCCCCATGTACCTGCTGCCACCGGGGCAGGCTTCACCCTGGCCCAAAAGATGGTCGGCCGCGCCTGCGGCCTGCCCGAAGGCCAGGGCGTGTTGCCCGGCACCTATTGTGAGCCGCGCATGACTTCGGTAGGCTCGCAGGACACCACCGGCCCGATGACGCGCGACGAGCTGAAAGACCTTGCCTGCCTTGGCTTTTCGGCCGACCTGGTGATGCAGTCGTTCTGCCACACTGCCGCTTATCCCAAACCCGTGGACGTGAAGATGCACCACGAGCTGCCCGAGTTCATCAGCAATCGGGGCGGCATCTCGCTCAAACCGGGCGACGGCATCATCCACAGCTGGCTCAACCGCATGCTGCTGCCCGACACCGTGGGAACTGGTGGCGACAGCCACACGCGTTTCCCCGTTGGCATCAGCTTCCCCGCAGGCTCCGGCTTGGTGGCCTTTGCTGCTGCCACCGGCGTGATGCCGCTGGATATGCCCGAATCGGTGCTGGTGCGCTTCAAGGGTCAGATGCAGCCCGGCGTCACATTGCGCGACCTGGTGCATGCGATTCCTCTCTACGCTATCAAGGCCGGTTTGCTCACCGTGGCCAAGCAGGGCAAGAAGAACATCTTCTCTGGCCGCATTCTCGAAATCGAAGGCCTGCCCAACCTCAAAGCCGAGCAGGCATTCGAGCTTTCCGACGCATCGGCCGAGCGCTCTGCCGCAGGCTGCACGGTTCGCCTGAACAAAGAGCCGATCGTTGAGTACATCAATTCGAACATCGTGTTGCTCAAGAACATGATTGCAGAGGGCTATGAAGATGCGCGCACCATTCGCCGCCGCATCCAGGCGATGGAAGCCTGGCTGGCCAACCCACAGCTGCTGGCGCCCGATGCGGATGCTGAATACGCAGCCGTCATCGAAATCGATCTGGCCGAAATCACCGAGCCTATCGTTTGCTGCCCCAACGACCCGGACGACGCCAAGACGCTGTCTGACGTGGCGGGCGCGAAGATCGACGAAGTGTTCATCGGCTCGTGCATGACCAACATCGGCCACTTCCGCGCTGCGTCCAAGCTGCTCGAAGGCAAGAAGGACATGCCCGTCAAGCTCTGGATGGCGCCGCCCACCAAGATGGACGCGAAGCAACTCACCGAGGAAGGCCACTATGGCGTTTTCGGCGCCGCTGGCGCTCGCATGGAAATGCCCGGCTGCTCGCTGTGCATGGGCAACCAGGCGCAAGTGAAAGAGGGCGCGACGGTCATGTCGACCAGCACCCGCAACTTCCCCAACCGCTTGGGTAAGAACACCAACGTGTATTTGGGTTCGGCCGAACTCTCGGCCATCTGCTCCAAACTGGGGCGCATCCCCAGCAAGGAAGAGTATTTGGCCGATGTGGGCGTGATCAACCAGAGCAGCGACCAGATTTACCAGTACCTGAACTTCGACCAGATTGAAGAGTACGCTGACGTTGCCAAGGGCGTAGGCGCTTGAGGCCTTGTCGCTAAAGAGAAAAACCCGCTTCGGCGGGTTTTTTATTTTGTGGACCGATTGCGCTGTGGGCTTGCGCTGCGATCGGCCTGCTGCTGGGCGGAAATTATGTGGCGTTGGCCTCGCTTGGGGCGGGGGTGTCCGCCTTCGTGCTCGTGCCCAGTTTGCTGGCGAGGAAGTCGTCAAATCCCTGCATGACCAATGCATACGTCTTGTTGATGCCTTGCTCAATCGGGCTTTCCTCGCCTAGCACACCCAGTCCACTGAGGATTTCGCGTGCTTCGCTAAAACCTTGCTCAAACCCCTTGCGGATCAGAGCAACGAAATCCCGCGCCAGCGTGTCGACGTCCTTTTCCTTGTTTCTGGGCTGCGCAGCATAGGCGTCGTAGAAGGCCGTGGACAGGGAAAGGATGCGCCCGGCCGTGCCCTCGGGTGTGCTGTCGGGCATGTTCGCAGCGCCGATGGCGTTGGGCCCGAGTTCAGGCTCCAAATATTCGTTGATGCGATCAATGGCCGTGCGGTAGAGCAGCGCCAGCGAAGAATCGCCGGAGCGTATCGACACGTCCATGGAAGCCTGCAGAATTTGCGCATTCTGCTGGCTGCGCAAAGTGCCGGTCGAATAGTCAAGCTGGCTGGATTTCTTGGTCTCTGTCGTCTGCACCGCGTTTTCCACCGACTGGGAACTGCTTTGTGGACGGAGCGTTGCCGGTGAACTGGGAGAAGGGAGTCCTACGGAAGAGGTGGCCATGCTGATCTCCGGTGGCTGTTGCAAGTGGGCGTATACCCTTCTCTATCGGCAAATCGGTCTAAAAGTTGAATATGGAGGGCGAATGCCCGTTTGTTTGAACTTTAGAAAAGAACGCATTTGCCGGAGCCATTCCCGCACCCAAGAAAAAACCCGGCACCAAAACGAGTGCCGGGTTCTGCGATGAGAGTATGAAATAGATAGCTGCTTGCGCTTATGTAGTAAGCGCTAGATGTAGTTTCTCAACACGTTGTTCCCCTCGAAGCCAAGGCGAGTGATGGGAGGGCGATGTGAAGTAGCCGAGTGTGGCCGATGGAAGTTGTAGTGATACATCCAACGCTGCAGCTCACGGTCTCGGTGCCCTGAACTTGGGTAGATAAAAGCATAAGCCCACTCGCGCAGCAGCGTCTGAATGAAGCGCTCTGCTTTGCCGTTGGTCCTGGGTGTGTAGGGCCGAGTGCGAATGTGCTTGATGCCCAAGCGGCGCAGCAGCTTGGCAAATCGGCGCGACTTGTACGCTGCCCCGTTGTCGGTCATGACGCGCTCGACCTTCACGCCCAGTGCCCTGTAGTAGCGCAGCGCTGCCAGCACGAAGGCGCAGGCACTCGTGGCCGTCTCATCAGGCAGCATCAGACTAAAACCTACGCGAGAGTGATCATCGATGGCCACGTGCAGCGCTTGCCAGCCAGCGCGGCGCGTGTTCTGCGCACGATCGCCTGTGACGCGGTGGCCAGGTTTTTCAAAGCATCTGAGCTTCTTGATGTCCAAGTGCAGCAACTCGCCGGGCGAGGCGCGCTCATAGCGGCGCACGGGCACAGCCTCCTGCAGGGCTGGTAGGCGAGAGATGCCTGCGGCTTTGCAGGCGCGCGCTACGGCGCTCCTGGACAGGCACACACGTTCGGCAATGCATTCGTAGGTCAGGCGCTGGGTGCGGCGCAGCGCCACTGCGCGTTCGATCTTGAGGGAGTCGCTGCGTCGTGGGCACAAATGAGGTCTTGAACTGCGGTCCATCAATCCGCAGGCACCCTCGGCCGCGTGACGGCGCTCCCACTTGCGCGCTGTGCGCACGCTGATGCCTGCCGCCAATGACGCACGCTTGAGCCCGATTCGAGCAATCTCGCGCACTAGATGGGCTCGACCTTTGGGCGTCAATGAGGCATTCTTATGGATGTTCATCTGAGGAGTCCTGAAGAAAGTTGGGAGATGTCAGAACCTCCATCTTCCTTCACCTCAGGTGAACAACCTCTTGGGAAACTACAGCTAGAGGCCAATTTTGTCTAAATTTCATCGGTCTCACGAACTCGCGCTAATAGCGCGCCCTGAACTTCGCCAGTCAGCGGAATCCGCACCCGAAGCGGACTTCCCGCCGCTACCTGCAAGGCTTCGCCTCCCAGGTTCTGCATCTCGGTCAGGCGCACCGTGCGGTTGCCACTGGGGTGGATGATCTCGAGCAAGTCGCCCACGGCAAAGCGGTTCTTGGTTTCCACTTCGGCCCAGCCGTCGGCTGCGCTTTTCACTTGCGCCACGTACTGGCTGCGCTTGGATTCTGAGCTGCCGGTTTCGTAGTTCTGGTAGTCGTGCGCCGGGCGGCGCTCTAGCAATCCGCTGGTGTAGCCGCGGTTGGACAAGCCTTCGAGTTCGGTGATGAGTTCGGGGTTGAAAGGGCGGCCTGCCACCGCGTCGTCGATGGCACGGCGATACACCTGCGCGGTGCGCGAGACGTAGTACGCGCTCTTGGTGCGGCCTTCGATCTTGAGCGAATCGATGCCGATATCCACCAGGCGCTGCACATGCTCTACCGCGCGCAGGTCCTTGCTGTTCATGATGTGGGTGCCGTGCTCGTCTTCCATGATGGGCATCAGCTGGCCGGGGCGCTCTTTTTCTTCCAGCAGGTAGATCTGGTCGGCCTTGGGGTGGCGCGCGCCGTCGCCGCAGGCTGAGAAGGCCGCGTTGTCGTCTTCCTGTGCCTTGTTGAAGTCGAAATCAGCTTCCATGCGCACCGCCATAGCCTCGCCCGTGTTAGGGTCGACCGTGGCCTCCTGCGTGGCGTAGTTCCAGCGGCACGCATTGGTGCAGGCGCCCTGGTTCGAGTCGCGCCGGTTGAAGTAGCCCGACAGCAGGCAGCGGCCTGAGTAAGCGATGCACAGGGCGCCGTGCACGAACACTTCGAGTTCCATGTCGGGGCATTCCTGGCGGATCTTTTCGATCTCGTCCAAGCTTAGTTCGCGCGACAAGATAATGCGCTTCAAGCCCAGCTTCTGCCAGAACTTCACGGCTAAGTAGTTGGTGGTGTTGGCCTGCACCGAGAGGTGAATCGCTACCTCGGGCCACTTTTCGCGCACCTGCATGATCAGGCCGGGGTCGGCCATGATGAGGGCGTCTGGGCCCATGGCAATGATGGGCTCGATGTCGCGCAGGTAGGTGCGCACCTTGTCGTTGTGCGGCAGCAGGTTGCTGGTCAGAAAGAACTTCTTGCCGCGTGCGTGCGCTTCTTCGATGCCCGTCTGAATCTGCTCTATGCGAAATTCGTTGTTGCGCGCGCGCAGGCTGTAGCGTGGCTGGCCGGCGTACACCGCGTCGGCGCCGTAGTCGTACGCGGCGCGCATGCGGTCGAGTGAGCCGGCAGGCAGGAGGAGTTCTGGGGCGGAGCGGGTCATGGGCAGGTTCCTGCGAAGGCGAGGTGTGGGCTGCTGGTTAAGGTGCGTATTACCGCGCACCGCTTTGTCAGTCTTGCGGGCGAAAACCAATCACGAGGGAAGAGGGCACACGTCCGTCCAGGTCGCGCGGCAGCGTGGCCGTCTTTTCGAGGGCGCGCAGCACTGCGTCGTCCCAGGCCTTGTTGCCTGAGGATTTGGTCAGGCGCGAGCTGACGATGGTGCCGTCGGGCGAAGTGTGCACTTCGACCTCTGCACGAGGGTTGCCGCTCACTGCGTCGGGATAAACGATGTTGGGCTTGACCTTGGCGGCCACGCGACCGCCGTAGCCGCCTGAGGGGCCGGAGTCGCGCTGTGCATTGCCGGTGGCTGTAGGGGCACCGGTAGCGCCGGCCAAGCCTTGCATGCGGCGAATGTTTTCCTGGCGCCGCACCTCAGCGGCCTTGGCGTTGGCCTTCTCAATGGCCTCGTCCTTCTTGCGCTTCTCTTCGGCAAGTTGTCTCTGCTCTTTTTCGCGCTCCAGCTTTTCTTTCTGGAGCTTGTCTTTCTTCTCTTCCTCAAGGCGTTGTTGCTCCTTGAGCTTTTTCTCGCGTTCCAGTTTTTGCTTTTCTTCGCGTTCGCGCTTCTCTTTTTCTGCGCGCTTTTTCTCGCGCTCGATGGCAATGTCGGCTTCGCGCGGGTCCGGTTGCGCGCGCTGGGGCGGCTCAGGGGGGGGCGGCGGCACGGGTTTGGGTGGCGGTGGTGGTACGACAGGCTCTGGGACTGGCTTAGGCGGGGCAGGTTGCGGCGGAACTGCAGGCGATTCAGCGCGAGGCGCGGCCTGTAGTGGCACGGCAGACCACAATTCAGCGACTACGGCCGGCTGCTCGCTGGCGCCCTTCCATGCCACGCCCCAGGTGAGCGCCGCAAGCAACACCAAGTGTGCCAACACGGCGAGCGTGACCGCGCGCGCCCGACCCGGTGGCTGGGGCGGGGTGAACTGGTCGCGATCGTCGTGGGCGTGCATGCGTCTTTTTGAAGCGGGAGAGTGCCGGTCAGCCGCCCTGTTTTACGGAAAGCCCGACGCGCTGGACACCGGCTTTTTGCAGTGCATCCATGGCTTTGACCACGGCGTCGTACTGCACGCCTTTCTCTGCCACGATCACCACCGCCGTGTCCTTGCTGGCGTCCTTTTGCCACGCGAGCGCTGCTTGACCGATCTCACGCGTGTTCATGCTGCGGGTCGCGTCGGGAGTTTTGAGCTGCAGCGAGCCGTCTTTGTTGACGATGACCTGGGCGATGACCTTGGGCACGTTCTTGCCTTTGCCCACGCTCGGCACGTCAATCAGGCCCGGCGTCAGCATCGGCGCGGTCACCATGAAAATGATGAGCAGCACCAGCATCACGTCGATGAAGGGCACCATGTTGATTTCGTTGATGGTGCGGCGCCCGCGGCCGCGGGAGGCGATAGAAGCCATGCTGCGTTCCTCAGTGCGCCATGGGCGCAGTCGGGTGCGCACCCAGGTTGCGCTGCAGGATGTTGGAAAACTCTTCGATGAAGGTTTCCTGGTGGTTGGCCACGCGATCGATGTCGCGCGCAAAACGGTTGTACGCGACGACCGCGGGAATAGCGGCAAACAGGCCGATGGCGGTGGCCACCAGGGCTTCTGCAATGCCCGGCGCCACGGTGGCGAGCGTCACCTGCTCCATGCCGGCAAAGCCGGTGAAGGCGTGCATGATGCCCCACACCGTGCCGAACAGGCCGACGTAAGGCGACACCGAACCGACCGAAGCGAGGAACGACAGGCTGGACTCAATCACGTCCATCTCGCGCTGAAAGCTGGCCCGCATGGCGCGGCGTGCACCGTCGAGCAGGGTGCCGGGGTCTTGTATGTGGCGCTCGCGCAGCTTCTGGAACTCGCGCATGCCACTGGCGAAAATGCGCTCCATTGGGCCGACGTCCTGAGCGCCTTGCACTGCACCCGCATAGAGATCGTTCAGGCTGCTGCCCGACCAGAATTCCCGCTCGAAATCTTCATTCAGTGCTTTGACACGCTTCAGGCCAAACAGCTTGCGAAAAATTGCGGCCCAGCTGGCAACCGACACGCCGAGCAGCAGCAGCATGACGAACTGCACCACCCAGCTTGCGTGCAGCACCAGAGTGATGATGGACATGTCTTGCGAATTCATGAAAGGATTTCCAGAAGGGCGTTAGGGATGCGAGTCGGGCGCAGGCTGGTGGCGTCCACCCAGCCGATGCGCACTTGTCCGTCGCACAGCAGTGTGTTGGCGGCAGTGCCCGAATACTCATTTTTCAGGAGCGCTTGGTGCGCAATTGTCAAGGATGCGCGGGCTATTCCTATGGATTTCGCAGTAACAATCAGTGCGTCGTCTAGCCGCGCCGGAGCGTGGTACTTCAGATGCGCTTCGGTTACGACAAACATGCCGCCGCTTTGTTCCCGCAGCGCATGCTGGCCAATGCCAAGGGCGCGCAGCCACTCGGTGCGCGCACGCTCGAAAAACTTGAGGTAATTGGCGTAGAACACGATGCCGCCGGCATCGGTGTCTTCCCAATACACGCGCACCGGGTGTTCAAACACCATCGTGGTTCAACCCAGCAAACGCCGCAGCCGGCGCACGGCTTCCTGCAGGTGATCCATGGAACTGGCGGTGGAAAAGCGCAGGAAGCGCTCAGGCTCGTGCGTACCGAAGTCCCTTCCTGGTGTCACCGCCAAGTGGGCGCGGTCCATCAAGGCGTACGCCAGATCCCAGCTGCCCTGCACCCCCAGTCGGCTGGCCGCCTGTGTGCCATCGGCCCAGGCGTAGAAGGCGCCGTCGGGCAGCACGGGCACGGTGAGGCCCAGGCTCTGGAGCTCGGGAATGAAGTAGTCCCGCCGGGCTTTGAACTCGGCGCGGCGGCGCTCATATTCGGCAATGCTTGCGGGCTCGAAGCATGCCAGCGCAGCGTGCTGCGAGATCGTGCTGGCGCAAATAAACAGGTTCTGTGCCAGCCGCTCGATGACGGGCACCAACTGCTCGGGGACCACCATCCAGCCCAGCCGCCAGCCGGTCATGTTGAAGTACTTGCTGAAGCTGTTGATGCTGACGATGTCGTCGGCAATGGCCAGCGCGGTGTGGCTGTACTGTTCTTCGTAGGACAGGCCGAGGTAAATTTCGTCGACCAATGTAATGCCCCCATGCTCCTGCACCACACCGTGAATGCGGCGCAGTTCATCTGGCGCAATGGAGGTGCCGGTGGGGTTAGACGGCGATGCCAGCAACACGCCGCGGGTTTTGGCCGTCCAGGCGGCGCGTACCTTCTCGGCGCTGAGCTGGTAGCGCTCTTCGGCCGTGGTCGGGATCAACACTGCCGTCCCCTCCGCCGCACTCACGAAGTGGCGGTTGCAGGGGTAGCTCGGGTCGGGCATGAGGATTTCGTCGCCCGCTTCAACTAGCGCAAGGCAAGCCAGCTGCAGAGCTGCCGAAGCCCCGGCCGTCACCACAATGCGCCGCGCCGGAACTTCGACACCAAAGCGCTCGGCGTACCAGCCGCTGATGCGCTCGCGCAGCGCGGGCATGCCCAGCGCGCGGGTGTATTGCGTGGTGCCGGTCGATATGGCGCGCGCGGCCGCTTCCTGCACCAGCGGTGGAGCGGTGAAGTCGGGCTCGCCAATATTCAGGAAAATCATCGGCTCAGCGCTGCCCTGCACGGCGTGCGCAAGCGTCTGCGCCGCCTTGGCGACTTCCATCACATAAAACGGCTCGATGCGCTGCGCGCGGCTGGCTATTCTCACGGTGCAGGCCTCATGGTGCAGACGTGGGCGCGCGTGCGCCGCCTTTGTCGTTCTGTACTTCAGACGCGCGCAGTCTGGGCGCGAGGCCGCCCAGCACGCCATTGACGTACTTGTAGCCATCGGTGCCACCAAAGTCCTTGGTCAGCTCGATGTACTCGTTGAGCACCACGCGCCAAGGAACGTCCAGGCAGTGCTGGAATTCGTAGACTCCCATCCACATTGCCGCGCGTTCGATGGGCGAAATTTCGGCCAGCTTGCGGTCGAGCAGCGGCACGATAAGCGCGTCAAGTTGCTCTGCACTTTCTACGCAGCCATGCAAGAGCGCGTCGTAGTGCACCGAATCGCATTTGTGAAACCCGGCCAGGTCGCGCGTAAAGCTGTCGATGGCCGCAGCGTCGTTGTGTCCCACCAAGTGCTGATACAGCGCTTGCAGAGCGAACTCGCGAGAGCGTGTGCGCGCCGATTTGGTGGAGGCGCGGCGACCGCCGCTGGCGGGCGCTGCTTTGGGCACGGAGGTGGTGGGTTGCGTGAGGGCGTCGCTCATTCGAGGTCTTCCAGCAAGTTTGCCATTTCCACGGCCACACGGGCGGCGTCGCGCCCCTTCTCGGTCTGGCGTGCAATTGCCTGCTCGAGGTTTTCTGTGGTCAGGATGGCATTGGCGATGGGCAGGTGGTATTCGAGCGAAATGCGCGAGACGCCGGCACTCGATTCGTTGGCCACCAACTCGAAGTGGTAGGTTTCGCCGCGAATGATGCAGCCCAATGCAATGAGTGCGTCGTATTCGTCCTGCTCGGCCAGTGCCTGCAGGGCCGTGGGAACCTCGAGCGCGCCCGGCACCGTTACGTGCCGGATGTGCTTTTCCAGCACGCCGAGCGCCAGCAGTTCGGCGTGGCAAGCCTGGGCAAGGGCGTTGGTGATGCCCTCGTTGAAGCGCGCCTGCACCATGGCGACGTGCAGCTTGCTGCCGTCTTGCCTGTCTGCGTTGCCTTTGTCTGCACCAAACATGTCTTATTCCTTGGGGATGTAACCGGTGATTTCGAGACCGTAGCCCGTCATGCTGGGCATACGGCGTGGCTGCCCCATGAGCTGCATGCGCGTCACGCCGCATTCGCGCAGGATTTGCGCGCCGATGCCGTAAGTACGCAGGTCCATTCGGCCGCGCTCTGGCGCGTGTGCGGCGCGGGCCGTGCCGTCGAACTGTGCAAGCAACTGCTCGGCGCTTTCGCCGCAGTTGAGCAGCACCGCGACGCCGCAGCCTTGGCGGACGATGTAGGCTAGGCTGGTGTCCAGCCCCCAGGTGTGCATGGCGCGGTCGACTTCGAGCGCGTCCAGCACCGACAGTGGCTCATGTACGCGGACCGGAATCGATTCGCCTTCCTGCCATTGGCCGCGCACCAGGGCAATATGCAGCGACTGGCTGGGCAGGTCGCGAAAGGCATGGGCGACGAATTCCCCGGCGGCCGTCTGCAGGGTGCGCGAACCCATTTTTTGTACCAGCGACTCGGTGCGGCTGCGGTGCTCGATGAGGTCGGCAATGGTGCCGATCTTGATGCCGTGTTCAGCAGCGAACACCTGCAGGTCGGGTAGGCGGGCCATGGTCCCGTCGTCCTTCATGATCTCGCAGATCACGGCAGAGGGGCTACAGCCGGCCAAGGCGGCCAAGTCGCATCCGGCTTCCGTGTGGCCCGCGCGCATGAGCACACCGCCGTCCACTGCCTGCAGCGGGAAGATGTGGCCGGGTTGCACCAGGTCGGTTGCCGTGCTGCCCTTGGCCACAGCCACCTGCACGGTGCGGGCGCGGTCGGCTGCGGAGATGCCGGTCGTAACGCCCTCAGCTGCCTCGATGGAGACGGTGAAAGCCGTGCTGTAGGCCGTGCCGTTGCGCGCCGCCATCGGCGGGAGCTTCAAGAATTCGCAGCGCTCGCGCGTCAGTGTCAAGCAGATCAGGCCTCGGCCAAAGCGCGCCATGAAGTTGATGGCCTCGGGCGTGACGTGGTCGGCGGCGAGCACCAGATCGCCTTCGTTTTCGCGATCTTCCTCGTCCACAAGAATGACCATGCGGCCAGCGCGCATTTCGGCCACGATCTCTTCGACCGGAGCGATGGAGGCGGTGGCAGAGGCAGGAAGGGGAGCGTTCATCTGAGGCTTTCGACAGATCAGGCGTCGCGGTGCGCATGGCACGCTCCGGCGGGTCGGGCACGAGGCCCGCCAACCCCCAAAAGAACGTGCGCTGCGGCGCTGCCGCAAACGGGTCGCACACTGCGACCGGGAAAACCCGTGATTTTACGGGAAGGGCTCGCCCCGCTGAAGTTCGACATCGGAAACCGGGTAGGCCACGCAGGGAAGCACGCATCCGGCCTGCATTTCTTCGGTGGTGAGGCCAGGCCACTCCATGACGTACCGCACCTCGCCGGAGATCAACTGCCCGATGCAGGTGCGGCAGGTGCCGCTGCGGCAGGAGCTCGGCCAATCAAGGCCACCCTGTTCAATAGACAGCAGCAGCGGTTGCTCGGGCCACGCGTCGCAGGACGCCGCTTCGGGTTGGACGATGGCTGTAAAAAAAGGGGGCGTGGTGGCAGCGGTGGGCATAAAGGGAAAGGGGGGGTAACGGTTTCAGGCGGCACGGCCAAAGACCAGCAGCAGGTTGTTGGCGGGCATGGTGTGGCGCTCCAGCAGCTGCAGGCCGGCGATGTGCGCTTGCTCCTGCACGGCAGCGAGCTGGCGAATCCCCCAGCTGGGGTTGCGTTCGCGCAGGCTTTGGTCAAAGGCGACATTGCCGGGTGCGGTGGGGGTTCCCTCTTCGAAATACGGGCCATAGGTGACCAGCACGCCCTTGGGCGCAAGGTGACGCGCGGCACCTTGCATCAACCCGGCGCAGCACTCCCAGGGTGCGATGTGCAGCATGTTGGCGCTGTAGATCAAGTCGAACGCGTGTCCGAAAGCGGCGCCTTCGGCCGGCCAGTGCGCCGCACGCACGTCGAGCAGCACAGGGACGCGGACGTTGTGGGCGCCAGCTTGGGCGCTCCAGCCGGCGATGGAGTCGAAGGCGTCGGCCTGCCAGTCGCTGGGCTGCCAATGCCAGCCGGGCAGCGCCATAGCGAAGGTGGCGGCATGTTGGCCGGTACCGCTGGCAATTTCCAATGCATCGCCGGTGCTTGCAAGCAGAGCACGCAGGCGTTCAAGAATCGGCGCGCTGTTGCGTTCCGCGGCAGGGCTGTGCTGTAGAAAAGTCAAAATTTTAGTGAAAACAAGCTCTAGCCCAATGGATATAAGCGTGAGCAGCTATTATGAATGTAGCGAAAAGAGTGTAAATGTGGTTGGGCGGCGGCGGACATCTGCCTAAAAAATAGGCGCTGTCGCCCAAACCCTTGTGCAGCAGCGACTTGCGTCGGTCATACAAGGCTTAGCGGAAGTTATCCCCAGGATTGTCCAGTGGAGACTTGGATAACCTGGCGCAAAGCGGTAAAAGATGCGCGCTTAATATTTAAGCGATTCTGGGAAAAATATTTAAAATCAATGACTTGCGTACGCCATACCGGCGCATCCCCGACTTATCCACACGATTGTCCAGTTTTTCCGGGGACAACGCGCACGGGGAAGAATGCTTACTGAGCGACTGTCACGCCCTTCCAGAAAGCCACTCGGCCGCGAACCTGTTCCGCCTCGGGTTTGGGGTCGGCGTAGGTCCAGGCTGCGTCGGGGTTCATCTCGCCATCCACCAGCAGCGAGAAATAGGTCGCCTGGCCTTTCCAGGGGCACATAGTCTTGTGGTTGCTGAACGCGAAATATTCGCGATTGAGCGCGCTCTCGGGGAAGTAGTGGTTGCCTTCCACGACGACGGTGTCGTCGCTCTCGGCGACGGTGATGCCATTCCAGACTGCTTTCATGGTGCTCTCCTCTTTTGCAGCGCTTGGCCGCATGAACATTGTCGAATTGGGGTATTGCGGGCGCTTCTCGACGCGCTGGTCTGCTGCGCTAACAATGGTCGCATGACAACCATCCCCGATTATTCCCAAGGCGCCGCCTATGTGCGCGGCAAATACGTCCCCATTGCCGAGGCTGCGATCCCGCTCACCGACTGGGGCTTTCTCCGGTCCGATGCCACGTACGACGTGGTGACGGTGTGGGAAGGCGCTTTCTTCCGGCTTGATGCCCATTTGGAGCGCTTTTCCAGAAGCTGCGCCAGCTTTCGCCTTGACGCGGGATTGTCTCCCGAGCAGATCACCGACATCCTTGAGCAATGCGTGCGGCTCTCCGGCCTGCGCAGCAGCTATGTGGAAATGATAGTCACCCGCGGCCAACCGCCTTGGGGTTCGCGCGACCCCCGCCAAGCTGTCAACCAGTTCTACGCATTTGCTGTGCCTTATGTGTGGATCGCGAACGAGGAGCAGCGCACGCGCGGCCTGAACCTTGTTGTAAGTCAGATTCAGCGCATTCCGGCGAGCAGCGTCGACCCACGAGCCAAGAATTACCACTGGAACGACCTGACCATGGGGCTGCTGGGTGCCTTGGATGCCGGTGGCGACACCGTGGCACTGACCGACGGCGCGGGGAATGTGGTTGAAGGCCCCGGCTTCAATGTGTTTTGCCTCAACGCGCAGGGCGTGCTGGTGACCCCCGAGTATGGCGTGCTCGAAGGCATCACCCGGCGCACGGTGATCGAGATGGCGGGTGCGCTCGGGCTGAAATTGAAGGTCCGGGCGCTGCCCGTGCACGAGCTGCAGAGCGCCCGCGAGGCGTTTGTCTCCAGCTCTGGCGGCGGCTTGCTGCCGGTGACGCGCGTCGATGGCAAGCCACTTGGAGATGGACATATCGGCCCAGTGACACAGCGCTTGATCGACACCTATTGGAAGTGGCACCACGACCCGCGCTACAGCCGCGCTGTCAACTACGCGCTGTAGACCTTATTCGAACAGGGCATCGAAACCTTGCTCGGGATAGAAGCGGCGGTCGCGATAGAACAGTCGCGTTGGCCCAGGCATGGCGCGCTCGCGCACGGCGTGGCGTTCATCGCCTGGATAGCAGATGACGCGCGTGCCCGCGTCGTCAAAGGCTTCGGGCAGGATGGTTGGCGGAGGCTGGCGCAAGGCTGCGCCTAGCACCTGCGCAACGCTTGCGTGCCGTGCAAGGTGCGCCAGTGTCATGATCTGCGGTGGTGCGAGGTCGATGGCGCCGTCTCGGTACTGTTCCAGCGCAGTGCGCGGCGCGACCCACAGCGTGTCCACGGTTTCGGCGTTGTCGTGGCGGGCTATTTGTCCAGCAGGAGCGCGGGCGACAAAAAAGCGCGTGTCGAAGCGTCGGCTGGCCATGCTGGGCGCCAGCGGTGTGATCCAGCGCGACCAAGGCGCCAGCGCCCGGGTCTGCAGACGCAGTGCCATGGCCCGGAGCACGTTGGTGAACGGCTCCCCACCGCACAACCGCTCGCGCGCTGCGACAACGTCCAGGGGCCTGCCGCTGTCCAGCGGTTCGGCGAGCAACAGGCCACATTCTTCCAGCGCTTCTCGCAGTGCGGCGACGTAGAGTGCCGCAGCCCTTTCTGGAGGCGAGCCGGGTTCGCCCAAAGCGTCTGTGAGCGCCGTACGCGGCTGATCCAGCGCAGGCGCACTGTCGTCCCAATGGTCCTCGGGGTCGAGCTTGCCACCCGGAAACACATAGGCGCCGGCCATATTCGTGGCCTTGGCGTTGCGCCGCAGCAGCAGGACCTGCATTCCGGTGGGAGCATCCTGCAGCAGCACAATGCTGGCCGAATCGCGCGGGGTTTCCTGACTGGTGGGAGGTGCGACTTGCATGGTGAGGAAGGCAAAAGCATGCAGTCTCGCACGGCAACGACCACCGCGCAGCATGCCGCTACATTACCCGGCGACGCAAAATTTGTTCAGGAGTTAAAAATGGAATTGAATTTCAAAGGCCGTGTGGCCATCGTGACGGGTGCGGGTGGCGGTTTGGGCAGAGAGCACGCGCTGGCCCTTGCGGCGCGCGGCGCGCGCGTGCTGGTCAATGATTTGGGCGGCGGCTTGCATGGTGAAGCGGGCTCGGGCGGTGCAGCGCAGAAAGTGGTCGACGAGATCCGCGCAGCCGGCGGCGAAGCGCTGGCCAACGGCGCCTCGGTCACCGACTTCGCTGCCGTACAGGCCATGGTGCAGCAGGCAGTCGATGCCTGGGGCCGGGTGGATGTGCTGGTGAACAACGCCGGCATTCTGCGCGACAAGAGCTTTGCCAAGATGGATATGGCGGACTTTCGCACCGTGGTCGATGTGCACCTCATGGGCGCGGCGCACTGCTGCAAGGCGGTGTGGCCGCACATGGTGGCGCAGGAATACGGTCGCATCGTGATGACAACTTCGTCCACCGGCCTGTACGGCAATTTTGGCCAGAGCAACTACGGCGCCGCCAAGCTGGCCTTGGTCGGGTTGATGCAGACGCTGGCCCTTGAGGGTGCCAAGCACCACATTCACGTCAATGCTCTGGCGCCCACCGCCGCCACCCGCATGACGGAAGGGCTGATGCCCGCTGAAGTGCTGGCCATGCTGAAACCGGAAGCCGTGGTGCCTGCCATGCTGGTGCTGGCGCATGAGAGTGCGCCCACGCGCACAACCCTGTGCGCGGGCGCCGGCAGCTTTGAAGCAGCACATGTCACTATGACGCAGGGAATTTACATTGGCACGGGACCGGATGCACCGGAGCAGTTGGCCGCACGCTTGGCCGAAGTGACCGCACGTGAAGGCGAGCAGGTGCCGGCCAGCGGCACGGCCCAAGGTGCGCTTGAGGTGCAGAAGGCGATGGCGGCGCGCCGCTGAGAAAACCGGGAATCCGGCGGCGCCGGATTTCCCTGCGCAGGCACGGCCGTCGGCAGCGTGCTAAGTTCCACGAACCAAAAACACGCCAATGGCCTGCATCTCATGAGCTCCCTAGAGGACACCCTCCGCGCCCAGCCCTTGCTCGGTATCCGCCGAGGTATCGAAAAAGAAGGCTTGCGGGTGCAGCCTGCGGGCGATCTCGCGCTCACGCCCCATCCGGCCGCACTGGGCTCGGCGCTCACGCACCCGCACATCACGACGGATTACAGCGAGTCGCAGATCGAACTGGTGACCGGTGCCCACCTTGCCATTGACGATTGCTTGGGCGAACTCACCCGCATTCACCAATTTGTGCACCATACGCTGGCCGCGCAGGGGAGCGAGCGCTTGTGGGCGTCGAGCATGCCGTGCCGCTTGCCTACCGACGAGACGATTCCGCTGGCCCGCTACGGCAGCTCCAACGTTGGGCGCGCCAAGAGCGTCTACCGTATGGGCTTGGGCCATCGCTACGGCCGGCGCATGCAGACCATTTGCGGGATTCACTACAACTGGTCGATGCCAGGCGTCACCAGCGAGCAGTACTTTGCATTGATCCGAAACTTCCGGCGCCACGCCTTCGTGCTGCTGTATTTGTTCGGCGCATCGCCCGCGCTGTGCTCGTGCTTTGCTCAGGGCCGACCGCACGCCTTGCAGCCGCTGGGTTCCGACGCGCTTTATTTGCCGCATGCCACGTCGCTGCGCATGGGACGGCTGGGTTACCAGAGCGATGCCCAGGCAACGCTGGCGGTGAGCTACAACGGGCTGGAAGGTTACGCTCAGTCGCTGCATGAAGCCTTGACCCAGCCGTACCCCGCCTACGAAGCGGTGGGTATTCGCAACCCCGGCGGCGATTACAACCAGATGGGCACCAGCCTGCTGCAAATTGAAAACGAGTTCTACGGAACCATCCGCCCCAAGCGCGTTATTCGCCCGGGAGAGCGCCCTTTGCATGCGCTGCGCGAGAGCGGCGTTGAGTATGTCGAGGTGCGGTTGATGGACCTGGATCCGTTTGTGCCGGTGGGCATCACGGCCGAGACCATGCGTCTGCTGGATGTGTTTTTGCTGCACTGCCTGATGTCAGATAGCCCGAACGACACACCAGATGAGATCACCGAAATCAAGCACAACCAGCACCTGACGGCTGCCAGAGGTCGCGAACCGGGTCTGCGCCTGCTGCGCCGGGGAAGTTCGGTGCCGCTGACCGAGTGGGCTGCGCAGTTGCTGGAGGAATGCACGCCTTACGCGGCTGCGATGGACTCAGCCCACGACGGTGAGGCTTTTGCAAGTGCTCTGAACGCTGCTCGCGGAACGCTCGCGTCAGCAGACACGACTCCCTCTGCCAAAGTGTTGCGAGCCATGACGCGCGAACACGACAGCAGTTTCACTGGTTTTGCCGCGCAATGCTCCGCCAACGCCCAGACGGCGCTGCTTGCGCTTCCTTGGAGCGAGAAAGACCAAGCGGATTTCGAGCAGATGGCGGCGCAATCTTGGGAAGCGCAAAAAGCCATTGAGGCGGCCGATACACAGCCGTTTGAGGAGTGGCGTGTGGCCTATATGTCGGCTACCAATCTGGGTTGATCGCCGATCGGTACCGACGCAGCGCAGGGTCAGAACGGTTTAGCGCTCCTGAAAACTTCCACGCCCGGTGCGTGGGTACCTTTTTCCGTTGCTGTCGGTGCATGTGAAGGAACTGCACTCCTTAATGTGCGGCCGGTCGGGGCGATCGGGGCGATCGGGGCGGTGGGACGGCCGGGGTCGTAACGGCCAAGCCGGAGGAGGGACCACCACCACCTGGGGGCGATTGGCGCGTGCGGCTTCGGTCCGCGCGTAGCCTTCTGGCCCCAAGCATGAAAAATCCATTTGCCTCTGGGCCGCTTCCATGCGCGCCGAGGGATCTTCACCGCTGCGCCCGACGCTGGCCGCAACTGTATCTAGTGTGCGGCGCGCATTGGCACAGGCTGCGCTGTTTGCAAAGTCGGATGCAGAATTCTGTTGTACCTGACGGGCGTCTTGCTCTTCTCGATTTTTTTGGGTTTCACGTTGTCGCGCTGCATCCGCGTCAGCGGCGAGCCGCTCACGCATGCGCTGCGCTGCCGCATCTCCGAGAGCACGTTGTTCGGCGATTTCTTCAGCGCTCTTGCGCGGTTGCACCTCAAGGCTACGCGCGCCTTGGTCGCATGCGCCGTCGGTGTAGGTGACTTTGCCGGTGCGAGCATCGGTGCAGCGCAGTACCTGTGCTTGCACGGAGGATGCTGCGAAGACCGCAGAGACACAGACTAGGGCGGTCAGAAGAGGAGCATGCAAGATCTGAAGCTGCACAGCCGTCATCCTGCGGTGTTGGCGCTACTGCTACTGTCAGGGCAATTGATCACCACGTGGCAGCCAAGAGCCAGTTTTTGGGTTGTAGCGGTCGTAGTCGGTGCGGGGGCTGCCGTCTGCGTTGCGATCGTTGCGATCGCCATTTCGGCGCTGCTGCTGTTGCTGCTGCTGTTGCGCCCTCGCAAGTTCGCGCTCTCGCAGTTGTCTTGCGCGCAGGTCGCGTTCACGTTGCTGGCGCTGCGCGAGATCTCTATCGCGTTGATTGCTTTGCCACTGCGCACGTTCGCGTGCCTCCTGACGCTCTTTCCAAGCGCGCCGATCGCGGTCATTGCGCATGTCTTCCCAGCGGTCCTCTCTGTCTCGGCGCGCGACCGGGTAGGCGGGATAAACTGGATACACGCCAGACTCATAAACGGTAGTGCCACCGTAAATCGGCGTCGGCGCATAAACGCCAGAATAGTATGGATCGCCTGGAACGGTGGCGCAGCCTGTGGCTGCTGCCAGCACTGCGGATGCTGCGGCGATTTTCAGAAAACGGTTCGATTGCATGTCGGTGCTCCTGCAGCAGGCGCTGCTTGAGGATGGTTTTCGCCGCGCACCAGAATGTACGGCGGGCTGTCCACAGTTATACGCTCTGGCCAAGCAGTTCGTTGACGGCGAATGCCTACATTGCGCCAACTTTGCCTGCGGTTGGTAGAGGTTACGAGATGTAGATTTCCGCAGCCTTTCGTATATTAGGTTGGCAGTACTTGGCGAAGCGTCTGGGCCAAGTCTTCGGCCACGAACTTCGCTACATAACCATCGGCGCCGACGCTGCGGACGTGATCCTCATTGGCAGAACCAGAGAGCGAGGAGTGGATCACCACGGGCAGACCGCTAAAACGCGCCGTTTGCTTGATGTTGCGGGTGAGCGTGAAGCCGTCCATCTCGGGCATTTCAAGGTCTGTCAGCACCAAGGCGACTCGGTCGAGCACTGTTTTTCCTTCCGCTTCTGCGCTGTCTGCAATGGCGTTGAGCCGATCCCAGGCTTCCTTGCCCGACTTGGTCATCTCATACGGTGCGTGAAGGGCCTGTAGCTCTTGCTCGATCAGCGAACGTGCGACGAAGGAGTCGTCCGCTGCCAGCACGATGGTGCCGGGTTTAAGCAGCAGTTTTGCACCCACTTTCTGCGGGTCCACTTGGTGCTCGTCGGAAGGAGACACCATTTGCAAAATGGCTTCTACGTCTAGCACCTGGGCCAGGCGCGTGGTGTCCGTATTCCCGTCCAGCCTGGCAATGCTCGTCACCAGTTTGCCGGCGGCGCCACTCGACTCGGCCGACATCACTTGGTTCCAGTCGAGCCGGGCGATGTCTTCCACCGATTCCACCGCAAAAGCTTGAGTGGTGCGCGCAAATTCAGTCACCAACATGATGTTGAGGCCGGTCTGGGGCGTGCAGCCGACGATGGCAGGCAAGTCCAGCACCGGAATGACCTGGCCGCGCAGGTTGACCACGCCAAGCGAGAAAGGCGTCGCCCCAACGATGGGCGTAATGGCCGGCATGGCCACGATTTCGCGAATCTTGAACACGTTGATGCCAAACAGCTCCGACTGTCCCAAAGCGCTGTCGGTGCCGAGGCGAAAAAGCAGAAGCTCAAATTTGTTGGACGCGGTGAGGCTGGTACGTTCGTCAACGTCGCTTTTCATTTTCTTCATGGTGCTTCTTTCGCGCAGGGCTTGCGCGGGTAAATTTTAGGCGATGCAGTACAAAAAGCCGAAGCTTCATTCTGGCGCGAAACGGGGCGCGCAACGCACCTCGGTGCGCACTGAATTTGCGATGAAGCGGGCGACTTGCGAGGGATGCGACGAATGCCTCTTGCGGGTCTACTTAGGCAGGGTCGGAAGAGAGCTGCGGCACCCCATCTGCCCACCCTACGGGGAAAGCTTCTTCAAAGCCGACCCCTTGTGCGCGGCGATGTGATCGGTTTTGTCGCTTTTGATTTCGTACTGCGGTGCATCTTCGCTGGCGCGGTGGGTGTGGCCTTTGTAATCAAAGTCCTTTTTGTGCACTTTGGTGATGTGCCCGCTGACGTGGCCGGCTTCGGAGTTCCAGCCGACGTGGTCTCCGACCTTGAAGGTGGTAGTCATAGTGCGTTTCCTTGGAGAAGCATCTCAGGCAGTATTCCATGCCAGCTGCACCCTGGCTACACCACCTTGCTGGCGCGCAGCTCGGCAATGCGCGCCGCATCCAAGCCGAGTTCGGCCAACACCTCGTCGGTGTGCTGCCCAAGCGCCGGGGGTGCATGTCGCAGCACTGGCGGGTTGGCAGCGAGCCGCAGCGGGCTTGCCACCCCGGCAATCTGCGCGATGCCGTCCCCCGCGTCCCTCGGCTGAACAAGGCGCAGGCCGCGCGCTTGGACCTGCTCGTCGTCAAACGCTTGAGCGATGGTGTTGATCGGGCCGCAGGGGACGGCTTTGTCTTCCAGCAGCGCAATCCATTCGGCGGTGCTGCGCGTGCGCGTCACGGCTTCCATGGCAGGGATCAGGTCGCTTCGGTGCGTCACGCGCAGCGTGTTGCTGGCGTAGCGCGGGTCTTGCGCCCATTCGGGATGGCCGACGGCCTCGCAGAAGCGGGCAAATTGGCCGTTGTTGCCAATGGCCAGCAGCATGGCGCCGTCCGCCGTGGGGAAGTCTTGATAGGGCGCAAGGCTGGGGTGGCTGTTGCCCTGTCGGGTGGGTGCGACCCCGGTGGCCAGAAATCCCGACGCTTGGTTGGCTAGGATGGCCATGCCGACGTCCAGCAGCGACATGTCGATGTGCTGGCCCACGCCCGTGCTGCCGCGCACATGCAGCGCCGCGAGGATGGCGCTGGACGCGTACACGCCGGTGAACAGGTCTGTCAGCGCCACGCCCACCCGCAGCGGCCCGCCACCGGGTTCCTCATCGGGGCGGCCGGTGATGCTCATCATCCCCGTCATGGCCTGAATCATCAGGTCGTAGCCCGCGCGCTCGGCGTAGGGTCCGTCCTGCCCGAAGCCGGTAACGGAGCAGTAAATCAGCCGGGGGTTCAGCGCGCACAGGCTCTCATGGTCCAGCCCATATTGTTTGAGCCCGCCGACCTTGAAGTTCTCGACGACGATGTCGGCCTGCTGCGCCATTTGGCGGATAAGTGCCTGCCCGTCGGCGGTCGCCATGTCGATGGTGACCGAACGCTTGTTCCGGTTGCAGGCGGTGAAGTAGCTCGCCTGAGGCGTGTCCTTTCCCTCGGCATCCTTTAAAAATGGAGGGCCCCAGTGGCGCGTGTCGTCCCCTGCGCCAGGGCGCTCGACCTTCACTACATCGGCGCCCAGGTCGGCCAGAATTTGGGTGCACCAGGGGCCTGCCAGCACGCGCGAGAGGTCGAGTACGCGGATGCCAGCGAGGGCGCCGGGCGGCGTCGAGGAAGAATGCATGGGAGATTCGATCCCTAAATTTGATAGCTACCAGCGCTTACCAGATAAGCGCTAGAGCCTGTTTTTACTAAAAATTAGTTCGCAAAAGCCGCAATGCCCGTGATGGCGCGGCCCAGAATCAGCGCATGCACATCGTGCGTGCCTTCGTAGGTGTTGACCACTTCCAGGTTCACCAGGTGGCGGGCCACGCCGAACTCGTCGCTGATGCCGTTGCCGCCCATCATGTCGCGTGCCATACGCGCAATGTCGAGCGCCTTGCCGCAGCTGTTGCGCTTGATGATGGAGGTGGCCTCGACGGCGGCTGTGCCTTCGTCCTTCATGCGGCCCAAGCGCAGACAGCCTTGCAGCCCGAGCGCAATTTCGGTTTGCATATCGGCCAATTTCTTTTGAATGAGCTGGTTGGCAGCCAGCGGCCGACCAAACTGCTTGCGGTCCATCGTGTAATGGCGCGCGGTGTGCCAGCAAAATTCGGCTGCGCCCAAGGCGCCCCAGGCAATGCCGTAGCGCGCGCTGTTCAAACAGGTAAAGGGGCCCTTGAGTCCTTGCACTTCAGGGAAAGCGTTTTCTTCAGGCACGAAGACATCGTCCATCACAATTTCGCCGGTGATGGATGCGCGCAAGCCGACCTTGCCGTGGATGGCCGGTGCGCTCAGGCCCTTCATGCCCTTTTCCAGCACAAAGCCGCGGATGGGGCCCACGGTACCGCCCTCCGACACTTCCTTGGCCCAGACAACAAACACGTCGGCGACGGGGCTGTTGGTGATCCACATTTTGCTGCCCTTGAGCTTGTAGCCCCCTGCGGTCTTGTGGGCGCGGGCCGCCATGCTTCCAGGGTCTGAGCCATGGTCGGGTTCTGTCAGACCAAAGCAGCCAATCCACTCGCCGCTGGCCAGCTTGGGCAGGTACTTCTGACGCTGCGCTTCGGTGCCGAATTCGAAGATCGGCACCATCACCAGCGAGCTTTGCACACTGGCCATGGAGCGGTAGCCTGAGTCCACGCGCTCGACTTCGCGCGCGATCAGGCCATAGGCGACGTAGCTCAAGCCTGGGCCGCCGTACTGCTCCGGAATGGTGGGGCCGAGCAGACCAACTTCACCCATCTCGCGAAAGATCGACAGATCGGTCTTCTCGTGGCGAAACATGTCGAGTACGCGTGGCGCAAGCTTGTCCTGACAGTAGGCGGCTGCGGCGTCGCGGATGGCGCGCTCGTCGTCGGTGAGTTGCTGGTCGAGCAGGAAGGGGTCGTCCCAGTGAAAAGCGGCGTTGGCCATGGTGGTCTCCGGTGTAGACGGTGTGCTAAAACCGCATGAAATGCAATTAAGAATCACATGCTAGTAGCAAACCTCAGGTGAAATCAAACGAGATTTTGGTACTCAGATATGCAAAACGCGAACTTATAGCTCTTAGACATGCGCCGTATCTTGCCTTCCACCCAGGCATTGACCTGTTTTGATGCTGCTGCGCGGCATGAGAGCTACACCCGCGCGGCGGAGGAGCTGTTCCTCACGCAAAGTGCGGTCTCCCGCCAAATCACCGCACTGGAAGCGTTTTTGCGTACGGCCTTGTTCAGGCGCACCCGCCACGGGGTGGCCTTGACCCCGGCCGGTCGCCAATATGCGCGCCAAGTCGCCCTGCGCCTGCAAGCGCTGGAGCGCGACACGCTGGATGTCATGGCCCACCGCGGCCAGGGCGGTGCAATCACGCTGGCGGCCGTGCCTACTTTTGCCACCCGCTGGCTTATTCCCCGACTGCCCGCCTTCGCTGCCCTGCACCCCGACATCGTGGTGCACATCGAAACCCGCACGCGCCCGTTCTTGTTTGGGGAGACCGGTTTTGATGCGGCGCTGTACGCCGGCACCGCTGAACAGGTCGCGCATTGGCCCGGCACGCAGGCCGATTGGCTTATGCACGAAGACGTCGTGCCCGTGTGCAGCCCAGCGCTGCTCGAAGGGGCCGAGCGGCGCGGGCGCGGGCGGGCCCACCAAGGGGTTTCGCCATTGCAATTGGCAGGGCTGCCACTGCTTCAGCAAAGCACGCGTCCCTATGGCTGGCGCCAGTGGTTCGAGGCGATGGGTACTCCTGCGCCTCGCGCCTTGGAAGGGCCGCGTTACGAGTTGTTCTCCATGTTGGCGGTGGCTGCAGCGCAAGGCCTGGGCGTTGCACTTATGCCCACGATGCTGATCGAGGCAGAGTTGGCGCGCGGAGAGTTGGTGGTCGCCTGCCCGCAGCCGCTGCGTGGTGAAAGGGGCTACTACCTAGTCGCGCCGGTGCATGCCAGATCCTCCGCCTTGGAGGAAGCATTTCTGCCGTGGCTTAAGTTGCAGACCTAGCCGTTCTTAGCGCTGCGACTCGGCAATTATTCCTACACCGCCATCGTCATAGCCCGCGTACGCTGAGCCTCGTTTCACGACCACAACAAGGGAAGCAATGTACGGAATCACGGCGGTGCGATTTGAACCTTCCGGCGCGCCGCGCATCGATCAAGTCATGATGGGCCTGCTGGCGCTTGACGGCAGCGGCTGGGAGCAGCCGCCATCGGCCGTTCAATTGGTAGAAGTGGTGGACCGACTGCTTGAGGGCGACTCCATCGTCGCGGTGCGTGAGCAAGCTGGAGGCATACTGGTGCGCAGCGCGCCAGCTGCACTGCAGGTGCAAGACAGTTTGTACGGCGGGTGGGAGGAAAGCATCGGTTTTCCCGACGACGAAGCAGCGCCCAGCCTGCGCGACCTGCCCAGGTTTTAATTTTTCAGATTTGATCAGGAGGGAACCATGCCGCACTCACAAAACCCCGTATTCGACGACCCGACAGTGGACGAGCTTGAAGCACTCAAACGCCTGGAGATGGGCGACATGAGCCTGCCCGAAGCTCTGCACCGACACCTTTCCGGACGATTGCTCGAACATGGCTATGTGGCGCCCGACGCCCATGGTGAACTGGGCATCACCCCGAAAGGCCGCGGTCTGATCAAGCGTCAGGACGACTGAGCCTAGAGCGAAATAGCATCGCGCAGAATTGCAAAAAGGCCGTAAATTCTAAAGACTTTCGGTCTTTTTTTTTGGTTCGAGGCCGCAATAACATGCCGGCCTGCCGCCCGCATGGGTGCTGTATTTTCACGATGAGCAGTTCCGGCGGAAAGTCATCGGCTTGGTGTCTGCTCGCCTTCCATTGCCGTGCGTTTCCTGGTGACGTGGTAGGCGGTCAGCACCTGGGTGGCCACCATATCGACACTGGGGCGCGTGTTGCCCTGCTTGTCCGTCCAAACCTTAGGTGTGAGGCTTCCGGCCAGTGCAACGCTGTCGCCGTCGTCCAGCGCCAGCAGCGCGGCGCTGGGTGCAGCTTCAAACGTGATGACGTTGACAAACAGGTCGCCGCCTTCGCCGGCTGATGCGAGCACCTTCGCAACCGCAAAAGGCTTGCCTGCTTTGTCCACTCGCGTTGCAGGCTGGCCATACAGCCGGCCAGAAACCAATCCCTCGATCATGTGTGTTCCTTTGCTCTAAAGTAGCAAGCATGCCCTACGCAAGCATGCGTAGCACCCAGGCAACGCGAAACGACATCGCCGAGCCAATCAAAGCCAACCGAGCTACTCCAGGCGATCAAGTTGCCGGGCCAGCTGCAAATGCCTTTACCGGCCGATCTAAGCTTTGTGTGCCTGATCGACCACCGATTACATCTCGCTTCGGTGCGTGCGTTGCTGCCTCAATGATGGGAAGTCAAAAATTGACCGAGCACCTATGGTCATATTGCTTGCCAAGCCGGACCCATCGTGGGCCTGCATGGAACATGATTGCCGTTTCGGTGCTTGTTCACCTTTGAAAGGAACGCACAATGATTCTTTTGCTTGTGGGAGCCACAGGGCTGGTGGGCAGCAACGTATTGCGCCTCGCGCTGGCGGACGGACGAGTGAGCAGCGTGGTCGCGCCGTCGCGTAAGGATCTACCAAGTCACCCCAAATTGCAGGCGCCGGTCGTGGATTTTGAACAACTTCCCGAGGATGCGACTTGGTGGTACGCCGATGCGGTCATCTGCACCTTGGGGACCACCATGGCCAAGGCTGGCTCTCAAGACGCGTTCCAGCGCGTGGACCACGACTACCCCCTCCAAGCGGGGCGGCTGGCTCGCAAGCACGGCACGCCCACGTATGTGTTGAATTCGGCTCTTGGAGCAGACGTGTCTTCGCGATTTTTCTACAGCCGGGTGAAGGGAGCATTGGAACGCGATCTGGAGCAACTCGGGTTTGCGTCCCTCACCCATGTGCGTCCCGGGTTGATTGGGGGAGATCGCCAAGAATCCCGTGCTGGGGAAAACCTAAGTGTGTCGGTGTTGTCTGCCCTCAGTCCGATCTTGCCCCGCAAATGGCGCTTGAACCCCGCGCTAAAGATTGCCGAATCTTTGCTCAATGCAGCGATTCATCCGCTGCCAGGCGTTCATGTGATTACTTCCGAGCACCTGTGCTGACGATGAATCGCCTGACGTTCAAGTGATTGAGTTAGCGTCAAAAACCTCCACCGTCGCAAGACGCACCAACTTGCTCGCTTCCTGAATGCTTCCTGCCAGCCAGACGTCCACATCAGCCGCCTCAATCGGCACCACGCTGCGCTTGTCCTGCGCGTGCGCCGCCAGCTTCGGGTTGGGCTTGTGCATCCGCCGCATCAGAGGGTGCTCGTCCGCGTTGAGCGTCAGCATGGTGTAGCTCTCATGCATCTCCCCTGTGGTTTTGTCGGTCCAGGTGTTCCACAGCCCTGCCAATCCCCACGGAGCGCCATCGGTTCGCTTGAAGCGCCACCAGACGTTCTTACCCGACTCCCAATTCGGCTCGTCAAAGTCTGCCGCCGGGATGATGCAGCGCTGACCACGCGCCCACGGATGCTTGTAGCTGGCCTTCTCGGCGAGCTCTTCACTGCGTGCGTTGTTGGTCGGATACTTGAGCTTGGGCTCCTTGGCGAACGAGGGAATCAAGCCCCACTGGCCGACCACCAGTTCGCGCTCATAGCCCACGGCATCGCGTGCTCGGCGGATGAAGGGGCCTGTGCCGCGTGGGAAGAGCACTTCATCCCACCAGCGCGCAGGGTTCTGCCGACCCAAAGCCCATTCGCGCTCGATATCGATGAGAGCAGGTGGGGTGTAACGGTTGCACATGACGTTGGCAGATATGTGGCGGAGTGAAGGAAAGTCGAGGTTCGGGCCATCTTGAAGCAAGGGCTCGCCAAGCCCCATTTCCGAGCGTTGTGAGGGGTTATTTCGTAGGATTGGGAGGGGACGATAAGGGGCACTGCGCACCGCATCAACATCACTTGCTATCAAACCCGCGATGCACCCAGCAGCGCTTTAGAGGCAGAAGAAATTGCCTGTGCAGGTGCGAGCATGCGGCACATATACTGTTATTTCATACAGTATTTGGTTGTCGCTTTGCCGCCCGCATCCGCCCTTATTTTCTGCTCTGACGACGAGTCCGACCTGCGCAAGCACGCAGCCGGGCTGCGGCCTTGCGCACCAGAGCCTAAGCCCCTTCCAGCGCATGTCGCTGAGGCGCTTTGGCGCGGCACAGAGCTGGGCGGCCGGGATTCCATCACGGTTCCGACTGGCTTTGCTGCGCTGGATGCAGAGTTGCCTGGCGGCGGTTGGCCCACGCGCAGCTTGACGGAGCTGCTCACTGCGCAAGCCGCGGTCTGCGAATGGCGACTGCTCGGCCCAGCCATTCCAGCCTTCACCAGCGAGAAGGGGCGCCTGTACCTGATTGCACCGCCGAAGGAGCCCCACGTTGGCGGGCTTTGCCAACTGGGGCTTTCTGCCGACCAAGTGGTCTGGATAGAGGCTGCGACTCCAGCGGACCGCCTTTGGGCAACCGAGCAGGTCATCAAGGCCGACCCGGCCGGCGCCATCGTGTCCTGGCTGCCGCAGGCGCGGCCCGAGCAGATTCGCAGACTTCAGGTGCAGGCACATGGCTGTGAGGCGCCGGTGTTTCTGCTGCGGCCTGTGACGGCCTTGCGCGATGCCTCGTCGGCACCGCTGCGGCTTGCCGTCGCACTGGGCGCTGGCTGGCACCTGGAAGTGCGGATACCCAAGCGCCGCGGCGCATCTATGGATGACGCCCTGCAGCTGTCGGCCATACCAGGGCAGTTGAGGGGCGTACTGCCTCCGAGGCTGAGAACGATTCCGGCGCCCACCATAGCTCCCGCCCCATTTCGTCAGGAGGCCGCCGATGCACGGGCACTGGGCCGCATTGCTACCCGTCCCCTCGCAGCCCCTCAGCCATTCGCCCATTGATGCTGCGTCCCTTGGCATCTGGGCGCTTCAATTCACACCCAGGGTGAGCTTGGTTGAAGAGGCGGTGCTGGCAGAGGTGCAGGCGAGTGCGCGACTCTTTGGTGGTTTGGAATTGCTGCGCCAGTTCATGGAAGACGGCGCTGCAGAGATTGGCGCGCACATTGCCTGGGCACCAACGGGTCTGGCGGCGCTGGCTTTGGGGCGTCAAGGAAGAAACGATGGTTTCAGCCAGACATTGACGAAGGTGCTCGACGCATTGCCGCTGTCCTCGCTCACCCAGGTGGCCCGCCACGAAGCCACCTTGGCGCGCGTTGGCTGCCGCACCTTGGGCGCCGTGCGAGCCTTGCCGCGTGGTGGATTGGGGCGGCGTTTCGACAAGCAGCTGCTCGCCACGCTCGACCAGGCTTATGGCTTGCGACCGGAAGCCTACGAATGGCTCACGCTGCCCGAGAGCTTTTCGACAAGGTTGGAATTTGTGTCCCGAGTGGAGACCGCGCCTGGCCTGCTGTTTGGCGCGCACCGCTTGCTGGTGCAGATGGCCTCATGGCTTTGCGCGCGCCGCTTGGGCGCTACTGCCTTCACCCTGCGTTGGTTTCACGACGTCATGCGCCCCAAAGACGCCGGCACCAGCGGCGAGCTCACCATCCGCACCGCGCAGCCCATGCAAAGCGTGGCGCACTTTGCGCGGCTGCTGTCTGAACACCTGGCCAAGACCAAGCTACTCGCGCCGGTTGGTGATATTGAGCTGGTTGCCACAGAAGTAGCGTCAGTAGTGGAGAACAGCCGCTCGCTACTGCCAGAGACCGCCTCCAAAGGCGTGAGCATTGAGCTGGCGCTGGAGCGGATTCAGGCGCGTCTGGGCGCGAGCTGCGTGCGGCGCCCGGTGCTCGCGCCAGACCACCGCCTGGAGTGGATGCAGCGCTGGGAGAGCAGCACGCCGTCTGGGACCAAGGGCGCGCGGGCAGCGAACAAGGGAGAAGGCAGTGAACCCTATGCGCTTCCGCTGCCTACTTGGGTGTTGCCTGAGCCCCTGCGCCTGCCAGAGCGCGAACATGTCCCCATCTACCAAGGTCGCTTGCAAATGCTGCTTGGCCCCGACCGGGTGGAGGGCGGCTGGTGGCACCGCAGCAGCGAGGAATCCGATGCGCAACCGCTCAACGTACAGCGCGACTACTGGCTGGCACTGAGTCCGCACGCAGGCGTGCTGTGGGTGTTCCAGCAGCGCTTGGCGGGGGATGAGACGGCCTGGTTCCTGCACGGGCACTTTGGCTAAAAGGAATGGCTGTGCCTGCGTCCATTACCTCGTCCGCCCGGGGCTTGCCAGCTTATGCAGAGCTGCGCTGCGTCTCGAACTTCACTTTCTTGCGCGGGGCCAGCCGTCCTGAAGAGCTGGTCGAGCGCGCGAAGGCGCTGGGTTACAGCGCCCTTGCCATGACCGACGAATGCAGCATGGCCGGTGTGGTGCGTGCGCATGTGGCGGCCAAGGAGGTGGGTTTGCCACTCTTGCTCGGCTCGCAGTTCACTCTTGAGCCGCAGGCTGCTTCGGAGCCTGCCTGCACTCTGGTGGTCCTCGCGCAAAACCTGAACGGCTACGGCAATCTGTGCGCGTTCATCACCCGCCTTCGGCGTGCCTCCGAGAAGGGCACATACCGCGCCACCATGGAGGACTTCACCGGAAACGCCTTGGTCGATTGCATGGTGTTGCTGTGCCCGGAACGCGCCGCCAGCGATGGGGGATTGGAACGCCTGGGCCGCTGGGCCTTGAAGGAATTCACTGGCCGCTGCTGGGTTGGCGTCGAGCAAGTGCGCCAGTTGGACGATGAGCTCTGGCTGCACCGCATGCGTGAGCTCTCCACTTTGACGGCGCTGCCGCTGGTGGCAGTCGGTGATGTCCACATGCATGTGCGCTCGCGCAAGCCCCTGCAAGACGTGCTGACTGCTACGCGCATCGGCAAGCCACTTTCCGAGTGCGGCCATGCCTTGCAGCGCGGGGCCGAGCGGCATTTGCGCAGTCGGGTGCGGTTGGCGCAGACCTTTCCCTCTGAACTGCTGGCAGAAACGCTTCGCGTGGCCGAGCGATGCAGTTTTAGCCTGGATGAGTTGCGCTACCAATACCCGGATGAGGTGGTTCCGGCAGGCCACACGGCTGCAAGCTATTTGCGCCAAGTGACCTACGAAGGAGCCGGTCGGCGTTGGTCTGGCGGCATCCCAAGCAAGGTACACGAGCAAATCGAGCACGAGCTGGAATTGATTTGCGAACTCAAATACGAACCGTACTTCCTCACCGTTTACGACATCGTCGCCTTTGCCCGCTCGCGTCACATCCTGTGCCAAGGACGCGGGTCAGCTGCCAACAGCGTGGTCTGCTATTGCCTGGGGGTCACCGAGGTGGACCCAGCGCGGATGTCGGTGCTGTTTGAACGTTTTATCTCCAAAGAACGCAACGAGCCGCCCGACATCGACATTGACTTCGAGCACCAGCGGCGCGAGGAGGTGATTCAGTACCTCTACAACAAATACGGACGCGACCGGGCGGCGCTCACCGCTGCTGTTATCACCTACCGACCGCGCTCGGCCATCCGCGATGTGGGCAAGGCGCTGGGGTTTGACCTGGAAACGGTGGACGCCATCGCCAAAGCGCAGCAGTGGTTTGACGGCAAAAGCGTGCGGCTGGAGCGATTTGCCGAGCTCGACATGACAACCGAATCGCTGGCAGTGCGCCAGTTGGTGGAGTTGACCGGGCAGCTCATTGGCTTTCCCAGGCATTTGTCGCAGCACACGGGGGGCTTTGTCCTCACGCGCGACCTGCTGTGCCGCATGGTGCCGGTGGAGAACGCATCCATGCCGGACCGCACCGTCATCGAGTGGGACAAGGACGACCTCGACGCCGCCGGCCTGCTCAAGGTGGACGTGCTGGCGCTGGGCATGCTCTCGGCGATTCGACGCGCGCTCGACTTCATCTCGATTCGCCGAGGTTACGAGTTCGGAATGCAGGACATCCCGGCCGAGGAAAGCACCACCTTCGACATGATTTGCAAGGCCGACACCGTGGGCGTGTTCCAGATTGAGAGCCGCGCGCAGATGAGCATGCTGCCGCGCCATCGGCCGCGCTGCTTTTACGACTTGGTCATTCAGGTTGCCATCGTGCGGCCCGGGCCGATCCAGGGCGGCATGGTGCATCCTTACTTGGCTCGCCGCCAGGGCAAGGAGCCGGTGGTGTATCCAAGCAAGGACTTGGAATTGGCGCTGGGTCGTACCTTGGGTATCCCCGTCTTCCAAGAACAAGTCATGCAGGTGGCCATTTTGGCTGCGGGTTTCACCCCGGGCGAAGCCGATGGCCTGCGCCGCGCCATGGCAGCGTGGAAGCGCAAGGGCGGGCTGGAAAAGTACTACAGCAAGATAGTCGATGGCATGACCGCGCGCGGCTACGAGCAGGCGTTTGCCGAATCCATCTTTGAGCAAATCAAGGGGTTCTCGGAATACGGCTTTCCCGAAAGCCATTCGGCCAGCTTTGCGCTGCTGGTCTACGCCTCCTGCTGGATTAAGTGCCACGAGCCAGCGGCGTTTCTCGCTGCGCTGCTCAACAGCCAACCCCTAGGGTTTTATTCCCCGAGCCAGCTGGTGCAGGACGCACGCCGGCATGGGGTCGAGGTGCGACCCGTAGATGTGATGCACAGCGATGTGGAATCCACGCTGGAAGACCTGCCCGAAGTGCCCGCTGTTCGACTGGGTTTGCAGATGGTGGGGGGGCTGCGCAGCAAGAGCGCTGCGCGCATCGTGCAGGAGCGAAGCGTTGCACCGTTTGACAGCGCCGAAGACCTGGCCCGGCGCTGCCACCTGGAGCTGCACGAGATGAAGCTGCTCGCCGCTGCCGGCGCGCTGCAAAGCCTGGCCGGGCATCGGCGTCAGCAGGTGTGGGAAGCGGCGGCACTGCATTCCGTGCCCGAGCTGCTGCACGACGCGCCGGTGGACGAAGACGTGCTGGAACTCGAAGAAGCCAAGGAAGGCGAAGAAGTGCTCTGGGACTTCGCCTCGGTGGGCCTCACGCTGCGCAGCCACCCAATGGCGCTGCTGCGCCCGCGCCTGGAGCGCTACAAGCTTCGCAACTCAGCGCAGCTGCGCCAAACACCCAATGGCCGTCTGGTGCGCACCGCTGGCATCGTGACGGTGCGTCAGCAGCCGCAGACCGCCAACGGCACAATTTTTGTGTCGCTGGAAGACGAGCATGGCTCCATCCAGGTCATTGTCTGGCGCGGGGTGCGCGAAGCGCAGCGCGAGGTGCTGCTCGGGGCGCGGCTGCTGGCGGTGAAGGGGCGCTGGCAGCGGGAGGGCGAGGTGTGCAATCTGATTGCGGAGAAGCTGGCGGACTTGTCGCCGCTCCTGGGTAGGCTGGCGACGGAGAGCCGGAACTTCAGGTGAGGCGGGTACGCATGGCAGTCGCTTTCCACTGTGCTTTCTTACTATTTTTTAGAAAATCGTCGTTCAGAACCATGCTTTACCCCCGTTTGACGGTATCTACGAGATACCGTCAGAGTGACGGTATGTCATGGTGCGGGTTGCCAAAATGCGAGACAACAAAAAACCCGCGTAGCTCTAAGCTATGCGGGTTTTGAGGCTTTCTGAGCCGACGTGAATCACGTCAAATGGTGCCCGGGGCCGGAATCGAACCGGCACGGGTTTTACCCCGGGGGATTTTGAGTCCCCTGCGTCTACCAATTTCACCACCCGGGCGACTGGGTGCAGCCGCAAATTATGGCACAGTAGGGCGCATGGAATACCCGACGATTGAAGAAACTGTGGGGCGTACGCCGCTGGTGGTGCTGCAGCGCATTGGCGCGCAGGAAAACGCCGAGCGCCGCAACGTAATCTTGGCCAAGCTTGAGGGCAACAACCCCGCCGGCTCTGTGAAAGACCGACCGGCGCTGTCCATGATCCGGCGCGCCGAAGAGCGTGGCGACATTCGGCCCGGCGACACCCTGATCGAGGCGACGTCCGGCAACACCGGCATTGCCTTGGCCATGGCGGCCGCCATTCGCGGCTACCGCATGGTGCTGGTGATGCCCGAAGATTTGTCCATTGAGCGGGCGCAGGCCATGAAGGCGTTTGGCGCCGAGCTCATTCTCACGCCGCGCAGCGGCGGCATGGAATACGCCCGCGATTTGGCGGTGGCCATGCAAAAGCAGGGCAAAGGGCGCGTGCTCGACCAGTTTGGCAACCCCGACAATCCGCGCGTTCACTATGAAACCACGGGACCAGAGCTGTGGGAGCAGACTGGTGGCCGCATCACGCATTTTGTGAGCGCCATGGGAACCACGGGCACCATTACTGGCGTGTCGCGTTTCTTGAAGGAGAAGAATCCCAACGTGCTGGTGATTGGCGCGCAGCCACAGGAAGGTTCGCGCATTCCCGGTATTCGCAAATGGCCCGAGGCCTACATGCCGGCGATCTACGACCCCAAAGCGATCGATGAGCTGGTGCTGGTCAGCCAGGACGACGCCGAGGACATGTGCCGGCGCATGGCGCGCGAAGAGGGTATTTTTGCCGGTATCTCTGCAGCCGGCGCCTGCTGGGTGGCGCAGCAAATTGCGCTGCGCGAACACGATGCGACGATTGCCTTTGTGGTCTGCGACCGCGGCGACCGCTATTTGTCTACGGGCGTTTTCCCCGTCTAAACTTGAAGCAAAATTGGCCTCTAGCGCTTTATACATAAGCGCCAACAGCTATAAATAAGGAAGCGATGCAGTACGAAACGCGGTTTTGCAGCCACTGCGCCACGGCGCTGGCACCGATCGTCCAGGCCGAAGACAGCGGCGACGTTGAGCGGCTGCGCTGTCCGGCGTGCGGCTGGACACACTGGAACAACCCGACGCCCGTGCTCGCCGCTGTGGTCGAGGTCAATGGCCAAGTGCTTCTGGCGCGCAACGCCGCTTGGCCGGGCAAGATGTTTGCGCTGATCACCGGTTTCATGGAAGCCGGTGAGTCGCCCCAAGAGGGCATCGCCCGCGAAGTGAAAGAGGAAACCAACCTCGACGTGAGCGCTTGCACCCTCATTGGCGCTTACGAGTTTTTGCGCATGAACCAGGTCATCATTGCCTACCATGTGGTGGCGCATGGCGAGGTGAAGCTTTCTCCAGAGCTGGTCGACTATCGAATGTACGATCTGCCCGATCTCAAGTGCTGGCCCGCCGGCACTGGCTATGCGTTGGCAGACTGGCTGCGCACCCGGGGCCACGAGCCGGTATTCTTCACAGACGCAGAAAATGCAGAGCGGCGCCGAGGGCTCGACCTACCGCCAAAGGATTAACTATGAACATCGACAAAGAAATCGACACCCGCGGGCTCAATTGCCCACTGCCCATCCTGAAGGCCAAGAAGGCGCTGGCCGATATGGAAAGCGGTCAGGTGCTCAAGGTGGTGTCCACCGACAGCGGTTCGTTGCGCGATTTTCAGGCCTTTGCCAAGCAGACCAGCAATGAGCTGGTTGGGCAGGAAACGGTGGGCGAGGAATACATCCACCTGCTGCAGAGGAGGTAAAGGGGGCGGCCACCGCAGTCCTGCAGTCGACACTTTTTAAGTGAAAATGGACGTCAGCGCTTTATCCATAAGCGCTGATAGCTATCAAATATAGAGCGATTTGAACCGCGTCAGAGCGCCAATGTTTTTAGGTAACTGCGAAACGATGCGCCCACTTCGGGGTGCTCAAGCGCCAGTTCCACGGTCGCTTGCAGAAAACCTTCCTTGCTGCCGCAGTCGTAGCGCTTGCCTTCGTACTGGAATGCGTACACCGCCTCGTGCTCCATCAAGCGTCCGATGGCGTCGGTGAGCTGGATCTCGCCGCCCGCGCCGGTGGGCTGGTTGCGAATTTGGTCAAAGATGGCAGGCGTGAGAATGTAGCGGCCTGCAACGCCCATGCGGGATGGCGCATCTTTTGGGGCCGGTTTTTCCACAATGCGGTCGATGCGGATGAGCGGGCCGCCGGCCGACTCACCGGCCACGATGCCGTAGCGGTTGACCTGGTCTTCAGGCACTTCCTGCACCGCGATCACCGAGCGGCCTTGCTGGCGAAAGGCCTGCGCCATCTGCGCCAGTACCGGCACACCGCCTACCGGGCCGCGCATCAGGTCGTCGGCCAGCAGCACTGCAAAGGGCTCATTGCCAACCAAGGGTTCGGCGCACAAGACCGCGTGGCCGAGGCCAAGCGAGCGTGGCTGGCGCACGAAAGCGCAGTCCATGTCGTTGGGCTGGACCGAACGCACCAGTTCTAATAGTGCGTGCTTGCCGGCCGTCTCCAGCTCGTTTTCCAGCTCGTAGGCGGTGTCGAAATGGTCTTCAATGGCGCGCTTGCTGCGGCCAGTGACAAAGATCATGTGGCGGATGCCGGCCGCGTAGGCTTCCTCGACTGCGTATTGGATCAGGGGTTTGTCGACCACCGGCAGCATTTCCTTCGGGCTCGCCTTGGTCGCCGGCAAAAAGCGCGTCCCCAGCCCAGCCACGGGAAATACTGCTTTGCGAACGGTGGCGTGAGCGGACAGGGACATGGCGGTGCTTTCTGGATGAGATGAAGGGTTTTAGCCGAGGCGCGCTAGCTGTGCTTGCAGGCGTTCGAGCGTCGAAGTGAAATCGGCAAGGCGCTTGCGTTCCTGGTCCAGCACAGTGGCCGGGGCCTTGGCAACAAAAGCCTCGTTGGCTAGTTTCGCCCGTGCCTTGCCCAGCTCGCCGTCGATGCGGGCGGCTTCCTTTGTCAGACGCGCGCGCTCCGCGTTGACATCAATTTCCATGTGCAGACACAGGCGGGCGCTGCCCACCACCGCCACGGGAGCTGCCTGGGCAGCCTGTTGCCAAGCAGCTTCGTCATCGAATACGCGCACTTCCGACAGCTTGCCGAGCGCTTGCAGCACAGGCGCTGCGCCGCGCAGGAACTCGGCATCGCCAAGCGCGTACAGCGGCAGGCGCGTGGCGGGCGAGACGTTCATTTCAGCCCGCAGCGTGCGGCAGGCGTCCACCAGCGACTTGAGGCGTGCCACGTAGGCATCGGCTTCGTGGTCGATTTTCTCGCTCTGGCTCTCGGGGTAGTGGGCAATGCTGACCGATTCGCCGGCCAGACCAGCGACAGGCGCCACTTTTTGCCACAGTTCCTCCGTGATGAAGGGGATGACGGGATGGGCAAGACGAAGGATGGCCTCCAACACCCGAATCAGCGTTCGGCGCGTGGCGCGCTGCTGCTCGGTATTGCCGGTTTGGATCTGTACCTTGGCGATTTCCAAGTACCAGTCGCAGAACTCGTTCCAGACGAAGTCGTAAATGGTGTTGGCGACGTTGTCCAAGCGGTACTCGGCAAAGCCCTTGGCGACATCGCTCTCGGTTTTTTGCAGGGCCGAGACAATCCAGCGGTCGCATGCGCTCAGCTGCAACTCGGCTGGCGCTGCGTTCACCGCGCAGTCCTGGCCT
This sequence comes from Giesbergeria sp., assembly GCA_034676525.1. Lineage (GTDB taxonomy): Bacteria > Pseudomonadota > Gammaproteobacteria > Burkholderiales > Burkholderiaceae_C > Simplicispira. The sequence goes on from JAUCCA010000008.1 coordinate 806,777, forward strand.
TCGCAGTTCATCAGCACGAAACGGCTGGCGTTCCACAGCTTGTTGCAGAAGTTGCGGTAGCCCTCGCAGCGCTTGCTGTCGAAGTTAATGGAGCGGCCGAGCGAGGCCAACGCCGCAAACGTAAAGCGCAGCGCGTCAGCGCCGTAGGCGGGAATGCCCTCCGGGAATTCCTTTTGCGTGTTCTTGCACACGCTGGGCGCCGTCTCGGGTTTGCGCAGTCCTGTGGTGCGCTTGCCGAGCAGGGGTTCGAGTTCGATGCCGTCGATGAGGTCCACCGGGTCGAGCACATTGCCCTCAGACTTGCTCATCTTCTTGCCTTGCGCGTCGCGCACCAGGCCATGGATGTACACATGCTTGAACGGCACGCGGCCGGTGAAGTGCGTGGTCATCATGATCATCCGGGCCACCCAGAAGAAGATGATGTCGTAGCCGGTGACGAGCACGCTGCTGGGCAGGTACAAGTCGTAATCTTTAGTCTGGCTCGGCTCAGGCACGGCGTCTGGCCAGCCCATGGTGGAGAAGGGGACGAGGGCGGAGGAGTACCAGGTGTCGAGCACGTCTTCGTCGCGGCGCAGGGCTTTGCCTGGGGCTTTGGCTTGCGCTTCGGCCTCACTGCGTGCCACGATCACCTTGCCGTCTTCGTCGTACCAGGCCGGAATCTGGTGGCCCCACCATAACTGGCGGCTAATGCACCAGTCCTGGATGTTGTTCATCCACTGGTTGTAGGTGTTGACCCAGTTTTCGGGCACGAACGTCACTTCGCCACTGCTGACAGCATCAATGGCCTTTTGCGCGATGGATTTTCCGGTCGCGTCGCCTTCGCCGACCTTGCTCATAGCGACAAACCACTGGTCGGTCAGCATGGGTTCCACCACCTGACCGGTGCGGGTGCAGATGGGCACCATCAGCTTGTGCTTTTTGACTTCGACCAGCGCGCCTCTGGCGTCCAGGTCGGCCACAACGGCCCTGCGCGCCACAAAGCGGTCCATGCCTTGGTACTTGGCCGGCGCGTTCTCGTTCACGGTGGCTTGCAGCGTGAGCACGCAAATCATCGGCAGCTTGTGGCGCTGGCCGACGGCATAGTCGTTCTGGTCGTGCGCGGGCGTCACTTTCACCACGCCGGTGCCGAATTCTTTGTCGACGTAGTCGTCTGCGATGACGGGAATCTGGCGGTCGCACAGCGGCAGATTCACCATCTTGCCAATCAGGTGCTGGTAGCGCTCGTCCTCGGGATGCACCATGACTGCCACGTCGCCCAGCATGGTCTCGGGCCGCGTGGTCGCCACCACCAACTGGCCGGAGCCGTCGGCCAACTGGTAGGCGATGTGCCAAAGCGAGCCGTCTTTCTCTTCACTCTCGACTTCCAGGTCGGACACAGCGGACTGGAGCTTGGGGTCCCAATTCACCAGACGCTTGCCGCGGTAGATCAGGCCCTGCTCGTACAGGCGCACAAAGGTGTCGGTGACAACCTTGGAGAGCTTGTCGTCCATGGTGAAGTATTCGCGGCTCCAGTCGACGCTGTCGCCCATGCGGCGCATCTGCGTGGTGATGGTGTTGCCGCTGTGCTCCTTCCACTCCCAGACCTTGGCGACAAAGTTCTTGCGCGCCACATCCGGCGTAGGGCCCATGTCGTGGCGGCTGATGCCTTGCTCCTGCAACTGGCGCTCGACGACGATTTGCGTGGCGATGCCCGCGTGGTCGGTGCCCGGTACCCACACCGTGTTGAAGCCCCGCATGCGGTGGTAGCGCGTCAGGCTGTCCATGATGGTCTGGTTGAACGCGTGCCCCATGTGCAGTGTGCCTGTGACGTTGGGCGGCGGCAGCTGGATGGCGAAAGACTGTGCATCGGCCTGCGGCACGCCCGTGCCGCGCACGCCGGCCATGCCGTAGCCGCGCTTTTCCCATTCAGGGCCCCAATGCGCTTCCAGCGCCGCGGGTTCAAAGGACTTGGACAGGCTTTCAAGGCCGGGTTGCGAAGCGGTATCGGTCATGGTCATGAAAAACGGCACCCAGGGGATGCCGTTCAAGAAAAGAGGGGGGAGGCGGCGAAGCGCTCTATTTTATGCGCTCAGCTTGCTTTTGTTTTGATAGCTGCTGGCGATTGCTGCGATTGCGCTAGAGGCCCATTTGCCTTGATATTTGGCGGCGCTTACTTTTTAGCCGCTTCGATCTGCACCACCAGCCGCACCGTCTTGGGCATGCCCATGGCGACGAGGTAGTCCATGCCCCACTGCGTGCGGTCCATGCTGCCCTCGAAATCGCCGCCACAGACTTCGGCCTTGAGCATGGGGCTTTGGTAGCAGTTGAATTGCTTGGCGCTGAGCACCAGCGGCGCGGTTTTCCCCAAGAGCGTCAGCTGGCCATGCACCTTGGCCACCCGGTCGCCGTCAAATTCGAAGCGGTCGGAGACAAAGCGCATCTCCGGGTACTTCGCCGTGTTGAAGAGGTCGGCACTTTGCAGGTGTTGGGCGAACTCTGCGGATCCGCTGTGCAGCGAGCGGGTGTCTACGCGCACGTCCACCTTGCCGCTCTTGGCGGCGCGGTCGAAGCCGATGCTGCCGCTGGCTTTTTCGAACTGGGCGCGGTTGGTCGAAGTGCCGAAATGGCCGATCTCAAAGGCCACGTAGGTGTGGTGGGGGTCAATCTCGTACTGGGCAGCGAGTGCCGGCGCGGTGAGGACGAGCAAGGCGGTGGCGAGCGTGATGGCAGTGCGCATGAAGGCTCCAACGAAAAACTACGAGTTTAGATGCGCCATGGCAGCTTGCGCGCAGCCGCGCGGGGGCGCCGGTGCCAGTGCCAGTGCTAGTGCTTGAGTCAGGCGGCGTCGAGCGCCGCGCGTTTCCACGCGGCCAGTGCAGCCGCGGTGTCGCCGCGCTGCTCGGCCAGTTGCGCCAGATGGCGCCAGGCGTTGGCGCGCAGGCCTGTGTCTTGCAGTTTCGGCGCGGCCTGTTCCAGAAGCTGCTTTGCTTTTCCCCAAAGTTGGCGCTGCATACAGGCCACGCCAGCCAAGTACTGCAGGCGCGTGTCGCGGGGGTTGGCCAGTTGCGCAGCTTCGATGCGCGCCAGCCAGCCTGCGTCGAGCGAGTCGAGTGCGGTTTCAAGTGCGCGCACCAGTCGGCGGGCGTCGAGCTCGGCGAGCGTGCCGGGTTGCTCCACCAATTGCCTCCACACGGGTTCGAGCCAGCGGCGCACCTGGGCCGGCTCGCCGCCCAGTTCTGCAAGGCGCTGCGCCGCGTGAATGGCCAGCTCGGGCATGGCGCGTTCTTCAGCGTCCAGTGCCAGCCAGCTGGCAGTGAGCTGCTCGGTGTCGTGGGCGCTGCGAATCAGCTCCGTGGCCAGACCCCGGACGATGCTTTGCGCGGCGGCGGGCGAAAAGGCGCGGTGCTTGCCGAGCAGGCGTGCGGTTTCCAGTGCCTCCTGTGTTTGCTGCGACAGCCGCGTTGCCTTGAGCTTGATGCGCAGCGCAATCGTGCGCCGGGCCGCGCCTTGAGGCAGCGCGGCGAGGCCCGCCAGCGCGACGGTGGGCTCGCGGTCGTCCAATGCCCAGCGTGCGGCGCGCAGTTGCATGCCTTCGCGCAAATCTTGCTCAAGCGCGCCCGCAGCGTCGGTGGGTGTGGACAGGGCAGCCTCAAGGTGACGTTCGCGTGCGCTGCGGTCCTGCAGTGCGTGCGAGGCGTCGGCGGCGACCAAGTTGGCCAGCACGCGCACCGATTCGGCCTGCGGCAGCGCACTTGCGGCGTTGCGCAGGCTTTCTTCCTGGTCGAGCGCGGCCTGCGCGGCCTTGCGTGAACGCAGGAAGCGTCCGCTCATGAGTTGCGCCAAGGCGTCAAGCAGGGCGCCGTGCATGGCGCGCTCTTTTTGCTGCAAACGCCAGCGCTGGGCTTGGCGTGGCAGGGCGACGAGCACCGCAAACCCGCGCAGTGCTGCGTAGAGCGTGGTGAAGGCCAGCGCCAGGGCCAACAGCACGAAGTTGAGCGACAGGTCGAGCCGCCAAGGCGGCCAGAAGACGGTAATCGTGCCTTGGTTGTTGCCGGCAAACAGCGCGGTGGCTACCGCTACCGCAAACAGTGCCAAGAGCCAGAGAGTTGCGCGCATGGGCTTGCGTCCTGCCGCGCGTCAGCGACCTGCGGCCGCCGTAGCGAGCGCAGAGAGGGTTTCGTCCAGCCGCGGGGCTTCGACCGTCTTCAGGTGCGTTTGCACCTGTTGCAGCGCTGAGGCGGCGTTTTGGGTGCGGCGCGACGTGGGGTCGAAGTATTTGTTCAGCGAACTGCTGGCCGTCACCATGTCCGAACGCGCGGCATCGAGCTGGCGGGCGAGGATGCCGAGGCGGGCGTTGAGCAGCATGAGCTTGAGGTTCTCGCGCAGGAAGAAGGCCTGGTCGGGCGAGATCAGAATGGCCTCGGGCTGGTCGATCCTGCGGATGCGCACCAGGTTGCGCAGCTCGTCTTGCGTGGCATGCCAGACGCGTTGCAGGGGTACAAGCCACGCGGGAGGCGACTCTGGCGCAGGCTCGCCCGACGCGACGGCGGCGCTGCGTGCATTGCCAGCGAGGCGCTGCGTGGCCACCGCTTGGGCAACAGCGTTCTTCAGCGGCAGGTCGTCCACCTGACGCAGCAGCTCGTCCAGCCGCGAAAGCAAACCTGCGGTGTCGGTCACGCTGGCGCTCGAGAGGCGCTCAAGGTCCAGCGCCATGGCGCGCTGCACCGGCGCCAAGCGCGGCTGCGCGGCGCGTTCGATGCGCTGCTGCGCACTTTTGATTGCCGCCACCAGCGGTTGCATGCTTCCTGTGAGCTGGGCCTGCTGCTGCGCAAGGCGCAGGTTGGCCTCGATATCGACCACCAGGTTTTCGTCGCGTGAGCGCGACAGGCTTTGCATCAGCTCTTCAAGCTGGCTGCGCTGCAAAGCCACTTCGCTGACACGCGTTTCTTGCACCGCCAGCTTGGCGGAGGTTTCCTGCGCCAAATCGCTCGCCTGCCGTGCCAGCGCGCGCGCTTCGATGGCCTGGCGGCCGGCGTCCTGGCTTTGGCGGGCCAGGGATTCCTGAATGCCGCTGAGCTTTTGCCACAGCAGCGCGCTGCCCGACAACCCCAACACGGCGAGTACGGCCACCAACGCCAGCGCCCAGCCCAGCAGCCGCGGGCTGGAAGCGGGAGCGGCGGGCGTGGCGACGGGGTCGGCGGGTGTGCTCATGTTCGGGATTCTATCGATGCGGCCACGTCTTCAAGCGCTGGGCGGCACTCGGAAACCTCACCAAAACCCGCAGTGCGCGCGGCCTCGGCAATCCGGGGGTGCGTGGCCAGGGCGCGCGCCGTGCGCCAGCTCTGCTCGGGCAGGGCGGCGCATAGGTGGCCCAATGCTTGCGCGCTGCTCAGCACCCACAGCGGGCCGCCCGCGGCGGCATCGCGGGCAAGGGTCAGCTCGGCCGGGGTGAACTGGGGCGCGGCACGGGTGTAGGCGACCACAAAATCGACGTGGCCGCCCGCTGCGCGGATTTGCGCGCTCAGCCAGTCGCGTCCGCTGCCCGTGGCGCGGGCGCCACCCTCGTTGCCTGATGCGCTGGCGCCACGCTCGCTGCCGCGCACGATCAGCACGCGGTCGCCCGGCTGGACGCTCGGCCCGACGCGCTCCCACAGCGATTCGGAGTCGAACTGGCGCGCGTTGTGCGTCGGCTGGTCGATGCGCTCAATCGGAATGCCCAAGGACTGCAGCATGCCCGCCGTCCCGGGGCCAGGCGCCCACACTCTTGTTTTAATAGCTGGTTGCGCTTGCTGCATAAGCGCTGGAGCGCTATTTGACTCAAAAAAATGTCGAGCAGCATTGCCACTGACCACCATGATCGCGGCGTAATCCGCCAAGCGACTGTGCGCTGTGGCTAGGGCCAACTGGTCGCTTGCGGGCGCGATGGCAATCAAGGGCAGCGCCGCGGCTGCAATGCCGCGCACGGCCAAGGCCTGCACCCATTGCCCGGCCTCGGGCTCGGGCCGGGTGATGAGGGCGCGCGGTGTGGCAGACACAGGCCGGGCGGGCTAGTGCGCGCCGCCCTCGCGCAGCTGCGCGGCGACGGCCTGGCCAAGCGCATCGGCTTGCGCCAAGGTGGTGGCAGCGCCGCTGCTGCTGGCACGCACCAATGGCGTGCGCAGCTCCGGGTCGCCCCAGGCGGCGTCGATGAGCAGTTGTTCGCCTTGCCATACCGCATGCGCGGCGAGCGGCATGGAGCAACTGCCGCCCATGCTGCGGCTCACCGCGCGCTCTGCGGCCACGCGCAGCCACGTGGGCTGGTGGGAAAGCGGCGCCAGAGCGGCGATCAGATCGGCCCGATCGGCGCGCACTTCAATTCCCAGTGCGCCTTGGCCGGCAGACGGCAGCATCTCGGTCGGGTCGAATTCGTAACGAATGCGCTCGTGCAGGCCCAGGCGTTTGAGGCCAGCGGCAGCCAGCACGATGCCTTCGTACTGGCCCTCGTCGAGCTTGCGCAAACGGGTGTCCAGGTTGCCGCGCAGCGGCTCAATGCGCAGGTCGGGCCGCAGCGCCTGCAGCAGCACGGTGCGGCGCAGGCTGGAGGTACCCACCAGCGCGCCCTGGGGCAAATCCTGCAGGCGCGCATAGCGCGGGGAGACGAAGGCGTCGCGCGGATCCTCGCGCTCCATCACGCAGGCCAGAGCAAGCCCTTCAGGCAGCTCCATGGGAACGTCTTTGAGCGAGTGCACCGCGATATGGGCGCGGCCATCTTCCAATGCGGTTTCCAGCTCTTTCACGAACAAACCTTTGCCGCCGACCTTGGAGAGTGTGCGGTCCAGAATTTGGTCGCCCAAGGTCGTCATACCCAGCAGGCTTACGTGGTGGCCGCGCGCTTCCAGCAGGGCCTTGACATGTTCGGCTTGCCACAAGGCAAGGCGACTTTCTCGGGTGGCGATGACGATGTTCAGTGCTTGGGAATTCACGGCGCGACCAGGCTGAAAGAAGGAGCCGGGAATGCTAGCATGCTGCGCTGCAGCACTGCCACCTGCGCTGCGACCTCAGGAGACCCGCCCATGACAAGCACGCGCAAGAGCAACAAGGACCAACCGCTGATCGACGACATTCGCTTGCTGGGGCGCATCCTGGGTGATGTGATCCGCGAGCAAGAGGGCGCCGCGGCCTTTGACTTGATCGAGCAGGTGCGCCAGCTCTCGGTGGCCTTCCGGCGCGACGCCGACCATGAGGCCGATCGCTCGCTTAAAAAATTGCTCAAAGGCTTGAGCGCCGACCAGACGGTGAGCGTGATTCGCGCTTTCACCTACTTCAGCCATTTGGCCAATCTGGCCGAAGACCGCCACCACATTCGTCGCCGCACCATCCGCGAGCGCGCGGGCGACACGCAGGAAGGCAGCATCGACGTGGCGCTGTCGCGGCTGCGCTGGGCGGGTATCTCGCCCGACCAGATTGCGCAGACCTTGGCGAGCAGCTACGTCGCCCCGGTGCTGACCGCCCACCCGACCGAAGTGCAGCGCAAGAGCATTCTGGACGCCGAGCGCGCCATTGCCCAGTTGCTCGCGGCGCGCGGCGACTTACTCGAACGCGCGCAGCTCTACAACAGCGCACGCGACGCACTGACCCCCCGCGAGCTGGAGGCCAACGAAGCCCAGCTGCGCGCACACGTCACGCAGCTGTGGCAGACGCGCTTGCTGCGCTACACCAAGTTGACGGTCTCCGATGAGATTGAAAACGCGTTGAGCTATTACGAAGCCACCTTCTTGCGCGAGATCCCCAAGATTTACGGCGAGCTTGAGCGTGCGCTCGGCCAGCGCGGCGTGGCGAGTTTTCTGCGCATGGGCCAATGGATTGGTGGCGACCGCGACGGCAACCCCAATGTGGGCGCCGACACGCTGGCGCAGGCCCTACGCCGCCAGAGCGAAGTAGCCCTGCGCCACTACTTGACGGAAGTGCACCTGCTGGGCGCAGAGCTGTCGCTTTCCGCGCGGCTGGTGGAGGTGTCCAGCGACATGCAGCGCCTGGCCGAAAGCTCACCGGACACCAGCGAGCACCGGCAAGACGAGCCCTACCGCCGTGCGCTCACCGGCACCTACGCTCGGCTCGCCGCCACGCTTGCCGAGTTGACCGGCGGCCAAGCTGCGCGCCACGCCGTAGCGCCGCAGAACCCCTACCCAAGCGCTCAGGAATTTTTGGCTGAGCTGCGCACCATCGCCGATTCGCTGGCGTCGCACCACGGCGAAGCCCTTGGGGCGCAGCGCCTGCACCCCCTCATTCGCGCGGTAGAAGTATTCGGGTTTCACCTGGCCACGGTGGACCTGCGGCAAAGCTCCGACCAACATGAGAGCGTATTGGCCGAGCTGCTGGCGACGGCTGGCGTGGTGTCCGACTACGCCGCACTCGACGAAGCCGCGCGCTGCGCCGTCTTACTGCAACTGCTGCAAGATGCGCGGCCGCTGCGGGTCATGGGGGCCAAGTACAGCGCCCACACGCTCGACGAAATTGCAGTATTTGAGGCCGCACGCACCATGCGCCAGCGCTATGGAAACGAGGCCATCATTCACTACATCATCAGCCACACCGAGACGGTGAGCGACCTGCTGGAAGTGCTGCTGCTGCAAAAGGAAGTGGGGCTGATGCACGGCAGTCTGGGTACAGCGCAAGCGCGGGCCGACCTCATCGTTGTGCCGCTGTTTGAAACCATTGAAGACCTGCGCAACGCCGCGCCGATCATGCGCGGCTTCTATCAGACGCCTGGCGTCGCCGCGCTGGTGCAGCGCTCTGGCGGCCAGCAGGACATCATGCTGGGGTATTCGGACAGCAACAAAGACGGCGGCATCTTCACCAGCAATTGGGAGCTGTACCGCGCCGAGATCGCGCTGGTGGAGCTGTTCGACGAACTGTCCTTGGACACGCCCATCCGGTTGCGCATGTTCCACGGCCGCGGTGGCACAGTCGGGCGCGGCGGCGGCCCGAGCTACCAGGCCATTCTTGCGCAGCCGCCGGGCACAGTGCGCGGGCAGATTCGGCTGACCGAGCAGGGCGAAGTGATTGCCTCCAAATACGCCAACCCTGAGATCGGCCGGCGCAACCTCGAAACCCTGGTGGCCGCCACCCTGGAAGCCACGCTGCTCCAGCCCACCAAGCCGGCAACCCCGGCGTTTCTGGATGCGGCCGCGCAGCTGTCGCTGGCCAGCATGGCCGCGTACCGCGCGCTGGTGTACGAGACGCCCGGGTTTACCGATTACTTCTTCAATGCGACGCCGATTCGGGAAATCGCCGAGCTCAACATCGGCTCGCGCCCGGCGTCGCGCAAGCCCAGCCAGAAGATTGAAGATCTGCGCGCCATTCCCTGGGGGTTCAGCTGGGGCCAGTGCCGGCTCACGCTTCCGGGTTGGTACGGGTTTGGCTCAGCGGTGGAAGCCTTTTTGGCTGCGCGGGGCAAGGAACCCAAAGCCCAGCTCGCGCTGCTGCGCAAGATGGTGCGGGAGTGGCCGTTCTTCAGCACCTTGCTGTCCAATATGGACATGGTGCTGGCCAAGAGCGACCTCGCTTTGGCGTCGCGTTACAGCGAGCTGGTTCCGGATGCGCGTCTGCGCAAAAAGGTGTTTGGTTCTATCGAGGCCGAGTGGCACCGCACGGCCAATGTACTGACGACCATCACCGGCGACAAACACCGATTGACGCACAACAGCGCACTGGCGCGCTCTATTCGCCACCGCTTCCCCTACATTGACCCGCTGCACCATTTGCAGGTCGAGCTCATCCGCCGCTGGCGCGCTGGCGAGGGCGACGAGCGCGTGCAGACCGGGATTCACATCTCGATCAACGGCATTGCAGCGGGTCTACGCAACACCGGTTGATTGCTTCGAAATTGTGAGCTACTTGCGCTTACTGTGTAAGCGCTAGAGGGCAATTTCACTATAAATTGTTGCGTTAAGTTCCGAGCAGCTCACCGACGGAGTGCAGGTCTTCCACACGGTCGCACACCGCCTTCACGGCCATCATGATCGGGATGCCTAGCAGCAGCCCCCAAATGCCCCACAGCCAGCCCCACGCGAGTACGCTGACGAAAACGGCGACGGGGCTCAGACTGCTGGCGCGGCTGGTAAGCCAAGGCGTCAGCAGGTTACCCACCAAAGTGTGGATTACCAGCGACGCGCCGCCCACCGCAAAGGCCATGTCCAAGGTGCCAAACTGCAGGAAAGCCACCAGTGCAGACGCACCAGTCACGGCAAGCGAGCCGATGTAAGGCGCAAGATTGAGAACGCCCGCAATCACGCCCCAGACCGCTCCGTTCTCGAGCCCAAGCAGTGCGTACACAATCCCCGTGGCCAAACCGACGATGGCACTCGTGGCCAGTTGCACCAGCAGGTAGCGCTGCACTTGGCCGTTGATTTCGTCGATCACCTGCAGCGTCACTTTGCGCCGCGCCAGGCTGGGGCCGGCAATGCGCATGAGCTTGTGGCGAAAAGTGTCGCCCGCGGCGAGCGCGAAGAAAGTCAGGAACAGCACGATGGTCAGCTGGCCAAGCACCGACATCAGCCCCATGGTTCCACTCCACAGATAGTCGCGAATATTGAGCGGGCTGCGCTCAATCTGTACCCGCTGAACGCCGCGCCGGGCCGTGGAGGGAGCGGTGGTTTCGGCCGCAGCCTGCTCAATTTGTGCGGCCGCTTTTTGCACCGTTTCAATGGGGCTGGGTTGACGGGAGCGTTCGCGCATCTTGTCGCGCACTTTGGACGCCGCCTTGGGCAAAGAATCCACCACCTGCGACGCGCCGTCGCTCAGCTGATACACGGTTCCGGCCAAGCCACCACTTAAAGCGAGCAGCAGCAGCGCGGCAGAAACGCCGCGGGGAATGCGATGGCGGTGCAGCCACCCAACACACGGTGAGAGCGCGCAAATGAGCAGGGCGCTCATCGCGATCGGGATGAATACTGCCGCCGCCCAGTGCAGCACAGCCAGGCATGCACAGAGCGCGATGATGGCCAACGAGGCGCTGCGAACACCCACCGGCACATGCAGCGCCACCGGCCCAGCTTGACTTTCGGTGGGTGTCAGCACCACCGTGTTGTCGTCCTCGCAGGGTGGCGGGGAGGCTCTCTCGGTCGCTTCTACCGTTTGTGGCGCTGCGGGCGGGATCGCGTCGTCGTTTGGACGCGCACCTTCTGTGGGCGTGGGAAGAGCAGGGGAGGTGCCAGACATTGCGCATTATTTCTTTCTCGCAGCGGCCCCCTGCGTAGGTGAAATTCGCTGAAGCGAGGTGTCAAATGGTGGGTAAATGGGGTGCTGATGCGCCAATTGAGGCCCTCGCGAAGCTCTACCATGGCTGCCATGGCATCCCTACCTACCGTCGTTCGGCCTGCGCTTCTGGCCCTCTTGCTGCTGGCAGCAGGCTGCTCCACGCTTGATGTGCCGCGAGCCGACAACTACGCTGCGAGTGGCCAAAAGAAGGTGCGTGCTGTGCACCACTGGGACGTGCTGGCCGATGACGTCGCGGCGCGTGTGGCCAACAAGATCAGCGAATGGCCAGCGGGAGAGCATCCCATCTACCTTGGCGTGCCACCTGCCGGAAGTTTCAATGACGGCTTTCGCAAGCTTTTAATCGCCCGCCTGCTTGAGCGCAGCGTGGTGCTTTCAACCGAGCCTGCAGCAGTGCAGTTGCACATCGAGACGCAACTTGTTCAGCACGAGGCAGCAGCGCACAACCGTGTGGATGCGCCTTACACCCGCCTTGCCGCCGGTGTAGCGGTGGCACGGGACATCGCGGTGCATGCCCAGTCGGCAGCCTCTGGTATTGCTGGTGGATTGGTGCTCGGCTTGGCATTGGATGCAGCCCAATTGCACACCGACGGCGCTGCAGCCGGCGGGCCTACCCGCACCGAAGTGCTGGTGACGACGTCGCTGGAGAGCGGCGGGCGCTACCTTGCCAGCACCGCGGACGTTTACTACATCGATGGCGCCGACGCAGCGCTTTATCGCAGCGCCCCTGCGCCAGCCCCACTGCCTGCGCTCACGACCTGGCAGGTGGTCAAGCCATGAAAAAGTTAGCCTTGATTGCTCGGCGGGGTGCACCCGCCATGTTGGCCGCGTTGCTGGCAGCAGGCTCGCTGACTGGTTGCGCAGGCTATTACTACGGCGAAAAGTATGGCGAACCTTTGTCGCTGAGCAAAACCGCCGACCTGGTGCGCAGCAGCTATGCCGCCGCCGACGCCCTGCTGGAGCGCGCTCCGCTCGACGTGCGCGTGCCTGTGCTGGTCGCGACGCTGGTAGATCTGGATCACCTGGAGCGCTCATCTCGCTTTGGCCGCGTGGTGTCCGAGCAGATTGCCGGGCGGCTGGTCCAGCGTGGCCTGCCAGTGCCCGAACTTCGTTTGCGCAGCAACGTGGTGCTGGCACCGCACGAAGGGCAATTGCTGCTGTCGCGCGAACTGCACGAAGTAAGCCAAGCCCACGCTGCGCAGGCGGTGGTGGTGGGTACCTATGCGGTGTCAACGCGGCAGGTATTTGTCAGCCTCAAGCTGGTGCGCCCGGAGGGCAATACAGCAGTTGCCGCGTACGACTATGCGCTGCCGCTGAGTGACGAACTGCGCGCGCTGCTGGGCCTGCCCTAAAAAAACCGGCCTCGGCCGGTTTGCTGTGTGGCTTGTTGCCGCGATATTCTCAATGCAGCATCAACGCGCCGGCATTTTTGCTCTTGCCCGCGCGGGCTGGCGGGTTGCACAGGCCGCAGGTGTAGCCCCGGTTTTCGTACATCTCAGTGACGAACTGGCCTTTGCATTCCACGCACGCGGTGCGGGTCAGCATGCCGGCGTCAACGAACTTCACCAGCCGCCATGCGCGGGTGAAGGAGAGTAGGGGCTCGACCTGGGCGATTTCAATCTGCTCGCTGTAGAGCCGATAGGCCTTGGTCAGCAGTTCGACCGAATCGAGCTCCATGCCTTTGCCCAGATATTCGTAGATGTTGAGGAACAGCGAGCTGTGAATGTTTTCCTGCCAGGTCAGAAACCAGTCGGTTGAGAACGGAAGTTGGCCTTTTGATGGCGACTTGCCCGCAATTTCCTTGTACAGCCGAATCAGTCGCTCGTACGACAGGGTGGTTTCCGACTCCAGCACCTGCATGCGGGCGCCCATGCCAATCAAAAGTGCGGCACGCTCGATTTGGCGCGATTCGTTCAGCACGCTCTTGGCGGCGCGCTTTGGAGTGCTTGCGGTGTTGGCGGCAGTTTGGGTCATGGCAGTCTCGGAAAGTGGACGGGCGAAGCGGTGCGGAGCAGTGAAAAGCGCCGTGTGCTTAGAGCACTTCGGAAACACGGCTGGCCATCAAAATGTTGGCGTGCAGCGTGTTCGTCGCTTCGTTGCCCACCTTGCGGGGGGTGTCGTGGTTGGTGAGCAGGCCCCACACCAGGCTGTCGTCCACCCGGAAGCTGCACAGCAAGGTGTTGCGTGAAGCGATTTTCATGACCTGGGAAGGGGAGAGTGAAGCGAGCAGATCGGCAGCCTCTTCGTTGAGCCCGAGACGGAACACCGCCTCGGCCTTGTCCTGGCGGATCAACGTCTGCGCAAGCATCAGGTAGGTCAGGTTGGCTTCGCGAATTTCGGCGAGCACTTGTTCTTGAGTCATGGGGCACATCCTTTTCAGGTCCGGTGGCGCTTTTCATGCCGTTTGCATGCTTTGGCGATCCGGTGAAATGGATTGTGAAACCGGCCCAAAAAGAAATTAAGTCGGGGCTTGTCTACGCGAAGCGTCTGGTTTCCGGGTGCGCTTTGTAGGAATTTGCCTTACACGCGCATAAGGCAGGTGCCTGCGTTTGCCTGCGAGCGCCGTGCTGTGTGCTCACGGCGTTGGCACCCAATCGTGCTCATGGTTTCTATAGCACCCGAAACACCGTTCTTTTCGCACTTTTCAAACGCAGATCCGCGCGGCGATCCTTTTGGGTGAAGTACTGCCCCTCGTCAAGGCTCGCGTTGAGTCGGTTTTTCATGGCTGGCAGGAGGATGGCGCGCCTCAGGCGGGACCCTTCTCCACGGGCCGCGACGGGTCGCTGCACCACTCGCTCCAGCTTCCGGCAAAAAGCGCGGTCGGCGCGTAGCCTGCAAGTTCCATGGCCAGCAGATTGGGGTTGGCTGTAACGCCGCTGCCGCAGTGGTGCACCACGGTTGCGGGGCTGCGCCCGCCCAGCACAGACTCAAACTCGGCTCGCAGTTGCTCGGGGCTTTTGAAGCGGCCGTCCGGCCCAAAGTTCTGCGAAAACGGCCGGTTAAGTGCACCGGGGATATGGCCCGCCACCGGGTCGAGCGGCTCGACTTCGCCGCGGTAGCGCTCGGGGGCGCGTGCGTCGATCACGGTTTGTGTCGTGCTGCCCAACTGCGCCAGCACTTCCTGCGCGCTGCGCAGCTCGCGCAGCGGCGGATGCAGCGCGAAGTTGGACTGAAAGTGTGCGGGCTCTTCGCCTGTAGCAATGTCGCCGCCGGCTGCTTGCCACGCGGCCATGCCGCCGTCGAGCACTGCGACGGCGTCGTGCCCCATCCATTTGAGCATCCACCACAAGCGGCCAGAGTAGGCGCCGCCATTGCGGTCAAGCACCACGGCCTGCATGGAGTTGTCAAAGCCTACGCTCGAGAGCCACACGGCGAAGCGCTCGCGGGTGGGCAGCGGGTGGCGACCGCCGGACATCGGCCCGTCGGCAGCGTGCGCGGTGATGACAGTGCCGTCGGCGCCCGGAACGCCGTGCGGCGCGCTCAGGTCGTCATCCAGGTGGGCATAGACCGCGCCGGGAATATGGGCGTCAAGGAACGCGCTGTGGCCGGAAGACGGCTTGCCCAAATCAAAACTGCAGTCGAACACCATGCAAGGCGTGCCGCTCTCGCGCAGGGAAATCAATGCTTCGGGCGAAATAAGGTGGGTGTAGGTCATGTTGAAGTAGGCCTTTCTGACCGCTATTGTGCAAAGCCGGGGGCGCAGGGTGCGTCAGAGTTCTTCGGCAGGTGATGCCGCCACAGTGCGCGCGCGCAGCACGGTCGCGACGACGCCGCTGACGATGATCAGCCCCATACCCAGCCAACCCAGCAGCGCAATGCGGTCGCCGAACAGCAGCGTACCGTAGAGCGCGCCAAACACGATGCCCGAATACTGCAGATTGGCCACTACCAAGGTGGCGCGCGGGTTGTGAGCACTGGCGTAGGCAAGCGTCATGCACAGCTGGCCGCCAGCGGCGAGCACGCCAATGGGCAGCAGCCAGAGCGCCGGCCAGCCCGGCCATGGGGAGCTTCCCGTGGCAAGCACCACAGCGCCACCTGCTACTGCCGAGCCGAGGCCAAAGTAGAACACCGTGCGTGCCTCGGGCTCGCCGATGCGAGAGAGCGCCACCACCTGCATATAGGCAAGCGCAGCGCACATGCCCGAAAGCAAGCCTACCAGCCCGGCCAACGCCTGCTCAGGCCCGCGGCCGATGCTGGGGCGCAGCAGCAGCACCACGCCGATGAAGCCGGCGGCCACGGTGAGTAGTAAAGGGCCCTGCAACGCGGGGCGAGGAGTTTCGGGCGAAGGACGCCATGCCATGACGGCCGCACCTACCAGAAAAGCTGCGATCCACACGCTGCTCATGTAGTTGAGCGTGACGGCGGTCGCCACTGGTAAGTGCGCAATCGCGTAAAACCAGCCGCCGAGCGAGATCACGCCAATGAACGAGCGCCAGGCGTGCATGCGCGGGTATCGGGTCGCCAAGCGCACACCTTGCGCGCGTGCAAGCCAGGCAAGCAGCGCCATGCCAATCAACCCGCGGGAGAAAACCAGCTCAGCCGAGGTGAAGTACGCCGAGGCAAACTTCACACACACGCTCATGCTCGCAAACAAAAACGCGGCGAGCACCATCCACAGAGCTTGCATGAAAGTGTGAAATTTAAGTAGAAATGTCTTCTAACGCTTATGCGTAAAGCGTAAGCAGCTATTGTAATAGTAGCTAGCGCATTTTGCTTTGCGTCAGCATTCGCCGTCTAGGTAGGTCGCCTTGCAACTTGCGACGTCCCACGCCCACTGCAGCTGGTCGCGGCGCGCCCCGTCTCAGAGAGCCGCGTTCATCCCATTGTGGTACCACTCGTGAAAGTGCTGCATGCCGTCTTCCATTGGGCTCTGGTACGGGCCCACCTCGTTGTCGCCGCGCTGAAAGAGCGCCCTGCGGCCGGCGTCCATCCGCTCGGCGATTTCGTCGTCTTCCAGGCAAGTTTCCATGTAGGCGGCCTGCTGGGCCTCGACAAACTCGCGCTCGAACGCGGTGATTTCTTCGGGGTAGAAGAACTCGACCATGTTCATCGTCTTGCTCGGGCTGACTGGGTGCAGCGTGGAGACGGTGAGCACGTGCGGGTACCACTCCACCATGATGTGTGGGTAATAGGTGAGCCAGATCGCGCCGCGCTCCGGCAGCTTGCCTTGGCGGTACTTGAGCAGCACCTCGTGCCACTTCTTGTACGCGCTGGAGCCGGGCTGGTCGAAGGTGGCGGCCACGCCTACGGTTTGCACCGAGTATTCCTTCTGAAACTCCCAGCGCAGGTCGTCGCAGGTGACGAAGTTGCCCAGCCCCGGGTGGAAGGGGCCGACGTGGTAGTCCTCCAGATAGACCTCGATGAAGGTCTTCCAGTTGTAGTTGCACTCGTGCAGTTCGATCCGGTCGAGTGTGTAGCCCTCGAACGAGAGCTCCGCGCGCGGGCCCATGCCGGCCAGGTCCGCGGCGATGTCGCGGCCGTTGTCTTCAAACAGCAGGCCATTCCACTCGCGCAGCGGGTAGTTCTTCAGGTTCAGGCAGGGGTCGTGCTTGAAGTGCGGCGCGCCCAGCAGCTCGCCGGTGGGGCTGTAGGTCCAGCGGTGCACCGGGCAGACGATGTTGCCGCCGGCGCTGCCCTTGGCCTGCTCCTGCAGCGTGCCGCGCCCGCCCAGCATGATCGCCTGGCGGTGCCGGCAGACGTTGGAGATCAGTTCCACCTGGCCGCCCGGCCCGCGCACCAGCGCCCGGCCTTCGCCCTCCTGCGCCAAGGCGTGGTAGTCGCCCGGCTGCGGCACGCTCAGTGCGTGCCCCACATAGCGGGGGCCGCGCTGGAACAGCGTGACCATCTCGCGCTCGAACAGCGCGGGATCAAAATAGCTGGAAACCGGGAGTTGACTCGTGGCCGGCTGCAGTCGAAGACTTACATCAGACATGGCTTGCTGACAAAGACTCCCCACAGGGAGAGACGCACCGCGTCGGTGGAAAAAATGAAACCGGCAAGGAGCCGGTTCAGGAAGAATGGGATTATAGGCAGCGGGGTTATTCCCCGCTGGCAATGCCCGCAGGCGGGGCGCGTGTATTGGGCGCTGCGGGGCGCTGGATGGACACGCCCTAAAATCACCGGCTTTGCACCAAGTCCCAGATTCCGTCCATGGCAAAACCTCAGGCCACCCAACCGGCCAGCTACGAAGCCGCACTCGAAGAGCTCGAACAATTGGTCGCGCGGGTCGAATCGGGGCAGATGCCGCTGGAGCAACTGCTCACGGGCTACCAGCGCGGCGCCACGCTGCTGGCCTTTTGCCGTGAGCGCCTGGAAGCCGTGCAGGACCAGATCAAAGTGCTGGACGCTGGCGCCGTGCAGGCCTGGACGGGCGAATGAGCGGCATGCCAGAGCCCTCCTTTGCCGCTTGGAATGCGGCGCAACTGGCGCGCACCGAAGCGGCCCTGGAGCAGTGGGTGGGGCCGGGTGCGCCGGCCGACTTGGGCGAGGCCATGCGCTATGCGGTGCAGGGCGGTGGCAAGCGCCTGCGCCCGATGCTGGTGCTGGCGGCCCGCGAGGCCGTGGCCGGGGAGGGCGCTGTGCCCGGCGATGCCGTGACCACTGCCGCATTGGATGAAGCGGCGCTGCGCGCCGCCTGTGCCGTCGAGCTCATTCACGCTTATTCGCTGGTACACGACGACATGCCTTGCATGGACAACGATGTGCTGCGCCGCGGCAAGCCCACGGTCCATGTGCAGTTTGGCCAGGCCGGCGCGCTGCTCGCGGGCGACGCGCTGCAGGCGCTGGCGTTCGAGCTGCTGACGCCCGACCACAGCCGCATTGCGCCGGCGGTGCAGGCTACCCTGTGCCGGTTGCTGGCGCGTGCTGCCGGCGCGGCGGGCATGGCCGGCGGGCAAGCGATTGATCTGGCCAGCGTCGGTCTGCAACTGGACGAAGCGCAGTTGCGGCACATGCATCAGCTCAAGACGGGCGCCCTCCTGCAAGCCAGCGTCATGATGGGCGCCGCATGCGGCACGCCGGGTGCTTCGGCGCTTGCCGGCTTGGCGCGCTATGGTGAGGCGCTGGGCCTTGCCTTCCAGGTGGTGGACGATATTCTGGACGTCACGCAGGACTCGGCCACCCTGGGCAAGACGGCGGGCAAGGATGCGGCCCACGCCAAGCCAACGTACGTGTCGCTGCTTGGACTCGCGACAGCGCGTCAAAGCGCGCAGAATCTCCATGCGGAGGCGCTGGCGGGGCTGGCAGCCTCAGGCTTGCGCAATACCGCTCGGCTTACCGCGCTGGCAGACTTGGTGCTGCAGCGCTCAAATTAGAAGTAAAAATGGCATCTGGCGCTTATTGGATAAGCGCCAGGAGCTATTAAATCCATAGCATTGAATGTCCACGAACGCCTTTCCCCTGCTTGAGACCGTGAACGACCCGGCCGACCTGCGCCGGCTCTCACGCGCCGAGCTCAAGCGCCTGGCCGACGAGCTGCGCGCCTTTGTGCTCGACAGCGTCTCCAAAACGGGCGGGCACCTCAGCTCGAACCTGGGCACGGTGGAACTCACCGTGGCGCTGCATTACGTTTTCGACACCCCGCGGGACCGCCTGGTGTGGGACGTGGGCCATCAGACCTATCCGCACAAAATTCTGACTGGCCGGCGCGAGCGCATGGGCACGCTGCGCCAGTTCGGCGGTATTTCCGGCTTTCCGCAACGTGCCGAGAGCGAATACGACACTTTTGGCACGGCGCATTCGAGCACCAGCATTTCTGCAGCCTTAGGGATGGCGCTGGCCGCCAAGCATCGCGGCGACGAGCGTTACGCCGTGGCCATCATTGGCGACGGCGCCATGACCGCCGGCATGGCCTTCGAGGCGCTGAACAACGCGGGCGTGGCCGACTGCAACCTGCTGGTCATCCTGAACGACAACGACATGAGCATCAGCCCGCCGGTGGGCGCGCTCAACCGCTACCTCGCGCAGCTCATGAGCGGGCAGTTCTACGCCGCCGCCAAGAACGTCGGCAAGACGGTGCTGCGCCCCGTGCCGCCCCTGCTGGAGCTGGCCAAGCGCATTGAGCAGCAGGCGAAGGGCATGGTGGTGCCCGCCACCTTGTTTGAGAAATTCGGTTTCAACTACATCGGCCCGATCGACGGACACGACCTCGACTCGCTCATCCCCACGCTGCAGAACATCCAGGAGCTCAAGGGCCCGCAGTTTCTGCATGTGGTAACCAAAAAGGGCCAAGGCTACAAGCTCGCCGAAGCCGACCCCGTGGCCTACCACGGCCCCTCGCGCTTCGACCCCAAAATTGGCCTGGTCAAACCCGCCACGCCGCCACGCCAGACCTTTACGCAGGTGTTTGGTCAGTGGCTGTGCGACATGGCCGCGCACGATGACCGCCTGGTGGGCATTACGCCGGCCATGCGCGAAGGCTCTGGCATGGTGGAGTTCGAGCAGCGCTTCCCGGACCGTTATTACGACGTCGGCATTGCGGAGCAGCACGCCGTGACCTTTGCGGCGGGCATGGCCTGCGAGGGTGTCAAACCGGTGGTGGCGATCTATTCCACCTTCTTGCAGCGCGGCTACGACCAGCTGATCCACGACGTGGCGCTGCAGAACCTGCCGATAGTGTTTGCGCTCGACCGTGCGGGCATCGTAGGAGCCGACGGCGCCACGCATGCCGGTGCCTACGACATCGCGTTTGTGCGCTGCATACCCAATATGGCCATGGCCTGCCCTGCGGATGAGCGCGAGTGCCGGCAACTGCTCAGCACCGCGTTCGCGCAAAACCACCCGGTGGCCGTGCGCTACCCGCGCGGCGCAGGTGCGGGTGTGGTGCCCTTGCCGGGGCTGGACGCATTGCCTTTTGGCAAAGGCGAAATCCGCCGGACGCGGACTGGCGCCCACCGTGCGGGCGGTTTGCCGCGCATTGCCATCCTGGCGTTTGGCACGCTGCTGTACCCGGCGCTGGAAGCGGCAGAGGCGCTTGACGCCACGGTGGCCAACATGCGCTGGGCCAAGCCGCTCGACACCGAGCTGTTGCTGCAATTGGCGGCCGACCACGACGCATTCGTGACGCTGGAAGAGGGCTGCATTCAGGGCGGCGCCGGCAGTGCGGTACTTGAAGCCTTGGCCGCAGCCGATGTGCAGCGCTCAGTGCTGCAACTTGGCTTGCCCGACGTATTCATTGAACACGGCGACCCGGCAAAGCTTCTGGCCTTGCAGGGGCTGGACGCGCAAGGCATTGCGGCCTCGGTGCGTGCGCGGTTTGCAGCTTCGGTGCATGCT
Source organism: Giesbergeria sp. (assembly GCA_034676525.1). Classification (GTDB taxonomy): domain Bacteria; phylum Pseudomonadota; class Gammaproteobacteria; order Burkholderiales; family Burkholderiaceae_C; genus Simplicispira. The sequence goes on from JAUCCA010000008.1 coordinate 827,285, forward strand.
GTCGATGGGCGCGCGGCCTGACGCTGACTAACAGGAACGTGGAGTGTCCGCGGGCTTGTCGATTTTCTGCATGCTGCAGGCAAATGCTTGCAAAACCCTGAAGACGCGCTCTCGGAAAAACCCTGAGACATCCGGAAAATCCCCCTTTTAAAAACTTCGCCATGGCTGCTAAAGTGGACGGGTCCCGCGGCGTATCCCCCGCGTGCCAGGTGATTTCATAATTCCGTTTATCAGGAGGTGCTTATGGACCGTCGTTCCCTTATTAAACATGCAGGCATTGCCGGCGTACTAGCCGCAGGTGTAGCGCCTGCTGTCCATGCTCAGGCCGCAGTCCGCTGGCGACTGGCCACCAGCTTTCCGAAGTCTCTCGAAACGCTGCATGGCTGCGCCGTCAAGTTCTCCGAAACCGTCAAGGCGCTTTCGGGCGGTAAGTTCGAGGTGTCGGTGCATGCTGCCGGTGAGTTGATCCCGGCTTTCGGCATCGTCGATGCACTGGCCGACGACTCCATCGAAATGGGCGAGACCGCTTCCTATTACTACACCGGCAAGGATCCATCGTTTGCGTTCAGCTGCGCGATTCCCTTTGGTTTTACCGCGCAGCAGAACCAGGCATGGAAGCTGCATGGCAACGGCCACAAGTTGCTCGACGAGTTGTTCGCCAAGTACAACTTCCATGCGCGCAGCGCGCTCAACACCGGCACCCAAATGGGCGGCTGGTACCGCAAGGAAATGAACTCGCCCGAGGACTTCAAGGGTTTGAAGATGCGCCTTGGCGGCGGTGTGTTTGGCGAGTCGATGGCCAAGCTCGGCGTCGTGTCACAGAACATGCCCGGTGGCGATGTGTACCAGGCGCTGGAAAAAGGTACGCTTGACGCGGCCGAGTTCGTGGGCCCTTACGACGACCAGAAGATGGGCTGGAACAAGGTAGCCAAGTACTACTATTATGGCGCTTGGTGGGAGGGTGGCGCCGACCTCGAGTTCTTCATCAACAACAAGGCCTATGCCAAGTTGTCCGACGAAAACAAGGCAATCGTCAGGTCCGCGATGGACACCGCCTACAACGATGGGACGTCCAAGTACCTGTACCTGAACCCGATTGCGCTCAAAAACCTCGTGGCCAGCGGCACGCAGCTCAAGCGCTTCAACAAGGAAATCGTTCAGGCCGGCTTCAAAGCCGCGCAAGACGTGTACGCCGAGCACTCGGCCAAGGATCCGCAGTTCAAGAAGATTCTTGACGATTTGCGCGGATTCCAGCGCGACCAGATCCTCTGGAACCGCATCTCCGAGCTGGTATTCACGCAGGATATGGCTTCGCTCAAAATCTAAGCCTGAGCGCTGGTGCCAGCCAGGGCCAGCGTTTACCCAATAAAAAAACCGCAGCCCGATGGCTGCGGTTTTTTTGTGCGTGTTATGTAGGTGTATTGCGGGGCAGAGCCGCCGCACCGAGCGCCTGCACCGCTATTTGCCGATCGAGTCCTGTATGGCTTTCATCGGATCGATTTCCTCGCCTACCGGACCGAAGCTGCCCGCAGCAGTTTCGGGCGAACCGATGCTACCGATGTTTTCTGGCGTCTTGCTGCTCGCGCCGCTGTCCGCTGGAGCGGTGTTGAAGAGCGGCGGCGCAGTGTTGAAATCTGAATCGCCGCTCTGCTCGTTCAGGTCGAGCAGCATTTGCTCGCCTACGGCTTTCATGTCTACCACGATCGGTTTGTCCAAGCCACCTGTCACCAGCCGGGGGAAGGCAATCACCAGGCCGACCATGACAATTTGAATGAGCAGAAATGGTATTGCGCCTTTGTAGATTTGCATCGTGGTGACCGGCGCCATCGTCAATCCGGTGTGGCTGTCCACGTACGGTTTCTCGGGCGCGACAGAGCGCAGGTAGAACAGCGCGAAACCGAACGGCGGGTGCAGGAATGAGGTCTGCATGTTGATCGCCAACAGAACGCCAAACCAGACCAGATCGATGCCCATCTTGTTGGCGATCGGCGCGAGTATCGGCACGACGATGAATGAGAGTTCAAAAAAGTCCAGGAAGAATGCCAGGAAGAACACCAGGACGTTTACGAAAATCAAAAATCCAAGCTGTCCGCCGGGCAGCTTGGCGAGCAGGTGTTCAACCCAGACCGGCCCATCGGCCGCCTGGAACACCATGCTGAACACCGTCGCACCGATCAGGATGAACATCACGAACGAGGCGAGCTTGGTTGTTGTATCGAGTGCCTGGCGCAGCAACGACCAGGACAAGCGCCCTCGCAGCACCGCCATGATGAGCGCGCCCATCGCGCCCATGGCACCGCCTTCGGTAGGAGTGGCGACACCCAGAAAAATCGTGCCCAGTACAAGGAAGATCAAGAGCAGCGGCGGAATCAAGACGAACGTCACGCGCTCAGCCAGCTTGGACAAAAGTCCCAAGTGGGTGACGCGGTTGATGGCGGCAATCAGCCAGGCGAAGAAGCTGCCGCCACACATCGCGACGACGATTTTTTCATCGGTCGGCACGAATTCCACGAGCTCGCCTTTCCACCAGGTGTGCACCGCCTCCATGTTTTGCCCCAGCGTCACCGCGATCACGGTGGACAGCAGCGCCAGCATTCCGAGCGAGAGGTAGCCCGAATGGCCATTGGGCTCGCGGAATACGCGAGCCTCAGGCGGCAGCGCCGGTACCATCTTGGGCTTAAAGATGGCCAGGGCGACGACATACAGGATGTACAGCCCCATGAGCGTGAAGCCCGGGATGAATGCACCTTTGTACATATCGCCCACGCTTTTGCCCATCTGGTCGGCGAGCACGATCAGCACCAGCGATGGCGGGATGATCTGCGCCAGCGTGCCAGAGGCGGCGATCACGCCGCTGGCGAGGCTGCGGCTGTAGCCGTAACGCAGCATGATGGGCATGGAAATGAGGCCCATCGAAATGACCGACGCGGCGACCACGCCGGTGGTGGCGGCCAGCATCGCGCCGACCAGCACCACCGCCAGCGCCAGGCCCCCGCGCAGCGGACCAAACACCTGGCCGACCGATTCGAGCAGGTCTTCGGCCATACCGCTGCGTTCCAGAATCAGACCCATCAGGGTGAAGAAAGGCACCGCGAGCAGGGTCTCGTTGGCCATGACGCCGATCAGGCGCAGCGGCAGCACGCTCAAGATCGCCGAGGGGAAGAGATCCAGATATACCCCGAGCAGGCCGAAGAAGATCCCGGCCGCGCCCAGGCTGAAGGCGACAGGGAAACCGAGAATCAAAAAGCAGATCAGCCCCACGAACATGATGGGGGCGAAGTTGGATGCAATGAATGCCATGGTGTAGATGCTCCGCGCGGGTTCAGTGGGCCTGCGCGGGGGCAGTGGCTTTGGCAGCTTCCTGACGCAGCGCTTCGATCAGCGCTTCTTCGTCGGTCTTGTCTTCGCTCTTTACCGTGGGGTCGGGCGTGAGGCCCTTGAGGAAGGCGATGCATTTGATCAGTTCGGACCAGCCCTGCAGGAGCAGCAGCGTGAAGCCCAATGGCAGCGCGAGCCACACCGGCCAGCGAATCAGGCCGCCGGGGTTGTTCGACATTTCGCTGGATTGGTACATCTGGATGGTCAGCGGTACGGTGAAGTACAGCACGATGACGCACAGCGGCGTGAGAAAAAAGAGCAGACCGAAAATTTCAACCGCGATTTGAAGTTTTTTCGGAAAGCGGCTGTTAAGCACGTCAATGCGCACGTGATCGCGCTTGAGCAGTGTGTAGCCCGCGGCTACCAAGAACGACCAAGCAAACAAATACCACTGCACTTCGAGGTAGGCATTGGAGCTGTAGTCGAAGATCTTCCGGATGACGGCGTTGGCCGCGCTGATGGCCGTGGCGCCGAATATGAGCCAAATGGCGTATTTGCCGACAAAGGTGTTGAGCCTGTCGATGGCCCGCGATAGGGCGAGTAAAGCCTGCATGGAGTCTCCAATAAATGGCTGAATGGGCTGATGGCCCTCCGGCAGCACGCGTTGGTGGAGCGTGAGCCGACAAAGTTTTACAACAGGGCCGCCATTCTACGAAGTCACGGCGGGTGGCTGCAGGAAGATGATGGGACGTATGCAGGCCAACGGTGGAAAAGGGCCGGATCACACACAAGAGAGCGAGCGCCGATATGCGCAGCGTTGGCAGTTAGCTGGCCAACGCCACACCCTTGACCTGCACGAAGACATGCTCCCCCACGAGCAGTGACAAATCGCGCCGTGAACGCTGTGTGATGCGGGCCATCAACGGCGTGCCGGCAAGATCCAAGCGCACCATGACCTGCCCGGGTGCATCCGCCGTGATCTCGGTGATGCGGGCAGGGAGCACGTTGAGGACGCTGGAGTCTTGTGGTGGAGTACGCGCCAGGCTCACGTCGCGTGCCAGAACGCGAAGACGCACGTTCTCGCCGATGGGCCGCTCTTTCGCGGTAGCAAGGTGCATGTCACCCCCTGGAAAGGCGACGGTGAGCAATTGGTCCGTTGCGTCCCATGCGGTTACCTGGCCATGTACCAGTGCTGCAGCGGTGTCACCGGCAGCCATGGGGAGATCCAGCCGGGCCATGAGTTCTTGCGGCATGCCCTGCGCGATGACCCGCCCGGCTTGGAGCAGCACCAGGTGTGTGGCCAACCGGGCAACTTCGTCGCTGGAGTGGGTGATGTAAACGATGGGGATGGAGAGTTCGCGCTGCAGCCGTTCCAAGTAAGGCAGCACTTCGGCCTTGCGCGCGGCGTCCAGGGCCGCCAGCGGCTCATCCATCAGCAGCACGCCGGGGCTCGTCGCCAGTGCGCGGGCGATCGCCACGCGTTGGCGCTCGCCGCCTGACAGAGTCTGGGGCGTGCGCTCCAGAAGCGCCGCCAGACCCAAGAGCTCCACCGCCTGCTCGAGCGACACGCGTCTGCGTTGAGGCAGCAGACGCTTCAGGCCGTATTCCATGTTGCGGCGCACGTTCAGGTGGTCAAACAGGCTTGTTTCCTGAAATACGTAGCCCAGTGCGCGCTGGTGCGTGGGCAGCCAGGTTCGCGTGACGTCGTCCTGCCACGTTTCGCCGTTGACCTGCACACTGCCCTGCGCGCGCTCCAAGCCAGCCATGGCACGCAGGCACGTGGTCTTGCCACAGCCGGATGGGCCGAACAAGACGGTCACCCCGTTGCTTGGCAGGCGCAGGTCCACATTCAGGGAGAAGTTTGCGCGCTCCAGCACTAGGCGCGCGTGAATGCCATCGGCCTCTTGGGTCATGGCAGCAGGCGTGCGCGGCGCGTCAAGTTCAAGCCCAGCAGCACGATGAAGGAGAACACCACCATTCCACCGGCCAGCCAATGCGCCTGGGTGTATTCCAGCGCCTCGACGTGGTCGTAGATTTGTACCGAGATGACGCGGGTCACGCCGGGAATGTTGCCGCCGAGCATGAGCACCACGCCGAACTCCCCGACGGTGTGCGCGAAGCTCAAGATGGCAGCAGTGATAAAACCGCCGCGTGCCAGCGGCAGCGCTACGGTGAAGAAGCGGTCCAGCGGCCCGGCGCCCAGCGTGGCGGCAGCTTCCAGCGGGCGGTCGCCCACCGCTTCAAAAGCGCCCTGCAGCGGCTGCACGGCAAACGGCAGTGAATAAATGAGCGAGCCCAGCACCAGTCCCCAGAAGGTAAAGGGGAGGGTGCCGAGGCCCAGCGCCGTGGTCAGCTTGCCCAGCGGTCCGTTGGGGCCGAGGGCAATCAGCATGTAAAACCCGATCACCGTGGGCGGCAGCACCAGCGGCAGTGCAACAATTGCCGAAATCGGCCCGCGCCAGCGTGAACGCGTGCGCGCCAGCCACCAGGCGAGCGGCGTGCACAGCAGCAGCAGCAGCACCATGGTCGTGCCTGCCAGGCGCAGCGTCAGCCCAATGGCGCGCAGGTCGGTTTCGGTAACGCCCATGGAGCCTGCGACTGGCCTATTCGATGATGCCGTAGCCGTAAGAACGGATGACCGCGCGCGCGGCGTCGCTCTTGAGGTAAGTCATGAGCGCCGCAGCGGCCGGATTGGCCTTGCCGCGCTCCAGCACTACGGCGTCCTGGCGAATGGGGGCATGCATCTCGGCCGGCACGCGCCAGGCCGAGCCCTTGGTGATTTTCCCGTCCTTCATCACCTGCGACAGCGCGACAAAACCTAGTTGTGCGTTGCCGGTGTGCACAAACTGGTAGGTCTGCCCGATGTTCTCGCCCATCACCAGCTTGGGCTGCAACTTGTCTGCGAGCCCCAGCTTGTCAATGGTTTGTACGGCGGCGGCGCCATAGGGTGCGAGCTTGGGGTTGGCGATGGCGAGGTGGGCGAAATTGCCCGAGGCCAGCACTTTGCCTTCGGCATCCACCGTCGACTCGTTGGCGCTCCACAGCACCAGGCTGCCCATCGCGTAGGGCATCAGGCTGGTGGCGACGGCCTTGCCCTCGGACACCAGGCGCGCGGCGGTCTTGGCGTCGGCCGACAGAAAAACGTCAAATGGTGCGCCATTGGTGATCTGTGCATAGAACTTGCCGGTGGAGCCAAACGAGAGCGCTGCCGTGTGGCCGGTGTCCTTGGCAAACAGTGCGGCAATGTCTTGCATTGGGGCGGTGAAGTTGGCGGCCACCGCAACCTGTACCTCCTCAGCCTGGACTGCGAAGGCGCTCAGTGTCAAGGCCAGTGCGGCACACAGGCGGGAGAGAAGAGGGGAAGTTGCAAGCATGATGGCGTGCGCGCAGGCGCTATTCATAAAAGTAATAACGAAAGTATAGGACCTTTGCTCCAGCGTTCCGATTGGAAAGAAACGATGGGTCGCTCCCATCAGCTTGGCCTTTCAAGGTTTGCTGTCGGGTCATCGGACGCGGCACGTCGCCATGGCGGGCCAAACATTGCTTGGGGTGAACGAGCATGCGACATAAGATGGCTGTACGCGGTGCGGTTCTTGGTGGGCCGGCAAGCGCTGGTTGGAAAAAAGGAAGTTCGATGAACAAACCCTGGCTCTCACAGTACCCCGCTGGGGTGCCTGCCGAAATCGACATGCAGCGCTTCGACTCGCTGGTGCACATGTTCACCGACAGTTGTAAGCGCTTTGCCGACTTGCCTGCGTACCGGTCGATGGGCGTGACGATGAGTTTTCGCGACCTGGACGACGCCAGCCGCGCCTTTGCCACCTGGCTGCAAAAATCGGCAGGGCTGGAGCGCGGAGACCGCGTCGCGCTGATGATGCCCAACCTGCTGCAATATCCGGTGGCGCTGTTTGGCGTGTTGCGCGCCGGCATGGTGGTGGTGAACGTGAATCCGCTCTACACCCCGCGCGAGCTGAAACACCAGCTGAACGACGCCGATGTGCGTGCCATTGTGGTGCTGCAGAATTTTGCGCACACGCTGGAGCAGGTGATCGGTGACACCCGGGTGCGCACGGTGGTCACGACCGAGGTGGGCGACCTGTTGCCCACTTTGAACCGGCTGCTGACGAATGTGGTGGTCAAGCATGTGAAGAAGATGGTGCCACCATGGCGGCTGCCCGGGTCGACGCCCTGGCGCGATGCGCTGGCGGCGGGGCAGGCGCAGCAACTCGATGCGGTGCTGCTCAGTCACGACGATCACGCGTTTCTGCAGTACACCGGCGGCACCACTGGTGTCGCCAAGGGCGCCCAGCTCAGCCACGGCAACATGGTGGCCAACGTGCTGCAGGTGGGGGCGTGGATGTCCCCCAACCTGCACGAGGGCCAGGAAACCCTGATCCTGCCGCTGCCGATGTACCACGTGTTTGCGCTCACCGGAGCGCTGTCGTTCTTCAGCCAAGGCGCGCAGGCGGTGCTGGTCGCCAACCCGCGCGACATGCCCGATTTTCTCAAGGTGCTGGCGAGTGCACCGTTCACGGCCATCATCGGCGTCAACACGCTGTTTCGGGCCATGCTCGATGCGCCTGGTTTTGCCGCCATCGACCTGAGTCGACTCAAGCTCGCCGTGGCCGGCGGTATGGCGGTGCAGCAGGTGGTGGCAAAGCGCTGGAAAGAGCGCGCGGGCGTGCCCTTGGTGGAAGGGTATGGCTTGACTGAGACCTCGCCGGTCGCAATTGCCAATCCGGTCACGATCCAGGAATGGAGCGGACAGATTGGCGTGCCCCTGCCCAGCACTGAGGCGGCCATTCTGGACGACGATGGCGGCCCCATTCCTTTGGGCGAAGTGGGCGAAATTTGCTTGCGCGGCCCACAGGTCATGAAAGGCTACTGGAACCAGCCACAGGAGAGCGCCAAGGTCTTCACGCCCAATGGCTGGCTGCGCACCGGCGACATGGGCTTGATGGACGAGCGCGGCAGCATCCGCATCACCGACCGCAAGAAAGACATGATCGTCGTCTCCGGCTTCAAGGTCTTCCCCAACGAGATCGAAGACGTGCTGACGCTGCATCCAGACGTGCTCGAAGCTGCGGCCATTGGAGTGAAGGACGAGCGCTCCGGCGAGGCGGTCAAGGTCGTCATCGTGCCCAGCAACCCGGCGCTGACCGAAGCCGATGTGTTGGCGCACTGCAGGCTGCACCTGACGGCTTACAAGATCCCGCGCATCGTAGAGTTCCGCAGCGAGCCTTTGCCCAAGAGCAACATCGGCAAGATTTTGCGCCGTGAATTGCGCGATCCGGTCGCAAACAGCCAAGCGGCGCCGGCTGCGGCTCCTTAAGCCGACCCGGCAGAGCGCTCACCAGCAATGCTTGATCGGGGTTGCCAGCTGCAGGCAGCGGAGCCCAGTCGGCACGCCAGCCAGCCACTGAAGACCCCCACGAAGCCGCCCGCCAGAACGTCCGACGGGAAATGCAGGCCGAGGTAGACGCGGCTCCAGGCGACCAGCACGGCAGCGGCGACAGCAAGCAGTGCCCAAGGCAGGCGCCCTCGCATCAGCACGACCACCGTCGCAAAGCCGAAGGCAACGCTTGCGTGTGTGCTGGGAAATCCATGGGAGACCCGGTGCGGCAACCACTGCTGCCCAAGCCCGGAGGCGAAAGGCCGGTCGATGGAAATGAAATGCTGCCCCAACCGCGCCAGCAGCCACGCCAGTGCCATGGCGGAAAGCACGTGCAGTACGCGCAGCTTGGTCTGGCGGTCGCCCGCCAGAAAAACGCCGACCACGCCCCCCGCAATCGCTTGCGGCAAGTGCTCCGTGGTGAACAAGGCGAGCGCAGTCACCCAGTGGGGCGAGGCGGCCGATCCGTTGATCGACAGAAAAAAGAGCTGAGTCCAGAGACATGGCGGCGCGCTTGGCGAAGTGGTAGCTGCCGGGCCATTGTCAGAAGCCAGTCTTATCCCAAGATTAGGGTTTGAAAAGAAGATCGTGCCGCCCTTGGCGGTGTAAGCGTCGATTCCTGAGGCACCATTGCACCCATGCCCCAGTCCCTTTCCTTGCCTGCCGCCCTGGGCCACGGGCCTGCCGACAAGCGCATTGCCATCCTGCGCGAGGTCGGCGCGTGCGGCTCCATCTCGCAAGCGGCGCGTGTGGTCGGGGTGAGCTATAAGGCGGCGTGGCAGGCCATCGACACACTGACCAACCTGGCGGGGGTGCCTTTGGTGGCGCGTGCGGTGGGTGGGGCGGGCGGCGGCGGCGCGGCGCTGACCGCTGCGGGGAGCGAATTGCTGGCGGCTGCCGATGCCATGGCGCAGGCGCGTGGCGCCGTGCTCTCGCATTGGCAAGCCCGGCCGCACACCGGCGCTGCACTGGGGCGGCTGGCGGTGCGCACCAGCATGCGCAACCAGCTTCCGTGCGTCGTGCAGCGGCTGGAGGCGCAAGGACAGATCGTGCGCGTCCATCTGGCGCTGGACGCCGTGCAACCGCCGTCAACCATCGCCGCGGCGGGTGAGGTGGCCGATGCGCATCTTTCGCCCATCTCGCTTATTTCACGCATTACCCGAGAGAGTGCCGAGCTGATGGGACTGGCGGTGGGGCAGTCGGTGCAGGCGCTGTGCAAGGCGACGGCGGTGCGCATCGTGCGGTTGGAGGCGGACGCTGCTCAGGCCCAAGCAGGCTGCTGCCTCCTGCGCGGCAAAGCCGTGCGCGTGGTGCGCGGACAAGTGGGCGACGAGGTGGTGGCCCAGCTCTGGGGCCGCCAGCCCCTGGGGCTGCAGTTGGTAGGATTCGCCGATCCTGGCAGTGGGCTGCGCGCTGGCAGCCAAGTACTGCTGATTCTGGAAGAAAATGCCGTGGTTCTGGCGCAAGATTGACAGCTGCGCGAAAAAAGAAAAACCAAAGGGGAGTCCGTCATGGAAATGGAAGGTCGCCGAGCGTTTGCCGCAGGCCAGCAAGAACTCTGGGATGCGCTGAACGACATCGAACTGCTCAAGGCCTGCATTCCCGGTTGCGAGCGGTTTGACGCGACGGGCGCTGCGGAGCATGCGCTGGACCTCGATCTGCGCATCGGCGCGGGGTCGGCCCGTTTCAGTGGCCAAGTTTCGGTGGCGGACCGCTTCGAGCCAGAGCGCTATCAAGTTCATTTTGAGGGCAACGGCGGCGTGGCGGGTATGGGCAAAGGCGTGGCGCGGGTCAGGCTCATCCCTCTCGCCGACTACGCGCCTGGCCATCCGCGGTGTCAGCTGCATTACAGCGTCGATACCCAGCTGGAAGGGAACATCGCCAAACTCGACCCGCGCAAGGTCGACGCCGCGGCACGTGCGCTGACCGAGCATTTCTTTCGGCGTTTCGACGAGCAGCTTCGCAGGCGCTACCCGCGCGCGACGCCAGCGCAGGCGCAGGTCGAACCCGAAGACATGGATGCCCAAGAGCGCGCCGGGGCCCCCACCATGCTGCTGGACCGTGCAGCGCGCACCCGCCCTGCGGCGCGTCCGCAGCCCCTGCCCAGCGCGCGCCGCATTCCGGTGTGGGTCTGGGTGGCCTGCGCGGTGGTGGCGCTTGGGGGCCTCTTGTGGTGGGCGCTTTAGCGCCGCAGCACGTGTTGAATCGCTACTAAATAAATAGCTGCTTGCGCTTGCTAGTCAAGCGGAAATCGCTATTTTCATCGGAAGTCTTAGCGCTTGTGGGGCTCAGCCACCCTTGCGCGTACCCAGCTTGCGATACACCGTCGCCCGGCTGATGCCCAAACTGCGCGCTGCTTCGGCGACATTGCCGCGTGCTGCCCGCACGGCGCTGCGTATCCATTCGGTTTCGGTGTCCCGAAGTGAAGTGGCGCCAGCCACCGGCCTGAGGTTGGGCGCTGCGTTCCGTGCCGCCATTGCATGCAAGCGCAGGCCCGACCACAGCGGCAGATCGATGCGCTGGCCGTGGGTCGCCGCGTCGAATAAGCGCGGCCAGTCGAGCGCCAGCAGGTCGCTGCAATGCAGTCGAGTGTCGGCCGCATGCTGCGGCATGGGAACGAGCTGGCGCGCTGCACTGTTGCAGCCGAGCAGGTAGCCGTCGGCGTCCAGCGCCATCAAGCCGTCGGCTTCGCTGCCCAACTGAGCGCCGGGCCAGTTCACGCGCAGCAGCAGTGCATAAGCTTCCTGGCGCAGCAGCGCATCTTCCAGCGCACGCGCCGAGCGTGCCACCACATGTCGCAACTCGGGTCGCTCGGGGACGTCCACGCCCGTCAGGTCGAGCATGCCGAGGCAGCGGCCCTGCGGGTCGAACAGCGGGGCGCCGGCGCAGCTGTAGCTGCCGTTGGCGTCAAAAAAAAAATGCTCGCCTCGATGCAGCCAGACGGGGCGCAGTTCGCTCAGCGCCGCGCCAATGGCAGTTGTGCCCACGCTTTGCTCAGACAGATCAATGCCCGGCCGACCAATCGCGTGGGCTCTGGGATCGCTGTGGTTCACCGGCCCTGAGACTTCCAGCACGACGCCGCGTGCGTCGGTCAGTAGCGCGAAGTAGCCCATGCCGCCTATGGCGTGAGCGAGGTGGTCGAGCACCGGGCGCGCAGCGCGCAGTAGGCTGGCGTGTTCGTCATTCGCCCGTCGCAGTGCGGCTGCGCTCACACCGTCAAAGACCAGTGCCTGCTGCGGCGAACGGTTCGCCTGGAGGCAGCGTTGCCAAGAGCGTGCAATCCACGGTTCAACGCCGGCCAGTGAGGCTTCGCTGGCGCCGACCAGCGCAGCCTGGCGCGCTTGAGCGATCAAGGCGCTGCGGTCTGGAGCTGAGTGTGAACTGGTTGGCACGGCGGTTGTCGGTGTTGGGAAGCAACGGCAGACGATGGCAGAGAACCGTCAAAGGTGCACGCTGCAGCGCAGCATGTTTCAAATTGAGAATATCGCCATGTTCGATCGCTGTGCTCAGGGTTGTCCCTAGCTGCCCACGGAAGCACGGGGCAGAAGATGGCCACCACTTCTTTCTAGCCATCCCGTTCAGGAGACAGTCCGATGTCCGTGAAGTTCACCGTCAATGGCCGGCAGGCCAGCGTCGACGCCCCCGCCAATACTTTGCTCGTGCACGCGCTGCGCGAACATCTTCACCTCACTGGCACCCACGTAGGCTGCGACACCAGCCAGTGTGGGGCCTGCACGGTGCTGCTTGATGGCCGTGCCATCAAGTCCTGCGCCATGCTGGCAGTGCAAGCCGAAGGCTGCGAAATCACGACCATCGAAGGTCTGGCCAGCCCGGATGGAACCATGCACCCCATGCAGGCGGCATTCAAGGAATGCCACGGCCTGCAGTGCGGCTTCTGTACCCCTGGGATGGTGCTGTCTGCCGTTGATTTGGTGGAGCGCTACCCCGGCGCCAGCGAGGCGCAGATTCGCGCCTTGCTCGACGGCAATATGTGCCGCTGCACCGGCTACCAGAACATCGTCAAAGCGGTGCAGCAGGGGCAGCAGGCCCTGACCACCGCCTAACCGTCGCAGACACAGGAGACCGACATGGGTGCCTCTGATTTCTCGAAGTTGCCGCACATTGGCGAATCCGTCCGTCGCAAGGAGGACTACCGTTTTTTGACTGGCGCAGGCCAGTACACCGACGACGTCGTGCTCGCGGCGCAAAGCTTTGCTGTGTTCGTGCGCTCGCCGCACGCTCACGCAAACGTAGTCAGCGTGGACATCGCTGCTGCCAAAGCGGCTCCTGGCGTGCTTGGAGTGTTCACCGGCCCCGATGTGGCTGCCGACAACATCAACGGACTGCCCTGCGGTTGGCTCATTACCAGCACTAACGGCGAACCCATGAAGGAACCGCCACACCCCATCTTGGCGCAGGGCAAGGTGCGGTATGTTGGCGACGGCGTGGCGATGGTGGTGGCAGAAACTCTGCAGCAGGCACGCGACGCCGCCGAGATGGTGGAGGTCGATTACGACGTACTGCCCGCGGTGGTCAATGTGTCTGATGCGGCCCAAGGCAAGGTGGCCGGCGCTGGCTTGCACGATATTGCAGAGGACAACCACTGCTTCAAATGGGCGATTGGAGACAAGGGCGCCGTCGAATCGGTCTTCGCCACTGCAGCCCACGTCACCAAGCTCGATTTGGTCAACAACCGGCTGATTCCCAATGCGATGGAGCCCCGCACTGCCATCGGCTCATACAACCGCGGCACCGACGAGTACACGCTCTACGTCAGCAATCAAAACCCGCACGTCGAGCGCTTGCTGATGACGGCGTTTGTGATGGGCCTGCCCGAGCACAAGGTGCGCGTGATTGCACCCGACGTGGGCGGAGGTTTTGGTTCAAAGATATTTTTGTACGCGGAAGACGTGTGCCTGACCTGGGCATCGAAAAAACTCAACCGCAACATCAAATGGGTGGCGGACCGCAGCGAATCCTTCCTGACGGATGCCCATGGCCGCGACCACGTCAGCCACGCCGAAATGGCCATGGATGCCAACGGCAAGTTCCTCGCGATGCGGGTGCACACCGACGCCAATGTGGGTGCTTACCTCAGCACCTTCGCCAGCGCCGTGCCCACCATCCTCTACGCCACGCTTTTGGCCGGCCAATACAGCACGCCGCAGGTCTATGTGGAGGTAGACACCTGGTTCACCAACACCTCGCCGGTGGACGCCTACCGCGGCGCAGGTCGGCCCGAAGCGACCTACCTGCTTGAACGGCTAGTAAGCCGCTGCGCCTGGGATATGGGGCTCCCGCAAGACGAGATTCGCAAGCGCAACTTCATTACCACCTTCCCTTACCAGACGCCCGTGGCGCTGCAGTACGATGTGGGCGACTACCACGCCTGCATGACGCAGTCGCAAGAACTTGCCGACGTTGCGGGGTTCGATGCACGTCGCGCGGCGAGCGAAGCGAAGGGACTCAAACGCGGCATTGGCTACTCGTCGTACATCGAAGCCTGCGGCATCGCGCCCTCGAACATCGCCGGGGCGCTTGGCGCCCGCGCTGGCCTTTTTGAATGCGGCGAAGTGCGCGTGCACCCTACGGGCAGCGTCACCGTGTTCACCGGTTCCCACAGCCATGGCCAAGGGCATGAGACAACCTTTGCCCAGGTGGTGGCTGCGCGCTTGGGCATTCCTGTGGAGAACGTGGACATCGTCCATGGCGACACCGGCCGCGTGCCCTTTGGCATGGGCACTTACGGTTCCCGCTCCATCAGCGTGGGCGGCGCCGCCATCATGAAGGCGCTGGACAAAATCGAAGCAAAGGCCAAGAAAATTGCTGCGCATTTGATGGAAGCAAGCGACGTCGACATCGACTTTGCAGGCGGCGAGTTCACCGTCAAAGGAACGGACAAGAAGATCCCTTTTGCGCAGGTGTCACTTGCTGCCTACGTGCCGCACAACTACCCCTTGACGGAGCTCGAACCCGGTCTGAACGAAACCGCGTTTTACGACCCGACCAACTTCACCTTCCCTGCGGGTACCTATATCTGCGAGGTGGAGATCGACCCGCAGACTGGCGTGGTGCGCTTGGACCGGTTCACAGCGGTGGACGACTTCGGGACAATCATCAATCCGATGATTGTCGAGGGCCAGGTGCATGGCGGCCTGGTCCAGGGCATTGGTCAGGCCTTGATGGAAAACTGTGTGTACGACCGCGAAACGGGTCAGTTGCTCACCGGCAGCTTTATGGACTACGCGATGCCGCGCGCCGACGATTTTCCGCAGTTCAAGCTCGGCCATGTCTGCACGCCTTGCACGCACAACCCGCTTGGTACCAAGGGCTGCGGCGAGGCGGGGGCGATTGGCTCGCCGCCTGCGGTTATCAACGCCGTGCTTGACGCGCTTGCGCCGCTGGGCGTGAAAGACTTTGACATGCCGGCCACGCCGCACCGGGTGTGGCAGGCCATCCAGAACGCAAGCGCCTGAACGCAGCAAGGAGACATTCGCATGTATGCATTCACTTACGAAGCCCCCAGCTCGACCGCTGCTGCCGCCGCCCAGGCCGCTGCCGGCGCACGCCCCATTGCGGGCGGTCAAAGCCTGTTGCCTGCGCTGCGCCTTCGCCTGGCCGACCCCGGGCAGTTGGTAGATCTGGGACGCATTCCTGAGCTCTCGGGCATCCGCAAGGAGGGCGAGCAGATCGTGATCGGCGCCATGACGCGCCACCAGCAGGTGGCCGACAGCGCTGAGGTACGCGCGGCCATCCCGGCGCTCGCCGATCTGGCCGACCACATTGGCGACCGCCAAGTGCGCGCCCGCGGCACGCTGGGCGGCTCGCTGGCCAACAACGACCCCGCCGCCTGCTACCCAAGCGCAGCGCTGGCGCTTGGAGCCACCATCGTCACCAACCAGCGCGAAATTGCGGCCGACGACTTCTTTGTCGGCATGTACACCACGGCGCTGCACGAGGGTGAGTTGATTACTGCGGTGCGCTTCCCCATTCCGCGCAAGGCGTCGTACCAGAAGTTCCGCCAAGGGGCTTCGCGCTTTGCGCTGGTCGGCGTGTTTGTGGCACAGACCGCCGGCGGCGTGCGCGTAGCCGTTACAGGCGCAGCCAGCAGCGTGTTCCGCCAAAGCGCGTTGGAAGCCGCGCTGAACCAGAGCTTTACTGCGGCCTCTGCGGCAGCAGTGAAGGTGGACGCGTCGGATTTGGGCAGCGACATTCACGCCAGCCCGGTGTACCGCGCGCAGCTCATCAGCGTGCTGACGCAGCGGGCAATAAAGGAAATGACGTCATCCGCCTGAGGCGCTGCGCGCCTTCCCGCTTCTCTAGGCTTCGCCGGGAAGAGGGGGACACCGCCAGCGCCTGTATGACGAAGGGTTGGCGGCCCTTGCTCGGCGGTTGCTGGTGGCGGCAGTGGTGAGACAGAATTTAATTAACTAAATATGGCTCTAGCGCTTATTGGATAAGCGCTAGCAGCTATTTAAACTGTAGTAAATGAACGCAGACCCGCAGGTTCTCGCGCCTGCGTCCATCGACGCGCTGGCACAGGCGCTCCAAGCCGAAGGCTATTTCGCCGACCGGCGCCTTGCCACGGCTGTGTGGCTGGCACTCAAGCTCCAGCGCCCGCTGCTGCTTGAAGGCGAGCCCGGCGTCGGCAAAACGGCGCTCGCTCATGCCTTGGCCCGCGCGCTGGGGCGGCCGCTGATTCGCCTGCAGTGCTACGACGGCCTGGAGCAGCGCGAGGCACTGTACGAATGGAACTACAGCGCGCAGCTTTTGCACATGCGTGCTGCGGAAGCCCAGGGCGGGCTGGATACAGCCCACATCGAGCGCGAGATTTACCAGGAGCGCTACCTCGTCAGTCGCCCGCTGTTGCAGGCCCTGCGCACACCGGCACCAGGCGCGCTGTTGTTGGTCGATGAAATCGACCGTGCCGACGAACCCTTTGAGGCGTTCTTGCTCGAATATTTGGGCGAGTACCAGGTCAGCATTCCCGAGCTCGGCACGGTGCACGCCGCTGCGCCGCCTGTCACCCTGCTCACCAGCAACCGCACGCGTGACCTGCACGACGCCGTCAAGCGCCGCTGCCTTTATCACTGGCTCGACTACCCCGACCGCGAGCGCGAGCTGGCCATCGTCCGCTCGCAGGTGCCGGGTGCAAGCAGTGCCCTGTCTGAGCAAGTGGCCGATTTCGTGGCGCGTTTGCGCAGCCAGCCCTTCGCCAATGCGTTTCAGCGTGCTCCCGGCATTGCCGAGGCGGTGGAGTGGGCCAAAGCGCTGGTGGCGCTCGACACCTTGGCGGTGGACCCGGAAGTGGTGCAAGACACCGCGGGCATCTTGTTCAAGCAACGCGAAGACGTCGCTGCGCTGACGCAGGACATGGCGGCGCAGTTACTGGCGCCGAGTCCTGCGGAGCGCTGACGTGCCCGAGCATTACCTAGTGGGTGCAACCGATCCGCCGCCGGGCCGCCCCAAGGCGGTGAGCGCCCCCGTGGGGGGCAGCGAACCACGCGAAGCGGGGAGCGTGGGGGTCACATACAGTCAGTTAGGCGACGCCCGACGAGGCAAGTTTGCCGACAATCTCACCGGTTTTGGCCGCGCGTTGCGCCGTGCGGGCGTCCCGGTGGACTCTGCCCGCATGGCACTGGCGCAGGAAGCTGCCATGCTCGTAGGCCTAGCGCGTGGCGATCTGTCCGCAGCGCTGGAGGCAGTGCTCGTGGCGCGCGAGCAGGACCTTCTGGTGTTTCGCGAACTCTTTGCGTCCTACTTTCGCAACCCCAACGTCGCGCAGAAATTGCTGGCCCAGATGTTGCCAATGGCGGAAAGCCAGGCCGAGCCGGTCAAGCGTCGCCCGCGGGTGGCAGAAGCGCTCGCGCCGGTGCGCGCGGCCCGCGCGCCCACGGAGCCTGAAGAAGACAAAATCGAGTTCGACGCCGCCATGACGGCAAGCGAGCGCGAGCGCCTTCACGCGGCCGACTTCAATCAGCTCTCGGCCAGTGAATACCTGTTGGTGCAGCGCCTTGCTCAGCGTGTGCCGCTGCCTTTGCCGCGCTACGCCGCGCGCCGCACCCGGCCCGGCCTGCGCGGCGCCCGCGCCGACTGGCCTTTGGCCATGCAGCGCGCGATGCGCACTAGTGGCGAGATGGTGCAGGTGCCGCGTTTGGCGCGCCAAAGCCAACCGCTGCCGCTCCTGGTGCTGCTCGACGTTTCGGGTTCGATGGAGCGCTATGCACGCTTGCTGCTGGCCTTTTTGCACGCCGCCACCGCCCCCCGCAGCGCGGCGGCAGATGGCGTCGGCAGACGCGACGTGTTCGCCTTCGGCACCACGCTCACCGACCTCACGCCCGCCTTTCGCCACCAGGACCCGGACACCATGCTGGATCTGGCCAGTGCCGCCATCCCCGACTTTGCCGGCGGCACGCGCCTGGCCGCGTCGCTGGCGCAACTGCGCACGCAGCACGCCCGGCGCCTTGTTGGCCGGCGCACGCTGGTGCTGCTGGTGAGCGATGGGCTCGACACCGGTGAACCGGCAGAACTGGCGCAGGAGTTGGCGTGGCTGCGGCGCCACTGCGCCCGATTGCTGTGGCTCAACCCGCTGCTGCGCTTTGGGGGCTATGAGCCCAGTGCACGCGGAGCCTTTGAACTGCACCGCGCGGCGGACGCCATGCTCGCGGTGCACAACCTGCAAAGTTTGCAGCAGCTCGCAAGCAGTCTGGCGCAGGTGCTGCGCGCGCCGCTTGCTACCCGTTGATACGACAAGGAGAAACCGACCATGGAAATGCAAGCCAGCCGTGCCCTTGCCGCGAGCCAGCAGCAGGCTTGGGACGCACTCAACGATCCTGAAATGCTCAAACTGTGTATTCCCGGTTGCGACAAGCTCGAAGCTACGGGAGAGAACCAATACGCCGTGGGCATGGCGCTCAAGATTGGCCCGGTATCGGCCAAATTCAAAGGCAAGCTTCAGGTCAGCGACCAGGTGCCGCCTGAGAGCTACCAAATCGCTTTTGATGGCCAGGGCGGCGTGGCTGGCTTTGGCAAAGGTCAGGCGCAGGTGCGGCTGACACCGCTGCCCGACGATGCCTCGGACCAGCCCTGTTGTGAGCTGCACTACACCGTGCAGGCCAGCGTGGGCGGCAAGATTGCCCAGGTCGGCCAGCGCCTGATCGATGGCGCTGCCAAAGGCATGGCGGAAGATTTTTTCCGCCGCTTCGACGAGCAGTTGCGCGTGCGCCATGCGCGTGCAGAGCCGCCGCCGCTGGAAGCAGACGTGGACGAGCGCGAAGGCGCCGCCACCGTGGTGCTCGACACCCGTCCCGGCGCTGAAAACCGCGAGCCCCAAGCGGCGCAAGCAAGCGGCAGCGGCATTCCGGTTTGGGTCTGGGGTGCCCTTGCGGCCGTATTGGTGGCGGTCGCGATGTACCTGAGCTGAGCACCATGGACAACCTCGACCTCACTGTGCTGCGCGCGCTGAGCGGTTGGCGCAGCGCCGGTCAGCTTGCGCTGTTGGCCACCGTGGTGCGCACCTGGGGGTCGTCGCCTCGGCCCGAAGGCTCGATCATGGCGCTGTGCGAGAGCGGCTCAGTCGTCGGTTCCGTCTCGGGCGGTTGCATTGAGGACGACCTGATTGCCCGTTTCACGCAGGCGTGGGGCGGCAAGGGTCCGGATGCAGCCTGCGTCGCCGGTCCACCAATATTCGCCAAATACGGCGTTACGGCAGACGAAGCGCACCGCTTTGGGCTGCCCTGTGGAGGCACGCTGGAAATACTCATTGAGTTCGATCCCGACGTGAAGGCGCTGGCTGAGCTGATTGTTGCCCTGGAAGCAGGGCAGTTGATGCAGCGCAGCGTGCGCCTGCGCGATGGCGTGGTCGCCCAGCAGGCGGCGGCTAAGCCAGTCGCCCTGGTGGCCGATGCAGAGCAGGTCGTCAATACTTTTGGGCCCGAATACCGCATGCTCATCATTGGCGCTGGCCAGATGTCGGAATACCTGGCCACCATGGCGCTGTTCAGTGGCTTTGCCGTCACCGTGTGCGACCCCCGCGAGGAGTACCGCGCCAGCTGGAGTGTGGCGGGTGCCCGCGTGGTCAGCGACATGCCGGACGACGTCGTCACTGCGCTGCGGCCGGACCGGCGCACCTGCGTGGTCGCACTTACGCACGACCCCAAGCTCGACGATTTGGCCTTGCTCCAGGCTTTGGAGACGGAGGCGTTTTATGTCGGCGGCATCGGTTCGCGGCGCAACAATGCGGCGCGCCGCGAGCGCCTGAAGGTGCATTTCGACCAGACCGACGAAAGTTTGGCTCGTTTGCGCGGCCCGGTGGGTATCTACATCGGCAGCAAGACGCCACCCGAGATCGCGGTGAGCGTCATGGCCGAGGTACTGGCGGTGAAGAACGGTGTCGCGCTGCCACGCGACATGGAGGTGGCGCAGGCGAAACAGGTGCGCGAGCGCATGGACTAAGCCATTTGTGCGGCTAAAGGGGTGCCAATTGGTGCAGAGGAGTGAAACGGACTCTCCCAGTTTTTTGACTTTGACGGGCATCAATTTTGGTTAGGCGAACCACTCTATCCGAGGGTCTTCACCCACCTTGAGCCCCTGCAGGGGCTCCTACACTGGTGCGATAACCACCGTGGGAGACCTCATGTCGACAAAGATTGCCCCTGAGCTGCTCGCGCTGCAGCGCCTTTATGCCTGGGAAAAAGAGGCGCCTACTCGGGTTGCCCTGACCCAGCCCATGGGCGACGGCACGGTGCGCGACTTCACCTGGAGCGAAGTTGCCGACGAAGCACGGCGCATGGCGACGCACCTGCAGTCCATGGGCATTCAGCCGGGCGACAAGGTCGCCATCCTGTCAAAAAATTGCGCCTGGTGGTTGATGAGCGACTTGGCCATCTGGATGGTCGGCGGCGTCTCTGTGCCGCTCTACCCGACGCTGGCGCCGGACACCATTGGCCACATCCTCAAGCACAGCGAGGCGCGCGCCTGCTTTATCGGCAAGCTCGACGGTTGGGAGGCGATGGCGCCCGGAGTGCCGGTGGGCCTGCCCTGCATCAGCTACGCGCTCTCGCCTGCGTCAGCGCGCAAAGCCTATCCCCAGTGGGACGCACTGTGCAAGGCCGCCAAGCCCATCGCCGGCCAGCCGGTGCGCGACGGGGAGGAGCTGGCGACGCTGATCTACACCTCGGGCACCACTGGCATGCCCAAGGGTGTGATGCACAGCTTTAACACCTTTGCCTGGGCACTCGATGCAGGCATTCGCCGCCTGCCCATGGGTCAGAACGACCGAATGCTGTCGTATCTGCCGCTGGCCCACGTGGTGGAGCGCGTGCTGGTGGAGCATGGGTGGCTGCGCACCGGCATGCATGTGTTTTTTGCCGATTCGCTCGATACCTTCACCACCGACATGCAGCGCGCCCGGCCGACCATTTTCTTCTCGGTACCTCGCCTGTGGGTGAAGTTTCAGCAGGCCATCCAGCACAAAATGCCCCAGCCCAAACTGCAGCGCCTGCTGGGTTTGCCCATCATCGGCGGCATCGTGCGGCGCAAGATCCAGAAGACGCTCGGCCTCGACCAAGCGCGCATTTGTGCTGGCGGCGCTGCCCCCATGCCGCTTGCGCTGCTGCAGTGGTACAGCAAGCTGGGTATCTCGATCAACGAAGGCTACGGCATGACGGAGAACCTCGCGGTCTCCCACATCACAGAGCCGGGCAAGAACCAGCAGGGCAGCGTGGGCCCGGCGTACGACGGCGTGCAAGACCGCATTGACCCGGAAACAGGCGAAATCCAGATGAAGAGCCCCGCGCTGATGCTCGGCTACTTCAAGGCGCCCGAGCAGACGCAAGACGCGTTCACTGCCGACGGCTGGCTGCGCACCGGGGACAAGGGCCGCATCGATTCCGACAAGTGCCTGCACATCACCGGCCGCGTGAAGGACTTGTTCAAGACCGGCAAAGGCAAGTACGTCGCGCCTGCGCCGATTGAAGACAAGCTGGGTGGCCACCCAGCCATCGAGGCTTGCGTGGTGACCGGCGCGAATCTCGGCCAGCCCATCGGTATCCTGATGTTGAACGCCGAGGCCGCCGCTGCGGCCCAATCGGGCGAAGGCCGCAAGTCGCTCGAGCAGTCTTTGGTGCAGCACCTGGCCAAGGTCAACGCCACGCTCGACCCGCACGAGCAGTTGCAGTGTCTGGTGATCAGCCGCACCCCCTGGACGGTGGAAAACGACATCATCACGCCGACCTTCAAAGTCAAGCGCAACCGCATTGAAGACCTGTACGCAGCGAAATTTTCCGAATGGGAAGAGTCGCGCAAGAAGGTGCTCTGGGCGTAAACACACGCGAGCGAAAAAATTTGGTGAAATTGGGCTCTAGCGCTTATGCAGTAAGCGCTAGCAGCTCATATATTGATAGTTTTTTCTGAGACTGCGCGGAGCCTGGCCACGGGTTTTTGTCGTCGGCATACGGGTAAGCCGCGGGTAAAAGTCCGGTAAAGGCGGCGCAGGCCGTGGGCAGACAAGGCGCAGGCTGACTACCATCGCAGGCGAATGTTCGCTTTTGCCCCGCGCCTGCCCATGTCCACACCTCTTCGCTCCCCGTATGTTCCTCTTCCTGCGCGCGGACGCATGCGCGTTGGGCTGCTGCTGGGTGTCGTCCTGCTGGTGGCAGCGCTCGCGGGTGGCGGTTGGTGGTGGCAGCAGCGCAGTGCGAAGGCGCAGGACACCGAAGCCACAGCTCGGCCCGGCGCGCGCGGCGGCCGCTTTGCGGGGGCCGCTGTGCAGCCGGTATCGGTGGGCGAGGTGCGGCGCGAGGACGTGCGCGTGCGCGTCAACGCCATTGGCAGCATGAGCGCGCGGGCCACTGCCGTGGTCAGGGCGCGCGTGGCGGGCGAACTTACCGAGCTGCACATCAAAGAAGGCGAAGAGGTCAAAGCCGGCGCGCTGCTGGCGCGCATCGACCCGCGCAGCTACCAGGCGGCCCTGGGGCAGGCGCAAGGCAGTTTGACGCGCGACGAAGCGCTGATGGCGAATGCGCGCATCGACCTTGCACGCTATCGTGACTTGCAGAAACAGAACTCGATTGCCAGCCAGCAGGTGGACACCCAAGCCGCGCTGGTGCGCCAGCTTGAGGGCACGGTGGCGGCCAGCCGCGCGGCGCGCGATGCGGCGCAGTTGCAGCTCTCGTACACGCGCATTACCGCGCCGATCTCAGGGCGGCTGGGCCTGCGCCAAGCCGACATGGGCAATGTGGTGGCGCCGGGCGATGCGAACGGCATCGTGACCATCACGCAGGTGCGACCCATCGACGCGGTGTTTTCAGTGCCTGAGGGCTTGCTGCCACAGATCACCCCTCAGCTGGCGAAGAAGACGCCACTGCCGGTAGAGCTGTGGGACCGCGAGATGCGCCGGCGCCTAGCCACTGGCGTGGTCAGCGCGCTTGACAACGCCATCGACACCGCCACCGGCAGCATCCGCGTCAAAGCGGCTTTCCCCAATGAAAACAACGCGCTGTTTCCCAACCAGTTCGTGAACGTCAAGCTTGAGCTGGATACGCTGAAAGACGCGCTTACCGTACCCACCACTGCGCTGCAAAACGGCCATGTCTATCTGGTGAAGGAAGACGGCACCGTGGCCTGGACCGAAGTACGCGCCGGCCCACAGGACGGCGATCGCTTGAGTGTGCAGGGCGACCTGCCGGTAGGCGCAAAGGTAGTTACCGACGGCCTTGACCGCCTGCGCGACGGCGCCAAGGTGAACGTGATTGCACCTGCTGCGCCCGGCGCCGCACCTACAGCCAAGGCAAAGCGGTTCGATCCTTCCACTTTGCCACCCGATGTGCGCGAGAAGCTCGCCAAGATGTCGCCCGAAGAGCGCCGCGCCTTCATTGCCGCGCGCCGCGCCAAGGCTGCTGCCTCACCTCCTTCAGTCGGGGCCAGCGCTCCGGCCTCTGCCGCCAGCGCGCCGCAGTCCGCGGCCAAGCCTTGACTCGGCCAGCGAACCCCGCCCGGTCATCCTGCGCATGAACATTTCGCGCCCCTTCATCTTGCGGCCAGTGGCGACTTCGCTGCTGATGCTCGCGCTGCTCTTGAGCGGCCTGCTGGCGCTGCGCCTGCTGCCCGTCTCGGCTCTGCCCGAGGTCGATTACCCCACCATCCAGATCACCACGCTGTACCCCGGTGCCAGCCCGGATGTGATGACGGCTACGGTGACGGCGCCGCTGGAGCGCCAGTTCGGCCAGATGCAGGGGCTGACGCAGATGTCGTCCATCAGCTCCGGTGGCGCCTCGGTCATCACGCTGCGCTTTTCGCTCGACGTGGCCATGGACGTTGCAGAGCAGGAGGTTCAGGCGGCCATTAACGCTGGCAGCAATCTGCTGCCCAACGACCTCCCGATGCCACCGCTCTACAGCAAGGTGAACCCGGCAGACGCGCCCATCATGACGCTGGCGATTACCTCGCCCTCACTGCCGGTGATTCGCGTGAACGACTTGGTGGAGAACCGCTTGGCGCCCCGCATCTCGCAGGTGGCGGGCGTGGGACTGGTGGCAGTCGCCGGCGGGCGCCGGCCTGCGGTGCGCATTCAGGCCAACCCGGCCACATTGGCGGGGCTGGGCTTGACGCTGGACGACATCCGCACCGCCATTGCCGCTGCCAACGTTCGCCAGGCCAAAGGCAGCTTTGACGGGCCAGAGCGGGCGTCGAGCATCGACGCAAACGACCAACTGCAGTCCGCCGCCGAATATCGCAATCTGGTGCTGGGGTTTCGGGACGGCGCGCCCATTCGACTCTCCGACATTGCCGAAACGGTCGACGACGCCGAGAACACGCGCCTTGCCGCCTGGGCCGGTACGCCCGAGACGGGCAGCCGCGCCGGCGTCATTCTCAACATCCAGCGCCAGCCCGGTGCCAATGTGATCGACACGGTGGACCGCATCAACGCGCTCCTGCCCCAGTTGCGCAGCACGCTGCCGGCGTCGCTCGACGTGCAGGTGCTGAGCGACCGCACCGTGACCATACGCGCGTCGGTGCGCGACATGCAGTACGAACTGCTGCTGGCGATTGCGCTGGTGGTCGCGGTGATCTTTGTGTTCCTGCGCAGTGGCACGGCCACGCTCATTCCTGCGGTGGCAGTGCCGCTCTCGCTCATCGGCACGCTGGGCGTGATGTACCTGGCAGGTTTTTCCATCAACAACCTGACGCTGATGGCGCTGACCATTTCCACCGGCTTTGTGGTGGACGACGCCATCGTGATGATCGAGAACATCGCCCGGCATCTGGAGCACCCTGGCGCTGTGCCGATGACGCCCATGCAGGCGGCGCTTGAAGGCGCGCGGCAGATTGGCTTCACCATCATCTCCCTCACGGTGTCGCTGATTGCGGTGCTGATCCCACTGCTCTTCATGGGCGATGTGGTTGGTCGGCTATTTCACGAGTTCGCCATCACCATGGCCGTCGCCATCGTGATTTCTGCTGTCATCTCGCTGACCCTCACCCCCATGCTGAGCGCACGACTGCTGCGCGTGCCTGAGCCTGAGAAGCACGGGCGCATCTACCACGCCACCGGCCGTTTCTTTGACCGGACGATTGCCACCTATGGCCGGGCGCTGGAAGTGGTGTTGAACCACAGCCTGCTGACCTGGGCGGTGTTTCTGGCCACGCTGGTCTTGACGGCGCTGATGTACTTCTGGGTGCCCAAGGGCTTCTTCCCAACGCAAGACACGGGCCTGCTGCAAGCGACCACCGAAGCCGATCAGTCCATCTCGTTTGCCGGCATGGCAACCCGGCAGCAGGCAGTGGCTGAGCGGCTGCTGCAAGACCCTGCGGTGCGCAGCGTGTCGTCCTTCATCGGCGTCGATGGGCAAAACACCACGCTCAATACGGGCCGTTTGCTTATTGATTTGCAGCCGCATGGCTCGCGCCCCTCGGCGTCGGCTGTGCAGCAGCGGCTGGTTGAGTCCACGCAAAACATCCCCGGCATTCGCTTGTTCGTGCAGCCGGTGCAGGATCTGACGATTGAAGACCGCGTTGCACGCACCCAATACCAATTGCTGCTGTCCTCGCCGGATGCTGCAGCGCTGCAAGGCGCGGCGCAGGCTCTGCAGCAGCGCCTGCGCTCGCGGGCCGAACTGACCGACGTCGCCAGCGATTTGCAAGACCAAGGCCTGCAGGCCTATGTGGCCATCGACCGGGCAGAGGCCAGCCGGCGCGGCGTGACGGTGGCGGCTATCGATACAGCGCTCTACAACGCCTTCGGCCAGCGCTTGATTTCTACCATCTTCACCCAGTCCAACCAGTACCGCGTGGTGCTGGAAGTGGCGCCGCGGTTTGCGCTTGGCCCCGAGGCGCTGGCGGGTATCTACGTGTCGGTGGCGGGCAGTCCAGGCGCAGCGCCGGTGCCGCTTTCTGCCCTTGCGCGGATTGAAGAGCGCAGCATGCCGCTGGCGGTGAACCACGTCGGTCAGCTGCCGTCCGCCACGCTGTCGTTCAACGCTTCACCCGGCGTGGCGCTGGGCGATGCGGTCGATGCCGTGCAGGGCGTGCTGCAGCAGGCGCGCAGCGAAGGCGCCGTGGCGCAGGTGGTGGACGCAAACTTTCAAGGTGCAGCGCTGGCGTTCCAGGCGTCGCTGTCGAACACGCTGCTGCTGATTCTGGCGGCGGTGGTGACCATGTACATCGTGCTCGGCGTGCTGTACGAAAGCATGGTGCACCCGGTGACGATTCTCTCGACCTTGCCTTCGGCAGCCGTCGGGGCGTTGTTGGCGCTCAAAATTTCGGGCGCGGCGCTCGACATCGTGGCGGTCATCGGCATCGTGCTCTTGATCGGCATCGTCAAAAAGAACGCCATCATGATGATCGACTTCGCGCTGGATGCCCAGCGCGAGCGCGGCCTGCCGGCGCGCGCCGCCATTACCGAGGCCTGCTTGCTGCGCTTTCGACCCATCCTCATGACGACGCTGGCTGCGCTGTTTGGCGCACTGCCCATGATGCTGGGCGGTGGCGTGGGCAGCGAACTGCGCTTTCCGCTGGGCGTAACGGTGGTGGGCGGCCTTATCGTCAGCCAGCTGCTCACGCTGTTCACCACCCCGGTGATCTACCTCACCTTTGAGCACGCCGCCGAGCGCTGGCATGCACGCCGGGCGCAGCAGGAGGTGGGCCATGAAGCCATTTGAAAGTTTTGGTGCAAATGGCCTCTACCGCACAACCCTGTTCGTAGCTTGCTATTTAAAGAGTAGTAAATGGTTCGGAGGCGCGGTGTGAGCCTTTCCACGCCTTTCATCCACCGTCCGGTGGCCACGCTGCTGTTGACGCTGGCGCTCGTGTTGGCGGGCGGCGTGGCGTACTTCTTGTTGCCGGTGGCGCCGCTGCCGCAAGTCGATTACCCGACCATCTCGGTCTCGGCCAGCCTGCCGGGCGCCAGTCCCGACACCATGGCCGCGACCGTCGCCACGCCGCTCGAGCGTGCGCTGGGCGCCATCGCGGGCGTGACCGAGATGACGTCCCGCTCCACCCAAGGCAGCACGCGCGTCACGCTGCAGTTTGATTTGAGCCGCACGGTGGACGGCGCGGCGCGCGATGTGCAGGCGGCTATCAACGCATCGCGCACGCTCTTGCCCAGCGGCATGCCGAGCAACCCAAGTTACCGCAAGGTGAACCCGGCCGATTCGCCCATCCTCATTCTGGCGCTCACGTCCGATGCGCTGACGCGGGGGCAGATGTACGACGCCGCGTCCACGGTACTGGCGCAGAAGCTTTCGCAGGTGGAGGGCGTGGGGCAGGCGACGGTGAGCGGCGGTGCGCTACCGGCCGTGCGTGTGCAGCTTGACCCGACGCGGCTGGCTGCGAATGGCATTTCGCTCGAGCAGGTGCGCACCGCCATCAACAGTGCCAATGCCCACCGGCCGCTGGGCGCCGTTGAGCGCGAAGACCACTACTGGCAGATTGCCGCGAACGATCAGGGGCGAGTGGCAGCGGACTACGCGCCGCTGGTGCTGCGCTGGAAGGCCGACGGCCACGCGGTACTGCTGCGCGACGTTGCCGATGTAATCGACGGTGTGCAGGATGTGCGCAACTACGGCGTCGCCAATGGCAAGCCCGCCATCCTGCTGCAAATCTACAAACAGCCCGGCGCCAATATTCTTGAAGCCGCCGACCGGGTGCGTGCGCTGCTGCCGCAACTCAAGGCTTCCATTCCGGCGGCGATTGACGTGCAGGTGGTGTCCGACCGCACGCCGACGCTGCGCGCCTCGGTGCGTGAGGTCAAGCGCGCACTGGTGTTGGCGGTGGCGTTGGTGGTGATGGTGGTGTTCCTGTTCCTGCGCAGCGCGCGCGCCGCACTGGTGCCTACGGTGGCGGTTCCGGCCTCGCTGATGGGGGCCTTTGGCGTGATGTACCTGGCCGGCTACACCCTGGACAACCTCTCGCTGATGGCACTGACCATCGCCACGGGCTTTGTCGTGGACGACGCCATTGCCGTGCTGGAGAACATCGCCCGCCATATGGAGCGCGGCAAAAGCGCCTTGCAGGCGGCGTTGATCGGCTCGCGCGAAATTGCGTTCACCGTCCTTTCGATGAGCATTTCGCTCGTGGCGGTGTTCGTCCCCATTCTGTTCATGGGCGGCGTGGTGGGGCGGTTCTTCCGCGAGTTCGCGGTGGTCATGTCGTCCGCTATCCTGATCTCGCTGGTTGTCTCGCTTACCACTACGCCCACGCTGTGCGCCTTGCTGCTGCGCCCACGCCCCAAACGAGCGCCTTCGCGCGTGGGGCGGTGGATGGACGGCGCGGGCCGCAGTGGCATGCGCCTGTACCGCCGCAGCCTGGCCTGGTGCCTGCGCCGCCAGCCCTTGGTGCTGGCGCTGCTGGTGGGCGTGGTTGGGCTCAATGTCTACCTTTACACCACCATCGAAAAGGGCTTCCTGCCGGAGCAAGACACCGGCCGCATCATGGGCTTCATACGCGCCGACGAGGCGACCTCGTACCAGGCGATGGAGCGGCGCCTCAAACGCTTCCTGGCGATTGTCGAGGCCGACGAAGCGGTAGAGAACGTCACCGGGTTCACTGGCGGCGGGCAGACAAATTCTGGCGCCATGTTCATGACGCTCAAACCGGGCCAAGCGTCCGACGCGGTGATCGCGCGCCTGCGCGGGCAGCTCAAGGACGAGCCCGGTGCGCGCCTGTTTATGGTGCCCCAGCGCGACATTCGCATCGGCGGGCGTCAAAGCAGCGGCTCGTTCGACTACACCCTTCAGGCCGACGACGTTGCCGAACTGCGCACCTGGGAGCCGCGCATTCGCGAAGCGCTGGCCGCTCTGCCACAGCTCGAAGACGTGAACAGCGACGTGCAGGACCACGGCGAGCAAACCACGCTCGACCTCGACCGCGACGCGTTGGCGCGCCTGGGCCTGACGGTGGCGCAGGTCGATGCGACGCTGAACGACGCCTTTGGCCAGCGCCAGGTGGGCGTGATTTACAACCCGCTCAACCAGTACCGCGTGGTGATGGAGGCGGCGCCGCGCTTTCTGCAGGACCCAAAGACGCTCGATGGTTTCTTTTTTGTCTCCAAAACTGGTGAGCAGGTGCCTTTGTCGGCCTTTGCGCGCGTGCGCAAAACCATCACGCCGCTCAGTGTGAGCCACCAGAGTGGCACGCCGGCGAGCACCATCAGCTTTGGGTTGGCAGAAGGCGTCGCGTTGTCCGACGCCACCAACGCGATCGAGCAGGCGGTCGCCAACCTCGGTGTGCCGGTGTCGGTGCGCGGCAGCTTTGGCGGCAACGCCGGCGCCTTTCAGCAGGCACTGGCAAGCCAGCCACTGCTCATTCTCGCGGCGCTGGTCACCATTTACCTGGTGCTAGGTGTGTTGTACGAGAGCCTGGTCCACCCGCTGACGATTTTGTCGACGCTGCCCTCCGCCGGCGTGGGCGCGCTGCTCGCGCTTATGCTGTTTCGCACCGAGTTTTCGCTGATCGCGCTCATCGGCGTGTTTCTGCTCATTGGCATCGTGAAGAAGAACGCGATATTGATGATCGACTTTGCCCTGGCGCACCAGCGCGGCGGGCACTCCAGCCCCGCCCAATCTATTTACCGCGCCGCCGAGCAGCGCCTACGGCCGATTTTGATGACCACACTGGCGGCTATTTTTGGCGCCTTGCCGCTGGCGCTGGGTACTGGCGATGGCGCTGAACTGCGCCAGCCGCTGGGCATTGCCGTCGTCGGTGGCTTGCTAATGAGCCAGCTGCTCACGCTCTACACCACGCCCGTCGTGTACCTGATGCTGGAACGTTTGCGCCGCCGCTTGCAGCGAAAGCCGCGCCAGTCCGCGCCGATTCCCCGCTTGGAGACTGTTTGATGTTGGCATTGACTTCCCTTTTTGCGTGCGCGTCCGCCCGCAGGTCGCTGGCGCTGGTCGCGCTGAGCTGCTTTCTTGCGGGCTGTGCCGTTCCGCCCAAACAAGCGCTGCCCGCTGCGCCGCTGCCCGCAGGATGGAAAGAGGGCGCTGCCGCGCAGCCCGGCTTCTGGCACCCAGCGCAGGCGGGCGAAGGCGTGCAGGCAGACTGGTGGACGCGCTATGGCGACCCCGTGCTCAACCGCTTGGAGGTGCAAGCGCTGCGCGGCAACCCAGGTTTGGCGCAAAGTGGCGCCCGTTTGCGCGCTGCGCAGGCGGCGGTGGCCAGTGCTCAGGCGCCCCTGTTGCCGCAGATCGGCTTGAGTGCCAGCAGCACACGCGCTCAGTCGGCGCCGGGTGGCAGTTCGGCCAATGGTCCGAACAATAGCCAGGCGCTTGGTCTTGCAGCCAGCTGGGAGATTGATTTGTGGGGCAGGGTGGCCGGCACGGTCGATGCCGCCCAGGCCAGTGCAGAGGCCAGCAGTGCCGACCTGGCGTCTGCCCGCTTGTCGCTCCAAGCCCTGGTGGCGCAAAGCTACTTCGCGCTGCGCGCCGCAGAGGCGCAGGAGCAATTACTTGCCGCCGTGCTGGCCGCGTACGACCAGAGCCGCACGCTCACGCGCAACCGCGTGCAGGCGGGCGTGGCACCACCGTCGGACGCCGATCAGGCCGAATCCCAATACCAGAGCACGCGCGCCCAGTGGTTTGATGCGCAGGCCACGCGTGCCCAGTGGGAGCACGCACTGGCCGCACTGGTGGGCGAGGCGCCTGCGAACTTTGCGCTGGCACCCTCGGCGCAGCTGCCTACGCCGCCTGCGGTGCCGCTGGCCTTGCCGGCCGAGTTGCTGCAGCGGCGCCCCGACATTGCGGCTGCGCAGCTGCGGGTGGCAGCGGCAAACGCCCAACTGGGGGTGGCGCAAAGCGCCTTCTTCCCGGCGATGACGCTCTCGGCGAATGTCGGGTTTCGCTCCAGCAGCCTGGCATCGCTTCTCTCAGCGCCCAATCTAGTGTGGTCGCTGGGGCCGCAACTCGCGCTGGCACTCTTTGACAATGGCGCGCGCACCGCAGCGCGCGAGAGCGCGTTGGCCAACGTGGAGCTGGCCGCGGCCAGCTACCGCGGCGCCGTCGTCACTGCCTTGCAGGAGGTGGAGGACGCGCTCAGCAGCGGCGCCGCGCTGCAAAACCAGGCCGAGGCGCAGCAGCTCTCAGTCGCCGCTGCCCAGCGTGCACTTGCCGTGGCGGAAAACCAGTACCGGGCCGGCATCGTCGGCTACCTCAACGTGCTGTCGGCGCAGGCCAGTTTGCTGGCCGGGCAGCGCAGTCTGATTGAGCTGCAGCGCCAGCAGCTGGTCGCGGCCAATACTTTGCTGAAAAACCTGGGCGGCGGCTGGCCAGAGCGGCCCCTAGCCGATTGAAAAGCGCTTCTGCAGCGCCTCGCCGAAGCTGGGCGTCCCCCGCAATGTCAGCGTGAGTGTGCAGCGTTCGCCGTCCATGGCGGGCAGCGTGCAGCGCAGCGCTTGGCTCTCGCAATCGAAGGTGGCACTGAGGTCTTCTGCGCCGTCCTGCTGGCATTGCAGGTCGTAGTCCCAGTCGCACCACTCCCCGGCGTTGCCGAACTCGGCATGCGCCCACCCAAGCACCCGTTCCACTTCCAGCAACGCGGCGCTAAGGCGCGCAGGCAACAGGTTCGCCATAGCGTCCCAACTGGCGCTGCCATCGCCGTTGTCGTTGTGGTCAAAATCGAGGTAGTCCAACTCCATGGGGCATTGTCCCTTGCACGCCACATGACCGGTATCGCACCTGCCTTAGTTCTCCAACAACTCGGTTACGACTGGCCGCATGGCGCCCTGTTTGCCGCACTCGACTGGCACGTGCCCGCCGGCGCGGCGCTGGTGCAAGGTGGGCCAGGCAGCGGCAAAACCACACTGCTGCGCCTGCTCGCTGGCACTGCAGCGGCCACGCGTGGGCAGGTGCTGCTGTACAGCTCGCCGGTGCAGCCCGAGCAGATTTTTTGGCCAGAGCGTGATGCAGCGGGTTCGGACAAGACGGTGGTGCGCGACTGGTGGCGCGCTGTTGCCGCACGCTTCCCCGCGTGGGACCAAGCGGCGCTTGAGCGGCATGTGGAGGGCTTTACTTTGGCAGAGCATGAGAACAAGGCGTTCTTCATGCTGTCGACCGGCTCCCGGCGCAAGGCCTGGTTTGCCGCAGCCCTCGCCAGTGGTGCGCCGCTTACGCTGATCGACGAGCCGCTGGCTGGGCTCGACCTTGCCTCGCGGCGCTACCTGAGCGCGGCCATCGCCGATGCGGCGCAGCAGCCGGGCCGCGTCGTTGTGGTGGCGCACGATTCACCGCTGGACGACGTAGCGTGGGGTGCGCAGCTGGTGCTGCCCGACGCAGAATAATTGCTATTTAATAGATAGCTATTAGCGCTTGATGCTACTGCGTTATAGGCTAAAAACGCTCAAAGTTTTCTACATTGCCCTGAACTGCGCCGCGTACAAGCGGCTGACTGCAAAAGATTCCGTGCGCCCATGCAGCTGTACGGCGAGCTTGCCGCTCTCGCTGCGCACCGCGCTGGCAATGGCGCTTGCGCGCACCAGCGTGCCGCGGTGGATTTGCCAAAACTGCTGCGTGTCGAGCTGCGCAAGCAGTTCGCGCAAGGGGGTGCGAATCAGGTGCTCTCGGTTGGCGGTGAGCACGCGCACGTATTTGTCGGCCGCCTCAAACACCAGCACCTCGTCCATGGGAACCATTTCGATGCGGCTGCCGTGGCCGGCCTGAATGAAGCGCAGCGGGGCGGTGGCAGGCGGCACATTGGGGGCGGCGAGCAGCCGGCGCAGTTGCGCCAGCGTCGCGTCGTCGGCCAGCGGCGCGCCACTGCTGCGTGCGGCCAGCAACTGCTGCAGGCGCGCAACAGTTTTCTGCAAACGCCCGGGCTGCACTGGTTTGAGCAAGTAGTCCACCGCCTGCGCGTCAAACGCTTGCACCGCGTACTGGTCGTACGCCGTGAGGAACACCAGCGCCGGGAAGGCTTTGTTCTCAGGCCACAGGTCCGCCAGCTCGGCGGCTGCGTCCAGCCCGCTCATGCCGGGCATGCGAATGTCGAAGAACAGCACGTCCGGCAGCAGCGCCAACGCCTCGCGCACGGCAGACAAGCCATCGCCCACCGTGGCCACCACCTGCAGTTCGGGCCATGCTTGGGCAAGCTCGTGCTGCAGCGCAGCAGCCAGAAGAGGCTCGTCTTCCGCAATCAGGGCGCTGGGAGGGGCTGGGTTCATGGGGTGGGTAAATTTATGGGAAAAGTGGCTCTAGCGCTTGTCCCGCCTGCGCTAGAAGCTATCAATTCGAGAGTTCCCTGGGCGCCGTACAGCGTGGTGAGGCGTTCGCGCACCTGCGCCATGCCAAAGTGGCTGCCGGGCCAGCCGGCGTCCGGTGTCGATGCGCTGCCCAATCCCACGCCGGTATCTGCCACTTCGAGCACCAGCAGCGTGCCGGCAGGGCCGGGGAGCGTGCTGGCCCAAACGTCGATGCGTCCACCGCCCACCTTTGGCTCAAGCCCGTGGCGGATGGCGTTTTCCACCAGCGGCTGCAGTAGCAGCGGCGGCACGGGCACATCTTGCAGGGTATCCGGCAAATGCAATGTGAACGCCAGCCGTGGCCCCATGCGCACGGCCATGATTTCCAGGTAGTCGGCAAGACGCGCGAATTCGTCGGCCAGCGGGTGCAGGGTAGAGCGGGCCCCGCTCAGCGTGGCGCGCAGGTAGGCAATCAGGTGGTCCAGCATGGCCAGGGCGCGCGGTGGGTCGGTGGCGACGAGCGCGCGCAGGTTGGCCAGCGTGTTGAACATCATGTGGGGTTCAAGCTGGGCTTCTAGCAGTTTGAGGCGAGCTTCGGCTGCCTCGGCATGCACCTCATTGACCTTGGCGTGCAGCCATGCGCTCTTGCCGCGCGTGTAGAAATAGTAGGTACCAACAATTCCAGCCATCGCCGTGATCGCGATGGAGATGCGCAACTGAGCGCGCCCTCTTTGGTCCCACGAGGAGATCCCGCACCACAAGTCGGCCAAAAAAGTTCCTCCGAGGTAGCCCAGCACGATCCCGACCAGCGGGAGCAGCACGCCCGCAATTCCTGCTGGCCAATTCGCGCTGTTGCTCGACTTGAACAGGTGACGGCCAAAGTCGATCAGCGCCCAGGTCAAAACGCCAATCGCCAACGAGTAACGAACCGGAATCTCATAGGGCGTTTCGGGCTGGAATGCGTACTGGATGGCTGAGACGGTCAGGCAGAAGGCCACCGTCTGCAACAGCCGGCGCAGCTTGTCGATCCAGTCGATGGTCATAGCGGGGCGGGTGTGCAAGGGCGATCAGTGCCTGTCGCGCTCGCGCTTCGCGCTCGCGCTGCAGCCGCTCGCGCTCCTTTTGCACCATGCGTTCGCGAATGGAGCTGCCCGTGCCCAGAAAAAATACCGAAATACCATGCAGTGCCAGTCCCAAGCCCCATCCAAGCAACGGGAAAACAGACCAGGACCGATTTCCGAATCCATAGCGGGACATGGCGAAGAGCGCCAGATTCACAAGCGTAAACACCAGCGCGTGGATGTACCAGCCGAGCTTGGCGCCGGCGCGCCTGCGGGCCAGTTGTTCGATGTCGTCGGTAGTGAGGGGCATGGTGGCAATTTTAGGAGCTGCAAGACTTGCAATGCGCGGGTGCGCGGCCGATCAAGGCCTTGGCTGCAGCAGATGCAATGGCTGCAAGTGCAGCGCAAAGAACGCTGCAATGCGCGCGTCCACCTGGGGAAGCGAACTGCGGTCGAAGCCCGGTGGGTCCCCGAGCAGGGCGAGCTGAATCTCGCTGAGCAAGTGCAATGGTGGGAGTGGAGAGAGCATGGCGCCGTGGCTGGCACCGGCCAAATGTGCAATGTGCGTGCAGCGGTCTTGGCAGGCGGTAAGCACGGCGCTGCTGTGAAAGTGCGGTACTTGGTTCACATCCATTCCTGCGGTCACCAGCCCGAGTGGGATCGCTGGCGAGGCTAAGCTGGTCATGTCAAAGTCGGCAGCGAACGGTACGCTGGCGACGGCGGCTTGTACGCGTGGGTCGGTGTAGGAATACACCGTCTCGTCGTCGAAGCGGTGGCGAATGACGACGAGTGCGAGCGCTTTCTTCAGTCCGTCCAGAAAATTGCCGTGCAGTCGAGTGATGAATCCGACGCAGGATGAAAAATCTTCGGCAATGTGCGCTTCGCAGTGGCGCTTGAAGCGGGCGGGTGACCATCGTCCGCCCGCCAGACTCAAAGCAGCGTGACCGCCGGCAGAGCCGCCAAAAATTCCCGCCCGGTCGAGCGTGAGAAGCGGGCCGAGGCGGGAGTCTTGCGCCACTGCGTCGATCGCGCGGGAGACTTCAGAAGGGCGGCGTTTCCAGCTTTCGGGCCCTGGTGTGGAATCGTCTTTGTAGTTGTCCCCTGCGTGCTCTGGCAAAGCAACGACGAAGCCTGCTGCCACCAATGTGCGTGCCAGGTCGGTATGCACCCAAGGGCTCGCGCCGGAGCCATGCGCGATCACCACAAGACGACCGTTGCCGCGCAGGGGCTGGCCTTGCCAAGCCAGTTGCAACTGGAAGGGGCCGCGCTGCACTGGCGAGTCGGGCGAGCTGCTCGGGTAAAAAACGGTGACAGGGCCGTCTCCGCGCAGGCCACTGAGTTCTGTCAGCCCTGTACCTGCGCGCACCGCAGTTGCGGTCGAAAGCGCCAGAAGCATAAGAGCCAGGAGGCGAGGGATGGACATGGGGTGCTTTCGTTGACTGTGCTTGAAGGGCGCATGCAGAAGTCAGACCTGCGGATGCCGATGTGCCAGTCGGTCGCGCTCAGCTTGCACCATGCGTTGGTGCAAAGCGCCTCCGCTTGCCACTACGAACACCGCAGCGCCATGGATGACCAAGCCGATGCCCCAGCCGAGCGCCGGGAAAACCGCCCAGTAGCGCCCACTGCTGGCCGACAGCACGACCAGCAGCAGGTTGACCAGCAGGTACACACTCGCGTGGATGTACCAACCCATTTTGGCTTTTGCGCGGCGTTGTGCCAGCCGTTCGAGTGCGTCTTCGTCCAGGATGGTGGTGGTGCGGGCCATGGCGTTTCCTTTCAGGCGGTGGTGAGTGGAGGTACGTGATGACGAGTTCGTGCCAAACGCAACAGCCGCCCGGTGCGCGCGGCAAAAGCGCCATTGAACGCGCCATAAAGCAAGGCAACTTGCAGGGCAACATGGTTGTCTTGCGCCAGCGCCGGCTGCAAGGCCAGCTCTACGCCTACGATGTACTTCACCAGGAAGATTCCCACGATGAGCAGCAGAGGCCATGCGCTGCCGGGCAAATGGAAACGCTGACTCGCAGCGTCGTAGCGTGCGCCAGTGGGCGGCATGCGCAGCCACCACCAAGCGAGTGCCGCTGCGGCGCAAGCGGTGCCCAGCCAGGCGGTCAGAATCCCGGTGAGCTGCGATGCGCTGCCAAAGGCCGATGCCATTCCCCAAGCCGAGAACACTGCCATCGCGATGGGCACTAGCAGCACCCGCCGCAGGCTGACGCTGCGCGCAATGCACTGGCTTGCACCCAGCCACATGAGCGCTGCCAGCAGCATCCACACCCATGTGGGCGTGCTCTGAACGATGGTGAGCAGCATGCGTGGCTGCTGGGTGGCGAGGGCGAGAAGCATGGTGGACTTTGACGAGTAAGGGGAAGAAGCCCTACTGTCCTCCACTGATATTCGGCGTGCCATGCGATTGCGACAAAATGCTAAGGTCGCCCCGCCAAGTGCCGTATTTCGTCGTGAAATAGATGGATTCGACGGCTTTGTGCCGGTTTTCTCGCGGTACGAATCGGCAAATAACTGCTAAGCTGGATTCGACAAATCGTTACATTATTTTGCCAACCCTTCATCAAGGAATCTGCCTTGGCTCTGCGCGCGGCTTAGATCGGGTTGCAGACGCTTCGTGATCTGATTTTTTGCATGGCTACCGATTCCACCCCACTTCGCCCCGTCGCCACATTTGCCTTGGGTCTGCCGGACAGCGCTCTGCTGGACGTGCTCACGCGCGCCACTGGCGCAACCTTGGCGCTGATCAATCGGGAATTGGAGGTGGTCTATTGCAACGACGAATACGCACGCTGGTTTGAATCCACGCCGGGCCAAATCGTTGGGAAGACCCTAATCGACCTCTACGGCGCGACCGACAGCGCGCGCTTCATGCCGCTCGTGGAACGGGTGCTGGCTGGCGAAAGGCTGCAGTACCAGCGCCTTCAGCGCATACCTTATGGCGCGGAGGATTGGCGGACGATATGCCTCACACCTGCGCGCAATGCGGAGGGTGAAATTGGGGGATTCATCACTTCGGCCCTTGACGTGCATGAGTTGCAGGTAACGCTGAGTGCCCTGCGAGCCGCGAACCAGCGCTTGTCTTCGCATATGGACAACAGCCCGTTGGCCGTACTGGAACTGGATCAGGAACTTCGTCTGCTGCATTGCTCAGAGCGCACCGTGCAACTCATGGGGTGGGAATCCGCCGCGTCTCTCGTTGGGCGCTATTTGCCCGAGCTGCTGCACGCGACCGACGACCACCTGAGCCAAGCGCTGCTCCGACTGCAGCAAGGTCACGAGCCGCAAAACCGTGTGGAAACTTGTTTTGTTCGACCAGGTGGGGCTGAAGTGCACGCCGAGTGGTTCAACTCTGCCTTGACCGACGCGCAAGGCCGTGTCACGTCCATCATGGCGCTGGTGCAGGATGTATCAGACCGGGTGCATATTGCGCGCCACCAGCAGTATGTGGCGAACCACGATGCGCTTACGGGCTTGTACAACCGCACTGCGTTCCATGAGCAACTTGCAAACTCGCTGGCGCTCGCCAAACGCGCCGGGAGCGGTGTGGCGCTGCTGTTTATAGACCTCGATGGCTTCAAGCGCGTCAACGACGAGAGGGGCCACCAGGCGGGGGATGAAGTCTTGCGCATCGTTGCGCAGCGGCTCGCGGGCGCTGTGCGCGAGGGCGACACCGTTGCGCGTCTCGGGGGGGACGAATTTCTGGTCATGCTCGACAGCAACCTCACGCTTCACGAGCCCGAGGTGATCGGCCACCGCATCATCGAAGCGCTGAACCAGCCCATGCTCGTGGCCGGCCACCAACTGCGCGTCGGCGCCAGCATCGGTGTGGCGGTGCATCCGCCCATGAAGGGTGAAATCGACGTGCTTATGGGCGCGGCCGATCAGGCCATGTATGCGGCCAAGCGCGACGGCAAAGGGCGGCTGCGTTACGCAGAAGTACGTATTTGAGTCTCTGTTTTAGTCACTGCTTGGACCACTAGTCGCTCGGCACCAAGGAGTCCGGAAGCGGCCAGATGGAAAGTGATCTCGTGCCAAAAAGCTGGTCGAATGGACGTGTGTGGCCTACTTTAATAGGTAACTTCACACCGCGAAGAACGAGTGCTTCCCAAGAAAAATGCTTGGAGTTGGATGCAATCTCTGTCGTTTGCGTGGACCAATCAGAAACGTTCGGCGCTCGGACCACCACATGACCGCTGGGCGGCACGGGATAATCCACAGCTTTCATAAGGCCCCAAGGGGTCGAAGGACGCACGCGTGGATATTGTTTTGCTGCTCAAGGCGGCCATCATGGGGGTGGTGGAAGGTCTGACCGAGTTTTTGCCCATCTCATCCACGGGACACCTCATCCTCGCAGGTGCATTGCTGGGATTTGACGACGACAAGGCCAAGGTGTTTGACATCGCCATCCAGACCGGCGCCATCTTTGCCGTGATCCTGGTGTATTGGCAGAAGATTCGCGAAACCGTGGTCGCCCTGCCAAGCTCGCGTCAAGCGCAGCGATTTGCGCTCAACGTGGTCATTGGTTTTTTGCCTGCAGTTGTCTTGGGCTTGGCGTTTGGAAAAGTGATCAAGGAGCACCTGTTCACGCCGATGGTGGTAGCCAGCACCTTCATTTTGGGTGGCATCGTCATTTTGTGGGCCGAACGGCGTGAAACGACGGCAACGCGCGTGGTTTCGGTGGACGATATGTCGGCTCTGGACGCGCTCAAAGTCGGTTTGGTGCAGTGTTTGGCGATGGTGCCGGGAACCAGTCGCAGCGGCGCGACCATCATTGGCGGAATGCTGCTGGGCCTCTCGCGCAAGGCCGCCACGGATTATTCGTTTTTCCTCGCCATGCCCACGCTGATTGGGGCCGGGGTCTACAGCCTCTACAAAGAACGAGCGCTGTTGTCGTTCAGCGACGCGCCGATGTTTGCTGTCGGGCTGCTGTTTTCTTTTGTTAGTGCCTGGATTTGCGTGCGCTGGTTGTTGCGCTACATCAGCAGCCACAGCTTCGTGCCCTTTGCCTGGTACCGAATTGCCTTCGGTTGCGTGGTGATCGCCACTTATTCTGCTGGTTGGGTGCGCTGGGACGCGGCATGATGTCGGCTATGACCCAATTCAACTTTCTGCGCGCTGCAGCACTTGTAGGTGCTGCGCTGCTGCCGCTTGGCGCACTGGCTGCGCCGGACACCGTCCAAAAATCGGACGATACAGAAGGCAGCGGGTACACCTGGGCACTGGGTCTTGCAGCGTCCAACAATCCCGAGTATCCGGGCAGCGACAGGCGCGGCAGCAGTCTGCGGCCAGTCATTGGTCTGGATATTGGCCGCTACACACTTTCCAGCGGTGGTGGCGGCTCGCTGCTCGATTTTGATCTGGAGCCGCGTTACACGGGAGTCAGTGCGCGGCTGCTCGAGTCCGATCGAATGAGCGTGAGCTTGGGGCTGCGCATCGGCGGTGGTCGCAGCCACGATGCCGATTCCCCCCTTGCTGGCCTGCCTGAAGTGCGCCGCACGCTGCGGGGCCGCCTTTCCGCGACGTGGATGCTGACCCCAAAGCTGAGCCTGCGAGGCTCCCTCAACCAAGACCTGCTTGGACGCAAAGGGGGCACCACCTTACAAAACACGCTGCACTACGAGTGGCAAGTTACGCCGGATACCGAAATCGGGTTTGCCGCTGGATTCACCATGGCAGATTCGATTCACCTTCGCAGCCATTTCGGCGTACCCGCCGATGTTGCTTTGGTGCGCACTCCGTTTTCCGCCTATTCGCCCAGCGGCGGGGTGATGAGCACCGACCTCGGCGTGGAAATCAAGAGCGCCATCACCGACCGGTGGGTGGTATTTGGCGGCGTGC
This sequence comes from Giesbergeria sp., assembly GCA_034676525.1. Taxonomy (GTDB): domain Bacteria; phylum Pseudomonadota; class Gammaproteobacteria; order Burkholderiales; family Burkholderiaceae_C; genus Simplicispira. Next base: position 867,564 of record JAUCCA010000008.1, read on the forward strand.
GCTTCAGTCAGTTGCGCGGCGATGCGCGCATGAGCCCAATCGTCGTCAAACCGAACAATTATGGGGTGACGGTGGGGCTGGCCTACCGCTGCTGCTAGGAAGCTTTTGGCGGCTGCGGCCCGGCAGCTTGCTAGCGCCCAAAAGCAGCTGCAACTTGCTCTAGGTTAAGCAGGGCTGCTTCAACTGCAGCGGCGGTCACGAGCGGCTGCTCCATGGGGAAAAGGTGCGTGCCATCCAGCATGGACACGCGCCCCTTCGTCACCCGCGTCGTGAGCCCCATGCCCACTTGTCGCATCTCCACCGACGACAGGCCGCCGATAAACGCCGCTGGGCACTGCAGTGGATGCTTGCGCAGCAGCGTCATGAGGTTGTGCGGCATGGTGTTGTAAATGGCAGTTTCCACGTCGCGATCGAAACGCAGCGCACGCTGGCCGTTTTCGTCGTGCAGTCCGTGCGCAATGTAGTCGGCGAGGACCTTTGGGTCCCAACGCGCAAAGGCCTTCTTGCGGGCGAAATGCTGCAGCGCTTCGTCGTCGCTGGCCCAATGCATGCGCCTGCGCATGCTCACCCGTCCGGGCGATATCGTGCCCACCATTTGCGTATGCTTGGCCACTCCCACAGCGTTGGCGCGCCAGCCACTGATAAGGGGGGAATCGAGCATCAGCACGCCGTGAGCCAGCTCAGGGTGCAGCGCTGCGGTCATGGTGCTGACAATGCCGCCAAGGGAATGACCGACCAGAAGCAAAGGTCCGCCGTGTTTGGCCACCTCGTTTCCCGCGAAATCGGCCAACTGCTGCACCAAATTTGGCCAGTTGCTGGTTACCGGGTAGAGCGGGTCGTGTCCGAAGCGGTCCACCGCGCTGACGCTGTACCCGCGCTCGCGCAGATGCTTGAAGAGTTGGTTGTACGTGCCGCCGGGAAAGCTGTTGCCGTGCGAGAAAACGATGTGCTTCATGAGGGAGAGTGCGATGCGTTGAGCCTCGACTAGAAGCTTTAGCCCGAGATTGAAAGAGTTCTGTGGTGGTCCGGATGCCACGAAAAAAGCAAAAGGAAGTGCGAGGGAAATCGGAAGTTTACGTGCTGATTCGATTCTTTAAGCGTAAACCCTAGGGGTGAGGGCTGATGGCCGGCTCCAACTGGCGCAGGAGGGGTTTCGCGTTGGCGCCCTCCTACATGCCGAAACGAGCCCGGCCACATAAGATGGCGTGATGTTTACGATCAAAACTTTCAATGTGTCCCGTGAGCGCCCGGATCGCGCCCTCTCTCGCTTCCTTCTTCCTTTGCGCGTCGTTGTGTGTGGAGTTGTATTCGCGGCTATTTCTGCATGCGGAGGGGGTGGATCGGACAGCAAGGACGAACCAGCAATTCAGCCTCCTTCGACGCCCGCACCCGCACCGGTTAACCCCATCGGTAGAGGCAGTCTTAAATCCAGTACATCTCTCGGCAGCATTTCCGCCGCCGACATCGTGGCTGCCCTGGTCGAAGATAAGTCTCGCGTTCAAGGCGTGGTGCCGCGCTACGCTGTGGCGTCTTGGCGCTTGGAATACACCACATTGGATGCGGACGGGGCCGAAGTACGTGCATCTGGGCTGATCAGCGTTCCACAAAAAGCTGTAGGCAGCTTAAGCCCGGTACTCAGCTACCAGCATGGAACTATATTCAGGGACGCAGAAACGCCCAGCAACAACGCCGTTCCGGGGGAAGTGGCGATCGTGCTGGCGTCTCTCGGCTACGTGGTGGTGGCGCCAGACTATGTGGGCTTCGGCACGTCCCGTGGCGTGCCCCATCCTTATCTGTTGGCCACGCCTACCGCCGCAGCGGTGAACGACTTCCTCACGGCAAGCAAGGTCTGGCGCGAAGAAAACAAAGTTCTGGACAACGGCCAGCTCTTTCTCGCCGGCTACTCAGAAGGTGGGTACGCGACGATGGCCGCGCACCGCGAATTGCAGGCCAGCGGCTCTTCGCATCTGGCCAATCTGCGTATGGCGGTGGTGGGCGCCGGACCGTACGACGTGCAGGCGACGCTCGACGGCCTGATTGATCTCGTGCGGGATAAGCAGCCGATTCTCGGGGCTTTAATCAACCCGGGATTTTTGCGCTATCTGGGCGGCAGTGCACAACGTGAAGTGCGCCGCGCAGTGTTGCGCGAGCTGTTGCCCGACGACGCCGACGTGGTGTACGACACGCGCTTCCTCGATCAGTTCTTTGCCGACGACACCCGCGCCATCTCGCAGAACAGCAGCGTGTTCGACTGGCGCCCCCAGGTCGCCGTGCCGCTGTTTCATGGCAGGCAGGACCAAACCGTGCCTTATGCCAGCTCGGTGCGCACGCTGGGCGCCATGCGCGCGCAGGGCGCTGGCGACTTGGTGTCGCTGACCGACTGCCGCGCAACTCCGGCTGGACACATTCCTTGTGTGCCGCCGTTTGTAGAGTTCATGCTGCAACGGATTGGGGTGGTGGCGCAGGGGCTTTAGCCGCTGCGCAGCATCTTCCTGGGTTTACGTGCTTAGAGCTGCGTCCACCACTTGCTGGGCTTCTGCAAGCATTTGCTTCAGATGCTGGTCGCCCCGAAAGCTCTCCGCGTAAATTTTGTAGATGTCCTCTGTGCCGGAAGGCCGCGCCGCGTACCAGCCACCGGGGGCGCACACTTTGATGCCGCCAATCGGCGCGCCGTTTCCGGGGGCATTGCTCAATACTGCGCTGATGCTTTCGCCCGCCAAGGTGGTGGCCTTGATCTGCTGCGGCGAAAGTGCAGCAAGTCGCTGCTTTTGTGCGGGGCTCGCTGGCGCTTCAATGCGGTCCGCAGCCGGGTTCCCCAATTCGGTCGCGAGCTGTTGGTAAAGCGCTCCGGGGTCTTGGCCAGCAGTCGCGGTGATTTCTGCGGACAGAAGCGCCGCTGTAATGCCATCCTTATCCGTCGTCCAGACCGTTCCATCCCGGCGCAAAAAGGCCGCGCCTGCGCTTTCTTCCCCGGCAAAGCCCAGGCTGCCATCCAGCAAACCCGGTGAGAACCATTTGAAGCCCACGGGCACATCGAATAGCGCGCGCTTGAGGCGGGTTGCAACGCGGGCGATCAGGTCGGTGGTCACCACAGTTTTGCCCACGGCTGCGTGCCCGCCCCACTGTGATCGATGGCGAAACAGGTAGTCGACAGCGACGGATAAGTAGTGGTTTGGGGGAAGCAAGCCGCTGCCGGGCGTCACGATGCCGTGCCGGTCGTGGTCGGTGTCGCAGGCGAAGGCGATGTCGAATCGGTCTTTTGCGGCAATCAAAGCCTGCATCGCATAGCGCGACGAAGGGTCCATGCGAATCTGCCCATCCCAATCGAGTGGCATGAAGGCAAAGGTCGGGTCCACCTTGTCGCTCAGCACCGTGAGATTGAGCTTCCAACGTTCGGCAATGGCGCCCCAGTAGTGCACGCCGGCCCCACCAAGCGGGTCAACGCCCATGCGAACGCCGGAATTACGAATGGTCTCCATGTCAATGACCGCCCCAAGGTCGTCGACATAGCTGCGCAAGTAGTCGTGTCGGTGGGTCGTAGCGGCGCGCAGCGCCTGGGCGTGGGCCATGCGCCGCACGCCAGCGAGGTGCTCTTCCAAGTAGGCGTTTGCCGCAGCCTGAATGGCTTGCGTGACCTCCGTGCCCGCGGGTCCGCCGTGCGGCGGGTTGTATTTGAAGCCTCCGTCACGCGGCGGATTGTGGGAGGGCGTGACGACAATGCCATCGGCTTGCGCAGTGGCGCCGCTGCGGTTGTGCTGCAGGATGGCGTGTGAGATGGCTGGCGTCGGCGTGAATTCGCCATCTTCTGCCAGCATGACCTGCACGCCGTTGGCCGCCAGCACCTCAAGCGCACTGGCGCACGCGGGCAGCGAGAGCGCGTGCGTATCAATGCCAAGAAACAGCGGGCCGGTGATGTCCTGCGTACGCCGGTAATCGCAAATCGCCTGTGTGATGGCCAGTACGTGCCACTCGTTGAACGACACATCAAAAGACGAGCCCCGGTGCCCCGACGTGCCGAAAGCGACTCTTTGGGCGGGAACGCCAGGGTCGGGGCGCTCCGAAAAGTAGGCCGCGATGAGTTTTTCCACGTCAATCAAGCTGTTTGGTGGCGCCGGCTTTCCGGCCAATGGGCTGATCTGTGTCGTCATAGTGTTCCGGTGCTCTTGGACTGGAGGCGCAGTTGTTGCTGCGCCGCAGCCACCACATGCTCCACATCAAATCCGAAATGGCGCAGCACATCCTTTCCAGGGGCCGACAAGCCAAACGAGCGCATCGCAAGGACGGCGCCGTTTCGGCCCACGTAGCGCTCCCAGCCCAGCGCGGAGGCGGCTTCCACCGACACGCGGGCGTTTACCGCGTCGGGCAACACGCGCTCGCGGTAGGGGGCATCCTGCTCTTCAAACAATTCCCACGAGGGCATGCTGACCACGCGTGCGGCCACGCCTTCGCGCGTGAGCTGCTCCCAGGCGGCCAGGCACAGGTGGACTTCGCTGCCACTGGCGATCAGCAGCACCTGCGGTGCGCCGTTCGCCGCGTCGGCCAGCACGTAGGCGCCCCGTGCGACGCCTGCTGCACTGGCAAAACGACTGCGATCGAGCGTGGGCAGGGCCTGGCGCGAGAGGATCAGGCTGGTGGGCCGGTCGCATGTTTGCAGCGCAATGCGCCAGGCTTCCACCGTTTCGTTGGCGTCGGCCGGGCGCAGCACCAGCATTCCCGGCATGGCGCGCAGCGAGGCGAGTTGCTCGATGGGTTGGTGCGTGGGGCCGTCTTCGCCCAGTGCGATGGAGTCGTGCGTCCAGACGTAGCTGACTGGCAGACCCATCATTGCGGCCAGACGCATCGAAGGCCGGCAGTAGTCGGTGAAGATGAGAAAGCCTGCCGCAAACGCTCGCAGTCCCGCGAGTGCCATGCCATTGGCGGCCGCGCACATGGCGTGTTCGCGAATGCCGAAATGAAAATTTCTCCCCGCATGGTCCGCGCCGTCTTTTTCGTCTCCCTCGCTTGGCGGCTCAAACGCCCCCGCAAAGTCAAACTCCAAATGCGTTTTGGTAGATGGTGCCAAGTCTGCCGCACCGCCCAACACCCACGGAAGTTTGGCCGCAATGGCGTTCAGAACCTTGCCTGCTGCTGCGCGGGTGGCGAGGCCTTTGGCATCGGGTGCGAAATGCGGCAGGTCGGCATCCCAGCCTTCGGGCAAGCGCTGCGCCTGCATGCCGTCCAGTTGGGCTGCAAGGTCGGGGTATTGCTGGCGATAAGCACCAAAAAGTTGCTCCCACGCGGCATGCGCTTGCTCGCCCCGCGCGCCAAAGTGCGCGCTGAAGTGCTCGCGTACCCCGCTGGGGACAGCGAAGTGTTCGTCCGGGTTGAAACCGTAAAACTCCTTGGCAAGCCGCGCCTCGGCCTCGCCCAGAGGCTCGCCATGGGCCTCTTTCTCGTCTTGTTTGTGCGGCGCGCCGTAGCCTATGTGGCTTTGCACGATCACCAGCGTCGGAAGGTTGGGCTCGTCGACAAACGTCTGCAGATGCGTCGTGAGCTGAGCGATGTCGTTGGCATCCGACACATGCAGCACCCGCCAGCCGTAGGCTTCGAAGCGTGCTCCCACGTCTTCCGTGAATGTGAGCTTGGTCGAGCCCTCGATGCTGATGTGGTTGCAGTCGTATATCCAGCACAGGTTGCCGAGCTGAAAATGGCCGGCGAGCGAGGCAGCCTCAGAGCTCACGCCTTCCATCATGTCGCCGTCGCTTGCCACGGCGTAGACGTTGTGGTCGAACAATGTGAAATCCGGGCGGTTGTAGGTGGCAGCCAGCCATGCGCCGGCAATCGCCATGCCGACCGAGGTGGCCACGCCTTGCCCCAATGGCCCCGTGGTGGTTTCCACGCCCGTCGTCCAGCCGTGCTCGGGGTGGCCCGTGCAGCGGCTGCCGAGTTGCCGAAAGCTCTTGATTTCATCCAGGGTCACCGGCTTGCCCAAGTCCTGCGCAGCATCGCCCTCGCCAGGCCGAACGTCGCCCAGATACAGCAGGCCATAGAGCAGGGCGCAGGCGTGGCCCGGCGACAGCACGAAGCGGTCGCGGTTGGGCCAGCTGGGCGCGTGCGGGTCGTAGCGCAAAAAGCGCTGCCACAGGCAGTACGCCGTGGGCGCCGCCCCCATGGGCGTTCCGGGGTGGCCCGAGTCTGCCTTTTGCACCATGTCGATGGCCAGAGTGCACAAGGTGTTGATGCAGAGCTGGTCGAGTGTTTCGTCGTCCATGCCAATCGGCGTGTTCATGTGTTGCCCTTTGTGCGCAGCCGTCTGTAGCGACGCATCAGCGTGTTGGTTGAGCTGTCGTGCGCCAAGGCCGGCTCACTGGCAGCGGCCAGCTCTTTGGCGGTGGTGCCGGCCAGCACCTTGCCGAGTTCGACGCCCCATTGGTCGAACGAATCAATGTTCCACACGACGCCCTGCGTGAACACACTGTGCTCGTACAGCGCCACCAGCGCGCCGAGCGCATGGGGTGTGAGCCGCTCAGCCATGAGGGTGCTGCTGGGTCGGTTGCCCTCAAAGGTGCGGTGTGGCGCGACGGCGGGGTCTGCGCCTTCATCGAGCACCTGTTGCAAGGGCTTGCCAAACGCCAGCGCCTCGGTCTGCGCGAAGCAGTTGGCCATCAGCAGGTTGTGCTGGGCATCGGTGCCACTGGCGTCTTGGCCGAGAGGATTGAGCGTCTGGCAGAAGCCAATGAAATCGCACGGCACGATGGACGTGCCCTGATGCAGCAGTTGGTAGAAAGAATGCTGGCCGTTGGTGCCCGGCTCACCCCACACGATGGGAGAGGTGGCGTACTGGACGCGTGCACCGCTCAGCGTCACATGCTTGCCATTGCTCTCCATAGTGAGCTGCTGCAGGTAGGCTGGGAAACGGCTCAGGTATTGTGCGTAGGGCAACACTGCCTGCGTCTGCGCGCCGAGAAAATTGGTGTTCCATACCGCCAGCAGCCCCATTAACACCGGCAGGTTCTGCGCCAATGGTGCGGTTTTGAAATGCTCGTCTACCGCGTGAAATCCGTCCAGCATTTCGCGAAACTGCTTTGTGCCGATGGCCACCATGACCGATAGGCCAATCGCCGAATCCATGGAGTAGCGGCCACCCACCCAGTCCCAGAACTCAAACATGTGTTCCGGCGCGATTCCGAACTTGGCCACGCCCTCGGCGTTGGTGGAGACGGCGACGAAGTGCTTTTCTATGGCTGCGTCGTCGCCCAGTTGCGCTAGGCACCAGGCGCGCGCGGCGTGCGCGTTGGTCAATGTCTCCAGCGTGGTGAAGGTCTTGGAACAGACGATGAACAGCGTCTCGCCGGCGTCCAGGTCGCGCGTAGCTTCCACCAGCGCGGTGGCGTCGACGTTGGATACAAAGCGGCACTGCAGGTCGCGCTGGCTGTAGTGGCGCAGCGCCTCATACGCCATGACCGGCCCAAGGTCCGAGCCGCCGATGCCGATGTTGATCACAGTGTGAATGCGCTTGCCGCTGTGGCCGCGCCACTCGCCGCTGCGCACCGCGTCGGAAAAGGAGCCCATTCGCTTGAGCACCGCATGGACTTCGGGCACTACGTCGACGCCATCGACCACGATTTTTGTTCCCGCAGGTGCCCGCAAAGCCGTGTGCAGCGCCGCGCGGTGCTCGGTGGTGTTGATGGCGTCGCCGCGAAACATGGCGGCAATGCGCTCGCTCACGCCGCGTTCTTCTGCCAGCTCAAGCAGCAGGCGCAGGGTGTCGTCGCTTGCGCGCTGTTTTGAATAATCAAGGTACCAGCCAGCGGCCTCCGCGCACAGGCGCTCGCCCCGGCCCGGGTCGCTGGCGAACAGCTCGCGCAGGTGCTGCCCGCGCAACTGCGCGTGGTGGCGTTCCAGCGCTTGCCATGCAGGCGCGCTTGTCAACTTGACGGGTAGCTCTGGCGCCGTGAAATCGCTCATTGGTCGGTCTTTCCCGGCGATGCGTTCGCCTTCGCTTCGATGTTTGCAAGCAGCGCGCCCCAGGATTTGGAGAACGACTGCGCTCCGTCGCGCTGCAGCTGCTCTGCCAGCGCGTCGATGTCGATGCCTGCCTCTCGGCATGCGGCAACGGTGGCATCGGCATCGCCGCCATCGCCCCGCAAGCTTTGCTGCACCTTGCCGTGCTCTGAGAACGCGAACAGGGTTTTCTCTGGCAGGGTATTGATGGTATCGGGCGCGGCAAGCGCCTCCACGTACAACGTGTCGGGCGCGGCTGGGTCCTTGGTGCCCGTGCTGGCCCACAGCAGGCGCTGCACATGCGCGCCTGCAGCGGCCATGCGGTGCCAGCGCGGCGTTGCCAGCAGCGCACGGTAGGCGCGGTAGGTCTGCGCGGCCACAGCAATACCCAACTTGTTGTGCAAGCCTTCTGGAAGTTGCTTGTTCGCGGCCACGTCCCAGCGGCTGACGAACAAAGAGGCCACCGAACTCACCTTCGCGTCCAGCCCCGCCGCCACCCGCCGCTCAATGCCGCGCAGGTACGCCTCTGCCGACGCCTGGTACTGCGCCGCAGAAAACAGCAAGGTGACGTTGACTGGAACGCCGGCAAAAATAGATTCTTCTATCGCCACCACCCCTTCGGGCGTACCGGGAATCTTGATGTACAGGTTGGGCCGGTCGGCCAGTTGGTGCAGGTGCGCGGCGGCGGCTGCCGTTCCCTTGGCGTCGTGCGCAAGCAGTGGCGATACCTCCAGCGACACCCAGCCGTCCACCCCGCCCGTAGCCTCAAACGCTGGGCGAAACAGGTCGGCGGCGCGGCGCAGGTCGGCAATGGCCAAGTCAAAGAACAGCGCTTCGCCCGTCTGGCCTTTGCCTGCACCGCGGGCGATGGCCTCGTCGTACGCGTCGGACTTGCCAATCGCATGCTCAAAGATGGTCGGGTTCGATGTAAGCCCGGTGATCGAGTACTGCGTGATGTACCGCGCGAGCGCCCCACTGTCGAGCAGTGGCCGCGTGATGTTGTCGAGCCACAGGCTCTGGCCCAGTTCGTGAAGTTGTTGTGTCGGCTTCATAGCGTGTCCTTTCCGTCTGCGGCTTGCGCCACTGGGTTGTTCCAGCCCCCGTGCTGCGCCATCAGGGCGTCGGCGGCTTCGGGCCCCCAGCTGCCTTGGGGGTAGGGAATGGCCGGCGCATGGTCCGTGAGCACCGGGTCCACCACGCGCCAAGCTGCCTCGATGGCCCCTTCGCTGGCAAACAAGGCAGGGTCGCCCGCCATGGCGTCGCCCAGCAGGCGCTCGTACGGGCTTTGTTCGCCCGTTTCCTCTTCGGCAAGGACCAGCTCTTTTTGCTCGCCGGTAAACGCCTTGCCGACGAGCTTGACGCGCGCGGCCAAGGCAATTACCGAATGGGGCGACAGGCGGAAGCGCAGGTGATTGACGTCGTTGCCGCCGGAGCCTGCATCGTCAAACAGGCGAACGGGCGGGGGTTCGAGCCGCACCAGCACTTCGCAGGCGGTGCTGGGTAGGCACTTGCCTGATCGCACAAACCACGGCACCCCGGCCCAGCGCCACGAATCTATCGTCAGGCGCAGCGCGCAGAACGTTTCGACGTCGGAGTCGGCGGCCACCTGTGCTTCGTCGCGATAGCCCTCGTACTGACCGCGCACCAGGTCTTCAGGTTGCAAGGGCCGAATGGCATTCAGGACCTGAAATTTCTCGGCCTCCACCGCGCTGAAGTGCTGGCCGCCGGGCGCCTCCATGGCCAGCAGTGCGACGATCTGCAGCAAGTGGTTTTGCACCACGTCGCGCAGGCAACCGGCGCTTTCGTAAAAACTGCCACGGCCTTGCACACCAAAACTTTCCGCCAGCGTGATCTGCACACTTTTCACGTGCTGGCGGTTCCACAGCGGTTCGAGGAAGGCGTTGGCAAAGCGGAAGTACAGCAAATTCATGATCGCTTCCTTGCCCAGGAAGTGGTCAATGCGGAAGATCGCGTCGTCGGGAAACACTTCTCGCGCCACGGCGTTGAGTGCGCGGGCCGAAGCCAGGTCGCGGCCAAAGGGCTTTTCGATGATCACGCGCGCGTCTTTTGCCAAGCCTGCAGCGCCCAGGCTGCGGATGACCACCGGGAACAGTGCGGGTGGAATGGCCAGGTAATGCGCAGGGCGCTTGGCAGTGCCCAGAATTTTTTTCAGCGCGTCAAAGGTCGCGTTTTCCTTGTAATTGCCGCTCACGTACTGCAGTTGCGCGAGGAAGGTCTGCAAATCGGCTTCCTGCGCGTCCACGCCCGCTTCTTTCACGCTCGAGCGCGCCCGCGCCCGAAATTCTTCATCACTCCAAGGCGACGAGGCAACGCCGATCACCGGCACCCGCAACTCGCCGCGGGCGTGAAGGGCATAAAGCGCTGGAAAAATCTTCTTGTGCGCCAAATCGCCCGTCGCTCCGAACACCACCAAGGCGTCGGAATGCGTGCGGGATTTTTTTTCGTGCTCTCCCATGGTCACGCTCCTTCGTGTGGCTTGGCAAGCGGCTTTTCCACATGCCCGCCAAATTCATGCCGCATGGCCGATTGCACGCGGTTGGCGAAGTCCGACTCGCCGCGTGATGTGAAGCGCGCATAGAGCGCAGCGCTCAACACCGGCGCGGGCACGGCCGCGTCGATGGCGGCTTGCACCGTCCAGCGGCCTTCGCCGGAGTCGGACACGCGGCCCGCGAAGCCATCGAGCTTGGGGTCGGCAACCAGAGCCTCGGCGGTCAAATCGAGCAGCCAGGAGCCAATTACGCTGCCGCGCCGCCACAGCTCGGTGATTTCGGGCAGGTCCAGCTCGTATTGGTAGCGTTCGGGGTGGCGCAGCGGCGTGGTTTCGGCATCGACTTCGTGCTGCAGCTTGCCCACATTGGCGTGGTGCAGGATGTTCAGCCCCTCAGCGTAGGCGGCCATGATTCCGTACTCGATGCCGTTGTGCACCATCTTCACGAAGTGGCCCGCACCGTGCGGGCCGCAGTGCAGCCAGCCGCGCTCTGCCGTGCCGCTGCCCGTCTTGCGGCCAGGGGTGGGTGCCAGCGCACCGGTGCCCGGCGCTAGTGTCTCGAAAATTGGTGCCAGGTGGGCGACGGGTTCGTCCTTGCCGCCCACCATTTGGCAGTAGCCGCGTTCGAGCCCTGCCACCCCTCCGCTGGTGCCCACGTCGATGTAGTGGATGCCCTTGGCCTCCAGGGCAGCGGCGCGGCGCAGATCGTCGTGGTAGTAAGAATTGCCGCCGTCGATGACGGTGTCGCCGGGGCTAAGCAGCGGCAGCAGATCGTCCAGCACGCCATCAACCACAGCAGCCGGCACCATGAGCCAGATGGCGCGGGGCAGGGTGAGCCCAGAGACGAAATTTTGCAGCGTGCTGCTGCCGGTTGCGCCCAGAGCGACCAGCCGCTGGACGGCGTCGGCACTCTGGTCGTGCACCACCACTGCGTGTCCGCCGCGCAGCAAACGGGTGGTCATGCTGGCCCCCATGCGTCCCAATCCAATCATTCCGAGCTGCATGCCATCGTCCTGTTCTTCCGCGTCGACTGGATTTTCTATGCGCTCGCGGCTGTCGTCGGCACGGGAATTTGGGCAGTCAAACGTGGCAGCACCCGAGCGTGTGAATGTCTGGGTGCAGCGACGATGCTAGACCTTGCACTGACGCATGGCTGTCGGCCAAGACCGACAGTGGCGCGTCCTATGAGGAGCATGTCGGCGCTCTGGGCGGCATGCGGGTCACTCTTCCCTGAACGCAGCGATCAGGTCGCCCTTGGCATTGCGCAGCCACCACTCGATCACCACGCCCCGCCGGCCCAGGCCCAAAATGCCCAGCGCGCCGCGCGGGGCTGAGCGGCTCGGGCAGCGCCAGAGCTGGTCGCCGGGCTGCGCGATAGCGAGTACCGCCCGGCGCGTGCTGGCAGGCACTTCGGGGGAGTTCACGTCCACAGCGCGGTCTTCGTCGTCGGCGCGTCCTGCGGGCGGGTGGGCAGGTGTTGGCATGTCAGCCTTTCTCGGCGGCGCTGCGCGCCAGGTTCAGCGCCAGCAGGCGGCGCAGGATTTCGTCGTCGGGCATCGCGGCGTGTAGTCGTCCCAACCATAGGCCGCCGCCACGGCCGGATCGAGCTGCGCGTGCTCGGCGGTCAGCCAGGCCGGGCGCTGGTTGTAGAGCTTGGTGAGAGTGCGTTCGGCCAGCTCTTTCTCGAACCCCGCATTGGCCACGATGCAGTCGGGGTAGGGCGATGCGGCCAGGCCCAGCGGCACCACTTCGGGCACGCGCGCTGTCCATTAGGGCGGGTTCAGCTAGGCTTCGCGCAGGGTGTTCATGCGGTGTGCGGCTTTGGCGATGGCGGTGGCGGTGGCGGTGGCGGTTTCGCGCAATGCTATGGTTTTAATATCTGCTGGCGCTTGTGAGATAAGCGCTGGAGGCCGATTTGGCTCTAAGTTTTTGTCGCTGATCGCGCTAGGTGCTTCGCCGGTCAAATTGGCTGGAATCACTACTCCGTCTGCAACAGCTTCGGTGCGTTGGTGGACGGTGTCCAGCGGCGTGAGACCGGCGGGGAAGGGGAAGGTTTCGAAGCAGGTGATGGGGGTGTAGCGCGGCCGGCGCCACATCAAACATAGCTTCACCGCATGAAAAAGCCCACCGACACATGGGCGGTGGGCTTAAGGGGCCTAAACGGCTCTGGAGACTGCAGCCCGTGCCGATTAGGGCTTCCTGGTGACGGTGTCGATCGCTTCCTTGACGTCGCCCACTTTCTTCTGCACAGCGCCAGACACTTGGTCTACTTTGCCTTCGGCTTCAAGGGACTCGTTTCCGACGAGTTTGCCTGCCGCTTCCTTGACCTTGCCTTTGGCTTTGTCAAGACTTCCTTCAACTTGATCTTGGTTCATGTCGTTTCCTGGTTCGGGTGGCGTTGCCACCGTTTGACGCCAATGGGGCGCCGCCTTTTCAGCGCCAGCGCTAACGCGCAAGCAATGCCTTAGTTCTTTCCAACTCTGGTCCATCATGGGGGGATTCCAACCCGCTGGCTGTGGGACGACTGCCCAAAACGTCGGGAGACAATGTGAGGTGCCGCCACCTGCAGCCAGCCGTCTGCTGCGCAACCCTTTGCTAGCCGTGGGCCTCAGGCTCAAGAATGGCTCAGGCGCTTGAGCTCATACAAGGCGTCCAGCGCCTCGCGCGGACTGAGTTTGTCTGGGTTGAGGGCGGCGAGGGCGGTTTCTGCGGCGCTGGGCGCAGCAACCTCTGCCGCTGGCGGCGGGGCAAACAAATCCACCTGCAACTTGCCTTCGCCAGCGCGCGCCTCCAGCGCTTCGAGCGCGTGGCGGGCGTGGTTGAGCACCGCAGCAGGCATGCCGGCCAGTTTTGCCACCTGAATGCCGTAGCTGCGGCTGGCGGGGCCGAGGGCGATTTCGTGCAGGAAGACGATGTCGCTGCCCGATTCTGCCGCGCTCACATGCATGTTGACGGCGTGGCGCGCTTTGGCGGGCAGCTCGGTCAGCTCGAAGTAGTGCGTGGCAAACAGCGTGAAGGCGCGGGTTTTGTCGTGCAGCTGGGTGGCAATGCTGCCGGCCAGCGCCAAGCCGTCGAAAGTGCTGGTGCCGCGGCCGATTTCGTCCATCAGCACCAGGCTGTGCGGCGTGGCGGCGTGCAGGATTTGCGCGGCCTCCAGCATCTCCAGCATGAAGGTCGATTGCGCGTTGGCCAAATCGTCAGCCGCGCCGATGCGGGTGTGGATGGCGTCAATCGGCCCGAGCCGGCAACTTGCGGCGGGCACATGGCTGCCGATGCTGGCGAGCAGCACGATGAGCGCCACTTGGCGCATGTAGGTTGATTTGCCGCCCATGTTCGGGCCGGTGATGACCTGCATGCGCGTGTTGGCGTTGAGGCGCGTGCTGTTGGCGATGAAGGCGCCGCTCGATGTTTCTGCCAGGCGCGCTTCCACCACCGGGTGGCGGCCGGCCTCGATCTCGATGCAGGGCTCAGCTACAAACTGCGGCGCGCACCAATTCAGGGTGAGCGAGCGCTCGGCCAGGCAGCACAGCACATCGAGCGTGGCCAGAGCTTCGGCCAGGCGGGTGAGCGCTGGTATGTGGGGCTGGAGCTGGGCGAGCACCTGGTCGTAGAGCCACTTCTCGCGCGACAGCGCCCGCTCGGAGGCCGACAGCGCTTTGTCTTCAAACGCCTTGAGCTCGGGCGTGATGAAGCGCTCGGCGTTCTTCAGCGTCTGGCGGCGGCGGTAGTCCTCCGGTACTTTGGCGAGTTGGCTGCTGGTGACTTCAATATAAAAGCCGTGCACCTTGTTGAATTGCACGCGCAGGTTGGCAATGCCGCTGCGCTCGCGCTCGCGCGCTTCCAGGTCGAGCAGGAAGGCGTCGCAGTTGGTCTGGATGGCGCGCAAGTCGTCCAGCTCGGCATCAAAGCCGCTGGCGATAACGCCGCCGTCCCGCACCAGCGCGGCCGGCTCGGGGGCGATGGCGCGCGCCAGCAAGGCGGTGCAGTCAGTGGGCGGCGTCAGGGCCGAGAAAATATGAAGCAAATAGGGCTCTAGCGCTTTTCCCGATTGCGCAAGCAGCTCTGTTTTTTGTAGTGTCTGGCCCAGCGCCAGCAACTCGCGCGGGCGCGCCTGGCCGAGCGCGATGCGGGCGCTTATGCGTTCGACATCGCACACGCCCTTGAGCGCGGCGCGCAGGCGCGTCCAGCTGCTGCCGCCGGGGTCGAACACGCCACCGTGGTCGCCGCGCAGCGCTGCGGTGGCCGCCAGACGTTCGCGGGCGCGTGTGCGGTCGCGCTCGGGTTCGAGCAGCCAGCGCCGCAGCAGCCGGCTGCCCATGCCGGTCATGCAGGTGTCGAGAAGGGAAAACAGCGTGGGCGCGTCGTCGCCGCGCAGGGTTTTGACGAGTTCCAGGTTGCGCCGAGTGGTGGCGGGCAGGTCGATCAGCGCATCGGCGCGCTGCACCCGAACGCTGTGGATGTGGGTAAGTTCGCGGCCTTGGGTGTGCTCGGCGTACTGGAGCAAGGCAGCGGCGGCTGCGTGCGCCTCGTGCAGTTGGTGCGCGCCAAACGCTTGCAGGCTGGCGGCCTGCAGGTGTTCGAGCAGTTTGCGTTCGCCCAGTGGCCCATCAAACTGCCAGTCGGGCCGGGGCAGCATGGGGCCGGCAAACACGCCCTGCTGGCGCATGTGCTGCAGTTGCTGCTCGAATCGCTCGGTCACGCCGGCGCTGTAGATCAGCTCGCTGGGCGCAATGCGCGCGAGCCAGGCGGGCAGCGCGTCCAGCGCGCACTCGGCGAGCAGCACGCTGCCCTGGGTGACGCTGAGCCACGCCAGGCCGCAGCGCCCGCGCTTGCCGGCGTGCACGCACAGCAGGGTGGACTCGTGCTTGTCGCTCAGCAGCTCGGTATCCGTCAGCGTGCCGGGCGTGACGACGCGCACCACCTTGCGCTCCACCGGGCCCTTGGTCGCGCCCACTTCGCCCACCTGCTCGCAAATGGCAACCGATTCACCCAATTTGATCAACCGCGCCAGATAGCCCTCGACCGAGTGGAAGGGCACGCCAGCCATCAGTACCGGCTGACCCGCAGACTGGCCGCGCTGCGTCAGCGTAATGTCGAGCAGCCGCGCCGCCTTTTCTGCATCGGCAAAAAATAACTCGTAGAAGTCGCCCATGCGGTAAAGCAGCAGGATGTCTGGGTACCCAGCCTTGAGCGTCAGGTACTGCTGCATCATGGGCGTGTGTGCAGAAAGGTCGGCGGCGCTCTGCGCTTGCGGGGCGTTGGTCATGGTCGCAGGGCGCCCTTTGAGGTGTTCATCAACATGGCTAGCGGGCATTGTCCATGAGGTCGCGCAGCGGGAGCACGAGAGCGCACAGTTGGCCAGTTGTCGAAAAGCACAATCCGTGTAGTTACGTTTTGCAATAACATGTCATTTAAAACTTGGCACCACCTGCCATCCCCAGCTGCACTGCGTGGTTTCTTCACGCCGGAGGGTTTTGAGTGACCGAGAGCCCGTCAGTGTGTCCCTTCCCGCCAGCCGAGCATGCCAGCGCGCACGCCTTGTTGGATGCTGTGCCCGTGGCGATTCTCAGCTTCAGGCTGCAGGGCACCGAGTTGCGCCTGCAGTTTGCCAACGCTGCGGCGCAACGTCTGCACGGTTTGCGGGCAGGGCGCTCTGCTGGAGCCTCAGCCACCAAGGTGTTTGTACTGCTCGGCGGTACGCATCTGGTCGAGCATTTGCACGATGTGGCGCTTTCTGGAGCTGCCCTCAATTGCCAGCATGTTCTTCGCGATCTCGGGGTGCTGCGCATAGCCTGGAAGATTCATGCGCAGCGCACCGCAGAAGGAGATGTTCTGGTGACGGTGCTAGACATCTCGGAGGCCGAGGCTTTGGCCGCAGCTCAGATGAGCGCCGAGAACGCGCTGGAGGAATCCCAACGCGAACTGCGCGAGCAGACGGAAGTGTTTGGCACCATGGAGAGCATGGGCAGATCTGGCCATTGGCGCCGCATTCGGGACGAGGGTGAATCGGTGCTGCTGTGGTCCCCCGGACTGTGCGACATCGCGGGCTTCGAGCGCCAGGAATGGATAAGTACCGAGCGTGCCCTGAGTGGCGTGCTGATGGAAGACCGGCCAATCTTCGAATCGGCGCACGGGGCAGGGCGCGACAGCGACATCGAATACCGTTGGCGCCGCCCCGATGGTGAGGTGCGCTGGATGCGTTCGCGCGTGCGCTTGCCGGCGCAAGAAGATGGCATGGTCGTGGAGATGGGCGTTGTGCAGGACGTGACGGACGAGCACCGCTCGGCGGAACGCTTGCAAGATCAGCTGGCTTTTATGCAGAGTATTGCCAGTCGGGTGCCGGGATTTATTTACCAATGCCGAGTTCATCCGGATGGCACCTACAACGTGCCCTACGTGAGCGACGCGGTGCACGAGCTCATGGGGGTTCCCGCCAAGAGCGTGCGCGAAGATGCGAAGCAACTTGATCGCCATGTTCTCACCGACGATCTTCCCGTGATGCATCGCGTGATCAGGACCGCGCTGCGCACCCTGCAGCCGTGGCAGTACGAATACCGGGTCCACGTGCCAGACGGCAAAGTGCGCTGGCACATGAGCAGCGCGTCCCTGCAGGCCGAGGAAGACGGATCAGTGCTGATGCATGGCTATACGCAGGACATCACGGAGCGAAAGCATGCGGCGCAAGAGATCGAACGCCTGGCCTTTTACGACGCGCTCACCCAACTGCCCAACCGCCGTCTGCTGATTGATCGGCTTGATCGCCTGGTGCTCAGCAGCCAGCGCAGCCACCAACACGGTGCCCTGCTGTTCATCGACCTCGACAACTTCAAGGACCTGAACGACACCTTGGGCCACGATATGGGCGACCAGTTGCTCATTCAGGTCGCACAGCGTCTTTTGGGCAGCGTGCGCGAATGCGACACCGTGGCGCGTTTTGGCGGGGACGAATTCGTCATCTTGCTCGAAGGCCTACACAGGGACATCGACCAGGCGGTGCGGCAAGCAGAAGCGATTGCGCGCAAATTGCTCTCGGCGCTGAACCAGTCTTTTGAACTTCTGGGCCAGAAGCACTACAGCACGCCCAGCATTGGCCTGACCCTTTTCGGTCAAGATCGATTGAGCGTCGACGAATTGCTCAAGCGTGCCGATCTGGCGATGTACGAAGCCAAGGGCGCAGGCCGCAACACCCATCGCTTCTTCGATCCCGGCATGCAGCAGGCGCTGCACGAGCGCTCAAGCCTTGAGGCGGACCTGCGTCGGGGCTTGGATGAAGGCGAACTTTTTGTGCAGTACCAGCCTGTGGTCGGCCACGAGGGGCGTGTGCTGGGCGCTGAAGCCTTGGCCCGCTGGAACCACCCTGAGCGCGGCGCCATCAGCCCGCTTGAGTTCATTCCACTGGCCGAGCAGACGGGGCTAATACTGCCCTTGGGTCAGCAGGTGCTGCAGGCGGCCTGCGAGCAACTGGTGCATTGGTCGCGCAGCGAGCAGACCGCCCACCTGAGCATTGCGGTCAACGTCAGCGCGCGGCAGTTCCGTCAATCCGATTTCCCCGCGCAGGTGCTGGCAGTGCTTCGCGAAACCGGCGCTCAAGCAAGCAGGCTCAAGCTTGAGTTGACTGAGAGCCTGCTGCTCGGCGATGTGGAAGAAGCCATCGAACGCATGGTGCAGCTCAAGCGCGAAGGCGTAGGTTTCGCACTGGACGACTTTGGGACTGGGTATTCCAGCCTGAGCTATCTCAAGCGCTTGCCGCTTGATCAGCTCAAGATCGACCGCGGCTTTGTGCGCGACGTGCTCACCGATCCGAACGATGCCGCCATCGTGCGCACCATCCTCGCGCTAGCGCAAAGTCTTGACCTGGAAGTAGTAGCTGAAGGCGTAGAGACGGCGGGGCAGCTCGGTTTTCTGCGTTTGCATGGATGCGAGCAGTTTCAGGGCTATCTTTTTGGGCGACCAGGTTCTGCGTCTGACATAGAGGCACTGGCCCATGGCGAGGTGTGATTCGCACCAGCGATGCACTCACTTGGCGGAGCAGCTGCCATGTTGACGGGGCCCCTCACAGCGCAGCGCATGCCCTGGTTCAAGGGTTTTGCGGTTGTCTTGATGGTCGCGCTGGCGGGGGCTTGGCTCACCGTCCTTGAGTTGCACGAACAGCGCTTGTCCGATCGGCAAGCTTTGCGACAAAAGGTGCTGGAGCGGGCGAGCGATGCTTTGGCTGAGCAAACCACCGGCAGCGCCGTAGTGGGCGCTGTGGCGCTGATGGGGTTGAACGAGCCGCTATTGAAAGCAGTGGCGCAAGGCGGGCAGGCGCCCGATTCCCCGGTTGTGCTCGCCGCGCTGGAAGCTGCGCGTGAACGCTTTGGCCTGGATGGCGCCTACGTAATCGATGCCCAGGGCATCGTCGTGGCGCATAAGACAACGGGCGCCAGTTCGACTGGTTTGGACGTTGCGTTTCGTCCCTATTTTCAGCAGGCATTGGCCGGAAAGATCGGAATTTACGCAGCCATTGGGTCGAAGACGAACCAGCGCGGCCTCTACGTCGCCGCGCCCCTGTATGCGGGCGCCACGGTGCAAACGCCGGTGCTGGGTGCAGTGATGTTCAAGTTGCCGTTTGCCTCTGTCGATGCTGCGCTTGACGGTACAGGCATGACTGCGCTTTTGCTCTCACCACAGGGCGTGGTTATTGCATCCACCCGCACGGAATGGTTGTATGCGCTGACGCCGCCACTGACGCAAAGCCGCATTGACACCATCGTCGCGCTGGGTCAGCTGGGCCGTCACTTTGACAATGGACTGGCCTCGGAGCTGCCGTTTTCTCCGGATGCATCTCAGGTAATGGTCGACGGCGTTCAGCTAGCCATAGAGCGCGTCGAGATGGATTGGGGCGATCCTGGCGGCCTTTGGTCCATGGTGGTGCTGGAAGATATTTCTCAGGTCATGCCATTGCCGGCGCGCCTGCGCTACGGCGGCATGGCCTTTTTGCTGTTGGTCGCACTGGGCATGCTGGTGCTTGAGTTGCTGCGCAGCAGGCGCCGCATCGCTGCTACACAGCAGCGCCTCTCCATGCTGGGCGCAGCCCTGGAGAACAGTCCGCTGGGCGTGGTGGTGACCGATGCGCAAGGCGCAATTGAATGGGTCAATCCGGAGTTCGAACGCAACACCGGCTACTCCTTGGCAGAGGTGCGAGGCCGCAAACCCTCGCTGCTCGCCAGCGGCAAGACACCCGTGCATACGTTCAGCGAGATGTGGGCTACGGTGCTGACGGGGCGTTCCTGGAAGGGGCATTTCATCAACCGGCGCAAAGATGGCAGCGAGTACCACGAAGAAGCAACGCTCTCGCCCGTGCTGGATGTGCACGGTGTGTGTGTGGGCATGGTCGGCCTGCATCAGGAGGTGTCGCAGCGCATGCGAGAGCAGGAAAAGCTGCAGCGCAGCGAGCGCAGGTTGAAGGAGCTGCTGGAGCAGCAAAATGCGATTTTTGAGAATGCGCCGCCGGTATTGCTCACTGCGGACGGTCGTATGCGCCGCTTCAACCCGGCTTTCGTTGACTTGCTGGGCGGTACGCCTGAACAGCTGCAGGATCAGCCTGCGCATTTGCTCTTTGGCGATGAACGCGAGCATGCCGCGTTTGCGGCTCGCGTCGGACCGCAGCTGGCGCAAGGCTTGCCGGGACGGGAGTACTGGTCGATCCCGCGTTTGGATGGCACCCGCATCGAAGTTATCTTGTCTGGCCGAAGCGTGCAGCTCGATGGTTACGCGCAGGCAGCCATTTGGTTGATCGAGGACGTGACCGAGGCGCGCCGCGCCGAGCAGGCCATGCGCGAGACGAGCGAGCGCATGGAATTGGTCCAGGAAGTCGGCAAGACCGCTGTGTTCGATGTGGACCTGCTCAGTGGACGCTGCATATGGCGCCAGAAGGTCGAAGGCATCGCAGGCATCACAGAGCAAGTATTTGACGACTGGCGCAGTACATGGGTAGACCGCCTTTGGCCGGCGGACCGCGAAGCGGCCTTGGCGCGGATGGACGCAGCCCTGTTGAGCGACGACAGCAATTTTCACGACGCTTGGCGCCTGCGGCGGGCCGAAGGCGGGGTGCGCTGGTATGCCTGCACGGCGAACATCGTGCGCGATGCAGCAGGCAAAGCCGAGCGCATCGTGGGCGTTAATGTGGACATAGACGCCTACAAGAAGCTGGAAGAGCAAGTGGCGGCGCAGGTGCAGTTCCAGGAGGTTTTGATGGACACCGTCCCTGTACCCATTTTCTACAAGGATGAGAACGGTCTGTATCTGGGGATCAACCGCGCTTACGAGAAGATTTTCGGTATTGAGCGCGAAAGCTTGCTGGGCAAGCATGTGCAGGACTTGCCGTATCTGTCGCAGCGTGCCCGCGATCGCTTCACTGCCGATGCCGAAACTGTGATGCACGGCAGTGAAGCAGTGCACCGGCAAGTCGTGATGCCACATGCCGACGGCCAGCGTCGGCACATGCTGTTCTGGTTGCAGGGCTTTCGCAAGCCCGATGGCGCGCCGGGCGGGGTGATCGGAGCTTTTGTGGACATCAGCGACCGCGAACGTGTTCAGCAAGACTTGCTGCGCGCCAAGGAGCTGGCCGAGGAAGCTACGGTGCTCAAATCGAACTTTCTGGCCAATATGAGCCATGAAATCCGCACGCCCATGAACGCCATCATCGGCATGTCGCATCTGGCGCTCAGGTCGGGGCTCAATCAGCGCCAGTACGACTATGTCAGCAAAATTCAGCAGGCCGGGCAACACCTGATGGGGGTCATCAACGACATTCTCGATTTTTCGCGCATCGAAGCGGGCAAGCTGCGCATCGAAGCGCACCCGTTTGTGCTCGACCAAATGCTGACCGGAGTGGTCGATGTCGTCAGCCACAAGGCCAGCGCTCGGGGACTCGAACTCATTTGCGATGTGGCGCACGATGTCCCGCCCAACTTGGTTGGGGACGCCCTGCGCATCGGGCAAATTCTCATCAACTACACCAACAACGCCATCAAGTTCACCGAGCGCGGCGAGGTCGGCATTGTGGTGCGCGTGCAAGAGGAGCGGGGCGAGCAGGTGCTGCTGAGATTTGAAGTGCGTGACACGGGAATCGGCCTCACAGCCGAGCAGATCCAGCGACTATTCCAGAGCTTCCAGCAGGCCGACACTTCCACCACGCGCCGCTATGGCGGCACGGGCCTGGGCCTGGCCATCAGCAAGAGCCTGGCCGAACTTATGGGTGGCGAGGTGGGCGTACACAGCCAGTTGGGGCAGGGCTCGACGTTCTGGTTGACGGTGCCGTTGCAGCGCGGGGCGCCTGCGCGGCCCTTGCTCCCCACGCCCGATTTGCGCGGACTGCGGGTGCTGGTGGTGGACGACAACGCCCATGCCGCCACCGTGATTGCCGAGATGCTGCAGTCCATGAGTTTCCAGGTTCAGCAGGTGCACTCCGGCGCAGAAGCGCTTGCGGCCCTGCAACAGGCTGCGGCGCAAGAGCAGGCTTTTGACCTTGTGGTGCTCGACTGGCAAATGCCGGGCATGGACGGCCTGGAGCTGGGTCGACGCATTGGCGAGCTGAACCTGCCGCGCTTGCCCCATCGGGTCATGGTCACCGCCTTTGGACGTGAAGACGTGCTGCGCTCGGCGCAGCGTCAGGGCATCGAAGAAGTGCTCATCAAGCCGGTGAATGCGTCCGTCATGTTCGACACGCTGATGCAGGTGCTGGGCCAAGTGCCGCAGGACGATGCGGTGCGCGCAGCCAATGCGCCGCAAGCTTACCCTGCAATGCAGGGTGCGCGCGTACTGCTGGTGGAGGACAACGAACTCAATCAGCAAGTTGCGCGCGAACTGCTGCAGGAAGCAGGTGTGCAGGTGGACGTCGCCATAGATGGCCAGCAAGCCGTAGACAAGGCGACCAGCGAGCCCTTCGACCTGGTGTTGATGGATATGCAGATGCCCGTGATGGATGGTCTTGAAGCCACTCGCCAGCTGCGGGCTGTACCGCGTCTGACGGGCTTGCCGATTGTCGCCATGACCGCCAATGCGCTGGAGGCCGACCGTAAGCGCTGCCTGGATGCGGGCATGAACGACCACATCGCCAAACCGATTGTTCCCGCGCTGCTGTGGGAGACCCTACAGCGCTGGCTGTCGCCCAATTTTGTAAGCGCCCAGGCTGTTTCGGCCCACAGCAATCTGGTGGACGTTCCGCCAGAAGGATTGCTCCCGCCAGCCGTTCCGACCTTGGACATCACCCAAGGTCTGCGCAATGCACTGAACCGGCCCGCGTTCTATGCTGAGTTGCTCCACCGTTTTATGGACAGCCAAGGCAAGGCGGCAGAGCGCATTGCGCAGGCTTGGAAGCACGGCGACCAAGCCCAGGCAGCGCGCGATGCTCACACCCTGCGCGGACTTGCGGGCACGGTTGGCGCCACCCCGCTGCAAGAAGCGGCGGGCCGCCTGGAGGATGCGCTGCGCAGTCCCGTCGCCCTGCACGCCGAGAAAGTGCACCGTCTTATCGACGCATTGCGCGTGGCGCTCGACGCATTAATGCAGCCGCTCTCCGGTTGGCATGGTGCGCTAGCCGATGACGAGCATGGCACAGTAGACGTTGGCAATGCCTCCCGCGACGAGGTGCATGCGGCAGTCGGGGAGCTTCAAATGCTTCTGCAGCGCGACGATCCGAACGCCCGCAGCTTTGCACGGCAGCACGTGGCGCTGCTGGGCCGAGCGTTGGGGCCGAAGTTAGCGGGCGTGCAGGACCATATCGACCAGTTTGACTTTGAGCAAGCGCTGCCCGCTGTGTCTGCGTGGCTGGCGCACGCAGCACAGGCACCCGGCCACGCCACCGAATTGCGCCAAGAAGGGAGCAGTCATGCAACGTGAAGACATGCAAGCTTTGCCCACCGAGTGGCATGGCCGCCAGACCGCCACCGTGCTGGTTGTGGACGATACGCCCGACAACTTGGTGCTGGTGTCTGAGCTGCTTGGCGAGCGTTACCGCGTCAAGGTGGCCAACAGTGGCGCGCGGGCGTTGAAAGCGGCGCAGACCGATCCAGTGCCGGATTTGGTTCTGCTCGACATCATGATGCCGGAGATGGACGGCTACGAGGTGTGCCGCCAGCTCAAGGCGCTGGCGATCACGCGCGACATTCCCATCATCTTTTTGACGGCGCGAGCCGACCACGACGACGAGCGATTGGGGCTCGAGTTGGGCGCGGTCGACTACATCACCAAACCCATGAGCCCGCCGATCGTGCTGGCGCGGGTGGAAACCCATTTGGCGCTCAAGGCAACGGCCGATTTCTTGCGCGATAAGAGCGCCTACCTAGAGCGCGAGGTGGCCTTGCGCACGCTGGAAGTGCAGGCGTTGCAGGACGTCACGATGATGGCCATGGCTTCGCTGGCAGAAACCCGCGACGATGAAACCGGCAACCACATTCGGCGCACGCAGCTCTATGTGAAAGCGCTGGCGGAGCGGCTGCGCACACACGCCCGTTTCGAGGCGGTGCTAAACAGTCAGATGATCGACCTAATCTACAAATCGGCGCCGCTTCACGACATCGGCAAGATTGGCATTCCCGATCACATCTTGCTGAAACCCGGCAAACTGACCGACAACGAGTTTGAGGTCATGAAAGAGCACACCCTGCTGGGCCGCAAGGCGATTGAGAGCGCCGAGCGACGCCTAGGCATGCGCGTGCGATTTTTAAACGTGGCCAAGGACATGGCCTGCAGCCACCACGAGCGCTGGGACGGCACGGGCTACCCGCTGTGTCTGGCGGGTGATGCGATTCCGGTGCCCGGCCGCTTGATGGCGCTGGCCGATGTGTACGACGCCATCATCAGTCGGCGCATCTACAAGAGCGCCAGCACGCACGACCAAGCCTGCAGTGCCATCGTCAAAGGCCGCGGCACGCAGTTCGACCCCGATGTGGTGGATGCCTTTATCGCCATCGCGGAAGAGTTCCGCGACATCGCTCTCAAGTACCCCGACTGAGCGGCCGGGCGCGGCCGACTCCTTGCGTCAGAACGGTGCGTCGCCCTCTGCGCCGTCGCCGGCGGCATCGACAACGGCGTCAACAGGCGTCTCTTGCACTGCCTGCCGCACAGAGGCCTTTTCGCCAGCAGAAGCAAACTTGCTGTACTTGCTCAGAATTTGTACCAGTTGGCCGTAAATGCGGGGCGTACCCGCCAGGCATTCGCGCTGCTCCATGAAGTCGGCTTCCCCGGTGAAGTTGCCAATCAGCCCGCCTGCTTCGGTCACCAGCAGAGAGCCTGCAGCGACGTCCCAGATGGATAGGCCGGTTTCAAAGAAGCCTTCGGTGTAGCCTGCCGCCACGTAGGCGAGGTCCAGCGCAGCAGCGCCTGGGCGGCGCAGGCCAGCGGTGCGCTGCATGACGTCGCCCATCATGTTCAAATAGGTTTTGAAGTTGTCGCCCGGCCGGAATGGAAAACCGGTGGAGAGCAGGGATTCTTTGAGCTGCGTGCGTTTAGAGACGCGGATCCGCCGCTCATTGAGGAACGCGCCGCGCCCCTTGGTGGCCGTGAAAAGGTCGTTGCGCGAGGGGTCGTAAATGACGGCCTGCTCGACTTTCCCGCGCACCGCCAGCGCAATGCTCACGCAGTACACCGGGAAGCCGTGGATGAAGTTGGTCGTGCCGTCCAGCGGGTCGATGATCCAGACGTATTCCGAATCTTTCGCGCCATGCTCGCTGCCCGATTCTTCTGCGACGATGCCGTGGCCAGGGTAGGCCGTCAGCAAGGTTTCAATGATCACGCGCTCGCTGGCGTGGTCGACTTCCGTGACGAAGTCGTTGATCTGCTTTTGCGAGATGCGGACCGATTCCACGTCAAGCGCTGCTCGGTTGATGATGGCGCCGGCGGCGCGGGCGGCCTTGATGGCCACGTTGAGCATTGGGTGCAGGTTGGGGGACGACATAAATTGTGGGCGTAGTGGCGGCGAGCCAGAGCGGCGCGGCGCACAAGGTGCTAGGTGCAGGGCAATCGCAGGCCGGCGATGCGGGCAGCGACAATAAGCCACCGATTTTACGCGCCCAGCCGCCGAGCGTGCCGGGGCAGCCCCATGAAAACCCGCTTCATCCTCATTCAGACCAGCCATGCCGGCAATGTGGGCGCTACCGCCCGCGCCATTAAAACCATGGGTTTTGACGACCTGGTGCTTGTCGCCCCGCGCTGGCCCAACGTCTTGCGGCGTGAGGAAACCATCCAGCGCGCCAGCGGGGCCCTCGACGTGCTGGAGAACGCCCGCATCGTCGCCACGCTGGATGAAGCGCTCGACGGCGTGAGCCACCTGTGCGCCACCGCCATGACGCCGCGCGATTTCGGGCCGCCTACACGGGCGCCGCGAGCGCATTTTGATTTGCTATTGAAAAGTGAGCTATCGGCGCTTGCAGGATATAAGCTAGAGGCCAAAACGGCCTCAAATTTGGCGCCGCACGATCCTGCCAAGGCCGTGCCCGGCGCCCAAGCGGGCATTGCCTTCCTGTTTGGCTGCGAGCGCTTTGGCATGACCAACGAAGACGTTTACCGTTGCCACGTGGCGCTGTCGATTCCCACCAACCCGCAGTTCAGCTCGCTGAACCTCGCCGCAGCGGTGCAGCTCATTGCCTACGAATGGCGCCAGGCCTTGGGCAGCTACCCCGTGCACAGCAGCACAGCGCAGGGGCAAGTGGCCGATTCCCAGAAGCTGGCGGGCATGTTGGCGCACTGGGAGGAGGCGCTGGCCGCCATCGGGTTTCTGGATCCAGCGGCGCCCAAAAAGTTGATGCCGCGCCTGAACCAGATGTTCAATCGCGCGCAGCCTACCCCTGAGGAAATCCATATCCTGCGTGGCGTTGCCAAGGCCATGCTGCAAGTGGCGGCGGGCGGGAACAAATAGCTGCGGGGGTTTTTGAGGCTGCAAAAACGCAGGGGTAGCGTGCTGTAAGAGCAGCAGCTCGCAAGGCAAGCGTGCATTTTTGCCGTACGGGCATGCAGAGGCGCATTGCCCTAAACTTCCGATTTGCCCCTTAGAACGCTTCCATTCCATGTTTTCTCGCCTGCGCTCCGACATCCAATGCATTCTGGAGCGCGACCCCGCCGCGCGCAGCACGTTCGAAGTGCTCACCTGCTACCCAGGCCTGCACGCCTTGTGGCTGCATCGCCGCGCGCACTGGTGCTGGGACCATGGCTTCAAATGGCTCGGGCGCTTCATTTCGCACCTGGCGCGCTGGTTCACCGGCATCGAAATTCACCCAGGCGCGAAGATTGGCAAGCATGTTTTTTTCGACCACGCCATGGGCGTGGTGGTCGGTGAGACGGCCGAGATTGGCGACGGCTGCACCATTTACCAAGGCGTGACGCTCGGCGGCACTTCGCTCTACAAAGGCACCAAGCGCCACCCGACGCTGGGGCGCGATGTGGTGGTCAGCGCTGGCGCCAAAATACTGGGCGGTTTTGAAGTCGGCGATGGCGCAAAAATCGGCAGCAATGCGGTAGTAATCAAGCCGGTGCCGGCGGGTGCGACAGCGGTCGGCATTCCGGCGCGGATTATCCCGTCCAAAGAAGGCCAGAGCGCTGATGTGACTGAGCCCCAGACCCCCAAGTTCACCGCCTATGGGATCACGCAGGAAGACGACCCGCTCTCGCAGGCCATGCGCGGGCTGATCGACAACGCCTCTTCGCAAGAGCACCAGATCACTTTGCTGTGGCAGGCTATTGAAAAACTGTCGGCTGGCTCGCTGCAGAGCAGGGACTGTGTGCCGCGCGATGCAGCGCTGCAAGAACAGTTCGAGGCGAGCAAGTTCAACGACCTCATGGGCAAGTGAATACTATCAAAAACGATAGCTGCTTGCGCTTGATTCTATTGGACTTCAGAATCGTTTTATTCTGAAACCGTGGTTCTATAAGCGCAACAAGCTATCAATTTTAAAAATTGCGGTTGTGACCCACCGGTTACAGCAAGCTCACCAGATGGGGCGCCAGAGTTTCCAGGTTGACGAACGTCAGTTCGTACATGGCCGTCAGCCCCGCTGCCTGTTCCTGCGTCAGGTCGGCGGCGCAAATCACAAAGTGCTGGCGGTCCAGCCCCAAGCGCTTGCGCAGGCGCAGGTATTTGTCGATGTCGCGGCGAAATTCACCGGACTTGCATTCGATGCAGATCGGTGGCCGACCCTCAGGCAGGCACACCACGTCTAGCTCGTGCAAGTCTTCGTTGGGAAACACCACCTTCACCCCGCGAGCGCAAGAAAAATTCACGCCGCGCTGTTGGGCCAGCTCAATCAGGGCAATGAAGGCATACCACTCGAGCCAGCCGCCATCGAAAAACTGCCTGACAGTAGGGGCGGTTTGCAGCGTAAGCCGGACGATTTTCTCGGGCTTCTGGTAGTGGTAGCGGGAAAAGAAGGTGTGGCTGTAGAGCTGGCGGCACAGGGTATTGATCGCCTACGCGTCTTTCTGGGGCAGGCTGGCGAGTTCCAGGTTCACCCAGCTGTGGCTCTTGCGGTAGGCAAAACTTACGCGGTCCATCAGCTCGCCAAACAAGGCGTAGCCGCCGCCTACCATGCGCGCGGCGTCGTCAAAAAAGCCGCTGGTATCCACTTGGGCGTAGTCAAACTGCGCTTCAATCTGGCGCGACGAAAACCAGGCCTGCAGCGGGGCATGCTGCTCAGCCGTGGCCAGCAGGCTGGTGTTGTGCAGGTTGACGTCCTGCAGCGGTGAAGCTTCCACCGCTTGACGCTCAGGCGCCTGCCTGGCTTGTGGCGCTTCCGTGGAGTCCGTCATGCCTTCAGGCGGTGCGTCGGGCTGCTGCAGCGCCTTGATTTCACGCATCGTAGAAAAGTACCGCTCTACAAGCTTTTCGACGTAAAAGACGGTGCCAAAAATGGTCGCGGCCGTACCGCAGCGGGCGCAAGGCATTTGGGTGCCGATGGGCGTGGTGGCTTCTTCAGATACGAAGCCGCACTGATTGCAGCGGTAAATCGGCATGGTGGGTGCGATGAAAAAGGGTGTTGTTCAGGCCGCCGTGGATCGCACAGCGCTCTTGGGCCGGAACGCCTTGCACACGGTGTCGTAGGTTTCCAGGTAGGGCCCGCCAATCAGGTCGATGCAGTAGGGCACGGCGGCGAAGATGCCAGGCACGAGCTGCTGGCCGTCCGCATCCCTCAGGCCTTCCAGAGTCTCGGCGATGGCCTTGGGTTGGCCAGGCAGGTTGATGATGAGGCTCTGGCCCCGCACCACGGCCACTTGGCGCGAAGAGGATGGCGGTGGGCACAAAGCGCAGGCTGATCTGGCGCATTTGTTCGCCAAAGCCGGGCATTTCCTTGTGCGCCACCGCCAGCGTGGCTTCGGGCGTCACATCGCGTAAGGCGGGGCCGGTGCCGCCGGTCGTCAGTACCAGGCTGCAGCCGGCGTCCACCAGAGCCACCAGCGTATTGCTGATGATTTGCTGTTCGTCGGCAATCAGGCGCGGGTCGAATTCAATGGGGTTCAAAAGTGCGCGCGTCAGCCAGTCTTGCAGCGCGGGCAGCCCTTTGTCTTCATAGACGCCGCTGCTGGCGCGGTCGCTGACCGAGACAATGCCTATTTTTACTGGCTCAGGTGCAAGCAGCGCGGTGCTAGTCATCGACGTCGTCTTCCTCGTCTGGTTCTGGATCCGCGCCAACCGTTCCCAGCAACTGGCGGCGCACCAGTGCAAACAGCTCGCGGTACGCCCGGTTCTTGCGCGGCGCCAAGCCTTTGGATTCGGCGACCACCGCATCGTGCGCGCTTGGCGTGTCTTTGCGCACCTGGCGGATCAACGCCCGCAGCTGCTGGATGTCGGTTTGCGGGTGGTGGGCGATCCATTCGGCCTGCGCCGCATCCTCAGCAATGAGTCGATCGCGCCATTGCTCGGCCTGGTGCAGGGTCAGCTTTTCTTCGGCTGAGCCAGAGCGCTGCACGTCGAGCGCGGTGCGCGCGGCATCGACCTGAGCGGGTTCAAGCTTGCGCATGAGCTTCCCGACATACTGCATTTGCCGACGTTTGCCTTCGAAATTGGTGATGCGGCGGGCCTCTGCGAGCGCATCGGTCAGTTTGTCGGGCAGTGCGAGTGCGGCAAACAGGTCGGCACGCAGACCGAGCAGGTCTTTGCCGAGGTCTTGCAGTGCATCGCTCTCGCGCTTCTGGTCGGTGCGGCTTGCATCGGGCGTGCCTTTGAGCTCGGCTTTGAGTTCGACGTCCAGTTCGCTGCCTTCGGCAACAAACTGACCGCGCACGTAGTAGCCTTTTTTGGGTTTGCGTGACATGTAGAAATCGGGGGTTGGGGCGGCACAGGCTACCCGGAGCGCGCTCCTGATGGAGAAGCCGCAAGTATCATAGCCCTCGCCATGAACCCAACCGACTCCCGCGCCGATACCGGCTTCAGCTATTCCCGCCCTTTCTTCGAGGAACTCGTCGACCAGGCGCTCCAACATGCCAAAAAGCTCGGCGCAAGCGACGCCGCTGCCGAAGCGTCCGAGGGCTGCGGCCTTTCGGTGGGTGTTCGCAAGGGCGAGCTCGAAACTGTGGAGCGCAATCGCGACAAGTCGCTAGGCGTCACGGTGTACGTCGGCCAGCGGCGCGGCAACGCAAGTACCTCCGACTTTTCGCGCGCCGCCATCGAGCAAACCGTGCAGGCGGCCTACGACATCGCCCGCTTCACTGCCGCCGACCCCACAGCAGGCTTGCCAGACGAGGCGGACATCGCCACGCCCGACACGCAGCGCACCGATCTCGAGTTGTTCCACCCTTGGTCGCTCACCAGCGAAGAGGCTGCCCACATTGCGCTGGAATGCGAAGCAGCGGCGTTTGCCACCAGTCCGCGCATTACCAACAGCGAAGGCGCGGGTGTGTCGGCCCAGCAAAGCCATTTCTTCACCGCCCACACTCGGAGCTTCCGGGGCGGCTACGCCACCTCGAGGCATAGCCTGTCGGTAGCGCCCATTGCAAAAAGCCCGGGCCGGCGTGGAGATATGCAGCGCGACGCCTGGTACAGCTCAATGCGCGACGCGCGCGAACTGGCGGCGCCGGCCGCCGTGGGCCGCTACGCGGCCGAGCGTGCGCTCTCGCGCTTGGAAAGCCGCAAGCTTCCGACCACCGAATGCCCCGTGCTTTTTGAGTCGCCTCTGGCGGCAGGTTTGCTCGGCGCTTTTGTGCAAGCAGTGAGTGGCGGCGCGTTGTACCGCAAGAGCAGTTTTCTGCTGGACTCGCTGGGTAAGCAAGTTTTCCCCAAGCACATTGACGTCCTGGAAGACCCGTTCATCTTGCGCGGCAAGGGCAGTTCGCCATTCGACGAAGAGGGCGTGCGCGTGGCGCCCCGCAAGGTGGTGGACGCCGGCTGTGTGCAGGGCTACTTCCTCTCGAGCTATTCGGCCCGAAAGCTCGGAATGAAGACCACTGGCAATGCCGGCGGCTCGCACAACCTCATCCTGCAGTCGCGCCGCACGAAAAAGTGCGACGACCTGGACGCGATGCTGAAAAAACTGGGTACCGGCCTGTTCGTCATCGAACTCATGGGCCAAGGCGTGAACTACGTCACCGGCGATTATTCGCGTGGTGCCAGCGGCTTCTGGGTGGAAAACGGCGAAATTGCCTTCCCGGTGCACGAGATCACCATTGCCGGAAATATGGCTTCCATGCTCAAGGGCATTGAGGCGGTTGGCGCGGATGCCTACAACTACGGCGCCAAGACCATTGGATCGGTGCTGGTGAACCGGATGAAGGTGGCGGGCAGCTGATGTACCGGCAGTGCCTGGAGGCGCCCTAGAAAGCCTCTATTGATCTATAGGGCTGATGGGCGCCTTAGCATTCAGCGCGGCGCAGCTAGAAAATCTACGCCAGGGACCGAAAAAGCCCCCGACTCTTGCGAATCGGGGGCTTTCATTTGGTGCCGGAGAGATGAATCGAACACCCGACCTTCTCATTACGAATGAGCTGCTCTACCGACTGAGCTACACCGGCTTAGCTCAAAATTATAGCTCGGAATGGTAGCGGGTCACGCGTTCTACTTCGTTTTTTGAACCCAGGATGACGCTTACGCGCTCATGCAGCTTGGTCGGCTGGATGTCCATGATGCGCTCCTTGCCATTGGTAGCGGCGCCGCCGGCTTGCTCGATCAGCCAGGCCATGGGGTTGGCTTCGTACATCAGGCGCAGCTTGCCCGGCTTGTTGGGTTCGCGCTGGTCCCAGGGGTACATGAAGACGCCGCCGCGGGTGAGGATGCGGTGTACGTCGGCCACCATGCTGGCGATCCAGCGCATGTTGAAGTCCTTCTCGCGCGGGCCATCTTTCCCTTGCAGGCATTCGTCGATGTAGCGGCGCACGGGCGGGGCCCAGTGGCGCATGTTGCTCATGTTGATGGCGAATTCTTGCGTGTCGGCGGGGATGCGCAGGTTTTCTTGCGTGAGGATGAAAGAACCCTGCTCGCGGTCCAGCGTAAACATGGCGACGCCGTCGCCCACGGTCAGCACCAGCGTGGTTTGCGGGCCGTAGACGCAGTAGCCGGCGGCGACCTGGCGGTTGCCGGGCTGCAGAAAGTCGCTCTCGTCGACACCGCGGTCGCCTTCAGGCATGTGCAACACGCTGAAGATGGTGCCGATGCTGACGTTGACGTCGATGTTGCTGGAGCCGTCCAGGGGATCGAACAGCAGCAGGTACTCGCCCTTGGGATAGCGGTTGGGCACGACGTAGATGGCATCCATTTCTTCGGACGCCATGCCGGCCAGGTGGCCGCCCCATTCGTTGGCTTCGATCAGCACTTCGTTGGCGATGATGTCTAGCTTTTTCTGGATTTCACCCTGCACGTTCTCGCTGTGGGCCGTGCCCAGCACGCCGCCGAGCGCGCCCTTGTTCACGGCGTGGCTGATGCTTTTGCAGGCGCGTGCCACTACTTCGAGCAGTAGGCGCAGTTGGCCCGGGATGAGGCCGTCGCTGCGCTGCTGCTCGACGAGGTAGCGGGTAAGGGAAATTTTCTTTTGCGGTGTCATGCGGCCTCCAGCGCGTGGGTGACGACCTCGCGCACGTCGTTGCTGAGTGTGGGGTGGGTGGCGACCTTCTCGAGCGCAGCGCGGGCGCTGCTGCGCCAAGGTTCGGCAAGCTTGCTCCAGCGATCCATCGCACGGGCCAAGCGTGCGGAGACTTGCGGGTTGAGCGCGTCGAGCTGCAGCACGCGCTCGGCCCAGAACTGGTAGCCCGCCCCATCTTCACGATGAAAAGCACCCGGGTTGGCGCTGCAATAGCTGAAGATCAGGCTGCGTGCGCGGTTGGGGTTGCCAATCTGGAAGTCGGGGTGCTTCATCAGCGCCTGTACAGCGGGCAGTACGTTGCCGCCGCGGTCGGGGCTGCCTGCCTGCAGCGCAAACCATTTGTCAATAACGAGCGCGTCGTCCTTGAACAGCGCGTGAAAGCGCGCGAGCGCAGCTGAAGCGTGCGGATGCCCGCTTGCGACCAGAGCAGCAAGCGCGCCAAAGCGGTCGGTCATGTTGCCGGCGTCCTTGAAGCGCTGCAGCGTCTTGCCCGGCCAGATGGGATCGCCACTGGCCTGGGCTGCCAGGCACAGCATGGACAGTGCCTGGCCGGCGAGGGCGCGACGCCCGGCCGATGCTGCGTCTGGTTGGTAGGCGCCAGTGTCGTGGTTGGCTTCGTACGCGGCTTCCCAGTCGCTGCGCAGGGCCGTGGCCAGTTGCTGGCGCATGGCTTCGCGCACGGCATGTACCCGCTGAGGGTCCACAACCTCCAACTGCTCGGCCAGGTAGCTCTCGGAGGGCAGGCTCAGCACCAGCTCCTTGTAGGCGGCGTCGAGCTGCGGGTCGCGCAGCGTGCGGCGCAGGGCGGCGAGCAGGTCTGCGCCTAGGATTTCAGAGTCAAATTGGCCTCCGGCGCTTATTGCATCTGCGCTACCAGCTATTGCATTGATAGCGCACTGCAGCATTAAGCGCTGGCCCGCTTCCCAGCGGTTAAAGGCGTCGGTGTCGTGCGCCAGCAGCGTCAGCAGTTCTGCGTCGGTGTAGGCGTAGTCCAGCCGCACAGGTGCGCTGAACGAGCGCAGCAGCGATGGCACGGGCGCGTTGGCCACGCCGACAAAGCGCAGCGTCAGGCTGGCTGCGTCGAGCACCACAGTGCGCGTGCTGGCACCAGGAGCCGTCTCGCCCTGCATCTGCAAGGGCAGGGCGTTGCCGTCCTGTGCAAGCAAGCCGAGTTCGACGGGAATGACGAAGGGCAGTTTGCTCGGCTGGTTCGGCGTGGCGGGGCAGCTTTGGCTGAGCATGAGGGTGTAGGTCTGCGCATCGGCGTCGTAGCTACCTTCGGCTTTGACGCGAGGCGTGCCGGCTTGGCTGTACCAGCGCTTGAAGGCGTCGAGGCGCTTGGTGAGGTCGCTGCCGGGGTTGGCATCGGCCATCGCCTGAGCAAAGTCGTCGCAGGTCACGGCTTGGCCATCGTGGCGCTCGAAATAAAGCTTCATGCCGCGGGCAAAACCGTCGCGCCCGACCAGGGTGTGCATCATGCGCACCACTTCGGCACCCTTTTCGTAAATCGTGACGGTGTAGAAATTATTGATTTCCACGTAGCTCTCGGGCCGCACCGGGTGCGCCATGGGGCCTGCGTCTTCGGGGAACTGCACGGTGCGCAGCACGCGCACGTCTTCGATGCGTTTGACGGCGCGGGCCGAAGTGCTGCCCGCCATGTCCATGGAAAATTCCTGGTCACGGAACACCGTCAGGCCTTCTTTCAGGCTCAGCTGGAACCAGTCGCGGCATGTGACGCGGTTGCCTGTCCAGTTGTGGAAGTACTCGTGGCCAACGACGCTTTCGATGTTGGAAAAATCGGCATCGGTGGCCGTTGCCTGGCTGGCCAGCACGTACTTGGTGTTGAAAACGTTTAGGCCCTTGTTCTCCATCGCGCCCATGTTGAAGTCGTTGGTAGCGACGATCATGAAACGCTCGAGATCGAGGCTGAGGCCAAAGCGCGTTTCGTCCCACGCGACGCTGGCCATCAGGGAATTCATCGCGTGCTCGGTCTTGCCGAGGTCGCCGGGGCGCACATACACCTCCAGCAAATGGTCCTTGCCTGCTCGGGATGTGATGCGCTGCTGGCGCGCCACCAGCATGCCTGCGACCAGGGCGAACAAGTAGCACGGCTTTTTGTGCGGGTCGACCCACAGCGCGAAGTGGCGCCCACCGTCGATGTCGCCTTGCTCCACCAGATTGCCGTTTGATAGCAGCACGGGGTACTGCGCCTTGTCGGCCCGCAGCAGCACGCGGTAGCTGGCCATGACGTCGGGACGATCGAGGAAGTAGGTAATGCGCCGGAAGCCCTCTGCCTCGCATTGCGTAAAAAACGTACCTTGGCTGACGTACAAGCCCATCAGCGCGGTGTTTTTCGCCGGCGCGCAGGTCGTGAAGATTTCCAGGTCGAACCCCGCTTCGTCCTGTGGCAGGTTGTCCAGCACCAATTTGCCTGCCTCAATCCGAAACGATGCACCTGCGCCGTTGACCAGCACGCGCGCCAGGTTCAGTTCATCGCCATCGAGCCGCAGCGGCTGCACAGGCGCAGCGGCATTTCGCCGGACGTGCATGCGGTTGAGCACCCGAGTTTTGGCGGGGTCGAGGTCAAACGTGAGGTCGACGGTGTCGATCCACCAAGCAGGTGCCTGGTAGTCGCCACGGTGGTGGGCGATGGTCGGCGCCTGGCCGTCTTCGCGCAGGGTATGCATGCGGGTTCCTTAAATGCCTTGCTTCAGCGAAGCCTCAATGAATGCGTCGATGTCGCCGTCCAACACCTTTTGTGTGGCGGAGACTTCGACGTTCGTGCGCAAATCCTTGATGCGGCTGTTGTCGAGTACGTAGGAACGAATCTGGTGGCCCCAGCCGACGTCGGTCTTGGTGTCTTCGAGCTTTTGCGCTTCTTCCTGGCGCTTGCGCATTTCAAAGTCGTACAGCTTCGAGCGCAGGCGCTGCCAGGCGATGTCGCGGTTGCCGTGCTGGCTTCGTCCGTCTTGGCACTGCACAACAATGCCAGTCGGCATGTGCGTCAGACGCACGGCAGAGTCGGTTTTGTTGATGTGCTGGCCGCCGGCGCCGCTTGCGCGGTAGGTGTCGGTGCGAACGTCCGACGGGTTGATGTCGATCTGAATCGAATCGTCAATGTCGGGGTACACAAACACGCTGGCAAAGCTGGTGTGGCGCCCACCCGAGCTGTCGAACGGGCTCTTGCGCACCAGGCGGTGCACGCCGGTTTCGGTGCGCAGCAGACCGTAGGCGTACTCGCCTTCAATGTGGATGGTTGCGCCCTTGATGCCTGCGACGTCGCCTGGCGTCTCGTCGTCCACGCTGGTTTTGAAACCTTTGCGTTCGGCGTAGCGCAGGTACTGGCGCAGCAGCATGCTGGCCCAGTCGCACGCTTCGGTGCCGCCGGCGCCCGCTTGAATATCGAGGTAGCAGTTGAGCGGGTCGGCTTCGTTCCTGAACATGCGGCGGAATTCGAGTTCCTCGATGTCCGGGCGCAGTTTGGCAGCCTCTGACTCGATGGTGCGCAGACCCGCCTCGTCGCCCTCGTCGCGGCTCATCTCAAACAGTTCGAGGTTGTCGGCAAGCTCGCGCGTCAGGCGTTCCAGCGCGACCACGACGCCGTCGAGCGACTTCTTTTCCTTGCCCAGCTCCTGAGCTTTTTTGGGGTCGTTCCAGACCGCCGGGTCTTCGAGCGAGGCGTTTACCGTGCGCAGGCGTTCAAATTTGGCATCGTAGTCAAAGATACCCCCGTAACTCATGGGTTCGCTCGGAGAGGTCTTCGAGGGTGTTGCCGATGAGGTTGATGCGTTCTGCTTCCATGGTGTTCTCTTTAATGTGGGGTTTGGATAAGCAACGATTTTCTCATGGCTGCGCCGTGGTGCTGTTTTGCTATTCCCTATATAGCTGTAGGCGCAACGTACATAAGCCCTACAAGCATAAAACACCAATATTTTTGCCTTGCCGGCTCGCCTGTTGTTGGCGACCGCCGCCGCGTTCGCTCGAAGCGATCCTTGGGGAATTCCCAGCGACAAGCGCTCGGCAAAGGCTTATGCAAAAGGCGGGCAGGCGCCCGGCTGCGTGCGCGCTTCAAGCCAAACCAAAAGTGCGTCGGCGGGCATGGGGCGACCGCAGTGAAAGCCCTGTGCGTCGGTGCAGCCCTGCTCACGGAGGTAATCGAGCTGTTCCTGCGTTTCCACGCCCTCAGCGGTCGTTTCAATGCCCAATGCCTGCGCCATGCGGACGATGGCACTGATGAGTGCGCGGTCGCTTGGGTCGTCGCAGAGGTCCCGCACGAACGACTGATCAATCTTCAGCGTGCTGATGGGGAACTGCTTGAGAGCGCTAAGCGACGAGTAGCCCGTGCCAAAGTCGTCGATGGCGATGCGTACGCCCAGCGCGTGCAGTTGGGTCATCGTGGCGCGCGCCATTTGCGGGTCGTCCAGCGCCACGCCCTCGGTCAGTTCGAGTTCTAGTGCGTTGCCCGGAAGGCCTGCTTGCGCGAGGAGCTCGGCAATGTGCTCAGGCAAGCCAGGGCGGCGAAACTGCACCGCCGAGAGGTTCACCGCTACGCTGGGGACGTCGTGGCCGGCTTGCTGCCATGCGCGCAACTGTGCAAGTGCAGTGCGCAGCACCCAGTCGCCAATTGCCAAAATTTGCCCGCTGTCTTCTGCAAGCGGGATGAATTCTGTGGGCCTGATGGCACCGTGTTCGGGGTGCTGCCAGCGCAGCAAGGCTTCCACGCCGCGCAGCTTTCCCGAGGCGATGCAGACCTGTGGCTGGTAGTGCAGCGTGAACTGCTCGCGCTCCAGCGCGCGGCGCAGGGCGTTTTCCAGCATCAGCGCGCGCGCCGATTGCGCCTGCATTTCGGGTGTGAAGAAGCGGTAGGTGTTGCGCCCGCCTTGCTTGGCGCGGTACATGGCAACGTCGGCCGACTGCGTCAGCGTGTCGAAGTCTTCGCCGTCCTGCGGAAACACCGCGATGCCCATGGAAGGCGCCATGGTCAGTTCGTGGCGATCGATTTGGTAAGGCAGGCGCGAGGCATCGAGCAGTTTGCCGGCCACGCGCTCGGCTCCCTGGGCGGTGGCGCCGGGTAAAAGCAGAATGAATTCGTCGCCGCCAAGCCGGCAGACGGTGTCTTTCTCGCGTACGACACCGCGCAAGCGCTCGGCAATCGCCACCAGCAGCGCATCGCCCACGCGGTGGCCGAGCGAATCGTTGACGTGCTTGAAATGGTCTAGATCAAGGAATACCACAGCCAGCGGCTTGTCTTCCTTTTTCGCCAACGCAATCGCTTCGCGGCTGCGTTCGGCGAGCAGCGTGCGGTTGGGCAGACCGGTGAGTGCGTCGTAGTGCGCCAGCCAATGGATGTGGTCGCGGTCCAGACGGCGTTCGTCCATTTCGCGGTGCAGGGTCTCAACGGTCTGGCTGAGCTGGCGGGTGCGCTCCTCCACCAGCCTTTCGAGCTCGGCTTGGGCGCGCTCGCCGGCGATTTCAGCGTTTCTGCGCGCCGTGATGTCCAGCGCTATCCAGAGGGCGCCACGCGTGGTGTTGTCCGGATCCAAGGCGCGGCTGCGAACCTCG
This sequence comes from Giesbergeria sp., assembly GCA_034676525.1. Taxonomy (GTDB): domain Bacteria; phylum Pseudomonadota; class Gammaproteobacteria; order Burkholderiales; family Burkholderiaceae_C; genus Simplicispira. The sequence goes on from JAUCCA010000008.1 coordinate 905,658, forward strand.
CAAATGATGGAGCTGCCATCCTTGCGGGAGATGTGCACTTCACCCGAAAACGATTCGCCGCGCATCAGCACGGGGTCACTGCGCTGCGCGATATCGTCCCATTCGGCGTCGGTCGCGTACCAGCGGCGGGTGGAGCTTCCGGCCAGCTCCCCGGGTTCGTAGCCCAGCATCTGCTCAAAAAAGCTGTTGCAGCGCGTCATGCGGCGGTCCACCACATAGACGATTCCCACCATAGCGTGGTCGAGCAGCGTCTGCTTTTCCCACAGCGCAGCGTCAAGTTGCTTTTGGGCCGCCTTTTGCGCGTCCAGGTCGTCGATGACCCAGATGGCGCCTTCGTCGGGTTGAGCCGGGTTGATCAGGCTGCCGGTCAGGCGCGCCCAGAAGCGCTGTCCACTGCGCCTGCGCATCTCACGTTCGGTCACGAAGGGCCGGCCGGCGGCAATCACCGGAAACGCGGCTCGCCCCAGGTCACGATAAGCCGTGCGACCCAGCGAAAAGCTCTCGCTGCGTTGGCCAATGAGCTCAGCCGCGGCGCTGTAGCCGAACAGCTCGGCAAAACGTGCATTGCAACGGACCACCTCGCGCGCTCGTATGAATACGATGCCCGCACCCGCGTTGTCCAGCAGCGCCTGCAATTCGTGCAGGGTGCGATCGGACTCGGTGGAGAGCGAAACGGGGAACGGGTGGGAGAGGTCGGTCACAAGGGCCAAGGTTGGCGACTGCTGGGGCAACGCGAGATTGTATGAAAGTGTTTCAGGCTTTGGATGGTTTGCCCGCGTAGAAAGTTCAAGTTTGCTTGGCAGGGACAGATTTTTGTGGTTGATGTCACAGCACTGACACATTGCGCCAATAGATTCACCTGTGTTCCCTCAACAAGCAAAGGCAGATCTGAATGAACGGCTCCATGTTTCGACGATTGTTTGCAGGTGTAGCAGCAAGTGTGCTGGTTTCGGGTACGTGGGCGCAAGACGCCACAGGCGCTGGTGCCAGTTTCCCTGCACCGCTCTATGCGAAATGGGCTTCTGATTACAACAAGGCCAGTGGTGTGCGCATCAACTACCAGTCGGTCGGCTCGGGTGCGGGCCTGCGTCAGATAGATGCGAAGACGGTGGACTTCGGCGCGTCGGATGCGCCGCTAAGTGACGAAGAGTTGGCAAAAAAAGGCTTGATGCAGTTCCCCACGGTCATTGGTGGTGTGGTGCCGGTCGTCAATATCAAAGGTGTGGAGCCAGGTCAGCTCAAATTGACCGGGCAGGTTCTGGGCGACATTTATCTCGGCAAAATCACCCGCTGGAGCGACCCCGCCATTGCGGCGCTGAACTCGGGCGTCAAGTTGACGGACGCCGCAATTACCCCAGTGCGCCGCGCCGATGGCTCGGGCACCAGCTTTATCTTCACCCACTACTTAAGCCAGGTGAACCCCGAATGGAAAGCCAAAGTTGGTGAAGGCACGGCAGTGAACTGGCCCACGGGTGCGGGCGGCAAGGGGAATGAGGGCGTGGCCGCTTTTGTTGGGCGGCTACCCAACTCCATCGGCTACGTCGAGTACGCCTACGTCAAGCAAAACAAGATGAAGTACGTGCAGCTCTCCAACAGCACGGGAAGCTATGTTGCTCCAGACGACAAGTCGTTCAAGGCCGCTGCGGCTGGCGCGGATTGGAGCAAAACTTTCTATCAAATCCTGACCAACCAGCCGGGCAAAGACGCCTGGCCGATCACCGGCGCGACCTTTATCCTGATGCACAAGCTGCAAGACAAACCCGCGCAGGCGACCACAGCGCTCAAGTTCTTCGACTGGGCGTACGCGCAAGGCGACAAGACGGCGGGTGACCTGGACTACGTTCCGATGCCGGACAGCGTTAAGTTGGTCGTCAAGAAGGCTTGGAGCCAGATCCAGGATGCATCGGGCAAGCCAGTCGCCTTCCAGTAACTTGATCGATTGCCCACGTGCCTGCCTCCTCCGCATCTTCCCCGCAGCTCCCGCAATCGCCAAGACGATCGCTCGCCGCGCGATCGTCCCGCAAGCCGCAGTGGACCAATCTGGTTGCCGACCGCTTGTTCGCGTGGCTGGCGCAGGGGGCTGCCTGGCTAACGCTCGCCACATTGCTGGGCATCTTGTTGTCGCTGGTGGTCGGCGCTTGGCCGGCTATTCAGGCATTTGGTCTGGGCTTTTTTACCAGCAGTGTGTGGGACCCGGTGAAGAACGAGTACGGCGGGCTGGTGATGATCTACGGCACGCTGGCGACCTCGTTCATTGCCTTGTTGATCGCCGTTCCGGTAAGTTTTGGCATTGCGCTGTTTCTCACCGAACTCTCGCCTGCGTGGCTCAAACGTCCGTTGGGCACCGCCATCGAGTTGCTCGCCGCCATCCCTAGCATCGTCTACGGCATGTGGGGCTTGATGGTGTTCGGGCCGATTCTCGCCACCTGGGTGCAGGCACCGTTGCAACAGCTCCTCGCAGGCGTGCCGTATTTTGGTGCGCTTGTGTCGGGTCCGCCGGTGGGCATCGGCATTCTGTCGGCTAGCATCATCCTGGCCATCATGGTCATTCCCTTCATCTCGGCTGTGATGCGCGACGTCTTCGAGGTGACCCCAACGCTGCTCAAGGAATCGGCCTATGGTCTGGGCGCAACCACCTGGGAGGTGGTGTGGACCGTGGTCCTCCCCTACACCAAGACCGGCGTTCTGGGCGGCATCATGCTCGGGCTGGGGCGTGCGCTGGGCGAAACCATGGCGGTGACCTTTGTGATTGGCAATATGAACCAGCTCGATTCGGTGTCCCTGTTCGCGGCGGCAAACAGCATCACCTCCGCGCTGGCCAATGAATTTGCAGAAGCGGCTGAAGGCTTGCACCAAGCGTCGCTGATCTACCTTGGCTTGGCGCTGTTCTTCATTACCTTTGTGGTGCTGGCGCTCTCCAAATTGTTGTTGCTCCGTCTGCAAAAGGGCGAGGGAGCGCGGACATGAGAGTCGCGCAATCCCCTGCCAACACGGCCGCCCGCGCGGCACGCCACGCACAGCGCAAACGCACCAACCGCATCGCTCTCGTGCTGGCGTTCGCTGCCATGGCATTTGGCTTGTTCTGGCTGATTTGGATTCTGTGGGAGACGCTGCGCCTCGGGCTCGCCGGCCTGTCGCTGGCGCTGTTCACCGAGATGACACCGCCGCCCAATGAAGTCGGTGGGCTGGCAAACGCCATCTTTGGCTCGCTCACCATGGTGGCGCTGGCGACCTTTGTCGGCACGCCGATCGGCATCCTCGCAGGCATCTATCTGGCCGAATACAACACCCGCGGTGCGCTTGCGCAGGTGACACGTTTCGTGAACGACATCTTGCTGTCGGCGCCCAGCATCGTCATCGGCTTGTTTGTCTACACCGTGGTGGTGACACGCTATCGCAGCTTTTCTGGCTATGCGGGCGCGATGGCCTTGGCCCTCATTGTGGTGCCGGTGGTGATCCGCACCACGGAAAACATGCTGCTGCTGGTGCCTGCAGGCCTGCGCGAGGCAGCGTATGCGCTGGGCACGCCCAAGTGGAAGGTGATTTCGCTGATCACGCTGCGTGCGGCGGGAGCAGGGGTAATCACCGGCGTGTTGCTTGCTGTGGCCCGAATTTCGGGCGAAACGGCGCCGCTGCTGTTCACTGCGCTCAACAACCAGTTCTGGAACGCAGACCCGACCAAACCCATGGCCAGTCTGCCGGTGACAATTTTCAAGTTCGCCATGAGCCCGTATGAAAACTGGCAGCAACTGGCCTGGGCCGGTGTGTTTGTTATCACCATGGCAGTGCTTGCTCTCAACATCCTGGCGCGCGTGTTGACGCGCCGCAAATAGCCTTTGACGCCTACATGAATCCGAACGCATCCACCCTGCAAGAGCGTACGCTGCAAGCCAAAATCGCGGTGCGCGGGCTTGACTTCTATTACGGGAAATTTCACGCCCTCAGGGGCATCAACCTCGATATTCCAGCCAATCAGGTCACTGCATTTATCGGCCCATCGGGCTGCGGAAAATCGACGTTGCTGCGTACTTTTAACCGCATGTACGAGCTTTACCCCGAGCAACGTGCCACAGGCGAAGTGCTGCTCGATGGCGAGAACCTGCTCACGAGCCGACAGGATGTGGCGCTGCTGCGTGCCAAAGTCGGCATGGTGTTCCAAAAGCCCACGCCTTTTCCTATGTCGATTTACGACAACATTGCGTTTGGCGTGAAGCTTTTTGAGCGGCTAAGCGCACCCGACATGGACGAGCGCGTTGAGTGGGCGCTGCGTAAGGCGGCGCTGTGGGGCGAAGTGAAGGACAAGCTCGGCCAGAGTGGCGCCAGCCTCTCCGGCGGGCAGCAGCAGCGCCTGTGTATTGCGCGCGGCATTGCCATCAAGCCCGAAGTGTTGCTGCTTGACGAGCCCTGCTCGGCGCTGGACCCGATTTCCACGGCCAAAATCGAAGAACTGATTGCCGAGCTGAAGGCCGACTACACCGTGGTCATCGTGACCCACAACATGCAGCAGGCGGCGCGCTGCAGCGACTACACCGCCTACATGTACCTCGGCGACCTGATTGAGTTTGGCGCGACCGAGCAACTCTTCGTCAAGCCAAAGCGCAGCGAAACGGAAGACTACATCACCGGCCGTTTCGGCTGATCGGATATTTTTATGACGCAGAAGCATCTTTCATCGCAGTTCGACGCCGAACTCAACACCGTATCTGCCCGCGTTATGGAGCTCGGTGGTTTGGTGGAATCGCAAATTGGCCATGCCATTCGTGCGCTGTCCCAGTTCAGTCTTGAAGCCGTCGACCTGGTTGAGTCGATCGAGAGCCGCGTGAATACGCTCGAAGTGGAGATCGACCGGGAGCTTTCCACCATCATCGCCCGCCGCCAGCCCACGGCGCGCGACCTGCGTTTGCTGATGGCCTTCTCCAAGGCCACAGCCAACCTGGAGCGCATGGGCGACGAGGCCAGCAAGATGGGGCGCATGGTGCGGTCGATCATTGAGACCGGCGCGCCGCGCAACCTGCCGACGACGGACCTGCGTGTGGCGGCCGACTTGGCCTCTGGCCTGCTGCACAAGGCGCTGGACGCATTCGCCCGGCTCGACACGCGTGCCGCGCTGGACATCCTCAAGGAAGACGATTTGATCGACGAAGAATTCGACGGATTCGTACGCAAACTCATCACCTACATGATGGAAGACCCGCGCACCATCTCGCCGAGCCTTGACTTGTTGTTCATTGCCAAAGCCATCGAGCGCATTGGCGACCATTCCAAGAACGTTGCCGAGCTCATCATCTATCTCGTCGCAGGGACGGATGTGCGTCATACCTCTCTGGAAGACATCGAGTCGGTGCTGCGCTGATGGCCCATCTTCCCAAAGTGCTGGTGGTCGAGGACGAGCCCGCCATTGCCGAACTGATTGCCGTCAACCTGCGTCACAACGGGTTCTTGCCGGTGTGGGCTGAAGACGGCGCGAGCGCCCAGCGTGAGCTCGATGCGGTGCTGCCCGATGTGATCTTGCTGGACTGGATGCTCCCCGGCCAAAGCGGCCTGCAGCTCGCGCGCAAGTGGCGCGCCGACGCGCGCACGCGCGCCATTCCCATCCTGATGCTGACGGCGCGCGGCGATGAACCCGACAAAGTCGCTGGTCTCGATGCTGGTGCGGACGACTACATCACCAAGCCCTTCTCTACGCAGGAGTTGTTGGCGCGCATCCGCGCCGTTCTGCGCCGCCGCGCGCCCGAACAAGCAAGCGAAGCGCTGGAGGGCGGCGGGCTGCGGCTGGACGCGGCAGCGCACCGGGTGAGCTTTAACGGGCAGGAACTGCGCCTAGGTCCCACCGAGTTCAAGCTGCTTCGCTACTTGATGGCGCATCCAGAGCGCGTGCATTCGCGCACACAGCTCTTGGACAAGGTCTGGGGCGACCACGTGTTCATTGAGGAGCGCACTGTGGACGTGCATGTCAAACGGCTGCGCGAGGCGCTCGGCCCTGCCAGCGCTGCGGTAGAAACGGTGCGCGGCGCAGGTTACCGGTTTTCCGCGCAGGCGGAGCCGGCAGACGCGCACGCAGCCAAGCCATAGATCCAAGCTTGAGAATTTAAAAATTGATAGCTGCTTGCGCTTATGCAGTAAGCGCTACAGGCCAATTTCACCATATTTATTTACAGCTTAACCGCCCATGTGGACCCGCTCGCTGATTTTTCTTGCCGCGCAATTGTTCGGCGCGGCCTTGGGCTTTGCGCTGCACGGCGTTTGGGGCGCGGTGTGGTGCGTAGCGGGTGTGGTGTGGCTCTGGTTCATGGTCGACCTGTTGCGCGCGGCGCGGGTTCTGCGCTGGCTGCGTACGCCAGCGCCTGCCGTGATGCCAGCGCGGGTTGGCGTTTGGGGCGAAGCGGTGGATCGTGTGCAGCGCCTGCTGCGCCAGCGCGAGCAGCAGGCGAGTGAGAGCGAACAGCGACTGCGAGATATTTTGGACGCGCTTCAGGCAACGCCCAACGGTGTGCTGCTGCTGGACGACAAATCCCGCATCGTCTGGTGCAACGACAACGCGGCGCAGCACCTGTCCATTGACATCCAACGCGATGCCGCGCAATTCATTGGCAATCTGCTGCGCGACCCGGATTTCGCCGCGTACCTGGGCGCGGGAGAGTGGTCGCGGGAGCTCATCATCACGGCCGCGACCCACACCGATGGCCGCGTGGCACGCTTGTCCATTCAGCTGTGTGCCTATGGCGCCGGTCAAAAGCTCATGCTCACACGCGACGTCACTGCCGTGGAGCAGGCCGAGGCGATGCGGCGCGATTTTGTCGCCAACGTCTCGCACGAGATCCGCACACCCCTCACGGTACTGGCCGGCTTTGTGGAGACACTGCAAACGCTGCCGCTGGAGACGCACGAGCAGTCTCGCTATCTTGAGCTGATGGCACAGCAAGCGCAGCGCATGCAGCGCGTGGTTGAGGGCTTGTTGGCGCTCTCCAGACTGGAGGCCAGCCCGCCGCCGGGTGTGAACGAATGGTTGCCAGTTGCCGCGATGCTTGAGCGCTGTGAGCAAGAGGCGGTAGCGCTTAGCGCCGTCATCGGGCAGCGCCAACATATCGCGTTTCCAAAGTTCTCGGTGCCCGAGGATGCGGGTGAGATTGCCGGAGGCTCTGCCGAGCTGCACAGCGCGCTGGCCAACCTTGTGGGCAACGCGGTGCGCTACACGCCAGCAGAAGGCAGCATCGAAGTGCAGTGGGCTTGGGATCCGGACGGTGGCGCCGTATTCAGCGTTCGCGATACAGGCCCGGGTATCGATGCCGAGCATCTGCCGCGCGTCACTGAGCGGTTTTACCGCGTCGACCGCAGCCGTTCGCGCGATACCGGCGGCACTGGACTGGGGCTTGCCATCGTGAAGCATGTGGCGCAGCGCCACGGGGCGCAATTGGCAGTGGAAAGCACCCCGGGTAAGGGCTCGACGTTCAGTATTCGCTTTCCGGCGTTCCGACTAAGGCGCCCCGGCAGACACTGATGTTTACTGTGTGCGGCGGCTGTACAGCACCAACGTGTCGTTGCGGTCGGTCGGTCGTCCCAGCCGCGCCACCAACGCCCAGTCGTGCTCGTCGGGCGCGCTGCGGCGTAGGACTGGGTTTGGCGCATCGTCGGCTACGACCAGCCACGGACACGTGGGTGTTGCCGCGGTGAGTGGGCGCGTGTCGATGCCACCAAACACCTTGAGTGCGGCAAACTGTCCCTGGCCGAGCCCCAGTACGTGCACACATTGCGCATCGCCGGTTTGCGCCAGCAGCGCGCGGACTTGAGGTCCATCACTGCGTGCATAGTTGAGCATTGGCAACCACAACGTGGTCAGCAGCAGCCAGCACAACGTGGTGCCTGCTGCGGGCAAGACCAGTGTTTTCCAGAGCGCGCTCTGGTTGCGCCCAGTGCGCCAGACGACCACCGCGCACCAAGCGGCCGTAGCCGCCAGAGCCACAACGAAAGCAAAGACAGAAAATTCCGGCTGAAAACCTATTGCCAGCTTGGCCACGTTGGCGGCCGGCTTGGCTGGAACCCCGGTTTGTGTGGACACCCAGACGACCCAGATGGCAATCGCCGATGCAGAGAAGAACAGCAGCGTAAACCAGTCAATCAACGCCGAAACGCTGCGCTTGAGGGTAGGGAGGGAAAAAGCGGCCAGCGCTGCAAGCGCCGGCAGGCCAAGGAGCAGAGCGCGGTCCGCAGGGCGCGCCAGTACAGTGGCACAGAGCGCACAGAGTGCAAACCACAGCGGAAGCCAGAGATGGCGCTGCAGTGGTCGGATGAATATATGGCCTCGCCAGCGCCACAAAGTCCACAGTGCCAACGGCCACGCCGGCCAAGTGAACCAAAGCAGCAGGCGAGAGAGACTGCGCGCGTCCTTGCCGAAATCGGGCCAAAAAAATCTCCGCTCCCACAAGCCCAACTGCCAGGCGAGCCACACTGTTGAAAGCGTCAGCACCAGGATCCCCAGGGCCGCCCAGCGCCGGCCTTTGAATTTGCGTGGTGCCGCAGCGTCCGCAGCCCACAGGCACAGCACGAGCCCCCCAGCACCGTAGAGCGCTGCCAGCACTGGTGCTCCGCTGAGTACCAGCCCCGGCAGTCCGAGTGTGAGCGCCAGCCAAGGCGCCCAGCGGTGGTGGTGCATGGCCGAGAGCCCGTAAAACACTAATGCAGTGCCGCACAACTGGGTGAGATAAGCCGAGGTTTCGTGGGACGGTTGGGCCAGACCCAAGCTGGCCAACAGCGCCAGCAGCCCGCCGTCGGCGATTGCGCGCGCGTAATCGGTGGGCCGTGCCTCACCGCCAAAAGCAAATGCCACTGGCTGTGCGCCGGGGCTGCGTGCCAAAACATAAATGGCCCACCAGGTCGCCCACAGCGTCACGATCAGCAAAAGCACAAAGGGAATTCTCGTCGCAAGCAGCGGGGACAGAAACCCATGGGCAGCTTGCAAAGCCCAGGTGCCGAGCCAGTACGGCAGCAAGCCATCCGATTCCGGCGGCAGTCCGCCCAGCAGCGGCGCCAACCACGACGTATGTCCACCCGCCAATTGCAGCATGTAGCCGTAAGCGGTGACGTCCGCACCCCGCCAAGGATCGCGCCCAATGAACCCCGGCAAGACGTAGGCGGCACACAAAAGCAGCAGAGCCCAGCGCGGCAGCGGTCGCACGGCGCTGTGGGGAACGATGGCAGGGGTTGGTTGGTTCACGCGAAATAAGACTTCGAGGTCGCCCGGAAGCATACGGGCAAACAAAAAGGCAGCACGGTTTCCCGGGCTGCCTTTTGATCGGTGCGAAAGCACTAATGCACTGTGGGAGGACTTTTACAGCCCCCCAGTGCACATGAAGGCGCTTATTTGGCCGTTGTCTTGCCGAAACGGTTGCGGAAACGCTCCACGCGGCCGCCCATGTTGTCGACCGACTTTTGCGTGCCCGTGTAGAACGGGTGCGACTCGCTGGACGTATCGAGCTTGAACATCGGCAGTTCACGGCCGTCTTCGGTCTTGCCCATCTCTTTTGTGTTCACGCACGAACGCGTGACGAACTTGAAACCGTTGGAGAGGTCCACGAAGAGTACTTCGCGGTAATTGGGGTGAATGCCGTCTTTCATGCTTGTCCTTAAATGTCGCTGCGGGAGCCGGGCCAGACCATCTGACCTACTTTCCGCAAAAAAGCCCTAAATTATAACTTTTATCCACCCCTGCGCATCATGTCGAAGAACTCGACGTTGCTCTTGGTCGCCTTCATGTTTTTAATCATGAGCTCCATGGACTCGATTTCGTCCATGTTGTACATGAGCTGGCGCAAGATGCGGGTCTTCTGCAGGATCTCTGGGGTAAGCAGCAGTTCCTCGCGCCGGGTACCGCTCTTGTTGAGTTCGATCGCGGGGAACACCCGCTTTTCGTACAGGCGGCGGCTGAGGTGAATTTCGCAGTTGCCGGTGCCTTTGAACTCTTCGAAGATGACTTCGTCCATGCGGCTTCCGGTGTCGACGAGTGCGGTAGCGATGATGGTCAATGAGCCGCCTTCTTCTACCTTGCGGGCTGCGCCGAAGAAGCGCTTGGGGCGCTGCAGGGCATTGGAATCCACACCCCCCGAGAGCACCTTGCCCGACGACGGCACAACGTTGTTGTAGGCGCGTGCCAAGCGGGTGATCGAGTCGAGCAAGATGACCACATCCTTTTTGAGCTCCACCAGGCGCTTCGCGCGCTCAATCACCATCTCAGCTACGTGTACGTGGCGCGCTGCAGGTTCGTCGAAGGTGGAGGCGATGATTTCACCCTTTACCGTGCGCTGCATTTCCGTCACTTCTTCGGGGCGCTCGTCCACCAACAACACCATCAGGTGCACGTCGGGGTTATTGGCCGTGATCGCGTGGGCGATGTGCTGCATCATCACGGTCTTGCCGCTTTTTGGGGGTGCAACGATCAGCGCGCGCTGGCCGCGGCCAATGGGCGCGATGATGTCGATGATGCGGCCGGTGATGTTCTCTTCGCTCTTGATGTCGCGCTCGAGCCGCATGTGTTCCTTGGGGAACAGCGGCGTGAGGTTCTCGAACATCACCTTGTGCTTGTTCTGCTCAGGCGGGCCGTCGTTGACCTTGTCCAGCTTGGTCAATGCAAAGTAGCGTTCGCCGTCTTTGGGCGTACGCACCTCGCCTTCAATCATGTCGCCGGTGTGCAGGTTAAAGCGCCGCACCTGGCTGGGGCTGATGTAGATGTCGTCGGTGCTGGCGGTATAGCTCGTGTCGGGGCTGCGCAAGAAGCCAAAGCCATCGGGCAATATTTCCAGCACGCCGTCGGCAAAAATCTGTTCGCCAGCTTTGGCGCGCTTCTTGATGATCGCGAACATCAGCTCCTGCTTGCGCATGCGGCCGCCGTTTTCGATATCAAGCGCTTCCGCTTGCTTCAGGACTTCGGACACGTGCAGTGCCTTGAGTTCGTTAAGGTGCATGGAGAGACTCCTCGGCGGAGTTGGTAGAAATCAGGGGAGAGGCTCTGTACCAGGAAGGCCGCTGTAAGCGGGTCTGTCAGGCCTGAATTGCTCGAACCGGACGCTGGGGTTTGCGCAGCGGTGAGCGGAAATGATTATGACAGGAAAAAATGAGGTCTGACGGAGCCAATGGTTTGGCGGTCGGAGGTAAGTTCAATTGCTGCGCTGCCAGCAGGGTGTGTGATGCAGCGCAGCTTGAAGTCTCAGGCCAATTGCTGATCGATGAACGCTGTCAGCTGGGCCTTGCTCATCGCGCCGACTTTGGTTGCGGCCAGTTCGCCATTGCGAAACAGCATCAGCGTGGGGATGCCGCGAATGCCGTAGCGTGCAGGAACCGTGCGGTTCTCGTCAACGTTCATTTTGGCAACTTGCAGCTTGCCTTCATAAGTGCCCGCGACTTCGTCAAGAATGGGGGCAATCATCTTGCAGGGGCCGCACCATTCGGCCCAGTAGTCCACCAGGACGGGCGTTGAAGACTGCAGGACGTCGGCGTCGAAAGTGGCGTCGGAGAGGTGTTTGATGAGATCGCTGGCCATGCTTTTCCTTTGATCGTAGCGAAAGAGATAGAGTCGCTTGATTGTGACAGAAACAGGTGCCTCCGCACTCTTCGGAGGGTCAGCATCTGCTATGACAGTCATAGCGAATTGCGATGTGCTCAGGAGCGAGAAATTGGAAAATGCAATGAACAACCCAGACACCATGGCGGACGCGGCTGTGATCGGTGGCGGACCCGCCGGGCTGATTGCAGCGGAGCAGCTTGCCGCCGCGGGATGGCGAGTTCATCTCTACGACGCTATGCCTTCTGTGGGTCGGAAATTTCTTCTTGCAGGCAAAGGTGGACTCAATCTGACCCACTCCGAGCCAGAAGCTGCGTTTGTCAAACGCTATGGCAGTCGCGCACCCTGGGTGGACGAATGGCTTGCCGAATTCGGCGCACCTCAGGTGCGCGCTTGGGCGCAAGAACTTGGCGTAGCAACTTTTGTGGGGACTTCGGGTCGCGTCTTTCCGACCGAAATGAAGGCCGCGCCATTGCTGCGCACTTGGCTTTCCCGCCTACGCGCGGCTGGCGTCCAGTTTCATATGCGGGAGCGATGGCATGGCTGGACCGATGATGGTGCGCTGTTGTTTGAAGGCCCACACGGGAGCCATCGCGTCGCGGCCCGCGCGGTGGTGCTGGCACTTGGCGGTGCGAGCTGGCCGCAGCTTGGCTCCGACGGTGCGTGGGTGCCGTGGCTCAGCGCCGTTGGGGCGCATGTGGAACCACTTGTGTCTGCCAACTGTGGCTTTGATGTCGTCGGTGGCGCTGCCCTGCGCGGAGAAAGCCGGCGTGAGTTCTTTAAAGATTTGATTGGTCAGGGCCCAACCCAATCGGGTGGCTGGAGCGCCCATTTTCGCGAACGCCATGCGGGCGCAGCGTTGAAGTCCGTCGCACTGTCGTTTGCGGGCAGCGTCGGCGGCAGTTTTTTGCGGAGCGGCGAGTTTGTAATCACGGAAACAGGCGTGGAGGGGAGCCTCATTTACGCTGTGTCCGCGCTCTTGCGCGATGAAATTGCGCGCGAGGGTCGCGCCACGTTCTATCTGGATTTGCTGCCCGATCGCACTGCCGACCGCGTGCTGGCCGAAGTGGCGCACCCGCGCGGCTCGCGCTCGTTGTCCAACCATCTCAAGAGCCGATTGGGTCTGTCCGGCGTGAAGCTGGCGTTGCTGCACGAACTTCTGACGAGGGAACAACTGAATGACGCTGTGGCCTTGGCTTCTGCCATGAAGCGTCTACCTGTCACGCTGCTTGCTGCTCGGCCGGTGGCGGAAGCGATCAGCTCGGCGGGCGGCGTGGCGCAGCACGAGTTTGATGCTCACCTGATGCTCAAGCGACAGCCGGGTGTTTTTTGCTGCGGCGAGATGCTCGATTGGGAGGCGCCGACGGGAGGTTATTTGCTGACCGCGTGTCTTTCAAGTGGCCGGGTGGCGGGGCGGGGCGCAGCCGAATGGCTGTCTGCGTCGCAAGCCCCTGCAGGTGTGGATGCTTAGCGACAGCAGCCCCACAGCGTCAAGAGGCTGCTCTAAACTGCATAGCTTCCCACTTGCTTGAAGCACCCCCCTTGCGCACCTTTGCCACCGTCATGTTCTCCGACTTGTCGGGAAGTGCCGCTTTGTATGAGTCCCTTGGCAACGAGCGGGCTTCCCAAGTGGTCAGCCGCCTGACGCGCTGGATGGGCGACGTGGTGGTGGAGCATGGCGGCCGGGTGGTTAAAGAGCTGGGCGACGGGGTGCTGAGCGTGTTTGCGGATGCCTCGTCGGCCATCACGGCCGCAGCGGCCTTGCAGCGCAGCCATCAAACAAACTTGGCGCGTTGGGCACAACCCCTGCGGATGGCGGTTCGCATTGGCATTGCGAGCGGTGAAGTGATCGAACTTGACGGCGATACTTACGGTGATGCTGTCAATGTGGCGTCGCGCTTGTGTGAGCGGGCCCTGGCCAATGAAGTCTGGGTAACGGATGCAACGGCCGTGGACGCAGGTGCCGTACCGCAGGTGCAGTTTCGTCGATTGGGAGTGTTCGACATCCGCGGGAAATCTGAATCGCAGGTGGTGTATCAGGCCGATTGGCGCGAAGAGTTGTCGCAAGATGCACTTACTCAGCATGCGGGCCTGCCGAGTGTGGCGGCGCCCATCGATTCCGGGCTGGCCAGTGTCGAACTGATTTGGAACGACGAGATACACAATTTCAGCGCGGCCGATGCGCCGTTGCACATAGGTCGCTCGCCGGAAGCAGACTGTTTTGTCCACGATCCGCGCGTCTCGCGTATGCACGCACGCATCGATTGGCGCCACGGCTGCTTCACATTGACCGATGTAAGCAGCTTTGGCAGTTGGGTACGTTTTGACGGAAGCGACGCTGAAGTCAGGCTGCGGCGCGACGCTTGTATGCTGCACGGCAGTGGAAAGATTTCACTCGGGACGCCCTTTGGCGCGAGCGCATCGGTGCTCGAATTTCGAGTTCAAGATGGTCGGGTCGACGATATTTAGCTCAGTAGACTCGCAAACTTTTCTTATAAGAAAATAGCTGCTAACGCTTATCCAGTAAGCGCGAGCAGCTATTATTTTTGAGTCTTGCTCAGGCGTGTGAGGCGAAGTTCTCACCTCACCTGAGCGTTAGTGCGCCTTGGGCGCCGCGTACTTGCCCAGCTCCATCTTCGCGATGGAGGCGCGGTGCACTTCATCCGGGCCATCGGCAAAGCGCAGGGTGCGTGCTTGCGCGTACGAGAAGGCCAGCGGGAAATCACCGCTCACGCCACCGCCGCCATGGGCTTGCATAGCCCAGTCGATCACTTGCAGCGCCATCGTTGGTGCCACCACCTTGATCATGGCGATTTCGGTCTTGGCGACCTTGTTGCCGGCTACGTCCATCATCCACGCAGCCTTGAGCGTGAGCAGCCGCGCCATGTCAATTTTGCAGCGCGCCTCGGCAATGCGCTCCTGCGTCACGCCCTGTTGGGCGATCGTTTTACCGAAGGCCACGCGCTCCGTAGAGCGTTTGCACATGAGTTCCAGTGCGCGCTCGGCCAGCCCGATCATACGCATGCAGTGGTGAATGCGCCCGGGGCCAAGGCGTCCTTGAGCAATTTCAAAGCCGCGACCTTCGCCCAACAGGATGTTGGTGACAGGTACGCGCACGTTCTCAAACAAAACTTCGGCGTGGCCGTGAGGCGCGTCGTCGTAGCCGAATACGGTGAGAGCACGGACGATCTTGACGCCCGGAGTGTCTGCGGCGACCAAAACCATGCTTTGCTGAGAATGGCGCGGCGCGTCGGGGTCGGTTTTGCCCATGGTGACGAACACTTGGCACCGTGGGTCCATGGCGCCGGAAGTCCACCACTTGCGGCCATTGATGACGTATTCGTCGCCCTGGCGCTCGATGCGGGTCTCGATGTTCGTGGCGTCGCTGGATGCGACATCGGGTTCGGTCATGGCGAAAGCCGAGCGGATCTTGCCTTCAAGCAGGGGCTTGAGCCAGCGCGCCTTGTTGGCCTCGTCGCCGTAACGGGCAATGGTTTCCATATTGCCGGTGTCGGGCGCCGAGCAGTTGAAAACTTCGCTGGACCACAGCACGCGTCCCATGATTTCTGCGAGCGGTGCGTATTCCTGGTTGGTCAGGCCAGCGCCCTTGTAGCCCGATGCTTCGGCCGTGTCGACCGGCAGGAACAGGTTCCACAAGCCTGCGGCTTGTGCCTTGGGTTTGAGGTTTTCAATCGTCTGCAGCGGCGACCAGCGCTTGCCGGCCTCGGTGTTGGCCGCCAGTTCGGCGGCGTACTGGCCTTCAGCAGGATAAATGTGTTCGTCCATGAACTTGAGCAGGCGGGCCTGCAAGTCTTTGGTTTTGGGCGAGTAATCGAAGTCCATGGGTTCTCCTTGAAAAGCGGGGTGTTGGCGGCGATCAGCCGCGTTCGACGAAAGACCAAGCCATCTCGGCCAAAGGGCGAGCGCCTTCGCCAGAGGCCTTGGCTTGGGCGCTGGAGGCTGTGCCTGCCTCAACGCGTTTGGCAATCCCTTGCAAGATGGCCGCCAAGCGGAACAAGTTGTAGGCCATATAGAAGTTCCAGTCGCCTGCCAGTTCTTCCGGTGTGGCAAGGCCAGTGCGTTCGCAATAACGGCGGATGTACTCGGCTTCCGTGGGAATGCCGAGCGCGGCATGGTCCAAGCCACCAATGCCCCGGAAGGTGCCGGGCGGAATGTGCCAAGCCATGCAGTGGTAGCTGAAATCCGCCAACGGGTGACCAAGAGTCGACAGCTCCCAATCGAGCACGGCGATGGCGCGCGGCTCCGTGGGGTGCAGCATGAGGTTGTCGAGGCGAAAGTCGCCGTGCACGATGGAGGTGCGCGCTTCGTCCCGCGCACCGGCAGGAATATGGGCAGGCAGCCATTCCATGAGCCGGTCCATTTCAGGGATTGGCCGGGTGACGGACGCCAGATACTGCTTGCTCCAGCGGCCGATCTGGCGCTCGAAATAGTTGCCCGGCTTGCCGTAACCTGCCAAGCCGCGTTCGGCAAACGGCACGGTATGCAGCGCCGATATCACCCGATTGGTTTCGTCGTAAATGGCGCCGCGTTCTGCCGGGGTCATGCCGGGCAGCGCCTGGTCCCAGAGTACGCGGCCTTCCATGTATTCCATGATGTAAAAGGCGCGGCCGATGACCGACTCGTCCTCGCACAACACATACATACGCGGCACCGGTACATCGGTGCCTTGCAAGGCACTCATCACTGCGAATTCACGTTCCACTGCATGCGCTGAAGGCAAGAGTTTGGCAACTGGACCAGGCTTGGCGCGCATGACGTAGCTGCGGCTGGGCGTGACCAACTTGTAGGTCGGGTTGGACTGCCCACCTTTGAACATTTCGACTTCCAGCGGGCCGGAAAACTCTTCCAACCGCGAAGCCAGCCAAGCGCTCAAAGCGTTGTTGTCAAATGCATGTGTGCCGGACACCGCTCGTGTGCCGATGAAGTGGTCGTAGTTGCTCATGATGGGGTACGGTTCAGTTGTCGAGCTCGGTCAGGCGCATCAGTGCAGGGCGGTCGCGTACCACCAAGCCGCCTGACTCGATCCGGATGATGTCCTCGCGCTCCATGGCCTTGAGTTCCTGGTTCACGCGCTGACGTGAAGCACCCAGCAGCTGCGCCAATTCTTCCTGTGCGAGCTGCAGACCAATGCGCATTTCGTCGTTGTTGGACAGGCTCGCAATGCCATAGCTGCGCACCAAGTGCAGCAACTGTTTGGCCAGACGTGCACGAAGAGGCAGGGTGTTGAGATCTTCGACCAGGCCGTAGAGCTGGCGAATGCGGCGCGCGTTCAGACGCAACATCGCTTCGTAGAATTCCACGTGCATCGACAGAATCTTCTTGAAATCGGCCAATGCGACGCAGTAGATGGTCGTTGCGCCGTGCGCGTAAGCATCGTGCGTGCGCTGATCGCCGTCGAAGATGGCCACATCGCCAAACCAGATTCCAGGTTCCACATAGGCCAATGTGATCTGCTTGCCCGAAATGGAGGTGGAACTCACCCGCACTGCACCACGCGCACAGGCGATCCACTCGATTGGTGGATCGCCTCGGGCACTGATCAAAGTGCCGTCCTTGTACCGTTTGACGTAGGCGCATCGGAGAATGTCGTGTCGCAGCGAAGGGGAAAGAGAATTGAACCAGCGACCTGAATTGATCGCCTCGCGTTCTTCAATAGTAAGAATAGGGTCGTCCATGGTCTGTCTTTTGCGTGACTGGTGGCGACACCATTGTCGCGTCCGGGACCGCCGAACTTAAACGTGCGGTCTTTCGTGAGCCTAGGTTCGCCTCGTTTGGCTGTGGAGCTTCAGCGAAAAAGTGGTGGGCGCTTTTCGAAAAAGGCTGCAATACCTTCGCCTGCATTCGGATGTTTAAGGTTGGTGACGAAGTGCTTGCACTCGTTTCCCAGATGCGTGTGCAGATCGTCGGTACGCGCGTCGGCGAGCAGGTCTTTGATGCTTGCCAGCACATTGGGCGCGCGGGCGTTGAGGGATGCGCAAAATTCCAATGCGCACGCCAGCGCACCGCTAGGCTCGGACAGTCGGTTGACGATGCCCAAAGCATGCAAACGTTCGGCGGTGAGCGAATCGCCAAGCATCAGCCATTCTGAGGCAAGCGTCCGAGGAACCGCTTGAGCCAGTGCCCAACTTGCTCCACCGTCTGGCGACAGACCAACTCTGCTGTAAGCGAGCGAAAATCGCGCGCTGCGCGAGGCCACCACGAAGTCGCAGGCGAGTACCAAGGAAAAACCTGCGCCCGCAGCTGCGCCCTCAACCGCTGCAACTACGGGTTTCGGATAGCTTTTGAGCGTTTCGATCCAGTCGTGCAACGCGTTGACACTCCTCGCCTGCACGTCGGACGGCAATGCGCGGTTGCCTTGCAGGCGGACCAAATTGCCGCCGGCACTGAACATGCCATCTGCACCCGTCAATACCACTGTGCGCACATCGGCGCTGCGTTCTGCGCCGTTCAACGCCTCGACTCCAGCGGCATAAATGTCCGGCCCCAGCGTGTTGTGCTGGCCTGGGTTGCGCAAGGTCAAAACCAGCGTCTGCCCTTCAGTGCGGCTTACAAGTTCGGCTGCCATGGGGTCAACCCTCCGTATGGGTGAGACTCAAGCCCAGCGCGCCGCGCCTGCGCAGCCATGGGCTGGGGCGGTAGCGTGGGTCGCCATACACCGTTTGCATGTTAAAGAGCACTTCCAGGATGTTGGTAGGCCCCCAGCGGTCGCCCATGGCAAGCGGCCCGAGCGGGTAGCCCAAGCCCAGGGTTACAGCAAGCTCCAGGTCGGAAGGGCTGCAGATGGCTTGTTGGCAGATGTCACTGGCAATGTTTACGATATGCGCAACCACCCGCTGCGTGACGAAGCCACCGCTGTCGCGGACAACACTCACCGCCTTTCCGTCCCGTGCGAAGAGCGCATGCGCTGCGTCGCGCATGTCAGAGCGTGTGGCGGGGTTGGTGGCAAGCACGCGGCGCTTTGTGCTGGCGTCGTCGATGAGCATATCGATGCCGACGGTGCGCGCGGGGTCGAGTCGCTCAACAACAGCCACCGTCGTGATGTCGAAGCCGAGCGGTGCCACCAGACACAAAGCGTGACTGGACGGCGCAGCAGCGGTTTCTATTGATGCTCCTAAGTCTTTGAGCAATTGGTAAATTTCTGCACGGCGCGCTGCACGAGGCGACACCCATACCGGTGGCATGGTGTCGACCTCAGGAACAGGCGCCTCTGCGGGCACCTGCGCAACCCCTTGTTCGTAGCCGTAAAAGCCTGCGCCGCTCTTGCGCCCCAGCACGCCCGCCGCGAGGCGCTGCGCAGTAATGACACTGGGTCGAAACCGCGGTTCTTCGTAGAACTGGTAATAAATCGACTCCATGACTGGATGAGATACGTCCAAACCTGTCAGATCCATCAGTTCAAATGGCCCGAGGCGAAAGCCCACCTGGTCGCGCAAAATGCGGTCCACAGTGGCGAAGTCGGCCACACCCTCCGAGACGATACGCAACGCCTCGGTACCAAAGGCCCGACCGGCATGGTTCACGATGAAGCCGGGTGTGTCCTGCGCGCGCACCGCCGTATGCCCCATTCGGACTGTGAGGTCGGTTAGCAGGTCGCACGCGTGGGGATCGGTCTTCAACCCGGGAACCACCTCCACCACTTTCATGCGTGGAGCGGGATTGAAGAAGTGAAAGCCGCAAAACCGGCCTGGATGAGTCAGCTTTGCTGCCAGTGCAGTAATAGCGAGCGAAGAAGTGTTGCTGGCGAGCAAGGCATCTGGTGAGACGATGCTTTCGAGCTGAGCGAACAGGGCGCGTTTTATCTCCGCATCCTCGACGATCGCCTCCACGACAAGATCGCAGCCTGCCAAATCCGACAGACTGTCGACCACCTTAAGTCGCGCCTGCCATGTCGCGAGCGTTTCGGATTCGATACTGCCCTTCGCGGCCATGCGCTGCCAAAGGGCTGTGATGGCCTCGGCGCCTTTTTGGGCAGCACACGGTTTGCTGTCGAGCAGTGCGGTTTGGCAGCCCGCCTGTACCGCGAGCTGCGCGATGCCTTGGCCCATGGCGCCTGCACCTACGACGCCCATACTAGAGATTTGCGTTTTCATTGCTTCATTATCAGGTCGATGCAGGCAGGCCAATCTATGCAAGAATTGGAGTAAGTAAAAAATAGAAAATAAAAAGTGAGACTTCGTAAATTCTTACTAGCCGTATCGGTGGGGATAGCGGCAAGCAGTGCAACAGCGCTTTCACTCGGCACGCCTGAGGGCGTTGCGGTGCTAGGTCGTCCGCTGAATCTGGTATTTGCCGTGCGCACCGATGGTGGGCAGGCGGCTGATGCTTGCATCAGCGCACAGATTACGGCAGGCGACGCCCCGGTTTCTCCGAGCCAAGTACGCGTATCGCCCGCCGCGACGTCGGCCGGGCCTGGCACGGGAATACGTGTGCAAACCACGCAACCTATCAATGAGCCAGTGCTGAGTGTTCGGCTGTCGGCCGGGTGTTCTGGAAGCGTGGTGCGTACTTATTCGGTGCTCGCTTATCCCGCTGAAGCCCTGGCCCCTCGTCAGTTGGTGGCCGCTGCCGCGGTGGCTGTGCCCCAACGATCTGCTGCTCCAATCGCCGCGCAAGCCGCGCCGGTGGCAACTCCAAAAAGAGCGTCTCGGGACGTGTCTGCCAAGACCACGAAGTCAGCGCAGACTTCGCAGAGTCCTAAGCGCTCGAAGACTGCCACACGGATCGCTGCCGCGCCTACGGTTGCCGCAGCAGGACGCTCACGGCTGGTCATGGAGCCCTTGTCGGACTGGCTCGAGGCGCCGTCGGTGTTGCGTGCCTCGTCAGAAATTGCCACGCTGTCGCCCGCTACGCCGCAGCTGCGTGAGGAAGCCGCAGCCCGCTGGCGCGCTTTGAACATGCAGCCTCAAGAGATGCTGGAAGAGGCGGCGCGCTTGGTCGCGCAGGAAGGTGAGCTTGCCAAGCAGCGTGCGCAAGCCGAGCGCGAGAAAGCTGCCGCACTTGAGGTTCAGAAAAAACTTGAGCAGCGTGTTGCCGAGCGTTTCTCAGCTACGGTGGTGTATGGGCTTGTGGCATTGCTGTTGCTGCTCGCGGGTGTGCTTTGTTGGCTGTGGACGTGGGCGCGTCGCACACGAACCAATGTGCAGGCTTCATGGACGCAAGCTGCGACGCCGCACCGTGATGTCCCGGTTTCTGCGGCTCGTCCGCAAACGCCAGCGCAAGCAGCACCAACGCCCTATGTCGATCACTCTCTGCGCCCGCAGTCGACAGAACCAGAGCTTCTGCCCTCGGGCGTGATGCCGTTGGAGTTTGGTCTGGCACAGGCAGATGCAAAAGGGCAATCAGAGCAGCCTGGGCATGGCGAATTTTCTGCTACTGCCGCAGCAGCACCGGTGACTGCGGTAGTGAACCCTGAGGATTTGTTCGATCTGCAGCAACAAGCAGAGTTTTTTGTGTCGGTGGGCGAGCACGATCAAGCGATTGATGTGATGAAGCAGCACATCGAAACCAATCAGTCGTCTTCGCCTTTGGCGTATCTGGAACTTTTGCGTCTGTACCGTTCGCTCAGCCGTATTGAACAGTTCAACGCTCTGCGGGCGCAGTTTCACCAGCATTTCAATGCGCAGGTGCCGGAATTCGCTGCGTTTTCCCGTCAGGGCAGGACATTGTTTGCCTATCCTGAGGTGTTGGCGCGAATCGAAGCGCTTTGGTGCGACCCGTCGGTGGTGCCGCTCCTGCAAGAATTGCTGTTTCGAAATTCTGCTCAAGAAGATCAGCGTTTTGATTTGCCCGCCTACGACGACTTGTTGTTGTTGCATGCGGTGGCGCGTACAACGCCCGCATCGGCTCGCGGCATTACAAGTCCGCGTGCCCGGACGACCCCGCAGGAGGCCGAGGCTTTTGAGCCGCCTCAAGCAGAACTAATAGATCCGTCGCATGAAGCGGCCAGCAATCTGATGGAGTTTGAGCCGGACTGGGAGTTCGAGGCGCCGAAAGTAGCGACCGGTGATGCTGCGGGCAATGACCTGTCAGCGCTGGATCTCGACCTCAGCGATTTGACGCACCTCGATGCCCTGTCTGAGCAGGCAGGCACCAGTGCACCTTTGCCATTCTTGACAGAGGAAGAGCAGCCTTCCGTACCCAGCAGTGCTCCGCCCGCGCCGCATCAGCCGGTGGGCTTTGGAAGCAACAGCGACCGTTTTGAAGCTCGGGTGGATCCAGAACTTCGCAAGCCGCTCTGAATTCAGCCGCCGCGTGCGCTGGTAGCGCGCGAATTCGTGGCGTGCTACCGGCGCTTCGCCGCGTTTCGAAGACGAGCTGTTTCCACAACAGATGTGTTAGTTCGTCAGAAATTCTCGCAGCGCAGCCAGGGTTTCTTCTGGTGCTTCGGTCATTTCGTTGTGGCCCACAGGCAGCATGCACACCGTCACCGTTTTCCCGGCTGTCTTTGCGGCGTTCAGTAAGGTCTGGGCGGCTTTGGGTGTAGTCATCTGATCCTGCGCGCCGAGGGCGAAGAGCACCGGGCATTCAATTTCTGCAATAGCGGCGTCGCCTCGGGCGTACCGATCGCATGCGATGAAACCTCGGTGAAAAAGATTTACCTCGGTGTTGCTGGCTAGCACTCTTCGACCGAGGGCCATCCCCGAGCCAAACACCCAAGTGCCTGGTCCCAACGCTGTGGGCGGAGCGCACAGCGTGCTGCGGGAGAACACGTTGACCATGCGGAGCGCCTTTTCTGGCTCGTGCAGCGCAGCGTCGAGCAGCGCCGGCGACACCTTCATCGGCCATGCCGTTCCAACCAACGCGAGGTGCGTGGCGCGCGCGCCCAGTCGACTCGCTGCCTCCAACGCAATTAGCGAACCCCAGCTGTGCCCTACCAGGGCTGCGCGATTGATCTTCAATGCATCAAGGAGCGCAATGACGAAGTCTGCCGCCTCTTCGACACTTTGCGGAGCCGGGCCGGCGCTGCGGCAGTGACCAGGCAGATCTACCGCAAGCACGTTCCAGCCGTGGTTGGCCAACCAGCGGCTTTGCATGGCCCAGACACTGTGGTCGTTAAGCACGCCGTGAATAAGGACGACGGTGGGTAGGGCAGGGTCGAAGCTGCGGCCACCGGTGTAGCAATAGGTTTCGTGTCCGTTGACTTGCAAGCGCATGCTCAAGCTCCCGCTTTTTCTGCGGCCTTAAGGGCGCGCTTGAGGTCGTCGATCAGGTCGTCCGCATCTTCTAGGCCGATGGAGAGGCGAATGGTCCCCTGGGTAATTCCCGCCGCGCTCAGCGCCTCGTCGCTCAGACGAAAGTGTGTGGTGCTCGCCGGATGGATGACGAGACTCCGGCAATCGCCCACATTGGCCAAGTGGCTGAAAATTTTCAATGCATCGATAAAGGTCTTACCTTGCTCTCGCGAGCCCTTCAGATCAAAACTGAAGACGGAGGCGGCGCCCCGCGGCAACAGCCGCTGTGCCAGCTGGTGGCTGGGGTGTGAAGGCAGCATCGGGTGGCCGACGCGCGCGACGAAAGGCTGGCTCGCCAGGAACTCCACCACCCGTTCCGTGTTGCGCATGTGCTGCTGCATACGCAGGGGCAGAGTTTCAATACCTTGCAGGATCAGCCATGCCGTATGCGGGCTCATGCAGGCGCCAAAGTCGCGCAAGCCTTCGCGACGCGCGCGAAGCAAAAATGGTCCTACGGTGCTTTCCTCAGAGAACACCATGCCGTGAAAGCCGTTGTAGGGCTCGGTCAATTCGGGGAAGCGGCCAGATCCCTCCCAGTCAAAGCTGCCGCCATCCACCAGTACGCCGCCAATCACTGTCCCATGTCCGCCGAGGAACTTGGTGGCAGAGTGGTAGACGATGTCTGCGCCGTGCTCGAACGGTTTCATCAGCCAGGGAGTGGTGAATGTAGAGTCCACCAAGAGGGGAACGCCAGCCTCGTGTGCAATCGCGCTTACCGTTGGAATGTCGAGTACGTCGAGCCCGGGGTTGCCTACGGTTTCACCAAACAGGAGGCGCGTGTTGGGGCGGATTGCAGCGCGCCATGCATCGACATCGCTCGTCTGCACAAACGTCGTTTCGATCCCGAAACGACGCATGGTGTAGTGCAGCAAATTTTGTGAGCCGCCGTACAGTGCGCTGCTGGCCACTATGTGCGAGCCGGCACCCATCAAGGTGGCGATCGCCAAATGCAGCGCCGCTTGCCCACTGGCAGTGGCAAGCGCGCCCACCCCGCCTTCAAGCGCCGCCATGCGTTGCTCCAGCACGGCGGTGGTTGGGTTGCTGATGCGTGAATACACATAGCCGCCCCGTTCCATGTTGAAAAGCGAGGCCGCATGGTCGCTCGATTCAAAAACAAAGGAAGTGGTGAGGTGGATGGGGACGGCGCGTGCTCCCGTGGCTGGGTCGGGCGTGGCGCCTGCATGCAGCGCGAGCGTGTCGAAGCCGGGGTCGGCATAACCGGGCATTAAGGGTCTCCGGAAGGGTGGTGAATGCGATCATTGTGGGCTATATTCATCCAGCCGCGCAGCAAAGGGATGCTCGCCGCACACAGCGAGGAACCCCCATGAAAGTTAGCGACATCTTGCGTGTAAAGGGCAACACGCTCTACACCGCCCACCCGTCCGAACCGCTTGCAGACGCGGTGCGCGTGATGTCGGAGCGGGACATTGGATCGCTGGTGGTTATGGAGCACGGTGACCTGGTCGGTATGCTGACGTTTCGTGAAGTCATCCAGGCGCTGGTGCGCAACAGCGGTACCGTGGGCACCATGATGGTGCGCTCAGCCATGGACGACCATCCGCTGACCTGCACCAACGAGACCGATATGGACGAGGTGCGGCGCATGATGCTTGAGCGCCATGCGCGCTATATGCCGGTGATGGACAACCGCATGCTGATGGGTGTCATCAGCTTCTACGACGTCGCCAAGGCCGTGGTGGACAGTCAGAATTTCGAAAACAAGATGCTCAAGGCGTACATCAGGGATTGGCCAGAGAGCGAAGAAAGCGATACTTCGGGTAGTTCAGGCAGTAGGTGATCCCCGCGGGGACGGGGCGGGCATCGACTGGTTTTGTCTAACTTCCTCTGTCGGCGTGCCGCTGCGCCGATAATGCTGGCCCATGAGCGGCAACACATTCGGTACCCTTTTCGCAGTCACCAACTTTGGTGAATCCCACGGCCCAGCCATTGGCTGCGTGATTGACGGCTGTCCTCCCGGCATGCCCTTGTGCGAGGCCGATATTCAAGCCGACCTTGATCGGCGCCGGCCCGGCACCAGCCGCCACGTTACGCAGCGCAACGAGCCCGATGCGGTCGAAATTTTGTCGGGCGTCTACCAGGGCCAGACCACCGGCACGCCGATTGCGCTGCTGATTCGCAACCAGGACCAGCGCAGCAAGGACTACGGCGACATCGCCGAGAGCTTTCGCCCCGGCCACGCCGACTACACCTATTTCCACAAGTACGGCATCCGCGACCCGCGTGGTGGTGGTCGTTCGTCTGCACGCCTGACCGCGCCAACCGTGGCCGCTGGCGCGGTGGCCAAAAAATGGCTCGCGCAGCAATATGGCACGCAATTTCGCGCCTGCATGACGCAACTGGGCGAACTGGAACTACCCTTTGAGAGCTGGGAGCATCTGCCCCACAACCCGTTCTTTGCCCCCATCGCCGACGTGGCACATCTGGAAGACTACATGGATGCGCTGCGCAAGTCGGGCGATTCGTGCGGTGCGCGCATCCGCGTGCAGGCCCGCGACGTGCCCGTGGGTTTGGGCGAACCCATCTACGACAAGCTCGACGCCGATATTGCTTACGCGATGATGGGCTTGAACGCCGTCAAAGGCGTTGAGATTGGCGCCGGTTTTGCCAGCGTGGCGCAGCGCGGCACCACTCACGGCGACTCGCTCACGCCGGGTGGCTTTGCCAACAACAACGCTGGCGGTGTACTCGGGGGCATCAGTACCGGCCAGGACATTGAGGTGTCCATTGCCATCAAGCCCACCAGTTCAATCATCAGCCCGCGCGACTCGATCGATGTGCACGGCCAGCCTGCGCAGGTCATCACCAAGGGCCGCCACGACCCCTGCGTGGGCATTCGCGCCGCACCCATTGCTGAGGCGCTGCTGGCGCTAGTACTGATGGACCATGCCCTGCGCCACCGAGCGCAGTGCGCAGACGTGCGCCAAAGCGCAGCGCCTATTGCCGCCGCAGCGCCTTGATTCACTATACAAATAGTAGCTACTAGCGCTTTATGGATAACAGGTAGAGGCCAAAAGTACCAAAAAAATCTCGAACTGTTGGGAGCTGATGTTGGCGTTGACTCAGCGCCGCACCTCATCCACCAAGTTTTTGAACTCGTCGATGTCTTCAAAGCTGCGGTACACGCTGGCGTAGCGGATGTAGGCGACCTGATCGAGTTTCTTGAGTTCGCGCATCACAAGCTCGCCGATGCGGCTGGATGCGACCTCGCGCTGGCCCAAGCTGAGGAGTTGCTCCTCAATGCGTTCCAGGGCAGCGTCCACCTGAGCGGTGCTGACAGGGCGCTTGCGCAGCGCAATGGCGAACGAGCCGAGCAACTTGGCGTGGGCGTACTCGGTGCGCCGCCCGTCCTTCTTCACCACAACCGGAAAGCTGACCTCGGGCTTTTCGTACGTCGTGAAGCGCTTGCTACAAGCCAGGCAGCGGCGACGCCTACGAATGAAATCGCCGCCTTCTGCGATTCGCGTCTCGGCCACCTGCGTGTCGAGATGGCCGCAGAAGGGGCACTTCATGCCAGCTCCTTCAAGCGCCGTATACGGGGAATTGCGCCGTCAGAGCGCTGACTTTGGCGCGCACGGCCGCAATGTGGGCTTCGTCGCGGGGGTTGTCCAGCACGTCGGCAATCAGGTTGGCGGTAGCGCGTGCCTGCTCCTCCTTGAAGCCGCGCGTCGTCATGGCAGGAGTGCCGATGCGTACGCCGCTCGTCACCATGGGTTTTTCCGGGTCGTTCGGGATCGCGTTTTTGTTGATGGTCATGTGCGCGGAGCCAAGCACTGCTTCGGCTTCCTTGCCGGTAATGCCCTTGGCGCGCAGGTCCACCAGCATCAGGTGGCTTTGGGTCCCGCCACTGACGATGCGTAGACCACGCTGAGTCAGTGTTTCGGCCAATGCATGTGCATTGGCCAGCACCTGCTTCTGATAGTGTTTGAATTCGGGTTCCAGCGCTTCCTTGAACGCCACCGCCTTGGCGGCGATTACGTGCATAAGCGGGCCGCCTTGCAATCCGGGGAAGATCGCGCTGTTGATCGCCTTCTCGTGTTCTGCCTTCATCAGGATGATGCCGCCTCGCGGGCCGCGCAGGCTCTTGTGCGTGGTGCTGGTGACTACATCGGCGTGCGGGACGGGATTTGGGTAAATGCCCGCGGCGATAAGGCCGGCGTAATGCGCCATATCCACCATGAAGATGGCACCGACTTCTTTAGCGACCTTGGCAAAACGCGCGAAATCGATCTGCAGGCTGTATGCCGATGCCCCCGCGATGATGAGCTTGGGTTTGGTCTCGCGCGCCTTGCGTTCCATTGCGTCGTAGTCAATGACTTCATTGGCGTCCAGACCGTACGACACCACGTTGAACCACTTACCCGACATGTTCAGCGCCATGCCGTGCGTCAAATGCCCGCCTTCGGCAAGACTCATGCCCATGATGGTGTCGCCGGGCTTCAGAAACGCCAAAAACACGGCTTCATTGGCCGAGGCGCCGCAGTGGGGCTGAACGTTGGCAGCGTCGGCACCGAAGATTTTTTTCACACGGTCGATGGCCAGCTGCTCGGCAACGTCGACATGTTCGCAGCCGCCGTAATAACGTTTGCCAGGGTAGCCCTCGGCATATTTGTTAGTCAGCTGCGTACCTTGGGCCCACATGACAGCAGGCGAAGCGTAGTTTTCGCTGGCGATCAGCTCAATGTGGTCTTCCTGGCGCTGGTTTTCGGCCTGGATGGCGGCGAACAGCTCAGGATCAGTTTGCTCTACGAGAATATTGCGGTGGTACATGGCAGTCCTGTGAACTCGTGTCCCTTGAAACAAGGGCTGCCCAGGCGAACGGCGGAACGCATCGGGCCGGGCCCGTGCGGCACGCTTCCCGGTGGTTCACAAGGGCGGCGCCTTGCTGGTGTCCACATCAGCAACGACCCACTTGGAGCCGCGCCTATCGCCAGTCGCGTACCCACCGAGTGTAACCGAGCAGCTCTTGACGAACGGTTCAGAGGTCCGTGAGCAGCGCCACTTTTTCGGCGGCAGGTGCGGTTGGCACAGCAGGCGCTGGAGTCGGCGCAACTGGCGTTGCAGCTTTGGTAGTCAGTGTGGTGGCTGCAGCCGGCACATCGCGTGAACTGCGCCCGGAGGCTACCTGGCGCAGGCGGAAGTGCTCGGCCAATACCTTCGCCGCATAGCCGCCATCGCTTTCCAGATTGGCAGCGCCGACGTAGTAGCGCAAACCGCCTTCGAGCGAGCCTGCGCGACGGATACATTCCTGCAGCACCTGCACGCCCACACGAAGATTCGTCACCGGATCAAACGCGGCCAGATGGCCGCCCACGCTCTGATACTTGTCGGTGTGCACGCGGGTCATAACCTGCATCAGGCCCTGCGCGCCGACAGCACTCTGTGCAAACGGGTTGAAGCGCGATTCAATCGCCATGATGGCCAAGATGAGCGTCGGATCAAGCTTGGTTTTGGTACCGATTTCGTAGGCTTCACCGACCAGCAAGCTCAGCGGCTCAGCGGCCACCCGGTACTTCTTGCTCAGCCAGTAGGCTACGCGGGCCTGTTCCTTGGGCAAGTTCTGCGGATCGGCGGCAAGCGCTCGCTCGCTCGGCTCATCGAATTCAACAGTGTCGTCTGCATCGGCTGCCGCGCCTTGGCGCGCTTCTAGCCAGCTTCGCAGTTGCATTTCACCTTCTGCGCGCAGGTCGGGACGAGCCGCCAACGCAACTACAAGGCACGCTACTGTCAGCCCCAGCAGTGCAAAACTGTTGTGGGTGATCTTCAAAAAGCCGTCGGTCAGCGCGTTGCTCACTGCGCGTAAGCCCGAGGTCAATTTTTCTGTCGCTGTCATAGCTTCCTTTCAGCGGTGCAATCTAAGAGTGCTTAGCCGCTAGGGCATGCCTCCAAGATGGTCACCTGATTGGTACGCCATCAAATTCGTGCCGGGATTTTTGCGCCGGCCGTTTGACTTAGCCGGGGTTCGGCAGCGAAACTGGGGTTTGTACTTAGCTTTTCGCAAAGATCGCGGATTCTAGAAGTGCATCAAATACATGGTCAACACTATCAAAGTCGTTTGTTAGATCTATTTATTTTAAATGTACTGTATGAAATATCTAATTCGAGCTTTTTTCGGCGAATCGTGACTTTGTTCTCATCGCGCGTTTGTCTGCGCAGGCGCGGCTTTGCGCCCAACAGGACGACGGCAAATACCCATCGCAAGGGTTCGATTTGGGGCGTTACTCCAAAACGCGGTGAAAATAGCCCTTTGCGCGCAGTCGCGGGCATTGTTTTCAATTTTTCTTTGATCGGCGAGCGCTTGCACCCGAGCGCTCCACTTCGCCATGTTTCCTTTTCCTACGCGCAATAAGATGTCCGACGCTACCGAGCTCCCTTCCACGCCAGCACCGGCAGCATCAGCGCATCCCTTGGATGCGCTGACCGGCGGCGCCTTTTCCGCCGCGACTGCTGGCGAGCGCGCAGCGCGCATTCGCGAGTGGCTCACGACGCAGCCCGAGCCTGCACAGCTTCAGGAGGTATTTAAGGAGCTGAGCAGCCGCGACAAAGGCGCAGCGCGCGCAGTGCGCGAGCGCTTAGACGAAATTCGCCGGGCGAAGAATCAGGAGTCGATTGGCGCTGAGTGGGCCGAGAAGGCCAATGCCTTATTGGCCGCGTCCAAGCTCAACATCGCCGACGCCATGGCTTGGCAGCGCGATGCCGCCAAGGCCGGCGCGCCGCTTTCCCGTGAGCCGCTGGCTGGCCTCAAGACGGCGTTGTCCGAGCGCATTAAGGTGATTGAAGACCTGCAGCACCGTGTGCAGGTGCAGCGCGAAGCAGCGGTGTTGTTGGCACAGCGCATCGAAGTGCTGTCTACCAAGCCATGGCAAGACGCCCATTCGGCGCGCGAGGCGCTGCAAGCCGACGTGCAGCATTGGCAGGAGCAGGCGCAACAACTGACCGACGACGCCAGCTGGCCGAGCGTGGAAGTGCGCTTTCCGCCGCTGCTTGACACATCACGAGCACAGCTGCTTGTAGTTTGGGAGGCTTTCCAGGCGGCCATCTCTCAAGCGGCAGCTGCCGCGGCAGATCCTCAAGCGCCGCTGCCAGCGGTTCCGATGTGGGCAGACGCATTGCGTGCCGCGCGCGGCGAAGCGCCTGCCGCCGCTGAGCCAAGCGCCGCCCGGCCTGCAAGGCCGCGCGTCGATCCAGCAGTGGTTGCACAAGCGGCCGCCCAAGTCGGCGACGCGCTCGCCAAGCTGGAGCAGGAAACGGCCCAAGGACATGGCAAAGCCAGTGTCGGCGCTGCAGCGGCGCTTCGCGCCGTGCTCAAGCAACACGGCAGACACATCGACACAGCGTTGGAGCAGCGCGTGCATGCTGCGCTCGTTGCTGCTGGCGAGTTGGAGGGGTGGCAGCGCTGGAGCGCCGACCAAGTGCGCGAAGACCTGATTGCCAAGGCGCAGTCCTTGCTGAATCGACCGGAAGGCCAAGGCTTGGGTGGTCGCAAGATGCAGGAAAGCCTGCGCCAATTGCGTGAACAGTGGAAGCAAGCCGATCAAGGCGGCGCGCCCAACCATGGACTCTGGAAGAAATTTGACGAAGCTTGCAACGAAGCCCACAAGGTGGTGGAAGCTTGGCTGGAGAAGGTCCGAGCCGATGCGGCTGAGCACAGGGCCCAGCGCATGGCTCTGATCGCCGAGCTTCAGACCTGGGGTGAGCAAAACGTCGCCAATACAGACTGGAAGGCCGTGTTGCGCGGCTTGCAGCAATTTGGCGCACGTTGGCGCGAAGCTGGGCATGTGGGTGAAAAGCTGCTTGCCGAACTGCAGCCCCAGTGGAAGCGTGCGATGGACGCCGCTGCAGCAGCGTTTGAGGCTGCCCAAGCGACAAGCCTCACGCACCGTCAGGCCATGATTGACGAGGCAGTGGCATTGGGCGCAGCGCCCATGCTTCGGATCGATGCGGTCAAGGCCCTGCAGCAACGCTGGCAGGCTGAAGCGCAATCCGTGCCATTGGAGCGCCGCCATGAGCAAAAGCTCTGGGATGCGTTCCGCAAACCCATCGACGAGGCGTTCAACCGCAAGACTGCCGAGCGTGAGCACACTGCGGTCCAGACCAGTGCGCACGACAAAACAGTGCTCGCAGCGTCCAAAGCGCTTGAAGCGGCCAACGCCAGTGGCGATGCGCAGGCTATTCGCGCCGCCATGGCCTCCTTGGAGGCGGCATTGCGTGGCCAAGCCGCCCATGCTGCGGAGCAGGCGGTCGCTCAGGTAAGCGAACCGTCAGTCGCCGCCACCACTACCGACACCAGCACCTCCGGCGGAAGCAGCTCCGATGCCACCGATGCCGAGGCTGGCGCACAGTCGACCTCAGCCGAACCTGCCGACGATGCTGGAGCTGACGCTCAAGGCGAAAGTGCCCCCGCACAGGCACAGGCTCCCGCACCACGCGCCGCGCCACGTCCTGTTATCGCCGTGCGCGGCGACGACCGACCAGGTATGAAGAAAGACGTTCCCGCTGCGCCAGGCCGAGGAGCCAGGCCAGGTGAGCGCCGCGACGCGAGGGGGCCTCGCGACGCAGGGCCGGGCGCCAACCGCGGTGCGGGGCGCTTTGGCGAGCGCGCTGAGTTTGTTGATCGCGGACCACGCTTGGGCGATGCCGCTTTCCGCGCGCAGCGTGAGGCCCTGGAGCACGCGCAGGCAGCGTTGCGCAAACTTTCTGCCCAGGCGCATGGCGAAGCTCTGACGCATTTGCTGGCGGCATGGGAAAAACGCGATGCCAGTTTGGTGCCTCCGGCGCAGGAATTTGGCCGCGCAGTGAACGGCGCCACGCGCAATGTCTGGACACAGGCCATTTCGCAGGCGCCGCTCACTAAGACCAAAACGCCGGCGACAGATTTGCTTCTGCGGCTTGAAATTGCGGCTGAAGTACCGACTCCTGCGGAACAAATTTCGGCACGTCGAATGCTGCAGTTGCAGTTGCTTACGCGCCGCAATGAGGCAGCACCCGCAGAAACCTGGACGCAGGATGTGGCCGAGCTGCTGACAACGCCAAGCGAGGCCGGCGCGGCGCGGCGCCTGCAAAATGCATTGAAGGCGCTGATGCGCGCGTAACTGCGACTGCGCCAATGAAAAAGCCGCTGCAGATGCAGCGGCTTTTTTTGCTTGGTGCCCAGAAGAGGACTCGAACCTCCACGAAGTTACTCGCTAGTACCTGAAACTAGTGCGTCTACCAATTCCGCCATCTGGGCTTGAACTCGAATCTCTGAATTTTATAGCAATGCGGGCAGGTTCCATGCGCGCTACAAGCGAATAAAAACAAAAAAGCCGCTTATGCAGCGGCTTCTCGTTAAACTTGGTGCCCAGGAGAGGACTCGAACCTCCACGATGTTACTCGCTAGTACCTGAAACTAGTGCGTCTACCAATTCCGCCACCTGGGCATTTCAGGAAAGAACGAGATTGTATAGTAAAAAAATGGGTGCAAATGCGGCCGCAAACGGCGCTTCCGATGAGTTTGAAGGCACGGTACAAGGCCATCGCGATGGTCACGGATTCGTCCTGCGCGACGACGGTCTGAGTGATGTTTTCCTTCCCCCCAACGAGATGCGCGCGGTGCTGCACAAAGACCGTGTGCGCGTCTGCGTCGTGCGCCAGGACCGACGCGGCAGGCCCGAGGGCCGGGTGGTTGAAATCGTTGAACGCCCAGATCGTCCGCTGATTGGCCGTTTGCTGCAGGAAAGCGGTGTCTGGATCGTCGCGCCGGAAGACAAGCGTTACGGCCAAGACATCCTCATCCCCAAGGGGGCGATTGCCGATGCGCAGCCGGGCCAGGTCGTGGTGGTGCAGCTCACCGAGCCGCCGGCGCTCTTTGGTCAACCGGTGGGCCGCGTTACAGAGGTGCTGGGCGAAGTGGACGACCCCGGCATGGAAATTGAAATCGCCGTGCGCAAGTACGGGGTACCGCATGAGTTTTCGCAAGATTGTCTTGCCGAGGCTGGTGCCCTGCCCGACAAGGTCCGCGCGCAGGACAAAAAGAACCGCATTGATCTGACCGATGTGCCGCTCGTCACCATCGACGGTGAAGATGCGCGCGATTTCGACGACGCCGTGTATTGCGAGCCGGCCAAGGTTGGCCGTGGTAAGGGCTGGCGCCTGCTCGTTGCGATTGCCGACGTGAGCCACTATGTGCAGACCGGCAGCAGCATCGACGTCGATGCCTACGACCGCGCCACCAGTGTGTACTTCCCGCGCCGCGTCATCCCCATGTTGCCGGAGAAGCTCTCCAACGGCTTGTGCTCACTCAATCCGGACGTCGAACGTCTGTGCATGGTCTGCGACATGCTGATCAATGCCAAGGGTGAGGTGCATGCCTACCAGTTTTACCCGGCAGTAATGTTCAGCCACGCACGCTTCACCTACACGGAAGTAGCGGCGATTTTGGCCAATACGCGTGGTCCTGAGGCGGCCAAGCGCAAAGAGCGAGTCCCCGATTTGCTCAACCTGCACGACGCCTACCGCGCTCTGTTGATCGCGCGGCGCGAGCGCGGCGCGGTGGACTTTGAAACCACCGAGACGCAAATTGTTTGCGACGACAACGGGCGCATCGAGAAAATCATCCCGCGCACCCGCAACGACGCACACAAGCTTATTGAAGAAGCCATGCTGGCCGCCAACGTCTGCAGCGCCGACTTCATCGCCCAAGGCAAGCAGCACGGGTTGTATCGCGTGCACGAAGGCCCCACGCCGGAAAAGCAAGACATCCTGCGCAGCTACCTCAAAGCTATGGCAGTCGGTATGACGATCAGCGACAACCCCGCGCCTTCTGAATTCCAGGCAATTGCCGAGGCCACCAAAGACCGGCCCGACGCTCAGCAGATTCATACCATGCTGCTGCGTTCCATGCAGCAGGCCATCTACACGCCCAACAACAGCGGCCACTTTGGTCTGGCATTCGAGGCCTACACCCACTTCACCAGCCCGATCCGCCGCTACCCCGACCTGCTGGTGCACCGCGTCATCAAGTCGATATTGGGCAACACGAAGTACCGGCTGCCCATGCTTCCGACTCCAGGCGAAGCGCACGCCAAGCTGAGCAAGCGCTTGGCCGCACGCGTACCCGCGCCCGGAACCGCGCCGCGCAAAAAAGAGACTGGCGCAGCGCTGGCCGAGACGCAGTCGTGGGAAGCAGCGGGCCTGCACTGCAGCGCCAACGAGCGCCGCGCCGATGAGGCCAGCCGCGACGTCGAGGCCTGGCTCAAGTGCAAGTACATGCGCGAGCACTTGGGTGAGGAGTACGGGGGCGTGGTCTCTTCAGCGACCAGTTTTGGCATCTTCGTCACGCTGGACGCCATGTACGTTGAAGGTCTGGTGCACATCACTGAGCTGGGAGGCGAATACTTCAAGTTCGACGAAGCGCGGCAAGAGTTGCGTGGTGAACGCAGCGGTGCTCGCTTCGCCATCGGCACGCGGGTGCGCGTGCAGGTGAGTCGGGTCGACCTCGACGGCCGTCGCATCGACTTCCGACTGGTGCATGAAGGCGAGGTGCTTGCGCCGCGCGGGGCTGGTGAAAAGAACGGCGGAAAGAACGGGGGGAAGAGCGGCGGAAAAAGCGGCGGGAAAAACGCAGGAAAAAGTGCAGGGAAAAGCGGCAATCAAAAAACCGACAATCCCGTCCGCGCTCGCTCCGACGCAGACGACGCACCTCGCCCAAGCCGCAAGTCCGAGCGTCCCGCATCTTCTGCACCTGCGGCAAGCGGCAAGTCTCGGCAGCAGGCGGCTCTGTTGACCCAGGCGCCAGCGCGTTCTGGCAAGAGCAAGCCACGTCGTGGCTAAACGGCAAGCTTCAATCGGTGTAAAATTTGCTCTGATTTCAGAAGCTGATAGCGCTTATAGATAAAGCGCTGCAGCCTGTTTTTATTGAAAATTTGGAAGACGAGCCAATTCCCCGGCGACCAAAGCGCTGTGGCGTGGCCAGATGTCGGCAAGGCGGCCATGCTCGAACACCGCATGGCATGCGGCGTCAAACGGCGCCTCTCCTGCGGCGAGTCGGGCGCCCACCAGGCCCGCCAACACATCACCCGTGCCCGCCGTTGCCAGCCGGCCGTTTCCCGTCGGGTTGATCGACGGAGGCTGGGCTCCCGGCGCTGCCACGATCGTTCCCGAACCTTTGAGTACGCAGACGCAACCAAAGCGCTCTGCCAGACTGCGCGCAGCAGTCATACGGTCGCCCTGCACCGATGCGGCGCTGCTGCCGAGCAAGCGTGCGGCTTCCAGCGGGTGCGGCGTCAAGATGGTGGGCAGGCCGCGCGCAGCGCGCCCGGCCAACGCGTTTTGCAACTGCGCATCGCGGGCAATGGCGTTGAGTGCGTCCGCATCCAGCACCAAGCGGGCGGATTGGTTCAGTACGGGCGCTATTACTTCCGCCACCGCTTCGCCTCCACCGCAGCCGCATACGACGGTCAACTCGCTCAGCTCAAGCGCTTCGAAGCGTCGCTGCATGAGCTCGGGTGCGGCACTTGCCACGCGAAAATCGCCATCGTCCAACAATGCCACCAGCACCCGGCCGGCGCCGGCGTGCAGCGCCGCACTGGCGGCGAGGAGGGCGGCGCCCTCCATGCCCATACCGCGCCGCGCCAGCCCTTCACCACCGACGATGGCAACGTCGCCAAAGCTTCCCTTATGGCTGGCATGGCGGCGTGGGCCGTTCGGTGGCGGTCCGGTGAGCTGGGCGCTGGCCGGGGCATCGTCTGGGCAAACGCCCAAACGGTCCAGCCACACGCTGCTCGCCGCGTCCCGCCCTTGCGACGTGAATAAGCCGGGTTTGAGTGTCAGTAGCGACAGCGTGTGGCAGGCGGCTTGTGCGGAACAGTCGAGCGCGAAACCATCTGCCCAAGCGCCGGTGTCGGTCTGTAGGCCGCTGGGAACATCCACACAGAGCAAAACTGCAGGGCCGCTTCGCATTTGGCGCAGCAGGGCGCGCCACCGCTCAGGCGGTGGACGGAGCGGGGCACCCGGTGCGAGGCCAATGCCGAGCAGCGCGTCTATGCACAGGTCGTTCGCAGTCAGGGGTACAGCCGGGCCGTCTGCAAAGTACACACCGGCGCTGCGCGCCCGCTCCAGCGACCGGCGTGCGTCGGCTGGAGTACGGTCCTCGTCGCCCAACCACGTCACCGTCACTTGGCGGGTGGTGCTGTGCAGGTGAAGGGCGGCTTCCAGCCCGTCCCCGCCGTTGTTGCCAGGGCCGCAGACGATCCACACAGCGCGGGCGTGCGGCGCGAGCGCCAGCGCAAGCCGCGCGGTGGCCAGGCCTGCGCGCTGCATCAGCGTGTGCTCGGGCAAGCCAGCCGCCGCTGCCTGCTCCAGGGCGCGGGTGGCGGCCAGATCGTGCAGGGCGTGTGGCTGGTCGGGAAGGATGCGCAGCATGCGCGCCATTATGGGCGTGCGGTTCACCCGCTTGCAGCCGCCAGATTCAGGTATTGGTGGCGGAAAACTGCGCCAGTTCGCTGGCTTCCCAGGTAGTCGCGCCGCCGCTCAGCATCTCAGCCAAGAGGCGTGCACAACCGCTCGCAAGCGACCAGCCGCAGCCGCCGTGGCCAAGGTTCAACCAAAGCCCCGGTGCGCCGCTTGGCCCGAGTGCCGGCAGTCCGTTGGGTCGCATGGGGCGCGCGCCGCGCCACAGCTGCATGCCGCCTCGCTGAACACTGCCGGGGAACCAGGCGTCCAGCGAGTCGTGCAGTTGGCGCACCGTGGCAGGGTGGGGCGTGCCGTCGCTGCGCCCAAGCTCTGCGCCACCGGCGACGCGAATGCGCTGGCCTAGGCGAGAGATCGTCACCTGTCGCGCGACGTCAATGACAGCGCCTTGTGGGGCCGCAGCCCCTTCGCGCAGTGGTGCGGTCAGCGAACAGCCCCACAGTGCGACCAGGTCGAGGTGGAGGCCTAGCGCATCCAGAAGCGGTGCGGCTTGCGAGCCGGCACACAGCACAGCAGCATCAAATGGGCGGGCTTGCGCATCGCCCAGGAGATGCAGAGCGATGCCTCCATGCGCGGGAACCAAGCGCGCGACGTTCGCCTGAAACTCAAAGGCCACCCCCAGCCGCTGTGCAGCTTGGCGCATGGAGCCGGTGAACTGGCGGCAGTTGGCGGCCTCGGCCTGCGGCAGGTGCAGGGCAATCGCCAGGCGTTCGGTGTCTGCCAACCCGGGCTCGACACGGCGTGCCGCCTCGCTGTCGAGTTCGTGCAAGCTTGCGCCGGCATCGCGCAGAGCGGTCACTGCGGTGCGCAGGGGCGCCGCGTGCTGTTCGTCCTGTAGCAACACCAGCATGCCGTGGCTGCGTTCAAGCTCAAGCTCCAGCGCCTCGACGGTCTCTTGAAAGCACTGCTGGCTGAACCGACCCAGGCGCACCAGTGCGCGCATGGCCGGCGACGGCACCGTGCTGCGAAGTGCCGAACGCGCTGCACTGCGCCAGTGCCACAGCCAGCGCAGCTCGGCCACTGTGGCGCCGCGGGTGCGTACGCGGCTGCTTGAGCCGACCAGGCTGGGCGCGGCCATGGAGCCGGGCATGGCCCAGGGCGCAAGCAGTCCAGGGCCGATTACTGCGCCCGGAGCGAAACTCGATTCTTCAGCCGCACTGGAGCGGCGCTCAAACACGGTGACCTCGTGGCCTGCGCGCGCCAGTTCATACGCGCTGGTGACGCCGACCACGCCGGCGCCTACGATCGCTATCTTCATGAATATTTAATACTTTCTGGCCTCTAGCGCTTATGTAGTATGCGCAAGCAGCTATATTTTTTGTAGTAATTCTTCAATGCGCATGCCGACATTGAGCACGGCGTCGTCGTGCAGCGCACCGTGCCAAACCATCAGGCCGACAGGCAGCTCGCCGCGCACATGGCAAGGCAGTGAGAGCGCGCATCCGTCGAGCATGTTGACGACGCTGGTGTTGCGCAGCAGCAAGGCATTGGCGCGCTGGAACGCAGCATCGCGTGCGGCGTCTTGCGCCGTGTCCCGCCCGTCGGCTGGTGCGACGCTGGAAATGGGCGGCGCAATGATCGGCACCGTCGGTGAGAGCAGGGCGTCAAAGCCAGAAATTGCGGCTTCTATCGAAGAGATCCAGGCGCTACGCGCTTGCAGCAAGTCGATGTAGTCGGCCGCGGACATGGCAGCCCCTCGTTCGATGCGCATGCGCACCCGCGGGTCGTAGGCCGCGGCTTGGCGGGCTAAGTGGTGGCGGTGCCAGGCAAAACTTTCGGCGGCGGCAAAGCTGCCGCGCACCTGCAAGCCCGATAGTGCTTCGGCTTGCGCAAGCGCAATTTCTTCAATCTGCGCACCTGCACGGCGCAGCTGCTCAATGCTGCGCTCAAAGGCCAGGCGCACCGGGGCGTCAAGTTCTTCCAGGAAGACGCCGCCGGGCACAGCCAGCCGCCATGCCGAAAGCGGCGCGGGGCTGCGCGTGACGCGCCGTGCGGCCAAAATCTCGTGCGCCAGTACGGTGTCCCGCACCGAGCGCGTCATGGCGCACGCCGTGTCGAGCGACTGCGAGAGCGGCACCGCGCCTTCAGTCGGCACCAAGCGCGCCGTGCTTTTAAAGCCGACGATGCCGCAGAGCGCCGCCGGAATGCGAATCGAGCCGCCAGTGTCCGAGCCCAGTCCAATAAAAGCCGCGCCGGTAGCCACCGACACCGCCGCGCCGGAAGATGAGCCCCCGGGTACACGGCCCGGCCCTGGCAGTGCGCCAAAACGACCGTCGAATGCCGAAGGTGTGCCGAAGTGGGGGTTGGTGCCTACGCCAGAGAAAGCAAATTCGACCATGTGCGTGCGACCGACGACCACGCCACCGGCGGCGCGCAGCCGCGCCACTGCGGGTGAATCGCGTAGGGCGGGTGGCTCCGTTGCCAGCACGGTAGAGCCAGCAGTGCTGGTAATGCCCTCCATGTCGAACAGGTCTTTGACCGATACAGCCAAGCCTGCCAAAGGGCGATGCGTCAGCGAAGGGGCTTGCGCTGCGCGCAAAGCCTCGTCGAACAGAGGAAGCGAAAACGCGAGGCGACAGTCGGGCGACTGCGCGTGCGCGATGCAAGCTTGCATTTCAGCGGGTGCGCTGCTGGCGCCTGAATGCAGGAGGCGCAGCGTGCTGTCAAGGTCTTTTGCCATGCCTATGCTAGAATCTTTGGGTTTTGCGGGGTGTGAAAACCTTAGCGAAATCAATAGCAAACCAGTCCCGCCAAGGTGTTGCGGCCAAGCCATCGTTTGAGTGGCAGGCCGCGATGTCGGACTGGATTTTAGACCCAACCTTTGGAGCACTTTTATGGCAGTCACTATGCGCGAAATGCTGGAAGCCGGCGTTCACTTCGGCCACCAGACCCGTTTCTGGAACCCCAAGATGGCCCCGTTCATCTTCGGCCACCGCAACAAAATTCACATCATCAACCTGGAAAAATCGCTGCCGATGCTCCAGGATGCTGCCAAGTTCGCGCAGCAGCTCACCGCCAACCGCGGCACCGTATTGTTTGTCGGCACCAAGCGCCAAGCCCGCGACACCGTCGCTGCTGAAGCTCAGCGCGCTGGCGTGCCATTTGTGAACCAGCGCTGGCTGGGCGGCATGTTGACCAACTTCAAGACGGTCAAGA
The DNA here is from genome assembly GCA_034676525.1 of Giesbergeria sp. GTDB lineage: Bacteria > Pseudomonadota > Gammaproteobacteria > Burkholderiales > Burkholderiaceae_C > Simplicispira. The sequence goes on from JAUCCA010000008.1 coordinate 945,084, forward strand.
CGTCCATCAAGCGCTTGAAAGACATGAAGGCTCAGCAAGAAGCGGGCCTCGAATCCCTGAGCAAAAAAGAGCAGCTCATGTTCACGCGTGAAATTGAGAAGCTCGAGAAGGACATTGGCGGCATCCAGGACATGGCTGCGCTGCCCGACGCCATCTTCGTGGTCGATGTGGGTTTCCACAAAATCGCCATCGCCGAAGCCAAAAAGCTAGGCATCCCGCTGATTGGTGTGGTCGATACCAACCATTCGCCTGAAGGCATTGATCACGTCATCCCTGGCAACGACGACTCCGCCAAGGCGGTGGACCTGTACGTGCGCGCCATGGCCGATGCGGTCATCGAAGGTCGCAACAACGCCGTGAACGACGTGGTGAAAGCGGTGTCCGCTGAAGGCTCTGACGAGTTTGTGGAAGTGCAAGAGTCCGCTGCCTAAGAGTCTCTTACCCGCGCGACTTTTGTCGCAAGAAAAAGCGGGGCTAAATCGGCCCCCTTTTTTTATCTTGATACGACTGAATTGATTCTGGAGAACTAGAGATGGCTGCAATTACCGCAAGCATGGTGGGTGAACTGCGTGGCAAGACCGACGCCCCGATGATGGAGTGCAAAAAGGCGCTGACCGAAGCCAATGGCGACATGGCCAAGGCCGAAGAGTTGCTGCGCGTCAAACTGGGCACCAAGGCGGGTAAGGCTGCATCGCGCATCACGGCCGAAGGCGTGGTGACAAGCTTTATTGACGGCAACACGGGCGCGCTGCTTGAAGTCAACAGCGAAACCGATTTCGTGAGCAAGAACGACAGCTTCCTCGCCATGGCGAACGCCGCGGCTGAGCTTATTGCTAAGCACAACCCTGCAGACCTCGCTGCGCTGGGTGCGCTCCCGTATGAGCAGGACAGCTTTGGTCCCACACTGGAGGACGTGCGCAAAGGCTTGATCGGCAAGATTGGCGAGAACATGTCTTTCCGACGCTTCCAGCGTTTTGCGGGCGACGACCAGCTTTCCTCCTACCTGCACGGCACGCGCATTGGCGTGGTGGTGCAATACCAAGGCGACGAGGCTGCCGCCAAGGATGTGGCGATGCACATTGCCGCCATGAAGCCGGTGGCGCTGGCCAGCAGCGACGTGCCTGCCGATCTGATTGAAAAAGAGCGTTCGGTTGCAGCGGCCAAGGCGGCTGAAGACAAATCCAAGGCTCAGGCCGAAGGCAAGCCCGTACAGTCCGATGAAATCGTGGCCAAGCGCATTGAGGGCGGTGTGCAGAAGTACCTCAAGGAAGTCTCGCTCTACAACCAGGCTTTCGTGAAGAACGACAAGCAAACCGTCGAGCAAATGCTCAAGGAGCGCGCTACGACCGTGAAGGGCTTCACGATGTATGTCGTGGGCGAAGGCATCGAGAAGAAGGTGGACGACTTCGCTGCTGAAGTGGCTGCGCAAGTTGCCGCCGCCAAGGCCGGCGCTTAAAGTCTGCCGCAGCGCCAATCACTGACTCTCTCACCAAGGAAAGCACCCATGACGACCGACACCCCAGCCTACAAGCGCATTTTGCTCAAGCTGTCCGGTGAGGCGTTAATGGGCGACGACGCCTTTGGCATCAACCGCGCCACCATCGTGCGTATGGTCGGCGAGGTGGCTGAAGTGACGCGCATGGGCGTTGAAGTGGCGGTGGTGATTGGCGGCGGCAATATCTTCCGCGGCGTCGCGGGGGGTGCTGAAGGCATGGACCGCGCCACTGCCGATTACATGGGCATGCTGGCAACGGTAATGAACGCACTGGCACTGGCCGATGCCATGGACAAGCAGGGCCTCACGGCCCGAGTCATGTCGGCGATCTCCATCGAGCAGGTCGTGGAGCCCTACGTCCGGCCTAAGGCGCTGCAGTACCTGGAAGAAGGCAAGGTGGTGGTTTTTGCTGCCGGCACAGGCAATCCGTTTTTCACCACCGACACTGCGGCTGCGCTGCGCGGTGCTGAAATTGGCGCCGAACTCGTGCTCAAGGCCACCAAGGTAGACGGTGTGTACACCGCAGATCCACACAAGGATCCTTCGGCGACCCGATATGCGACACTGACTTTCGACGAAGCCATGATCCGCAATTTGGGCATCATGGACGCTACCGCATTTGCCCTGTGCCGCGACCAAAAGCTCCCAGTGAAGGTGTTTTCCATCTTCAAGCCCGGCGCACTTAAGCGCGTGGTGATGGGGCAAGACGAAGGCACACTGGTGCATGCCTGAGGCGCAGCACAGCAGCGCGCCCGATTCTGAGGAGAAAAAAACATGACAGCCGATATCCGCACGACCATGGAGACCAAGATGGATCAGTCCATCGTGGCCTTCAAGAACAATCTGCAGAAAATCCGCACCGGCCGCGCCAGCCCCGCGCTGCTGGACTCGATTCACGTCGACTACTACGGCTCGATGGTGCCACTTAGCCAGGTGGCGAACGTGCAACTGCTTGATGCGCGCACCATTAGTGTGCAGCCTTGGGAAAAGAACATGAGCGCCAAGATTGAGAAGGCCATTCGCGAGAGCGACCTGGGCCTCAATCCTGCGTCTCTTGGCGACCTGATTCGTGTTCCTATGCCGGCCATGAGCGAAGAGCGCCGCAAGGAAATGACCAAGCTCGCCCGCAACGAGGGTGAGTCGGCCAAAATTGCCGTGCGCAATCTTCGCCGGGACGCCAACGACGCGGTCAAGCGCATGGTCAAGGACAAGCTGGCGTCTGAAGACGATCAAAAGCGCTCGGAAGCCGAGATCCAGAAAATCACCGACCGCCACGTGTTGGATATCGACGCCTTGGTCGCCGCCAAGGAACAGGACATCATGGCGGTGTGAAAGCGCTGCTGCACCGCGCCTGCATGGCCCAAACCCTCGCTGCACCTGCCCACATTGCCATCGTTATGGATGGCAATGGTCGTTGGGCCAAACGTCGCTTTCTGCCTCGCCTTGCGGGTCATAAGCAAGGCGTAGATTCGCTGCGCCGTTGTGTCAAGGCCTGCGCCGAGCGCGGCGTGTCCGTACTGACCGTGTTCGCGTTTTCTTCCGAAAACTGGAGCCGACCAGCCGAAGAAGTGTCGGGCTTGATGGAGCTCTTGGCACGTGCGATTGGGCGCGAGGTGCCGCAACTTGCGCGCGACGGCATTCGCCTGCATTTTGTTGGGGAACGTGGCAATCTCTCCGTTCCAATGCGCGAGGGCCTGGAGCAGGCCGAGACGCAGACGGCGCACTGCACGCGGATGGTGCTCAACATTTGTTTTAACTACGGTGGCCGCTGGGACATCGCGCAAGCCGCAGCCGGCTTGGCGGCGCGTGGCGAAGCCATCACTCCAGAAAGTTTGGATGCCGCCATGGGGCTGGCGCACGTGCGGGACCCCGATCTTTTGATTCGCACGGGCGGGGAGATGCGGCTGAGCAACTTTTTGCTTTGGCAAGCCGCGTACTGCGAACTGTTCTTCAGCGAAAAGCTGTGGCCGGATTTTGACGAGGCGGCACTGGACGCGGCGATAGCTGCTTACCATGGTCGTGAGCGCCGTTTTGGCCTGATTTCCGAGCAACTCGCTCAGGAGCCGCCCGTGCTTGCCCGGGCTTGAAGGACCGCAATGCTTAAGCAGCGCATCATCACTGCCGTGGTTCTGTTGGTCATTTTGTTGCCGGCATTGTTCTACCCTGCACCCATCGCGTTTGCCGCTGTGGTGCTGGTGCTGATGGCGGCTGCAGCTTGGGAATGGGGGCGGCTGAACGGCTGCTCGTTTGTCGCCTCGCTGGTGCTTGCAGCCGTGTGTGTGGCGCTTTGTATTGCTTCCTGGCTTGCGGGCTGGACGGTGCGATCCATGCCAATGCTCTGGACGGTGTCGGGCGGCGCTTGGGTGCTGGGCGCGGCATGGTTGCTGAGCACGGGAGTGCCTGGTTGGCCGCGCATTCCACAGGGCTTGCGCGTGGTCGCTGGAGTGCTCGTACTTTGGCTTGCGTGGTTGGCGGCTGTGCAGGCGCGCACCATCGGCATCAACTTTCTTTTATCGGTGATGACGCTTGTGTGGATGGCGGACATTGCCGCGTATTTCACGGGTCGTGCTTTTGGCATGCGCTTCACAAAAAATAAACTCGCACCGTCGATCAGTCCGGGCAAAAGCTGGGAAGGTGTGTGGGGCGGTATGGCTGGAGTGCTGTTGCTCGGCTTAGCTTGGTCTGTGCTAGATGCCCACTGGGGTGCTGCGGTGCCTAGTCTTTATTCCCGCCTTGCGGCACAAGGCTGGTGGCTGCTGGTGCTGGGCGCGCTGTTCATGGCCTGCATGAGTGTGGTGGGAGACTTGATTGAATCGCTGGTCAAACGCAGCGCAGGCGCCAAGGACAGCAGTAACCTGCTGCCTGGACACGGCGGTGTACTCGATAGGGTGGACGCCTTGCTGCCCACGCTGCCGCTGGCAATGATGCTCACTTCGTTGGTGGCCTGATGCGCCAGCGCGTCACGGTTCTGGGCTCTACCGGCTCGATTGGCAAGAACACGCTGGACGTCATTGCGCGGCACCCGGAGCGTTTTGAGATGTTTGCGCTCAGTGCCAGCACGCAGGTGGACTTGCTACTTGCCCAGTGCGCCAAGTTCCAGCCGCGCTACGCGGTGATGGCGAGTTCTGCGCATGCGCGCGAATTAGCTGAAAAAATCCGGTCAAATGGACTCCTAACGCAGGTGCTACAAGCGCCAGACGCTCTTGAAGTAATAGCATCCCACCCGGAAGTGGACAGCGTGATGGCGGCCATCGTCGGCGCTGCCGGGCTGGCCTCCTGCCTTGCTGCGGCCCGCGCCGGAAAGCGCTTGCTTCTGGCCAACAAGGAGGCCTTGGTCGTCGGTGGCGAGGTTTTTATGCGTGCGGTTCGCGAAGGTGGGGCCACGTTGCTGCCCATCGACAGTGAGCATTCGGCCATCTTTCAGTCGCTTCCGGAAGACCCTGCTTCCTGGGCGCAGCGCGTGGACAAGATCATTCTGACGGCGTCCGGCGGCCCTTTTCGCAGCCGTACCCCAGCGAGCCTGCGCGACGTCACCCCCGAAGACGCCTGTGCCCACCCGAACTGGGTGATGGGGCGCAAGATTTCGGTCGATTCGGCCACGATGATGAACAAGGCGCTGGAAGTCATTGAGGCGCGCTTCCTGTTTGGCTTGGCGCCCGAGCAAATTGACGTGGTCATACACCCGCAAAGCACCATCCATTCGATGGTGCAGTACCGCGACATGTCGGTGGTGGCGCAAATGGGGACGCCCGATATGCGCGTTCCGATTGCCTATGGGCTCGCTTGGCCACAGCGGGTGGAATCCGGTGCAGGCGCCCTCGATTTCCATGTCTTGAGCGCGATGACCTTCGAATCCATCGACGATCATGGCCATCCAGAGCGCTTTCCTGGCCTGCGGCTCGCGTGGGAAACGCTGGCAGCACCCCCTGGAACCACCGCCGTGCTCAATGCGGCGAACGAAGTGGCAGTGCAGGCATTCCTGGACGGGCGGATCCGCTTTGATCAGATACATGACTTGAATCTGGAAACTTTGAGCGCAGTACCGGCCTCCAAACCCGATTCGCTCGCTGCACTGCTCGATCTTGATGCCCAGGCGCGCAGCTGGGCTGAGCAGCATGCTGTGAGCCTGACAGGCTGAGCTGGAAGGAAACCGCCATGCTGACTTTGATTGCTTTCATTGGCGCACTCGCCATTTTGATTGCCGTGCATGAATACGGCCACTACCGCGTCGCCGTGGCCTGCGGTGTCAAGGTGTTGCGCTTTTCGGTGGGTTTTGGAAAGCCGATTCTTCGTTGGCAACCCAAGGGCTCGCCGACCGAATTTGTCGTGGGTATCCTCCCCTTGGGTGGGTTCGTGCGCATGCTCGACGAGCGCGAAGGACCTGTGGCCCCCGAGGAAAGGCATTTGGCCTTCAACAACAAACCACTTCGGGCCCGGGCGGCCGTCGTCGCTGCCGGGCCCCTAGCAAACTTGTTGCTCGCTGTGCTTTTGTACGCCGTGGTGAACTGGGCGGGCGTGCAGGAGCCGATGGCGTATCTTTCAAGCCCGCCATTGGGCTCGATCGCGCAGCGAGCGGGGTTGCACGGCGGTGAGTTGGTGCAGAGCATTGCATTGGGCGACGACGCGCCGCGGGAATTGCGCTCCTTTGAAGACCTGCGCTGGACACTTACGCGCGGTGCGCTTGATGGCATTCCTGCCCGACTCGAAGTGGAGACTCGCCCCGGTATGACCCGCAGCGTGGTTTTGCCTTTGGATGAAATCGATGTGAAGCAGGCGGACGCCGAGCTGCTGCGCAAGGTGGGAATCGCTACGCCTTGGACACGGCCCGTGATTGGCGAGCTGATGGAGGGTAGCGCTGCTGAGCGCGGCGGCCTGCAAAATGGCGACCTCGTGCTGCGCATCGGCGATGCCGAAATCAGCGATGCGCAGCAGCTGCGCGAACGCATCCGCGCCTCGGTCAGCGCCGGGGCACCGCTGGCCCAGCGCTGGAGCATTGAGCGAGCCGGTCGCCTGATGGAACTGACAGTAGCGCCCGATGCGGTGGAGGAAGCCGATCAGCTAATTGGGCGCATTGGCGCTTTCGTGGGCGAGCCACCGCGCTTTACTACCGTGCGTTATGGCGTGCTGGAAGGCCTCTGGGGTGGCGTAGAGCGCACCTGGCAGGTCTCAGCACTCTCGCTCAAGATGATGGGTCGCATGCTGATTGGCCAAGCTTCGATCAAAAATATCAGTGGCCCGCTCACCATTGCCGACTACGCAGGCCGCTCGGCGCACATCGGACTGACCCAATACCTCACGTTTTTGGCGTTGATCAGTGTCAGCTTGGGCGTCCTGAACCTGTTGCCGCTGCCGGTGCTCGATGGTGGGCACCTGATGTATTATCTTTGGGAGGGCATCACAGGCAAAGGCGTCTCCGAAGCCTGGATGGAAAATCTGCAGCGCGGCGGGATTGCCGTCTTGCTGCTCATGATGTCCGTCGCTTTATTTAACGATTTCAGCCGATTGTTTGGCTAATTTGCGGGCCCGCGCGGCGACGCACGGCGGCACCGACATCGACTTCTCTCCATGATGAACAAACTACCTCGCTTTGGCGTGCGGACCGTTGCGGCCGTGGCGGCACTGGTTTTCGCACAAGCCGCTTGGGCGCTTGCGCCGTTCAAGGTGCGCGATATTCGCGTGGAAGGTCTCCAGCGCGTAGAACCGGGAACCGTTTTTGCCTCGCTACCCTTTCGTGTTGGGGACGACTACAACGACGAAAAGGGTTCAACAGCCATTCGTGCGCTTTTTGGCTTGGGATTGTTCACCGATGTGCGACTGGAAGCTTCGGGCGACGTTCTGGTCGTAGTTGTGCAGGAGCGTCCAACGATTGGCAATGTCGAGTTTTCTGGCGCACGTGAATTCGACAAGGAAACACTCAAAAACGTCATGCGAGACATCGGATTGACGGATGGGCGTCCTTACGACAAGGCACTCGCCGATCGCGCCGAGCAAGAGCTCAAGCGTCAGTACATCAATAAGAGCTTTTATGCCGCCGAAGTGGTGACCACGGTCACGCCCATCGATCGCAACCGGGTTAACCTGACGTTCACCGTGATTGAAGGCGACACCGCGCGCATCAAGGACATCAGGGTTGTGGGTAACAAGGCCTTCAGCGACTCCACAATTAAGGGGCTGTTTGACCAAGATACCGGTGGCTGGCTCAGCTGGTACACCAAGTCCGACCGGTACGCCCGACCAAAGCTCAATGCTGACTTGGAAGCTTTGCGGTCCTACTATCTGCAGCGAGGCTATCTGGAATTCCGGATCGATTCCACACAGGTAGCGATTTCTCCCGACAAGCAAGATATCTCCATTACCGTGAACGTTACGGAGGGACAGCGGTTCGTCGTCTCGAGCGTCAAGTTGGAGGGTAATTTCCTCGATCGTGAAGACGAATTCAAGTCGCTGGTCAAAATTCGGCCAGGTGAGCCTTACAACGCAGATGAGGTTGCCGAGACCACAAAAGCGTTTTCAGACTACTTTGGAAATTTTGGCTTTGCTTTTGCGCGGATCGAGGCGACACCTGAGATCGATCGCGAAAACGGCCGAGTGGCGTTGGTATTGGCTGCCAATCCGCAGCGGCGGGCCTATGTGCGCCGCATCAACGTCACCGGAAACGACCGAACCAGAGACGAAGTCGTGCGACGCGAATTCCGCCAGTATGAAGCTTCGTGGTACGACGGGGAAAAAATTCGCCTCTCGCGTGATCGGGTAGATCGCTTGGGATATTTCACCGATGTAAGTGTCGAGACGATTGAAGTGCCCGGTGCGCCAGACCAAGTGGATATTGTTATAGCCGTGAAGGAAAAACCTACCGGCTCCTTGCAGCTTGGCGCTGGGTTCTCAAGTGCCGAGAAAATTTCTTTCTCGTTCGCGATCAAGCAGGAAAACGTCTTTGGTTCTGGAAATTATCTGGGCATCGACGTCAATACCAGCAAATTCAAGCGCACGCTGGTGGTGAGCACGACCAACCCCTACTTCACGAAGGATGGCATCTCGCGCACGATCGACTTGTACTACCGCACCGACAAGCCGTACGAAGATCAGGGCGGAAATTACGAGCTTGTTACCACCGGAGCGAGCCTGCGTTTTGGTGTGCCATTCAGTGAAATCGACACCGTCTTTTTTGGTGGTGGCCTGGAGCAGACCCGCATCAAGCCGGGTACCAACATCCCAGCTGCTTACTTGGTTTATGCGGATCGCTATGGCGCCAGCAGCTCGGCTGTGCCGCTCACCATTGGCTGGTCGCGCGACAGCAGGGACAGTGCGCTGGCGCCGAATTCAGGGCGCTACCAGCGGCTCAACTCCGAATGGTCGGTGGCAGGTGACGCACGGTACGTTCGCGCCAATTATCAATATCAGCAGTATGTGCCGTTGAACAAAAAATTCACCTTGGCGTTCAATGGTGAGCTGGGTCTGGGCAAAGGGTTTGGCGGTCGGCCGTTCCCGGTGTTTAAGAATTTCTATTCGGGTGGTTTGGGATCGGTGCGCGGCTTTGATCAGGGAACTCTCGGTCCGCGCGATGTCACTGGCGCCTCGCTTGGAGGACCGAAAAAAGTGACGTTAAACGCGGAGTTGATTGCACCGTTTCCAGGCGCTGGAAATGACCGCACGCTGCGCGTCTTCACATTTTTGGACATTGGTAATGTGTATGGAGATGGGCAGCCCATTCGCTTTAACGAAATGCGCGCGTCTGCAGGCGTAGGAATAAGCTGGATCTCGCCGCTTGGGCCTCTGCGTCTGGCGTACGCCAAGCCGCTGCGTAAGTTCGCCGGCGATAGAATCCAAGAATTGCAATTCCAGATTGGAACCTCTTTCTAATGAAAAATATCTCACGTCACGTCGCCTGCGTACTCGCGCTCGCCTCTGTTGCCGTCTGGGCGCCCGCTCAAGCCGAAGAATTCAAGGCCGGTTTTGTTCATACCGAGCGCGTTTTTCGTGAGGCGAGTACCGCCAAAGCCGCACAGTCCAAGCTTGAGCAGGAGTTTTCCCGCCGCGACAAGGAGTTGCTCGATCAGGGCAACGCCCTGAAGGCAGGCACTGAGAAGTTTGAACGCGACGCACCAACCCTTTCCGAGAGCCAGCGCTTGACCCGTCAGCGCCAGTTGGTGGATCAGGACCGCGACTTCCAGCGCAAGCGCCGCGAGTTTCAGGAAGACCTCAACGCCCGTAAAAGCGAAGAGCTGACGCAATTGGGCGAGCGCGTCAACAAGGTTGTCAAACAGATCGCCGAACAGGAAAAATACGACCTGATTCTTGATCAAGCGGTCTACATCAACCCAAAGAATGACATCACCGACAAAGTGATCAAGGCGCTCAATGCGGCGCCTGCCAAGTAAGCGTCGCTTGCGGCTTGCGGTGTTGGCGTGAGTCTTTCACTGGGCGAGATTGCTGAGGCACTGGGCGTAACTCTGCATGGAGACGCACAGCTGCGCATTGAGCGCTTGGCCCCACTTGAATCAGCCAGTTCAGATGCCCTGAGCTTCCTGAGTAATCCTCGTTATCAACAGCAACTTGCCGCTTCCAAGGCTGCGTGCGTCATCGTGGCGCCGGCCATGGCTGAGCCGGCCCGCTCGCGCGGGGCTTGCCTGATCGCGGACGACCCGTATGCCTGCTTTGCCCGTGCGACGCAATTGTGGAAGCGTCACATAGCACCGCTGCGCGAGGCCGGTATTCACCCGAGCGCAGTGGTCAGTTCCGAGGCGCTTATTGATTCCACGGCAACCATCGGCCCCCTTTGTGTGGTCGAGCGCGGCGCCCAAGTCGGCGCAGACACTGTGCTTCATTCCCGCGTGACTTTGGGTGAAGATTGCCGCATTGGCGCGCGATGCATCGTCCATTCCGGGGTGGTGATCGGGGCCGACGGTTTCGGCTTTGCGCAGGAGCAGGGCGCGTGGGTCAAGATCGAACAACTCGGCGCAGTACGCATTGGCGACGATGTCGAAATCGGTGCAAACACCTGCATCGACCGGGGGGCTCTGAACGATACGGTGATTGAGGACGGGGTCAAGATCGACAACTTGGTGCAGATCGGCCACAACGTGCATGTCGGGCGCCACAGCGCCATGGCAGGCTGTGTAGGCGTGGCGGGCAGCGCGAGGATCGGCGCACGTTGCACCTTTGGTGGCGGCGCCATCGTCTTGGGACACCTTAGCGTTGCCGACGACGTGCACGTGTCGGCAGCCACCGTGGTCACCCATTCTTTGCGCCAGCCCGGGCACTACACTGGCATGTTCCCCATCGATGACAATGCGCGCTGGGAAAAAAACGCCGCTACGCTCAAGCAGTTGCACCGCTTGCGTGAGCGCACCAAGGCGCTGGAAAGCCGCCTGCAAGACAACATACCCGAACGCTCATGATGGACATCCAAGCAATACTCAAGCAGCTCCCGCACCGCTATCCTTTTTTGCTGGTGGACCGGGTGCTCGAACTCGAGCGCAATACCCGCATCAAGGCCGTCAAGAACGTCACCTTCAATGAGCCTTATTTCATGGGGCACTTTCCGGGCCATCCGGTGATGCCCGGCGTACTCATTCTCGAAGCGCTGGCGCAAGCGGCAGGGCTGCTGGCGTTCGACGCCATGGGGCAGGTACCCGATGAGAACAACATTTACTACTTCGTTGGCATCGACGGCGCACGTTTCAAGCGCCCCGTGGAACCTGGCGATCAGCTGATTCTGGACATCACCATTGACCGTGTGCGCGGCGGCATTTGGAAGTTCAACGGCATTGCCCGCGTCGGCGACGAAGTCGCCTGCGAGGCGCAACTGATGTGCACCATGCGCGCCGTGGGCTAAAGGAGCAGGCGAAGTGGCAGCGGCGCGCATTCACGCCACCGCCGTCGTGGATGCGGCGGCGCATCTCGATGTCTCGGTTCAAGTCGGGCCCTATGCGGTCATCGGCCCTGACGTGCGCATTGGGGCTGACAGTACGGTGGGTGCGCACTGTGTAATTGAAGGGCGTACCACCATAGGTCGGGACAACCGAATTTTTCAGTTTGCCTCGGTGGGTGCTCCGCCGCAGGACAAAAAGTACGCGGGTGAACCGACAGAGCTTGTCATTGGCGACCGCAACACCATCCGCGAGTTCTGCACGATCAACACCGGTACTGCGCAAGACAGCGGTGTTACCACGCTGGGCGACGACAACTGGATCATGGCCTACGTCCACATTGCGCACGACTGCCGCGTGGGCAATGGCACCGTGCTAGCCAATAACGCCACGCTGGCGGGCCATGTGCAGGTAGACGATTTCGCCATCATTGGCGGGCTTACCGGCATTCACCAGTTCACGCGGGTTGGCGCCTATGTGATGGCAGGGTTTGCCAGCCACATTTCGCAAGACGTCCCGCCTTTCATGATGGTCGACGGCAACCCGCTGGCGGTGCGCGGCCTGAACCTCGAAGGGCTGCGCCGGCGCGGTTTTGACGGCGACCGCGTAGCCTCCATCAAGCAGATGCACCGTCTGCTGTACCGCCAAGGCTTGACGCTGGCCGCTGCTCGGGCGGGGATTGCCGAGCTGCCTGTGCCTGAGGAGGCGCGCCAGGACGTCGCGATGATGCTCGACGTGCTGGATACATCCTCGCGCGGCATCGCCCGCTAAGCGCATGAACCCGCAACCGCAGATCGCCATGGTGGCGGGCGAAGCGTCTGGTGACTTGCTGGCAAGCCTGTTGCTGGGCGGCATGCGCGACTTGTGGCCGCAGTTGCAGGCCTTTGGCATTGGTGGACCGCAGATGGCGTCCCAGGGCTTTGATGCCTGGTGGCCAAGCGATAGGCTCGCCGTGCACGGCTACAGCGTTGAGCTGCTGCGACGTCTGGCAGAACTGGTGCGCATGCGGCGCCACCTGCGTGCGCGTCTTTTGGCCCGGCCGCCCTCGGTATTTATCGGGGTGGATGCACCGGATTTCAACCTCGCGCTGGAGACCGATCTCCGCTCGGCAGGCATACGCACGGTGCACTTCGTCTGCCCATCGATTTGGGCCTGGCGCGCCAATCGGGTGGAGAAAATTCGCCGCGCCTCGGACCATGTGCTGTGCATTTTCCCGTTCGAGCCTGCGCTTCTTGCGGAGCACGGTATTGCGGCGACGTATGTGGGCCACCCCTTGGCAGCGGTAATTCCCTGCGAACCCGACCGTGCAGCGGCGCGGGCCCAGCTTGGTCTGCCACAGGAAGGGCCTGTGCTGGCCATTCTGCCCGGCAGCCGAAGCGCGGAAGTGCAGTACATCACTCCAAGCTTTTTCCAAGCCGCAGCGCTTATCAGAAAGGCGCTTCCAGCTATCAAAATAGTAGTGCCAGCGGTGCCGGCGCTGCAAGAGCGCATTGCTGCCTGTGCGCGTGAGTGCGGGATGCAAGATGCGCTGAAAATCGTCACCGGCCAATCGCACGCCGCGCTGGCCGCCTGCGACGTGACGCTGATCGCCAGCGGCACTGCGACCTTGGAGGCGGCATTGTTCAAGCGCCCAATGGTCATCGGATACCGCATGCACCCGTGGAATTGGCGGCTTATGCGTCGAAGTCAGCTCCAGCCGTGGGTGGGTCTGCCCAATATCCTGTGCGAAGACTTTGTGGTGCCCGAATTCATCCAGGACGCTGCGACACCGCAGGCACTCGCTGGCGCGGTGCTGGAGTGGTTTTCCGACTGCCAGTCCCAATCGACACGCGTGCTTGCTCTGCAATCGCGTTTTGCCACGCTGCACGAAACGCTCACCCGCAACACGGCGGAGCTTGCCTCTCATGCGATCCGCCAAGTCATTGAAACCTGAGCAAGGCCAACTTCCTTGGCACGGTCCGGCACTTACCGCCGGCGTGGACGAAGCTGGGCGCGGCCCGCTTGCTGGGCCGGTGGTTGCTGCGGCCGTCATTTTGAACGACCTGCGACCAATCGGAGGGTTGGCGGACTCGAAAAAACTCACGGCTGCCCGCAGAGAAGTCCTGTTCGATCAGATTCGCGCACATGCCCTGTGTTTTGCCATTGCCGAGGCGAGCGTTGAGGAAATTGATCGTTTGAACATTTTGCAGGCAACATTGCTGGCGATGCAGCGCGCGGTTGCCGGCTTGCGGCTGCGGCCCGGACTGGTGTTGGTGGATGGCAACCGTCTTCCCGTGTTCGACTGTACGGCGGAGGCTGTAGTAGGAGGCGATGCGCTGGTGCAGTCCATCTCGGCTGCGTCCATCCTCGCCAAGGTGCATCGCGACCGCTGGTGTGTCGACGTGCATGCGCAGTACCCACAGTATGGTTTTGCCGGCCACAAGGGCTATGGCACTGCGGAGCACATGGCGGCCTTGCGCGCGCACGGTGCGTGCCCGCTGCACCGGCGCTCGTTTGCACCTGTTGCCTTGCATTGGCATGCCACGGCTGCGTAAAGCACATGAGTTCGCCCCCCGCGCTCCAAATCAGTTCGCGCGACAACCCGCTGGTCAAAAACCTGCGGCGCTTGGCGCACGACAGCACCGAATATCGCAAGCAAGGGCGGGTATGGATTGAGGGAGAGCACCTTTGCAGCGCTGCGCGCGCGCGCGGCTGGGTGCCCAGTATGGCAGTTTTTTCTGAGTCTTTTTGGCCTCTAGCCCATACAGATAAAGCGCTGCAAGCTACCAAATTTGTAGTTTTGCCCGATGCATTGTTCGCCAGCATCAGTGCGCTTGAGTCGCCTGCGTCCATGGCCTACGTCCTCGACCTTCCTGCTGAGACTGCGCTGGACCCGCTCGCACCCACGGTGGTGCTCGACCGCGTGCAGGATGCCGGCAATGTTGGCTCCATCCTGCGCAGCAGCGCTGCTTTCGGCTTTTCGCAGGTGTTGGCCTTGAAGGGGAGCGCAGGCTTGTGGTCGTCCAAGGTGGTCCGCGCTGGCATGGGGGCGCACTTTGGGCTCAGTCTGCTCGAAGGTCTGACCCATGAGGATTTGTCTGCACTGCAGGTGCCGCTCTTGGTTACACACGTGCATGGCGGGGCGTTGCTGCATCAGGCACAACTTCCCTGGCCCTGCGCGTGGGTGCTGGGGCACGAAGGGCAGGGCGTGGCCTCTGCAATCGTGGAGCAGGCTGCGCAGCGCATTCGCATTGCGCAGCCGGGGGGCGAGGAGTCGCTCAACGTCGCCGCTGCTGCAGCAATTTGCCTGCACGCCAGTGGCTCCTCGCACTGACATTGCGCGCTAAACGCTGGTGGGTGGCAGGGTATTTGTAGGCCCCGCTTGCAGCGGGCCTGCTTGCCAGCGGCTACAATCGGGGGCTTTTCTCGCAACAGCGTCGCCCGACCGCACCCAAAGCAAAAAACCATCCGAGAGCCGCCGTCCACGCAAGCGTTGCGGGGCTGCGTGCAAGCGCCGGGCGACCGTAACCATCCGGAGAACCCAGTGCTTTTGTCTCTACAGGGAAAATTCCCGCCCGCCATCTTGGCGCTCGCAGACGGCACGGTCTTTATCGGCAATTCGATTGGAGCCGCTGGCTCCACCGTCGGTGAGGTGGTGTTCAACACCTCCATGACCGGCTATCAGGAAATCCTCACCGACCCTAGTTACTGCCAGCAGATCGTGACCCTCACGGTCTCGCATGTGGGCAACTATGGAGTCAACGATGAGGACGTCGAATCCCCGAAAGTCCAAGCCGCGGGCCTCGTCATCAAAGACCTGCCCCTGCTCGTCAGCAATTTCCGCGCAACTGCCACGCTGCCCGAATACCTGGTGCGCGAGGGCACCGTGGCGATCGCCAACATCGACACGCGCAAGCTCACCCGCCTGCTGCGCGACAAGGGTGCGCAAAACGGCGCCATCGTAGGCCTTGCAGTGGGTGAATCGGTGACGCAAGAGCGCATTGACCAAGCGATTGCCGCTGCGCGCGCTGCACCTTCCATGGCGGGTCTTGACCTCGCAAAGGTGGTGACGACCGAAAAGCCTTACGAGTGGACGCAAACCGAGTGGACTCTGGGCACTGGCTACGGCGTGCAAACCGCACCAAAGCTCCATGTGGTGGCCTACGATTTCGGCGTCAAGTACAACATCTTGCGCATGTTGGCCGAGCGAGGCTGCAAGGTCACGGTGGTGCCAGCGCAAATGCCTGCTTCTGAAGCGCTTGCGCTGCAGCCGGACGGCATCTTCCTCTCTAACGGGCCTGGTGATCCAGCGCCCTGCACCTACGCGATCGAGGCGGTGCGCACGCTGCTCGAATCGGGTAAACCCACCTTTGGCATTTGTCTTGGCCACCAGATCATGGCCTTGGCGGCGGGCGCGAGCACCTTCAAGATGGACAACAGCCACCATGGCGCCAACCATCCTGTGGAAGAGCTTGCCACCGGGCGCGTCAGCATCACCAGCCAGAACCACGGTTTTGCGGTGCAGCTTGACTCGTTGCCTGCTCAGGTGCGCGCAACGCACCTGAGTCTGTTTGACGGCTCGCTGCAGGGGCTGGAGTACACCGACCGTCCGGCTTTCAGCTTCCAAGGCCACCCTGAAGCATCCCCCGGAACCTCCGACATCGACGGGCTTTTTGACCGGTTTGTGGACTCCATGCGTGAGGCGCATACCAAGGCCACTGCCGCATGAAGCTCTTCAGCTTTCCTGCTGCAGCGCTCGAAAAGGCCATCCACAAGCGCATTTTGAGCCTGGCGCCGAGCCATCGCGAATGGTTTGGCGAGCGCTGGCAGCAAAAGCCCTATCGCAAGGCGTTTGTGGAGCGCAAGGCGCTGCCGCTCGTGACCCTGATCGCCAAAGGCAAGACCTGGGACGACGCCACGTTCGATGAAGCCTTGGCCGAATGGGACGTGACGTTCCATGAGGCTGAGACCGAGGTGCTCAGCCCGCTTGTGCAGGGTGATGGTCTGCTGCAACTGATGCAAAAGAACCTGCCTGCCGCACGCGCCGCCGTCTTGCTTGCACACCTGCGACGCCGCCGATCCGAAGCGGACGTGCCCAGCGAACCCAACCATTGATTTCCCATGCCAAAACGCACCGACATTCAAAGCATTCTCATCATCGGCGCCGGCCCCATTGTGATCGGGCAAGCCTGCGAGTTCGACTACTCCGGCGTGCAGGCCTGCAAGGCGCTGCGGGAAGAAGGCTACAAGGTCATCCTGATCAATAGCAACCCCGCGACGATCATGACCGACCCGGCTACGGCCGACGTCACCTACATCGAACCCATCACCTGGCAGACGGTGGAGAAGATCATCGCCAAGGAGCGCCCTGACGCGATTCTCCCCACCATGGGCGGGCAAACGGCACTCAATTGCGCGCTCGATTTGTGGCACAACGGCGTGCTGAACAAGTACAAGGTGGAGCTGATCGGGGCCACGCCAGAAGCCATCGACAAAGCCGAAGACCGCCTAAAATTCAAAGACGCGATGACGCGGATCGGACTTGACTCGGCGCGCTCAGGCATTGCCCACAACATGGACGAGGCTTGGGCGGTGCAGAAGACTCTGGGCTTTCCCACCGTCATCCGCCCAAGCTTCACGCTCGGCGGCACCGGCGGCGGCATTGCCTACAACCCGGAAGAGTTTGAAACCATCTGCAAGCGCGGACTTGAGGCCTCGCCGACCAACGAGCTGCTGATTGAAGAATCCCTGCTCGGCTGGAAAGAGTTTGAGATGGAGGTGGTGCGGGACAAGGCAGACAACTGCATCATTATCTGCTCCATCGAAAACCTCGACCCCATGGGCGTGCACACGGGCGACTCGATCACCGTTGCTCCCGCGCAGACGCTGACCGACAAGGAATACCAGATCATGCGCAACGCCAGTCTGGCGGTGCTGCGCGAGATTGGTGTGGATACCGGTGGCTCGAACGTGCAGTTTGCCGTCAACCCCCAAGACGGCCGCATGATCGTTATTGAGATGAACCCGCGCGTGTCGCGCTCGTCGGCGCTGGCTTCCAAAGCTACGGGCTTTCCGATCGCCAAG
The DNA here is from genome assembly GCA_034676525.1 of Giesbergeria sp. Taxonomy (GTDB): domain Bacteria; phylum Pseudomonadota; class Gammaproteobacteria; order Burkholderiales; family Burkholderiaceae_C; genus Simplicispira. Next base: position 962,511 of record JAUCCA010000008.1, read on the forward strand.
GTCGCCGCCAAGCTGGCGGTGGGCTACACGCTGGACGAACTGCGCAACGAGATTACGGGCGGCGCAACGCCCGCATCGTTCGAGCCCTCGATTGATTACGTGGTCACCAAGATTCCACGATTTGCTTTCGAAAAGTTCCCTGCAGCCGACAGCCACCTGACCACACAGATGAAGAGCGTGGGCGAGGTCATGGCGATGGGTCGTACCTTCCAAGAATCTTTCCAGAAGGCCCTGCGTGGTCTGGAAGTTGGCGTGGACGGCATGAACGAGAAGACCCAGGACCGTGAAGTGCTGGAAAAGGAACTGGGCGAGCCCGGTCCCGAGCGCATCTGGTACGTGGGCGACGCTTTTGCCATGGGCCTGTCGGTTGACGAGGTGTTTGAGCTGACCAAGATCGACCGCTGGTTCCTGGTGCAGATCGAGCAGATCGTAAAAATCGAACTCGACATCGACAAGCTAACCGCTGAGAAAGGCGAGGGCGCCTTGGGGGCGCTGGATGCCGGTGAGTTGCGTTCTTTGAAGCAAAAAGGCTTCTCCGACCGGCGCCTGGCCAAGCTGCTCAAGACCAACGAAAAGGCCGTGCGCAACCAGCGCCGGGTACTGAATGTGCGCCCGGTGTACAAGCGGGTGGACACCTGCGCGGCCGAGTTCGCCACCAACACCGCCTACCTGTATTCAACCTACGAGGAAGAGTGCGAAGCTGAGCCAACCGACAAGAAGAAGATCATGGTGCTCGGCGGCGGGCCGAACCGCATTGGCCAGGGCATTGAGTTCGACTACTGCTGCGTACATGCCGCTTTGGCCATGCGCGAGGACGGCTATGAGACCATCATGGTCAACTGCAACCCTGAAACCGTCTCCACCGACTACGACACGTCAGACCGCCTGTATTTCGAGCCGGTCACGCTGGAAGACGTGCTGGAAATCGTCGACAAGGAAAAGCCCCATGGCGTCATCGTGCAATACGGTGGGCAGACACCTTTGAAACTGGCGCTTGACCTGGAAGCGGCAGGCGTGCCCATCATTGGCACCAGCCCGGACATGATCGATGCAGCGGAGGACCGCGAGCGTTTCCAGCAACTGCTAGGCAAGCTAAACCTGCGCCAGCCGCCCAACGCCACGGCGCGCACTGAGGCCGAGGCTTTGGAAAAGGCCGAGGCGCTGGGCTACCCCTTGGTGGTGCGGCCCAGCTACGTGCTGGGCGGCCGCGCCATGGAAATCGTCCACGAGCAACGCGACCTGGAGCGCTACATGCGCGAAGCCGTCAAGGTGAGCCACGATTCGCCCGTGCTGCTGGACCGCTTCCTGAGCAATGCCATCGAATGCGACGTGGACTGCGTGCGCGACACCGCCGGCCAAGTCTTCATCGGTGGCGTGATGGAGCACATCGAGCAGGCGGGCGTGCACAGCGGCGATTCGGCGTGCTCGCTGCCGCCGTACTACCTCGCGAAGGCCACGGTGGACGAAATCAAGCGCCAGACGGCGGCCATGGCCGAGGGTTTGAGCGTGGTGGGCTTGATGAACGTGCAGTTCGCTATCCAGGAAGTCGACGGCCAGGACATCATTTACGTGCTGGAAGTGAATCCGCGGGCGTCCCGCACGGTGCCTTTCGTCAGCAAGGCGACCGGAATCCAGCTGGCCAAGGTGGCAGCGCGCTGTATGGCGGGCCAGACGCTGGCCAGCCAGGGCATTACCAAGGAAGTGACTCCGCCGTACTTCAGCGTGAAGGAGGCCGTCTTCCCCTTCGTCAAGTTCCCGGGCGTAGACACCATCCTCGGTCCCGAGATGAAGTCCACCGGTGAGGTGATGGGCGTGGGCAAGACCTTTGGTGAGGCTTATGTCAAGAGCCAACTGGGCGCCGGCACCAAGCTGCCGACATCGGGCAAAGTGTTCCTTACGGTGAAGAACAACGACAAGCCGCGCGCGGTGGACATTGCCCGCCAACTGGTGGAGCTGGGCTTTGAGCTTGTGGCCACCAAGGGCACAGCTGCGGCGATTGAAGCTGCCGGTGTGCCGGTGAAGTTGGTGAACAAGGTGACCGAAGGGCGCCCGCACATCGTGGACATGATCAAGAACAACGAAATCGTCATGGTCATCAACACGGTGGAAGAGCGCCGCAACGCCATTGCCGACTCACGCGCCATCCGCACCAGTTCGCTGCAGGCACGGGTCACCACCTTCACCACCATCTTTGGTGCTGAAGCCGCTGTGGAGGGTATGCGCCATATGGATCAGCTCGACGTGATTTCTGTGCAGGAGATGCACGCGCAGCTCGTGGCCTGACGGCGGCCGGGTTTGTTTGCTGCGGCAAACACGGCATAATTGCCGCTCAGTCAAACCGCCGCGCGGCAACGTGCGGCGGTTTGCTTTTGGGGCATGCCGACACCACTTTCCCGGTGCGCATGCGTAGCAACGTCGCGCCGATCTGAGGCGCACCACCACCATCGGAGACGTCGGGCCATGGCCACTCTTCCCATCACCAAACGCGGCGCCGAGAAGCTCAAGGCTGAGCTGCACCGCCTCAAAACCGTAGACCGCCCCTGGGTCATTGGCGCGATTGCCGAGGCACGCGCCCAGGGCGACCTGAGCGAAAACGCCGAATACGACGCCGCCAAAGACCGTCAGGGCTTTATTGAAGGGCGCATCCAGGAAATTGAAGGCAAGCTCTCGGCTGCGCAAATCATCGACCCCAGCACTCTGGACGCTGAAGGGCGCGTGGTGTTTGGTGCCACAGTGCAGCTAGAAGACGAAGCTACGGGCGACGCCGTGACCTATCAGATCGTCGGTGAAGACGAGGCCGACTTGAAGTTGGGACTTATCAATATTGGCAGCCCGATTGCGCGTGCGCTTATTGGCAAAGTGGAGGGCGACAGCGCCGAAGTGCAGGCGCCCGGCGGTGTTCGGCACTACGAAATCGTCAGTGTGAGTTATGGTCAAAACAGCCTCTGAGTTTCAAGCAGCACCGGTAAGCTGGCCTTGTGCGCTGCCCGCTGGCCTAAGCCGTGTACGCGGCAGCGGCTGCGCGCGATCTGAAGGTTGCTGATCTTGCATCGCCTATGAACGCTCGCTTGCCCGTACTCGTTGCCGCGCTTTGGTGGGGCAGCCTCACTACTCTAGGCGCGCTGGTGGTCCCGATGCTGTTCGCACATCTGGCTACTCCGGCCATGGCCGGCAGCATGGCGGCGCGGCTGTTTGCGGCGCAAACGTGGGTGTCGGTAGGCTGCGGCCTGCTGTTGCTTCTGATTTCAAGGCCGAAAGGGGACGTAACGCAGTATCCATGGGCGCGAGCAGCTATGGTTTTTATACTGGCGGGCATGCTCTTGGCTGTACTGGTGCAGTTCGGCGTGGCGCCGCGCATTGAAGCGCGGCAGAACTTGCGTGTTTGGCACAGCGCGGGCAGTGTCATGTTTGCGCTCCAGTGGTTCTGCGCATTGGCCGTGCTGTGGTGCACGGCGGCCCCGGCAAAACGCTGATTAGCCTGCCTACTCGTGCCAGTGCTCTGCCACCCAAGTTGCAGGCTGGATAAAGCGAAAACGCCGATTGCGCCGTCCGGCCAGGGCATCTGGCGGATTGCATTCCCCATGGAATACCACCACCCGCGCACCGGCGGGAACGAAGGGCGCCTTCCAGTAATTGGTGGGCCAGGTGGGAATTCCGTCGTACTTGAAGCTGGGGCACCATTCCGACGGCCAGTACTGCAGCTTGCCTTGCTTGTGCAGGAAGTCGGAAAGGTACGCCTGTTCGTTGCGGAACTGCTGGCGAATTTCGTTGAAATGCCCGCGAAAATACTCCAGCACATCGGGGTGCGCCCCCAATGCAAACCTGTAGACCGATGAATTTCCGGTGATGCGCCAAGGGCGCTTGTAGTCATGAATGATGAGAAATTCCCCCGGCTGGGTGAAAAACGCGTCCAGGCTCCCGGTAACCACCACGTCCACATCGAGGAACAGCGCCGTGCCGCGCAAGCCATGCAGGTCTGCCGTGAACGTCGCGAGCTTGTTCCAGCCTCGCTCGGGAATTCCAGCGGGCAGATCGAGCGGGGGAATGGGCAGGCATTGCACTTCGCTGCGAATGCCAACGTCATCGTCCGTCAGGCAGACAAAATTGAAATCACCGCTCAAGTGTCTGCGCACCATGGCGTAGAGACGGTTCACGTACTCTGGGCCGTATTTTTTGCCCCATTTCATGCAGATAACGTGACGCTGCTGCGCCTGACTGGCCTCCAGCATGACCGTTAAGGAGCCTGGCGCTTCTTGATGGACACAGGCGCTCGCTTCTTGGCGCGCTTGATCTGCCCGCCTGACGTGAGGCGCTGGTTCCCGAGTACGCGCAGCTGCTTGATCTCTGGGCGCTGGCCACCGCGCTTGCTGTACTTGAGCACCTTGACGTCGCGCGGGGCGGGCATGCGGTCTTCGTCCGGAGTTTTAATTTTGTCCGGCTGCGGGCGCCACAGCACCAGCAGCTTGCCAATGTGCTGGATCGGCGCTGCGTTTAGCTCGGCAGCGAGTTCCTGGTACATCAACTCGCGCGCTGCGCGGTCGTCGCTGAACACGCGGATCTTGATCAGGCCGTGGGCGTTGAGCGCAGCGTCGATTTCTTTGCGCACCGCTGGGGTCAGGCCGTCGCCGCCCACCATGACCACTGGGTTCAGGTGGTGTGCTTGAGCGCGCCATTCGCGGCGCTCGGACGAGTGAAGTTCTATTTGAGGCATGGGCCGTATTATCCGTTCAGGATGAAAGCCGCATGAAAGTCAAAACTCAGAGCAAAAAAGTCAACAAGGCTTGGTTGAATGACCACGTCAACGACACCTATGTGAAGCTCGCGCAGCATGAGGGCTACCGCGCGCGCGCGGCCTACAAACTCAAGGAGATTGACGAACAATTTGGCTTGGTGCGACCCGGGGCGGTGGTTGTTGACTTGGGCAGTGCGCCAGGTGCCTGGAGCCAGTACGTGCGCCGGCGTATGGGAAGCACTGCGGCTGGTCAACTTGCGGGAACCCTGCTGGCGCTTGACCTTTTGCCGATGGAGCCGGTGGAAGGCGTCCATTTTCTGCAAGGCGATTTCCGGGAAGAGGCGGTGCTGGCGCAACTGGAAGATGCACTTGCTGGGCGCAAAGTGGACCTGGTCGTCTCGGACATGGCGCCCAATCTGTCCGGGATTTCTGCCACGGACGGCGCGCGCATCTCCCACCTGGTGGAATTGGCGCTGGAATTTGCGCACGCGCATTTGCAGCCCCAAGGCGCGTTGGTGGCCAAACTCTTTCACGGCGAGGGCTATGAAGCGCTGGTGAAGGCTTTTCGCGCGCAATTTCGAGTGGTGAAGGCTGTGAAGCCCAAGGCTTCACGCGACAAGTCTTCTGAAACCTTTCTGGTAGGTATTGGTCTCAAAGATTAAGAAACCGCGCTGCGCCTATGGGCGGCTACTTCACCGATTTCGACTCGCCAGCCTTGAAAGGCCTAAAATTGGCGCTATCTGGGTCGAACCAACCTGCCATTTCCTCTGGAGTCCTGCTTGAACAATCAGTGGTTTTCGAAAGTCGCCGTATGGCTTGTCATCGCCATGGTGCTTTTTACGGTGTTCAAACAATTTGACACCCGGGTCAGTGCGTCGGCCGGCCATGTGGGCTATTCCGAATTCCTGAACGAAGTGCGCAGCAACCGCATCAAGAGCGCCACCATTCAGGAAGGCCAGGGCGGCACCGAAATTGTGGCCGTCACCAACGATGACCGGCGCATCCGTACCACTGCGACCTACCTAGATCGTGGTTTGGTGGGCGACCTGATCAACAACAACGTCAAGTTCGATGTGAAGCCGCGCGAAGAAGGCTCTCTGCTCATGACCTTGCTGGTGAGCTGGGGTCCGATGTTGCTGCTGATCGGCGTGTGGGTGTATTTCATGCGCCAGATGCAGGGCGGCGGCAAAGGCGGAGCGTTCAGCTTCGGCAAAAGCAAGGCGCGCCTGTTGGACGAAAACACCAATACCGTCACATTTGCCGACGTGGCTGGCTGCGACGAGGCCAAGGAAGAAGTCAAGGAAGTCGTTGATTTCCTGAAAGACCCCTCCAAGTTCCAGAAACTGGGCGGTCGTATCCCGCGCGGTCTTCTTCTGGTTGGCCCTCCGGGTACCGGCAAGACCCTGCTCGCCAAATCGATTGCAGGCGAGGCGAAGGTGCCTTTCTTCTCAATCTCCGGCTCTGACTTTGTTGAAATGTTTGTCGGCGTGGGCGCATCCCGTGTACGCGACATGTTCGACAACGCCAAGAAAAACGCACCCTGCATCATCTTCATCGATGAAATCGACGCCGTGGGCCGCCAGCGTGGTGCTGGCTTGGGCGGTGGCAATGACGAGCGCGAGCAGACACTCAACCAGATGTTGGTCGAGATGGACGGCTTCGAAACCAATGTCGGCGTGATTGTGGTGGCTGCCACCAACCGCCCTGACATCCTGGACGCCGCCTTGTTGCGCCCCGGTCGTTTTGACCGCCAGGTCTATGTGACGCTGCCCGACATCCGGGGGCGCGAGCAGATCTTGAACGTGCACATGCGCAAAATCCCGATGAGCCAGGACGTGAACCCGGGCGTCATCGCCCGCGGCACGCCAGGCATGTCGGGCGCTGATTTGGCCAATCTTTGCAACGAGGCCGCCCTCATGGCGGCGCGCCGCAATGCGCGCACGGTGGAGATGCAAGACTTCGAAAAGGCCAAGGACAAGATCCTGATGGGCCCAGAGCGCAAGAGCATGGTCATGCCCGAAGAAGAGCGCCGAAACACTGCGTACCACGAGTCGGGCCACGCGCTGATTGGCAAGCTCCTGCCCAAGTGCGACCCGGTCCACAAGGTCACTATCATCCCGCGCGGACGTGCTCTGGGCGTGACGATGAGCCTGCCGGCGCAAGACCGCTACAGCTACGACAAAGAGTTCATGTTGAACCAGATCGCCATGCTGTTCGGCGGGCGCATTGCAGAAGAAGTTTTCATGGGCCAGATGACCACCGGTGCCAGCAACGACTTTGAGCGCGCAACTTCCATTGCCCGCGACATGGTCACCCGCTACGGTATGACCGATGCGCTTGGCCCCATGGTCTATGCCGAGAACGAGGGCGAGGTGTTCCTCGGCCGCTCGGTGACCAAGACGACGACCATGAGCGAATCGACCATGCAGAAGGTCGACCAAGAAGTGCGCAAGATCATCGACGAGCAGTACGCCCAAGCGCGCAAGCTCATTGAAGACAACAGCGAAAAAATGCACGCCATGGCTAAGGCGTTGCTTGAATGGGAAACCATCGACAGCGATCAACTGGACGACATCATGGCGGGCAAGCCGCCACGTCCACCCAAAGACTGGACGCCCCGCACCCCATCATCGGGTGGTGACGATTCGAGTGGCGGTACGCCAGCAGTGGTGGCGCCCGAGCCGGTGCCAGATCCAGCGCCGACGGCGGCCTGATGCGGACATTCCTGCAGTAAAGCAAACGGGGCGCAAGCCCCGTTTTTTCGTCCTTCTTTCTATCCCTTACCGATGTTCTGGCAAACAAGCCGCTTCGTCATTGATCTGAGCGCTCCGAAGGTCATGGGCATCGTGAATGTCACGCCCGATTCCTTCTCAGACGGCGGCCAGCACGGCAGCAGCGTGCAAGCGCTGCGCCATTGCGATGCGCTGCTGCGAGACGGCGCCGATCTGCTCGACATCGGTGGCGAATCCACCCGGCCCGGCAGTCCGCCGCTGCCGTTGGACGAAGAGCTCGCCCGCGTGTTGCCGGTAGTGCGGGGCGCAGTCTCTTTGGGCGTACCGATTTCTGTGGATACGTACAAGCCTGAGGTCATGCGCGCGGCACTGGACCTCGGCGCCGACGCCGTCAACGACGTGTGGGCGCTGCGGCAGGGAAATGCGGCGCAGGTGGTGGCGGAGCACCCGCGCTGCGGCGTCTGTCTGATGCACATGCACCGCGAGCCGCAGACGATGCAAATCGCGCCCATGCAAGGGGATGTACCCGCACAAGTGCTTCTGTTTCTAAGGCAGCAAGCACGGATGCTGGAAGCGCTGGGCGTGGAATCCAACAGAATTTTGTTGGATCCCGGCATTGGCTTTGGCAAGACCGTGGCGCAGAATTTTTCGCTGCTGGCGCGCCAGCATGAGTTGATGGCCGCCGGCTATCCGCTGATGGCCGGCTGGTCGCGCAAGTCATCGTTGGGTGCCGCCACAGGGCTGGAGGTAGGCCACCGCCTGATTCCCAGTGTTGCAGCGGCTTTGTTGGCTGTCGAGCGCGGCGCGCGCGTGGTGCGCGTACACGACGTGCGCGAAACGGTGCAGGCTTTGGCAATCTGGAAGCTGGCTCGACAAGCTACCGAGGTTCAAGTACCGCGATGCGAAAATGGCAGTGCGACAGCAGAGGCGGCGCTACCGAGCGCTGGTGGCGACGCGACAAGCTAAGAATAGAGAGCAAGCAGAAAGACGCAATGACAAGAAAGTATTTTGGTACCGACGGCATTCGAGGCACCGTAGGCCAGGCGCCCATCACCCCCGACTTCATGCTTCGCCTTGGCCATGCGGTGGGGCGTGTGCTCAAGCGCAGCGAAGAGCGGCCCACCGTGCTTATCGGTAAGGACACCCGCATTTCGGGCTACATGCTCGAGAGTGCTTTGGAGTCGGGCTTTAATTCTGCAGGTGTCGACGTGGTGCTGCTCGGCCCTTTGCCCACGCCGGCTGTGGCGTACCTCACGCGGGCGCAGCGCGCCAGCTTGGGTGTAGTCATCAGCGCCAGCCACAACGCTTATGCCGACAACGGCATCAAGTTTTTTAGTGCGCAAGGGGCCAAACTTTCTGACGAATGGGAGTTGGCGGTAGAGCAAGCGCTTGAAGAGCCTCCTGTTTGGGCCGACTCGGCTTCCTTGGGGAAGGCGCGGCGTCTGGACGATGCGGCTGGGCGCTACATTGAGTTTTGCAAAAGCACGTTCGCCCACGATCTCACGCTCAAGGGTTTAAAGATCGTCGTCGATGCAGCCCATGGCGCTGCCTACCAGGTCGCGCCAAAGGTGTTTCACGAGCTGGGCGCAGATGTCATCGCGATGGGTTGCACACCCGATGGCCTCAACATCAACCACGAAGTGGGCGCCACGCACCCCGACGCGCTCGTGCTGGCCGTAAGAGCCAACCATGCCGATTACGGCATTGCACTCGACGGCGATGCCGACCGCCTGCAGGTGGTGGACGCGGCAGGCAGGCTCTACAACGGCGACGAACTCTTGTACCTGATGGCGCGCGAACGCATGGGACGCGATGAACTGGTGCCCGGCGTAGTCGGCACCCTGATGACCAACATGGCGGTCGAATTGGCGCTTGCCGAGCGCGGTGTCAAGCTTGTGCGGGCCAAGGTGGGCGACCGCTATGTGCTGGAAGAGCTCTCACGCCACGGCTGGTTGCTGGGCGGGGAGGGCTCGGGCCATCTGCTGGCGCTCGACAAACACACGACGGGCGATGGTTTGGTCAGCGCGCTGCAGGTGCTGCAGTGCGTGGTGCGCAGCGGCCGCACGCTGGCCCAGTTGCTCGAAGAAGTCACGCTGTTTCCCCAGGTGCTGCTCAATGTGCGCCTGGCCCCGGGAAGTGACTGGCGCAGCAATGCGCGCTTGGCGCAAACCACCGAAGCGGTTCAGACAGAACTGGGCGCGCTTGGCCGCGTGCTGATTCGGGCCAGCGGCACAGAGCCGCTCCTGCGCGTGATGGTGGAGGCGCGCGATGCAGCTCTGGCGAGCAACTGCGCCGAACGACTGGCCGATGCGGCGCGCGCAGGCTAGAAAATCCTAATTCGATAGCTGCTAACGCTTATGCGATGGGCGTTAGAGCCCGATTTCGTATAATTTTTTACGGCTCAACCGCGCAGAAATGGCTCGATCAACGCTGCAAGTGCCTCTGGCTGGTCGTGGTGCAGCATGTGGCCGGCTTCTTCAATGACAGCGACGCGGCAGTCGGGCACGGTTTTGAGTCGCTCGTGGTACTCCGCTATGGAATAGCGGCCTAGCCACCACTGCGCCAGGCTGTCGCCGCTGGCCTCGACCGCGAGCGTGGGCGCGGTGATAGCGGCGTAAAGCGCCTGAGCCTCGTCCAATCGATAAATCTGCGCGTTGCGCACCTTGTGCGCCGCGTCGCCCAAAATGGACCAGCGGCCCGAGGCGTCCTGCGCCGCCCAGTGATTAGCCAGCCACTCGGCCTTGTCCTGCGACAGCCGTGGGTTGGTCTTCATCAGCCGCCGCGCCACACCGTCCAGGCTGTCATAGCTCTTGAGGGCAAGTTCGCCGCGTTCGAGCTTGCCGATTTCATCCATCCACTCGGCGAGCCGGCGCACCGCAGATTCAGGCTTGGCGGCGGGCATACCAAAGCCTTCGAGGTTCACCAGCCGCCGAATGCGCGCCGGCCGGGCCCCCGCATACATCATGGCAACGTTCCCGCCCATGCTGTGGCCCACGAGGTCTACCTGGCCCTCGCCGGCATAGTGGTTGAGCAACTGGTCCAAATCTGCAAGATAGTCGGCAAAGATGTAGTGGTCGGTGGGCAGCGGGGGATTGGTCAGGCCAAAGCCGCGCCAGTCGGGTGCAATGATGGGCCGACCTTGCACAAAGGCCTCGGACAGCGCATCGACCATGAACTGGTACGAAGCGCCAACATCCATCCAGCCGTGCACCAGCACCAGCGGAACGGCACCTTTCTGGGGTGCACCCCAGAGGCGGACATGGTAATCAAGGGAGCGGACGCGCACGAACTCGGTGCGCGCGGGGAAGCGTTCGGTGTACATCCGGCGATTATTCACGGTCTTGCGGCTGCCCGTTGACGCCGAGGAAACACCCCTCGCTGCACAAATGCGCCTGCGCCCGTAAACTGGATTGCTCTTTTAGAAAGACCTTTCGGCCCATGAAAACACTCCAGCTCGGTCAGAGCGATCTGCACGTCACCCCCATCTGCCTGGGCACCATGACCTTTGGCGAACAGGTGGATGAGCCCACGGCCCATGCCATCCTTGACCGCGCCGTTGAGCGTGGCGTGAACTTTCTCGATACCGCCGAGATGTACGCCGTGCCGGCCCGCGCCGAGACTTTTGGCGCGACTGAAACCATTCTCGGCAACTGGTTTGCCGCGCGGCCCGGTCTGCGCGCTAAAACCGTACTGGCCACCAAGGTGGCCGGGCCGTCCCGCGGCATGCCTTGGGTGCGCGACGGCGGGGGCATGACGGCGGCCGACATCGTCGCTTCGTGCGAAGCGAGTCTGCGGCGTCTGCAAACCGACGCCATCGACCTCTACCAGATTCACTGGCCCGAGCGGCACGTACCGGCGTTTGGCATCAAGCACTACGACCCGTCCAAGGAGACGTCACAAACGCCCATCCACGAGCAGCTCGACGCACTTGCGGGTCTGGTGCGCGCTGGCAAGGTGTGCCACATCGGGCTGTCGAATGAAACACCCTACGGTGTGCACGAATTTGTGCGGCTGGCCGAGCAGCATGGGTTGCCGCGCGTGGCGAGCGTGCAAAACCCGTATTGCCTCGTCAACCGCAGCTACGAGAACGCGCTAGACGAAACCTGCCATCGCTTGGAAGTAGGCCTGTTGGCCTATTCGCCGCTGGGTTTTGGCCTGCTCACTGGCAAGTACGACCAGAGCGGATTTGAGGGCCCCGACGCGCCGGCCAACGCTCGTATTGCCAAGTTCGCCAGCACGCGTAAGCAGCGCTGGGGGCGTCCAGAAGCCTTGGCTGCCGCGCGCCGCTACAACGAGTTGGCGCGCGACCATGGCCTCACGCCAACGCAAATGGCGCTGGCCTTCTGCTACACCAAATGGCAGGTAGCCAGCACCATCATTGGCGTCACCTCGATGGCGCAACTGGACGAAGACATCGCCGCCTTTGGCACAGTGCTCAGCCCCGAATTGTTGACCGCCATCGACGCGCTGCGCTGGGAAACGGGCGATCCAGCAATTTAAGGAAAATAGTGCTCTAGCGCTTACCCAGTAAGCGCTAGCAGCTATCATTTTTAATATGGCAAAGAAGGACAGTAAGGCGGCCCACGTCAGCGAAACCCCGGCGACGCAGATGTTGCGCGCGCACGGGGTGTCGTTCACCGGCCACCCCTACGAATATCTGGAGCACGGTGGCGCGCAGCACAGTGCGGCCGTGCTGGGGCTGGACCCGTACGCGGTGGTCAAGACCCTGGTCATGCAGGACCAGGACGCCAAGCCCCTGCTCGTGCTGATGCATGGCAACCGCTCGGTGTCCACCAAGAACCTGGCGCGACAGATCGGCGCCAAATCCATCGAGCCCTGTACTCCTGAAGTGGCCAACCGCCACAGCGGCTATCTCGTGGGCGGCACATCACCGTTTGGTGCGCGCCGCGAAATGCCGGTGTACATCGAGGAAACGATTTTGGCGCTGCCGCGCATTGCCATCAATGGTGGGCGGCGCGGGTTTCTGGTCCAGCTTGACCCTCAGGTATGTGTGCAATTGCTGGGTGCGCAGCCAGTGCAGTGCGCGCTGGAGAAATAGCCGAAGCCGTGCACAGCCGCGCGGCTGGCAGAATGGCGCGCCGCGGCGCTGCCTGCAGCCGATGTTCGTTTGACTGTTTTTTGGAGTGTTCCTCGTGCCCGTTGCCTATAGCTTTGCCGCGGTACTGGCCGCCTACCTGCTTGGTTCGATCTCCTTTGCCGTGGTGGTCAGCCGCGTCATGGGCCTGTCTGATCCGCGCACTTTTGGCAGCAAGAACCCGGGTGCTACCAATGTGCTGCGCTCGGGCAGCAAAGTGGCGGCCATCGTGACATTGCTGCTGGATGCCGCCAAGGGCTGGTTGCCGGTGGTGCTGGTGCGCTGGTTTGGCGCGCCGTACGGGCTGGAAGAAGGCACGCAGGCCATGGTCGGCCTGGCGGCATTTTTGGGGCACCTCTGGCCGGTGTTCTTTCGCTTTGAGGGCGGTAAGGGTGTGGCCACGGCACTGGGCGTGCTGGTGGGCTTTAGCCCTTGGCTAGGCCTGGCGACGGCTGCGACTTGGCTGATCGTGGCGTTTTTTTCGCGGTACTCGTCCCTCGCCTCACTGGCCAGCGCCTTGTTCGCTCCGGTGTATTACGTCATGTTTGGCGGCGTGGTGTGGGACACCGAACGCAGCATTGCTGCAACCATCGTGGTGATGTCGGGCCTGCTTGCGTGGCGACACAAAGAGAATATCGGTCGCCTTGTGAAAGGCACGGAGTCGCGTTTGGGCCGCAAAAAGGCCGAAGCACCCGTCACTGGCACCCCGCCGAAGGCGCGTCGCAAGCGGCATTGAAAAAGGGGTGTTGGGCGGGGCGTCGTGCAATCGACACCCGGCAAGAAGAAGTTGACGAGCCTTACCCCGGCACTGGCTCCACAGTTAGGGCTGCTTGGTTCCCCACCTGACCCGGTTGGCCGCTTCACCATGCGGGGAGGCCCGTCAAGAGCGATTGTAAGCCATGCTCCTCGCGTGCTTCAGCGCGCGCCGGGCAGCATGCGCCGCAGGGTGTTGTCTCGCTGTACGTAGTGGTGCGCCAAGGCGGCTGCCGCGTGCAAAGCCACCAGCACATAGCCTACCGTGGCGCCGGTTTCGTGGAAGTCTTTGATCAAGTGGGCCGTTTCCTTGTCCACAGCCAGTGGAAGCAGGGGAAGCCCAACCCCTCCAGGCAGCGCAACAGGCGCGCCCTTGGCGCTCAACGTCAGCCAGCCCAACACTGGTAGAGCAATCATCAGCCCATACAGCGCCAAATGCATCAACTCGCCCAGCATGCCCTGCCAAGCCGGCGGTGCAGGCACGATCGGTGGCGTCGGACCCAGTGCACGCGCCAGCAGGCGCAGCCACACGAGCGCGAAGACCGACAGGCCCAACAAGAAATGCATCGACTTGAGCAGATCCCGCTCTGGGCTGTTTTTGGCATACACCCCCTTAAGCTCCATGGTCGCTGCAGTGCCGACCAGCAAAACTGCCATCAGCCAGTGCAAAGTAATGGACCAGCGGCTGTAGCGGGGGGAAAGCGTGTTTGGGCTCATAGGTGGTTTCCTGTGCAGCGGGTCTGGATATTCGCAGGCTGAGATGAAGTTCTGATGAAGGCGAGCCGACCTTCGCGCCCGAGCCACATAGAATCCTGCCACATGTCCTACCTCGTGCTCGCCCGCAAGTACCGCCCGCGCAATTTTGGCGAAATGGTTGGTCAGCAGCACGTGGTGCAGGCGCTGACCAATGCGCTCACCCAGCAGCGGCTGCACCACGCATATCTATTCACCGGTACGCGCGGCGTCGGCAAAACCACGGTTTCGCGCATTCTGGCCAAGTCGCTCAATTGCCAGGGCCCGGACGGGCAGGGTGGCATCACCGCCACACCTTGCGGTGTTTGCGCTGCCTGCACCGCGATCGATGCGGGCCGTTTTGTCGACTACACCGAGTTGGACGCGGCATCGAATCGCGGCGTGGATGAAGTGCAAAGTCTGCTGGAGCAGGCGGTCTATAAGCCGGTGCAGGGGCGCTTCAAGGTCTTCATGATCGACGAAGTCCACATGCTTACGACCACCGCGTTCAACGCCATGCTCAAGACGTTGGAAGAGCCGCCCGAATACCTCAAGTTCGTGCTCGCCACGACGGACCCGCAGAAAGTGCCGGTCACGGTCCTCTCGCGCTGCCTGCAGTTCAATCTGCGGCCCATGGCACCAGACACCGTGCAGGAGCACCTTGCGCACGTCCTCGCAGCCGAGCAGGTGGCCGCTGAGCCGGGAGCGCTGCGCTTGCTGGCGCGCGGCGCGCGTGGCTCCATGCGGGATGCACTCTCGCTTGCCGACCAAGCAATTGCCTTTGGCAGCGGCAGCATTCAGGAAGCCGCGGTGCGCCAGATGCTGGGCAGCGTGGACCGATCGCATGTGACCCGCCTCATCGATGCTCTGGCGCACGGCGACGGCCGCAGTGTGGTCGAGACGGCCGAGGCGCTGCGCCTGCACGGCTTGTCGGCCGCCGCCGCCCTGGAGGACATGTGCGCCCTGCTGCAGCGCATGGCCGTGCTCCAGGCTGTGCCTGGCCACCGCCAATCCGGAGAAGACGACGCCGAGGCGCAGGAAACTGCGCGTCTGGCGGCCCTCATGCCGCCCGATGAAACGCAGCTGCTCTACAGCATGTGCCTGCACGGCCGCACCGAACTGGGCCTTGCGCCCGACGAGTACGCCGCGCTCACTATGGTGCTGCTGCGTCTGCTGGCGTTTAAACCTGCTGGCGGCGCACCAGAAAAAAAAAAACAGCGCTGACGGCTGAACCATCCGCGCCACCTCCTGCACCACCTCCCGCACCACCGGTCGAGCCCGCTGCCGTGCCGGCCACTGCAAAAACGACGCCTGCACCAGCACAGCCAGAAAACTTTGATAAAAAAGAGGCTTCAGTCCTTACCCAGCATGCGCAAGTAGCTATCGAAAACGCAGTAATTTCAGCGTTTGCAGCTCCTGTCGAACCTGCTGAAACTGCTCGCCCACCATCGCCAGAAGTTCCGGCGCCGGCGCCTGCTGTGCTCACCGTACCGGTGCGTGAAATGCCCGAACCCGGTCCGCGCCTGCAGCCTCGCGCAGAGGGGCAAGCCGAGTCTGCGGGCCCGAGCGAAGAGGGCGATTGCTGGCACGCCGTGGTGCAGCAGCTTATTGCCAGTGAGGCCGTCACCGCCTTGGTGCGCGAGCTTGCGCTGCAGTCTGAGCTGATTGCACGCGATGGCGACCACTGGCTGCTGCGGGTGGAGCGCGAATCCCTCAACCAGCCCGCCACGCGAGAGCGTCTGCGCGCTGCGCTGGCCGCCGCTGGGCATGCTGAGCGCATCAGCGTCGAGACCGGCCGCGTCAGCGACACGCCCGCACGGCGCAATTTGGCGCAAGAAAATGCCGAGCTCGAGCGCGCACGAACCATCGTCATGAACGACCCCTTCGTCCAATCCATGGTGCAGGACCATGGCGCGAAAATCGTTCCTGGAAGCATTCGGCCTTTGTAGGCCATCCTCCGTCACCCACAAATCAAGGAATCACCATGTTCAACAAGGGACAACTCGCCGGCCTCATGAAGCAGGCGCAGGCCATGCAAGACAACCTCAAAAAGGCGCAGGACGAACTGGCCCACGTCGAGGTCGAAGGCGAGTCGGGTGCTGGCCTCGTCAAGGTGCTGATGACCTGCAAGCACGACGTCAAGCGCATCACCATCGATCCCAGCCTGCTGGCTGAGGACAAGGACATGCTGGAAGACTTGGTCGCCGCTGCGTTCAATGCCGCAGTGCGCAAGGCTGAAGATACGTCGCAGGAGAAGATGGGCAAGCTCACCGCAGGCCTTCCCCCCGGCATGAAGTTCCCTTTTTAGTTAACTGGCTACCGGGCGGGCGATCTGCGTTGTTGCGCGGTGCTCGGAATCCTCACGTACCGCAAGTACGTTCCGGTTCCTGCGCTCCGGGCGCCTAGCAGCTCATACCTCCCGCTACGCCCTTGAGCGCGGGGTGGAATACAGTGAAAAACCAAGATTAAATCTCCAATGTCCGCCACCCATTCTCTTGAACTGCTGATCCAAGCGCTGCGCCGCCTGCCGGGCGTGGGCGCGAAGTCTGCGGCGCGGATGGCGTTTCACTTGCTGCAGCACGACCGTGAGGGGGCGCAAGTGCTCTCCCGAGCGCTTGCACAGGCGGTGGAGCAAGTGCACCACTGCGCGCGCTGCCATACCTTCACGGAGGCCGAGGTATGTGCCGTGTGCTTGGACCCTGAGCGCGATGCAACGCGGCTTTGCGTGGTGGAAACGCCCGCCGATCAGGCGGCGCTTGAGCGCACCGGCGCATTTCGCGGTCTTTATTTCGTGTTGATGGGGCGTTTAAGTCCGCTGGACGGCATTGGTCCTGCCGACCTCGGTGTCAAGGCGCTGCTCGATCGGGCGCGCGATGGCGTAGTGCAAGAGTTAATTTTGGCGACCAACTTCACGGCCGAGGGCGAAGCCACGGCCCACGTCATCGGCGAGGCGCTGCGCCAGAGCGGGCCGAAGGTGACGCGCTTGGCGCGCGGAGTGCCTGTAGGCAGCGAACTCGAATTCGTAGATTTGGGCACCATTGCCCACGCCTTGGCCGATAGGCGCTGATCGTTGTTGACCGACACCAACTGCTGCCGAAAACGGCACAATGCGTCGGAAACTACCAAGCTGCGGCAATCCCCGCGATCCAATATGAATCCATCTGCTCTTCCCTCTTTTACGCTGGCGTACTGGTGCGTCCTGATCGTTGCTCTATTGCCGTTTGTTTGCGGCGTGCTGGCCAAGCGCGGTGGCGCTGGAAAACGGCGCAGCGAGGGGGGTTACGACAACCACAATCCCCGCGCCTGGCTGGCCAAGCAAGAGGGCACGGCGGCACGGGCCAATGCCGCTCAGTCGAATAGTTTCGAGGCGCTGCCGTTCTTCGTCGGTGCTGTGATCATTGCGCACCAGCTGGGCGCTCCGCAGGGCAGACTGGACATGCTGGCCATTGCCTTTGTGCTGCTGCGCATCGTCTACATCGCCCTGTATGTGGGCGACAAGGCGACCCTTCGTAGCAGCGTTTGGGGCGTAGCGCTTTTGGTCAACATCGCCATTCTTTTCAGCGGCTACCGCTGAAAATTGGCTTGAAAGCAGGACACTTTTTTATGAACATCAACCTCAGCGTCGGCCCTCTGGTGGCCTTGGTGTCGGGCATTCTCATCCTGGTGTTTCCCCGGCTGCTCAGCACCATTGTTGCGCTCTATCTGATCGTGATTGGTGTGCTCGGGATCGTTGGCGTCAATCAACTTCGGTTTTAAAACCTGGGTTATTTGCGTTTGCCCTTGGTCGCCTTAGCACTACGGGGGCTCTTGGTGACCTTGCCAGCCGCCCGTTTCCCGGAACTGGCGCGGGTGCTGCTTTTACCACCTGACATGCGCACCGCCAAGTAGAGCACCACGCTTTCGCCAGGGCGGAAGCTGGCGCCCGATTTCACATCGTTCCAAGTCGCCACATCGGCGGTGGTGACGTGGTAGCGCCGGGCAATGCTGGTGACGCTGTCGCGCTTACCTGCCTTGACGGTGGTGCGGCGTGTCACCACTTCAGGGGTAAATGAAATTTGGCCGTTGTCGGCTACTTTGGACGCGACGTCGGCCTTGGTGGTCGTGGTGCGCGGCACCAGCAACGCTGAGCCGGCCTTGACCATCATGTGCGGCGGAATGCCGTTGACGCTGCGCAAATCGACTTCGCTCATGCCCGTGTGCTGCGCCGCCTGCGATACGCTCATGGTGGAGGGCAAGGTCCACACCGTCCAGCTTGCGTACTGGCCCTGCGTATAGGCCTCGAAGTTGCGCTGAAATGCCTTTGCATTGTCCCAAGGCAGCAAAATTTGCGGCGTGCCGGCGGCAAAGATTACCGGGCGGTGCAACGAAGGGTTGAGTGCCTTGAAGTCCTCTTCCCGCACGCCAGCAAAGCGCGCTGCCAGCGCAACGTCAATGTCCCTGCCGATATCGATGGTCTCGAAATACGGGTGGTTTTCGATGAACGGGAGCTCTGCGGCAAACAGGCGCGGGTTGGCGACAATGTTTTTCACCGCCTGCAGCTTGGGTACGTAAAGCCGCGTTTCTGCGGGCATGGTCAGATCGTTGTAGCCGGTTGGCAGGCCCGCCTTCTGGTTGCGCGCAATTGCTCTGCCCACGCTGCCTTCGCCCCAGTTGTAGGCGGCCAGTGCCAGGTGCCAGTCGCCAAACATGTTGTAGAGCTTCTGCAGATAGTCGAGCGCGGCCCGGGTAGAAGCCAGTACGTCGCGCCGATCGTCACGAAAAGCGTTTTGCTTAAGCTCGAAATAATCCCCGGTAGCGGGCATGAACTGCCACATTCCCGCGGCCTTGGCCGATGACACCGCCTGCGGATTGAACGCGCTTTCTACATACGGCAGCAGCGCCAGCTCCGTGGGCATGCCCCGGCGCTCAAGTTCTTCAACAATGTGAAACAGGTACTTTCGCGAGCGCTCGGTCATGCGCTGCATGTAGTCGGGCCGACTGGCATACCACTGTTCCCGGTCTCGCACCAGATCGCCTTCGAGGTTGGGCATCGCAAACCCCCGACGAATGCGGTCCCACATGTCCGACGGGGGAAACAAGGGTGCGACGCTGTGACCACTGGTCTGTGCTGCCGTGATCGGCTGCAAGGGGCCCTGCGGGTACAGCGGCGTATGCGGTGCAATTGCCGTCGGAGCGGTGCTTTGTTCGCTGGGCGATGCGGTCTGGGTAGGAATAGCGCAGCCGCTCAGCCAGAGGGCGCCTGCGAAGCAGGCGATCTGCAGAAGTTTCTTCAAAATGTGTTTTTCCATTCGCGCAGGGCAGCAAATACAGCTGCCTCGTCGCGCGTATCGGTGTGGGGCGCATGCGCCGCCACGCTGGCAATGACTGCGCGCTCACGGCTGCGCAGAAAGGGGTTGATGGCGCGCTCTACCTCAATGGTGGAGGGCAAGGTGGCCAAGTCGTTTGCGCGCAACTGCTCGCACTGGCCTTGGTAATTGCGCAAGGCGGTGTTGTCCGGCTCTACCGCGCGAGCAAAGCGCAGGTTGGCAAGCGTGTATTCGTGGGCACAGCACACCCGCGTGTTGCCGGGCAGGCCGGCAAGCGCATCGAGCGAGGCAAGCATTTGCGCCGGCGTCCCCTCGAACAGGCGTCCGCAGCCGCCCGAAAACAATGTGTCGCCACAAAACAAAATAGGCGCTGCCTCTGGGCACTCGGCGTAGTAGGCGATATGGCCCGCTGTGTGGCCAGGAACGTCGAGAACTGAGAAGCGCAAACCCAGCGCTTCAACCACGTCGCCCTGTTGCACCCGCTCAACCGGTTCGGGAATGCGCTCGTTGGCCGGCCCCACGACGTGGGCACCAGTGGCGTCGCGCAAGGCGTCAACGCCGCCGACGTGATCGGGGTGGTGGTGGGTGACTAGAATGGTTTGCAACGCCAGCCGGTGCTCCCGCAGGCACTCCAGCACGGGCTCTGCCTGCCCTGGGTCCACCACAATGGCCTGGCGTGTGTCGTGCAGCAACCATAAATAGTTGTCGGAGAAGGCGGGAATTGCTATCAGTTTCATGTCCGCACAAATTATAGGTTTGCATCAGTGGTTCGACTCCCCGCCCGGCAGATACCTGCTGGATTGGGAGCAATCGCGCTACGACGAGGCCGTGGTCGACGCCTTCGGATACCACGGTTTGCAACTGGGCATGCCGCGGCTCGAAGGCCTACGCGCCAACCGCATGCCGCATCGCTGGCATGCCGTCGCGCAAACCGAACTGCTGGCCGCTGGCCCTGCTTTACCCGAGTTGCTGGCCGATCCAGAAGCGTTGCCTTTTCCCGAAAGCAGTATTGATTTGCTGCTGCTTCCGCACACACTCGAGCTGAGCCACGACCCGCATGCGGCGCTGCGCGAAGCGGCGCGCGTGCTGGTGCCTGAAGGCAGAGTGGTGATCAGCGGATTGAACCCGGTGAGCCTGTGGGCTTGGCGTCAGGCGCGCTCTCGTATGTACCGTCGCTTGGGCTATGGGAACTTGTACCTGCCCGAGGGGGGTGAACTGATTGGCCATTGGCGCTTGCGCGACTGGTTGCGCTTGCTTGGTTTTGAATTGGAATCGCTGGAATTTGGCTGCTATCGCCCCGCCGTTCGCAGCGCGCGCTGGCTCGAACGCTTTGCCTGGGTCGATCCCGTAGGCGCACGCGCTTGGCCAATTTTTGGCGCGGCCTACTTTGTGGTGGCGGTCAAACGCGTGCACAGCATGCGGCTGCTGGAGCCAGCTTGGCGCACAAATGCCACGCGCGCCGGTGCCCAAGTGCCGGTTGCCAACCGCAACATTACCGCCAGCGCTTCCCCAAACGACATTGGAAAAACTGGAAATACTGCGTGAACGAAATCGTGATTTACACCGACGGCGCCTGCAAAGGCAATCCCGGCCCTGGCGGATGGGGCGCAATCCTGAGAGCCGGCCCCACCGAGAAAGAGCTGTTCGGCGGCGAGTTGAATACCACCAACAATCGCATGGAGTTGATGGCGGTGATCGAAGCACTGACAGCGCTCAAGCGCCCTTGTGCGGTGACGCTGTACCTCGACAGCGAATATGTGCGCAAGGGCATTACCGAGTGGATTCATGGCTGGAAGGCGCGCGGTTGGCGCACGGCTGCCAAGCAGCCGGTCAAGAATGTGGAGCTCTGGCAGCGCCTCGATGCACTGGTGAGCGGCGCCGGGCACCGCATTGAATGGCGCTGGGTCAAGGGCCATTCGGGCGACCCTGGCAACGAGCGAGCCGACAGTTTGGCCAATCGGGGTGTGGATCTTGCGCTTGGCCGCTGAGCTTTTGTAAACGGCGGGTAAAGCGAAGGCTGCTTGCCCGCGGCGCCAGAGCGCAGAGGCAAGAGCGCTGCTACATTCGAACGCTGCTTTGCTCGTGACCCAGGGTTGAATTTTCATGGCTTCCAGAAGTTTTCGTCTTGCCACCGCTTGCGCGGCTTTGTGTGTCGCCGTCGCCGCCGCGTGGTGGTGGCAGCGACCGACATTCGCTTCGCCTGCGTCGCCAGCAGCGGGGAAAACTTCTGCTGCCAAGCAGGATGGGCGATCGATGCCCGTGAGCGTTGAGGTGGCGTCGGTGCAAAAGCGCGATCTGGCCGACACCGTGCAAGCAGTGGGAAGTCTGCGTTCGCAAAGCAGTGTCGTACTTCGCCCCGAAGTTGCAGGGCGAGTCGTACAGCTGGGTTTCAGCGATGGGCAGCGGGTGCGCAAGGGCGCTCTGATGGTTCAACTGGACGACCAATTGCCGCGTGCCCAAGTTGCGCAGGCGCGGGCTGAGTTGTCCATTGCCAAGGCCAACGACAAACGCAACCGGGAGCTCGTTGCGCAAGGCTTTGTGAGCCAGCGCACACTTGACGAAAGCGGCGCCAACCTTCAGGTCGCACAAGCCAAACTGGCACTGGCCGAGGCCACGGCGGCGCGTCTTCGCATCCTGGCGCCCTTCAGTGGTGTGGCGGGCATTGGCAAGGTGAGCGTCGGTGAATATGTGAAGGACGGGGCAGAAATCGTCAACATCGAGGATATGGACCACATGTTTGTGGACTTTCGTATGCCCGAGCGCTACCAAAGCCAGGTACATGTCGGCCAACAGGTCCAAGTGGCACTGGATGCCTTGCCTGGCACACAGTTCGTGGCCCAAGTGCGTGCGCTCGACCCACAGATAGATGCCAACGGCCGAGCGCTGGCCGTGCGCGCCAGTTTCGATAACCCCCAGCTGCGTCTGCGTCCCGGCATGTTTGCGCGCGTGACAGTTTTGTTGGCTGAGCGCAAAAACGCGCTTGTGGTGCCAGAGGCGTCCATCGTTCCTCAAGGCGCGGGTGCGCAGGTGTTTAAAGTGATCGAAACTTCTGACGGGAAATCTATGGCGCAGGCCGCCGACGTTCAGCTTGGCCTTAGAGCAGAAGGGTTTGTCGAGATCACCCAAGGCGTATCGGCAGGCGATGCGGTGGTGACGGCTGGTCAACAGCGCCTGAAACAGGGCGAGACGCAGGTGCGCGTGGCGCAAGACCCTGCAAGCACGCCAGCCCAGCCTGCAAGTGCGGCTAGTGCGGCAAGTCGCTAAGCCGGTCAGCCATGCAACTCGCTGAAATTTCCGTTCGCCGCCCGGTGCTCGCCACCGTGCTCTCCTTGCTGGTGCTGCTGATCGGTGCGGTCAGCTTTACCCGCCTTTCGGTGCGCGAATACCCAAAGATTGATGAGCCCGTAGTGACGGTGCGCGTCAACTACGCCGGAGCCTCCGCAGAGGTGATGGAGTCTCAGGTCACCAAACCGCTGGAGGATTCCATCGCGGGCATCGACGCTGTCGATGTGATTACCTCGATCAGCCGCGCCGAGCAAAGCCAGATCAGCGTGCGTTTTCGCCTCGAAAAAGACGCCGACAACGCCGCTGCCGAAGTGCGCGACCGAACCGCCAGGGTCCGAAATCGCCTGCCAGACGCGGTGGATGAGCCGGTCATTGCAAAGGTCGAGGCCGATGCATTCCCCGTGATGTGGCTGGCTTTTAGCAGCGAGTCGCGCAGCCCGCTCGAGATCAACGACCTGCTGGCGCGCATCGTCAAACCGCGGCTGCAGACCGTCACTGGCGTAGCCGATGTGCCGATTTACGGCGAGCGCCGCTACGCCATGCGTGTCTGGCTTGATCCTCAGCGCCTGGCGGCCTACCAGCTCACCACGCAGGATGTAGAAGACGCGATTCGCCGTGCCAACCTGGAGCTTCCCGCCGGGCGCATCGAGTCGGATCAGCGCGAATTCAGTGTCACCTCACAGACCGACTTGCAGCGCCCGGAGCAGTTCGCGGCCATAGTCATCCGCCGCGTTAACGGATTTGCGGTCCGGCTCTCGGATGTGGCGCGGGTGGAAGAGGGGCCGGCGAACGAGCGCAGCAAGGTGCGCATCAACGGCCGCTCTGCCATCTCGGTGGGTGTTGTGCGCCAAGCGACGGCCAATCCCTTGGAGCTTTCGGCTGGGGTGCGTGCCATGCTGCCCATCCTCAAGGCCGACTTGCCGCCCGACATCGGCATTGACATCGCCAACGACAACTCAGTGTTCATCGACCGGTCGGTCAAAAGCGTCTACACCACCATCGCCGAAGCCGTGCTCTTGGTGGCAATGGTGATTTTCATCTTCCTGCGCACGCTGCGCGCCTCCATCATTCCACTGGTCACGATTCCGGTCAGTTTGGTGGGAAGTTTTGCCTTAATGCAGCTGGCGGGTTTCTCCATCAACACTTTGACGCTGCTGGCCTTGGTGCTCGCCATCGGTTTGGTGGTGGACGATTCCATCGTCATGTTGGAGAACATTTTTCGGCACATTGAAGAGGGCATGACACCCTTCGCCGCAGCCATCCGTGGCTCGCGCGAAATCGGTTTCGCCATCGTCGCGATGACGCTCACCTTAGTGGCGGTGTATGCGCCGCTTGCCTTCACACCTGGGCGTACCGGGCGCTTGTTTGTGGAATTTGCGCTGGCATTGGCTGGCGCTGTGGTGGTATCGGGTTTTGTTGCGCTCACGCTTACGCCCATGTTGAGCTCGCTGCTTTTGCGACACAACCCCAAGCCGCACTGGTTCGACCGCAGCATGGAGCGTTGGCTTACCAATCTTTCTGATGCGTATGGCCGCCTGCTGCGTTGGATTCTCACGGCGCGATTTGGGGCGGCAGGGAGTGTGCGCGGTGCGCTTTTTCAGGCCCGCTGGATGGTGGTCGGCGTCATGCTGTTTTGCGCAGTGGTCATTGCGCTGGTGCTGCCGCGCATGAAGCAAGAGCTCTCGCCCCTGGAAGACCGCGGCACCATTTTGGCCGTGGTCAATGCGCCCGATGGCGCGACGCTCGACTACACAAATCGCTATGCGCTGGCGCTTGAAAAAATCGGCCGCGACTACCCTGAATTCGACCGCATTTACGCCAGCATTGGCAACCCTACGGTTTCGCAAGGCAGCGTGATTTTCCGTACCGTCGATTGGGAGGATCGCAATCGCAGCACCTTGGCACTGGCGCGCGAAATGCAGCCCCGGTTGGCCGGTTTGGCAGGCGTGAATGCGTTTCCCATCACCCCGGCGTCGCTGGGGCAAGGGTTTCGCTCCCGCCCGCTCGAATACGTCATCCAGACCTCGGAGAGTTACGAAAAACTCAGCGCGATTGCACAGCAGTTTCTTGCTGAAATGGCAAAAAACCCTGGAATTGTTTCGCCTGATATTGACCTTCGGCTGAACAAGCCCGAACTGCGGCTCGACGTGAATCGAGAACGCGCCGCCGACCTCGGCGTAAGCGTGGATGCGGTGGCCCGCGCCATAGAAACCATGCTCGGTGGGCGCACCGTAACCCGCTACAAGCGCGACGCCGAGCAGTACGACGTGATCGTGCAGACAGAGGGCAGTGCGCGCAGCACGCCGCAGGACATTGACGCCATCAACGTTCGTGGACGGGGAGATGTCATGGTGCCGCTTGCGTCGCTGGTGACGGTGCGCGAGGGCGTCAGCCCCCGGGAGCTGAACCACTTTGGCCAGCGCCGCTCGGTCACCATCACGGCGAACCTCTCGCCCGACTACTCGCTGGGCCAAGCGCTCACTTTCATGGACCAAACCGCCGCGACCGTTTTGCAGCCGGGCTACACCACCGACTTGAACGGCACTTCGCGTGAGTTCCGTAGTTCGCAGGGAGCGCTGGGTGTGGTCTTCGTGCTCGCGCTGGTGTTCATTTTCCTGGTGCTTGCTGCGCAGTTCGAAAGCTTTGTCGATCCACTGGTGATCCTGCTCTCGGTGCCGCTGTCGATCACCGGCGCGCTGTTGGCACTGCAATGGAGTGGCGGTTCGCTCAACGTGTATTCACAAATCGGGCTGATCACGCTGGTGGGGTTGATTACCAAGCACGGCATTTTGATTGTGGAATTCACCAACCAGTTGCGAGAGCAGGGCGTGGACATGATCGACGCCCTCGTAAAGGCATCGGCGCAGCGTCTGCGTCCCATTCTGATGACCACCGGCGCGATGGTGCTGGGCGCTCTGCCGCTGGCCTTGGCGCGCGGCGCAGGGGCCGAAACGCGCAGTCAGATCGGCTGGGTCATTGTCGGCGGCATGCTGCTGGGTACGCTGCTGACTGTGTTTGTGGTGCCCACGATGTACGCGCTACTGGCCCGCCGGTCGGTGCCGGGTGCGCGGCAGGACCCTGTGCAAACTGCATTTGCAGCACATTCTTGAAAAAATCTATAGCGCGAGACGCTTGCAGACATTGCCCTAGGGCGTTTTTTCTTGATATCAGCGCATGCTGCTGACATAGGCCGCAACCGCGTCAATGTCGGCATTGCTCATTTGACGTGTGTTGGGCGTCATGATGGAATCGGCGCGCGGGCTTTTGCCGTCGCGGTAGAGCATGAGAGTTTTCGTTAAATATTCTTGCTGCTGACCTGCGATGCGCGCGATTTGTTCGCTGCCGCGGCCGTTCTCACCATGGCAGCGAAAGCATATTTTTCCGAAATATTCCTTACCGCGCGTGGCAAGTGCGGCATCGTGCACCGATTGCGGCGCGAGTGTCTGCCCTGAATAAAACAGCACGATGCCAATTTTTTCGTCGGCGTCCATCGCGCGGATCATGCCTTCCATCCACATGTCGCGGCGCCGCCCGTCGGCAAACTGGCGCACTTGTTCCAGCAGATAGGCAGGATTCTGACCCGCCAGATGAGGCACGCCAGACTTGTTGCTGGCGCCCGCTTCGCCGTGGCAATTTGCGCAGACCGCAGCCGCCTTGCGGCCTCTTCCGAGGAGTCTCTGCGCCAGTTCGGGATCGGCTTGTGCCTGGGCGAACCTGGCTTGCAAGTCCGCGTTTGCAGTGGCGCGGGCCTGCGCAGTTTGCGCAAGGGCGCTGGAGGAGGCGCCAATTGCGAGCGCGGCAGCAAGAAGAGAGACTAGGCGAAGCATCGAAAATGACCTTAAATTTGTTAAGGCCATTATCCGAACGCCTTCACTGGCAAGACTTGATCGGCATCAACTGCTCAGTACAAACCCTTGGTGTTTGAGCCGACTACTTTCAGCAGAAGCGATCAGCTGAGCATTTGCTCAAGTGCTTCTTCGATCGCCTTGGCGGATTGCGGGCGAACAAGCCGCCCCACCTCGCGACCGCCCTTCAGCAGCACCAAGGTCGGCCAAAGTTTTACCGCAAAGCTGCGTCCAAGAGGCCGCCCTTTGCCGTCCTCAACTTTGATATGTGCGACTTCTTGGTGGTTCGTCAAAGCGCTTTCTATCAACGGCTGCCCCGCTTGGCAGTGGCTGCACCATGGCGTACCGAACTCCAGTACGGTGGGTTCTGTGCCTTGATCGATCTGTTCGCGGTTCGGTTCGGTGGCGAGATGGTGGGTTGTAAACGGCATCGCTAGGTCTTTCAAAAATTTTCACCAGAGCGTAGCGCCAGCAGTTCCCTAGTGGTGTCGGACCGAGCCGCACTTTGATGCGACGCGAGACTATGCAAGTGCACGTGTTCGAGAAAACCGCCGCACTTGAGTGAGGTTTATCACCGCTCTAGAAGCGAGATTCCAGCGCGTTCAGCTCGGAGAGGGTGTTGGCATTAGAAAAGGCGCGGGGGTCGTCGCCAGGCGCGTCAAAGGTGACGGTGGTGCCGCGCTGCTGACCAATCCAAGCCTCCACCTTTCTACCGCCGCCTTGCGTAAAGCGCACCAGACTCTCCAGTAGTTCGACCCGCATCAGGCTAAAAACCGGCTGGAGTCTTACGCAAGCGCGGCCATCTTTGTCCGCTTCAGATGTCGCCGCGGTTGCGATGTCGGCATGGGCGCAATCGGCGGCGCGCGCCAAGCGCTCGACCAGGTTGAAGGGAAATAAGGGCGTGTCGCAAGGAACGGTGAGCAGCCAAGGAGTTTCGCAATGCGTCAGCCCGGCAAGAAAGCCTGCGAGCGGGCCGGAATAGTCTTGGTCGGCGTCTGGCCAAACGGGCACACCAAACGCTTCATAAGCCTCCAGGTTGCGGTTGGCGTTTATCACTACAGTGCCGACCTGTACCTGCAGGCGCTGAAGCGTATGCAGTGCAAGGGTTGCGCCGCGAAACGCCTGCAAACCCTTGTCTGCGCCACCCATACGCGCGCCTCGACCACCAGCAAGCACCAGGCCAGTGATGTCTTGGGCGCTAATCATGGTGGCAGCGCGCGGCGCAGGAGACCAAGGCGGGTAAGAATACTTCAGCCACCGATGTAGCTCATCTCGATCCGGCGGCGTCCGCCTTCCTCTGCCGAACCATCTTTCGGCAAACTCGCACGCAGCTCGGAATACCGGTCGGCGCGGCCTTGCCAGATGGCGGCAACGGCGTCGCTCAAACCCATGTCGCTGGCGCCGCCGCGCAGCAGCGCCCGCAGGTCGTAGCCCTGACCGGCAAACAGGCAGAGGTACATGCGCCCCTCGGTAGAAAGGCGCGCTCGGTTGCAGCTGCCGCAAAAGGCCTGGGTGACGCTGCTGATCACGCCGACTTCGCCCAAGCTAGGGTCGTGCTGTCCGCTCGCATCGGCGTAGCCCCAGCGCTCGGCAGTTTCGCCCGGCGCGCTCGGGTCGAGTTGCACCAGCGGCAGCTCGGCGCGCAGCAGCGCGATGAGTTCGCGCGAAGGCAGCACTTCGTCCATGCGCCAGCCGTTGGTGGCGCCGACGTCCATGTATTCAATGAAGCGCAGCGTCGTGCCCGAGCCGCGAAAATGCCGCGCCATGGGCAGAATTTCATGCTCATTGGTGCCGCGCTTGACGACCATGTTGACCTTCAAGCCCGACAGGCCCGCTTCGCGTGCTGCGTCTATCCCGGCCAATACTTCGGCCACCGGGAAATCCACGTCGTTCATGCGACGGAACACCGCGTCGTCCAATCCGTCGAGGCTGACGGTGACGCGGTTCAGGCCCGCCTCCTTCAGCGCACGGGCCTTGCGCGCCAAGAGCGAACCGTTGGTGGTCAACGTGAGTTCGGGTGGTTGGCCATCCACAGTGCGCAGCGCAGCAAGCTGTGCCACCAGTTCCTCGATGTTCTTGCGCAGCAACGGCTCGCCACCAGTGAGGCGAATTTTGCGCACGCCATGACCCAGAAAAACCTTGGCCAGCCGCGTGATCTCCTCAAACGTCAGTAAGGCGCTGTGGGGCAGGTAGGCGTGTTCCTTGTCGAACACTTCCTTGGGCATGCAGTAGTTGCAGCGGAAGTTGCAGCGGTCGGTGACGCTGATGCGCAGGTCGCGCAGAGGCCTGCCCAATCGGTCGCTCACGCTGCCAGTTGCTGGCGCGCCCGTGCCTGCTGGCAGGGGCAGTGCTGCCACCCGCGCATCGATTAGAGGAATCACCCGTTCGGCCATGTCCTGATTCTGCCGCACACCCTCAATAGGGATATTGCGCACCGCGGATCCCTTATACGCAGCGCGCCCCATCTACCTCGATGCACACGCCACTAATGAAGGCTGCCTCGTCGCTGGCCAGGTACAGGGCGGCGTTGGCCACGTCCAGCGCGGTGGAAAAGCGTCCCAGCGGGATGGTGGCGAGAAACTTTGCCCGCCGCGCATCGTCCACCGGACCCCCGGCGAACTCGGCCGCCAGGCCGGTGTCGGGGTTGAAAACTGGGTTCAAGCAGTTGACGCGAATGTTCTCCGGCCCGAGCTCGGCCGCCATCGATTTGCTGGTCGTGATCACCGCGCCCTTGGAGCCGTTGTACCAAGTGAGCCCAGGGCGGGGGCGTAGGCCCGCGGTGGATGCAATGTTGATGAAGCTGCCGCCGCTGCCGCCTGGGTTGGCGCGCATCGCTGGCACGGCGTGGATGGCAGAGAGGTAAATGCTTTTGACGTTGATGGCATACACCTTGTCGAAGTCTTCCTCGCTCACCTCCAGCATGGGGCGGTTGCGGTGTGTCCAGCCGGCGTTGTTCACTACGACGTCAAGCCGGCCGTAGCGGCGAACTGCCTCGGCGACCAGGGCTTTTACATCGGCGGATTTGGTCACGTCGGCTTGGAAGAACTGCGCTTCACTTCCAGCGGCCCGAATGGCCTGTGCCACCCGCTCGCCTGCCGCAGTGTTGATGTCGTTGACGATCACCTGCGCACCCTCGGACGCCAAGCGCAAGGCAATGCCTTCGCCAATGCCGCTGCCGGCGCCGGTGACGATGATGGATTTGTGAGCGAGGCGCATGCTGGTGGCTTCCGATCTGAATGAATGGGGTGGGGTGCAGGCGGTCAAGCGTGGCGAATGGCCACGGTTTTGAGCGTGGTGAAGCCGTACAGCGCTTCAAACCCCTTCTCGCGTCCGTAGCCCGACGATTTCACACCGCCAAAAGGCAGTTCCACGCCGCCGCCGGCGCCGTAGTTGTTGATGAAGACTTGGCCGCACTGCAAGCGCCGCGCCAAGCGCAGCTGGCGGCCACCGTCTCGCGTCCAGACACCGGCCACCAGGCCAAAGTGCGTACCGTTGGCGAGGTGCACCGCGTGGTCTTCGTCGTCAAATGGCATGGCGCAGAGCACTGGGCCAAAGATTTCTTCTTGCGCCAGGCGGTGCTCTGCAGGCACGTCGCGCAGCAGGATAGGCGCGGCGTAGAAGCCGGTTTCGGGTGCTTCTGGCACGACGCTGCCCTGCGCTACGGTGGCAATGCCGGCCGCGCGCGCGTCGTCTAGGAAGGCCAGCACCCGCTCCTTTTGCGTGGCCCGAATCAGGGGGCCGACATCGAGGTCCAGGGTCGCCGGGCCCGCGCGCAGGCCTGCAAACAGCTTGCCCAGGCGTTCAAGCAAGGGCTCGTACAGACTGCGCTCAACAAGCAAGCGCGAGCCGGCCGAGCAGGTCTGGCCGGCGTTTTGCACGATGGCGTTGACGATGGCTGGCAGCGCGGCATCCAGATCGGCATCGGCAAACACAATCTGTGGGCTCTTGCCGCCCAGTTCCAGCGTCACCGGGCAGTGGCGTTCTGCAGCCGCTTGGGCGATTAAGGTGCCGACACCGGGGCTACCGGTAAAACTGATGTGGTCGATGCCGGGGTGGCGGGCCAGCGCGTCGCCGACCTCATGCCCGTAGCCGGTGACGATGTTGATGGCACCTGGCGGGAAGCCCACCTCGGCGGCGAGGTGGGCCACGCGCAGCAGCGACAGGCATGCGTCTTCGGCCGGCTTGACCACGCAGGTGTTGCCGGCCGCCAGTGCCCCGCCCACGCTGCGGCCGAAGATTTGCATCGGGTAGTTCCACGGAATGACGTGGCCCGTCACGCCATGCGGTTCGCGCCAGGTAAGCACGGTAGTGCCGTCTTGGTAGGGCAGAGTCTCGCCGTGCAGTTTGTCGCAGGCACCGGCATAAAACTCAAAGTAGCGCGCCAGTGCCAGCGCGTCGGCGCGCGCTTGGCGCGTCGGCTTACCGCAGTCGCGCTGCTCCAGCGCGGCAAGCTCGTCGACATGCGCCGCAACTGCTTGTGAGAGCCGCATCAACAGCCGCCCCCGATCGGCTGGTGCGATGGGCCGCCAGAGCGTCTCAAAGCATCGACGCGCCGCCTGTACTGCGCAGGCGATGTCGCTTGCGTCGCTGCGCTGCAGCTGGTCGAAGACTTGGCCGTCGGACGGGTCGACCACGTCCAGCGTGCGGCCGCTTGCGCACGGCACGGCTTCGTTGGCTATGAAGTTGGTTTGCATAAAAATCATTGTGCGACAAGCCTGCCTGCATTGCAAAACTTCATGCCAAATAGGCGTCTAGCGCTTATAAATAAAGCGCAAGCAGCTATAAAAATAATAGTTTTTTGGTGCCTTCACTGTGCGTGGCGGTCGTGTGGTGGGACTACGATGGCGGCCGCACAAAGCGCCGTGCGCTGCGCCTGTCCCCACGCTGCGCGCTTTTCGCAATCATTTCTTAAAGAGGCACGCATGTACCAGCCCCCGCAGTTTCGCTCCACCGATCCGGCGCACGCTCGGGCGCTGATGCGCGCACACCCGCTCGCCAGCCTGGTGTCGACCGACGACACCGGGTTCCCGGTGGTCACGCACCTGCCGCTGCACCTGAAGGGGCAGGGCAATGGCGAGGGCCAAGGCGAGTTGCTCTTACTTGGCCACTGCGCGCGCGCCAATCCCCACTGGCGCTATTTGGCGGCGCGGCCGCAGGCCTTGGTGACATTTTTGGGACCGCAGGCCTACCTCTCGCCTGGCGTTTATCCGGACTTGGCCCGCGTGCCGAGCTGGAACTACCTCGCCGTGCATTGCCGGGTCGAGGCGACGCTGATCGACGATGCACAGGGCAAAGACGCGCTGCTCAAAGCCTTGATTGGTCAGCATGAGCCACCCTACGCCGATCAGTGGCGCGCGCTCCCTGAGGACTACACAGGAAAGATGCTCAAGGCCATCGTCGGCTTCGAACTGCGCGTGACTGAGCTGCAATGCACGCTCAAGCTCAACCAGCACCGCCCCGAGTCGCATGCCGCGCTGTACGCCTGCTACAGCGCTGGTGACGCCGACGCCCAAGCGCTTGCACAATGGATGGAAACATTGGGCCTGGTGTCCGCCAAGGAGAATTGACATGCGTGCTGGATTTGGGCTCATCGCTTTGCTCGTAGCGCTTGCGCTGGTCGGTCTGATGACCCGCAAGAGCCTGGACACCACCCGCGCTTCGGTGCCGGCGCTTCAAACAGTGCCTGCTGGGGAAGCTGCCTCAGCGCCCAGCACCGTGCGAGCGCAAAGCCAGCAGATTCAAGAGAACTACAAGAAGTCGCTGGAAAGTGCCCTCAACCAGCCACGGCCCGAGCCCGCCGAATAAAATTTATATAAAAATGGCTTCTAGCGCCTATGAATATTGCGCTTTAAGCTATGAATAGGGTAGCGTTTTGAGTATTGATACACACTTTATGAAGCTGGCGCTGGCCGAGGCCCGCGCCGCTGCCGACGCCGGCGAAGTGCCCGTGGGCGCGGTGCTGGTGCGCGGGGGCGAAGTGATCGCCACTGGCCGCAATGCGCCCTTACAGGACCATGACCCCACAGCACACGCCGAGATTGCCGCGCTGCGCGCCGGTGCGCAGGCCTTGGGCAACTACCGGCTGAGCGATTGCACGCTGTACGTCACGCTGGAGCCTTGCGCCATGTGCAGCGGCGCCATGCTGCACGCCCGTCTCGCGCGTGTGGTGTTTGGCGCTGCCGACCCGAAAACCGGCGCAGCTGGTTCCGTGCTCGACCTGTTCGCCAACCCCCAGCTCAACCACCAGACGCAACTTACAGGCGGCGTGCTGGCCGAGGAATGCGGCGCCTTGCTCGAATCTTTCTTCAAGGCCCGCCGCAGCGAGCAGCGCGAGCGCGCGCTGGCCGCCCATCCGCTGCGCCAAGACGCACTGCGCACGCCCGATGCCTGCTTTGCCCAACTGCCGGCTTACCCGTGGGCGCCGCGTTACCTCAGCGACCTGCCCTCGCTCGGTGGTTTGCGCATGCACTACCTCGACGAGGGCGCACAAGACGCGCCGGTCACCTGGCTGTGCTTGCACGGCAACCCGGCGTGGAGCTACCTCTACCGGCACATGATTCCGGTGTTCCTCGCGGCTGGTCACCGGGTGGTGGCGCCCGATGTGATCGGTTTTGGCAAGAGCGACAAGCCCAAGAAAGACGCCTTTCACACCTTCGCATGGCACCGTCAGGTGCTGCTTGAATTTATTGAGCGACTTGACCTGCAGCGCTGCGTGCTGGTGGTGCAGGACTGGGGCGGCATTCTGGGCCTGACCCTGCCGATGGCAATGCCCGAGCGCTTCGTCGGCCTGCTGGCCATGAACACGTTGCTGGCGACGGGCGAGCTGCCGCTGTCCCCCGGCTTCATCGCCTGGCGCGAGATGTGCGCCCAAAAGCCTTTGTTTGGCGTGGGGCGCTTGCTTGGACGCGGCAACCCGCAGATGACTGAGGCCGAATGTGCGGCCTACGACGCGCCGTTCCCGGATGCCGGCTACCGGGCGGCTGCGCGGGCGTTCCCGCAGCTGGTGCCCGGCACGCTGGAGGCGCCGGGCGCCGATGTCTCCCGCGCTGCGCGCGATTTCTGGCAAGACGACTGGACCGGCCGCAGCCTGATGTTTGTCGGTGCGCAAGACCCGGTGTTGGGCGAGCCGGTCATGCAGCAACTGGCGGCGCAGGTGCGCGGTTGCCCGCCGCCTGTGGTGCTGTCGCATGCCGGGCATTTTGTGCAGGAGCACGGCGGGCCGATTGCAGATCAGGCTGTGGAATACTTCAGTCAGCCCGGTTCTGCGGTCTGAAACTGCGGACGACTGAACGTTTTTATAGCGCCTGATTCTTAGCGCCTTACCGCAACCTCGCCTTGTCTCACGATCACCACTCCCACACGCCCGACGGCGACTGCGATTGCGGCCACGCGCATGGCCCGCGCCACATCTACATCTACTCGCCATCTGGCGCAGTGGTCGACAAGGCCGCCTTCCGGCGCGGCGTCAAACGGCTTGAGGCGCTCGGCCATGAAGTTGAGGTCGACCGCGACGCGCTGGCGGTGCACACCCGCTTTGCCGGCGACGATGCCACGCGCATCGCCGCCATCGCCCGCGCAGCGGCCAGCGGCGCCGATGTGGCGTTGGCTTCGCGCGGCGGCTATGGCTTGACGCGCATCCTGCCGGGAATTGACTACGCCGGCGTAGCCAAAGCGGTGGAGGGCGGCATGCACTTTGTCGGTGTGAGCGATTTCACCGCCTTCCAGTGCGCCGTGCTGGCGCGTACCGGCGCAACCACGTGGGCCGGGCCGGCACTATGCCCCGATTTCGGAGTGCCTGGAGTGCCCGACGACATCATGGAAGCGTGCTTTGACGATTTGATCACCGGCTTTGGCGAAGGCACAGGCTGGCGCCTGCCGTACCCTCGCAGCCGCATAGCCCGCGAAAGCACGCCGGACTACGCGTTTGAACTGCACGATGCAACGCTTTGGGGCGGTAACCTTGCGGTATTGGCCTCGCTCGTCGGCACGCCGTGGTTGCCGCAGGTCGACGGCGGCGTGCTGTTTCTCGAAGACGTGAACGAGCACCCGTACCGCATCGAGCGCCTGCTCACGCAATTGCTTTACGCAGGGGTACTGGCGCGCCAGAAGGCCGTGCTGCTGGGCCAGTTCACTGGAATTCGGCTGGCGCCACACGACAAGGGCTTTGGTATGGACAGCGTGGTGCAGTGGCTGCGCAGCCAGATCGATGCCCCGGTGCTGACCGGATTGCCGTACGGCCATGTCGCGACCAAGGTGCTCCTGCCTGTGGGGGCGAAAGTCGATCTGGCGGTGGAAGGGCGCGACGCGATGGTGGTCTGGGGCCACCAGCACTGACGCTGCCGCGCGCACTTTGCTGCGCCCGGACGACGCAGCTTGAAAATTTCGTTTGGTTCCTAAACCACGCCGCCGTGGGTGTCCAGCGGCGCTGCTTCAGTGGGCGGAAAGAGTGGGGCTCCGCCGCTCGCAGAAAAAAGCGGCGTTGCCGCGCTGTTTGGCACCAAGGCAGCCGCGCCGCCGTGGGCTACCAGCGCTGCTGCGCGCTGCGCCGCATACATCCCCAGTCGCACCATGGTGCGGTGGTTCATGTCCACCGTCACGCTGGTGGTGGCAAGCGCGGATTTCACATGCGGTTTGCCACGCGCAGTGGGGTGAATCTGCGGCTCGCTGTGGTGGGCGCCGGCAGCGCTCAGGATGCTCGCAACCAGAGGCATGTTGGGCTTGTCTCCGCGGCGCAGCACGATCGCGGTATCGCCGTTGTCCAGCCGCACATAGGTGCCGGGCGGGCACAGGCCCACGGTGCGCACCAGCATCAGGCCGACCTCGTCGCGCTGGTCAATCTCCTGGCCAACCAAGGCGCGCACCGAATCGGTGGCGCTGCGCCCGGCGCGGGATTTGCGCGGACTGATCATGGCGGCGTAGCGGTCGATGGTGCCCAGAATGCGGGTGAGACGATCCATAGGCGCAAGTTCGGCCAATGGCGTCGATGTGGGCAAATTGCCGTGGTGCTGGCCGACGATGTCGAGCCAGAGGTCGTTGGTGATGTCCAGCTGCTCCAGCAGCTCCTGGCTTTTTTGTGGGTGCTCGGCAATGGCCTGCTGCTGCACGGTGTTGGGGGCTTCGCGCTGCACTGCAAGTTCGTCCTGCATCTGCGTCATGCCGATGTTCATGGTGAGCGCTGCGCGAACCAGCGCATTGCGCTCGTGGTCGGGCAGTTCAAATTCGCGCGCCATGATGTGGCACAGCGTGCCGCAGACCAAAGCGTGCGAGGCGCTGTAGCCCACTGTGGAGGTCGAGGCCAGCTGGAACATGAGGTACAGCGACGCGTCGATGTCGTGGGCAATGAGCTCCTGCAACCAGCGATCAAACTGGCGCAGTTTGGTGGCGAACGAGTGCACACGCTCAGGGCGTGAGAGCAGCACCGACAAGGCAGATTCGAGATCGCCCCAGAGGCTGAGCAAATCCTCGTATTCCTCGTCGTGCGCGTTGTGCGCCAGCGCTTCGTTGGCCATCAGCGCTTCTCAAGCACCATTTGTTGGGCGTTGCGGGTCATGTGCACTTCCGACAAGAAACTGTTGCCCAGCAGCACAAACGGCATGGGCTGTGGTGTGACAACGGCGTCAACACCAAACACCTCGATACCGCCCAAGCGCACAGAATTGAGCTTGATTTGCCAGCCTTGCGCCGTGCCGTTCGCCGTGCGCACGCCCACCGACCTGCCCTTGCGAAATTCAAGCCCCATGCGCTCGGCATCGGCTTGGCCCATGGCAACGGTTGAAGCGCCGGTATCGACCATAAACGTTGCGGCGCGCCCGTTGATCTGCCCTTGCTGCAGGTAGTGACCTCGACTGTCTGGCGTCAACACCACACGCTGGCTGGCACCGCTCCCCCCTACGCTCACCGGCGCACCCAGGCGCAAGTTTTGCCGCAGGCCATTGGCCTCGACGACTGCGCCGTCGCCGGTGACGGAAACCAAGGTAATGCCGAGATAGCGCTCACCCGGCGCAACGGCGCGCGGTGCGCTGCTGCCTACCACCAGCAGCGCCTTGCCGCCGAGCACGCCCGCCAAGGCGACGTTTTCGGCAGAGGCGCTGACCGCGCCGCCTAAAGCAAGACACGCCGCCACGCAGGCCGCAGCAAGGCGGGGCGATGCGAAGCGCATGTCAGTCGCGGAAGTTGTTGAAGGTCAGCGGCATGTCGGTAATGTCCTTGCGGATCAGTGCCATCGCCGCCTGCAGGTCGTCGCGCTTGGCGCCGGTGATGCGCACTTTTTCCTCCTGAATGGCCGCCTGCACCTTGAGCTTGCTGTCCTTCATGAGCTTTTGGAGCTTCTTGGCCAGCTCGCTCTCGATGCCGTTGCGCACTTTAATGACTTGCTTGACTTTGTCGCCGCCCACCTTCTGCGGTTTGCCGATGTCGAGGAATCGCACGTCCACGTTGCGTTTTGTCAGCTTGCCCCGCAGCAAGTCTTCCACCTGGGTGAGCTGGAACTCGGCGTCGCCAAACATGGTGATTTCCTTGTCCTTGAGCTCCACGGCGGCAGACGTGCCTTTGAAGTCGAAGCGCGTGCCGATTTCCTTGGCGGCGTTCTCGACCGCGTTCTTCACTTCTACAAAATCGGCTTCGCAAACGGTATCGAACGATGGCATGGCGGCTTGACTCCTCGAAAAAGCACGCCCCGAAAAGGGGCGAATGCGACAATCCGTCTAATGTTAGTCGAGAAAAACTGCTCGCTTCAGCCCTACAACACCTTTGGCATCATGGCCCGCGCCGAAACCTTGGTGCGCGTGCGCTCGGCCGACGACATTGCACAGCTGAGAGCGCTTCCACTGCTGGCGCGCCAGCCCCTCTTTGTGCTGGGGGGCGGCAGCAATGTGGTGCTGACTGGCGACGTGCGCGGCGTGGTGTTGAAGGTGGAAATTCCTGGCCGGCGCCTGGTAGCAGAAACCAGCGATGCCTGGATAGTCGAGGTCGGCGCGGGCGAGTCGTGGCACGACACCGTCGCCTGGACGCTTGCGCAGGGCTGGCCGGGGCTGGAAAACCTGGCCTTGATTCCCGGTACGGTGGGCGCAGCGCCGGTGCAGAACATCGGCGCATACGGGGTGGAGCTGCAAGACCGCTTTGATTCGCTCGACGCCATCGATCTGAGCACGGGTGAGCCTTTTTCGCTGGACGCTGCCCAGTGCGGCTTTGGCTACCGCGATTCGGTCTTTAAACACACTCCGTCAGAAGCGGCACAGGGCGATCGCCCGGCGCGCGGCATGGGCTTGGCCGGCCGTTCGGTCATTACGCAGGTGCGCTTTCGCCTTCCCAAGGCCTGGAAGCCTGAGCTGGGCTATTTAGAGCTAGAGCGCCGCGCGCAGGAGGCCGGCGCGAACCCAACGGCGCAGCAGATTTTTGACTGGGTCTGCGAAATCCGGCGTGCCAAGCTCCCCGACCCGGCCGTCATAGGGAACGCAGGAAGCTTCTTCAAGAACCCTACCGTCACACCCGAGCAGTGCCAGGACATCATTGCCCGCGACCCCAAAATCGTGCACTACGCACTGCCGGACGGCCGCATCAAGCTCGCAGCCGGCTGGCTCATCGACGCCTGCGGCTGGAAGGGCAAGACGGTGGGCATGGCAGCGGTCTATGAAAAGCAGGCGCTGGTGCTGGTCAACCGAGGGCATGGCGCCGACAGCGTGACGGGCGGTGAGGTGATGACGCTGGCCAAGGCGATACAGACCAGTGTGTATGAGCGCTTTGGCATTCGCTTGGAGCCTGAGCCTGTGGTGATCTGACGCCTTTCTTTTGATTTTGGTCTGCGCGGTAGGGCTCAAGCTTGCAGCGAGAACGCGATGCCATGGCTCTATCCGCTGAATGGAGCGCGCCAGAGCTGCATACAATCCCTCCCGGCACCATCGCCGCAACATGGGTTCCCTCGCCCCCATTCATAAAAAAAGGAGTGCCATGAGCACCATTCAGGCAACGCCGACGCGCGTGCCGCTGTACCTGTCCCTACTGGTGGCGTCCCACGTCGCCATCATCATCGCCAGCAATTACCTGGTGCAACTGCCGCTCAGCTTGCTTGGCTTTCACAGCACTTGGGGGGCGTTCAGCTTTCCCTTTATCTTTCTCGCGACCGACCTGACTGTGCGCCTGATCGGCAAGGCGCAGGCGCGCCGCGTGATCACACGCGCCATGCTGCCGGCTTTGTTGGCGTCGTATGTCGTGGGCGTGCTGTTCCACGATGGTCACTTCAACGGTTTGAACGCCCTGGGCGATTTCAATACCTTCGTGTTTCGCATCGCATTTGCCAGTTTTGTGGCCTATGTGCTGGGGCAGTTGCTCGACATCCAGGTGTTTGATCGCATCCGCCAGCGGAGCCGGGCTTGGTGGCTGGCGCCTGCTGCGGCTTCGGTGTTCGGCCAAGCGCTGGATACGGCGGCCTTCTTCTCGGTCGCCTTCTGGCACAGCCCCGATGCCTTTATGGCGGCGCACTGGGTAGAAATCGCCTGGGTCGATTACGCCATCAAGCTCGGCGTGAGCCTGCTGCTGTTCGTGCCTGCCTACGGTGTGCTGCTGGCGGCCATCGTGCGCGGGATGGGGCGCCGGCCAGAGGCGATTGCGACCTAAGAAGCAATCAAAAGCAATTCACGCTCGGCTATTTCGACAGCAGCTGCGCAAACAAATCCGTCCCGCCCATCTGACCGCCCTTGAGCATCAGCTCCATCCCATTGCGCGCTGGGTTCTGGCTGTGGGCGCGGCTTAGCGTCACACCGGGGCACAGCGTGGTCTGATAAGACAGCCCCCAAAGCTGCAGCGCCTGCACGGCATGGCTGGAAGTGTCGCCCCCTGCAATGCCAACGCGCCGCAGGGGTGTGCCCTGATCTGTGCGCGCCTGCACCACCCGTGCTATCAGTTCGGCGCTGGCTTGGGCGACATGAGCGGCTGAGGTGAGGTTGGCGGCCGTACCTTCGATTGGCCCGGTGTAGGCCAACACGTCTTGCCCGTTCTGCAGTTGCAGGCAGATCGCATCCTGCAAAGTCTGTGAATAGGCGGGGTCACTGCCCAGCCGCTCAGCGTCTACCGCGATGCGGTGGTAGTCGGTGGCGGCCTGCACCTGGGCTGCAGTCAAGGGCGACAGGCTGCCCGCCCACGCGAAGACCGGGCCATCGGCCGGTCCCAGTTGCGGGGCGGCCAGCGGGGCTGGCTCGGCCCAGTGGGCTACCAGCGCTTGGGCCACTGCGCTCGACCCCACGGCGAGCAATCGTGCCTTTTGTGCCTCTTGCCACAGCAAGCGGCCTACCGTGGCCAACTGCTCAGACGCAGTCAGGTCCAGCAGCGTGGGCACGATGGTGTGCGCGGTTTCATCGTCGTCCAGCAAGGTTTGCAATGCGGCGTCGATCGCCTTCGCTCCGGTGTCGTACAGCGGGTAGTGCAGGGCGGTGATGCCGTCCAGCCCCTGGCGCGCCAAGTGCAGGCGCAGGTCGGCCTCGCCCATGGGGGTGACGGGGTGTCGGCGCATGGTGGGGTGGCGGTCGATGCGGTGCACGGCGCCTCCTGTGCCTGCGGCGGCAAACAGGTTGCTGAAAGCGCAGTAGCGTCCCAAGCTGGGCTGCCCGCCTACGATGGGCACCCAGCGGTTGCTGACGGTGGCGTGCAAGGTGTGGATAGCGCAGGCAATGTTGCCGACATACGGGGCGCTGTCGAAGGTGGAGCACACCTTGTAGTGCAGCACCGGCGGTGCCGCTTTTTCAAAGAAGCGGCCCACGCCTGCCAACTCGGCGCGCATGACTTCGGGCGGCATGGCACGTGCTGCGCCCGCGATGCCTATGGCGTCCAGCGGCCCGGCGGCCGCCAGGGCGCCGTCGCTGGGTACGCCCAAGAACAACATGGATCGCAGGCCGGCTTGCGCCAGAACCGCCAGCGTGTCGGTGGCGCCGGTGAAGTCGTCGCCGTACCAGCCGAACAGGGGGGCGGTGGTCGTCATGGCTTATTGCTTGCCGAAAAATTCGATCGCGTGGCGCAGCTCGGGCGCCTGCACAGCACGTTCTGCCAGCGTCTCGCCTTTTTGCACCGCGTCCCACGCCTGCTGCAGACTGGCCACACCGGCCGCTGGCCCGTCAGGGTGGGCCAGAATGCCGCCGCCGGACATGAACAGCAGGTCGTTCGACTGGATGCTGTTCCAAGTGGCAGGCACGGTGCCGGCCCACTGGCCGTTGGAAAAAGCGGGCAACACGCGGTCGTCCAGGCCTTCGCACAGCGGGGCCAGCGTGTCGTGCGCGTCGGCAATCACTTCTTCGTCGGTCTGCGAGAACTTGCCCTGCAGCCCGTGCACGTGCATGTGGTCCACACCCGCCAGCCGCCACAGCGTCTGCCAGGCGTTGAACGAAAAGCCCAGCAGCGGGTGGCGCGATAAGGCGCCATAGCCGTTGCGGTGGCCATGCAAGGCCAGCGGCGTGTGGCGGCGCAAGGTTTGCACGGCGGAGTAACCGCACCAGTTCAGGCTGACCATCACACAGCTGCCACCTTCGGCGGCGATCAGGTCGGCGTGGCGGCGCATGGCGTCGGTTTCGTCGCTGATGTTGAAGGCCACCATCACCAGCTTGCCAGTTTTTTCCTGGTGTGCGCGTACGCGGCGCATGACTGCTTTGACGCGGTCTGCCAGCGGCGCGTGCACGGGGTTGGCGCAGACTTCATCGTCCTTGATGAAATCCACACCGGCGGCGCACAGGCGCCCGGCAAGGTCGCCGGTTTCTTCGGCCGACAGGCCCACGTTGGGTTTGATGATGGTGCCGATCAGCGGGCGGCCCTGCACGCTGGTCAGCGCACGCGTGCCGCTGATGCCGTGGCTCGGCATGTCGAACTGGGCGCGATAGGCGCTGGGGAGTTTCATCGACTCCAGCCGCAGGCCGGTGACCTCGCCCAGGTCGTACAGGTTGCCCGACACTGTGGCAGCCAGCGTGGGCAGGTTGGGGCCAATGTTGTCGCACGGAAAGCTCACGCGCAGCCGGGCGCGTTGCCAGGTTTGCGGTGTGCCCCACATGCCGCGCCGCTGCATCCAGCCGTTGGGCAGCGATGGAGCGGGCGCCACGTCCAGCAGCTCAACCGATTCGACCGTGGCGCGGGCGCGTTCGCGCAGCGCATCGGTCTCGCCCTCCACCCGGGTGAAGGTGCCACACGATTGCTCGCCCGCCAGTACCTCGGCCACGTGGGCCGGGTCCAGCGGGGTTTCGATCAGGTAGGTGGCTTCGAAGCGGTCTGGGGACATGGGGTCGTACTACTACTGTTTTAATAGCTGTTAGCGCATATCGGATAAGCGCTAGAGGGCCATTTGGCTTAAAAATTAAATCTTCGACAGGTCAGGGAAGGGCCGCACTGGGTCTGTCTTGCCGTCCCAGGTTTCTGATTCCTCGCGGATCAGATCGAACATGCGGCCCTTGGGGCCTGCCACTTCGGACAGCTCGATGACGGTGCCGGGGTGGTACTCGGTGTCGAAGTACACAAAGCGGCCACGCTCGCCCACCTCGCCGCTCATCACCGTTTTGAAACCCTGGCCCGTCAGGCGCGCCAGGTCGGCGTCGTAGTCGCTGGTCCAGTAGGCAACGTGCTGCAGCCCGGTGCGCCCGGCCTGCAAAAAGTCGCGGTACATCGACGGCACATCGTCGCGCGTCTGGATCAGCTCGACCTGCACGTAACCTGAGTTCGCCAGCGCCACCGAGTTGTGCGGCTCGTGCGACTCACCCTTGTAGAGGTAGTTCTTGATGGGAACCTTGGGGTTGTAGAACCACGGGCCAACGCCCAGGGTTTTGCTCCAGTAGTCCATCGCGGCTTCGATGTCGTGGACCACATAGCCGAGCTGGCGGATGGCGCCGAAATGACGGCTCATGAGAATTTCCTTCGGGTCTTGGGTCGGGGCGGGCAGTAAAAAGAAGGCGCGCAGGCTTACTTGGCGTCGCCCGTGATTTCCTTGGGGATCGGCACGCCGGCGTACTTCAAATGGATGGCGTTCAGCTTGCCGTTGGCCAGGTTGGTCTTGATCCAGCCGTTCACTGCCGCCATCAGCTCGGGCTGGTTCTTGCGCATGGCTACGCCCAGCTGGTAGGACTGCAAGATGAACTTGGTCTCAAAGTCGCGCGAAGGGTTCTTCTTGGCGATGGCGGCAATGATGGGCGGCGTGATGGCCACGATGTCGGCCTGGCCCGTAGCGGCAGCGGTGATGGACGCGGCTTCATCATCAAACCGCACCACCTTGGCCTGCGGCGCGCGTTCGGTCACGATCTTGTCTTGCGGGCCACCGCGCGTCACCGCCACAGTCTTGCCCGCCAGATCGTCGATGCTGGTGAGCTTCAAGCTCTTGGGCGCGCCCACGGCAGCCTGAATGGCGCCGTAGGGGATGGAAAAATCAACCGCCTTCTGGCGCTCTGGCGTGATCGAGAGCGATGAGATGATCAGGTCAACTTTGTTCGACAGCAGGTTCGGGATGCGCGCCGAATTGGTGGTGTTGATGATCTCGAGCTGCAGGCCCAGGTCCTTGGCCAGCAGCTCGGCGGCTTCCACGTCCGAGCCCACAGGTTTCATTTTTTCGTCCACGTAGCCGTAAAAAGGCGCGCCAAAGTCGATGCCGACGCGCAGCTTGCCTGCGGATTTGATGTCCGCCAGTTCGGCCATGGCAGGCACGCAGAGTGCGGCGGCGGCGATGGCCAGCAAGGTGCGGCGGAGGATGGTGGAAGTGGTCATGGTTGTCTCCTGGTAGGTTTGGCTAGGGAATTGAAGAAAGTCAGGGCTCTGATCAAAGCCCGTGAGAAAGAAAATCGCGCAGCTCGGCCGTCTGCGGGTGCTTGAGCATGTCGCCCGCGCCCGTCTCCCACACCTTGCCTTCGTGCATATAAATGATGGTGTCGGCCACGCGTGCGGCAAATTCCATTTCGTGCGTGACCAGCACCATGGTCATGCCGCCTTCGGCCAGCGACTCAATCACGCGCAACACCTCGCCGGTGAGCTGTGGGTCCAGCGCCGATGTCACTTCGTCAAACAGCATCACCTGCGGCTCCATCGCC
Source organism: Giesbergeria sp. (assembly GCA_034676525.1). GTDB lineage: Bacteria > Pseudomonadota > Gammaproteobacteria > Burkholderiales > Burkholderiaceae_C > Simplicispira. The sequence continues at coordinate 1,006,030 of JAUCCA010000008.1, forward strand.
AGCGACCGGGCAATCGCCACGCGCTGCTGCTGTCCGCCCGAGAGCTGCTCGGGGTAGGCCTGCGCCTTGTCCTCCAGGCCCACCTGCTTCAAGGTGCGGGCGGCAATCTCCCGCGCCTTTGCGGCGGGCATGCTTTTGACAGCCTTGGGCGCGAGCGTAATGTTCTGCTCCACGGTCAGGTGCGGAAACAGGTTGTAGCTCTGGAATACGATGCCCACGTCCTGGCGCAATTGGCGCAGGTTCACGTCGGGCGAATGCACCGCGTGGCCGCACACCTGGATGGCGCCGCTGTCGATGACCTCCAGCCGGTCAATACAGCGCAATGCCGTGCTTTTGCCCGAGCCACTTTTGCCGATGATGGCGACCACCTGGCCCCTGGGAATAGCGAACGACACACCCTTCAGCACCTGGTTGCTGCCAAAGCTTTTGTGCACGTCTTTTAGTTCGACAACGGGTTTGGCAGCAGAGAAAGCAGCTTGCGCAGAAGGTTGCACGGCAGCGTCTTGGGCGAGGTTCATAGGGTCTTCTCGTTTCATGCGGTGGTCGCAGGCGGGGTGGCTGCGGCGCGATTGCCAAACTGCTGGCGCTGCTCCAGCTTGCGGCTCCACACCGACAGCGGGTAACACATGGCGAAATACACCACCGCGATCAGCAAATAGATCTGAAATGGCTGGAAGATCGAGTTGTTGATGAGCTGCCCCGCACGCACCAGCTCGACAAACCCCACGATGGACGCGAGCGACGTGTTCTTCACGATCTGCACCATAAAACCCACCGTGGGCGGCGTGGCAATGCGCACCGCCTGCGGCAGCACCACCAGCCGGAGGCGCTGGCCCCGCGACAGCGCCAGGCACTCGGCCGCCTCCCACTGGGTGCGCGGCACCGATTCGATACAGCCGCGCCAGATTTCGCCCAGATAGGCGCTGACATAAACAATCATCGCAATGCTGGCGGCCACGATGGCGGGCAGCTCAAAGCCAATGATGGACAGCCCGAAGTAGCACAAGAACAGCACCACCAGCAGCGGCGTACCTTGAATCAGCTGGATCCACGCAATGGTCGCCCAGCGCACCGCCTTGATGGGGCTGATGCGCAGCAGCGCAATCACGCCCCCGGCCAAGCCGCCGCCAACGAAGGAAATGAGTGACAACCCGATGGTCCACAGCGCGCCGAACATCAGGTACTGCAGGTGATAGGCATTGAGTCCACCGTCGATCATTGCGTGCTCCCCAGCTTGCGTTTGCGTGTGAACACCATCTGCCCGAACACCCAAAGCCCCAGGCGCATCAGCAGCGACAAAATCAAATAGGCCACCGCCACCAGGATGTAAGCCTCAAACGGGCGGAAGGTTTCTGACTGCACCCGCGCAGCCACGGCGGTCAGCTCTTCCACCGAAATCTGCGAGGTGATGGACGAGGCCAACATCAGCAGCACAAACTGGCTAGTGAGCGATGGGTAGACCTTTTCCATCGCCGGGCGCAGCACCACATGCCAATACACCTGCCGACGCGTAAGGCCCAGGCACTCGGCCGCCTCAATCTGGCCCTGGTGGATCGAATCCATGCCCGCCCGCATGATTTCGCACGAATAGGCCGCCACATTAATCACCAGCGACAGCAACGCAGCTGCAAACGCCGACACCTTAAAGCCCAGACTGGCCAGCCCAAAGAACACCAGAAACACCTGCACCAGCATCGGCGTGTTGCGCAGCACCTCAACATAAGCGCCGCAGGCTTTGGCGACCCAGCGTGTCTCGCCACGGCGGCCAATGGCCAGCAGCGTGCCGCCCACAAAACCAATCACCGTGGCCGGGAACGACAGCAAGATGGTCATCCACGCGCCTTTAAGCAACTGGGGCCAGCTGCCCAGCACGCTCGCAAAGTCAAACTCGTAAATCATCGAGGCACTGCGCTGCGTTAGTGTGCGCTGCAGCAAAAACGAGGCAACGGCGTGCGCTGCAGGCTGGGCCGGCGATGGGCAGAAATACCGGGCATGGGCGTGTCTCCTGTGAGGTCGACTTCAAGTGGGTCGGCCGCCACAACCTAGGGTTTATACTGATTTGATTTGATGCCTTTGGGCACCGAACACAGAGTGATAATATTCCCATAATCCATCAAATACCAGCAAACCAATTGATGGTTTTTGATTGAACCTATCATGGCCAAAAAACCGCCGAACCCGCTTAATCCGCCCAAGCCGCCCACCGCGCCCAGCGGCCCCACCGCGCCGAACCCTCGCAGCGCCCGCATTCCAGACATCGCCCAGCTGTCCGGCGTCTCCACGGCCACGGTCGATCGGGTGCTGAACCAGCGCTCTGGCGTGCGCAGCGCCACGGCTCAGCGGGTGCTGCAGGCAGCGGCAAGCCTGGGTTACCTTCCGCAGGCCGACGTGCACGCAGCGCTGCAGCCCAGGCCCCTGCGGTTGATGGTGCTCATCCCCGAGGGCAGCAACCGCTTTTTGCAAATGCTGGGCGACGTCATTGGCTACGCACAAGACCACTGGGCCCCGTTCAACGTGCGCTGCCAGGCGGCCTACATCGAAAGCTTCAACCCCGATGCACTGGCCCAGGCGCTGCTGCACTACGGAAAACGCTGCGATGGCATCGCCTTCATGGCGCTGGAGCACCCCGTAGTGCGCGAGGCCGTCGCCCAGCTTGCCGAGCAGGGCGTGCCCACCGTCACGCTGATTTCTGACCTCTCCAACTCGCACCGGGTGGCCTATGTGGGGCTGGACAACCGCGCCGCAGGCCGCACCGCCGCCTACCTTATTGCCCGCTTCATGGGCCCGCTGGCCCACAGCCGCCAAGCGCATGTGGCGATGATCGTCGGCTCGCTGCGCTACCGCGCCCACGAAGAGCGCGAGGCAGGGTTTCTGCACCTGTTTGAAGAACAGTTCCCGCTGGTGCAGGTGGTGGGCGTGCGCGAAGGCCAGGACGACGCCGAACGCAACTACCGCCAGGCCCGCGCGCTGCTGGAGCAACACAGCGATCTGGCCGGCATCTACAACATCGGGGGCGGCGCCGAAGGCATCGGCCGTGCCTTGAAAGAAGCCGGCTCAGACCGCAAAATTGTGTTCATCGGCCACGGCCTCACGCCCGATACGCGTGCGCTTCTGATCGACGGCACCATGGACGCGGTCATCACCCAGAACCCGCAGGGCGCGGTGATGAACTGCGTGCGGATTTTTGCGAATTTGCGCGATGGTCGCGAGCCGAGCAGCGGGGTGGAGACGACCCGGAGCCAGGTGATTTTTCGGGAGAACTTGCCGTAAGGCGATGGCGTTCGGCTTGATTGGCGCTTCAGCTTTCGGCCAGCCCCCGCTGTTCGCGAGAGGCAGCTTTGGCAAGCGCAGGCGACAGACGTCTCGGAAAGCGGGGCTCAGCCGGCGTCGTGCTGAAAGCCTGATGAAGGGCAGTGCGCTCAAGATCACCCGATACTCTTTGACTACGCATTGAGGAGTGAAGCATGCAATTCCCGAAACTGGGCCTCATCCTTTGGTTGCTCCTGGGTGCAACACCCGCATTGGCGCAGATCAATGCGGGAACATTGCCTGCCAGCCCATCGCCTCCGTTCAAGCTCACGAAGGTCGCGCAATTCAATTTGCCGTGGCGTATTGCCTTCCTGCCGGACGGCCGCATGCTGATCACCGAGAAGATCGGCAAGCTCTACCTGGCGACCCAATCTGGGGAAAAGCTGGAGGTGACTGGCGTGCCAAAAGTGCTGCACCAAGGTCAGAACGGCCTGCTCGGCGTCTATTTGGCGCCGTCCTATGCGGCCGATGGGGCGATTTACCTGACCTATTCAGAGCCGGGACAGATCCCGGGAACTTCCAGTTTGGCGCTTGCCCGGGGCGCGCTCAAGATCGGCAACAGCACCGCCGCGCTGGAGGGCTTGCAGGTCATATGGCGCGACCCCATCAAGGGCAGAGGCGGCCAGGTCGGCGCTGCCGTGGCCTTCTCGCCGGACAACAAGTATTTGTTCCTCACAGCCGGCGACCGGCAGCGCTTCACCCCCGCCCAGGACCCCAACCAACCGGCAGGCAAGATTCTGCGGCTCACGCTGGACGGCAAACCTGCGCCCGGTAACCCCATGGAGGGAAAAACCGGTGCACAGTCGATTGCGGTGATTGATCCGCCAAGCGATACGCAGGCCGCCAAGACCGCGCCGGTGGTGCGCACCTATGTGTTTGGCGGCCCCAATCTGACGCCATCCGAAACCTGGAGCTCGGGGCACCGCACACCCTACGGCCTTGCGTTCGCGCCGGATGGTCGCCTGTGGGAACTTGAGCACGGACCACGCGGCGGCGACGAACTCAACCTGATCGAGCCGGGCAAGAACTACGGTTGGCCGCTTGTTTCCTACGCCGTGAACTACAACGGCGTGCCCATCCCAAGCCCCGACACCCGCCCCGACTTCGCCAAGCCAGTCATCTACTGGACGCCGGTTTTCGCGCCGGGCGGCCTGATGTTCTACAGCGGCGCAATGTTTCCCACCTGGAAGGGCTCCGCCTTCGCGGCCGGCCTGGCAAGCCGCGCACTGCACCGAATCGAGGTGGACGGCGCTGTCGCAACACCGGCTGAGCATTGGACGGTCGGCTTTCGTGTTCGTGACGTCGCGCAGGCGCCAGACGGTGCGTTGTGGTTGATCGAGGACGACCGCGCGGGCGGTTTGTATCGGCTAACACCGAAGTAACCACATTGATTGAGTTTCTGTGCGGGCCATCACCTGGGGGCCGTGCTGGCATTCGCGTTCGTTGTTCCTGATCGGTGCGAGGGCGTGCCCAAACTTTCCCGAAGTCGGTGGCGTTCGGTGAGGCCCCAGACGGGCGCCGTGGAAAGGCCTGTGCTCTCAGGACACCATCCATATCCGTAAGCAAAGAAATTCCTGAATTGATAGCTGGTCGCGCTTACGGAGTAAGCGGTGGAGGCCAATTTTGTCTGATTTTTTTGGTAGGCAGAAGCGGGCTTCGCATACGCATCCGCGCAGGTATGGGGAGCGCAGTGCAGCTGTCGGATCACGATTTGGCGAAGCGAAGCTCTTGCTCTGACCCCCATACCGGAAGGGCGGGCGCAGCGTGCCAATGACTTACCGAACATTCTTTTTTGCCGGCTTTATGCCTCCGCCAAGGCCGTCTGCCGGGATGCACGCCCGGCAGCGCAGTAACTTTCTTTCGCGTCTTTGATGAGAAAGTGCTACCCCGCTATCCGTGTCCCCTTCGCTGCGCGACGACGCAACGAATGAAAGGGACTTCCCCGTCCCGAGTGATCCGCGCAGTTGCGGGGTACGGCATCAAAGTGCCACGATGGGAAGTGAAACCTCTCATCAACTCACTCGTTTTTGTGGAAGGGGAAGTCCATGTCTGCCATTGTCACCATCGGAATCGATCTCGCCAAGAACGTCTTTGCTGTTCACGGCGTAGATGCCACAGGCAAGAGCGCACTGGTGCGCCCGAGCGTGCCTCGCGCCAAACTGCTCGAACTCATTGCCTCGCTGCCGCCGTGCCTCATCGGCGTGGAAGCCTGCTCTGGCGCCCACCACTGGGCGCGCGAGTTTGAGAAGTTTGGCCACACCGTGCGCCTGATGGCACCGAAGTTCGTCATCCCTTACCGCCTCTCGGGCCGCCGTGGCAAGAACGATGCAGCCGATGCAGCCGCCATCTGCGAAGCCGTCACCCGCCCAAACATGCGATTCGTGCCGATCAAATCAATCGAGCAACAAGGCCAGCTCATGGTGCACCGTGCCCGCCAAGGCTTTGTGGAGCAGCGCACCGCCACATTCAACCGCATTCGGGGTTTGCTCTCTGAGCTGGGCATCGTGCTACCGCTCAAAGCCGCTGTCGTGCGCCGCGAGGCGATGGCCCGCCTGGAAGACTTGCCCGGCTGGGCCAACACCGTCATCGGGGACCTGCTCAGCGAGGTCACCCATCTGGACGAACGCATTGCGCAGTACGACCGGCACATTGCGTTGATGGCGCGCCAAAGCATCGAGGCACAGCGCCTGATGCAGTTGTGCGGCGTGGGAGAGACCACAGCGACCGCACTTTTAAGCACCATCGGCAACGGGCGCGACTTCAAATGTGGCCGCCAGTTGTGTGCCTGGCTGGGCTTGGTGCCTGGGCAATACAGCTCAGGCGGCAAGCAGCGCCTGGGGCGCATTACCAAGGCGGGCGACCCGTACCTGCGCAGCCTGCTGGTGCTCGGTGCCCGAGCAGTGCTGGCAGCGGCCAAGACCAAGAGCGATCCGATCAGCCGATGGGCCGTGAGCCTGGAGCAGCGGCGCGGCTACTGGAAAGCCATTGTGGCCATTGCCGCGAAGAACGCCCGCATGTGCTGGGCGGTACTCAGCAAAGGCGAGGCATTCAGGCTGCCGGCATGAGCGCTTGAACCGCACTGCCAAATAACATGTGACACAGGGGAGGTTTGTTTCGATTTCCACCACCGCGTGCAGCCAGCAACGTTGATGAGTCAAGGTTGGACCTGCGCGGGGCGTGACCGGTTAACTCAAGGAGATCAGGGCGACTGGCAACAGTGGCCATCCTCGACTAACGAATGGGTCCCCCGCGCGCGTCTTTCATCAGGGTCCGCTGCAACAAGCAGCATTAATGACCGTTTGTAGTTTCGCTGTCCGCATTCCTTGCTCGACTGGGCAACGCAGCGCTGGCGTAGATGGTGTGGATTGAATCAAGTCAGTCGAAATGCATTCCGTGATCCATCGCTGCGCGATGCACCACGGTTGGAAATTCGTTTGACTTTTATGGGGAAGCCCTTGTAGCCTGAGTTGAGCGGCGCAGCCGTCCGCGTCGAACGAGATGTTAGACCGAATGCGCAAACGTAGTTGCATGCGCTTGGCTCGAGGCATTGGCGTAAGGCACCGCTTCTGACGGGTCCGGCTCGATTGCATAAACCAACCATAGCGCGCCAAAAGTGCCGCACAGCTCGATCTCTTACCAAAAAGTAACCGCCCGGCCTTGCGGCGGGGCGGTGCAGTGAATTTAGTATCAATTAAGTAGCTGCCAGCGCTTATCCCATAAGCGCTATAGGCCGATTCGACTACTATTTTTTAGCCGTGTCGTCGGCCAACTGCGCCAGTGCCGGATTGCCCCCGAGCGAGAGCAAGCCGGCGTTGGCGTAGATGCCCAGCTTGGCGCGGGTGTCCACGATGTCCAGGTTGCGCATGGTGAGCTGGCCAATGCGGTCCAGTGGCGAGAAGGGCGCGTCTTCCACCTTTTCCATCGACAGGCGCTCGGGTGCGTAGGTGAGGTTTGGGCTTTCGGTGTTGAGCAGCGAATAGTCGTTGCCGCGGCGCAGTTCCACCGTGACGGTGCCGGTCACGGCGCGTGCAATCCAGCGCTGGGCGCTTTCGCGCAGCATGATGGCCTGCGGGTCGAACCAGCGGCCCTGATACAACAGGCGGCCGAGCTTCAGGCCGTTCATGCGGTACTGCTCGATGGTGTCTTCGTTGTGAATGCCGGTCACCAAACGCTCGTAGGCGATGTGCAGCAGGGCCAGGCCGGGTGCTTCATAGATGCCGCGGCTCTTGGCCTCGATGATGCGGTTCTCAATCTGGTCGCTCATGCCCAGGCCATGTCGGCCGCCGATGCGGTTGGCTTCCAGGAACAACTCGACCGGGTCATTGAACTCGACGCCGTTCAGCGCCACGGGCTGGCCTTCTTCAAAGCGCACCGAGACTTCTTCGGCCTTCACGGCGACGTCTTCCTTCCAGAAAGCCACGCCCATGATGGGGTTCACGATGCGGATGCCGCTGTTCAAAAACTCGAGGTCTTTGGCCTCGTGCGTAGCGCCGAGCATGTTGCTGTCGGTGCTGTAGGCCTTCTCGGCGCTCATCTTGTAGCCAAAGCCGTGGGCGGTCATGAAGGCCGACATTTCGGCGCGGCCACCCAACTCGTCGATGAAGAGCTGGTCGAGCCAGGGCTTGTAGATCTTGAGCGACGGGTTGGTTAGCAGTCCGTAGCGGTAGAAACGCTCGATGTCGTTGCCCTTGTAGGTGCTGCCGTCGCCCCAGATGTGGACGTCGTCTTCCTTCATGGCGGCCACCAGCATGGTGCCCGTGACGGCGCGGCCCAGTGGCGTGGTGTTGAAGTAGGTCAGGCCGCCGGTGCTGATGTGAAACGCGCCGCATTGCAGTGCAGCAATGCCTTCGTGCGCCAGCTGCGTGCGGCAGTCGATGAGGCGGGCCTTTTCGGCGCCGTATTCCATGGCTTTGCGCGGAATGGCGTCGTAATCGGGCTCATCGGGCTGGCCGAGGTTGGCGGTGTAGGCGTAAGGCACGGCGCCTTTTTGCTTCATCCAGAGCAGGGCGGCGCTGGTGTCGAGGCCGCCGGAAAATGCAATGCCGACTTTCTGGCCGCGTGGGAGGTTTTGAAGAATGGTAGCCATGGGATTTTCTCAAAAATAATAGCTGCTTACGCATATTGCATAAGCGTTAGAGGCCTAAAATATCAATAATTTCAGCCGAAGTGGCAGATGTAGTGGTAGGCCTCGGTCACGCGGATATCGAACTCGCTGTTGCCGGGCACGCTGAAGCGCTCGCCTGCACCAGATTTAACCCATTCGCTGCTGCCGGTGAGGCGGTAATCGCACGATCCGCCCACACCTTCCATGATTTCCGGCGCGCCGGTCTTGAATGTGAGTGTTGCGGGAAGGATCACGCCCACCGATTTTTTTGTGCCATCCGGAAAAGTAATACCGTGGCTGATGCACTTGCCATCGAAATACACGCTGGCCTGGGTGGTGACGGACACGCCGTCGATTTTTTCGGTGGTCATGGTGCTGCGCTGTGCGGCGATAAGCTGGAACCGGACGATTTTAGGTCAGGTGCACTTGGCAGCTTGGAAGCCCATAACGCCCTGGGCCTAACATGAAAAAGGGCCCCAACGGGCCCAAGGAAAAGGGCCCAGAAGGGCCCAGGGGTAAAGGCTCAACGCCACTGGCGGCGTGGTGGCGGGTAGGGGTAGTAAGGGCGCTGGCCTTCGTACCCGTAATCGATGATGGTGACCCCAGGCGCGACCATCGGCTGCGGTGCTGGCGGATAGGTCGAATAGGGCGAGGTGACCACGCCGCGCTCGCTGTAGCCGTCGTCCTGCTGGTAATAGCCTTGGTCTTGCGGCTGCACGCTCAAAGCGATGTAGCGCCCAGGGTCGCTTTGTGTGCGTGTGGTGTAGCGCTTGCCTGCGTATTCGTAGACCACGTCGTAACCGGCGGTCTGGTTTTCGTAGGTGGTCTGAATGCCGCAGCGCTGCACGTTTTGGTATTCGGGCCGGCCATTGCCTTCAATGTGGTTGCCCAGCAGTGCGCCGCCAATCACACCCAGCGCCGTGGCAGCCGCGCGGCCATTGCCCCTGCCGATCGCGTTGCCGGCTGCTCCGCCTGCGATTGCACCAATCACTGCGCCGCCGCCGCTGGTTTGCGGGCCCGAATAAACGGTTTCATTGCCGCACACCTGCCGCTGGACAGGCACCTGCTCCACGACGGGGGTGACCGACAGCACGCGGCCACGTTCCTGGGCGACGGCCATTGCCGAGGCACTGGCAATCAGCGTAAACAGCAAAAACTTTTTCATAGTGAACCCCTTTCAAAAGCGCATGTACAACGCGCCAAGGTCGAAGAAAGTTTATCCAGCGAGGGTGAACTGCAGTGCCCGGCGGCGTAAATCTGCGTAAAGAAGTGTGCGAAATCAGGCATTTCCGAGTGCTGCGCAGCGTGCAGCCCACGCCTTTTCATCAAAACCGACCGTGATGCTGCCGTCTGGCCATTCCACTACGGGTCTGCGTATGGCGCTTGGGTGCTCCAGCAGCACTTGGGCCGCCCCGGCGTTGTCGGTGACGGTTGCCTGCACGGCAGCGTCCAGCTGGCGCCAAGTCGTCCCTCGACGGTTGACGAGCTCTTGGTGACCCAGCGCTTCCAGCCAGCGTGCCAGAGCGTCTTCAGGCACCCCAGCCTTCTTGAAGTCGTGGAAGCGATGCGCTGTGCAGGCGTCGGTCAGCCAGGAGCGCGCCTTGCGCACAGTGTCGCAATTGGGGATGCCATAGAGCACAGGGGTTTTCATGGGCGGATCATCGCGCAAACAGCGTCTCAGAGGACAATCGCGCCCCGTATGTCCGCAATCCCTCTTCTCACCCTTCAAGATTGGCTCGCTCACTGCGAGCGCATTCACCCGCAGCAGATCGACATGGGGCTCGCCCGTGTGGGAGAGGTGGCCAAACGGCTGAATCTCAAGTTCGATTGCCCGGTGATCACGGTGGCTGGCACCAATGGCAAGGGTTCTACCTGCGCCATGATCGAGGCGGTGGCGCTTCAGGCGGGGTACCGCACGGGCGTCTATACCTCACCGCACTTGGTGCATTTTGAGGAGCGGTGCCGCATTCATGGCGAATCGGTAAGCGCTTCGGAGTTGATAGCGAACTTTGAAGCCGTGGAAAGCGCCAGATGCCAAAATGGCGAAGAAATCTCGCTCAGCTACTTTGAGTTCACCACTTTGGCCATCCTGCGCCTGATGAGCCTGGCAAAGCTCGATCTGGCCATCCTGGAAGTCGGGCTGGGCGGGAGGCTCGACGCGACCAATATTGTTGACACCGATTGCGCGGTGATCACCAGCATCGACATCGACCACACCGAGTACCTGGGCAGCGATCGCGAAAGCATCGGGCGCGAGAAGGCGGGCATCATGCGCACCGGCCGCACGGTCGTGGTTTGCGACCCGATGCCGCCGCAAAGCGTACTGGACCACGCCTGCGAGATTGGTGCCGACCTCTGGCGCTTTGGGCACGACTTCAACTTTTCCGGTGACCCGCAGCAGTGGAGTTGGGCAGGGCGGGGCCGCCGCTATGCAGGCATGGCCTATCCAGCGCTGCGCGGCGCCAACCAGTTGGTCAATGCATCGGGCGCACTGGCGGCGCTCGACGCGCTGCGCGATCGCGTGCCGGTGACGGCGCAGGCAGTGCGTAATGGCCTGGCCATGGTTGAGCTGGCCGGGCGCTTCCAGATTGTTCCTGGCGAGCCGACGCTGGTGCTTGACGTAGCCCACAACCCGCACGCCGTCGCTGCGTTGACTGCGAACCTCGACGCAATGCGTTTTCACCCGACCACGCATGCGGTCTTCGGTGCCATGGCCGACAAAGATATGAAAGCCATGATGGAAAAGGTCGGCCCCCTGGTCGACCGTTGGTACTTCACCGATTTGCCAACGCCACGCGCCGCGAGCGCAGCCGAATTGGCGCAGCTCTGGCAAGGCATGGCCGCAGGGGCCGGCATGCGCAAGGATGTGGCCGTGAGCCTGCACAAGACCCCGCAAGAGGCACTCGATCAGGCCGTGGCCGCAGCAGGGGCCGCTGATAGAATCGTCGTTTTTGGCTCGTTCTATACGGTGGGCGGCGTGCTTGAACATGGCACGCCCAGGCTGGAGGCCAAACACCTCGGCTGGAGCACTACCAGAACCGTGTGAACGGGCCTTAGTTTCTATCCTTCATGGCATTTTTCAAGATTCGCTGGCCCGGGCAACAAGCTGCAGAGGGCAAATCTGCGAAGGTCTCGCGTGCAGTGCGCGGCGAAACGGTGGAAGTCATGCGCCGGCGGGCCCGGCATCGCCTGATTGGTGCGGCATTGCTCGTGCTGGTGGGTGTGGTCGGTTTTCCGCTGATCTTCGACACCCAGCCGCGCCCCATTCCAGTCGACACCCGCATCGAAATACCAGACCGTGACAAGGTAGCGCCTTTGGTGGTTCCCGCGCCGGTGGCTGCGCCAGCAACCGCCACGCCTTCCCCAGTCGCCGCCGCCCACGAGCCTGAGGCGGTAGTCAAAGCAGCCAAGCCTGCACCTGAGCGCGCTGCTGCGCCGGCGCCAACGCATAAGGACGGCAGCGCTCCTGCGTTTACCGAGGTCAAACCGCAGACCGTTCAAAGTAAAAACGAACCCAAGGCAGAAGTGCGTGCAGCTGTGCCCGCTGTGCCGACCGCGCCGGCTGCGCAGCCTGCTCCGATCAGCGAAGCCGAGCGCGCCCGCGCGCTGCTTGAAGGCAGGCCAAGCAAAGTGGCCGCCACTGCGGTGGCTCCGGCAGCCGCCGGCGGCGAGCGTTTCATCGTGCAGGTAGGCGCATTTTCAGACGATGCGAAGGTGCGCGAAGCGCGGCAGAAGCTTGAGCGGGCAGGCCTCACCACTTACACGCAGGCGGTAGACACCAAGGACGGCAAGCGCACCCGCGTGCGTGTGGGGCCGTTCCAAGGGCGCGAGCAAGCTGAAAAAGCATCAGAAAAAATCAAGGCACTTGGCTTGCCTGCTGCCATCCTTACCCTGTGAGCCGGGCGCTCTAGAAAATGCCCGACGCGCCCATGCCGCAATTGGCAGCACTGGATTGGATTTTGCTGGCTGTGGCATTCGCGTCGCTTCTGCTCGGCGCTTGGCGCGGCCTGGTGTACGAGGTGTTGTCTTTGCTCGCTTGGGTTGCGGCGTTTTTTGTGGCTCAGTGGTTCGCGGCAGATGCAGCAGCACTTTTGCCGGTGGGCGACACATCAGAGCCCGTGCGCTATGCCGCTGGTTTTATTTTCGTTTTTATCGCCACGCTCTTTGCATGCAGCCTCGTGGCTTGGCTGGCGAAAAAGTTGATCGAAGCGGTCGGGCTGCGACCGGTTGACCGTGTGCTCGGCGCGGTTTTCGGTGTGGTGCGCGCCGGGGTGTTGGTGCTGGTGCTGGGTGTGGTGGCGCAGCTAACCCCAGTGGGGACGGCAACTTGGTGGGCCGAGTCCTTCAGTGGCCCCCGAATTGCGGGCGTACTGCAGGGGCTGCGTCCTGCACTTCCCGAGAAATTTGGAGCGATGTTGCCAGCTTGAAGTTTTGCTTGCGCGAGGCTTCAGAAAAGATTGGCGGCGCGGCCGACGGTTTGAATGCAATGCGGGCAATAGCCTGCGAACGGATGGAACAAGTATGTGTGGAATTGTGGGTGTCGTTGGTGGAGCGCCCGTTAACCAATTGATCTATGACGCACTGCTGCTGCTCCAGCACCGTGGTCAGGACGCAGCCGGTATCGTGACGCAGGAAGAGCGAAAGTTCTTTATGCACAAGGCCAAAGGCATGGTGCGCGACGTGTTCCGCACGCGCAATATGCGCGCATTGCCCGGCAACTCGGGTCTCGGACAAGTGCGTTACCCAACCGCAGGCAATGCGTTCAGCGAAGAAGAGGCGCAGCCTTTTTACGTGAACGCGCCGTTCGGCATCGTGCTCGTGCACAACGGCAACCTCACGAATACGACGGCCTTGCGGGCGGAGGTGTTCTCGACGGACCATCGCCATACCAATACCGACAGCGACTCCGAGGTGCTGCTCAACGTGTTTGCCCACGAGTTGGAGCATGCAACGCGGGGCATTGAACTGCAGCCCGAAGACGTGTTCAAGGCCGTACGTGCGGTGCACAAACGCATTCGCGGTTCGTACGCGGTGATCGCGTTAATTGCCGGCCACGGTTTGGTGGCGTTTCGCGACCCCTACGGTATTCGTCCCTTGGCCATGGGGCGCGGCCCGGACAGAGCGGTGATGTTCGCCAGCGAGTCCGTAGCCATTGAAGGCACCGGACACACGTTTGAACGCGATGTCGCGCCTGGTGAGGCATTGTTTGTCGATTTGGCGGGCAATGTGCACGCGCAGCAGTGCGCCGAAGCGCCGCAGCATTTCCCCTGTATTTTTGAGTACGTTTACCTTGCCCGGCCGGACTCCGTGCTGGATGGAATTTCGGTCTACCAGGCCCGGCTCAATCTCGGCGCCTCGCTGGCTACGCGTGTGGTCTCGACGGTTCCGCCGAGCGAAATTGACGTGATCATTCCGATTCCTGAATCGAGCCGCCCGAGCGCCACGCAGCTTGCGCACTTGCTGGGCGTTCCGTACCGCGAGGGCTTCGTGAAGAACCGCTACGTGGGGCGTACCTTCATCATGCCGGGCCAGGAAGTGCGCAAAAAGTCGGTTCGGCAGAAGCTCAACGTCATTGGCAGCGAGTTCAAAGGCCGCAACGTGCTGCTGGTGGACGATTCCATCGTGCGCGGCACCACGAGTCGCGAGATCGTGCAGATGGCGCGGGAAGCGGGCGCTCGTAAGGTGTACCTAGCCAGCGCCGCGCCGCCGGTGCGTTATCCCAACGTTTATGGCATTGACATGCCCACCAGCGACGAGCTGGTGGCCCACGGGCGCAATGTTGAAGAGATCCGCGCGCTGATTGGATGCGATGCGCTGATCTACCAAGATGTGGAGGCCATGAAGAAGGCAGTGGGTGCCGGAAACCCAGCCCTCTCGGGCTTTGACGCTTCGTGCTTCGATGGCGTCTATGTCACGGGCGATATCCGAACCGAAGACATTGCCCGCATGAACCTTGGGCGCACGCGCAGCGAAGAAGGCGACGAGGATGTTTCTCGCCTGGCCTTGCCGAACGCTGCCAACGCCTGATCGTGCGCGCTAATTCGAAAGACAGCTACATGACTTCAGCCGACACCACAGGTCTGCACCCCGACACTTTGGCAGTGCGTCAATCGATGCCGCGCAGTCAGTATGGCGAGCACTCCGAGGCGCTGTACCTGACCAGCAGCTTTGTGCAGCCCGACGCAGAAACTGCCGCCCGAAGGTTTTCCGGGGAGGAGCAGGGTTACACCTACACCCGCACCTCCAATCCGACGGTGAGCAGTTTCGAGCAAAGACTTGCGGCGATGGAAGGCACGGAGGCGGCCATTGCCACCGCCAGCGGCATGTCGGCAATCCTTCTGATGTGCCTAGCGCTGCTTAAGGCCGGTGACCATGTGGTGTGCTCGCAGTCGATGTTCGGATCGACTATGAAGTTGATCGCAGGGGAGCTGTCGCGCTTTGGCGTGCAATCGACTTTTGTGCCGCAGACCGACGTCGCGGCTTGGCGTGCAGCAGTGCGGCCGGAAACCCGTGTGCTGTTTGCTGAAACGCCGACCAACCCGCTCACCGAACTGTGCGACATCCGGGCACTGGCCGATCTGGCACATGAGACGGACATTTTGCTGGCGGTGGACAACTGCTTTGCATCGCCTGCGCTTCAAAAGCCGGCAGCGCTGGGCGCCGATCTGGTCATTCATTCAGGCACCAAGTTCCTCGATGGGCAGGGAAGGGTAATGGCCGGGGCCGTGTGCGGTCCGCGCACGCTGATTGAAGACAAACTTGCGCCCCTGATCCGAACCGCAGGCATGAACCTTTCGCCTTTCAATGCGTGGGTGGTACTGAAAGGGCTGGAGACGCTCTCGATTCGCATGCAGGCGCAAGGCGCCAATGCGCTCGCGCTGGCGCAGTGGTTGGAAGCCCACCCAGCGGTGCAGCGCACGTTTTATCCTGGTCTGGCTTCGCATCCACAGCACGAACTTGCCATGCGCCAGCAATCGGGACAGGGCGGGGCGGTGGTGTCGTTCGTGGTGGGCTCGGGCAGCCCTCAAGCCGCCCGAGCCAGTGCATTTCATGTAATCGACAGCACCCGAATCTGCAGCATCACGGCAAACCTAGGCGACACGAAGACCACCATTACCCATCCTGCCAGTACGTCGCACGGGCGACTGACCGACGCGCAGCGGGATGCTGCCGGCATCGGCCAGGGGCTCATTCGACTTGCCGTTGGCCTGGAACACATTGACGACTTGAAGGCCGACCTTGCGCGCGGCCTGGATACGCTGACATGAACGACCCAAAAAATTCTGCCGCCGCCCCGCGCGTGCGCACCCGCTTTGCCCCATCCCCGACCGGGTTCATTCACCTTGGGAACATTCGTTCAGCCCTTTACCCGTGGGCGTTCGCGCGGGCGACCGGCGGCGATTTCATCCTGCGCATCGAAGATACGGACGTCGAACGCTCCACTCAGGCCGCTGTCGATGTAATTCTTGATGGTCTCGCCTGGTTGGGCATGCAGCCCGACGAAGGTCCGTTCTATCAAATGCAGCGCATGGACCGCTACCGCGAAGTGCTGGAGCAGCTCAAGGCTGGCGGCCATGTTTACCCCTGCTACATGTCGGTGCAAGAGCTTGATGCCCTGCGTGAGCAGCAGATGGCGAACAAGGAAAAACCCCGCTACAACGGCTTGTGGCGGCCCGAGCCTGGCAAGCAATTGCCCAATGTGCCCGAAGGCGTGCAACCCGTGCTGCGGTTTCGAAATCCCCAAGATGGCGCAGTGGTTTGGGAGGACAAGGTCAAGGGACGGATTGAAATCCGCAACGATGAGCTTGATGACTTGGTGATTGCCCGTCCAGACGGCACACCTACCTACAACTTCTGTGTGGTGGTGGACGATATCGATATGACCATCACGCACGTGATCCGCGGCGACGATCATGTGAACAACACGCCGCGGCAGATCAATATTTTTCTGGCGCTTGGCGCCGCGCCGCCGGTGTACGCGCACCTGCCCACCGTGCTCAACGAACAGGGCGAGAAAATGAGCAAGCGCAACGGGGCCAAGCCCGTCACGCAGTACCGCGAGGAAGGTTTTTTGCCCGACGCCATGGTCAACTACCTCGCGCGGCTCGGTTGGAGCCATGGCGACGACGAAATTTTCAGCCGTCAGCAGTTTGTGGAGTGGTTCAATCTGGACCACCTCGGGCGCAGTGCTGCGCAGTTCGACGAAGCCAAGCTGCGCTGGGTGAACGCCCAGCACCTCAAGGCAATGGACGACGAAGCACTGGCGAAATTGGTGGCGCCGCAGCTTGCGAAGCGCGGCTTGACGTCTGTCGACGGAGTGCAACTGCGCGCAGTGTGTGCCTTGTTTAAGGACCGGTGCGATACGGTGGTGGTTTTGACCGACTGGGCGGAGCGCCTCCTGGGCGAGACGGTTCCGCGGGCCGCAGAAGAAAGAGCTCAGCATCTCACAGTGGCAGTCGCCCCCGTGCTGGATTCCCTTGCAGCAGCGCTTATCGAATGCCCGTGGGAGCGCGCTGCGATCGCGGCAGCCATCAAGAAGACGCTTGCCGATCATGGGCTGAAAATGCCGCAACTCGCAATGCCCGTTCGTGTGTTGGTGGCCGGAACTGCGCACACACCGTCTGTGGACGCGCTGCTTGAACTGATGGGACGCGAAAAAGTTCTCGCGCGTCTCCGCGATCGCTGAAAAAGCTGTCTATAATTCAAGGCTCAGGTGATAGTCGCAAAACATGTTTTGTGGCTTTCAAATCGGGGTTTAAGGGGGGTATAGCTCAGCTGGGAGAGCGCTTGCATGGCATGCAAGAGGTCATCGGTTCGATCCCGTTTACCTCCACCAAGGTTTTTGTCAGTTCGGAAGTTCCAAGGTTTTGACCCCATCGTCTAGAGGCCTAGGACACTACCCTTTCACGGTAGGTACCGGGGTTCGAATCCCCGTGGGGTCGCCAAGTTGTAGCGCTTGGCTTGCATCTTGAATGCAAGCGAAAAGCTGCCTGCCAGGAGTGGTAGTTCAGTTGGTTAGAATACCGGCCTGTCACGCCGGGGGTCGCGGGTTCGAGTCCCGTCCACTCCGCCAGATTCAAGCCCTTGCAGGTCTTTTGATGTGCAAGGGCTTTTCTTCGGAAGAAGGTTTGCGGGGGTATAGCTCAGCTGGGAGAGCGCTTGCATGGCATGCAAGAGGTCATCGGTTCGATCCCGTTTACCTCCACCAAGGTTTTTGTCAGTTCGGAAGTTCCAAGGTTTTGACCCCATCGTCTAGAGGCCTAGGACACTACCCTTTCACGGTAGGTACCGGGGTTCGAATCCCCGTGGGGTCGCCAGGTTGTAGCGCCTGGCTTGCGTAGAGCAAGCCAAAGCTGCCTGCCAGGAGTGGTAGTTCAGTTGGTTAGAATACCGGCCTGTCACGCCGGGGGTCGCGGGTTCGAGTCCCGTCCACTCCGCCAGATTTTTCAAAGCCGCTTGTCGAGAGACCGGCGGCTTTTTTTATGGGTTGAGCGGGTATGCCTGCGAGTATGCTTCTCAATATGCCGCTTTTGATTGATTCGTTCTGGCGCGCCATAGCCTATTGCGTGCGGCCGCGCGTGCTGCTGCTTTCGCTTTTGCCTTTGCTCATCATGGGTGCAGCGGCCTTGCTGCTGGGCTATTTCTATTGGGATGCCGCAGTCACTGCGGTGGCCGAATGGATCAACTCCTCGGGATTGATGGGCAGCTTTTGGCGTTGGCTAAGTTCTTGGGGTGCAGGGAATCTGCCTGCCGTAGTGGCTCCGTTGATTGTGCTGGCGGTCGTCGTGCCCGTGGTGGTGGTGCTGTCCCTGTTGGTCGTGGCCACCATGATGACGCCTGCCTTGGTAAGTTTGGTCGCGAAGCGCCGCTTTCCCGAACTTGAGAGACGGCGAGGGGCTTCGTTTTTGCAAAGCATGGTTTGGTCAATATCGTCCATGGTGATTGGGCTCTTGGCGCTGTTTGCATCCATGCCGCTGTGGCTCATCCCGCCTTTGGTGCTCGTGTTGCCGCCTCTTATCTGGGGTTGGCTGACTTACCGAGTTATGGCCTTTGATGCGCTGGCAGAGCATGCAGATCGCGAAGAGCGCGTGGCAATTCTGAAACGCCACCGGGTTCCATTGCTGGCGATCGGCTTGATCAGCGGCTATCTTGGCGCCGCGCCGGCGATTGTGTGGGCTTCGGGGGTGGTGTTTGCGGCAGCTTTTGCCGTACTCATTCCTCTCGGCATCTGGATTTACACCTTGGTGTTCGCATTTTCATCTCTTTGGTTTTCCCACTATTGCCTCGCCGCTTTGCTGGCTCTGCGTGCATCCACACCGCTTCCGGTGGAGCCTCGCCCAGCGTTGCCTGATTTGAGTACCGAGACATCATGATTCCAACTTTCGGCTTGATTGTCATTGGTGACGAAATCCTATCCGGAAAGCGTGTCGACAAGCACCTGACGAAGGTGATCGAGTTGCTCCGGGAGCGCGGCCTCAGTCTTTCTTGGTCCGAATACGTTGGCGACGATCCGGCTCGTATCACGGCGACGCTGCGGCGTGTCTATGCATCTGGTGATGTGGTTTTTTGCACTGGGGGAATAGGCGCCACGCCAGACGATCACACCCGCGAATGCGCCGCGCAAGCTCTGGGCGTGTCCGCTGTGTTGCACCCTCAGGCGCGTGAACTCATTGAACAGCGTATGCGGCAGACCGCAGAGGATAAGGGCGAGGTATACGAGGCTGATCGCACGGACAACGTGCACCGCCTGAAGATGGGTGTGTTTCCGGAAGGCGCCACCATCATCCCCAATCCGTACAACCAAATCCCAGGATTTTTCTGCACCTCACCGGGCTCGCAAGGGGCTGTGTATTGCGTTCCCGGTTTCCCTGTCATGGCATGGCCGATGCTCGCGTGGGTGCTGGATACGTTTTATGTAGACAGCTTCCATCTGGTGGAGCGTACGGAGCGCTCCGTCCTGATCTTTGGCAGTCAGGAAGCACTGCTCACGCCGCTGATGGAGTCCCTTGAGCAGGCGCATCCTGGAATTTCGGTGTTTAGCCTGCCCAGCGTGGACCATCCCGTGCACGGTCGCCACATCGAGTTGGGGGTTAAGGGGCAGAGCGCGCTCGTTTCCTTGGCGTGGGACGGCTTGATGGCGGGGCTGCACCAATTGGGTGCGAAACTTGGCCCTGAAATGGTGCGCACCGCATAGGCGAGGCCGATCAGTGCGTTTTGCACCAATTTGAGGCATGCAGGACGAGGGTGTCCGACCCGCAAGGCGCAGTCGCTCACCAACATGCCGCTGGCACGCAAACTGCTTTTCTTTTCTTAATTCCTTTTTTAACCGCAATTTACCCAGGAGATTCGGATGGCCAAGACCATTGCAGACGTCATGAAGATGGTGAAGGAGAACGAGGTCAAATTTGTTGACTTCCGGTTCACGGACACACTCGGAAAGCAGCACCACACGACAGTTCCCGTTTCGCATTTTGACGATGAGAAGTTTGCTTCCGGTCACGCGTTTGATGGCTCCTCAATCGCGGGATGGAAAGGGATCGAAGCATCGGACATGCAGCTGATTCCCGATCCAAACTCGGCCAACATCGACCCGTTTTTCGAAGAAACTACGTTGATCATGTCGTGTGATGTGATCGAACCCAGCGATGGCAAGGCCTACGACCGCGACCCGCGTTCCATCGCCAAGCGCGCTGAGGCTTACCTCAAGGCATCGGGTTTGGGCGATACCGCGTTTTTTGGTCCTGAGCCTGAGTTCTTCATCTTTGACGGCGTGCGCTGGAGCAATGAACCGGGCAAAGTCAGCATTGAAATCGAAGAGTACGAAGCGCCTTGGAACAGCGGCACGCAGCTCGAAGGTGGCAATCGCGGCCACCGCCCTACGGTCAAAGGCGGCTATTTCCCCCTTCCTCCTGTGGACAGCACGCACGATATGCGCGCCGAAATGTCTTTGATTTTGGAGTCTCTCGGCATCCCGGTCGAAGTTTTCCACCATGAAGTGGCGGGTGCTGGCCAGAACGAGATTGGCACGCGCTTTAGCACCCTGGTTCAGCGTGCGGACTGGACCATGCTACAAAAGTACGTGATTCACAACGTGGCCAATGCGTACGGCAAGACCGCCACATTTATGCCCAAGCCCTATGCCGGCGACAACGGCTCGGGTATGCACGTGCACCAATCCGTTTGGAAAGACGGCAAAAACCTGTTCGCCGGCGACGGCTATGCCGGCCTCTCAGACTTTGCGCTTTATTACATCGGCGGCATCATCAAGCACGCCCGTGCACTGAACGCCATCACCAACCCCGGGACGAATAGTTACAAGCGTTTGGTGCCGCACTTTGAAGCGCCGGTGAAGCTGGCCTACTCGGCGAAAAATCGCTCCGCTTCCATCCGTATTCCCTATGTGGCCAACCCCAAAGGTCGGCGCGTCGAAGCGCGCTTCCCCGATCCACTGATGAATCCGTACCTTGGTTTTTCCGCGCTGCTGATGGCCGGCCTTGACGGTGTGGAGAACAAGATTCATCCAGGCGAAGCCGCCACCAAAGATCTCTACCATCTGCCGCCCGAAGAAGACAAACTCGTGCCCACCGTGTGCCACAGCCTGGATCAGGCGCTTGACGCGCTGGACGCCGACCGTGCATTCCTGACCAAGGGTGGCGTGTTCAGCGACTCCATGGTGGACGCCTACATCGAGCTCAAGATGGGCGAGGTGACGCGTTTTCGCCAAGCCGTGCACCCGGTTGAGTTCGAGATGTACTACTCGCTGTAAACAGTCGCGGTCCCCCTGCTGTGCAAACTGGGGCGGCCTCGGCCGCCCTTTTGCTATTGGTCGCGGCGAGGACCTACGGGATTGCTTGCGCTGGGTTACCGATCGATCGCCGCCTGCAGGCCACTCTGCCCGGGTTGAAGATTGCGGGTGTTTTGGGCGATACTGCAGCGAGGGCTGAGCCATATCTGCAGCCGGATGCTTATGAAAAAACTTTCTCTCTTTCTATTTTGTTGTGGCGTCGTGACTGGATTGACCATGGCCCCTGCCGTGGCCCAAGACCGCATTTACCGATGTGGTAACGAATACACCAACAACGCCACCGTCGCAAAGGAGCGGGGCTGCAAGGTGGTCGAAGGCGGCAATGTGACGGTGGTTGAAGGCACGCGACCTGCAACCGCTTCGCCCAGCGCGGCGCCTAAGGCTGCCAGCTCACCCCCATCGGCTCCTCGGGTAGACACCAATGACCAAAAGGCGCGGGACGCCGATGCGCGCGCCATTTTGCAATCTGAGCTGAAGAAGGCCGAAGGGCGACTGGCTGAGGTCAAGCAGGAATACAACGGCGGCTCTCCACAGCGCAACGCGCTCGAGCTGCGCAACCCGCAGAAGTACATGGAGCGCACAGCAGAACTCAAGGGTGCCTTGGGCCGCGCTGAGGCGGATGTGGCGAGCATTCAGCGCGAAATCGATCGCCTTCCTCCGGCACGCTAAACCGTGGCGCCGGAGCATGCATCCGTGCGCCGCATTCCCAAAACATTTGGCGCGTACGACTGGCTGTCAGTGCTGGTGGCGGCGCTGGATGCAGATGGTGTGGTTCAGTATGCCAACGCCTCGCTTGAGCAGGCGCTTGGTGTGTCGCGACGCACTTTGGTGGGAAGCGACTTCAGCCAGTACTTTACCGAGCCCGCCCTGATTCAATCGGCAGTCGCCGGCGCGCGCAGCCAAGCCTTCGCTGCGGTGCGCTTTGAAGCCGTGCTGCGGCGGCTGCATCAGGAAGGTATTCCGGTTCACGTCAATTTGGCAATCGGGGAGCTGCGGGAATATCTGATCTTCGAGCTTTGGCCCCTTGAGCAGCAGGTGCGCCAAGACCGTGAAGAGCGCCTGCTCGAGCAATCCCAAGCGCACAAAGAATTAATCCGCAACCTGGCTCATGAAATCAAGAACCCCCTGGGCGGCATTCGGGGTGCTGCGCAATTGCTGGGGTTTGAGCTGGACAACCCGGAACTGACGGAATACGCCGAAGTAATCGTCCACGAAGCGGACCGACTGCAAACACTGGTCGATCGCCTGCTGGCACCGCACCGCCATCCGCATGAAGTGGGGGACGTCAACATTCACGAAGTGTGTGAACGGGTGCGTTCTCTCGTTTTGGCCGAGCATCCCATCGGCTTGACGATACAACGCGATTACGACATCTCGATTCCTGAATTCCGCGGCGATCGCTCGCAGCTCATTCAGGCGCTGCTCAACATCGTGCAGAACGCTGCACAAGCGTTGGCGTCGCGCATGGTGCTCGGTGACGCGTGCATCAGCTTGCGCACCCGGGTTGCGCGCCAAGTAACTTTTGGACGCCAGCGCTACAAGCTGGCATTGGAATTGCATGTCATCGACAACGGGCCTGGGGTGCCCGACACCATTCTGGACAAAATCTTCTATCCACTGGTGTCGGGGCGAGAGGGTGGGTCGGGCTTGGGGCTGACACTGGCGCAGACTTTTGTGCAGCAGCACCATGGCCTGGTGGAGTGCGAAAGCGTGCCGGGTCGAACCGACTTTCGCATCCTCATCCCGCTGCCCTGAGGAACGACGACCCGCAACCCGCCAACCGTAAATGGATGTGTATGAAGCCGATCTGGATAGCGGACGATGACCCATCAATCCGCTTCGTGCTTGAGAAGGCCCTGGCCCGGGAGGGTTTGAGCACGCGCAGTTTTAGCCATCCGCGTGAAGTGCTTGATGCGCTCGCGGCGATTGCGTCAGGGGACGACACTGAGCCCGGTCCGCAGGCGCTCGTCAGCGACATCCGCATGCCGGGTGGCTCAGGCCTGCAACTGCTGGAGAGCGTGCACGCCCTGCATCCCGGTTTGCCCGTGATCATCATGACGGCGTATTCCGATTTGGACAGCGCTGTTTCCGCCTTCCAGCGCGGCGCCTTCGAGTATTTGCCCAAGCCGTTCGATTTGCACAAGGCGGTCGAATTGATTCGCCGCGCTGTGCAAGAGAGCCAGCGTGAGGAGATCGCGCAAGACAACACCGAGCTGGCGCCTGAAATGTTGGGCCAGGCGCCTGCCATGCAGGACGTCTTCCGGGCCATTGGACGCCTGAGCCAGAGCCAGGTGACGGTGCTTATCACTGGCGAGTCTGGCTCGGGCAAAGAGCTGGTGGCGCGGGCGCTGCACAAGCATTCGCCGGTGGCGCAGGGGCCATTTGTGGCAATCAACACAGCCGCGATTCCCAAAGACCTGCTTGAATCTGAGCTGTTTGGCCACGAGCGGGGTGCCTTCACCGGGGCGCAGACGCAGCGGCGTGGGCGCTTTGAGCAGGCAGAGGGCGGAACGCTCTTTCTGGACGAAATCGGCGACATGCCGTTCGACTTGCAAACCCGATTGCTGCGGGTGCTCT
Source organism: Giesbergeria sp. (assembly GCA_034676525.1). Classification (GTDB taxonomy): domain Bacteria; phylum Pseudomonadota; class Gammaproteobacteria; order Burkholderiales; family Burkholderiaceae_C; genus Simplicispira. The sequence continues at coordinate 1,029,825 of JAUCCA010000008.1, forward strand.
CAGACGGGCAGTTTTATCGAGTGGGCGGGCACAGCGCTGTAAAAGCGCATGTGCGTGTGGTGGCCGCGACGCATCAAAACCTTGAGCAGCGCGTGAAGGAAGGGGGTTTTCGCGAAGACCTGTTTCACCGCCTTAACGTGATTCGCCTGCGCCTTCCAGCACTGCGCGAGCGGCGCGAAGATATTCCGATGCTGACGCGCCATTTTCTGCAGGTCAGCGCGCGCCAGCTCGGCGTGGATTCAAAGCGCATTTCCGATGCTGCGCTGGTGCGCCTGGAGCAATTCGGTTTTCCGGGCAACGTGCGCCAGCTTGAAAACGTCTGCCATTGGTTGACTGTGATGGCGCCAGCGCAGGTGATTTCGGTACAAGACCTTCCGCCTGAAGTGCTGGAGGCGCCCATGGAGCGTGGGCACGAACCTTTGCGCGAGATGGGGGCCACTGAACCGGTTAGTGGCGAGCGGCCAGCCGGCAGCGGCGGGCAAGCTGCATGGGCAGCCGGCTCGGCAGAGCTTAGTGCAACGGCTGGGCATTCCTTTGCGCAAGTGCCCACCGGTTTCTCGGTAGCGCCCGCTTCGACTTCGTCGACCCCCCAAGCCGACTGGGAGCAGGCGTTGATCAGAGACGTCCGCGCCCTACTGGCAGCGGGCAGACAAGATGTTTGGGAGCATCTGTCGCAGCGCTTTGAAACCTGCCTCATTAGGAGCACGCTCGACGCCACGCACGGCCGGCGCATGGAGGCTGCCCAGCGCCTTGGAATTGGCCGCAACACCATTACCCGAAAAATTCAGGAGCTCAGGTTAGAAGTAAAAAGTTTTAATGAAAATGGCCTCTAGCGCTTGCCAGATAAGCGCTGGCAGCTATTATTTTCATAAAAATATTGTCGTTCTATGCGCAGTCCTTGTGCATGGGGCAACGTCCTACGCCGAGGTGGGCGCAGGGCGCACTCAGCTCTGTCGGTGCCGCTCTCAGAATGACTCCATTGATTCAACAAGGAGTTTTTCATGTCAGATCGCAAGGATGCAAATCTTGATCCCATTACCAAAGAGCCAGGTGCTCACCCTGTAGGAACCGGGTTGGGCGCAGCTGTCGGCGGCGCCGCTGCTGGCGCCGCCACCGGTGCATTTGGTGGCCCTGTCGGGGCAGCCATTGGAGGTGTCATCGGTGCCGTAGCCGGCGGTCTTGCGGGCAAAGCTGCGGCCGAGGCGGTGAACCCGACAGCCGAAGAAGCTTACTGGCGCGAGAACTATCGGGACGAGCCTTATATCGTCGATGGGCGTACGTACGACGACTATCACCCTGCGTATGCACTGGGTTGGCAGTCGGTGGGTATGTACGAAGGGCCGTTTGAAACGGTTGAGCCCACGCTGCGCGACCGCTGGCTGACCGACCGCGGAACCTCTCCACTGGAATGGCCGGAGGCACGCAATGCGACCCGTGCAGCCAGGGAGCGCGCAATTGCGGGCGACGTGATTGGCGGCTCGATGGACAACGACGAGGTTGTCGATGTGCTCAACGACTTGCTGGAAACCAGCAGAGACGGTGAATACGGCTTCCGTACCTCCGCAGAGCATGCCGATTCGGCCGAAGTGAAAACCTTGCTCACGCGCCGAGCCGCAGACTGCGCGACCGCAGCAGCGGAGCTTGAGCAGGCTATCCGTCAGCGTGGCGGCGACCCCGCAGACGGCGGAACCATGACGGGCTCTATGCATCGCGGCTGGGTAGCGGTGAAGACGGCCTTTTCCACCATGGACGACAAGGCTGTGCTGCAGGAATGCGAGCGTGGCGAAGACTCTGCTGTCGCCAGTTACCGCAAGGCGCTGAAGCGCGCACTTCCCGCAGATGCTCGCGCTCTTGTAGAGCGCCAGGCTGGCGGCGCGCAGCGCAATCACGACGAAGTGAAGGCTATGCGCGACCGCTTTGCGCGTACTTAACTTCGCGGTTTTGGCCGGTAGGGCGCAATGCTCCCGCCGGCCAATGCAATCGAAAGCCGGCCAACTGTGCCGGCTTTTTTATATTTTCAGGGTTAAGCCGCTGCAGGCAAAGGCACCGGCGCGCCCAAACTTTTCAGGAGGTCACGCACCAACTGAGCGCAGAGCTTGCACATCGGGCAGATCGCGCTCGATGCGCAGTTTTTCATTTCCAGCAAGCTTGATGTGGCGGTTCTTCTGAATCAGCTCAATGATGCGCATTGGGTCCACCGGTGCGCCGGGTCGGAAGCTCACCGTGGTCACGCCAGGCGCCGCATCCACCTTGAGCACGCCGTAGGGCGCACTTAGCACGCGCAGGCGGTGCACGTCGAACAAGGTTTGTGCCTGTGCCGGCAGCTTGCCGAAACGGTCCACCAGCTCTTCGAGCAGGCCGTCGATCTGGTCGCTGGTGCGCGCTGTCGCCAGCTTTTTGTAGAACGAGAGCCGCAGGTGCACGTCGCCACAGTAGTCGTCAGGCAGTAGGGCAGGGGCGTGCAGGTTGATGTCGGTGGTGACGTTGAGCGGCGCCAACAAGTCGGGCTCTTTGCCCGCCTTGAGGCTGCGCACAGCTTCAGAGAGCATCTCGTTGTAGAGCTGAAAGCCGATCTCCAACATGTTGCCGCTTTGGTTTTCGCCCAGTACCTCACCCGCGCCGCGGATTTCCAGGTCGTGCATGGCTAGGTAAAAGCCGCTGCCGAGCTCTTCCATCGCTTGAATGGCGTCCAGCCGCTGCTGGGCATGCTTGGTGAGGCTTTCGATGTCCGGCACCATCAGGTAGGCATAGGCTTGGTGGTGGCTGCGGCCCACGCGCCCACGCAGTTGGTGCAGCTGGGCCAAGCCAAACTTGTCGGCGCGGCTCATGACGATGGTGTTGGCGGTCGGCACGTCAATGCCCGTCTCGATGATCGTCGAGCACAGCAGCAGGTTGTAGCGCTGGGCGACAAAGTCGCGCATGACCTTTTCCAGCTCGCGCTCGGGCATCTGGCCGTGGGCCACGGCAATGCGTGCCTCGGGCAATATTTCTTCGAGTTTCTGGCGTCGGTTCTGGATCGTTTCCACTTCGTTGTGCAGGAAGTACACCTGCCCACCGCGCTTTAACTCGCGCAGCACGGCTTCGCGGATCACGCCGGTGCCTTCGCTGCGCACAAAGGTTTTGATCGCGAGGCGCCGCTGCGGCGCTGTGGCAATGACCGACAAATCGCGCAGGCCTTCAAGGGCCATACCCAGCGTGCGCGGAATCGGCGTGGCGGTGAGCGTGAGCACATCCACCTCGGCGCGCAAGGCTTTCATCTGCTCCTTGTGGCGCACGCCAAAGCGGTGCTCTTCGTCGATGATGAGCAAACCGAGGTTGTGGAACTTGGTCGACGCCGAGAGCAGCTTGTGTGTGCCCACGACGATGTCCACTGTGCCTTCGGCCAGGCCCTTGAGCGACGCCGTCACTTCCTTGCCAGAGCGAAATCGCGAGACTTCCGCAACTTTCACTGGCCATTTGGAAAACCGGTCCACCAGCGTCTGGTAATGCTGCTCCGCCAGCAGTGTGGTGGGCGCCAAAAACGCCACCTGTTTGCCACCCGTCACAGCAATGAAGGCTGCGCGCAAGGCCACTTCGGTTTTGCCAAAGCCCACGTCGCCGCACACCAGACGGTCCATTGGGCGCGGACTGATCATGTCCTGGATGACGGCGTGAATGGCGGCGTTCTGATCGGCCGTTTCTTCAAAGCCGAAATCGCTCACAAACTGCTCGTAGTCTGGCGCGCTGTAGCGGAAGGCGTGACCCTCGCGGGCAGCCCGGCGGGCGTAGATGTTGAGCAGCTCGGCGGCGCTGTCGCGTACCTGCTCTGCTGCCTTGCGCTTGGCCTTTTCCCACTGGCCACTGCCCAGCTTGTGCAGCGGCGCGTCGTCTGGCGACACGCCCGAATAGCGGCTGATGAGTTGCAGCTGGCTCACCGGCACGTAGAGCACAGCGTCGCCGGCGTATTCGAGGTGTAAAAACTCTTGCAGCGCGGGCGTGCCGTCGGGGTTCTGGTTGCCCACGTCCATGTTGACGAGGCCCCGGTAGCGGCCGATGCCGTGTGCGCTGTGCACCACTGGGTCGCCCAGGCTCAACTCCGACAAATCCTTAATGAGCGATTCGACATCGCTGACCTGCTCCTGCTTGCGTCTGCGCCGCGAGGTGGCGGGGGTCGAAAACAGCTCTGTTTCGGTGACGAAGTCGATCCCAGACTCGACCCACGCAAAACCCTCAGCCAATGCCGCGGTGGCAATGCCAAGGGGCTCGTGGTCCTGCTGCTCAAACTCTTCCAGCGAATCAAAAGCAGGCGGGTTGACGCCGCCGGCGCGCAGAAAGTCGAGCAGGCTCTCGCGCCGCCCCGCGCTTTCGGCCAGCACAAGTACCCGGCGCTTGCTGGTCTGCACATGCGCCTGCAGGCGCGAAAGCGGCTCGGCTGCGCCGCGCACCACTGCAAGTTCTGGCAGGCGCTGGAACAGCGCGCTGGACTCCACATCCTCCACATCGGGGCGAATGGCCAGCTGTGCGTATTCCTTGGCACGCGTATAAAACTGGTCGGCAGCGAGAAACAGCGACTCAGGGGGCAAGGCTGGGCGCTCTGGGTCGCCCTGCACCAGGCGGTAGCGGTCCCGCGTGTCCTGCCAAAAGCGCTGGAATGCTGGCTCCAGGTCTCCGTGGAGCACCACGGTGGCCTTGTCTCCCAAGTAGTCGAAAACGGTTGCTGTTTCGTCGAAGAACAGCGGCAGGTAGTACTCAATGCCAGCGGTCGCGACGCCCTGACCGATGTCTTTGTACACACGGCTCTTGGTCGGGTCGCCTTCCAGCATCTCGCGCCAGCGGCTGCGAAAGCGCGCACGCGCATCGTCGTCCATGGGGAATTCGCGGCCCGGCAACAGCCGCACCTCGGGCACTGGGTACAGGCTGCGCTGGCTGTCCGGGTCGAAGGCGCGCAGCGAATCGATCTGGTCGTCGAACAAGTCCACCCGATACGGCACGGTGGAGCCCATCGGGAATAGATCGATCAAGCCGCCGCGCACGGCATGTTCGCCGGGGCTGACCACCTGACCTACGTGGGCGTAGCCCGCCAACGTCAACTGGGCGCGTAGCTTGCCCTCGTCAAGCTTTTGCCCGACCTTGAAGTGAAAGGTATAGCCCGCCAAAAAGGACGGCGGCGCCAAACGGTAGAGCGCCGTAGTGGCCGGCACCAGCACGACGTCGGCGCCGGTGTCGCGGTCGCGCTGGCTGATGCGCCAAAGCGTCGCCAAACGCTCGCTGATCAGGTCCTGGTGCGGCGAGAAACTGTCGTAAGGCAGGGTTTCCCAATCGGGAAACAGGGCGCAGCGCAGGTTGGGCGCGAAAAACGCGATCTCGTCGAGCAGGCGGCGCGCGTCTGCAGCGTCGGCCGTGACGATGGCCGTTATTCCATGCAGATCGCGTTCGCGCTGGGCGAGTCGCGCGAGCAGCAGCGCATCGGCGCTGCCAGGGGGGCGGGGCAAGCCATAGCGCTTGCCGGGAGTGAGTTTGGGGAGTTGCATGCGCACAGGCGGACAGAAGCGTGCCAATGCCCCAGAGGCGCCAAGCAGGCGAGCATCCAGAGCGGCAGAGGGGGCAATTCTAGAATGTCGGGATGATCCACGCTTCTGCGCTTCCTGAATCCCTGCCGCGCGCAGTGCCCCCCCACGCTGCGGGCGCGGCTGTGGCGCCTCGTTTTTGGGGTCTTTTGCCTTGTGCAGGAACGGGCGCACGGGCGGACGCGGGCGCAGCTGGAAGCGCAAAGCTTGCGAAACAGTACCGCGTCGTGGCCGGTCTACCGCTGGTTTTGCACACGCTGGCTGCCTTTTCTGGCGTTGAGCGCTTGCGCAGTACGCTGGTTGCTGTCGCGCCAGGGGACGACTTTTTTCAGGCCCATGCGTCTGGCACCTATTTTGTGGCGCAGTGTGGCGGCGCTACGCGCGCCGACACCGTGCTTGCTGGTCTGCGCGAGCTGCGCACGCGCGGTGCTGAGGCGCACGACTGGGTGCTGGTGCACGATGCGGCGCGCTGCCTCGTGACCACTGCTCAGATCAATGCCCTCATCGACGCTTGTGTTGGCGACCAGGTGGGTGGCTTGCTTGCCCACAAGCTGGCAGACACGCTGAAGACGGCGAGTAGCGGTACTGGCGGCATTCGCGTGGTCTCCACGCTCGATCGCGCAGACAAATGGCTGGCGCAAACGCCGCAGATGTTTCGCCTTGGGCCGCTTTCAGAAGCGCTGGAAAAATATGGCTCGCAGGCGACGGATGAGGCAAGCGCCATGGAAGCGACCGGCCAGCATCCCCGCCTGGTGGCCGGGAGCGCACTCAACTTCAAGGTGACCTACCCGGAGGATTTCGATCTGGCTGAAGCTGTGTTGGCGCAGCGCATGCATGCAGGTACGCTGGCGCGTTTTGGCGGCCTGCACGTGGCGGCGCCCGACGAACTCCCTCAGCCCGACAGCGAAAGGAGCAAAGCATGAGCGCAGCGATGCGGATCGGCGAGGGTTGGGACGTGCACGCCTTGGTGCCAGGGCGGCCGCTTGTCATTGGCGGTGTGACGATTGCGCACCCTATGGGCCTGCTTGGGCATTCGGATGCCGACGTGCTGTTGCACGCGATCACAGACGCGCTCTTCGGGGCTGCAGCACTGGGCGATATCGGCACCCATTTCCCCGACAGCGACCCTGAATTCAAAGGGGCAGATTCGGTGCGCCTGCTCGCCGAAGCTGCTCGCCGCGTGCGCGCTGCAGGGTTCGAGATTGGCAATATTGACAGCACCGTCGTCGCGCAGGCGCCGCGCCTGGCGCCGCACATCGCAGCAATGCGGGTGCGCATTGCCGCTGCGCTTGCCGTTGACGTGGGGCAAATCAACGTGAAAGCCAAGACTGCTGAACGCCTGGGTGCCGTCGGGCAGGCTCTGGCAATCGAGGCGCGCGCTGTGGCGCTGATTTTCAGGTCTTAGTCGCGCGCGGAGGAAGTTTGCGCTTGACCTGGGGGCGCTGTAGGCGCTGGTGCACGTCGGCGCCGCTGGCGGTGCTGTCGGCGCGCTGCAACTGCAGGTGCGCCACCATCCCGCCCGTGGCGGAATTGGCCAGGGCAAATATGCCGCCCATGCGTTGAACGGTTTTGTCCACAATCGACAATCCGAGGCCCGCGCCCGCCGCGGCGGTGCGTGCCGAGTCGCCGCGAAAAAACGGCTTGATCAAATTTGAAAGCTGTTCCGGGGCAACGCCCGGGCCGTGGTCGCGCACTTTGAGCAGCACCCAGTTTTCCCGGCCTTTGGCGGCAATGTGCACACGGGCCACGTCGGTGTCGGTGGTCTTGCCGTAGCGTCGCGCGTTTTCCAGCAAGTTAGAGAGAATGCGGGCAAGTTCGACCTCATCGGCCAGTACGTTTAGATCGTCCGGTACATCCATGGTGATTTGCAGCTCGCGGTGGTCCTGCACGGCATACACGCACGATGTGACTACACCGCGCAGATTCACGGGCGTGAGCGTGACGTGGTCCGGGCGGGCGTAGTCCAGGAACTTGTCGATGGTCGCGTCCAGCTGCACGATGTCCGCCACCATGTGCTCGCGTGCAATTTCGTCGGATACGCTCATTTCTGTTTCCAGGCGCAGGCGCGCGAGAGGGGTGCGCAAGTCGTGCGAGATGCCAGCGAGCATGACCGCGCGGTCTTGCTCCAGCTTGGCAAGTTTTTGCGCCATGCGGTTAAAGCCGATGTTTACCTCGCGTATTTCGCTGGTCACCACTTCCTCGTCCAGCCGGCTCGCGGAAAAATCGCCATCGCGTACCCGATTTGCTGCGTACGACAGCAGTTTGAGCGGCTGGTTGATCAATCGAGCGATCACCGCTGCCCCGGCGAGCGACAACACGCCGGCAGTTGCCAGCCAAATCAGCCAGGTGCGGCCGCCGGCGGGCGTGAAACGCGAGCGGTCCATCAGCAGCCAGTTGGGGTCGCCATTGATGGTGAAACCCACCCACAGCCCTTTTTCACCGTTGACGCTCTGCGCCACGATGGCGCCCGTCCCGAGGCGCCGCGAGAGTTCTTCTGTCAACCGCAAACCGAGGTCGGAGTTGTCGAGCAACTCGAAACGGTCGCCCGGCTCGCGCGGCAAAATGCGCACACCCTCTTGGTCGGCCATCGTCTTGATAAGCGAGACGCGTGCAATCGGGTCGGCATGCACCAGCGCAGCGCGGCTCAGGTTGACGAGCGATGCAATTTGCTGCGCCGTATGCAGCGCACGCGGCTCAAACTCCAGTGCGCGCAGCGTTTGCAGCCAAGCCAAGATGCTGCCAAACAGCAGAATGCTAAGCAGAAAAAACGTGCGCCAGAAGAGGTTCAGCTCAACGCGTTTTCGCGGCACTTTCTCGCTACTGCGCGATTCCAGCGGCGCGGGACTGGTGACCTCTTGGTCGTAGGCATCAGAGCGGGGCATAAGTGGGCGGCAGGCAGCTGCGTGTGGAACGGCCCGCGAGCATCGCGGGCAATGCGGTATTTAACCGGCGCCGTCCGGCACAAACACGTAGCCCACGCCCCACACGGTCTGTATGTAGCGCGGTGCGGCAGCGTCTTCTTCGATCAGCTTGCGCAGACGCGAGACCTGCACATCCAGGCTCCGATCAAAGGGCTCGAATTCGCGGCCACGCGCCAGCAAGGCCAATTTTTCGCGCGACAGCGGCTGGCGCGGGTGGCGCACCAAAGCCTTGAGCATGGCGAACTCACCCGTGGTGAGCGGCAGCTCTTCGCCGCTTTTTTGCAGCGCCCGCGTGCCCAAATCGAAGGAGAAGGGGCCAAAGTGCACGGTTTCGTTCTCACCGGACGGCGCGCCGGGGACTTCCTGCGGCGGCCGGCGGCGCAGCACCGCGTGGATGCGCGCCAGCAATTCGCGCGGGTTGAAGGGCTTGCCGAGGTAGTCGTCGGCGCCCACTTCGAGGCCGACGATGCGGTCCACGTCTTCGCCCTTAGCGGTCAGCATGATGATGGGCGTGCGGTCGTGGGCGGCGCGCAGGCGCCGGCAAATGGACAGGCCGTCTTCCCCCGGCATCATCAGGTCGAGCACGATCAGGTCGACGGTATCGCGCAGCAGAATGCGGTTCAGCGCCTTGCCGTCTTCGGCGAGGATGACTTCAAAACCTTCTTGGGTGAGATAGCGGCGCAGCAGGTCGCGAATGCGTGCGTCGTCATCCACTACCAGCACTTTGTCGGCGCGCGTGTTGTTGGTTGTGGCCATGGTGACTCCTCGGTCCAATTTGTAACAGCGCCCATTGTTACCAATTTGTGGCCTGAAAACGCCGGTGTGTCGGCACTATGACCTCCGGTTACATGTTTTTCCGGCAACGCACACTCTGGCCCTCTGAAACCGCCAAGTCAGGCAGTCGGCTGACACGCAGCGGCGCCGATTTGGGCTACGGTGCATGCCTTTTGAACTTTCTGTCCCTATGAACACCATTCGTCCCCTGGTCGCCGCAGCCGCGCTGCTGTGCGTCGGCGCTGTGCATTCCCAAGCCACATTGACCCCGGCCCCCCAAAACGTCGTGCAGCTGGACGCTTCAGGCACGGTGGAGGTGCAGCAGGACGTGCTGGTACTGACTTTGGGGACCGTGAAAGAAGGCAAGGATGCTGCCACCGTGCAAGCGCAGCTTCGCCAGGCGCTGGACGCCGCGCTCGCCGAAGTGCGCAAAAGCGCCGAGCCCAAGCAGATGGATGTTCGCACCGGCAACTTCTCGCTCTCGCCGCGCTACGGGCAAAACCAGCAAATTTCCGGCTGGCAGGGCAGGGCGGAGCTTGTGCTGCAGGGGCGCGATTTCCCGCGCATCACCGGCGCCGCGGCGCGGGTGACCACGCTCACCATCAGCCAAGTGGCATTCGACTTGAGCCGTGAGCAGCGCGAAAGCGTCGAAGGCGAGGCGCAGCAGCAGGCCATTGCCCGCTTCAAGGAGCAGGCTGGGCGCTTGAGCACCAATTTTGGGTTTGGCGGCTACACCCTGCGTGAGGTGGCCGTGAACAGCAACCAGAGTGGCCCTGGCCCGCAGCCGCGCATGATGGCCATGGAGGCGCGCAGCGCAAAGGCCGACGCGCCGCTGTCGGTGGAAGCTGGTAAGGCAAGCGTCACCGTGACGGTGACGGGCAGCGTGCAGATGCGTTAAATTTCTATTCAAATAGGGCGCTAGCGCTTATTGAGTAAGCGCTAGCAGCTATAAATTCAATAGTAACTTGAGTGCGTGGCGCGGGCGCTTGCTTATTGCGCCGTCCAGCCGCCGTCCATGTTCCAGGCGGCGCCGCGAATGTTGTTGCCAGCCGGCGAGCAGAAGAACAGGGCCAGTTCGGCCAGCTCTTCCGGGGTCGTGAACTGCATGGACGGCTCTTTCTCGCCGAGCAACATTTTTTTCGCGTCTTCGTTCGACAGACCATGCTCCGCCGCCTTGGCGTCCACCTGCTTTTGCACCAGCGGCGTCAGCACCCAACCAGGACAAATGGCATTGCAAGTGACGCCCGTGGCCGCTGTCTCCAGCGCGGTGACCTTGGTCAGCCCCACGATGCCGTGCTTGGCCGCCACATAGGCCGACTTCTGCGCCGAGCCCACCAAGCCATGCACCGAAGCCAGGTTGATGATGCGGCCCCAGTTTTTGGCCTTCATGGCGGGCACGGCCAGGCGGGTGGTGTGAAAGGCGCTGGTGAGGTTGATGGCAATGATGGCGTCCCAGCGCTCGACCGGGAAATCTTCAATGTTGGCCACGTGCTGGATGCCGGCGTTGTTCACCAGGACGTCCACCGCGCCAAATTCGCGCTCACAGCTGGCCATCATGTCGGCAATGTCTGCGACGCGGGACATGTCGGCGCCGTGGTAGGCCACGCGCGCGCCGTTCGTGCTCGCCGCCAGCACTTCGGCTTTTGCGGCTTCAAAGTCGCCAAAACCATTGAGCATGATGTGGGCGCCCTGGCGCGCCATGGCCTTTGCGATGCCAAGACCGATTCCGCTGGTGGAGCCAGTGACAAGTGCCGTCTTTCCTTGAAGCATGGGTTTCTCCGGATGATTTACGATGCAATGCAGGAATTATCCGCCTGAGCATTGGCCGACCGACCCCATGATTGAACCTAAGCTGAACTACGTACCCTGCGCTGGCGCCCAGGCGTCTTCCACCCAGAACGCAGAAGGCGCGCCCGGCCACCGGATGGCGTACTGGGAATGGAACGCCACTGGCAACCCGCACCATCCGCATGTCGTGGTGTGTGTGCATGGCCTTTCCAGACAGGGGCGCGATTTTGATACCTTGGCCCGGGCGCTCGCGCCCCACGCCCGCGTGGTCTGCCCGGACGTGGTGGGCCGCGGCGAGAGCGACTGGCTTGCCGACCCCATGGCGTACCAGGTGCCGCAATATGCCGGCGACATGCTGGCCATGCTCCAGCAGTTGCACGCGCAGGCGCCGATTCACACGCTCGACTGGGTCGGCACCAGCATGGGCGGCCTGATCGGCATGGTGGTGTGCAGCCTGCCCCCTGAAATGCTGCCCGTTCCGGTGCGCCGACTGGTGCTGAACGATGTCGGGCCCGCGATCGAGTGGTCGGCGCTGGAGCGCATTGGCCAATACCTTGGGGCGCCGCTGCGCTTCGACACTCCCGAGCAGGCCGCTGCCCAGCTGTGGGCGGTGTCCACCAGTTTTGGTCCGCATACGCCGGAGCAATGGATGGCGCTGACGCTCCCCATGCTGCGCAAGACGCCGGAAGGTCCCTATCGCCTGCACTACGACCCGGCCATTGCCCAACCGTTTGCCGCGCTGACGCGGGAGAGCGCCGAGCAGGGCGAAGCGCAGCTTTGGCAGATGTACGACGCCATCACCGCCCGCACCTTGGCGCTGCGCGGAGCCGATTCGGACTTGCTGTCGCGCGCCACCGTGCAGGCCATGGCCGCGCGGGGTCCACGGGCTGCGTGTGTGGAGTTCGCTGGCGTTGGACACGCCCCCACGTTGGTCGCACCCGATCAGGTGCAGGCCGTTGCAAACTTTTTGCTGGAAGCACAGCCGCAGGCAGGTACATGAAGCCTGCCCCGCACGCCACGCAGGCAGTCGACAGCGCAGTGGGCCCGGTTCCCGTGCTCGTGGCTGCCACCGCGGGCGCCGTGCCGGAGCAGGTCAACCCACTGGCGCGTGCCCGAATTTTTGCGGAACCACTGATCGGCACGGAGCAACTGGGCACGGGTGAAAACGCGTTGGCGCATGCCGATGGCGTGGCCACCATTTTGAAGGGCATCGGCGGGTCTGAGGCCATGCAGGCCGCGGCCTATCTGGTGCATACCTGCCCACACCTCAACCGCCCGCGCGAGGTGATCTCCAAGGCCTTTGGCGACAATTTCGCCACGCTGGCCGTAGAGACCACGCAGCTCATGCATTTGCAGGAGCAGGCGCGCGAGGCACGTGCGCCAGACAACCCCGGCGAGCAGACCGAAAGCGTGCGCAAGATGCTGCTGGCCTTCTCGCGCGACCTGCGGGTGGTGATGCTGCGGCTTGCGTCGCGGCTGCAGACGCTGCGCTTCTATGCCGCGAGCAAGCGCCCGGTGTCGCCTGCGATTGCGTATGAGGCCTTGCACGTGTTTGCACCGCTGGCCAACCGGCTGGGCATTTGGCAGTTCAAGTGGGAGCTGGAAGACCTGGCCTTCCGTTTTCTGGAGCCCGAGACCTACAAGGAAGTCGCCCAGCTGCTCGATGAGAAACGCGCCGAGCGTGAGCTTTATATGGAGCAATTGCGCGCTGTAGTCGAGGCCGAGCTGCGCACGCAAAACATCGAGGCGGTGGTGCAAGGGCGCCCGAAGCACATCTACAGCATTGTCAAAAAAATGCGCGGCAAGTCGCTCGCGTTTGAGCAATTGTTCGACCTGCGCGCGCTGCGCGTGATCGTGCCGACGGTGAAAGACTGCTACCAGACGCTCAGCTGGGTGCACAGCCATTTCACGCCGCTGGTGGAAGAGTTCGACGACTACATCGCCAAGCCCAAACCCAACGGCTACCAGTCGCTGCACACCATCGTGCGAGACGATGCGGGCAAGGCGGTGGAAATCCAGATCCGCACGCAGGCGATGCACACGCACGCCGAGAGCGGCGTCGCCGCGCACTGGGCCTACAAAGAGGCAGGCAGCAAGGGCTACGCCGGGGTTGCCGCCACCAGCGAATACGACGCGAAGATTGCGGTCCTGCGGCAGTTGCTCGCCTGGGAGCGCGACCTCTCTGGCGCGCCGCAGCATCGCCATCTGTTCGACGATCGCATCTACGTGCTCACGCCCGAGGCCGCCATCATTGAGCTGCCACAGGGCGCAACGCCAGTCGACTTCGCGTACACCGTGCACACCAGCCTGGGCCACCGATGCCGGGGTGCGCGTGTGGACGGCGCCATGGTGCCGCTCAACACCCCGCTGCAAAACGGGCAGACGGTGGAAGTGGTGACGGTTAAGGAGGGCGGGCCCTCACGCGATTGGCTCAACGCTGAGCTGGGCTACCTCGCCAGTCACCGCGCACGCACCAAAGTGCGTGCCTGGTTCAACGCTTTGGCGCAGCACGAGACGATTGCCCGCGGACGCGAGTCGGTGGAAAAGCTCCTGCAGCGCGAGGGCAAGACGGCGATGCGGCTGGAAGACCTCGCCAGCCAACTTGGCTTTCGCTCGGCCGACGCGCTGTTCGAGGTGGTGGGAAAAGACGAATTTTCCCTGCGCAACATTGAAGTCGTGCTGCGTCCGCCGGAGCCGACGGCGCAGCCAGACGACTATTTGCCCCTAAAAAAGGCGCGTGCGCCGCAAAAGAGCGGCAAAGGTGGCGTGCTGGTGGTGGGTATGGATTCGCTGATGACGCAACTGGCGCGTTGCTGCAAGCCGGCGCCACCAGACGACATCCGCGGCTTTGTGACCCGCGGCAAGGGCGTAAGCGTGCACCGCTCCGACTGCCGCAACTTCCGCGAAATGGCCGCGCACAGTGAAGAGCGGGTGATTGAGGTGGAATGGGGCACGCCCAAAGCCAGTGCGCTCGGTTCGGTGTACCCGGTCGATGTGTCCGTCGAGGCCGCGGACCGCCAAGGCCTGCTGCGCGACATCTCTGAGCTGTTTGCCAAGGAAAAGATGAACGTCATTGGGGTGCAGACGCAAACGATCAAGGGCACAGCGTGGATGACGTTCACTGTGGAAATCTCCGACTCCGCTCGCCTAGCCAAGGTGCTGGGCGTTTTGGCGCAAGTGGGCGGCGTCCACTCGGCCAAACGCCGTTAATTTGCGCATCCAATCGGCCAAAAGACGCTTTTTTTACTGCTAGAATTGCGGCTTCTCGAAACACACGCAGGCGCGTAGCTCAGCTGGTTAGAGCACCACCTTGACATGGTGGGGGTCGTTGGTTCGAGTCCAATCGCGCCTACCAGAAATGGTAATGAAATCAAAGGGGTCAGCAAACATGCTGACCCCTTTTTTCTTTTCGGCACTGGGATTTTACTAACGCGACCAAGTTTTCTGTGGCCGCGGCGTCACGGTAATGTCCACCGCCTTCAGCACTTCAGGCTGGCCGGTTTCGGGGTTGGTGTCCACCACGTCTTCAAGCGCGATGCGTTTGACGTCTGAACTGGTCGTCTCTTCAAGTTCTTCGAGCACAGCGCCGACCTTCTTTTCTGCGTCTTGAACTTCTTTAGCTTCGGCTTTGGGCATGCGTGTCTCCGGTGTTAGATCTGGCAAATTTTGCAGATGGTGCGCGAGCTTCGGTGTCATCCGAAAACCTGAGCCGCTGTGCGAACCCGCTGCCACCCTCAGGGTATTCCTGCGCAAGCGGGTAGAAGTGCTGCCTAAAATCTGTTGCAGTGCAATAGCGGGCCGGTGCCCAAGGAATTCCCGAATATGTCCGAATCAGCGTCCACCGCTTCCAGTAAGGCATCTGTACGTGTCATCAAGAAGTATCCCAATCGCCGGCTGTACGACACCGCCACCTCCACGTACATCACCCTTGCAGAAGTGAAGCAGCTGGTGATGGAGCGCCAAGCCGTCGTGGTGCGGGACGCCAAATCGGGCGAAGACATCACGCGCAGCATCTTTCTGCAGATTATTCTTGAGGAAGAGGCTGGCGGGCGCCCCATGTTCACAGAGGCGGCCTTGGCGAATCTCATTCGCTTTTATGGCCATGCCATGCAGGGCTTCATGGGCAGCTACCTCGAGAAAAATGTCCAGGCCTTTACCGACATTCAGGCCAAGCTGGCCGAGCAGGCGCACGGCATGACGCCGGAGGCCTGGGCGCAGTTTATGGGTGGCCAGTCGCCACTGGTGCCGGGTGTGATGGGCAGCTACGCCGAGCAATCGCGCACCCTGTTTGCACAGATGCAGGAGCAGATGCAGAAGCAGACCGAGCAGATGCTCGGCGCCATGGGTTTGAAGCGCTGACGCGTATTTCCGCCGCATTTTTCTGGCGGTACAGGACAATACGGGGATGAACGACGTTGTTTCCCCACCCAAAATTCCCAAAATCGGTTTCGCCAGCTTGGGCTGCCCCAAGAACCTGACCGACTCTGAGCTGATCCTCACGCAACTGAGCGCCGAGGGCTACGAGACGTCCAAGACGTTCCAAGGCGCCGATCTGGTGATCGTCAACACCTGCGGCTTCATTGACGACGCAGTGCGCGAGAGCCTCAACACGATTGGCGAGGCGCTGGCTGAAAACGGTAAAGTGATTGTCACGGGATGCTTGGGCGCGCGCGCGGGCGAGAGCGGCGGCAACTTTGTGCAGCAGATGCACCCCAGCGTGCTCGCTGTGACCGGTGCGCACGCCACGCAAGAGGTGATGGATGCCGTGCACCGCAATCTGCCCAAGCCGCACGACCCATTTGTGGACCTGGTGCCCGGCGCTTTTGGCGTGGCCGGCATCAAACTCACGCCGCGCCACTATGCCTACCTGAAGATCAGCGAAGGCTGCAACCACCGCTGCACCTTCTGCATCATCCCTTCAATGCGCGGCGATTTGGTTTCTCGCCCGATCGGCGATGTGCTTGCAGAGGCCAAGGCGCTGTTTGCCGGCGGCGTGAAAGAGCTGCTCATCATCAGCCAAGATACCTCGGCCTACGGCGTCGACGTGAAGTACCGCACCGGTTTTTGGGACGGCCAGCCAGTGAAGACGCGCATGTTGGAACTGGTGCAAAAGCTCGGTGAAATCGCCGAACCCTATGGCGCTTGGGTGCGTTTGCATTACGTGTATCCGTACCCCAGCGTGGACGACGTGATTCCGTTTATGGCCACCGGCAAGATATTGCCGTACTTGGACGTGCCGTTCCAGCACAGCCACCCGGATGTGCTCAAGCGAATGAAACGTCCGGCCAGCGGCGAGAAGAACCTTGAGCGCATTGAGCGTTGGCGCGCGGCCTGCCCGGAAATAGTCATCCGCAGCACCTTCATCGCTGGATTTCCCGGTGAGACGGAAGAAGAATTCCAACACCTGCTCGACTTTCTGCGCGAGGCGCAAATCGATCGCGCCGGCTGTTTTGCCTACAGCGATGTGGCGGGCGCCGTCGCCAACCAACTTCCCGGCATGCTCCCGATCGAGCTGCGCGAAGAGCGCCGTGCGCGCTTTATGGCGGTGGCGGAAGAGGTGTCGATTGCCAAGCTCGGGCGCCGCATTGGCGCGACCATGCAGGTTCTGGTGGACCACGCGCCTGCCATGGGGCGCAAGGGCGGTGTGGGCCGCAGCTACGCAGACGCGCCTGAGATCGACGGCGTGGTGCACTTGTTGCCGCCCGAGAAGATCAGCAAGCAGCTCAAAGTCGGCGAGTTCACGAAGGCGCGTATTGTGGGTGTGCAGGGGCACGATTTGGTGGCGCAGCCGGTTTAATTCTTCAAAAAAGTGAGCGCCCAGCGCTTACTTTTCAAAGAGTTGGAGTTCAATTCCTATTGAAATCCATAAAATACAGACGCTACAAGCTATTTTTTTAATAGCAAAGCGCCTGTAACGCAGCCACGGCTTCCTTCGGGGAGCCTTTTTTGCGTCTGCTCTTGTGGGGCGGCGGACTTGGATAACCAGGGCCGCTCTGGCGCCGGGCACAGTTCCTGGCATGCGCCTCAAAATTTCGCTTATGCTTTTGGCGCCTCGCCACTGCAGGCGGGCCGCATCCGGTCACTCACAGAAGGAATAACGTCATGGGTCTAATTCAGGCAACGGTTGGTTCAATTGGCGGAATGCTTGCCGATCAGTGGAAAGATTTCTACACAGTGCCTGAGGGCTTGCCCGCCACGGCGGCGCTGTTCGCAGCCGTGCCGCGTGGCACCAATGCTGGGCGCGGCTCAAACACCAAGGCGTCTTCGAACATCATCACCAATGGCTCCAAGATCGTCGTGCCCGAGGGCTACGGCCTGCTGCTTTTCCAGGATGGGGCGATTACAGGCTTTGCCGCCGAGGCCGGCGGCTACGAATGGAATTCCAACGATCTTCAGTCGAAATCAATCTTCACCGGCGGTGGCTTCATGGAGTCGACGGTTCGCCAGAGCTGGGAGCGCTTCAAGTTTGGCGGCCAACCTGGCTCGCAGCAGGCTGCGTTCTTTGTCTCCCTCAAGGAGCTGCCCGACAACCGTTTCGGTACGCAGTCCGACATCTACTGGGACGACCGATATCTGAACGCGCAGGTCGGTGCCATCACGCGTGGCAGCTATACACTAAAAATTGTCGATCCGATCCTCTTCGTCAAGAGCTTTGTTCCCGCCAAGTACCTGCAATCGGGCGAAGTGTTTGATTTCACCGATCTCGACAACGCAGCCGCCAGCCAGCTCTTCAATGAGGTCGTGGGCTCGCTCGCCCCGGCGTTCAGCCTGTACACGAACGACCCTGAAAAGGGCAACCGCATCACCAAGATTCAGCAGGATTCGGTCGGGTTTGCCAAGAGCCTGTCCGATGCGGTGGAAAGCGCCTACCAGTGGAAATCTGACCGTGGCCTGGCCATCGTCAAGACGGCCATCGTTTCGATTGAGTACGACGCCAACACCAAGGAGCTGCTCAAGACCGTACAGCGCGCCGATGCGCTGCTGGGCGCGCGGGGCAACTCGAACTTGCAAGCCTCGGTGGCGTCTGGCATGCAGGCGGCGGGCGAAAACGGCGGCGCCGGCGGCATCTTTGGCATGGGTATGGCAGCAGGCGTGGCAGGTATTGGCGGGCTGCAGCAGCCCGTGGCACCAGCGGCGCCCGTGGCTGCGCCCGCACAAGCCGCCGCACCGGCAGACGATCCCATAGCGCGACTCACCAAGGCCAAGCAGATGCTCGACGCCGGCCTCATCACGCAAGCCGATTACGACGCGGTGAAGACCAAGGCGCTGGGCCTGTAGTCGCGCATGGCACAGCCAACGCCTCCAATGCCCACCGGACCGGGGTCTCCGCGGGATGTGCCGCCTGCGCCGGGGCAGTTCCCCATAGATCCCGCTACGCTGCCTGCGTCCATCCGCGACGAATTGCAGGCGCCTGACCCGACCGCCATCGACACCTCAGCCACCGAGCTGCGCGATGGCGTCAATCGCTGCCCAAAGTGCGGCTCCACCGAGGTGCGGCATCGCGCGGGCTCCGACACGCTGATCTGCATGTTCTGTCGCCACGAGTGGGTCGGTGCGCGGGTAGAGGAGGAGTTCGGCCTGGGGGAGGGCATTGACGATCTGAGCGGCACCGTCATCGCCTCCGGCGCCAAGGACATCCAGGCGGATGCCGCCAGCGTGCTCACCTTCAAGTGCGGCGGCTGTGGCGCGGAGGTGGTGGTGAACACCGAAAACGCGATGACCGCACGCTGCCATTGGTGCCGCCATGTGCTGGGCGTCAATGAGCAGATCGACAACGGTGCCGTGCCCGACGCCGTATTGCCCTTCCATATCAAAAAGGACGATGCGGTGGCGCGCATCCGCCAGTTCGTGGGCAAGCGCCAGATGTTTGCGCTGAAGGCCTTCAAGGAAGAGTTCTCACCCGAGAATGTGCTGGGTGTGTACCTGCCCTACATGGTGGTGGACGCCAAAGCCAGTGCGGATGTGGCTGGGGTGGGCGAGGTGGAAACGCGCCGCTACACACGGGGCGAGGGCAAAGACCAGAAGACGTTTTACGACGCGGACGTCTACCAGCTGCAGCGGCATGTGGACTTTACGGTGGACGACTTGACCATGGAGTCGAGCGCCCAGCGCGGCAATCTGGACACGAAGGCCAACACCAACAACGTCATCAACACCATCCTGCCCTTTGACACCAAAAACGCGGTGAAGTGGAATGCCTCGTACTTGGCCGGTTACACCTCGGAAAAACGCGACCGCGATGTGGCGCATTTGAGCCCCCAGCTGGAAGACCAACTGCTGTCCATCGCGCGTGCTCAGGTGCAGTCGTCGGTGCGCCAATACGGCCGTGGCGTGCGCTGGGAGCAGGAGCGCATCGACGTGCATGGCACGCGCTGGGTGGCGATGTATTTGCCGGTGTGGCTGTATTCGTACCAGGAGCCGGGCGGCATGCTGCACTACATCGCGGTGAACGGCCGGACCGGCGAGACCATGGGCAGCGTGCCGGTGCAGCAGTGGAAGCTGATCACCGCTGCGCTCACCGTGGGCACATTTGTCGAAGGCTTGGCACTCTGGTTTGTGGGGAGATGAGCATGGACAACGATGGCATTCTTTTTTTGCTGGCTTTGGGGCCGGCGAGCGCTGCCGGGCTGTACTGGATGCTGTACCGCTACTATCGCAATACCGACAAATCGCATCATTTCGAGGCCGAAACCGACATCAAGGCGGAGCCGATCACGGGCGCTGGCGAGGACGTGAAGGTGAACGAAGTCAGAGGCACGCAAGAGACACAGATTCGAGGCAACAACGTGGGCGACTACAGGAGGCGCGTGCAGCGCCAATAGCCCCCAATAGCCTCCAATAGCTCGCCCACAGGACGTGCACCAATAAAAAAAGGCTTCCTTCTGGAAGCCTTTTTGCTGTGCAAAGAACGATTACACACGCTTGCGGTACTCGCCCGTGCGGGTGTCGATTTCAATCTTGTCGCCTTGCGAGACAAAAAGCGGCACCGGAACTTCAAAGCCGGTGGCAATCTTGGCGGGTTTCAAAACCTTGCCGGAGGTGTCGCCCTTGACGGCTGGCTCGGTCCAGGTGACTTCGCGCTCGACGCCGGTAGGCAGTTCGACCGAAATGGCCTTGCCGTCGTAGAAAACCACTTCCGCGGTCATGCCGTCTTCCAGGTAGTTCAGCGCGTCGCCCATATTTTCGGCTTCGACTTCGTACTGGTTGTACTCCGGGTCCATCCAGACATACATCGGGTCGGCGAAGTAGGTGTACGTGCAGTCCTTCTTTTCGAGGATGACGTTGTCGATCTTGTCGTCGGCCTTGAACACGTTTTCGGTGCCGAAGTTGCCGATCAGGCTCTTGAGCTTCATGCGAACGGTGGCAGCACCGCGGCCGCCACGGGCGTATTCGGTTTTCAAGACCACCATGGGGTCCTTGCCGTGCATGATGACGTTGCCGGCGCGGATTTCTTGAGCGATTTTCATAGCATGTTGCTTGGTTGGGCCGCTCAATGCGAAGGGGCGGTCTGCCAGAGGAGGCGAGCGCGCCGGAGCATGTTCCGCGGCGGGGAATGCGCGGCGCCGGTGCAAAAACGCGGCCGGCCCGATTGCGCAAAGCCTGCGATTTTAGCGTTTACCTAAACAAAAGCCCAGCAACTGCGTCAACAAGTCTGTTTGCTGCAGCAGTTTGGCGCGAGCGTTGAGGGCGCAAATGCCCCAAATGCGCAGTTCGCAGGCTGTGACTAAAGGCAAAGGGCCGGGTAGCAAGCCGTTCCACACCGCGTGGAAATGGCGCAGGCTTTTCGGCGCTTCGAGCCAATCGAGAAAGGCCTGCAGCTTGGGCCCGTGCGCACCATCGTCCTGTGGGTAAATTTGCCAGACGAAGGGTTTGCCGGCCCACAACGCGCGCACCAGCGAGTCTTCGCCGCGCACGAAATTCAGGTCGCAGGCCCAAAGCAGTTCGTCGTAGTCTGCCTGGGAGCGCGCGGGAATATTGAAAATTGATAGCTGTAGGCGCTTGTCCTGCAAGCGCTGGAGGCCATTTTTACTTGAAATTTCGAGCTGCGCTGCACGCACAGCCGCCTGCGCGCGGCCAGGCGTGACCAGCAGCGCCGTGTGCTGTGGCAGGGCGCACTCGCACTGCAGCAGCCATTCGGCCAGCCCGGGTGGCTCGTAGCAAAAAAGCGAGACCCAACGCGTGTTCTCGCTCGCCGCAATTTCCGGCTGCGCAGCCCGCCAAATGCTGGAGTCGAAACCTTGCTGACGCGCGAGCAGTTCCTTTTCACGCATCAGGCCCCCGGTGCTGGCAGTGAAGCCCGGATAAAAAAACCACTTGGTCCAACCCGCCGCCGGGCCATGCAGCACCGGGCTGGGCAGGCCGTGGTGGCGCGCCACCCAGGTTTCCGCAGACAGGTATTCGAGGTTGACCCAAACAGGTTTTGGTGCTCCTGCGCTTACCCTGTCTGCGCAAGCAGCTATGAAATCAATAGGGATCTCGCAGCCAAAGGCCTCAATCAGAACATCGCTCGCCGGTTCAGTGGGCGCAGGCAAGCCACCCCACGCGCGCACCTGCACGCCCTCGGCACCACGTGGCGCCATCCAAGCCAGCGCAGACGCGTCGTCGACCCACAAGCGCACGCGCTGGCCCGCGGCAGTCAGCTGCGTGGCGAGGCGCCAGCAGACGCCGATGTCGCCGTAGTTGTCGACGACGCGGCAAAACACGTCCCATTGCCAGCTCGGCAAGTGGTCTGAGGCGAAGGCATTCATGGGCGAATTGTCCACAGCCCGTGTGGGTGCCGGCCAGGGTTTGCACAATAGCGCCATGTCCGATGTGCATTCCGAAGAATTGCTGGCCCAAGTGGCCGCGCTGCCGCCGCTGCCGGGTGTGTACCGCTATTTCGACGCCGATGGGGTGCTGCTTTACGTGGGCAAGGCGCGCAATCTGAAAAAACGCGTGTCGAGCTACTTCACCAAACAGCAGGGCGGCACGCGTATTGGCCACATGGTGGGGCGCATCGCCCGGCTTGACACCACGGTGGTGCGCTCGGAAGCCGAAGCGCTGCTGCTCGAAAACAACCTCATCAAGTCGCTGCAGCCCAAATACAACATCCTCTTTCGCGACGATAAGAGCTACCCGTATCTGAAGATTACCGGCGTAGCGGCCAAAGATGGCACCGGCGACAACCCCAGCCAGCGGTTCCCACGCTTGGCGTACTACCGGGGCAGCACCGACAAAAAGCATCGCTACTTTGGCCCGTACCCGAGCGCCTGGGCGGTGAAAGAAACCATCTTGCTGCTGCAAAAAGTGTTTCGCTTGCGCACCTGCGAAGACACGGTGTTCGCCAACCGCACGCGCCCCTGCCTGCTGTACCAAATCAAGCGCTGCAGCGCGCCGTGCGTGGGGTTAATTTCACCCGAGGCCTATGCGGTAGACGTTGCGCACGCCGAAGCCATGCTGCGCGGCGAAGCGCAAACGGTGCTGGAAGCCTTGCAGCAAAAAATGCTGGCGCACGCGGAGTTGCTGGAGTTCGAGCAGGCAGCCGATCTGCGCAATCAGATCACCGCGCTCTCGCGCGTGCTGCACCAGCAATCGGTAGAGACGACGAGCGACAAAGACGTCGACATCCTCGCTGTGCGTGTGCAGGGCGGCCGCGCCTGCGTCAACCTGGCGATGGTGCGCGGCGGTCGACATCTGGGCGACCGCGCCTATTTTCCCGTGCATGTGGACGACGCGGCGGCCTTGCAAGAGGCGCGTGCGCAGGAAAGCGAAGCGGCGCAGGGCGCAGGCGGGCAGGGTGTTGACCAAGACGACTACGCATCGCCGGCGCTGCCTGTAGAAGCGCTGGTGCTGCAAGCCTTTATTGCACAGCATTACCTCGATGTGCCGGTGCCGCCGGTGCTCGTCACCAGCGAGCCTGTGGACCGCGCCCTTTTGGACGCACTTGGCCAACAAGCGGGCCTGCGCATCAGCGCCGTGCACCAACCGCGCGAGCAGCGGCGCGCCTGGCTGGACATGGCGCAGAACAACGCCCAGCTGCAGCTGGCCCGCTTACTTGCCGAAGAGGGCTCGCAGCAGGCCCGCACCCGCGCGCTGGCGCTGGCCTTGGATCTGACTCAGGAAGATCTCGATCAGCTGCGCATCGAATGTTTTGACATTTCGCATACCGCGGGCGAATCCACCCAAGCTTCGTGCGTGGTCTTCCAGAACCACAAGATGCAAAGCGGCGATTACCGGCGCTACAACATCGACGGCATCACCGGCGGCGACGACTACGCTGCCATGCGCCAAGTGCTGCAGCGGCGCTACAGCAAGGTGGCCGAGGCCCAGCGCGAAGCGGGCGGTGCCGAACCCGCACCGGGCAGTGCGCGCCTGCCAGACCTTGTGTTGATCGATGGCGGAAAAGGCCAGGTCGGCGTGGCGCGTGAGGTATTTACCGAACTGGGTTTGGATATCTCGCGGATCGTCGGTGTCGAGAAAGGCGAAGGGCGCAAGGTCGGCCTGGAAGAACTGGTGTTTGCCGACGGGCGCGAGAAGGTTTATCTCGGTAAGGATTCGGCTGCGCTGATGCTTGTTGCCCAGATTCGCGACGAAGCCCACCGCTTTGCCATCACCGGCATGCGCGCCGCGCGCGCCCGAGTGCGAACGGGCGGCAGCCGGCTGGAGGACATCGCAGGCGTGGGACCCAAAAAACGCGCCCGACTGCTGCAGCGTTTTGGCGGCGTGCGGGGCGTGGCAGAGGCCAGCGTGGCCGACCTGCGCACAGTGGATGGCATCTCGCCAGATTTGGCTCAGGAAATCTACCGCGCGCTGCGCTGATCAAGCTCGGTCGGGCAAGCCCCTGCCGCTGTATGAGTGGCCTGCGAGCTGCCCGCGCGCATGACACAATCGGCGCCATGTTCTGGACCATTCCCACCATCATGACCTGGACGCGCATCGTCGCGATACCGCTGATCGTCGGGGTGTTTTACCTGCCGCTCTCGATCGAGATGCGCAACCTTGTCGCTACCGTCATGTTCGTGGTGTTTGCCGCTACCGACTGGCTCGATGGTTTTTTGGCCCGCCGCCTGAACCAGACCTCGGCCTTTGGCGCCTTTCTCGACCCGGTCGCCGACAAGTTTCTGGTGGCGGCATCGCTGCTGGTGCTGGTGCATTTGCAGCGCACCGACGTGTTTGTGGCCCTCATCATCATCGGCCGCGAAATAGCGATCTCCGCCCTGCGCGAGTGGATGGCTCAGATCGGCGCCTCGCGCAGCGTCGCGGTGCACATGTTGGGCAAGCTCAAGACAACCGCGCAGATGGTGGCCATTCCGTTTTTGCTCTACGACGGCCCGCTGCCCGCGGGGTTTGACTCGGGCGTTGTCGGGCTGTGGCTGATCTGGATTGCCGCCGTGCTCACCGTGTGGTCGATGGTGTACTACCTGCAAAAAGCCCTGCCGGAAATTCGCGCGCGGGTGAAGTAGAAAATTTAAGAGAAATTGGCCTCTGGCGCTTTATGGGTACGCGTAAGTAGCTATTTTTTTAGGAGTATGCATGGCCAAGCACCGCATTGCCGTGATCGCCGGTGACGGGATCGGCAAAGAGGTCATTCCCGAAGGTCTGCGTGTGCTCGAAGCTGCGGCCACGCGCTTTGGCATCGACCTGCAATTCGACCATTTCGATTTTTCCAGCTGGGACTATTTCGAGCGCCACGGGAAGATGCTGCCCGACGACTGGAAGGCGCAGATTGGTGGGCACGACGCGCTGTACTTCGGCGCCGTCGGTTGGCCGGAGAAGATTCCTGACCACGTCTCGCTTTGGGGCTCCTTGCTGCTGTTTCGGCGCGAGTTTGATCAATACGTCAACCTTCGGCCAGCGCGCCTGATGCCAGGTGTGATCGCGCCAGTGGTTAGGCCCGATGGCAGCGCCCGAGGGCCCGGCGAGATCGACATGATGATCGTGCGGGAGAACACCGAGGGTGAGTACTCCAGCATTGGTGGCCGCATGTTTGAAGGTACCGAACGCGAAATCGTGATGCAAGAGACGGTGATGACGCGCCACGGAGTCGACCGGGTGCTGCGCTTTGCCTTCGAACTTGCACGTTCGCGCCCGAAAAAGCACCTGACCAGCGCCACCAAGTCCAACGGCATTGCCATCACCATGCCGTACTGGGATGAGCGTGTGGCCGAGATGGCGCAGCAGTACCCGGATGTGCGCGTCGATAAGTTTCACATCGACATCCTCACAGCACATTTTGTGCAACGCCCGGACAGTTTTGATGTGGTGGTGGCCAGCAACTTGTTTGGCGACATTTTGAGTGACCTCGGGCCGGCATGCACCGGCACCATCGGCATAGCACCCAGCGCAAACCTCAACCCGTCGCGCCTGCACCCATCGCTGTTTGAGCCAGTGCATGGCTCTGCTCCGGATATTGCGGGCCGCAACATCGCCAACCCTATTGGCCAAATCTGGTGCGGTGCGCTGATGCTGGAGTTCCTCGGCCACAGCGCAGCGCACGATGCGGTGCTTGGCGCCATTGAGGCTGCTCTTGATCCGCACGGAGGAGGTCCGCGCACTCCAGACCTCGGTGGCACGGCCAGTACGCAGGACATCGGGCGCGTCGTCGCCCAACTTCTGTAATGCAGTTTGCCGATGTCAATACGGTGTTTGCCCTGAGGTCGAAACACGCGCGCAGCCGCCGCACTGCTTCGATTTGCGCTTGAATGCGGCTAGAATTCATCTTTTCCCCGGGTTGCATGCGGCCCTTATTGACACTGAGATTCTTGGTGGTTTTAATCTCATCGGCTGCACCAACTGGTGCTTGACCTGCCCCACCTCCCGCTGCGCCTCAATGCGCCGCCGGAAGCAGTCAGGCAGACGATGGCCAGAGAACCCAGAGACATCAATCCCTATATCCCGAGAGGCACCTTGTGAACAAAACCGAACTCATCGAGCACATCGCAAACAACGCCGACTTATCCAAAGCTGCCGCAGCGCGCGCCTTGGAGTCGACCATTGATGCGGTGAAGAAGACCTTGAAAAAAGGCGGCACGGTTTCGCTGGTTGGTTTTGGCACATTTGCGGTAGGTAAACGCGCTGCCCGCACGGGTCGCAATCCCCGCACAGGCGCTGCGATTAAAATCAAGGCTGCGAAAGTTCCAAAGTTCCGTCCAGGCAAGGCATTGAAAGACGCTTTGAACTGAGACTTCGATCAAGGTGGGGTGCTTAGCTCAGTTGGCAGAGCGGCGCCTTTACACGGCGTAGGTCGGCGGTTCGACCCCGTCAGCACCCACCACTGATTCAAAGGCGAACACGAGTTCGCCTTTTCTTTTTGTCATTGAAAGACCGGCCCATGTTTGAATCCATCCGCAAGCACTCGAAGATTGCGATGCTCGTGATGTTCTTGCTGATCATTCCGTCGTTTGTGCTCGTGGGCATCGACTCAAGTTACTTCTCTGGCAGCAGTCCGGTCGTGGCCCGAGTCGACGGCCACGACATCACGCAGGCAGACTGGGATCAGGCCCATCGCGTCGAGTCCGACCGCGTTCGGGCGCAGCAGCCTAGCATTGACGGCGCACTGCTCGATTCGCCTCAGGCGCGCTATGCCACGCTTGAGCGATTGGTGCGCGACCGTGTCTTGCAGGCTGCCGCCAACAAGATGCATCTGCAACCCAACAACACGCGCCTGGCCGCCGCACTGCAGGAAATCCCGCAAATTGCCGCTTTGCGCCGTGCCGACGGAAGTCTGGACGCAGAGGCGTACCGTGCATTGGTCGCCACGCAGGGCTTTACGCCTGAGGGATTTGAAGCATCGATGCGGCAAGACTTGGCTGTGAATCAAGTGCTGGGAGGCATTATGTCCACCAGCTTTGCAACGCCTGCTCAAGTTGACGTTACGCTCGCGCCATTGTTCCAGCAGCGGGAGATTCGTGTAGCCAGCTTCAAGCCAAAAGACTTTGCCGCCAAAGTTCAGGTGACCGACGCGGAGCTTGAGACTTACTACAAAGCGCACGCTGGCGAGTTCAAGCAAGCCGAGCAGGCAAATATCGAATACGTGGTACTTGACTTGGAAGCAGTGCGTGCGGCCATCGTCTTGAGCGAAGACGACCTCAAGACCTACTACAAAGAAAATCTGGCCCAGCTCGAGGGTAAGGAAGAGCGCCGTGCCAGCCACATTCTGATCGCCGCTGGAAAGGACAAAACTGCCACCGAACGGGCATCCGCCAAAGAGCGCGCGGAAAAGCTTTTGCAAGAAGTGCGCAAAGCACCCGACACGTTTGCAGAAGTTGCCAAAAAGAACTCGCAAGACGCGGGCTCGGCCAACCAGGGTGGTGATCTGGGCTTCTTTGGGCGTGGCGCTATGGTGAAGCCATTTGAGGACGCGGCCTTCGGCTTGGAAAAGAACGCCATCAGCGATGTAGTGGAAAGCGACTTTGGTTACCACATCATCAAGCTCTCGGACGTCAAGAAGCCACCTGTTCCAACCTTCGAAGAGAAGCGGGCGGACATCGTGACTCAGCTCACGCAACAGCAGGCGCAGCGCAAGTTTGCAGAAATTGCTGAGACGTTCACCAATACCGTGTATGAGCAATCTGACAGCCTCAAGCCGGTCGTAGAGAAGCTCAAGCTCAAGCTGCATACCGCTGCGGGCGTGACACGCACACCAACCGTTGGCGGAGACGCAGCGCTATCCAGCAAAAAACTATTGACGGCGCTGTTTTCTGCAGATTCGGTGAAAGACCGGCGGAACACCGAGGCCATCGAAATTGGCCCGAATCAGCTTGCCTCAGCGAGGATTGTGGAATACACCCCCGCGCGCACGCTGACCTTCGACGAAGCACGCGACAAGGTTCGCGCTCTGTTTATTGCTACCAAATCTTCCGAACTCGCACGTACCGACGGCGAAGCCAAACGCCTTGAATGGACGGCGAACAGCAGCTTGGCGAACAAGGCGTTGTCGCCTCCCCTGGTGGTGTCGCGCCAAAATCTCCAAGGCCAAGCATCGGTTCTGGTCGATAAGGTGATGAGCGAAGATCAGACGAAGTTGCCTGCGTGGATTGGCGTGGATTTGGGATCAGAAGGATATGTCGTCGCGCAGGTCACGCGCATCGCCGAAAACAAAGTTGAGCCCGAAGCAGTCGCGACGCAGCGGCGCCAACAGTACGTTCAGTTGTGGACCGAAGCTGAAGCACTCGCCTACTACGAGTTGCTCAAGCATCGCTTTAAAGCACAAATCAAAGTGCCTCGTCCGAGCCTCTCTCCGGTTATTGAAGGCTAAATTCGTCGTATAATTTAGAGCTATACGGTGGCTGTAGCTCAGTTGGTAGAGTCCAGGATTGTGATTCCTGTTGTCGTGGGTTCGAGCCCCATCAGCCACCCCAAGTAAAAGAAAAACCCCGTCATTCGAAGCAATGGCGGGGTTTTGTCTTTTGAGTCGCTTGGTCAGCCCTTTGAATTCGACCGAGGACGCAAGAAAAATTTTAGGTGTTGCCTCGTTCGTTAGAATTTTCGTACTACAATGCAAGGCTGCCCTGTACGCAGTTGAGGCCTTCTTAGGTGGAGGCTGAGGACGGCGGGGCAGTGCAGGTGGAGTTTGAGGCGAGGTTGGGGTTGCTGGAAAAAATCTTTTTTCACAACTTTGACAGTAGCCAAAAAAGCCTGCTAGAATTCAAGGCTTCGCTCATCGCAGCGAAGGCGGTCAAGAGAGTGGTTCGAAAGAGCTGCGTCTTGGCTAGGTACTTTAAAAACATACAGCCGATAAGCGTGGGCGTTTGAGGCATTAGGCCTAAAGTTCTTTGGAACAAAAGAGAGCTGTAACAGGCTTTCGCAAACGCTCATGAGAGAGAAGTGAAGTTCACTTCAATTCTTAATTTTGAGTAGCCTCGAGAGGGGCAAAAAACACAAGATCGAACTGTAGAGTTTGATCCTGGCTCAGATTGAACGCTGGCGGCATGCCTTACACATGCAAGTCGAACGGTAACAGCACTTCGGTGGCTGACGAGTGGCGAACGGGTGAGTAATACATCGGAACGTGCCCGATCGTGGGGGATAACTACTCGAAAGAGTGGCTAATACCGCATACGATCTACGGATGAAAGCGGGGGATCGCAAGACCTCGCGCGGACGGAGCGGCCGATGGCAGATTAGGTAGTTGGTGGGATAAAAGCTTACCAAGCCGACGATCTGTAGCTGGTCTGAGAGGACGACCAGCCACACTGGGACTGAGACACGGCCCAGACTCCTACGGGAGGCAGCAGTGGGGAATTTTGGACAATGGGGGAAACCCTGATCCAGCCATGCCGCGTGCAGGATGAAGGCCTTCGGGTTGTAAACTGCTTTTGTACGGAACGAAAAGGTCTTTTTTAATAAAGAGGGCCCATGACGGTACCGTAAGAATAAGCACCGGCTAACTACGTGCCAGCAGCCGCGGTAATACGTAGGGTGCAAGCGTTAATCGGAATTACTGGGCGTAAAGCGTGCGCAGGCGGTTATATAAGACAGATGTGAAATCCCCGGGCTCAACCTGGGAACTGCATTAGTGACTGTATAGCTAGAGTGCGGCAGAGGGGGATGGAATTCCGCGTGTAGCAGTGAAATGCGTAGATATGCGGAGGAACACCGATGGCGAAGGCAATCCCCTGGGCCTGCACTGACGCTCATGCACGAAAGCGTGGGGAGCAAACAGGATTAGATACCCTGGTAGTCCACGCCCTAAACGATGTCAACTGGTTGTTGGGAATTTACTTTCTCAGTAACGAAGCTAACGCGTGAAGTTGACCGCCTGGGGAGTACGGCCGCAAGGTTAAAACTCAAAGGAATTGACGGGGACCCGCACAAGCGGTGGATGATGTGGTTTAATTCGATGCAACGCGAAAAACCTTACCCACCTTTGACATGTATGGAAGATCGCAGAGACGCGATTGTGCTCGAAAGAGAGCCATAACACAGGTGCTGCATGGCTGTCGTCAGCTCGTGTCGTGAGATGTTGGGTTAAGTCCCGCAACGAGCGCAACCCTTGCCATTAGTTGCTACATTTAGTTGGGCACTCTAATGGGACTGCCGGTGACAAACCGGAGGAAGGTGGGGATGACGTCAAGTCCTCATGGCCCTTATAGGTGGGGCTACACACGTCATACAATGGCTGGTACAAAGGGTTGCCAACCCGCGAGGGGGAGCTAATCCCATAAAGCCAGTCGTAGTCCGGATCGTAGTCTGCAACTCGAC
The DNA here is from genome assembly GCA_034676525.1 of Giesbergeria sp. Classification (GTDB taxonomy): domain Bacteria; phylum Pseudomonadota; class Gammaproteobacteria; order Burkholderiales; family Burkholderiaceae_C; genus Simplicispira. The sequence continues at coordinate 1,060,036 of JAUCCA010000008.1, forward strand.
TACGTGAAGTCGGAATCGCTAGTAATCGTGGATCAGAATGTCACGGTGAATACGTTCCCGGGTCTTGTACACACCGCCCGTCACACCATGGGAGCGGGTTCTGCCAGAAGTAGGTAGCCTAACCGTAAGGAGGGCGCTTACCACGGCAGGGTTCGTGACTGGGGTGAAGTCGTAACAAGGTAGCCGTATCGGAAGGTGCGGCTGGATCACCTCCTTTCTGGAAAACTGGCCAAAGGCCTTGAACGTCCACACTTATCGGTTGTTGGAGAAAGTCGCAAAGAAGCGGCGCACTGCAGAGGTTGTGGTGCGCTGATGCGAGAGGCCGACTTGGGTCTGTAGCTCAGTTGGTTAGAGCACCGTCTTGATAAGGCGGGGGTCGGTGGTTCGAGACCACCCAGACCCACCAAGTGCTGCAGGCCTGGTCGATCTGAGGCGACACGACAATAATGCGATTCCTGGGGGATTAGCTCAGCTGGGAGAGCACCTGCTTTGCAAGCAGGGGGTCGTCGGTTCGATCCCGTCATCCTCCACCATTCGACACCATCATACTTCGGTAGCAACACCAAAGTGGCTTTGAAAAAGGCCTCTTTGTTGTTGGTTCATATAGATGAATCAATCGGCTGTTCTTTAAAAATTCATAGAGTCGAATCAGAGTTGTCAGCGGAAACTGCACATTCGTAAAGGTTTAGTGCAGACCGTGCCGCTGGCAACAAGAATTTTTGATTGCGTCAAAACGAATATTCAAACTTTGGTTTGGAAGTTCAAATGTAATTACGATGAAAGAGCTCGAAAGAGTCCTGAGTCGATTGCGGCATAACGCGCAAGGTGAAAGACCTTGCAAGTCAGGCAATGTAATGGAGGTAACTTCTGCGAAGGAGTTGTCAAAGTTATAGGGTCAAGTGACTAAGAGCATGTGGTGGATGCCTTGGCGATGATAGGCGACGAAAGACGTGATAGCCTGCGAAAAGCTTCGGGGAGCTGGCAAATAAGCATTGATCCGGAGATATCTGAATGGGGAAACCCACCTAGCAATAGGTATCTTTAACTGAATACATAGGTTATTGAGGCGAACCGGGTGAACTGAAACATCTCAGTAGCTCGAGGAAAAGACATCAACCGAGATTCCGAGAGTAGTGGCGAGCGAAATCGGAGAAGCCGTGCAGTGATAGCACGATGGTTAGCAAAACGGGATGGAAAGCCCGGCCATAGCAGGTGATAGCCCTGTATGCGAAAGCCAACGTGTGGTACTAGGCTGCAGACAAGTAGGGCGGGGCACGAGAAACCTTGTCTGAATATGGGGGGACCATCCTCCAAGGCTAAATACTCATCATCGACCGATAGTGAACCAGTACCGTGAGGGAAAGGCGAAAAGAACCCCGGGAGGGGAGTGAAATAGATCCTGAAACCGCATGCTTACAAAAAGTAGGAGCCTCGTAAGGGGTGACTGCGTACCTTTTGTATAATGGGTCAGCGACTTACATTCAGTGGCAAGGTTAACCGAATAGGGAAGCCGTAGAGAAATCGAGTCCGAATAGGGCGAACATAGTCGCTGGGTGTAGACCCGAAACCAAGTGATCTATCCATGGCCAGGATGAAGGTGCCGTAACAGGTACTGGAGGTCCGAACCGACTAATGTTGCAAAATTAGCGGATGAGCTGTGGATAGGGGCGAAAGGCTAAACAAACTTGGAAATAGCTGGTTCTCTCCGAAAACTATTTAGGTAGTGCCTCAAGTATTACCGTCGGGGGTAGAGCACTGTTTAGGCTAGGGGGTCATGGCGACTTACCAAACCTATGCAAACTCCGAATACCGACGAGTACAGCTTGGGAGACAGAGCACCGGGTGCTAACGTCCGGACTCAAGAGGGAAACAACCCAGACCGCCAGCTAAGGTCCCTAAAATTGGCTAAGTGGGAAACGAAGTGGGAAGGCTAAAACAGTCAGGATGTTGGCTTAGAAGCAGCCATCATTTAAAGAAAGCGTAATAGCTCACTGATCGAGTCGTCCTGCGCGGAAGATGTAACGGGGCTAAGCCAGTTACCGAAGCTGCGGATGTGCAATTTATTGCACGTGGTAGGAGAGCGTTCTGTAGGCCTGTGAAGGTGCCTGGTAATGGGTGCTGGAGGTATCAGAAGTGCGAATGCTGACATGAGTAGCGTTAAAGGGGGTGAAAAGCCCCCTCGCCGTAAGCGCAAGGTTTTCTACGCAACGTTCATCGGCGTAGAGTGAGTCGGCCCCTAAGGCGAGGCAGAGATGCGTAGCTGATGGGAAACAGGTCAATATTCCTGTACCGATCAATAGTGCGATGTGGGGACGGAGAAGGTTAGCTCAGCCAACTGTTGGATATGTTGGTTCAAGCCTGTAGTCGTGCCCGGTAGGCAAATCCGCCGGACTTAGATGAGGGGTGATAACGAGTCTGCTTGCAGACGAAGTGAGTGATACCCTGCTTCCAGGAAAAGCCACTAAGCTTCAGCTATTGACGACCGTACCGCAAACCGACACTGGTGCGCGAGATGAGTATTCTAAGGCGCTTGAGAGAACTCTGGAGAAGGAACTCGGCAAATTGATACCGTAACTTCGGGAGAAGGTATGCCCCAAGTAGGTGAACCTGTACAAGGCGAGCCCAAAGGGGTTGCAAAAAATCGGTGGCTGCGACTGTTTAATAAAAACACAGCACTCTGCAAACACGAAAGTGGACGTATAGGGTGTGACGCCTGCCCGGTGCTGGAAGATTAAATGATGGGGTGCAAGCTCTTGACTGAAGTCCCAGTAAACGGCGGCCGTAACTATAACGGTCCTAAGGTAGCGAAATTCCTTGTCGGGTAAGTTCCGACCTGCACGAATGGCGTAACGATGGCCACACTGTCTCCTCCAGAGACTCAGCGAAGTTGAAATGTTTGTGATGATGCAATCTACCCGCGGAAAGACGGAAAGACCCCATGAACCTTTACTGTAGCTTTGTATTGGACTTTGAACAGATCTGTGTAGGATAGGTGGGAGGCTTTGAAGCGGTGCCGCTAGGTATCGTGGAGCCAACGTTGAAATACCACCCTGGTGTGTTTGAGGTTCTAACCCAGGTCCATTATCTGGATCGGGGACAGTGCATGGTAGGCAGTTTGACTGGGGCGGTCTCCTCCCAAAGCGTAACGGAGGAGTTCGAAGGTACGCTAGTTACGGTCGGACATCGTGACGATAGTGCAATGGCATAAGCGTGCTTAACTGCGAGACTGACAAGTCGAGCAGATGCGAAAGCAGGACATAGTGATCCGGTGGTTCTGTATGGAAGGGCCATCGCTCAACGGATAAAAGGTACTCTGGGGATAACAGGCTGATACCGCCCAAGAGTTCATATCGACGGCGGTGTTTGGCACCTCGATGTCGGCTCATCTCATCCTGGGGCTGTAGCCGGTCCCAAGGGTATGGCTGTTCGCCATTTAAAGAGGTACGTGAGCTGGGTTTAAAACGTCGTGAGACAGTTTGGTCCCTATCTTCCGTGGGCGCTGCAGATTTGAGGAAGCCTGCTCCTAGTACGAGAGGACCGGAGTGGACACACCTCTGGTGTACCGGTTGTCACGCCAGTGGCATCGCCGGGTAGCTAAGTGTGGAAGAGATAACCGCTGAAAGCATCTAAGCGGGAAACTCGTTTCAAGATGAGATCTGCCGGGGGCTCGACCCCCCTGAAGAGTCGTTCTAGACCAGGACGTTGATAGGCTGGGTGTGGAAGCGCAGCAATGCGTTAAGCTAACCAGTACTAATTGCTCGTGCGGCTTGACCCTATAACTTTGATATCCCTATCAAAGCTGACAGTTATGCCAATAGACGCAATACAAAAATTCCCCTGATTCCATACTCTATGAATTCGCCTTGCTGAACCCAAAATTCAGCAAAGCTCAAAAGTTATGCTTGACGACCATAGCAAGTTGGTCCCACTCCTTCCCATCCCGAACAGGACAGTGAAACAGCTTCGCGCCAATGATAGTGCGGGTTCCCGTGTGAAAGTAGGTCATCGTCAGGCTCTTACAGCTAAGTACAACCCCCCTCAAGCTATCAAGCTTTAGGGGGGTTTTGCTTTGAGTAGCAGGAAAACTCCGGGGCGCTAGATGTAGTTTCTCAATACGTTGTTCCCCTCAAAGCCAAGGCGAGTGATGGGAGGACGATGCTGAATCGCCCCGTGAATCGCCCCGAGTTTTCTAGACACCTCTGAGCCTCAATCCTGAGGCCCAATAGGAGGTGCCATGAGTAAGCAGAAATACCCTGAAGAAGTCAAGATCGAGGCGGTCAAGCAGATCACGGAACGAAGCCATGAGGTGGCGGACGTGGCCGCCAGGCTTGGCGTCAGCCAGCACAGCTTGTAGCAATGGATCAAGCGCTATACGTTGCCAGTTGAGCAGCGGCAGGCGCAGACATCGCAGTGATGTTGCCCCCTTATTCCAGTCCCCGTCCTAGTCGCAAGAAATCGCCTAGTCCATCGATGGCTCCGGGCGTGCCTGTGCGGCCTGCTGCCGCCTGAACTCGCGTGGCGAGCGCATTTTCAGCGACGAGTGCGGATGCACCTCGTTGAAGTGCTCGAAGGCTGCTGGCAATTGGGCCAGCACCGTCTTCGCATCACGCCGGTCCATGCGTGCCACGTAATCGCGTTTGAACGTGTTGACAAAGCTCTCAGCGATACCATTGCTCTGGGGACTGCAGACCGGGGTGTTGATGGGCTGCAAACCCAGCGAGCGCGCAAGCGCCCGGGTGTCCGCTGCGATATAGGCCCCGCCGTTGTCGCTCAGGAATTCCAGTTTGTGACCGGCAGGAACCGCTTCGACGGCACCAAAGCGTCGCTCCACCGCTTCGATGAGCATCTCGCGCACGGGCTCGCCAGGAAGACCCTTTCCCTCCCAGGCACGCCACGCCATGACCTCCCGGTCGCAACAGTCTTTGGCGAAGGTCGCCGTCACTGTTTGGCCCGAATCGCACTTGATTTCCAGGCCGTCGGAGCACCACCGCAGGTCGCTGCGCGATACGGCAACCCGGCCCGCGTGTGTGCGGGCCGACTGGCGCCGGCGCGGCGCCTTGGGCAGCAGCAGACTCGCCTGAGCTGTCCGCGCCGAAGTAGAACTAGGCCACCGCACCGGCTGAATATTAGGCCAGGGGTGGAAGCCGATCCTGTGATGGTCGGCTGTGGATAAGTGTATGTCTTGCCTTGTTCTTTGACTTCCTTATCGTGGTGATGGATTCGCGTGGCAAGGCGCGAAGGGCGTAGCCCGCAGCGCCTTGCCACGCTCGGCGGCCATCAATCGCCAGCGTCCGGCGGATCGGCTTTGCCGCTTCCCTTGCGGGCCTGTTCCCTGGCCTTGATGCGCTTCTTCGCCGTAGCACTGCTGTGCAGGAATCGATGGCTCTCGTTGCCCGTCTCCACGATGTGGCAGTGATGGGTGAGCCGGTCGAGCAAAGCGGTGGTCATCTTCGCGTCGCCGAACACCGTCGACCATTCGGCGAAGTCGAGGTTGGTGGTGATTACCACGCTGGTGTGCTCATAGAGCTTGCTCAGCAGATGGAACAGCAGCGCTCCGCCAGCTTGACTGAACGGCAGGTAGCCCAACTCGTCCAGGATCACCAGGTCCATGCGCAACAGGCCACTGGCGATGCGTCCGGCCTTGCCCTGGGCCTTCTCCTGCTCCAGCGCATTGACCAGGTCGACCGCCCCGTAGAAGCGCACACGCTTGCCTTGGCGCGTGATCCCCGACACGCCCAAGGCCGTCGCCAGATGCGTCTTGCCCGTACCCGGTCCGCCGACCAGCACTGCGTTGTGCGCAGCCTCGGTGAACTCCAGCGTCGCGAGTTGCTGGATCAGCTTGTGGTCCACCACCGAAGCGTCGAAGTCGAAGCCGGCCAGATCGCGGTGTACGGGGAAGCGCGCCGATGTCATCTGATACTGGATCGAACGCATCGCGCGGTCCGTGGCTTCGGCCTGCAGCAGATGCTCGACCAGCCAACGCGACGCATCCAGACCCGAGGCCGGACCCTGTTCCTGCAGATCGCACCACGCGCCAGCCATACCGTGCAGGCGCAGCCCCTTGAGCTCGACGATCACGTCACGCATGGCCCACCTCCTGGCCGCGCAGACTGTCGTAACGCGCCGTGTTGGCCAGTGGCGGTGTTGTGATCTGCAGTGCCGTCTCGGCACTGAGCGGCGCTGCCGGCGCGTTGAGCCGGCCGAGCACATTGACGACGTGCTCCACGCTGACACGCCCGGATGGAGGGCTGCCCTCCATGGCCAATTCGACCGCCACGATCACCGCATCCAGTCCCGCCGTCGGAACGATGGCCAGCACCTGAGCCATGACACGGTCCCCGCCGGCCTGGCGCAACAAACCGCGGCGCAGACGCTGCAACGCCTCCGGCATGTCTGCGAAGGGCGCGCCATTGCGCAGCGCCCCGGGCTTGCGCTGCACCAGCGGGATGTAGTGCCGCCAGTCATAGCGGGTGCCGCCCCCGTCGCTCAGGCGCTCGTGGCGTGCGACCACCGCATCATCCGCAACAACCACGACGCCGCCCGGATACAGCCTGGTGCTGACCATCTGCCCGGCCAGCTCACACGGCACCGAGTAGCGGTTGCGCGCCACCGACACCAAGCAGGTGCTCGACACCCGCGCCGGCTTCTCCACGTATCCATCGAAGGGCTCGGGCATGGGTATCAGATGGGGCCTCTCGTGCTCCAGCATCTCGGCCACGCTGAACTGCTTGTGCTCGGGATGGCGGATCTCGTTCCACAGGGCGCGGCAGCGCTCGCTCAGCCAAGCATTGAGCTCGGGGAAGGAGCTGAAGCGATGCCGGGCGGCGTCGATCCAGATGCGCCGACGGCTGTCTTGCACGTTCTTCTCCACGCGTCCCTTCTCCCAGCCTGAGGCGACGTTGCAGAAGTCGGGGTCGTACAGATAGTGCGCGCACATCACCGAGAAGCGTGCGTTGACGGTGCGGCCTTTGCCCTTGTGGACCTTGTCAACGGCGGTGCGCATGTTGTCGTAGATGCCGCGGCGTGCCACGCCGCCCAGCGCTGCGAACGATCTTGTGTGGGCGTCAAACAGCATCTCGTGGCCCTGGCTCGGGTAGGCCACCAGCCAGAACGCACGGCTCGCGCACAGCTTCAGGTGCGACACCTGCATGCGGTAGTAGATGCCGCCGACGACCAGACCTTCTTCGCTCCAATCGAATTGGAAGGCCTCGCCGAGCTCGAAGGCCAGTGGCACGAACGCGGTGACGTTAGCTGCCTGCCCCTCGCCCTTGCGCCAAGCTCGAACGAAGTCGGTGACGCCCGAGTAGCCACCGCTGTAGCCTGTGGCTTTGATCTGCGCGAACAACGCTCGGGCCGTGCGCCTTTCGTTCTTGGCTCGCCTTGCATCGGCCGTAAGGGCTTGCTTGAGCGTCGCCTCGAACGCGCTGAGCTTATTGGGGCGTGGCTCGCGCCGGTACTTTGGAAGCTCCGTGGCCGGCGCGTGCAGCCACTTTGATACCGTCGTTCGCGACAGTCCCGTCATGCGCGCTATCTCTCGCTCTGACAGCTTGTCCCTCACGTGCAGCCGTCGGATTCTGCCAATCATGTCCATGGTGATCACTCCTCGCACCCCGCTGCTCAAATAAACAGCAGGGTAGGTTGAACACCTGGCCTAGTTTTACTTCGGTACTAACTGCAAAAGTGGTCTAGTTTTCGGTCGGCGCCAACACGCCTGAGCCATCACGCGATAGACGCGCTTGGGATTGACTCGCGCATCGCCGCAGCCCGCACGCTGGCGGTTCACCAGGGCGCAGGCCCGGCGGTAGCCATAGCTGGGCAGGTCGGCTATTTCCTGACGCAGTTCGGTGAGCAGCGCGTCATCGTCGTGAGGCCTGCGATGACTGCGCCCGTCTGTCCAGTCATCTCCACGTTTGAGCAGATCGCGCACATGCGAGCGCGCCAGCCCCATCGTGCGGCAGACCGTCTTCACTGGTTTTCCCCGGGCAACAAGGACGAGCGCGCAATCCACTTTTTTTCGGCGGCGTACTCCACGGCTTCCTTGAGGATTTCGTTCTCCAAGGTCTTCTTGCCGAGAACGCGCTGGAGCTTGGCGATTTCTGCACGGGCGGCCGCTAGGTCAGAAGCCGGCACTACGGCCTCGCCTGCCGAGACAGCGGTCAAAGCGCCTTGAACCGCCCCGTGTTCCGTGGAGGCCATTTGGTTTAAGTCAGGCCGCCACCGTGGTGGCCTGCTTGGCGAGTTGCCGGTAGTAGTTTGCCTCAGCTTCTGCCGGCGGGACGTATCCGATGGATCCGAGCAGCCGGTGATGGTTGAACCAGGAGACCCATTCCAGCGTGGCCAGCTCCACCGATTCACGGGTTGGCCATGACCGTCGATGGATCACCTCGGCCTTGTACAGCCCGTTGATCGTCTCGGCCAAGGCGTTGTCGTAGCTGTCGCCCTTGCTGCCAACAGAGGGCTCGATGCCAGCTTCTGCGAGTCGTTCGCTGTAGCGGATGGACACGTATTGCGACCCCCTATCGGAATGATGAATCAAGGCCCCATCACGCTCGGGTTGCCGTGCATACAGCGCCTGCTCCAGAGCATCCAGAACGAAGTCTGTGTGCATGGAACGACTGACCCGCCAGCCCACGATGCGCCGGGCGTACACGTCGATCACAAAGGCCACGTACAGCCAGCCCTGCCAGGTCGAGACGTACGTGAAGTCCGAGACCCACAGCTGGTTGGGCCGCTCAGCCAAGAACCGCCGGTTGACCCGGTCCAGCGGGCATGGCGCCTTCATGTCGCTGATCGTGGTGCGCACCACCTTGCCACGGCGTACGCCCTGCAAGCCCAGCCGTTTCATTAAGCGCTCGACCGTGCAACGGGCAATGGGAACTCCCTCGCGATTCATCTGCTTCCAGACCTTGTCGGCTCCGTAGACGCGCATGTTGGCGTGCCAGACACGCTCGATGTGAAGCTCCAAGGTGTCATCGCGTTGGGCGCGCGCGCAGCGCAGTTGAGGATTGCTTTGATGGGCGGCGTGGCGCCAATAGCCTGATGGGGCGATCTGCAACACCTTGCAGATCGACTCGACCCCGTAGGCCTGTCGATGCTGGTCGACGAATTCCCTCAGGATTTCAGACGGCGGTCGAGCTCCGCCTGGGCGAAAAACGCGCTGGCCAGCTTCAGGATCTCATTGGCTTTGCGCAGCTCCTTGTTCTCGCGCTCCAGTGCCTTCATCTGTTCGCGCTCGGACGTGGTGATGCCATCGCGCGCACCACTATCAATCTGGTCGCGCTTGACCCATTCATTGAGCGTCTGCGGCACGCAGCCGATCTTGGGGGCAAGGGATTCGATGGCTGCCCACAGCGATGGGTAATCGCCTCGGTGCTCTTGCACCATGCGAACAGCGCGCTCGCGAACCTCGGGTGAGAACTTGTTCGACTTCTTCATAGCTCAATCCTCTCAGAGAAAAGAGCCTCCTCAAAATACGGGGCGGTTCAGAACCGCCGGGGGCACTTCCCCAGTAGAGTTCGAACAACGCCATTCCCAACGGCTCAAAAGTGTCTAGGGAATCCGGGTCGATTCAACTAAGCAGTCTGCAGTGCAGTGCACAAATAGCCTGAAAATCTGATGGAGCACCAGTTCAAAAATATTTCACATTACGAAAGTTGATTTTCTTTATGTGAAAAATCGATGCTGATTGACGCTGAGTTTCGGAAACTATCAGGGCAACAAAAATTTCGAAGTTGTGGAAAGCGTGTTGCAACACATTGATTTTTATGGGAAATAATTTAACTCTTCTATAAGACATAAGAGCTTGCATCACTCTTATAGAAGACTTAAAGTGATGCCCATACCGCGCAGTGTGCGCGCCGACGTTTTTTAACCTTAATGGAGTCCACATGCCCCAATCCCTAACCCAACAATTGAGCCGTGAGCAGCAGGTTGCTGCCTTGGAAAAGGACTGGGCGCAGAACCCGCGTTGGAAGGGTGTCAAGCGCGGTTACAGCGCTGCAGACGTCGTGCGCCTGCGCGGTAGCCTGCAGCCTCAACACACGCTGGCCCAGCGCGGCGCAGAGAAGCTGTGGGAAAAGGTCAATGGCGGCTCCAAGAAGGGCTACGTCAATGCTTTCGGCGCCATCTCTGCTGGCCAAGCCATGCAGCAGGCCAAGGCAGGTCTGGAAGCTGTGTACCTGTCGGGCTGGCAAGTCGCCGCTGACGGCAACACGTCCGAGACCATGTACCCCGACCAGTCGCTGTACGCCTACGACTCGGTGCCCACCATGGTGCGCCGCATCAACAACACCTTCACGCGTGCCGACGAAATCCAGTGGAGCCGTGGCATCAACCCGGGCGACCAGGAATTCATCGACTACTTCCTGCCGATCGTGGCCGATGCGGAAGCCGGTTTCGGCGGCGTGTTGAACGCTTTCGAGCTGATGAAGAACATGATTGCCGCAGGTGCAGCCGGCGTGCACTTTGAAGACCAATTGGCCGCCGTGAAGAAATGTGGCCACATGGGTGGCAAGGTGCTTGTGCCTACCAAGGAAGCCTGCGAGAAATTGATCTCCGCCCGTTTTGCTGCTGACGTGATGGGTGTTCCCACCCTCATCCTGGCCCGCACCGACGCAGAAGCCGCCAACTTGATCACCTCCGACCACGACGCCAACGACAAGCCTTTCCTGACCGGCGAGCGTACGCAAGAAGGCTTCTACCGCGTCAAGAACGGTCTGGAGCAGTCCATCAGCCGTGGTGTGGCTTACGCACCCTACGCCGATCTGGTGTGGTGCGAAACCGGCGTGCCCGACATCGGCTTCGCCCGTGAATTCGCCCAGGCCGTGCTGGGCGCTTGCCCTGGCAAGCTGCTGTCGTACAACTGCTCGCCTTCTTTCAACTGGAAGAAAAACCTCAACGATACGCAGATCGCTTCGTTCCAGGAAGACCTGTCTGCGCTCGGGTACAAGTTCCAGTTCATCACGCTGGCCGGTATCCACATCAACTGGTTCAACACCTTCAAGTTCGCCAATGCTTACGCTTCCGGCGAAGGCATGAAGCACTACGTGAACATGGTGCAAGAGCCTGAGTTTGCAGCGCGCGAGCAGGGCTACACCTTCGTGTCGCACCAGCAAGAAGTCGGCGCTGGCTACTTTGACGACGTGACCACCGTGATTCAAGGCGGTTCTTCCAGTGTGAAGGCTCTGACCGGCTCCACCGAAGAAGAGCAGTTCCACTGATCTGACATTCAGCGCCGGTAAGTCGCGCTGTTTGAAAAGCCATCTGATGCTTCGGCATCAGGTGGCTTTTTTGCTTCTATTCCAGATAAAAAATAGCCGCAGAAAACGCTTGCTCTTAGACAGTGTGCAAGTTGGATCGGGCGTTGTCGCGGTATCAAGCGCCCAACACTGGCCGACTCGCAGTTGCGAATGACGTAACCCGTCCTAAACGAATAGAGCCGAAAGCAAGAAAGCGCCTCGTAAGGCGCTTTCTTGTAATTTTGGCGGAGAGGGCGGGATTCGAACCCGCGGTGGGGATAAACCCACACACGCTTTCCAGGCGTGCGACTTAAACCGCTCATCCACCTCTCCTAAGCCCGCAATTATGCCATGGCAATGGCTGCCTATCTGGATATTCGGGACGGTTTTCGGGTTCAGGAAGTGCGCTGGGTGGTCTGCACCATCTTCATTGCAGACCCGATTAGTGCGGCAACTTCGGTCATGTTGCTGGGAACGATGAGCGTGGTGGTGGCGTCGGATGCGACTTGGCTGTAGGCCTCAACGGCTTTCTCGGCCACTTTGAGTTGTACCGCCTGTTCGCCGCCGGGTTGGCGAATCGCGTTGGCTACGCGTTCGATGGCCTGAGCGGTGGCGTCGGCGATGGCGAGAATCGATGTGGCATCGCCTTGGGCTTTGTTGATCACAGCTTGCTTTTCGCCTTCAGATCGGGCAATGAAGGCTTCGCGTTCACCGGTGGCGATGTTGATCTGTTCTTGACGACGACCTTCTGATGCTGCGATGAGTGCACGCTTTTCACGCTCGGCCGTGATCTGCGCCTGCATGGCGTGCAGAATTTCCTTGGGCGGTGTCAGGTCCTTGATTTCGTAGCGCAGCACCTTCACCCCCCAGTTCAAGGCGGCTTCGTCGATGGCCTGCACAACTTGCGCGTTGATGATGTCGCGCTCTTCAAAAGTTTTGTCGAGTTCGAGCTTGCCGATGACGCTGCGTAGCGAGGTTTGCGCGAGCTGCGTCACGGCCACGATGTAATTGCTTGAGCCGTAGCTTGCACGCATCGGGTCGGTCACTTGGAAGTACAGGATGCCGTCGACTTGCAGTTGCGTGTTGTCGCGCGTGATACAGACTTGGCTGGGCACGTCGAGCGGGATTTCCTTCAAGCTGTGCTTGTAGGCCACCCGGTCCACGAACGGCACAAGGAAATTCAGGCCCGGGGTGAGGGTGCCAGCGTATTTGCCCAAGCGTTCTTTTACCCAGGCGTTTTGCTGTGGAACCACCTTGATCGAGCGGGCGATGAAGATGATGGCGATGACGAAAACAACGATTGCGACTTCCATAAGGGTTCCCCTTTTTATGAATTGAATTTATGCAGGGTCCACCAGTAGCCTGCTGCCCACCAGTTCCGCCACCCGGTGCATGCCAATGCTCGGCGTAACGCCGGGCCGGTGTATCGCCGTCCAAGTGGCGCCGCGGTATTTCACGAGTGCGGTGCCCTCAGCATCCCAAGCGTCGATCATGATGAGTTCCCCGACGTCCAGGTTGACGCTGCGATCGGCGCGTGCCGAGGGGTCGCCGGGGCGCGGGCGCTTAATCCAGTGCCATGCCACAACCGCACCGCCACCGACCACTGCCGCGACGACGATCTGCACTACAAGCGAGAGGCCTGCATGGGCTGCCAAGGCTGCGGCGGCAAGACCAATTGCCAGCATGAGCAGGTAGAAGGTTCCGGTCAGCAGTTCAACTGCTACGGCGCTGCCAGCCAGCAACCACCAGATTGTGGATTCCGCCATCCCCATCCTCCCTTTATGTTTTGTAACTGTGAGCCCCCCATTCTGGGTCAAAAGGCGGCCCAAGTAGCGTGAGGGGGTGGGTTATTCCTTACACTTCCCGCCTGATTCGTTTTTTTGCTCGTGCAAGCGCACGGTGGCACGGAGGTTCTGCATGAAGTTTCGCTTTCCCATCATCATCATCGACGAGGATTACCGCTCGGAAAACACGTCCGGGCTGGGCATTCGCGCCTTGGCCCAGGCGATTGAGACCGAGGGTTTTGAGGTGTTGGGGGTCACGAGCTACGGCGATTTGTCGCAGTTTGCGCAGCAGCAAAGCAGGGCGAGCGCTTTCATTCTGTCGATTGACGATGAAGAGTTCACGCTCGGCTCGCATCTGGACCCCATCGTGCAGAGCCTGCGCAGCTTCATTGGCGAGGTGCGCCGCAAGAACGTGGACGTGCCGATTTACGTGCACGGCGAAACCAAGACCAGCCGCCACTTGCCCAACGACATTTTGCGTGAGCTCCATGGTTTCATCCACATGTTCGAGGACACACCCGAGTTCGTGGCCAAGCACATCATCCGCGAGGCGAAGAGCTACCTTGAAGGCGTGAAGCCGCCGTTCTTCAAGGCGCTGCTCGACTACGCGGAAGACGGGTCGTACAGCTGGCACTGCCCTGGGCACTCAGGCGGTGTCGCCTTTCTCAAAAGCCCGGTCGGGCAGATGTACCACCAGTTCTATGGCGAGAACATGCTGCGCGCCGACGTGTGCAATGCGGTGGAAGAACTCGGCCAGCTGCTCGACCACAACGGCGCCATTGGCGAGAGCGAGCGCAACGCGGCGCGCATCTTCAACGCCGACCACTGCTTTTTTGTCACCAACGGCACCTCAACCTCCAACAAGATCGTCTGGCACCACACGGTCGCGCCGGGCGATGTGGTGGTGGTGGATCGCAACTGCCATAAGTCGATCCTGCACGCGATCATCATGACGGGGGCGGTCCCGGTTTTCCTGAAGCCGACGCGCAACCATTTCGGCATCATTGGTCCCATTCCGCAAAGCGAATTCGAGCCCGCCACGATTCAGGCCAAGATCAAAAAGAACCCGCTGCTCAAGGGCGTGGACGCCAAGAAGGTCAAGCCGCGTGTGCTCACGCTCACGCAATCGACGTACGACGGGGTCTTGTACAACACCGAGACCATTAAGGGCATGCTCGACGGCTACGTGGACAACCTGCACTTCGATGAGGCTTGGCTGCCCCATGCGGCGTTCCATCCGTTCTACGGCAGCTACCACGCCATGGGCAAGAAGCGCGCGCGGCCCAAGCATTCGGTGACCTACGCCACGCAGTCGATCCACAAGCTCTTGGCCGGCATCAGCCAAGCGAGCCATGTGCTTGTGCAGGATTCGCAGACGACCAAGCTCGATCGGCACCTCTTCAATGAGGCCTACCTGATGCACACCAGCACCAGCCCGCAGTACAGCATCATTGCCAGCTGCGACGTCGCCGCCGCCATGATGGAGCCGCCAGGCGGCACTGCGCTGGTGGAAGAGAGCATTTTGGAGGCGCTCGATTTCCGCCGCGCCATGCGCCAAATCGAGGAAGAGTTCGGCAAGAAAGACTGGTGGTTCAAGGTCTGGGGGCCAGAAAAGCTCGTGGACGAAGGCATTGGCAGGGCGGAAGACTGGATTATTCGCAGCGACAGCAAAAGCAAGAAGGCGGGGAGCAAGTGGCACGGCTTTGGCCAGTTGGCGGACGGCTTCAACATGCTAGACCCGATCAAGTCGACCATCGTCACGCCGGGCTTGAACCTGGACGGCAAGTTCGATAAAACCGGCATTCCGGCGTCTATCGTGACCAAGTACCTGGCCGAGCACGGCGTGGTGGTCGAGAAGACCGGGCTCTACAGCTTCTTCATCATGTTCACCATTGGCATCACCAAGGGCCGCTGGAACACCTTGTTGACTGCGCTGCAGCAGTTCAAGGACGATTACGAAAAGAACCAGCCGATGTGGCGCATCCTTCCCGAGTTCTGCCAGCAGCACAAACGCTATGAGCGCATGGGTTTGCAGGAGCTGTGCCAGCACGTACACCAGATGTACGCGAAGTACGACATCGCGCGGCTCACCACCGAGATGTACCTCTCAGACCTGACGCCCGCCATGAAACCCAGCGAGGCCTATTCGCACATTGCGCACCGCACCACCGAGCGCGTGGAAATCGATCAGCTCGAAGGCCGTATTACCGTAGGCTTGGTCACGCCTTACCCGCCCGGTATTCCGCTGCTCATCCCCGGTGAAGTGTTCAACAAAAAAATCGTGGACTACCTCAAGTTCGCCCGCGAGTTCGCCAAGCTGTGCCCGGGTTTCGAGACCGACATTCATGGCCTTGTCGAGATTGAAGACGATGCAGGCAATGTGCGCTACTACGCCGACTGTGTGGCCGCAGGCGATGCAGAGCGCACCCCCAAGCCCCTGGCGACCGCTAAAAATTTGGTACAGGTCGGCGACGACGGTCCGTTCCACCGGCACGTCTGAAGCCAAGCCTCCAGCTTCAAATCGCTCCCGGCGCAGGCCGTGGAGCGATTTTTTTTGTTTCTTTGAATCCAGCCCGCAACCGGCTGCGTATTGGTTGTCAGCCGCGCGATTTTTTGTTCAAGCGGTCTGCACTCAAACCAACAGGAGTTTTCCATGCGCATTCAATTCAATCCCCGCCTTGCCGCTTTCGGCCTGTCCGTTGCTCTTTCTGCGGTTGCACTGCCAGCCGCCGCCCAAGTGATGGTGGGTGGCGCGTCCATGCTGCCAAGCAAAGACATCATCGACAACGCCGTCAACTCGAAAGACCACACCACTCTGGTCGCTGCAGTGAAAGCCGCTGGCCTGGTGGAGACACTCAAGGGAGCAGGTCCGTTCACCGTCTTTGCGCCTACCAACGAAGCCTTTGCTGCACTTCCAGCCGGCACCGTGGACACCTTGCTCAAGCCCGAGAACAAGCCCACGCTGAGCAAAGTGCTGACTTTCCACGTCGTGGCCGGCAAGTACGACGCCGCTGCGATCATGAAAATGATCAAGGACGGTGGCGGCATGGCCAAGATCAAGACGGTGGAAGGCGGCACGTTGACTGCCAAGTCCAAGGGCAACGACGTGATGGTGATGGACGAAAAGGGCGGCACTGCCCACGTCACCATTGCCGATGTTTATCAGTCCAACGGCGTGATCCACGTGGTCGACAAGGTGCTGATGCCCAAGTAAATAAGGCTTAGCTCAGCCAGACCCGCCCGCCGTGCACACGGCTGGCGGGTTTTTTATTGCCTCGCGGGCATGTCGTCCCGCACTCGCACAAAGCTGGCAAAGCGGGGCAGACCGCTGTCGTGGGTGCCGATAAAGCGGTAGGTCACCCAACTGCCTACCGGTGGTGGCGCATCTCGGTCTGGGTCGCTAAAGCCCGTGCCCAGCTTGAAGCGCTGGCCGTCCGGCATTTCAAGTAGCAACGCGCCCATCCTGCCGGCGTGCTTGCCTTTGCCAGGCAAGTGCGCGACCACGCGCGCTTCTGCGTCCTCGTGGGTTTTGACTTTGATGAGGTCGTCGCTGCGGCCCGCGCGGTAGTGCGACGCGCCGCGGTGCAGCATCAGCCCTTCGCCACCTGCGCGCACTGTGCGCAGCAGCAGGGCGTGCAGTGCTGCGTGATCAGCCACCCGGCGCTGGGCTACCGCCTGTACCCAAGGCTGACCGATGCGCGCCACGGTTACTTGCAACTCCGGCAGGCGTTCGTCAAAACTGCCGGGGTGCGCAGGTAGATCAAACACCATAAAGCGGATTTGGCGCCAGGCGGCATCCCCGGCGTCCACGCTGCGCACGGTGGATTGCGCCTTTGCAAATTGGCCCCGCCCAGCCCACAATTCGCCGTCCAAAGCTGTGCCTGGCCAGTTGGCCATGAACCAAGCAGGCGGGGTGATGGGTTCGCCGCCGCGGGTGCGCAGGCGCTTGCCGTCCCAGTAGCCGCGTACGCCGTCGTATTTTTCGCTCACCCAATAGTCGGCCAGCGGCAGACCCGGCTGGTAGACGCGGGCCAGCAACAGGGCCGGCGGTGGGGCAGCGTGGGCGGGTGCAGACAGCGCCAGTGCGCAAAGAGCAAACGCATGCCGTCTGTGCATTTAGCTATCCTAATGGTAGCTGGTCGCGCATACTGGATAAGCGCTAGAGGCCAATTTAACCTAAAGCTTTTCCTGCCTACACCATATCGCGGCTGATGCCCGCCGTCTGGCTGAAGCCGCCATCCACGTAGGTGATCTCGGCCGTCATGCCGCTGGCCAAGTCGCTCAGCAGGAAGGCAGCGACATTGCCTACGTCTTCGATGGTGACGTTCCGGCGCAGGGGCGATGCACCGGCCACGCCGGCGAGCAGCTTGCCAAAGTCCTTGATACCGCTGGCCGCCAGCGTCTTGATCGGGCCAGCGCTGATGCCGTTGACGCGCATTCCCTTGGGGCCCAGCGATTCGGCCAAGTAGCGCACGCTGGCTTCCAGGCTGGCCTTGGCCAGGCCCATGGTGTTGTAGTTGGGAATGGTGCGCAATGCGCCCAAGTACGACAGCGTGAGCAGGGCGGACTTGTCGTTCAAGTAAGGCAGAGCAGCCTTGGCCATCGCCGGGAAGCTGTAGGCACTGATGTCGTGCGCGATGCGAAAACCTTCGCGTGACAGGCCTTCGAGGAAATCGCCGGAAATCGCTTCGCGCGGCGCAAAGCCGATGCTGTGAACAAAACCGTCGAGCTTGGGCCAGGTGGCAGAGAGGTCGCTGAACATGCGCTCGATCTGCTCGTCACTGCCAACGTCGCAGTCAAAAATCAGCTTAGAGTCGAATTCGGCGGCGAATTCGGTGATGCGGTCTTTGAAGCGCTCGCCGACGTAGCTAAAGGCCAAATGGGCGCCCTGCTGGTGGCAGGCCCGTGCGATGCCGTAGGCGATGGAGCGGTTGGACAGCACGCCGGTAATCAGCAACTTCTTGCCCTTGAGAAAGCCCATGGTGGAACTCCTATAGCGAATTAGGTGAGAGAAAGCGCTGGCCGTGGCTATGGGTTTGTTCGTATGCCGGGAGGCGCGGACGACGCGCCAGCGTGGTGCAGAATTCTCGCATGCGGGTTTGGTTTATTTTTCTATCCTTCTGGCTGTCGCTGCCGGCTTGGGCAGCGCATTCGTATGCGCTGTGGGGCGAGCCGCTGTACCCGGCCGGGTTTGCGCATTTCGACTATGTGAATCCAAAGGCGCCCAAGGGCGGAGAGCTGCGACTTGTGAGTAATGTGCGCACCTCCACTTTCGACAAATACAACCCCTTCACCATGCGCGGTGCTGCCCCGGCTTATCTGACCGACCTCATGTTCGACAGCCTGCTGGCCGGCTCGCTGGACGAAACCGCCACCGGCTACGGCCTGCTGGCAGAGGATGTGAGCGTTGCGCCCGATGGCCTCTCGGCCACATTCCACCTGCGGCCCGAAGCCCGGTTTCACAATGGTGACCCGGTGCTGGCACAAGATGTGGTCTGGACGTACGACACGCTGCTCGGGCCTTTCACCTCACCTTCCTACAAAACCCTGCTCATCGACGTGGCCGGCGTGGACGTCGTCAATGACCGCACGGTGCGCTTTCGCTTTAAAAAACCCAACCGCGAACTCCCGCTTACCGTCGGTAGTCTGCCCATCTTCAGCCGCGCCTGGGGCATGGAAGGCGGTAAGGCCAAGCCCTTTGACCAAGTCGTGACCGACATTCCGATCGGCAGCGGGCCCTACAAAATCGGGCCCGTGCGCTTTGGCAAAGACATTACCTATGTGCGCGACCCCAACTACTGGGCGCGTGACTTGAACGTGCGCCGCGGCATGAACAACTTCGACCGCATTGAGGTGAAGATTTACCGAGACAACACCGCCAAGCTCGAAGCCCTCAAAGCAGGCGAATTCGATCTGATGCGCTTTTTCAGCGCGGGCGATTGGGCGCGCCGCGTGAACGGCAAGAAATTCGACAGCGGCGAGCTGGTAAAGGGCGAGTTTGCGCACAAGCTCCCCACGGGGTTTCAGAGCTACGTCCTAAATACGCGCCGGCCGTTTCTGCAAGACGAACGGGTGCGCGAAGCGCTGGGCCTGGCGATCGACTACGAGTGGATGAACCGACAGCTGTTCTACGGTGCCTACCAGCGCGTGCACGGTCTGTTTGGCAACACCGCGTGCGAGACCCACGGCAGCCCGTCGCCCGAAGAGTTGGCGCTGATGGAGCCTTGGCGCAGCAGCATTCCAGCCGCTGCGTTTGGGCCGATGCCGCAGCCGCCGCGCACTGATGGCGACCACAGCCTGCGCGACAACCTGCGCAAAGCCAAAAAGCTGCTCAATGACGCTGGCTGGAGCGTAAAAGACGGGGCGCTGCGCAATGCCAGCGGCCAACCGCTGGTGCTGGAATACATGGACAGCAACGAGGGCGGCGTGCGCACCGTCTCGCCCTGGATGCGCAATTTGGAGAAGCTCGGTATCACGCTCAAGTTTCGTTCCGTCGATTTCGCCCTGTACCAGGAGCGGTTGCAGAAATTTGATTTCGACATCACGTCCATTGCCTACCAAGGCACCAACAATCCCGGTCAGGAATTTGCCGATCTGTTTGGCAGCAAGGCGGCGGACACCGAAGATTCCGGCAACTTCACCGGCGTGAAAAATCCAGCGGTAGACGCGATGATCAGCGCTATGACCAGCGCCAAAACGCAGCAGCAATTGCTGCCCGCCTGCCATGCGCTGGAGCGCATCATCGTGGCCGGTCACTATCTCATTCCGCAGTGGAGCGCAGGCACGCACCGCATGGCTTACAACGCTTGGCGTTTGGCCAAGCCGAGCGTCGTGCCCCCGTATTCACCCGGCGAAACTTGGGTCATCGACACTTGGTGGGCACGCACTCCACCCCAAACCGCGCCGAGCCCTCGCTGAGATATGTTCGCCTACATCCTCAAACGCATCCTGCTCATGCTGCCCACGCTGCTGGGCGTGCTGATGCTTACCTTTGCTGTCGTGCAGTTCGTGCCGGGCGGCCCGGTCGAGCAGTACCTTGCCGAGGCCAAGGCCGGCGCAGGGCGTGCGGGTGCTGAGGGCGGGGGCATGGGCTACCGCGGTGCGCAAGGGGTGGACCCGAAGCGCCTGGAGCAAATCAAGGCGCTGTACGGTTTCGATAAACCGCCCATTGAGCGCTTTATGCAGATGCTCGGCCAGTTCGCGCGCTTTGACTTGGGGCGCAGCTTTTTTCAGAACAAGGACGTGTGGCAGCTGGTGAAAGAGAAGCTACCTGTTTCTATTAGCCTGGGGCTGTGGACCTTTTTCATCAGCTACCTCGTGGCCGTGCCGCTGGGCGTGGCCAAGGCCGTGAGGGCAGGCTCGCGCTTTGATCTTGTCACCACGCTTTTGGTTTTGGTCGGTTACGCGATCCCCGGCTTCGTGCTCGGCCTGGCGCTGCTGGTGATCTTTGGCGGCCAGCTGCAATGGTTTCCGCTGCGCGGGCTGACCTCCAGCAATTGGGAGGAGCTGAGTTGGGGCGCGCGCATTGTCGATTACCTGTGGCACATCACACTGCCCATCATTGCGATGGTGCTGGGTAGCTTTGCGGTGACGGCCATGCTTACCAAGAACGCATTTCTGGAAGAGATTCGCAAGCAGTACGTGCTGACGGCACGGGCCAAAGGCTTGAGTGAGCGCCAGGTGCTGTGGAAGCATGTGTTTCGCAATGCACTCATTCCCATCATCACTGGCTTTCCCGCAGCATTCATCGGCGCGTTCTTCACCGGCTCGCTGCTCATCGAAACCTTGTTTTCGCTCGATGGGCTGGGGCTGCTCAGTTATGAGAGCGTGATTCGGCGCGACTACCCAGTGGTGCTGGGAACGCTGTACCTGTTCACGCTTATCGGTTTGGTGACCAAGCTGATTTCCGACCTTTGTTATGTGTGGGTGGACCCGCGTGTCAAATTCGATTGATGTTGGACATATTAAAAGACCATAATGACTATGTATCGTGATCACGTAAGGAGATTGCCATGACATGGAACATTGCCAGTGCCAAGCAGCAGTTCTCCGAGGTGGTGCGTCTCACCGCCGAGGAACCGCAGGCCATTTACAACCGCGACAAGCCCGTGGCGGTGATGATATCTGCCCAAGATTTTGCAGATTTTGAGCGCTGGCGGACCGAGCGCGACCGGCCCACTTTGACCGAGATGTTCGACGAAATCCGCGCGCTTTTGGCCGCAGACGGGCAGGATGGCATCGAAATTCCGCCTCGCACTACGCGCTACAACGCCATGGTGGACGACCCTCATTACTGGGATGAGCCAGCTGACGCGGATGACAAAGAGTAAACCGTGTACCTTGCCGACACCAACATCATCAGCGAATTGATGCGACCACGCCCCGAAAAGGGCGTGCTGCAATGGAAAGACCGTTTGGAAGCCCACGCGATTCCTCTGGTCGTCAGTGCCATCACCGTGGACGAAATCGTATTTGGACTTCAATGGCGTCCGAATGCGGCCAAATCGGCGTGGTTTGGCGGGTTCCTGCTGCGGGTGCGGGTATTGCCCGTGACCGAAGACATCGCCCGCCGTGCGGGTGAAATGCGCGCGCAGTTGGCCTTGGTCGGACAGGTGCGGCAGCAGCCTGACATGCTGATTGCCGCCACCGCCCAAGTGCATGCCCTGACCTTGGTCACGCGCAATCTGCGCGACTTCGACGGTTGCGGCATCGCCGTGCTGAACCCTTTCACACCATGAGCGCAGCGCCGGCCGATACCGCAGTGCGCCAAGTGGGCGCCCCCGCTTCCCTTTCCCCTTCGCGCCGCGCTTGGCTCCGTTTTAAGCGCAACCGCCTCGGCTTTTGGAGTCTGGTGATTTTCGTGGTGCTGGTGGCGGTCAGTTTGTGCGCCGAACTGGTCAGCAACGATCGCCCGCTGGTCGTGCGCTACGAGGGACAGCTGTACTTCCCCATGGTCAAGGATTACCCGGAGACCACATTCGGCGGCGACTTTCTGACCGAAACCGATTACCTGGACCCTTACATCCGCAAGAAGTTGAGCGAAGGCAGCAATTGGGCACTGTTTACGCTCAACCCTTATGGGCCCAACACGCTCAATTATTTCGCCAAGGAGCCGAACCCCTCGGGGCCAACGACGGACAACTGGCTTGGCACGGACGACCGCGGGCGGGACATGGCGGCGCAGCTGTTGTATGGCTTTCGCGTCAGCGTGCTGTTTGCGCTGGCGCTCACGGTGACGGGGGTGTTTCTGGGCATAGTTACTGGCGCGGTGCAGGGCTTTTTTGGCGGGAAAACCGATCTCGCGTTCCAGCGCTTTATCGAAATTTGGGGCTCCATGCCCGAGCTGTATTTGCTCATCATTTTCAGCGCAGTGTTTGCGCCCAGCATTTCTCTGTTGCTGATCTTGCTCAGCCTGTTTGGCTGGATGGGCCTGTCGGACTACGTGCGCGCCGAGTTCCTGCGCAACCGCCAGCTTGACTATGTGAAGGCGGCGCGCGCGCTCGGGGTGGGCAACTGGCAAATCATCTGGCGGCACATTCTGCCCAACAGCTTGACGCCTGTGGTCACGTTTTTGCCGTTCCGCATGAGTGCAGCCATCCTCGCACTGACTTCGCTTGATTTTCTGGGACTGGGCGTGCCGCCCGGCACGCCCTCGCTGGGCGAGTTGCTCAGCCAGGGCAAGAACAGCATTGACGCGTGGTGGATCTCGCTCTCCACTTTTGCAGTGCTGGTGGTGACGTTGCTGCTGCTCACTTTCATGGGCGACGCGCTGCGCGACGCACTCGACCCCCGAAAACAATGAACACCCCCCTGAGTCGCTTCGTGCTTTTCCCCCTTTCTCGGCTTCGCCGGGTGGGGGAACGCCGCCAGCGCGGCGGGGCGGCCCTTGCGCGGCGGCCGCTGGTTTGTACCGTGCCGCGTTCAAGCGTCGCACGCGTTGGTTGGTAAATGGAAATTGCAGACAAGCCATGAGCGTTACGCCCCCTCTGTCCTCAACGCCTGCGGTCCTCTTGCAAGTGCGCGACCTGCACGTGCGCTTTGGCGCCAAAGAGGTGGTGCGCGGAGTGAACTTTGACATCGCGCCCGGCGAGAAGCTGGCGCTGGTGGGCGAGTCGGGTTCGGGCAAGACCATTACGGCGCTCAGCCTGCTGCGCTTGGCGGGCGATGCGGACGTGCAGGGCAGCGCAGTGTTCCAGGGCCGCGACCTGCTTGCGTTGTCGGAACGCGAGATGCGCGGCGTGCGCGGCGGCGACATCGCCATGATTTTCCAAGAGCCCATGACGGCGCTCAACCCGCTCATGACCGTGGGCCGGCAGATCAGCGAGGTTTTGGAGCTAAAAGAGGCGCTGACGCAGGCGCAGTCCTGGCAAGCAGCTATCGAATTGATTGCAAGCACCGGCATCCCGGAGCCTGCACGGCGCGCCGCCACCTTCCCGCACCAGCTGTCCGGCGGGCAGCGTCAGCGCGCCATGATCGCCATGGCGCTGGCCAGCCGCCCCAAGCTCTTGCTGGCCGATGAGCCGACGACGGCGCTGGACGTGACCTTGCGCGCGCAGATTCTTGAACTGCTGGCCGATTTGCAGCGCCAAACCGGCATGGCGGTGCTGCTCATCACGCACGATTTGAATTTGGTGCGCCGCTTTGCCGACCGCGTGGCGGTGATGGAGCAGGGCGTGCTGGTGGAGCAGGGCAATGTCGCCCAGGTATTTGCCGAGCCCGCGCACCCGTACACGCGCCGCTTGATGGCCAGCCGGCCGAAGCGCGACGTAGTCGAGGCCGAGCCAGACGCGCACGCCAAGCCGGTGCTGCGCGCCCAAAACCTGCGCGTTGTGTACCCAACGCCTTTGCCGGGGGTACGCGGTTGGTTCAAAAAAGACGAGTTTGTCGCACTGCACGGCGCCGACTTGAGCCTATTGCCCGGCCGGACGATTGGCGTCATAGGCGAGTCGGGTTCAGGCAAGTCGACGCTCGCACAAGCGCTGCTTGGCCTTCTGCCGTATCAGGGGAGTGTGGAAGTGGCTGGCAGCACTTGGCAGGCGCCGGCACCGCGCAACAGTAAGCCGAACCAGCAACTGCGCCAGAAGATTCAGGTGGTGTTCCAAGACCCGTTTTCCTCCCTTTCGCCGCGCCTGACTGTGGAAGAAATTGTGGGTGAAGGTTTGCGCGTGCATGAACCGGGGCTGCCAGAGCCCGACATGCGTCAGCGCGTAGAAGCGGCTTTGCTGGAGGTGGGATTGAGCGAGGCGCAGTTCCCCGGCCTGCTCGCCCGCTACCCGCACGAGTTTTCTGGCGGTCAGCGCCAGCGCCTGGCGATTGCCCGCGCGCTCATCGTCAAACCAACCCTATTGGTGCTCGACGAACCGACGAGCGCGCTCGACGTCACCATCCAGCAGCAGGTGCTGGCACTGCTGCAACGGCTGCAGCGCGAGTTGGGTCTGGCGTATGTGCTGATCACCCACGACGTGGATGTGGTGCGCGCCATGGCGCACTATGTGCTGGTGATGAAAGACGGTGTGATTTTGGAAGCGGGCAGCGTGTCCGAGGTGCTCAATGCGCCGCGCGAGGGCTATACCCAGGCTTTGGTTGCTGCCGCTCACTAAGGTGTCCGTCCTTCTGAGCGCTTGAAGCGTCGCGTCAGGTACCGTCTTTGCCTTGGTCTACCCAGTGCACCTTGTCCACGTCCACCCCCAAGGCACGGGCCTTGGCGAGCAGGCGGTTGCGTACACCCGGTGGCAAGGTCGGCACCCGTGAAAGGATCCAGAGGTAGTCAAGATCTGAGCCGATCACCATGGCCCATTGATAGTTGGGGTCCAAGGCCACAACGTTGTAGCCGCCATAGAACGGGCCGAAGAACGACACTTTGAGCGCGGCGGTTTTAGGGTCCCCCACAAACTTGGCTTTGCCCTCAGCCTCTTTCCATTGTTTCTTTTCCGGATCAAACCCGCGGTTGACGACGCGCACCGTGCCATCGGCGCTCCGGCTGTATTCGGCGGTGGTCTGAATAAGACCTTTTTCAAAGCGATGGTCAATGCGCGCCAGCTCCAGCCAGCGACCGGCGTAGCGGTCCACGTCGAAGTCGGTGACGGCTTGCGCACCATCAGGCGCGCGGGTGGCACAGGCGGACAAGGCGAGCAAGGTCGCTACTGCTGCAGCGCCTGCCAGGGCAATCGGCCAGCTGCGGTGGCGGGAAACAGGTTCGGTGCGTTGACGCATGGACAAGTCTTTCTTCGGTCAGCGAATGCAATGCGAAGACTTTAACGGCGCTGCCAACACCGGCTTGTAGGTCTGCGCTGGCAGGGGGCGTCGGAATGGGCAGGACAGGGCGGCCCCGACGGTGCTTTTATGCTTCCTGGAAAATTCTAGTCAAAATGGCTTCTATCGCTTATCAGTCAAGCGCCTCCAGCTATTCTTTGTGAATCAATTCTGTGGATCTGGTGGGCCATTGCACTGGGGGTAAGCTTGAGCCATCGTGGCTGCAGTAGGCCGCGCCGCAACCTCCTTCGCATGACGCAACACCCCCTCGTCCCAGACTCCGCCGATTCCGGCCACAGCCAGGCCGAACGCGCCGCTGCCGCCTCGCGCAGCACCTGGGTGAGCGTGGCGGTCAACCTCGTGCTGGCGATCGTGCAGATTGTGGTGGGCGTGTGGGCCAGGTCGCAGGCCTTGATTGCCGACGGGGTGCACACCCTGTCCGACCTGGTGGCCGACTTTGTCGTGCTCTTTGCCAACCACCACAGCCAGAAGGCGCCCGACGTCGAGCACCCCTACGGGCACCACCGGTTTGAGACGGCGGCTTCGTTGGTGCTGGGGCTGCTGCTGCTCGGCGTGGGCGCCAGCATGCTGTGGGCCGGCGCGATGAAGCTACAAAGCCCCGGCGACATTCCCAAAGTGCACCCTGCGGCGCTGGGCGTGGCGCTGCTGGCGCTGGTGGGCAAGGAGTCGCTGTTTCGCTACATGCTGGCGGTGGCGCGGCGCGTCAAGTCCAGCATGCTGGTCGCAAACGCCTGGCATGCGCGGTCCGACGCGGCATCGTCGCTGGTGGTGGCGGTGGGCATTGTCGGCAACCTGATGGGCTACCCCATCCTGGACCCGATTGCGGCGCTGATCGTGGGTTTCATGGTGGCGCGCATGGGCTGGACGTTTGGCTGGAGCGCTCTACAGGACCTGACCGACCGCGCCGTGGACGCCGACGAATTGGAGGCGATCACCACCACGCTGCTGGAGACGCCCGGTGTGCTCGGCGTGCACGACGTGCACACGCGCTTCATGGGCGACATGATCGTGGTCGATGCGCACATTGAAGTGAAGGCCACGCTGACCGTGGAAGCCGGCCACGACATCGCCGTGGTGGCCCGCAAGCGCGTCATGCAGCGCCACCGCGTGTTGAACGTGATGACGCATGTGGACCCCAGCAACCGCCCGGACGGCGACCACGCACCGGTGCCCCCGCGCGGCAGCTCCGCGCCCGGCTGATCAGCCGCGCCCAGCGCGGGGCGTGGCGGGGATTGGAATCACGTTGCCGAGCGGCGTGCCCGCCGCGCACGGCGCCGGTGCTGGCCGCCGATGCGCACCAGCTCCAGCCAGGCCAGGCACAGCGCAATCAACGCGGCGACCACGGCCAGCCCATGTTGCCCTGGCAGCTCCAGCCCCATCACCGCGCGCAGCCAGGGAATGCCCAGCACGGCGAGCAGCAGCAGGCCCATGCCGGCGGCCATGCCCCACAGCCAGGGGTTGCGGTCGGTGATGCCAAACCAGGCGGGGCGCGAGAGGTCGCGGTTGGCCCAGATCAGCAGCATCACGCCGAGCACCAAGGTGCCAAACACCACGCTGCGCCCTTGGGCGTTGCTCCAGCCTTGGCCGATCAACCAGGCTTGCCCGGCCAGCAAAATGGCCGACATGCCCAGGCCCTGCAAGACCGAGTAGAGCAGTGGCGCGGCCGCAAAAGGCGAGTCGGCCACCGGGCGCGGTGGCCGCTCCATCAGGTCCTCGGCCTCGGGCTCGGCCTCGAAGACGATGGAGCAGGCCGGGTCAATCAACAGTTCCAGCAGCACGATGTGCACCGGCAGCAGCAGCACCGGCCAGTGCAGCAGCGTGGGCACCAGCGCCAGCCCGATGATGGGGATGTGCACCGCAAACACGAAGCGCGTGGCCTTGCGAATGTTGTCGTCGATGCGCCGGCCCTGGCGAATGGCGGCGACGATGCTGGCAAAGCTGTCGTCCAGCAGCACCAGCGCAGCGGCTTCGCGCGCCACGTCGGTGCCGCGCTCGCCCATGGCAATGCCCACGTCGGCCGCCTTGAGGGCGGGGGCGTCGTTCACACCGTCGCCCGTCATGGCGACCACCTCGCCCGAGGCGCGCAGCAGCTGCACCAGGCGCAGCTTGTGCTGGGGCTTGAGGCGTGCGCACAGGTCCACATGTTGCAGGCGCTGGCGCAGGGTGGCATCGTTCATGGCCTCCATCTCGGCGCCGGTGATGACGTCGGGGCGCTCCGACAGTCCCACCTGCTGCGCGATGGCACGGGCCGTGGCGGGGTGGTCGCCCGTCATCATGATCACGCGCACGCCGGCGCGCCGGCATTCGGCCAGGGCGGTGGGCACTTCGGGGCGCGCTGGGTCGGCCAGTGCGACCAGGCCCAGGAATTCAAAGTCGAAATCGTGCTGGCTTTGCGGCCACGGCGGGGCGCCGTCCTGGCCCGATGGGGCCGCGTTCCAGCGCCCGCACGCCACGCCCAGCATGCGCAGGCCGCGCTCGGCCATGGCTTCCACCTGGCGCTGGATGGCGGCCCTTTTGTCAAGGCTGAGGTGGCACAGGTCGGCTACGGCCTCGGGCGCGCCCTTGGTCGCCAAAAGATACTGGGTGGATTGCGCAGGGCGGGCGCTGGAGTACACCCGCGTCATGGCCAGAATTTCACCCGACAGCGCGTATTCAAACGCTGGCTCGCGTCCGTCGTGCACATGCTCGGTGCCGGCCAACCAGTGGTGGCCAAACCGCTGAATCGCCTTTTCCATCGGGTCGAACGGGTCGCCGGGCGTGGCCAGCATGGCGAATTCAACGAGGCGGTGGAATTCCTCGGGCAGTTCGCTCGCACCTTGGGGCGTGAACTGCGCATCGGCCGTCTGCAGCGCCGCAACGGCCATGCGGTTGGCCGTCAGCGTGCCGGTCTTGTCCACCGCCAGTACCGTAATGGCGCCCAGCGCCTCGACGGCGGTGATGCGCCGCGTCAGCACCTTTTGCTTGGAGATGCGCCACGCGCCCAGCGCCAGGAACACGGTGAGGATGACGGGAATTTCTTCCGGCAGGATGGCCATGGCCAGGGCAATGCCCGAGAGCAGGCTGTCCAGCAAAGGCCGGCCGTTCCACCACCAGTTCAGCAAGATTTGGGCACTGGCCAGCACCAGGGCGCCCGCACCCAGCCGGCGCACCAGCTTGCGCGAACCTTCTTGCAAGGCGGAGACCGCCTCGGCCGTCGCAGCCAGGTCGGCGCCGATGCGCCCCACGGCGGTGTGGGCGGCGGTGGCCTGTACCTGTGCCACGCCGACGCCGCGCGTGACGACGGTGCTGGCGAATAAGACCCCCACGCTTGCCACTTCGTGTGCTGCGCTGCCCCCCAAGGGGGCTGGCCTTGCTTGGGGCGGCCCGGCGCTGGCGGCCGTGCCCTCTACTTTTTCGGATTCCCGTTCCTTCTGCGTGGCAGGCATCTTGGCCACCGGCACCGCCTCGCCTGTCAGCAGCGATTCGTCCACCTCCAGCAGGCCTTCGAGCAGCTCGGCGTCGGCGGCGATGCGGTCGCCCTCATGCAGCACCAGCAGGTCGCCGCGGACCACGTCGCGCCCGGCAATGCGCTGCTCCTCGCCATCCCGAATCACCAGCGCGCGCGGGGCGGACAGATCGCGCAGGGATTCCAGCGCGCGCTGCGTTTTGCGCTCTTGCACCAGCGTGATGCCAATCACCACGAACACAAAGCTGAGCAAAAAAAGCGCCTCAGCCCGGTCGCCCAGCGCCAAGTAGATGCCGCCCGCGGCCAGCAGCATCAAAAACATGGGCTCGGTCAGCACGCCCTGCACGATGGCGAAGGTGGTCTTGGGCGCGCTGCCGGGCAGCAGGTTCGGGCCGTCCTGGGCCAGGCGGCGCGCGGCCTCCACGGCGCTCAGGCCAGGCCGGTGGGGCGGTGTGCGGGGTGGGGGAGTTGGATCGGTGGGCATTGCGGTTCTTCTCAAGGCCACGGGGCCGGCGGCTGCATTCCTGAAAACTCAGGACACGGTGTTTCACCAGTGTAGGCACGCCCCTGCGTGCGGAATGTTGACCATGCTTAAAAGATGATGGAAATTTGCCTCAATCGCTTACCCATCAAGCGCAAGCAGCTATTGTTTTTGAATTTTTTGCAGCAGCCTAAGCAGCCGGCGTTGCAAGATGCAGGCGCCCAGAACGCGACGGATGCGCGAGCGCCGCCGCGTGCGGAGCGTGAGGACCGATGCTGGCCACAGCCACCACCGGGGCAGTGACCACGCGCCGGCGGTGCCCGCAGAAGGCGTGTCCGTTTTACTATGGCGGCATGCTTGAACCACCCAACGACCCAGCTGCCGTGCCAGCCTCCGCCCCCGCCTCCATTCCCAACGCCATTTCCACCATTGCCCGCCGCAGCGATCTGGTGCAGCTCGCCGTAGTGGCCATGCAGGCCCACGGACTGGCCCCCGAATTCTCTGTCGCTGCCCTGGCCGAACTGGCCACCATCGCCGGCCCATCGTCGGAGGCGGGCGCCGGCATTGACGATCTGCGCGCGTTGTTGTGGTGCTCCATTGACGACGACGATTCGCAGGACATCGACCAGCTGAGCGTCTGCCTGGAGGCCAATGGAGGCTGGAAAGTGCTGGTCGCCATTGCCGACGTGGATGCGCTGGTGCATCAGGGCTCGGCCATTGACCTGCAGGCGCAGGTCAACACCACCTCGGTCTACACCGCGGCGCGCGTGTTTCCCATGTTGCCGGAGCGGCTTTCGACCGACCTGACGTCACTGGGTGCGCACCAAGACCGGCTGGCCATCGTCACCGAAATGGTGGTCGATGCCGAAGGGCAGGTCAGCAGCTTCAGACTTTCCCGTGCGCAGGTGCGCAATCAGGCCAAGCTGGCCTATGACTCGCTCGCCGCCTGGCTGGACGGCAACGGTGAGCTGCCCGCCGCCGCAAGCGCCGTGGCCGGAATGGACGCCCAACTGCGCCTGCAGGACGTGGCCGCCCAAGCGCTGCGCAAACGCCGCACGGCGCATGGCGCGCTGCAGTTTGAAACCTTTGAGCCCCGCGCCGAGGTGGAAGGCGAGAAGATCGTCGCCATTCAGCAGCGCGAGCACAACCGCGCGCGCCAGCTGATTGAAGAATTCATGGTCGCCACCAACATCTGCACCGCGCAGTTTTTGGAGAAGCACGGTGGCCTCGCCATGCGCCGCGTGGTGCGCTCGCCCGAGCGCTGGAGCCGCGTGGTCGAGGTGGCCAGGAAGTACGGCGACAGCCTGCCCGCCGAGCCCGACTCGAAAGCGCTGGAGGCGTTTCTGGAGCGCCGCCGCGCAGCCGACCCGCTGCGCTTCCCCGACCTCTCGCTCACCATCGTGCAGCTGATGGGCGCGGGCGAATACGTGATTGAAGACGCCCAGCCGGGCGCGCCTGTCGATCACTCCAAAACCGTAGCGGTCGAAGACTACGGCCACTTCGGCCTCGCCATTCGCGACTATGCCCATTCCACCGCGCCCAATCGCCGCTACCCAGACCTCATCAGCCACCGGCTGGTCAAGGCGGTGCTCGCGGGCCAGCCCTCGCCCTACAGCGTGCCCGAGCTGCAGGCCCTGGCGGAGCACTGCAACCGCCAGGAGAGCGCTGCCAAAAAAATCGAGCGAAGCCTGCGCAAATCCGAAGCCGCGCTGTACCTGCAGGACAAAGTGGGCGAGGTGTTCGACGCCATCGTCACCGGCAAAAACAACCGGGGTCTGTGGGTGCGCACGCTCACTCCCCCGGTGGAAGGCAAGCTGGTCAATGCCGGGCCCGGCGTGGATGTGGGCGAGAAGCTGCGCGTCAAGCTGCAGAGCACCGATGTGGCCCAGGGGTTTATCGACTTTGTGCCCAGCCCGTGAAGCAGCAGGCGTGAATCAGCGCAAGTAAAAAATTTAAATGAAAAGTGCCTCTAACGATTACTGGGTAAGCGCTAGCAGCTATACATTGAGTAGTTAATTCCACCATCGCGCCTGCGCGCAGCACCACCCCCACCGACCCAAAGCGCGCCATGCAAACCCTGCCACCCGACGATGAGGCTGCCGTGCAGCCGGTTGCACTTAAGCGTTGGGCCAAGATCCACCCCGATGTGTTGAAGCTCGGTCTGGTGAGTTTCCTCACCGACCTGAGCTCAGAGATGATTTTTTCGGTCTTCGCGGTGTTCTTCACCACCGTGGCCGGGGCGTCGAGTGCGCTGCTGGGGTTGATCGAAGGGCTGGCCGATTTCTCTGCCTCATCGCTCAACTACCTTGCTGGATGGTTGTCGGACCGCACGGGCCAGCGCAAGTGGTTCGCGACCGCAGGCTATGGGTTTTCGGCGCTGGCCAAGCTGATTTTGCTGGTGTCGTCCAGCATCACCGGACTCGCCGCGTTCCGCGTGGTTGAGCGCTTGGGCAAAGGCTTTCGCGGGCCACCGCGCGACGCTTGGCTGGTGTCTGTGGCCGGTGAGTCCTCGCGCGGTTTTGCACTGGGCGTGCACAAGGCGCTCGACAAGTCCGGCGCCGTGATCGGCCCGCTGGTCGCCTATGGCTTGCTGAAATGGCTGGGCGAATCGGCCAGCACCTACAGCGTGCTGTTCCTGGTGGCGGTCGTGCCCGCCGTGCTGGGTGTGCTGGTGCTCACGCTCATCCACAATCCGCCGAGCCAACCGCACCCACGCGAGAGCCTGCGGGAGAACTGGCAGCAGCTCAGCCCCGGTTTCAAGCGCTTTCTACTGCCTGCAGGGGTGTTCGCGCTGGCGTACTTCAGCCTGGGTTTCTTCTTGCTGCGCGCGCACGACGTGGGCTTTAGCCTGACCGATGTGGTGCTGCTCTACGCCTTGTTCAACACCACCTGCGTGGTGGCCGCGCCGCTGGTGGGCCACCTGGGCGACCGGATAGGGCGCAGCCGCATCGTGCTGCTGGGGTACGCCGTGTACGCCAGCCTGAACCTGTGGATGATGTTTGCCAGCACGCGCTGGGAGATGGTCATCGTGTTCTGCCTCTATGGCGTGTTCTATGCCATTGAAGAATCGCAGAGCAAGGCCTTCATTGCCGACATCGAGCCTGAGCGCCGCGCGACAGCCATGGGGGCCTACAACTTCGTCACCGGCACCTTGTACCTGCCGGCATCGCTCGTGGCTGGGGCGTTGTGGACGGTGTCACCCAGCTGGGCATTCGCCCTGGCGACCGCACTGTCGCTCGCGGCCATGGTGGTTTTTGTGCGGGTGCGGCCTGCTGCAGGTGCCGCTCACTGAACGGCTGCCCTACAGTTGCAGCATGAGCCACGCCCACAACTTTCGCCGCAGCGACCTGGTCCGTATTGCCACCGAGGCCATGAAGGAGCGCGGCCTGGAGCCAGAATTTCCCGCAGGTGCGCTGCGCGAGCTCGCAGCGCTCACCGGCCCGGGCGAAGACCGCAGCGCCGCCATCCGCGACCTGACTGCGCTGCCCTGGTGCTCCATCGACAACGACGATTCGCTCGACCTGGACCAGCTCACCGCGTGTGCGGCCATGGGCGGCGGCGCGGTGAAGATTTTTGTCGCCGTGGCCGATGTGGACGCGCTGGTGAAGAAAAATTCCGCCATTGACCAGCACGCGCGCACCAACACCACTTCGGTCTACACCTCGGCGCGGATCTTCCCCATGCTGCCCGAGCGCCTGTCCACCGACCTCACCTCGCTCAATGACGGGCAGGATCGCCTGGCCATCGTCACTGAGATGGTGGTGGATATCGACGGCGTGGTGACCCACAGCACCGTGCACCGCGCCCGCGTGCGCAACCAGGCCAAGCTGGCCTACGACGCGGTGGCGGCATGGATAGAAGGCGAGGGCGATTTGCCCGAGGCTGCCCGCGCTGTGCCCGGTATGGACGAGCAACTGCGCAAGCAAGACGCCGTGGCCCAGCGCATGCGTGCCCGGCGGCGCGAGCAGGGTTCGCTGGAGCTGGAAACCTTTCAGCCGCGCGCCGTGTTTGAGGGCGAGCGCGTGGTGGACATCGAGCAGCAGGTGCAGAACCGCGCGCGCCAGCTGATTGAAGAATTCATGATCGCCACCAACACCTGCACCGCGCTGTTCTTGGCGCAGCAGGGCGCCAGCGCCCTGCGCCGCGTGGTGCGCTCGCCCGAGCGCTGGCAGCGCATCGTGCAGGTGGCCGCCAAATACGCCGAGCGCCTGCCGGCGGAGCCCGATTCGCTGGCGCTGGAAGGCTTTTTGGCGCGCCGGCGCAAGGCCGACCCGCTGCGGTTTCCCGACCTCTCGCTCGTCATCGTGAAGCTCATGGGCCGCGGCGAATACGTAGTGGAACACCCCAAGGGCGAACCCATTGGCCACTTTGGCTTGGCCGTGCGCGACTACACCCATTCCACCGCGCCCAACCGCCGCTACCCCGATCTGGTGACGCTGCGCATGGTCAAGGCGCTGCTGCAGGGCGAGCGCTCGCCCTATGGCGCGGCCGAGCTGGAGCTTCTGGCCGAGCACTGCACGCAGCAGGAAGACGCAGCGCAAAAGGTCGAGCGCAGCGTGCGCAAGTCCGAGGCCGCGCTTTACCTGCAGGGGATGGTGGGCAAAAAATTTGACGCCGTCGTCTCCGGCGCTAACGACCGTGCCATGTGGGTACGCATCTTTGCGCCGCCTGCCGAAGGCATGCTGGTGGGCGCGGGCACCCACCTGGACGTGGGCCAGAAGCTACGCGTCAAGCTGGTGGAGACCAATGTGGAGCGTGGGTTCATCGACTTCGAGCAGGTGCTCTAAGGCGTGGCTGGAAATTGGGAGAAATCGCCTGATTAGCTACGTGCCTCAGATATCTCCAACCGTTCGGCCTGAGCTTGTCGAAGGCTTGGCTTAAACAGCCCTTCGACAAGCTCAGGGCGAAAGGGTTTAGGGGAGTTGCGTCGCGGCTGTGTGTCTGAGACATGTACCTAGTCAGGAGAAATCGGCTTCTAGCGCATAGCAGGAAAGCGCTGATAGCTATTCAATAGATAGCTTTCGAGGCGTGACAGATAGCGTATTTTTGTTTATCATTGCAACTATTCAATTATTGTTGAATAATTGCCGAATGGACAAAACAACCGCCACCACCGTCTTTGAGTCACTGGCATCGGGCGTCCGGCTTGATGTCTTTCGCCTGCTCGTCAAACAAGGTCCCGAAGGCCTGGTGGCCGGCGAGATTGCGGCCGCGCTGGGGGTGCCAGCCACCAATCTGTCGTTCCACCTGAAAGCGCTCACGCAGGCCGGACTGCTCACCGCCACGCAGGAGGGGCGCTATCAGCGCTACCGTGCCCACATCGCCCTGATGGTCGACTTGATCGCTTACCTGACCGACGAATGCTGCGCCGGCCACCCCGAGGCCTGCCTGCCGGCTGGCGCCATGGCAGCCTGCACAAACTGCGCCTGACGCATCAAAACGCAGGCCTTTTTCCACTCCACCATCCTTCCGATCGGCCAACGCCATGCGCAATGTCCTGTTTCTTTGCACCCACAACTCCGCCCGCAGCATCCTGGCCGAAGCGCTGCTCAACCACCTGGACAGCCGGGCGCCCACGCGGCGCTTCCAAGCCTGGTCGGCTGGCAGCAGCCCCCGGCCCGGGCAGCAGCCGCACCCATTGGCGCTGGAGGTTCTACAGCGCGCCGGCATTTCTACCGAAGGCCTGCACAGCAAGAACTGGGACGAATTCGCCGCCCCGGGCGCGCCCCACATGGACCTGATCATCACCGTCTGTGACAGCGCTGCAGGCGAGGTGTGCCCCATCTGGCCCGGCCACCCCGCCAGCGCGCACTGGGGCTATGCGGACCCGTCGGCGGGCGATGCGCCGGATGCAGCCAAGCGCGAGGCTTTCCGCCAGACGCTGCACGCCATCAAGCGCGGCCTCGAACTGCTGCTCAACCTACCGATCGAGAAGCTGCAACAAAACCTGCTGCAGGAAACCGCACGCGGCCTGTCTTCCCACTAGGGCCTTTAGCAGGCCCCAAATACCAGGAGTTCCCCATGAGCACCATCCAGATTTTTGACCCCGCCCTGTGCTGCAGCAGCGGCGTGTGCGGCACCGACGTGGACCAAAACCTCGTCAATGCGTCTGCCGACATCGACTGGGCACGCCAGAACGGCGCGCAGATCGAGCGCTTCAACCTCGCGCAGCAGCCCCTGGCATTTGCCGAAAACCCCTTGGTGAAAGGTTTTCTGCAGCGCTCGGGCCAAGCATCCCTGCCGCTCACGCTGGTGGCGGGCGAGGTGGCGCTGGCTGGCCGCTACCCCAGCCGCAGCGATCTGGCGCGCTGGGCTGGCATTGCGCTGCCTGCCACCGAATCGCCCTCTGCGGGCAGCTGCTGCTCGAGCGGCGCCTGCTGCTGAACCGAAAGACCCTATGAAATTTCTCGACAACGCCCCGCGTTTTCTCTTTTTCACCGGCAAAGGTGGCGTCGGCAAGACCTCGCTGGCGTGCGCCACGGCCATGCAACTGGCGGCCCGCGGCCAGCGCGTGCTGCTGGTCAGCACCGACCCGGCGTCAAACGTCGGCCAGGTGTTTGGCCTCGCCATTGGCAACCAGGTGACGGCTGTGCCCGACGTGCCGAACCTGTGGGCGCTGGAAATCGACCCGCAAGCTGCTGCCCAGGGCTACCGCGACCGCATCGTCGGGCCGGTGCGCGGCGTGCTGCCAGACGACGTGGTCAAGGGCATTGAAGAGCAGCTCTCGGGCGCCTGCACCACCGAAATTGCCGCGTTTGACGAATTCACCGCGCTGCTGACCGACGCCAGCCTGGACGCGCGCTACGAGCACATTATTTTTGACACCGCGCCCACTGGCCACACCATCCGCCTGCTGCAACTGCCGGGGGCCTGGAGCGGTTTTCTGGAATCGGGCAAGGGCGATGCCTCGTGCCTTGGCCCGCTGGCCGGGCTGGAAAAGCAGCGCAGCCAATACCAGGCGGCTGTGACGGCGCTGGCCGACGGGACGCGCACCCGGCTGGTGCTGGTGGCGCGCGCGCAGCAGTCCACGCTGCGCGAGGCCGCACGTACGCACGGTGAACTGCACGCCATCGGTTTGGGTCAGCAGTACCTGGTGGTCAATGGCGTGTTTCCGCTGGACGAGGCTGCGCAAGACCCGCTGGCCGCCGCCATCTGCCGGCGCGAGCAGGCGGTGCTGCGCGCCATGCCGCCGGCCCTGCAGTCGCTGCCGACCGATCTGGTGGCGCTCAAGCCCTTCAACCTTGTGGGGCGCGAGGCCTTGCGCCAGTTGCTGGTGGAAACCCCGGCGGCGCCGAGCAACAGCGGCCAGAGCGTCGAGAGCGGCGAGCAGCCCAACATTGACCTGCCGCGCCTGGCCGCGCTGGTGGACGGCATCGCCGCCGACGGCCATGGCCTGGTCATGTTGATGGGCAAGGGCGGCGTCGGCAAGACCACGCTGGCCGCCGCCGTCGCAGTGGAACTCGCGCACCGGGGCTTTGCGGTGCATTTGTCCACGTCCGACCCGGCGGCCAACCTGGAGCAAACCCTGTGCGGCGCGCTGGAGAACCTCACGGTCAGCCGCATCGACCCACACGAAGTGACCGAGCGCTACCGCCAGCAGGTGCTGGCAAGCAAGGGCGCGAAACTGGATGCCGCCGGGCGCGCCCTGCTCGAAGAAGACCTGCGCTCGCCGTGCACGGAAGAAATCGCCGTTTTCCAGGCCTTCTCGCGCACCATCCGCGAAGCGGGCAAGAAGTTTGTCGTGATGGACACCGCTCCCACCGGCCACACGCTGCTGCTGCTGGACGCCACCGGCGCCTACCACCGCGACATCGTGCGCCAGATGGGCAGCACCGGCGTGCACTTCACCACGCCGATGATGCAGCTCCAGGACCCCAAGCAGACCAAGGTGATTCTGGTCACGCTGGCCGAGACCACGCCCGTGCTCGAAGCCGCCAATCTGCAGAACGACCTGCGCCGCGCCGGCATCGAGCCCTGGGGCTGGGTCATCAACAACAGCGTGGCGGCGGCTCGGGTGACTTCGCCACTGCTGCGCCAGCGCGCCCGCAACGAACTGCGCGAGATGGACGCCGTCACCACGCAGCACGCCAAGCGCTGGGCCATCGTGCCGCTGCTGAGCGAGGAGCCCGTGGGCATTGCGCGCTTGCTGGAGCTTGCCGGCTCCCAATTCCAAGCTCAAGCGGCGGGAGTCTGAGATGGGCCTGTTTGAGCGCTACCTGACGCTGTGGGTCGGCTTGGGGATATTGGCCGGCGTGGGCTTGGGCCTGCTGGTGCCGAGCGCCTTCCAAGCCATTGCGGCGCTGGAACTGGCGCACGTCAACCTGGTCGTCGCCGTCTTCATCTGGGTGATGATTTACCCGATGATGATCCAGATCGACTGGAGCGCGGTGAAGGACGTGGGCAAAAAGCCACGCGGCCTGCTGCTGACGCTGGTGGTCAACTGGCTCATCAAGCCCTTCACCATGGCGGCGCTGGGCGTGCTGTTCTTCCGCTATCTGTTTGCGCCCTGGGTCGACCCGCAGTCGGCCAGCGAATACATCGCCGGCATGATTTTGCTGGGCGTGGCGCCGTGCACGGCGATGGTGTTTGTATGGAGCCAACTGGTAAAGGGCGACGCCAATTACACGCTGGTGCAGGTGTCGGTCAACGACCTCATCATGGTGGTGGCCTTTGCGCCCCTAGCCGCTTTCCTGCTCGGTGTGACCGATGTGACGGTTCCGTGGCAGACATTGGTGCTCTCCACCGTGCTCTACGTGGTGCTGCCGCTGGCGGCGGGCATGGCGACGCGGGCACTGCTCCAGCGCGGCTCCACACATGCCGTGGCCGATTTTGTTGGCTGCCTCAAACCTTGGTCGATCGGCGGGTTGATTGCCACGGTCGTGCTGCTGTTTGGTTTTCAGGCCGGCACCATCGTGGCGCAGCCGCTGGTGATTGCGTTGATCGCCGTGCCGCTGATCGTGCAGACCTATGGCATCTTTGCCATCGCCTGGTGGGGCGCGCGCTGGCTCAAGCTGCCGCACGAGGTTGCCGGGCCGGCTTGTCTGATCGGCACTTCCAACTTTTTCGAGTTGGCCGTGGCAGTGGCAATTTCACTCTTTGGCCTGCACTCCGGCGCGGCGCTGGCTACCGTGGTCGGTGTGCTGGTGGAGGTGCCAGTGATGCTCTCGCTTGTGGCGCTGATCAACCGCGAAGGGGCTCGGGACGTACGGCCCGAGCACGGTAGAAATTCTGGTTAAAAATTGGCTCTAGCGCTTATGGGGTAAGCGCTGACAGCTATCAAAAATAGTTAACGCAGAATCAGCACCGGCAACTCAGAGAGGCGCAGCAGTGTCGTTGTGGTGCTGCCCACGATCAGATGGCGAATGCGCGAGTGGCCGTAGGCGCCCATCACCAGCAGGGCGTTGCCCTGGTTGGCGAGCAGTTCAGGCAAGGCCTGTTCGGGTTCGCCGGGCAGCAGGGTGGTCTGCACCGCAAAACCGGCGACGCGCAGCAGCTCGGCGGCGGCGCTCAGTTGCTCCTGCGCCTGCTCGGTGTCCGCGCCCACCATGGCGATGGTGGCCGGCAGGCCGCGCAGCAGCGGGCTGGCCGCGACCATGTCGACCATCTTGCGCGCCGTGGGGCTGCCGTCGTAGGCGACGACAAAGCGCTCGGGCGCGGCAAATTGCTCGTTCGTGGCGACCAGCACCGGGCGCTGCAAGGCGCGAATCACGCGCTCGACGTGGTGGTCCAGGTGCAGCTTGCGCACGCTGCTGGCGCGGTGGTTGGCGCCTACTACGCACAGGCGCAGGTCGGGCTCGAACTCCAGCAAGGTATCGACCAGCTCGCCATGGCGCATGTGGGTGGCTGGCGCCGAAAGACCTGCGCTTTGCACGCGCTGGCTGGCGGAATCCAGCATTTCCCGGCCTGCTTGCTGAGCGAGCTTGCCGCGCTGCTCGTCCAGCGCGCTCAGTTGTTGAAGTAGCACCTCTTGTGCGCCCAGGCCGATGGTGCCGCTGTAGTCGCCGACGTTGGGCAGCTCGGGCGGGCGTTCCAAGACGTGCAGCAGTTCCAGCGGCGCGGGCAGCCGCTGGGCGGCCCAGGCGGCCCAATCAATCACGGCAGAGGTGGTGGCGCGGCCGTCGATGCAGGCGTAGACAGTTTTCATGGGGCTCCTCTTGGCGTCTTAATGCATGAATTTTTCAACCGCGCCGGGCTTGTCGTGCAGGGCGAAGCGATCCACCAGTGTCGCACTGGCGGCGTTCAAGCCCAAGACTTCCACTGCAGCGCCTTCGCGCCTGAACTTGAGCACTGCCTGATCGAGCGCGGCCACGGCGCTGATGTCCCAGAAATGTGCGCCGTTCACGTCAATGCGCACGGCGGGAACGGCTTCGCGAAAATCGAAGGCCGCTAGAAAGCGCTCGGTGGAGGCAAAAAAGACCTGGCCGACCACACGGTATACGCGCATGCCTCCCTCCGTATGCACATCGACGCGCAGCACGCGCGCCACCTTGCTGGCAAAGAACACGCCCGACAGCAGCACGCCGGTCAGCACGCCACGCGCCAAGTCGTGCGTGAACAGGGTGACCAGCACGGTGGCCAGCATCACCACACTGGAACTCGGCGGGTTGCTGCGCAGATCGGTGATGGAACTCCAGCTGAAGGTGCCCAGGCTGACCATGATCATCACTGCCACCAGCGCCGCCATGGGAATCTGCCTGACCCAAGGACCCAGGAACACCACCAGCACCAGCAGGAAAACACCAGCCACCAGCGTGGACAAACGCCCGCGCCCGCCCGATTTCACGTTGATGACCGACTGCCCAATCATGGCGCAGCCCGCCATGCCGCCCAGCAATCCGGTGGCGACGTTGGCGACGCCTTGGCCGACACATTCGCGGTTTTTGTTGCTGGACGTGTCGGTCAATTCGTCCACGATGGCAGCCGTCATCATTGATTCGAGCAGGCCGACCACGGCCAGCGTGGCGGAGTAGGGCAGCACGATGGCCAAGGTTTCCAGATTCAAAGGCACCTGTGGCCACAGAAAAATCGGCAGTGTGCTGGGCAGTTCGCCCATGTCGCCGACGGTGCGAATATCGAGGTCGAGCGCCATAGAAATTGCCGTCAGCACGACGATGGTCACCAAAGGCGATGGCACGACGCGCGTGAAGTAAGGCAGTCCGTAGATGATTGCCAGGCCGCCGGCCGTCATCGCGTAGACCGTCCAAGGCATGTTGGTCAGTTCGGGGAGCTGGGCCAGAAAAATCAAAATCGCAAGCGCGTTGACGAAACCGGTGACCACCGAACGCGATACAAAGCGCATCAGCGCGCCTAGGCGCAGTGCACCGGCCAGCATTTGCAGCACACCGGTGAGCAGCGTCGCCAGCAGCAGGTACTGCAGCCCGTGCTCGCGCACCAGCGTCACCATCACCAGCGCCATTGCGCCGGTGGCGGCCGAAATCATGCCGGGCCGGCCCCCTGCAAAGGCGATCATCACCGCCATGCTGAACGAGGCGTACAGCCCCACCTGTGGGTCGACCCCGGCAATGATGGAAAACGCGATGGCCTCGGGAATTAGTGCCAGCGCCACCACCAAGCCGGCCAGTACGTCGCCGCGCACGTTAAATAGCCAGGTTTGGCGCAAAGAAGTAAGGGTCATACGAAAGAAGGCAAGTCGCGCAGCAGCGTGCCGCGCGTCTGCAGTGATGCAGTGAGAAAGCTAGGTGGAACGAAGCAGAAGCAGGGCGCCCGAAACCACGTCGGCGTCCAACCTCAGCTTGAAAAAACCAAGAAAAACCGACTCTGGCGCATGTCGGTATTGCGCAACGAGCTATACAAATAATAGCATTTCAGCCGGAGCGACGCGCTTTTTGGTTCTTGTGCAGCGATATCGATACACGCGTCAGCCGCTACCATGGAGACCCAAAAAGAGCTCCAGTGTAATTACGCCGCCCATGACACCGCCAAGCGCCGCCAACCAAGCCGCCCAGAATCCAACGCCTGCGCCCGATGCATGGTGGGTGGTGTGTTTGTGCGCAGCTTGGTGCAACACCTGCGCCGATTACCGCGCCACATTCGAAGCCGTGGCGCGCGATTGGCCGGGTGTGCGTTTTCAATGGGTGGACATTGAGGACGAAGCGGAGATCACTGGCGATGTGGATGTCGAAACTTTCCCCACACTGCTCGTCGCCGACGCCGCCGGCGCCAGGTTTTTCGGCCCGCTGCTGCCGCACAGTGGCGTGCTGACCCGTCTCATCGGCAGCTTGCAGGCCGCAGCGTCTGGGGCCCGCGGTGGCGCGGGGCCTGAGGCGCAAGCTTTGTACGAGCGAGTACTCGCAGCACGGCCTTGACTACGAGGGTCTGGCCCTCGCGCCGATAAGGCCCGGTTTTTGCTTTTTCCGCCCGCACGGGTCTTTTCCAAAGAGGGAATGCGCGCTACAATAGCGCTCTCACGACCAAACGGGCGGGTACCAACCGCCCGTTTTTTTTGGCCGTAAGCTTTTGGAGCTCGAAGCCTGACAGTCTGCAGACTTTCTGGGTTCTCGGGTTTTTTGTTTTTCCGGGATTGAACGCATACACGTGGCATTGCAGCAAATTGTTGAGCAAACCGTTATCGGCCTAGGTTACGACCTGGTCGAAGTGGCGCGTCTTCCCGGCGGGCTGCTGCGCATCACCATTGACTTGCCTTGGCAAGCGCCTGAGGCAGGTTTGGATTTGCAGCCCGAGCAGTACGTCACCGTGGAAGACTGCGAAAAAGTCACGCGGCAGTTGCAGTTTGCGCTCGAAGTAGATGGGGTTGAATACGCGCGGCTCGAGGTTTCCTCGCCCGGTATCGATCGGCCTTTGCGTCACGAGCAGGATTTTGTGCGCTTTGAGGGCGAGGTGATTGATCTCGCGCTCAAGCAGCCTATTGGGGCGGCGGCGGCCGGGCAGGTGAGCCCGCTGCGCAAGAAGTTTCGCGGCACGCTTGAGCGAGCCGAGTCAGGGGGTTGGCAAATTACCTGGCGCGATGAGCCGGTGGCCAAGCCGGGGCAACGGGTGAGTGCAAAACGCGCTGCGGCGCCCTTGCAGGCCCTGGGTTTTGCGCTAGACGAGCTTAAAGAAGCGCGGCTTGCCCCGATAGTGAATTTCAAGGGGCGCGGCGCCAAGTCGGTCCCGCAGTGATGGCCTGAAAAGGCGCATTCGGATCGGGCCTGTAGCAGTACGGCCCAGGATAAAAACAGGAGAGTCGTTGCATGAATCGCGAATTGTTGATGTTGATAGATGCCATTTCGCGCGAGAAAAACGTCGAGCTTGACGTGGTGCTGGGCGCCGTGGAATCCGCTCTGGCGCAGGCGACAAAAAAGCTTTACTCCGGCGAAGTGGATATCCGCGTGGCGCTTGATCGCGACAGCGGCAACTACGAAACCTTCCGCCGTTGGTTGGTGGTGCCCGACGACGCCGGCCTGCAAAACCCCGATGCCGAGGAATTGCTGATGGATGCGCAAGACCGCGTTGCAGACGTTGAGGTCGGTGAATACATCGAGGAAGGCATCGAATCGGTGCCAATCGGCCGCATCGGCGCCATGGCCGCCAAGCAGGTCATCCTGCAAAAGATTCGCGATGCTGAGCGCGAAATGCTGCTTTCCGACTTCATGTCGCGCGGCGAAAAAATTCTGACCGGCACCGTCAAGCGTATGGACAAGGGCGACCTGATCGTTGAGTCCGGGCGGGTCGAAGGGCGCCTGCGCCGCAGCGAAATGATCCCCAAGGAAAACCTGCGCAGCGGTGACCGCGTGCGAGGCATGATCATGGAAGTCGATTTGACGCTGCGTGGTGCGCCAATCATCCTCTCGCGCTCTGCGCCTGAGTTCATGATTGAGTTGTTTCGCCACGAAGTGCCTGAAATTGAGCAGGGGCTGCTCGAAATCAAAAGCTGCGCACGCGACCCAGGCAGCCGCGCCAAGATTGCCGTGCTCTCGCACGACCGCCGCGTCGACCCCATTGGTACCTGTGTCGGCGTGCGTGGTACGCGCGTTAACGCAGTCACCAACGAACTGGCTGGTGAGCGCGTCGACATCGTCCTGTGGTCGGAAGATCCGGCGCAGTTTGTGATTGGTGCGCTGGCACCAGCCAACGTGTCATCCATTGTGGTGGACGAAGAGCGGCACGCTATGGACGTTGTAGTGGACGAGGAAAACCTCGCCATCGCCATTGGCCGGGGTGGTCAAAACGTTCGCTTGGCGTCTGACCTGACGGGTTGGAAGATCAACATCATGGATGCCGCCGAGTCGGCCCAAAAGCAGGCCGACGAGACCGATACGGCTCGCAAGCTGTTTATGGAAAAGCTCGACGTCGACCAGGAAATGGCCGACATCCTCATCGAAGAGGGTTTCAACAGCCTCGAAGAAGTGGCCTACGTGCCGCTGCAGGAAATGCTCGACATCGAGAGTTTCGATGAAGACACGGTGACGGAGCTGCGCGCCCGCGCCAAGGATGCCTTGCTGACCATGGAAATTGCCCGCGAAGACAGCGTGGAGAGCGTCTCTCAGGATCTGCGCGACTTGGAAGGCATGACGCCTGAGTTGGTCGCCAAGTTGACCGAAGGCGGCGTGCACACGCGCGACGATTTGGCCGATCTGGGTCTGGACGAGCTCACCGAGCTCACGGGTCAGACTGAAGAAGACGCCAAGGTATTGATTATGAAAGCACGCGAACATTGGTTCGCGGGGCAAGAGTAAAGGTCGGGAGGCTCAAAGCACATATGTCCAGTATTACAGTCGCCGAGTTCGCCAGTGAACTCAAGAAAACCCCCGATGTCTTGCTCGAACAGCTCAAGTCTGCCGGTGTCTCCAAGGCCAGCGCGTCCGACGCACTGACCGAGGGTGACAAGCAAATGCTCTTGTCGCATTTACAATCGAGCCATGGGCTTGCCGGGTCGGATCGCAAGAAGATCACCTTGGTGAAGCGTTCAACCAGCGAAATCAAGCAGGCCGACGCATCGGGCAAAGCCCGCACTATTCAGGTGGAAGTGCGCAAGAAGCGCACCTTCATCAAGCGCGACGATGCGCTTGACGCTCCTGCGCAAGTCGACATTCCTGAGCAGCCTGAAGCCGCTTCTGAAGCGCCGCAACAAGACAATGCCGATCTCGTGCGTCGCGAAGAAGAGGCTCGACGTCAGGCCGAGCTGATCAGCCGCCAGGAGATCGATCTGAGCGAAAAGCGGCGCGACCGCGAGCAGCGTGAGCAACGCGAACGCGAAGCCGCCGAGCGCGCTGCAGCCTATGCCGCACAAGAGCAGGAAAAGAAGGCCATGGCGTCTGCTGAAAAGCAGGAAGCCACGCGTGAGCAGGCCGCCGAAGCGGCTGCCCGTGCCACAGCGCAAGCTGAAGCACGCGAGCAGGCCGAAGCCGAGTCGCGTGCCCGCGCCGCTGAAGAAGCCGAACGTGCTACCGATCTGGACGAGCGCCGTCGCAAGGCACTTGCTGAAGCCGCTGCGATTCGCTCCATGATGTCAACGCCAGCCAAGGTGCTGGTGGCCAAGAAGCCTGAAGAGCCCAAGCCCGTTGCCCGTGCTGGCGATGCCAAGAAGGGCACGCTGCACAAGCCGGCTGCCGCTCCAGGCGCTGCACCGCGTACCGCGGGTGCGCCTGGCGCACCTGGTGCAGGCAAAGAAGTCAAATCTGCCAAGCTCTCGTCGAGCTGGGCAGGCGATCCCGCCAAA
The DNA here is from genome assembly GCA_034676525.1 of Giesbergeria sp. GTDB lineage: Bacteria > Pseudomonadota > Gammaproteobacteria > Burkholderiales > Burkholderiaceae_C > Simplicispira. The sequence continues at coordinate 1,104,935 of JAUCCA010000008.1, forward strand.
AAGAAGGGCATTCCTACCCGTGGCGATACCGGCGGTGGCCGTGGCGGTGCCAGTGGCTGGCGCGGAGGTGGCCGCAGTGGTGGCCGCCGTGGCAACGACCGCGATCGCTCCGATCAGCACTCGCATACAGCGCCGACAGAGATGCGCATCATTGAGGTGCATGTGCCTGAAACCATCACCGTGGCCGAGTTGGCGCACAAGATGGCCATCAAGGCATCCGAAGTGATCAAGGCGCTGATGAAGATGGGCCAGATGGTCACCATCAACCAGCCGCTCGATCAGGACACCGCGATGATCGTGGTGGAAGAGCTCGGTCACACCGCTTTGGTTGCTGCGCTGGACGATCCGGAAGCCTTTGCACAAGAGGACGCCTCGGCATTGACGGCAGTGTCCGTAGCGCGCGCTCCGGTCGTGACGGTCATGGGTCACGTCGACCACGGCAAGACTTCGTTGCTCGACTACATCCGCCGCACCAAGGTCGCGACGGGCGAGGCCGGCGGCATCACGCAGCACATCGGCGCCTACCACGTCGAGACGCCGCGCGGCATGGTGTCCTTCCTTGACACTCCCGGTCACGAGGCGTTTACCGCCATGCGTGCTCGCGGTGCGCAGGCAACCGACATCGTCATTTTGGTCGTGGCAGCAGACGACGGCGTCATGCCACAGACCAAGGAAGCCATCAAGCACGCCAAGGCGGCAGGCGTTCCTATGGTGGTGGCCATTACCAAGTCCGATAAGCCCGATGCCAACTTCGAGCGCGTCAAGCAGGAGCTGGTAGTCGAGCAGGTGGTGCCCGAAGAATACGGTGGCGAAACGCCATTCGTGCAGGTGTCTTCCAAGACCGGTACGGGCATCGATGCTCTGCTTGAACAGGTGCTCTTGCAGGCCGAAGTGATGGAACTCAAGGCCACAGTGGACACACTGGCCAAGGGTTTGGTCATCGAGGCACAGCTCGACAAAGGCCGTGGTCCTGTGGCGACGGTTCTGGTGCAGTCCGGTACGCTCAAGGTGGGCGATGTGGTGCTCGCAGGCCAGACCTTTGGCCGCGTGCGCGCCATGCTGGACGAAAACGGTCAACCGGCCAAGACCGCAGGCCCTTCCATCCCGGTGGAAATTCAGGGTCTGTCGGAAGTGCCGCAGGCGGGTGACGAATTCATGGTGCTCACCGACGAACGTCGCGCACGTGAAATCGCCACCTACCGCGCTGGCAAGTTCCGCAACACGAAGCTGGCCAAGCTGCAAGCTGCAAAGCTCGAGAACATGTTTGCCGACATCGCGGCCGGCGAAGTGAAGACTTTGCCGATCATCGTCAAGGCCGACGTGCAGGGTTCGCAGGAAGCGCTGTCGCAGTCGCTGCTCAAACTCTCGACCGACGAGGTCAAGGTGCAGCTGGTGTACACCGGCGTGGGCGGCATCAGCGAGTCCGACGTCAACCTGGCGATTGCTTCGAAGGCCATCGTGATCGGCTTTAACGTACGTGCCGACGCTGGTGCGCGCAAGCACGCCGAGGCCAACGACGTCGATCTGCATTACTACAGCATCATCTACGACGCTGTGGACGATCTGAAGGTGGCGATGTCCGGCATGCTGGCACCTGAGCAGCGCGAGGAAATCATCGGTACGGCCGAGATTCGCACGGTGTTTGTGGCGTCGAAGATCGGTACCGTTGCCGGTTCGTACATCACGTCCGGCATGGTGCATCGCAGCGCGAAGTTCCGCTTGCTGCGCGAGAACATTGTCATTTACACCGGCGAAGTCGAATCTCTGCGCCGCATGAAAGACGACGTCAAAGAAGTCAAAGAAGGCTTTGAGTGCGGTATCAAGCTCAAAAACATCAGCGACTTCAAAGAAGGCGATCAGCTCGAGTTCTTTGATATCAAGGAAATCGCTAGAACACTGTGAGGCACCCCTTGAGTCGCTTACGCGCCTTCCCCCTCTCTCGTCGCGCTTTGCGCGTCGGGAGGGGGACGCCCCCGGTACTGCGGGGCGGCCCTTGTACGGGGGCGCTGGCACCCGGCGGGTCAGATCTGGCATTGCTGGGCGCAACGTACTTCAATTGACATGGCAGCCAAAAAATCATCCACGCCCAACCGCGCCTTTAAGGTGGCCGACCAGATCCAGCGCGATCTGTCGGAGCTGATCGCGCGTGAGTTGAAGGACCCGCGTGTCGGTATGGTCACTCTCCAGTCGGTGGAAGTGACGCCCGACTACGCGCATGCCAAGGTGTTTTACAGCGTGCTCACGGGAGATCCCGCGGCCACGCAGGAGGCTTTGGACCAGGCTGCCGGCTTCTTGCGCTCGGGTCTGTTCAAGCGGCTTCATATTCATACCGTGCCCACGCTGCACTTTGTGTTCGATCGCACGCCTGAGCGGGCGGCGGATATGAATGCGCTGATTGCGCAGGCCGTAGCTTCGCGCTCAAAAGAAGACAACGAATGACCGTACGCGCTCCCCGCATCCGGGTGCAGCGGCGCCCGGTGCATGGGGTGCTGCTCATCGACAAGCCACTGGGGCTCTCCAGCAATCAGGCCTTGCAAAAGGCCAAGTGGTTGCTGCGCGCGGAAAAGGCGGGCCACACCGGCACACTCGATCCTCTGGCCACCGGAATCTTGCCGCTGTGCTTTGGCGCCGCGACGAAGTTCAGCCAGTTGCAGCTCGATGCCCCCAAGACCTACCACGCAGTGGCGCGCCTTGGCGTGACGACCAGCACCGGGGATGCGGAAGGTGAAGTGCTTGCCGAGCGGCCCGTGCCGCCCGAAGCGCTGTCGCCCGAGCGCTTGGCGGCTGTGCAACGTCAGTTCACAGGATCAATTGCGCAAGTGCCGCCGATGTACAGCGCACTGAAAAGGGACGGGCGCGCGCTGTACGAGTACGCGCGTGCGGGCATCGAGGTGGAGCGCAGCGCACGCGACGTTGAAATTTTCGAGTTAAATCTGTCTCCAGCGCTTGATACACATGCGTATCCAGCTATAAACATCGTAGTGAAATGCAGCAAAGGCACCTACATCCGCACCCTCGGCGAAGATATCGGAGCGGCACTCGGTTGTGGCGCCCACCTGACCTTTTTGCGCCGCATTGAAACTGGCGGCCTGGGCCTTGCGGCCTGCGTCACGCTGGAGGCCCTGGAGGCCATGGACGAAGACGCGCGCCATGCCTGTCTCGCACCCACTGAGCTGCTGCTCGCTGGTCACACCCGTATCTGCCTGGGCGCTGAAGATGCCGGCCGCTTCCTCTCGGGTTTGCGCCGGCGCGGCACCTGGCCCGATGCATCGGCTGTGGCCGTGTTCGGGCAATCGCCTGCGGCGCTGTTGGGGGTTGGTCACGTCGTCGCGGGCGAACTTATCCCCGATCGGCTTTTGAGTCCGGTCGAAATTGAAGAAATCTTGAAGAGCACCCCGAGCGTCGAAAGCGCCGGTATTTTGGAAACGATATGAACACGCAAATTCGCAACATCGCCATCATCGCCCACGTCGACCATGGCAAGACCACCATGGTGGACCAGCTTCTGCGCCAGTCGGGCACCTTCGCTGAGCACGAAAAAGTCGTCGACACTGTGATGGACAACAACGCCATTGAACGTGAGCGCGGCATCACCATCCTCGCCAAAAATTGCGCCGCCAGCTGGAAGGGCACGCACATCAACATCCTTGATACACCCGGCCACGCGGACTTTGGTGGTGAAGTGGAGCGCGCGCTTTCCATGGTCGATGGTGTTGTGCTGCTCATTGACGCGCAGGAAGGCCCCATGCCCCAGACGCGCTTCGTGACCAAGAAGGCGCTGGCCCTGGGCCTCAAGCCCATCGTGGTGGTAAACAAGGTGGACAAGCCTGGCGCCAACCCCGACAAGGTGGTCAACGCGGCGTTTGACCTGTTCGACAAGCTCGGCGCGAGCGACGAGCAGCTCGATTTCCCTGTGGTGTACGCCTCGGGCATCAATGGCTGGACTTCCCTGGTCGAAGGCGAGCCAGGCGAGCAGTGGGGCCCCGACATGTCCGCGCTGTTTGAAACTGTGCTCAAGCACGTGCCCGCGCACGAAGGCGACGAAAACGCCCCGCTGCAGTTGCAGATTTCGGCACTCGATTTCTCGACCTTTGTAGGCCGCATTGGTGTGGGCCGTGTCAATCAGGGCACGCTCAAGCCCAACATGGACGTATTGGTCATGGAAGGACCAGACGGCAAGTCCTTCAAGGGCCGCGTCAACCAGGTGCTGACGTTCCAGGGCTTGGAGCGCGTGCAGGCCACCGAAGCCGGCCCGGGCGAAATCGTGCTGATCAACGGCATCCCAGAAATCACCATCGGTGTGACGCTTACCGACCCATCGAACCCAGCGCCCCTGCCCATGCTCAAAGTGGATGAGCCCACGCTGACCATGAACTTCTGCGTGAACACCAGCCCGCTGGCGGGCCGCGAAGGCAAGTTCATCACCAGCCGCCAAATTTGGGATCGCCTGCAGAAGGAACTGCAATCGAACGTGGCGCTGCGCGTCAGCGAAACCAACGAGGAAGGTATTTTCGAAGTCATGGGCCGCGGTGAATTGCACCTCACCATCCTGCTCGAGAACATGCGCCGCGAAGGCTACGAGATGGCGGTTTCCAAGCCACGCGTGCTGTTCAAGGAAATCAACGGCGAAAAATGCGAACCCATCGAGCTGGTCACCGCCGACATTGAGGAAACGCACCAAGGGGGCGTGATGCAGGCGCTGGGCGAGCGCAAGGGTGAACTCATCAACATGGAGTCCGACGGTCGTGGTCGGGTCCGTCTTGAGTACCGCATTCCTGCGCGTGGGCTGATTGGTTTTACCAATGAGTTTCTGAACCTGACCCGCGGCTCTGGCCTCATTGCCAATATCTTTGACAGCTATGAGCCGCATAAGGGCGAAATCGCGAGCCGCAAGAACGGCGTGCTGATTTCCATGGACGACGGCGAAATTTTCACCTACGCATTGGGCAAGCTCGACGACCGTGGCCGCATGTTCGTCAAAGCCAACGATCCGGTGTACGAGGGCATGATCGTCGGCATCCACAGCCGCGACAACGACTTGGTGGTCAACGCCACCCGCACCAAACAGCTCACCAACTTCCGCGTCTCTGGCAAGGAAGACGCGATCAAGATCACGCCACCGATTGACCTCACGCTGGAATACGGCGTCGAGTTCATCGAAGAAGACGAGTTGGTCGAGATCACGCCCAAGTCGGTTCGTCTGCGCAAACGTCACCTGAAAGAAAGTGACCGCAAGCGCGCCAGCCGTGACTGATTCCGACTCCCCCCTGAGGCGCTGCGCGCCTTCCCCCCTCTCTCGAATCGCGTTGCGATTCGGGAGGGAGGACACCACCGGTGCGGCGGGGCGGCCCTTGCACGGTGGTTCTTGCTGGGGGAGGCGCGGTTCATGCGCCCGGAACTAAGAAGCGGCGGACTGGTGGCGTCGTCGCGAATCGTCGCTGGCTTGTCGCATGGCCAGGCGATCTGGACCATGGTGGGTGCAACGTTCTTGTGGTCGATAGCCGGGGTGGTAACGCGCCAGCTGGAGCAGGCGCGCAGCTTTGAAGTGACCTTCTGGCGCAGCCTGTTCACGCTCGCCTCTTTGCTGATTTTGCTGCCCGGCTTGCGCGGGCGCAGCGCTTTTGTGCCGCTGTGGCGCAGTGGCCGTGCCTTGTGGCTCTCCGGCGTCTGCTGGAGCGTGATGTTCACCGCGTTCATGGTCGGCATCACGTTGATGCCGGTCGCCAACGTGCTGGTCACCATGGCCTGCGGCCCACTGCTCACCGCCCTGGTTGCCCGGGCGTTCATTGGCCACCGCATCGCGCCCCGCACCTGGGTAGCCATAGCCATTGCCGGCCTCGGTATCGCCTGGATGTTTGGTACACAGGTGCGCAGCGTGCCCTTGGCGGGTACGCTGGTCGCGCTCTGCGTGCCCTTGGCGGCGGCAGTGAACTGGACGGTTGTGCAGCATGCTCAGCGCCATGGGCAGGCGGTCGATTTGATGCCGGCGGTGTTGATCGGCGCAGTGCTCTCCACCCTCGCGACCCTCCCGTTTGCTTGGCCATTTTCCGCATCCGGACACGATCTGATGCTGCTCGCATTTCTCGGTTTGGTGCAGCTCGCAATACCCTGCTTGCTGGTGGTGCGCTGCGGGCGCGTGCTCAAGGCGCCCGAGATGGCGCTGCTTAGCCTGCTTGAGGTTATCTTTGGTATTTTGCTGGCGTGGCTGGGTGCGGGTGAGCGGCCCGGTCCGGCTGTGCTGACTGGCGGCGCCCTGGTCATTGGCGCGCTGGTGTTTAACGAACTTTTGGGGTGGAGAGAACAGACATGAGTGAAAAATTGGTTGATCTGCAGTGCGAAGTGCGGGGTCAGGTGGGCTTCATCACCTTGAGCCGACCGCGTGCCCTTAACGCGTTGACGCTGGACATGGTGCGCGGCTTGATGGGGCAACTCTTGGCTTGGCAGAGTGACCCTGCGGTGCTGGCGGTGGCGGTTCGCGGGAGCAACAAGGAAGGACCGTTCGGTGCTTTCTGCGCCGGCGGTGACATTCGTTTCCTGCACCAAGCAGGCAGCCAGGGCGACCCGCGTCTTGAAGATTTCTTCACCGAGGAGTACGCGCTCAACCACCTGATTCATGGCTACTCCAAACCCTACATTGCCTTCATGGACGGCATCGTCATGGGCGGCGGCATGGGCATCAGCCAGGGCGCTGCGCTGCGGCTTGTCACAGAGCGCACGAAGATGGCCATGCCCGAGACCGCGATTGGCCTGTTTCCCGACGTTGGCGGCGGCTACTTTTTGTCGCGCTGCCCCGGCCGCACCGGCGAGTGGCTGGCATTGACCGGCGAAAGCATTGGTGCCGACGAAGCGCTGGCGCTTGGCCTGGCCGACCGTCGCATTGAAGTGCCAGCGCAAGCGCTGCTGTGGGATGCGCTGGGTTCCCAGAGCTTCGAAGGCGCCGAAGCGATTAAAACGCTGGTATTTTCAAAAACCATAGCTTCTAGCGCTTATGAGATAAGCGCTAGAGGCCAAATTGACCAATATTTTTCGCTTGCCAATGTAAGCGCTATCGTGGCTGCGCTGGAAGCTGCGGGAGGCGATTGGGAGCGCAGCACTGCCGCCACACTGCACAAGCGCTCGCCTTTGATGCTCTGCGTGGTGCTGGAACAGATTCGCCGCGCCCGCGCGATGAATTTGGCGGACGACCTGCGCATGGAGCGCGACATGGTGCGCCACTGCTTCTATCTACGGCCAGGTCAGAGCGAAACCCTGGAAGGGATTCGCGCGCTGGCTGTGGACAAGGACCATGCGCCTCAATGGAATCCGGCGCGCATCGAAGACGTGACGCCTGCGATGGTGGCGCCATTTTTCGAAAGCCCCTGGCCCGCTTGGGTGCACCCACTGTCGGCGTTGGTTTAAGCGCAGGCCGGGTACCAGGTTGCACGACCACCCGTCAACCGATGGTCAAGGACGCACAGTTTTCCAATTGCCCGCGGCCCCGTCGCCCATCATGTCGCCCGCACTCGTGTCTTTGACGAAGTAGTACAGCGGCTGGCCTCGGAATGCCCACTGCTGAGATCCGTCCGCGCGCTTCACAATGGTGTAGTCGCCCATAGGCTTGGCGGTCGCTGCGACGGTGAGTGGCGGCCAATTGCGGGCGCACTGGTCGTTGCAGTTGGACATGCCTGCACTGTCCTTGGCGAAGCTGTACAAGGTGTGTCCAGTGGGGCCAACCAAACGCCCATCGACAGCGCGTGTAGGCATGTCCGGCGCTGTGTCTTTGGCGTAGGGAGCCATGCCAGACGAGCAACCCGCCAACAGGGCGGCGCTGACCAAAGCGGTGGTGAGAATTTTCATGTGTCGCTCCTGAAGCAAAGCTGTCACTTTAGGAGCGCGCAGCGCAGCGCGGGTGTGGGAAAAGGCGCCGACTTCAGCGGTTGTGGGTTTTCATGACGCGCTCGACTTCTCGCTTTCCTTCGCGGTCCTTGATGGTGTTGCGCTTGTCGTGCTCGGCCTTGCCCTTGGCAAGCGCTATCTCGCACTTGGCGCGCCCATCCTTCCAATGCAGGTTCAGCGGCACGAGCGTGTAGCCTTTTTGCTCGATTTTGACAATCAGGCGCTTGATCTCTTCCTTGTGCAAAAGGAGTTTTTTGGTGCGCGCCGCTTCAGGATTGACGTGCGTCGAGGCACTTTTCAACGGGTTGATCTGGCATCCAATCAAAAACAACTCGCCGTCGCGAATCACCACGTAGCCATCGGTGAGTTGCCCCTTGCCTTCGCGCAGCGCCTTGACTTCCCAGCCTTGCAGCACCATGCCCGCCTCGAAGCGTTCCTCGAAGAAATAGTTGTACGCGGCCTTCTTGTTGTCGGCGATGCGGGAATTGGTTTCAGGTTTCTTGGCCATCGGGTCGTTGCTAACGCGCAAAAGGAGGGTGCAAAGCGCCCCTGCCTACAATTGTGGTTCTCGCGCAGTCCCGATTCTAGGGTGTGCCATGCCGCTGCACGCAGCTTGGTGCCCCGCAGTCCCTATTCATGAAGAACGTCAACAAATCCGTCCTCATCTGGTACAGCCCGGAGGAAATGTTCAGCTTGGTCACCGCGGTGGAACGCTACCCGGAGTTTTTGCCCTGGTGCGACCACGCCCGCGTGCTGGAGCAGGAAGGCGATGGTGTGGTGGCCGAAGTCGGCATCTCCATGGGCGGCCTGCGCCAGAGTTTTGTCACCCGCAACACCCACGAAGCAGGGCGGCGCGTGCAGATGCAGTTGGTGAAAGGGCCGTTTTCCCGTTTGAACGGCGATTGGCGTTTCGACCCGGTCGGGGACAACGCCGAGCGCGCGGCGCGTGTGCAGCTTCACCTCGACTACGGTTTTAGCAGCGCCCCCTTAGCCGCGGTGGTTGGGCCAGTGTTCGACCGTATTGCCAGCACGCTGATGGATGCATTCGTGAAACGCGCTGAGCAGGTGTATGGCTGAAGCGGCCGCTGCGCCCTTGATGCTGCGAGTGACGGTGGCTGCGTGCACAGCGCCGGGGGTGGTGCAGGAATGGTGCGGCGAAGTCCCCGAAGGAGCGCCTGTGTCAGAGGCCTTACGTTTGGCTTCTGGCTGCGGCGCAGATCGCTCAACCGACGTTGGAATTTGGGGCAAGAAAGTGGCCCTCACCCGAGTGCTGCGCGAGGGCGACCGGGTGGAAGTCTATCGGCCGCTCAGGGTGGACCCGAAGGTGGCGCGTCGCGAGCGCTTTGCGCGTCAAGGCTTACGCAGCGCAGGTTTGTTTGCACGCAAACCTGCTGCGGAAAGCTGATTGTTTAGGGTTTGCAGTCGGTATCGATGACAGACTGCGCACGCTTGCGCTCAGCAGCGCGCGCCGCATCGTCAAGAAACACCTGCTCGCCTTTGGAATTGGTCTGTTTCATGAGCTGACCAGAATCGAGCGTGGCTTTGGCCTGTTTGGCGCGCGTGCAGTTTTCAGTGCGAGCGGCAGCGGTCTTTTTCTTGTCGGCCTCTTCTTTGGCTGCTTTTTCAGCTTCCGCCTTTGCCTTGCGCTCTTCAAGCTCTTTGTCTACGCCTTTGCCGGGAGCTTTCAACGTTGGCTTGGCTGCAGTTGCCGCGGCAGGAGCAGTGCCGGGCTGTGCATCGCTGTTGGCGGGCTGCGGTGCAGCGCGCAACACACGCTGATTGGGTTGGCGCAGGATGTCTTTGTCAGGGATCGTCAGCGGCGGCGGCCGGTCGCTAAAAACCTTGCGGCCGTCCTTGTCGATCCATTGCCATTGCGCCATCGCGCCCGCCGACCAGACGCAGGTCAGCGCTACCAGACATAGTTTGTACAGCTTCATGCGCGCAGTTTAGCGGCATGCAGCGCCAAAGGCACCAGCAAAAGTGGCGGGTACAATCGATTTTTTGGAGCTTTCACATGCGCCTTCTCGGCAAAGCGCTCACCTTCGACGATGTGTTGCTGGTGCCAGCGTATTCCCAAGTCCTGCCTAAGGACACCTCTCTCGCCACTCGGTTCTCTCGCAACATTCAGCTCAATTTGCCGCTGGTGTCTGCTGCCATGGACACCGTCACTGAAGCGCGCTTGGCCATTGCCATCGCTCAGGAAGGCGGCATCGGCATCGTGCACAAAAACCTCACTGCGCAGGAGCAGGCCTCTCACGTGGCCAAGGTCAAGCGCTACGAATCGGGCGTGGTGCAAGACCCAGTGGTTATCACGCCTGAGCACACCGTGCTGCAGGTGCTGCAGCTTTCCGAGCAGCTTGGCATCTCGGGTTTCCCGGTCTGCGATGGCGGCAAGGTGGTCGGTATCGTGACGGGCCGAGATCTGCGCTTCGAGACACGGTACGACGTCAAGGTCCATCAGATCATGACCCCTCGCGAAAAGCTCATTACCGTCAACGAGCGCGATGGCACCTCGCCTGCCCAGGCCAAGGCGCTGCTCAACAAGCACAAGCTTGAGCGCATCCTGGTGGTGAACGACGCCTTTGAGCTCAAGGGCCTGATCACGGTGAAAGACATCACCAAGCAGACCAGTTTCCCCAACGCTGCGCGCGACGCTTCGGGGCGCCTGCGCGTAGGGGCTGCCGTCGGCGTAGGCGAGGGCACCGAAGAGCGCGTGGAGGCCCTCGTCAAAGCAGGTGTGGACGCCATTGTGGTCGACACCGCGCACGGCCACAGCAAGGGCGTGATTGAGCGCGTGCGCTGGGTCAAGCAGAACTATCCCCACATTGACGTGGTCGGCGGCAACATCGCCACCGGCGCTGCGGCGCTCGCGCTGGTCGAGGCCGGCGCCGACGCAGTGAAGGTCGGCATTGGCCCAGGCTCGATCTGCACGACGCGCATTGTGGCCGGCGTGGGCGTGCCGCAAATCATGGCAATCGACAGCGTTGCCACGGCGCTGCACGGCACGGGCGTGCCTTTGATCGCCGACGGCGGCGTGCGCTTCAGTGGCGACATCGCCAAGGCGCTTGCAGCCGGGGCCAGCACGGTGATGATGGGCGGCATGTTTGCAGGAACGGAAGAAGCGCCCGGCGAAGTCATCTTGTTTCAGGGCCGCAGCTACAAAAGCTACCGCGGCATGGGAAGCATCGGTGCCATGCAACAAGGTAGCGCCGACCGCTATTTCCAGGAGTCAAGCACCGGCAACCCCAACGCCGACAAACTGGTACCCGAAGGTATTGAGGGCCGCGTGCCCTACAAGGGCTCGATGGTGTCCATCGTTTACCAGATGGCGGGTGGCGTGCGCGCGGCCATGGGCTATTGTGGCTGCGGCACCATCGAAGACATGAACAACAAGGCTGAGTTCGTCGAGATCACCACCGCCGGTATTCGCGAGAGCCACGTTCACGACGTGCAAATCACCAAAGAAGCGCCCAACTACAGGGCGGACTAGCCCCCTGCGCCGCTTTCGGCGTCACCCACCTCAAGGGGGCGGCTCCAGCAGACTGGCAAAGCCAGATCTGCGGTGCCACTGGCACTGCACCGCGCCAGTTTCAAGCTCGCTTGCGATAGCGACAGTGTTTTATTGCCATAAAAAGTCAGCCGTCATGCAGCACCAGAAAATTCTCATTCTCGATTTCGGCTCTCAGGTCACCCAGCTCATCGCCCGCCGGGTCCGCGAAGCCCATGTGTACTGCGAGGTGCACCCGTGCGATGTCACCGACGAATGGGTGCGCGACTATGCGAAGGACGGCGCTCTCAAGGGCATCATCCTGTCGGGCAGCCACGCCAGCGTCTATGAGGACACTACCGACAAGGCGCCCGCTGCGGTGTTCGATCTGGGCGTCCCGGTGCTGGGCATCTGCTACGGCATGCAGACCATGGCGCACCAGCTGGGTGGCAAGGTGGAAAGTGGGCATCAGCGCGAATTTGGTTTTGCTGCGGTGCGCGCCCGTGGGCACACAAGTTTGCTCAAGGACATTGCCGACTTCACCACGCCTGAAGGCCACGGCATGCTCAATGTGTGGATGAGCCACGGCGACAAGGTCACTGAGCTGCCCGCGGGCTTCAAAGTCATGGCCAGCACCGACAGCTGCCCCATTGCCGGTATGGCCGACGAGGCGAGGCGGTTCTACGCCGTGCAGTTCCATCCCGAAGTGACGCACACCCAGCAAGGGCAAGCGATTCTTGAGCGCTTCGTCCTCGGGGTTTGCCAGGCGCAGCCCGACTGGGTCATGCGCGACCACGTGGCCGAAGCTGTAGCGTTGATTCGTGAGCAGGTGGGCGACGAAGAAGTCATCCTCGGCCTGTCGGGCGGTGTGGATTCCTCCGTGGCGGCGGCCTTGATCCACCGCGCTATTGGCGACCAGCTGACCTGCGTGTTCGTCGACCACGGCCTACTGCGCCTGAATGAAGGCGACATGGTCATGGACATGTTTGTCGGCAAATTGCACGCCAAGGTGATTCGCGTCGATGCGGCCGACCTGTTCCTCGGCAAGCTCGCCGGCGTGGCCGACCCGGAAGCAAAACGCAAGATCATTGGCGGCGAGTTCGTCACGGTATTCAAACAGGAAGCCGCCAAATTGACTAGCGCAGGAGCCAAGGGCGCGAAGTGGCTGGCACAGGGAACGATCTACCCCGACGTGATCGAGTCGGGCGGCGCCAAGAGCAAGAAAGCGGTCACGATCAAAAGCCACCACAACGTCGGCGGTCTGCCTGAGCAATTGGGATTGAAGCTCCTGGAGCCCCTGCGCGATTTGTTCAAGGACGAGGTGCGCGAACTGGGCGTGGCGCTGGGCCTTCCGCCCGAGATGGTCTACCGCCATCCCTTCCCGGGCCCAGGCTTGGGCGTTCGGATTCTTGGTGAAGTGAAGCAAGAATACGCCGAACTGCTGCGCCGGGCCGACGCCATCTTCATTGAAGAACTGCGCAACTTCATCGACCCTGCTACCAACAAGTCTTGGTACGAACTCACCAGCCAGGCCTTCACCGTATTTTTGCCAGTCAAAAGCGTCGGCGTAATGGGCGATGGCCGCACCTACGACTACGTGGTTGCGCTGCGGGCTGTGCAGACCAGCGACTTCATGACGGCAGATTGGGCCGAACTGCCCTACGCGTTGCTGAAAAAGGTGTCGGGACGCATCATCAACGAAGTACGCGGCATCAACCGGGTGACCTACGACGTATCGAGCAAGCCGCCAGCGACGATTGAGTGGGAGTGATTAAGCAGCGTGTCGCCTGACTCCCAAGCGACACCTCTAGCGGACAACCCCAATTCGATTTGGCCGCGACCGGCCTAGACTGGCCGCCAAAGGATTTTGCCCATGCCACCCCACTACGCTTTCTGGCCCAAACGCCTTCCCAAATCTATTACGGTCCCGGCCACATCTCTTTGGGACAACTTGGCCGTAAACGCCCGCCGCTACCCCGACAAAGCGGCGCTGGTGTTCTTCGGTACAAGCACCAGCTACCGCGAACTGGCTGAAGGCGTTGAGCGCTTTGCCGCCCAGCTGTATGCGCTGGGAGTGCGGCGCGGCGACCGCGTGGTGCTCTGCATGCAGAACTGCCCGCAACTCGTGTTGGCGCATTTCGCCATTCTTCGGGCCAATGCGGTGGTGGTGCCGGTCAACCCGATGAACCGGGCCGAAGAGCTCAAACACTACATCACCGACCCGCAGGCCAAAGTCGCCATCACCACCGCAGATTTGGCCGGTGGTCTCGCCGCTGCCAGCAATGCCTTGCCTGAAGGGGAGGGCCTAGAGCATCTGGTGGTGACGCACTTTACCGACGCCTTCGACCCTGACGTGTGCGAGGGCGACGCCCCGCCTGCAGCGTGGCGCGATTGGTTGACAACCGAACACCCGATGCCCGCCCTCAACGGAGGTCAGGTGCTGCGCTGGGTCGAAGCGCTGGCCTGCACGGCTCCGGCGCCCGAGCATGTGGTTTCCAGCCGCGACTTGGCCGTCCTGCCCTACACCAGCGGCACCACCGGCCTGCCAAAGGGTTGCATGCATCTGCACAGCAGCCTGATGCACAACGCAGTGGCGGGTGCCCTGTGGGGCAATGGGTCGTCGGAAAACGTGGTGCTTGCAGTTGTGCCGATGTTCCACATCACCGGCATGGTCAGCATGATGCATACCGCTTTGTACTGTGGTGGCACGCTGATCCTGATGCCGCGCTGGGAGCGCGACCTGGCCGGCCGCATGATCTCCCGCTACAAGGTGACGAGCTGGACCAATGTGCCCACCATGGTTATCGACCTACTCGGCAGCCCGAACTTCGCAAACTACGACCTCTCGAGCTTGGTGTACATCGGCGGCGGTGGCGCCGCGATGCCGCAAGCGGTCGCCCAGCGCCTGTTTGAGCAGTATGGCCTGCGGTACTCCGAAGGCTACGGTTTGACCGAAACGGCGGCGCCCTCCCACTCCAACCCGGTCGATGCGCCCAAGCAGCAGTGCCTTGGTATCCCCTTCATGAGCACCGATGCGCGGGTGATCGACCCCGACACACTGCAAGAGGTAGCGCAGGGTGAGCAGGGCGAGATCATCGTCCACGGCCCCGAAGTGTTCGAAGGCTACTGGCAGCGCCCCGACGCCACTGAGGCGGCGTTCATGGAGCTCGAAGGTAAACGGTTCTTTCGCACCGGCGACCTCGGCCACGTCGATGTCGATGGCTACTTCTTTCTGACCGACCGCTTGAAACGCATGATCAATGCCTCAGGCTTCAAAGTCTGGCCCGCCGAAGTCGAGGCGCTCATGTTCCGCCATCCTGCGGTTCAAGAGGCCTGCGTCATTTCCACGCGCGACAGCTACCGCGGCGAGAGCGTCAAGGCGGTTGTGGTGTTGCGTGCCTCGCACGCCCACACGACGGAAAAGGAAATCGTTGACTGGTGCCACGACAACATGGCCGCCTACAAAGCGCCGCGCGCGGTCCAGTTTGTTGACGCCTTGCCCAAGAGTGGCAGTGGAAAAGTGATGTGGCGCATCCTGCAAGAAGCGGAGCAGAGCTGAGTGGAACGCGCCTGTTCGCCTCGGGCCGACCGCAGCGGGCGGTACCCGGCCGCTGGAGGGTCAGTCGGATGAAGGTTTCGCGCGTTGGAGCTTGCCTGCTGGCAGTAGCCTTGTTGGCGGGCTGCGCCAGCCAAATCTTTGACGCAGGCCGAACCGAAACCGTACTCCCGCTTAGCCGAGCCTGGGTGGACGGGCGCACGGTGGAATATGTCACCACCGACATTTCCGACGCCGCTATGGCCCAAGCCGCAGGCGCCAACTATGCGCCGCGATTGGCCGCTGCGGTGGGCGCCACCGGGCGCTCTTCAGTACTAGAGCGGGTGTATAAGTTTCCTGCCGGCGAGCAGATCAGCATCTTCCAGTCGGCGCCGCTGCCTGCTGGCAGTGCCAACACAGTTGAGCCCTACAGCCCTTTGTGGCGGCTGGTGTTGGTGCGGTGGACAGTACCTGCGAATGGGCGCGTTCTGAAATCTGAAGAAGCCCTGCTGGCGGCTGAGGAGCGGGGTGAGGTGGTGCTGGAGCAGACGCACATCGTCGTGAACTGCCCGATTACGCGGGCGGCAGATGGAAGCGCGTTGCGGGGTGTGCGTTGATGCTTTGAGCGAGAGGGCACTTCAGCGATGTCGTCATGAGACTGAAAGGCACGAGCGCTTGCAATTTTTATAAACGAGACCTTGCGCCTTGGGCAGGCACTTACAGGGTTGACCACTCCACGATCACGCCATAAAGGTGCACCAACCCGATGACAAGGCAAATGCCCGACGACACCAGCCAGAAGGTTTGGGAGTTCTCGGGAAACGCCGGCCTGAGCAAGGGGAACGCCACCGCCCGGCCGAGGTACACGGCGCACATGACGGTGAGTGCCAGTTTGGTGTACGGCAGGCGGCCGATTGCGCCAGCGCCTGAAAATGCGTAGGCAGCCCAGACGAACAAAACGCCAGCGATGGCAAGCGTGACGATCGTCGGTTGGAGCTTGCCTGCCTGGGCAGCACGCTCCATCTCTTCGCCGGCCCCCATGAAACGGTAAGCCCGTGCGCCAACGGCGACGCACGCGACGTGCGCCAGTGCAGCGGCTGCGCTGAGCGAACCGCCGAGGATCAGAGCTTGGGATCCCGAGACGAGCATGGCGAATTTTGGTGGCGTTGAACTATTCAGTAAAGCAAACAGGCTGCTTCCGAGTGGATCGAGCCCACTGGCCAGCTCTTTGCATGCTAAAGCGACGACTCAACCGGCAACTCGCAAACGCAGCGCCGCCGTCACCCCTTCTTCTGCACCATCTTGATCACGCTGGAAAAGTCTTCGCCGCCGTGGCCTGCCAGGCTGTGCGCCGCATAAATCGAGCGCGCAAGCCCACCCAGCGGCGTGCTGGCCTTCATGGCCGTGGCGTTCTCCTGAGCCAGGCCCAAGTCTTTCAGCATCAGGTCCGTTCCAAAGCCGCCCGCGTAGCCTTTGCTGGCGGGCGCGTTCTCGTGCACGCCGGGGAAGGGGTTGTACTTCTCCAGCGCCCAGTTGCCGCCCGAGCTGCGGCGCATGATTTCGGAAAGCACTTTGGGGTCGAGACCGTTGGCGACGCCCAGGGCAATCGCCTCAGAAG
Source organism: Giesbergeria sp. (assembly GCA_034676525.1). Lineage (GTDB taxonomy): Bacteria > Pseudomonadota > Gammaproteobacteria > Burkholderiales > Burkholderiaceae_C > Simplicispira. Next base: position 1,121,450 of record JAUCCA010000008.1, read on the forward strand.
TGCCGGCCATCAGGATGCCGAGCAGCATGTTGTTGCAAATCTTGGCGGTCTGGCCGGCGCCCACGGCGCCTGCGTGGAAGATGTTGGCTCCCATTTTTTCCAGCAAGGGGCGGGCGCGTTCCAGCGCGGCCGTTTCGCCGCCGACCATGAAGGTGAGGGTGCCGGCAATGGCGCCACCGGTGCCGCCCGAGACGGGTGCGTCGATGAAGGCGATGCCGGCGGCCTCGGCTGCTTTGGCAACCTTTTGGCTGGTGGCTGCGGCGATGGTCGAGCTGTCGATGATGAGCGCGCCCTTGGCAATGGAGGCCAGCAGGCCGGGCTGGCCATCGCGGCCGAGGAACAGGGCTTCGACGTGCTGGCTGGCGGGCAGCATGCTGATGACGACTTCGGCGCCTTGCACAGCGGCGGTGGCGTCGGCAGCGATCTTCAGGCCGTCGGCGGCGAGCTTCTCGCAGGCGGGCTTGGAGAGGTCAAAGGCGCGGACGTCGTGCCCGGCTTTTTGCAAGTTGAGGGCCATGGGGCCGCCCATGTTGCCGAGGCCGATGAATGCGATTTGCATGGTGTTGTCTCCTGGTGGTGATTGATTAGGGAAATACTTTACTTTTGATAGCTGCCAGCGCTTATGGCGTAATCGCTAGAGGGCAAAAAGACTTGAAGTTTTGTGGTGCATAGGCCAACCGTCATGCAGATATCGCCTTGCGCCGCCGGGGCGATGCCTTGGCCTGCGGGTTGAAGGCGATGGCGCCTGCAATCCAGCGCTGCCACTGGGTGCGTGTGGCGTAGGCGTCGGACTCGACCCAGAAGTAGCCGCGCATGCCGCCGCGCGGGTCCAGCTCGCGCAGGCCGGGTGTTTCGGCAATGATTTCGTGCTCGGCGGGCGGCAGGCGCACCAGCAGGTCTTCGCCTTTGACCGCCACGCACAGCTTGTCTTGAACCATAAAGGCGTGGCTGCCGAAGAGGGTGCGTTCTTCTACCAAGGCGTCTGCGCCCAGATGCTCAGCCAGCGCGTCCCGCACGGCGGCTATGAGCTGCAGGGTTTCATCGGCTATGGGGTGATTGACTTTGCCTGCTACCACTAATGCTTTCGGTTTTTACCAAGACCGTAGGCACCGCCTTGTACCGTCATACCTCGATCAAAAATGTCATCGCCCTTTTCCGGGCCACCCATTGCTTTTCGCCAATAGTCTTCACGCTCCTTCGAGCTCTTGAATATATTTTTTGTCTCAGCCAGTCCATACAAAGCTCGCATATCGGCAGGAAGCGATGAGTTATGGTGTCGATAACAATGATCGGCGATTAAACTGATATTTATTTGCGCTGAGCAGAGCGTGCACTGAATTTTTGTTAACAGAAATTCTTGCCTCGCTTTCTCCATGATCTTAAAATTTTTCTGAGCTAATGTTATTGAAAGTTCAAGTCGCTCCTTTCTCTTACGCTCCGCAGTTTTTATTGGATCATGTGCTTTTTTAAGATGTTTTTCTAAATGGAAAACGAGTGTCCCGCATTTAGGGCAAGGTTGTAGTGTCCTCTCAAGTTCGGCAGCCATTACCAGCTCCAAAAAATGTTATTTCTGTGCAGTGTGCCTAGCGAATCGCATCCGGCGCGTCATCTTCCAGCATGCGCCGCGCAATGATGACCCGCATGATTTCGTTCGTGCCTTCCAGAATCTGGTGCACGCGGGCGTCGCGCAGCAGGCGCTCGAGCGGGTATTCGCGGATGTAGCCGTAGCCGCCATGCAGTTGCAGGGCCTCGTTGCAGACGGTAAAGCCCGCGTCGGTGGCAAAACGCTTGGCCATGGCGCAGTAGGTGGATGCGTCGATCGCGCCGGCGTCGAGCTTGGCGGCAGCCAGGCGCACCATTTGCCGCGCGGCGACGAGTTCGGTCGCCATGTCGGCCAGCTTGAATTGGAGCGCCTGGAAGCTGGCGAGCGTTTTGCCAAACTGCTTGCGGTCCAGCATGTAGGCCTGCGCTTGGTTCAGCGCGCCTTGGGCGGCGCCGACAGAGCAGGTGGCGATGTTGATGCGCCCGCCGTCCAGCCCCTTCATGGCGATCTTGAAGCCTTCGCCTTCACTGCCCAGCAGGTGGTCGGCTGGAATCTCGACGTTGTCGAAGCTGATGGTGCGGGTGGGCTGGCTGTTCCAACCCATTTTTTCTTCCTTCTTGCCGTAGCTGATGCCGGGGGCATCGGCCGGCACGGCAAAGGCGCTGATGCCGCGCGCGCCAGACTGTGCGTCGCCGGTGCGGGCCATGAGCACCAGCACGTCGGTGGCGCCGGCGCCGGAGATGAAGGCTTTGGCGCCGTTGATGCGGTAACCGCTGTCGGTGCGCTCGGCGCGGGTTTTAAGGGATGCAGCGTCGGACCCGGCGCCGGGTTCGGTCAGGCAGTAGGAGGCCAATTTCTGTCCGCTCGTCAGCAGGGCGCCCCAGCGCTCGCGCACGGCTTCGGTTCCCCAGGTGCCGAGCATCCAGGTCGCCATGTTGTGGATGGTGATGAAGGCGGTGGTGCTCGGGTCTATGGCCGCCATTTCCTCGAACACCAGCGTGGCGTCCAGGCGGGGCAGGGCGAGTCCGCCAATCGACTCGGGGGAATACAGGCCGCAAAAACCCAGCTCGCCGGCCTTGGCGATGGCTTCTTTGGGGAAGATGGCCTGGGCGTCCCACTCGGCGGCGTGGGGTGCCAGCTCGGCCAGCGCGAACGCGCGGGCGGTTTGCGCAAAGGCGCGCTGGTCTTCGTTGAGCTCAAAGTCCATGGTGTGTGTCTGTCCTGGTTGGGGCCAAGTGTTGCCGGGGCAGGGTGTCGGGGGCGCTTTTAAGGCAGCGTCGCCGGGCTGTCCATGCTCAGCCAGCGCATAAGGCCCTGGCGGCGGGCCTGCGTTTCCCGCGTCAGGCAGATGTGCTGCCCGGCAAGCGCTTCTGGTGTGGCTGCAGATTTGGGCGGCGCGGGGCAAGCTAGGGCGCGCTGGCGCAGCCAGGCGCTGTGTTCCTTGCTCAGCTGCGGGCGCTCATGCGCCGAAAGCGCGCGCCGTACGTCGGCAAACAGCAGAGCGATGGTGGAATCGGCCTCGGCAAATGCCTGCGCTGTGCAGGCAGCGCTCTGCGGGCGCGCGGCGCCGCACTCGGCATTGCCCGCCTGCGCCCACGCGGGCGCGCTGGCCAGCAGGCAAGCGCCTGCCAGCGTGGCAGATGCGCGCAGAGCGCCGGGCAGCCAGCCAGCCACGGCCTTACTTCAGGCTGATGGTGGTGTTCACGCCGTGCGACGTGGTGCTGTCATCAAACCAGCGCGCCGTAATCGTCTTGGTCTGCGTGTAGAACATCACCACCTGCTTGCCGTAGGGGCCCAGGTCGCCCAGCTTGGAGGCGCGCGAACCGGTGAACGAGAACAGCGGGACTGGCACAGGGATTGGCAGGTTGATGCCGACCTGGCCGACGTCGATATCTTCCTGGAACTTGCGTGCTGCGGCGCCCGACTGCGTGAAGATGGCAGTGCCGTTGCCGTTGGGGTTGGCGTTGATGAACTCGATGGCTTGGTCAAGGTCGTCAGCAGCGACGATGGCCAGCACCGGGCCGAACACTTCCTGGTCGTAGATCGACATGCCGGGCTTGACGCCCGAGAAGATGGTTGGGCCGACAAAGTTGCCCTTCTCAAAGCCGGCCACAGTGGGCTTGCGGCCGTCGAGTTCGAGTTTGGCGCCTTCGGCAATACCGCGCTCGATCAGACCTTCCACACGCGACAGCGCCGCGCAGGAAATCAGCGGGCCCACGTCGGTGCCTTTTTCGGTACCGGCGTTTACCTTGAGCGTCTTGGTTTTTTCGATCAGCTCAGGAATCCACTTTTGCGCTTCGCCCACCAGCACCACGACTGACAGCGCCATGCAGCGCTGGCCAGCCGCGCCAAACGCAGCGCCCGCCAAGGCGTTGAGCGTTTGGTCCTTGTTGGCGTCGGGCAGGATGATGGCGTGGTTCTTGGCGCCCATCATGCATTGCGCGCGCTTGCCGGCCAGTGTGGCGCGGTTGTACACATGCGTGCCGACCTTGGTCGAGCCGACGAAGGAGACGGCCTTGATGTCCGGGTGGTCGCACAGCGCATTCACGGCCATTTCGCCGCCGTGGATCACGTTGAGCACACCTGCGGGAATGCCGGCTTCCATGGCCAGTTCCACCAGGCGCATGGTCACCATAGGGTCTTGTTCGGAAGGCTTGAGCACGAAGGTGTTGCCGGTGGCAATCGCCATGGGGAACATCCACAGCGGAATCATGGCGGGGAAGTTGAACGGCGTAATGCCAGCGCACACGCCCAGCGGCTGCAGCAGCGTGTAGGTATCCACACCGCCGGCGACGTTGTTGGCCAGCTCACCAAGTTGCAGGTTGCCGATGCTGGCAGCGTGCTCAACCACTTCGAGGCCGCGGAATACGTCGCCTTCGGCGTCGGGCAGCGTTTTGCCCTGCTCGGCTGTCAGCAGCGCGGCCAGCTCGGCCATGTTTTCGCGAATGAGTTGCTGGTACTTGAGGAAGATGCGTGCGCGGGTGCCGATGGCGGTCTTCTTCCAGGTCTTGAAGGCTTCTTTGCCCGAGGCAATGGCGGCTTCGATCTCTTCGGCAGTAGCAAACGGCACGCGGGCCAGCACCTCTTGCGTTGCCGGGTTCACCACGTCGCGCCACTCGGTGGTTTTGGACTCAATGAACTTGCCGCCGATAAGCAGCTTGACGGTGGGGGCCAGTGCGGCGACGGGGGTGGGCGCGTTCATACAAAGTCTCCTGAGATGGCGGGCGTGATTGCCCAAAACTCCCCAATGGTATATGTGCATAATTGTCAGCACAAGAGGCAAATACGCGCAAGGTATCTGCATTTATGCACATAAGGCTGACTGCAGAAGGAGGCACCATGGATTGGGACAACCTGCGGTTTTTTCTGGAGCTGGCCCGCACCGGCACGCTGGCAGGCGCGGCTCGCCGCTTGGGCGTAGAGCACACCACGGTATCGCGCCGCATTCAGGCATTGGAAAAGCAGATGGGTGCCACGCTGTTTGCCCGCGAGGCTGGGGGCCATCGCTTGGCCGAAGCAGGGCGCCACCTACTGCCCTCGGTCGAAGCCATGGAAGCGGCGGTGCTGGGTGTAGAGCGTGCTGCACCTACGCCGGGCGGAGGACCCTCCGGCCTGGTGCGCGTTGGCGCTACGGAGGGGTTTGGCACGCTGATCCTTGCGCCCCACCTGGCGCGGCTGACGCAAAAGCACCCGCAGCTGTCCATCGATTTGCTGGCGCTGCCGCGCATGGTGCATTTGAGCCGCCGCGAGGCTGACATCGTGATCTCTCTGGAGCGCCCGACCCGCGGCTCGGTTATCGAGGCGAAGTTGACCGACTATGTGCTGCACCTGTACGGCCAGCGCGACTATCTGGCCCACTCAGCCCCGGTTCACCAGCGAGAAGACCTGTGCCACCACGCCTTCATCAGCTATGTGGACGACCTGTTGTTTACTAAAGAACTGCAATTTCTCGATGCCTTGCACCAGCCCGAGCGTTTTGCCTTTCGCAGCACCAGCATTACGGCGCAGTACGAGGCGGTGCGCGCCGGTGCTGGTCTGGCAGTGCTGCCTGCTTTTCTGGCCGACCGCGACCCACTTTTGCAGAGGGTGCTACCTGAGCAGGCACGCTTCACCCGTACGTTCTGGATGAGCATGCCGGCCGAGTCAAAATACTTGGCGCGCATGCAGGCGGTGTGGGGGTTTTTGAAGGAGACGGTGTTGCAGGAGCAGGCTCTGCTCGTGCCTGCTTCACATGCATAGCCGACGCATACGCTGCACTTTGGACTTTATGCACTCACCAATGCAGATTTTGGGCTTCCAAAAGATTAAGGCTGTGGCGCCGCAATCGCAGCGCCACAGCCTTGCGCACCGGACTGCTTATATCCGGCCCATTAGCAGCAGCACGATCAAAATGACCACCACAAGCCCGATGCCGCCGCTTGGGCCGTACCCCCACGAACGGCTGTGGCCCCAAGTGGGAAGGGAACCGACCAGGATAAGGATAAGCACGATCAACAGAATCAGCGAGATGGACATAGTCGTTTCCTTTTGTTGTAAGACGTGCCCAATGGTGGTGGCTAAGCGGATTGAGAAACGTAGGCGCAGAGCCTTGTGTCGGGTAAGCGATCTCCCTTCAACTGGGCTGATGTCCCAATGACAACGAGTCGCGAAGGTCTTCGCGCCTTTTAGCCGACGTTGACCGGCTTGGCGTCGGATTGCCTATCTGTACGCCACGGCTTTATCGGAAGCGCTGGCAATCAAATCGACAGCGGTAACCCTACATGCATGTAGGATGGAGTGACATGCATCAAGCCCGCCTCTTTTCCCGTATTCCGTACTGGATACCAGGCGCGCTGTTGATTCTTGCTGGGCTGATCTTCACCGGGTTTCTCTATTTCGAGCAAGAACGTCGACTGAACGCCATTGAGCAGTCGCGCTTTGAGCAGCGCGCGACCGAAGTGAGCCTGGCCTTGAAGAAGCGCTTGGCAAGCTACACCGAGGTGGTCTACGGCCTGCGCGGGCTTTTTGTGGTGAATCCGGAACTCACGCGCGAGCAGTTCGAGCGGGCTGCCAATGAGCTTGACGCAAGTGGGCGCAATCCGGGCCTGCTCAATCTTGCTTTCACGCGCCGGGTGGATGCCAAAGACTGGGTGGCGTTTGAGTCGCGGCTGCGCGCGGACTTGGCTTTGCAGGGCTATGTCTGGCCCGGTTTTGCCGCGCAGCAGGGCGCGCAGCAGGGCGAATTGTTTGTAGCCGATTACCTCTGGCCAATGGCGGGAAACGAATCGATTCTTGGTTTGGACATCGGCCTGCAAGCGGCAAATTTGAAGGCCATGCACAAGGCCCGCGCCACGGGTGAAGTGGTGGCATCCAAGCCGTTTGCGCTGTTGCAGGAACGTGAATCCCAGCAGGGAATGGTGCTGCGCGCCCCCGTGTACGACGTGGACCGTGTGAATGGGCAGGTGCCTGCGCCTGAGCACTTTCTGGGCGCTGTGGCCGCCACCATCAACCTTGCTGAGCTGATGCGGGCGGTGCTGACAGACGCAAATGCAGTTGGACTGGACGTTCAATTTTTTGACGTTGGTGCGCTTGGCGCTCCAACCATCGCCGGCGGGGGCACGGTTTTCTACCAGACTGCGTCCGAGGCTCCGCTGGAGCATTTGCGTCCGGCAACACGCGATGTTGCGGTGCACGATCGCCATTGGCAAGTGAGGTTGCGTGCTGCGGAGCGGTTTCTGAGTCCGCCAGAAACCCGATTGCCGGCCAATTCTGCTGCAGTGGCGGCATTGTTGACCTTGCTGATGGGTGCGGTGCTGACTTTGCTGCTGCGACAAAGGCGCATGGCCTTGCTGCGTGCGCACCGCTCGGACGTCGCGCGCGAGCGCAGCGAAGGGCAATTTCGTTCGCTGTTTACTCAGGCTGCGGTCGGTGTGGCCTTGGTGGACATCGACACCGGGCGCCTTAGCGAAGTCAATCCTCGCTTTTGCACCATCGTGGGGCGGCCCGAAGCCGAGTTGCGAACGACCGTTCTGGGCGATCTGTTTGAGTCTGGGCCGGATGGAGAGCGGGTCGAAAGCCAATTGCAGGTGCTTCGCGGCATGAACGACCGCGAATTCAGCCAGGAAATTGCTTTGGCAGAGTCGGCATCCGGTACTTTATTGGACTCCGGGCGAGCTGCGCCGCCGCAGCGCTGGGTGGCGCGCACCATCTGCGCCATGCGTGGGGGTGATGCGGCGCCAACGCATGCCATCGTTGTCATGCACGACATTACGGCGCGCCGGGCGATGGAAGATGCCCTGCGGCGCAGCGAGTCGCGTCTGCGCTCGCTCCTTCAGCGTCTGCCTGTAGGGGTGCTGTTGATGAATCGCGACCAATCGACCGCCTTCTGCAACCAGCAATTTACAGAGCTGACGGGTTACACCGAAGCGGACATACCCACGGCCGAGGTCTGGTGGCAAAAAGCCTATCCCGACCCTTTGTACCGAGCGCGCCTGCAAGAAGAATGGTCGCAAGCGCTTACACGATGGCGTGAAAATGGCCACATTGCGCCTTCGGGCGAGTTCGAGGTTACGGGGGCAGATGGCAAGCCGCGTTCGCTGGAGGTAGCGGGCGTGCGCATTGGAAAGCAGACGCTCGTCACTTTTGTGGATCTCTCGCAGCGCAAGGCCGCTGAGCGGGAAATCCGAAACCTGGCTTACTACGATGTGCTTACCGGCTTGCCCAACCGGCGCCTGCTGGTCAACCACATCGAACATGCGCTCAAGCATTCCAAAGCACCTGCGCACTGCGCGCTGCTGATGCTCGATCTGGACAATTTCAAGACCCTTAACGACACGCGCGGCCACGAGCGGGGCGACGCCCTGCTGAAACTGGTGGCTGAGCGCATCGTCACCTGTGTGCGCTCTGACGATACGGTCGCGAGGCCCGGCGGAGACGAATTCGCCGTGTTGCTCGAAGGCGTGGGGGACAGCACCGAGGAAGCACACGCACACTGCGAGCGCATTGGCGAAAAAATTCTGAACGAACTGCGTGCGCCGTATGTGATTGAAGGCGAAGCGCACCACAGCACCCTGAGCATGGGGATCGTGCTGGTCACGGCCCAAGACAAAAGCGTGGATGAGTTGCTGCAGCGCGTTGACCTGGCCATGTACCAGGCGAAGGCGTCCGGACGCGACGCGCTGCGCTTCTACGACCCAAGCATGCAAGCGCAGGCCAGTGAGCGCGCGGCACTCGACGACGACATGCGCGCTGGCCTGGCGAAGGGCGAGTTTGAGCTGTATTACCAGCCGCAGGTGGACCATGGACGCATCGTGGCTGCCGAGGCACTGCTGCGCTGGAACCACCCGCAGCGGGGATTTGTCTCGCCAGCGGTGTTCATTCCGCTCGCGGAAGAGTCGGGCCTGATCTTGCCGCTTGGCCAATGGGTGCTGGAGCAGGCCTGCCAGACGCTTGCGAAGTGGGCGGCCGAGCCGGTGCTGGCCGAACTCATCCTGGCGGTGAACGTCAGCCCGCGGCAGTTTCGCCAGGCAGACTTCAGCCAGCAGGTGCTGGGCACGCTCGCGACCACGGGCGCGGCCGCGCGGCGCCTGAAGCTGGAGCTCACCGAAGGCCTGCTGCTGCACGACGTCGCCGAATCGGCCGCCCGCATGACTGAGCTCAAATCCTATGGGGTCGGTTTTTCGCTCGACGACTTTGGCACGGGTTACTCCAGCCTCTCGTACCTCAAGCGCTTGCCGCTCGACCAGCTCAAAATTGACCAGAGCTTTGTGCGCGACGTGCTGACCGACCCGAACGACGCCTCTATCGTGCGCACCATCGTCGCGCTGGGCGCGAGCTTGGGCTTGCAGGTGATGGCCGAAGGCGTGGAAACTGCCGCGCAGCGCGACTTCCTGGAGCGCCAACACTGCCACGCTTGGCAAGGCTACCTGCTGAGCCGCCCTGTGCCTGCCGAGCAGTTTGTGGCGCTTGTGCGCTCGCACGCTGCTGTGTGAGGACGGCGGCGCTTTTGCGAAGTCAATTGCTATATCATTAGTAGCAATAGACGCTTACTGGGTAAGCGCCAGAGGCCAATTTCAATAAAAATATGCCGCCCAGCCTCAATGTGCCCCTGCGGCGGCCCCCGCGTCGCCCGTGCCTGCGGGGCGGCGCGTGAACCAGATGAGGCCAATCAGCAGCAGGAACAGGCCGGCCGAGGCGAGGAAGATGTCGTCGGCGGCACGCGTGAAGGCCTGCTGATCAATCAGCCGGTTGATCTGCGCCAGCGCCTGTTGTTGCGACATGCCCATGCCAATGAGCTGCTGCAGCGTTTGACCGAAGACGCCTTGGCCCTGCACCAGGCCTTCCGTAAGGTGCGCGTGGTGCAGCGCGGCGCGACTGTCCCACAACGTGGTGGCCACCGACACGCCCATTGCGCCGGCCATGATGCGCACAAAGTTGCTCAAGCCTGCGGCCGCGGGAATGCGCTCTGGCGGCAAGCCGGACAGCGTGATGGTGGTGAGCGGTATGAAGAAGAACGCCATCGCCCCGCCCTGAATCAGCGTTGGCACGAGGATGTGCCAAAAATCGGTCTGCGCTGTAAACTGCGCCCGCATCCACAGCACCAGTGCAAACACCACGAACGCGCCGGTGGCCATGCGTCGCGGGTCCCAATCGCCCACCTTGCGTCCGACCAGCGGCGTAAGCATGATCGCGAAGATGCCCACCGGCGCCAATGCCAGGCCCGCGTTGGTGGCGGTGTAGCCCATGTACTGCTGCAGCCACAGCGGCAGCAGCACCACGTTGCCAAAGAACAATGCGTACGCCACCGACAGGGCAAGCACCCCAAACGAAAAGTTGCGTTGGCCAAAAAGCGTGAGGTCTACCACCGGGTGGTCGTCCGTCAGCTCCCACACCAGGAACACTGCCAAAGCAATCACCGCGATGGCACCCAGCGCCAGAATGAGTGGCGATGAGAACCAGTCGAGCTCCTTGCCCTTGTCAAGCAGAAGCTGCGCGCAGCCCACCCAAATCACCAGAAGCGAAAGCCCAATGGTGTCGATCGGCAATTTGGTGCGCGGCGTCTCGCGGTGGCGGTAGATGCTCCAGGTCACGCCTGCGGCGAGCAGGCCGACCGGCACATTGATGTAGAAGATCCACGGCCAGGAGACGTTGTCGGTGATCCAGCCGCCCAAGAGCGGCCCCACCACCGGGGCCACCAATGTGGTCACTCCCCAGAGCGCCAGCGCCATGCCGGCGCGCGAGCGCGGGTAGCTCGCCAGCAGCAGGGTCTGCGACAGTGGAATCATCGGCCCGGCCACCAGGCCCTGGAGGACGCGAAACACCACCAGCATTTCCAGCGACGAAGCAAAGCCGCACAACCATGAGGTCAGCACGAAGAGCAGGATGCTCAGTGTGAACAGCCGCACCGCGCCAAAGCGCTGCGTCAACCAACCGGTCAGCGGCACCGAAATCGCGTTGGCCACGCCAAAACTGGTGATGACCCAGGTGCCCTGCGCCGGACTAACGCCGACGTCGCCGGCAATGGCAGGAATGGAGACGTTCGCAATCGACGAGTCGAGCACGTTCATGAACGTAGCCAGCGACAGCGCCAGCGTACCCAGCAGCAGCGGCATGCCGTGCAGAGGCGGATGGGCGACGGGCGCGACGCGAGCGGAAGCAGAGGCGGGCGGGGCGGCAGGCAACGCGTCGCTCGGCGCCGGGCCTGCGGCAGAGGCTTGGGCAACAGTCATTGGGAGAGGGCGGTTTTATTGGGGCGCTGCGACCGCGGTGCTTGCCACCACAGGCTGCGGTTGCTGCCCTTGCTGCACTCGAGTGCGCGCAGCGTGTTTTTGACCGAGGTTGGCCGCAATCGTGCGCTGCACGGCGTCGTCCGCTGCCTGCATCTGGGCGTCGAAGACGGTGGTGGTGGCCAGCGGTGCGCTGCGCTGCGTGTCCGCAATGTTCTTGCCGCTTTGGTCGGCAGTGTCCACCGTTACGTCCATGGACAAGCCCACGCGCAGCGGATGCTCGGCAAGCTCGGCAGCATCAAGCGCAATGCGCACCGGCACACGCTGCACGACCTTGATCCAGTTGCCCGTAGCGTTCTGCGCCGGCAACAGTGCAAAAGCAGCGCCAGTGCCGGCGCCCAAGCCGCTGACGGTGCCGTGGAAGCGCACCTTGGTGCCGTACACATCGGCTTCGAGTTCCGCGCTCTGCCCAATGTGGATTTTCTGCAGCTGGCTTTCCTTGAAATTGGCATCGACCCACAGGTCGTTCAAGGCGACCACCGTCATCAGTGGCGCCCCGGCGGCCACGCGCTGGCCCAGCTGCACACCGCGCTTGGCAATATGGCCCGAGACGGGCGCCACCAGCTCCATGCGCTGCAGCGCCAGGTAGGCCTCCCGCACCTTCGCCGCTGCGGCTTGCACGCTTGGGTGGTCTTCAATGCGTGTGCCTTCTGTCTGCGTCTGGCTGGCCACCAGCTGCTCTTGCGCGGCCAGCAGGGCTGCCTGCGCGGCGGTGGCGGTGCTTTTGGCGGTGTTGACTACGGCATTGGCGTGCTGGAACTCTTCCTTGCCTACGGCTCCGCTGGCCATCAGCGGGGCACGGCGCTGTACATCGTCCTGCAAACGAACGACCTCCGCCTGGGCGCGCGCCAGGTCCGCGCTGCGCAGACGAATCTGTGCCGAGAGTGTGGAATTGTTGGCGAACAGGCCGCGCACCTGGCGAACGGCCTGGGCGAGCTGGGCTTGTGCCTGCTCAAGTGCCACGCGGGCGTCGGCGGGGTCCAAGCGCACCAGCACCTGGCCGGCAAGCACATGGTCGGTGTCGTCTGCGCCAATCGCGACCACGGTGCCGCCCACCTGTGGCGTGATCTGCACCACGTTGCCCGCCACATAGGCGTTGTCGGTGGATTCGAAGTGCCGACCGTTGACCCAATGCCAGCCGCCCCAGCCGATCCCGACGACCAGCACCGCAGCGGCAATGAGGATGAGGCCGCGGCGGCGGGCGTTCTTCTTTTCGTGTGGAGTGCGGGGTTCGCTCATGATGGTTCGCTTCTAAAAGCAGGGGTAATTTGGGTTCAGTGCGCAGCGAGTTGCCACGCGGCGGTGTCGTCGCGCCAGCCGCCGCCAAGTGCATTGATCAGTGCCAGACGGGTGTCCAGCGCGCGCGCTTGCAGGGCGACCGCTTGTCGGCGTTGTGCCAGCACTTGGCTCTCGGTGCTCAGCACCAACAGGTAATTGCCGAGCCCTGCGCCGTAGCGCTCCCGGGCAAACTGAAATGCCTTGTTTGCGCTGGCGCCTGCTTGCTGCTGCAGGCGCTGCTGGCGCTCAATGGAAGCGATGGATGCCAGCGCGTCGCCAGCTTGGCGCACCGCATCGAGCACGGCGGCGTTGTACTGGCCGATGGCGCCGTCGAGTTCGGCTTGGCGACCACCGAGTTGCGCGCGCAACCGACCGCCATCAAAAATCGGCAGGCGCAGGGCAGGCGCCACGCCAGCTTGCCTGGAACTGCCGTGCAGCAGGCGGTCGAGCCCCAAGGTATTCAGGCCGATGAAGGCGGTGAGATTGATGTTCGGGTAGAACTCGCTTTGCGCGGCCGAGACGCTGTTGGACGCCGCCTCAATGCGCCAGCGCGCCGCAACGATGTCCGGCCTGCGGCCGAGCAGGTCGGTGCCAAGTACTTCTGGGACGGCAGGCAGTGTCAGCCCCGGCAGGCGAGGTGACAGCGCAGCCAGGCTCCCTGGCGCCTGGCCCGCAAGCGCTGCAATCTGGCGCCGGGCGAGCGTCACCTGCTCCGACAAGACCTCGATTTGGCCACGCGCTTCAGGCAGTGAAGCCTGCGCCTGGGTGAGTTCAACGTTGCTGTCGAGCCCGGCGGAGACGCGCTCTTGCGTCAGGCGTTCGATCTGCTCGCGCTGCGTCAGCGCAAGTTCCGCGACCTGCTGCTCGGCCAGCAGTCTGGCCAGCGCGACGTAGGCGCGGGTGAGCTGCATGGCCAAGGTGTTGGCGGCGGCAGCCGCGTCCGCCTGCGCAGCGCGCGCCTGCCCGAGAGAGGCTTCCAGCTCTGCGCGGTGCAGGCCAAAAAAATCGGGCGCCCAGCTCAGCGTGGCCTGCACATTCGCGCTGTCGTACACGTTGCCGGCCACCGGCGGCGGCACCAAGCCGTTTGCGGTGTAACGCTCTCGGGTGACGTCCACTGAAAGGTTGGCCTGCGGGCCGTTGGCTGCGCGTCGTGCGTCCGCAAGTGCGGCAGCCTGCGCGGCGCGGGCACGGGCGACGAGCAGACTGGGTTGCCCCTCGAGCGCTCCGTCCACCAGGGCATCGAGTTGGGCGTCGCCGAGCGCGGTCCACCAGCGCGTTTGTGCAATGCGCTCAGTTTGCAGCGGCGGGTCGACGAGGCCGAGCGCTTGCGGCGAGGTGACGTCTAAAGGCTTGTGGGGCGCGCCGGGGTTCGCACATGCGGTGAGGAGGCTGAGCGCGGCAGCCGCCAGGGCACCTCGCCGGAAGCTGCGCTGCACCAAAGGGCGCAAAAAGTGGGACATAAGAGGGCCTAGGAAGAATCAATTGCGGGCGTTGTCGCCATTGGTCAGCATGCGGCGCAGCAGGCCGAGCAACTGCTGCCATTCGTCGGCTGAAAAGCCTTCGAGATGCGCGTTCATGGTGTCGGCCATCACTGGCGCCAGCTCCTGCGCCATGCTGGCGCCCAAGGGAGTTGCGCGCACGTGCACCACGCGGCGGTCGGTGGTCGAGCGCTCGCGCAGCACCAGGCCCTTGGCTTCGAGCCGGTCGAGCAGGCGGGTCACGGTGGCCGGGTCGGCTTCGAGGTCGCGCGCCAGCACGGCCAGAGTGGTGTTCTTGCAGCGCGATATTTTGTACAGTGGCAGGCACTGGGCAAACGTCAGGCCCCGACCTTGCAATTGCGCATCGGCGTGGGCGCGAATAGACGACAGCACGCCGCGCAGCAAATACGCCACGCTTTCTTCTGGAACGAGATCGGCGGTGGAGTAAAACGCGGCCGGCGTATCGGGCACGTCATCAGACGCCAAGACGTGGGACACAGGGGCGGTTGAGGGCATGCGTGAATTTAATTGTTGTGACAACTATTGTCACGACAAGTATACAAATAAGCCTGAACGCAATGTGGGTTTTTTTTGACTTTGCCCGAGCGCCTCGTGGTGGGTCTCGGTGAGGCCCGAAAGGAGCATCAAGCAGACGCTCTGTTCGCAGCGCCCCTCTGCTCATCCCGCTACAGGCGGCAGTTTTACTTCAATAAAGATAGCTTCTCGCGCTTACCCTATAAGCGATGGAAGCCAATTTCTATAAAAATTTCATCGCCCGAGTACCGCGATGACCACCACCAGCACGCCCAGCGCCAGATTGGTCGCCACTCCGGCGCGCACCACGGCCAGCGCATTGGCTCCGGCCGGCCAGTCGCCCTGCGCAACTGCGTGCGACAGGCGCCGAAATGGCCCCAGCCGCACGAAGGCGAAGACGGCGATCATCGCCAGCCCCAAGGCCGCCATGGCGTGCCAGTTCCATGGCATCAACGCGCCGACCCGTGCCGCCAAGGCCATAAGCCCGAGCCCGCTCGCCAGCGCGAGCAAGGCAGTAGCGAGCACCCAATTCAAAAACCGCGCCAGAACTGCGTGCATCAGCCGCAGCCGCTCGGGCGGGGCCAAAAGCGGCAGGGAGGGGCGAAGGCAGAAATGCGCGAACGCCATGCCGCCGACCCAAACGACGATGCTCAGCAGGTGGATGAGCAGAAGACTTGCATGGAGCATGGCGGAAGACGAGAGTGACGATTGGGGCTTCATTGTGCCGGCCTGCCTGCGGCACGTGAAAACAGTGCGCCGGCGCTTGGGTTCCGTGCTTTGTCCGGCATTTGCACGATGAGCGGTTTGTGGGAGCGAATTCCACGACGGCCTCGCTCGAAGTTGCAAGTGCGCTCGGGTAACATTGCAGCCCCGTCGAAGGGCTTGCGCATGGCAGGCGCCCGACGCCCCGACAGTCTGATGGCCCGTGCCAGTGGCTGTTTGCGCCAACGAGCGATCCCGTGCGACTCAACTCCATCAAACTTTCCGGCTTTAAATCGTTTGCCGACCCCACCAACTTCATGCTGCCAGGCCAACTGGTCGGTGTGGTGGGGCCCAACGGTTGCGGCAAGTCGAACATCATGGATGCGGTGCGCTGGGTGCTCGGCGAGAGCAAAGCGAGCGAACTGCGCGGCGAGTCCATGCAGGACGTCATCTTCAGCGGCACCACCACCCGCAAACAGGCAAGCCGGGCCAGCGTCGAGCTGGTGTTTGAGAACAACGACCACCGCGCCGGCGGCCAGTGGAACCAGTATGTGGAAATTGCCGTCAAGCGCGTGCTCACCCGCGATGGCACCAGCAGCTACTACATCAACAACCAGCCGGTGCGCAGGCGCGACGTGCAGGACGTGTTCCTGGGCACCGGCCTGGGGCCACGCGCTTACGCCATCATTGGCCAGGGCACGATCAGCCGCATCATTGAAAGCCGGCCCGAAGAGCTGCGTTTGTTCCTGGAAGAGGCGGCGGGCGTATCGAAATACAAAGAGCGCCGGCGCGAGACGGAAAACCGCCTGCACGACACGCGCGAGAACCTCACCCGCGTCGAAGACATCCTGCGCGAGCTCGGCGGCAACCTCGAGCGCCTGGAGAAGCAGGCGGAGGTTGCCCAGCGCTACAAAGCTTTGAATGCCCAGGCCCAGCTGCGACAGCAGCAGCAGTGGTTCCTGAAGCGCGCCGACGCGCAGACCGAGCAAGAGCGCGTGCGGCTCGACGGCCTGCAGGCGGTGAACGACCTTGAATCGCGCATGGCCGACCTGCGCCACGTCGAGTCCGAGTTGGAGACCGTGCGCCAAGCGCACTACGCCGCCGGGGACCAAGTCAATCAGGCCCAGGGCAAGCTCTACGAAGTGACGGCCGAGGTAGGGCGTCTGGAAGCCGAAATTCGCTACGTCATTGAAGGTCGCCAGCGGGTAGAGCAGCGCCTCGTGCAACTGGCCGCGCAGACAGAAGAATGGGCCGGTCGCAGCCGCGAGGCGCAGGCCGAGTTGGACAACCAGACCGGCGCTGGCGCAGACGCCGAGGAGCGCGCGGAGATGCTCGCCGCCCAAGTCGAAGAGCAGGCAGCCCTGCTGCCCGACCTCGAAGATGCCCTGCGCAGCAGCCAGCGCGCGGCCGACGAGCAGCGCAATGGCGTCGGCCAGGTGCAGCAGCAAATTCAGGTGCTGGCCGCCGAGCAGCGCAGCCAGCAGGAGCAAAAACGCCAGCAGGAGCAGCGTTTCGAGCGCCTGCGCGCCGACAAAAACGCCTTGGCGGCGCCGGACGAAGCGCGTCTTGCCAACCTGCAACAACAACTGGACGCTGCGCGCGAGCTGGCGGACACCCAGGCCGCGCGACTCGCCGAACTGCAGGACGCGGTGCCCGCGCTGGACGACGAGCGCCGCATGCGCCAGCAGGCGGTGAACGCCGAGAGCGGGCGCCTCGCCGAACTTTCAGCCCGCATGGAAGCCCTCAAAGCTCTGCAGGAAAAACTCAAGACTTCCTCGAAGTTGCAGCCTTGGCTGGAGCGTCAGGGCCTTGCAGGCATGGCGGGCTTGTGGACGCGCATTCACATAGAAACGGGCTGGGAAAACGCGCTGGAAGCGGCGCTGCGCGAGCGGCTGTCTGCCTTGGAAGTGGGGCGGCTTGAAACGGTGCGCGGCTTCCTTGGCCACACCGGCAACGAAGCGCCGCCCGCCCGGCTCGCATTTTTTACCCCGCCCGCTGCGCCGCACACGCCTTTGGCTGCCGCGCTGCCGCGCCTCTCTGCCCTGCTGCGCATACACGATGCGGGGTTGACTGGCATCCTCGCCGAGTGGCTCGAAGGCTGCTACACCGCGCCCTCACTTGACGAAGCCTTGGCCCGGCGCGAGCAACTTGCCCCCGGTGAAGCCATCTACGTGCCAGGCGGCCATGCCGTGACCGCGCACAGCGTGGGTTTTTACGCGCAAGATTCCGAGCAGGCCGGCCTGCTCGCGCGTGCCCAAGAAATTGAGCATCTTGAAAAAGAGCTGCGCGCCCAGGCCCTCATCAACGAAGAAGCCAAAAACGCCTTGGTGCGCGCCGAAGCCGCTTATCAGGACGGCGCGCAGCGCCTGGCGCAACTGCGCCGCGAGGCAAGCGAGGCGCTGGGCCAAGCGCACGAGCTGCAGGTCGAGCACCTGCGCATGGCGCAGCTGGCCGAGCAGGCGCGTGCGCGCAGCGCGCAGATTGAAGGCGACTTGGCCGAGGTTGAAGCCCAGCTGGCCGACCTGCAAGAGCGAGCTGCCACTGCCGAGGCGCGGTTCGAAGAGCTCGACATGCAGCTGGCCGATACGCAAGAACGCCACGCCCAGCTGGGCGAGCGCGTCATTGAGGCCGAGCGCAAGCTGGCCGAATGCCGCGAGCAGCAGCGCAGTCTGGAACGCCAGGCGCAAGAGGCCGCCTTCTCGCAGCGCAGCGTTGCCCAGCGCCGAGGCGAGCTGGAGCGCACGCTGGCGACGGCCAGCAACCAGGCGCAGGCGCTTGCCGACGAACGCGTGCGCGCCCAAGGCGAGCTTGAGCGATTGAGCGACGCTGCTGCCCAAGGTGGCCTGCAGCAGGTGCTGGCCAGCAAGATGGAGCGCGAGCAGGCGCTTGCGGCCGAGCGCAGCCAGTACGACGACCTGACTGCGCGCCTTCGCGCCAGCGACGAGCGGCGCATGCAGCTTGAGCGGGCGCTGGAGCCGCTGCGCAGCCGCATCACCGAATTCCAGCTCAAGGAGCAGGCAGCGCGCCTGGGCTTGGAGCAGTACACCACTTTGCTTGCCGATGCCGAGGCCGATCTCGATGCGCTGGCCGCGTCGATTGCCGAGGGAAGCGTGCGCTTGGCTGGCCTGCAAAGCGAAATTGATCGCCTGCAGCGCGAAATTGCCGCGCTCGGCGCCGTGAACTTGGCGGCGCTGGAAGAGCTTGCCGCTGCCAGCGAGCGCAAAGTGTTCCTCGATGCGCAAACCGCGGATCTGACCGAGGCGATGACCACGCTGGAAGACGCCATTCGCAAGATAGATGGCGAAACGCGCCAGCTGCTCTCGGGCACCTTCGACGCGGTGAACGAGCACTTTGGCCGCATGTTCCCCGAGCTGTTTGGCGGTGGGAACGCGCGCCTCATCGTCACGGGCGACGAAATCCTCGATTCCGGCGTTCAGGTGATGGCGCAGCCGCCGGGCAAGAAGAACCAGACGATTCACTTGCTCTCGGGCGGCGAAAAGGCACTTACTGCCATCGCCCTGGTGTTTGCCATCTTCCAGCTCAACCCGGCGCCGTTCTGCCTGCTGGACGAGGTCGACGCGCCGCTGGACGACGCCAACACCGAGCGCTACGCTCGCCTGGTGACCAGCATGAGCAAAGAAACCCAGTTCCTTTTCATTAGCCACAACAAAATTGCGATGGAAATGGCCCGCCAGTTGATCGGCGTCACCATGCAAGAGCAGGGCGTCTCGCGCATCGTGGCCGTGGATATGGAGTCGGCGCTGTCGATGGCGAGCACATGACTCCCCCTGTGTCGCTTCGCGCCTTCCCCCTGAGCGGGACGCTTCCAGTGGCCTGGCGGAGCCAGTTCCACGGTGGCGCTGGCGAACTGCATCGGTGCGTTTGCGACGCCGGGTCCGGCAATTCACGCGGTAGTGACGCAGTCCGTTTCTGCGGTGTCTCACAATTGCAGCCTTCAGAATTGAGCTTTATGCCTGGCGATCCATTTTTCGCAAGCCGAGAACGTTTTTTATGAGCACCTTGCAAATTAGTCTGGCCGTTATCGGTGCCGTGTTGCTGGCCCTCATCGTGGCCTGGAACGCCTGGACCAACCAACGCAACGCGCCGCGCCGCGCCGAGCGCAGCGATGCGCCGCGCCAAGAACCCGCGTTTGACGGTGCCGCGCCTTTGGTCGAGCCAGCACCCACCGCCGCCGACGGCATGCCGCAAGAAGCTTCTGGCGAGTACGATTTCGGCGCCACCGTACCGGGCGAAGACGGTTTGGCGCTGCCTCCGGCCAGCCATGCCAGCGAGCGGCGCCATACGCTTGATGCACTTATCGACGCCATCGCTCCGCTTGTCCTTGAACATGCCGTCTCAGGCGAAGCTGCATTGGCATCGCTGCCGCCCACGCGGCGCGCTGGCAGCAAGCCCTTTGCCATCGAAGGCCAGAACGAAGCGAGCGGCCAGTGGGAAATGCCCGCACCCGGCCAACGCTACCGTGCGTTTCAGGCGGGCGTGCAGCTGGCCAACCGCACCGGCGCGCTCAATGAAATCGAGTTTTCCGAATTCGTCGCCAAGGCGCAGACCTTTGCCGACGACGTAGGCGCCGCGCCCGATTTTCCCGACATGCTGCATGAAGTGGCCCGTGCGCGCGAACTCGACCAGTTCGCCAGCGACCACGACGCCCAGCTTTCCTTTGTGCTGCGCGCGCGCCAAGCCGCTTGGAGCCCCGGCTACGTGCACCAGAACGCCGCCCGCGCCGGTTTCGCCCCCGGCGCCTTGTCGGGCCGCATGGCCTTGCCTTCGGCGTCCGAATCTGGCGGCACCATGCTCAGCCTGGCTTTTGATACCCAGGCCGCGTTGTCCGACGACCCAGAGCAGTCTGCCGTGCGCGAGGTGCTGCTTAGCCTTGACGTCGCCCAGGTGCACCGCAGCGAACAACCGTTTGCGCGCTTACGCGAAGCCGCTCAGGTGCTTTGCGAGAGCATGGACGCGGTGCTGTGCGACCAAAACGGCGTGCCCCTGCCAGCGATGGCCATGGACCCGATTGCCGCGGATTTGGAGCTTTTGTACGACCAACTCGATGGGCGCGATCTTTCGGCCGGCTCGCTGCAGGCGCGCAGAGTGTTTAGTTGAACCCCCCTGCGTCGCTTCGCGCCGTCCCCCCAGGGGGACGCCACCAGTGGCCCGGCAAAGCCGGTTCCACGGTGGCCGCTGGTGTTGCCGCCTGCCCCTTGTTGGCGCCGTGGTCGCAGCGGCGCAGCGCACAGCATTGAGATGTCCGTGAATTTAGACCTTTTTTCGGCTCCAGCGCAATCAGAGCAAGCGCAAGCAGCTACAAAAATAGAAGCGTTGCGCACGCAACTCGACCGCTGGGCGCACCAGTACTACGTGCAGGACGCTCCCGAGGTGCCGGACGCCAAGTACGACCGCGTGTTTCGCGCACTGCAGGCGCTCGAAGCGCAGTTCCCGGCATTGGTTACCCCGCAATCGCCCACGCAGCGCGTCGGCGGCGCTGCGCGGCCGGAACTGACCCCGGTGCGCCACGCCGTGCCCATGCTGTCCATCCACACCGAAACCGACGTGTCGCCCGCTGGCGCGCAGGCGTTTGACGCGCGCGTGCGGCGCGAACTCGGATTGGCGGCCGACGCGCCACCCGTAGCCTACGTAGCGGAGCTCAAGTTTGATGGCCTGGCCATGAACCTGCGCTACGAGGCCGGCGTGCTGGTGCAGGCTGCCACGCGCGGCGATGGCGAGGTGGGGGAGGATGTGACGCACAACATCCGCACCATGCGCCAGATTCCGCTGCATCTGCCAAGCGACGTTCCGGCGGTGTTGGAAGTGCGTGGCGAGGTCTACATGGCGCGCGCCGATTTCGAGCAATTGAACGAGGCGCAGCGCGAGTGCGGCCAGAAGACCTTCATCAACCCGCGCAACACAGCCGCCGGCGCCGTGCGCCAGCTCGACCCAGCCATTGCAGCGCAACGGCCTTTGAAGTTCTTCGCTTATGGACTGGGTGAAATCACCTCGGTCGAGCAAGGCGGCCCTGATTTCGCCACCCACTTTGACCTGCTTCAGCAGTTAAAAACCTGGGGTTTTCCGGTTGCAGCCCAGACTACACAAGCGCTAGGCGCTAGCGAACTGGTAGCGTTCCACGAACGCATCGCGGCCGAGCGCGATGCCTTGCCCTACGACATCGACGGCGTGGTCTACAAGGTCGATTCGCTGGCCCTGCAGCGCCAACTCGGCTTCAAAACGCGCGAACCGCGTTGGGCGGTGGCCCACAAGTACCCGGCGCAGGAGATGGTGACCCGCATCGAAGCCATCGATGTCCAGGTCGGCCGCACCGGAAAGATCACCCCGGTGGCGCGGCTGGCGCCGGTGTTTGTCGGCGGCGTCACCGTGACCAACGCCACGTTGCACAACCTGTTTGAGATCCGAAAGAAAGGCGTGCGGGTCGGTGACGACGTGGTCGTGCGCCGCGCGGGCGATGTGATTCCTGAAGTCGTGGGCGTCGTGCCGGGCGCCCGCCCACGCTACGTCCCGAACTTTCGCATGCCCACGCAATGCCCTATTTGCGCCAGCGCGGTGGTGCGCGAACCCGGCGAGGCCAACCACCGCTGCACCGGCGGGCTGTTCTGCCCGGCACAGCGCAAGGAGGCGCTGCTGCACTTCGCCGCGCGCCGCGCGATGGATATTGACGGTCTCGGCGAAAAACTGGTCGACCAGCTCGTCGAGGGCGCCGTGGTGCGCACCTTGCCCGACGTCTACCGCATCGGTCTCGTCGGCCTGATGGCGCTGGAGCGCATGGGCGAGAAGTCGGCGCAGAACCTGCTGGCGGCGTTGGAGAAGTCGAAAAGCACTACGCTGGCGCGCTTTCTGTTCGCGCTGGGCATGCGCCATGTCGGCGAAGCCACGGCCAAGGAATTGGCGCGGCACTTTGGCAATCTCGACGCGATCCTGAATGCCACGACCGAGCAGTTTCTGGAAGTGCCCGACGTCGGTCCAGTGGTGGCCGAATCGATCCATACCTTCCTGCAGCAGCCCCACAACCTGGAAGTCATCGAACAATTGCGAGGGCCTGCTCCGAATGGGTGCGGCGTGCATTGGCCCGAAGGACCACCGGCGGAACGCACCAGCTTGCCGCTTGCCGGCCAGACGGTGGTGCTGACCGGCACGCTGCCTACGCTCTCTCGCGAAACTGCCAAGGAAATGCTGGAGGCCGCTGGCGCCAAAGTGGCGGGCTCGGTCAGCAAGAAGACGAATTACGTGGTTGCCGGCGCCGAGGCGGGAAGCAAGCTGACCAAGGCGCAGGAACTGGGGGTTGCAGTGCTCGATGAAGCCGGCCTGATGGTTCTATTGGGAAAAAATCAATGACGCACAAGCCTGTCATCGGCTTGGCCTTGGGCAGCGGCTCGGCGCGCGGCTGGGCGCACATTGGTGTGATTCGGGTGCTGGAAGAGGCGGGTATCCGCCCCGACCTTGTGTGCGGGGCGTCTATTGGCGCGGTGGTGGGCGCGGCCTATGCGCTGGGTGAGCTGGACCGCTTCGAAGACTGGGCGACGAGTCTGACCGGGCGCACCGTGTTTTCGTTTATGGACTTCAAGCTGTCGGGCGGGATGCTCAAGGGCGAGAAGGTCATTGAGTTCTTCCGCCGCAACTTTTCTGACCGCGACATTGAAAAACTCGACATGCCCTTCGCCGCAGTGGCCACGGCGCTGCATTCGGGCACCGAGGTGTGGCTGCGCAGCGGCTCTACCGCCGACGCGGTGCGCGCATCCATGGCGCTGCCTGGCCTGTTTACCCCGGCACAGCGCGACGGCCGCTTGCTGGTCGATGGCGGGCTGGTCAACCCGGTGCCGGTGTCGCTGGCGCGCGCCATGGGTGCCGACGTGGTGATTGCGGTCGACTTGAATGCCGACATTCTGAGCCGCCACCTTCGAGCCCCGGTGCGCACTCCCGAGCTCGAACCCGTGACGCAGGCCCTGGAAGAAGACGCCGCCCAAAATGCCGAACCGTCGGCCCCATGGGTGCGGCGCCTTCAGGATGGATTTGTATCGCTGCTGCCGACCAGTGCCCCAGAGCGCGAACGCCTGCCTTCGCTGCTGGAAGTGGTGATGGGAAGCGTGAACATCATGCAGGTGCGCATTACGCGCAGCCGCATGGCGGGCGAGCCGCCTGAAGTGGTAATCGCCCCGCGCCTGGCGCACCTAGGGCTGCTGGATTTTTACCGCGCAGGCGAAGCGATTGAAGAAGGCCGCAAGGCGGCGCAAGGCGCGCTGCCGTTTCTGCGCCAGTTGGGGCTGGGCGACGCGCCCGGGTCAGCAGACTGACACGGAGCTAGTCGATATCCACGCAGTGCACGCCAAACTGGCCCGTGCGCCGGTCGGCAAAGTAGCGCACCAAGGTTTCTTTGACCGTGCGAAACGCCAGTTCGTCCCAAGGCACTTCGTCTTCCGTGAAGAAGCGCGCCTCCAGTGTTTCATAACCCGGATCTAGATGCTCCGACAGCAAATTGGCTCGGTAGAACAAATGCACTTGGCCGACGCGCTGCACATTGAGTACGGCGAACAGCGGCCCGAGCGCGATATGCGCGCCGGCTTCCTCATCGGTTTCGCGCGCCGCGCCTTGGGAACTGGTCTCGTTCAGCTCCATAAAGCCCGCCGGCAGTGTCCATTTTCCGCGTCGGGGCTCAATGGCGCGCAGGCACAGCAGCACACGGCCATCGGGAAGCGTTGGGATGGTGCCCACGACGTTGAGCGGGTTCTCGTAGTGCACGCGCCCGCACTGCGTGCAAATGGCGCGCTCGCGGGTGTCGCCGTCGTCGGGCAGGCGGTAAGTGACGGCGCTTCCGCAGTCGCGGCAATGTTGAATGGGGCTGTGCAAGCTCATGCGAAATTTAAGGTCAAATGGGCTTCCAGCGCTTATTCCACCTGCGCTGACAGCTATAAAAATCGGAGTTTTTCAGGCGACGCGCAAACGCAGTGAAGCGAGGCCGTCGACCCCGCCTTCGAGCAAATCACCGCGCTGGACTGCGCCGACGCCGGCGGGTGTGCCGGTGTAGATGAGGTCGCCCGGCACCAACTCCCAAGCCTTTGAGAGGTGTTCGATCACTTCGCCAATCTTCCAGATCAGCTGCGCCACGGTGCTGCGTTGCCGCTCTTGGCCGTTCACCTGCAGCCAAATGCCTGCGTGGGCAACGTCGCCCGCCTGCGCGACCGGTGTGATGGGAGTGATGGGCGCGCTGGCGTCAAAACCTTTGCCGATGCACCAAGGGCGGCCCTGCTTTTTCATCTCGCCCTGAAGGTCGCGCCGCGTCATGTCCAGGCCCACCGCATAGCCAAAAATATGGCCTGCTGCGTCTGCCGCAGCAATGTTTCGGCCGCCGGTGCCGATGGCGACGACCAGTTCGATCTCGTGGTGCAGGTCCTGCGTCAGGCTGGGGTAGGGCAGCAGGGCCGGCTCGGCGCCTGCAGCCAGTACCAGCGCGTCGGCAGGCTTGAGGAAGAAGAACGGCGGCTCGCGGCCGCTGAAACCCATCTCCTTCGCGTGCTCTTCGTAGTTGCGCCCCACGCAGTAGATGCGGTGCACCGGAAAGCGCTCGTCGGTGCCAAGCACGGGAACGCTGGTGGTGGGTGGCGGTGGAAAGACGTAGCTCATGCGGTGCCTTGGAAGGGTGGAATGCAAGAGGACAGAGCAGGCGCATCGATACACTGGCGCCATGCCCCAAAGCACGCATTGTCACCCCGCCAGCGCGAATGTGCAGCCGCTGCCGGCGGTGCCCGGCGAATGGCTGCAGCCCAATTGGCCAGCGCCCGCCCATGTGCACGCTTTGTGCACCACGCGCTTGGGCGGCTGCAGCTCGGGTGGCTACGCCAGCATGAACCTCAGCCTGCATGTGGGCGACGATGCGCAGGCGGTGGCGTCCAACCGCGCAGGCCTGTCGGCTGCGCTGCAGGGCGTCACACCAGGCGTTCGGCCGGTTTTTCTGGACCAAGTCCATGGCAAAAATTGTGTGGCGCTGATCGCTGACGGTCCCGACGGCGTGGCCGCCGATGCGGCGCTGGCGAGTGTTGCGGGCCTGGCGTGCACCATCATGGTGGCCGACTGTCTGCCGGTGCTGATCACCGATCGGCAAGGGCGCAGGGTGGCCGCGGCACACGCTGGCTGGCGCGGGCTCGTGGGTGGTGTGCTGGAGTCGACTTTGGAGTGTTTTCGGCTGCAAGAGCAATGTGGGTCTACGCTACCAGCTATTAAAACAGAAGCGACCTCTGCCATGCTCCCGGCCAGTGAGCTGTTGGTCTGGCTTGGCCCCTGCATCGGCCCGCAAGCGTTTGAAGTTGGTGGCGAGGTGCGCGATGCCTTTTGCGCAGTCGATGCGCAGGCGGTGGAGCACTTCGCACCGCAGGGAAGCGGCAAATTTCTTGCCAACCTGCCCGCCTTGGCGCGCCAGCGCTTGGCTGCGCAGGGCGTGGCGCAGGTCTACGGCAACGACGGCAGCGCTGCGTGGTGCACCTTCAGCCAGCCCTCACGCTTCTTCTCGCACCGGCGGGACGGCTCCGTCGCCGGCGGCACCGGGCGCATGGCCGCCTGCATCTGGCTCGGTTGAGGCCAGCGCGGCGGCCTGCACGGCGGCCGCGCGCTCCTGCATCTCACGCGCATGGATTTTGCGGCGCCTTCCAGGTGTGCCCAAGATGTAGACCACGATGGCGAGGGGCAACAAGCCATACAGCACAAAGGTAATGGCCGCACCGAGCACGCTGCCGGTTGGGCTCGTCGCTTCGGCGACGGCCATTAAGACGACCACGTACAACCACGCAATTACCACCAGATACATGTTGACTCCAGAGTCAGGGAAACAGAGGGGATGGGGCGGTACGATAGCAGTGCCGGGAGCAACCATGCGACTGCGCAAAAGGGCGACGCCCGCCCACGAGGAGACTGCATGAGTTCCGATTCGCTCTGGGCCCAGAACGCCCAGCAATTCCAAGAGATTTTTGGCGAGAGCTGGCAGCGTGCGCTGCAGGCCTTCCAGCAGCTGGAAACCCCGGCCATCTCGGGCGCCAGCGCGGCCCCGCCCATCTCGGTGCCGCCCGACAAGCTCAAAGCGCTGCAAAAAACGTATTTGGAAGAGGCCGCCAAGCTGTGGGCCGAAGGCCTTCACGCGCCTCAGTCTGGCGACAAGCGATTTGCTGGCGACGCTTGGACGAGCAACCCGGTGGCGGCATTTTCCGCAGCCGCCTATTTGCTGAACGCACGCACGCTGATGGGCCTCACCGACGCGATTGAGGGCGATGAGAAAACCCGTGCCCAGGTGCGCTTTGGCGTCGAGCAATGGCTGGCGGCCATGGCACCAAGCAATTTTTTGGCTTTCAACGCCGAAGCGCAGCGCAAGGCGATAGAAACCAAGGGCGAGAGCATTGCCAAGGGCATGGCCAACCTTATGCACGACATGCGCCAAGGCCATGTGTCGATGACCGATGAGAGCCTGTTCGAAGTCGGCCGCAACGTCGCCACTACCGAGGGCGCGGTGGTCTTTGAGAATGAGCTGTTCCAGCTCATCGAATACAAACCCTTGACCGACAAGGTGTACGAACGGCCCTTTGTGCTGGTGCCGCCTTGCATTAACAAGTTCTACATCCTCGACTTGCAGCCGGAAAACTCGGTCATTCGCTACAGCGTTGCGCAAGGGCACCACACCTTTGTGGTGAGCTGGCGCAACCCGGACGAATCGCTCGCCAAGAAGACTTGGGACGACTACGTCGAGCACGGTGTCATGGAAGCCATCGATGTGGCGCGCCAGATCACCGGCGCAAGCCAAGTCAATGCGCTGGGCTTCTGCGTGGGCGGCACGCTGCTGTCCAATGCGCTGTCGGTGCTCGCGGCCCGCGGCGAAGACCCGGTGGCCAGCGCCACCTTTTTGACCACGCTTATCGACTTCACCGATACCGGCATCCTCGACGTCTTCATCACCGAAGGCTTTGTGCGCATGCGCGAGATGCAAATGGGCGAGGGCGGCCTGATGAAGGGCAAGGACCTGGCCTCCACCTTCAGCTTTCTGCGGCCCAACGACCTGGTGTGGAACTACGTGGTGGGCAACTACCTCAAGGGCGAAACGCCGCCGCCGTTCGACCTGCTGTACTGGAACAGCGACAGCACCAATCTGCCCGGCCCGTTCTACGCCTGGTACCTGCGCAATACCTACTTGGAAAACAACATGGTCAAGCCGGGCAAGATCACCGTCTGTGGTGAAAAGCTCGATTTGCGCAAGGTAAAGCTTCCGGTCTACATCTACGGCTCGCGCGAAGACCACATCGTGCCCATCAACGCGGCGTACGCGAATACACAGGCGCTGCCGGGTAAGAAGCGCTTTGTCATGGGCGCCTCGGGCCATATTGCGGGCGTGGTCAACCCCCCGTCCGCCAACAAGCGCATGCACTGGACGCGCGACGACGGCAAGTTTCCGCCGACGCTGGACGCTTGGCTCGAAGGCGCAACCGAGTACAAGGGCAGCTGGTGGAGCGATTGGTCTGGCTGGCTTGCGGGCTACGCCGGCAAACAGATTGCGGCGCCCAAGCGCTATGGCAAAGGCAACAAGTTCAAAGCCATTGAGCCTGCGCCTGGAAGCTATGTAAAACAAAAAGCCTAGATGAAGCGACATCCCCCTGAGGCGCTTCGCGCCTTCGTGCAGCCGCCACAGGCGACAGCCCTTCGGGGATGTCCAAGCCTGCGCCGGCAGGCTCGGAGCCGCACCCCTCAGCCCCTTCTCTCGGCTGCGCCCGGAAGGGGGACGCCACCAGCGCGGCGGGGCGGCCCTTGCGCGGTGGCCGCTGGCCTGCGCCGCGCCAGGTGCCGGGGCCTGAGCTTCGTGTAGCGAAATGAGCCACTGAGTACCTTTCTTACAGCATTTCAACCCAAGGAAAAAACATGGAAGACATCGTCATCGTTTCGGCTGCTCGCACCGCTGTGGGCAAATTTGGCGGCGCGCTCGCAAAAATCCCGGCCACCGAGCTGGGGAGCATCGTCATCAAGGAAGCCATCTCCCGCGCCGGGATTGGCCTCGATCAGATTGGCGAAGTCATCATGGGTCAGGTGCTGACCGCCGGCGTGGGGCAAAACCCGGCGCGCCAGGCGCTGATGAAGGCTGGCGTGGCCAAGGAGACCCCTGGCTTGACCATCAACGCCGTCTGCGGCTCCGGCCTCAAGGCGGTCATGTTGGCGGCGCAGGCCATTGCGACCGGTGACAGCGAAATTGTGGTCGCTGGTGGTCAAGAAAACATGAGCGCGTCGCCGCATGTGCTCAACGGTTCGCGCGATGGTCAGCGCATGGGCGACTGGAAGATGACAGACACCATGATCGTCGACGGCCTGTGGGACGTCTACAACCAGTACCACATGGGCATCACCGCTGAAAACGTCGCCAAGCAGTACGGCATCACCCGCGAGATGCAGGATGCGCTGGCGCTGGCGAGCCAGCAAAAAGCCGCAGCAGCGCAGGACGCGGGCCGCTTTGCCGATGAAATCGTGGGTGTGAGCATTCCCCAGCGCAAGGGCGATCCGGTGCTGTTCAACGCCGACGAGTACCTCAACCGCAAGAGCAATGCCGAAGCGCTCGCTGGCTTGCGCCCGGCATTTGACAAAGTGGGCAGCGTAACGGCCGGCAATGCCTCGGGCCTGAACGACGGCGCTGCCGCTGTGGTGGTGATGAGCGCCAAAAAAGCAGCCGCGCTTGGGCTCAAGCCACTGGCGCGCATTGCTGCTTACGGCACCAGCGGGCTTGACCCGTCCATCATGGGCATGGGCCCGGTCTCGGCCACGCGCAAGGCGCTTGAGCGGGCCGGCTGGAGCGCCGCCGACATCGACCTGTTTGAGCTGAACGAGGCCTTTGGCGCCCAGGCTTGCGCGGTGAACAAAGAGCTGGCCATCGACGCCGCCAAAGTCAACGTGAACGGCGGCGCCATCGCTATCGGCCACCCGATTGGCGCGTCCGGCTGCCGCATCCTCGTCACGTTGCTGCACGAAATGCAGCGTCGCGACGCCAAGAAAGGCCTGGCGGCGCTGTGCATTGGCGGCGGCATGGGCGTTGCGATGGCGCTGGAGCGCTGAGCTACGTCCTGAAACAAAAAGCTCGGCGCCTTGGTGTTTACCTTCACGGCGCCGGCGCGAATCGCCGCTAGAGTGGTACAGCTTGGCCACACATTCATAAAGGGGAAATAACAATGAGTCAAAAAGTAGCGTATGTCACAGGCGGAATGGGTGGCATCGGAACGGCCATCTGCCAGCGCCTGCACAAAGAGGGCTTCAAGGTGATCGCTGGATGCGGCCCCACGCGCGACCACGCCAAGTGGTTGGGCGAGCAAAAAGAACAGGGCTACACCTTCTACGCTTCGGTGGGCAACGTCGGCGACTGGGATTCCACGGTCGAAGCCTTCGCCAAAACCAAGGCGGAGCACGGCAGCATCGATGTGCTGGTGAACAACGCCGGCATCACCCGCGACCGCATGTTCGTCAAGATGACCCGGGAAGACTGGGATCAAGTCATTGAAACCAACCTTAACAGCATGTTCAACGTCACCAAACAGGTGGTGGCCGACATGGTGGAAAAGGGCTGGGGCCGCATCGTCAACATCAGCAGCGTGAACGGCGAGAAGGGTCAAGCCGGGCAGACCAACTATTCGGCAGCTAAAGCCGGTATGCACGGTTTTTCGATGGCGCTGGCGCAAGAAATGGCGACCAAGGGTGTCACCGTGAATACCGTGAGCCCAGGCTACATCGGCACCGACATGGTCAAGGCGATTCGCCCTGAAGTGCTCGAGAAAATTGTCGCCACCGTCCCAGTGAAGCGCCTGGGCGAGCCGAGCGAGATTGCCTCCATCATTGCGTGGCTGGCTTCGGAAGAGGGCGGCTACGCCACCGGCGCCGATTTCTCGGTCAACGGCGGCCTGCACATGGGTTGAGGTGCGACGCCCAAGAAAAAACCCCGCTAAGGCGGGGTTTTTTTCGTCTGGCAAGAAGTGCGAAGCTGCTTTGGCCTCACAGCCGCATCAGAAGCGGGCGGGAGCGCGCTTGCGGTCGCGTTCGTCTTCGGGCCAAGCGGAAAGTACAAAGTTGGTGGTCGTGTTGGTCATTGGGGTAACTCCTGAGATGGACCTACAACGGCCCCCTGGGCTGCCCCGTTGACACTTCACGCAGATAAAAATGAAACTAGGTACTAACCCCGTAAGCAAAAGAAATTTAACTGCAAATTTTATAGCTGCTAGCGCTTTATTGATAAGGGGTTAGATCGATTTTCTAAAGGATTTCCGTGAGACGGACAATCGCCGAAAAATCTCAGAGATTGTCCGTCCCAAGGATTAGGCCGCTTGTGCAGCAGCCTCAACTTCCGACGACAGCTCCAGCCAGCGCTCTTCCAGCTGAGCGGTCTCGTCCGTTGCGGCCTTCAGCCGGCGGCCGAACTCCGCAATTTGTGCAGGCGCAGGGTTGGCAGAAAGCTTGGCTTCCATGTCGGCCCGCTCTTTCGCCAGCACGCTGAGGCGCTGGTCGATGCGTTCGAGCTCCTGGCGCAGCGGCCGCAGTTGCTGAGCCTGCTGTGCGCGAACCTGGGCCGACTGGCGGCGCTGCTCGCGGGCGTCCGGTGCCAGACCGGCCAGATTTTCAGGTTGTTTTTGCCCTTTTGCGCTGACTGGGGCTGCGGGAAGAGCTTCTGTTTCAATAGCAGGTTTTGCGGTTGGCGCCACTGGCGCCTGTGCTTCTGCTTTGGCCAGTTCGCGTTGGCGCTTGGCTTCGTCGAGCAAATAGCGCTGGTAGTCGTCCAGGTCGCCGTCAAACGGCCCCACGGCGCCGCGCCCGACCATCCAGAACTCGTCGCACACGGCGCGCAGCAGGGCGCGGTCGTGGCTGACCAGCATGACGGTGCCCTCGAACTCGTTGAGCGCCATGGAAAGCGCCTCGCGCGTCGCCAAATCGAGGTGGTTGGTGGGCTCGTCGAGCAGCAGCAGGTTGGGGCGCTGCCAGACGATCATGGCCAGCACCAGGCGGGCTTTTTCGCCGCCGCTCATGCTGCCCACGCTTTGCTTGACCATGTCGCCGGTGAAGTTGAAGCTGCCCAAATAGCTGCGCAGGTCCTGCTCGCGGCTCGGTTCCCGGCTGTTGGGGCCAGCTTCCTTTGCGAGCCGAATCATGTGTTCCAGCGGGTTTTCGTGCGGGCGCAGCACGTCGAGCTCTTGCTGGGCAAAGTAGCCAATTGACAGGCCCTTGCCCTCGGTGATGGTGCCGGCCAGCGGCGCCATGGTGCGGGCAATGGTCTTGACCAACGTCGATTTGCCTTGGCCGTTGGCGCCCAGAATGCCGATGCGCTGGCCGGCCAGCACGCTGCGGCTGACGTTGTTCAGGATGGTGGTCTCGACACCGTCCTCGCCCAAATAGCCGAAGGATGCATCGCTGATCGCCAGCATCGGGTTGGGCAGGTTGACCGGTTCCTTGAATTCAAAAGTGAAGTCGGCGTCGGCCAGGACGGGCGCGATTTTCTCCATGCGATCCAGAGCTTTGACCCGGCTTTGTGCTTGCTTGGCCTTGCTGGCTTTCGCCTTGAAGCGCGCAATAAACTTCTGCAAATGGGCGATTTTGTCCTGTTGCTTGGCGAAACTGGCACCTTGCAGCGTCAGTTGCTCAGCACGCAGGTCTTCAAACTTGCTGTAGTTGCCACCGTAGCGCGTCAACTGCGCGTGGTCGATGTGCATGGTGACGTTGGTCACGGCATCGAGAAACTCGCGGTCGTGGCTGATGACGATCATCGTGCCTTCGTAGCGCTTGAGCCAGGCTTCCAGCCAGACCAGAGCATCGAGGTCCAAGTGGTTGGTGGGCTCGTCGAGCAGCAGCAGATCGCTGGGGCACATCAGCGCGCGGGCGAGCTGCAGCCGCATGCGCCAGCCGCCGGAAAAGCTGTCCACTGGCTTGTCCAGCTCGGAGACCTTGAAGCCCAGGCCGAGAATCAGCGCCTGTGCGCGCGGTAAGGCGTCATGGGCACCAGCGTCGTGCAGATCGGTATAGGCGTGGGCAATGGCCATGCCGTCGTCGGCGGCTTCCGCCTCGGCCAGTTGGGCCTGAACCTCCATCAGACGCGTATCGCCGGCAACGACGAAATCGGTCGCTGGCTCGTCGGTTTCGGGCATGTCCTGTGCCACCTGCGACATACGCCACTGGGTCGGAATGAAAAAGTCGCCGCCGTCTTCGTGCAAATTGCCGTTGAACAAGGCGAACAGGCTGGACTTGCCGGCCCCGTTGCGCCCCACCAGGCCGACGTGTTCGCCGGGGTTGATGGTGCCGTTGACGCGGTCTAGCAGCACTTTGGCGCCGCGACGAAGAATGACGTTTTTGAGAGTGATCATGAAATAGGAACCTTGGGGCGATTATCCCGCGTGCGTCTGGTGGGGGCCAGACTGCGGCATTACGCCCTGTGAGAAATGGCACGCCGTGCGGGTCAGCGCTTTGGTTTGGCGCCGATCAAAAGCAGGCTGACAGCGAAGTAGTGGGTGCAGCTAACGAATGCCCGCGCCGCCGCAAAGGGCGGCCTGGGTGATGAGCAGCACCTGGTCGTCGCCTGCGCTGGTGTACAGCCAGTACACGGGCAGTTCGGGGAAAGCAGCTTCGAAATGGTTGCGCTCGTTGCCGATTTCAAGCAACAACGCACCGTCTTCGGACAGTTTTGCGGGCAAATCCTGCAGCAGGCGGCGGATGAAATCCATGCCGTCGCGGCCGCCGGCAAGCGCCAGCGCCGGCTCGGCGCGGTATTCGGGCGGCAGCGCCTGCATGGACAGAGCGTTGACGTACGGGGGGTTGCAGACCACCAAATCCCACGGACCGGGCAGCTTGTCCAGGCCATCGGACTGCACGAGCGCAATGCGGCTTGCCAGCCCGTGCCGGTCCACGTTGATGCGGGCCACCGCCAGCGCGTCGGCAGAGATGTCGGCGCCGGTCACCACCACTTCCGGCCAGGCCATGGCTGCGAGCACGGCAAGGCTGCCGTTGCCGGTGCACAGGTCAAGCACGCTGTGCGTGGTGTCGCTTAAAAAGGCATCAACGCTGCCGTCGGCAATCAGTTCTGCGATCAGGCTGCGGGGCACGATCGTGCGCTCGTCCACGTAAAAGGGCACGCCTTGCAGCCAGGCTTCCTGCGTGAGGTAGGCGGCGGGCTTGCGGCTGGCGATGCGTGCTTCAAAAAGAATAGCTGCTTGCGCAAGCTCTGCTTGGGTTACCGGGTGATTTTCCATGGAATCTGGAGCTTGGCCCAGTGCCGTATCGAGCGGCAGACCCAAGCGCCACAGTACGAGCCAGGCGGCCTCGTCGTGGGCATTGGTGGTGCCGTGTCCAAAAGAGACACCCGCCGCCTGCAGGAGGGCCGCGCCCGAATCGACCAATGCACCCAGCGTGGCGCCGCACAGGGGCGGCAGGGAACGCTGACTCATGGCTGCGCTGCTGCGAGTACGTTGAGGTGCTCCAGCGTGCGGCGGTAGATGTTTTTTAGCGGCTCGATGTCGACGAGCGCAATGTGCTCGTCGATTTTGTGGATGCTGGCGTTGGGCGGGCCAACCTCGACCACTTGGGGGCACAGCGTGGCGATGAAGCGCCCGTCGCTGGTGCCGCCGGTGGTCGATAGTTCGGTGACCAAGCCCGTCTCATCGGCAATGGCGCGCTGCACGGCGTCCACCAAGTCGCCGGGGGTGGTCAGGAAGGGCTGGCCGCCCAGGGTCCATTGCAGTTCGTATTCGAGCTCATGGCGGTCGAGCACGGCATGCACACGCTGCTTGAGGTTCTCTGCACTCGATTCGGTGCAAAAGCGGAAGTTGAAATCCACCACCACTTCGCCGGGAATGACGTTGCTCGCCCCGGTGCCGCCATGCATGTTGCTCATCTGCCAACTGGTGGGTTGGAAGAAGGCGTTGCCCTCGTCCCAGCGCATCGCAGCCAGCTCGGCCAGCGCAGGCATTGCTTGGTGGATCGGGTTGCGGGCGAGGTGCGGGTAGGCGATGTGGCCCTGGATGCCGCGCACGACCAACTTGCCGCTCAGCGTGCCGCGCCGGCCGTTCTTGATCATGTCGCCAGTGCGCGTGACCGCGGTGGGTTCGCCGACGATGCACCAGTCGATGCGCTCGCCGCGTGCGCGCAGCTGTTCCACCACGACCTTGGTGCCATCGACAGAAGGGCCCTCTTCGTCGCTGGTGAGCAGCAGGGCAATGCTCAAATGGGGTGCTGGCGTTGCAGCAAGAAATTCTTCCACCGCGACGACAAACGCGGCAATGGAAGTTTTCATGTCGCTCGCGCCGCGCCCATACAACTTGCCGCCGCGCTGGGTGGGCACGAAGGGGTCGCTGTTCCACTGGGTGAGCGGCCCAGTTGGCACGACGTCGGTATGGCCAGCAAATACTATGGTTTTAGTAGCTTCTAGCGCTTTACCAGTAAGCGCTGAAGGCCGTTTTGACCACAAATTCTGTACGCGAAAGCTCTCTGGCCCGCTGTCCATGGCTTCGCAGGCGAAGCCCAGCGGCGCAAGGCGTGCGCTGAGCATCGCCAAGCAGCCAGAATCGGCGGGAGTGACCGAGGGGCGTGCAATCAGTTGCTCTGCAAGTTCCAGCGTAGCGGAGGCGGAAGACTTCAATCCCCGCTCCTGACGTCCAGCACGATTTCGGTAAACGAAGGTGCTTCGTCTTCTGCCTGCGTGTCCCGCGCGTGCTTGCTCGCCTGGGCGGCTTTGGATGCCACCGCAAAATCGTTTTGCAGGCGCCACATCAGGTTGGTCGGCGAATCGGCGTAGGCGAGGCCTTCCTTGCGATCGATGCGGTTTTCGATGATCAGGCGCGCCAGGTCTTCTTCAAAAGTCTGCGAACCTTCGGCCATGGATTTTTCCATGGCGTCCTTGACGCCGGAAAAATCGCCGTTCTCAATCAATTCGGCGACCAATTTGGTGTTGAGCATGACCTCGACGGCCGGCACGCGGTCGCCATTGGCGGTGCGCACCAGTCGCTGCGAGATGACCGAGCGCAGCGCAGCAGCCAAGTCGCCAAGCATGGTCTCGCGCACTTCGACTGGGTAAAAGCTCAAAATGCGGTTGAGCGCCTGGTAGCTGTTGTTGGCGTGCAGCGTGGCCAGGCACAGGTGGCCCGACTGGGCGTAGGCAATGGCAGCCGACATGGTCTCACGGTCGCGAATTTCGCCGATCAGGATCACATCAGGCGCTTGGCGCAGCGCGTTCTTCAATGCAACCTGCAGCGACTGCGTGTCCGAGCCGACTTCACGCTGGTTGATGATGGATTTCTTGTTGCGAAACTGGTACTCGACCGGGTCTTCAATGGTCAAGATGTGGCCGGTTTGCAGGTTGTTGCGCCGGTCGAGCATGGCGGCCAGCGTGGTGCTTTTGCCCGAGCCCGTAGCGCCCACCACCAGAATCAGGCCGCGCTTCTCCAGAATCAAATCGCCCAAAATTGCAGGCAGATTCAGCGAATCGAGTTCCGGAATCTGCTGGCTGATAAAGCGAATCACCACCGCATAGGTGCCACGCTGGCGCATGGCACTGACCCGAAACCGCCCTACGCCGGTGAGCGGTACGCCCATGTTGAGTTCGCCGGTTTCTTCCAGCTCCTCAATGCGGTCTGGGGGCACGATTTCAGAGAGCAGGTTGCGCGGGGCATCGGGCGGGAGGATCTGGTTGTTGATCGGCACGCATTCGCCGTTGATCTTGATTAGTGCGGGTGCGTTGGCCGACAGGTAAACGTCCGATGCCATTTTTTCGGCCATCAGGCGCAGGATGCGTTCCATCGTGCTCATGCGTGTCTCCCAGGGTGGTCGTAGTGGTTGCCTGCGCTGTCAGTCGCGCAGCAGTTCGTTGATGCTGGTTTTGGCGCGGGTCTGGGCATCGACGCGCTTCACAATGATGGCGGCGTACAAGCTGTAGCGGCCGCCGTCTTTGGGTAAGTTACCGCTGACCACCACCGAGCCCGATGGAATGCGGCCGTAAGTCGTCTCGCCCGTGGCGCGGTCGTAGATGGGCGTGCTTTGGCTGATGTAAACGCCCATGCTGATGACGGAGTTTTCTTCGACGATAACGCCCTCGACCACTTCGGAGCGCGCGCCAATAAAGCAGTTGTCTTCAATGATGGTGGGGTTGGCCTGCAGCGGTTCGAGCACGCCGCCCAAGCCCACACCGCCGGAGAGGTGGACGTTCTTGCCCACTTGCGCGCACGAACCCACGCAGGCCCAAGTGTCCACCATGGAGCCTTCGTCTACGTAAGCGCCGATGTTCACGTAAGACGGCATCAGGACTGCACCTTTGGCAATAAAGCTGCCGCGCCTGGCTACAGCAGGCGGTACCACGCGCACACCGGTGGCTGCCATCTCCTGCGGGGTGAGGTTGCCAAATTTGGTCTGCACCTTGTCGAAGAACGCCAGCTCGCCGGCTTTCATGATTTCGTTGTCCTTCAGGCGGAAGGAGAGCAGCACGGCCTTCTTGATCCACTGGTGCACGGTCCATTGGCCAACGGCCTCGCGCGTGGCAACGCGCAGTTTTCCGGTGTTCAGTGATGCAATCACATGCTCGACCGCATCCAGAATTTCCTTTGGGGCGGTGGCGGGTGAAAGGTTGGCGCGGTCTTCCCACGCTGCGGCGATGATGCTCTGGAGTTGCTGAGTCATGAAGTTTTCTGCAAGGATACCGATTGGACGAATTGCACGATGCGTTGCGCAGCTTCCACGCACTCTGAAGTTTCGGCCACCAAGGCCATGCGGACGCGCTGCGCTCCTGGATTGGCACCATGCGCGTCGCGCGCGAGATAGCTGCCCGGAAGTACCGTCACATTGTATTGAGCCAGCAGCGCCTTCGCGAAGGCTTCGTCCGACAGACCCAACGCGTCGGGTATGCGCGCCCACAGGTAAAAACCGGCGTCTGGGAGCGCAACCTCCAGCACTGAAGCAAGCAAGGGCGTGACGGCAGAAAATTTGGCGCGGTACAGTGCCCGGTTTTCCTGCACATGGACCTCGTCGCCCCATGCGGCGATGCTTGCAGCCTGCACCGGAGGCGACATGGCCCCGCCGTGGTAGGTGCGGTAGAGCAAAAAAGCCTTGATGAGCGCGGCGTCGCCCGCGACAAAACCACTGCGCAGCCCGGGCACATTGCTGCGCTTGGACAGGCTGGTGAAGGCCATAAGGCCCCGAAAATCGGACCGCCCCAACTTTGTGGCCGCTTCGAGGCTGCCCAGCGGAGGATCTCGAAAATAGATTTCGCTGTAGCACTCGTCCGACGCAATGACAAAACCGTGCTTGTCGGACAACGCAAACAGTTTCTCCCATTCCGCCAGCGGCATGACCGCACCTGTCGGGTTGCCAGGCGAGCAAACGTACAGCAATTGGGTGCGCTGCCAGACATCGTCCGGAACGCTGTCCCAATCCACAGCGAAGTTGCGCGCTGGGTCGCTCGGGGCGTACCAAGGCGTTGCGCCTGCCAGCAAGGCAGCGCCTTCATATATTTGGTAGAACGGATTGGGGCAGACGACGATGGCGTTGGCTTGATTCCCATCGACTACGGTTTGCGCGAATGCGAAAAGTGCTTCTCGCGAACCGTTGACTGGCAGCACCTGTGTCACTGGGTCGAGATCTACACCGTAACGGTGTGCCACCCAGGTTGTGAATGCCTTGCGCAGTCGCGGCTCACCTGCTGTGGCCGGGTAGCTCGACAGACCATTCAAACCATCGACCAAGGCATTGGCGATGAAAGCAGGGGTCGTGTGCCGCGGCTCGCCGATGCCCAAGCTGATGGGTCGCAGATGGCTTGGGGGGACTACCGACGAAAAAAGTTGGCGCAAGCGCTCAAAAGGATAGGGTTGGAGCCGATTGAGCGACGGATGCATTGGCCCATTATCAGGCAGCTGCCGGGCGCAAGTTTCGCGTAAGCGATTGGAAAGCACAGTGGCTTAGTCTGCTGCAGACTGTTAGGTAGACAAAACAAAGGGGAGGTTAATGTCCACATCATTGATTCTGCGACCTGGTCGCTGGCTGATTGGTCGCCTTCGGCTTTCCTTTCAGTTGATGGTGGTCGCAGTGCTCTCGTGCCTTGGCGTGGTTGCGGTGGTCAGCATTGCTTTGTCCGGCGCCGAGCCGTTCTGGGTTTGGGGTGGGGCAGGGTTGACAGCCGCTTTGGTGGCCTATACCAGCGCTGCGGTTGCGGCAGAGCTGTCAGCAGGCATTGCCGCGCTTACAGGCGCACTAGGACAGGCCGTGCGCGGCGACCTGCGTGCACGTTCCGGCCTGCAAGGTAAGGGCGAGCTTGCTCGCATTGCCGGCATGCTCGACAGCCTGATGCAAGTCCTCTCTGCCATGGTGGCGGATGTGCGCAGCAACGCGGCGTTGGTCTCGCATGCGGGTGAAGAGCTTACAAGTGACAACCGTGCGCTGGCCGATCGCACCGAGCAGCAAGCTGCAAGCCTGGAGCAAACGGCCGCCAGTGTTGAGCAGCTGTCGGGTACCGTGCAAAACAATGCGCATACCGCGCAAGACGCGGACGTCCGCGCGAGCCAGGTCAGCCAGACCGCCACCCAAGGCGCTGACGCTATGGCGCGTGCTGTGGCGTCCGTTGAAGCGATTCAGCAGGGCGCGCGGCGGATGAACGAAATCATCGGAGTGATCGATGGCATCGCCTTTCAAACGAACATCCTTGCGCTCAATGCCGCGGTCGAAGCCGCCCGCGCCGGTGAGCAGGGACGAGGTTTTGCCGTCGTTGCCTCAGAGGTGCGAACCTTGGCGGGTCGATCTGGCGAAGCGGCGCGAGAAATCCGCCAGCTCATCAGCGACTCGGTGCGCCAGGTGGAGGAGAGCGCTGGTTTGATTCGAGCAGCAGGCGAGAGCATTGCAGGAATGGCGTCCGGAATACGCTCGGTCGCGTTGACCATGTCCGAGATTGCGACGACTGGCGCCGAGCAGAGCACCGGCTTGGCCGAAATCACCTCAGCAGTGCGTCAGCTGGACCACATCACCCAGCAGAACGCGCAGATGGTGGAACATGCGGTGGAGCAGTCGGTTGCCTTGGGCGAGCGAGCGGCAACGCTGTCCATTGCCGTAGCTTCGTTCCAGCTGCAGCAAGGCACTGCGCCTGAGGCTCGTGCCTTGGTTGAGGGCGCTGTGCAGTTGTATGACCGGGGCATGTCGCAGCAACAGTTTGTGCGCGCATTGACCGACCCAAACCAAGCTTGGCACGATCGCGACATGTATGTGTTTGCGCTCAACACCAGCGGGACCTATTTGGCATTTGGTGGCAATCCCGCCAAGGTAGGCACACGGGTTCAAGACGTGCCCGGGATTGCCGGCGACCAACTTGTGGCCGATATCGTCTCGCAAGCCCAGCGCGGCCCGGGCTGGGTGGAATACGACATCACCAACCCAGCATCCGGGAAGGTGCAAACCAAGATGTCTTACGTCTGCCTGCTGGACGATTTGTACTTGGGCTGTGGCGTGTACAAATCGCTCGTGAACTGACTCACCCAGAACTTGTGCGTTGTGCCCTGGCTCGTGCCAGAGCGGCTTCAATGGTCGATTGTTTGCTCGCTTGTGCTGCAGCGGGTTTTGCCGCCGGCACTGCAGTCTGTTCGACCATCAGACGTGCCTTGCGCGTTGCATAGCGCTGCTTTGCGTGGTCGGCTTGCTCCGCAGTCCATGCCTGCCACCCTGTAGTGCGTGCGCTGGCATTTTCCAGGTCGATGCAATCGACCGGGCATACCGGCAAACATAAGGCGCAGCCTGTGCAATGGTCTGCAATCACGGTGTGCATGAATTTGTTGGCGCCGACAATCGCATCGGTCGGGCAGGCGGCTATGCAAAGCGTACAGCCTATGCACCATGCTTCATCAATGACCGCGAGGCTGCGCGGCGTCTCATCGCCATGTGCTGCGCTGAGCGGGATGGCAGGATGACCAGTAATGCCCGACAGCCGGGCGATGCCTTCGGCGCCGCCCGGTGGACACTGGTTAATGCCCGCCGTGCCTTCTGCAATGGCCACCGCATAGGCCTCGCAGTCCGGATAACCGCAGCGTGTGCACTGCGTTTGAGGCAACGCGGCGGCGATGCGTGCCGCCAGACCGCCCGGCACTGGCGGCATGGCCATGGCTTAGACCTTTTTGCGTGACGCTGGTTTGGGCTGCTCGGGAGGCAGAGCAGCGGTCACCACCGTCGCTTTTGCTGGTGCTTCTGGCTGGACTGCCGGTGCGGCAGCGCCAGTCGTCCGCTTGGCAGTGCTTGGCTTCACCCAGTTCGTGACCGGTATAAGAGCAGATGCCGCGGTTGGCGCCGCCTTTGTCGACGTGACGGCCTTTGCAGGTGGCCGTGGCGTTGCCTTTGCAGGAGCGGGTGCTACCGCAGCGGTGCTGCGCTTCACCACGCGAGCCGCCGCTTCTTGTTTCTTTGCAGGCTTGCGCGGCGCCGGGGCCGGGGCTGGAACCGGCTTCAGAGCGACGGGCACGCTCGCAAGCACAGCTTTGGGCGCTTCAGGCGCTTCAGGCGCAGCCGTAGGCGCGCTCGACACCCCACGCTGATGTTTGGCAATGAATTCCCGGACTTGTGGATAGACCGTATCGCGCCAGCGGCGACCGCTGAAAATTCCATAGTGGCCGGCGCCCTTCACCTCAATGTGGTGTTCTTCGCTGGCGGGCAGGCCACTGCACAGAGCATGCGCAGCGCGCGTCTGGCCGGAGCCGGAAATGTCGTCGAGCTCACCTTCAATGGTCAGCAGAGCGCCGGCCTTGATGTCCTGAGGCCGCACGCGCTCCAGTTCTCCGCTCGGTGCGCGCACATCCCATGTGCCGTTGACCAACTTGTACGTCTGGAAGACCGTATCGATGGTTTCCAAGTAGTAGTCGGCATCCATATCAAGGACAGCGTTGTACTCGTCGTAGAAGGCACGGTGTGCATCTGTACTGGCGTCGTCGCCCTTGACCAGATTTTTGAAGTAGTCGTGGTGGTTGCCTGCGTGCCGGTCCGGGTTCATCGCGACGAAGCCGGTGTACTGCAGAAAGCCTGGATAGACACGTCGGCCTTTGCCCGGAAAACTCTCGGGCACGCTGTAAATCACATTGTTCTTGAACCAGTCGTAATCTCGCTTGACCGCCAGGTCGTTCACGCTCGTCGGTGACTTGCGCGCGTCAATCGGTCCACCCATCATGGTCATCGACAACGGCTGCTGCTCGCCGCGGGTCGCCATCAGCGAGACGGCAGCCAAGACTGGCACCGTCGGCTGGCAGACGCTCATAACGTGGCAATTGCCATACTTGCCCTGCAAGTGTCGGATGAACTCTTCCACGTAGTTGACATAGTCGTCCAGGTGGAACGCCCCGTCAGAGAGCGGCACCAGGCGCGCGTTCTTCCAGTCGGTGATGTACACCTTGTGGCCCTGCAGCATGGTGCGCACTGTGTCGCGCAGGAGCGTGGCGTAGTGCCCAGACAACGGCGCCACGATCAGGACCACTGGCTGCGTCTTGAGGTTGGTCAAGGTGGCGGGATCGTCAGAGAAGCGCTTGAAGCGGCGCAGTTCGCAGAATGGCTTGTCGAGCTCAATGCGCTCGTGAATCGCCACGTCCACCCCTTCGACCGACACGGTGGTGATGTTGAATTTTGGCTTCTCGTAGTCTTTGTAGAGACGGTACAAGAGGTCGTAGCCAGCAGACATGCGCTGAGCGAGCGCCGACTTCTGAAAAGGCAGCCCGGGGTTGCTATAGAGCTTGGAAGCAGCGAGTGCGAAGTCCGCAAACGGCTCCATGAACGAGCGCTGGGTTTCGTAGATCTGATAAAGCATGTGGAATCCGTTTATGTTGCAGTGCAATATAGCAGCGATTTGTTACGTCTGCCGACCGTAGTACTACGAATGGTTAGTCGCATCGGTGACAGATAAGTCATAGAAGCCGCTCGCCTAACGGCCCGAATTAGCTACCAAATATATAGCGTAAAGAGCAAACTTAGTCGAGGATAAGGCGCGATTTAAGCAGTCTTTTCTCGTGCAGC
Organism: Giesbergeria sp.; assembly: GCA_034676525.1. Classification (GTDB taxonomy): domain Bacteria; phylum Pseudomonadota; class Gammaproteobacteria; order Burkholderiales; family Burkholderiaceae_C; genus Simplicispira. The sequence goes on from JAUCCA010000008.1 coordinate 1,163,761, forward strand.
ATTGGTCTGCAGCCAAGCTTCGAAACTGGTTCTGGCAACTTTACGAAGTGCAGAGGTGAAGTGCTCTCTGTCGCCCAGATAAAGACAATGGCGCATCACGGTGTACGGATTGAACGAACCCCCACCCTCCTTGTCTTCCAAAAACATGCGGTAGCGCTTGACCGTGCCAATGTGCGTCCGAATGAGGTGGTTGAATCGGGCGCGCGTCATGCTTGGGGCCCAAATGTGGATGTCTTCAACGAAGCCATCCACCTTGTGAGGCTCAAACTCAAAATCCTTGAAGAAATGCGTCGCAATCTTCAGGAATGTGAAAGCATTGAGTTGGTTGTTTGCGACATCTCGGGCTGCTGCGGGGGCGTTGTTAGGGGTATCGGCCGCGCTTTCGTCTGGTGCTTCGCGCAGCTCAAGCTCGGTTTCATCACGAATCTGACGAAACTCCCGGTCGGCCAATTCAAACAGCGCCGCCAGCACATTGATGCGTCGCTTAAGCGGGCTGGGAATGGCCTTCTTGTATTTGATCTTGTGGTCGAGCACTGCCCAGGAGTCCTGGATCACGGTGCGAATCTGCAATTCGAACGCGCTGTTGGGGCCAGCGGTTTCCTCGGAGCCCACTTGCAGGGTCGGCCGTAGATCCATGTGCAGACCCTTGTAGCCAAACGAGGCCTCTGTACTCTCGACTGCGCTGACTTTGTCCGTCGTGTCGATCACCTCAAAATGCAGGCGGACAATCGCGGCCACCTTCTCCAGTTCGTCTTCGTACAAACAGACTACACGCAAGCCGATGAGATCGCTCAGGTAGTGGCGAATCTCGTAGGACGTGCCATTTTCTTCAAGTGCTGCTCGATATTTCCGAGAGAATTTGCGCAGTCCTTCGTGGGGGTCCTTGATTCGCCACTCGAGCTTGCAGCCTGGCACTGTGTGAACCAGCACACCCTGCAACTGTGCCGCATACACATCGGCGAGCTTGCGCCAATGCGCTTCATGCTGTGCATGAAATTCAAGAAATCGCGACCTTTCGCGTTCGAAATCGAGTGAGGGCATAACGGATAGAGTTGAACTCGATTGTGGCCGATAGTTTTGGTTGCAATCGTCAGAGGTTGCCGCATTCAATCGTCCACTTGGAGGGACATTTTCAGTATGCAAAGCGTGGACGCGAAGCGATGGCGCCGCCTCGCTGCAGCGTTCCAAATGGGTCAATAATGCTTTTATCGCAACCGTCTGGTCGCCACTGCCCAATGTCATGTATGTGACGTCATTCTCTCAATACTTTCGAACTCAGCAAGGTCGGTTGCGCCTCTCCAGCCTCGTCGGACCTGCCATCGGCGTGGTTTTGCTTTCTGCTGCCGCACTGTATTGGGTGGGCGAAGGTTCGCAGGCACAGGCGCGGCGTGGGGCAGCTTTCGACAGGGCGTTTGAACGTGTGCTCGATTCGCTTGAAGACCGGATGGCAGCTCAAGAAATCGTTCTTCGCGGCCTTAAAGGCTTTTACGAAGGTTCGGAGGAAATCGATCGAAGTGAATTCCATGCTTATGTGAAGCAGTTGGCGCTCCCGCACCTGCTTCCCGGCTTGCAGTCGGTGGCCTATGTTTTGCAGGTGCGAGCCGGCCAAGCGCGCAATTTTGAATTGAGCATGCGGGCCATCGGCTTTCCACAGTTCGCGATCAGCCCGCCAGGCGAGCGCGATGAATACAGGCCATTGGGGTTGATCGAACCGCAGTCGCCGGAAAACTTGGGTGTCGTGGGTGTGGATACGAAAATGGTGCAGGGGGCGCTTGAAGCGCAGAACCGCGCTCGCGATACCGGCCAAGCTTCCATCACGAGCGGATTGGAATTGCGCCAAGATTTTGGCGTGCGCGAGGCGCGCAGCGTGGTGATGTATCTGCCGATTTACGCGAATGCAATGCCAGTCGATTCGGTGGAGCAAAGAAGGGCTGCCTTGAAAGGCTGGATTTCAGGGGCCATTCGTATGTCTGAGTTTATGGAAAGCACTGCCAAGCTTGCCGGCGACGGTGTCGCTATTGCAGTGTTCGACGGGCCTACGGGAGAAGCGGATGGCCTGCTGTATCGGTCCGCCAAGTTCGAGACCGATGGCGCTCTGAAGCCCAAATTTCTGCGCACCATTCAGGTGGCTGGACGACCTTGGACCGTCGTCGCGCAGCCCTCCCAAGCTTTTATGCAGCGCTTTCCGGGCGGCGAGCGCAACCTCATTGCCCTGCTCGCGATCGCGCTGAGTCTGATGGTGGGCTGGTTCACCTGGTTTCTGTCAAATCGGCGCGACCACGCCGTGGCTCTGGCAAAGCGTATGACCCAGGAACTTCGCGACACGCGCGACGACTTGCAGGCGACGCTCGACGCCACACCCGACTGGATGTTTGAGCTTGACCAGGACGGGCGAGTTCTGCGGTGCCACAACGCACCCGATTCCGCCTTGTATGCACAAGCAGCGCAATTGCTGGGCCGGAGTCTGCCCGAAGCGGCTTCTACAAATACCGCCTTGGGCTGCCGCGCGGCGCTCGACACCGCGGCCGCGCGAGGCTATTCGTCGGGGCATGAGTTCGAGCTGACTGTTGATGGCGAGAGCCGATGGTTCGAGCTGTCTGTGGCGCGTAAGCAAGGCGCTCAGCCGGCATCGGGTGCCCGATTTATTGCCTTATTGCGCGATGTGTCTGAGCGCAGGCAGGCTGCGGCACGTACGCATCGCCTCGCATACTTCGACCCTCTCACTGGTCTGCCCAATCGCCGCATGTTGCTCGACCGGCTGACCTATGCGCTGGGCGCAGCGTCGCATGCGGGTCGCATGGGCGCGCTGCTGTTTCTTGATCTGGACAATTTCAAGCACATCAACGACGCACAGGGCCATTCCGCTGGCGATGCACTGCTTAATCAAGTGGCGCAACGTTTGACTCTGGCAGTGCGCGACACCGACACCGTGGCGCATATCGGTGGAGACGAGTTCGCCGTGCTGGTCAGCGATCTGTCCGAGCATATGGATGAAGCCTGCCTCCTTGCGCTCAGGGTTGCAGAGAGCCTGCGCCAAACGCTGGACGCGCCGTTCAGCATTGGGGGGCACGGCTTTGCCACTACTGCCAGCGTCGGGCTCACCCTTTTTCCTAAGCAAGGTGAGGCCGTGGAAGACTTGCTGCGCGAGGCGGACACGGCCATGTACCGTGCCAAAGACCTCGGGCGCAACCGCATTTGCTTCTTCGAGGCTGCCATGCAGGCGGAGGTTCAGCGGCGCGTGGCACTGGAGCAGGATCTGACCGTCGGCTTTGCCGCAGGCCAAATTAGCGCCTATGTTCAGCCTCAGGTACTTCCTGGCGGTGTTGTGGTGGGCGGTGAGTTGTTGATGCGCTGGCAGCATCCGCAGCGCGGCATGGTCTCACCGGTCGAATTCATTCCGGTCGCTGAGGCTTCGGACCTGATCGTGCGCATGGGCGACTGGATGCTTCAGCAAGCCTGCAGCGCACTGGTTCAGTTGCAGGAATCTGGCGTCTTGGTTCCTTTGTCTGTCAACGTGAGCCAGCGCCAGTTTCGCCATGAGGGTTTTGTTGCGAGGGTGCACGCCATGCTCGAGCAGACCGGCGCTCGCGCGGATCACCTGGTGCTCGAAGTCACTGAGAGCCTGTTGGCCGAAGAGATGGAGCTGACCATTGAGCGCATGCATGAGTTGGTCGCGATGGGGGTGCGCTTTTCCATTGACGACTTCGGTACCGGGTATTCCAGTTTGGCGTATCTCAAGCGTATGCCGATCTACGAACTAAAAATTGACAGAAGCTTCGTGCAAGACACCCCCACCGACCCGAGTGATACCGCCATCGTCCAGACCATTCTGGCTGTGGCACGCAACCTGGGCCTGCGCGTGGTGGCAGAAGGTGTCGAGACGCAAGAGCAGGCGGATTTTCTTGCTAACAACCATTGCGACGTATTGCAAGGCTATCTTTTCGGACGCCCGGAGCCGCTAGCGGGTTGGGTGGAGCGGCGGTTGGCTCAAGCCGACTGAGCCACCTCACCCGAGGCGGACTTCTGCGCTGCCCTGGCGAGCGCCATAACAGCGTGTGCTGGCAAATCCTTTAAGTGGTGGTCGCTCCACACTTGGCGCCATAGGCGCGCACCGCGCAGCCCGTGTTGCAAACCCAGCATGTGGCGCGCAATGGAGGGCCAGGGCGTTCCGTAGCGCTCGTGTTCCCGCGCCATGTATTCCACCATCGCTTCTTCGATGGTCTCGCGGTTCATTTCACGTTGCGCTGTGCCGAAATATTGCGCGTCCCACTGGCTCAACCACCACGGGCGGTGGTAAGCCTCCCGCCCCACCATCGCGCCATCGAGTTTCGCAAGTTGTTCTACCAATGCATCGTCGCTCGCGAGGCCGCCATTAATAGCAAAAGTGATTGCCGGGAAGTCGGCTTTGAGTTGGTGCACCACTTCGTAGCGAAGAGGGGGGATTTCGCGGTTTTGCTTGGGCGACAGACCTTCCAGCCAAGCATTGCGCGCGTGCACGATGAAAACCTCGCAGCCCGCCTCAGACACCTGGCCGACAAAGTCACGCACAAACGCATAACTTTCGTCGCGTCCCAGACCAACGCGGTGCTTGACCGTGACCGGGACGTCCACTGCATCGCGCATGGCCTTCACGCAGTCGGCCACCAGCGACGGCTCTTTCATCAGGCTGGCCCCAAAAGCCCCACGCTGGACACGCTCGCTCGGGCAGCCGCAGTTGAGATTGATCTCCCGATACCCCCATTCCTCGCCAAGCCGCGCAGCGCTCGCCAAGTCTGCAGGCTCGCATCCGCCCAGTTGTAGGGCGACGGGCTGCTCCTCCTCGTTGAACCGCAAATGTCGCTCGGTGCCACCATGCAAAACCGCTCCCGCGTTCACCATTTCGGTGTACAAAAGCGTGTGGCGGGTGAGCAAACGGTGGAAGAAGCGGCAATGGCGGTCGGTCCACTCCATCATCGGGGCCACACTCAAACGCCAAGGTGAAATGTTCGACTCAGCTTGCTGGGGTTTTTGATCTGCCATAAATTTCGGTGCTGACGAGCGGCGAGCCGGCAACGACGTAAAAATTTCGGCGGACAAAAAATTTCCACCGGTGGCGCCCGTAGGTGTCGTACCCGGTCGGGATCTACGGTTGGCGCGTCTGTTTTTAGCCGTGCGAGGGGCCTATGTGGCCTGCCCGGAGGGACTTGAACCCCCGACCTACAGCTTAGAAGGCTGTTGCTCTATCCAGTTGAGCTACGGGCAGATGTCTTTGCGCGTTGGCGCGAAGCCCGCGATCATAGCTGCGTCGCTGCTTTGCCGATAACGGCGTCGCAGCAGCAATGGTCAGTTGGCTTCTTCGAACACCAGCGATGGTGTGGTGACAATGCGGGCGACGTCGCCCATGTCGTCAATCACTTCACGTGCCACATAACCGGCAGGGCTGTCGGGTTCAAGCGCAGCCACGGCCAGATTGGCCAAAGGCTGGTTCAGTGGGATGTAGTAGCTTCCCACAGGCGCGTCGATGGCATTGCGTCGCAGTTGCACTGGTTGCATCTGACCAGAGCCCACAGAGCCAACGCGGTCGTAGCTGTCGGCGAGCATTGAGCCCGGCTCCGCCACGCGAAGCACCTGAAGCCCCAGCAGCTTCAGTCGATCGACCACGTTGTCGGCGCGTGCAGCCAGCCAGTAGCCGCAAGGGCGCGGGCGTGAGAGCGTGGCGCGCAGCTTCAAGGGCGTTTCCCACTGGACGTGCTCGACGCGCGGCGCGCCAGTTTGAGCGTCAAGCAAAGCAATGTCGCGCTGTGCAGGCGTTGGAGTAGCTTGAATCACGACAGGGTTGCGGCAGGCGAGGGCGCTGGTGTCGCGTGCAACATAGCTGCGCACCTGCTCCAGGTTCGACGAACGCTCTGCCGTGCTGCGCAGGGCGCTGGAAATCGCGGTGACTTGCGTGTGCACCCGGCGCTGAATGTGTTCGCGGCCCAGACCCACGCCGCGGCTTGCCACAACAAAGCCAACGGCGCTTTTGAGGCCGCTGGCATTGCGCACGCTCTCTGGCAGCACGCTGGCGCCAGCCACGCGGTTCGGAGTTGCGGCTGCAAACGGCTCAAAATACCAGTCGCTTCGCAGCCGTTCGGTTTGCAGCGAAGCAACGATGGGCTCGTAGTACCACTCGCGCCCGGCTTTGCTCAAGAACTCTGGCACGTTGGCGGCAGTGGCGTATTGCAGCAGTGCATCACTCGCTTGCACTGCGCCAAACTGCTGGGCGATTGCACCCGACGCTTCGAATTCGCGTGCGTCGAGCACCAAAATAGGGCGATAGTCCCGCGCCAAGATGGCGAGGGCGCGCGCTTCGGGCGTTGACATGGCGAGATGGTCCTTGGCCATATCCACGCCCGCTGCGGTTTCGCGTGTGCCCATTTCTGCGCCGTCAGGATTGGCACGCGGCACGATGACGACGTTAATTCGATCCAGCAGTGGTTCAAGCAGACCGCCCGCAAGCTCCTGGGCGACGACCAGTAAGGCTTCAGCGCCCGCAGGCTCGTCGCCATGTTGTTGCGCCAAAAGCAGGACCGTAGGACGATGCGACGCTTCCAATGCGTCTGGGCTGGTGCCGTTCGCGCGCGTGACCACCAATGCCAGAATGGAATCGCCTTGTTGCGAAGGGCCCAAGCGCAGCAGTTCGGTACGTGTGCCCACCCCCTGCTGCGCAGAAGCAATCGCGCCCAGCCAGTCGGCCAGTTCTGTGTTGGTGGTGAAGGCGCGTCGACCATCGGCCAAGCCGGGAGTGCGGTAGCGCACCATGGGGTCCGGGAAATGCTGCGCCACAGCAGCGGGCTCCCCCAAGGTAGTCGTCGGAGGGGCTGCAGGGGGCACCTGCGCGCTGGAAGGCGGAGCTACTGGTGATACGACGGGCGGCGCCAACGATGGTGCAGGTGGCGCCACCACGCGACCGCGCTCGGCAGGTGGGAGCGGTGCTTTAGCGGGCCAAGGCGGCAGCGGTGTGCTGCCGCAGCCGGCAAGCAGTGCCAATACAAAGGCCAAAGGCAGTGCCCGATTGGGGACTGCAATGCGAATGCCGGGGGAGCGATGTGACAAGTGCATGGTGGAAGCTGCAATAAAACAGGGTTTGCCAGGCAGAGAGGGCCCGCGCGTGGCCGGAATGTTAAACGCCGCTGCAAGCAGCGGCGTGTCGGAGCGTACGCCGTATTTCGGCATTCTCGCTGCGGCAGTGCAGGGCGTCGCCGAAAACTATAAATTAAATAGCATCAGGCGCTTGCTAGATAAGCGCTACAGCTCAATTTGATGCATATTTTTTGGCGGCGTGGCAACGCATGCGCTTTTAGTAGCCGCCGCGGCCTCCGCCGCCACTGCGCCCGCCGCCGCTGCGGCCGCCGCCACCGCCACTGCGTCCACCGCCAGCGTAGCCGCCTCCGCCGCCACTGCGGAAGCCGCCGCCGCCGCGACGGCCTGCGGACATGCTGTCGACGCTGGTGCGCATTGGATCGGGCTGCCCTGCGCCCTGACCGGGCGTGCGTGGTGGTGCCATGCTGCGGCCAGCCTGCGTGCCCAAGTGGGCGTTTTCACGCGCTGGCTGCCAGTCGTCTGAGTTGCGAGGCGGGTTTGCACCGGAACGGGCTGGGCCGCGCGGTCCTGCGTTGGCATTTGGCCCAGGGCCATTGCGGGGCGCACTGCGGCCGCCGCCGTTTCGTCCACCGCCGCCGCCGCCATTGCTGGCACCGCCGCCTCCGCCGCCGCCACCGGCCGGCCGTGCACCGCGATTGCCTGAGCCGGGCACTTTGTTGGCACGAATCCGTTCCATCATCTCGCCGCGCGCCGCTTTGGCAGCGGCCTGCATAACGTCGCGGCTGGGAGGGCGACCTGCGCCGCCCCAAATGGTCTGGCGACCCATGGCAATAGGCTCGGCTCGCTCGCCCTCGTCGGGACCAAAACCCTCAATGACTTGCACTGGAATCGTTTGCTTGGTGAAGCGCTCGATTTCCATCATGAAGCCTTCTTCGTCCATGCAGACCAGGCTTACGGCTTCGCCGCTCGCGCCGGCTCGGCCAGTTCGGCCAATGCGGTGTACGTAGTCTTCCGAGACGTTGGGGATTTCGTAGTTCACGACGTGCGGAAGGTCGTCGATGTCGATGCCGCGTGCGGCAATATCGGTGGCCACCAGGGCGCGGATGTCGCCACTCTTGAAGCCGGCGAGCGCCTGTGTACGCGCGCTTTGGCTTTTGTTGCCGTGCAGCGCCATGGCGTTAATGCCGTTTTTGGTAAGAAATTCGGCCACGTTGTTGGCGCCGAACTTGGTGCGCGTGAACACCAGTACCTGACTCCAGTTGTGCTCGTTGATGATGTGCACCAGCACCTGTTTCTTCTTGCCGCGACCCACGGGGTGGATCACTTGCGAGATACGCTGCACGGTGGTGTTGCTCGGCGTCACTTGGATGCTTTGCGGGTTTTTCAGCAGCGTGGCGGCCAGATCGCGAATTTCGTCGCTGAAGGTGGCGGAGAACAGCAGACTTTGCTTGTCTTTGGGCACCAGCGCCAGAATCTTTTTCACATCGTGAATGAAGCCCATGTCGAGCATGCGGTCGGCTTCATCAAGAATCAGCACTTGCACGGTGGACAGGTCCAGGAAACCTTGTTGCTGCAAGTCCAGCAAACGGCCCGGTGTTGCCACCAGGATGTCGACACCGCGCTTGATGCGGTCGATCTGTGGGTTCATGCCCACACCACCAAACACCACGGTGGAGTTGAGGTCGAGGTATTTGCCGTACTGGCGCACGGATTCTTCGACCTGCGCTGCGAGTTCGCGGGTTGGGGTCAGCACGAGTGCGCGCAGGCCCTTGCCACCAAATTTGTTTTTCGGCGCTTCTTCGCGGGAAAGGCGGTCCAGCAGCGGCAGCGTGAACGCCGCTGTCTTGCCGGTGCCCGTTTGAGCGCCCGCCAAAAGGTCCTGCCCCGCAAGCACGGCGGGAATGGCCTGTGCCTGGATAGGCGTAGGGATTTCGTAGCCTTGCTCGCGCACGGCTTTCATGAGGGCCGGAGCCAGATTCAGATCGTCAAATGTCATTTGAAAGAGCGCGCCCATCCGGGCGCCGGGAGTCGGCCCGTCGGCTCCCAGCGAGTGGGGCGCCGATCCAGTGTCAGGCTGACGAGGTTCAACAGTGGGAGCCGGCAAGCGGTGTTGCGCTGTCCCCAGCAGATTGCTGATATCGCGCACAGCTGGAGTGCACGACTGCCGCTATTGTCGCATGGGCCGATAATTGGTGGATTCGCCGGGCACGCTGCCCGCCTTATTTATTTGCAGGACTCCCCAGACCCGATGGCCCAATACGTTTACTCCATGAATCGCGTCAGCAAGACGGTGCCGCCCAAGCGCCAGCTCTTGAAAGACATTTCGCTCTCGTTTTTCCCCGGCGCCAAGATCGGCGTGCTCGGCCTAAATGGTTCGGGCAAGTCCACCTTGCTCAAAATCATGGCCGGAGTGGACAAAGAGTACGAAGGCGAGGCGCTGCCGATGCCGGGGCTCACCATTGGCTACCTTGAGCAAGAACCCAAGCTCAACGACGAGCACACGGTCCGCGAATCGGTGGAAGAGTCGATGGGCGCGGTCTTTGCCGCCAAGGCGCGCCTGGAAGAGGTCTACATCGCTTATGGCGCCGAAGACGCAGACTTTGACGCGCTGGCCGCCGAGCAGGCCCAGCTCGAAGCCATCATTGCCACCGCTGGCACCGACTCCGAGCACCAGCTCGAGATCGCCGCCGACGCGCTGCGCCTGCCGCCGTGGGATGCCAAGATCGGTCTGCTTTCGGGTGGTGAAAAGCGCCGCGTGGCGCTGTGCCGCCTGCTGTTGTCCAAGCCCGACATGCTGCTGCTGGACGAGCCGACCAACCACTTGGATGCCGAATCGGTGGAGTGGCTGGAAGTGTTCCTCAAGCGCTTTACCGGCACGGTGGTCGCCATTACCCACGACCGCTACTTCCTCGACAACGCCGCGGAATGGATTCTGGAAATGGACCGCGGCCGCGGCATTCCATGGAAGGGCAACTACAGCACCTGGCTTGAGCAAAAGGGCGAGCGTTTGGCGCAAGAGCAAAAGGGCGAAGAAGCCCACGCCAAAGCACTGAAGAAAGAGCTGGAATGGTCGCGCCAGAACCCCAAAGCACGCCAGGCCAAAAGCAAGTCGCGCCTCGCCCGCTTTGAAGAGCTGAGCGATATGGAATACCAGAAGCGCAACGAAACCATGGAAATTTTCATTCCCGTGGCCGAGCGTTTGGGGCAGCAGGTATTTGAATTCCACAACGTCAGCAAGTCGTTTGGCGATCGCATGCTGATCGACAACCTGAGTTTCACCATTCCGCCTGGCGCCATCGTCGGCATCATCGGCCCCAACGGCGCCGGCAAATCGACGCTGTTCAAGCTGCTCGCCGGCAAGGAGCAGCCCGACAGCGGCACCGTGGTCATCGGCTCGACCGTCAACATGGCTTTTGTTGACCAGCACCGCGACGTGCTGGAGAACGATAAAACCGTCTGGGAAGATGTCTCTGGCGGGCTCGACATGCTGAACGTCGGCAAATTTCAGATGGCCAGCCGCGCCTACTGCGGGCGCTTCAACTTCAACGGAGCAGATCAGCAAAAGCGTGTCGGCAGCCTCTCAGGCGGTGAGCGTGGGCGCCTGCACCTGGCCAAAACCCTCATCGCTGGTGGCAACGTGCTGCTCCTGGACGAGCCATCGAACGACCTGGATGTGGAAACGCTGCGCGCCCTGGAAGACGCGCTGCTTGAGTTTGCCGGCACGGTGTTGGTTATCAGCCACGACCGCTGGTTCCTCGATCGCATCGCTACGCACATACTGGCAGCCGAAGGCGACAGCCAGTGGACGTTCTTTGACGGCAACTACCAAGAGTACGAAGCCGACAAGAAGAAGCGACTTGGCGAAGAGGGCGCGCGTCCCCACCGCATGCGCTTTAAGGCGCTAAAGTAGCATCTAAAACTTCCCTTTCACTTTAAGCCTGTGCAAACATGACTTTGTCTGCTGGTCGTTCCAGAGCGGTACTCCGGGCATGCGTGGTGACTGCTGTGCGGGAGAGCGAGCAGTTGATGGACCAGCTCGTCAAGTTCACCCTCGACGAGCTGGCTCGCCAGGAATCCGAAACGCGCGTGATCGCCAAGCGGGATCTGGCGAACGAGGCGCTGCGCCTTCTGCGCGAACACCAAGCGGGTTTGAGCAAAGCCTACCCCATGGTGTTGCTGGAGATGTTTGCCGACGGGCCTTCCGCGCCCGAGACCAAGGCAGTCGCATCCAGCGCACTTGATTTTGGCGAACTCAGCCTTGTGGACGACGACGAGGTGCAGGCGCAGGTGGAACTGTCCCGAGCGCAGCAGATTGCGCTGCACACGACGGAGGAAATCCTCTCGCAGCTCAATGGGCTGGTAAGCGCAGCCCAGGGTCTGCCCCGCGTGCAACCGGAGCGCAACCCGCTTCGTCCCGAGAACTACATCCGTGCGCTTCAGCGCGCGGTCGCTGACACCCAGGTTATTGCGCCGGTGCGCGAGGCTTGGATGCAGCACATGCGGGCCTACCTGGGTGAGCAACTGGTGGAGGTGTACGAGCGCGCGGTCAAAGGTCTGCGAGACCATGGTGTTGAGCAAGTTGGCTGGGGGACGCGGGTTGCGTCCTCGCAGCCCTCTTACCCGCAGAGTGGTGGCTACCAGCAGGGCAGCGGCTGGTACGGCCCCGGTGGGAATGTGGGCGCCGCAGGCTCGGGATGGGCGCCTACATCGGCCTGGAGCGGCGGCGCTGGGGGTCACTCTGGCGGCCACACTGGGTATCACACCTCCGGCGCTCCCGATTACGCACCCTCCGGCCAAGAGGCCTTGCTCACGGTCAGCATCCTGCGCCAGATGCTGGCCGGAGCCGACGATCCCTACATGGAATTGCGCGCGCAAAGCGGGCCAGGCGGCTCGGTGTACGCAGGCGTGCAACAGCCGATGGTGGCGCACGGCGCTGATCGGTACGCCCCGACGGGTGCGTCGGAGGCGATGGAAGACATCGCTCAGTTGGAGCGTTTGGTAGGACGTTTGGCCAACAGCCAGCCGGCCCATCTGCACTCCGGGCAAGGGGTGCCACGCAGCCATCAGGCTTCTTTGTACGGTGCTGCTGAGGCAGCGCCTATGGGCGCTGAAGTGGTCGCTCGCATGGTCGAGAACATTTCGCAGGATTCGCGCCTGCTGCCGCCAGTGCAGCAGGCAGTTCAAAATTTGGAGCCTGCCATTCGCAAGCTCATCCGCACCGATCCGCGATTTTTCACCGATGCAAGCCATCCAGCACGGCTACTGCTGGACGAAATTACCCAGCGCAGTCTGGCGTTTACGCATGTTGAGGAACCGGGATTTAGTCGCTTCATGCGCTTGATTGATCAGGCCGTAGCGCACCTCAGCAAGGCAGAAATTACCAGCGCAGCACCGTTTGAGACGGTGCGCCGCGCGCTGCAGGCCGCATGGGAAGCCCAGGAAAAGAAACGCGAGGCCCGTCAGGAGCGTGAAAAGCGCGCTTTGCTGCTGGCCGAAGAGCGTGAGATGCGCGCAGAGCGTGCAGCGCAGGAAATCGGAGCCTTGCCTGAGCTCGAAGGCGCACCCCAGGACATCGTGGAGTTTGTGTTGGGTCCATGGGTGGAAGTCGTCGCCACCCCACCGCTTGACGCCAGTGGCAGGCGCAATGCCACGGCGACAAGCGCGCTGGCGCTGGTTTCCTTGCTGCTTTGGAGTGTGCAGCCGGAGCTCGCGCGCAATGATCCCGACCGATTGGACGAGGCGGCCATGCTGCTGCCGGTGCGTGTGCGCACCGAGTTGGAGCACATTGGGCATCCACCTGAAGAAATTGATGCGTTGCTTGTCCGCTTGGCACAGTTGCACCGCTTGGCGCTGGCGGCCCGTCCGCCCGATTTTGAGTTGCCGCAAGACTCTGTCTTCGACGTGGATGAGGTGCAAGATATTGCGCAGGACCTCTCCGCCGAAGACGACAGCCCGATATCGCTGCACGAGCCGGAGCCACCTGCTGAAGCTGAAGAAACTCGGCCACCGCCGGAGACCCAGAAGCCACCTGAGAACGACGGATTTGTGATTGGTGCATGGGTGGATCTCACCACATCGGGCAAGCTGATGCGCACGCAACTCACATGGTGCAGCCCGCACAACACGCTGTTCCTGTTTTCGGCGCCCGATGGCAGTACTCAGTCCATGACGCGGCGCATGCGAGACAAGTTGGTGGCAGGGGGCGCGTTGCGTGTGATCAACGCGCAGCGCACCACCGAGCGCGCCTTGCGCAGCGTTGCGGCTGCAGATCGCGATGCGCCACCGCCTTTGGTCTGACGAGGGTCGATTCAGACGCGCGTGATCTTCTGCCTAACCAGCTCAATGTGGTTGCGCAGTGCATACAACTCGTCGGCGTACGACAGTGGAACGTTGATCTTTTCGACCTGCGCTGCGAGCTGATCGAGGTGCTGCACAAGCGATTCTGTGGCAGTCTGGCCAGCTTCCATGTCGTTCTCTATTTCGCGCAATCGGCCATACCAGCGAAAGACGCGTGAGCGCACCCGAAACTGATAAAGCGGCGGCACGATGCGCGATAACGGCAGCAATGCCGCCAGCAAAATGCCCAGCACAAGCCACATGCGCTCAATCAGGTTGGCAAGCCAGAAAGGCAAGTAGCGCTGCAGCAGTGGCACTGGCTCATTTATGGCGCGGTCGGCTTCTGCCGCAATGGGCAGCTCGCTGTGGCGGGTGTTGGGGAACTCACGCGCGCGGTTGAACCAGCCGGCACCGCTGTGCAGGTGCTGTCCGGCCTGGGCAAACAGCTGCAGCAGCGCGGGATGGGTGTCCGTGCGCGAGAGCAGGGCGGTGGTGGGTGCGAGCAGCCGCACGTCCTCGGCCGGCACGTCGTGCGCCAGGTCCACCACGCCGCGCGGCAGCGTCACGGGGCTCAGGAACGCAAAACGCCTGCTGTAGGCTTCGTGCTGTGGAAAATCCATCAGCGCGACACCAGGCGTTTGCAGCAGCATCTGCACCATCAGCGACTCTGGGGCTGAAGCAAACACCAGTACATCGAGCTTATTGGCGAGAAACTGCACGGTAGCGTCGGTCTGGCCCAACTGCGAGAGCTTGAGGTCGCTTGGCGCCATACCATTGGCTGCAAGCAGTTTTTCCATCAGTGTGGGCACACCACTGCCCGCTGTGCCCACGTTCACGCGCAGGTTCCGCAGCTGCGACAAGCTGTCCAGGCGGCTCGGCCGGCCCTGTATGCGCTTGAGGTCGGTGCGGTAGAACAGCCAAAGCGGCTCGACGAACAGGCTGCCAAGCGAAGTGAGCTCTTCCCGGTCGCTCTCCTGCAGGTCTGCAGTACCGCCCTGAACGAACGCCAGGTCGGCTTGGCCGGTGCGCAGCAATTGCAGGTTGGCGGACGAGCCATCGCTCTCCAGCAGCACGACCTTAATGCCTTCAGCGGCCAAGGCCTGCTGGTAGCGTTTGCCAAAGGCTTCGTAGGCACTTTGCGCTGGCCCGGTGGCGAGCGTGACCGTTTTCGGCGGCGTGGGGTTGAGCCACCAGTAGGCAAGAACCAGCAGGGCAATGGCGAGGAACACCAGCGGCCCGGCGGAGGCGAGCAGGTCGCGCAGTGAGAGCAGCGTATTGCGAAGAACTTGGGGCACGTTGGCGTCAGATTCCGCGTGGTTGCCAGTCGGTGGCGGCGGGCAGATAAAGCCCTTGTGCCGTGGTGAGGGCGTTGGCTGCCTGCACGGCGCGCAGCGTAGCGCGGGCCGTCGCTTCGGCCACCATGGCGGCGAGCAGCAGCATGCCGGGATGTTTGCCCGAGGCGCCGGTGCCCAGCGCAAAGATCGTGTCACCGTCGAGCTGCGTGTGGGCTGGGAAAATGCTGCGCGCCAGCCCGTCGTGCGCGGCCATGGCCAAGCGCTGCGCCTGAGCCTTGCCTGTGAGCACTGCGTCCGTCGCGACCACGCCAATGGTGGTGTTGGTCCCTGGAAGCAGGGGCTGCGCAAGCTCGCCCTGCAACAGTGCGCGCCGACTGTCCAGCAGGTGCAAACCGTCTGCGGTGCGGGCGCCGGCCACAACTTGGCCTGTGTTGGCGTCGAGCACATCACCCACCGCGTTGCAAGCAATCAGTGCGCCCACGGTGACGCCATCAACGGTGACTGAGGCGGTGCCGATGCCCCCCTTCATCGCGCGCGCCATGCCGAACAACTTGCCTACGCACGCGCCGGCGCCAGCGCCCACATTGCCCTCGGCGGGCGTCTGGGTGGACGCAGCGGCGCAGGCAGCGTAGCCTGCGGCGGCGTCGGGGCGGATGCTGGCGTCGCCCACCATCAAATCAAACAGCACCGCAGCCGGAACGATGGGTACGCGCGCTACGCCGACATCAAGCCCCACGCCTTGCGCTTCCAGCCAGCGCGCTGCACCGCTGGCAGCGTCCAGCCCGAAGGCGCTGCCGCCAGAGAGCACGATGGCGTGGACATGGTCCACCAAATTGCCCGGCGCCAGCAAATCGGTTTCTCGCGTACCCGGCGCCGCGCCGCGCACATCCACCCCGCCAATAGCGCCTGCGCGCGTCAGCACCACGGTGCAACCGGTGGGGCGGCGGGTATCTGTGAAGTGGCCGACCTCAATGCCGGCAACGCGGGTGATGCTGCCGCTGTCGGCGTCTGAAATGGTCATGCGCGCCAATTATGGGCGCTTGGCTCAGGCGAAGGTGTCGAGTTGCGTGCCCAGCGGCCCGAGGTTGATCGGAGCAGGCTGAGGCAGGGCGTCGAGCAGCGTGGCAGCGGCGGAGGCCTGCAAGTCGATCGCCTTTTTAAGGACCGTCACCTCAACCGCTTGAGCGGTCTGGGCTTGGGTGTTGGCGCTGGCGATGCGCAGCAGGGAGTTGGTCAGGGCGATGTCCATAGCTCTGTATCGGCACAAATCGCAAAAACTAAAACTTGGCGCTGCTCACTCCAAAGCTGCAGCACCAATTTGCGCGCAGTGCGCGAGGTCTGAGGCGCGCCTGTCTGGGAGCTTGCGCGAAGCGTCGCGCAGTGCGGAGCGCAAGCCTTCTTCCAGCACAGGGTGGTAAATGGGCATGGCCAGCAGGTCGTGCACGCTCAGACCTTGCGACACCGCCAGGCCGAGCAGGTGGGCGATGTGCTCTCCTGCCGGTGCACACAACTCTGCGCCCAGAAGCTTGCCATCGGCACGATTGGCGTAGAGGGAAATACGACCTGCGTTGCGCTGAGCAGCGCGGGCACGACCTTGGTTGGCGAAGCTTGCAGAGCCTGTTTCGAAGCTTGCTTCTTTGAGACTGGAGGCGCTTGCACCGACCACCGCCACGTCGGGTTCGGTGAAGACGATGGACAGGTTCGTGCGCCGCTCGTAGCAGTGCACCTCTTCGGCCAGCGCGTTCATGCCGGCAATGTGGCCTTCGTCGGCTGCTTCGTGCAGCAGTGGGCGGTGGTTGTTGACGTCGCCGGCAATGAACACGCGCAGGTCGCCTACCTGTGTGCTTCCGGGGTGAAACTTTGGCATACCGCGCTCGTCCAGCGGCACACCCAGGTTCTCCAAGCCCAGCCCCTTGACGTTTGGCCGGCGACCGACCGCCGCCAGCACCTGGTCCACCACGGTGCGCGTACCGCCGCTGGTAATCGCTATACCGCCCTCCGTGGCTTCCAGCTTTGCCTCGGCGCCGGTGTACAGCTGCATGTCGGCGGCAAGCGCTGTGCGCAGGGCGCTGTTGATTTCCGGGTCGCTCAGTCCGGCGAGCATGTCCTTGCTGGCAAAACCACTCACCTCGATGCCCAGTCGGGCAAGCGCCTGCGCAAGTTCGGCGCCAACGGGGCCAAGCCCCACCACGCCCACCCGTCGGCCAAGGCTGCTTTGCTCAAACAGCGTATCGGTGGTCAGCACGCGGTCTGAAAACGCTTGCCATTGCTCAGGCACGAAAGGGTGCGAGCCGGTCGCAATGACGATGGCGCGCGCGTGCAGGCGCTGCCCATCCACTTCAACGCAGTCAGGCCCCAGAAGTCGGGCGCGTCCGGCCACGCTGCGCTCGCCGAGCGCGTCGGTCAGCTTGACGGTGCCGGCGACGAACTCGTCGCGCAGCGCGCGCAGCCGCTGCATGACGGCGGGGAAGTCCACGGAAAGTCCCTCGCTGCCGCGAATGCCGAATGCTTCAAACGTGTTGCGGCCGTGGTAGGCGTTGGCGGCCTCGATGAGCAGCTTGGACGGCATACAACCGACGCGCGCGCAGGTTGTGCCATAGGGGCCGTAGTTGACGATCAGGAAGTTGTCTGTGCGCTTGCGCACCTCGCTCAATGCGGCGAGGCCTGCAGTTCCAGCGCCGATGATGATGGCGTCGTAGTGTTTCGGCATGGGGTGTACTCCATCTGGGCGATGCGTCCACTGTGCCATGGCCCGGGCGTGTGTTGTGTAGGTCGTAAGAGCGGAAAAATATGTGCGAAAAATGCTTCTAGCGCTTATGCACAAAGCGATAGAAGCTATTGAAATGGTAGTGTCAATCCATTCAGCTCAGTTTGCCGTCGACGTCGTCGATGCTGCAGGCGATGGTCCCGTGCGAAAGGTCGGCCAGGCGCTGCAGCAGTTCTGGCACGTCACTTTCTGGCAAGGTGAATTGCAGGCGCACCAGGCTGGCATGCTCTGCGGCGAGCAGGGTGGCGCTGGTGCTGGCGAGCTCCCGCCGCACGGCGCCTTCCAGTGCGTATGGCAGGCTGCACTGCAGCTGGGCCATGCGCTGCAAGGTGATTTTTTCTGCCCCCAGCAGGGCCTGGGCCACAGAGTCGGTGTAGGCCCGCACCAGGCCGCCCGCGCCGAGTTTCACGCCGCCGAAATAGCGCACTACGGTCGCCAAGACGCCTTCGAGCTCTTGGCGGCGCAGCACCTCCAGCATCGGCCGGCCCGCGGTGCCGCCGGGCTCACCGTCATCCACTGCCGCAGACTGGCCGCCGGCAAGCAGGGCCCAGCAAATGTGCGTGGCGTCGGGGTGCTCTCGCCAAAGTGCATCCACCGTCGCCTGGGCGCTGGCGCGGTCTGGCATGGGCTGCACGCAGCCGAGGAAGCGGCTCTTGCGAATGATGAGGTCGCTGTGGCAGGCGGCAGCCAGCGTCTGCGCCACGACCTTATTTGCGCGCGCCGCCAGACAGCATGTTCTGCACCAGCGAGCGGCTGTGGCTACCGAAATGCCCCAGCAGTTGGGCGATGGCGGTGTCGAGGTGGGCGCGCTGGGCCGGGTCGATGGCCTCCAGTTCTTTCGCCAGATCAATCTGCGCGGAGCGGACGCCAAAGTCAAACGACGGATCGGAGACATACCGGCTCGGGAACGTTTTCACAATGGTGCGATCGGTGGCGGCGCCAGCGTCGTAGGCTTCTTTGCTGACCACGTCGCGCACATAGCGCTCCGACCACGCGGGGTAGCGTGCGTCTTCGCGGGTGTCGTGCAGCGTCGCGCCGATGGCGCCGGGCGTGCGCGTTTTCGCTGCAGACTTCACCAGCGCGCTCTCGTAGTTCTCAAACGCCAGGTGGCGGTTGGAGAGCAGCACGATCATCTCGTTCTTCCACTTCGGCAGGCCTGCCATCGCCAAGGCGTTGATACCAATCAGCTTCGCGGCGCCATTGCCGGGCGAAACGTTGGCGTGGTAGGGCTGCGTCAGGTCCTGCACGTAGTGCATGGCCAGGCCCGTAAAGCGCCAGCCCCAGTAGGGGTGGCCGGTGTCAAACGCGAGGCGGGCCAGGCTGGTGTACTGGTGCACGCGCAGCAGTGGGTAGGTGCGTTTGAGGAAAGGCGCAGCCAAATAAATGATGGCGGGTTCATGGAAAAACCCCATGTGGAATGGCGCTTGTGTGGCAAAGCTCAGCGTCGGGTTGCCAAAAGGGATGGCACCAAAGCCATAGGTGCGGCCGGCTTCCGAGTTGCTGTCGCTCCACAAATTCAGGTCCATGCCGTAGTCGGGCTCGTCGCTGGCGGATGCGACCACTGCAAGCGCCGGCACCAGTTCGCCCGGTTCGACGCGCACAAAGACGTGGTTGGCCTCTTCTGATTTATCGAGCGCGTTGACCTTCGTCGGCGCCAGCAGCTTCGCTGGGTCTGGCGCAGCGCCCCATGGGTCGGGCTGGAAGTACAGCGCCAACCGGCTTTCGGGCGACACCCGCAGCGCGGCGAGAAAGGCTTTGCGGCGGTCGGCGTCGCTGCGCGCCGGGTCGGCCTTGAAGGCGAGGGCGTCTGGGCGGGGCGCGTAGACGTCAAGCGACTGGCGCGCCCAAGCCTCGTCGGTGGCGAGCAGTTCGGCAATCGCCTTCTCCTCGTTCTTCAGGAAGGCCTCCAGTGGCTCGGCCGCCACTTGCACGCTCGGGGCCAACTCAGGCATGCGCTCAAGTGCCCGGTAGGTGACCATGGCGTGGTTGCTCCAGGCGAAGGCGGTGCCGGCAAAACCGGTGAGCGCCGCAGCGATCAAAACATATCGGGTAGTACGCATGGTTGTGCTGAGGTTCGAAGTGGACGAGACGTGCCGTTATTGTCAATCTTGGCTAGGGTAGCCGGTAATCGCGCGGATATCGCGGTACAGCGGCTGCAGGCGCTTGTACATGCGGCAATAGACGCGCCGATACAACTGCTCGTAGGTGGCGGCGTGCTGCGCCTCGGGTTCAAAGCGCTCGCCCATGCGGGTCATCGCGCTTACGGCGGTTGCATAGTCCGGGTGCAAGCCCAGGCCCACGGCGGCAATCATGGCGGCGCCCAGGCCGCTGGTTTCGTACAAATGCGGGCGTTCGCAGGGCAGGTTGAAGATGTTGGCGGTGATTTGCATGGCAGCGTCGCTTTGCGAACCGCCGCCCGAGACGCGCACCAGCGTGATGGGCGCGCCGCCGCGCTTTTCGATGCGCTCCTTGGCCTCGCGCAGCGCGTAGGCCAGGCCTTCGAGGATGGCGCGGTACAAGTGTGCGCGCGTGTGCACGTCGCCAAAACCAATCACCGCGCCCTTGGCCTCGGGGCCGGGCACCTTGATGCCAGGGTTCCAGAACGGCTGCAGCATGAGCCCTTGCGCGCCAGGCGGCACGCGGCCCACCAGCGCGTCGAACAGGCTCTCGGGCGTTACGCCATCGGCCAAAGCCTGCTGCTGCTCATGCAGGCCAAACTGCTCCTTGAACCAGTTGACCATCCAGAAGCCGCGCGTGATCTGCACCTCGGTGTTGTAGTGGCCCGGCACGGCCGCCTGGTAGGGCGGAATGAAGGGCGTGGCCTCTAGGTAGCGCGGTGTGGTGGTGTTGATGGTGGCGGCAGTGCCGTACGAGAGGCAGGCAATCTCGGGCGTGAGGCAACCGGCGCCCAGCACCTCGCAGGCCTTGTCTGCCGCTCCCGCCAGCACCTTCAATCCGGCAGGTATGCCGGTGTCCAGCGCGGCCTGTACGCTCACTTCGCCAATGACGGTGCCTGCGTGCACCAGCTCGGGCAGCATGCCCTGCGTGATGGGCAAGGCCTGCCACTTCCAGTCGTGCGGCGGCGCCCAGTGGCCTTTTTTGTAGTCGAAGGGCACGTAGCCGACTTGCGAGGCAATCGAATCGACAAAGCGCCCGGTGAAGCGGTAGTTCAGGTAGCCCGAGAGCAGCAAATAGGTGCGGGTGCGCGCCCACAGATCGGGCTGGTGCTGGGCGATCCAGTTGGCCTCGGCCTCTTTCTGAAAGTGGCGCACGGTGTCCCGCATGCCAATGGCACGAAAGGCCGCCTCCCACCACCAGGCCAGGCGCGGGGCGTGCTCGGCACGTCGCTGGTCGAGCCAGATCATGGCGGGACGCAGGGGTACGCCGTGCTCGTCCAGCGCCAGGGTGGTGCCGCGCTGCGTGGTGATGACGAGGCCGGCGATATCGCTTTTTTGGACGCTCGTGGTTTGCCACAGTTGCTGGCAGGCTTGGCACAGGGCTTGCCAAAACACGTCTGCGTCCGCCTCCATCCAGCCGGGTTCGGGCGATTGGTAGGTGATCGCTACCTGCGATTTGTCCACCAAATTGCCCTGCAGGTCGAACAGCAGGGCGCGCACGCTTTGCGTGCCGTTGTCGATGGCGAGCAGGTAGGGGGCGGTCATGGCGTCTCCGGTGAACTTCTGTTTTGATAGCTGGTAGCGCTTGATGGGTAAGCGCTGGAGGCTGTTTTTGCTTGAATGGCGGTTTGCATCAAATACCCGGGGAAATCACCGGGAGCGCTTCGTTTTTTTGCAGCATGCCTTTGCCGAGGGCGGGTGCCGGGATGTGCGCCCGGCGGCGCAGTAACTTTCTCTTGCGTCGCCAAGAGAAAGTCACCAAAGAGAAAGCGACCCCGCTGTCCGTGTCCCCTGCGCTGCGCTTCGGGGCAACCTCCGGTGCTCGCTTCAGGCGGGGTCCGCGCAAACTCGCTTCGCTCAAACAGCGCGCGGCCCTGATCCGCCTGAAGCTGTGCTCCTCGGCACGTTCAGAGGGGATTGGGGTCCAACAACCCTTCGGGCCATCGCTGCGCTCGGCCTTGGTCATGGGTGCGGCCCAGGTTGCGCGAGCGGCGCAGGCATTGGGGTCGGATCACGATTTCGCACAGCGAAACTCGTGCTCAGACCCCAATCCCGGAATGGTGAGCGCTGCGGCGGGGGGTGACTGCACTCTGGCTCCGCCTCTTCCTGTAAAGCGTCTGAGAGATGTCGTGAATAAGTCATTTTTTGTTCATGTTTTTACTGCGCTGCGCCCGGCGGCTGGTAGTGCGCGGTGATAAGGGCGCGATAGCGTTCCACCTCCTGCTCCCAACGGGTTTCGTCCCACGGCAGATGCGGCGCACAAAGCTGGCGGATGCGCGCCAGATGGTCCAGGCCACCGCGCGGCAAGAGAATGCCCAGCCGCGTGCGGCGCAGCAGCAGGTCGTCGAGGTGCTGCACGGCTTCGCGCTGGGCGGCGATGGCCAGCTCCAGCCACAGGGTGTGCGTGCCGGGCACGGTGTGCAAATCTTCCTCACAGGCGCCTGCGCTCCACGCGGCGGTATAGGCGCCGTAGCGCGCTGCGAGGCGCTGGCGCACGGCGGGGGTCCAGCGCGGATTGAGCGTGGGCGCCGGGGTGAACAGCGCGGCATCGTCTTTGGCAAACGCCTTGCCCGCGTGCGGTGCAGCGAGTGCTAAAGCGTCCTGCGCCATCAGGCGGAAGGTGGTGAGCTTGCCGCCCGCCAGCGTGATGAGCCCGGCTTCGTCGCGCACCACATGGTCGCGGGTCGCCTTGGAGGCGTCCTGCTGGCCATCGTCAATCACAGGCCGCACGCCGGCGTAGCAAGCGCTGATGTCGTTGGCGGTGACTTGCGCGGCGGGGAACTGGTCGTTCACGGCGTCCAGCAAATAGGCCACCTCGGCCGCGGTGATGCTGGCCTCCACATTCAGGTCTAGGCGGTGGTCCAGGTCGGTGGTGCCGACCAGCGTGACCCCTTCCCAAGGGTAGAAGAACACCGGGCGGCCGTCTTTGGGGTGCATGAAGCTGATGCTTTGCGCCACCGGCAGGCGCCAGAAGGGCAGCACCAAATGGCTGCCGCGCAGCGGGCGGAGCAGTGGCGCGGCGCCCACGCCCGCGCGCAGGCGGTCGGCCCAGGCGCCGGTAGCGTTGACGACGGCGCGGGCTTGCACGGTGATTTGCTGGCCGGTGGCGACGTCTTGCACAACGAGGCCCGTCACGCGGCCATGTGCCGTTTGCGGGCTGTGCGCAGCGGCGTAATTGAGCAGCACGGCGCCGTCGCGCTGGGCCTCCAGCAGCACGCGCCACACCAGCCGGGCGTCGTCGGTCTTAGCGTCCTGAAACACCAGCGCGCCACGCAGATTGGGCGGCGCTAGGCCCGGCGCCAGAGCCTGCGTAGCGGCGAGGCCCGCGTAAAAGTGGCTGCGCTGCTTGGCCATCAGGTCGTACACCACCAGGCCGGCCTGCATCAACCATCGGCCAGGCTTGCGGCCCACGCAGTCGGCAAACAGAAAGCTTTGCGGCTCTACCAGGCCCGGGGCTTCGCGCAGCAGGCGCTGGCGCTCGCGCACCGAGTGCAGGGTGGTTTTGAGGTCGCCTTCTTTCAGGTAGCGCAGCCCGCCATGCACCAGTTTGGACGAGCGGCTCGACGTACCCCAGGCAAAGTCGCGTTGCTCCAGCAACAACACACTCCAGCCGCGCCGCGCCGCCTGCTGTGCCACGCCTGCGCCGCTGATGCCGCCGCCGATGACGACGAGGTCCCAGGTGCGCGCGGACAACTGCGCGAGCGAGGTGGCGCGTTGCTCGGCCGCGTTTAGGTCGCCCATGGTCCACCGTCGTTCAGCAACTTACCCGGATTCATGATGCGGTTCGGGTCGAAATGCCGGCACAGCTCTGCCAGCGTTGCCATGCCCAGCGGGCCTTTCTCATCCACCAGGTGCGCCGCATGGTCGCGCCCCACGCCGTGCTGGTGGCTGACGGTGCCGCCGTGCGCGGCTATCGCGTCCGCCACGGCAGCCTTGAACTTTTGCCAGCGCTCGAAATTGGGCGCAAAGCCGCCCGGTGCAATCGGCCAGACGTACTGCGAGTAAATGCTGCTGCCCTGCGGGTACAGGTGCGAGAGGTGGGTGAAGGCGTGCACGCGCTGGCCGTAGGCCGCAAACACATCGCGCGCGGCCTGTTCCATGGCCAGCATCAGCGGTTTCACCTGGGGCCAATCCACCGCGGTCTCGATGGTGTCGGCCGCGTAACCCAGCTCCCACAGCGTGTTGCGAAGGTAGGGCCCACGGAAACGATTGGCCGCCCATTTGCTGCCCATCGCCGTGCCGATATAGACCGCGCCATGCTGCGCCAGCAGGCGCCGGGCTTCGCGCAGGGCCGTGCGGGCGGTGCGGGGGTCGCTGCTGACGCCCAGCATCAGCATGCACTTGCCAGCGCCACAGCCGCGCCACGCGAGGTACTTCTCCATCGCGCCCACCAGCCGCTCGTGTCCGGCCAGGGTGAGGTTGGTTTCGGTCTCGATGCCGTTGGACAGCCGCAGCATCGACAGCGGCAACTTGCGCTGCACCAGCGCGCGCACGGCGGCCTCTGCGCGGTCCCAGTCGGGCAGGAAGATGGCGTGAAAGCTCTCGTGCTCAGGCAGCGGCGTGACGCGCACCGTGGCTTCGGTGAGGATGCCAAAGCGGCCCTCGGAGCCCAGCACCAGTTCGCGCAAATCCGGCCCGGCGCTGGCGGCGGGAAAGGTGGGCATCGTCAGCGGGCCCACAGGCGTTTCCATACGGCCCCCGGCAAACAACGCTTCGATGCGCCCGTAGCGCAGCGACTGCTGGCCGCTGGAGCGCGTGACCACCCAGCCGCCGACGGTGGAATATTCAAAAGACTGCGGAAAATGCCCCAGCGTGTAGCCCTGTGCGCGCAGTTGCGCTTCCACCAGCGGCCCCGGCGTGCCGGCGCCAAAGGTGGCGAGCTGGCTGGGGGGGTCCAGGTGCAGCAGCCGGTTCATGCTCGTGAGGTTGACCGACAGAATAGGTTGGTGGCTCACCGGGCAATCGAGGTGCCCCGCCACGCTGGTGCCGCCGGCAAAGGGGATCACCATCCAGCGGTTCGCCTGCGCCAGGTCCAGCAGTTCGCGCACCTGCTCGCCGGACTCCGGGTACGCCACGCCATCGGGGACGGGGGGCAGCGCGCCAAAGCGCTTGCGAATCCAGTCGGCAAAGCTCTCGCCCAGCGCCATGGTGAGGCGCTCCGATGCATCGCGGGAAATCAGCGGGTGCTCGGGTAGGCGGGACGGCGGGATGCGCGCCAGCAGGTCTTCGCGCAGCGCGTCCTGCCCCGGCAAGCCCGGCCCCAGGCGCGCGGCCAGCATGGCGCGGGCGCCTGCTGTCAGGTTCATCGAGGTGGCGTCGTCGCCCCAGCCGTTCCAGCGTCGCATGACATACTCCCGTGCACATTTTTTAGGCTCGGCTGCGCGCCGGGCCTCTATGCCTTTGACTGTAGACCCGCGCACGCCCTTTGCCATTCCGCAATGCCGCCACCCACTTGTTCTATCGCGCCAAACCGCATTCCCGGCCGCGTCGTTGCGCCGTATGCGCACACGCTTATTGAGCTGGCGCGCGCCGAGGGCCTTCCGCCGGATGGGGGCACTGCGGCGGAAGCCGATATGCCGGTGGCGCAGTACCTCGATTTGCTGGCGCGGGCCTGCGAACACGCTGGTCCCGCCTTTGGTTGGCGCCTTGGGCAAAGCGTCAAGCCCACCACCTATGGCGTCAACGGCATCCTGCTGCTGGCCTGCGCGACGCTGGGCGAGGCGCTGGCACAGGTGCTGCGCTTTGAATCGCTGGTGCATGACTTGGGCCGCTCTGAATTCGCACTGGAGGGTGACCACGCGGTATACGCCTGGCGCAACGACTGCACCGGCCACCCGGCTGCAGGCGCCCTGAGCGAATCGGTGTTCTCCGGCATCCTGACCTGCGCGCAGTGGCTGCTGGGCCGGCCGCTGGAGACTTTTTCGCTCGAATTCATGCATGCGGCCAACACGGAAAGTGCTGCCTACATCGCCAAGACGTGCCCCGCAGAGGTGCACTGGGGCGCAGCCGCCAACCGCGCCGTCTTCCCCGCAGGACTGCTCGATTGGCCCTTGCCACAAGCCCAGCAAGGCGTGCTGCCGCTGCTGCAGCGCCATGCCGACGAGCTGCTCCAGGCGCGCCACCCGCGCGACGCCGGCATTGCGGCGCAGGTGCGCCAAAGCATCTCAGGCCGGCTGGGCCGGGGCGCGGTGGCGCTGGCGGATGTGGCGGGGGACTTGCACCTCTCCACCCGCACCCTGCAGCGCCGCTTGGCAGACGAAGGCCTGGCCTACCAAGCGCTGCTCGACGCCACACGGCATGAGCTGGCCTGCCACTACCTGAGCGGCTCGGCGCTGCCGATTGCCGAGGTGGGTTACCTGCTCGGTTTTCAGGATGCGCCCGCCTTTACCCACGCCTTCAAGCACTGGCAAGGGCAGGGGCCTGCGCAGTACCGAGCAGGGGCTTCGGGCGCGAAAGGTGCGTCTTTCCCCAAAGCCTCGTAAAATCAAAGGCTTACCCTAGGAGTCTGTCGGACTTGGAAATCGTCGGCTGCAAATCGACCGCAGCGGTCCATTTCTCACCGTCTTTTTGCCCCATAGCGGGGCTATGAGGCTGCAAATCCGGCAAAAACTGTCCTCGCTGGGGCCGATTTTCGCTTTCGACGCTCCAAGTCCGACAGCCTCCAGGATTGCCTGTATGAACGCCCCCGTTGACGTTTCCTTTTTCGCGCGCGCCGCCAAGCCGCTGACCAGCTACCGCCCGTACTGGGCCAAGCGCTTTGGCACCGCGCCCTTTCTGCCCATGAGCCGCGCCGAGATGGAGCAGCTCGGCTGGGACAGCTGCGACATCGTGCTCGTCACCGGCGACGCCTACATCGACCACCCAAGCTTTGGTATGGCCGTGATTGGCCGCACGCTTGAAGCCCAGGGCTTTCGCGTCGGCATCATTGCGCAGCCCGACTGGCAAAGCGTCGAACCCTTCAAGGCGCTGGGCAAGCCCAACCTGTTCTGGGGCGTGACGGCCGGGAACATGGATTCCATGATCAACCGGTACACCGCCGACCGCAAGATTCGCACCGACGACGCCTACACCGCTGGTGCTGAGGGCAACCGCCGCCCCGACCGCGCCGCCATCGTCTACAGCCAGCGCTGCCGCGAGGCGTACAAGGAAGTGCCTATCGTGCTCGGCGGCATTGAAGGGAGCCTGCGCCGCATTGCCCACTACGACTACTGGAGCGACAAGGTGCGCCGCAGCATCGTGGTGGACGCCAAGTGCGACCTACTGCTGTACGGCAACGCGGAACGTGCCCTGGTGGAGGTGGCGCACCGCCTGGCCGCCCGCGAACCTGTGGCGCAGATTACCGACGTGCGCGGCACCGCATTTGTCTGCCGCACCTCGCCCGAAGGTTGGTTTGAAATTGATTCCAGCGATGTCGACCAGCCCGGCCGCGTCGAAGACCACACCAACCCCTACCAGACCACCAGCGAGCAGGCGGCCGAGCAGGGCGGCACCTGCAGTTCGCAAGACACTACAATTTCGATAGCTGCTGGCGCAGAGCAGATAAGCGCTAGAGGCCAAAAAGAGCAAAATTCTAGCGCGGGTGCCAGTACGACGCACGCCATCAATTTCGTGCCCAACCCCGCGGTCAAGCTCAAGGCCCCGCCCAAAGACCGCACCGTCATTCGCATCCCCAGCTACGAGCAGGTCAAAAGCGACCCCGTGCTCTACGCCCACGCCAACCGCGTGATGCACCTGGAAACCAACCCCGGCAACGCCCGCGCGCTGGTGCAGGCGCACGGCGAAGGCACCACCGCGCGCGACGTGTGGCTCAACCCCCCGCCGATCCCGCTGACCACGGCCGAGATGGACCACATCTTCGATTTGCCCTACGCCCGCAGCCCGCACCCCAGCTACGC
This sequence comes from Giesbergeria sp., assembly GCA_034676525.1. Classification (GTDB taxonomy): domain Bacteria; phylum Pseudomonadota; class Gammaproteobacteria; order Burkholderiales; family Burkholderiaceae_C; genus Simplicispira. The sequence goes on from JAUCCA010000008.1 coordinate 1,191,233, forward strand.
CGATGCGCAAGGCCGCCACGACGGCGAGACCAAAATCCCTGCGTGGGAAGTGATTCGCTTCTCCATCAACATCATGCGCGGCTGCTTTGGCGGCTGCACCTTCTGCTCGATTACCGAGCACGAGGGCCGCATCATCCAGAGCCGCTCGGAAGGTTCCATCCTGCGCGAGATTGAAGACGTGCGCGACAAGGTGCAGGGCTTCACCGGCACCATCTCCGACCTGGGCGGCCCCACGGCCAACATGTACCGCCTGGGCTGCCGCACGCCCGAGATCGAAGCCGTTTGCCGCAAGCCCAGCTGCGTCTACCCCGGCATTTGCTCGAACCTCACCACCGACCACAACCCGCTCATTTCCATCTACAAGAAGGGTCGGGAAATTAAGGGCATCAAGAAGATCCTCATCAGCTCAGGCCTGCGCTACGACCTGGCCAACCAGTCGCCTGAATATGTGAAGGAGCTGGTGCAGCACCACGTCGGCGGGTATCTCAAGATTGCGCCCGAGCACACCGAAGCCGGCCCGCTCACCAAGATGATGAAGCCGATGATCGGCAACTACGACAAATTCAAGCAGCTGTTTGAAAAGTACTCGGCCGAGGCGGGCAAGAAGCAGTTTTTGATTCCCTACTTCATCGCCGCCCACCCCGGCACCAGCGACGAAGACATGATGAACTTGGCCATCTGGCTCAAGAAGAACAGCTTCCGCGCCGACCAGGTGCAAACCTTCTACCCCAGCACCATGGCCAGCGCCACGGCGATGTACCACACCGGCATCAACACGCTCAAGGGCGTGCATCGGGACGAAAGGGGTGAAAAGGTCGACGTGGTGCGCGGCGAAAAGCGCCGCCGCCTGCACAAGGCCTTCCTGCGCTACCACGACCCGAAAAACTGGCCGCTGCTGCGCGACGCGCTCAAGGCCATGGGCCGCGCCGACCTCATCGGCAACGGCAAGTACCATCTGATACCCACCTACCAGCCGATGGCGGGTGCCTGCGCCAGCAACAGCAAAGAGAAGTTCCTCAGCATTCCGTCGATGGTGATGGAGAAGAACCAGCCCAAGCCAGGCCAGCTGCTGACGCAGCACACCGGCCTGCCGCCACGCGTCACCGGGAGTGCACGGCCCGGGCAGAAGAAAAAGTCGCGTTGACCACTCGCCCACCTTCGGCCGCGCTGTAGGTGCAGGGAGGGTGCAGGGAGGGCATACGGAGGGCGTTCCCGAACGTCTGGTACGCTGGGCGCTGTCTTGAAACGGACGCCACTCCCCACGCAATAGACTTCGCCGTGAGGCTGCTGGCCTGAACCATCGGTGGCAGCGGGTGCGTGCACAAAGCGGCCGCGCAACCCGTGGGCCAAGAGCTGTACGTCACAGGGGCAAGGTCACTCCGCGCAATGGTCCATCTGTCACACATCCTGCTGCTGTTGGGCGCTACGGTCGCTGTGGTCCTCGCCTTCCAGCGCCTGCGCATTCCCACCAGTCTGGGTTATTTGCTGGTCGGGGTCATTCTTGGCCCGCACACGGCCGGCCCGATCGTCAATGTGCCGGAGTTCAAAACCATGGCCGAGTTTGGCGTGGTCTTCCTGTTGTTCACCATCGGGCTCAATTTTTCCTTGCCCCAGTTGCACGCCCTTCGCGATCAGGTGCTTGGGCTTGGCACCGGGCAGGTGGCGCTCACGACCGCCGTGGTCGGCGCCGTCGCATGGTTGGCTGGATTGCCTGCGGCGACCGCGTTCGTCGTCGGAGCCGTGTTTGCCCAGTCGTCCACCACCATCATCGGCAGCCAATTGGCTGAGCAAAAGGAAGAGAACTCGCCCCATGGGCGACTCGGGCTGGCGATGTCGGTGTTCCAGGACGTCACGGCCGTGCCTTTTCTGGTGGTCATTCCCGTGCTGGGAATGGCAGTGGGCGCCGATACCCTGGCTCTCGAACTGGGATGGGCAATGGTCAAGGCCTTGCTGGCCTTCGCACTCGTGTTCTATTTCGGTCGCTGGTTGCTGCGCCCGCTGTTTCGCCTTGTCACGCAGCGCCGCTCCGCCGAGGTGTTCACGCTGGCCGTCTTGCTGGTGGCATTGCTTGCCGCCTGGACGACCTTCAGTCTCGGCCTGTCGCTGGCGTTTGGTGCATTTCTGGCCGGCATGATGCTGGGCGAGACCGAGTTTCGCCACCAAGTGGAATCGAGCATCCGTCCCTTTCGCGACGTCCTACTCGGTCTCTTTTTCATCGGCATTGGCATGCTGTTCGACCCGGCGGCCATCCCCCGCGTCTGGCACTGGGCCTTGCTTGGCGCATTGCTGCTGTTGGTGAGCAAGATACTGCTGGTGGCGGCCATGGTGAAAAAGAGCGGCATTGACACCCTGGCTGCGTGGCGCACGGCATTGCTGCTGGCCGTGGGCGGAGAATTCGGCCTCGCCCTGCTGGCGATTGCACTCGATGCCAAGGTGATCGGCATCGACGTCGGGCAAATCACGCTGACCGCCGTCCTGTTCTCGATGATTGCGGGGGCCTTTCTCATTCGCTTCAATGGCGCCATCGCCACTTGGCTGGTGCGAGCCCGCCGCGATGCGGACCAGGGCATCGCCCTCGGCTTGTCGGACGATCCCGAGCCCCGAGTGGTTCTTGGCGGCTATGGCCGCGTCGGCCACACCGTCGCCGTGTTGCTGCAGGCCAGCGGCGTGCCGTTCGTGGCCTTTGACACCGACCCGAAGCGGGTCGCGCAGGGCCGGGCCGATGGTCACCCTGTGCTGTATGGCGATATCACCGATGCAGAGCTCCTGGCGTCGGCGCATGTGGAGCGGGCCGCCTTGGTGGTCGTCACCGTGGACGATCACGCCCATGCTTTGCGCACCGTTGCCGTTCTGCACAGCAGCTGCCCCCACGTTGCCGTCATCGCGCGGGCTCAAAACCTTGAATCGAGTTCACAACTCATCAACGCTGGTGCCACGCACGCCTATCCCGAGGCGATTGAAGCCAGCCTGCGCCTGGGGGCGACGGCGCTGCGGATGCTGTCGATTTCGACCGACGAGATCGATGCGATGCTTCAGGAAGTGCGCGATTGGGACTACAAACCGGTGCTCGAAGCAGCATCTGCTCAGGAGAAAAAGCCATGACATCGCTCACGCGCATCCTCGCTGCGACCGATTTGTCGGCCCACGCCCGCCATGCAACCGAGCGCGCGGCCCTCGTGAGCAAGGACACGGCCGCGCCGCTCGATCTGTTTCATGTGGCGAACCTCGCGCCGCTGGAGCGGCTGCGGCAGTTCATCGGCAGCACGTCAGGCGAGCTGGAGCGGCAGGTGCTCGACAGCGCGCGGGAAAAGCTCCACGACCTGGCGGCTGCGCTGGAGCAACGCTATGGGGTCGCCGCGGGCACCCAGGCGGTTACCGGCTCGTTGTTGCTTGAACTGAACAAGCAAATCGACAACCTGGCTGCCGGTTTGTTGGTCTGCGGCGCCAAGGGGGAAAGCGTCATTCGGCACCTGGTGCTGGGCACGACTGCGCTGCGGGTGTTGAGCACCACGGCCCTCCCGGTGCTGGTGGTCAAGCAAGCGCCCCACGAGCCCTACCGCCGCCTGCTTGTGCCGGTCGATTTTTCGCCTGCGTCTGTGCGCGCGATCCGGCATGCGCGCAGTATTGCCCCGACAGCCGACCTCGTGCTGCTGCACGCGTTTGAGGTTCCCTTCGAGGGAAAACTGCGCTACGCCAGCGTGGATCAGAACATCATTGCCCACTACCGGATCGTCGCCAGACAAGAGGCCGCCCAAAAACTCCAGGCTTTGTGCGACCAGGCCGGGCTGTCCCACGCGCACACCCACCAGATCGTCCTGCACGGCGAGCCCAGCTTGCGCATCATCGAGCAAGAGCAGGAACAGGATTGCGATCTGATCGTCATCGGCAAACACGGCGAGAGCGCGCTGGAAGAGCTGCTGCTGGGCAGCGTCACCCGGTACGTTCTGGACGAATCGCAAGGCGACGTGCTGGTGTCGGGGTGACGGTGGTCGCCGCCGACCGAGACCGCCCGACCCTTGAAAAATTGCCGTCGGTCTGTGGGTGACACCACCGACACAGCGTCGGATCGTCCCGGAGAATCGGCCCTGCCGAATGGTTCGCAAGTGAGCGCGCGAGCGCGCTGCGCGCAACGCGTTTACCGGTCGTCTGGCTGTGGCGCTGCGGCGTGCGTGCCCACTGTCACCGATTGCTTGGAGTCGGTGGGCGGCTGCTCGATCAGCTCTTCAATCACCAAGGTGCGGTAATAAAACGCCGCCACTGCGCCTTCGCGCTGCAGGGTCGCCGTCAGCACTTCCGCGTCGTCGTGCTTGCCCACCTCCACCAGTAAGCCGTGGTGCCCCGTGCTGGCCAAATCCGCAATGCGGCGCACAAAGTCGCCCTCCGCCCCCACAGAAGGCAGCACCGTGTCCGAGCTGCCAATCGTGCGGACGATGTCCTTCTGGATCACTTCAGGCGATGCGTAGGCCGATTCGCCAATCTCGCCCGCCGTGTCCAGTGCATCCGCTGCCTGGCGCGCCAAGTCTGCCGTGGGGAAAAGGGCGAAGACATGCCCGGTGGGGTAGAACACGCCCGACATGTTGGTGTGGGAGGAATCAAGTGCAAAGGGTTTCACGGGTGTTCCGGCGATGGATCTGATGCCGTTGATTGCACCGCGGATGGCGCGGGGGGCTTGTAGGCGAGGGGCACTTTGGGGTGTCGAAAAAAGGCGGGGTGTGGTTTGGGCGATATAGCCAGTGGCTTGGATTTTGGAAAGCATGCCCGCATGCAGCGGACGCCCGACGCGCGCATACTGACCGCCGCTTTCAGACCCCTCACACCCCATCGGAGATTCACTCATGGCTTCCACGGTTTTGATCACAGGCGGTTCTTCGGGCATTGGCGCGGCCACGGTGCGGCACTTTGCCGCGCAGGGCTGGAACGTCGCAGCGACGTGCCGCAAGCCTTCTGCAGAGCAGTTCCAGGACAGCGCCGGTGCGGTGGCGACCTTTGCGCTCGACGTGACGGACCAGCATTCGGTGGACGCGGCGGTGGCCCAGGCGGTGGAGCGGTTTGGACAGATCGACGTGCTGATCAACAACGCGGGTTACGGCCTGTTCGGCCCGTTCGAGAGCGCCACGCAAGAGGCGATCGAGCGCCAGTTCCAGACCAATGTGTTTGGCGTTTTTGCCGTGGCGCGCGCCGTGCTGCCGCACATGCGTGCGCGCGCCAGCGGTGTGATCATCAACGTGGCGTCGCTCACGGGCCTGGTGGCGATGCCGCTGTACTCGTTGTATGCGGCGTCCAAGTTCGCGGTGGTGGGTTTTTCAGAATCGCTCAGCCACGAACTGGCGCCACTGGGCATCCGCGTGAAGGTGTTTGCGCCCGGTGCGGTAGCGACCGACTTTTCAGGCCGTTCCCTGGCGCGCACCTTTGAGGGCGACGGCGGCCCCTACGCAGACTCGATTCAGAAGGTCATGGGCGTGTTTGCGGCCAATCGCGCCACCAGCAACGCTTCGACGGCGGAACAACTGGCACAGGCGCTGTACGCCGCCGCCATCGACTGCACTGGGCAAGTGCGCTACGTGGTCGGCGACGACGCCACGGCGCTCATGCAGGCGCGCAAGGAAATTGGCGAAGAAGCGCTGATGGGCGCCATGCGCCAGCGCTTTGGGTTGACTGCCTGAAGCCTGCGCCGGTTGGTCAGAGCGGTGAAGGTCAGCACCATTGGATTCCCACCGACCAGAACAAGCCAGGGCAAAGCCTGAGCTAGCACGCGGGCCAGCTGCTGTGTGCGGGAAATTCGGGTGAAAATGGCAGCTACCGCAGGACTGGTATGCGTAAGAAGCTATTGTTTTTGATGATGTGAACGGGCTCTGCTGCGCGGGCCTGCTCACCGGCCATCTGGCTGTGGCGCTGCGATTGCCTGATTCAGTTATACTTGAATATAACAATCCGTCAGGAAAACACCCATGCACACGACAAATCTCCGTAAGGTCGGCGGCTCGGTCATGCTGGCCGTCCCGCCTGCCTTTCTTGACCAATTGCACCTGCAGGCCGGGGCCACGGTCGGTCTGGTTGTCGATCATGGCCGCTTGGTCATGGAGCCGAAGGCAAAGCCACGTTACACGCTGGCGGAACTGATGGCCGAAATGCCGGATGGACTCCCGCGCGTTGAGGGCTGGGATGAAATGCCCTCTGTCGGCCTGGAAGGCGCGTAATGGCGTACACGCCCAGTCGAGGCGACATTGTTCACCTCGATTTCGATCCCTCTTCCGGGCGGGAGATGAAAGGCCCGCACTTTGGGCTTGTCCTTAGCGGAAAAATGTTCAACGAGCAGGGCCTCGCCATGATCTGCCCTATTTCACAAGGCGCTGCTGCTGCAGCTCGAACCCACGGCACGGTTGTAACGCTCATGGGTGCAGGCACGAGCACGCAGGGGGCGGTGCACTGCCATCAACTGAAGTCGCTGGACTGGCGGGCGCGGAATGCTCGCCTAAAAGAGAGCATTCCGCAGTACCTCATGGACGAGGTTTTGGCTCGCGTTGAGGCGATCTTGAACGATTGAGGCTCGGTTTCCCAATTTCGACAGGCTCCTTGGGCCGCCCAACTTAAAGCAACCGGCCGCCACAAAGACAGCGGCGGACCCGCGTCGGGCGCACCGCTTTTTAGGCGGGTGCACCCGGCAGCAGCTGCGTCAACAGTTCAACCGACACCAGGCGCTGCGGTGAATCTGCATCTTCAGCAAACAGCGCACGCCAGGCGGGGTTGTTGTCTTCGAATGTGGTGCGCTGGCCGTAGGCGGCCATGTCTGGGTACTCGACGTGTAATTGAATGCCTTGGCTTGCCGGGCCCGGAACCGTGCTCTGAAAAACGCGCACCGCGCTGGGCATGTTCGGGCTGTTGAACTCGGGGCTGGCGGCTTGCGCCAGCTTCTGCAAAAAATCATCGAGGCGGCCGGGTTGGATTTCGTAGATGAACTTGGCGATGACGGTCATGGTGGGTTGTCCAAAATGATTTTGCGCGTGCGGGTCACGCAGGGTGCGGCGCAGCGATTCACCGTACCCGGATTGTCAAAACGACAGCGGCAACCGGGTTTTCGCCAGCACCACCCAAGCCAGCGCGCCGCAGTGCAGCACGATGGTCACCCAATACACCGCGCGAAATTCTGCCTTGCTCGATTTGTGTCGCATGCTTTGCTGGGCCAACCAGGCAGCTGGCCAGCCGCCCAATAAGGAGAGCAAATGCAACTGCGATTCAGGAATGCGCCAGCGGCCGGTGCGCGCGGCGTTCTTGTCGGCGGCGTACATCCACAGCGTGACGACATTCAAGGCTGCCAGGGCTGCGAGCGTCCACAGCGGCAGGCGCTGCGTCCACACGCCCCAGGCCAGCAGGGCGGCCCAAGCCAGCATCAGGCCATAGGCCAGGGAAGCGCCGGTAGCGGGCGAGGGCGCTTTGCCCTGGCGTGGGCTGCGGCCTGCGGCGGCGGAGCGGTCGGCTTGTGCCGGGCGGGCGGTCTGCCTGCTGTCGCCGCTGCGGGTGTTCTGATCGGCGCCTTGCGGATCGGAAGCCTTGCGCACCGCCATGGCACGCGGGCCTTTGCCGCCGACGTGAATCTCTTCAAACACCACGGCAAGGCCTTTGCGCGGGGGTGTGGTGCTGCGGTAGTCGCGTACGTGAAAGAACACGTCGCCAGCGGAATCGGCGCTGCGGATAAAGCCGAAGGCCCGGGTGGCGTCCCAACGGACGATGGAGCCGTTTTTGGTCATGTTTTGGCGCTTGTTGCGGGTGCGGGCGTTTGTACAAATGCTATCGCATTTTACTATCGAAATAGTAGCTGGTAGCGCTAGTCAATAAAGCGCTATAGGCCAATTTTACATAAAATTTGGTCGCGTCGGAACAGCCTGAATCAAGAGCTGGTGACGTGGCAGTTGATTCGTTCGCGCTTCTTGGCATAGGGCGGGTGCCGGGGTGTGCGCCCGGCAGCGCAGTAACTTTTTTTGGCCAAAAAAAGTTACCAAAAAAGGCTCTCCCTGCTGTCTGCGACCCCTTCGCTGCGCGAAGTGGCAACCTGCGTCGGGGCGTTTGCGGGGTGCGCCGCCGAACTCACTTCGTTGCTGCGCAGCTCCGTTCGGACAACGGCGGCGAGTCAGTTAACGAAGCATGAGCGCACCTGCGCTCATGCCACCCCGCAAATACCCCGACGCAGGCGCATTCACAAGGGCCTTGGGAACCACACGGGCCATCGCTGCGCTCGGCCTCGAAAGCTATCCGTTCGCTATTCGTGCGGTTCGTCTTTGCACAGGCTGAGCGCAGCAATGGCCCGTGTGGGTGTTTGGTTTTCGGCTGTCCAAAGCCCTTGTGTCCGTGCCGAGGAGCGCAGTGCGCGGGGCGGTTGGGGGTGCCGCAGGACACCCCCAACTTCCACAATCTGACTTGCCGCAGTTGTTCCAACGAAGCGCGCAGCGAGCAGTGAGTTCTGCGGCACGCCCCGCGCGCGAGCACCGCAGGCTGCCCGAAGCGAAGCGCAGGGCCACGGACAGCAGGGTCGCCTTTCTTTTGGGTACTTTTCTTTGGCGACGCAAAGAACAAGTACCTCGCCCGCCGGGGCGAGACCCGACACCCGCCCTATGCCAAGGAGCGCGAACGTATCAATAAGCCGCGCTCGCAACTCAGTCAACGGGCGTGGCTGCGCGGCACCAGCACATCCGGCAATCACAACAAAAAGCCGCCCGTAGGCGGCTGGTAAATCCTGCGGCGCTGTGCACGCCGGAAGGCATCACATCACCTTGGCAATCGACGCACAAACGTAGTCAATATTTTGGCTATTCAGCGCCGCCACGCACATGCGCCCCGTATCCGTGCCGTACACGCCAAACTCATCGCGCAGGCGCACCATCTGGTCCTTCGACAAGCCCGAGTAGCTGAACATGCCGATCTGGCTGGTGATGAAAGACATGTCTTGCTTCACGCCCGCAGCCTTCAGGCCATCGACCAGCTTCTGGCGCATGGCCTTGATGCGCACGCGCATTTCGCCCAGTTCCTTCTCCCACAGGGTGCGCAGCTCAGCGTCGCCCAGCACGGCAGCCACCACGGCGCCGCCGTGGGTCGGTGGGTTGCTGTAGTTGGTGCGGATGACGATTTTCAGCTGGCTGAGCACGCGGCCAGCTTCTTCTTTGTCCTGGCACAGCACCGAGAGGCCGCCGACGCGCTCGCCGTACAGGCTGAAGCTTTTGGAGAACGAGGTGGAAACAAAGAAGTTCATGCCCGAGGCGACGAACTTGCCGATGACTGCGCCGTCTTCCTTGATGCCGTGGCCAAATCCTTGGTAGGCCATGTCGAGGAAGGGCGTGAGCTTGCCGGCCTTGAGCACTTCAATGACCTGGTCCCACTCTGCGGCGGTGATGTCGTAGCCCGTGGGGTTGTGGCAGCAGGCGTGCAGCACCACGATGGTGCCGGCGGCGGCGGCCTTCAGGCTGGCCAGCATGCCGACAAAGTTCACGTCGCGCTTTTCTGCGTCGTAGTAGGCGTAGGTGCCGACCTCGAAGCCGGCGTTGGTGAACAGGGCGCGGTGGTTTTCCCAGCTGGGGTCGGAGATGAGCACTTTTGCGTTGGGGCTGAGCTTTTTTAGGAAGTCGGCGCCAATCTTCAGGCCGCCGGTGCCGCCAATGGCCTGCACGGTGGCGACGCGGCCGCTTGTCACGGGCTCGCTCTCGGCACCAAACACCAGCGCTTTCACCGCGTTGTCGTACGCAACGATGCCGTCGATGGGCAAATAGCCGCGCGCCGTGGGCTTGGCCATCATCTTTTGCTCTGCTGCCTGCACGCACTGCAGCAGCGGGAGTTTGCCGTTGTCGTCGAAGTACACGCCGACGCCCAAGTTCACCTTTTTGGGGTTGGTATCGGCATTGAATTGTTCGTTCAGACCCAGAATCGGGTCGCGGGGCGCCATTTCGACAGCGGAAAACAGAGACATGAAAAGTCCTTGAAGGGTGGAAATTTGCTTGCCCGGCCCAAAATACGCGTCTTGGCTACGCTTGGCTTGCTTTTGGCTGTGCGGGCAAACCCGAATTTTAGAACCTGTTCTCGCTCCAGTGGCCCACGCCCTGCGGCCCACCCTATGCACGAAGTTACCTCTGAAGCCGCCACGGGCGAATTTTTGCGCTTTCCCGACTCGCCGTTCGAGTTGTTCCAGCCGTATCCACCGGCCGGCGACCAGCCTGAAGCCATCGACAAGCTTGTTGAAGGCCTGCGCGACGGCGAGGTGTTCCAGACTCTGCTGGGCGTTACCGGCTCGGGAAAGACCTTCACCATGGCCAACGTGATTGCCCGCATGGGCAGGCCGGCCATTGTGTTTGCGCCCAACAAAACGTTGGCCGCGCAGCTGTATTCGGAGTTTCGCGAGTTCTTCCCGCACAACGCGGTGGAGTACTTCGTCAGCTACTACGACTACTACCAGCCCGAAGCCTATGTGCCGCAGCGCGACTTGTTCATCGAAAAAGACAGCGCCATCAACGAGCATATCGAGCAGATGCGGCTGTCGTGCACCAAAAGCATTTTGGAGCGGCGCGACGTCATCGTCGTCGCCACGGTGTCGGCCATTTACGGCATTGGCAACCCCGAGAGCTACCACCGCATGGTGATGACGCTGCGCACCGGCGACAAGCTGGGCCAGCGCGATGCCATTGCCCAGTTGGTGCGCATGCAGTACCAGCGCAACGACACCGATTTTTCACGCGGCACGTTTCGCGTGCGGGGCGACACGATTGATGTCTTCCCGGCGGAGCATTCGGAGCTGGCCATTCGCATTGAGCTGTTTGACGACGAAGTCGAGAGCCTGCAACTGTTCGACCCGCTGACCGGCCGAGTGCGCCAGAGCATTCCGCGGTTCACGGTGTACCCCAGCAGCCACTACGTCACGCCGCGCGACCAGGTGCTGGCCGCGGTGGAAGCCATCAAGTTTGAGTTGTCTGAGCGGCTGAAAGAATTCGTCGCCGACGGCAAGCTCGTGGAAGCCCAGCGGCTGGAGCAGCGCACCCGGTTCGACCTGGAAATGCTGAGCGAAGTGGGCCATTGCAAAGGCATTGAGAACTACTCGCGCCATCTTTCCGGCTCGAAACCCGGCGACCCGCCGAGCACGCTGACCGACTATTTGCCGCCCGACGCGCTGCTGTTCCTGGACGAGAGCCACCAGATGATTGGCCAGCTCAACGCCATGTACAACGGCGACCGCTCGCGCAAGACCACGCTGGTGGAATATGGCTTTCGCCTGCCCAGCGCGCTGGACAACCGGCCGCTGAAGTTTGAAGAGTTTGAACGGCGCATGCGCCAGGCGATATTTGTGTCCGCCACGCCGGCCAACTATGAGAAAGAGCATGCGGGCCAGGTGGTGGAGCAGCTGGTGCGCCCGACGGGCTTGGTGGACCCCGAAGTGCAGGTGCGCCCCGCCACCAACCAGGTGGACGACGTGCTGCAGGAAATTCGCATTCGGGCCGACAAGAACGAGCGCGTGCTGATCACCACGCTCACCAAGCGCATGGCCGAGCAGTTGACCGACTATTTGAGCGACAACGGCGTCAAGGTGCGGTATTTGCACTCGGACATCGACACGGTCGAGCGGGTGGAAATCATCCGTGACCTGCGCCTGGGCGCGTTTGATGTGCTGGTCGGCATCAACCTGCTGCGGGAAGGCTTGGACATTCCCGAGGTGTCGCTGGTCGCCATCTTGGACGCCGACAAGGAAGGGTTCCTCCGCTCCGAGCGCAGCCTGATTCAGACCATCGGCCGGGCCGCGCGCAATGTGGCGGGCACCGCCATCCTCTACGCCGACCGGGTGACCGATTCGATGGCGCTGGCGATTGGCGAGACGCAGCGCCGGCGCGAGAAGCAAATTGCGCACAACCTGGAGCGCGGCATCACCCCGCGCAGCATCGTCAAGCAGGTGCGAGACCTGATTGACGGCGTCTACAGCGAGAAGGCAGGCAAAGAAGCCGATCGCTTGGCCCAGGATGTAGTGGCGCGCGCGCGGGTCGAAGACATGAGCGAGAAGGACATCGCCCGGGAAATCAAGCGGCTGGAAAAGCAGATGATGGAGCACGCCCGCAACCTGGAATTCGAACAGGCAGCGCGGGTGCGGGACCAGCTCACCACTCTGAAGGGCATGGCATTTGGCGCCGCGGGCGGCGACCACATCGTGCCATTTCCCGCGGCCTGACGGGGCTATTCGGACGTGCGGGGCTTTGTTGCGACCGGCGCGTTTTAATATCCGACAAATTTAATCAGACTTTGTGCTATACTCGCACAAAACAGTAGGTCTTTATTGCAGACCTACTGTTGTTCTCAGGCAACGGGGTTGACGGAGAACATTGGGCGCGCTGACCTTTCGGGGAGCCGCCGGTCAACGCTTATTTCCCACGATAGAAGGAGCTTGCGATGCGTCTTACCACCAAAGGCCGTTTTGCGGTCACCGCGATGATTGATCTGGCCTTGCGCCAAGGCAACGGCCCGGTCACCCTGGCGGCCATCAGCCAGCGCCAGCGCATTTCGCTCTCCTATCTGGAGCAGCTTTTCGGCAAGTTGCGCCGCCACGAACTGGTGGAATCCACGCGTGGCCCTGGCGGTGGTTACACCCTGGCACGCAGCCCCGCAGAAATCACCGTGGCCGACATCATTGTGTCGGTGGACGAACCCATGGACGCCACCCAGTGCGGCGGCAAGGAAAACTGCCTGGGCGAAGCCGGCCGCTGCATGACGCACGACCTGTGGGCCACGCTGAACCAGCGCATGGTGGAGTTTTTGGCGTCGGTCAACCTGCAAAAACTGGTGGACGAGCAACTCGCCAAGGGCCTGCAGATTGAAGACAAGCCGGCCGTGCGCCGCGCCATCTCGACGCAGCCCGTCATCAAGCCCATTCGCGTGAATGCGCCCAATTCGGTGTTTGCGCTGGGCAACGTCTTCGCCAAGTCCTGAAGACCCTGTTGCAGTACGGGTGGCCGTACGCCGCAAGGCGTGCGCCAGCCTTTTGCTGCAAGCTTCCCGCTTGCTTTCCTTTTCACCCTTGCATTTGCCAGCCCGCATTCCTAGACCGAGCCAGCCATGGACATGACTCCGCACTTCCCGATTTACCTTGATTACGGTGCCACCACCCCGGTTGACCCGCGCGTCGTCGACGCCATGATTCCGTGGCTCCGCGAGCATTTTGGCAACGCCGCTTCGCGCAGCCACGCTTGGGGCTGGGAAGCCGAAGAGGCGATTGAGCGTGCCCGTGGCCAGGTCGCCGACCTGATTGGCGCCGACCCACGCGAAATCGTCTGGACCAGTGGTGCGACGGAGTCAACCAATCTGGCGCTCAAAGGCGCAGCGCAGTTCTACAAAGGCAAGGGCAAGCACCTCATCACCTGGAAGACGGAGCACAAGGCCACGCTCGACACCATGCGCGAGCTTGAGCGCCAAGGCTTTGAAGTCAGCTACCTCGACGTGCAGGAAGACGGCCTGATCAACCTCGACGCTTTCAAGGCCGCGCTTCGTCCAGATACGGTGTTGGTCAGTGTGCTGTTTGTGAACAACGAAATCGGCGTCATCCAGGACGTGGCAGCCATTGGCGCCATTTGCCGCGAAAACGGCAGCCTGCTCCATGTGGATGCGGCGCAGGCCACGGGCCGCGTCGAGATCGACATGAAGAGCTTGCCAGTTGATTTGATGAGCCTGACGGCGCACAAGACCTATGGCCCCAAAGGCGTGGGCGCTTTGTATGTGCGCCGCAAGCCGCGCGTGCGATTGGAAGCGCAAATTCACGGCGGTGGGCACGAGCGCGGCATGCGCTCGGGCACCTTGCCGACGCACCAAATTGTGGGCATGGGCGAGGCATTTCGCCTCATCAAGCTCGAAATGAATGAGGTGAATGCGAGCGCACGGGCGCTGCAAAAGCGCCTGCTCGACGGCCTTAAAGACATTGAGCAGGTGTTCATCAACGGCAGCCTCGAGCAACGCGTGCCGCAGAACCTGAACATCAGCTTCAACTACGTTGAGGGTGAGTCGCTCATCATGGGCATCAAGGGTTTGGCCGTGTCCTCGGGTTCGGCCTGCACTTCGGCCAGCCTGGAGCCAAGCTACGTGCTGCGCGCCCTTGGCCGCAGCGACGAACTGGCGCACAGCAGCCTGCGCATGACGATCGGTCGCTTCACCACAGAAGAAGAGATCGACTACGCGATTTCGACGATTCGCGAAAACGTCGCCCGCCTGCGCGAACTCAGCCCGCTCTGGGAGATGTACCAGGACGGCATCGACATCAGCACCATTCAGTGGGCTGCCCACTAAGCATTTCTTTCAAAGGAGCACACCATGGCTTATTCTGAAAAAGTAATCGACCACTACGAAAACCCGCGCAACGTCGGCTCGTTCGAAAAGGGCGACGATTCGGTCGGTACCGGCATGGTCGGCGCGCCGGCCTGCGGCGATGTGATGAAGCTGCAAATCAAGGTGAATTCCGTTACCGGCGTCATTGAAGATGCGCGCTTCAAGACCTACGGCTGCGGCTCTGCCATTGCTTCGTCCTCGCTCGTGACCGAATGGGTCAAGGGCAAAACGCTTGATGAGGCGGCAGCCCTCAAGAACAGCGAAATCGCCGAAGAACTGGCCCTGCCGCCGGTGAAAATTCACTGCTCCATCCTGGCGGAAGATGCCATCAAGGCGGCGGTCAGCGACTACAAGTCGCGCCATGGCGCGGCTGTACCTGCCAATGCCTGAAAACGCCATGGCCATTACCCTGACCGAAGCAGCAGCCCGCCACGTGAGCCGCTATATGGAACGGCGCGGCAAAGGCTTGGGCGTTCGCTTGGGTGTGAGGACCAGCGGGTGTTCGGGTCTGGCGTACCAGCTCGAATACGTGGACGAAGCTGCACCCGAAGACGTGGTGTTTGAGAACCACGGCGTGAAGCTGCTGATCGACCCAAAAAGCCTCGCGTACCTGGACGGCACCCAGCTTGATTTCGTCCGCGAAGGCCTGAATGAAGGTTTCAAGTTCAGCAACCCGAACGAACGCGATCGCTGCGGTTGCGGCGAGAGCTTCAGGGTTTAGCAGGAGCATCCCCCTGAGGCGCTTTGCGCCTTCCCCCTTCTCTCGCTCCGCTGCGCGGTGCGGGAAGGGGGACGCCACCCGTGCGGCGGGGCGGCCCTTGCACGGTGGCTGCTGGTTTTAGGCAGTGTCGATCCATTGGTCAGCGACCGATACGAACGCAACAATACGCGGGCATGAACCTCCAATCCGACGATTTCGAACTCTTTGGCGTGCCGCGTCGCTTCGAGCAAGACGCGGCACAGCTTGACGCGCGCTGGAAAGAACTCCAGCGCCAGGCGCATCCCGATCGGTTTGCTGCCCAGGGCGCAGCCGCGCAGCGCGTGGCGATGCAATGGTCGGTGCGGATCAATGAGGCGTATCGGCGCTTGAAAGACCCGCTCGCCCGGGGCGCCTACCTTTGCGAACTTGCTGGCGCGCCGGTACAAGCCGAAGACAACACCGCCATGCCGGCCGCATTCCTGATGCAGCAGATGGAGTGGCGCGAGGCGTTGGACGATGCGGCGAGCGAGCAGGACGTCGAGGCGTTGCGGGAAAGCGTGCGTGCGGCGGAGCAGGAAACGTTTGCGCGTTGCGTGCAGGCCATCGACGACACCAATGACTTTGTCGCTGCGACGCGTGAGGTCAGAGCCCTCATGTTCCTTGCGCGATTTGCCAACAGCGTAGAGCAGCGCGCCGATCAACTGGGACAATAGACGATTGTCCGGTGCGCCCGCCCAGAGCGCGCGCTGACCCCCAATAAGAACAGGATTCCATGGCGCTGCTGCAGATTTCCGAACCCGGCCAGTCCCCCAACCCCCACCAGCGGCGCGTTGCCGTGGGCATCGACCTTGGCACCACGCATTCGCTGGTGGCCGCGGTGCGCAGCGGTGTTGCCGAGTGCCTTACCGATGCAACGGGCCGTGTGCTGCTGCCCTCCATCGTGCGCTACCCCGAAGGCGGCGGCAGGCAAATTGGCTACGACGCCGTGCCGTTCCTCCAGCAGGATGCTGCCAACACCATTGCCTCGGTCAAACGCTTCATGGGCCGCAGCCGGGGCGACATCGCGGCCGCGGAAAAGCTGCCTTATGCGCTGGAGCACGCCGACGAACTGGAAACGCTGGACACCAACGCCGGCATGCTGCGCATCACCACCGCGCAGGGCGCCAAATCGCCGGTGGAAGTGAGTGCAGAGATTCTGGCCACGCTTCGTCAGCGGGCCGAAGACAGCTTCAACGACGACATTTACGGCGCCGTCATCACCGTGCCGGCGTATTTCGACGACGCGCAGCGCCAGGCCACCAAAGACGCCGCCCGCCTGGCAGGCATCGACGTGCTGCGCCTGATCAATGAACCCACGGCAGCCGCCATAGCCTACGGCCTCGACAACGCCAGCGAGGGCGTCTATGCGGTGTACGACCTGGGGGGCGGCACCTTCGATATTTCGATTCTTCGTTTGGCCAAAGGCGTGTTCGAGGTGCTGGCCACCGGCGGCGATTCGGCCTTGGGCGGCGACGACTACGACGCCGCATTAACCGGTTGGGTGCTCGAGCAGACTGGCACGAGCCTCGTCGATGCTTCAGACAGAGGTGCAATGCGAGTTGCAGCGCGGCTGTGCAAAGAGGCGCTGACTGCTACGGATATTGCAGCATTCAGCGCAGAGCTATCAAGCGCTAGAGTCCAATTTGACGTAAAAATATCAGACTTTGATGCCGCTACCGCGCCGCTTACCGCGCGCACGCTCGCCGTGGTGCGCCGCGTGCTGCGCGATGCCCGGCTCTCGCCGGCCGAAGTGCTGGGTGTGGTGATGGTGGGCGGCGCCACGCGCATGCCGCAGGTGCAGCGCGCCGTGGCCGATTTCTTTGGCAAGCCGCCGCTCACCAACCTCAATCCGGACGAAGTCGTGGCGCTCGGCGCAGCGATTCAGGCCAATCAGCTCGCCGGCAACGCCGGTGCTGACGACCTGCTGCTGCTCGACGTGATTCCGCTCTCGCTGGGCTTGGAGACCATGGGTGGGCTGGTGGAGCGGATCATCTCCCGCAACGAAACCATTCCCACCGCCAAGGCGCAGGATTTCACCACTTTCAAAGACGGGCAGACCGCTCTGGCGATTCACGTCGTACAGGGCGAGCGCGACTTGGTGCAGGACTGCCGCAGCCTCGCGCGCTTTGAGCTGCGGGGCATACCGCCGATGACGGCAGGTGCTGCGCGCATTCGCGTCACCTTCACCGTGGACGCCGATGGCCTGCTAAGCGTGGATGCGCGCGAGCAGACCAGCGGCGTGGAGGCGCGCATCGATGTCAAGCCGTCATACGGCTTGAGCGACGACGAAATCACCCGCATGCTGCAAGAAGGCTTTGCCACAGCACAGGAAGATATGCTTGCCCGCGCCGTGGCCGAGGCACGAGTCGACGCCGAGCGGCTGTTGGCTGCCACCGCCAGCGCACTTGCTGCAGACGGCGACTTGCTGAGCGCCACAGAGCGACAGGCGGTAGACGCGCTGATGCTGGCGCTGGAAACCAGCCGCAGCGCCGGCGATGCCGCAGCCATCGAGGCGGCGACGCAAGCGCTGGCCGCACGTACCGAATCCTTCGCCGCCGAGCGCATGAACCGCAGCATCCGCGATGCTTTGGCCGGCCGCAACGTCGACACCCTTTGAATCTGAGAAGCTCCGCATGCCCGTCATCAAAGTCCTGCCGCACCCCGAATACTGCCCCGATGGCGCCGAAATTACGGCACCCGCCGGCACCAGCATTTGTGAGGCTCTGCTGGAAAATAAGATCAACATCGAGCATGCCTGCGACATGAGCTGCGCCTGCACCACCTGCCATGTGGTGGTGCGTGAAGGGCTCGCCTCGCTCAACGAGGCGGAGGAAGAAGAAGAAGACCTGCTTGACCGCGCCTGGGGCCTGGAGCCGCAAAGCCGCCTCTCGTGCCAAGCCATTTTGGCGGGCAAAGACGTGACGGTGGAGATCCCCAAATATTCCATCAACCACGCCAAGGAAAACCACTGATGGGCAGGAACTCTCTGCATCACTCCGTGCGGTCTGCGATCAGCCTGACTCGGGCGCTCTGCTGCGTTGCTTTTTTTGCCAATAGCGGTGCTATTGGCCGCAAAAAGACGCCTTGCAGCCCATCCCGATCCGACTGCCGCAGCTCCGCAGAAGCGATGCGGAGAGTCCCGAGGGCGCAGCCATGAGCCGGCAAATCATTCTGGACACGGAAACCACGGGCCTGTCGGCAGATGCCGGCGACCGTGTCATTGAGATCGGCTGCGTAGAACTGTTCAACCGCAAACTCACCGGTCGCCATTTTCACTACTACCTGAACCCCGGCCGCGACAGCCACGAAGACGCGCTCAAGGTGCACGGCATCAGCAACGAGTTTTTGCGCGACAAGCCGCGCTTCGACGCAGTAGCTGCCGAATTTATCGACTACGTGCGGGGCGCCGAGGTCATCATTCACAACGCTGCGTTTGACGTCAGTTTCCTCAACAAGGAACTCGAACTCGCCGGCTTGGAGCCGTTCTCTGCACATGTCGGGTCCGTCACAGACACCTTGGTGATGGCCAAGGAGCTGTACCCGGGCAAACGCAATTCGCTCGACGCGCTGTGCGACCGCTTGGGCGTAGACAACTCCAGCCGCACGCTGCACGGCGCATTGCTCGACGCCGAACTGCTCGCCGACGTCTATATCAACCTGACGCGTGGGCAAGAGGCTTTGCTCATAGTTGAAGAGAGCGGGGCGGGCGGCGCGCTCGACGTGGCGGCGTTTGACCTGCGTTCACTAAGCTTGCGGGTGCTCCCCGCAAACGACAGCGAGCTGGCTGCCCATGAGCTGGTGCTGGCCGAAATCACCAAGGCCAGCGGCGGCAAAACGATTTGGAATTCAGCCGTTGCCCCATAAAACCTGTGCCATAATCGTGGGCTGTTGCAAACGCAAACAGGGCGATTAGCTCAGGGGTAGAGCACTGCATTCACACTGCAGGGGTCGCAAGTTCGAAACTTGCATCGCCCACCAATTAAACGGTTATAAATCAAGCACTTAACGGAGACGTCAAGTGCTTTTTTTATGTCCGTACGGACAATGTACGGACAATTGCAGCCGCTAAGTGGATGCCCACCACTAGCCCCTCCCTGTGCGTGATGGTAATACTCACCTTTACACCGAACTCATACGGGTTCGGGCCTCGCCCTTGGAGATGCACTCAACCTAAGGTTCTTGCAGCGCGTAGGCTTGTTCTTGTCTTTGGTGTGCTGCACGAGGATGCGGCTTGTACGAGCGAGCAAGTCGTCTACCTTGACCTGGCCTTGCTCGGGCAAATCGCCGAGTTTGCGGGCCGCTTAGCCCTGAATACGCCCCACGCGCATGCGCAGAGTGCGTAGCGCCTTTTCGATGCACTTGACCTGCTTTGCGTGGGCGTAGTGTCCAATCTGCGCGGCCAGCCTGGGAGGCCCGTGCGGTTGTAGTTCTGACGCCGCGCGCTATGCCATCGCTCTGCGCCCTTCCTCACCAGATGCTGGCGACTTCACTCGAGCAGCTTGCTGTCCGTTGGATGGGGGATGGCCTTGGTCATCACAGTCGTGTCGACGATGACCCGCTCCACGCTGCAGGCCTTCACGACGCCGCCGCGCCGTGCAGCCTCGATGGTGGCCACTAGCAATGTCTCCACGTCTTCTTCGTCCATGCGCTTCCTCCAGCGTGTCAGGCTGCTGGGGTTGATGGGCGCTTCGGTCTGCAGGTAGACCTCGCTGCAGAAATACTGCAGTACGGGTTCTCGATCTAGGTGTTGACGACGGCTTCGTCGGACGCATCGAAGTTGTGCTGCAGCTGCAGCCGGCCTGCGACCAGGCGCGGTGGCAGTGCGGGCCGGTCTCGACCAGAGGTGAGGAACACAGAGAAGGTGCGCTCAATCTCGGCCCAGTCGATCAGGCCGGCCAGGCGCATCAGCGGATGCTTGAGGTTGAGCAGTTCATCCAGGCGGTTAATGAACAGGGCCTCGGTGCAGGGCGAAAAAGGCTTGGGACCTATTGAAACACATCGTCGAAATTTGCAAGGAAACTGCATTGCTCACCGCCTCACCTTGTAATCCGTGCAACGAGGAATCACCGAAATATTCAAGAAAATCAGCGAGTTGGGGATTGTTCAGGGCGGATCAATAATCAGATGTGAGTTTCTTCTTCTGGCTTAATCGTTTTGAAATATAGTACTCATCCCTGGATTCCGAGTCAATGATTAGCTCCACAATCTCCGTGCGTGTCAAGCTATGTTTCTTTGACAACGCCTTCAGCTTCAAAATTGTCTTATCAGAGAGAATAAAGTTGCACTGTTTCCTGCCTGTGGACTTTTCCCTAAGCCGAATTTGATTCCAACTTTTTCTAAAATCAGCACTAAGTAAAATTTTTCGCTCTAAAGAAAAGTCTAGACGGTCAAAAAATATTAGTAAATCTTCGTGGGTCTCAAACTGCAGTTTTTGATCGGGATGACTTATATCTCGAGATTTTAGCCATTTCCAAAATAGATCTCTCTTTCTTACCGCTTCTTCATCGTCAAGCCAAGAAAATTTTTCATCTGCTTCGGTGTGCCTTATCCAGTTTCCTTGAAGCATCGCGTTTTGATCAATCTGCATGGGGATCGACGCATGGCTAGTTAACGCATAGTAGTCCAGCATCGCGACACTTCTTGCTCTACCTGTTATATGGCTCGGAATGTATCCTGGAAATCCATTTGCAAAAATTGGCTCTCTTTGGATGCCCATAGCGAGAACGCGATCTAGCCATATAGGTTGACGATCAGAATTTTTTATCCAGTCTAAATAGTGCTCTGGGCAAAGTCCTTCAGAAAGCGTTCGCCGAATCTTTCCAAGTGACTCAGCGTCGTCCTTTAGCCAAGTGGCATAAATGACTCTAGGATTTTGTTTAGAGAATTCTGAATTTTTTGCTTTTAGATGAGGATTTTCTTGAACTAGTGTGAGCCAAATAAGCGCTTCAATGCGAATTGAAGCGTTCGTGCATTCAATAATATCGCTCAGGACATCATCCGTATGTATTGCCATAAAACTCCCATTTGAATTTGAGCAAGTGATAAAAAAGCCACGTTATAAATATATCAAAAATAGAGCATAAAAAGAAAAATTATTTATACTTTCAAGCGAAAAACTAGAATTTTCCTACATGCCGTCTAGATGCCTTAGTGACGGAAAGGCGCTAGTGTAGTTCAGGAGACAATCCTTGTGTAAGTCTGTTGGTGGGTTGAGGCAGGGTTAGCTACTGTATTGGCGTCTCTGCGCGGCTAACGGAACCGGTTGCTGAGTGCTGATCTCGCATACATCAAAATTTTTACGAACGGTGCATATAAAGTTTTAACTGAAAAATTTATTTTGTGGGGGGAATGCTCTGTAGTAAACCATCACGAGAGCGAATCATGCACATACTTAGACTTCCGGCGGTGATAAAGATCACAGGCCTACCCAAATCCACGATTTATCTCTATATGAAGAGAAATAATTTCCCGAAGCCGGTGAAACTCGGATTGCGATCAGTCGGATGGATTTTGGAGGAGGTTGAGACTTGGCTGACTCAGTTAAAGTCAATTAGAGGCGGCGAGAAATATCCTATTTTTCCAGATTAAGATATTACAGATTTTTTGCTAGTTTGATTGACGATTGCCGTGCAATCCAGGTGCTATTTTGAATAAATTTCTGCCATCCTTTTAGGTATTGGTAGTATTTTTATTATATTAATATTTCATTCATGGATTGAAGGACATCTCCGTCCGCTCTGTTGCAGAAAATATGTAGTAGAGCTTATGTTTTAACAGGTTTTATATACATTGTGCGATCGATATGCTCAATAATTCATTTAACTTAAACAAGAATCATCACCTTTTATTTGCGAACGAATACGCGTTGATGCCAATAATGCAAGGAAATCATCCTATGGTGATGGAGTATCTTGCCGCTCTGGGTGGAGTTGTAGAAAAATCATTAACGCAGTATGGACGGGTTTTTGCCTTCAGATTTGATCTTCGCTTGCCGGAGAGTACTGAAGCCGACTCGGAGTTTTTTCCGAATTCAGTCATATCTAGTTTCATTGAATCACTGAAGGCAAAAATTCGCCACAACAGGGAAGCGGCCAGGGCAGACCGGAAACAGGTGCACGACACAAAGCTTCGCTATTTCTGGGTGAGAGAAGTTGGCGAACGTGGACGGGTCCACTATCATTTCGCAGTGTTGCTAAATGGCCATGCATTTAATTGGCTCGGACATTACAAGTCATCAGAAGGAAATACGGCCAATCGGGTTTGTGAGGCATGGGCGAGCGCACTTGGCGCAACGGTTGGGGTCGCAAAGCCCTTAGTGCACTTTCCCGAAAACCCGTCTTACATGCTTTATCGTGACGATCTCGAATCGATTGCCGCGTTTTTCCACCGCGCGAGCTACCTTTGCAAAGCAAGGACGAAACAATATGGGTTCGGTCATCACGGCTACGGCGCGAGCAGAACTTGATGCTGGAAGCTTGGAAGAAGGCGGCCAAGAGGGCGAAGAGAGTGGGGCGCCTTTGTGGGCTTCCGCGTCAAGGCCAAGCAAGCTGTCCTGCTTGACAAGTCTTTGAGCGTCCCGTGGCCGGTCGTCTTGCTGCGTGCCACGTCATGTTCTGCATCAGTTACCGGCCTGCAATGCCGCACCGGGCGGGTGCAGAGAGCGACGCCAGCAGAGGAAGCTGGCGCCATGGGGTGTGAGCTAGGTTCGCATGCCTGTTTGTGTGCAGTGAGGCTTGCCGGCGCCTGCTCGTGAAACTCGTGTTCCTCGGCACGACCTTGCTCGTCTAACAAGAGCATTGTGACAATCAGACACTTGCGACCCCGAACCTCGATACCTTTGTGTCCACTCACAACGCAAAAATCACCGCCGCGTCGCTCATGTCGATGGAAAGCACGCGTGAACCGCCCCAGTTCAAAGCCGGGGCGATTCATTGCGGAGCTACATATGAGTGACAGCACCCAGCCCGAAGCAGCCTTCAAATTGTCGATGACGGCTTCGCAGCGATAGCGGTCTGTGAGGCATAAGGGCGGCACACACCGTTTCGGCCAACTTCGGACACTCGCCACTTACCTGTTTCCTCCGTTGTCGGGGCCCCTTTTCACCGCGTGACCTGAGTAGAGCGGACTCAAAGCGATTCGAGGTATGAGAGCACCTCATGCTCGTCAGATACAACTTTGCATGCGAATGTCTTATCCGCAGCCACGTTCCCGGCTGTCAACAAGACTGTCAACGGTCGCTCGGTAAAGAAGGCGTCGTGATAACCCACACCTGCGATGCCATGATGAATGTCTCGCAGAAAGTTGCCGTTGAACTTCCGCTTCACGTCGGAGCGAATCGCCGCGTGAGACATCGCGTGCAGGTACACGGTCGGAAGTCGTTTTGCCATCAGGTCTCGCCGGAGACGGAAGGCATTGGCCAGCCCTGTCTTAATCGCCCCTTGCATGTGCTGCAACTGTTCCTTGGTCACGCCAGATAGCGAATTTCCCTGCTGGATGAACTGCCGGACCACAGTCGCCGTCAGCATGTCCCGCGCCCCGTCAAGTGTGCCCGATATCTCGGCTAAGAACGCCTTTTCGAAGGTCGGTATCTCGTGTTGGAACTGACGCATCTCCGCATTGATGCCTTCGGCCGTTCGCTGGAACTTCTCGCTCATCGCCAGCTCCGCCGCTGACTCCTTAGCCATCTCCGAAAAGGTTGTAGCCCACATCGCATCGAGAGCCGCCCTCTGGAATGCGTCATGAGCTTCTTCAGACAGACCATCAATGAACGGGAACGTCTCCCCGAAGACGAAACAGGGTCTCGTCCACACGAGGTCGTTCAGCGGACGAGGGACATCTTCCGCCCGTGGATACCTGAAGAACTGCTCTAACTCTGTGTGAACGCGTTCAGCCTCCGTCTGTAGAGCAACTCTCAGGCTCAGCTCGTCCCAGAGCTTCGCCGTGGCGGCTCGAGTCACATCGTCCGTCTGTGTCGTCATCTCCATCACGGCGACGTCGCTCACCGGACATATGGCGACGCCCGATGTCACCTTGTCTTGTAGTGCTCTGAGGATGGCTTCGTGCTCCGGCTTCTTGGCCCTGCCGAGTGCAGCGTCGCGAATGAACACCCAGTACCTCGTGTCGAGATAGAGCCTGCGACGGCTACGAACCGTCTCTGCAACCTGCTCCCGTAGGCGCCGATAGTGGTCGACTACGGAGGGCACTTCGGGCGACTCAAGGTGCCGTTTGGTGCCAGCAGCAGCCTTGGCAAGGTCGGCGTCGTTCATGCAGTCATCTCCTGGTCACCCTCAGGTCCGTTTTCGCGAGGTGGCCGAACCGGGCGATGCCGACCGCCGGTTGCGCTTCGCGCCTCCCGCTGTAGCCCTAGGGGGCGCAGCCGTTTCCGGCGCAGCGTCCGCAGGTCGCTGGGTCGATGCATCGTCGTCTGCCTTCGATGCCGGAGTTTGGCGCGCGTACTCGGCCAAAAACCATGTCGGAACCGGGTGTCGATGTAGCCGCGCCGATAGAGCAAGAAGCGTCCGCCATGGAGTTCCATGCCACTTGAAGTCCTCTGGCGAGGCAGCGCCCTTGAACGGTCGCACCGAGGCCTCCGCTTCTTCCGCAGCTGTGGCTCGGACTCCCGCAAGCGCCCGCGAGACGCCGACGTCCTGCACATGCTGACCGGAACCCGTCAGAGTCTCCAGGGAGCCTTCCGGAAACCAACGTTCAAGCGTCACGCCCGCTACAAGCTGTCCAATGTCATCGCGCAGGTGCGTCAAAGTTTTCTCATCGCGGAGAAGCGCCGCCAAAGTGGCGAGCGCAGGAATCAACGTCGAGGTCTCGAAGAAGTCCCGAGGCTCTGCGCTGCCCGCGACGTTCAGCGCTATTGCATCTTCGAGCAGGTCTGTGTCGACGGGAAGGTAGCGGTTCTCCGTCAGCGCAAGGTGCAAGCGACTCGTCGTGTCCATCAGAAGTCGCTGCGCGTTGTTCCAGTCGGACTCTCCCATCAAAACAGCCAGGACCAACGTCAGGTCAATTGTCTGACCGTCGTAGATCGGCAGCCGACAGCCCGTGTGCTCGTTCACCAGGTGGAGCAACTGCCTGTGAACCTCAGTTCGTACGGCCTCCTGCTTAGGGAACTGCTGCAAGAGCATCAGCAGAGTTGCCAATCGACCAAGCTCTTCGAAGATGAGCTCGGCATAGAGCACACGCTCCGGGCGGTATGCGAACGATGCTCTTCTGTTGTGCAACTGCGGTGATACCTTGTCGAAGTAGGTCATCAGCGAGCGGACATATAAGGCGACCGTCGTCTCCATCCTTGCCAGGAACGCCTTGTCGCCGGTGAAGCCAGACCTGACGGCCTCCGACCACATTCTTAGGAGCAAATACTCGCCGGACAACGCCGGGCTTGAGGTTGCCCTCGCCCTGGCCCCACACCAATAGCACGGCCCAACCCATCGCGGCCGCAGCGCAGCGCTTCAGGAAGTTTCTCTTTAGCGCCATCTTGCTGAGCTTGGCTCCAGGTTCGTTCACGGCGAAGCAGGCCTCCGCGAACCGCACGAAGCGACGAATGCTTGTCTCGGACTCATCGAGTGCTGCCAGAGCCGCTCGAAGGTCGCTCTTCCCCTTGTCCAAAAGCAGCGTCTCATCGAAGAGATGCTCTTCAATCAAAGAGGTCAGCTGGTCGGCAGCCCAGAGCTCGAGCGAACACAAGGGGCGCTCCGCAACGTCGTGGGAAAGAGCCGCATAGCCGGCTTGTGCCTCTTGCTTGAGCGTTCCATTGGTGACCAGCACTATCCGCTTCTTCAGTCCCTTCAGCGGCTGCGGTAGTCGGTTTCGGATGAAGTCGTTTGACGCCTCACGGACGGATGGGTCGACTGCCTGCTTTCCCCCGTAGAAGTCCTCGCGACCGAGATCACCAAATTTCACGACATAGAGGAACACCTCTTTGTCGCCGGTCGCATTGGTGTGTGTGGAAACAATGTCAACGCCCGCCTGGTTGGCGCCAACCTGTGGACGGCTAAGAACAGAGTGCCCCATGGCCCTCAACAACTCTGGAAGGAGCGCGTCAAGTTCATTGCGTTCGCGTAGCCCAGCCAGGTAGTGCGAGAGAACAAGTTGGATGTTCACTTGCTGGGTCCTCTCGACAGTGCGAGTCGTCGGCTCGCGCCGCTGACCGGGTCTGTTCCCTCCGAGAGCGGGAGCTCAACTGACAGCCCGTAGCTGGACATCTCCAGAATGGTCTCTTGCACGCCACTTCCCACGAGAAACTCGAGGGCAGTCTTGTTGGCGTACTTGAAGTGTTGTGTGGTGCAAATTTGAGCGAACACGGAGTTCTTTCGTGAGCTCCGCTGAATGGCTCTGTTCTCTCCACGCTTCAGACTCGACAACATCAGCCGCATCTCAGGAGTCATCGCGAATTCACGCAGCCTGGATTGTTCGTCCAGCCACTTGTCCTCAGCCTTCAGGGCGGCCAGTGCCGCGCCCACTAGTTCCAAGGCAGCGAAAGGTGAACCCTCTGCGGAAAGCAATCGAAGCGTCGTTTTCGGGAACTCGTCCATGTGAAAGCGAAGGAGCTCTATGACAGCCTTCTCCGTCGCGGGTAGGTCGTGAAACGCAACACCCAGGCTGAGCGTCCAGCCAAGAGACACGGCTGGCGTGGCATTAAGTGCACACAGCCTGTACGCACACAACACTGCCTCCGCCTCGCCAACACCTTCCAAGTTGTAGAACTCCGCGCCCGGCTGCTGAAGATGGCGGACACTAGCTTTGTGAACCACGGCCTTCGCGAGGGCGGCACTTCCCTTGTCAACCAACCACCTGGAGATTGCGGTAACGAAGAGCCGTGAGTTCTCGGCAACAACGTGAAGGCAGTCATCTGCTCCGGCCATCCACTCGGATAACGTCTCTGCATTCGAACTTGCTTTTTGGAAGTCCGCTAGAAACGTGTCAAACGCGTGGTCGGCGGCCGTCGTATCCGCCTTGCTCGCAGATAGCTGCCGGTAAAGCTCATAAAACTGATTGTGGTTCACTTGCCTACTGCCTGAAACTGCAGTCTCCAACGGCATCTAGGATGCGCAAAGGGCGCTGACGATGATTCATAAAAATCTAGTGCACTGTTATTTTCAGTAGCGAGGTGGAGCCGCGCCAGCGCAAAGTTGAAAAGCATGGCACAGACTGTAGCCTGCCGGCGAGCCAAGTCCGCTCTCGGCGAGGGCGGGCGGTGGACAGCGGACGCTCGGCTGACCGCTCCCAGCCTTTTCCAGTCACTCGCCAGAGAAATATCTAAGCTGAGTCGGCCGAACCGGTTCAACTCGCAAGAACGCAAAAGTCACCTGCAACAGCAGCGTGGTATTGCGCCAGGGGAAAGCGCCAGAAGTCTTCAGTATTTCGAGCGCACTTACCGCCGGTGTGGTAAGCCTGAACGTCGGTAAACGTCGCCCGGCGAAGGAGTCGCTACGGCGGTCATCGCCTGCCGCGCCGCAGGTGCCTCGCGGGGCAGGCTCGGTATCACCATGAGTGGCTTGGCCGTAGCCATGGGGGCAGGTCAGGGTCAGTCTCTTGGGTCGGCAGCTGGAGGATGGCTGTTCGGCCTAGTGGCGCAGACTAGCTTTGAATGGCTGGCGGCGTCGTTGGTCGGGATATTTGTGATCCTCCTGGCTCGGCCGACATGGTGGTCGACCGCACCCGATGAATCCGGGCCTCGTGCTCCGCGACGATTGATCACTGACGGATGGTGATTTCTTCTGCGGGCCCTTTGACAGCCCCTCATGCTGTCCAGCGCCAACTCAGAACCTCCGGCATGTCGTCGCCGTGCTCACCGATGTAGAGCTTGTGGCGTTGCATGGTGGTCTCGTAGCGCGCCGTTTCCGCCTCGACCTGTCCGGCCAGCCGAGGGATGCGCCGGATCGCATCCAGTGCGAGCTGGTAGCGGTCCAGGTTGTTCAGCACTACCATATCAAACGGTGTGGTCGTGGTGCCTTCTTCCTTGTAACCGCGTACATGGATGTTGTCGTGATTTCGCCGCCGATAGGTCAACTTGTGAACGATCGCGGGGTAACCGTGGAAGGCGAAGATCACTGGCTTGTCCGTTGTGAACAAGGCATCGAACTCGTGGTCTGCCAGGCCATGCGGATGTTCCGACGGGGGCTGCAACACCATCAGATCGACCACGTTGACGAAACGGATGCGGATGTCGGGCACATACTCACGCAACAAGGTCACGGCGGCCAGTGCCTCCAGCGTCGGTACGTCGCCCGCACAGGCCATCACGACGTCGGGGTCCATATCAGCCGCATCGTTGCTGGCCCAGGACCAGACGCCTGCGCCGGCCGCGCAGTGGCGAACTGCGGCGTCGATATCTAGCCACTGCGGCGCCGGCTGCTTGCCCGCGATGATCAGGTTGACGTAGTTGCGGCTGCGCAAGCAGTGATCTGCCACCGACAGCAGTGTGTTGGCGTCGGGTGGCAGGTAGATGCGCACCACATCGGCCTTTTTGCTCGCCACATGGTCGATGAAGCCCGGGTCCTGGTGCGAAAAACCGTTGTGGTCCTGGCGCCAGACATGTGAGGTGAGCAGGTAGTTCAACGAAGCAATGGGCATGCGCCATGGGATCTGGTTGCACACCTTTAGCCACTTGGCGTGCTGATTGAGCATCGAATCGATGATGTGGATGAAGGCCTCGTAGCACGAAAACAGGCCGTGCCGCCCACTCAACAAATAGCCTTCGAGCCAGCCCTGACACAAGTGCTCGCTCAGTACCTCCATAACCCGACCGTCGCCACTGAGGTGGTTGTCGCCTTCTTGCATTTCGGCCATCCACGCCTTGCCCGTCACATCGTAGACGTCATCCAGCCGATTGGATGCGGTCTCGTCCGGGCCAAAGATCCTGAAGTTGGCCGCGTTCAGGTTGAGCTTCATAACGTCGCGCAGGAAGGTGCCCAGCACGCGCGTGGCTTCCGCATCCACGGCGCCTGGCTGGGATACCGCCACGGCATGGTCGGCAATGTGTGGCATTGACAGGGGCTGTAACAGCGCGCCGCCATTGGCGTGCGGGTTGCTGCCCATACGTCGATGACCGGTGGGTGCGAGATCGGCCAGTTCTTCGAAAAGCTTGCCTTGCTCGTCGAACAGCTCTTGTGGCCGATAGCTTTTCAGCCAGTCTTCGAGCTGGCGCACATGCTCCGGCGTCTTGAAACTGGCAATAGGCACCTGGTGCGAACGCCAAGTGCCCTCAACAGGCTTGCCATCGACAAACTTCGGTCCGGTCCAACCCTTGGGCGTGCACAAGACGATCATTGGCCAGCGCGGACGCGCCGGAGTTTGTGTGTCGGACAACGCTCTCGCCTCGCTCTGGATAGCGCGGATCTGTGCCAACACCTGGTCCAGTGTGGCGGCCAGCGCTTGATGCACCAGCGCCGGATCGTCGCCCTCGACAAAGTGCGGCTCATGGCCGTAGCCGCGCAAGAGGTCGGTTAGTTCCTGGCGGCTGATGCGTGCCAGCACAGTCGGGTTGGCGATCTTGTAGCCGTTAAGGTGCAGGATCGGCAGCACAGCACCGTCGCGAGCCGGGTTCAGGAACTTGTTCGAATGCCAGCTGGCCGCCAACGCACCAGTTTCAGCCTCGCCATCGCCGACCACGCAGGCGACGATCAACCCCGGATTGTCGAAGGCCGCGCCATAAGCGTGAACCAGCGAATAACCGAGTTCGCCACCTTCGTGAATCGAGCCCGGAACCTCGGGCGAGACGTGGCTGGGCACGCCGTTTGGCCAGGAAAACTGGCGAAACAGCCGGCGCATGCCGTGGCGGCTGCGCTCGATGGCAGGATAGTGTTCGGTGTACGAGCCTTCAAGGTAGGTCTGCGCCACCAGTCCCGGGCCGCCGTGGCCCGGGCCAATGACATAGATCATGTTCAGATCGTTGTCCTTGATCAGGCGGTTCAGGTGCACGTATAGGAGGTTGAGCCCCGGCGTCGTGCCCCAATGCCCCAAGAGCCGGGTCTTGATGTGCTCCCGCGTCAGTGGAACGTCGAGCAGGGCGTTGTCTCGCAGATAGATCTGTCCCACGGAGAGGTAGTTCGACGCGCGCCAGTAGGCATCCATCTTGTGCAGCAGATCGGGGCTCAGGACATCAGGCATGGAGAGCTTTCCAGTGGTGGTGTTTTATGAATCAGACGCTGGCGCGATGGCCGCATCGAGGATGGATCGCGCGTTTTGCAAGACGCGCCCAGGTAGTCGGCATAGCCGAATTCGCTGCGCAGTGCTTCGAAGTGATCTCAATAGCGGCCTGCATTCACGACGCCGAATCCCTGCTCCAGATGCGCTCGTAGTCCGAACATGATGCGGTCGTTTTCGAGCAGCGTGTTGTCCACGTCGAGCAGGAACACGATGTCTTGCGGCGCAGTCGCGCGCGTTTCCACGAAGCGCGAAGCGCCGTGACGAAACCGTTCATAGAAAACTCCTTTCGGCTTGGCGACCGAACCGAATTCATCCGGTCATGCGAATCTGCATGCCCTTGATGACTGATGCGCGAACGTCGCGAATTACTGGGAACGACAGCACACAGTACGAGTAGGCGCCTTCATTTGTCCGTGCGCAAGCGTACCAAGTGGCCGGCAAAGGTCAGAATCATTCGTTGCGCTCTGTTCGCTGACGCACAGACAGCGTCGCGCCATGCATCCATTCTGAAATAGGTAGGAAGCGTGGACGTTTCTTTGGACGCCTCGGACTAAATGGAGATAGCCGCGCTCGTCGTCGTCGGAACGTCTATTGCATGCACATACGCGAAGCACCCAATACCTCGTATCGAGCAGCGCGCACCATGTCTAAGAAAAGTAAGCCCTCGCGGTTCTCCCCTCACAACCTAGGCACAAGCAGCATGGCTAAGCTAAACGTCGATGCCGAGTTGGAAAAGCTGCAGCGCGAGACATTCGGCTATTTTCTGCACGAAACGAATTCAGCCAACGGCTTGGTGGTGGACAAGACTGCGGCGGGCTGGCCCGCCAGCATCGCCGCCACAGGCCTCGCATTGGCCTGCTATCCGGTAGCCGTCGAACGCGGCTTCATGTCGCGAAGCGCCGCGGTCGAACGCGTGCTGACCACGTTGCGATTTTTCTGGCATAGCCCGCACGGCCCGGAGCCCGACGCCACAGGGTATCAGGGCTTTTATTACCACTTTCTGGACATGCAGACGGGGCGACGCGCCTGGCAGTGTGAACTGTCTACCGTGGACACCACCTTCCTGCTCGCGGGTGCGCTGGCTGCGGCCATGTACTTTGACGCCGACAGTGCCGACAGTGCCGACAGTGCCGACAGTGCCGACAGTGCCGACAGTGCCGACAGTGCCGACAGTGCCGACGAGGGCGAACTGCGCACTCTGGCCCACGCGCTGTACGCCCGTGCCAATTGGCAATGGGCACAAGACGGCGGCAGCACCGTCACCCACGGCTGGAAGCCAGAAAGCGGCTTTCTGCACTATCGCTGGGAAGGCTACGACGAAGCGCTGCTGCTATACGTGCTGGGTCTGGGTTCGCCGACCTGGCCTCTGCCGGAGAAAAGCTACACAGCTTGGGCATCTACCTACCGCTGGGAGCACCATTACGGGCAGGACTATCTGTATGCCGGGTCGCTCTTCATCCACCAGTTGTCGCATGTGTGGATCGACTTTCGCGGCATCCAGGATGCGTTCATGCGCGACAAAGGCATCGACTACTTCGAGAACAGCCGTCGCGCGACGCTGGCGCAGCAACAGTACGCTATCGAAAACCCCCTAGGGTTCAAGAGCTACAGCAACCATTGCTGGGGCATCACCGCCAGCGAAGGCCCGGGCCCAGGCCGCATCACCGTCAACGGCACCGACCGCGAGCTGTTCGACTATGTGGCGCGCGGCGCACCCTACGGTCCTGACGACGGAACGCTGGCACCCTGGGCCGTGGTGGCATCTCTGCCGTTCGCGCCCGAAATCGTGTTGCCCACTATCGACTACTGCGTCTATCAGGCCAAGCTGACCCAGTTCAATTCCTACGGGTTCAAGGCCTCGTTCAACCCCTCGCATCCCGGCGAGCCTGGCAATCCCTACGGCTGGTGGGTGTCGCCGTGGCACTTCGGTCTCAACCAAGGGCCGATCGTCTTGATGATCGAAAACCACCGCTCCGGCCTGCTGTGGCGATTGATGCGTGATTGCGCCCCGATCACCACGGGTCTGCTACGAGCCGGTTTCACCGGCGGCTGGCTTCAAGACCAAGTGGCAACCGACCCAGCCACATCCAAAGGGTCAATACCGCCCCGCAGGAGAACCACATGACCGTTGCCAGTGTTTCAAGAACCAGCGCATCTGGGCTGCCGCCCACGCTGAGAGCCGCCCAGGCAGCCATCCAGTTGCCTGAGGTGCAGGACATGCTGCGCAGGCTGTCCGCCTTTGATCTGGGCATCTTCATGCCACACCAGCATGACGAGGCCACAGGTGAATTTCTGCCATTGCACGGCGACGTAGTGCAAATTGAGTCTGGCCTTGCTGTGAGCTTCGAGCGTCTGGATGAGATTGCAAACCGCACTGTGTCGTTCCTTCCCGTCGGTTGGTTCTGGCGCGCCGGCGCGTCGGAGGTGGCCGCGGCATGCGAGATGGTGGACACCGGGGGGCCTGCGGACGGGGCGGAACGGACTGTCAAACACAAGATGATTCAAGACGACTGATCGCACTTTCGCTATCCAGCTAACGGGACGGTGGCGCAGAGATCAACCGGCAGACAACCAAGGAAAGTTCATGAAAACGAGTGTGATAAACGTTCACGACATGCTGTCGGTACTGAGCGTGGCGGGTGTCGAGGAGCGGATCGGTGAAGTGCCAGGGGTCGAGAGCGTGACCGTGAACTTTGCGGCCAGCAACGCCACAGTGCGTTTTGACGAAACGCGGCTTGAGTTGGCCGACATCAAGGCGGATGTTCGCCAACGTGGCTCTGATGCCGATGCACAGTCCACGGCGCCGACGCCGGATGGTCACGAAGGCCACGCACCGCCCGCGTTGACGAAGGGCGAAGCCGTCGATCCGGTTGCGCCGAAGACGCCCACGTCTGACCCAGCTGCCGCCGAAGGCGATACAAACCCCTCCGTCGCGCCAGAGGACAGGTCGGTCGAACCCGTCAAAGCACCATGAAAACGAGCGTGATCGACGTGAGCGACATGCTGTCGGTGCTCAGCGTGCAGGGCGTCGAAGAGCGCATCGGCGAGGTGCCCGGTGTCGAGAGCGTCACCGTCAATCATGCTGCTAAGACGGCCACTGTGCGCTATGACGAAACGCGGCTGCGTGTGGGCGATATCAAGTCAGACGTTCGCCAACGCGGGTTCGCGTTGACGCCGAGCGAGCCAATGCCGACGCCCGGAGTCGTGTCCGAGCTTGCAGGGCAGGTGTTGCCTACGCCATCTCCAGTGCCCTCGCCACCTCAAATGGATGCCGAGAGCCCAGCGCCAGCCAAGGACGCTGCGCCGGCAACCCCGGTTGCGGGCGCGCCAAAGGATGTCGGGTCTGCCGAGCCCCCCGGGCCAACCGTCGCTGCCACTGCGATGCCCGTGAGCGAAACCGTCCCGACTGAGGTCACGGCCGCCGTTGACTCAGATGGCGAGCCACCTGGACTCATCACGACCGCGACCGCCTGGGTGCGCGAGGCACTGACGGGTGACGACAAGGGCAAGCCCGAAGTGCCATCTCCAACATCCGACATTGCCCCACCAAAAGCTGCCGCGCCGTCGCCGTCACCGTCGCTGTCTCCTGTGGCCGGCGATGCTGCCGCAAGCCACGCCGGCCACGGGGACCATGCAGCCCCAGGCGCAGCGCCCGCCAAGGCGGCCAGCATGGCCCATGAAATGGGCCACAGCGGCAATGACATGGGAGCGATGGTGCGCGACATGCGCAACCGCTTCTGGATCTGCCTGGCCTTCACGCTCCCGATCCTCGTCTATGCCCCTATGGGCGGCATGTGGACCGCGCCAGCGCCGCCGTTCGGATTGGACGTGAACATCTGGTTGTTCTTCTTCGCCAGTGCGGCCGTGCTGTACCCGAGCTATCCGTTTTTCGTCTCCGCCTGGCGCGCGCTCAAGGAAGGTACCCTGGGCATGGCCGCACTCATCGTGCTTAGCGTGGGAACCGGCTATCTGTTCAGTGTCGCTAACACATTCTTCTTCAAGAGCGAGGGCCAATTCTTCGAGGCCGTCGCCATGCTGCTGGTGTTCATCTTGCTGGGGCACTGGCTTGAGATGCGTGCGCGTGCCGGTGCTTCTTCGGCTATCAAGGCGCTGATGAACCTGACGCCGACCAAAGCCAACGTTATCCGCAACGGTGCCGAGGTCGAAGTGCCGACGGCCGAGGTACTGGCCGGTGAGATCATCGTCATTCGCCCCGGCAACAAGATTCCGGTGGACGGCACCATCGACACCGGCGAATCGCAGGTGGACGAATCGATGCTGACCGGCGAGTCGATGCCCGTGAAGAAAGGGCCCGGCGCCACGGTGGTAGGCGCCAGCATCAACAAAAGTGGCAGCTTTCGATACAAGGCCACCAAGGTAGGTGCCGACTCCGCACTGGCGCAGATCGTCAAGCTGGTGCAAGAGGCGCAGAACTCCAAGGCGCCAGCGCAGTTGCTGGCCGACAGGGCTGCGCAATGGCTGGTGATTGCCGCCATAGTGACCGGTCTCATTACCTTCTCGGTCTGGTTCTGGGTCATAGGCGAGTCGCTGCTATTGGCGGTAACGTTGACCATCACCGTCTTCGTGATCGCCTGCCCGGATGCATTGGGTCTGGCCACGCCGATGGCCGTGATGGTAAGCACGGGGCTGGGCGCTGCCAACGGCATCTTGTTCAAGAACGCTTCTGCGCTGGAAGACGCCACCAAACTGGACGTCATCGTTTTCGACAAAACTGGCACGCTGACCGTCGGCCACCCCGAGGTGGTTGAGATCATCACTGCAGAAGGTGTCTCTGAGGATGTGCTGCTGACCGCCGCGGCCGCCGTGGAACAGGGGTCAGACCATCCGCTGGCGCAGGCTATTGTGCGCCGTGCGTCCAAGCTAACCATCGTCGCGCCGACCGGGTTCGAAAGCCTCGACGGCATGGGCGCACGCGCCGAGACTGCCGCCGGCACGGTGTATTTAGGCAACCGGCTGCTCATGGACAATAAAAAGCTCTCGCTCGGCCCACTGGAAGCGCAGGCCAAGCGCCTGCAGGCCGACGGCCGCACGGTGGTCCACGTGGCGCAGGCGGGCAGCGTGATCGGCCTGATCGCCATTGCCGATGCGATCCGGCCCACGTCCAAGGCTGCAATCGCCAAGCTGCGCGAAGGCAAGATCGAAGTGGTGATGCTGACAGGCGACAACCTGGCCACCGCCAAGCGCATTGCTGCCGACCTGGGAATTGACAAAGTGCTGGCCGACGTGCTGCCCGGGCAAAAGGCCGAGCAGGTCAAGGCCTTGCAGGCCACCGGCAAGAAGGTCGGCATGGTGGGCGACGGCGTCAACGACGCACCGGCGCTGACCCAGGCGAACGTCGGCTTTGCCATCGGCGCCGGGACCGACGTGGCGATGGAAAGCGCCGATGTTGTGCTGATGAAAAGCGACCCCTACGACATCGTCGGCGCAATCGAGTTGTCACGCGCCACTGTGCGCAAGATGCACCAGAACCTGGCGTGGGCGGTGGGCTACAACGCCATCGCTTTCCCGCTGGCCGCTGGCGTGCTGTACCCGTTTGTTCTGAGCCCGGAAGTAGCGGCGATTTCCATGTCGGGCAGCACGCTGATCGTGGCGATCAATGCACTGATGTTGAAGCGCACCAAGCTGGCGGGGATCCGCCAGCCAGGCAAGCCTGCGGCGGTGGGCGCGCCCGGCGTCCCCACAAGCGCGCCGACGACTAAGGCGTCGGAGGCAATATGACGGCACCCTCCCAGCGCCCGCTGTCGTCACGGTTGATTGCGGCCTGCGATATGTGGCTTGCGTGTGTCGAGGATTGGCACAAGTGGAGCGCGTTGCAGGCGCGCTCGCACAGGCCTATCTTGTCGGACCGGTTTCGAACTGGTCAATCAGCTCGCTGGATATCTTGGGCAGCGCCGCACTCCTGGCTGGAGTTGACCCACTTCCGTGGACGGGTGGCGGTTTGATTCTCAAACCGTTTCGTACATTGTCTCCGCGTGCACGTGTGCATCTTCGACAACATCAAACAGGGCTTCGTGGCTCCTTTCAAAGTTCACGGGTGAGAGGTAGCTCAGACCGCTGTGACGGCGCCTGGGGTTGTACCAGCCTTCAATCCAGGTGAAGACCGCCATGCGCGCCTGGGCCTTGCTCTGGAAGCTGTTGCGCTCGATGAGTTCGCCCTCCAGGCTGGCAAAGAAGCTCTCGGCCATGGCGTTGTCGTATGCGTCGCCTACGGTTCCCATTGATGGCCGTACCTGCATCTGCCGACATCGCTCGCCAAAGGCTAGGCTGGTGTATTGGCTGCCTTGGTCCGAGTGGTGGATGACACCCTTGGGCTTGCGCTGCTCGAGCGCCATGTTCAATGCTGCGAGCACCAAGTCAGCAGTCATGCGCTCGCCCATGGCCCAACCCACGACACGCCGGCTCCAGACATCGATGACCACGGCGAGGTATAGGAACCCCGTCCATGTCGGCACATAGGTCATGTCTGCCACCCATAGCTGGTTCGGGCCACTGGCGTGAAAGCGCCGGTTGACAAGGTCACTGGCCCGGGGCTGACGCTTGTCGCGGCGGGTGGTGACGGTGAAGCCTCTGCGCTTGCTGACGCCTTGGATACCGGCCTGCCGCATCAGGCGCGCCACGCGCTGGCGGCTGATGCACACGCCTTGCTCGATGAGCTCGGCGCGCACCCGGGGCATGCCGTAGGACTCGTAGGAGTCTTGGTGAATCTGGCGAATGCGCTCGGTCATCACCGCGTTGGTGATGCTGCGCTGGGAAGGTACTCTGTCTCGCCAGGCATAGAACCCGCTGGCGGAGACACCAAGCACGCGGCACATGGTGCGCACAGGGAGGTCGGCCTGGTTCGCCATCACGAGTCCAAAGACTTCGTGGATGTCGCATCGCTGCGACCGGCGAACCAGGCCGTAGCCTTTGCCAAGATGTCCCTCTCCACCTGGACCTGGCGCAATTGCCGGCGCAGGCGCACCAGTTCTTGCCGTTCGGCTGTGCTCAGCCCTTCCTTGCCCGGCAAAGGCTTGACATCATCGATGGCGGCCTGGCCGACCCAGTTGGTGATGGACTGCGCGGTGACGCCGAACTCCCGCGAGAGTTGTGCGGGCATGCGGCCGGCTCGAACGAGCTCGACCATCTGCTGACGGAATTCCGCCGGGTACGGCGGTCGTACTTTGGACATTTGCGACTCCTTGAACACAAACAATGATGTGTCCACGGAAACGGGTCAACTCCATGGCTGCGACGGGCCGCGTTCTTCAGTTTCGTGTTGCTTGGCATGAAAGCTCCTATAGGTCGTGTTCATGCATCAAACAAAAAATTGAGGACAGTCTCGGTCGTGTGGCAGTAGGTGGACGTACGGATACAGCATGAATGGCTAAAAAACTGGCAGAAGACCGTTAGGGATGCTCTGCTTAAAGCGACTTTGAGTGTGCTTGGGGTTCGCAATCGAGCCACTACGCAGATTCGGCGCGTTGCGCAGCGATTTTCAGCCTATGCGGGCAGTTCTCCCGGCCGTTTGGCCGTCTGTAGGCGCACTCATCCCTGCGCTCTCATTAAAATCCGCCGGGCCATCCACAGGTTGGACAGCGCAAACAGCGTGTGCAGTTGTGCGGTGTTCTTGGCCAAACCGCGGTAGCGCACCTTGACGTGGCCAAACTGGCGCTTGAGCACCCTAAACGGATGCTCGACCTTGGCCCGGATGCTGGCCTTGATGCGTTCGAGATGGTCGGTCAGGTCGTCGACCAGCCGGGTCTTGTCCAGCAGCTTGCGCTTGCCCGGGCGCATGGCGATGTTCCAGCGCACGCCTTCCTTGGCATCGGGCCGCTTGGCAGCGCCCTGGTAGCCAGCGTCGCCCCAGGCTTCGGTTTCTTCGCCGTGCAGCAACGTGTTGGCCTCAACCACATCACTGACGCTGCCAGCCGTTCCCCGCACCGTATGCACCAAGCCCGAGTCGGCGTCCACGCCAATGTGGGCCTTCATACCAAAGTACCACTGGTTGCCCTTCTGGCTTTGCTTCATCTGCGGGTCGCGCTCGCCCGATGCGTTTTTGGTCGAGCTCGGTGCGGCAATCAGTGTGGCATCGACGACGGTGCCGGCGCGCAGCAGCAGGCCCTTGGCGCTGAGCAGTTCGTTGATGAGCGCCAGGATCTGCGGGGCCAGCTTGTGTTCTTCCAGCAGCCGGCGGAATCGAAGGATCGTCGTCTCGTCGGGCACTGCGGTGTCCCAGGTCAAGCCAGCGAACTCGCGGAACAACGGCACGTCGTGCAGAGCCTCTTCCATGGCCGGATCGCTCAGCGTGAACCACTGCTGCATGAAGTGCACTCGCAGCATGGTCTGCACAGCGAATGGCGGGCGCCCGCGCTTGCCTTGCGGTGCGTACGGCGTGATCAAGGCAACTAGCTGCGCCCACGGCACCACGCGCTCCATCTCCCCGAGGAACTCACGCTTGCGCGTGCGTTTGGTTGTAAGGTTCGTAAGCGCACGGTCATCCCACCCTTGAAGGGATTGGTCTAAGCGGCAACGATGGTGTCCACCAAAGATTTAGGTGGACACCATGAATGAAGCCAAGAAGAAGACCCGCCGGCGGCACAGCGCCGAGCTCAAGCAGCAGATCATTGCTCAGTGCGCCGAGCCGGGGTAAGCGCACGGTCATCCCACCCTTGAAGGGATTGGTCTAAGCGGCAACGATGGTGTCCACCAAAGATTTAGGTGGACACCATGAATGAAGCCAAGAAGAAGACCCGCCGGCGGCACAGCGCCGAGCTCAAGCAGCAGATCATTGCTCAGTGCGCCGAGCCGGGTGCATCGGTGGCCAGCATTGCCTTGTCGTACGGCATCAACGCCAACGTCGTTCACAAGTGGCGCCGCGAAGCGGGTGGCGCGCTGCCTGCACTCCAGGCCCCCGCATTCGTTCCAGTGCCGCTGCCGCCAGCGGCATGTTCACCAGGGCCTGCACTTGCACCAGACATCCGCATCGAGCTGCGCCGTGGCGCCACCACCGTCTCGGTGACCTGGCCATTGGATGCGGCCGACCAGTGCGCCGTGTGGATGCGAGAGCTGCTCAAGTGATCCGGGTTGATGCGCTGTGGCTGGCCACTGAGCCGCTGGACATGAGATCGGGCACCGAGACGGCGCTGGCTCGCGTGGTGTCGGTCTTCGGCGCAGCGCGCCCGCACCACGCCTACCTGTTCGCCAATCGACGCGCCAACCGCATGAAGGTGCTGGTGCACGACGGCATCGGTGTGTGGCTGGCAGCGCGTCGCCTCAACAGCGGCAAGTTCGTCTGGCCGCGTGATGCGGCAAGCACCGCCTCGCTCACCCGAGCCCAGTTCGATGCGCTGGTGCTGGGCCTGCCCTGGCAGCGCCTGGCCGACGGCGGTGTCATCACCGTGGTCTGACTCTGAAGCGCAGACCGGCGCTTGCCAATTGGGGCATGCGCCAATGGTGCGCGTGTGCCAGTGCTGGCACAGTGAATGCCCATGGTGGTCGAGCCTCAATCCCTGCAGAGCCTGAGCGCAGAAGAGCTGCGTGAGCTGACCACGCGCCTCATGGCGCAGCTGCGCCACCAGAGCGCGCTGCTGGACAAACTCACCCACGAGAACGCGCTCTTGAAGCGCATGAAGTTCGCGGCTCAATCCGAACGCTTCAACCCCGAACAGAAGAGCCTGCTCGAAGACGAGATCGAGGCCGACCTGGCGGCCGTGGCCACCGAGATCGATGCGCTGCAAGAAGCGCAGGCGCCCGCCAAGGTTGAAGAGAAGAAGGTACCCAAGCGCGCGCCGCTGCCAGCAAACCTACCGCGGCGCGAGATCCGCCACGAGCCCGAGTCCACCTTGTGCCAGTGCGGCTGCCAGATGAAACGCGTCGGCGAGGACGTGGCCGAGAAGCTGGACTATGTACCCGGTGTGTTCAGTGTCGAGCGTCATATCCGTGGCAAGTGGGCCTGCGCGAAGTGCGAGACGCTCACCCAAGTGCCTGTCGATCCTCACGTCATCGACAAGGGCATCCCCACCACCGGTCTGTTGGCGCAGGTGCTGGTGGCCAAGTACGCCGATCACCTGCCGCTGTACCGCCAGGAAGCGATCTTCGGTCGCGCTGGTCTCGCCATCCCGCGCTCCACACTCGCTCAGTGGGTGGGCTCCTGCGGCGTGCAGTTGCAGCCACTGGTCGATGCGATGAGAAACGAGCTGCTGCAGCACCGCGTGCTGCATGCCGACGAGACGCCAGTGTCCATGCTCAAACCGGGCAACGGCAAGACACATCGCGCCTATCTATGGGCCTACGCCACGGGCGCCTTCGAGGCTACCCGGGTGGTCGTCTACGACTTCTGCGAATCACGCTCGGGCGAACATGCCCGGCGCTTCCTGGGCGACTGGAGAGGCAGCCTGACCTGTGACGACTTCAGTGGCTACAAGGCCTCGATCGCCAGCGGCGTGACCGAGGTCGGCTGCCTGGCGCACGCGAGGCGCAAGTTCTTTGACCTGCATGCGGCCAATCAAAGCCAGATAGCCGAGTTCGCGCTGCAGCAGTTCGGTCGGGTCTACGAGATTGAGCGTGAAGTCAAGGAGCTCAGCGCCGATCATCGCCAAGCCATCCGGCAACAGCAAACGAAGCCGCTGCTCGATGCCTTGCACCGGTGGATGCTTCTGCAACGCCAGAAGGTACC
Source organism: Giesbergeria sp. (assembly GCA_034676525.1). Taxonomy (GTDB): domain Bacteria; phylum Pseudomonadota; class Gammaproteobacteria; order Burkholderiales; family Burkholderiaceae_C; genus Simplicispira. The sequence continues at coordinate 1,232,134 of JAUCCA010000008.1, forward strand.
CGAGGGTTCAGCGAGCGCGAAGGCGCTCGACTACAGCCTGCGGCGCTGGGAGGCACTGACCCGGTTCACGGGTGACGGGCAACTACCCGTGGACAACAACTGGATTGAGAACCAAATCCGGCCCATTGCCATTGGCCGCAACAACTGGCTCTTCGCTGGCAGCCTGCGCGCGGGTCAACGCGCAGCCGCCGTCATGAGCCTGATCCAGTCGGCGCGCATGAATGGGCATGACCCTTACGCCTACCTGCGCGATGTGATGGCACGCCTACCCATGCAGCGCGCCAGCCGCATCCATGATCTTTTGCCACATCGCTGGCAGTCCACCACTGCTTCAAATCTGTAGCGGAGGCGACTGCCTCTCCATTGCCGCAATCAGCGGGCAACGGACTTTGCCTCTCCCAGAACTGCAGAGATCGATCAGTTCAGAGAGTACGGCTTCCATTCGGTGCAGGTCTGCAAGCTTGAGTTGAACTTCGGCGAGCTTGGACTCTGCGTGTGTACGGGCTTGAGCGCAGCTCGCACCATCGTCGAGTTGCAGCAACTGCGCGGTCTCATCCAGGCTGAACCCCAGCCGCTTCGCAGTCTTGATGAAATGCAATCGCGATAGGTCATTCTGGTCATATCGCCGAATGCTGCCCTGGGGCCGTTCTGGCTCGGGCATCAGCTCCTTGCGTTGGTAGAACCGTATGGTCTCTACATTGACACCGGCCGCCTTGGCCAGATCACCAATGGTCAAGCCGGGGTGGGCATGCGGAAGAGGAAGGCTCATGGTACTTGACTCCGTACCAATGTACGGGACTAAGCTTAAGCCATGTCAACAAAATCTACAGACATTTCTGCCCGTGCCACTGGCGGTGGAAAGGCCTTGATCGCGGGTGGCCTGTCCGCGCTCCTTGCGTCCGCCTGCTGCCTTGGCCCTCTGGTGCTGATCATGCTGGGCATCTCTGGAGCATGGATCAGCACGTTGACGCTGCTGGAGCCGTACCAACCACTGTTCATTGGTGCAGCCACTATCGCCTTGATCTTTGCGGCGCGCCGGATATGGCGCCCGGTTGTGGCCTGTGAAGCGGGACAGGTATGTCAGCGGCCGATGGTCAGCCTCTCCTACAAGGTGCTGTTTGCCCTGGTGACCCTGTTGCTGGTGGCCGCGCTGGTGTTCCCCCTGTTCGCCCACTGGTTCTACTGATGAAAGGCTCCGACATGAAGCGGTTGATCATGACCACTGCAGCACTCTTGCTGCTGACGCCCGGCTGGGCTGCCCAACAAAGCGTCACTCTGTCGGTGCCCGGCATGAGTTGTGCCACTTGCCCCATCACGGTGAAGAAAGCACTGACCCAGATCGACGGAGTCATTGGCGTCAAATCCAACCTGGCCAAACGAGAGACCACGGTGGTCTTTGATGACACCAAGGTCAAGGTGGACGTGCTGACCAAGGCCACCACGGAAGCTGGATTCCCGTCATCTGTTGCCCCGGCAAAGCCGTAATGGATTTGATCTTGGACTCTGTTCTGACGTGCCCTGAGTGTGGGCATGCCAAGAACGAAACAATGCCGACGGACGCGTGCCAATGGTTCTACGAGTGCGAAAGTTGCCACACGGTCTTGCGCCCAAAACCGGGCCATTGTTGTGTGTTCTGCTCGTTCGGTTCGGTGCCGTGCCCTCCAATCCAGGCCGGTGGCGACGAAGCTTGCTGCGGCTCCAAAACGTAGGGGTCACTCCACCTCTGCGACTTCCAGCGGTAGATCAGGGTGGGGTGCCCGGACGCTTACTAAGGTTCAGCCCAAGGTCCGCTTGTTTCATGGCTTAGATTTTCTCAGCTCCTCGGCGCGCCGAGCACATCGGGAGGTGATTTATGCAGACCTTCCTTAGCTTGTTGTGCGAATCAGCGCAGATTCGCACGGAAGCGAGTGACTATTCGCTTTGGTTACTCTCTGATGGCAATGTGAGCAGAAAGCTTGTAACTCCGTCTCTCGACGCAGCAGACACTTCGCCTCCGTGTGCTCGCGTGATAGCGCGGGTGATGGAAAGTCCTAGTCCCGCGCCTTCTCCTACTCCGTGCTGGCGAGCAGGGTCTCCGCGGTAGAAGCGCTCGAAGAATCGCGCCAAGTGGGCTTCAGGAATAGGCTCGCCAGTGTTTTCTACCTTGATGCGAAGCTGCGCCCGGTCTTTGGCAATGTCTACACTGACCGTTCCATCAGATGGCGTATGGCGCAACGCGTTCGAAATGAGATTTCCCAAGGCGCGCCGTAGCATCAGCCGGTCGCCGCGCAGAGCACCTTCGCCGCGAAGCTGCAGGTCGATGCGCTTCTCATCGGCCGATAGCTCGTAGAAGTCGAACAGTTGGCGTACTTCATGTGCCACATCAACGAGTTCCTCGCGCACCAGTACGAGTCCGTTTTCAGCTTTTGCCAGAAACAGCATGTCGGAAATCATCCGTGCCAGGCGCTCGTATTCTTCTGCGTTGGATTCGAGAATGGCTCGATAGCCATCCGCGTCTCGCGGTAGTGACAATGCGACCTGCGTCTGCACCATCAGGTTGCTCACAGGCGTGCGTAGCTCATGGGCAAGGTCGGCAGAAAAATCAGAAAGGCGTTTGAAGGCATCTTCCAGCCTCTCCAGCATTTCGTTCAACGTGACGGCCAGCTCGGCCAGTTCGGGGGGCACGGCCTGTACGGGAAGCCTGCGGTCCAAACTGTGTGCCGTAACGGTAGCTGCACGCTCGCGCATGGCACGCAGCGGTGCCAGACCTCGTCGCGCCGAAATCCAGCCGAGCAAGCCCATGAACATCACGGCGCAGGCAACAAACACCCAAAGCGTGACGCGAAAGCTGTGCAAAAATTGTTCGTGATGTGCGGTGTCCAATGCCAGGACCAGGGTAAGAGCGCCCTCAGTCGCCGTCCCGCCCGGCAAGCGCTTTTCCAATCCGTGAAACGCTAGCTCGCCTGAGCGCCAATGGGCAAGATCGGGGCCAGCGGCCAAGCTCAGCGGAAAGTCCACGCCGGGTGATGCGAACCAGACCACTCCGCTTGGGCCGCGCACTTGCATCACGAGTTCATGGTGGCCGGCAAAAGAGGACGCAAGCGCTTTTGCTACTGCTTCCTTGCTGAGCGGGCGCTCCATGCTGGCGACCAGTTGCGCGGCATAGTCGAGCTTGCCGCTGAGTTCTTCGCGATCAAGCCCGTCGAAGTGCGACGAGATAGCGGCCATCACCAGCGCGCCGAAAGCCAGCAGAACGATGGCCGACCCGGTGGTGAACAGCAGCGCCAGGCGGGCCGTCAGCGTGAGGCGCGAGAGCATCAGTCCGAACCCTCCAGCACGTAGCCCATTCCCCGAATAGTGCGCAGCAGCTTGGGCTCAAAGTCGTCGTCCATCTTGGCCCGCAGGCGTCGCATGGCCACTTCGATCACATTGGTGTCGCTGTCGAAATTCATGTCCCATACCTGCGAGGCGATCAGCGAACGCGTAAGCACTTCCCCCTGGCGCCGCAGCAAGAGTTCGAGCAGTGCAAATTCTTTCGCGGTGAGATCAATACGCCGGCCACCGCGTTGTGCGCGGCGGCGCATCAAATCGAGTTCCAGGTCGGCAATCCGCAACACCGTAGGCTCAATGTTCCCTTTGCCGCGCCGCAGCAAGGTCCGTACCCGAGCGAGAAACTCAGAAAACGCGAAGGGCTTGACCAGGTAGTCATCCGCTCCGAGCTCCAGCCCTTTGACACGGTCTTCGACCTGATCGCGTGCCGTGAGAAACAGCACCGGCAGCGCATGGCCGCCGCGCCGCAGGGTCTGCAGCAGCTGCCAACCGTTGAGGCCCGGCAGCATCACATCGAGGACCAGCAGGTCGTAGTCGCCTGTCAGTGCGAGGTGCAAGCCATCGGTGCCGTTGCGCGCCAAGTCCGCGACAAAACCTGCTTCGGCCAGCCCCTGGCGCAGGTAGTCACCCGTCTTCAGTTCGTCTTCCACGATGAGAACTTTCATGGGGCAATTGTGCGACGTAGGTTCAGCGAAACGCCCAGATTACGAATTTGTAATGTGGCGGAAAGCTGCGTGTAGGCAGGGTGTAGGCACCATCGCGCTCACTTTTGAATACAAGTCCGTCGGCGGCGCACAGCACCGTTTGATGCCACATAGAACCAGAAGTTGGGAATCCTTTGATGAAAACCTTGAGTGCCCTCGTACTAGGGCTATGTGCGGTTCTGCCTGCAGGCGCACAAACCTTGGCCGATGCCTTGGAGAGCGCGTTGGCGCGCCATCCCGTCGCTATGTCTGCCGTGTCTCGTGCTGAGGCGGCCGACGCTCTGGTTGAGGCGGCCGAAAGTTTGACGCCTCGTCCTTTGTCGGCTTCCCTAGCTACGCTCAACGACCGACTGGGCGCCAACCGTGGCAGCCAGGAGTGGGAGCTTGAGCTTGCGGCGCCGCTGTGGCTTCCGCGCCAGCAGAACGCACAAAAGGCGCTCGGCGCGAGCACCCGTGAAGAAGTGCGTGCCGGTCAGCGCGCCTTGCGCCTGCAACTGGCCGGAGAACTGCGCGAAGCCTGGTGGGCTGTGGCGGCTGCGCGCAATGGCGAGCAACTGGCGCAGCGCCGTGCGCGTACCGCCGCGAGCCTGGAGGCCGACGTGATCCGCCGCTCCAAGGCGGGCGAGTTGGCACGCGTGGACGCCAATCTGGCGAGCAGTGAGCGACTGGACGCGCAGGCAGCACTGGCGACGGCACATTCTGAACGCCTGCAGGCAGAGGAGGCGTTTCGCGCACTCAGCGCAATGGACGCCCCTGAAACACTCATTCCAGAGGGTGTGGCCGTATCAGACGCCGCGTCGCCCGCGGACCATCCGCAGATTGCAGCCGATCTGGCTGCGGTCCAACTTGCACGCGACCGCCTTGCAGTCGCTGACGCAGCGCAGCGGGAAGCCCCCGAGCTGGCGCTGCGCGTGGTGCGCGAGCGGGGTGCCCGTGGGGAGTCCTATGCCAGCGCGCTGGGCCTCAAGCTCACGATCCCGTTTTCACTGGGGCCGCGTGCACGCCAAGAAAGCGCGGCAGCGCGCGCCGAACTTGCACAGGCCGAAGGACAGGTCGCTCTGCAGGAGCGCAAGCTTTTGCAAGAAACCGGCAAAGCGAGGCGCGAGCTGGCGACTGGCCAGAAGCAACTGCAACTTGCCCGCGAGCGCCTGGCCCTTTCCACCGACACCCTGGTACTGGCAGAAAAGAGCTTTTCTCTAGGTGAGTCCGATCTTCCTGCCCTGCTGCGGGCGAGGGACGCCGCTCAGGACGCCGAGGTAGCGCTTGCTCGCGAAGAAATCTCGCTCTACGCCTGGCAGTCCCGTTTGAATCAATCCCTGGGAGTCCTTCCTTGAAATTACTGCGCATTCTTTGTTTTGCTTTGGCTCTGGCCGTGCCCGTCACCGGCTTCTCGCATGAGGGCGAAGATCACGGTGACGCGCCAGCGCCTTTGCCGACGGCTGCTTCCACCCCTCGTGCAGAGGCCCAGACGAGCGATTTCGAACTGGTGGTCGCGCAGGAAGGCCCCTCTTTGCTGCTGTTCCTGGACAACTTCGCGAGCAACGAGCCGGTGACCGGGGCCCAGGTGGAGGTGCAAAGCGGCGATTTGCAAGCCACTGCCACCGAGGTCGGCCCTGGCACCTACCGCGTGGCTGGCGGTGCGTGGACGCTGCCGGGCACGCACGCGCTGACCATTTCGGTGCAGACCGCCGATACGGCAGATTTGCTCAGCGCCTCGCTGGACATCCCTGCAGCTGCGGCTCCCGCTGAAAAAGCTGGCACAACCTTGCCTGCCGGCCGCTCCCTCTGGATGCTTGTAGGCGCCGTGCTGGTCGTTGCCGTTATCGCCATCGCCTGGCTGCGTCGACGCAGAACCGCTCCCTCCTGAACAAGGCCTTCTTCGATGAAAACCCTGAAAATAGTCCTCGCGGCTGGCAGCGCGCTGCTCGTCCTCTCAACCCAAGCGCTCGCTCACGGCGACGAAGACCACAGTGCGAGTCCACCCGCCATTGCGGCTGCCGCAGCAAACCCGGCGGGAGGCAGCGCGGCACTGGCGCCTCCAGCCAGCGCCGCGCCGCAGCGGTTGGCCGATGGCAGCCTGTTTGTGCCCAAAGCCGTGCAGCGTCAGCTGGGTCTGCGCACACGCATTGCTGAGGTGCGCGACGTACCGGCTTCGCTGGAACTTGCAGGCAAGGTGGTTGCCAATGCCAATGCTGGAGGGTTGGTGCAAGCGGGACAAGCCGGGCGCGTGGAAGCTGCGGGGCCGTCGCTGCCAGTTCTTGGTCAGGTCGTACGCAAGGGCGAAGTGTTGGCCCGTTTGCAGCCGGTTATCAATAGCCTGGAGCGTGGTGCTAGCCAATCGCAGCTTGCCGAGATCGACGCCCAACTGGCCATTGCGGAACGCAAAGTGGCACGCTACGCTGAACTTGAAGGCGCGGTGCCTCAGTCGGTGATCGATACGGCAGGCCTGGAGCGCGACGCGCTACGCAGGCGTCGCGGCGCACTCCAGGGCGGCTTGAATGGGGCTGAAGCTCTGCGGGCTCCGATTTCAGGTGTCATCAGCGCGTCACATGTGGTCGCAGGGCAGGTGGTCGACGCGAAGGAAGTTCTGTTCGAAGTGGTGGATCCGTCCCGTCTGTCGGTGGAAGCACTGGCGTACGACCCGGCTCTCACCGCTGGTATCGCTGCCAAAGCAAGCGCTGCTGTGCCCGGGGGCGCACTGGATCTCAAATATGTCGGCACCGGGCAGCAACTGCGCGAGCAAGCACAGGTGCTGTTGTTTAGCGTACGTCCGGGCAGCGCGGCAGTAGCAGTAGGGCAGCCTGTAACAGTGCATGCCAGCACAACCCGCAGCGTTCAAGGCGCGGCTCTTGCGCGCACCGCAGTCATCAAAACAGCTTCTGGCGGGACCGCCGTCTGGGTGCACACCGAGGCAGAGCGCTTCGTACAGCGCACAGTGACGGCGGCGCCTCTGAGCGCCACCGAACTGGTCGTGACGCAAGGCGTGAGCCAAGGCGATCGAGTGGTAACGGACGGAGCAGGGCTGCTGGCCCAGGTGCGCTGAGATGTTTGCCTATTTGATTCGCACCAGCCTCAGGCAACGCCTGATCGTCTTGGGTATCTCGCTGCTGCTGGTCGTCTACGGTGTCCTGACAGCGCGCCAGATGCCGGTAGACGTTTTCCCCGACCTGAACAAACCGACGGTGACGCTGATGACGGAGGCCGGCGGCATGGCCCCTGAAGAGGTCGAGCAGCTCGTCACCTTCCCCATCGAATCGGGCATGAACGGCATGCCAGGCGTCACACGGGTGCGTTCGGTCTCCGGCATTGGTTTGTCCATCATCTATGTGGAGTTCGAGTGGGGTTCGGACATCTACCGCAACCGCCAGCAAATCAGCGAACGCCTGAACCTGGTGCGCGAGCAACTGCCCGAAGGCGTCGTGCCCCAAATGGGGCCGATTTCTTCCATCATGGGCGAAATCCTGTTGATCGCTTTGCCGGCCGACCCGGACAAGGTCAGCGCCATGCAGGTGCGCGAGTACGCCGACTGGGTCTTGCGCCCTCGGCTGCTGACCATTCCCGGCATCGCCCAGGTCACGCCCATCGGTGGCGAGGTGCGCCAGTACCGCGTTGAGATCCGCCCGGCACAGCTGCAGGCTCTGGGTGTCGAGCGCGAAAAGCTCGAAGGCGCGCTGCGCGATTTCGGTGCCAACACCAGCGGAGGCTTTCTCGAATCCCAGGGACGTGAATACCTGATTCGCCAGATTGGTCGAACCAGTCGCCTGCAGGATCTCCAAAACGTCGTAGTGAGCGTGAAGAACGGGCAACCTATCCTGCTCAGCCAAGTGGCCGACGTGAAGATTGCCCCTGCGCTCAAACGCGGCGATGCCGGATACAACGGCAAGCCGGCGGTCATTTTGTCGGTGCAAAAGCAGCCCAGCGCCGACAGCGTGACGCTGACCCGCGAAGTCGAACATGCCATAGCGGAGCTGCAACAGAGCCTGCCTGCAGGCATCGAAGCGCCCCAGTTTCTCTTTAAGCAGGCGAATTTCATTGAGAACTCGGTGCGCAACGTGCAAGAGGCCCTGCGCGACGGCGCCATTCTGGTCGCTGTGGTGCTGTTCTTGTTCCTGCTGAACGTACGCACCACGCTGATTTCCCTCACCGCCATTCCCGTCTCGCTCTTGGCGACGGCGCTGGTGTTTCACTACTTCGACCTGTCCATCAACACGATGACGCTGGGGGGCCTGGCGATTGCGATTGGAGAACTGGTGGACGACGCGGTCGTCGGTGTGGAAAACGTTCTGCGTCGGCTCAAGCTCAACAGTGCCTTGGCGGTCCCGCGCCCGGTAGCTGAGGTCATCGCCAGCGCAACGCTCGAAGTGCGCTCCGCCATCGTGTATGCCACCGTCATCATCGTGCTGGTGTTTGTGCCGCTGTTTGTCTTGCCCGGCATTGAGGGGCGGCTGTTCTCACCGCTGGGGGTGGCCTATATCGTGTCCATTCTGGCCAGCATGATCGTGTCTGTCACGCTGACGCCGGTGATGGCTTACTACCTGCTGCCGCGTATGAAACAGATGGGCCATGGCGACAGCTGGCTGGTGTCGCATCTCAAACGCTGGGACGCAAAACTGCTGCACTGGTCCTTTGGTCATACCGGAGCTCTGTTACTCACGGCGGTACTGGCGGTGGTGTTGGCAACAGCCACCATCCCGTTCTTTCCACGCTCCTTTCTGCCGGATTTCAACGAAGGTACGCTGACGGTGAACGTCGTGCTCAACCCAGGCACATCGTTGGCCGAATCCAATCGCATTGGGGTGCTTGCGGAGCAGATCGTCGCCAGCGTTCCGGAAGTGACCCAAGTTGGGCGACGCACCGGGCGCGCCGAACTCGATGAGCACGCCGAGGGGGTGCATTACACCGAAATGGACGTGGACCTGAAGGCCTCCGAGCGCAGCCGCAGCGTCATCATCCAGGACATTCGTACGCGGCTGGGCGTACTGCCCGCAGCCAGCAACGTGGGGCAGCCCATATCGCACCGACTCGACCACCTGCTTTCGGGTGTGCGGGCGCAGATTGCACTCAAGGTCTACGGCGACGACCTGGACACCTTGCGCACGCTGGCCGCCGATCTGCGCACCCGCTTGGCCCAGGTTCACGGCTTGACCGATCTTCAGATTGAAAAACAGGTGCTGATTCCGCAGATCAAGATCCACCTGGACTACGACAAATTGGGACGCTATGGCGTGGCCCCCGGTGCCTTGCTTGTTTCGCTTCAGCAAATGGTCGAGGGCGAGCGCGTCACGCAGATTGTCGAAGGCAATCGGCGCTTTGATCTGGTGGTGCGTCTGCCCGAGAAAGACCGCGGTCTGCATGCGCTGCAGAACCTGATGATTGAGACCCCCACCGGCGCAGTGCCACTTTCCAGCCTGGCGACGATTGAGGACGGCGACGGACCCAACCAGGTCAGCCGCGAAAACTCGCGCCGTCGGATCGTGCTGTCGGCCAACACCGATGGCAGCGACATGGCAAAGGTAGTGGCGGATATTCGTGCGGAAATTGCGGCCAAGGCACTGCCCGAAGGCTATTCGGTCTCGCTGGAAGGGCAGTTTCAGGCGCAGGAACAAGCCTCTCGCCTTATCGCAATGTTGGCGATGCTGTCGCTCACCATGATTTTTCTGGTGCTCTACAGCCGCTACCGATCTACCGCGCTCACCCTCATCATCATGGGAAATATTCCCCTTGCGTTGGTGGGAAGTGTCATCGCGCTATGGATCTCAGGCCAACCCTTGTCGGTCGCGGCATTGGTCGGCTTCATCACCCTGACCGGGATCGCCACCCGCAACGGGATTCTGAAAATCAGCCACTACATCAACCTGTGTGCATTTGAGGGCGAGAAGTTTGGTCGCGCGCTCATCGTGCGCGGTTCGCTGGAGCGGCTCACGCCCGTGTTGATGACCGCATTGGTCGCCGCTTTTGCGCTCGTGCCCTTGCTGGTGTCGGCGGATGCGCCGGGCAAAGAAATTCTGCACCCCGTCGCCGTGGTCATTTTTGGTGGCCTGGTCAGCTCGACCTTGCTCGACACGTTCCTGACCCCGCTGATGTTCTGGCGCTGGGGTGAAAAGCCTTTGGCGCGGCTGCTGGCCGCGAAGGTTGGTGAAGAACAACCGGAAGCCTTCTGATTTAACCCACCGTCCGGTGCCAACGTGCGCCGGGCATCCTGACTGAAAGAGCGACATCATGAAAAAAATCTTTTCCATCACGGCCTTGGTGCTTGGTGGCTTGTTGGCAGCCGGCGGTGCGCTGGCGCACGACGACGCCTACCTCGATACGCAAAAGGCCCCACATGGGGGCCAGCTGCGTATGGCAGGCGTGTACCACTTTGAGTTGGTTGTGGACCGCACGAGCCCGGAAGTGAAAGAGAAACCCATCGCCGTGTACTTGACGGACCACGCTGGACAGAAGATTCCCGCAGCCGGTGCCACGGGCAGCGCCACCTTGTTGTCTGGAAAAACGCGCACCGTCGTCACGCTCACGCCCGATGGTGACAACCTACTCAAGGGAGCCGGCAAGTACGCGTCCACGCCCGACCTCAAAGCCATCGTGTCTATCACGCCGGCTGGTCAAGCGGCGGCACAGGCTCGCTTTACGCCCCTGAGCGGGGCTGGCGAGGCGCAAAGCGGCGGCGCCAAGTGAACTGCGGTGGGTTAGCACAAAGCGGGAAAGCGCCTGCAGTGCGCCGTTCTATCCAGCGCGGCTTCTACCGCCGCATGTCGCAACGAAGTCGCGGATCCAGATTACAGAAATGTAATGTTTTGGTCATGCCCGCATAGGGGCGGCAAGAAGATCATGGTCGCTTGTTCTGCTACTTCAGACGGAGACGTGATCTTTTATGCTTTTTCCTCCTTTTCCCGCTTCAAAGTCGGCTTTTTCTTCTCGTCGCCGCTTCGTGCAGGGGCTCGCCGCAGGCGGCGTTCTCGCCAGTGCTTCCCCATGGTTGCAAGCGGCCCAGTTGCTCGGTCAAAGTCGTGCCGCGCCCGGCACCCCCGAGTTGAGAGGCACGGAATTTTCTTTAGAGATCGCTGAACTACCGGTGAATTTCACGGGCAAGGCGAGAGTGGCAACCGCAATCAATGGCTCCATTCCAGCACCCACGTTGCGCTGGCGTGAAGGCGATACGGTCACGATACGCGTCACCAACCGTTTGCAAGAAGCCACCTCCATCCACTGGCACGGCATGATCCTGCCCTTCCAAATGGATGGGGTCCCAGGTATCAGCTTTGCTGGTATCGCCCCAGGGGAAACGTTCACATACCGATTCAAGGTACAGCAGAGCGGGACGTTTTGGTACCACTCCCACTCCGGCATGCAAGAGCAAACTGGCATGTATGGCGCCATCGTCATCGAGCCGAGAGATGGCGAGACCATTCGTGCGGATCGCGATCACGTGGTGCAACTGTCGGATTGGACAGACGAGGACCCGATGCGCGTTTTCGCCAAGCTCAAAACGCAGAGCGACTACTACAACTTCAACCAGCCAACTGCGCCTGACTTCTTCCGCGATATGTCGCGTGATGGCGCAAAGGCTGCGTTGGCCAAGCGCAAGATGTGGAACGAGATGCGCATGAGCCCGACCGACCTGTCGGACTTGTCGTCGGACACGCTCACCTATCTCATGAATGGCACAACCCCCGCCGGGAACTGGAATGGCGCGTACCGTCCGGGTGAAAGGGTCAGGCTGCGTTTCATTAACGGTGCAGGCAATACGTTTTACGACGTGCGTATTCCGGGCTTGAAGTTGACAGTTGTGCAGTCAGACGGAGTGAATGTGGAGCCCGTGACGGTCGACGAGTTTCGCTTTGGCCCCGGCGAAACGTACGACGTCATCGTGCAACCCAAGGACGATGCATACACCGTGTTTGCGCAATCCATGGAACGCACAGGCTATGCACGTGGCACGCTGTCAGTGCGAACCGGGATGGAGGCCCCCGTTCCACGCGTAGACCCGGTGGTCGCTCTCTCAATGGCGGACATGATGGGCTCTATGGGTGGAATGCCCGGAATGGACCACGGCGCGACCAGCGGGATGGCGGGCATGAGCCATGGTGCGATGGCTGGTATGGCGGGAATGTCCGGCATGGACCACAGCGCCATGAAAGGCATGGACCACAGCGCTATGTCGGGTATGGGCATGAGCAAAGGGTCTGTGCCGCCCAGTCAAACGGTTCGGCACGCCCGCACTGAATATGGTGCCAGCACCGACATGCGCGTGGATATGCCGCGTACCAACCTCGACGATCCAGGAGTCGGGTTGCGCAACAACGGTCGCCGCGTGCTCACACTGGCAGATCTGCACACCGTAGGGGGGCCGCTTGACCCCCGTGGTGCCGAGCGCGAGATCGAGCTGCACTTGACCGGCAACATGGAGCGCTACACCTGGTCGCTCGACGGGCTGGAATTCGGCCAGTCAACGCCCGTCCATATGAGCTACGGAGAGCGCGTGCGGGTCATCCTGCACAACGACACGATGATGACCCACCCCATGCACCTGCACGGCGTTTGGAGTGAGCTGGAAAATTCAGACGGCAGTTTCCAGGCGCGCCGCCACACCATCCCTGTGCAGCCAGCGCAGCGCATCAGTTTTCTAGTTACCGCCGACGCACTGGGCCGGTGGGCATGGCATTGCCATCTCGCTTTCCATATGGACGCAGGCATGTTCCGCGAGGTGGTGATTTCGTGAAACACCTAGACATATCAGGGGAAAAACAATGAAAAAACTGCGAAACCACGCACTTGTGGCAACGGCATTTCTATTTACCGGCGCCTCAGCCATGGCGGCGTCCGAAATGCCGCAAGCCGCGAAGCAGATGGATCATTCCATGGGCACATCCAGTACCAAAGTGGCAAAAAACCCAGCGATGGATCACGGCTCAATGGATATGCAGATGCAAGGAGGGCCTGCGCCTTCCGATGCGCGCGACCCCCATGCGTACTCCGGAGGGTTCACTCTGCAGTCTGGGCCCTATGCGATGAATGGAGATCAGAGACTGCGCCTGGCTGACGAAATATCCTTTGGATCGGTATTGTTCGATAGTTTCGAGGCCGTACGCAGCGATGGAAAGACTTCGGGCTCGTACGACATCCTGGGTCGCTTCGGTCGTGACTACAACAAGTTTGTCCTTAAGGCCGAAGGCGAAGTTGCTAGCGGGAAGCTGCAAGAAGCCCGCACCGAGGCACTGTGGAGCCATGCCGTCGCTACGTTCTGGGATGCCCAACTTGGTTTGCGTCATGACAGTGGCATCGGCCCCAACCGTTCTTGGCTGGCCATGGGCATACAGGGGCTTGCCCCCTACTGGTTTGAAGTTGACGCTGCAGCGTATGTTGGATCCGGCGGTCGCACTGCCTTGCGTCTCAGTGCGGACTACGAGTTACTGCTGACCCAGCGCCTGATCGTGCAACCACGCATCGAAGCCAACTTTTACGGCAAGAGCGACGTGGCCCGAGATATCGGCAAAGGTTTGTCGGACGTGACCACCGGCATCCGCGTCCGCTATGAGTTCACGCGCCAGTTCGCCCCCTATGTCGGTGTGGAGTGGGCCAATCGGTTTGGCCAAACCGCAGATCTTGCCCGCGCTGCAGGCGAGCAAATACGAAACACCCGGTACGTCGCTGGCGTGCGGTTCTGGTTTTAGGTTTGACAAGCCATACACCTGCCAGTGCGCACTTGGCAGACCTCTAAATTTCTAACTTGGACTTTCTAATGAATAAGTTTATCTATACCTTGGCTCTCGCATCGCTTCCGGCCTTTGCATTCGCCGCCGGCGACCACGGCTCGCATACCGATGCGAAGGCTGGCACTGCGCCATCGGCTGGCCATGCCATGGCTGGTATGCAGGAGATGCACAACGACACGCATGCATCACTGGCAGGCATGGCGGGGGATTCTGCCAAGGTTAGTCGGACGATTGCAGTTGAGATGGACGACACGATGCGTTTCACGCCAGGCGACGTGAGTGTCAAAGCCGGTGAGACCGTGCGCTTCTTCATTGTCAACAAGGGCAAGGTGCCGCATGAGATGGTGATTGGCACGCCCGAAGAGATTACCGAGCACGCCGAAATGATGAAAAAAATGCCGGGCATGGCGCACAAAGAAGCGAACCAAATCACTCTGGCTCCGGGACAACGCGGCGGCATTGTCTGGCAATTTGGAAAGGCAGGAACGGTGACCTATGCCTGTCTGGTACCGGGCCATAAAGAAGCCGGCATGGTCGGAACGGTGGAAGTTCATTGAACCTCCCTGCAGTTTCGAAGTGCAAGCAACCCATTTTTTGAATCGACTCTGTACTTGACTACGGAGCAAAAGTCCGCGCATTTAGCCGGAGTCTGGACAACTCCTACCGTGTCCCAACCGATGCATTTCCTACCGTCGATCCCCATCACCAGGAGCTTCAAATGAACTTTGTTCGCACCATCTCAATCTTCTCTGCTGTTGCCGCCATCACGATGACCGCGCCCGCGTGGGCCGCCAACGACGAGCAGCACGACAGCCACCACCCCGCATCGGCAGCGAGTGAGCAAATCACGCAGGCCAGCCCCAGCACTCCGGGTATTGGCAAAGGAATGGGTGGAATGGCGCCCATGCAAGGCGGTGCCGATCAGATGAAAGCCATGCAGCAGATGCACGAGCAGATGGTGGCCGCCAAGACGCCCGACGAGCGCAATGCCTTGATGGCCGAACACATGAAGCTCATGCAGAGCGGCATGAACATGATGGGCGGCATGGGCGGCATGGGTGCCGGTGCCACAGCCGGCAACCCTGCCGACATGGCCGCGCGCCAGGGCATGCTTGAGCATCGCATGGACATGATGCAGTCCATGATGCAAATGATGATGGACCGCATGCCGTCGACCCCGGCAGCGAAGTAAAGGGCTGACCATGCAAGCCTCACTCAACACCGAGTCACAGTCGTCGGCAGTCGCCTACGGCTTTCATTGCGCAATCGGCGACAAGGATTTTGCGGCAGCCGTCGTACGCGTCACCGAAGCGCTGAAGACCGAAGGTTTTGGCATCCTGACCGAGATCGATGTGCAGGCCACGATGAAGAGCAAGCTCGGCATCGAGGGGCGGCCGTACCTCATCCTCGGCGCCTGCAACCCACCACTCGCGCACCGCGCGCTGGAAGCCGAACCTGACATCGGCCTGCTGCTGCCGTGCAACGTCGTCATTCGGGAAGAGGTCGACGGCGGCTTGGTGGTGGGCTTCATGGACCCGGTGGCCGTGCTGCAGATGACCGGCAACCCCGAGGTGGCCAAAGTCGCCCATGAGGTGCACGAGCGACTGCAACGCGTCAAAGCTCTATTGACGGCGCCTTCCACGACCGACAACTGAGGCTTAACGAGATGCATATGTTTTACGACGGTACCCACATGGGGGGCATGCACTGGCTTTGGTGGCTCTTCTGGATCGCGCTGATCGGGGTCGTCGTGTTCTCCGGGTGGGGCCGGCAGGACGACCGGCGCCGCAGCCCGCGCGAGTCGCCGCACGAGGTGCTGAAGCGGCGCCTGGCCAATGGCGACATCTCGGCTGAAGAGTACGAGCAACGCAAGTTGCTGCTCGATCGCGACGCTGGTCCAAAGGCCTGATTGCGAGGTCACAGAGGCCTTGACATTCACATGATGTCAAGGCCTATCTTGAAAGCCATAGACCGACGCCAATCGTTTCGGCTGTCGAGGAAGGAACTAACGACATGCACAGCACCCACCACGAGCAACTTGGCAACACGCAAAGTTCGTCTGACAGGAATTTGGAAGATCGCTTGCAGGGCACGCCCCGGGGCGCGCAGCAAGAAGGCAGTGCACTGGGCCGGCCCTTCAAGCTTGCACTGGTCATGGTCGCCCTGGTCGGCGGTTTCTACCTCCTGCGCGAGCACTGGAGCCATGTAGCCAGCAACTGGATTTACCTGCTGCTGCTGGCATGCCCGGTAATGCATTTGTTCCACGGTCACGGCGGGCACGGTGGTCACGCCTCGTCGCCTAGCGATCTCACTACTAAAAAAGGAATAACGCCATGAACACGCTCACAAGCCATGCACACGAGGAGCACACGCACCATAGCCCGCCATCGGCATCGACTCCAGCAGGCCTGAAAGACCCCGTGTGCGGTATGAAGGTGACGGAGCAGTCCGAGCATCGCTTTGAGCACGCAGGGCGGCCTTATTACTTCTGCAGCGCCAAGTGCCAAGGCAAGTTCGCGGCGAACCCGCTGCAGTACCTTGCCTCGACAGCGCCGCTGGACGCCGCTCCAGTCGTTGCCGGCACGATCTATACCTGCCCGATGCACCCCGAAATTCGGCAGAACCATCCCGGCAGTTGCCCCAAATGCGGGATGGCGCTGGAGCCGGAGATGCCGACGCTGGACGACGATGAAAACCCGGAGCTGGTCGACTTTACGCGACGCTTCTGGTGGACTTTGCCATTCACGGTGGTGGTGACCTTTCTGGCCATGGGCGGTCACCGGCTTGGTTTGTTCCCCGCAGGCACACAGCCCTGGATCGAACTGGTGTTGACCTTGCCTATCGCCTTGTGGGCTGGCTGGCCGTTTTACGTGCGCGGCGTGCAGTCGGTGATTAACCGCAGCCCCAATATGTGGACCCTGATCGGCCTGGGCACCAGCGTCGCCTTCGTCTACAGCGTGGTAGCGACCGTCGCACCGCATATCTTTCCGGCGACCTTCGTCACCAATGGCATCGTTGCGGTGTATTTCGAGGCGGCGGCGGTCATCATCTCATTGACCTTGTTGGGCCAGATCCTGGAGCTGAAGGCGCGCTCGCAGACCTCAGCCGCAATCAAGTCGCTGCTGGGCCTGGCGCCCAAGACGGCACGGCGCATTGCTGCCGACGGTACCGAGGAAGATGTCCCGCTTGCCAATGTGCATGTCGGTGACCTGCTGCGTGTGCGTCCGGGCGAGAAAGTGCCGGTCGACGGCATCGTCGTCGAAGGCAGCAGTGCGCTGGACGAATCGATGCTCACCGGCGAGCCCATGCCAGTGAACAAGCGCGCCGGCGACAAGTTGATCGGCGCAACGATGAATACCAGTGGCGCACTGGTGATGCGCTCCGAACACGTCGGCTCAGCGACCGTGCTGTCGCAAATCGTCCAGATGGTCGCGCAGGCGCAGCGCTCGCGCGCACCGATGCAGCGCATGGCCGACGTGGTCGCTGGCTACTTCGTCATGGCCGTCGTCGTTATCGCCGTGCTGACTTTTTTCGCTTGGGGTCTCTTCGGACCCGAGCAGGGTTGGGTCTACGGCTTGATCAATGCGGTGGCGGTGCTGATCATCGCCTGCCCCTGCGCGCTCGGCCTGGCCACCCCGATGTCCATCATGGTCGCCACCGGCAAAGGTGCCACGAGTGGGGTGCTGTTCCGCGACGCCGCAGCTATTGAGAATCTGCGCAAGATCGATACGCTGATTGTTGACAAGACCGGTACGCTGACCGAAGGGCGACCGACCTACGAGCGCGCCGTTGCCGCGCAGGGGCACGAGGAGGACGAGGTCCTGCGCCTGGCGGCCAGCCTTGACCAAGGCAGCGAACATCCCCTAGCTGCAGCCATCGTCGCTGCGGCGCGAGACCAAGGCTTGACGCTGGCCACGCCCGAGCAGTTCGATTCTGAATCTGGTATTGGAGTGCGCGGCACGGTGGAAGGCAAGGCGCTGGCTTTGGGCAACACCGCGCTGATGGATCAACTCGGCGTGAAGGTGGATGCACTGAAGGCGCAAGCCGAAGAATTGCGTGCCCAAGGCGCCAGTGTGATGCATCTGGCGGTTGATGGGCAATTGGCGGGACTGCTGGCGGTATCCGACCCGATCAAGGCGACGACACTCGACGCCCTGAACTCGCTGCGCAAATCGGGGCTGCGCATCGTGATGGCCACCGGCGACGGCTTGACCACGGCACGTGCGGTCGGCAAACGCCTGGGCATCGACGAAATACATGGTGAGGTCAAGCCGGCAGACAAGGTGGCACTCGTCGAAAAGCTGCAGAAGGAAGGCCGTGTCGTCGCCATGGCAGGCGACGGTATCAACGACGCACCGGCGCTGGCACGTGCCGACGTCGGCATTGCGATGGGCACCGGAACCGATGTGGCAATGAACAGCGCACAACTGACGCTGGTCCAGGGGGACCTGCGTGGCATCGCCACAGCGCGGGCGTTGTCGGTCGCCACGGTGGCGAATATGAAGCAGAACCTGGGCTTTGCCTTCCTCTACAACGCACTTGGCGTGCCGCTGGCGGCGGGGGTGCTGTTCCCGTTGACCGGCTGGCTGCTGTCGCCGCTGATTGCCGCGCTGGCGATGAGCCTCAGCTCGTTTTCGGTCATCACGAACGCACTGCGCTTGCGCAGCGCGAAGGTGGACAAGTTTTGAGAAGCAAGTACTGCGCTTACTTCTTAGACAGGCAACCAAAAGCACGCCATATCACTTCAGACCATCGATCTAGACCGGTGCCTTTCCCTCCCAGCAACGTCAACCGCTGGTGGCATCGGGCTGCTTGCGCCCGCCGCGCCCTTGGTTTCGTCCTGGCGAGGCGGCTTTGACTGCCTCTGCCACGGGTCTAAGTTCGACCTGGCCGGACGCGTCATTAAGAACGTGCGCGCGCCGACCAACCTGGTCGTGCCGCCATACCACTTCGCCTCTGACATCACCGTGCTTATTGGGGTCGATTCGGAGGCTTGACCTCAGCGGGTCAAGTCATTCATAAAGAAAAAGGACTAGACGATGAAACACCGTCAAGACGAAAAAGCACACAAGGACCCTGTCTGCGGCATGTTGGTCAGCCGCCTGACCGCGGCTGCCGATGCCGGTCATGAAGGAAAGATCTATTACTTCTGTGCGCCGGAATGTCGGGACGCCTTCGTGGCTGAGCCCGGCAAGTTTCTCCTCCCGCACCGACAGCATGGCCTGCGTCCCAAGAAAAGCGACGGCATGAACCTCGACCCTGATCTGGGCAAACGCAAGGACGTATCAACGTGAACAAGAAAAACTCAAAAGGCAAGCGCGCAAAGAAGTCCGTGTCACGCCGTCAAGTGCTTGATGGATCTGGCACCGTCCTGCCAGGCGGACTTCATCGCAGCATTTTGAACGGACATTCGTCATGAACGAACCGACCTCTCATGCAGGCGTTTGGGGCCTCGCGGCGATCATGATCGTCGTCGCCTCCTGGTTTTTTTACCGCTACCTGGCTCCTAAGTCATGGCGTGAATGGGCCAGCGCCGGCCTCGTCCAAGCTTTCATCATCGCGCTTTACGCCGAGATGTATGGCTTTCCGCTCACTATCTACTTGATGGTCCGGTTCTTTGGGCTCGACGGTGCGAATCTGAACTCAAGTCTCTGGTCGACGCTGCTTGGCGTGGGCGAGCTGGGCATGTTGATTTCGATGGTGCTCGGCTATGCGCTGCTGTTTGTCGGCATCGGCCTTTTTGCGCAGGGTTGGCGTGAACTCTATCGAGCGCAGAAAGAAAAGCGACTGGCAACCGGTGGGCTATATGCCTTCGTGCGGCATCCCCAATACACCGGTCTCTTCATAGGGCTTTTTGGTGAGGGCGTCGTGCATTGGCCGACGATTTTCTCGGTGGGCCTGTTTCCCGTGATTGTGCTGGTTTATTGGCTACTTGCACGTCGCGAGGAAAAGCGAGTTCTGCAGGAGTTCGGTGACGAATACCGCGCGTATCAGCAGCGCGTTCCCATGTTCTTCCCTCGGGCCGACCAGTGGCGGAAGTTCGTTCAGAAATCGAGTGCAAGCACCTCCCGGTAAGGACTGCCGCCGCGCTATCGCATTAAAGGGCGCGGGTTCTCGGTGTGCACCGCGATGCGCACATGACAGAACAAAACATGCATCGCTTCGGGCGATGACAGCAAAAGGAGTTGGAAATGAGTTGGTTTGCAGAAAACTGGATATGGCTACTTTTTGGACTGGCATTCATCGGCATGCATTTGTTCGGCCACGGTGGCCGTGGCGGTGGGTGCGGCCATGGCGGTCATGGCGCGGGTTCCGGACGAAATGCCGATGCCGAAAAGACCGCTGCCAAACAAGCCACAGGGAACCCGCCGGGCGCCAAGGGCGGTAGCCGCACTTCCCACCGTAACTAGGAGAACCCCATGCTCAACATGAAGGTGGTCGCTTGGTCTCTGGCCACGACAACATTGATCTCATATTTGGTCTGTGTGAGTTACGGGCTCGCAACGCCAGAGAGCCTGCACATGCACGGCTTCCTAGAGCAGGTGCTGCCGGGCTTCCAATGGCTCACATGGCCAGGATTCTTCATCGGGATGGTGGAGAGCTTCCTGTACGGGGCCTATGCCGGGATGCTGTACGTCCCAATCTACAACTTCTTCCAGCGGCGCTGTGACACCGGCCAATGACGAACGCGTTGCACGCGATCAACTGTGCGATGGCAACCCATGGCCGCGCCGCAGCGCCATTGGCGTGTGCAGCAAAACGGTTGCCGTTCGATGCTGCGGTTGAGCCGACGACTAGCTTTCCGCAATGTCTTTGAGCCCATTTTTGAAACAGGAGAGCAGCATGAAAAAGACTTCACAATTGGCGAGCGCTGGCGCAACTGGTGCGAATGTCCGCAGCCCGAAGCCGGACTCCCAACCCGCCCAACAACGCAATGTCGTGAAGAAGGCGCGTGCGCCGGCTAAGCGCGCGGACTCGACAGCATCGAGCGAAAAGGCGGTGGCTGACACTGCAGTAGAAACGAGTGCACCCACGGCGCAGGAGTTCATGGAATACCAACGTGACTTCTTCGAGCGCTCGATCCTGTTCTGGGACACGTTGCGCAAGCGCGCCAACAACATGCTCGAACACGAGCGCGCAGGCATGCCGCCGCTGCTCCACTTCAAATATGAGACGCTGGTCGACGCACGCGAATTTGAACGTCCGGCCAACTACGCATTGCTGCGCATCGTCGAGATCGACGAGGATTGCTGGGACGACTGCGTCGACCTCGACAAGCCACCTGTCATCGTGATGGATCCGCGTGCCGGCCATGGCCCGGGTATCGGCGGCTTCAAACACGACTCCGAAGTCGGTATGGCGCTGCACGAAGGCCATCCGGTGTACTTTGTCATGTTCTTTCCCGAACCGGCGCCGGGTCAGACGCTGGTGGATGTGCTGCATGCTCTGCGACGTTTTGTCGAAGACGTGGCGCAACGCCACCCCGGCAAGCCGCCCGTGCTCTACGGCAACTGCCAGGCCGGCTGGGCGGTGACGTTGTTGGCCGCCGACTGCGAAGGCTTGACCGGTCCGGTGGTGCTGAACGGCTCGCCCTTGTCGTACTGGGCTGGCGAATCCGGCGTGAACCCCATGCGCTTGTCCGGCGGCCTGCTTGGTGGCGCCTGGCTTGCGCATCTGACCGCCGACCTTGGCAATGGACGCTTCGACGGTGCCTGGTTGGCACAGAATTTCGAGAACCTCAAGCCGGAGAAGGCGATCTGGGAGAAATACGCCCACCTCTTCAACAACGTCGATAGCGAGCAGGAGCGCTTTCTTGAGTTCGAGCGCTGGTGGGGGGGCTTCTACTTTCTGAGCCGCGAGGAGATCCTCCCCATTGTCGAGAACCTGTTTATAGGCAACCAGATCGAGCAGGGCCTGTTCCAGATCTGCGATGAGCACACGGCCGACCTGCGGCGAATCAGGAACCCGCTCGTCATCTTCGCCTCCTACGGCGACAACATCACGCCGCCGCAACAAGCACTTGGCTGGATCCCTGCGGTCTATGCCGACACAGCTGACCTGAAGAGAGCAGGGCAGCGCATCGTCTACCTGACCAACCCGCATGTCGGCCATCTGGGAATTTTTGTCTCTGCCAGTGTGGCACGCCTTGAACATCGGGCCATCCTGGAGAGCCTGGCGGACATCGAGGCGCTTGCGCCGGGTCTCTACGAGATGAAAATCGACAACCCGTCCGGCGACCCGGACTGCCACAAACCTGCGTTCAGCGTTCGATTCGAACCGCGCCGCGTCGAGGATCTTGCGCACGAGATGCCAAGCGCTGCCTTTGAGAGGGTAGCGAAGGTGTCGGAGTTCAACGAGACGATTTACCGGACGTTCTTGAGTCCCTGGGTGAAGGCTGTAACTACACCATGGTCGGCAGAGATGCTGAAATGGCTGCACCCAATGCGCAGCAGCCGCCATCTGTTCTCCGAAGCGCTCAATCCATGGATGCGCGGCATCGCGGCGCTCGCTGAGCCGTTGGCAGCGAATCGGCACCCGCTTGCGCATGACAACCCGCTCATCGAACGTGAGCGTGAAGCCATCGGGAAAATTACGCAAGCACTGGAAAGGGCTCGCGAAACCCGCGATGCCACCTCTGAGCAGGTGTTCAAGCTGATTTTCGAGCAACCCGAAATGCGCGCGGCCCTGTTGCATAGGTTGCAAGCCACCGCAGTCGGTGCGCATTCATCTGTACAAAACTGATTCTGGATACATCCACATGGTGACTTCCACACATGCGCCAGCGTCCACTGAGACGCTCGACCTGAGAGGTCGCAAAGGCCTTGTCGTCGGCATTGCGAACGAGCACAGCTTGGCATGGTCAAGCGCGCAACACTTCCGAAATGCAGGGGCCGAGCTCGCGCTTACTTACCTCAACGAAAAAGCGAAGCCATTTGTCGAGCCGCTTGCCAACGAGTTGGCTGCACCGATATTCCTGCCCTGTGACGTCTTGTCTCCCGGACAGCTCGAAGCTGTTTTCGAGTCCATCAGGACCCAATGGGGCCGCCTTGACTTCGTTTTTCACTCGATTGCTTGGGCGCGCAAGGAGGATCTGCACGGGCGATTGACGGACTGCTCCGCCGAGGGTTTTGCAGAGTCCATGCTCGTGTCGTGCCACTCGTTCATACGCATGGCTAAGCTGGCGGAGCCTCTAATGGACCGAGGCGGCAGCCTTACCACCCTGAGCTTCTTTGGTGCTGAGCGGGTCGTCGATCACTACAACGTCATGGGTCCTGTCAAGGCGGCCCTAGAAAGTTCGGTGCGCTACTTGGCCCACGAACTCGGAGGCAGCAACATCCGCGTCAATGCCATCTCTGCGGGCGCAGTCCAGACGCGCGCCGCCTCGGGCATCGAGCACTTTGACGAATTGCTCAACGAGTCTATGCGTAGGGCGCCGCTGCGGCGGGTGGTCGATGCTAGCGAAGTGGGCCGCGCAGCGCTGATGCTGGCGAGCGACTACGCATCGGGCATCACCGGCGAAGTGCTGCATGTGGATGCCGGATTTCATGTTTCCGGAATGATTTTCCATGGACCCCGCTAGGCTCAATGCGCGCCTTACCGAAGTGTAATTTGTTGGATATCTGAATGTCGGTGCTTTGACTCTACATTAGTTTCAGTGATTCATTTTTGACATCACCCGCTGCTTTCAG
This sequence comes from Giesbergeria sp., assembly GCA_034676525.1. Classification (GTDB taxonomy): domain Bacteria; phylum Pseudomonadota; class Gammaproteobacteria; order Burkholderiales; family Burkholderiaceae_C; genus Simplicispira. The sequence continues at coordinate 1,255,549 of JAUCCA010000008.1, forward strand.
GATGAAAGCATGCGTCCATAAAACTCGATAAGGAATCTAAGATGATTATTCGTAACCTCGCCATCGCAACGCTTCTCGCAAGTGCATCCGTAACGTCAGTCTTCGCCTCTCAGTCTCTTCATTGGGTGGGAGGTGAGATTGGATTTATTGAACACAATATCCCTAGCACGGTCACTCGTGCAAAGGTGATGCAGGACTATCAATTGTCCCTTAAAAGTAAGGTTGATGGTTCTGGTGGAATTCAGTTGGGCGGAGATGCCGGTTACCTGGAGCCGCTACACTCCTATACAGTTGCCGATGGAAAAATTCGCCACACCGACAATATTTCTCACAAAACCGCTAAACCGGAGTACCAGCACTCTGCTACTGAGCATGTGGTTTTCTCGGAAACCTACGTGAATTGAATTCAATAGGTGGTTGGGGGTGAAGATATTTATCTTTACCCTCTCAGATATATAAGTCTAAGTGCAGTAATTTTCGACTGCATCAACACAATCTAAAGAGAAAGAACGATATGAACTTCAGCACTTCGTCATTCAAGAAGGGGCTGCTCTTCGTTCTAGTGGCCGCCGTCGCTGGCGGCGCCGCACTTTTTTGGATGCAGACCCAACGGCATTCACAAGCCGCGTCAACCACCGCAACCCAGGCCGTTAAAGTGCCTGAATATTCCATGATGGCACAGGCCGGTCTCATCGCGTTTGACGCGACTTGCGCAAGTTGTCACGGCAGCAGCGGCACTGGTACGGACAAAGGGCCGCCGCTGCTCCACGAAATTTACAACCCAGGCCACCACCCCGATGGAGCCTTTGTTTCGGCAGTTCGCCAAGGCGTCCGTCGCCACCATTGGAACTTCGGCGACATGCCCTCGCAACCCAAAGTAAGCGACAGAGAAATAGCGGAAATCGTCCGTTACGTGCGCGAGTTGCAGGTCGCCAATGGAATTGTGTATCGCGAGCACAGAATGTAGAAGATAGGCATCGACGCTGAAGCATGACAGCCAACACTGGACCAAGTCCTACAGTCGCCCAACGCTTGTAGCAGTAACGTCAATAGAGGTCGGTTGGCGCGCAACACTGCATCAAGATCAGAAACAGCATGAATAATCAAGGACTCCATCAGGCGAGCTACTTACGCTTCTGGGCCATGGTCACTGCCTCTACCGTTATCGGTTTTGGTGCTATGTACCTGAACACTTACGAAATCGATCACGTCTTTTTCAGTTGGACAAGGTTCTTCATGGCGATGATCATGGGGGGCATCATGACGGCTGTGATGATACTGTTCATGTGGAAAATGTATCCGAATCGGGGTGCAAACATAGGCGTGCTGTTCATTGCTGCGGTCTTATTTCTTGCGGGGCTCGGATTGGTGCGAAGCCAGGCCACCATCGGTGATGTCGCATATATGCGTGCCATGATTCCCCACCACTCTATCGCTATCCTTACCAGCACTCGGGCAAACATTCAGGACGAGCGAGTACGAAAATTGGCAGACGGGATCATAAAAGCACAAGAGGAAGAGATCAAGGAAATGAGAGCGCTAATAGTGGACCTTTCGAAATGATCCATTTCCCCTAAGGATGCTCTGCTTAAAGCGACTTTGAGTGTGCTTGGGGTTCGCAATCGAGCCACTACGCAGATTCGGCGCGTTGCGCAGCGATTTTCAGCCTATGCGGGCAGTTCTCCCGGCCGTTTGGCCGTCTGTAGGCGCACTCATCCCTGCGCTCTCATTAAAATCCGCCGGGCCATCCACAGGTTGGACAGCGCAAACAGCGTGTGCAGTTGTGCGGTGTTCTTGGCCAAACCGCGGTAGCGCACCTTGACGTGGCCAAACTGGCGCTTGAGCACCCTAAACGGATGCTCGACCTTGGCCCGGATGCTGGCCTTGATGCGTTCGAGATGGTCGGTCAGGTCGTCGACCAGCCGGGTCTTGTCCAGCAGCTTGCGCTTGCCCGGGCGCATGGCGATGTTCCAGCGCACGCCTTCCTTGGCATCGGGCCGCTTGGCAGCGCCCTGGTAGCCAGCGTCGCCCCAGGCTTCGGTTTCTTCGCCGTGCAGCAACGTGTTGGCCTCAACCACATCACTGACGCTGCCAGCCGTTCCCCGCACCGTATGCACCAAGCCCGAGTCGGCGTCCACGCCAATGTGGGCCTTCATACCAAAGTACCACTGGTTGCCCTTCTGGCTTTGCTTCATCTGCGGGTCGCGCTCGCCCGATGCGTTTTTGGTCGAGCTCGGTGCGGCAATCAGTGTGGCATCGACGACGGTGCCGGCGCGCAGCAGCAGGCCCTTGGCGCTGAGCAGTTCGTTGATGAGCGCCAGGATCTGCGGGGCCAGCTTGTGTTCTTCCAGCAGCCGGCGGAATCGAAGAATCGTCGTCTCGTCGGGCACTGCGGTGTCCCAGGTCAAGCCAGCGAACTCGCGGAACAACGGCACGTCGTGCAGAGCCTCTTCCATGGCCGGATCGCTCAGCGTGAACCACTGCTGCATGAAGTGCACTCGCAGCATGGTCTGCACAGCGAATGGCGGGCGCCCGCGCTTGCCTTGCGGTGCGTACGGCGTGATCAAGGCAACTAGCTGCGCCCACGGCACCACGCGCTCCATCTCCCCGAGGAACTCACGCTTGCGCGTGCGTTTGGTTGTAAGGTTCAGCCCAAGGTCCGCTTGTTTCATGGCTTAGATTTTCTCAGCTCCTCGGCGCGCCGAGCACATCGGGAGGTGATTTATGCAGACCTTCCCTAAGTGATAATTTCGAATGTATGCTTTCTCAAGTATGCCGGACATTGAACGATCCCGACGTTTCATGTCGCTTGCCGAAATTGCCTGTTCAGTGCCACCATGTCAATCGTGAGTACTGATCAATCAATGGTTAAAACTGACATGCCTCTCGGAACCATCGAGATGCTTAACAGTGCGTGCTTCTGTCTCAGTCTCGACCGCGAGGCATTGACGCGTGCGCTCAATTCGGAATTGGGGCGTTCGGACCTTTCGGAGATGGTTCGGGAGCGATGCCCGTTTCTTTTCTCAGCACAGCCAGTGTTCGTGGCGACCGCGCAGTTGCGTCGCATGGCGGAAGTAATACAGGCGATCGAATCGGTAGTGGCTCTTCCCTCTTACCGTGAAGCGGTACTGAGTACAGCACCAATGATCGCTCGGCTCGGCACCCAAGGGCCGCTCGGTGCGTTTTTCGGCTATGACTTCCACCTACATCAAGGTCATCTAGGCCTCATCGAGATCAATACGAACGCAGGCGGCGCCATGCTTAATGCAGTGCTCGCGCGAGCGCAGCGCGCCTGCTGCACGGCCTTAGATTCCATGGTGCCAACACTGGACAGCGTTGACCGCTTCGAGCAGCAGATCGTAGATATGTTTCAGCACGAATGGCGGCTTTCCGGGATGGCTGGAGGGACCCGAGCCTTGGCCAGCATCGCAATCGTCGATGAGACCCCCAGTGATCAATACCTCTACCCCGAGTTCATATTGTTCCAACAGTTGTTCGAGCGGCATGGCCTGCGGGCCGTGATCGCTGATCCGACTGAGCTTGAATGGCGCGATGGCCAGCTATGGCACGACGACGTGGCCATCGACTTGGTCTACAACCGTTTAACTGACTTCTATCTGGAGCAGCCAAGCAGCGCGGCCTTGCGTGAAGCGTACCTGCATCGTGCCGTGGTGCTTACGCCTCACCCGCAAGCCCACGCGCTCTATGCCAACAAGCGGCATCTCGCGCTCTTCAGCGATGGTGCTCGGTTGCAGGAGTTGGGCGTTTCGGAGTCGATACAGCGCATCCTGCTTGAGCATGTACCTCATACGGAAGTGGTTGACCCCGCCTTTGCTTCACGTTTGTGGGATGCGCGTCGCAGCTTGTTCTTCAAGCCCGTTGCGGGCTTCGGCAGCCGCGCAGCCTATCGGGGAGACAAGCTGACTAAACGCGTCTGGCAAGACATCCTGGCTGGAGACTACGTCGCCCAGGCGATCGTCGCGCCCGGGGGAGCGTGTAATTGACGACTCGGTTCAGACAACGGCAAACATGACGACCAAAGCCATGAAATTCGACCTGCGTGCTTATGCATACGACGGTGCAGTGCAGTGGGTGGCGGCTCGTTTGTATCAGGGACAGACCACCAACTTTCGGACGTCGGGAGGTGGTTTTGCTCCGGTATACAGCTCAGCCGAAGTCTCGGATTGCGGCCTCAATGCGGGCGCTGACAGCAACTGTAGATCCGAAGATGGTGGGGAGGATGGACACGCTACACATGCCTCATATGTGTTCCTGCTCGATGAAGGCGGTGGTGTGCACGCGGTCTCACATGCTCTATACGTCGCCCTGGTCCGCGGTCAGGCAACGGCAGAAGTCTTGGCCGGACAGACCTTGCGTCTGGCAGACTGGTATGTGAGCCTGAAGGCTGGTGCGCCGGACACTGTCGTCAACGAGACCTACAGTATGGTGAGTTTCGATGCAGAAGGACGTGTCGATCCGGCGCACGCACCGGTCCTTGCGCAGACACAAGCCGCGGTTTCGGAAAACGCAGCGTGGCCCACCGTTGCGGAACGCGGCCAAATACGGGAATTGTTGTTTGCGGACGCTCCCGGCAGATGCGGCTAGTCGTCTCGATGAACGTAACACCCACCCTCCATCTGGACTTTCATGTGCGGCATCTGCGGTGAACTGAGATTCGACGCTACAGCACCTGACTTGGCGGTGATTGACCGCATGTCAAGGACGTTGGCGCGCCGTGGGCCGGACCACACGGGAACGTATGTGGACGGACCGGTTGCCTTCGGACACAGGCGCCTTGCGATCATCGATTTGTCTCCAAGTGCCGACCAGCCGATGGTGGACTCCGCGCTGCATTTAGCTCTGGTGTTCAATGGCACGATCTATAACTATCGGGAGCTACGTGCCGAACTGATCTCAATGGGTCACATCTTCGTCTCGGAAGGCGACAGCGAAGTCATTCTCAAAGCCTACGCTGCCTGGGGCGAACAGTGCGTGCAACGCTTCCACGGCATGTTTGCCTTTGCGATCTGGGACAGCCAACGCAAGAGTCTGTTTCTGGCGCGCGACCGCTTCGGCATCAAGCCTTTGTATTTTTCCCAGGATGGGAGCCGGATTCGGTTTGCGTCGAGCCTGCCCGCGCTGCTTGCCGGTGGTGGCGTTGACACGCGCCTCGATCCGGTTGCCTTGCACCACCACTTCATGTTGCACACCGTGGTGCCTGCACCGCGCACGATCCTCGCCGGTGTTCGGAAGCTTCCGCCTGCTAGCACGAGTACGGTAGGCGTGGATGGGCTCGTTAAGCATAAGGTGTACTGGACGCTGGATGCGACACGTCCTGAAGATCCGCTGTCAGAAGCGCAATGGCTTGCAAAGACACGCGAAGTCTTAGTGCGAGCACTTGACCGCCGACGTCTCGCTGCCGACGTACCGGTTGGTGTGCTGCTGTCGGGCGGACTCGATTCCAGCCTGCTGGTCGCTTTGCTGGCCGATCATGTGGACGACCTGCAGACCTTCTCGATTGGCTTCGAGGGAATTCCCGGCGTTAGCGTGGGCGCGGAAAAGGCCGATGAGTTCGAGTTTTCGGACCTTATCGCCGAGCGGTTCAAGACCCGTCACCACAAGTATCTGATCCCCGACAGCGAGGTACTAGCACGCTTGCCCGAGGCGGTGGCGGCTATGACCGAGCCGATGATGAGTCACGACGTGATCGCGTTCTACTTGCTCAGCGAGCGGGTATCGAAAGAGGTGAAGGTGGTGCTGGCGGGGCAGGGTGCCGACGAGGTGTTCGGCGGTTATTTCTGGTATCCGTTGATGGACGCCGAAACGGGGACACCGATCGAGCGCTTCGGTCAGCACTACTTCGACCGAGATCAAGCCGAGTATCGCGAGATGATCATGCCAGCGTGGCACGTACCTGATGCGCCGGATGGAGCCGATGTGACCACTGAACTTGTGGCGCGCGAATTGGCCAAGCCGCAGGCTGATACTTTCCTTGATGCAGTATGGCGTTTTGACGCCACGTTGGTCGTCGACGATCCTGTCAAGCGTGTCGACAACATGCCGATGGCTTGGGGCCTTGAAGTGCGGGTGCCTTTTCTGGACCACGAACTGGTCGAGCTGGCAGCCCGGATGCCACCGGAACTCAAGCTCAAAGAAGGCGGAAAGTACCCGCTGAAAGCGATCTCTCGCGGCCTGGTGCCGGATGCGGTGATCGACCGACCGAAAGGTTATTTCCCTGTGCCCGCACTGAAACACGTGCGTGGCCCGTTTCTGGAATTGATGCGTGGCATCCTGCTGTCAGAGGCTTGCATCCAGCGCGGGCTCTACCAGCGCGCCTACGTAGAAAAATTGTTGGCCGACCCGGAAGCGCATTTCACGCGCATCCAGGGCAGCAAACTGTGGCACTTGGCGTTGTTGGAATGGTGGCTGCAGGTGCATGTGGACCAGGACGAGAGCGGTGTCGGAGCAGCGAGAGTTTGATACCGACTCCGGAGGTTCGCGCTGTCCATCGCGAACGCCACATGCTCGACCCCATGCGCAATTTGCCCATGGAACGCGGGGCACGATGAAGATGGGTTCTAGCGCGTGATCGGCAGGCCATCGACGACAGCGTTGGATCGGCGGCGTGGAGAAATGCTTGAGCCATGCCGCCACCCATAGCTGTCAACACCCACATGTTGCGCATGCCTCGCTAACCAATTGAGTGGCAAAAAAATGGGCCCGTCTGTGTAGGAATGCGAGCATCAACCGGTTTCATCGTCGCCTCTGCTGAGCGACAAAGTGAAATTAAGTGACGCGAATTTCTAATTTTTTTATTCAGTTCTTGAAAAGAACAATAACGTAATGTAGCGGTCAGTGTCCTGTTAGTGGTGGTTTTATATAGTTCACTCGTGCTCTTCGCACGGGCAGTAAATCCAGCCCAATTTTTTTAAGGACCCCTAAATGACTACCAAAACCGTAAAACTTTCCCTCGCTGTTGCTTTGATCGCCGTGTCCGGACTATCGCAGGCCACCTCCGCTTGGCATCAACGAGGTGACAATGCTGTATTCACTCCTGAACATATTGGACAAAACACGGAAAAACGCCAAGTAGAATCAAATGTTCATGCAAAAATGTTGCACGGGGATTATCCAAGGCCTGAATTGATTCAGAGGTCCAATGCAGGCCCTGATAGCCTTAAATCCCGTCAGAACGTTGGCAAAGAATATCTCGGACAAACCGCTATCGAGCGCGATAATTCGAGAAGTATATATATTAACTAATCTGTTAATATATACCGCTTGGCCTGATGCCTTGGCATCAGGCTTTTCTATTTTTATCAGAAGCGTCCTAGCGATAAAAAATATGTTTTTTAGCGTTTTAGAGATTCTTGATACTGTTTATTAACTTTATCGTGTCGCGCTAGTATTTCAGGAGACCACTGGGCCTTGATCCATGAGAGCACCGCAACGATTTCATCGTCGCTCAATACACCTTCGTAAATTGGCATGCTGGTTTCATAGTCAGGCTGCTTTATCAACTTAGCCAGTCCATATTTTGTGATCGCGAAAAGTTGTGCGTCAGGATGGTGCCAAGTGTGACCGCTGTCGTCGTGCGGTGGTGCAGGTCTAAGGCCATTGGGGCCGGGCTCACGCCAGTTCGCCTGGCCTTCCCCAGCCAGTCCATGGCAAACAGCGCAATACTGGGTGTAGAGACGGGCGCCAATCTGTACTGTTTGCGAATCATTCGGGCGCAGTGCATTTAATGTCTGACTACTCGAAATGCGTTCGACGTTTATGGCATATAAACCTGCGGCAACAATAGTTATTCCAAATAGTATAAAAAGACCGTAGAAATTCTTTCTTTTCATAAAAATACTGTGCAGTTAATTGACTGAAACAACTCTGACCCTTGATAGCAAAAAATCTTTGCACATTGAGCGACAAATATCACCCGGCTTATTCACACTTACTGCCGCGAGGCGGTTGTTGGATACAGCGATCGGAGCTGGCCTGAATGGCATATATGAGAGGTACTGCAGCTATAGAGCTTCCGAGAGCGGGTAGGCGGCGAGCCACCCAACCCATCTCCTTACTCTAGATTGAAAGTATCGACTCACTTCATCGACCTGGGTTTGGCCACCGCGGATGGTTGTCGTCGATCACGAAAGGGTGCGAATGGCGCGCACCTTGCCCAGCGTATCCCGCACCATGGGCATGACCGAGAGGCAGATCAAGGTGTTCATGCTCGATCGACTCTGGATCCTGAGACGGCCAAACCATTGTGGCCACCCAGACGGCCAATGCGGCGGCAGTGCCCAGAACAGCAAACGTCCATGGCATGCCAAAACGAGCACCTACCCATCCAGCCAATGGATAGAACAACAACCAGCAGGCATGAGACAGCGCAAACTGAGCGGCGAACAGCGCAGGACGATCCTCTGGATTTGAAGATCGCCGCAACAAGCGTCCGGAAGGCGTCTGGGCGGTCGAGTAACCCAAACCAAGGGAGAACCACAAGGCCATGAGCGAGGCATGTCCGACCACCAAGGTGCCCGCGAACATGCCCACCGCCATGAACGCTATGCCAGTCAGCATCACGCGCCGGTCTGCCAGTTTCTCCAGAAGACTGGGCAAGGTCAGCGCCGCCACCATGGACCCGGCTCCGAAGCTGGCCAACGCCATTGCCACTGCGCTCTGCGTCAAACCGAAGTTGCCCTGCACGATGACGACCGTGTTGACAAAAACCATGGAGCCTGCCGCTGCAACCGCCGCGTTCACGGCCAACAGTCCCCGCAGTCGAGGTGTAGCCAGGTAGATCCGCAGGCCGCGCGTGGTTCGGTCGTAAATGCTGCGGCGCTTTGAAACCAAATGCGTGGGCAAAACCACCGAGACCACTAAAACGGCGGAAACCACGAACCCAACCACCGTGCCTGCAAACAGGTCGTGAAAGCCGATCACGGTCAGCAACGCGGCAGCCACCATCGGGCTGACGAGACTTTCCATGTCGTACGCAAGGCGTGAGAGCGACAAGGCCTTGGTGTAGTCATCCTCGCTTGGAAGGACATCGGGGATGGTGGCCTGGAAGGTAGGTGTAAAAGCGGCCGACGCAGCCTGCAACACAAAAATCAACACATAGATTTCCCAGATCTGGGACACAAACGGCAGCAGCAAGGCAACACACGCCCGGACCAAGTCCAGCGTCACCAGCATGGTGCGCCTGGGCAAGCGCTCGGCAAAGGCCGCCGCGACAGGCGCCACGCCCACATACGCGATCATCTTGATGGCCAGTGCAGTGCCCAGAACCATCCCTGCGTTCTCGCCGGCGAGATCAAAGGCCAAAAGCCCCAGCGCCACAGTCGCCAGACCAGTCCCGATCAAAGCTATCACCTGAGCGGCGAACAGGTGGCGGTAGGTGCGGTTTGAAAGAATGGTCAACATGGTTTGTCTCGATAGATCGGGGTTCGGTGCGATAGAGCCAACAGATCAAAGTTACCGTTATCGAGTGATTTCTTTGAACTCGTCGATGGAATGCTGGTGCTTTACCAAGTGGTCCAACTCGTTGGTCTAGGCAATGATTTAAATGATCCGGGATTCGCGCCTTGTTGGCTTGCTATAGAGTCTTTTTCACCGCCTGCAATTGCTGAGCACCAATGCCGCTTCAAACGGGCGTTAGCTGGAAACATCGCACATTCAAATGGCGAGCGCTGCCGGACGTGGAATTTCGGCAAGCACAAGCGACTCGCGCATCGTTGTCTGCACCGACACGGCTGTCTGAACGTCGATTTCCAGGTCGAAGGCAGCCGGGCCGGCAATACACGAACTGAGCTGTGCATTGGGTTGCGGCTGCAGGTCCGCCATGTACGCTACCGCACAGATTGCAAGTGTGTGCAGAGAGATGATAGAGGCGACGAGGCGGTCATTCCGGAGCGGTCTGCGTCAGCCGCCCTTCTGGCGCGCAATCCACTTGGTGGCTCACCCTTGGAGTTGAATCATGAATCAAATCATTTACATCGTCGGCCTTGTCGTCATCGTCTTGTTCATTGCCGGGTATTTCGGCCTGCGTTGAGGGCGGAGCAGGGACGCACTCGTCGGTTTGGGGTCGCCTGGACAATACCCTGGATGAACGGGAGCAGCGCCGGACGCCGCCGCGAAAGCCGATTCGCGATGACATCGATACGCTGTCTCGGTAAGAAGCCGGCCGTTGTCTGCTGAGGGCGGGAGATCTGGTCCGGCGCTACCCGTGTCTGCGGCAATAGCATGTGCGAGCGTAATCGCCCTCATTTTCACGGCATGGCGGCGGCTTAAAGCGCGTGGTTCATAACAGGTCTTCGTCGGCGCGGCTTTCCCAGGCAACGGAAAGCGCTCTCGGAAGATGCTGGATTCCAGAAGCGCGCTATTGCCCAGGCTGGACTACACCACCGAAGGAAGCGACATGAAGGCCACTCACACGTCCGACACACTGACCCAGATCAGCCTCGCAGAACTGGTTGTTCCAGGCACGGACCTGCCTGTCGATCTGCTAGCCGATATTGCCTCAGTTCCAGTCTGATAAATTTCTGCAGCTTTTGCCGATAGTGACTTGCCCAGTGCCTCCACTGCAAAAACCTTGGTCGCTCTGAAACTGGCATACATCCGCGTCGGCGTCCACACCTTGGCGCTCGAAACGCCCGATAAACGGTATTGCTGGCAACGGTCTTCGATTGGCCAAAACTGGATGATCGCAGCCAGCCTGTAGCTGATGCTCGCCATGTTTAGCCAAATAATCGGCCGATGTCCGAATGGAGCAGGCCATGCCCCAGCTTTGTATCAGGCTGCTCCGCGTGGTCCAAACATGATGATGCCCATGCCAACAAAGCACACGACAACGCCAACCCAGTCGCTAGTCGAAGGCGTCACCTTATCCACCGCCCATAGCCACAGAACCGCGACGCCGATGTACACGCCTCCGTATGCCGCGTACACACGGCCTGCGGCGGTTGGATGGAGGGACAGCATCCACGCGAACAGCGCTAAGCTGAGCGCCGCTGGGATAAGCAACCACGCCGATTTACCCTCTTTCAGCCACAGGTAGGGCAAATAGCAGCCGACAATTTCTGCAACAGCGGTGGCGATGAAGAGGGCAAGGGTTTTTACAGCGTCCATCCTTGCATTTTGCACAGCGGCTGCTCGTCAAAGTCCTACTTCCTGAGGACGAGGCGAAGGCCGACTCTTCAGGGCATTCTGCGGCGGGTATCCCAGTTGATGAATAGTCGATGCGACTCGCTTGCCAGGTTTGATGTAGAGCTTGACTGCTCGAATTTGATCTTCGTAGGAATACAAGAACTACTTTCAGCTAGTCCAAGTTTTTGTCCGCATCCCCGATGGTCAGTTTTCGCACGGCGTCAACACCGCAAGATTTCAGATTCGTTCGTTGATGCGAAGCAAGGACGCCACTTTTTACATCGATCACAAGCGCTGTATCCAGCACGATTCTGTTTTGGTGGCTTTTTTCAAAGCTAGACCTCACGATTTCAACTGCCCGATGCCGGCTTCTGGTGTTCACAGCTGATTTGCTCAGCCATGGGCTGCGGTAATTGCGGGGCCTGTTGAGCATTCGACGCAGGGGACTCTATAGCTGTGCTCATGAGTGTTGGAATCGCACACAACTTCACCGCCCGAGTGATCGAAATCATCTGCGTTCCTTTCTCACGAACCACATTGGCAAAGCACCTACGGCCATAGTTTCCTTTGACGACTTGGAGCGCCGAATTGCAGTCCGATTGCAGGGCTGCGCCGCTGCTCGTCACGAGGTCTGACACCTGCTGACCGTGTTCCAGGCTGACGGATTGACCTGGTTGGTAGTCGTGCAAGATGCCGCAATAGTGCAGGCGCGCTTGGTTGATGCTGCGGAAATCGCGCTCGGCGATACGGACGGGGATGGGTGAAGGCATGACTGCTCCTTTTAGTGAATGAAAGCGAGCAGCGCCACAACTGTGAAGTGCTCACACTATTAACAGTGGCTTCCTCTGGCTTCGTCATAGCGTGCAAATCTTCCTCAACGGACGCAAAAAAAAAGAGGGCGCTGCGTTCCCTCCCCGCCTCTGGTAATCGGGCATAAGCGCTCGCTTGCACGGCAGCAGCAATTTCGCTAAATGGTATGAAGCCGCAACCGATTGCCTCGTCAGGTTGCGTGAGCCTTCAAGCTTTTTGAATGTTGTCCCCTGGCGGGGCGGGTTACGCAGCCGTTCGATCTTGAACGGCCCCTCATCAGACGTGCGCCCAATTCCACGCGAGATGTGCCGCCTCCGCCAGGGAGCATTGAAGTGAATTGCTCGTATCCAAGAAGCGCACGAGCCTCCCCTCATCCGCCTCTCATGACTGGCCGCTTGAACCAACGCGCTGTTCTGTCGCTTGCCGATCCACTCGAATTGCCAGCTTCCCGCGCAGCAAGGCATCTGAACGCTTCCCCGTCATTTGCTGGTTGGGTGCGCTGGGCTGCGCGGGCTGCGGTTTACCTTCCTCAAGACCGCCAGACGCTCCCCAGGCACCCCCTTCAGATTCCGGGTAGAACTCTTCGACCACAGCTTCGCCTTCCTCTTCCGATTCCTCGAAAGCCCCCAACGCCAGCCCTTGCCGCGCAGCTTCGTCCAGTGCCTGCTGGTCGATTCCCGCGTCGAGCAGGTGTGCACGAGTCTCCCGAGCTTGGGTGATTGTCTCGCTCAGTTGCTTGCCAGGCCGGGGCGTAAGGTCGACGTAGTAGATTGGTGCCCGGTGCGATTGCGTCGTTGACTTCCCCCGAAGCCTAAGCATCAACGGAAGCTCAGCGAGCAGATTCCCCGACATGCCTTGCAGATATCGCAGCCGGGTCGTCAGCGTGCGAATGCTGTTAAACCCCGTCGTCCTAAACACAAAGCTTCCTAGCGTGTCGGTGTCTGATTCAGCATCATCGTTCTCCGCTGTCGGACACTCCACTCTCACATGCAAACGCCCATACGGCTTGCAGGCGCCACCCACGGCCAAACTGCAGGCAGCCGGAGACGGGCAGGCCAAGTTGCGAATGCCATCCGCGGTAGCCCGCTTGCAAGTCTCCCCATCGCCAACACACACCGGTCGTCCCGTCGTCCGGTCAAACAGCGTGTAGTTCGCCCGCAGGTTGAGATCTGGATCGTCAAACAGCAGCCTGACCGGGATGGCCCGCAGCTTGGCGCTCCCGGTGCTAGTGCGAAGCTTGGCGTCCAGGGGATGCGCCACCCACTGACCCAAGTGCTGAACTTGGCTCGTCAAGGTGAATTCGTCGTCCTTCTCAGGAAGACGCCGACCGTTCTTCTCTACAACTCGTCCAATAGAAATGCGCCCAATCACGGGCGGCGTCAAGGCTAATCCTTTGAGCATGGTGCTCTCCTCTTAGTAGTTGAATGAACAAAAAAAAGAAAGGGCTCCACCGGTAACGATGGAGCCCTTATGGGCTGAATGCGGCATAGCGCGGCTTGCTACGTTTGCACCAGAAACCGACGACTGCCAGGTTTCGCCGTCATGTAGAAGCCGACGACATCCGGTTGCTCCTTGAGCAGGCGGGCGGTGTCGATTTGCGTGCCATCCTTACTGCGTTTCCAACTCACTTCCCCCGTCTCAAACAAGGCACGGCTGGCATCCCCCATCTGCTGCTGAATCGTCTGCTTGAGGCGTGCTTCCTGAGCGACATAGGTCGTGAGCTGCTCTCGAACCGCAAGCAGGTCTGAGAACGCGCTGCCCATCTGCGTGTCTTCGCGCCAGTCCACAAAATGCCCCGTGTCCCGTGGAAACAGCGCACGCAAGGCGACGTCCGCCGAATCCGAGCCATCCGCTGGTGGCGCTTCATTGCGCTCCACATAGCCCCAGAACTGTTGCTCCAAGGTGATGAGGTGGGCAATCAAGTCCTCGTCCCGCTCGATTCGGAATACTTCCAATTCCTGCCCTCCCAGTAGCACGGCAACATCGGCTGCGCGCTTGCCCGTCACTGCCAGCTGGTGCTGAACCTGCAACTCCACGTACTCCGGCACCCCTTCGCGCCAGAGCCGCGCACCGTTGATGCCTGCCGTTTTGCATTCGAGGATCTGCACGTCGGGTGCGCCCACTACCTCTCGGTCGATATTGGCCAGCATCCAGGGGTGATCAGGATGCTGAAGGACTGCGTTCACTTTCCGGACCCGGTTGCCTGTACGCCGGGTGTAGTGCGCCGCCACGATGGGTTCTAGCAAGGTGCCCCAGTACATCGGACTCTGGTCGTCATTGGGGTCAACCTTGGGCAGACCATCCTCCTGGCCCGTCTTCTCCATCCACAGCTCCAAGGGAGACTTGTAGGGATGCAGCCCCACAGCTGCAGCAGCGTCTGAGCTGCCAATGCCGCCTTTGCGCACTTCCAGCCACTGGTCGCGGTTGAGGGAGGCCGTCTTGACCAGCTTGAGCGCTGGCCGTGGCTTTGCAGGGAGAGGGACAGTTGAAACGGGAACGGATTGAAGCGGTGAAGTTTCCATGGTGAATCCTTTGATAAAACGTGAATGACGCTTGCCAAACAAAAAGCCCCGACTCCTGTAGAGAGCCGGGGCTTATGCCGCAAGGGCGGTTGGGTGAGACAGATCGAGTGCTTTGCCGTGCTGTGCTGGAGGGGGACGCCCTCATGACACCAGTTGCAGGGCATGGTCCAGAGCGCGTTGCTTGAGCGCTGCACCCTGTCCAAACCAAGCACTGTCGAGGCGGAACTCCTGGCTGCGGGCACGCCGCTCGTGGTCCACAAACTCGGTGACGGAGGAAAGCAGGCCCCAGGCGGTTCCCTTGGCTGCGGTCAGTTCTGCACCCCGGCCAGTTCCTTCGTACATGGCTTGCACTTTCTTAAGGGCTCGCTCATTCGTCAGCACCAGGGACGGATCCGCATGGCCGTCCGTCTGGCACAGCACCTTGAGGAAGTAGTTCATGGCTTCGTGGCTCTTGACCTTGCGTTCCGACAGCGTCTTCATGCGGTACATGAAACTGTCCCACTGGGAAACTGCGACACCCAACTGGCGTTTGACCGCCTGAGCATCGAAGCTGGTGTTGTGCGGTACCTTGATGGCGCTGGTAGCGCCGCCCAGGGCGATGGACAAGGTGTTGTTGCAGACCACCCGGACGGTGGTGGGCGTGGCCGTGGTGGCCAGCGTTCCATCGCAAGACGTTGCCAGCAGCAAATAGCCGTTGACCACATCGGTGCCCTTGAGCGCTGCAGATTTTCCCGTGCGTGCCAATGCCCAGAACTTGCGGCCTTGCTTGAGAACGCCGGCTGTTTCCAGCTCGTATCCTGCAATTTCCGTCAAGTCCCGGTAGAACTCCAAGACGTCTTTGGGCTGAACCACCTGGTAGCGACCCGACACCACGGAGAGCGGTGCCTTGGTGTCGCTGCGGTAGAGAACCTTCTGATCTTCGAAAGACATGATGGAGCCGAGCGCCCCGGCCTGCTCAGCCAAGTAGCGCACAGGGGTTTCGCGGATGGACCAGTCCATTCCGGCCTCACGAGCCCAGACCTCGAGGGGTTGCTTGGCAGGGAGTTGGTTGCCCAGCTCATGCCAAGGGGTTTGGCCGACATAGGCCATAGATTGGAGAAGATGTGCCATGGTGAAATTCCTTAAACAAGAGAGTGAAAAGAGATTGAAAAAGTGATCCAGCAGAAGCGCTGGATCGCTGACAAAAGCCCAAAGTCAGACTGGGCGTAGTTCGAGTCCGAGCAAAGCCCTTGTCAGGCTGCAATACGGAAGTGTTTCCCGCAGGACAGGCAAGTGCGGTTGTTCAGGATGTTCCTGTCCACGCTCTCTCCGAGTGCAGCCCCGGTGTTCGAACCGGCAGAGCCAGCGGCCATCCCGCCCATGATTGCTACTGAGACGATTCCGAGTACCCGCACCGCCGGAATCGCCGGAACGTCTGCTGTCGCAACTGCCACCATGACGCCTGTAGCAACGCCGGCGAAAGCACCAAAAACACATCCGGTTCGTCTCCCAAGGTCGCGCGATTGGGTGTTGTTCGAACCACACTTTGGACATGCGGGTGGCGCACCTCGAAATGACAACGCGTGTTGGCGCCGACCGAAAACTAGACCACTTTTGCAGTTAGTACCGAAGTAAAACTAGGCCAGGTGTTCAACCTACCCTGCTGTTTATTTGAGCAGCGGGGTGCGAGGAGTGATCACCATGGACATGATTGGCAGGATCCGACGGCTGCACGTGAGGGACAAGCTGTCAGAGCGAGAGATAGCGCGCATGACGGGACTGTCGCGAACGACGGTATCAAAGTGGCTGCACGCGCCGGCCACGGAGCTTCCAAAGTACCGGCGCGAGCCACGCCCCAATAAGCTCAGCGCGTTCGAGGCGACGCTCAAGCAAGCCCTTACGGCCGATGCAAGGCGAGCCAAGAACGAAAGGCGCACGGCCCGAGCGTTGTTCGCGCAGATCAAAGCCACAGGCTACAGCGGTGGCTACTCGGGCGTCACCGACTTCGTTCGAGCTTGGCGCAAGGGCGAGGGGCAGGCAGCTAACGTCACCGCGTTCGTGCCACTGGCCTTCGAGCTCGGCGAGGCCTTCCAATTCGATTGGAGCGAAGAAGGTCTGGTCGTCGGCGGCATCTACTACCGCATGCAGGTGTCGCACCTGAAGCTGTGCGCGAGCCGTGCGTTCTGGCTGGTGGCCTACCCGAGCCAGGGCCACGAGATGCTGTTTGACGCCCACACAAGATCGTTCGCAGCGCTGGGCGGCGTGGCACGCCGCGGCATCTACGACAACATGCGCACCGCCGTTGACAAGGTCCACAAGGGCAAAGGCCGCACCGTCAACGCACGCTTCTCGGTGATGTGCGCGCACTATCTGTACGACCCCGACTTCTGCAACGTCGCCTCAGGCTGGGAGAAGGGACGCGTGGAGAAGAACGTGCAAGACAGCCGTCGGCGCATCTGGATCGACGCCGCCCGGCATCGCTTCAGCTCCTTCCCCGAGCTCAATGCTTGGCTGAGCGAGCGCTGCCGCGCCCTGTGGAACGAGATCCGCCATCCCGAGCACAAGCAGTTCAGCGTGGCCGAGATGCTGGAGCACGAGAGGCCCCATCTGATGCCCATGCCCGAGCCCTTCGATGGATACGTGGAGAAGCCGGCGCGGGTGTCGAGCACCTGCTTGGTGTCGGTGGCGCGCAACCGCTACTCGGTGCCGTGTGAGCTGGCCGGGCAGATGGTCAGCACCAGGCTGTATCCGGGCGGCGTCGTGGTTGTTGCGGATGATGCGGTGGTCGCACGCCACGAGCGCCTGAGCGACGGGGGCGGCACCCGCTATGACTGGCGGCACTACATCCCGCTGGTGCAGCGCAAGCCCGGGGCGCTGCGCAATGGCGCGCCCTTCGCAGACATGCCGGAGGCGTTGCAGCGTCTGCGCCGCGGTTTGTTGCGCCAGGCCGGCGGGGACCGTGTCATGGCTCAGGTGCTGGCCATCGTTCCGACGGCGGGACTGGATGCGGTGATCGTGGCGGTCGAATTGGCCATGGAGGGCAGCCCTCCATCCGGGCGTGTCAGCGTGGAGCACGTCGTCAATGTGCTCGGCCGGCTCAACGCGCCGGCAGCGCCGCTCAGTGCCGAGACGGCACTGCAGATCACAACACCGCCACTGGCCAACACGGCGCGTTACGACAGTCTGCGCGGCCAGGAGGTGGGCCATGCGTGACGTGATCGTCGAGCTCAAGGGGCTGCGCCTGCACGGTATGGCTGGCGCGTGGTGCGATCTGCAGGAACAGGGTCCGGCCTCGGGTCTGGATGCGTCGCGTTGGCTGGTCGAGCATCTGCTGCAGGCCGAAGCCACGGACCGCGCGATGCGTTCGATCCAGTATCAGATGACATCGGCGCGCTTCCCCGTACACCGCGATCTGGCCGGCTTCGACTTCGACGCTTCGGTGGTGGACCACAAGCTGATCCAGCAACTCGCGACGCTGGAGTTCACCGAGGCTGCGCACAACGCAGTGCTGGTCGGCGGACCGGGTACGGGCAAGACGCATCTGGCGACGGCCTTGGGCGTGTCGGGGATCACGCGCCAAGGCAAGCGTGTGCGCTTCTACGGGGCGGTCGACCTGGTCAATGCGCTGGAGCAGGAGAAGGCCCAGGGCAAGGCCGGACGCATCGCCAGTGGCCTGTTGCGCATGGACCTGGTGATCCTGGACGAGTTGGGCTACCTGCCGTTCAGTCAAGCTGGCGGAGCGCTGCTGTTCCATCTGCTGAGCAAGCTCTATGAGCACACCAGCGTGGTAATCACCACCAACCTCGACTTCGCCGAATGGTCGACGGTGTTCGGCGACGCGAAGATGACCACCGCTTTGCTCGACCGGCTCACCCATCACTGCCACATCGTGGAGACGGGCAACGAGAGCCATCGATTCCTGCACAGCAGTGCTACGGCGAAGAAGCGCATCAAGGCCAGGGAACAGGCCCGCAAGGGAAGCGGCAAAGCCGATCCGCCGGACGCTGGCGATTGATGGCCGCCGAGCGTGGCAAGGCGCTGCGGGCTACGCCCTTCGCGCCTTGCCACGCGAATCCATCACCACGATAAGGAAGTCAAAGAACAAGGCAAGACATACACTTATCCACAGCCGACCATCACAGGATCGGCTTCCACCCCTGGCCTAATATTCAGCCGGTGCGGTGGCCTAGTTCTACTTCGGCGCGGACAAACGCGGACCGCAAGTCGTCGTCTACCTCGCCGTACCTTTCCGGTTCATTCATGACGCTGCCAGCCCGCAAGGCTGGCAGACCTGAGTCGGGTGATACAGCGCCGCGCAGATCAAGATGCCAAAGACAAAGATGACGGCAAAAGCCGCCAAGTACTCCATGGGAGAGCCAATAGTTGGGAACATAGTGTTTTCCTTCGATGGTTGGGGAATGAAGACCACGCGCAAAAAAGCCCCGAGTGACGAATCACTCGGGGCTGATGGGAGGTGCGATCGACTATTGGTCAGAAAGGCCAACGATTGCTCGTGGCTTTGCTGTCCAGAAGGGTGATATAGGGCTGAAATTTCATTGGATCTGTTTCAGTGATCGGGTGATGGCTATTGAGGCTTGTCGCCACCGCAGAAGGATGCGTCGTTCGACGGAACGGAATTCGCGATCGGTATTTCAGCAACCTGCAAGGGAAGCAGGGCCGCATTGTCATGTAGGTGTCGAGTGTTCTTTTCGGTCATCGCCCACTGAAACCTCTACCTCACGTCACGGTAAGTACATCGGGAAATAGAAAAGAAAATTCAATACTGACTAGGACTTGCGAAGTAAATCTGATAAATCACTTTATATTTTGACTATGATTGTCCAAGATTTTCGTCTCGAAAGACTTGGCCCTCAGTGGTTTTTTCGTGCGCCCGCTAGTAGCGTACGCTGCTGAACATCGCCCCCTGCGTATCATTCCCCGGCGCTTTCTCGCGAATGGAAAGGGCTTGCCGAATTCAAATAGCCAAAGCTGCCAGCCCCTTGGCTGCGCGATTGTGCAAAAGGTGGCCGTAGTGCTTTTCAATCATGGCGATGCTGGTGCCACTGAGTACGGCCACTGTCATGGTATCTAGCGGGGTATTCTCGTCGGTCAGCAGGTCGGTAATAGTCGAGTGGCGCAGCGCATAGGCGGTTGCGTTCTCCGGCAAGCCGGCTGCTCTCACTGCATCCTTGAATGGGTATTTCCAAGAATCTTTGTTCCATGCCATCCCGTTTGCGCGGGCAAATAATGGCGCGGCCGGCAGCTTACCCTTAGCCTGCTCGGCAAAGAATGCGGCGGTGGAGGCGGGTAGGGTGATTTTGCGGTCTTTGCCTGCCTTGTCTTTGCCCACCGTCAGCGTATGCAGTCGCTTGTCAAAATTACCCACCGTTAGCGCAGCTACTGCCCCAGGGCGCAGTGGCAGCGAAGCCATCGCGCGGATGAGGATGGCCAAATCAGGCGTTGCGTGAGAGAGCAGGCCGCGGCGCTGGCCTATGTCCAGATAGCAATCGCGGCGGCCTGTAGCAGCCTTCACGGGCTTTAGCTTGGTGGTCCAGGCGTTGGCGCTGGTGATGTAGCCATCCTCCAATGCCAGATTGAGCGCAGTCTTAAGAACGGCCATATCCCGATTTAGTGAGCTGGCTGCGCGTGGTTTCTCGCTCTTGACGCTCTTGTCTTGGTGTATGGCTGGGGTCTTGGCCAAAGCGTTGCGCCAATCGTCCAGTGCTGCGCTGGTCAGCTTTTGTAGCGGCAGCTTGGCGAACTTCTTATTGCCATGCACCCATCGCTTAAATCGGCCCTCTGCATCTTTGGCGGCGGTTTCGCGGTTGTCGTCGAGGTATTTTTTCACCAGGCGCTCGCAAGCCTCCCCCACGTTGATGGCCTCCTTAGTGCCGCCACCAGATAGGTGCGTCAAAAAATCAATGGCGGCCTTCTTGGCGGTGTCGTAGCGCTCATGGTCTGGCACTTCGTCGAAGTTGCCCAGCGCCTTGTATGACTTGGTGCCGGTCTTTTCCTCCTGTACGCGCAACACCCATGCACCGCCACCGTCCGGGCTTTTGCGGAACCCCAGGTAGGACTTGGTGGCTATGCGGCTCCAATAAGGCTCTCGCCTTGCGTCAAGTCCTGCTCGCGCCCTGACTGTTTCAATTTTGGCCATGATTTCTCCGTACGGACAAAGTACGGACAATTGTATTGAACTCAGTTGGACAAGGTTGGACGATTTTCTATAGCTACAGAGAGAAAGCTTGTCCAAGAAAGTGCAAGGTAATCCACATTCCCTGCATTCACACTGCAGGGGTCGCAAGTTCGAAACTTGCATCGCCCACCAAAATATCGAATGAAACCAAGCACTTAACGGGAACTACAAGGGCTTCCCCATAAAAGTCAAACGAATTTCCAACCGTGGTGCATCGCGCAGCGATGGATCACGGAATGCATTTCGACTGACTTGATTCAATCCACACCATCTACGCCAGCGCTGCGTTGCCCAGTCGAGCAAGGAATGCGGACAGCGAAACTACAAACGGTCATTAATGCTGCTTGTTGCAGCGGACCCTGATGAAAGACGCGCGCGGGGGACCCATTCGTTAGTCGAGGATGGCCACTGTTGCCAGTCGCCCTGATCTCCTTGAGTTAACCGGTCACGCCCCGCGCAGGTCCAACCTTGACTCATCAACGTTGCTGGCTGCACGCGGTGGTGGAAATCGAAACAAACCTCCCCTGTGTCACATGTTATTTGGCAGTGCGGTTCAAGCGCTCATGCCGGCAGCCTGAATGCCTCGCCTTTGCTGAGTACCGCCCAGCACATGCGGGCGTTCTTCGCGGCAATGGCCACAATGGCTTTCCAGTAGCCGCGCCGCTGCTCCAGGCTCACGGCCCATCGGCTGATCGGATCGCTCTTGGTCTTGGCCGCTGCCAGCACTGCTCGGGCACCGAGCACCAGCAGGCTGCGCAGGTACGGGTCGCCCGCCTTGGTAATGCGCCCCAGGCGCTGCTTGCCGCCTGAGCTGTATTGCCCAGGCACCAAGCCCAGCCAGGCACACAACTGGCGGCCACATTTGAAGTCGCGCCCGTTGCCGATGGTGCTTAAAAGTGCGGTCGCTGTGGTCTCTCCCACGCCGCACAACTGCATCAGGCGCTGTGCCTCGATGCTTTGGCGCGCCATCAACGCAATGTGCCGGTCGTACTGCGCAATGCGTTCGTCCAGATGGGTGACCTCGCTGAGCAGGTCCCCGATGACGGTGTTGGCCCAGCCGGGCAAGTCTTCCAGGCGGGCCATCGCCTCGCGGCGCACGACAGCGGCTTTGAGCGGTAGCACGATGCCCAGCTCAGAGAGCAAACCCCGAATGCGGTTGAATGTGGCGGTGCGCTGCTCCACAAAGCCTTGGCGGGCACGGTGCACCATGAGCTGGCCTTGTTGCTCGATTGATTTGATCGGCACGAATCGCATGTTTGGGCGGGTGACGGCTTCGCAGATGGCGGCTGCATCGGCTGCATCGTTCTTGCCACGGCGGCCCGAGAGGCGGTAAGGGATGACGAACTTCGGTGCCATCAGGCGCACGGTGTGGCCAAACTTCTCAAACTCGCGCGCCCAGTGGTGGGCGCCAGAGCAGGCTTCCACGCCGATGAGGCACGGCGGCAGCGAGGCAATGAGTTCGAGCAGTTTGGCGCGAGGCACGCTCGGGCGCACCAGTGCGCTCTTGCCTGTGGCATCTACGCCGTGAACAGCAAAGACGTTCTTGGCGAGATCGATTCCGATGGTGACAATGGCAGACATGGACTTCCCCTTCCACAAAAACGAGTGAGTTGATGAGAGGTTTCACTTCCCATCGTGGCACTTTGATGCCGTACCCCGCAACTGCGCGGATCACTCGGGACGGGGAAGTCCCTTTCATTCGTTAGGTGCTTTTTTCATGGCGCGCACAAGATCTGCTTGTCTCGGCATCGCATTTTCGGGACGTCGGGCAACCGTGCATCTGAGGGGTTGCTTCAATGACCCCCAATCAGGCGCCAGTCTTCTGTCGCTCCCCTGTGGATTTCATTGAAGCCTTGTATCCTTTGAAGCACTAATAAGGATTTCGCATGAGCCTTTCACCATTCCATTTGGCAATTCCAGTGCACGACCTCCAGGCTGCGCGCTCCTTCTACGGCGACGTTTTTGGCTTGGAAGAAGGGCGCTCCAGCGAGCATTGGGTGGATTTCAATTTCTATGGTCATCAGCTGGTGATTCACGAGCACCCAAAGACTGCGTCGCAAGAAAGCGCGCACACCAATGCGGTCGATGGGCACGATGTGCCTGTTCCCCACTTCGGAATCGTGCTCGCGTGGGACCAATGGGAGGCGCTTGCTGAGCGCCTGAAGTCCTTTGGCACGAAATTCGTAATTGAACCGTACGTGCGCTTTGCTGGCCAGGTGGGTGAACAGGCCACGATGTTTCTGCTGGACCCCTGCGGAAATGCGCTTGAGTTCAAGGCATTTAAAGACATGGGGCAACTTTTCGCCAAGTAGCCGGCGGGGCAACCGCACTTCTGCATTTGGCTGACACCTCTCGGCGGACCGACGCATGCTGCGTGTGCCAGGCTGCAGGCGGGATAGGCGCAAGGCCACCACGGCAAACCTGACAGATAAGCCAAAAACGCTATGGGGGATTTCCCACGGGGGCGAGCCGGCGTCTTATTGTATAAATCTGCAACAGCGTGTTTGCGTTACCGCAAGTTTGCTGTTTGCCCCCGCGTCTTCGGCAGGACTGGTCCGTCGCAACCATAAGAATTTCAATGCGAACCACGCCATCGGTCTATTGGATCACCGGTCTGCCCGCTGCAGGCAAGACTTCGCTTGCGCATGCGCTGTCGCAAGCTTTGGGGCTCGCCCGTGTCCAATCCTATGTCCTTGACGGCGACGACCTGCGCCGCGGGCTGTGCTCGGACCTTGGCCTCTCGCCTGCGGACCGCAGCGAGAACATCCGCCGCGCCGGCGAAGTGGCCCGTTTGATGGCAGGCGCAGGAATCACAGCCGTATGCGCCTTCGTCTCCCCCTTTGCTGCAGACCGCGAGCGCGTGCGCGCTCTGTTTGAGCCGGCGCAGTTCGTGGAAATCTTCCTGAGCACCTCGGTCGATGAGTGCGCCCGCCGCGACCCCAAAGGCCTGTATGCCAAGGCAAAGGCGAGGCAAATCACCGACTTGACAGGTTGGGATGCCCCGTACGAGCGCCCCAGCAGCCCTGAATTCGTGTTCGATACCGAAGCACTGTCGATTGAGCACATGGTGCAAACCATCCTTGATGGACGGTTTCACCCGCCACCCGCCTTGCCAGTTTGATTCCTCCAATGTCCGCTAATTCCCCTCGCTACCACTTCATCACCGGCCTGCCCCGTGCAGGCTCCACCTTGCTGTCCGCACTGCTGCTGCAGAACCCGCGGTTTCATGCAGGCATGACCAGCCCTGTGGGTGGCCTCTTCAAAGGCATGCTCAACCAGCTCGGCGCGGGCAGCGAGTTTGGCCCGGTGGTCAGCACCGAGCAGCGCCGCCGCTTGGTGCGTGGCTTGTTTGACAGCTACTACGCCGACCAGGCCGACAAGCAAGTCGTCTTTGACACCAACCGCATGTGGAGCGCCCAGATGCCGGCGCTGATCGACCTGTTCCCCGGCGCCAAGCTCATTGCCTGCGTGCGCAACGTCGCCTGGGTGATGGACAGCATTGAGCGGCGCTACCGCGCCAACCCTTTCGAGATCACCCGGCTGTTCAGCGACGACACCGAGCGCAACACCGTCTACAGCCGGGTCGACACGCTGGCCCAGCGCAACCGCATGGTGGGCTACCCGTGGACGGCGCTCAAAGAAGCCTTTTACGGCGAACACGCCGCCTCGCTGCTGCTGGTGGACTACGAGCTGCTGGCCCAGGCGCCGCACAAGGTGCTGCCGCTCATTTACCAGTTTCTGGATGAGCCCGAATTCGCCCACGACTTCGAGCAAGTGAAGTACGACGCGCCGGAGTTTGACGAAGCGCTGGGACTGCACGGCCTGCACCAGGTGCGCCCGCAGGTGGCCTTGCAGAAGCGCGAAACCATATTGCCGCCCGATTTGTTCGAGCAGTACAGCAAGCTGTCTTTCTGGCAGGACGGAAGCCAGAGCCGCGCCAACGTCATCACCGCCAAAGAACAATCAAAATCAATAGCTGCCAGCGCTTGATGCGTAAGCGCTAGAGACCGAAAACACTCCAAAAAGTCAGACCATGACCATGACCATTGCCAATACCCCTGACACCATCGGCGCGGCCCCGCGCGAAATCGTGTTCGTGGACAGCCGCGTCCAAGACGTGGCCACCTTGCTCAAAGGCTTTGCACCCGGCGTGGAGGTGGTCTACCTGAAAGCGGGCGAAGACGGCCTGGCGCAGATGGCGGCCGCACTGGGCGAGCGCGGTGACGTGGCCGCCGTGCACGTGCTGGCCCATGGCAGCGAAGGCCAGTTGTGGTTGGGCGGCACCTTCCTGGACAACAGCGCTCTTGCAGGCCAGGCTGAGGCACTGGCGGCGCTGGGGCGGGGGTTGACTGCCGACGGCGACCTGCTGATCTATGCCTGCGACCTGGGGCGCGGCGCGCAGGGCTGGCAGTTTGTGTCGGACCTGGCAGCCTTGACCGGCGCCGATGTGGCAGCGAGCGACAACCGCACCGGCGCAGGGGGCGACTGGGAACTGGAGATTTCCACCGGCCACATCGCAGGCGTGGTGGCACTTTCTCAAGATGTGCTGGCGGGCTATGACCTGGCGCTGGAAATCAAGACGGTGACTTCAAGCGCAGACGGCGGTGCCGGTTCTCTGCGCTTTGTCATCGCGGCGGCCACCGCAGGCGACACCATTACCTTCAACGCCCCCATGAACATCACCCTCAGCACAAAGGCTGGTGGCGACTCGCTGCTGATCCTGAACAAGAACCTGACCATTGATGGCGACCTGGACAACAACGGCACTGCCGATGTGACACTGGATGGGCAATACCAAGGGCGGGTGCTCGAAATTTCCTCGGGTAATACCGTCTTGCTGGACGGACTGGCTATCACCAAAGGCCTGCTCTCCGGCAACGGTGGCGCTGGAAACCAATCGAACGGCAACGCAGGGGCAGGCGCCATGGGCGCCGGCATCTACAACGCGGGCACCCTGACCATCATTCATAGCAGTGTGACTGGCAACGTGGCCACCGGCGGTGGGGGCGCGGGTGGTGGCGAAGGATTTGGCGGCGGCGGAGGCAGTGGTTTTGCGGGTACCGGCGGCGGCAATGGGGGAGTTGGTTATGACTCGAATGGAGCAAATGGGAGCTCTGGCAACGGCGGCGGAGGCGGCGGCTATTACAACAGCGCCTCCGGGGCAATAGGCGGTGGCTGGAATAGTAAACGGGCCGGCGGGAATGGTGGCACCTCCACTGGGGGCGGTGATGGTGGTCTAGCTCAAGGTGGATTCAAATCAGGCGGCAATGGCGCTTCGGTGACGGGTGCCGGCGGTGGCGGCGGTGGCACGGGGCACTACGTTCCCGGACAAGGTGGTGCCGGTGGTTTGGCCGCTGGCGGGATTTACAACACTGCCGCTGCCACGCTCAACATCGCGGACACCACTTTTTCAGCCAACAAGGGGGCGGGCGGCGGCGGCGGTGGACAGGGCAGCGCGGGCGGCACTGCTGGTGTCGGGGGGCTTGGCGCGGGTGCCATCTACAACCTGGGCACGCTCAATTACAACGCAGTTAGCACCACGTTCACATCCAACCAGGGTGGGGGCGGGGCGGCGGGCAATGGCGGAGCGGTGGCGACAGGTACTGCCAACTTGGCAGGCAACGCAGCAAGCTCCACCACCTGGACTTACGATCTGCCCCCCACGGTCAGCAGCGGCGCCGTTCCGGCCAACGCCACCTACGCGGCGGGCCAGAACCTGGACTTCACGGTCACCTACAACGAGGCCGTGACCGTCGACACGGTGGGCGGCACGCCCTCCATCGCACTCACGCTGGACACCGGTGGCACCGTGCAGGCTGCCTATTTCTCGGGCAGCACCACCGATACCCTGACCTTCCGCTACACCGTGGCAGCAGGCAACCTGGACGCCAATGGCATCACGGCTTCCACCAGCATCAGCCTGAACAGCGGCACCATCCAGGATGGCACGAGCAACAACGCCGCGATCACCGGCATTCCCTTTGCCAGCACTACCGGGGTGCTGGTGGATGCCGTTGCGCCCACCGTCGCCAGCGTCGGTGCCAGCACTGGCGACGGTACGTATATGGCTGGGGGCGTGGTCAGCGTAGAAGTCAACTTCAGCGAAGCGGTCACCGTCACCGGCACACCACAGCTGACTTTGGAAACCGGCGCGACCGACCGAGTCGCCAACTACGCCAGCGGCAGCGGCACCAGCACCCTGACCTTCACCTACACGGTTCAGGCAGGCGACACGAGCGCCGACCTGGATTACCAAAGCACCACGGCGCTGGCTTTGAACGGCGGCACCATCAAAGATGCAGCCGGCAATGCGGCGACGCTCACTCTGGCTGCGCCCGGTGCAGCCAACTCGCTGGGCGCCAACAAGGACATCGTTATCGACACCAACGCCGCCCCGGTGATCACCAACCTGAACGGCGACAGCGTGGCCTGGGCGGGTGTGGGCAACACGGTGACGCTCGATGCAGGCGGCAACAGTACTTTGTCCGACACGGAATTCGATGCACGCAATGGTGGCAATGGCGACTGGAACGGCGCCAGCCTGACGGTGCAGCGGTCGGGCGTGGCAATTGCAGCGGATACGCTTGGCTTTGATACCAGTGGCGCGCTTTTCACCGTCAGCGGCAACAACCTTCAGGCTGGTGGGCAGACCTTTGCCACCTTCACCCACGCCAGTGGGGTGTTGAACATCGTGTTCACCAGCAGCGGCACGCCTGCAACCACGGCACTGGTACAGGATGTGGCGCGCCATATTACTTACGCGAATAACACGCCTTCAGGCGACGCCACGCTGCGCTTCAGCCTGAGCGATGGCAGTGCTGCAGCCACCGCCGATGTGACGGTCGCCAGCGACAGTATCTACGTCACCAACGCCACCGACACTGCGACCATCGACGTATCGGATGGCGTCAGCCTGTCTGAAGCCGTGGCCATTGCAGCTGCAGACATTACGGGCAGCCAGACCTTGATTCTCACCAGCGCCTTCGGTGGCACCACGACCACGCTGGCTGGCGATTTAGCGATTGGCGAAAGCCTGACGCTCGATGCCGACGCGGCGAGTAATGCGACGATCTCTGGACACACCGTGAACGTTGGCGACGGCTTCACCCTCACCGTCACTAACGGCGGGTCCGACAGTTTGACTATCGATAGTGCCTTGGCCGGGACCGGAACTTTGGCCAAAGCCGGCGCCGGCAGGCTGACGCTGACCAATGCCAACTATTCGCTTTCAACCGCGAGCCTGAATGTGACGCAGGGGGATTTGTTCGTGCAAACGGCCAGCGCTCTGGTCGGTGGGACGGTCACGCTCAATGGCGGCACTCTCATGCTCAACAACCTGGTGGGTACGGTCAGCAACGCCATCGTGCTGGGAGCCAGTAATGGAGGGGTTTGGGTCGGCAATGGCCCTGCCGTGATCTCCGGCAGCATTACAGGCTCGGGTTTACTAAACAAGACGGGCGGAAAGCTGCTGACGCTTTCAGGCACCAATACGCACACCGGGGGCACCAAAATTGCGGGCGCCGACGGTTTGTCCATCACCGATGCTTCCAATTTAGGGACGGGCGCAGTCACCATCAGCGGTTCAAAGCTTGCCGTGACTGGTGCGGGCACCCTTTCAAACGCCATCAGCTTGGCCGGCGAGGGCACTATTAACAACGCCGAAGCGGTCGAACTGTCAGGCGTCGTCAGCGGCGATGCGTTCATCAAAACCGGTACTGGCGTGCTCACGCTATCAGCTGCCAACACCTACACCGGTGCGACCACCGTGTCGGCAGGTGGTTTGACCTTGAGCGGAGGAAGTTCAATCGACGACGCCAGTGCAGTGACGGTCGCCAGCGGTGCGACGCTGACTCTGGCAGCGGGGAATGAAACCATTGGGTCGCTGGCCGGTGGTGGCAACGTGATGCTGGGCTACCGACTGACGGCTGGTGGAGATAACACGTCGACCACTTTCTCAGGCGCTATTTCCTCCAGCAACACCAGCGGTTTGACGAAGTCTGGGACTGGTACGCTGACGCTCACCGGTGCGAACACTTTCACCGGGGCAGTGGTGGTATCGAACGGCACACTGGCACTGACCAGTAGCACATCCATACCCAATGCAGCAGCTGTCACGGTGCTTGCAGACGGCACACTGACGCTGGGTTCAACCAAAACCATTGGCTCGCTGGCGGGAGCAGGTGCGGTGGTACTGGATTCGCGCACTTTGAATGTGGGCAACAGCCATTCCACCGATTTTTCTGGTGTCATCAGCGGCACCGGCGGTCACTTGCTTAAGCAAGGTAGCGGCACGCTGACGCTTTCAGGAATCAACACTTATTCCGGATTCACTATGTTGAATGCCGGCACGCTGAGTGTGGCCTCCGACAGCAATCTTGGCGGGGGTGAACTGTCGCTGTCTGAAGGCGTGACTTTGCGGGTGACCGGCGCAACAGACATCGACAACGATATCAATCTATCGGGAGGAATGCCAGGCACCGCGACGGTGCAGGCCGATGCGGCGGTCACCCTGTCTGGCGACATCTCTGGTATGGGGTCGAGCACTGGTTTGGCCAAAGCGGGCATCGGCACGCTCACGCTGTCGGGCACCGACACTTACACGGGTGCCACCCAAGTCGCGGCGGGTGCGCTGCTGGTCAACGGTGCGTTGACAGGCACAAGCGCGGTGACGGTCGCGGCAGGCGCCACTCTGGGCGGGTCGGGCAGCATTGGCAGCTTGGCCAACAGAGGGGCCGTCACGGTGGAAAGCGGCGGCACGATTGCTGCAGGCACCGGCCCTGGCGTTCTGACCCTCAATAACGGCCTCACCGTGGAGTCTGGCGGCACGATTGCTGCCGACGTGATCGGGGCCACCGTAGGCACCGGCTACGACCAGATCAAGGTGTACGGCGCAGTCAACATCACGGGGGCCACGCTGTCCATCAACTTTGGCAGTTTCACGCCATCGGCGGGGGGCAGCTTCACCTTGATTGACAACGACTTGGCCGACGCCGTTGTCGGCACCTTCAACGGTTTGGCGGAAGGTGCGCTTGTGACAATTGGCGGCGTCGACTTCAACATCAGCTACGTCGGTGGCGACGGCAACGACGTGGTTCTGTTAGGGGACACCACGCCTCCTGCCGCACCTTCTTCGCCCGTAATGGCTGCGGCCAGCGACACCGGCGCGTCCGACTCGGACGGCATCACCGCCGCCACCACTCCGACCTTCACTGGCACCGCCGAAGCAGGCAGCACCGTCACGCTGTACGACACCGACGGCACCACGGTCCTGGGAAGCACCATTGCTACAGGCGGCAACTGGAGCATTACCGCATCCGCGATGATCGATGGCGCACACGCTGTCACGGCCAAGGCCACGGATGCCGCCGGCAACACTAGCATCGCTTCCAGCGGCCTGAGTGTCACCATCGACACCGGCGCCCCGGGTGCACCTGGCACGCCCGTGCTGGCCACTGCGAGCGACACCGGCGCGTCCAATACCGACAACCTCACCAACGTCACCACTCCCACCTTCACCGGCACCGCCGAAGCAGGCAGCACCGTCACGCTGTACGACACCGACGGCACCACGGTCCTGGGAAGCACCATTGCTACAGGCGGCAACTGGAGCATTACCGCATCCGCGATGATCGATGGCGCACACGCTGTCACGGCCAAGGCCACGGATGCCGCCGGCAACACTAGCATCGCTTCCAGCGGCCTGAGTGTCACCATCGACACCGGCGCCCCGGGTGCACCTGGCACGCCCGTGCTGGCCACTGCGAGCGACACCGGCGCGTCCAATACCGACAACCTCACCAACGTCACCACTCCCACCTTCACCGGCACCGCCGAAGCAGGCAGCACCGTCACGCTGTACGACACCGACGGCACCACGGTCCTGGGAAGCACCATTGCTACAGGCGGCAACTGGAGCATTACCGCATCCGCGATGATCGATGGCGCACACGCTGTCACGGCCAAGGCCACGGATGCCGCCGGCAACACTAGCATCGCTTCCAGCGGCCTGAGCGTAACCATTGACACCGCCCGCCCCACGGCCAGCATCGTGGTGGCAGACAGCGCGCTAAGCGTGGGCGAGAGCTCACTGGTGACGATCACCTTTAGTGAAGCGGTGACGGGCCTGACCAACGCCGCCCTGAGTGTGGCCAACGGCAGCCTGAGCGCTGTGAGCACCAGCGATGGCGGCATCACCTGGACGGCAACCCTCACGCCAGACGCCAGCATTACCGACACCTCCAACGTCATCACGCTGGACAACAGCGCAGCGATCGACCTGTCGGGCAACGCTGGCAGCGGCAGCACCGACTCGAACACCTACGCAGTGGACACCGCACGCCCCACGGCCAGCATCGTGGTGGCAGACAGCGCGCTAAGCGTGGGCGAGAGCTCACTGGTGACGATCACCTTTAGTGAAAAAGTGACGGGCCTGACCAACGCCGCCCTGACTGTGGCCAACGGCAGCCTGAGCGCAGTGGGCAGCATCGACGGAGGACTCACCTGGACGGCCACCTTCACACCTGCAAGCGACATCACAGAGACGGCCAACGTCATCACGCTGGACAACAGCGCAGCGATCGACCTGTCGGGCAACGCGGGCAGCGGGACCACCGACTCCAACACCTACGCAGTAGACACCGCCCGCCCCACGGCCAGCATCGTGGTGGCAGACAGCGCGCTAAGCGT
This sequence comes from Giesbergeria sp., assembly GCA_034676525.1. Lineage (GTDB taxonomy): Bacteria > Pseudomonadota > Gammaproteobacteria > Burkholderiales > Burkholderiaceae_C > Simplicispira. The sequence goes on from JAUCCA010000008.1 coordinate 1,286,884, forward strand.
GGGCGAGAGCTCACTGGTGACGATCACCTTTAGTGAAAAAGTGACGGGCCTGACCAACGCCGCCCTGACTGTGGCCAACGGCAGCCTGAGCGCAGTGGGCAGCATCGACGGAGGACTCACCTGGACGGCCACCTTCACACCTGCAAGCGACATCACAGAGACGGCCAACGTCATCACGCTGGACAACAGCGCAGCGATCGACCTGTCGGGCAACGCTGGCAGCGGCAGCACCGACTCGAACACCTACGCAGTGGACACCGCACGCCCCACGGCCAGCATCGTGGTGGCAGACAGCGCGCTAAGCGTGGGCGAGAGCTCACTGGTGACGATCACCTTTAGTGAAAAAGTGACGGGCCTGACCAACGCCGCCCTGACTGTGGCCAACGGCAGCCTGAGCGCAGTGGGCAGCATCGACGGAGGACTCACCTGGACGGCCACCTTCACACCTGCAAGCGACATCACAGAGACGGCCAACGTCATCACGCTGGACAACAGCGCAGCGATCGACCTGTCGGGCAACGCGGGCAGCGGCAGCACCGACTCGAACACCTACGCAGTGGACACCGCACGCCCCACGGCCAGCATCGTGGTGGCAGACAGCGCGCTAAGCGTGGGCGAGAGCTCACTGGTGACGATCACCTTTAGTGAAGCGGTGACGGGCCTGACCAACGCCGCCCTGACTGTGGCCAACGGCAGCCTGAGCGCAGTGGGCAGCATCGACGGAGGACTCACCTGGACGGCCACCTTCACACCTGCAAGCGACATCACAGAGACGGCCAACGTCATCACGCTGGACAACAGCGCAGCGATCGACCTGTCGGGCAACGCGGGCAGCGGGACCACCGACTCCAACACCTACGCAGTAGACACCGCCCGCCCCACGGCCAGCATCGTGGTGGCAGACAGCGCGCTAAGCGTGGGCGAGAGCTCACTGGTGACCATCACCTTTAGTGAAAAAGTGACGGGCCTGACCAACGCCGCCCTGACTGTGGCCAACGGCAGCCTGAGCGCAGTGGGCAGCATCGACGGAGGACTCACCTGGACGGCCACCTTCACACCTGCAAGCGACATCACAGAGACGGCCAACGCCATCACGCTGGACAACAGCGCAGCGATCGACCTGTCGGGCAACACGGGCAGCGGCACCACCGACTCCAACACCTACGCAGTAGACACCGCCCGCCCCACGGCCAGCATCGTGGTGGCAGACAGCGCGCTAAGCGTGGGCGAGAGCTCACTGGTGACGATCACCTTTAGTGAAAAAGTGACGGGCCTGACCAACGCCGCCCTGACTGTGGCCAACGGCAGCCTGAGCGCAGTGGGCAGCATCGACGGAGGACTCACCTGGACGGCCACCTTCACACCTGCAAGCGACATCACAGAGACGGCCAACGTCATCACGCTGGACAACAGCGCAGCGATCGACCTGTCGGGCAACGCTGGCAGCGGCAGCACCGACTCGAACACCTACGCAGTGGACACCGCACGCCCCACGGCCAGCATCGTGGTGGCAGACAGCGCGCTAAGCGTGGGCGAGAGCTCACTGGTGACGATCACCTTTAGTGAAAAAGTGACGGGCCTGACCAACGCCGCCCTGACTGTGGCCAACGGCAGCCTGAGCGCAGTGGGCAGCATCGACGGAGGACTCACCTGGACGGCCACCTTCACACCTGCAAGCGACATCACAGAGACGGCCAACGTCATCACGCTGGACAACAGCGCAGCGATCGACCTGTCGGGCAACGCTGGCAGCGGCAGCACCGACTCGAACACCTACGCAGTGGACACCGCACGCCCCACGGCCAGCATCGTGGTGGCAGACAGCGCGCTAAGCGTGGGCGAGAGCTCACTGGTGACGATCACCTTTAGTGAAAAAGTGACGGGCCTGACCAACGCCGCCCTGACTGTGGCCAACGGCAGCCTGAGCGCAGTGGGCAGCATCGACGGAGGACTCACCTGGACGGCCACCTTCACACCTGCAAGCGACATCACAGAGACGGCCAACGCCATCACGCTGGACAACAGCGCAGCGATCGACCTGTCGGGCAACGCGGGCAGCGGGACCACCGACTCCAACACCTACGCAGTAGACACCGCCCGCCCCACGGCCAGCATCGTGGTGGCAGACAGCGCGCTAAGCGTGGGCGAGAAGCTCACTGGTGACGATCACCTTTAGTGAAAAAGTGACGGGCCTGACCAACGCCGCCCTGAGTGTGGCCAACGGCAGCCTGAGCGCTGTGAGCACCAGCGATGGCGGCATCACCTGGACGGCAACCCTCACGCCAGACGCCAGCATTACCGACACCTCCAACGTCATCACGCTGGACAACAGCGCAGCGATCGACCTGTCGGGCAACGCTGGCAGCGGCAGCACCGACTCGAACACCTACGCAGTGGACACCGCACGCCCCACGGCCAGCATCGTGGTGGCAGACAGCGCGCTAAGCGTGGGCGAGAAGCTCACTGGTGACGATCACCTTTAGTGAAAAAGTGACGGGCCTGACCAACGCCGCCCTGACTGTGGCCAACGGCAGCCTGAGCGCAGTGGGCAGCATCGACGGAGGACTCACCTGGACGGCCACCTTCACACCTGCAAGCGACATCACAGAGACGGCCAACGTCATCACGCTGGACAACAGCGCAGCGATCGACCTGTCGGGCAACGCGGGCAGCGGGACCACCGACTCCAACACCTACGCAGTAGACACCGCCCGCCCCACGGCCAGCATCGTGGTGGCAGACAGCGCGCTAAGCGTGGGCGAGAGCTCACTGGTGACGATCACCTTTAGTGAAAAAGTGACGGGCCTGACCAACGCCGCCCTGACTGTGGCCAACGGCAGCCTGAGCGCAGTGGGCAGCATCGACGGAGGACTCACCTGGACGGCCACCTTCACACCTGCAAGCGACATCACAGAGACGGCCAACGTCATCACGCTGGACAACAGCGCAGCGATCGACCTGTCGGGCAACGCGGGCAGCGGGACCACCGACTCCAACACCTACGCAGTAGACACCGCCCGCCCCACGGCCAGCATCGTGGTGGCAGACAGCGCGCTAAGCGTGGGCGAGAGCTCACTGGTGACGATCACCTTTAGTGAAAAAGTGACGGGCCTGACCAACGCCGCCCTGAGTGTGGCCAACGGCAGCCTGAGCGCTGTGAGCACCAGCGATGGCGGCATCACCTGGACGGCAACCCTCACGCCAGACGCCAGCATTACCGACACCTCCAACGTCATCACGCTGGACAACAGCGCAGCGATCGACCTGTCGGGCAACGCTGGCAGCGGCAGCACCGACTCGAACACCTACGCAGTGGACACCGCACGCCCCACGGCCAGCATCGTGGTGGCAGACAGCGCGCTAAGCGTGGGCGAGAGCTCACTGGTGACGATCACCTTTAGTGAAAAAGTGACGGGCCTGACCAACGCCGCCCTGACTGTGGCCAACGGCAGCCTGAGCGCAGTGGGCAGCATCGACGGAGGACTCACCTGGACGGCCACCTTCACACCTGCAAGCGACATCACAGAGACGGCCAACGTCATCACGCTGGACAACAGCGCAGCGATCGACCTGTCGGGCAACGCGGGCAGCGGGACCACCGACTCCAACACCTACGCAGTAGACACCGCCCGCCCCACGGCCAGCATCGTGGTGGCAGACAGCGCGCTAAGCGTGGGCGAGAGCTCACTGGTGACGATCACCTTTAGTGAAAAAGTGACGGGCCTGACCAACGCCGCCCTGACTGTGGCCAACGGCAGCCTGAGCGCAGTGGGCAGCATCGACGGAGGACTCACCTGGACGGCCACCTTCACACCTGCAAGCGACATCACAGAGACGGCCAACGTCATCACGCTGGACAACAGCGCAGCGATCGACCTGTCGGGCAACGCTGGCAGCGGCAGCACCGACTCGAACACCTACGCAGTGGACACCGCACGCCCCACGGCCAGCATCGTGGTGGCAGACAGCGCGCTAAGCGTGGGCGAGAGCTCACTGGTGACGATCACCTTTAGTGAAGCGGTGACGGGCCTGACCAACGCCGCCCTGAGTGTGGCCAACGGCAGCCTGAGCGCAGTGGGCAGCATCGACGGAGGACTCACCTGGACGGCCACCTTCACACCTGCAAGCGACATCACAGAGACGGCCAACGTCATCACGCTGGACAACAGCGCAGCGATCGACCTGTCGGGCAACGCGGGCAGCGGCAGCACCGACTCGAACACCTACGCAGTGGACACCGCACGCCCCACGGCCAGCATCGTGGTGGCAGACAGCGCGCTAAGCGTGGGCGAGAGCTCACTGGTGACGATCACCTTTAGTGAAGCGGTGACGGGCCTGACCAACGCCGCCCTGACTGTGGCCAACGGCAGCCTGAGCGCAGTGGGCAGCATCGACGGAGGACTCACCTGGACGGCCACCTTCACACCTGCAAGCGACATCACAGAGACGGCCAACGTCATCACGCTGGACAACAGCGCAGCGATCGACCTGTCGGGCAACGCGGGCAGCGGGACCACCGACTCCAACACCTACGCAGTAGACACCGCCCGCCCCACGGCCAGCATCGTGGTGGCAGACAGCGCGCTAAGCGTGGGCGAGAGCTCACTGGTGACCATCACCTTTAGTGAAAAAGTGACGGGCCTGACCAACGCCGCCCTGACTGTGGCCAACGGCAGCCTGAGCGCAGTGGGCAGCATCGACGGAGGACTCACCTGGACGGCCACCTTCACACCTGCAAGCGACATCACAGAGACGGCCAACGTCATCACGCTGGACAACAGCGCAGCGATCGACCTGTCGGGCAACGCGGGCAGCGGGACCACCGACTCGAACACCTACGCAGTGGACACCGCACGCCCCACGGCCAGCATCGTGGTGGCAGACAGCGCGCTAAGCGTGGGCGAGAAGCTCACTGGTGACGATCACCTTTAGTGAAAAAGTGACGGGCCTGACCAACGCCGCCCTGACTGTGGCCAACGGCAGCCTGAGCGCTGTGAGCACCAGCGATGGCGGCATCACCTGGACGGCAACCCTCACGCCAGACGCCAGCATTACCGACACCTCCAACGTCATCACGCTGGACAACAGCGCAGCGATCGACCTGTCGGGCAACGCTGGCAGCGGCAGCACCGACTCGAACACCTACGCAGTGGACACCGCACGCCCCACGGCCAGCATCGTGGTGGCAGACAGCGCGCTAAGCGTGGGCGAGAGCTCACTGGTGACGATCACCTTTAGTGAAAAAGTGACGGGCCTGACCAACGCCGCCCTGACTGTGGCCAACGGCAGCCTGAGCGCAGTGGGCAGCATCGACGGAGGACTCACCTGGACGGCCACCTTCACACCTGCAAGCGACATCACAGAGACGGCCAACGTCATCACGCTGGACAACAGCGCAGCGATCGACCTGTCGGGCAACGCGGGCAGCGGGACCACCGACTCCAACACCTACGCAGTAGACACCGCCCGCCCCACGGCCAGCATCGTGGTGGCCGATAGCAGTCTGAGTGCCGGTGAAACGTCGCTAGTGACCATCACCTTCAGCGAGGCAGTCAGCGGATTCACCAATGCCGCCCTACAGGTTGCCAACGGCACACTTACGCCGGTTAGCACCACCGACAGCGGGGTCACGTGGACGGCCACCTTCACGCCAGACGCCAACCTCACCGATGCCAGCAATGTCATCACGCTGGACAACTCCGCAGTGCGGGATGCGGCAGGCAATACCGGGAGCGGCACCACCGATTCGAATAACTACGCCATCGACACGGCTCGTCCGATCTTTAGCGCAGCAGCAGTCGTGAGCAACCAACTGGTACTCAGCTACATTGAGACCACCACGCTAGACGCGGCCCATCCACCGGGAATCGGCGCGTTTGCAGTCACCACTAACGGTGCAGCCAATCCTGTGACCGGGGTCGCTGTGGATGCGGCTGCCAAGACCGTCACGTTGACGCTTACCACGGCCGTCGCGTACAGCCAAGCCGTAACCGTCGCCTACACCGACCCGACAGCTGGCAACGATGTGAACGCCATCCAAGACGCAGCGGGCAACGATGCAGCGAGCTTTGGCCCGACAGTAGCTACTAACAGCACGTCTGCACCACCGACACCGACACCGCCATTGCCTGAGCCAGTGGAACCAACGCCCACACCGCCCACGCCAGCGGGCGACAAAGACGGCATCCCGCCAGCCATGGAAGACAGCGCACCTGGCATCCCCGGCCCCGGCGGAGCAGCCCCCATTGCTGGAGACGGCAACGGCGACGGCATCAAAGACAGCCTGCAGGCCGAAGTGGCCTCCACCGCATTTGTGCTCAGCCCCACCTCGCAAAGCCAGCCGGGCAGCGCACCAGCCACCTTCGTCACCTTGGTTACCAACAGCCTGGACGGCAAAGTCGACAGTGCCAGCCCCAGCTCACGCATCACCAGCTTCACCCAGAAAGACGCCCCAGCCAACTTGCCCGAAGGGCTGGAGATGCCCATGGGGCTGGTGTCCTTCACGGCTGAGCTGCTCAATGGCGCGTCCAGCGAAAGCTTTAGCCTGTACGTCGATGCCAGCCTGGGCATCAACGGCTACTGGAAGCAAGACAGCACTGGCACCTGGGCAAACCTGGCCAGCGAGCCCTACGGCGGTAAGACCGTGCTCGAAGGAGGGCGCCTGCGGCTTGACTTCCAAATTGCCGATGGCGGCGAGTTCGATGCCGACGGCAAAGTGGACGGCATCATCACCGACCCCGGCGCACCCGCCTACATGCCGCTGTCCATCGTAGGCTTGGCGCCAGAAGTGGCTGCGTTCTGGTTCTAACTGATTTTCACCTGCTCAACGGCTCAACGACCCAACGGCTCACCTGCTCATTCATCTGAACCCATCAAAGCTGTACCCGATTAAGTATTAAAACCATAGCTGCTAGCGCTTACAAATAAAGCGCTAGAGCCCTATTTGAGTCAATATTCATGCACACACCCTTTACCTGCTCCGCCCGTTCTTGCAGTCCCCACGCCCCACGCGCATCCCTCGCTCCACGCGCTCCACGCGCCTTGGCCAGCACTTTGCTGCTGAGCCTGATGCTGGCAGCTTGCGGGGGTGGGGGAGACAGCGACAACACGCCCACTCCTACCCCCACACCTCCGCCGACACCGGCCCCGGCGCTCTCGGCAGCGCAAGGCATCTGGCAAAGCGCAGCAGGTGCTGCAGTCAGCACCTCGGCCATCGTGCTGCCCGATGGCGGTCTGTGGGCAGTGAACGTGACCCAATCAGTGGCTGGCAGCACCACGCAAGTGCTCAAGGCCACGTTCTCTGTAGAGGGCACCGACTACAAAGCCACCGGCAGGATCTATACCTTGGGGAGCAGCGCTGGCGCGCCCAGCAGCACCACAGTGGTGGATCTGCCGGTCTCGGCCAGCGTGGTCGAGAAGAGCAGCCTGCAGGTGCGTGTGGGCGCCGACCCGGGCGCAGTACCTCTGAGCCTGGCTTGGCAGCAGCGCTACGACACCAGCGCTACCTTGGCCGGCTTTGCCGGTGCGTGGAGCGGCGCGTTGGGCGCGGGCACGCTGCGCTGGACCATTGATGCGGCGGGCACCATCAGCGGGATGCGCACCACGGGGTGCACCTACACCGGCCAGCTGAGCCTGCGCGCAGAGCGCAAGGCGGTGGTGGATGCGCAGGTGCAAGAGGACTGCGCCGGTGCCCGCACGCAGCTCTCCGGCGTGGCTACGCTGAATGCGGATGCAGGGCGTTTGAGCCTGGTGATGACGACGGCAGACCAGGCTCAGGCTGTGCTGTTGGCGTTGGGGCGCTGAGGCAAGTGTCTGTCGCATACAGCGGCCTAGTCGGATGGCGGAAACCCATCGTTCGGTGGTAGTGCTGCCCTCCATGCGCCGGAGAACGGTTTGACGGTGGTCGCGATTGGCTCAAACTGATCCAAGAGCGGCGCCTTCTGTTTCTCCACGCATTCAAACCCTAATTTTTTTCTAGAGGCTCAGTCTCGCACGTGCGAGACTGAGCACAGGCACTCTGCCGCAACCCAAACGTTTGAATCGCCGAATCATGTCTGCACAAGCTGCGCCTTCCGAACTTACACAGGCACTGGGAAAACTCACTCCATTTTTTTGGCGTGCGTTTGGGTTCAGTTTGGTAGCGGCTCTTTTGGTCTTGGTGCCCACGGTGTACATGTTTGAGTTGTACGACCGGGTGGTCAACAGTCGCAGTGTCATCACCTTGGCTATGTTGACGCTGATGGTTCTATTGGCCATTGGGGTAATGGAAACTTTGGAATGGGCGCGGGGCGAAACGCTTCGAGAAGCCGGTGGAGTTATAGACAAATCGCTGGCGCCACGCGTTTTTTCGGCCATTCACGATGCGCACCTCAAGCATGGCGGTACAGCAGGTTCGCAGCCGATGGTCGACCTGCGAATCTTGCGCGATTTCTTCCATGCCCCAGCTCTGAGTGCTGCATTGGAGTCGCCAGTAGCGTTGATTTTTATGCTGATTCTGTTCGTAATGAACCCTGTTTTGGGCTGGGTGTCTCTGGCTGCCGCCGTCGCACAAGTGGGAATTTCGTGGATGAATGAGCGAAGTGCCACTCCAAGCTTGTTGGCAGCCAACCATGCTGAAATGAGGGCCCGCGCGTACGTCGATGGTTCGCTGCAGCATGCCGATGTTGTTGCTGCCTTGGGAATGGAAGCAAATATGCGCCGCCGCTGGATGGCGCTGCATGCAAACACACTGGGCTTTCAGGCCCATGCTTCGGACCGTGCCGGTCTTTTTCAGGCATTGGGGAAATTCCTCCAGACAACGCTTTCATCCGCGCTGTTGGGTTTGGCTGCCTGGTTGCTGCTCCACGACCAATTGCCGGGAGGCGCTGGCATGCTGATTGTGGGATCGATACTCGGCGGGCGCATGCTTGCGCCATTGGTGCAAATGGTGTCGCAATGGCGCACCATAGTGCAGGCGCGCGGTGCGTGGGGGCGTCTTGAGCAACTCCTTGCGCGTTTGCCAGCCCAGCTGCACACCATGCCTTTGCCGAGACCACAGGGACGATTGATGGTTGAAAACCTGGTTGCTGGTGCTTCGGCAGGCTCGCCGCCGGTGATCAGGGGCATAGTTTTTGCGCTTCAACCGGGCGATGTTCTCGCCGTGGTCGGCCCGTCGGCTGCGGGCAAGACGACCTTGGCGCGCATGCTCATGGGGTTGTGGTCGCCAGTGGCTGGAAGTGTTCGGTTGGACGGGGCGGATGTCAGCGTCTGGAATAAGTCTGAGTTGGGCCCGCATGTAGGTTATGTGCCGCAAGAGGTCGAACTTCTGGAGGGTACTTTGGCGGAAAACATAGTGCGCTTTGGCGCTGAAGATTCCAGAGCCCTGCACGAAGCAGCGCAGGCAGTCGATCTGCACACGTGGATTGAGTCTCTGCCGCTTGGCTACAGTACTCCCGTTGGGCCGCAGGGCGTGATGCTGTCTGGCGGACAACGCCAACGCGTTGCGCTGGCACGAGCTGTTTACGGCACACCCGCGTTTGTAGTATTGGATGAACCCAACGCCAGCCTCGATGAAACAGGACACGCGGCGCTGGCCCAGGTAATACGCGACTTCAAGGCCCGCGGCACAACCTTTGTGGTCATGACCCATCTGCCCAGCGTGCTAGCTGTGGCGGACAAGATGTTGGTGCTGCAAGACGGCCTACAGCAGGCTTTTGGTCCGCGCGACGATGTGCTAGCTGCGCTGCGCAAGGCGTCCGTGCAAAACCGGACTGCATCGCCCGGCACCGCACTGGCTGCCTGACCCAACCCTTCGAGAGAAACCGAACGCATGTCAATCAGCGAATTTTTCTCGCGCAGCGAACTCACGCTCGCCCTGCGCAGCTTGCGCCGCGAGTGGGTTGTGATTGGGGTCTTCAGCATGGTCGCGAATGTGCTCATGTTGGTGCCCACCATCTACATGCTGCAGGTATACGACCGCGTGATGGTCGGGCGCAGCGAACTGACTTTGCTGGTCGTGTCCATCGTGACGCTGTTCCTGTTCGCCGTGATGGCGTTTACCGAATGGGCGCGTTCCCGTTTGCTTGTGCGCACAGGCGTGCGCCTGGACGCACTTTTGGGAGCACGGGTCTTTAGTGCCGGTTTTGAGTCCAATGTGCGCTCGCGCAGCGCCACTCCGACCCAGTCTTTTGCCGATCTGACCGAAATCCGCCAATTTTTGACGGGACCCAGTGTCTTTGCTTTTTGCGATTTGCCTTGGGCTCCCATCTACATTGGTGTTCTTTTCCTCTTGCACCCTTTGCTGGGATGGGTAGCGCTGGGATTTGCTTTGCTCCAGGCCGGGCTGGCTTGGTTGGGCCACCATCGCACAGTGGCGCCAGCCGAAGCGGTGGCCGAAGCACAAGCCAAAGCGCAGTCGTATCTGAACGGTAAGTTGCGCAATGCTGAAGCGATAGCGGCCATGGGCATGCTTGAGCACCTGCAACAGCGCTGGCAGTTGATGTATGCGCAATACGACGCGCGGCATGCCTCTGCACTTGGGCTCACCAACCGCATCACAGCCTGGAGCAAATCCCTGCGCTATGCCCAGCAATCGCTGTCTCTGGGTGTGGGCGCTTTGCTGGTGATCAACGGCCAGCTCTCGCCAGGCGGGATGATTGCTGCCAGCGTGTTGATGGCCCGCGCGTTGGCACCTATCGATCAGTTGGTGAGTGCTTGGCGTAGCTTTATCAGTGCGCGCAGCGCCTTCCAACGTCTTGAGCGATTGCTGGTGGACCACCCGCCAAACGCAGCTGCGCAAAGCACTGCACGTATGCGCGGCTCAGTGGAACTGCGGCACATTAAAGCTACGGTTGCAGGGCGAGCTAAACCTCTGTTGGAACAGATAAATCTGAGTGCCAAGCCCGGTACCGTCACGGTTGTGCTTGGTCCATCGGGAGCAGGCAAGTCGACGCTGGCACGCGTTTTGGTGGGGGTGTGGCCAGTCGAAGGCGGTGGCGTGTGGCTTGATGGCTGCCCGATTACCGACTGGAGCCACGCATCTCTGGGCCCTCAAGTTGGCTATTTGCCGCAGGACACGACACTGTTCAACGGTTCCATCGCAGAAAATATCGCCCGTTTTTCTGAAGTGGATGCCAAGCAGGTGGTTGCTGCAGCCCAATGCGCTGGCTTGCACTCTATGGTGCTGCGGCTTCCCAAAGGTTACGACACCCAAGTTGGGGAGGCTGGGCGCATGCTGTCGGCCGGACAAAGACAGCGCATTGCATTGGCGCGCGCGCTGTACGGTGACCCCGCGCTGGTGGTGTTGGACGAGCCGAACGCACACCTTGATGAGGTGGGTGAGACTGCTTTGCTGGAGGCCATACGCCAACTCAAGGAGCGCGACAAAACCATTTTCATGGTGACGCACCGAGCTGGTGTGCTTGCGCTGGCCGACCAGGTGGTTGTGCTGCGTGAAGGACGCGTGCAGTTTCAGGGGCCGCGCGACGAGGTTTTTGCGCAGATGCACGCGGCCAAGCAACACGCCTCGACCGCTTGCGAAGACCCGCGACCAGTCCCTCAACTGCTGCCCGTCTGATCAACGCCGCATATCCCTTTACACGCACAATTTTGAATTCGATGCCAATGGCCAACACCGACCTTTCGACGCCGTCGTCTAGCGCATCCCAACCAAGACCTCCCGTTGCTCCGCTTCCGCCTTCAGACACCGGGCGCGCTGCGCGCACGGGTTTGTGGGTTCTCGGTTTGGGTTTTGGGGGGTTTTTGCTTTGGGCCGGGCTAGCTCCGCTTGATGAAGGCGTGCCCAGTCAAGGGGTGGTATCGATAGACACTAAGCGCAAAACAGTTCAGCACTTGAGTGGTGGCATCGTCAAACAGGTGTTTGTGCGCGAGGGTGATGTGGTCGAGGCAGATCAGCGCCTAATTTCGCTGGACGACGCCGTGGCCAAAGCCAACTACGAATCCGTGCGCCAGCGGTATTTGGGCTTGCGGGCTGCGCAAGATCGTCTGCAAGCCGAGCAGTCCGGTGCTGGCAGCCTTGCATTTCATCCCGATCTACAGGCTGCAGCGTCCGACCCGGTCATTCGCCGACAGATGCAGACCCAGGAGCAGTTGATTCAATCGCGCCGCGCCGCATTGCGCGCCGACCTTCAGGGGATCGAGGAGGGCATCCAAGGGCAAAACGCTTTGCTTCAGGCCTATGCGGGCATGTTGACGAGCCGACGCGGGCAATTGGCATTGCTAGAAGACGAGTTGCGCCACACCCGCGACATGGTCAAAGAAGGCTACGCACCGCGGAACCGGCAACTCGAACTCGAACGGATGCTGGCCGAGTCGAACTTGTCCATCACAGAACTTCTGGGCAACACCGCCCGCACCCAGCGCGCAACGGGCGAAATGCGGCAACGCGCCCTGGCACGCCAGCAGGAATACCGCAAAGAGGTTGAATCTCAACTTTCGGATATCACAAGAGAAGTGCAATCGGACGCCGGGAAGTACACAGCGCTCAAGGCCGACTTGGACCGCATGCAGATCAAGGCACCCGCTGCCGGTCAAGTGGTAGGCCTGACTGTTCATGGCATTGGCGGCATTGTCCAGCCCGGGCAGCAGTTGATGGGGATTGTTCCGCCCGATGAGCCTCTTGTGCTTGAAACCCGCATTGCCCCGCACCTCATCGATCGTGTTCGTCCAGGGTTGCCTGCCGATGTACGGTTTACAGCGTTCGCGCATGCTCCGCAACTCGTGGTTGAAGGTCGGTTGATGTCGGTATCCGCAGATTTGCTGACCGACCCCCAAAGCGGCATTTCGTATTACCTCGCGCGGATCAATGTCACGCCCGAAGGCATGAAGGTCCTAGGAAGCCGGCAGCTGCAACCAGGAATGCCGGCTGAAGTGGTGATCAAAACGGGAGAGCGGACAATGCTTACCTATCTGTTGGGGCCGCTGCTCAAGCGCGTGGCCACCTCCATGAAGGAGGAGTAGGCATGCAGTCATTGCATTTTTTGACCAAACCTGGGTGGCGCGCTTGGATCGGCGGCGCAACAGTTCTATGGTGGGCAACTGGGCCCGCGTGCGCAATGAATTTGATGCAGGCCTACCAGGCTGCTTTAGATCAAGATGCGACCACCCGCGCTGCACGTGCTGCAGCCGAGGTAGGGCTTGAGCGGGTTGAACAAGCGCGGGCATTGATGTACCCAAACCTCGCGCTGAGCGCAGGGCGCACCGTCAACGACTTAAGTCGAACCCAGGGGAACCTGGTGGGCCAATCCACGACCATGGATGAGCGCTACGCCAGCAGCAACACTACGCTGACACTGCGTCAGCCAATCTACCGAAAAGCATTGTCAGTTGGCTTGGAGCAAGCCCACCGGGCGCATGACGAAAGTGGTGCGCTTTTGGAGCGTGAGTTACAAAACTTGGGTGTACGGGTCGCCGATGCCTATCTGCAGGTGCTGCTCGCGCAGGACCACATGGCGCTGGCCGAAGCTCAGAAAAATGCCACCACCACCCAATTGGATGCCGCCCGCAAGCTTCTGGCTGCGGGCGCCGGCACGCGTACGGATATTGACGACGCCCAAGCTCGCCTTGATATGGCAATGGCGCAGGAGCTGGAGATCCGTCAGCAACTCGATTTCTCGCGTCGGCAGTTGGAGACGTTGATCAATCGGCCGGTGGAGAAGATCAGTGCGCTCGATGAGCTCAAGTTTTCCGCGTGGTCGCCTGAGCAGCGCAGTATGCAGGCATGGCTGCAACTGGCGGAAGACACCAGCCCCGAGATCAGACAGCTCAAGGCACGTCGCGACGTGGCGCGCCTTGAAATTGAGAGAGCCCAAAGCGCACACCTGCCCACACTCGATGGGGTGCTGCAATGGACGCGCAGCGCAAGCGAAAACGTCACCACACCCACCACGAGTTACTCCAACCGCTCCGTCGGCCTGCAACTGAATATTCCCTTGTATGCCGGTGGCTACACCAGTTCGACCGTCCGCCAGGCCGTTGCTGAGCAGGTGCAATCCAGCGAGTTGCTGGAGGCCGCGCGTCGTGAGCTGGGCCTGCGCATTCACACCGAGTTCCGTGCGGTGTCGGAAGGGCCGTTGCGAATTCGTGCACTGGAGCAGGCTGCGCGTTCAGCAACCCATTTGACCGTCTCAACTCGCCGGGCATTTGAAGGTGGCGCGCGCACATTGGTAGATATCCTCAATGCAGAGCAGCAAAAGCAGGTTGCCTTGCGTGATCTGGCGCGCGCACGCTACGCCTACCTTGTCTCGTGCGTTCGGCTACAAGCCCTCATTGGCGGAGACAGGCTCCAAAGCATTGCAGCCATCAATACCCTCCTGCAGACCCCGTGAGGAGAAGGGTAGTTCGGCGTGAGCTCTGGCAACCCAGCGCGTAAACCCTAGGCTGCAACAGCAATGAGTTCGTGCAGGTCGCGTTCCAGCAGCTTGGGGTCGCCCAATTGCAATTCGATCAGACGACGCAAGTGCGTGACGCTGTCGATGTCTGAGTTTAGGCACAGCAGGCCCAATTGATTCTTTTCAATATGGGTGACCTCCACTTCCATTGCGATGTGGCCGGTGCTGCTGGTCAAGGGGAGCACCAATGAACAACGTGAGTGCAGAACTACTCTGGCCCCCTCCGGCAGGGAGATTAACGCTCCTTTGAGAGACACATCCAGCATGTGTACGTCGAGCACGACGCCGCCACATGCAAGTTGTGCTTGGGCAGCAAACATCACCCGGACGAAATGGCGGCGTTCATGTGGCATGGCTGGACCTTGTTCCCAGTTAAAGCAATCTCGCTTGATTGTCGGCGTTCCGGACAGCATGAACTATGTGCGAAACCGCTTGCGAAAAAAAAGAGGCGCCCACGATCGGATGAAAGAACGGCTGAACGGTTAAATTTCGTTACGATGTCTTTCATTTCGTCTTCCAGGGCTCGCAATGTGATTTTGCTACCAAAGGGCGGGCGTTGGCTCAGGGTTTCGGTATGGTGTGCCGCCATCGCCTTTGGACAGGTACACCCGGCGCACGCGCAAAGCGGCGAAGGACGCGGGACGCCGGTTGACATGATGCAGATGCTTGAGCTCCCGTGGTTGCATTGGGGGTTGCTGGCGCTGTGCCTGTTTTGCTTGCTGCTGCTGCTGAACATCATTGTTTTGCGGCGCAAGGTGACCGAACGCACCCAGCATCTGCGCAACAGCGAGCAAAAGCTCAGAGCGATTCTCGACAACGCGGGTGCGCTGGTGTACATCAAAGACACCGACTTTCGCTACCAATATGCAAACGCGCAAGCAGTCGGGCGCTTGGGTGTTGCGCTGGGTGAAGTGGTGGGCAAAACGGACGAGGACTTGTTTGGTGCCTCTGCAGCAGAGGCGCTTCGCGAAAGCGACCGTTTGGTCTTCACCCGGCGCGAGCGTGTCGAGGTGGAGGAAACAACGACGATTCAGGACGAATCCAGAACCTATTTCACCGTCAAAGTCCCATTGTTTGATGGCGATGGCGCTGTCATGGGCCTGTGCGGCTACTCCACCGACATCACTCAGTTGCAGAGAGCCGACCAAGCGCTTCGCCTCGCGGCGACGATTTTTGAGTCGCAAGAGGGGATGCTGATTGCCGGGCCAGACCGGCGCATCTTGCACGTCAATCGTGCGCTGCACCGGCTCACCGGTTACGACGACGGTGCGTTGGTTGGCCAAGCGTTTTCCACCTTGCAGTCTGGTCGCAACGACGACGCTTTCTATCAAGAGGTTTGGGATTGCGTCGCCGCGACTGGCCAGTGGGCAGGCGAGATGTGGATCAACCGAAAGTCTGGCGAAACTTACCCCGCGTGGGTGAACATTGCCGTGGTGCGTTCTCCAGAGGGCGACATTACGCATTACGTCAGTACGCAAATGGATATTTCGGAGCGCAAGGCGGCCGAGGAAGAAATTCGCATCCTTGCGTACTACGATAGCCTTACTGGTTTGCCCAACCGCCGGCTGATGTCTGACCGTTTGCAGCGAAGCATCAACAAAAGTGAGCGTACCGGGATGGGCGGCGCCCTGCTGGTGGTGGATCTGGACAATTTCAAAGACCTCAACGACACGCTGGGCCACGAAGTCGGCGACGACCTGCTTCGCCAAGTGGGCGCGCGTTTGGAGCAGTGCGTGCGCCGAATTGACACCGTGGCACGCCTTGGCGGTGATGAATTCGTATTGCTGCTTGACGGCCTGAACGCCGACTCCAAGCTCGCGGCCGCTGAAGCCGAGCGCGTTGCGCGCAATGTGGCGCACATGCTGGGCCAGGCATTTACGCTTGGCGATCGCAGCCACCATACCTCGTGCAGCATTGGTATTGCGCTGTATGCCGGCGACGTGCATGGCCCGGAAGAATTGCTCAAGCGTGGCGACCTTGCGATGTACGAGGCCAAGGCGCAGGGCCGCAATACCGTGCGCTTTTTTGATCCGCAAATCCAGCACGCCGTCGCATTGCGCACCGAGCTGGAATCTGACATGCGCGAAGGCATCGCGGCCGAGCAGTTCGTGCTGCACTATCAGCCCCAGGTTGCAAAAGGCGGCAGGCTGGTCGGTGCCGAGGCGCTGATACGCTGGGACCACCCAGTGCGCGGCCGCGTATTTCCGGACGATTTCATTGGCATCGCAGAAAGTACAGGCCTCATAGTGCCCTTGGGTGCCTGGCTTTTGCGCGCGGCCTGCAAGCAGCTTGCAGCTTGGGGCAGGGACGCAGAAACGGCGCACCTTACGCTGGCGGTGAACGTCAGCGCGCGGCAGTTTCGGCACGTGCACTTTGTATCGGAATTGCTCGATGCACTGCGCGAGACGGGCGCAGACCCGACCCTCCTAAAGCTGGAACTGACCGAATCGCTGCTGCTCGACGACGCCGAAATCGCGATTGCGCGCATGACAGAGCTGCGTGGGCACGGCGTACGCTTCTCGCTGGACGACTTCGGTACCGGCTACTCCAGCCTCACTTACCTCAAGCGCCTGCCGCTGGACCAGCTCAAGATTGACCAAAGCTTTGTGCGCGACCTGCTCACCAACGCCAACGACGCCGCCATCGCACGCACCGTGGTCGCACTGGCGCACAGTCTGGATCTGGCTGTGATTGCCGAAGGCGTGGAAACTGAAGCGCAGCGCGCCATGCTTGAGCGCTTTGGCTGTCACGTCTGGCAAGGATATTTGTTCGGTCGACCGGCGCCGGCAGAAGAAATGCTGCAGAAGATGCCCATTCCCATTACGTAACAGTGCATCGAATCGCTTCGTTTTTAATAGCTTCTTACGCAATGTGGATAAGCGCTAGCGACCGATTTTCCTTAAAATTCGGCCATGAAACCACCGCTCGATAGCGCCTCTCTGCAAGAGACACAACAGTTGCCTTCAGGGCAGCTGCTTTTTGCGCCTCCCTACGGCGCCCCGGAAGACGCGCCAGCAAGATTGCGCGAACAAGGCTATGCCTTGCTCAAGGCGGCCGATGTGGCCAAGTGGTCGGGTACTGATCCAAAAGCGCTCAAGATGCTGGCGGACTCCTGGAACGATTTGCCGCCGGACGACTATCTGCTCGACGGCGGTAAATACAGGTACCGCCGCCACGCCAGTTTTCAGGTACAAAATAGAAAGACGCTGCCCGTGGCCCACCGGGCGCATTGGCAGCCGGTGGAATACAACGCCTTGCACGGCGGCATTGAGCGCTGGTTCGCCCCAATCGCGCCGGCAACGCTTGAGCAGCCGGCGTGGCTGGCCGTGGTCGGCGCTCTTGGCGGGCTGTGCGATGCCGTGTTTGCGGCCATGGGTTCGGCCCAGCGTTGGTATGTGGAGGCGCATCAGTTTCGCATCGACACCGCAAGCGGCATTGGCCGCCCGACCCCTGAAGGCGCGCACCGCGACGGGGTAGAACTGGTGGCGGTGTTTCTCGTGGAGCGCGGCGCAATCAAGGGCGGAGAGACGCGAATTTTCGAGGCTGCATCGCCGGCCGGTCTGCGCTTTACGCTGGCTGAGCCTTGGTCGGTGCTGCTGCTCGACGATGCGCGCATGATCCATGAGACCACACCGATTCAGCCCTTGCTCTCAGACGATCAACAGCCCCTTGAGGGGGCGCATCGAGACACCTTGGTGCTGACTTGGCGTCGCGGCAGCTTTCAAGGCCCCGGCGTCTGAAGCGTCCCCTATGATGCGTGTCAAGGCGCGATCTGTGCGCGGGGGCACACTTAGTGCAACGCATTCAACCAAGGAGGACAACATGTTCAAACACATTCTGGTTCCAGTCGACGGCTCTCCCACTTCGATGCTCGCGGTCACCAAGGCTGCCGAGCTCGCCAAAGCCTTTGGCAGCCAAGTAACGGCGCTCTACGTCATTGACCCGTATCCCTTCACCGGCGTCGGTGCCGATTTCGCTTATGGCCAGTCGCAGTACCTGAGCGCCGCCACTGCCGAAGCCAACACCGCGCTCGATGCGGTGAAAACCAGCATGCAAGCGGTGGGCATCTCGGTCAATGCGGTCGTGGGCGAAGGGCATGCCGTGCATGAGGGCATCGCGCGCGCACTTGAGAACACCGGCGCGGACTTGGTGGTCATGGGCTCACACGGTCGCCGTGGCCTTGAAAAACTCATGTTGGGCAGTGTCACGCAGCGCGTGCTGGGCAGCGTCCATGTGCCGGTGTTGGTGGTGCGCAGCTGACGCGGTCTAACCCTGCTCAAATACGGCGCCTAAGGCGCCGTATTTTTGGGTTATTGGGCTTGTGGCCGGCTTGCTCGCACGAGCACAGGCTCTTCGCGATAGCGTTCAGGCAGCAGCGCTTGGAGATTGCGCAGTTTTGGTGCGTCGTACATGGCGATGTAGGCGTTGCGGGGGTACCGGGTAGCGTAATCTTGGTGCTCAGGCTCTGCAGGGTAGAAGCCGGCGAGCGGCACCACTTCGGTGGCAATGGCTGCGCTTAAGCGCGCCGATGCGTCAAGCTGCGCGATGTAGGTTTCCGCCAAGTTGCGCTGCGTGTCGTTCTCGAAAAAAACCGCCGAACGGTATTGGGGTCCGACGTCTGGCCCTTGGCGGCCCTGTTCGGTGGGGTCGTGCGCGACTGAGAAAAATACCTGAAGCAGCTCGCCCAGCGAGATTTGCTTGGGATCGAATGTGACCTGTACTGCTTCCGCATGCGCCGTGCTTCCGCCGCTCACTGCCGCATAAGTCGCCTGTTCGGCACTGCCGCCGGCGTAACCCGACACAGCGCTTAAGACGCCGCGGGTGTGCTGAAACACCGCCTGCACGCCCCAGAAGCAGCCGCCGGCCAGCACCACACTCGCTTGGCCTATTGCTTCCTGCCCGGCGGCGGCTGCCACGCTGGACGGCGCGGGCAGCAGCTGCGCAGGCCGGGTGCGCGCAGCAAACGCGGCGTAGAGTAAGGCCAGTACTACCAGCCCGGCCACCACTGCAATGAGCCGCGCAACGCGCGGGTTCTCTGGCGGGGCGTCGGCCGGCGGTCGTACGGGCATGGCGTTGACGCGGGCGACTGCGCTTAAACGCGCTCGAAGATCGCCGCGATGCCTTGGCCGCCGCCAATGCACATCGTTACCAAGGCATAGCGGCCCTGGATGCGCTGCAGTTCGTACAGCGCCTTCACGGTGATCAAGGCGCCCGTTGCACCGATCGGGTGGCCGAGCGAAATGCCCGAGCCATTGGGGTTAACCTTGGCAGGGTCAAGGCCCAGGTCGCGCGTGACGGCGCACGCCTGCGCTGCAAAAGCTTCGTTGGCCTCGATCACGTCCAGGTCGTTCACCGTGAGGCCCGCGCGCTTGAGGGCGAGCTGCGTCGCTGGTACCGGGCCGATGCCCATGAATTTGGGGTCCACACCGGCATGCGCGTAGGCCACCAAGCGCGCCAGCGGCGCGAGCGCACGCGCCTTGGCGGCGCCGGCTTCCATCAGCACCACGGCCGCAGCGGCGTCGTTGATACCTGACGCGTTACCGGCCGTCACCGTGCCGTTTTCCTTCAGGAACACTGGCTTGAGCTTGGCAAGGTCGTCCATCGTGGCGCCAGGGCGGAAATGCTCGTCGGTGGCGTACTGCACATCGCCCTTGCGGCTCTTGAGCGTGACGGGGACGATCTGATCCTTGAACACGCCGTTTTGCGTGGCCCGCTCGGCGCGGTTGTGGCTCTCGACCGCCAATTTGTCTTGGTCCTCGCGGGTGATGCCCCACTTGGCGGCAATGTTCTCCGCCGTGACGCCCATGTGAATATTTTCAAACGGGTCGTGCAGCGCACCCATCATCATGTCGATGAGCTTGGTATCGCCCATGCGCGCGCCAAAGCGCGTGGCCAAGCTCGCATAGGGCGCGCGGCTCATGTTTTCGGCGCCACCGCCAATGGCAATGTCGGTATCGCCGAGCAAAATGGCCTGGCTGGCGCTGACGATGGCCTGCAGACCTGAGCCGCACAAGCGGTTCACGTTGAAGGCAGGTGTTCCTTCGCCGCAGCCGCCATTGATGGCCGCGACGCGCGACAAGTACATGTCCTTGGGTTCGGTGTTGACCACGTGGCCGAACACGACGTGGCCCACGTCCTTGCCGTCGACCTTGGCGCGGGCGAGCGATTCACGCACGACGAGCGCGCCGAGCTCGGTGGGGGGAACATCTTTCAGGCTGCCGCCAAAGGTACCAATGGCGGTGCGCACTGCGCTGACGACGACGACTTCACGGGACATGGTGGACTCCAGATAATGATAAAAAGTAGATCTAGCGCTTGTCTGCATTGCGTTGGAAGCTATTAAATGAAGAGTAATTTAGGCGTCGCGCACATCGGCAACGGGGTGCAAGCCGAAATCGGGACGCTCCAGCCAAGCCAGCATGCGGGCGGCGGCTTCCTGCGGTGTGGCAAGGCTGCCCGCGGTCTTCATTTGTGCGAAGTTCTGCACATCCGGGAACAACGCAGGGTCTGTGCTGCGCAACTGGACCTGCATGTCGGTGTCAATGACGCCTGGCGCAAGCGAGCAGAGTTTGGCTCCGTGAGCCTTCTGCGCTTCGTCCAGCGCCGTGCAGCGGGTGAAGTGGTCCATGCCCGCCTTGGCCGCGCAGTACGCCGCCTGCGACGCCATGGCGCGCCGGCCGAGGCCGGAGGACACGTTGAGCACCTTGCGCGGCACCAACCAATGCTCGGTCTCGCCGAGGAAGGCGCTGGTAAGCAGCATGGGCGCTTCCAGTCCGACCCGCAGCGCCATGGTGAGCTCGTCCGCATCGCTGTCGGCCAGCGGGGCGATGCGCGGCAGCACGCCGGCGTTGTTGATCAGTGTGGCGCTGCCAAAGTCGTCGATCGATTTGCGCTGCAGCCATTCGCGCAGGCGGGCGGCTGCGCCAGCGCCGTCGGCCAGGTCGTGCTGCCACTGCAGCAGCGTGCAGCCGGCGGCGTCGGCTGCGCTTTGCAAAGCGGGCGCCTCGCTACGCGAAATGCACAGCAGCGTGTCGGTGGGTTGGAGGAGTTGGTGCGCCATGGCGAGGCCCATGCCTCGCGAAGCGCCAGTCAGAATGGTCAGGTGTCGGCTCATCCCAACATGGTACTCGCGGCCTCCATTGCGCGCTGACCTATGGGTATCTGTCTTCAGATTGCTACAAATGTTGTAGCTGCCAGCGCTTATGGATATTGCGCTGAAGGCCAATTTTGTACTAAAACTGCGTCCGCAACCCCAGCGTGATCCGGCGGCCAGACGCTGGTTCGAAGTAGCGGCCATTGCCGTCGTTGACGACGAGCGAGCCGGCATAGCTTCGGTCCAGCAGATTGTCTGCCCGCGCCCACGCGTTCCAGCGTGCGCCCGCTGCAGCGAAGCTGTAGGCCACGTGCAGGCCCAGCACGCCGTAACCGGCGGCGGCCTGCGAGTTGCGGTCGTCTGCAAATACTTTGCCCGATACGTGGACATCGGCACCCCAGCGCCAGCCCGGTGCGGGTGCGTGGTCGAGCGATACATGCAGCACTTGCCGTGCCGTGCCGGGCAAGCGATTACCAACGGCCACGGCAGCGCCGTCCGCGCCGGAGTAGGGCGCGGCGAAGCTTGCGTCCAGCCAGGTGAAGGCTGCGCGCGGCGTCCAGTTGCCTGCCTTGGCCTGCCAACCAAGCTCCACACCGCGCCGTTGCACTGCATCCGCGTTCTGGAACACGGTGCGGCCGCCCGACACCGCGGCCGGCACGATTTCGCCGCGGGTGCGCGCGTCGAACCAGGCGGCTTGCAGGCTGTGCACTTCGCCCTGCCACTTTGCCCCCAGCTCGTACTGCCGAGTGCGGGCGGCGCCCAGCGCAAAGTTGGGGCCTGTGCCGCCCAAGCGGTAAGCCGTCTCGCTCAGGGTGGGGGTCTCGAACCCTCTGCCCAGGTTGGCGTACACATTGAGCTGGTCGCTCGCGCTCCACACCACGCCCAGCGCGGGGCTGATGTGCGCAAAGCGGGTGCTGCCGCTGTCGTCGGGGTTGGCTGCTGTCACAAAGCGGTCGCGCACGTCCAGTTCGACGCGGCTGGCGCGCAGGCCGGCCACAAGGCGCAGCTCGTCGGTCAGCAGTGCGTCGACCTGACCAAACACATCGGTGGTGCCGGCGCGGTCGGTTTCGCTCCGCCGCAGGGCACCAG
This sequence comes from Giesbergeria sp., assembly GCA_034676525.1. Lineage (GTDB taxonomy): Bacteria > Pseudomonadota > Gammaproteobacteria > Burkholderiales > Burkholderiaceae_C > Simplicispira. The sequence continues at coordinate 1,309,453 of JAUCCA010000008.1, forward strand.
CGGCGCCCAGCGCATTGACGAAACCGCGCCGGTCTTCTGCAAGTCGGTCGGCGGACATGCCCAGCGTCCACTGCGCGGGACGGCCGGTGGGCAAACGCATCTGGTGCGTCCAGCTCATGGCGGCGCCGCGGTAGCGGCGGTCCAAATCCACCACACCGCCCGAGCTGGCTGCGCCCTCGCCGCTGAAGGCGAGAAACTGCTGCAGCGCGCGCGTGCCGCCATACACCTGAGCGCGCAGACTGTCGCTGGCCGAAAGGCGCTGCTCCCACACCAGCGCCAGCTGGTTTTGCGCGACCGACTTGCGGGTGTCGAACCGATCTGCCAGCGGCTGCCTCTGTCGGGGGTTGGCGTCGAACTGCGCACGGGTCAGGCCCAGCGGGTCTTGCGCGCGGGGCTGGTCGTACAGGTTGACGAGGGCGGTCAGCGTGGTGTCGGCGCCGGGCCGCGCGACCCATTTGCTGTTCAGGTGCGTGCGCTCGGCGGCGCTGTGCGGTCGGTAGCCGTCGGTTGAAAAGCGGGTGACGTCAATCAGCCCGCCCAAAGAACGGTCGCCCACGTCGATGGAGGCGCCCACCAGCCGATCGCCGTGGCTGCCCACCGCCACCTGCGCCGCTGCGCCGCCACCGGGCCGGGGCTCGCGCGTGCGCACCTGCAGCACCCCGCCGGCAGCGTTGCCATACAGCTGGGCGAGGGGCCCGCGCAGCACGTTCACTTCACTTGCCGAAGAAAGCTGCGCGGTAGCCGCCTGGCCTTGCCCGTCGGGCATGGTGGCGGGAATGCCATCCACCAAAATGCGCACGCCGCGCACGCCGAAGGTGGCGCGCGTGCCAAAACCGCGGATGGCGATTTGCAGGTCCTGCGCGTAGTTGCCGCGGTCGAGCGCCACCACGCCTGCCTGGTCCGCCAGCAACTCTGACAGATTGACGAGTGGGCTGGCTGCTTCAAATCCGTCCACCCGCACCGCTGTGTGGCTGCTGGCGGCGTCAAAGCGGCGCTGCGCGTCGCCGGTGGCTTCCACCTTCACTTCGGGCAAGGTGGGCTCAGCCACACTGCGCGGCAGCTCGAGCCGGCGCTGCTGTGCTGCGGTGAATGGAGTCTGTGGGGCTTGAAGCACCCCGACCGCCGGTTGGAGGGCGGGGGCGGCGCTGGTGGACTGCGCCAGTGCTTGGGTGCCGAGGGCATTGACCAAGACGGCGATGGCCGATGTGGCCATGCACTTGAATGCTGGAGCGGGTGATGGGAATCGAACCCACGCTATTTGCTTGGGAAGCAAAAGTTCTACCATTGAACTACACCCGCGAAGGCGTGAATTATAGAGCGCGACGCGCCTGCGTCGCCTGCCTGGAAAAGAGGCTGAACTTCAAGCCAAATAGACCTCCAGCGCTTACCCATAAAGCGCTGGTAGCTATCATTTCAGGAAGGTTGGCGTTTGCTGCGCCTGACTTAGTTCTGAATATCGCCCAAGCACAAATACTTGATCTCGACATAGTCGTCCATGCCGTGGTGCGAACCCTCGCGCCCCAGGCCCGACTGCTTGACGCCGCCAAACGGCACGTGCTCCGTGGCCAGGATGCCGACGTTGATGCCGACCATGCCGTATTCGAGTGCCTCCGCCACGCGGAAGATGCGGCCCACGTCGCGGCTGTAGAAGTAGCTCGCCAAACCGAACTCGGTGTTGTTGGCGGCATCGATGGCTTCTTGCTCGGTTTCGAACTTGAACACCGGAGCAAACGGGCCAAAGGTTTCTTCGGTGGCGCAGAGCATGTCGGCACTGGCGTTGGAGATGACGGTGGGTTCGAAGAACTGGCCTGAGCCGAGCGTCTTGAGGCGTTTGCCGCCGGTGAGCACCTTGCCGCCCTTGGCAATGGCGTCGTCCACATGGCGCTGCACTTTGACCAGTGCGGCCTCTTCGATAAGTGGCCCTTGATTCACACCGTCTTCAAAACCATTGCCGACCTTCGCTGTGGCCACCTTGGCGGCGAACTTCTTGACGAATGCGTCGTACACGCCGCTTTGCACATAAAAGCGGTTGGAACACACGCAGGTCTGGCCGGCGTTGCGGTACTTGCTGGCAAAGGCGCCTTCGACGGCACTGTCGAGGTCGGCATCGTCAAACACGATGAAGGGAGCATTGCCACCGAGTTCGAGCGACATCTTTTTCACCGTAGGCGCGCTCTGCGCCATCAGGATGCGGCCGACTTCGGTGGAGCCGGTAAAGCTGATGTGGCGCACGATCGGGCTCTCGCAGAGCACTTTGCCAATGGCAATGGAGTTGTCGGCGTCGGCGCAGAGCATGTTGAGCACGCCGGCCGGAATGCCTGCGCGCTGGGCCAGTTCGGCAGCGGCAAGCGCAGACAGCGGCGTTAATTCTGCAGGCTTGATGACCACAGTGCAGCCAGCGGCGAGCGCTGGTGCCACTTTGCGGGTGATCATGGCGAGCGGGAAATTCCAGGGAGTAATGGCTGCGCAGACTCCAATGGGCTGCTTGAGCACCATCAAACGCTTGTTGTTGTCGAACTGGGGCAGGGTTTCGCCATTGACGCGCTTGGCTTCCTCGGCAAACCACTCGACGAAGCTCGCGCCATAGGCGACTTCGCCCTTCGCTTCGGGCAGTGGCTTGCCCTGCTCGGCGGTCATGATGCGGCCCAGATCGTCCTGGTTGGCCATGAGCAGGTCAAACCATTTGCGCAAGATGCTGCTGCGCTCTTTCGCGGTTTTGCTGCGCCACGCGGGCCACGCAGCGTTGGCGGCATCAATGGCGGCCTTGGCGTCTTGGGCGCCCAGGTTGGCGACGTCCACCAAGTGCGCGCCAGTGGCGGGGTCGTGCACGGCAAAACGGCTGGCGCCGGCGATCCACTTGCCGTTGATCAATGCGTCCGTCTTGAGGAGGCTGGGGTCTTTGAGTGAGGCGAGGGGGGAAGTGTTCTGGGTCATGGCTGGTTTGGGCAAGACAAAAGAAAAAATGGAAACGGGCGTTTGGGTGGCGCCAATGGAGGCAACACAAAAATTTTAGTGTTTTAGGGCTCTAGCGCTTACTGGTAAAGCGCTAGATGTAGTTTCCCAAGAGGTTGTTCACCCGAGGTGAAGGAAGATGGAGGTTCTGACATCTGCCAACTTTCTTCAGGACTCCTCAGATGAACATCCATAAGAATGCCTCATTGACGCCCAAAGGTCGAGCCCATCTGGTGGGCGAGATTGCTCGAATCGGGCTCACGCTTGCGGCATTGGCCGCTGGTATCAGCCTGCGCACAGCACGAAAATGGCAACGGCGTCACGCCGCAGAGGGTGCCTGCGGATTGATAGACCGAAGTTCAAGACCCCATTTGTGCCCACGACGCAGTGACTCCCTCAAGATCGAACGCGCAGTGGCGCTGCGCCGCACCCAACGCCTGACCTACGAATGCATTGCCGAACGTGTGGGCCTGTCCAGGAGCGCCGTAGCGCGCGCCTGCAAAGCCGCAGGCATCTTGAACCGCCCCGTGTTCCGTGGAGGCCATTTGGTTTAAGTCAGGCCGCCACCGTGGTGGCCTGCTTGGCGAGTTGCCGGTAGTAGTTTGCCTCAGCTTCTGCCGGCGGGACGTATCCGATGGATCCGAGCAGCCGGTGATGGTTGAACCAGGAGACCCATTCCAGCGTGGCCAGCTCCACCGATTCACGGGTTGGCCATGACCGTCGATGGATCACCTCGGCCTTGTACAGACCGTTGATCGTCTCGGCCAAGGCATTGTCGTAGCTGTCGCCCTTGCTGCCAACAGAGGGCTCGATGCCAGCTTCTGCGAGTCGTTCGCTGTAGCGGATGGACACGTATTGCGACCCCCTATCGGAATGATGAATCAAGGCCCCATCACGCTCGGGTTGCCGTGCATACAGCGCCTGCTCCAGGGCATCCAGAACGAAGTCTGTGTGCATGGAACGACTGACCCGCCAGCCCACGATGCGCCGGGCGTACACGTCGATCACAAAGGCTACGTACAGCCAGCCCTGCCAGGTCGAGACGTACGTGAAGTCCGAGACCCACAGCTGGTTGGGCCGCTCCGCCAAGAACCGCCGGTTGACCCGGTCCAGTGGGCATGGCGCCTTCATGTCGCTGATCGTGGTGCGCACCACCTTGCCACGGCGTACGCCCTGCAAGCCCAGCCGTTTCATCAAGCGCTCCACCGTGCAGCGGGCAATGCAGACTCCCTCGCGATTCATCTGCTTCCAGACCTTGTCGGCTCCGTAGACGCGCATGTTGGCGTGCCAGACACGCTCGATGTGAAGCTCCAAGGTGTCATCGCGTTGGGCGCGCGCGCAGCGCAGTTGAGGATTGCTTTGATGGGCGGCGTGGCGCCAATAGCCTGATGGGGCGATCTGCAACACCTTGCAGATCGACTCGACCCCGTAGGCCTCTCGATGCTGGTCGACGAATTCCCTCAGGATTTCAGACGGCGGTCGAGCTCCGCCTGGGCGAAAAACGCGCTGGCCAGCTTCAGGATCTCATTGGCTTTGCGCAGCTCCTTGTTCTCGCGCTCCAGTGCCTTCATCTGTTCGCGCTCGGACGTGGTGATGCCATCGCGCGCACCACTATCAATCTGGTCGCGCTTGACCCATTCATTGAGCGTCTGCGGCACGCAGCCGATCTTGGGGGCAAGGGATTCGATGGCTGCCCACAGCGATGGGTAATCGCCTCGGTGCTCTTGCACCATGCGAACAGCGCGCTCGCGAACCTCGGGTGAGAACTTGTTCGACTTCTTCATAGCTCAATCCTCTCAGAGAAAAGAGCCTCCTCAAAATACGGGGCGGTTCATCTCTCGCCTACCAGCCCTGCAGGAGGCTGTGCCCGTGCGCCGCTATGAGCGCGCCTCGCCCGGCGAGTTGCTGCACTTGGACATCAAGAAGCTCAGATGCTTTGAAAAACCTGGCCACCGCGTCACAGGCGATCGTGCGCAGAACACGCGCCGCGCTGGCTGGCAAGCGCTGCACGTGGCCATCGATGATCACTCTCGCGTAGGTTTTAGTCTGATGCTGCCTGATGAGACGGCCACGAGTGCCTGCGCCTTCGTGCTGGCAGCGCTGCGCTACTACAGGGCACTGGGAGTAAAGGTCGAACGCCTGATGACCGACAACGGGGCAGCCTACAAGTCACGCCGCTTTGCCAAGCTGCTGCGTCGCTTGGGCATCAAGCACATTCGCACTAGGCCCTACACACCCAGGACCAACGGCAAGGCAGAGCGCTTCATCCAGACGCTGCTGCGCGAGTGGGCTTATGCTTTTATCTACCCAAGTTCAGGGCACCGAGACCGTGAGCTGCAGCCCTGGATGTACCACTACAACTTTCATCGGCCACACTCGGCTACTTCACATCGTCCTCCCATCACTCGCCTTGGCTTCGAGGGGAACAACGTGTTGAGAAACTACAGCTAGAGGCTATCAAAAGTGTTGCAAATGCACCGCGCGTGAAGCATTGGACTACTGATTAATGATGCGCCGTGCAAAGCGTTCGAGGTAATCCGTCAACTGGTTGGCCCCCGCCACGGCATGGGCTTCGTTGCCGCTGGCAATGCCTTCTGCCAGATGCATGTGGGCGCGCGCACCTTCGCGCACATCGCCTTCGTGCTGGTAGGCGTACCAAAAACGCCTGCACTGGACAATGAGCGGCACCACGCACTGAACGGCCGAGCGGTTGTGGCTGGCTAGGTGGTTGACGACGTCCAGCGCATGGTCGGCGCGCATGTAGTCGTCCAGGTCGCCGCGCTCTGCCGTTTCCAGCATGCGTTCGGCGCAGCGCACGATGTCCTTGCGTTGCAAGGCCGTGGCTCGGCGTGCTGAGCAGGCTGCAATCAAGCCTTCCAAGGCCCGCCGTGTCTGTATCACGTCCAAATGCTCGGCCAGGTCGATGTTGGAGACCAGCAGGCCGCGGCGCGGTTGCTGCACGATCAGCCCACTGGTCACCATGCGCAGCAAGGCTTCGCGCACGGGGGTTCGGCCGAGCTTGGTGCGGGCGGCTATGTCGGCTTCCACCACCGGACTTCCTGGCGCGATCTCCAGGGTGGAGAGCATGCTTTCAATCGCGTCGTACGCAACGTCGGCGGCACGCCGTTTGGGTTGAGCGTCTGGAATGGGCCGAGGGGGTGAGGAAGTCATGGACAAACAGGCGGGCGGGATAGGGTGCGCAGGCCACTATGGTACGCACCCCATCGTCAAGCCCGCATTTACAGCGAAGCGCCGGCCTTGCGCAGTTCGGCAATTTGCGGTGCCTTGGGCAGCCACAGCTTGTCAAATTCTGCAATCAGGCCGTCGGGTTTGAAGTCTGCCGATGTGTGAAAGGCAATCGACGTGGCCTTGAATTTTTCGATCAAGCCAGCCTCGGTGGTGACGATATCGTTGATTTGTGCGTCCAGCGACTGCGCCACCAGGCGGCGGATCAGGTCCTTGTCTTTGGCGTCCAGACCCTGCCAGATGCGGCCTGAGACCAGCGGTGCGAAGGGCATAAACAACGCGTTCATCTGCAGCAGGGATTTGGCTACCTTGTCGAACCGCTGGTTCCACGAGAACTCGATGTCGGCTTCCAAGCCATCGACTTGGCCGTTGCTCATGGCGTCGAACACGGCGGGCGTCGGAATGGGCGTGGGCGCGGCGCCCAGCATTTGGTAGAAGTCGCGGTACACCGGCGTGGGGTTGATGCGCAGCTTCATGCCCTTCAAGTCGGTGGGGACGGTCACGTCCTTGGTGGCAAACACGGCGCGCATGCCGGTGATGCCCCAGCCCAGGCCGATCGTGCCGGTCTCGCGGGGCAGCACTTCCAGAAGTTTGAGCGCCTGCGGAGTTTTGACCAGCTTGGCCACTGCAGGTGTGGAGCGAACTAGGTAGGGTGCATTGATGGCGGCTACGCTGGAGACGCGCGAGCCCAGCTCTGCGGCCTGAATCCAGCCCATGTCGAGGGCGCCCGATTGCAGCTGCTGCATCATCGCCGCCTCGTTGCCCAGCTGGCCGGAGTGGAAGACTGTGACGCTCAGGCGGCCGTTGGTTTCCTTCTTCAGCGCTTCACCAAATTGCAATGCTGCACGGTTCCACGAGTGACCTGCAGGTGTGATCAGGCCGAGGCGGAATTCCTTGGCTGAATCCGCACGCACCAGCGAGGGAAACGCCAGTGGCGAGGCCGCGGCAAACGCGGCAGCAGAGGTTTGGATGAATTGGCGGCGGGTAGTGGTCATGGGCGTCTCCGGTGGTAGTTCAGGGTTGCGGTGAAACAGGCGTGGCACAGCAGCGCGTAGCGCTACTTGATCAAACTCAGTGAAAGACTGGGGAACAGCGACAGCACCACCAGCGCCACGCAGCTGATGATGAAAAAGGGCAGGGTGACGAGGAACATCCTTCCGGGCTTGGCACCGGTCACGGCAGACGCCACGAAGAAACTCAGACCCACGGGCGGCGACATGAGGCCCAGCACCAAGTTGATGACCGCGACCACCCCAAAGTGGCGTGGGTCGATGCCGTAGACGTCGGTGGCGATGGGCAGCAGGATGGGCACCGTCATGATCAAGCCGGGAATGCCGTCAATCACCGTGCCAATGACCAGCAGGATGACGTTGGTCAGCAGCAAAAATGTCACGGGGTCGTGCGCCACGGTCTGGATCCACGCGGCCACTGCCTGCGGCACCTTGCCGTAGATCAGCAGCCACGAGAACACGGCAGCGGCGGCCACCAGAAACAACACGATGGCCGAGTACATGGCCGAGCGCAGCAGAATGCGCGGCATGCTGGCAAAGGAAAATTCCTTGGTCACAAATCGCCCCACCAACGCCGCCGCCACGGCGCCCACAGCGGCAGCTTCCGTTGGGTTGGCAAACCCGCCCAGAATCGAGCCGACGATGACGATGGGGATCAGCAGCGTAGGGCTGGCGCTGATGGCGGTGCGGGCGCGCTGGCGCAAGGTGCGGTATTCGCTGCGCGGGTAGTCGTAGAAGAACCCCATGCAGGCGATCCCTACAAAAAACAGCAGCGTGAGCAGGATGCCAGGGATGATGCCGGCGATCAGCATATCGCTCACGGCCACTTGGGCCAGCACGCTGTAAACCACAAACATCACCGACGGCGGGATGATGGGCCCGAGCATGCCGCCATAGACGGTGAGGCCCGCCGCAAAGGTTTTGTCGTAGCCCTGCTTTTCCATCTCGGGCACCATCACCTGCGACATGATGGCCACCTGCGCCGTGGCTGAGCCAATGATGGACGACACCATCATGTTGGCCAGAATGTTCACATAGGCGAGGCCCCCTTTGACCGAGCCGATGAAGGCCATGGCCAGGTCCACCAGCCGCCGCGTGATGCCGCCGCTGTTCATGATCTCGCCAATCAGGATGAACAGCGGGATGGCAATCAGCCCGTAACTGTCCACCCCGGCAAACATCTGCAACGGAAACGACTGGAACAGCACCGTGCTGCCCGAGTTGAGAATGAACACGACACCCGCCAAACACAGGCAAATGCCAATGGGCACCCCCACGAGCAGGATGGCGAGAAAGAAGAGGCTGGTGATCATGGGAGCGTGCGACCAGGGTTGTGTGCCGTGTTGAAAGTCAGTTCACCGCGTCGGCGCTGACCACATCGAAACCTGGGTGCACCACCCGTGGAGACGCCTCCAACTCTTCCAGTAGGTTGGCAAAGGCGTGCACGGTGAGGGTGAGTGAAAAGAGGGGAAGGATCAGCTGCAGCACCCAGGTGGGCCACTCCAGTGTCTGGGTGTGTTCGGTGTAGATGAAGTTGAAACTGGCTTCCGCATAGTCCTTGGAATTGAAGCCGGCGGCTGCAATGCCCCGTGGGTCCATCCATACCCAGCACATCCAGACCAACGCGAGCGCAAACACCAGCACACCAAGCGTGGCGATCACTTTCATTACCTTGGCACCGCCGGGCGGCAGTTGGTCGGACACCAGCCCCACCGCAAAGTCCATGCGCAAGCGCGTCATGACCGATGCGCCGACAAAAGTGAGCCAGACCATGGTGAACACGGCCGCTTCGTCGACCCAGTAAATAGGAACGCCGGAGTAGCGCGTGACGACGTTAAGCAGGATGAGTAACACCAGCAGGCTCATCAAGACCGTCAGTGCGGCGCGCTCTGCGCGCAGGACCGCAGTGGACAAAGCCATGGCCCAGCGCACCGGTGCGTGGGCCGCTTCGTGGGCGGGAGAAGGCGCTTGGCTGTGAGTCATAGGTGTGCAGTAGCAGGCGGAGTTTTGTCGTTCAGTATCTTTAAGATATGTTGTAAATATATTAATAAAATTGAGGAGCCCTTATTAGGGGAAACCAGCGGTTTGCGCTATTTTTTTCTGCCCGTGCGCCAGCCCTGGCGCACGGCCACTTAGCTCAGTTGGCGAGTTGTACGATGTCTTGGTACATGGATGCAGGAATGGCAATGCCTTCTTCCTGGCTGCGCTCGCGCGCCGCAAAGCGGCGCTGTGAGGGCAAGCGGGCTTGGTCGGAAATGGCGTGCAGAAGGTGTTCAGCCCTCGCGGTTTGGGCGTCTGCGTCGCCACCACCCAAGGCCAGCGGGTCGAACGCAAGAATCAGCTCGCCGTGGCAGGGTGTGACACCTGCGCCGTCGTCAAAAGCCAGCGATTCGCGGCTGGTCCAGTCGCCAATCAGGGCGCCGGCCATGAGTTCCACCATGGTCGCGAGCGCAGAGCCCTTGTGTCCACCAAACGCCAGCATGGCGCCGCGCGCCACGGCGACGGGGTCGGTGCTGGGCTGGCCATCTGCGTCCACGCCACAGCCTTCGGGCAAAGGCTGGCCGGCGCGGCGGTGCAGTTCCAGGTCCCCACGCGCGATGGCGCTGGTGGCAAAGTCAAAAACATAAGGAAAGGGACCAGGGCGTGGCCAGCCAAAGGCGATGGGGTTGGTTCCGAACAGCGGCTTGCTGCCGCCGGCCGGGGCGACCCAGGCGTGGCTGGGCGTGAGGGCCAGTGCTGCCAGGCCGTGTGCGGTGATGGCTTCGATCTCGGGCCACAGAGCAGAGAAATGAAAGCACTGGCGAATAACCAGCGCACCGAGGCCATGGCGGCGCGTGGCCTCGACCAGCTTTGGTAAACCGCGCTCGAAAGCCAGCGGCGAGAAACCGAACTTTGCATCAACCTGCACGATGGGACCGCCACTGGCAGTCACTACGGGCTCCACCTCCAACTTCACCTTGCCCGCGCGTACGGCGTCAACACAGCTGATCAGCCGGTACACCCCATGCGACTGGCAAGCATCACGCTGGCCTGCGACGATGACTTTGGCAATGGCCTGCACATGTGCATCCGACAGGCCCATGCGGGCCAAGGCGCGGTGGACGAGCTTGCTCAGTTCCGCTTCAGGGACATGCACCGTGGCGGGGGAGGACTGGGAAGTGGAGTTCATGCCTTAGAAGCGCTTTCGTTGGTGGGTGGGTGAACGATCTCGGGGTCTGCGCACGCGAGCGTGGACAGGCGTGCGGGTGACAGTAAGTGCCGCGCGGGCTGTGGTGCCCAGCCGAACAGCACCTGGGCCGCCGCGCCGCAAATGCGTCCTTGGCAGGCGCCCATGCCGCAGCGGGTGTGCAGCTTGGCGTCGATCCAGCCGCTGCGCTGCTGCAGGTCGCTGTGCTCCACATCTTCGCAGCGGCAGACCAGGGTGTCGGCGCGGGGCAGGGCGGCCAGCACTTGGGCGCGCACCGGGAAATGGTGGTGCAGCGCATCGGCAAATGCATTCCAGCGCATCAGTGTGCTTTGCAGGGCTTGCGCAGCTTCGGTGTTGCCGACAGCGGCATGGCCGGCCATAGCGCCTTGTGCCAGCGCACGTTCGCTGCCACCAAAGCCGGTGCATTCGCCTGCGGCGTACACGCTGGGTACTGTGGTCTGCATCCGCTGATCGACCTGCAGGCCGCTGCGCGCACCCAGTGCGCAGCCCAGCATTTGCCCCAGGAGTGTGTTGGGCACCAGGCCGAAGCCGCAGGCGATGCGATCGCAGTTCAGCAGTTCTGTGCGGTTCCCGCGCTGCAGCCGAACTCCTTCAACATGGCTGCTGCCCAGTGCTTCCAGCACATGCGCATTGGCGCGCAGGCATGGGTGCAGCAGGGTGGGTGCCTGCAGTGCCTTTGCAGGCCAGCGAAGAAGCTGCGCTGCAAACGTGGCCAGCGCACTCCACGAGGTGTGTTCGGCCACACGCACCACCTGGGCGCCCGCCTTGCGCGCAGTGGCAGTCGCAGCCAACAAGAGCGGGCCAGTACCGGCAATGACGATGCGCTGGCTGCGTACCTCTACCCCACCTTTGATGAGTGCCTGCAGGCCTCCCGCGCCGGTGACGCCGGGGAGCGTCCAACCGGGGAAGGGCAGCAGCAGTTCGCGTGCGCCGGTGCAGAGGATGAGTCGGACCGCGTGCTGCGTCCAGCCGCGCGTGGCGTCTTCCAAAATCAGTGCGGGCGCGTCGTTCGCACTGGCCCGGTCGCCCAGGCCGACCACGCGGGTGCCGTTTAGCACTTCGATGTTGGTGTGGCGTGCAAGGCCTTCTCTGTGCTGGCGTGCCAGCGGCGGTAGTTGCACGCCAGGGCCATCGCGCCAAATCTGCCCACCGCGCGCTGGGTTGTCGTCCACCACCACGATGCGCATGCCGGAGGGTGCTGCAGCCAGCGCGGCGGCCATGCCCGCAGGGCCCGCGCCGATGATGAGGAGGTCGCAACGGGTCTGGGGCATTGGAGGTGACTCGATCATGCGGCACCCTGCGGCTGGGCCGTGCTGATCGTGATGTGCATGCCGTCTTCACACACCGTCTGGCAGGCCAGGCGTTCTCGGCCATCGATCAGCACGCGGCACTCGTGGCACACGCCAATGCCGCATAGCGGTGCGCGCCACTGCCCGCTGACCGACAGGCGCGTGCGCCCCGGCGGGTGTTGCGCCAAGGCAGCGGCCACGCTGCTGCCCGCTGCTAAGCGCACACGCTTCTCACCCACGTGCACTTCGACCAGGGCTGCGGCATTTTTCATGGCTTGCACTCCTGCATAAACCGTGTGGGTGCATAGGGCGTGGGGTCAATGGGTGCAGGCGTGCCCAGCATGCTCGATGCAATCAGGTTGGCCGTCGCAGGCGCCGTGGTCACGCCCAAGCCCTCATGCCCCACGGCGAGCCACAGGTGTTCGTGCTCTGGGTGGCGTCCGATGATGGGAAGACCGTCGGGTGTGGTGGCGCGAAACCCGGTCCAGGTGCGGATGGCGTTGCGCTCGGCCAGAGATGGCACATATTCAATGGCGCGCCGCAGCATGTTTGCCAGCACGGCGTTGTCCACCGCCGGGTCCAGCGTGTCGAATTGGCGCGACGACCCCAGCAGCCACTGGCCGGTGGGACGTGGCTGCAGGTTGAAGGCAACCGAAGTGCCCTCGGTCTGGTGCGCGTTCTTGACATAGCCCAGCTCGACCAATTGGTGGCGCACCACGGCGTTGCCCCGGTCGGTAATGGCCAAGTGCCCTTTCTTGGGGCGAATGGGTAGCTCAGGGCAAAACTGCGTGGCGTGGATGCCAGCGGCCAGCAGCACGGCGCCTCCTTCACGCACGCTGCCCTCGGTGCAGTGCACGCGGCGGCCTTCAATGCTGCTGGCGCGCAATGCCTCGACGCGGATGGGCTTTGCGGCATGGCCCAGCAGCCATTCGGCGGCGCTCGGGGCATAGACCATGCTGTCGCCGCTCACGCGCAGCGCGCCGTGCAGGCCGGGACGCAGCACGGGCTCTTGCATGGCGAGTTCGCGGGCGCTCAGCAGTTCGCAGGCAATGCCATGGGCTCGCAGGCGCGCGCGTTTGTGCTCGGCCTCCTGCATTTCTTCTGCGTCGGCCGCCACCCACAGCGTGCCGCAGTGCGTGAACGCAGTGCTTGGCGCCTCGGCTGCCATGCGTGGCGCCCACTCGTGCCACTGCGTGAGCGAGGCCTGGCTGATTGCCAGTTCGGCGGGGTTGTCGTCCATCACCACCAGGTGACCCATGCCAGCGTTGGTGGCGCCGCCCAGGCGGGCGTCGAGCACTAGCACCGACTGGCCCGCATTGGCCAGTGCGTGTGCACATGCAGCGCCGACGATGCCGGCGCCGATGACGATGACGTCGGGCTTTTGCATGCGGGCGTTAGAGCGCAATTCCCCAACCAAACGGGTCGCTCTGTTCGATCAGTAGCGTAGCTTCTGCGCTCATGAACGCACGGCCGCGCAGCGTTGGGATGAGTTGATCGCCTTCCACTGCATAGCTGGCCTCGAACTGGCTGCCGATAATGCTCGCCTGGCGCCACACCTGGCCCGGCTGCAGCTTGCCGTCGGCCGCGAGGCAGGCAAGCTTGGCACTGGTGCCGGTCCCGCAGGGCGAGCGGTCGTAGGCGCCGCCGGGGCAGAGTACAAAGTTGCGGCTGTCGGCCTGGTGGTCGTCCGCAAAGAGTTCGATATGGTCGATGAGGCCTCCGTCGCTGCCGCGCACGCCTTGGTCTTCCAAGGCCTTTTGCACGGCGAGGGAAAAGGCCGTGAGCGCGGCGAGGTTGGTGCTTTCCACGCGCTGCTGGTGCATGCTCACCAGGAAAAACCAGTTACCGCCCCAGGCGACATCGCCGGTTACGGGGCCGTAGCCCGGCACGTTTATCGCCAATGCCTGGTGCAGCCGGTAGGCGGGCACATTGCGCACACTCACCGATCCGTCGTCGTGCAGTGTGGTCTGCACGGTGCCCACCGGGGTTTCGATGCCGTGCACGCCGGGTTGTAGGCGCCCCATGTAGGCGAGTGATGCCACCAGACCAATAGTGCCGTGACCGCACATGCCCAGATAGCCGCTGTTGTTGAAGAACACCACACCTGCAGCGTTGCGCGCATCGACGGGCGGGCAGAGCACGGCGCCGACGATGACGTCGTTGCCGCGCGGCTCGAGCACCGTGGCGGTGCGCCAGCGGTCGTGCTCGGCGGCCAAGAGGACGCGGCGCTCAGCCATGCTGCCATTCCCCAGATCGGGAAAACCATCCACTACCAGCCGCGTGGGCTCGCCGCCGGTGTGGGAGTCAATGATTTGGATGCGGTGCATAAAAAGTCCAAAAAAATGGCCTGCAGATCGTGCAGGCCACAAGCTCCCGGCGAGGCGGGAGCAGGAGACGATCAGTAGCTGGCGAGCGGCACGGGCACTGCGTTGCGGAAAGTGCTCACTGTAATGGGCGCCTGCTTCAGATTGCCCTTTTCATCGTAGGCGTAGGTGCCTGCAACGCCCTTGTAGCTGTTGCCGTAGATGTACTCGCCAACTTTCTTCGGGTCGGTCGAGTCCGCCTTGGCCATGGCGTTGCCAATGAGCATGGTTTGGTCGTAATACGAGGCGGCGTAGGCGTCGGCGTCGCGCTTGAACTGCGCCTTGTACTTGGCCTTGAAGGCGGTGCCGGCGTCAATCTTGTCGAGCATCGTGCCGCCTTGCGCGCAGAACACAGTGTCGTTCACTGCCTCGCCGCCGAGCTTGCCGACTTCGGGGCTGCACAGGGTGTCGCCGCCCAGCAGTTTGGTGCTCATGCCCAGTTGCTTCATCTGGCGCGCCATGGGCGCTGCCTGTGGTGCGTAACCACCAAAGAAGATCGCATCGGGTTTCTTCGCCTTGAGATTTGTCAAGATGGCGAGAAAGTCGGTCGACTTGTCGGTCGTGAATTCCTGGCCAACAACATTGAGGCCCAGCTTCTTTGCCTCTTTGGAGAATTCGTCGGCGACGCCCTGACCAAACGCGGTTCGGTCGTCGATGACGGCAACGTTCTTCACTTTCATTACGTTCGCTGCGTAAATGGCCATGTTCGAGCCGATCTGCGTATCGCTGGCGATGATGCGAAACAGATTCTTGTAGCCGTTGTCTGTGACCTTGGGGTTGGTGCCCACGGTGGAAACCATGGTGCCGCCTTGGCTGTAGACGCGTGACGCCGGAATTGCTACGCCTGAGCAGTAGGGACCCATGACGTACTTCACCCCGTCGTCGACAAACTTCTGGGCGACGCTGACGCCGTTTCGCGCATCGCACTGGTCGTCTTCCGAGTCGAGTTTGAATTCAAGCGTCTTGCCTGCGACCTTGATTTTCTTAGCGTTGAGTTCTTCAACGGCCATGCGCACGCCGTTCTCATTGTCCTTGCCGGCAAATGCGTTTGGCCCAGAAAGTGGGCCGCTGTGCCCGATGGTCACAACCTGGCTCTGCGCCAGGGCAGAGCCAGCAAAGGCGAGGGCGACGAGGGCGGCAGTATTGGAAATGGCAAATTTCATCGAAATATCCTTTGTTGCGAGGTTGAGACGCTTCAGGTTACAGGCAGTATTCGCTCAGCAATCAATTTCCGAGTCTTCATAAGAAATGCTTTTACTCGTGAAGCGCTCGTCGCCCTTGAAACGTTTAAGCGACCGACTGGTACTCAACTGGGCGGGTGTCCAGGGCCTTCTTGACGACGCGCTCAATGAATGCACGCTCTTCGCCAATCAGTGGCATGCGGGGAAGGCGCATGTGTTCGGTACTCACACCTGCCAGAACGTCAATGAGCTTGAGGTTCTGCACCAGCTTGGCCGATACGTCCAAGTGCAGAAGCGGCGTCATCCATTGATAGAGCTTGAGCGCTTCGGCGTATTTGCCTGCCTTCATGAGGTCGTACAAGGCTACCGTCTCGCGTGGGAAGGTGCAGCCCACGCCGGCCAGCAGGCCGTCGCAGCCCAGCGCCAGGCCTTCAAAAGCCAGGTCGTCCACGCCCAAGAAAAGCTGGAAACGGTCGCCCAGCGCTAGGCGCAGGTCGGTAATGCGGCGAATGTCGCCACAGCTTTCCTTGATGGCTACCACCCATTCGCAATCTGCCAGTTGGGCAAAATCCTCGGCTTTAAGGTCCACACGGTAGGCGATGGGGTTGTTGTAAACCATGATCGGTTTTTTGGCTGCTTCGGCCATGGCGCGCACGTTGGCGATGGCTTCGCGTGCATCTGCCACGTAGACGACCGAAGGCATAACCATGTACCCATCAACGCCCAAGGCGTTGGCGCCTTTGATGAATCGCAGGGCTTCGCGGGTGCTGGTTTCCGACACATTAGCCAATACAGGGACGCGGCCTTTGGCAGCCTCAATAGCGATGCGCGTAACTTCGAGCTTCTCTTCGAGCGTCAATGTGCTGAACTCTCCCAACGAGCCACAAGTCACGAGACCGTGAACGCCGTTGCGGATCTGGAAGTCAATGTGACGGGCCGTGCCTTCCGCATCAATGCTCTCATCTGGGTGGAACTTGGTGGTGATGGCGGGGAATATGCCTTGCCAGCGGGTATTGCTCATGAGAACTCCAAGGTTGTGGAAAACGGGGTGGAAAGATCGTGACCTGCAGAAGTAAACTTCCGATGTCGTTAATATATTAGAAAGATATCAAAAATAGTACAAGGGTTTTCCCTTGAATTTGGTTGGCGCCGCTGTTCCGTGCTGCGCAAAAGCTGACAGCGGTGAACGTTCTGGCATCGCTTTAAAATTGCAGGTTGCCTCGCCTGCGCGCAGCACGCGTCGTCCCTTGATCCTTCGCCCGAGAACCGCCCCATGACACGCCCCGCCTCCGTCGCCGACATCCGAAAGAGTTTTCTGGACTTCTTTGCGTCCAAGGGCCATACGGTGGTGCCATCCAGCTCGCTCGTACCTGGCAACGATCCGACGCTGATGTTCACCAATTCCGGCATGGTGCAGTTCAAAGACGTGTTCCTCGGCACCGACAAGCGTCCGTATGTGCGCGCCACCTCAGTGCAGGCCTGTCTGCGCGCCGGCGGCAAGCACAACGACCTAGAAAACGTCGGCTACACCGCGCGCCACCACACCTTCTTTGAAATGCTCGGCAACTGGAGCTTTGGCGACTACTTCAAGCGCGAATCGCTGCACTGGGCTTGGGAGTTGCTGACAGTGGTCTACAAGCTGCCAGCCGAGCGTCTGCTGGCCACGGTGTACCAGGAAGACGACGAGGCCTACGACATCTGGACGAAGGAAATTGGCCTGCCGCCCGAGCGCGTCATCCGCATTGGCGACAACAAGGGCGGCCGCTACAAATCTGACAACTTCTGGATGATGGCCGACACCGGTCCTTGCGGCCCGTGCAGCGAAATCTTCTACGACCACGGCGACCACATCCCCGGCGGCCCACCCGGCAGCCCGGATGAAGACGGTGACCGCTTCATCGAGATCTGGAACAACGTGTTCATGCAGTTCGACATGGCCGAAGACGGCTCGACGCGTCCGCTGCCCGCGTCTTGTGTGGACACCGGCATGGGACTGGAGCGCTTGGCCGCCATCTTGCAGCACGTGCACAGCAACTACGAAATTGATCTGTTCGACGCACTCATCAAAGCCGCTGCGCGAGAAACGGGTTGCGACGACCTCGCAAATCCCTCGCTCAAGGTGATTGCCGACCACATCCGCGCCACCGCATTTCTCGTCTCTGATGGAGTCATCCCCGGCAGCGAAGGGCGTGGCTATGTGCAGCGTCGCATCGTCCGTCGTGCCATTCGCCACGGCTACAAGCTGGGCAAGAAGACGCCGTTCTTCCACAAACTGGTTGTCGACCTGGCCCGTCTGATGGGCGATGCCTATCCCAAGCTGCGCGAGCAGGAGCAGCGCATCACCGAGGTGCTCAAGGCCGAGGAAGAACGCTTCTTTGAAACGCTGGCCACCGGCATGGACATCCTCGACGCTGCGCTGCAGGGCGGGGTGCAGCAGTTGCCAGGCGACGTCGCGTTCAAGCTGCACGACACCTACGGCTTCCCGCTCGACCTCTCGGCCGACGTGTGTCGCGAGCGTGGGCTGTCGGTGGACGAAGCGGGTTTTCATGCGGCGATGGACCGGCAGAAGGCCCAGGCACGCGCTGCAGGCAAGTTCAAGATGGACAAGGCGCTCGACTACACCGGCGACGCCAACCGCTTCACGGGCTATGAGCAGCTGTCAGAACCCGCGAAAGTGATAGCTATCTACGTAGACGGGGTAAGCGCTAGAGCCATAAATCACGGTCAAAACGGTT
This sequence comes from Giesbergeria sp., assembly GCA_034676525.1. Lineage (GTDB taxonomy): Bacteria > Pseudomonadota > Gammaproteobacteria > Burkholderiales > Burkholderiaceae_C > Simplicispira. The sequence goes on from JAUCCA010000008.1 coordinate 1,327,437, forward strand.
TGGTGGTGCTGGACACCACGCCTTTCTACGCCGAGAGCGGCGGCCAGGTCGGAGACCAAGGCGTGCTCAGCAGCGCCTCGGCCCGCTTTGTTGTGGACGACACGCTCAAGGTGCGTCCGGAAGTCTTTGGCCACCACGGCACGCTTGAATCAGGAAGTTTGAGTGTCGGCGACACCGTGCAGGCCGAAGTAGATACCGCACTGCGCGCTGCCACCATGCGCAACCACTCGGTCACCCACTTGATGCACAAGGCCCTGCGCGAAGTGCTGGGCGAGCATGTGCAGCAAAAGGGCAGCTTGGTGGATGCCGACAAGACGCGCTTTGACTTCACGCACAACGCGCCGGTGACGTCCGCGCAAATCCGCGACATCGAGCAGCGCGTCAACGAAGAAATCCTGGCCAACCACGCCACACAGGCGCGCGTCATGGACATCGAGTCGGCCAAGAGCACTGGCGCCACCATGCTGTTTGGCGAAAAGTACGGCGAAACGGTGCGCGTGCTCGACATCGGCAGCAGCCGCGAACTCTGCGGCGGCACGCACGTGCAGCGCACCGGCGACATTGGTTTGTTCAAGGTGGTGAGCGAGGGCGGTGTGGCCGCTGGCGTGCGCCGCATCGAGGCCGTCACCGGCAGCAACGCACTGGCGTACCTGCAAAGCCTGGAAGACACTGTGACTCAGGCCTCTGGTTTGCTGAAGTCACCCGTGGCCGAACTAACTGGCCGCATTGGCCAGGCGCTTGAGCATGCGCGTGCGCTGGAAAAAGAAGTCGCTGCCCTCAAAGGCAAGCTCGCTTCCAACCAGGGCGACGAACTGCTGAGTCAGGCGGTGGAGGTCAAAGGCCTTAAGGTGCTGGCCGCCGTGCTTCCCGGGGCCGATGCCAAGACGCTCCGCGAGACCATGGACAAGCTCAAGGACAAGCTCAAGACGGCGGCCATCGTATTGGTAGCCGTCGAGGGCGGAAAAGTGCAAATTGCCGCAGGTGTCACGCAAGATGCCGTGGGCCGTGTCAAAGCGGGCGAACTGGTGAATTTCGTTGCCCAACAAGTTGGCGGCAAGGGCGGCGGCAAGCCCGACATGGCGATGGCTGGAGGAACCGATGCAGCGGGCATACCTGCAGCGTTGGCATCGGTGCCAGCGTGGGTGGCTGAGCGCCTGTAGGCTGCTGGGCGGCGTTAAGCAGCGAACTCGAACCTATTTCGTCCGCCCGCTTTCGCGGCATACAGCGCGGCGTCTGCACGGGCCAAAAGCTCGGTCGACGTGGTCGGCGCGCACGTGTGGGCGTGGAACACGATGCCGATGCTGGTGGTGATGGACAGTGGCTTGTCGTGTACGTTGAACACCGGCATAGAGACCTGTCGAACGATTTTTTCTGCCACCGCGCTGACAACATCTGGCCCCGACAGATTTTCCAATACCACCACAAATTCGTCGCCTGCAAGCCGCACGACCAAATCGGTGGTGCGCACGCTGGCTTGAAGGCGGCGCGCAAACTCGCACAGCACCTCGTCGCCCGCTGCGTGTCCGAGCGTGTCGTTGATGGACTTGAAATGGTCGATATCCAGGTACATCACCGCCAGCGCGTCGCCGTTGCGCCTGGAGCGCGCAAGCATCACGGGCAGCGTTTCGTTAAACGATAAGCGGTTGGCCAGCTGTGTGAGCGAGTCGACGCGCGCCAAGAGTGCCAGCTTGCGCTGGGCAGTTTTGAGCTCAGTAATGTTGATGGTCATTACGAAGATGCCGACCACAACCCCCGCGCCATCAAATTCAGGCACAAAAATGCTGTGTGCATCGCGCAAGGCTCCGTTGACCGCTCGTTGCGATTCAAACTCCACGCGCTCCCCAGCCAATGCCTTTTTGAGCATGCCCTCTACCCGCGCATAAAACCGGTCGCCGACGACTTCCTGCATGGTGCGCCCGATCAAGGCTTCGGGTTCCTCTGCCCACCAGTCGCGCACCGCACTGTTCACAAAGGTAAAGCGTTCGCTCGTGTCTAGTTGGGCCACCAGGGCGGGCAGATTGTCGGTAATGCTGCGCAGTTTGGCTTCACTCTCGGCGATTGCGCGCTCGGCGCGAGCGCGCTCTGTAATGTCAAAGCTCATCGAATAGAAGCCCGCCACTGTGCCGTTGGCGTCCCAATCTGGGAGGTAGGTCAACTCAAAGTGCTGCCCTGCGTACATCGAGTGTCTTGCACCTTGCTTTTCAAACGTCACGCGTTGGCCAGCCAGCGCCTTTTGCGCCCAAGGCTGGATGAGCAAAAATTCCGCTTCTTCATAGACCTCCTGCATGGATTTGCCGATGAGGTTTTCGTCTGGGTACGCCTTTTGAATCGCCGCATTCACGAAGGTGTAGCGCAAGCTGCTGTCCAACCGGGCCACCAGCGATGGCATGTTGTCGGCAATGTCTTGAAGGAGTTTGCCGCTCGCGGCGATGCGCGCCTCTGCAGCCAAGCGCTCTGAAATATCGCGCAAGAAAGCGTGGGCCACGAAACGGTCGCCTTGTTTTGTGGCTGCGACAGAAAGCTCGACCGGGATGAGGTGTCCGTCGCGATGCAAAGCGTCGATTTCTCTGCGTATGCCCACCATGGGGCCAGTGCCCGAATGCAAAAAATTCACCATGCCGGCTTGGCATCCGGTGCGCATCTCGGCGGGAACCAAAAGCTCGGAGAGCAACTGCCCGAGGGCTTGTTCGCGTGAATGACCAAAGATCACTTCCGCTTGGCGGTTCCATTCGGTGATGCGCGCGTCACCGTCTATGGCGACAAAGGCATCTCCCGCGTCGCGCAGTATCTCGCGCAGGTGGTTTTCGCTTGCTTCGAGCTGTTCGCGCGCGACCTGGCGCTCGAGCATTAAACGGTCGAAGGTGCGGGCGAGATCGCCCAGTTCGTCGGGCGTGTGCGCCAGCTCGGACGGGACGTACTGCGCCGCAGTCCGCGTATCCAGCATTTGTTGGTGCAGGCGACCCAAGGGCGCGAGCTGCCGGCGCAGCAAATAGAGACTCAAGCCGCCTACCAAAAGCGACAGCGCGAGCGCGCCTATCCAGGTAAGTTGTTCGAGACGACGAATATCTGCGAACGCTTCTTCGTAGGGATAGTGCGTCCCAATGATCCAGTTCGTCTCCCGCGTCTGCTTGAAGGCATACAGCGCGCGGACGCCGAGGCGATTTACCGCCTCCGTCGTGCCCTCAAAGCCTGCTGCGGCGAGGGTGGTCGCCTCGTTGCGTCCGCCCTCAGCATCGAAGTGCTTGAGGATGCGCTCTTTTCGTGGGCTGTCGATGACGATGCCATCGGTGTTGGTGATGAAGACGTAACCGGTTTTACCGAACTTCAAGTCGGCCAATTCGCCCAGGAAATTCGGGTTTTCCAAGGTGATCTGACCGTTGATGATGTAGAGGACGTTGCCCGCTGCATCGTGCACGGGCTGCGTCATCAGCACTTGGGCGACGCCTCTGGTGCGGTTGCGAATGGGCTGTGAAATCACGCCTCGTCCGCTGGCTAAGGTTTCAATAAAGTAAGGACGGTCGGAGATGTTGAGCTTATCGATCGCGTCCAGTCCTTCGAAGTTGGCCACCAAGCGTCCCGAGCGGTCAAACAGCGCAACGTTGTCGAACACTTGCTTGAGGCCAGTGTGGCGGAGCAAAAAAGACTGTATCTGCGCGGTGCCATGTATTTGCTGGGCTTCGAGCGATTCGGCAAACGTCTTGAGCAATACGCGCCGGCTGATGAACTTCTGATCGATCGTGTCGGCGACCGCCACCGTGCGCTGCATCTGGTCGCTGGAAATCACATTGAGCGTGTTGGCCTTCACGTAGAAGAAGGCCACAGCCGCGACGCCCAGCGTGCTGACTAGCGCAATCAGCATCACGCTCAGCGTTAAGCGGGTCCGCAGGCCAATGCGCGGCAGGGATGAAGCGCGCCAACGCGCCATGGCGTGCTTCATCCGTTCAGAACAGTTCGACGTCTTCGTTGCTGACCTTGGTCGCCAGTGCACCGCTGGAAATTAAGTCGTCGTAGAAGCACACCCGGTTTCGGCCATTTTCCTTGGCGTAGTACAGCGCTTGGTCGGCCTGCCCGAGGATTTCCACCGGGGTGCCACTGTCGATGGCAACGAAGCCCAGGCTGACGGTGATTTGGCCGACTTGAGGAAATGGGTGGTTTTCTACGGTCGTGCGGAAACGATTGAACACCTGCTGCGCACATTCCAAGGTGGTGGCGCGCAGCAAAACCACGAATTCTTCTCCGCCAAAGCGGAAAATGCGGTCTTGCGCGCGGAAAGAGCTGCGCAAAATGTTGGCCACCAAAATCAGTACTTCATCGCCATACAGATGTCCGAAACGGTCGTTGACCAGTTTGAAGTGGTCGATGTCGACCACAGCCAACCAGTTTTTCGCACCCTCAGCCTGAGGTGCGCGGTGGTCGGGGGCGTCGCCGATAGGTTGGCTGCACGCGATCGAGACGTCCGCATTCTCGGTTTGCCGCGCAAATTGTTCGTCGAAGGTCTTGCGATTAAACAGGCCGGTAAGCGCGTCGCGTTCGCTGTAGTCGAGCAGGCTCTGGTAATTTCGGTAGACGTGAAACACGCCTGAAATGACTTCAAGAACCTGCGGCGAAAACGGACTCGACTGGGTAATTTCAAGGCAGCTTGTGACTTTGTCTTGCATCCACACCGGGAGCCAAAGGCGATAGCAGCCGTTGCGGATGGTTGCGGTGGCGCTGCTACCGCGTTGGTTGACGCACTGTTGTAACTCTGGAAGCTCTGTCAGCAGGACGCTGTTGGGGTCCCATGTGGCGTCCACGACGCCAGACATCCATTTCCCGTTTTCGAGCCAAGTGCGTGGCCGCACATACAAGTCGCCTTGGTGGGAAAACACTTCCAGTGCACGCACGTCCAAAGTGCCCGCCAGCTCTTGGAGAGTGGAAAGTACCGAAACTTCCAAACGCAAGTGGTCGCGGTGGCCGGTCATTTCGACCAAATTCTGAAGAATTGGGGACATGCTCAAAGCGTACTCGTTTAGCTGCTGCGCCGAAAGACCAAATCCCAGACACCGTGTCCGAGGCGAAGCCCACGGTTTTCGAATTTGGTAAGCGGGCGATAGTCGGGTTGCGGCGCATAACCCTGCGCGGTGTTGGCAAGCCTTGGCTCGGCTGTAAGCACGGCCAGCATCTGCTCGGCATACGGCTGCCAGTCGGTGGCGCAGTGTAAGTAACCGCCAGGCGCCAGGCGCGAGACCAAGCGCTGCACCAGCGGCGTTTGAATCAGGCGGCGCTTGTTGTGCTTCTTCTTGTGCCAAGGGTCGGGGAAGAAAATGTGCACGCCTGCAAGGCTGGCCGGGGAGATCATGTGCGCGAGCACCTCCACTGCGTCGTGCTGGACGATGCGGATATTGCTTTGCCCCTGCTCGGCAATGCGTTTGAGGAGGGCGCCCACACCGGCTTCGTGCACTTCGCAGCAGAGAAAGTTGTCATCGGGACGGACGGCGGCGATGTGCGCTGTGGCCTCGCCCATGCCAAAGCCAATTTCCAGCAGCAGCGGCGCCTCGCGGCCAAACGCGGCGGCAACGTCGAGCAAGGCTTCCTTGTATGGCAAGACCATGGTCGGTCCGAGTTGTTCGAATGCCCGCGATTGGGCCGCTGTCGCGCGCCCGGCACGGCGCACAAAACTCTTAATGGTTTTGGGATGGGCAACGCCTGCCGGGGCGCCATCCGTTTGGGTGGCGGTAAGGGTATCGGTAAGGGTTTCGGTCACAGGGGGGAATTGTAGAGAGCGCTCCATGCCCGCGCCCAGTGTGACAGGGCATCTCCCATCAGGGTTTGCGCTGGGACAGGGGGCAGTGCGAGTGCTTTTGCGGCTTCCTGCAGCGCAAGTAGCGGCTTGGTCGTGTCAATCGGCGGTGCGCCGTGCTGTTTGGAGAGCTTTTCTCCGTCGGCGCCGCGCACCAGTGGCGTGTGCAAATACTGCGGCGTGGGGACGTTCAATGCCGCTTGCAACAGCATCTGGCGCGCAGTGTTGTCGGCCAAGTCTTCCCCGCGCACGATGTGGGTCACGTCCTGAGCGGCGTCGTCCACCACCACGGCCAACTGGTAGGCCCACATGCCGTCGGCGCGCTTGAGCAGAAAATCGCCGACGGCTTCAGGCACGTTTTGTGTCTGTGTGCCGAGGCGCAGGTCGTACCAACACAATTGTTCATTAGCTATTGAAAAAATAGCTGCTTGCGCTTGTAGATATTGACCTAGAGGCCATTTTGACCAATATTTTTCACACGCGAAGCGCCAAGCGCGCGCTGGGCGTTCGCGCAATCCGGTGCGGCACGTGCCCGGGTAGGGCAGCGGGTGGTGGCGGGTGGGTGTGCGGCCGGCGGCTTTATGCGCTGCCGCAATGTCGGCACGAGAGCAGGCGCACGGGTAGGCAAGGCCCTCATTCACTAGTGCACCAAGCGCGTTTTGGTAGGCGGCGCTGCGCTGTGACTGCCACAGCACAGGACCGTCTGCGTGCAGGCCGACGGCCGAGAGCTGCTGAAGGATGGTTCGCGCTGCGTCTGCGCTGCAGCGAGGCACATCCACGTCTTCTATGCGCACCAGCCAGCGCCCCGCATGCGCCCGCGCGTCGAGCCAGCTCGCCAAGGCGGCGACCAAAGAGCCAGCGTGCAGCGGTCCGGTGGGCGAGGGCGCAAAACGGCCCACGTAGCCGGCCACCGCCGTCAAGCCACGGCGAGTGCCAGTTCCAGGCCGGAGAGAAAGGCGTCTTCGACGCGGTGGCCCAAACACCAGTCGCCGCACATACCAAGCGATTCGCCTGCGTTCCAGACGTGGCTGACGCCCAGCGGCGCCAAGGTTTGCGCCTGCTCCCAGCACACGGCGTGCACGTAGTCCGGTTCGGCTCGGATGCCAGTGATTTCAGCAAAAGCCTTCAGCAGCTTGGCCTTGATGCGGTCGGGATCGTCGTGCAAATGCTCGTGCGACCACTCTGGGCTGGCTTGCACTGTCCAGCGCTCCACGCCGCTGCGCTTGGGCTTGGACGACTCCCGCGACAGCCACGCCACACGGTGGTGCGTGCTGCGCGCAGCGCTCCACTGCGGGCCAAGGGTGTTGAGTCCTGGGCGCACGGCTTGGGGGTAGGCCAGCATCAGCGTCCAACATGGGGCGGTGCGCACATCGGCCACTGCTGCCGCAAGCCCCGCATCCAAATGGCTGGCGCGCAGCAAAGCGGCGGCGTGCTCAGCTGGTTGCGCCAGTAAAACAGCATCGAAGCCCGCGAAGACTTGTGCGCCGCCGCCCACGGATTCGGTGCGCACCTGCCAGCCCTTGGGGGCCAACGGGTCGCGCTCGATACTCGTAACGCGTTGACTGGTGTGCAGGCGTCCCGCAGCGGTGAGCGGCTCCGCCCAAGCGGCCACCAGACTCTCCATGCCAGGGCAGGCCACCCAGTGCGGCTCCGACGTGGGCAAGCTCACGGCGGCTACACGACCAGCCGAATCGAGCACCCGTACTGCGTTTGCGCTCCAGGGGCGGCACAGGCCGGGAACCGTCGCCAATGCCTGTTCAAACCGGGGGTCGCGCAAAGTGAAGTACTGCGCACCAGCGTCAAAACTGCCAAAGGGGGATTCGAGGGTCGCCATGCGCCCGCCTGCGCGCAAGGTCTTCTCAAACACAGTGACCTCGTGACCCGCTTGGACCAGCGTGCGCGCACATACAACGCCTGCCATGCCGGCACCGACGATGGCAAATTTACGAGGGCCCGAAGCTGATGGCGCTGCGGAAGAAGATCCAGATTTTTTGCGGGCTTTGGAAGCTTTGGAAGTGGAGCGATTGCGCATGCAGTTCTTTCTGGGCTTGGGGGTGGAGCCACTCTAACGCAGCCTCCGGTGGCGCAACAGGTGTTGTGCGTGATGGTTTTCCTGCTCTAGACGGGAAGTGCGCTGCGGCAGCTGGATTTTTGGAGCGCTGCCGGCGGAGTCGCATTCACTGCGCGCGATGCAGCAGTGCTTCTTCAACCTTGCCGGCAAGCTGCGAAATCGCAAGTGCGGCGGGGCAGCCCGGCGTTTGCAGCAGCAGCAACTGGCGCCGCATGACGGCCTCCCGCACGGTGGGGTCTGCAGGAATGTCGCCCATGTGCATCAAGCGCATCGGCCGGCCTGAATCGGTGGTCACAAAGCGGTCCAGCACCTGTTGCAACTGGCTGGCGATGGCACGGCCGTCGCCGGGGCGGGCCGCTTGGTTGATCACCAAACGCACATGCTGGCGCTTCTGTTGCATTGCCAGCACCTTGATGGCGGCATAGGCGTCGGTGAGCGAGGTCGGCTCGGGCGTGGCCACGATGAGCACTTCGGACGCGAGCGATACCGAAAACAGCACCACATCGGAAATACCAGCACCGGTGTCGAGCAAGATGACGTCAAACCGTGGCGCGAGCGTTTCAATCACGCTGAGAAACTGGTTGCGTACTTCCGGTGTCAGCCGCGAATACTCGACCATGCCAGAGCCCGCCAACACAACCGAGAAACCGCCCGGTGCTGCGATGACAGCGTCGTCGAGGCTGGACTTCCCTGTAAACACGTCGTGCAGCGTGATTTTTGGGTGCAGATTGAGCACTACGTCGAGATTGGCCAAACCAAGGTCGGCGTCAAGCACCAGCACACGCTGGCCACGGCGCGTCAAGGCTGCAGCGAGATTGGCAGAGACAAATGTCTTTCCCACGCCGCCTTTGCCGCTGGTGATGGCAATAATGCGTGCGCCCGCTGGCCCGTTCGCGGCTGCTGCCGCGCCGGAGCCGACAGGGGAGGTGGAAGGTGACTGCGCGTCGCTCATCGGTTCGCTTTCAGTTGGCGCTGTCGTGGGAATTCATCGGAGGCAATTCGCCCCAACCCGAAGGAGTGTAGAGCGGACCGAAGAGCAAACTTTTCTCTTCGGCACTGACGGTGCTGTTGGGCTGCGCTTCAATGCAAACGCGGTTGCGGCCTTCGGTTTTTGCGCGGTAGAGCTGGTAGTCTGCCCGATTCGTCCAAAGGCTTGTGGTTGAGCGTATCCATTGCATGGCAAAAGCGCCGCCAATGCTCAAGGTGACATGCATGACGGTATTGGGCGCGACGTTGATGGGTGTTGCTTCCACGACCCGGCGGATGCGCTCTGCCACCGCCCGGCCGAACTCCGCTTGGCAGGCGGGCAGCACAATGGCAAATTCTTCACCGCCGTAGCGCGCCAAGGTATCCATGGGCCGCACGCAGCCCGCAAGCGTCTGCGCGACCACCTGCAAAACGCGGTCGCCTGCGACATGGCCGTAGGTGTCGTTGACCCGTTTGAAATGGTCGATGTCGAGCATCATCAGCAAGGCGGCCTCGCCGGAACGTGTGACCCGGTCCACTTCGCGTTCCAGCGCGGCATGGAAGTGGCGGCGGTTGGCAAGGCCGGTAAGCGGGTCGCGCAGAGAGAGTTCGCACAAACTGTCGACCACCGACTGCAAATATTCGGTCGAATTGGCTGCAGCGTGCGGCAAAGGGGCAGCTCGGTCAGTACCTTGCTCTATCAATGCCAAGGCCGTATCGAGGCGCAGTGCGCGCAGATCAACTAAAGAGGACGGTGCGGGTTCGGACACTGAATAAAGAAAAGGTGCTTGCGCGAAGTGTAACGCGGGCTGTAGGGCTCAGAAAGGTGCGTCGCTGGCTTTCTGCGGCGTCGTTTGCAAGGCCTCTACGGCCTGCCGCTCGGTCCGGTAAACATGCACGCTTGGGCTGGGAAGAATGCCGGCGCGTTCCAGTGCACGCTCGACTGGGAGCTTTAGCCCGCTGATGTGCAGGCGAGCGCCGTGCTCGCGCACCAGCGCAGCGATCTTCACGAAAGTCTCGACGCCGGTCACGTCGATTCGGTTGATCGGTTGGGCAAAGAGGCACACGTCCGAGATGGCTTGGGCCGATTGCAGGTAGAGGCGGGACGCCAGGCGCTGCTCCAAGGCGCGCGCGGAAGCAAAGTCGAGTTCGGCGTCCATGCGCAGGGCAAGTACGTGCGGCGCGATTTCGGGCAGCCGCCAGAGTTCGCGGTCGCGCAGGCTTCCGTCCGGATGCATGCCCACCTCGATGATGCGGGGGTGCAGGCGCTGGTAGAGAAAATGCGTCAAATTCATGACCACGCCTGCCAGAACCCCCCAGTACAGTTGTGGCGCTGTGGTCAGCGTGATGGCAAATGTGGCCACGCCGATCCCCGCTTCAACGCGTGAGATGCGCCAGAGCGGAAGCACCAGCCCAGGCTGGATCAAATTCACGATGGCAGCTACGACCACGGCCGCCAGCACGGCCTGGGGCACATGGTGCAAGGCGGGGGTCAGCCACAAAAGGGCCAAGAACACGACGGTTGTGGCAAAGAGAGTCGCCCAGCCCGTGCGTGCGCCCGCGTAGAGATTTATCGCAGATCGAGAAAACGAAGCGCTGGTGGCAAACGAGCCGCACAAACCGGAACTGATTTTGGCCATGCCATGGGCGATCAAATCTTGATTCTCATTCCAGCGGGTGCCGCCTTTTTGATGGTCCACCTTGGCGCTTGATGCGGTCTCAAGAAAGCTCACCAAGGTAATGACAAGCACCGGCATTACCAGCTGGCCAAACGTTCCCCAAGGCAGCGCACCCGGCCAATACCAGTGCGGCAAACCGGCGGGCAGTGTCCCGACCACGGCACCGCCCTTTGCTTCGTAGCCCATGGCAGCGCTGACGGCAGCTGCGGTGCCCATGATCGCCACGACCGCAGGAAACCGGGGCCAACGCCTTTTGGAAACGAGGAGCAGTGCCAGACATGCCAAGCCGAATGCGGCACCCGCGCCATCTATAGCTGTGAGGGCAGGCGCCGACAGCCAAGCGCTCAGGCTGCCGCGAAGACCAAGCAGCGATGGCAACTGCGAAAGCAGGATCAAAATTGCAGCCGCTTGGGTAAAACCGCTCAATACTGGCGAAGTCACCACCTGCATCACCCAGCCAAAGCGCGCTGCGCCCATCAGCAACTGAAGCGCTCCAGACAAAATGGCAATCCACACGGCGAGCGCCACCCATTCGGGGCTGCCAGGCAGGGCCAAGCCGGTGAGCGAGGCGCCAATGAGCAGGCTGGTCAGTGCGGTGGGCCCGACACCCAGCCGGGTCGAGGAGCTCCACAAGACTGCTACCAACGCGGGCAGCAGCGAAGCGTAAATGCCGGTGACGAGGGGCATGCCTGCCAACGCAGCGTAGGCGACGCCTTGCGGCACCAGCATCAAACCAACGGTAAGACCAGCGACCAGCTCCCCGAGCAGCAGACTGCGGGTGGGTCTGGGCCACGCGAGAAATGGAAACCACCTTGTAAGTGCAGGGATGGACATCGGTCAATTGTGGCGCCGCGCACAGAAATGGGTAAATCGGTGGGCGATGTCGTCCTACAGCATCTTGCGCCGCGGCTGACGCGGCCGCAACCGCCCCAGGCCTAAAGTGCGCAACAACTTACTGACCAAGGACACGACATGACTACTTCGAACAACCCATCTTCTTCCTCACCGCTCGCTCGCATCTCGACGATCTTGGCTGTGTCGGCGCTTACACTCGGGCTCGCAGCTTGCGACAAGGCGCAAGAGCCACCGACCGTGGGTCAAAGGCTCGATTCGGCAGTGCAGAAGGCCGACCAGGCAGCGGACGACGCCAAAATCAAGGCCGACCAGGCACTTCAGACTACTGAAAACAAACTTGAGCAAGGTGCCAACAAGGTCGAGAGCGCCGCGAATCAGGCTGGCGATGCGATGAAAGACGCTGCGCATTCCGCAGGTGCCCTGGCAGACGACGCGTCGATCACTGCCCGAATTTCCGCCGAGCTGGCCAAGGATCCTGAGCTGAGCGCGATCAAGATTGACGTCGATACCAAAGCAGGTGATGTGCGCCTTACCGGGCCCGCACCCAGCCAAGCAGCCAAGGACCGCGCGACCAGCCTCGCACAAGCCGTTGAAGGCGTGAAAGCGGTAAACAATGAGCTGATGGTCGGCAAAAGCTAAAGCAGCCCAGCAGGGCGGGCGCTAGGATGCGCGCATGACCTCCCCCGACCCTGCACTCCCGACCCGGCTGATTCACCACCCTTATCAGCCCCCAGTTGGTTTCGACGCTCCGCAGCCCGCGGTGCACAAAGCGTCTACCGTTATTTTCCCGAACGTTGCCGCCATGCGAGCGCGCGAGTGGAAAGACAAAAGCGGTTACACCTATGGCCTGCATGGCACACCGACGACCTTCATCCTTGAAGAGCGTCTGTGTGCGCTTGAAGGCGGCAAGCAGTGCTTGTTGGTGCCCAGCGGCTTGGCCGCCATTGCCACCGTCTCCTTGGCGCTGCTGCGTTCAGGGGACGAAGTGCTACTTCCCGACAACGCCTACGGGCCCAACCGCGCGCTGACCGAATCCCTGCTCGCGCAATATGGCATCAAGCATGCGGTGTACGACGCGATGGACGTGGCCGATCTTGAAGAGCGTATTAGCCCCGCAACGCGCCTTGTGTGGCTGGAAGCGCCGGGCTCAGTAACTTTGGAGTTTCCCGACTTGTTGGGCATGGTGCGTTTGTGCCATGAGCGCGGAGTCATCAGCGCCCTGGACAACACTTGGGGGGCGGGGCTCGCATTCGCGCCATTCGATTTGCTCGGCGATGGCAGTGGTGATTTGGCGGTAGACGTCAGCGCACACGCACTCACCAAATACCCGAGCGGCGGTGGCGACGTGCTTATGGGCAGCGTGATTACGCGCGATGCTGCACTGCATCTGAAGCTGAAACTGGCGCATATGCACCTCGGCTTAGGTGTGGGCGCGAACGATGCCGAAGCGGTTCTGCGCGCCTTGCCGAGCATTGAGCTGCGTTACCGCGCCCACGATCTTGCTGCGCGGGCGTTGGCTGTCTGGCTCAGCCAACAGCCTGCAGTTGCGCAGGTGCTGCATCCCGCGCTGCCCGGATCTCCGGGGCATGAGCATTGGCAGGCCTTATGCGGCGCGGCGAATGCCGGCGAGGGCGGGGCAGCTGGAATTTTCAGCGTGGTTTTGGACGCGCGGTACCAACAAGCGCAGGTGGATGCATTTTGCGATGCACTGCAGTACTTCAAGATCGGCTACAGCTGGGGCGGGCCAATGAGCTTGGTCGTTCCCTATGAGCTTGACAGCATGCGAGACAAGGCGCGGCCTCATCTCGCTTTAGGAACTGTGGTGCGTTTCTCGGTTGGCCTGGAAGCTGTGGCAGACCTGCGTGCCGATTTGGAGCAAGCGCTGCAGGCATTAGAGAGATGAGGGGGTGTTTTTTGGGTGTAGCGTGAAGCAGTAGGGGGAGTGTTTTCCACGATGCGTACAACTTGCTTTTACAGGAACATGCGATATCCCTACTAATTTTATGGTTTTGGTCGGCGCTCAGCTAGGCGCACTCCGAGAGCATTGTCTTTATGCACCCAGCACCTCCGCCAACCGCCTCGGCTGAAGTAGTCCCGCCGCCCATCACACTCGTTTCCCTGAGCTTTGCTGATCCGCTGCACTGGCTGCAGGCCGCCTGGCGAGACGTGCTGGCTACGCCAGGCATTGCAGCGTTTTACGGCGTCTGTTTTTGGTTGATGGCGTTCCTGCTGGGATGGGTTTTTCGTACCCGCCCCGAATACGTCATGTCGCTCGCCAGCGGTTGCCTGTTGGTAGGGCCGTTCTTGGCAATGGGCCTGTACGACACCAGCCGTCGTCGCGAGGCGGGCTTAGACCCCGGTCTGTCCCATTCGTTGACTTGCTGGGACCGCCATCTTGGCAGCATGGGGATGTTGGTGCTCGTGCTTACCGTGCTTGAACTGCTTTGGGGACGTGCGTCTTTGGTGGTGTTTGCGGTGTTTTTCAATACCGGTATGCCCTCGACGACGGGCGTGTTTCAAGCCATTTTCAACCCGCAGAACTGGTCGTTTGTTGCGGTTTATACCGTGGTGGGTGGCGCCTTTGCTGCGCTGGTATTCGCAACGAGTGTGGTGTCCATCCCGATGATTTTGGACCGCGACACGGATGCACTCACCGCTGCCATCACCAGCATTCGGGTGGTGGTCGAAAATACAGGTGTCATGCTTTGGTGGGGATTTTTGATCACCGTACTGGTGGTGCTCTCCCTCATGCTCTGGGGTGTGGGCCTGTTGCTCGTGGGGCCGCTGCTCGGCTACGCCAGTTGGCACGCCTACCGCGCGGCCGTTGCTCCGCTTCCCGCCTCTGCGTGAAAGTAGGGGCATGCAGGCCGCCTGTTACAGTGGCCGTTCATTAAAGAGGCACATACATTGGCAACACCCAACTACGGATACGAGAAGCGCCAGCGCGAACTTGCAAAAAAGAAGAAAAAGGAAGACAAGCTGCGCGCCAAGACGGCGCCAGTACGGCACAACAGTGGGGATGCATACCCGAGTCAGGGGGATCAAGCCGCACCGGCTGAAAACCAAACCCCGACAGATTCTTAACGCAGCATTGGCTCGAGCGCAGGCCACACGTTCTCCAGCATGCGCGGATGCGCTTGCGCGCGCGGGTGGATGCGGTCCGACTGGAACAGTTCGGCGGCCTCGGGCCCGTCCGCAATGCCTTTGAGCAGAAACGGTACCAACGCCGTCTGCTGCTCGCGTGAAATTTCCACAAACACTTCGGCGAACTTGCGCGCGTAGCTTTGGCCATAGTTTGGCGGAACCTGCATGCCGAGAAGCAGCACGCGCGCGCCGCTCGCCTTCGCCGCCTGCACCATGTTGCGCAAGTTGTCCGCGGTGCTTTCAAGGGGCAGGCCACGCAATGCGTCGTTTCCCCCCAGTTCAATGATCACGATGGCGGGTTTGTGTTGGCGCAGCAACCCCGCCAAACGCGAGCGCCCGCCCGCTGTGGTGTCGCCACTGATGCTCGCGTTGACGACCTGCCACGGTTTTTTCCCCTTGGCCAAGCGTGCTTCCAGCAGCGCGACCCAACCGCTGCCGCGTGCAATGCCGTATTCGGCGCTGAGCGAATCTCCAACCACGACCACGCTGCGTGCCTGGACGTCGGTTGCGGCGCTGGCGGGTAGCCAAAGCCCCGTGGCGGCGCTTGCGAGCGCAGCCGATATAAAGTCACGTCGATGCTTGCTGAAATTCAAAACCCGGTGCCTTTCATGTCTGAACCCTCCGCACTCTCCACACCCATTATTGCCGTGGAGCAGCTGTGCAAGTCGGTCACCGACTCCACCGGCACGCTGCACATCCTGCGCGACATCAATTTCACCGTAGCGCCGCGTGCGACGGTAGCCATCGTCGGTGCCTCTGGCTCAGGAAAAAGCACGCTGCTGTCGCTCATCGCCGGCCTCGATACGCCCACCAGCGGCACGGTTCGGTTGGCGGGGCATGACCTGTTTGCTTTGGACGAAGACGAGCGCGCCGCGCTGCGCGCCCGCCAGGTGGGTTTCGTGTTCCAGAGCTTTCAGCTCATGGCCAACCTGACTGCGCTTGAAAATGTCATGCTGCCGCTGGAACTCGCCAACCGGCGTGATGCCCGGCGCGCGGCGCAGGAGATGCTGGCGCACGTCGGCCTGGCGCAGCGTTTGAACCACTACCCCAAAGTGCTCTCGGGCGGTGAGCAGCAGCGCGTGGCGCTGGCGCGCGCTTTCGTGGTGCAGCCGTCGGTGCTGCTGGCCGACGAGCCGACCGGGAGCCTCGACTTCGCTACCGGCGAGACGATCATGGAACTGATGTTTCGCCTCAACCGAGAGCAGGGCACGACGCTGATATTGGTCACGCACGACCGCGGCATCGCCGAGCGCTGCGAGACTAGCATCACGATCGAAGCCGGTGCC
Organism: Giesbergeria sp.; assembly: GCA_034676525.1. Lineage (GTDB taxonomy): Bacteria > Pseudomonadota > Gammaproteobacteria > Burkholderiales > Burkholderiaceae_C > Simplicispira. The sequence goes on from JAUCCA010000008.1 coordinate 1,343,217, forward strand.
GTAGCTAAAACTTAGGGTGTTTTAGGCCTCTAGCGCTTATCGGGTAAGCGCTAGCAGCTATGAAAATAGTAGTTCGCCTGCCGCCCGGATAATCGCTCCATGTCCAGCCCCAAAGTTCTCTTCGGCTTTCACGCCGTCGGTGTGCGCCTCAAGACGGCGCCGCAATCCATTGTCGAAATTTATTACGAGACCACACGGCGCGACGCCCGCATGCGCCAGTTCCTTGACAGGGCGCGCGAGGCCGGCGCCCGTTTGATTGAAGCCGACAGCCTGCGCATCGCCAAGCTCGCCGGCAGCCACGGCCACCAGGGTGTGGCCGCGCGCGTGGAGGCACTGGCGCAAGTGACGTCGCTGGACGAACTGCTCGAAGACCTGGAGGAAAAGGGCACCGCCAACCCCTTGCTGCTGGTCCTCGATGGCGTGACCGACCCGCACAACCTTGGCGCCTGTCTGCGCGTCGCCGACGGCGCTGGCGCCCATGCGGTGATTGCTCCAAAAGACCACGCCGCCGGCATCAACGCCACGGTGGCCAAAGTGGCCAGCGGCGCGGCCGAGACCATGCCGTACTTCATGGTCACCAACCTTGCGCGCACCCTGGGCGAGCTGAAAGAGCGAAACATCTGGATCATTGGCACCAGCGACGATGCGCCGCGCACGCTGTACCAGGCAGACCTCAAAGGCCCGGTGGCGCTGGTGCTGGGCGCAGAAGGCGACGGTATGCGCCAGCTGACGCGCAAGACGTGCGATGAGCTGGTGAGCATTCCCATGCAAGGCGCGGTGGAGAGCCTGAACGTCTCGGTGGCAAGCGGTGTCTGTTTGTACGAGGCACTGCGCCAGCGGTCGTGAGCGCTAATGCTTGTGCCGTCGGAGCGTCAGCTCCGGCTTGGCGCTAGTCCAATTACTTTTCTGCTGCCCATTGTGGTCAGCGGCCCTTCCATAGAACCCATTCCATGAAATCAGTTGTCCGTTTTTTCTTTAGAACGCTGCGCGTAGTGCTCGGCCCGGTCATGCTGCTCAAGGAAACGCTGACACGGCCAAGCGGCATCGTGCGCGCGCCTTCAGAGCAGGAGAAGGTGGACGCCGCCTGCCGCGACCTGGCGCTCTACCAATTCAAGACCTGCCCGTTCTGCATCAAAGTGCGCCAAGAGATGCGACGCTTGTCGCTCGACATCACCAAAGTGGACGCGCAGCACCCCGGGCCGGCCAGAACCGAGCTGGGCCAAAGTGGCGGCCAGACCAAGGTGCCGTGTCTCAGGATCAACGATGTCGCAGGCGCTACCCGCTGGCTCTACGATTCTGAAAAAATAATTGCGTACCTACGCAGCCGCTTTGCGCCGACCTGATTCACGCGCGAGGCGCATAGACGGGTAGGCTGCGTAGCAGTGGCACCTGAGGGACAGCCGCCATCGCGCCACTTCGCCCACACTTGAAACATGACCGATCAGCCTACTGCCGCTACCTTGGCCTCGACGCCTGCAGTCGACAGCGCTCACCCCGCTGTCGTTGCCTTTGCACAGCAGCACGCACAGGGTGCTGATTCGCGAGCGCGGGCCGTCTCGCTCTACCTTGCGGTGCGCGATGGGTTCCGCTACGACCCCTACCGCATCGACCTGTCCGAGCAGGGTATGCGCGCAAGCACCGTGCTTGAAAACGGTTACGGCTGGTGTGTGCCCAAGGCTGTGCTGTTGGCAGCCGCCTGCCGCGCAGCCGGCATCCCGGCGCGGCTGGGTTTTGCTGATGTGCGCAACCACCTGAGCACCGAGCGCATGCGCCAGACCATGGCGACCGATCTGTTCATCTGGCATGGCTACGCCGACATCTGGCTGGACGGCCAGTGGTTCAAGGCGACACCCGCATTCAACCTAGAACTGTGCGAGCGATTTGGTCTGTTGCCCCTCGAATTTGATGGACGTGCCGACTCGATCTACCACCCGTTCGACCGCTCTGGCAACCGCCACATGGAGTACGTTCACCAGCGCGGCACATTCGACAACCTGCCGCTCGCGCAGATCACCGAAGACTTTCGCCAGCTCTATGGCGCGTCCATGCTCGACGCGGCTGAGCAAGGGGTGTCAGACTTTCAGAACGACGTCGAGAGGGAGACACGATGAGCGCAGCAACACAGATTCCAGAAGGTTTCAACCCCATAGAAGCGGGCGGCCCGTTCATGGAGAACAACGGGCCCCTTTATTTGCTGCACGAGGGTGACGTGGTGAAGTTTGGCTTTCGGGTGGAGCGACGCCACGTCAACCCCATGAACAACCTGCATGGCGGCATGATGGCGAGCTTTTGCGACATGCTGCTGCCGCTCTCGGTGCACCGCAAGGACAGCACGGTGGGGATGCGCTTTCTGCCCACCATCAGTCTGCAAATCGACTATCTGGCCCCGGCGCCACTTGGCTGTTGGGTGGAGGGCGAAGGTGAGCTGCTGCGTGCCACGCGTTCATTGGTGTTTGCGCAAGGCCTGGTGCGCGCTGATGGCGTGCTCTGCGCGCGCGTCAGCGGGGTCTTCAAGATCGGCCCTGCATTCGCATTGGAGACAGAGAGCGCTTGATGCAGAGCGCTTTACGAGCGCACTCAATGCTTTCCAAGATGTGCTTGAAGTATCGCCCGCAAGCGCAGCGGGCGCACCGGCTTTCTAAGCACAATAAATTCTTTCTCCGCATTCGGCAGCATTTGCGTGTCCTCGCCGGTGATCAGCAGGCACAGGCGCAGATCGGGCAGGCGCGCACGTGCCTCGCGCAGCACTGCCAGACCATCGCGCTCGCCCGGCAAGCGCCAGTCGCTTAGCACTGCGTCAAAGCTGCTGTGTGCAAGTTGCGCGCTGGCTTCTTCTGCTGTGCTCACCGCATGCGCGTGAAGGCCCCATTTCTCAAGAAGTAGCAGCAGTGCGTGCTGGACAGCGGGGTTGTCTTCCACCAGCAAAACGCGGCCAGAGAAGCTCGGCGGGCTGGGTACGGGTGCAACGATTGCTAGCGAGCGTGTGGGGCTGGCGCGCGGCACACTCAACGCAAAGCATGAACCTTGTCCAGTGCTTGAGCGCAGACACAGCGAATGCCCGAGCAATTTCGCCACGCGCTGCACGGTTGCAAGACCCAGACCGGTGCCTCGGCTCGGATCACGCTCCGGGTTGCCCAGTTGCACGAATTCCTCAAAAATAATGCCATGGGCGTCCGCGGGAATGCCGATGCCGGTGTCGTACACGCAGACCTGAACCATGCCATTGGCAGGTCGCGCCGCCAGAAGCACTCCGCCGCGCGCGGTATAGCGCACCGCGTTGGAGACCAGATTCGATAAGACGCGTTCAAGCAAAATCGGGTCGCTGTGCACCCATGCCGTGGTGGGGTGCACCCGCAAATTGAGGCCTTTTTTTCGCGCGCTCGCCTCGTACATCGCAGCGAGCTTGACCAGCAGCGGCTGCACTGCGAAAGGCTGCATTTTTGGTGTGACCTGGCCACTGTCCAATCGCGACAAATCCATCACCACGTCAAGCAGGTGGTCCAGGGATCCCATGCATTCGTTGAGTCGCGCGAGAGTAGTCGCGTCGTGGCGCCCGCCTTCCAGCACGCTAAGGTACAGGCCCATGGCCTGCAAAGGTTGGCGCAGGTCGTGGCTGGCGGCCGCGAAGAAGCGCGATTTCGCACTGTTGGCGGCTTCAGCCTGTGCCCGGCGTTCGTCGAGCTCACGCATTAGCGCGTCGTTGCGCAATCGCGTCACCATGTCGTCGTGCAGGGTGCGTGCAAACCGCAAACCCGCCATCACGAGCGTGACCCACAGCAGGCACACAAAGACGCCACCGAACAATTGCTCGCCGCCACCAAAAACGAACAATTGAAGCCCCAAGCCCAGCAAAATCGGCGTGAAAGATGCCCACATCGCAGGGGGCCAGCAGCAAAATTGCGCCATGGAGCTGGCCGAGACAATAGTCGCCAGCGCCAAGATCATGAAGATGAGGGTATTGTTTTCGGTCGCCACAATGGGGTATCCCCAAGAGGCCACCACCAGCGCCGACAACCCCGTGCGCCAAGTGAAGGCTCGCAGCCATTGGCGCACTTTCGTGGTTTGCTGCTGCAGTGCGCGGCTGGCGCGGCGTACGACGATAAACCGCTCGACGCTGATGCAATAAAGCACGAGTGCCGGGCCCAGCGCCAGCGGCAGCCCGATGTAAGGAGCGGAAAGCCACGCGATCAGCGCGGGGCCGATCATGGCGGTGATCAGCGCAGTGCGCATGCCTCCTACCAGCAGCGTGAGCGCGCGAAACTCAAGTTGTCGCCGCTGACCCGGGACAGTCACCTCGGGAAAAATGCTGTCTGCCGTGAGCAGCAACCGACCAGCCAGCGAACGGGAGGGTGGCACAGGCGCGTTCAATGCTTCAGCTTTCGTTTTGTTCGAACTTGGCGCTGGCCATCATCACCGCCTGCAATCGGTTGGTAGCGCCCATCTTTTCAAAGATCGAGTCGAGGTGATTCTTCACCGTCGCAGGCGAAATGCCCAGTTGCTGTGCGATCACCTTGTTCGTAGCGCCCGTTGCGAGCAGTTGCAATACAGAAAGCTGTCGTGCTGTCAGGCCGAATGGTTCCAATGCATCATCCTGCGGCACCGTGTGGGGGGCGGGTTGTGCGGCTTCGCAAAAGACCGTCTGCCCCGCGGCCAGCAATTGCAGCGATTCGATGAGTGCATCGATTTCGAGGGCTTTGGGCAGATAGGCCACCAGACCGGCATCGCGCACGCGCAGTGGCAGGCTAGCGTCGTCCAAGCCCGACATCAGACCGAAGCTCACATGGCAGTGGCGAGCGCGCAAGCGCAGCGCGCAACGCAATCCATCTGCGCCCTGTAGCCGATAGTCCATCAGTACGAGGTCGATGACGTCGGATTCATTCGACAACAAATGGTCTGCCTCTTCGGCCGAGGACACAGCTTGTACGCGCAAGCCCGGCGCGCGGGTTTGCAGGGCCATGGTGAGGCCGTCGCGAAACAATGGGTGGTCGTCCACCAGCAGCAGACCAAAGTCATCGAGCGCATTCACGGTGGCAAGTCTCCCGAGTAGTCTACAAAGCATATCGCAGCGGCTGCATGGCGCCATAGGCCGGTTGACCCATGCACTTGCTGCCCACCACTGATGGGCGGGTGCATTGCGCACACCGGCCCAAAACGTGATTTTTTGCACGCGGGTAGTCCGATCGGCCTATGGACCCTGGGGGATGTACGTTTGAAACTTGCGCCCACTGTCAAACGGTTGTGTCGTGCACCGTCCAGACCACCTTGAAGGATTTTTCCAATGTCGAAGTCCACAGTCGCCCAGTTTCTTGCTCAGGGCCGCCACCGTCCCCTGCAGGCCGCGGCCGTGCTGGTGTTGCTGGGCGCTGTTGCGTTTCATTGGAGCCCTGCCAGCGCTGCGGGTGCATTGGTACTGAGCGCGACGGGCAAGGATGGAACCTTCCTCGACAAACCCACCTGCTGGGTGACGCTGCAGGTCAACAACCCGACGAGCGATGAAGTCACGACGTTTTCGAGCGAACTGCGCGCGGTGGATGCGGTGTCTGGCAAGGCCCTGCAGACCGTGAGCCTTCCAGTGGTGGGCATTGCCGGTGGCAAGCTGGCCCCGCAATCGGTCAGCAAGCCCTGGCCACTGAACGTGCAGGACACCAGTTGCGCGCGTGTGGCGGTGCGGTTTAGCAAGCTGTCGTGTGTAGCAGGCGGCCGCAAATGTGCGCCGATTGCGGTGGAGCACAAGGGCGTCGCGTCGATCACCGCGCCAGAGCAATGACAGCGCTTCAATACACCCGCCGCGTCGGTGCAGCATGGCGCCGGCGGCCGCGGTTCGCGGTTCGCGGGTGCACGGTGCGCCGTGGCCGACCTGCATGTGGAGATGCGGGGAGTGGTGGCGGTCATGTTGGCGTGCGCTTCCAACCGCGGCTCACCCTTCGAGAAAACCGAAACCATGCAGACACTGCCAGCAGGAGCGGCGCGGGCGCCCCGCGATTTGGCCTACACGTTGGCGGTGCAACAGCCCTAACTATTCAGAAGTCTTGCGCCGAGCGCACTCATCTGTCGTGCCTTTTGTCGATGTCATTTTTTTCATGAATTCCGTATCAGGAGGTGTTTCCCATGTTGCCGTCACTGTCGTCCCCAGTTGCAGCTCTGCGCCCTTCGCGCAACGAGCCGCCCACCACAATCGCTGGTTTTGCGTCATGAAGGGGGCCATCCTTGCCAGTTCACGCTGGCTGGCGCTCTTACTTGGCGCCAGCCTTTGGATGCCAGTGGCTGCAAATGCCGCATCGCTCAACCAGCTGGCGTGCGCGGCCGGAGTGCACTGCACTGCAGGTGTGACGCCCACGGATGCGCAAATTGTTCTCAACCTTACCGAAACGCAGGCGCAGACGGCATTCATTGATGCCAGCCAGGACTGGCCAGATACGGCGTGGCGCTGCGCTGCCGGGGGACGCACCTGCGGCAGTCTCAGCCAGCTTGACGCGCAAACCTTGATCGGACTGTCCGAAGAGGCCTACGGCCCTGCGGAGCAGCTGCGCGAGCGGGGGCCGTCGGGCGAAGCGCCGCCGAAAACGACACCGAAAAAACCACCGGCTGCAAAGCCACCATCTGCCCCGGGCATTGTGGTGGAGACGCTGCCCCCTGCAGGGCCCGGCACCTACCGCGAGGTCCCCGTGGCCGGGGGCACCGAATCCGGAGATATCCAGCCTCTCGATGGAAACTGGCTTGCCACCACCGGCACCCCGAGCGGCGTGGGTTGCATGGCGGGCATCATTGAATCCCTTGTGGGAAAAATGCCGAGGCCCGCAGCAGGTAATTTGGTGTTTGAGAGACCATTTCAGGCCCGCCAGCTGATAAAGAGTCCATCGGTCGCATGGCGACGTTTGGGGCCCAACCACCACGCGGCAACGCTTATGCCGTCGCGGCAGGCCATGGTGATGTCTTGGGATCTGCGGATCAACAGCCCGTCTCAGATGGCGGGGCAATCGGTCCTCACGGTGCGCATTCCTGGCCAGCCGGTGTGCACCATCACTACGCCATTCACTTTTCAACGCCAAGCGTCTTGAACTATTTTTCCTTTTTCTTTGATTGAGATCGACCATGAAAAAAACCTGCTTTTCGTTGGCTGCTCTGGCAGTGGCTGCCTGTGTAGCTTTCCCTGTGTCGGCGCAGCCGGCCGATGCTGTGCCGAGCGGCCCCGGCGTATCCATGCTCGTACTCGACGCTTCGGGCTCCATGTGGGGCCAGATTCAAGGGCGCACCAAGATCGAGATCGCACGCGAAGCGGTGGGCTCCATGCTCAAAACCTGGCCGCGCAACCAGGAGCTCGGTTTGATGGCCTATGGCCACCGCAGTAAGGGCAACTGCGCCGATATTGAAGTGCTCAAGATGCCTGCCGCGGTGGATGCAGCCGCCATGCAGCAGGCGGTCAACGCTTTACAACCCAAGGGCATGACGCCGATTTCTGCCGCCGTGCGTATGGCCGCCGAGCAACTTAAGTACAGCGAGCGCAAGGCCACGGTGATCCTGGTGAGTGATGGCGAAGAGACCTGCCACGCCGACCCGTGTGCCCTGGGTGCGGAGCTGGAAAAGCTGGGGGTTGACTTCACTGCCCACGTGGTGGGATTCGATTTGCCAGAGGGCAAGGCGCGCGCTCAATTGCAATGCCTGGCCAAAACCACAGGCGGGCGATATGTGGAGGCCCGCAATGCCGCCGAGCTCAACAGTGCGCTCGGCGAAATGGCCAAGGCAGCCCCTGCGCCGGTACCGGTACCGGTTCCGGTTGCGGTCGCCAAGCCCAAGGCTGTGAAGAACCCTCTCCCCCCGAAAGGATGCACTGCCTACTCCGAAGACAACTACAAAGGCGAAACCCTGCAGCTCGGAGAGGCTGGATATGGAGACATGCCGGCGGACTGGGACAACCGCGTTCGCTCGATTCAGTGCAGTGGTCGATCCGCCCTGAACATGTACGACCAAAAGGGGCGCAATGGCGGCTCGAGTAGAGTGAATTACGGTGAGCAATCCAGCGGGCTGGGAGCGACGATGAGCTCCTATATCTACATTGGCACCTACGGTGCAGAGGAAGACACCGAGCCCGGCAGCAAGTGATGGCGCTGGCAGCTGCGCAGCCCTTGGCACTGGTCAAGGGGCGCAGAGATCTTTTTGTTTACAAGCCAAGAATGGATTAAAAAATGAAATTTGCCAAAAACTATGCAAGCCTGGGCGTCGTCGCCTTGACCATCGCCTTGACGGCCTGCGGAAAAAGTGGAGAACCCGCGGCGGCCAATGTAGCGCCATCTGGGACGCAGGCGACACCACCGGCTGCGGCACAGCCTGCTGTCCAACCGAGCGTCGCCGACGGCAATACCCTGCGTTTGCAAGGCACCATGCAGGTGAATGCAGGAGGAGGCGAGCAGACGTTGGAGTCTTACGCCACTTTGGTAGACCCCAAACTGGGCGAGAAAACTGCGGCGCGCTTGGGCACGTCGCAGGGACAGAAATCGCTCGCCGACGGCAATGCAAGCATCGGCGCCAAGAGCGGGGTCAATGTCACCTCCAGCGATGTGCAAGACATCGCAAACTCCATGGCCGGGCGCACCATGTACACCAGCCAAGCGGACCACATTAAGATCATCAACAGCTACGGCATTACCTTGGACGCCAAGTCGTCGGCGAAGGCGGGCGCGCGCGTGGAGCTCAATCTGAGGTTTTCGGACAAGGACATGACGCTGACGGACGGCAGTCTGGAGTTCTATCCCGACAGCCAATCGTCTTACGAAAGCTATAAGAAAGAAATTACGCCTGCCGAAGTCACCATCGACAAGCTGGAGCGCAAGGATGAGAAAACCTTTGTCATCTCGGGTAGCTTCAAGGTTGTGGACTTGAAGGCCGGTGTGCTTGCCAAGTCGCTAAAGGGCAAAACTCTCGACGCAGTGTCTGGCCGCTTTGATTTCCAGGAAGTACCGATCCGCGGCAAATAGCAGCCCACGGCGCGCCTACACCCAGCCCACCGCCCCCAGCAAGGCGCCCGCCGCCAGCAGCCACAACAGGTGCAACTGGGTGCGCCAGACCAGCAGGCCGCAGACCACGCTGAGCAGCCACAGTGGCCAGTCGGTGGCTGCTACGCCGTGGGCGCGCCCCAATACCCAGGCGGTGGCGCACACCAGCCCGACGACGATGGGCGCCATTCCAAGCCGAAAGGCGCGCACGCTGCGGCGTTCCCGGTTGCGCTGCGCCCAGCGCGTGGCCAGCAGGGTCAAGGTGGTGCTCGGCAGCATGATGCCCAGCATGCATACGGCCGCGCCCATCAGCGCCCAGCCCCAGGTGGCTGCGGCGCTGCTGCCCGCTTGTGCTGCCGCGTTTAGCCCCACGTTCCAGCCGAGCAGGGCGATGAACAATACGTTGGGACCGGGAGCAGCCTGCGCGAGCGCAATGCTGGCGCCAAACTGCAGGTCGCTGATCCAGCCGTGCTCAGCCACCAGGATGCGATGCATGTCAGGTGCCGTGCTGATGGCGCCGCCCACGGCCATCAGCGACAGCGCGAGGTAATAGCCAAACAGATGCAGCCAGCTTGACCAGTCAAGCGCCATTCCCGTCATGGCTGGCCCAGCCTGCGCCAGCTGAGCACACAGGCTGCGCCGCCCACGACCAGAAGCACCCACGGCAAAGGAACCCGAAATCCTGCGATGGCGACGGCTGTGATCAAGGCCAGCGTGCAGGCTGTGCGCCAACCCAGCAGGTGCTGACGCAGTGCAGCGCCCAATTTGATTGCCATGCCGCCAATCAGCCCTGCCGCCACAGCGCCCATGCCGCGCAAGGCGCCAGCCATGGCGGGGTGGTCCGAAAACTGTGCATACACGGTGGCCACCACCAGCAGCAGCGCTGTGGGCAGAACCAGCATGCCCGCGAGCGCCGCCAGCGCGCCGCGCAACCCGAAATAGCGGTCGCCTACCATCAGGGCGAGGTTTACAACGTTGGGCCCTGGCATAACTTGGGCTACGGCCCAGTCCTCGATGAATTCCTCGTTGCTCATCCAGCGCCGCCGCTCTATGAGTTCGCGCTGCACTACCGCCAACACCCCGCCGAAACCTTGCAGTGCCAAGGCAGTGAATGCGAGAAATAAGGCGAGGGGATTTTCGGGGCGTGAAGCAGGCATTTGGGAGACGCTAAAAAGCTAAAGAAAAGTGCCTCTAGCGCTTATCTGGATTGCGTCACAAGCTATTATATTTGAAGCGTTGAGGTTTCTCGCACGTTGGCGATGCTACGCCTTGACTCGATGCCGATCGGCGCGGCATGTTGCTACATCAGCGCGGCGTCTGACAGGTTTCGACGGCATCCTTTACGACACTGTGGCATTCAAGGAGATTTCCATGCGCCCAGTGTCACCGTCCTCGACCTCGCTGCTGATGGCAGGTATTTGTGTATCTATGGGCCTTGCGGGCTGTGGCGAGTCGTCCCTGCTTCCGGTGGACGCCGACAAAGGTGCAAACCCCACGCTGCTGGAACCGCTCAAAACACTACTTCCCACGGTGCATATTGCTCCCGCTACAGGTTGGACCGATGGGAGTCTCCCGCAGGCTGCGCCAGGCCTCAGTGTTACAGCGTTTGCGACTGGGCTGCAGCACCCACGGTGGTTGTTGGCGCTGCCCAATGGCGACGTGTTGGTGGCAGAAAGCAATGCTCCGCCCAAGCCTGAAGATGCAAAAGGCATCAAGGGGTGGGCGATGCGTTTCGTGATGAAACTCGCTGGTGCGGGTGTTCCGTCGGCCGACCGGATTAGCTTGCTGCGCGACGCAGATGGCGACGGGCGGGCCGAAGCGCAAAGCGTATTTTTGAGTGATCTGCATTCGCCGTTCGGTATGACGCTGGTGGGCGGCACGCTGTATGTCGCAAACACCGATGCGGTCCTTCGGTTTCCCTACGCCTCTGGCCAGACACGCATTGACGCGCCAGGCGAGCAGGTGGTCGCATTGCCCGCTGGACCCATCAACCACCATTGGACCAAGAATGTGATCGCCTCCCCAGATGGCAAAACGCTTTACGTTACCGTCGGCTCCAACAGCAACGTGGGAGAGAACGGCATGCCGGCGGAAGCGGGCCGGGCGGCGATTTGGAAGGTAGACGCGACCACTGGGGCGCACAGCGTGTTTGCCTCTGGCCTGCGCAATCCCAATGGTTTGAGCTTCGAACCACAAACCGGCGCGCTGTGGACGGTGGTCAATGAGCGCGACGAACTGGGCAGCGACCTCGTGCCGGACTACCTCACTTCCGTGCGCGAGAACGGCTTTTACGGCTGGCCCTACAGCTATTACGGCCAGCATGTGGACACCCGCGTAAGCCCTCAGCGGCCCGATCTGGTGGCGAGCGCATTGGTGCCCGACTACGCCTTGGGCGCCCATGTCGCTCCGCTCGGGATGGTGTTTGCCCAAGATAAGCGCTGGGGAGAATCGTGGGGGAGCGGTGCGTTCGTTGGCGAACACGGCTCCTGGAACCGCAAACCTCGCAGTGGCTACAAGGTGGTTTTTGTGCCTTTTGCCGACGGCAAGCCGCAGGGCCTGCCGCGCGATGTGCTCACCGGCTTTGTCGGTGAAGACGGAAAAGCCCGCGGGCGCCCCGTGGGCGTGGCACTGGATGGGAGAGGCGGCTTGCTTGTCGCTGACGACGTGGGCAACGCCGTTTGGCGCGTCGCGCCTACGGCTATGCGTTGAACGAGGCGGTGTTGAAGAGATTTCTCATCGCAAGGTGCAGGTAGTTCGCCGGATCAATCGCCGCCGCTGCCGGCAGCCAAGAAAAAAAGCGGGCCGGTAAAACACCGGTCCGCTTTTTTTCTTACGAATAACTGCGTTGCTTTAAAAGACGCCGAACAGCATCAGCAAAATCACAATACTCAGTGGAACTCCCAGAAGCCAGGCAATGATTGGCATGTTGATCTCCTTGATTTCAGATGACTTCACTGTAGGGGCGATGCAGCGCCGCCAGCGTGGGTCTAGGTCAAAGGAGGGTGTAGCCAAGAACCTACAAAGAGTCTCCGGGTGCAAACAAATCCCAGCAAGCCATAAAGAGGGCGGCAATTACCGGGCCGATGACAAATCCGTTTAGGCCGAGCAGCGTCATGCCGCCCAGGGTGGAAATCAAAATCACGTAGTCGGGCATCTTGGTGTCACGGCCCACCAGAATCGGGCGCAGGACGTTGTCCACCATGCCAATTACTGCGATGCCGAAGACGGTCAATACCACCGCCTGCCACAGCGCACCCGTAGCAAAGAAATAGATGGCCACGGGTACCCAGATGAGTCCTGCACCGATGGCTGGCAGCAAAGACAAAAACGCCATCAGTACGCCCCACAAGATGGGGCCTTGCACGCCGAGCACCCAGAAAATCAAACCGCCCAACAAACCTTGGCAGGCCGCCACCATTAAGTTGCCCTTGAGCGTGGCGCGAATTACCGTAGTGAACTTGCTGCTCAAATTCGACTTTTGGCTTTCTTTCAAGGGGACCGCATTGCGGATGCGAGCGGCCAAGGCGCGGCCGTCGCGCAACAGGAAGAACAGCAGGTACAGCATTACGCCAAGGCTGACGACAAACTGCAGCGTGTTTTGGCCGATATTGAGTGCCCGCGTGGCGATCAACTGGCTTGCTTGCACCGAAACGGCAGAAAGCTTTTCCTGCAAAGAGGCAACGCTGGTCAGCTGCATGCGGTCGAGCCAACCTATGGCCCACGATGGCATGGCTGCCATCACCTGCTGGAAGTAGGCGCCAAAGTTGAGTTGGCCAGACCGAATGCGGTCGTACAGGTGCGTTGCCTCCTGCACCAGCGCAACGCCAAGCAGCGTAACCGGCAGGATGACGAGCACCAGACACAACAGCAGCGTGCAAAGCGCAGCCAGATTGCGCCGGCGCGGCATGCGCGCCAGCAACCTTCGGTGCAGTGGCGCAAACAAAATTGCCAGCGCTACGCCCCAGAAAACTGCTTCATAGTAGGGCCACAAAATCGCAAGAAAAGCGATGGAGACCCCGATAAGGAGCAAAAGAAAGGTGCGGTCTTGAAGCTTCGAATCCGTCATGAAAACCTGTCTTGGCAAGGAAAATTGGCGGCCTAAGGGGCAAAAATTGCACGCGAGCGCTGAATGTACGCGAGAGTCCGCGCAAGCTCGCTGAAAGCCTATCGGTGGCACAATGGCGCCCGTACCAAGGCCCTTCCCCAGCCACAGTCGCATCCGCCAACCGGTTCAGCCGTGCCGCGGAAGGTTTCTTAAACCACCTAATGCTTTCAGGAGAAAGCGAAAGGCCAGCGGAACATGAGCGAGACAACGTCCGTTTACCAAGCCTACCAAGGCAACACCTATCTCTTCGGCGGGAATGCGCCGTATGTCGAGGAGATGTACGAAAACTACCTTGCCAACCCAGGCAGCGTGCCCGACAACTGGCGCGATTATTTTGACGCACTCCAGCATGTCCCCGCCGCCGATGGCAGCGACGCACGCGATGTGCCGCACCTACCGGTGGTCAGCGCTTTTGCAGAGCGCGCCAAGCAGGGTGGCACCAAGGTGGTGGTCGCCAGCACCAATGCCGACATGGGTCGCAAGCGCACTGCAGTGCAGCAGCTTATTGCCGCCTACCGCAACGTGGGTCAGCGCTGGGCCGACCTCGACCCTTTAAAGCGCACCGAGCGCCCTGAAATCCCGGAACTTGAGCCGTCGTTTTACGACTTCAAGGATGCCGATCAGGAGATTGTGTTCAACGCCAGCAACACCTTCTTCGGCAAAGAAAGCATGCCGCTGCGCGAGCTTATCAATGCGCTGCGGGAGACCTACTGCGGGACGATTGGCGCGGAGTTCATGTACGCCACCGATCAGAACCAAAAGCGCTGGTGGCAGCAAAAGCTTGAGACCATTCGCAGCAAGCCAACGTTCGACGCAGAGCAAAAGAAGCACATCCTTGAGCGCCTCACCGCTGCCGAAGGCCTGGAGCGTTTCCTGCACACGAAGTACGTTGGTCAGAAGCGTTTTTCGCTCGAAGGTGGTGAGAGTTTCATCGTGGCGATGGACGAACTCATTCAGTCCGCTGGCGAAAAGGGCGTGCAAGAAATCGTCATCGGCATGGCGCACCGCGGTCGCCTGAACGTGCTCGTGAACACGCTGGGCAAGATGCCCAAAGATTTGTTTGCCGAGTTTGACCACACTGCCCCCGAAGACTTGCCGTCCGGTGACGTGAAGTACCACCAAGGTTTTAGCTCCGACGTCGCCACACGCGGCGGCCCGGTGCACCTGACGCTCGCGTTTAACCCCTCACACTTGGAAATTGTGAACCCCGTCGTCGAGGGCTCGGTGCGCGCCCGCATGGACAGGCGCGACGACCCGCATGGCAAGCAGGTGTTGCCGGTGCTGGTGCACGGCGACGCTGCATTTGCCGGCCAGGGCGTCAACCAGGAAACGCTGGCGCTGGCGCAAACCCGCGGCTACTACACCGGCGGCACGGTGCACATCATCATCAACAACCAGATTGGCTTTACCACCAGCGACCCGCGCGACAGCCGCTCCACCTTGTACTGCACCGACGTGGTCAAGATGATCGAGTCGCCGGTGCTGCATGTGAACGGAGACGATCCGGAAGCTGTGGCGCTTGCTATTCAGCTGGCGCTGGAATTCCGCATGGAATTCCGCAAGGACGTGGTGGTGGACATCATCTGTTTCCGCAAGCTCGGCCACAATGAACAGGACACTCCCAGCCTGACGCAGCCGCTGATGTACAAGAAGATTGGCCAGCATCCCGGTACGCGCAAGCTGTATGCAGACCGCTTGGCGTCGCAAGGTCTCGGTGAGGGGATGGGCGACGAGATGGCGCGCGACTACCGCGCTGCAATGGATGCCGGTCGCCACACGGCTGAGCGCGTGCTGACCAACTTCAAGAGCAAGTATGCGGTCGATTGGACCCCGTTCCTTGACAAAAAGTGGACCGATGCGGGCGATACGGCCATTCCTTTGACAGAGTGGAAGCGCCTCGCCGAGCGCATTTCAACCATTCCCGACTCCGTGACGCCGCACCAGCTTGTCAAGAAGGTGTACGACGACCGCGCTGCCATGGGCCGCGGCGAGCACCCGGTGGACTGGGGCATGGGCGAGCACATGGCCTTTGCTTCGCTGGTCGCCAGTGGCTACCCAGTGCGCCTGTCTGGCGAGGACTGTGGCCGCGGTACGTTTACGCACCGCCATGCCGTGATTCACGATCAGAAACGCGAAAAGTGGGACGTCGGCAGCTATACCCCGCTGCAGAATGTGGCCGACAACCAGGCGCCGTTTGTGGTGATCGACTCCATCCTGTCCGAAGAGGCAGTGCTGGCGTTCGAATACGGCTACGCATCAAACGACCCAAACACCTTGGTCATCTGGGAAGCGCAGTTTGGCGACTTCGCTAATGGCGCGCAAGTAGTGATTGACCAGTTCATCGCCTCGGGCGAGGTTAAATGGGGCCGCGTCAACGGCATCACGCTGATGCTGCCGCACGGTTACGAAGGACAAGGGCCAGAGCACAGCTCGGCGCGCCTTGAGCGCTTCATGCAGCTCTCTGCCGACACCAACATGCAGGTGGTGCAGCCGACGACCGCCAGCCAGATATTCCACGTGCTGCGTCGCCAGATGGTGCGCAACCTCAGGAAGCCGCTGATCATCATGACGCCCAAGTCGCTGTTGCGGAACAAGGACGCAGCATCGCCGCTGGTCGAGTTCACCAAGGGCAGCTTCCAGACAGTGATTCCGGAACAGAACGCGGATGTGGTGAAGAACGCCGCCAAGGTCAAACGCGTCATTGCCTGCTCGGGCAAGGTGTACTACGACCTGGTCAAGCGCCGCACCGAAATGGAAAGCCTGGACGTCGCCATCGTGCGTGTCGAGCAGCTCTACCCGTTCCCCCACAAGGCTTTTGCCGCCGAACTCAAGCGCTTCCCCAAAACAACGGAAGTGGTGTGGTGCCAGGACGAACCGCAAAACCAGGGTGCATGGTTCTTCGTGCAGCACTACATCCACGAAAACATGGTGGACGGCCAGAAGCTTGGCTATTCAGGCCGCGCGGCGTCTGCGTCGCCGGCGGTGGGCTACTCGCATTTGCACCAAGAGCAGCAAAAGTCGCTGGTGGAAGGTGCATTCGGCAAGCTCAAGGGGTTTGTGCTGACCAAGTAAGGCAGCTCTCCAACTCCAGAACAAACCCCCAAAATTTTCCGAAAGATTGATATGGCTATCGTAGAAGTCAAAGTCCCGCAGCTATCAGAATCGGTGGCCGAAGCCACCATGCTCAACTGGAAGAAGAAGGTTGGCGAGGCCATCGCCATCGACGAAATTTTGATTGAGATTGAAACCGACAAGGTGGTGCTGGAAGTGCCGGCGCCCGCTGCAGGGGTGCTCGCTGAAATCTTGCAGGGCGACGGCGCCACGGTCACTGCCGAGCAGTTGATTGCGCGCATCGACACCGAGGCAGTCGTTGGCGCAGCTGCTCCCGCGGCAGCCGCACAGGCCGCTGGGGCGCCCGCAGCGTCGGCTGCTGCCTCTTCGGGTTCTGACAGCAGCAAGTCCGACGTGGCCATGCCCGCAGCGGCCAAACTTTTGGCCGACAACAAAATGTCGACCTCAGACGTCGCAGGGACGGGCCGCGATGGCCGTGTCACCAAGGGCGATGTGCTTGGCGCCGTGGCTTCAGGCGCGCCCAAAGCGCCTGCCGCGGCAGCACCAAGCAGCATTCCCACGGGCGTGCCGACGAAATTGCTTCCCCAAGTAGCAGCGCCCGCCACTCGCGACCAGTTGGGCGAGCGCCCGGAGCAGCGCGTACCCATGAGCCGCCTGCGCGCCCGCATTGCAGAGCGTCTGCTGCAGTCGCAATCTAGCAACGCGATTCTCACCACGTTCAACGAAGTGAACATGGCGCCCGTGATGGAGATGCGCAAGAAGTTCCAGGACGCGTTTACCAAAGAGCACGGCGTGAAGATCGGTTTCATGAGCTTCTTCGTGAAGGCGGCGGTGCACGCGCTCAAGAAGTACCCGGTGATCAACGCCAGCGTCGACGGCAACGACATCGTCTACCACGGCTACTTTGATATCGGCATTGCCGTAGGCAGCCCGCGCGGTTTGGTAGTGCCCATTTTGCGCAATGCCGATCAGATGAGCTTTGCCGACATCGAGAAGAAAATTGCCGAATACGGCAAGAAGGCGCAAGAAGGCAAGTTGGGCATCGAAGAGATGACTGGCGGCACCTTCTCGATTTCCAATGGTGGCACCTTCGGCTCCATGCTGTCGACGCCCATCATCAACCCGCCGCAGTCGGCCATTCTTGGCGTGCACGCCACCAAGGACCGTGCGGTGGTGGAGAACGGCCAGATCGTCATCCGCCCGATGAACTATCTGGCCATGAGCTACGACCACCGAATCATTGACGGCCGGGAGGCCGTGCTGGGCCTGGTGGCAATGAAAGAAGCGCTGGAAGATCCGTCGCGCCTTCTCTTTGACATCTAGCCACTGTGCGTGGCCAACCCACCCGCGCAGCGCCTTGGACGCGCTGCGCTCGGTGGGTTTTTTACCCTATTGAACGAGGTTTCTTATGAGCAAACAATTCGACGTGATCGTCATCGGCGGTGGCCCTGGCGGCTACATCGCCGCCATTCGCGCGGCCCAATTGGGCTTTAACGTAGCCTGTATAGATGAGTGGAAGAACGAAAAGGGCGGTCCTGCACCCGGCGGCACCTGCACCAACGTGGGCTGCATTCCCTCCAAGGCACTGCTGCAGTCGTCCGAATATTTTGAGCACGCCAACAAGCATTTTTCGGATCACGGCATCACCGCCACCGGTGTGAAGATGGACGTCGCGAAGATGGTCGGCCGCAAGGATGCGGTCGTCAAGCAGAACAACGACGGCATCCTGTACCTGTTCAAGAAGAACAAGATCAGCTTCTTCCATGGCCGCGGCTCGTTTGTCAAAGCGGTCGATGGCGGCTACGAGATCAAGGTGGCCGGCAGCGCTGAGGAGACACTGACCGGCAAACAGGTCATCGTCGCCACCGGCTCCAGCGCGCGGGTCTTGCCCGGCGTGGCGTTCAACGAAGACACCATCCTGTCCAACGACGGAGCGTTGGCTCTTGGAGCCGTTCCCAAGACACTCGGCGTGATCGGCTCGGGCGTGATCGGCCTGGAGCTGGGTTCGGTCTGGCGCCGCTTGGGCGCTGATGTGACCATCCTCGAAGGCCTGCCGACCTTCCTGGGCGCAGTCGACGAGCAAATCGCCAAAGAGGCCAAGAAGGCGTTTGACAAGCAGGGCCTCAAGGTCGAGCTTGGCGTGAAGATCGGCGAGGTGAAAGCCGGCAAAAAGGGTGTGAGTGTTGCCTACACCAACGCCAAGGGGGAAGCGAAGGCGCTGGACGTGGACAAGCTCATCGTCTCCATCGGCCGTGTGCCCAACACCACCGGTCTGAACCATGAGGCAGTGGGGCTGCAGCTCGACGAGCGCGGCGCCATCGTGGTCGATGCCGATTGCAAGACCAATCTTCCCGGCGTCTGGGCAGTGGGCGACGTGGTGCGCGGCCCGATGCTGGCGCACAAGGCTGAGGAAGAGGGCGTGGCCGTGGCGGAGCGCATGGCCGGCCAACACGGCCATGTCAACTTCAACACCATTCCCTGGGTGATCTACACCAGCCCCGAGATTTCGTGGGTGGGCCGCACCGAGCAGCAGCTCAAAGCGGACGGTGTGGCGTACAAGGTGGGCACGTTCCCGTTCCTGGCCAATGGCCGTGCACGTGCGTTGGGCGATACCACTGGAATGGTGAAATTTCTGGCCGACGCAACGACCGACGAAATTCTGGGCGTGCACATCGTCGGCCCACAAGCCAGCGAGCTCATCGCCGAGGCGGTAGTCGCCATGGAGTTCAAGGCGAGCAGCGAAGACATTGCACGCATCTGCCATGCGCATCCGACACTGTCCGAATCGATGAAGGAAGCGGCGCTGGCGGTGGAAAAGCGCACACTCAATTTCTAACCGAAAAATTGTAGCGAAAACACGCTCTAGCGCTTACTCAGTAAGCGCTAGCAGCTATAAATTTAGTAACAAAGGTGCTGTCTGTCTGATTCCGTAGTTGCGGCCTACCGTGCCGAACTGGCCACCAAAGGCTACCAAAGCGACCCGGCGCAAGAGCGCGCTGTAGTGGCCCTGCAGCGCTGCGCGGACGAGTGGGCCACTTACAAGACCAAGCGTTCCAGCGCGCTGAAAAAGCTCGTCAACCACCCCAACATCCCCCGAGGCGTCTACATGTACGGCGGGGTAGGGCGCGGCAAAAGCTTTCTGATGGACTGCTTTTTCAACGCGGTTCCGCTTAAGCGCAAGGTGCGTTTGCACTTCCACGAATTCATGCGCGAGGTGCACCGCGAGCTGGCCGGCCTGCAGGGCACGGCGGACCCGCTCGACGTGCTCGGCGCGCGCATGTCCAAGCGCTACAAGCTCATTTGTTTTGATGAATTTCATGTCGCCGACATCACCGACGCCATGATCTTGCACCGCCTGCTGGCGGCGTTGTTTGCCAACGGTGTGGGGTTTGTCACCACGTCGAATTTCATGCCCGACGAGCTCTACCCGAACGGCCTGCACCGCGACCGCATCTTGCCGGCGATCGCTTTGCTAAACGACCGGCTTGAGGTGATCAACGTTGACAACGGCACCGACTACCGGCGCCGCACGCTTGAGCAGGTGCAGCTCTACCACACGCCACTCGGGCCCGAAGCAGACGCAGCCATGGCCGCGGTGTTTGACCGGCTGGCGGAAGTACGGGACGAAAGCCCGGTACTGCACATCGAGGCGCGCGAGATCGAGGCCAGGCGCAAGGCAGGGGGTGTGGTCTGGTTCGACTTCCGAACGCTCTGTGGCGGGCCACGCTCGCAGAACGATTACCTCGAGATCGCCACGCAATTTCACACCGTGTTGTTGTCCGACGTGCCGCACATGCCGGTCAGCATGGCTTCGCCCGCGCGGCGTTTTACCTGGCTGATCGACGTGCTTTACGACCGGCGCGTCAAACTCATCATGTCGGCTGCCGTACCGCCCGAGCAGTTGTACACCGAAGGACCTTTGGTGCATGAATTTCCGCGCACCGTCTCGCGTTTGAACGAGATGCAGTCGAAAGAATTCCTCGCGCTGGAGCGCCGCGATGTCGATACAGGTTTGACATGAAGCATCGCAGCACGCGCTGGATTGCGCTTTGTGCCCTACTGTTCGCAGGATCGGTTTTTGCCCGAGGTGACGAAACGACTTTCACACGCGATCGCGCAGCGATCGTGGAGCGCCTCGCTCAGCAAGAGGCCGCGTGCTACAAAAAATTCGCCGTCAACGACTGCCTGCTTCGTGCGCGCAAACAGGCCCGCAATGAGCAGGCGGTGGTGCAGCGCCAAGAAAATGCCGAAAAGGAGCGGGCCCGCCGCGAGAGCAGCTCCAAGCACCAACAAGAAGTGCAGAACAAG
Source organism: Giesbergeria sp. (assembly GCA_034676525.1). Taxonomy (GTDB): domain Bacteria; phylum Pseudomonadota; class Gammaproteobacteria; order Burkholderiales; family Burkholderiaceae_C; genus Simplicispira. Next base: position 1,363,692 of record JAUCCA010000008.1, read on the forward strand.
CGCGACGCTTCCGCCACCAAGGCACCGACGCCGAACACGCAAACTGACGCATCTCACAAAGCCCGAACGCAGCGAGCGAGCCCCGCCGCACCACGTGCCCCCGGCGCACGCGCCTCACCGCGTACGCGGAGCGCACGCGCCGCACCAAGTACGCCCAGCGCTGCGGACGACAAAGGGTTGGCAGAAAGGGCGGCGCGGCAGCGTGCGCGCGAGGAACATGCGACAAAGGCGCGGGAGCGCCTGTTGGAGAAGCAGCGCCAGGCTGCAGAAAGGGAACAGGCTCGTGCGCAGCGTAAGGCGCAGCGCGATGCCAGCGGGCGCCCAGCGGCGAAGCAGTTGCCCGAGCCGGGTTGAAGCGTTTCGTTTGATTTTTGGCGAAGGTGCGCTCGCGAGCTGCGCCGACCGACCTTCGAGCGACTCAGGAATTGACGGCAAACGCCTTGAGTGGCGGCACAGGCTGATCGGCCAGCGCTTCCACCTTGACGATGACCAGCGAGAGGTTGTCCCCGCCGCCGCGCGCCCGCATGCGCGCCTTGTCAATCAAAAACTCTGTCGCTTCGCGCGGCGAGAGAGATTCCACCACTGAGGCCAATTCCGAAGGGGAAAAATAATGCCACACCCCGTCGCTGCAGGCCATCAGCACATCACCCGGTTGCAGCTGAGAAATGAGGTGCGTGGCAATAGGCGGGTCGCTTTCGGTCCCCAAGCATCCCACCAAAATGTTCGAATGCGGGTGCACATTCGCTTCTGCTTCGGTGATCTCGCCGCGGTCGACCAGCGCCTGCACATAGGAATGGTCGCTCGTGCGCTGGACTAGAAGTCCGCCGCGAAAATGATAAATGCGCGAGTCGCCCGCGTGCACCCAGTGGCAATCGCCGCGTGGGTTGATGAGGAAGGCTGCAACAGTGCTGTGCGGCTCTTGCTCGGCCGTAATTGCAGTCAGCCGGATGACGATGTGCGCCTCCTGGACCATATTGGCCAGCATCGCGACGGGATCGTCTGAATCGGGAGCGTAGCGATCAAAGAGCTGCCGCGCCGTCATCATGACCTGGTCAGACGCTTTGCGTCCGCCGCTGCGCCCACCCATGCCGTCGGCCAGTACGGCGAGCACGCAGCCGTTAAAGCGCGCGTGTGCCATCAGCAGGACTTGGTCTTGCTGGTAGTCCCGGTCACCCTTGTGGATGCCAGTAGAGGCAATGAGCCGAAACGCTTTGGCCATGGATGTGATTGTCGCGCAAGTAGGTTCGTCGCACCGCCTGCAATGCAGCAGCGCCTGTATTATCTTGTTTCGTGTGGGATTTTCGCCATGCACCGCCCATCTGCGTCTCCCTGCACGCCCTGTCTTTGTCAGCCCATCAGCCCTCGCCGCCGATTTCCTCTGAATTGAATCTCCTTCCGGATTGGGAGCGCGAGGTTGTTGACGCGTTTTCGGCGTCTGGCGCATTGGCGCGAGCCCGCAAAGGTTTCGTACCCCGAGCGGGGCAGACCGAAATGGCGCTCGCGGTCGCAAGCACCATCGCCCATGGCGGCGCTTTGGTCGCGGAGGCCGGCACTGGGGTTGGGAAAACGTATGCCTATCTGGTTCCGGCGCTGCTAAGCGGCGAACGGGTGCTGCTCTCTACGGCGACCAAGGCATTGCAAGATCAGCTTTACGGGCGCGACCTGCCCAGCGTACTGCAAGCCTTGGGCCTGCCCAAACGCACGGCGCTGCTCAAGGGCCGCGCAAGCTATCTCTGCTTGCACCGGCTGGTGGTCGCCCGTCAGCACGATGTGGACGACGCCGTGGCGCGCAGCCTGAGCGACATCGAGGTGTGGGCCCAGGCCACTCGAAGCGGCGATCTTGCAGAGTTGCCGCAGCTCGATGAGCGCAGCAGCGTCTTCAATTTGGTGACCTCCACGCGCGACAACTGTCTGGGTGCCGAGTGCGCCCATGCGCGCAATTGTCATGTGAACTTGGCGCGGCGCAATGCGCTCGCAGCCGACGTGGTGGTGGTCAACCACCACTTGCTGTTTGCCGACATGGAGGTGCGGGAGTCGGGCGTCGCTGAGTTGTTGCCGAGCGTGCGCGTCGTCGTCGTGGACGAGGCCCACCAGCTAAATGAAATTGGTGTGCAATTTCTTGGTGCGCAGCTGGGCAGCGCGCGCTTGCAGGAGTTTGCACGCGAGCTACTGGCCATCGCACACGAATCCGCGCTTGGCGTGGCGGATTGGCACAGCCTGGCCGCCACCTTGGACACCTTGGCGAGGCGCTTGCGCGCGTTGTCCGGCGCTCATTCAGATGCTGGGCGCTGGCTGTGGGAGGGCGTCGCGCCACAAAACATCGACGAGCACGCGTGGGCAGAAGTGCTCGGCGCCCTGTTGTCGCTGCTTGCGAGTATTTGCACTGCGCTGGTGCACGCCAGCGCGTTCGTTCCAGAACTCGATCGCCTGTCGGAGCGCTGCGAAGAATTGCTGGCCTTGGTGCAGCGCTTTGCCACCGCGCCGACGAGCGAGCATGTGCGTTGGCTGGAAGTGTCGGCGAGTGAGCTGCGTTTGATGGAGTCGCCGCACGACGTGGGGGATGCACTGCGCTCGCGCCTGATGGGGCTGCCCGAGCCGGCTGGCGATGCCGCACCGGTCGAAGCAACAGAAAAAGACTTGCCGCGCGCCTGGATCTTTACTTCGGCCACCTTGGGCGACGACGAGCGCCTGTCGTGGTTCACCGAGCCGTGTGGCTTGCAGGCGGCCCAAGTGCTGCGCGTGGCAAGCCCTTTTGATTACGCAGAGCAATCGGCGCTGTATGTGCCTGAGCACATGCCTGCACCCAGCGACCAGCGCCACAGCAGCGCGGTAGCGCAGTGGCTGGCCCCAATCGCGCAGCGTTTGGGTGGGCGCACCCTGGTGCTCACAACCAGTTTGCGCGCGCTGCGCGCCATCGGAGCGGTGCTGCGCGACTGCCTTTCGGCGGACGGTGGGATTGAGGTGCTGGTGCAGGGCGAATCGCCCAAGCGCTGGCTGATGGAGCGCTTTCGCGCCGGCAATTGCCGCGGCCAAACTGGTTGCGTGTTGGTGGCAACCGCAACGTTCTGGGAGGGCTTTGACGTTCCAGGCGATGCCTTGCAGCTGGTGGTCATCGACAAACTTCCTTTCCCTCCGCCGGGCGACCCGCTGACTCTGGCACGCGGGAAACGGATGGAAGCAGTGGGGCGCAGCGCTTTTGCGCATTACGCCGTGCCGGAAGCAGCCGTCGCCTTAAAGCAGGGCGCTGGGCGTCTGATCCGCAGCGAAACCGATCGTGGAATCCTTGTGGTGTGCGACACCCGCCTTGCCACTATGGGATACGGCAAGCGGCTCTTGCGTGCATTGCCGCCAATGCGCCGGCTGACGGACGCTCAGGCGTTTGAAGAGGCGCTGGTGGCGCTCACCACAACATCCACCAAGGCTTCGACTCGCTCTTGAAGCCCTGTTTGACGTACGTGCTGGATGGGTAATTGGTGTCCAGCACACGCCGGGCATCATCGCGCAGTTGTGTCATGCCAAGCGCGTCGTAGGACCGCACCAAAATATAAAGTGCCTCTTCGGTCGCTGGCACGGCATCGTATTCGGCCACAGCGCGCTGTGCGCGCGCAATCGCTGCCACATAGGCGCCGCGATCAAAGTAATAGCGCGCGACGTGCACTTCGTACTGGGCGAGCGAATTGACGATGTAAGTCATGCGCGCGCGCGCATCCTGCGCGTAGCGCGAGTTCGGAAAGCGTGTGGTCAGTTCCCGGAAAGTCTCGAACGAGTCTTTGGCTGCCTTTTGGTCGCGCTCCGACAGATCTTGCTTCGACAGCCACGAGAACATGCCCAAGTCGTCGTTGAAGTTGATCAAGCCCTTGAGGTACAGCGCGTAGTCGAGCGCTGGGCTGGCAGGGTGCAACTTAATGAAGCGATCCAGCGTGGCCAATGCCTGCGCCTTTTCTCGGCCCTTGTATTGGGCGTAGGCCTTGTCGAGCTGGGCTTGCTGGGCGAGTGGCGTTCCCGCAGCACGGCCTTCGAGTTTTTCGAGCAGCGGCACAGCCTTGTCGTAACTGCCACCGCTGAGCTCATCGCGCGCTTCTGCCGCGATCTTCTCGGTGGACCAGTTGGCCGTCCTGTCTTCGTCACTGCTTGCACAACCTGCGATCAGCGCAGTGGCAGCCAGCAGGGCAGGGAGGAAGGCACGAGGTGCACACAGCATGGCGGGAAGCTTTCTGAGAGGCATGGGTTCGGGCGGAGCGGCGGCACAGGCCAGCGCTTCGTCGACAAAAATGGCATTCTAGCGGCCGGATACTGCTGGTTCGGTTCAGCGGGCTGCGGCGCTTCCTACAATGGCCGGATGTTTGTTCATTTGCGCCTGCACACCGAGTTTTCCGTAGTCGACGGGACGAACCGCATCGACGAGGTGGTCGCCTCCGCGGCCGCCGACCACCAGCCTGCACTTGCCATCACCGACTTGGGGAACCTCTTCGGTGCCGTTAAGTTTTACAAGGCTGCGCGTGCTAAGGGCGTGAAGCCCTTGCTTGGCGCCGAGCTCCAACTCGAAGGCCTGGACGGCGCCGCGACCTCGCGCCTGGTGCTGCTGGTGCAAGGCGCACAAGGATATTTGCATCTCTCGGAATTGCTGGCGCGCCTCTGGACGCGCAGTGCCTCCAAAACTCAGGCCGTAGCCCGCTGGGAATGGCTTGAAGAGTTGGGGGAGGGGCTGATTGCGCTCTCGGGTGCCCAGGCTGGCCCTGTGGGGGCTGCGCTCATGCGCGGCGACGAAGCCGCTGCCACCGATGCTGCGCTGCGCCTTGCGCGCTTGTTTCCGCACCGTTTTTACGTAGAGGTGCAGCGTGCCGGCCGTGCCGACGATGAAGCCCATGTGGTCGCCGCAGCGCGCCTTGCTGCACGCCTGGAGCTTCCGCTAGTCGCCACCCACCCGGTGCAGTTCGCCACTGCGGACGACTACGAAGCGCACGAGGCACGCGTTTGCATCTCCGAGGGCGAAATTCTGGGCAACGCCAGGCGTGTCCGGCGCTTTACGCGCGAGCAGTATTTCAAAAGCGCCGCACAGATGCAGGCTTTATTTGCCGATCTGCCTACCGCGCTGGCCAATACGGTTGAAATCGCCAAACGCTGCAACCTCTCGCTGGTGCTGGACAAGCCCCAGCTGCCCGACTTTCCAACGCCGGGCGGCATGCCCATTGACGAGTTCTTTCGTATCTCGTCGTTTGAGGGTCTTGAGCAGCGGCTGACGCACCTCTATCCAGACGCACAAGAGCGCGAACGCCAGCGCCCACGCTACGTCGAGCGGCTGGAGTTTGAGCTCAAGACCATCCTGAAGATGGGCTTTCCCGGCTACTTCCTGATCGTGGGCGACTTCATCAACTGGGCCAAAAACAACGGTTGCCCTGTGGGGCCGGGGCGCGGCTCCGGTGCGGGCTCGCTGGTGGCCTATGCGCTCAAGATCACCGACCTCGATCCGCTCGAATACAAGCTGCTGTTCGAGCGGTTCCTGAACCCCGAGCGGGTCTCCATGCCCGACTTCGATATCGACTTCTGTCAGGCCAACCGCGACCGCGTCATTGATTACGTCAAGGACAAATACGGCAAGAGTGCGGTGAGCCAGATCGCCACCTTCGGCACCATGGCCGCGCGCGCTGCCATTCGCGACGTGGGCCGCGTGCTCGATATGAGCTACACCTTCTGCGACGGCATCAGCAAGCTCATTCCGAACAAGCCGGGCCAGCACATCACAATCGCCGGCGCGCTCGAAGTCGAGCCCCTGCTGGCCGAGCGCCTAGCGCGCGAGGACGAAGTCAAAACCCTGCTCGCGCTGGCGCAAAAACTCGAAGGCATGACCCGCAACGTCGGCATGCACGCGGGCGGCGTGCTGATCGCGCCCGGCAAGCTGACGGATTTTTGCCCGCTCTATCAGCAGCCGGGCAGCGAATCGGCCGTGAGCCAATACGACAAAGACGACGTCGAAGCCATCGGCCTCGTCAAGTTTGACTTCTTGGGCCTGGCTACGCTGACCATCCTCGAAATCGCGCGCGAATTCATCATGCTGCGCCACAAAGGCCAGCAGGGCTTTGCTTTCGAGAACATTGCCCTTGACGATGCGCCCACCTACCGCCTGTTTCAGCAGGGCAAGACCGAAGCCGTCTTTCAGTTTGAAAGCCGCGGCATGCAAGGCATGCTCAAGGAAGCCAAGCCCACGCGCCTTGAAGATCTGATTGCCCTAAACGCTCTGTACCGCCCAGGGCCTATGGACCTGATCCCCAGCTTTGTGGCGCGCAAGCACGGGCGCGAGCCGGTCGAATACCCGCACCCGCTGGTGGAAGAGATGCTGTCGGAGACCTACGGCATCATGGTCTATCAAGAGCAGGTGATGCAGACCGCGCAGATCTTGGGCGGCTACAGCCTGGGCGGCGCCGACTTGCTGCGCCGCGCCATGGGCAAGAAGAAGGCCGAGGAGATGGCCAAGCACCGCAGTATCTTCCGGGACGGCGCTGCAAAAAACAACCTTTCTACCGAAAAGGCCGACGAGGTTTTCGACCTGATGGAGAAGTTCGCGGGCTACGGCTTCAACAAGTCGCACGCCGCCGCCTACTCGCTCCTCGCATACCACACCGGCTGGCTCAAGGTGCACTACACCGCCGAGTTCTTCTGCGCCAACATGACCGTGGAAATGGACGACACCGACAAGCTCAAGGTGTTGTTTGAAGACGCGCGCAAAAATTTTGGCCTTAGCTTTGAGCCGCCCGACGTAAACCGGGGCCACTACCGGTTCGAGCCCGTCTCAGATACCGTCATTCGCTACGGCCTGGGCGCGGTGAAAGGCACGGGGCAACAAGCGATTGAAGCCATTGTTGCGGCGCGCGAAGGGCGGGGCGATGGGCCGCGTGGCACCGAAGCGGGGCCGTTCGCAAGCCTGTTCGATTTTTGCCTGCGCGTGGACCGGACCCGCATCAACAAGCGCACCGTCGATGCGCTCATCAAGGCGGGCGCGTTTGACACGCTGGAGCGCAACCGCGCTGCGCTGAGCGCATCCATCGATCGCGCCTTCGATTTTTCCGCTGCCGCGCTGGCCAACGTACACCAAGGTGGTCTGTTTGATATGGGCGACGGTGATGCGCACGGCTCCAGCACTCAGGAGCCCGATCTGGTGGCCGTCGCCCCTTGGGGCGTGCGTGAGCAACTCATGCAGGAGAAATCGGCGCTAGGGTTTTATCTCTCTGGCCATTTGTTCGACGAGGTCGCACGCGAAGTGCGTCGCTTTGTGCGCACGGGCATCGCCGAGCTCACCGACAGCCGCGAGCCGCAGACCGTCGCTGGCATCGTCAGCGACTTTCGCGTCATCAACGGGCAGCGCGGGCGTCAGGCCATTTTTGTGCTGGAAGACGGCGTCGGCCGAGTCGAAGCCACCGCCAGCGACGCGCTGGTGCAGCAGCACCGCGAGCTGTTCAAGGACGACGAACTTCTCATTGCTACCGGCCGCCTTCAGCCTGGGCGCAACGGCTTCGAGGCGCGTTTTGTCGTCCAGCAGCCGGGTGATCTGGCGCAGGCGCGCTGTCGCTTTGGCAAGTATCTGCGCGTGGATGTGGGCGAAAAGCCCCCGCAGGTCACGCGGTTGTTGCAAGAGTACGCGGCACGCAAAGAGGCGACTGAGCAGGGCGATTTGGTGCACGGCCTGCGCGTGCGCCTGGGCCTGCGCTGCGAGAGCGAGGCGGGCGCCGCCAGCGCAGAGCTGCAGCTTGGCGACGGCCACCGTATGTATCCGAGCGATGCAGGGCTGGCTGCTTGGGCCGCAGAGGCTGAACTTGGCCGCGCGGTGGTGGTCTACGAATGAGGTCCTTCGGGCTTGAAAAGCCCCGGTGTCTACTCAGTTACTTTTCCTGGCCTGCGAAGGCAGTCCTTTTCCCACCAGCGGGCTACCGACGGGCTCGCTAGAATGAATTTCATGGCAACCAAACCCCCAGCACCCCCGCGCGCGCCGCGCGTCACCCGGCCCAGGCCGGACGACGGTGGCTCGGTAGTGCTTGAGCGGCGCACGCAAAAGACCCAGCCGCCACAGATGTACCGTGTGCTGATGCTCAACGACGATTTCACACCGATGGAATTTGTAATCGTCGTGCTGCAGGAGTTTTTCAGCAAAGACCGCGAATCTGCAACCCAGATCATGCTCAAGATCCACCTGGACGGCAAAGGCGTCTGCGGCGTGTATTCGCGCGACGTCGCTGCCACCAAGGTGGACCAAGTGCTGGATGCAGCGCACAGTGCAGGCCACCCCCTTCAATGTGTGAGCGAGCCAGTTGAATAACTACTCAGTCACCCCACATACCCAACGGTCAATGCTGAATATGCCCCTCGCGTACCGCACATCCCCGCACCGGGCGTCCTGCTGCGTTGCAAATCCTCGCCATAGCATGGGCTATGGCTGTGGTTTGCGCCTTGCAGGTCATCCCGCTGCCGGGCGTGCGCCATCGCGGGGACCTATCCAGCATTGCCCATATTCTTTTTCTGCAAGCACAAAGGAGTTCACATGATTGCCCAAGAACTGGAAGTCAGCTTGCACATGGCCTTTGTCGAGGCCCGTCAGCAACGCCACGAATTCATTACCGTCGAGCACCTGCTGCTCGCGCTGCTGGACAACCCCAGCGCCGCCGAGGTGCTGCGCGCATGTTCGGCCAATATTGACGATCTGCGTGCATCGCTTGCCAACTTCATCAAGGACAACACGCCTCAGGTGTCTGGTACCGATGAAGTGGACACACAGCCCACGCTGGGTTTCCAGCGCGTGATTCAGCGCGCCATCATGCATGTGCAGTCCACGGGCAATGGCAAGAAGGAAGTCAACGGTGCCAACGTGCTCGTCGCCATTTTTGGCGAGAAGGATTCGCACGCCGTGTACTACCTGCACCAGCAGGGCGTGACGCGCCTTGACGTGGTCAACTTCATTGCCCACGGCATCAAAAAGGGCGAGCCACCAGAGGCAGCCAAGGGCGGTGAAAGTTCTGCCGAGGCCGAAGAGGGCGGCAACGAGAAGAACGAGAAGGCCTCACCACTTGAGCAGTTCACTGTCAACCTGAACCAGCTCGCCAAGGAAGGCAAGATCGATCCGCTCATCGGCCGGCATTACGAGGTCGAGCGCACTATCCAAATTTTGTGCCGCCGCCGCAAGAACAACCCGCTGTTGGTTGGCGAGGCCGGTGTGGGCAAAACGGCGATTGCCGAAGGCCTGGCCTGGCGCATCACCCAGGGCGACGTGCCCGAGATTTTGAGCGAAGGCATCGTCTATTCGCTCGACATGGGCGCGCTTTTGGCCGGCACCAAGTACCGCGGCGATTTTGAACAGCGCTTGAAGGGCGTGCTCAAGTCCCTCAAGGACAAGCCCAACGCCATTCTGTTCATCGACGAGATCCACACGCTTATTGGAGCGGGGGCGGCGTCGGGCGGCACGCTGGACGCGTCGAACTTGCTCAAGCCCGCGCTCAGCTCGGGCGCGCTCAAGTGCATTGGCGCGACGACGTTTACCGAATACCGCGGCATCTTCGAAAAAGACGCCGCGCTGTCCCGCCGCTTCCAGAAGGTGGACGTGGTCGAACCCACTGTGCAGGAAACCATCGACATCCTGAAGGGCCTCAAGAGCCGCTTTGAAGAGCACCACAGCGTCAAGTACGCTGCGGCCGCATTGCAAGCCGCGGCTGAGTTGAGCGCGAAGTACATCAACGACCGCCATCTGCCCGACAAAGCCATCGACGTGATCGACGAGGCCGGTGCTGCGCAGCGGATCCTGGTGCCCAGCAAGCGCAAAAAGACCATTGGCAAGACCGAGATCGAAGAGATCGTCGCCAAAATTGCCCGCATCCCGCCCGCCAACGTCTCCAACGACGACCGCGGCAAGCTGCAGGTGCTTGAGCGGGACCTTAAAAGCGTGGTGTTTGGTCAAGACAAAGCGCTCGATGTGCTCGCCGCCGCCGTGAAGATGGCGCGCTCGGGCCTGGGCCGTGCCGACAAGCCTATTGGCTCCTTCCTGTTCTCCGGCCCCACCGGCGTCGGCAAGACCGAGGCGGCGAAGCAGCTGGCCTACATCATGGGCATTGAGCTCATCCGCTTCGATATGTCCGAGTACATGGAGCGCCACGCCGTCAGCCGCCTCATCGGCGCGCCTCCGGGTTACGTCGGCTTTGACCAGGGTGGTTTGCTGACCGAAGCCATCACCAAGAAGCCGCACGCCGTTCTGCTGCTCGATGAAATCGAAAAGGCGCACCCGGACATCTTCAACGTGCTGCTGCAGGTCATGGACCACGGCACTTTGACGGACAACAACGGGCGCAAGGCTGATTTTCGCAACGTCATCATCATCATGACGACGAACGCGGGCGCCGAGGCCATGAACAAGGCCACCATCGGCTTCAACAACGCGCGCCAGGCCGGCGACGAGATGATCGACATCAAGCGCCTGTTCACGCCGGAGTTCCGCAACCGCTTGGACGCCATCGTGAGCTTCAAGGCGCTGGACGAGAACGTCATCCTGCGCGTGGTCGACAAGTTCTTGCTGCAGCTCGAAACTCAGCTGGCCGAGAAGAAGGTCGACGTCACCTTCACCGACGACCTGCGCAAGCACCTCGCCAAGAAGGGCTTCGACCCGCTGATGGGTGCCCGACCGATGCAGCGCTTGATTCAGGACACCATACGCCGCGCGCTTGCCGACGAATTGCTGTTTGGGCGTCTGCAAGACGGTGGTCGCCTGACGGTGGACGTGGAGACCAAGAAGGACGAGCAAGGCGTGGAAACCACCGAGGCCAAGCTCGACATCCAGCCGCTGCCCAAGAAAGAGCGAGCCACCAAGGTCGAGCCAGCCGAGCCAGAAGAGGCCACGGCAGACTAAGCGAACGCGTCGCGCTATCAAGCAAAGGCCAGCAGGGCGACCTGCTGGCCTTTGTTGTTTGCAGGACATATTTAAGCCTTTACCGACTTGAGATTGGTATGCAGTAAAGCGTCTGGCGTTGTACGGCAATTTGCCGGATAATTCACTCAGGAGAACACTTTCATGTCTGCTGCCACTTTGCCCACTTCCCCAAACGCTGCTCCCGCCACGGCTCGGCTCGAAGCTCGCATCAGCACCGATCTGCATGCCATGCTCAAGCGCGCTGCCGAACTTCAGGGCCGCACCGTGACCGATTTTGTCGTTGTTGCGGTGCGGGATGCGGCGCAGCGATCTATAGAAGAAGCTGAGGTCGTGCGACTGTCGCTGGCCGATCAGGCCAGCTTTGCACAGGCGGTACTGACACCGCCAGCGGCAACCCCCGCCCTGAAGCGAGCGTTTGAGCGCCGCAACAAGCTCTTGCGCTCTGCATGAGCCGCGCGCGATTTCGGCTCGCGCCGCTGGCCGCCGCTCACGACCGTAGCGGCTTCTGTTGCCTCTCTGAGCCGTTGAATCGCTACTTGCGCGAGCAAGTTTCCCAAGATATTCGCCGGCGCGTCGCCACCTGCTTCGTGGCGCTGGCAGATGATCAGCGTATCGCTGGGTATTACACACTCGCGTCCGCGAGCCTGTTTCTGGCCGATCTTCCGGCCACAACGGCCAAGAAGCTGCCTCGCTACCCCACTGTGCCGGTCGTGCGAATGGGCCGTTTGGCTGTCGATCAAGCCTACAGTGGCCAAGGCTTGGGCGCTGCCCTGCTGGCCGATGCACTTGCACGCACCGCCCGCTCAGAAATAGCGGCGTACGCCCTGATGGTCGATGCCAAGGACGCCTCTGCGGTAGCCTTCTACCAGCACCATGGTTTCGTGGCTTTGGCGGATGCTTCGCGGGTTTTGTTTCTGCCACTGGCAACGGCTGCTCTCTTGAGCAAGGGCCCAATCTAGCCATTGGGGGGGAGTCCCCCACTATCATCCCGCGCATGCCCTTGACGCCCCTCGCACCGGTCGACACCGCCGCCACCCAAACCTTCATCGCCCGCTGGGCCGGCACCACCGCCAGCGAGCTGGCCACCGCGCAAAGCTTTGTCATCGAGCTGTGCGAGCTGCTCGGCGTCGCCAAGCCCCACGCCACGGTTGAACAAGACTACATGTTCGAGCGCCCGGTCACCTTCAGCCACGGCAACGGCAGCACCAGCGCCGGGCGCATCGACTGCTACCGGCGCGGCCACTTCGTGCTCGAAGCCAAAAAGCTTAAAGCCGGCGCGCATACCAAAGGCTTTGACGACGGCCTGCTGCGCGCCCGCAGCCAGGGCGAGGCCTACGCCCGTGCGCTGCCCGCCACCGAGGGCCGCCCGCCCTTCGTGCTGGTGGTCGATGTCGGCACCGTCATCGAGGTGTATGCCGAATTCAGCCAGAGCGGCGCCACCTACACGCCTTTCCCCGACCCGCGCAGCCACCGTCTGGCGCTGGCCGACCTAGCCAAGCCCGAGGTACAAGAGCGCCTGCGCCGCATCTGGGTAGACCCCGACAGCCTCAACCCCGCGCGCATCAGCGCCCAGGTCACGCGGGGCGTGGCCGCGCTGCTGGCCGAGCTGGCGCGCTCGCTGGAGGGGGGCGGCCAAAGCGCGCAAAACTTTAAGCCAAATAGCCCTCTAGAGCAGGTGGGACAAGCGCAGGTAGCTCCTCAAACCGTAGCAGCCTACCTCACCCGCTGCCTGTTCTGCATGTTTGCCGAAGATGTCGATCTGCTGCCCAAAGGCAGTTTTCAGGGCCTGCTGCAAACCCACCGCGACGACCCAGCCACGCTGCAGCAGATGCTGCGCATTCTGTGGACCGATATGGACACCGGCGGTTTCAGCGCCGCCCTGGCCAAACCCGTTCTGCACTTCAACGGCAAGCTCTTCAAGGGCGCCGGCCAGGCCGACTACAGCCTGCTGCTCACCCCCGCGCAGATTGATTTGCTCATCGCCGCCGCCCGCGCCAACTGGCGCGAGGTGGAGCCCGCCATCTTCGGCACGCTGCTGGAGCGCGCCCTCGACCCCACCGAGCGCCACGCCCTCGGCGCGCACTACACGCCGCGCGCCTATGTCGAGCGGCTGGTGCTGCCCACCGTCATCGAGCCCCTGCGCGCAGACTGGGCCAACGCCCAGGCCGCCGCGCTGGTGCTGGCGCACGAAGCGGCTGAGCTGGAGGCTGCTGCGCCCGCCGTCACAACCAAAGCCGACTTTGCCGCGTTGGACCGCCACAACGCCAACGTGCGCGCCCTGCGCAAAGAGGCACAGGAGCAAGTGCGTGACTTTTTGCACCAACTCTGCACCACCCGCGTGCTCGACCCCGCCTGCGGCAGTGCCAATTTCTTGTATGTGACGCTGGAACACTTGAAACGCCTGGAGGGCGAAGTACTCAACCAGCTCGACGACCTGGGCGACACGCAGGACGCGCTGGATCTGGGGCGCGAAACCGTCACCCTGCAGCAATTGCTCGGCATCGAGATCAACGAGCGTGCCGCCGCCCTGGCCGAGTTGGTGCTGTGGATTGGCTACCTGCAATGGCAAATCCGCACCCGTGGCAACCAGGGCGTGGCCACGCCCGTGGTGCACAACTACGGCAACATCGAATGCCGCGACGCCGTGCTCGCCTGGGATTCGCAAGAGCCCGCGTACGGCAAGGCCGGCCAGTTGCTCACCCGCTGGGATGGCCGCACTTTCAAAACGCACCCCGTCACCGGCGAGCCAGTGCCCGACGAAGCTGCGCAGGTGCCGCAGTGGCGCTATCTGGGCGCGCGGCAGACTGCGTGGCCGCAGGCGGATTTCATTGTGGGGAACCCGCCGTTTATTGGCGCAGCCAGCATGCGCGCTGCTCTGGGCGATGGCTATGTCGAGGCTCTGCGTGGCGCCTGGCCCGAGGTGCCCGAGAGTGCGGATTTTGTGATGTTCTGGTGGCACCACGCGGCTGCGCAAGTGGCGTGCGGGCGCGCGCGGCGCATGGGGCTGATTACGACGAACAGTTTGCGGCAGACGTTCAATCGGCGGGTGGTGCAGGCGGCGTTGTCTGGCTGTTTCGACGTGTCTGCGCGGGGGGTGTTGGGGGCGGTGGTGGGCGCCGACGGCGGGCGTGCCAGCGGCCTCATATACAAATCGGCCGCTGACACGCCCGCCGCCGACGCTGGGGCGGGCGGTGCGGGTTCTAAAGTTGGAAAAACCAAGGCGCCTGCTTCTGGGCCTACGCATCTTTGTTTTGCGATTCCTGACCATCCTTGGGTGGACAGTGGCAATGGCGCTGCCGTGCGGATTGCCATGACGGTGCTGGCGCCTGGGGCGGGCGAGGGCATTTTGTTGCGCGTGACGGGGGAGCGGACTTGCGATTTCGGCGAGGTGGCGGTGACGGTGCAGGAGCGGCGGGGGCTGGTGCACGCGGATTTGAGCGTGGGGGCGAATGTGGCGGCGGCTGGGGCTTTGCGTGCGTGCTGCGGTATTTCAAATCGTGGACATGAACTGGGTAGCGCTGGTTTCATTGTTACGCCGGCAGAAGCACAAAATCTCTTGACGCTTTCATCGTTAGCTGAGGGGAGCGAAAGGACGTATCCCCTGATCCGCGACTACCGAAACGGCCGCGACTTGACCGATAAACCGCGAGGCGTTCAGGTCATCGACGCCTTCGGTTTTAGCGCCGAAGAATTGCGCGAGGAGCAACCTCGTGTTTACCAATGGCTGCTGGAGCGGGTAAAGCCAGAGAGGGACGTAAACAAAATGCCGTCTGTTCGAGAGAATTGGTGGCTCCACCGTCGCCTCCGTACAGATCTTCGCGCGATGCTCCGTGGTCTTCCCCGCTATATCGCCACCGTCGAAACAGCCAAACACCGCACCTTCCAATTTCTGGATGCCAGCATCCTCCCGGACAACATGCTGATTGCCATCGCCGTCAACGACGCTTTTGTTTTGGGCATTCTTTCAAGCCAACTGCACACCGAATGGGCGCTGGCAACCGGCTCGCGGCTGGGCGTGGGCAACGACCCCCGCTACAACAAATCCCGCTGCTTCGAAACCTTCCCCTTTCCAGGCACCGACACCGGCCTGACGCTCGAACTCCGCGAGCGCATCGCCCAGCTTGCCGAGCACATCGACGCGCACCGCAAGCGCGTGCTGGCGCCGAACGCCAGTGCGGCGGGCAGCGCGGCCCTCACGCTCACCGGCCTCTACAACGTGCTCACCGCGCTGCGGGGCGGCAGGGTGCTGACGGCCAAAGAGAAGCTCATCCACACCCAGGGCCTGGTCGGGGTGCTGCGCGAACTGCACGACGAGCTGGACGCCGCCGTGCTCGCCGCCTACGGCCTGCCGGCGGGCGCCAGCACCGACGACATCCTGTTCCACTTGGTGCAACTCAACACCGAGCGCGCCCAGGAGGAAGCCCAGGGCCGCGTGCGCTGGCTGCGGCCCGAGTTTCAAAATCCGCAAAAAGCGACTCAAAAACAAGAGCTGCCAGCGCAAGAACAACAAGCGCTGGAGGGTGATTTTGATAATGAAAAATCGCTATTAAAAGCAGAGCGAATCAAACCGCAGCAACACCCCTGGCCCGCCACCCTCCCCGAGCAGGTCCGCGCCGTCGCCGAAGCCCTGGCCCGCAGCCCCGCGCCGCTCACGCTGCCCGCTCTGGAGGCCCACTTCAAAGGCCGTGGCCCGTGGAAAAAGGGCTTGCCCACCCTCCTGCAAACCCTCGAAGCCCTGGGCCGCGCGCAGTCCGTGGCGGTGGATGGCGGCGCGGCGTGGCGGGCTTGAGCATTTTTTGTGCTGGCAAAAACGACTTTCGACCCCAAGTGTCTTTCGATGGACGCATGCGCTGGTGACAAAAGGCACACATCGCGTTAGGATGGCGCCATGAAACCCTTCCGGTGGAGCTCAGAGAAAAACGCTGTGCTTCAGGAACAACGCGGGGTGTCGTTTGAGTGCATGGTCATTGCGATTGAAAGCGGTGGTCTGCTGGACATCCTGGCCCATCCGGACGAGCAGAAGTACCCCAGACAGCGCGTCCTTGTTGTCGCACATGACAGCTATGCCTATTTGGTACCTTTTGTCGAAGAAAGCGACTACTTTTTCCTCAAAACAGTGATCCCCAGCCGCAAAGCCACCAGGGACTACTTGAACCAAGGAGCCGATGATGACCACCCAGATTGACCCGAACGAGAGCGAATGGCTGCACGCCTTTGACCAAGGGCAACTGAAGTCCATCGCCACCAAGAGCGAGTTGGCCAGAGTCAAGGCCGCAGCGCGGGCCACGGCCATCAAGGACCGCCGGGTCAATATCCGGCTGTCGTCGGGCGATCTCAGCGATATTCAGGTCAAGGCGCTGGAAGAGGGCGTTCCCTACCAAACGCTGATTGCGAGCGTGCTGCACAAATACGTCACGGGCCGTTTGACGGAACGTCCGGTCCAGAGAACACCCGCTGCCAACCCCACGCCTTCAAAAAGCGGTGCGTGACGGTGTTTTCCAATCTTCAGAGTGCGCGGCGAGATGGGCGGCATCTTGCTCGTTGAAGGAGCTAAACCCATGAGCAACGAACGATTTACCAGCGTCTGGGATGCCATCGAGGACACCCCGGAAGCAGCAGAGAACATGAAGCTGCGTTCCGTGCTGCTGACGGCGCTGAAGAACCACCTTACCCACACCGAAATGAGCCAGGCGCAGGCCGCAAAACTCTTTGGGGTTACGCAGCCGCGTGTCTCTGATCTGATGCGCGGCAAGATCGACCTGTTCGGGCTTGATGCGTTGGTGAACATGGCGACCGCTGCGGGGCTGCACATTGAAATGCGCGTGCTCGAGGCTGTCTCAGAGGAGCAAAGCCAATGACCGCAAAAAAGCCTTCTACGCCCACCATCTGGACTGATCCGGACGACGCCCCAGAACTGACCGAGGCGTTTTTCCAGACAGCCGACCGTTATGACGGCGCCACGCTTAAGCCTCGTGGCAGGCCAAGGCCGCTACCACCAAAGAGCCGGTGAAACTGCGGCTGGACGCCGATGTGCTCGCTGCATTGCGCGCGAGCGGCGATGGCTGGCAAACCCGAATCAACGATGCGCTGCGCGCGTCGCTGGTGTTGGCGGGCAAGCTGGGGTAGTAACGTCGGAAGTGCGGCGCGACATTTGGCCGCTTGCCAAAAGCGTGTGTGGGCCAAGTGGCTCAGTCGACGGAAGTGTTCCTGTACACCATTCACATGGCGAGCGTCCGCTCGCCGTCGCTGCTGCTTTCCACCCGGTTTCGCCCCGTTTCCTTGCCGCGGTAGAGCGCAGCATCGGCTTGCTGCATGGCACGGTCGAATTCGTCCATGCTCGAAAAGCCCTGCGACACCCCAATCGTGGCCGTGCAGCGAATCGGTGCGCCGCCGCGGATGGGCACTTCATGGGCTTCGATGGCGGCGCGCAGGCGATGGGCCAGGTGCATTGCGCCTGCGCCGTCTGTCTCCAGGCAGACGGTGACGAACTCTTCGCCACCTACTCGACAGGTCAGGTCGCCCTTGCGCGCGGTTTCGCGCAACACTTCGGCCACATGGCTGAGCACGGCGTCGCCGACCTTGTGGCCGTGCACGTCGTTGATGCGCTTGAAATGGTCGATGTCCACCATGAATAGGTGCGCGGGCGGTGCGGTGCGTGAGCGGAAGTAGGTCTCCAGCCCATCGCTCAGGCCGCGCCGGTTCAGCAGGCGCGTCAGTGGATCGTGCGCTGCCATGGCGCGCAGGTCGTCCGTCAAGCGGCGCAGCACCAGCCAGATCATCGAAGGCGCCAGCACGGTCGCCAGGAAGGACATGTAGATGTAGAACACCATCTGGAACCGGTTGCCCATATCCAGTGCCTGCAGCCCTCCCGAGAGCACGATCACGAACTTCGCAGCGTTCAGTACGCAAATGCCGCTGATCAGCACTGCGAACAGCACCATTTCGACCCGCAGCCCCTTGGCGAAGGTGCGCACGCCGTAGATCACGGTGACCACCATCGCCAGAAACGCCATTGCCGAAACGCCGGACAGCATGGCGTAGCGGGCCACTGATCCGAGCGTCCATTGCACCAGCACCTGCAGTGCGGTGTAGGCCAGCGCCAAGGCGATCAGCGGGCGCCACAGTGGCATCGGGCGGTCGAAAAAGCGCATGGCGCCCACCCAGTACACGGCGGAGACGCAGATGGTCAAGGTGTGGTTCACCACACTCATCAGGTTCCAGCCGACTGGTCCACCCAGCAGTTGCAGCACGTAGGCCAAGCTGAGCAGGAAGTTGGCGAGCGCAAAAACATCCATGCCCAGCTTCTTGCCCTGCAGGCGTGAGCTGATCAGCAGAAACATGCCGCCAAAGCACAACAGGTGCGCGCACAGCATGCCGACGATGATGTTTGCAATCATGGGGATTCGCGTAGACCCTCAATAACAACGCATGAGTCGAACTGAAATCGTGTGGCGAATGCTAACCCGCCAATCCCCGTGAGGGTCGAATCTGAAGCGCTCCTTCCGCCGGTGATCAAAATCAAGCCGTTCGACGTGGTTGCGCAGCGAGATTTTCATTTGCACAAATAATGCTATTGAGATAATAGCTGTTCACGCAATTGCAGCAGGCGCTGGAGGCATATTTTGTACAAAAACCAGCAGCCCCGGACGACGTATACCGGCCGCCAGGGCATCGTGCACCGGCTTTGGTCACCTTCTTGCGGGCGGAGGTGCTAAAACTCCCACAGAAAACTGTGCTCACGACCCGCGAGCATCACGCTGCGCGCTGTGGTCTTGCAGCGCCAGGTCTGCAGCGTGCGGTCCAGCCCACCGGTGGGCTCAAAAAGCGCTGCTGCATCGAGCACCACAGCGCAACGCTCGCCCGGCGCCCGCACCGATTCATAGGCGATCCACTGCACTTCCTGCTTTGCTGCCACTGCCGCGAGGGCCTGCGTGGCGCTGTAGTCGCTGCTGTGCGTCCAGATCGCCCGGCACTGCAGCCAAGGCGGTGCCATCAGATCCGCGGAACGGCCGCGCACGCACGCCAGGAAGAAGCTGTGCTCGGTCAGCAGCACTTCGGTGCGAAGGCCCTCGCTGTCCATCAGGAAGCGGTGGCGCCAGTAGGCCACCTCCGCGCACGCGGCCTGCAGCGATTGCGCGCCGTACCACTGGCCCTGCGCGTGCGGCGGGCGAAACCGGCTGGCGTGCTGCGGTCGGTAGCGAAACGGCGTGGTCAACAGGTAGTGCTTGGGCCGCGCGGTTTTGGGCGGCGGGGGCTTGCTGGCTTCGAGCAGTTGCTCCAGCAAATCTTGCTCGGCAGGGGTGTCGACGAGGCGCATGGTGGCCACCACATGCTGCGCCTCAACCCCGCGCCAAGCAAGCAGGCTGCGGGGTTCGACCATTGTTTCCAGCCAGGCCGGGTCCCAGATCATTGGGTTCTGTTGCACGGCAAAGCGGGACAACGACGCCAGGGGTAATTTGGCAGTGGAATCAGGCTGGCGCACGCATGCCGTCAAGGTATTGCAGCGTAGCGACGAGGCCTTCCACCTTCTGCACAAGCTGGATGGGCTTGCCGCCCAGCGCGCGGTTGTGCGACTGCATCCAGGTCTGGCGTTTGCCATCGTCGGTGCCCACCAAGGCATCGAGCGAGCGGTACACGCGCACCAGCAGCAAGGCCAGTTCGCCTTCCTTGGAGGCTGGGTCAATTGACTTGTCGCCTTTGAGAATGCGCGAGACCGAGGGCTCGCTCAGCCCCACGGTGCGCGCCAGCGCCGCACCCGAAAGGCCAAGAAGCTGGCTGGCGCGCACGGTGGCCTTGGCGAGTACGTCGCTCGGCTGGGGGGATAAGGCACGCTGTTCCATGACACCTCCGCAAAAAAGCTTTCTATGGAAATATTATGGCGCATACAAGTAAATAATGCACTTGTAAAGTCGTGGCGCGCGCTGGCTCGTCGCGCGATTACAGTGGTGGCGCTTGCATTGCCAAGGAAAGGAAAACCATGTCCTCCGATCAGTTTTTCGCCAGCCACGCGCGCGACGCGACGTTTGAGCGCGGCCTGCGCTCGTTTTTTGAATACCGCGACCTGGGGCTCACTGCAGCCACCAACGGCCGGGTGCAGGCGCATGTCATTCGGCCGGCGGCGGGTGCGGAGTTTTCCAGCCAGCCGCACCTGCACCGCACCGAATTTCAGCTGGTGTACATCCTAAAGGGCTGGATTGAGTTTGAGTACGAGGGGCAGGGCGCCGTGCGGCTGGAAGCCGGCTCCTGCGTGTACCAGCCGCCGGGCATTCGCCACCGCGAGCTGGGCCACAGCGAAGACCTGGAAATGCTGGAGGTGGTGATGCCCGGCACCTTCGAGACCGAGCTGGTCGACAGCGTGGACAGGTGAGGCACCGCGCCCGTGGCGGGCCCCAACGCGCACACGGAGTTAAAGCTGCCTTCAACGGCGCGCGACGATCTCCTGCCCATCGCTCGTGCGCAGCACCAACGCGCCTGTGGTGTCGATGCGGTAGCTTTCCACCTTCGGCAGCAGCGTCAGCAGCTTGCGCTCCTGGTTCATAAGCGCGGGTGGGCAGGCCATCATCGTAGTGCCGGCCGGTTCGATTTTGAGCTTTGCCGCTTCGCTGGTGTAGCTGCCCAAGATGCGGTTGCAACTTGCGCTGCCCGCAAGGCGCCCATCGGCAAAGAACTGCAGTGTCGCGTGGCTGCTGTCGATGATGCCGCCGCCGGCAATGTTCTCGATCACCCATTCGCGGCCGAGCAGCGGCGTTTTGTCGGTTGCCATCAAATGCTTGGCGATGGCGCGGTAGGCGGGCAGCGAGGTCGGGTCACTCGCTGCATTGGCGGCGACAGGGTTTGAGGCAAAGCGCACGATCACCATATCTGCAGCCGGGTCGATCCACAGCGTTTGGCCATGCACGCCGCGCGCCGCATACGCGCCGTGGTCGTCGTTGCTGACCCACCACATGTCGCCGTAGCTCCAGCCGGGCAGTAATGTGTAGCCCGCCTTGGCAAACGTATCCTTCTTGCCGCCGCGGCGGATGCGATCAATGGCAGCAGGCGGCACGATTTGCTGGCCGTTGGCCGCAACACCACCGTCCAGCAGCAGTTGGCCCAGCCGCGCCATGTCGCGCAGCGTAGCGTTGAAGCCGCCGCCCGCAAACGGTGTGCCGAGCGAATCGACCGTGTAGAACGCTTCGCGTTCGGCGCCGATGCGGCTCCAGAGGCGTTCAGACAGTTCTTGCGCAACCGATTTGCCGGTGGTGCGTGCAATCAGCCAGCCGAGCGTGTCGGCATTCACGGTTTTGTAGCCAAACGCCTCGCCGTGCTGGCCCTTTTTCTTCACCGTTTGCAGAAACTCGAAGTAGCTGCGCGGGCCGGTGTAGCCGGCGGGCTTTGGCAGCGGGCTGCCGGCCTCGGCATAGGTCCAGACCTCGGCTTTGGGGTCGGCGTAGTCTTCTGAATAGTCGAGCGCGGTGGTCATGTCCATCACCTGGCGCACCGTGGCGTCGCCAAAGGCGCTGGCTTTGAGCTCAGGAATCAGGTCGCCGACGAGGGCGCGCTCATCCAGCTTGCCCTCGGCCACCAGTATTTCGCCCAGCAGACCAGTAATGGATTTGGTGACCGACATGGCGCCGTGCAGCGTGTGCGCGTCCAGGCAGCCGGCGTAGCGCTCGTACACCACCCGGCCGTGGTGCAGCACCAGCAGGCCATCGGTGTAGTTGGCGTCAAACGCGTCGCGCCAGGTCATGGGCGCCGCGGCGCCGAGCGGCGTGAAGCGCACGGCGTCGAGCGAGGCATCCAGCGCTTGCGGTAACTTGCTTGCGGCCTCGCTCCCTTTGCCCACGCCTGCGGACGGCATCAGCTCGCGAAAGTGGCACACCGTCCAGCGCAGCTTGGGGAAGGCGAAGTAATCCGGGTCGGTGAAGCGAATGGTTTTGTCGGCCGCCGGCGGGAATCCCTGCATCCAGCCCATCGTCTTCGGGTCAGAGTCTTGCGCGGAGAGGGGGGCGGTGGGTCGCGCCATGGCGGCTCCTGCAAGGCTGAGCGTGAAGGCGCCAAGCGCCAGGGAGAGAAAGTTTTTCATGGGCATGGCTTCAATCGAGTTCTTGCACGCCGCCGCCGGACACCGTGAGGATTTGGCCGCTGACCCAGCTTGACGCGGGCGAGCACAAAAACAGCGCTGCGTTGGCCATGTCCTGCGGCTCGCCCAAGCGGTGGATGGGGGTATGGGCGAGCATGGTTTTTTCGATGTCGGCGTTCAGCACCGAGTTGAGCGCATCGGTGCGCGTGGCGCCCGGTGCAATGCCGTTGACGCGAATGTTGCGCGGCCCGAGGTCAAACGCGATGTTGCGAATCAGGTGGTTGGTCGCGGCCTTTGATGCGCCGTAAGCCGCCATGCGCTGGTTCTTGTTATCGCCCGCCATGGAGGTAATCGCCAACATGGCGCCACCGCCGGCCTTTTCCATCTCGGGAGCGGCGAGCTGTGCCAAGCGAAACAGCGAGAACACGTTCAGGTCAAACGCACGGCGGAAGTCCGCCATGGGCATATCAAAAGGCTTTGGCCCGCCGCCGCCGGCGTTGCTGACCAGAATGCTCAGCTTGCCAAAGCGCGCAGCGGTCTGCTGCACCAGCGCGGCAAGGTCATCTTCCTGCGTCACGTCGCAGGCCATGGCGGCCGCCTGGCCGCCGCTGGCCACGATGGCGTCGGCCACCGCCTGCGCTGTGTGTTCGTCGCGGTCGCTCAGCATCACTGCGGCGCCGGCTGCTGCAAAGGTTTCGGCAATGGCGCGCCCGATGCCGGCGCCCCCGCCAGTGACCACGGCCACTTGGCCGTCGAGCTTGAAATGGGATGCGTCGTACATATAAGAAGCCCTTGCGAGAATCGAAGACAACGTTGCAGGATAGCGGCCCGGGCGAGATCGCTGTGTGAGAGAGCGCCGCGTGTTTCTCCCCTAACCAAGTTCGCACGCCAAAACCGCCGCGCTTCCCCGGCTACCATCGCAGCGTTGCTTACTGCTGCCCGCCATGCTTGCCCACACCTTCCTCTGGCACGACTACGAAACCTTCGGCTCCGACCCGCGCCGCGACCGGCCGGCGCAGTTTGCCGCCATCCGCACCGACGCCGATTTGAACGAGATCGGCGAGCCGCTGATGCTCTACTGCCAGCCGCCCAACGACTACCTGCCCGAGCCCGAGGCCTGTTTGATCACCGGTATCACACCGCAAGTGGCTTTCGAGCGTGGGGTGAGCGAGCGCGAATTCGCTGCGCGCATCCACGAGGCCATGGCGCAGCCGGGCACCATTGGCGTGGGCTACAACACTATTCGCTTTGACGACGAGGTCACGCGCCACATGTTCTGGCGCAACCTCATCGACCCCTATGGCCGCGAGTGGCAGAACCAGTGCGGCCGCTGGGATTTGCTCGACGTCGTGCGCCTGGCCTACGCGCTGCGGCCCGATGGCCTCATCGTCTGGCCCAAGAAGGAAGACGGCTCGCCCAGCTTCAAGTTGGGCGACCTGGCCAAGACCAACGGCCTGCTGCACGAAGCAGCGCACGACGCGCTGTCCGACGTGCGCGCCACCATTGCGCTGGCCAAGCTCTTGCGCCAGCACAACGCCAAGCTGTTTGAGTTTGCCTTTGCCCTCCACAAGAAAGACCGCGTGGCCGCTGAGCTGCGCCTGCCAACCGATGTGCAGAACGCGCGGCCGTTTTTGCATGTCTCCGGCATGTTTCCCGCGGAGCGCGGCTGTCTGGCGGTGCTGTTTCCGCTGGCCTCGCACCCGACCAACAAGAACGAACTGCTGGCTTGGGACTTGGCGCACGACCCCTCGGAACTCGCAACGCTCGGTGTGGACGATCTGCGCCTGCGGCTATTTACCCGCAGTGCCGACCTGCCCGAAGGCGTCCACCGACTGCCCGTCAAAGGCGTGCACGTGAACAAATCGCCCATGGTGGTCGGCAATGTCAACACGCTTACGCCCGAACTGGCGGCGCGCTGGGGCATTGACCTGGGGCTGGCGTCGGAGCACGCGGTGCGTGCCCATCTGCTGCCCGACATGAGCGCCATCTGGAAGGCGGTGTACGAACGGCCCCGTGCCGAAGGCGCGCCGCCCGACGTGGAGCAGGACTTGTACGGCGGCTTCGTCGGCAACACCGACCGCCGCCGCCTCGACGAGCTGCGCGGCATGACCGGCGCGCAGCTGGCCGCTGCGCGCACCGGCTTTGACGACGCCCGCCTCGCCGAGCTGCTGTTTCGCTATCGCGCGCGCAACTTTGCTTCCACCCTCACGCCCGAAGAACAAGCCCGCTGGCTGCAGCACCGTGCCGACTGCCTGCTAAAGGGCCAGGGCGGGGCGCTGACGGCCGAGGCGCTGTTTGAGCGCATTGACGCGCTGTCCGAGACCGCCGACGAACGCGCCGAGGAAATCCTGGGCGCCCTGTACGACTGGGCGGAAGTCGTCGTCCCCGAGCACTGACATGAGCGCCGCCCCCACCGCCATTGGCAAATACCGCATCGAACGCGAGCTGGGCCGCGGCGCCAGCGGCGTGGTGTATTTGGGGCTCGACGGGCTGCTGAACCGCAAAGTCGCGGTCAAGCAAATGCACGCCCACCTGCTGGCCGACCCGCAGCTTGGCGCGCGCCACCGCCGCCAGCTCAAGCAGGAAGCCGCGCTCGCCGCGCAGCTGCGCCACCCCAACATCGTGCGCCTGCTCGATGCCGACGAAACAGCCGAACCGCCGTACCTGGTGTTTGAATACCTCGATGGCCAGCCGCTGTCCACGCACGCCAGCGCCGACGCGCTGCTGCCGCTCTCGCAAGTGCTCGACATCGCCTTCAAATGCGGCCACGCGCTGGAATACGCCGAACGCCAGGGCCTGGTGCACCGCGACATCAAGCCCGCCAACATCCTGCTGGAGCACGATGGCGACGTGAAGCTGGTCGATTTTGGCGCGGCGCTTTCCACCCGCAGCGACGCCACGCAGCTCGCCGGCCTGGTTGGCTCGCCCTCGTACATGTCGCCCGAGCAGGTGCGCGAAGAATCGCTCACCCACCACAGCGACATGTTCTCGCTCGGCGTCGTGCTGTACGAGCTGCTTACCGGGCGGCGCCCGTTTGACGGCGAGACCGACTTCGCCACGCTCTACCGCATCGGCCACGACGACCCCACTGCGCCCGGCCTGCTGCGCGCATCCCTCCCGCCTGAAGTCGACGCCTTTGTGCTGCGCGCACTCGCCAAAGCCCCGCAAGACCGCTTTCCGCGCTGGGCCGACTGGGCCGAGGCGCTCAGCGCCATTTCGCGCGCTTTGCCGCGCCAGAAGTCGCAAGACACCGAAACCGAGCGCTTCACCCGCCTGCGCGCGCTGCCGTTCTTTGCCGATTTTCACGACGTCGCCCTGTGGGAGCTGATGCGCCTGGGCAACTGGCGCCGCGTGCCGCGCGGCACCGCGCTGATGCGCGAGGGCGCGCCGGGCGATTCGTTCTGCATCCTCATCGAAGGCCAGGTCGGCATCCACCGCCAAAGCTGGCAGCTGTGCACGCTGGATGCCGGCGTCACTTTCGGTGAAATGACCTACCTGCGCCCCGAATCCCCCCAGCGCACCGCCACCGCCGTGGCCGAAAGCGAAGTGCTGGTGCTCAAAGTGCGCAACCCGGCGCTGCGTGGTGCTTCGGAAGCGCTGCAGTCGTGCTTTGACAAGGCGTTTATCAAGCTGCTGGTGGGGCGCTTGGTGGCCACGAACGAACAGGTGGCGGAGTGGGATTTGGTGGCAGCGCCGCCGGAGCGTTCCTGAATTGATAGCTGATAGCGCTTATAGGATAAGCGCTAGAGGCCAATTTGGCTTGATTTTTTGCGTGCGCAGACGCGGGCACTGGCAGTCCTTCACGCAGAGAGGTCGCAGGCATTGGGGTCGGATCACGATTTCGCGCAGCGAAACTCGTGCTCAGACCCAAATCCCGGAATAGGGAGAGAAGCGTGTGATTGACTCTCAACGTGTTGGGTTTTTTTGGGCTTCGTGACTTTGCCCAGGGCGCTGCCCGCTACGGCTTGCCCGAGCAGGTATCAATCGGCGCGCTGTGCGGACTTCATGCTGCCTCTGCGTGCAGGCGAACGCCGAGTGCTCGAGCAACCTTCAGGACTGTAGCGAAGCTCGGGTTTCCGTTTTCGCTGAGCGCCTTGTAAAGACTTTCACGGCTCAAACCTGCATCGCGTGCCACCTGGGTCATGCCTTTGGCGCGCGCAATATCGCCCAGCGCTCTGGCAATGCCTGCAGAATCTTCGGGAGCCTCGACGAACCATGCATCCAGGTACGCTGCCATCTCTTCAGGTGTGCGCAGTTGTTCCGCGACGTCGTAAGCGAGCGTCTTCGTCTTGGGGGTTGCCTTGGCTTTGGCCATCTCGGTACTCCTAAAGGTTTCGGGCCAGCGCAATAGCGGCCTGGATGTCTTGTTGCTGACTGGATTTGTCTCCACCAACAAGAAGGACGATGAGTTCCCCATTCCTTTCGGTGTAGTAAACCCGGTACCCAGGCCCTGCATCAATCTTCAGCTCGGAGACTCCCTCCGTCAGATGGCGATGCTGGCCGGGATTGCCATGGGCAAGCCTGTCGACCCGTACCTGAATGCGGGCTCGCGGGGTGCGGTCTTTGAGCCCATTGAGCCAGTCGCGGTAGACCTCGGTGATCTGAATGCGCATGGCGGATTGTATCCCATGAGATACGATTAGACAACTTCTTGCTTGATGTTTTCCCAACGCTGGAGTTCGCCAGCGCCCGAGGCGTCGCGCAGGCATTGGGGGCGCAGTGCAACTGGCGGATCACGATTTCGCGCAGCGAAACTCGTGCTCAGACGCCAATCCCGGACCGGCGTGGTGCAGCGCCAAATCAACTCAGCGGGTGGCACTTCGCCTTCCCAGCAGCCTGCCTCTGCCAAGTGCGGGTGCCGGAATATGCGCCCGGCGGCGCAGTAACTTATCTCTTGCGTCGCCAAGAGAAAGTCACCAAAGAGAAGGCGACCCCGCTGTGCGTCGCGGCGGCGCGCGAGAACCTGTCCTACGGCACCAAGGGCACGGAGTTCATGGCGCCGCCGTCATCTGCGTTCGAGCTGATGCGCACGGCCGTGCTCGGCCTTGCGGTCCGGCACCCCGTCGCGCGCGCGCTGATCAATCCGCGCCAGACCTCGACCAGTGCGTATGCCGATTCGCCGCTTAACGGAGCTTCGGACGGATTCGCTGTCGGTCCCGCGCCAGGCAGCGTGTTGTCGGAGTGCCCGGTCGGTGACGGCTGCCTCACCGATTTGCTCGACACCGGGTGCACGGCCTTCTACATCGGCGAGGTGCGCGACGCGCCCGAAGTACCTTGCGCGCTTCGCGCCCTGCCGCGCGCCGCCGACCACACGAGCCGCCTGTACCCGATGTACGGTGCTAGCGAAGGCTAGTCTCTACCTCTTACGGCCCGACGGTCATGTGCTGGAGCGTTGGCACGATGCGCACGATGCGCACGTGAGCGCCGCGATCCGACATGCCCTTCACGAAAGCGACTTGTGATGAAAGATGCCGACCTCGATGCCCTCTACACCCGGATGTGCCACACGATGACAGCGCTCGGCGAGGCACAGGCGCCGCTGTACCTGGCGCGATTCGCGTTGCTGGCCCTGACCCAGATCGATCAACGATCAACGATCAACGATCGAGCGCTTGATCACCGAGGCCGCCCTGGGTCTGGAGTCAGTTCCAGCGCCTTGATGCTCGGGCCGCGTTTCAGCGGCCGGGCGGGTCGTCGGCCTCGTCGCGCTCCGTCGCCCCCGCCTGCCAGGCTGGGAGTCGCCAGTTCATGGCCAGGGCGGCGGCGCGAAGCGCGGTCGCGGTGCCGGCCGCAGCGATCAGGGCACCCCACTGGGGCAGGTCGGCCGCGTGCGCCAGCACCATGACCCAGCCGCCGACGAAGGAGCAGATGGCGTACGGCCGATGGTCGCTGAAGGCTTTCGGGATCTCGTTGCAGACGATGTCGCGCAGCACGCCACCAAAGACAGCGGTGACCATGCCCAGGATCACGGAAATGACGGCCGGCATGCCAGCATCGATGGCGATCTGGGTGCCACCGGCGGTGAACAAGCCTAAGCCCAGCGCGTCCGGCCACTGCATGGCACGTTCAGTGGGTTCGAGATGGCGCGCACGCATGAAGAGCATGGCGCCAATGCAAAGCGCGAGCACAACCCAGACCCAGCTCGAGTGCTGCACCCAGAACAGCGGGCGCCGGTTGAGCAGGAGGTCGCGCACGGTGCCGCCGCCGAAGGCGGCCAGCCCGGCGACCACGCAGATTCCCACGGCGTCCAGGCGCTTGCGCGCACCCTCGATCACGCCGGAGAGCGCGAACGCAATCGTGGCAACGACCTCGACTGCGACTTGGGTTTGGGACAAGGCCCAAGGTACGGTGGTCGCCATGATCTCCTTCACTGGGCAGCACCTGCGCGCCGCAGAAACTCCTACGCCGGCCAGCCGCGCATCCTGAAGGCATTCACCAGGAACTCGATCATCAGCCGGACCTTGGGCGAGACAAACTTGCGCGTGGGGTAGATCGCGTAGACGCCCAGTTCGACCGAGCGCCAGGCCGGCATCACTTCCACCAGCGTGCCGGCCAGCAGGTCCGATCCGACCATAAAGGTGGGTTGCAGCACGATGCCCTGGTGGCGCAGCGCGGCCACGCGGCAGGTGTCGCCGCTGTTGGTGCGCAGGCGCGGCACCACCTTGACCGTAACCGCACCTTCCGGACCCGTGAACTCCCACTGGTCGCCCATCGAGAACAGGCTGTACGTCAGCACGTCGTGGTTTGCCAGCTCTGACGGGTGGCTGGGATGGCCGCGCGCATGCAAGTAATCCGGTGACGCACACAGCACCATGCGCGTCGACGTGAGCGGCCGACTGATCAATGACGAGCTGGGCAGGCGCGCGATTCGCACCGCCATGTCGAAACCTTCCTCGACCAGATCGACCACGCGGTCGGCCAGCGTCACATCGAGCGTAACCTTCGGGTGCAGCGCCATGAACTCCGGCCACATCGATGCAAGGTGCAGCAGGCCGAAGGAAAAGGGCACGTTGATGCGCAACAGGCCGCTGGCCTCGCCGCTGCGCGAGGTGATCTCGGCCTCGGCCTCGTCCACACCGCCCAGCAGTTCGCGGCAACGTGCCAGAAAGACCTCGCCTTCCGGGGTTAGAGAGAGCTTGCGCGTGGTTCGATGCAGCAGCCGCACTTCGAGCCGCGACTCCAATTCCGCCACATAGCGCGAGACTGCCGCCTTCGAAACGTCCAGTGCCTCAGCGGCTTTGACAAAGCTGCCTGCGTCGACTACAGCGACGAACGTCTGCATTTCAAGGAATTTGTCCATCTCAACGAAGATTGTATTTAATTTTGGATCAGTTCAAATCACTGCAAGCTATTTATCTCTTTTGTCGATGCCAATAAAGTTCAACCCATCGCAGCAATCCGCTGCATTGCTTAAAGGAAGCAAGTCATGAAGATCACCGTCATCGGCGCCGGCAACATGGGCGCGGCATTCGTCAAGCAACTCACCCGTGCCGGCCATCAGGTCAGCGTCACCGCTCGCGACAGCGACAAGGCTGCGCAAGTCGCGGCGACAAACCCAGGTGCCGTGGCGGTGGCCACAGCCGGTGCCGCAACGGGCGCCGACGCCGTCGTACTGGCCACGGGCTACGCCGATGCAGTCGGCGCGCTCAAGTCGGTGGGCGACCTGCAGGGCAAGGTCGTGATCGACATCACCAACCCGCTGACCGCCGACTACATGGGCCTGACGATCGGCCACAGCACCTCGGCGGCCGAAGAGATCGCCAATTCTGTACCTGGCGCCGAGGTCGTCAAGGCCTTCAACACCGTGTTCGCGCAGGTGCTGGCCGAAGGGGCCGACTTCGGAGACGGCCGTCAGGTCAGCGTCTTCGTCGCCAGCGACAGCGAACGCGCCAAGCAGACCGCAAGCAGCATCGCCGAGAGCATCGGCTTCGCGGTGGTCGACGCCGGTGGCCTGAAGAACGCGCGTTACCTCGAGCCGCTGGGTGGCTTGAATATCTACCTCGGCTACGGCGCCGGTCTGGGCACGAACATCGCCCCGACCTGGATCCGCAAGGCCTGAGACATCCGACATCCAACTTTCAAGGAGCATTCACATGAGCAATCGTCTACTCGACCGCGTACTGGCCACCAACCCCAGCTGGAGTCCACTGGCCCTGCGCATCCCCGTCGGCATCATCTTCATCGCCCACGGCGCGCAGAAGCTGTTTGGTGCCTTCGGCGGCTACGGCCTGGAGGGCACGGGCCAGTTCATGGCGTCGCTGGGCCTCACGCCAGGCTACCTGATGGCCTTGCTGGCCGGCAGTGCCGAGTTCTTCGGCGGCCTGGCGCTGCTCTTCGGCCTGCTGGTGCGCCCAGCTGCGGCGGCGTTGGCCTTCGCAATGCTCGTGGCCATCTTCTCGGTGCATATCGACAAGGGCTTGTTCATGGCCAACAACGGCTACGAGTTCGCCCTGGCGTTGCTCGCAGCTTCGGTGTCATTGCTGGTCAGTGGTGCCGGTCGGCTGTCGGTGGATGCCACGCGGGCCGCGCGCAGCACCGCGAGCTGAACTGCTCGGCAAATTTCCCCAAAACCAAGTCAGGAGCACCTTCACCATGAATCGCCTGCCCAGCCTGTTTGTCTCGCACGGCGCGCCGACCTTCGCGATCGAGCCCGGCCTCGCCGGGCCCCAACTGACCGCGTTGGGCCGAGCGTTGCCCCGGCCGCGCGCCGTGCTGGTGGTGTCGCCGCACTGGATGACGTCGAGTCCGCGTGTGGGCCTGGTGGCCCGCCCGCAGACGATCCACGACTTCGGCGGTTTCGACCCTGCACTTTACGAGATCACCTACCCGGTCGACGGCCATCCTGAGCTGGCGCGGCGTGCATTGGCCTTGCTTGGCGACGCAGGTTGGGCACCGTTGCCCGACGAGCGCCGCGGCCTGGACCACGGCGCCTGGGTGGTGTTGCGGCACCTGTACCCAGCAGCCGACGTGCCCGCCTTCCAGGTCTCGCTGCCTTCGCGGCTGGACGGCGACACCGCGTGGGCCTTCGGCACCGCGCTGGCACCCCTGGCCGACGAAGGTGTGCTGATCGTCGGCTCCGGCAGCCTGACGCATAACTTGGGCGAGTTCCGCGCTGGCGCGGGCAGCGACGAACCCTATGCCGCCGAGTTCGCGGCCTGCGTGCGCGACGCTGTCGTCCAGGGCGACAGCGCCCGGCTGCGCCAGACGCTGGCACAGGCACCGCACGCCAAGCGCGCGCATCCCACCACCGAACACTTCTGGCCCCTGCTGGTGGCCGCAGGTGCGGCGGCTGCGGCCTTGCCGGCCACGGTGATCGACGGTGGCATCACCCACGGTGTGCTGTCGATGGACTCCTTCTTGTTCGGCACGGCCTGATCGGCGAGGAACCCATGACCACACACGACCTCATCATCCAGCGGCCCGCGACGCCTCGCCAACTGGTCCTGCTGTTCCACGGCGTCGGTTCGAGCGCGCGTGACCTGGCGCCGTTGGGCGAGGCGCTGGCGCCGCATCTGCCTGATGCGGTGATCGCAAGTGTGCAAGCGCCCGAGGCTTCGGGGCCGGGCTGGCAGTGGTTCTCGGTCCAAGGCGTCACCGAAACCAATCGACCGGCGCGGGTCGCGGCGGCTATGCCCGGGTTCGTGCAGGCGGTGAGCCAGTGGCAAGAGGCTTGTGCTGTTGCGCCTGCCGGGACGACGCTGATCGGTTTCTCGCAAGGCGCGATCATGTCGCTCGAATCGACGCAACTCGAAAACTCGCCTGCCGCCCGTGTGATCGCGCTGTCGGGCCGTTTCGCCCGGCCGCCACGCATCGCCCACGCAGCGGCCCGAACGCACCTGATGCATGGGGATGCAGATGCGGTGATGCCCGTGCGAGGGGCCGTCGATGCCTTGGCCCATCTGCAGGGCTTGGGGGCTGTGGCCACGCTCGACCGCTTTCCTGGGCTGGGCCATGGCATCGATGGGCGCGTGGTCGACGCCATCGTTGGTCGTCTGAACGAGCCGGCCGCGCGGTCGACATGGCTGCACTTCGGCGACGAAGAGCTCGTAGTGCGGGAGCAGACCGGCGACCTGCCCGATACCGAGCGCCGCCTCGATGTCGGTACGGTGCGCATCGCCAGGGACTTTTTTTCGCCACGATCCACCGACTGCGCAGGAGATCGAGCGCGCCATCGACATGGCCGAAGACGCAATCATGCAGCTCGGCCGCCCCGCCGGCGTCCGCGGGCCGGTGCTGAGTGCCAGCCCCGCGCTGAAGCCCTGGGCCGCGCTGTCCGGCCCGACGATGACGATCGAGCTCGTCGAGCAGTGGTTCCAGCGGCTGGCGTCGGCATCGCTGGGCCATCCGGCGGCGATGCAAGGCCTGCCCTCCGGGCGCGAAGCGGCGGCGACGCTGCTCTTGTTGCGCGAGTTCCTGCATCACCGCGGCCATGCGTCCATCGTTTTCGTCGAACCGCGTCCAACGCTTGCGGTTGCCTCCGAATCGGCGTAGAAGCGATGCTTCCTCACACGCTTCAGGAGCACGCCATGGCCACCTACAAGGTCGGATATTTCGTCGGCAGCCTGTCTTCGACATCCATCAACCGCCTGCTGGCCAAGGCGCTGGTAAAACTGGCGCCACCCGAACTGGTGCTGACCGAAATCGCCATCAAGGATCTGCCGCTGTACAGCCAGGACTTCGATGCCGACTACCCCCCCGTCGCGCGTGCGTTCAAGCAGGCCATCGCCGACGTCGACGCAGTCCTCTTCGTGACGCCCGAGTTCAATCGCTCGATCCCGGGTGGCTTGAAGAACGCGATCGACTGGGCCAGCCGGCCCTGGGGCAAGAACTCGTTCGCCCAGAAGCCCTCGGGCGTGATCGGCACCTCGCCAGGCGCCATCGGCACGGCGGTGGCGCAGCAGAGCCTGCGCGGCGTGCTGTGCTTCTGCAACTCGCCGCTGATGAACCAGGTCGAGGCCTACATCCAGTTCAAGCCCGGGCTCATCACCTCCGAGGGGGAGGTCACCGACGAAGACACGAGGAAATTCCTGCAGAACTACATGAACGAACTGCACGCCTTCATCGTGCGCGTGCTGACCGTGCTACCGCGCAAGGCATAGCAGCCGAAAGGACAGCGGACAACGACGGCGCAGGCCTGCCGCGCCCCGACCGACAGGGCATGCACGCTGAGCACCGTCCGTTGCGAAAGACGTTTGACGGAACGTCGCGGGGGCGGGCCGCCTTTCGGCCCCGAATCCAGGCTTTCGACTGACGGCTGCGGGTCGGATGCAGCCACTTAGCATCGCAAACGATCTTGCGGAAAATCGATTCCCCGGATGGACGCAAGCCGGCCGCCTCACGCTTCAGGATTTAGCAGCAGTAGCCGTTTCAAACACCCCCCTGCGGGCGAATCTTGCATCAAAATCCATAGCTACTAGCGCTTATAGAATAAGCGCTAGAGCCAAATTTCGCCAAAAAATTCACCCAAAAAACCAATAACAAACCCCAATCGCCGCCATCACCCCCGCCAGCTCCGCCAGCAGCGCGCAAGGCACGGCGTGCCGCACCCGCTGAATCCCCACCGCGCCAAAGTACACCGCCAGCACATAAAACGTGGTTTCCGTGCTGCCCTGCACTGTGGCGGCGACCAGCGCGGGGAAGCTGTCCACGCCTTTGGCCTGCATGGTCTCGATCAGCATGGCGCGGGCGGCGCTGCCGGAAAAAGGTTTGACCAGGGCGGTCGGCAGCGCGTCGACAAAGCGCGCGTCCCAGCCGGCGCCATCGACCAGCCAGCGGATGCCGTCGAGCGCGTAGCCCAGCGCGCCGGATGCGCGCAGTACGCCGATGGCGCAGAGCATGGCGACGAGGTAGGGCAGCAGTCCCTTGGCCACCTCGAAGCCGTCGCGTGCGCCTTCGACAAAGGCCTCGTACACGGGCACGCGGCGCCAGGCGCCCAGCAGCACGAACAGCAGCACCAGGCCAAACAGCGTCAGGTTGCCGGTGAGGGACGACAGGCTGGCGAGTGCCGCAGCGCTCAGGGTCGAGAGGAAAGCGACCAGCGCCGCAATGCCCAGCGCCAGCGGCAGCAGGTAGGCCAACACCACCGGGCGCCAGAGCGGCAAGCGCTGCACGAAGGCCACACTCAAGAGCCCCACCAAGGTCGAGGCCGAGGTGGCGAGCAGGATGGGTACGAACACCAGCGTCGGGTCGCTCGCGCCTTGTTGCAGGCGGTACATGAAGATCGAAACCGGCAGCAGCGTGAGCGACGAGGCGTTCAGCACCAGGAACAGAATTTGCGCGTTGGTGGCGGTCCTGGGCTCGGGGTTCAGGCTTTGCAGCGCGTGCATGGCTTTCAGGCCAATGGGCGTGGCCGCGTTGTCCAGGCCGAGAGCGTTGGCGGCGAAGTTCAGCGTCATCAGGCCCAGCGCCGGGTGGCCGCGCGGCACGCCGGGCATGAGCTGCGCAAACAGCGGCGCCAGCCAGCGCGCCAGGGTGTCGACCAGGCCGGCGCGCTCTGCAATGCGCAAAAAACCCAGCCAGAGGGTGAGCGTGCCAAACAGCAGCAGCATCACCTCGACCGAGAGCTTGGCCATGGCAAACAAGGCCTCGACCATGGCGGCAAATACCTGGGCGTTGCCGCCCGCGAGCCACTGCACCAGCGCGGCGATGGCCGAGGTGACGAAGAAACCCAGCCAGAGGGTGTTGAGCATTTCAGGGAGCCTGTCGAACTTGGAATCACCGGCTACAAAACGGCCGCAGCGGTCCATTTTCCACCGGTTTCTTGCCCCATAGGCCCGCTATGGGGCTGCAAACCCGGCGCAAACTGTCCTCGCTGGGGCCGCTTTTCGCTTTCGGTGCTCCAAGTCCGACAGGCTCCCACCGCCGCGCAGAAGGACGAAAGAAGCCGACATCGTGCAGGCGAGGGCGGTGGTAACCTCATGGCTTTCGCCTAGGGTTTCCCTTAGCCGCACCGTGGGTGCGCGGGGAAGTTTGCCCCGGGCCCAGTCCCAGTCAAGGAACTCGCATGGGCGCGCAATGGAAAGCAAAGGGCAAGGCGCAAGCCGCTGACGCCCGGGGAAAGCTGTTTGGCAAGCTGGCCAAGGAAATCATGGTCGCTGCGCGCGGCGGCGCCGATCCGGCGGGCAATTCGAAGCTGCGTTTGGTGCTGGAGCAGGCCCGCAAGGTGTCCATGCCCAAAGACACGCTGGACCGTGCCATTAAAAAAGGTGCCGGCATTGGTGGCGACGCCGCCAGCTTCGAGCATGTGGTGTACGAAGGCTTTGCCCCGCATCAGGTGGCCGTGATGGTCGAATGCCTCACCGACAACGTCAAACGCACCGCGCCGGAGATGCGCGTGCTGTTTCGCAAGGGCCAGTTGGGTACGTCTGGTTCCGTGGCTTGGGATTTTGACCATGTCGGCATGATTGAGGCTGAGCCGGCGACGGCTGGCGCCGACGCCGAAATGGCCGCCATTGAAGCCGGCGCGCAGGACTTGGAGCCTGGCGAGGAAGAAGGCCAAACCCTGTTCTGGACCGAACCCACCGACCTCGATGTAGTGAGCCGCGCGCTGCCTGAGCATGGCTTTACGGTGCTCTCGGTCAAGCTCGGCTACCGCCCCAAGAACCCGGTGGACCCGGCCACCCTGAGCGCCGAAGCGCTGGAGGAGGTAGAAGCCTTCCTCGCCGCCATCGACGCAAATGACGACGTGCAGAACGTGTACGCGGCGCTGGGCTAATGCAAGGCGACCACTACGCTGCTTTGGGCCTTGCGGCCAACGCCACGCTGGCCGACATCAAAAAAGCGTTTCGGCAGAAGGCGTCGTTCTATCACCCTGACCGCAACGCGGACGCCGACGCCGCGACGCGCTTTCGCGAGGTGCAACAGGCCTACGATGTGCTCTCAGACCCCGAGCGCCGCCAGCAATACGACGACAACCGCCGCCGAAACCTGCTCGACGACCCCTTGCAGACGGCAGGGGAAATTTGGCAGGCATTCGTGCGCGAAAGGAAGCTCCCATGAAACTCTCCCGCTACTTCTCCGACTTGCGCAAGGCCTACGAGGCCGAGCTGGACGACCTGACTTCGGACTCTGAAGGCAAGGATGTGCTAAAAAAACGCCTCGCCGCCAAGCGCACCGAAATCGGCTTTCTGGTCCAGATGCTCAGCTACAGCCCCGAAATGGTGGCGGTGGTGTTTCACCGCGCTTTTCGCTTCGCCAAGCCCGCAGCCATGCAGCGGCTGCTGACGCTTCAGCCCGAGGCACTGCCTGCGTGGCCGGAACTGTCGGGCGTGGTTGCGCTCGAACCTTGGGCGGAATCGACGGCGCTCAAAGTGCTGGCCGAACCCGGTGGCCCGGCCTTTATGACCGTCGCGGCCTGCCTCGAATACCTGCACGCGCACGGCTTCGGCTCGGCCCAGCAGGGCGACGAAGCTGATGAGGGCGATGAACACGCCGAACGCGAAGGCAGAGACGACGACGAAGCCGGCCTGAGCGCCGACGACGCCGGCGACCTGCAAGATGGCCGCTCGCTCGACGAGGCCGGCGCCGACTGGCTCTCCGATCAAGGGTTTGACCGCAAGGACTGATGCAAAAGAACGTATGAACCACCTGGCACTGATAGAAAAAACCACCAGCCTGATTGCGGCTGGCGACATCGTGGGCGCAGAAAGCGCTTTGGCCGATTTGGCCGACGAGGAGGGCGACCGCGCGCTGATGGTCGTGCTCGACCAGCTGGCGCCCAAGGACGTGCTGGCCGTCATGCGCGAGTACGACAGCTCCAAGGCGTCGGTGGTGAACATGCTGGTGACGCCAGAGCAGTTCGCCCGCGCCATGGTGCTGGAGAAGCAATACAAAGACCTCACGCACCAGCACCTGCGCAACATGGTCAACGCGGTGATTTTTCGGGAAGACGCCGATCCGCTCGAATTTTTGAACGCCATTGGCGACCTGGACGGCGGCGCCGAGGCGCTGGCCAACTACTTCACCGAAAAATGGAGCCGCATCGAGGCCTTTGCCCGCACCGGGGTGTTTGACGCCACCGAGGACTACGGCCTGATGCTGAGCGACGATGAGCTGCTGGCGTCGGGCTACGTGCGCCCGCGCGTGGAGCAGGATGAAATCGCCGACCAAGACTGGATGGAGATGGCATGGCTGCTGCGCTACGAGTGCCGCGACCTGTTCATTGAAATGCTGCTGGTGCTGCGCGCCAAGGCCCGCGCACACGATTTGGGCGAGGGCGACGAAGGCCTTGAAGAAGAGGACGATGGCAAGTTCGAAACCAGCGATACCGACCGCGGCAAAGCCACCCCGGCGGCCCGCGCTTCCGACGAAGAATCGGCCATCTGATGGCCGGCGGCAGTTCAGAGGGCGCCGCGCAGCAGACGCTGGACATATCGCAGGCGCTGGAGATCTCCCAGGCGCTGGACATGCCCCAGGCGCTGGACATGCCCCAGGCGATTGCGCTGCACGATGCCCGCTCGTTCTTCGAGCGTGCGCTGGTGCACGGCGCCGACCACGGCATCTTGGGTGCGGACACGCTCGCGGCCCTGCACGCCGATGCGCCCAAAGGCATGGTGCAGATTGCGCGCTACTTCGGGAGCGAGTTCCTGCGGCCCGAGCTCGAGCGCGCGCGCGATCGCATGGTCAACTTCATTAGCTTGCATTTGCAAGAAGCCTCAGGCGGCGACCTGGCAAAAGCCGCGCAACTGCTTGCGGGGCATTCGTTGTTGTCGCGCTCAAAGGCGGGCACCGACATGCTGCGCCAGCTGATCGCTCTGCCCGAAAGCAGCCACTTTGGCATGCAGGGGCAGGACGAGGCCCAGGTTTCGCTGTTGGCTCTGTGGTCGCTGCGCAGCCACGCCCAGTACCGCGAAGAGCTTGCGCGGCGCAGCCGCATTGGCACGGTGGTGCAGGCGGCGCTGTGGATCGCCGAGCATTACGGGCTGGACGACGAAGCTCTGGAAGAGGGCGGTGCCGACGCAGAAGGCGTGCTGCGCACCGCGCTCGCCCTACGCGCTTTGGCGCCGCGCGCAACCGAGTGGCCGAGCAGCGCAACGTTTCAAAAACTGCTTGCCGCGCGCCGCAAAGCCGGAAAAACCGCCGTGGACGCCGATGCGCTTGTGCTGCCCAAGGGTTTGCCGGCGTCGCTGAATGGGGTGGCAGAAGCA
Source organism: Giesbergeria sp. (assembly GCA_034676525.1). Classification (GTDB taxonomy): domain Bacteria; phylum Pseudomonadota; class Gammaproteobacteria; order Burkholderiales; family Burkholderiaceae_C; genus Simplicispira. Next base: position 1,401,799 of record JAUCCA010000008.1, read on the forward strand.
CAAAAACCCGTGGTGCTCGCAGACTTGCAGAAGCTTTTGGACCCCGCCCGGCCGCTAGCGCCGCAGCTGCGCGCCATGACGGCGCTGCGCAACCGCTTCTTTCTTCTCGACGACCCACTGGGCGAGGTGGACGAGTATTTGCGCGCTGCTGAGCCGCTGCACGATGACGATGCACCACCCGCCGCCGCCAGCAAAACCTGGTTGCGCGCAACGCAGAACGAAGAGGACGAAGCCGCGCTGCTGACCCTGTTCCTGTGCCTGGCCGTGGGCGTGCCCAAGAAAACCTTGCTGCCCGAGAAGGCCGCCAAAGCCTTGGTGCGCAAGCTGCGCAGCAAAGGCTGGCAGCCAGAGCTGGCGGAGGCCTTCATTCGCGAACATGCCCCCGAGGTCCACCGCACCGACTACTTGGCGCTGTGGCAAAGCTTTGTGGGCGAGGCGCGCGGCACGCTGCAAGACGACCACGACTACGGTTTGGGTGACGCGCTGGCGCTGCTGCGGCGCGAATGCCATGTGGGGGATTGAGGCAGTTTGCGCTGGCTGCAACGCCTTCTGGAAGCGCAACGCTGCCAGTCTCAGCTTGCACTCTTGAAATTCAGGCCGTGCAAAACGGCCTGAGGCCCATCAAGCCAAGCGGCTTGAAACCTTTCTAAAGCCGACTCAGCACCCAGTTGCACCACGCATGCGCGGCCCGATCTTCGGGCGGGCTTGTGGCGTGCGCGACCGGCCAGCGGCGCTGGCAAGCGTTGACGATGGTTTGCAACTGCCAAAGCGCTTCCTTGCCGACAAACGCGACCTCGGCCATGCCTGCGGCGTCGCCGTCGAGCTGGGAAATCAGCGCCATTTGCTGCGTCGGGTGGGTGCCCGACTCCAGCAGTACTTTGTGCAACGCGCCCAGCCGCGCTTCAATGAAGGCCAAGGGTTGAACCAGTGCCAGTTTGGCGCTGGTCAGTTGCTCGGGGTTCGGCAAAGCGGCTTTAACCCGCTCCCATTCGGTGAAGGCGTCCGCCAGCACTTCAAGCTGACGAGAAGCATTTGCACCAATTGGCATAAGGGCCGAATCGCGGGCGCGTTCTTCATCCAGCAGGGGCAGCAAATGCACGCTCAGGCCGGCGGGAAACTTCCTGTGGTTTAAGCGCAGCACCAGTGCCAGTTGCAGGGCTGGCATTTCCTCGTACTTCTCGTAGATGGCAGCGGCCACCTCGGCCAGCAGCAGCATGCGGCCCAAGGGTGAAATTTGCGCGCCTGAAATGCTGCGCGGGTAGCCAGAGCCGTCCATTCTTTCGTGGTGTTCCAGAATCGCCACCTCGACCGAACGGGGGAACAACTGCGCCTGGCGCACCATCAGCATGGAGGTGATGGGGTGCACCATCAGGTGCTTGCGGTCGGCGCCGACCCGCTTGTTTTGCGGGTCTGCCCAAGCGGGGTCGAGGTGCAGCATGCCGGCGTCGTGCATCAGCGCTGCCGCGCACAGGGCCACGCAGTCGCGTGCGCTGGTCTCTGAGCAGTGCGCCAGATACAGGGCAATCAGCATCATTTCGACGCTGTGCTTCCACAGGACAGGGCGCTGGTCGCGCATCAGCGTCAGCTTGAAGGCGACGGTGGCCGGCAGCGGCATGGACGCCAAAGGGGCGAGCAGGCTTTCCGGCGTGCGCAAGGTCTGCGCGAGCTTGTAGGGCAAGACTGAGCTGGTGAGAATTTCGCGCACCGCGGCAATCAGCGTGGCGGTGGTGAGCGCGCCTTCCACCCACAAGTGCGTGTCCACGGGCTCGCGCAGGGTGTGCTGCACGAGGCGGTCGTACAGCCGCCGGTCGATGCGCGTGCCTTCTGCCACGAGCTTGATGCCACTTTCGCTGTAGATCGCCGCCTGCGCCACCACCGGCCGGGTTTCGGCCATGTCGGTGACCGCCTGCAAATAGTGCGCGCTGTCTTGCAATGGGGCGACAGCGTCAAGCGTGGGGTCGGTCATGGAAGGGTGAATGGGTTGCAATGGGGAAGGCGCGCCGTGCAACCGACTGTAGCGATTGAGCTGGCCTGCTGCATGCGTTGTATCAAGACCGGCGCCGCGCGGCAAGTTTAGGAAAGACGGCGGTGGCCCAGAAGACGCACTGGCGCTGGCGAGCCTCCATTTACTCTGCCTAAGTACAAGCAGAAACACTCATATTTTAATAGCTTCTAGCGCTTTTCCTATAAGCGCTAGAGGCCATTTTCGCCTAAATTTCAGGACTTAGAAATCCACCACCAGCGACGCGTGTGCGCTGCGGCCCGGACGGGTGTACGCGTCGTTGGTCGTCGAGCTGGCGTTGAGGCCCTGCACGTCCGACCACATCCAGTACTTGCGGTCGGTCAGGTTGCGCACGGCGAAGTTCAAGCGCACGTCTTTGCGCAAGCGCCACTGCAAGGACACATCCAGCGTCGTCGACGAGGGAATGGTGAACTGCGTGTTGGGCGCCTTGACAATCGACGCGTCGTCGATGTCCGAGGCATTCTTGGCCGCGTGGTGGCGCATGTCCAAACGCAGCGTCCAAGGCGCCGTGTCCAGCTGCACGCCGAGCGCCAGTTGCGACGGCTCGATCGAGTTCAGCGGCGCGCCGGTGTTGGTGTTGGTGCCGCGGGTCTGGCCGTAGCTGAACGGCGTGGACAGCCGGGCACCGCCGAGTAGGTTCATGCGGCCCCAATCCATCACGCCCTTGACCTCAAAGCCGTGAATGCGCGCACGCTCGGTGTTGATGGTCTGAAAGATGCGCGGGTCGGCCGCGGTGCCTGCGCCGCCCAGCAGCACGCGGTCGACGATGAGGTTGCTGTAGTTGGTGGAGAACGCGGCAAGGTCGACGCGCAGGGCGTCGTAGCGTGCACGCGCGCCCACTTCCACGCCCCGACTGCGCTCGGGCTTGAGGTCGGGGTTGGGCACCACCGTCACCCGCTCGGCCATGTTTTCGTAGTAGCCGTTCAACTGGCCGGCATCCGGGGCGCGGAAACCCGCCGCGTATTGGCCGTACACCGTCCACACGGGCGTCGCGCGGTAAAGCACGCCGAACTTGGGCGAGAGCGCCGAATCGCTGAGCGACTGGCCGGGTTGGGCCGCCGGTGGGTAGAAACCCGCTTGGCTGGTCACGTCCACCGAGAAATGGTCGAATCGCAGGCCGGGCGTGAAGCTCCAGTTGCCCCACACCGATTCGTCTTGCAGGTAAACGCCGTGCGTCGTGTCGCGGGTGTCCGGAAAGCGTTTGAGCGGAAATTTCTCTGGCGGCGCCGGATTCAGGCCGGTGTACAGGTTCTCGACATTGCTGCGTACATAGTCGTACCCGTAGGTCAGGCGGTGGGACCAGGCGCCATTTTTCACCAGCTTGTCGGCTTGCAGGCCTGCTTGCCAGGTGTTCTCGCTGTAGCGCGTGTCGCGAATCCGCAGCGGCAGGGTGTTGCGCACGCTGGTGCCCACTTGCTGCGACTTGGAGCGCTGTGCGGCGATGACGGTCTGCACGTGGTCGGCCCAGGGCGCGTTCAGGTCAAAACGTGCGTCCCAGGTGAAGCGGTCGCGCTCCATGTTGCGGGTGCTGGACTCGCTGACGATGGCGCCCGCAATCTGGCTGGCGGTGCCGCGATAGGGCAGTGGGGTGCGGCTGGAGAGCAATTCGACGTCTGAGGTCTTTTCGACATGCTCCAGCGTGAAGGTGTGCTTCTGGCCTGCGTTGGGGCGCAGCACGATTTTGCCGAGCAAGGCGTTGCCGCTGTCCTTCTGCGGGTTCGCAGCAGTGCGGTTCAAGTTGTCTTCAAAATTCGAGCCCCTGGTCTCCAGCGCATGTGCACCGTGGGTGCTGGCGGTCAGCAGCCAGTCGAGGCTGTCGCTGGCGCGGCCGGCAACGGTGCCCGAAAGCGTGTGGCCGTGGTCGTCGCCGCTCCAGCCGGCAGACACACGGCCACCGAGGGTTTTGGTCGTGCCGTCGGCATTTTTCAGAAAGTCCTGGGGCTCGTAGGTGATGAAGTTGGCCATGCCGGCCAAGCCGTCTGAGCCATACAGCGCAGACGCTGGGCCGCGCACGATTTCTACGCGCTTGAGCAGTTCCAGCGACAAATATTCGCGGTCGAAAGTGGCGATGCGAAAAGCGTAGCTGCGCGGAATGCGGATGCCGTCGACCAGCATCAAGACGCGGTTGCCGCCCAGGCCGCGGATGTTCAGCCCCATATTTCCATCGCGCAGTGCGCTGGCGCCGGCGCCCGTCACCGTCAGGCGGGTGGGTGCAGTCTGCACCGAGATGTTGGGCAGATCGCGCACGGCGTCGCGCAAATCGGTGCTCTGGCGGTCGCTGATGTCCTGCGCGCCAATGACGTCGATGGAGACCGGCAGATCGTCGCTGGCCTGCTCCTGGCGCGAGCCGCTGACCACTACCTCTGGCAAAGCGTTGGCGGCGACAGTTACTGTCGCACCTTGCGCCCAAGCCGTCCCATAGGTAGCGCATGCGAGCAGCGCCAGCAGAGCGGTCTGTCGCAGCGAGAATACGGACGTGTTGGCGGTGGCAAGCGCCGCAGAATGCCGGGGGCGATGGTGTTTCACGGTACGACGAGTGCTCATCTAGGTGTAAACCCCGATTATGGAAGTGGGGTCTTTTGAAACCTTGACCTCCATCAAGTTCGGTGTCCCGCTGTTGTTAAACCGCCCGTTTTTACCGCCTTGGCCGATCCCCAACCGACGGCGCGTGTCGCGCCCGTGAAAGCTGCTTATGCCGCGCTTCGCCGCAAACCTGACCTTGCTCTTTAACGAAGTGCCGTTTCTGGAACGGTTTGAAGCTGCGGCACATGCCGGCTTTGAGGCGGTCGAGTTTTTGTTCCCTTATGCGTTCAGCGCGCGGGAGATCCGGGCGCGGCTCGACGCGCACGGTTTGCAATTGGTGCTGCACAACCTGCCTGCCGGCGATTGGGAGGCCGGCGATCGAGGTTTGGCCTGCCACCCGAACCGGGTGCAGGAGTTTCGTGCCAGCGTGGCCCATGCCATTGAATATGCGCAAGTGCTTGGTGCGCCGCAACTGAACTGCCTCGCAGGTACGGCGCCAAAAGGAGTGGCTGCAGACGCGCTGCACCGCACGCTGGTGGACAACTTGCGCTTTGCCGCGGCTGAACTTCAGCACGCTGGCCTGCGCCTGCTGGTCGAGCCCATCAACCATTTCGACATGCCGGGCTTCGTGCTCAATCGCACCGCGCAGGCGTTGGCGCTGATGGATGAGGTGGGTGCCGACAACCTGTATCTGCAATACGACGTGTACCACGCGCAGCGCATGGAGGGCGAACTGGCCGCCACGCTGGAAAAGCACGTGGGCCGCATTGCGCATATTCAAATCGCCGACAACCCGGGCCGCCACGAACCCGGCACCGGGGAAATTTGCTACGACTTCTTGTTCCGGCACCTAGGTCACATTGGCTACAGCGGCTGGGTCGGCTGCGAATACAAGCCCCTCGGCACGACCGTTGGCGGTTTGGGTTGGCGCGAGCGCCTGACCAACGCGACCTGATGGATGAACCAAAGATGCAAACGATGCAAGAACACCTCCTTTCCTCGAATGCCGCCACGGCCTCCACACCGCGCGCCCTGCTGCGCGCGATGTTTGACGCAGCTGTGGCCTCGGCCCAGCCTGAGCGCTGCGTGCAGCCGCATCTGCCCGAGCCGTCCAGCGTGCGCGGACGCTTGCTGGTGATTGGGGCAGGGAAGGCGTCGGCCGCCATGGCGCGCGCTGTCGAGCAGCACTGGCCTGGTCCACTTTCGGGCTTGGTGGTGACGCGCTATGGCTATGGCGCTGCGTGCGAGCGCATTGAAATCGTCGAAGCGGCCCACCCTGTGCCAGACGTCGCCGGCGAGCGTGCGGCAGCCCGCATGCTCGATTTGTGCGATGGGCTGGGGGAGGCCGACACGGTGCTGTGCCTGATCTCCGGCGGCGGTTCGTCGCTGCTGCCGTTGCCGCTGCCCGGCGTTACGCTGGCCGACAAGCAAGCGCTGTCGCGCGCGCTGCTGCAGTCGGGCGCCACGATTCGCGAAATCAATTGCGTGCGCCGCCACCTCTCGGCCATTAAGGGTGGGCGCCTCGCGGCCGCCTGTCATCCGGCGCGCGTGCTGACGTTGCTGATTTCAGATGTGCCGGGCGACGACCCCACGGACATTGCTTCAGGCCCCACGGTGGCCGATTCGACCACCTGCGCGGATGCGCTGGACATTCTGCGCCGCTACGCGATTGACGTACCGAAATCGATTCAAAAGCTTCTTGAATCTGGCGAAGGTGAGTCGATCAAGCCGGGCGACCCGCGCCTTGCGCGTTGTGAAGCCCGCATCGTGGCCGCACCGCAGCAAGCGCTGGAAGCGGCAGCGTTGGTGGCCGAGCAGGCTGGCTATGCCGCCCACATATTGAGCGACGCACTGGAAGGCGAGGCGCGGGAGATGGGCACGCTTCTGGCAGGCATCGCCCGCCAAGTGGCTGAGCGGGGCCAACCCGTGGCAGCGCCCTGTGTGCTGCTCTCGGGCGGGGAGAGCACCGTCACCGTGCAGGGCAAGGGGCGGGGGGGGGCGCAACGTGGAATGCCTGCTGGCCTGTGCGATTGCACTGGCCGGGCACCCGCGCATCCATGGCCTTGCGGCCGACACCGATGGCGTCGATGGCCAGGAAGAAATTGCGGGGGCGTGGCTCGCTCCCGACACGCTGGCACGGGCTTGGGAATTGGGAAGGAATCCCCGCCAGAGCTTGGCGGACAACGATGGGCACGGTTTTTTTGGTGCGCTTGGCGATGCAGTCGTTACGGGGCCGACGCGCACCAATGTGAACGACTTTCGCGCGTTACTGATACAGGCTTGAGCGCGGATAAGCGTCGTTCTTTGTGCCGGTAACTGGCGCCCAAGGCTGCGTCAAGATGGATGCGGGTAAACCCGTTGTTAAATAGTCATTTCAGTTAGCTATTTGAGCTGCATCAACTATCTCCCTATCGTGAGTAGGAATAATTGTTTCACCCGCTGCACTTATTCGCCACAGCCTTCAGCGGGAGCCTCGAAGAGGGATACGCGACGGGCTGTGGTTCCCCAAGGAGTCTGTACATGACAACCCGCAAGCTGGCGCAAATCGCAGCCTTGGCACTTTCCACACTGGCACTGGTCGCAGTAGCTCAGGAAAAAAAAGGGCCAATGGCCACGGATACGGAACTGAACTACCAGGCTGGCTCATCGCCCATGGGTGACGTACCCATGTATCAAAGCATGAACCCCAAAGCGCCAAAGATGACGCAGGCCGAATTCGATCGCGCCCGCCAAATCTATTTTGAGCGCTGCGCTGGTTGCCACGGCGTGCTGCGCAAGGGCGCTACCGGCAAACCGCTGACACCTGATATCACGCTCGAAAAGGGCACCGACTACCTCAAGGTGTTCATTGCCTACGGTTCGCCCGCCGGCATGCCCAACTGGCAGACCTCGGGTGAAATGGACGAAGCCACCGTCGACATGATGGCGCGCTACGTTCAGCAAGACGCACCGGTGCCGCCCGAGTTCGGCATGGCCGACATGAAGAAGACGTGGAAAGTTCTCATCGCTCCGGACAAGCGTCCGAAGAAGAAGATGAACAACTACAACATTGCCAACATCTTCTCGACCACGCTGCGCGATGCGGGTGAGATTGCGCTGATCGACGGTGATTCCAAGGAAATCATCAGCATCATCAAGACCGGCTACGCCGTGCACATCTCGCGCATGTCGGCTTCAGGCCGCTACCTGTTCGTGATCGGCCGCGACGCCAAGGTCAACATGATTGACATGTGGATGGAGCACCCAGAAACCGTCGCCGAGATTCGCACAGGCCTTGAGGCACGCTCTATCGAGAGCAGCAAGTTCAAGGGCTTCGAGGACAAGTACGCGATTGCCGGTTCTTACTGGCCGCCTCAGTTCGTCATCATGGATGGCGACACGCTTGAGCCGCTTAAGATCGTTTCGACCCGCGGCAACGTGGTGGGCACGCAGGAATACCACCCCGAGCCACGTGTGGCTTCGATCGTGGGCAGCCACTTCAAGCCTGAGTTTGTCGTAAACGTCAAGGAAACCGGCAAGACGCTGATGGTGGATTACTCCGACCTGAAGGCGCTCAAGATGACCGAAATTGGTTCGGCACCTTTCCTGCACGACGGCGGACTTGACTCCACCAAGCGCTACTTCATGGTGGCGGCCAACAACAGCAACAAGATTTCGGTGTTTGACCTGAAAGAAGACAAGCTGGCAGCGATCGTCGATGTGGGCAAGATTCCCCACCCCGGCCGCGGTGCCAACTTCATGCACCCGAAGTTTGGTCCTGTGTGGGCAACCGGTCACCTGGGCGACGAAACGATCTCGCTGATCGGTACCGACCCCAAGAAGAACAAGCAATATGCCTTCAAGGAAGTTGCCAAGTTGACCGGTCCTGGCGGCGGCGCTTTGTTTATCAAGAGCCACCCCAAGTCCAACCACCTGTATTCGGATGCGCCTCTGAATCCTGATCCGAAGATCTCGCAGTCGGTGGTGGTGTACGACATCAAGAACCTGGACAAGGGCTATGTCACGCTGCCTATCGCCGAATGGGCCGACATCAAGGACGACGGTGCCAAGCGCGTCGTGCAGCCTGAATTCAACAAGGCGGGCGACGAAGTCTGGTTCTCGGTGTGGAGCGCCAAAGACAAGGTCAGCGCGATGGTGATCGTGGACGACAAGACGCTCAAGCTGAAGAAGGTCATCAAAGACCCACGCTTGATCACGCCTACCGGCCACTTCAACCTGCACAACACGCAGCACGACGTGTATTGATCGTGCCCATGTGCTCGCAGGCCTCACAGCCTGCAAGGCACAAGCAGGCCACCGATCCCTTTGGGGTTCGGTGGCTTTTTTGCTTTATGGCTGGCCAGTGGTTTCAGTTGCCGCAAGCTGCGCCAGCACGCCCAGCATCTCTTGCGCCCAGGCAATGGAGCCCTGCTCGTACAAGATGCCCTTTTTCAAAATCATGTGCTGAATTTGCGCATGGCGCGAAAGCACCCGATTTGCCGAAAAATCGCGCGCCTCAATGGCGAGGTAATGCGCCAACTTGTCGCGGTGCAGCTGCAGGTGGCGGGCCAATTCCGGTCGCAGGTCGACTTCGGACAGCGCAGCGTCGGCGCGCAGCTTGACCATGAATTCATCGCGCAGGTCCAGCGGCGGCGAGGCCTGCTCAGCCCAGCGCGCCAGCTCTACCCGCCCTGCGGCGAGCACGCGATATTCTTTCTTGCGCGTTTTTCCGGCGTCCGCAGGAATGCTGCTGGCCAGCCAGCCCGCCGCTTCCATGCGCGCCAGCTCGCGGTAGATTTGTTGATGCGTGGCGTGCCAGAAATAGCCAATGGACTTATCGAAGCGCCGCGCCAGGTCGTAGCCGGACGAGGGTTTTTCCAAAAGCGAGGTGAGCACGGCGTGGGCCAAAGACATGCGGCGAGTGTAGCCAGCCAAGAAAAACTATGCACCTAGTTGCATAAATAAAAGAACGCCCGTACACTTTTGTGCAACTGGTTGCATAGATGGCCGGCCTCTTCACCTCCACAAGGACTCCGCGATGACCGCTTTTCCCCACATGCTCGCGCCCCTCGATCTGGGCTTTACCACCCTCAAGAACCGCGTGCTCATGGGTTCCATGCACGTCGGCCTGGAAGAAGCGAAAGATGGCTTTGCCCGCATGGCCGCCTTTTACGCAGAGCGCGCACGCGGTGGGGTTGGCCTGATCGTCACCGGCGGCATAGCGCCCAACGACCGCGCCCGCCCCATGCCCGGCGGCGCGGCCATGACGACGCAGGCCGAGGCCGACAAACACAAGGTGGTGACGCAAGCCGTGCACGAGGCCGGCGGCAAGATTTGCATGCAGATCCTGCACTTTGGCCGCTACGCCTACCACCCGGAGCTGGTGGCGCCGAGCGCGCTTAAGGCGCCGATCAGCCCATTCCGCCCGCAAGCGCTGACCACTGAGGAAGTCGAGCAAACCATTGAAGACTACGTGCAGTGCGCGGCGCTGGCGCAAAGCGCGGGCTACGACGGCGTCGAAATCATGGGGTCCGAGGGCTACCTGATCAACGAATTCATCGCCCAGCAGACCAACCACCGAGACGACGAATGGGGGGGAGCCTACGCCAACCGCATTCGCTTTCCCCTGGAAATCGTGCGACGCACCCGCGCTCGCGTCGGGTCGAACTTCATTCTCATCTTCCGCCTGTCGATGCTCGATCTGGTCGAAGGCGGTTCCACCAAGGAAGAGGTTATTGAACTGGCGCAGGCGCTCGAAGCCGCCGGTGTCACGATTCTGAACACCGGCATTGGCTGGCACGAGGCGCGCATACCAACAATAGCCACCAAGGTCCCGCGCGGTGCGTTTGCGTGGGTGACGCAGCAGCTCAAAGGCAAGGTCGGCATTCCGCTGGTGGCGACCAACCGCATCAACACGCCCGAAGTCGCCGAGCAAATTTTGGCGGACGGCATGGCCGACATGGTCAGCATGGCGCGGCCGTTTCTGGCCGACCCGGAGTTCGTCAACAAGGCCGCTGCCGGCCTGTCGGACGAGATCAACACCTGCATCGGCTGCAACCAGGCCTGCCTGGACCACACCTTTGGCGGCAAGATCACCTCCTGCTTGGTGAACCCACGCGCCTGCCACGAAACCATTTTGGTGATGCAACCCGTGACGCGCAAAGAGCGCGTCGCCGTGGTCGGCGCCGGACCCGCAGGTCTGGCGTTTGCCACAGAAGCCGCGCGCCGCGGCCTGGACGTGACGCTGTTCGATGCTGCGACGGAGATTGGCGGCCAGTTCAACATCGCCAAGCAGGTGCCGGGCAAGGAAGAGTTTTACGAGACGCTGCGCTACTTCGGCAAACAGATCGAGCTGACCGGCGTGAAGCTGGAGCTGGGCCGCAAGGTGGCGGCGCAAGAGCTGGTAGCAGCAGGCTTTAAGCAGGTGGTGCTGGCCACCGGCATCGTGCCGCGCGTGCCGGAGATTGAAGGCATCAAGCATCCCAAGGTGCTGGGTTATCTCGATGTGCTGCGCGACAAGAAGCCCGTGGGCAAATCGGTCGCCGTCATTGGCGCGGGCGGCATTGGCTTTGACGTATCCGAGTACCTGCTGCACGAAGGCGTGAGCCCCAGCCTCGACAAGGCCAAGTTCTTCGCCGAATGGGGCGTGGACACCACCGGCGCGAACCGCGGCGGCCTACAGCCTGCGGAGCTGGGCGAGATTCCCCGCAAAATTTATCTGCTGCAGCGCAAAACCAGCAAAGTGGGCGAGGGCCTGGGCAAGACCACCGGCTGGATCCACCGCACCTCCCTCAAAAATCGCCATGTGGAGATGATCCCCGGCGTTCAGTACCGCAAAGTGGACGACGCCGGCCTGCACATCACCGTGGACGGCAAAGACAGCGTGCTGCCGGTGGACAACGTCATTCTTTGCGCCGGCCAAGACCCGCAGCGCGCGCTGCAGGCAGAGTTGGAGGCTGTAGACTGCACCGTGCACCTGATTGGCGGGGCCGACAAGGCGGTGGAGCTGGACGCCAAACGCGCCATTAAACAAGGCACCGAACTGGCGCTGACCCTGGACCCTTCTGCAAAGAAGATCGACGCCCCGCAGGCCAAGGGCTTTGCGCAAATGCTTGCGCCCAAGGTGGCAGAGAGCATGGCCAAATGGCATGAAATGGTGCCCCATGGCAACCTGGCCGAGCTGCCCGCCATCCTGCACCCCAAGGCGGTTTTCCGCTCGCCGATGGCGTATTCGCCGTACCCCAGCGCGCAAGCGGTGCAGCTGATTTTGGGCACGGTAGTGAAGGTGTTTGAAGATTTTGAGTACCACCGCGAAATGGTGGGTGCCGATGGCAAGAGCGTGGTGCTGGAATTCAGTGCCAAGGTGAACGGCAAAGAGCTCAAAGGCATCGACATGATCCAGTTCGATGACGACGGCAAGATCGTCGACTTCGAAGTCATGGTGCGCCCCATGAGCGGCCTGCAAGCCCTGGGCGACGAAATGGCCAAGCGCCTGGCGCCGTATCTGGCCGCCATGAAGGGCGCCAAGGCGTGATGCAAATACTCTTTTATTGATAGCTGCTAGCGCTTATGAATAAAGCGCTAGAGGCCAAAAACACCTAAAAATTGGAGATTCCATGCAATTTGAAACGCTCGCCGTCTCGCTCGACAACCACATCGCCACCGTGCGCCTGAACCGGCCCGAAAAAGCCAACGCCATGAACGCCGCCATGTGGCAGGAAATCCGCAAGGCCTTCCAGTGGGTGGACGAAACCCCCGAGGCCCGCGTCGCCGTGCTGCAAGGCGAGGGCAAGCTGTTCACCGCCGGCATCGACCTGCAAATGATGATGGACGCCGCCAGCCGCGCGCAGATCGACTGCGAAGGCCGCAAACGCGAGACCCTGCGCCGCGTCATCCTCGACATGCAGGACACCCTCACCAGCCTGGAGCGCTGCCGCAAGCCGGTGCTCGCCGCCATCCACGGCGCCTGCATTGGCGGCGGCATTGACCTGGTGACCTGCGCCGACATGCGCTACGCCAGCAGCGATGCGTACTTCACCATCAAAGAAATCGACATCGGCATGACGGCCGACGTCGGCACGCTGCAACGCCTGCCCAAGCTGGTAGGCGAGGGCATCACCCGCGAGCTGGCCTACACCGGGCGCAAGTTTGACGCGGGCGAGGCCAAGGAAATCGGCCTGGTGAACCGCGTGTTCGAAAGCCGCGAGGCGCTGTACGCAGGTGTGCAAGAAATTGCCGCCACCATTGCCGCCAAGTCGCCCCTGTCGATTCGCGGCACCAAGGAAATGATCACCTACGCCCGCGACCACTCGGTGGCCGACAGCCTGAACTACATCGCTACGTGGAACGCCGCCATGCTGATGAGCAGCGACTTGACCGCTGCGATGACGGCCAGCATGAGCAAGCAGACGCCAAGCTTCAAGGATTGAAGTTTTGATGCGGTGGGTGTCGCTCTCGCACCCGCCACTTGTTGAATAGTCTCGCCTTGTCTAGCTCTATTGCGGGCCGGATGGGTGCGTGTATCTCAAATGCCTTGGGCGGATCAACTTGCATGCCTAGAATCCCTCGCAGGGGAGATTGAGCATGACGCCAGAGGCAAAAGCCCGGAAGACGATAGACGCACTCTTGCTGTCAGCGGGCTGGCACGTCTGCGGCGTAGCCGATGCAAACATTCATGCGGCCCTTGGCGTCGCCATTCGTGAGTTCCCCCTCAACCCTGGTTTTGGCTTTGCCGACTACCTGCTGTATGTCAACGGCAAAGCCGGCGGCGTCATCGAGGCGAAGAAAGAGGGCGCCACCCTCACGGGTGTGGAAGTGCAGTCTGGCCGCTACGCCCAAGGCCTGCCCGCCAGCTTGCCCGCGTGGCGCAGGCCCTTGCCCTTCCTGTGGGAATCCACGGGAGTCGAAACCCACTTCACCAACGGTCTGGACCCTGAGCCCCGCGCACGCAACGTCTTCGCCTTCTTCCGCCCTGAGCTGCTGCTGCAGTGGCTGACCTATTTGCAGGCACCGGCGGGTTCCACCAATACGGTGCAAGAAGCCGCAGGCACCTCCAACACAACATTTCTCGCCCGCATGCGCACCATGCCCAAGCTGGTGACCGAATGGGGCACCGGCGGCGCCAGCTACAAGCTGTGGCCCGCGCAAATCACCGCGATTGAAAATCTGGAGAAATCTCTGGCCGCCAACAAGCCCAAGGCTTTGATCCAAATGGCCACCGGCAGCGGCAAAACCTTTACCAGCATCGGCTTTATCTACCGCCTTATCAAGTTCGGCGGCGCCCGCCGCGTGCTGTTTCTGGTGGACCGGGGCAACCTGGCCCGCCAGACCAAGAAAGAGTTTGACGCTTACGCCTCTCCCTACAACAACTACAAGTTTGGTGAGGAATACATCGTCCAACACCTGCAAAGCAACCAGATCGACACATCTGCCCGCGTGGTCATTTGCACCATCCAGCGCATGTTCAGCATGCTCAAGGGGCGCGAGCTGCCGCCCGATGCAGACGAAGAAAGCACCGAGGGCATGGAGAGCCTCTTCAAACAGGCCGACCCTATTGGCTACAACCCCGCCATCCCCATCGAGAGCTTTGACATTGTGGTGACGGACGAGGCCCACCGCAGTATCTACAACCTGTGGCGCCAGGTGCTGGAGTACTTTGATGCGTATCTGATTGGCCTGACCGCCACGCCCAACAAACAAACCTTTGGCTTCTTCAACCAGAATCTGGTCATGGAATATGGCCACGCCCAGGCAGTGGCCGATGGTGTCAACGTCAACTACGACGTCTACCGCATCAAAACCGAGGTGACAGAGCAGGGCGCCAAGGTCGACAAAGGCTACTGGCTGGAAACGCTGGACAAAGCCACCCGCCGCAAAACCGCTTGGCAGCTCGATGAAGACTTTGAATACGACCCCGCCGAGCTCGACCGCGCCGTGCAAACGCCCGACCAAATCCGTACCGTGGTGCGCACCTTGAAGGACAACTGGAACGTTGACCTGTTCCCTCAGCGCCAAGAGCTGCCCAAAACCCTGGTTTTTGCCAAAGACGACAACCACGCCGAAAAAATCGTCGAAATCCTGCGCGAAGAGTTTGGCCGGGGCAACGAGTTCGCGCAAAAAATCACCTACAAAACCACCGGCACCAGCCCCGAGCAACTCATCAAAGACTTCCGCACCGCTTACTACCCGCGCGTGGCCGTCACCGTGGACATGATCGCCACCGGCACCGACATCAAGCCGGTCGAAATCGTTGTCTTCATGCGCAGCGTGAAAAGCCGCAGCTTCTTTGAGCAAATGAAAGGCCGGGGCGTACGCATCTGCAACCCCACCGACCTCGCCGCCGTCAACCCTGGCGAGGGCGTCAAAAAAGACCACTTCGTCATCGTCGATGCCGTGGGCGTGTGCGAGCGCGACAAAACCGACAGCCGCCCCATGGACCAAAAGAAGAGCGTGGGGCTGGACAAACTGCTGCAAGCCGTAAGCCTGGGCAATGTGGAAGACGAAGTGCTGAGCAGCATCGCCGCCCGCCTGGCCCGGCTGGACCGCGATGCGTCAGACGCCGACCAGGCCAAAGTGCAGGAGCTGAGCGGCGGCAAAACTCTGCGCGACCTGGCGCGCGGCATTGTGGAGGCGCTCAACATCGACGCCACCCAAGACATGTCGCCGGCCGAGGCTGAGCAACGAATTAAGGACGCAACTAAGCCCTTTAGCTCACCAGTATTGCGCGAGCAGCTATTAAAAATGAAGCAAAAGGCCGACCTGGTGATCGACACCGTGACGCAAGACACGCTGCTCAGCGCCACCTTTGCCGAAGGCAGCGACCGCGCCAAAGAACTGGTGCAAAGCTTTGAAGACTTCATCCAACAGCACAAAGACGAAATCACCGCCCTGCAAATTTTGTACAGCCGCCCAACCAGAGCGCCGCTCAAGTTTGAGGATGTGAAAGCCTTGGCAGACGCCCTGCATGCCCCGCCGCACCTGATGGACGAAGGCGCCCTCTGGCAAGCCTACGCCGCCATTCGCAAAGACAAAGTCAAAGGCGCCAGCCAGCGCCGCCTGCTGACTGACCTCGTCAGCCTGGTGCGCTTTGCCATGCAGCAAACCAACGAGCTGGTGCCGTACCCCGAGCGCGTACAGGCCAACTTCAAGGCCTGGCTGGCGCAGCACCAGCAGCACAACCCACAACCGTTCACGCAAGAGCAACAACACTGGCTAGAAATGATCCGCGACCACATCGCCGCCAACCTCGGCATAGAAATAGACGACTTCGAATACGCCCCCTTCAACACCGAGGGCGGCCTGGGCAAGGTACACCAGCTCTTTGGGGCAGAACTGTCCAGGGTGATTGAGGAAATGAATCGGGAGTTGGCGGCGTGAGTTCTTTTGGCGATTTGACCGCGCCCAAAGTTGAACAGACGGGACCGAGCGGTGGCGATGAGTTTGTGTACGTCGATATCAGCAGCATTGACAACCAAGCGAAGCGAATTGTTGATCCCAAGCACTTGACGCCTGACGCTGCGCCAAGTCGAGCCCGGCAACGCCTTCGAAAGGGCGATGTGCTTGTCTCTATGACTCGGCCGAATTTGAACGCAGTGGCGATTGTCCCGCCCGACTTGGACGGGGCGATTGGCTCGACCGGATTCCATGTTCTGCGGGCAAACGTTGACGTGGAGCCACATTGGCTTTACTACGCGGTGCAGTCCTCCAGCTTCGTCAAAGCCATGTGTGATTTGGTTCAGGGAGCACTCTACCCGGCTGTACGGCCCAAAGATATTCGGGAGTTCGCGATCAGTCCGCCTCCGTTGGTGAAGCAGCGCGAAATCGTCGCCGAACTCGAAGAACAGTTCTCCCGCCTCGACGAAGCCGTCGCCAACCTCCAGCGCGTCAAAGCCAATCTCAAACGCTACAAAGCCTCCGTCCTCAAAGCCGCCGTCGAAGGTCGCCTCGTAGAAACTGAAGGTGGCTGGCGGCAGTCCACGCTTGGTGAAGAAGGCAAGATCATTGGCGGATTTACAAAAAACCAAAAGCGCAACGATTTGCCGCTGAAACTTCCTTATCTGCGCGTGGCCAATGTCTACGCCAACGAATTGAGGCTCGACGAGATCGAGTACATCGGTGTCGCTGAACGAGAGCTGGAAAAGCTTCTGCTGCTCAAAGGTGATTTGCTTGTTGTAGAAGGTAATGGAAGTCCAGACCAAATAGGACGTGTGGCGCTATGGAACGATGCGATTCCGAATTGCGTTCATCAAAATCACTTGATCAAAGCCCGTTTCGAGGAAGCTGTATTGCCGGAGTGGGCATTGATTTGGATGTTGTCGCCGGTTGGCAGGCATGAGATCGAGCAGGTCTCGGCGTCCACTTCTGGGCTGCACACGTTGAGCGTCGGAAAAGTTTCGCGACTTCCCATAGGCGTTCCGCCGAAGAAAGAGCAAGCCCGCATCGTCGCCGAGGTCGACCGCCACCTGTCCATCGCCCGCGAAGTCGAAGCCGAGGTCGACACCAACCTCCAGCGCGCTCAGGCGCTGCGACAAGCGACGTTGACAAAAGTTTTTTCAAACTCTTGAGAAGAATAAGAGGGAGCACAGATGCCATTGGAGAATATACGCGTCAAGAATTTCAGGTCGCTACGCGATGTGCCATTTGATGCGAGGGATTTGACGGTTTTTGTTGGCTGCAATGACGAAGGTAAGTCCAATCTATTGCGGGCCCTAGATCTCTTCTTCAATGGTGATCGGCGAGATGGATATGTATTGAATTGGCAGCGCGACTTTTGTGCATTCACAAAGACGCCTAAAAACAAGGCGCCGCAGATTGAAATAACACTGACTTATAAGTTGCCGGGTACGTTTAATCTGGGTGAGTCGGTCTTGTGGCAACGCGTCTGGCGGCAGGAAGGTATTTACAAGGATGAGATTCGTCTTATATCTGGTAAGGAGTTACCCAGTAGATCAAAAGCGTATTCATTTCTGAAGGCCATTCGGTACGACTATGTTCCTGCCATAAAGGGGCCTGAATACTTTGAACGCATTTTGTCTGCGGTATACGACATGTTGGATGCGACTGTTCGTAGTGACATTCGGACAGCTGCGGCTGGCTTCACAACAGAGATTCAGAGGCATACAAAGGGAATCTTGGCTGACTTGGAAGCTCAGTTGGGCTTGAAGTCAGAGATTGAGTTGCCCACTGATTTGCGCCAACTTTTTTCTGAGCTTGAATTTCGTTCAGAGGTTGGTGGACACCGGGTAGGCTTGTCACAAAGGGGGGATGGGATAAAGGTTCGGCATATCCCCGTGATATTGCGTTGGCTTGCCGATCAAGCGAATCATCTGTCGGCACCGGGCAAACCACGCGTGGTCACTATTTGGGGTTATGAAGAGCCGGAAAATAATTTGGAGACGCGGAAGTGTTTTGAATTGGCTGAGTTTTTCATCGCAAATAGCTCCTCGGTTCAAACCTTCCTAACCACCCATTCGCCGGTCTTCTATTCCGTGTTTACCGGGGCACATAAAGATGTGAAGGTGCTTGAAGTGCAGCTTGACCCTGTTACGGGTACCGCGCTCACGGCCCGTGCAATAGGCGTGCCCAGTGATGTTGATGCCCTCCACTCTTCGATTGGCTTTCTTGATCTTTTGGAGCCACATGTTCGTGATTGGAAGCGACGAGTTGATCAGCTTGAACATCGTCTAACTGAGGGCTTAGAGCTAAATCATCCGACAATTTTTGTTGAGGGTCCTACTGACAAGGCCATCCTTGGAGCAGTTCTCAAACGATTTTTCCCAACCTGCGGAGAAGCGCGAATTGTGTGCTCCACAAGTAATGGTGGGGGGCATGCCTGGGTAAAAGATAGCCTAATCGCTTGGCATCATCGTCGTGGTCCCCAGCGAGCAGTAGGTCTTTTTGATGGCGACGCAGCTGCGCAGGAGTCCTTGGATGAGTTTGTTGAGATCGTCGAATCTAGGACTAAAGGCGCACATCGCGCTTTGCAGCTTCGATTGAAGCCAGCTGGTGTTTCTTTAGATATTGTGAAAGCAAAGTTGAAAGTGCCGGTTGCTATTGAAGAAGTCTGCCCCCGCGAATGTTGGGCGAAGGCCAGCGGCGAGGGCTGGCTTGAGGCTCGTCCAAATCTCAACACGCTGTACAAATTTGAAGAAACTGATGTGACCTTTAAGGATTGGGTGAAGCATCGGCTCCCAGACGTTGAATTGCGCACGATAGCAACTATGCGTGTCGCAACAGACTACAAGGAAAAATTCGCCAAATACGTCGCTGGCCGGGTCAATGATTCCAGTTGCGAGTTTGACTTTGAGCCGCTTCGAGCATTGTTGGAGTCATTACTGGCAAAAATTGACCTGCATGAGCTGACCTAAACACTTGGTTTGAGTGTCACGCCATGAATACAACCCCCTTCTCCCTTCGCATCTTCGTCGCCGACGGCGACCCCGACGGCCTGCGCATCGTCGACAAGTCCAACTGGATCGGCAAGGCGCTGGTGTTCACGTGTGCGCTGCTGCCGCAGGTCAAGGCGCGGCATGAGCTGGCGCTGGTTGATGTGTATCGTAGCGAGTAGCCATGCGCCAACTTGACTTCTTCTCCGCCCTGCAGTCCAGCACCGAGGGCATCGACACCGAATTCAAGTCGGCGCGCGGGGGCATGCCCGGCAGTTTTTGGGAGTCCTATTCCGACATGGCCAACACCCAGGGCGGCACCATTGTGTTGGGCGTGGCCGAAAAGCCCACCGGCCTGGTGTGGGAGGGCGTGCCCGATGCCGCGCAGTTGCGTACCGTGCTGTGGGGCCAGTTGAATGACTTCGTCGCCGACGGCCTGCGCTTTTTCAGGCATCAGGTGATTTTTTACCCATGAACACCGCCGACCTCACGCCCTTGTTAGACCGTTTGCGCGCCGAGCCGCGCGAGTCGGAGTGGCTGGAGTTCAAGGCCAACCGCTACGAGCCGCGGGCCATTGGCGAATACCAGCATTGCTGCCTGATGTACGTGACCAATCAGCGCATGTCCAATCAATCACTGCGGCTGCGTTTTGGGCTGGGGGAGGACAAAACGGTGGTGACATCGCAAGTGATTGGCGCTGCAAAAGAGGCGGGACTGATCAAAGCTGATGAATCGGAGACTACCTCGACCCGATATGCCCGGTACCTGCCGTTCTGGGCCTAATGGGGTTTGCAAGAGTGCTTAAACGCAAACCGGACTTGTCGCGGCATTTTTTGAAAAGTATATATAAATCAACGGGTTGTGTGCTTAAACGCAAAGCAACTCTGTTCCGACTAAGTTCGTGCAAGTTGGCGTGCACAGCATTGGCGTTTGCACCGGCAGGAAAAGCCTTTGAGCCCGCCCGAAAAAATAGGAAGCTGCCAGTGCTGCAACTGCAGGCTGGCATCCAGCAGCTATGTTTCGGTCGATGGCTGTCGACTTCTGAACCGCCTTGGTAGACCGGGATGCTGAGAAGCTGCAGTCACGCTTTTTGACGGCTATGGTGAAGAGCGGCGTATTGGAACTGCGGTATCCCCATGACCATCACAGGCCCGATCAGGAGTATCGGGCTGTACAAGGCGGTGCTGCTGCTGGTGAGTAGATTTTGCTTTTGTTTTGATAGCTGCTTGCGCAATGGGTATAAGCGTTAGGGGCCTATTCTGATCAAAATTCGATTTTGACTAATTGCAGGCTATTCGCTAAAGTAAGATTTCCTTACTTTCTTCCAAGCGCTATGCTCGCCAAAATCACTTCCAAAAACCAGCTCACGCTGCCCAAGAGCGTGACGCAAGCCGTGGGTGCCACGGAATATTTTGACGTGGAGGCACGCGCCGGGCAGATCATCCTCACGCCTGTGCGCATTCAGCGCGGCGACGCGGTGCGGGCCAAGCTTGCCGAGCTGGATTTGAATGGTGACGACATGGCTGCTGCCGTGGCATGGGCCAGAGCGCCCCAATCAGCGCCAGCCATCGCTGCTGAGGCTGTGCCGGCGGTCGCGCCAAGCCCTGCCAAGCCCAAGAAGGCGGTTGCCAAAAAGCCTCAGTCCAAAACATGACCAGCCCTTTGCGCGTGGTGCTGGACACCAACGTGGTGTTGTCCGCGCTGGTGTTTGGCGGAGGCTTGGCCGGGCAGGTGCGGCGGGCGTGGCAGCAGGGCGCGCTGCTGCCATTGGCCAGCACGGCCACGGTGCAAGAGCTGGTGCGGGTATTGGCTTACCCCAAGTTCCGTCTTTCCCAACCAGAGCAAAACGAATTGCTGGCCGACTACCTTCCCTATTCCGAGACGGTACGCATCCCCCAGCCGCCGCCCCGGGTGCCGGAGTGCCGCGATGTGCTCGACGAGCCGTTTATGCACCTGGGTGTGGCGGGAAGGGCGCAAGTGCTGGTGTCGGGTGACTGCGATCTATTGGCCATCGCTGGAGAGTTTGAGCGAGCCAGTGGCTGCCCGATTTTGGCAATCGACGCCCTTTTCAGGCACCCGCTCGCCACAGGTTTGCTGCAAAAGAGATAGCTGCTTGCGCAATACCTACAATCGCTAGTGGCCAATTTCATTCACAACTTGCCTTTGCATGGCAATTCGTTTACATTCAATATTCGCGATTCACGAATATTGAATGTAAATGCAGCTCAAACCCCAAGACTTCCTGGTAGCCCTCAAGCTCGTGGCTTGGGGTGAGCAGCGCTGGACGTATGCCCGGCTGGCGCAGGAACTGGGCATCAGCGTGTCTGAGGCGCATGCCTGCATCAAGCGCGGGCTGCAGGCGGGGTTGCTGGTCGATACGGCCTTGCTGGCTCCACCGCCCGAGGCTGCCCCAGGAGTACAGGAGGCCGTGGCGGTGTATCGCGTGCGGGCCAGACCGCGCCGCGCCAAGGCGGCAATGGCCACCAACGCCGACAACCCGGCATGCGTGAACAGCCGCAATTTGGCTGAGTTTGCAGTGCACGGCGCTAAATATGCTTTCCCGGCGGACAAGCTGCCTGTCGCAGTGGGAGTGCCCACCAGCCACAGCGCGCCGGCCTTTGCGGGTGTATTTGCCCCGGGTTCGGACGACTGGGTGTGGCCGCACCCCAATGGCACGGTGCGCGGGCAGGGGGTGGAGCCGCTGCACCCGAGCGTGCCCTTTGCAGCCATGCAAGATGCCAAGCTCTACGAAATGCTGGCCTTGTTTGATGCGCTGCGTGTCGGCCGAGCGCGTGAGCGGGGCATGGCGCTCAAGCGGCTGCCGCTGTTGATCTACCCCGATGGGCTCCGGCCAGCAGAGAGACCCATGCATGGCTAACCCGAATATCGAACTGCTCACCTCCATTGCAAGCGCGATGGGCGTCTTGCGGGAGCAGGTTGTTTTTGTGGGCGGTTGTGCAACCGGGCTTTTGATTACACACCCCTTGGTGGCGGACGCACGGGTCACCGAAGACGTAGATGCCATTGTGGAAGTGGCCTCGCTGGTGGGCTACCACGCGCTAGCTGCGCAGTTGATGGAGCAAGGCTTCAAGCAAACCATGGCCGATAACACACCGCCTTTTCGGTGGCACTGGAATGGCATGCAGCTGGACTTGGTGCCGCTCGACGAAAAGGTGCTGGGCTTTGCCAACCGCTGGTACAAGGCAGGGTTTGAATCAGCAGTTACCGCTACCTTGCCGTCGGGTTTGCAGCTCAGGCACCTGGCGGCACCGTACTTCATGGCAACCAAGCTGGAGGCCTTCAAAGACCGAGGCAACAATGACGTTTACCTGAGCCACGACTTGGAAGATGTCATCACCGTGGTCGATGGTCGCGAAGCGTTGGTCAATGAGCTGGCTGCAGCACCACCAGATGTCCGAGACTTTGTCGCACAAACCCTGCGTGGCATCTTGCAACATGCAGACTTCACCAACGCGCTTCCCGGCATCGTTTCACAAAGCACGCGCACGGGCCTGGTGCTACATCGGTTTGCACAGATTTCCAAGCTATAGAACACCCATGAACACCACCACCAACTCCCTTGTCCAGAAGCTCTGGAACTACTGCAACGTGTTGCGCGACGATGGCATGAGCTATGGGGACTATGTGGAGCAGCTCACGTATTTGCTCTTCCTCAAGATGGCCGACGAGCGCAGTGCGCCGCCGTACAACCAACCCAGCATCGTGCCCGCCGCCTACGCATGGCCCACGCTGCTGGCGCAGGATGGCGATGCACTGTTTGACCACTACCGCCATGTGCTGGAGGAACTGGGGAAAGAAAAGGGCACGCTGGGCCTGATCTTCGGCAAGGCGCAAAACAAGTTCCAGGACCCGGCCAAGCTGCGCCGCGTGATTGTCGATTTGATCGACGCCGAAACCTGGACCATTCTGGGCGCCGACGTAAAAGGCGACGCCTACGAGGGCCTGCTGGAAAAAAACGCGCAAGACACCAAGAGCGGCGCGGGCCAGTACTTCACACCGCGCGCGCTGATTCAGGCCATGGTGGAGTGCATTGCACCGCTGCCGGCCGAGCGCATTTGCGACCCGGCCTGTGGCACAGGCGGGTTTTTGTTTACCGCGCACAACTACATCACAGCCCACAACAAGAGCATGACACGCGATCAGCTCAAGCACTTGAAAGAAAAGGCGTTTACCGGCTACGAGCTGGTGCAAGCGACCGCTCGCGTGTGCGCCATGAACATGATGCTGCACGGCATTGGCTCTGAAAAGCAGGTGCCCGTGGTGGTGGGCGATGCGCTGGCCGCCGACCCTGGCGAGCGCTTTGAAGTGGTGCTGGCCAACCCGCCTTTTGGCAAGAAGAGCAGCACCGTCATCGTGGGGGACGACGGGCGCACCAGCACCGAAAAAGACACCATCGAGCGCGATGATTTCTGGGCCACCACCAGCAATAAGCAGCTTAACTTTGTGCAGCACATCAAGACCCTGCTCAAAACCCATGGCCGTGCGGCAGCGGTGTTGCCAGACAACGTGTTGTTTGAAGGCGGTGCAGGCGAGATCATCCGCAAAAAGCTGCTGCAGGAGTGCGATGTGCACACGCTGCTGCGCTTGCCTACGGGCTTGTTTTACGCGCAGGGAGTCAAGGCGAACGTGATCTTCTTCGACAAGAAGCCCGCGAGTGAGTCGGCGTGGACCAAGCAGTTGTGGATCTACGACCTGCGTACCAACAAGCATTTCACGCTCAAGACCAATCCGCTGCGCCGTGATGACCTGGCGGAATTTGTGAGCCTCTACAACGTCAACAACCGCAACGCGCGTCAGGCGACCTGGTCGCCGGAGCAGCTGGAAGGGCGCTGGCGGGCCTACAGCTATGAAGAGCTGATCGCCCGCGACAAAGCGAGTCTGGATATTTTTTGGCTGAAGGACGATTCACTCGCCGACAGCGACAACCTGCCAGCACCGGGCGTGATTGCGCTGGAGATTGTGGAAGACCTGCAGGCGGCACTGGCGCAGTTCAAACTGATTGCCAGCGATCTGGGGGAAGTCGTCGAAGACTGACTCGGCCGTCGAGCGAAAAGCGTCGCCTACTTTGTCCCAAAAATCCGATCCCCCGCATCCCCTAGCCCCGGCAGGATGTAGCCGTGGTCGTTCAGCTCACGGTCGATGGCTGCCGTGTAGATCGGCACATCGGGGTGCGCCTTTTGCAGGGTCGCAATGCCTTCGGGCGCGGCGAGCAGGCAGACGAACTTGATGGACTTTGGGTGCGTCTGCTTGAGTCGCGCCACGGCGGCGGCGGCGGAGTTGCCGGTGGCAAGCATCGGGTCGACCACGATGATGTCGCGCTCTTCCATTTCGGATGGCATCTTGAAGTAGTACTCCACCGGCTGCAGCGTGGCCGGGTCGCGGTACAAGCCAATGTGGCCTACGCGCGCGCCGGGCACGACGTTGAGCATGCCGTCCAGAAAACCGTTGCCGGCGCGCAGGATGGAGACGAGCACCAGCTTTTTGCCATCTATGACTTTGCCGGTCATGGTTTCAAGCGGCGTCTCAATTTCGATGTCTTGCAGCGGCATGTCGCGTGTGACTTCGTAGGCCATCAGCGTGCTGAGTTCGCCCAGCATGCGGCGGAAGCTGTTGGTGCTGGCGTCTTTGCGGCGCATGAGGGTGAGCTTGTGCTGCACCAGGGGGTGGTCAATGAGGTGGACGTTGCTCATGGGAATAGGGTAGTTAAGCTATTTACTGCACGTTCGAAATGACGCGCTACGTCTGAAACGGGCGCGGGCCACGGCCAGGGCTCCCGCGCAAGGGCCATCCCGCCGCGCTGGGAGCGTCACCCCTCTCGAATCGCGCAGCGATTCGAGAGACGGGGGAAGGCGCGAAGCGACTCAGGGCGGTTTTCATTCAATCTGCCAAGAAGCGGGCATAGCGCGTTAAATCGACGTTGCCGCCGCTCACAACGATGCCCACCCGCGCGCCGCGAATGTCGCAGCCGCCGTGCAGCGCGCCAGCGAGCGCCAGCGCCCCGGTGGGTTCGACGACGATTTTCATGCGCTCGGCAAAAAAGCGCATGGCTTCCATCAACTGCGGGTCGGTGGCGGTGACGATGCCTTCTGCGCCCAGTTGGAGGATGTCAAAAGCCATGGGCGCGAGTGAGGTGGCGCGTGCGCCGTCGGCAATGGTGCTGCGCGGCCATTCGATCTCCACAATTTCGCCCTGGGCGAGCGACTGCTGTCCGTCGTTGGCCACCTCGGGCTCGACGCCGTAGACGCGGCACAGCGGAAGC
The DNA here is from genome assembly GCA_034676525.1 of Giesbergeria sp. GTDB lineage: Bacteria > Pseudomonadota > Gammaproteobacteria > Burkholderiales > Burkholderiaceae_C > Simplicispira. The sequence continues at coordinate 1,426,988 of JAUCCA010000008.1, forward strand.
GCCGCCTTGGCGGCCAGCAGGCTGCCGGCAAGCAAGCCGCCGCCGCCCACGCCAACAAAGAGCACGTCGAGGCGGGGCACTTCTTCGATCAGTTCCAGCGCGGCCGTGCCTTGGCCTGCAATGACGTCGAAATGGTCGGACGGCGGCACAAGCGCCATGCCGCGCTCCTCTGAGAGCTTGCGGCTGATGGCTTCGCGGTCTTCGGTCAGCGGGTCGTAGGTGACGACTTGGGCGCCATAGGCGCGGGTGGCCGCCATCTTTGAGGCGGGTGCGTCGTGCGGCATGACGACCAGCGCGGGTATGTCGAGCATGCGGGCGGCCAGTGCCAGTGCCTGTGCGTGGTTGCCGGCGGAGAACGTGAGCACGCCGCGCTCGCGCTGCTCGGGTGAGAGCTGCGCCAGCGCGTTGTAGGCACCGCGAAACTTGAAGGAACCACTGCGTTGCAGGTTCTCGCACTTGAAGAACACCTGCGCGTTGAGCATTTCGTCCGCCGTGCTTGAGCGCAGCACCGGTGTGCGGTGCGCAATGCCGCTCAGGCGCTCTGCGGCGGCGTGAACGTCGTGGACAGTCGGCAGGGTCAGCTTGGGCCAGCTCATGGGGTCCTCCCGGTAGGCAGGTGGCAGGCGGTAAATATATCCATAAAATCTGCCTCTATCGCTTGTGCAGTATCCGCTAAAAGCTACTCTAAATATAGCAAATTTGCCAGCGGTTCAGCGCTTTTTCCCACCAAAAATGCTGCCCAGTACGCCGCGCAAAATCTCCCGTCCCAGGCTGGTGCCCATGGTGCGCACAGCCGATTTCGCCATGGTCTGCGCCAAGCCGTCTCGCTTGCCGCCGCGCGGCCCGGTGCTGCCAAACAGCACGTCGTTTAGTCCGCCCATCAGCCCGCCATCCTGCGCCGGTTTGCCGGTGCTGCTGCTGTTTGTTCCAGCGGGGGCGGTTGTTTGCTCGGCCGCGTCTGCGGTGCGCGCCTTGAGCATTTCGTAGGCGGATTCACGGTCCACGGTTTTTTCGTATACCCCGGCGACCAAAGATTGGTTCATCAGCGCGCGGCGCTGCTGCGGCGTGATCGGCCCCAGCTGGCTGCCGGGCAGCAATACGAATACACGCTCGGTGATGCTCGGGCGGCCCTTGGCGTCGAGCAGGCTTACCAAGGCTTCGCCGACGGCCAGCTCGGTAATGGCGGCTTCAATGTCCAGCCCCGGCTTTTGGCGCATGGTGGTGGCCGTCGCCTTCACTGCCTTTTGGTCGCGCGGCGTGAAGGCGCGCAGCGCGTGCTGCACGCGGTTGCCCAGCTGGGCGAGCACGCTGTCGGGAATGTCGAGCGGGTTCTGCGTGACGAAGTACACGCCCACGCCTTTGGAGCGCACCAGGCGCACCACCAGTTCGATGCGCTCGACCAGCACCTTGGGCGCGCCACTGAATAGTAGGTGGGCCTCGTCAAAGAAGAAGACCAGCTTGGGCTTCTCGGGGTCGCCAATCTCGGGCAACTGTTCGAACAGCTCGGAGAGCATCCACAGCAAAAACGTGGCGTACAGCCGTGGCGCGTTCATCAACTTGTCGGCCGTGAGGATGTTGATCACCCCGCGGCTGCCCACCGTCTGCAACAGGTCGTTGATGTCCAGCATGGGCTCGCCAAAGAACTTGTCGCCGCCCTGACTTTCGATTTGCAGCAGCCCGCGCTGGATGGCGCCAATGCTGGCGGCGCTCACATTGCCGTAGTCGGTGGTGAACTGCTTGGCGTTTTCCCCCACGTAACTGAGCATGGCGCGCAGATCTTTGAGGTCCAGCAGGAGCAGGCCGTTGTCGTCGGCCACTTTGAAGACCAGGTTCAGCACGCCGAGCTGGGTGTCGTTCAAATCGAGCATGCGCCCCAGCAGCAGCGGGCCCATGTCGGAGATCGTCGCGCGCACCGGGTGGCCTTGCTCGCCAAACACGTCCCACAGCGTGGTGGGGCAAACGTCGGGCTCGGGCAGTGCGAGGCCGCGGTCCTTGAGCACGGCGGCGAGCTTGTCGGGCACGCTGCCCGTCTGGCTGATGCCGGTGAGGTCGCCTTTAACGTCGGCCATAAACACCGGTACGCCGATGCGCGAGAACTCCTCGGCCAGTTTCTGCAGGGTGACGGTTTTGCCAGTGCCCGTCGCGCCAGTGATCAGGCCGTGCCGGTTGGCCAGGCCGGGCAATAAGAAGCACTCGATGTCGCCGTTTTTCGCAATCAGCAGAGGGTCAGCCATGGTCTTGGGTGAAAAGTAGAATCACCGAGTAGCTTAAATCAGTATCGACAGAAGGAACATCCGTGGCCGGACACAGTAAGTGGGCGAATATTCAGCACCGCAAGGGGCGTCAGGACGAAAAACGCGGAAAAATCTGGACGCGCATCATCCGTGAGATCACCGTGGCGGCGCGCGCCGGTGGCGGCGACCTATCGGCAAACCCGCGTCTGCGCCTGGCAGTGGACAAGGCCAAGGCGGCCAATATGCCCGCCGACCGCATCAAATACAACATCGACAAGGCCTCGGGCACGCTGGAAGGCGTGAACTATGAGGAAATCCGCTACGAGGGCTACGGCATTGGCGGCGCAGCCATCATCGTGGACACCATGACCGACAACCATGTGCGCACGGTCGCCGAAGTGCGCCACGCGTTTAGCAAGCATGGCGGCAACATGGGAACGACTGGCTCGGTCGCCTTTCAGTTCAAGAACGTGGGCCAACTGGTGTTCGCGCCGGGAACCAGTGAAGACCAGGTCATGGAAATTGCGCTGGAAGCGGGTGCCGACGACGTCGTCGCCGACGAAGACGGCGCCATCGAGGTTCTGACGGCGCCCAGCGAGTTCGAGGCCGTGAAACATGCCCTTCAGGCCGCTGGCCTGGAGCCCGCCGACGCAGGCGTCACCATGCGCCCCGACGTCACTATTGAGATCACAGGCGAAGACGCCGAGCGCATGCAAAAGCTACTGGACGCGCTCGAAGATCTCGACGACGTGCAAGAGGTTTTTCACAACGCAGCGCTCTCATTGGATCTCCCGGAATGAAAGTCCTCGTCATTGGCGGCGGTGGCCGCGAACACGCGATCGCCTGGAAGCTCGCCCAGTCGCCCAAGGTCACCAAGGTGTATGTGGCGCCAGGCAACGGTGGCACTGCGCTATCGCCCGATCTTGAGAACATCGCCATTACGGATGTGCGCGCGCTGCGCGAATGGGCACAGGCCAACAAGATCGGCTTGACGGTGGTTGGCCCCGAAGCGCCGTTGGCCGCAGGCGTGGTGGATGAGTTCCGCGCGCATGGCATGCGCATTTTTGGGCCAACCAAGGCGGCCGCGCAGCTGGAAAGCTCAAAAGCCTTCTCCAAGGCCTTTATGCGCCGCCACGGCATCCCCACCGCGGATTACGACACCTTTACCGACCCGGTTGCCGCCCACGAATTTGTTGAGCGCTTGGGCGCGCCCATTGTCATCAAGGCCGACGGCTTGGCGGCGGGCAAGGGCGTGGTCGTGGCAATGACGCTTCAAGAAGCGCACGACGCAGTGGATTTCATGCTGGTCGACAACAAATACGGCGCGGTGCACAACGAGGGCGGGGCGCGCGTGGTGATTGAAGAATTTCTCGAAGGCGAAGAAGCCAGCTTCATCGTGCTGTGCGACGGCAAAAATGTTGCGGCCTTGGCCACCAGCCAAGACCACAAGCGCCTGCAAGACGGCGACCAAGGCCCCAACACTGGCGGCATGGGCGCGTATTCGCCCGCGCCTGTGGTGACCGCCGACGTCCACGCGCGGGCCATGCGCGAAATCATTCTGCCGACGGTGCGCGGGATGGAAAAGGACGGCATCCCCTACACCGGCTTTTTGTATGCCGGGTTGATGATCGACGCCCAAGGCCACGCCAAAACGCTGGAATTCAACTGCCGCATGGGCGACCCGGAAACCCAGCCCATCATGATGCGGCTCAAAAGCGATTTATTCGAACTGCTGGGGGCGGCCATTGACGGCAAGCTTGACCAAACCGAATTGCAGTGGGACCGCCGAACCGCACTCGGCGTGGTCATGGCCGCCCACGGCTACCCCGAGGCGCCGCGCAAGGGCGACGCCATCCACGGTCTGCCGCAGGACCAGGACGATGCTGTGGTGTTCCATGCGGGCACGGAGCAAGACGGGGATCAAATCCGCGTCAGCGGTGGCCGTGTGCTCTGCGTCACCGCACTGGGCGACAACGTGCGCCAAGCGCAGCAGCGCGCCTACGATGTGGCGCGCGGCATTCACTTTGACGGCGCGCAGTACCGGCGCGACATTGGCCACCGCGCCATCAAGTGAGGCACAACCCCCTGAGCCGCTGCGCGGCTTCCCCCTTCTCTCACGCTGCGCGTGGGAAGGCGGACGCAGCCAGCGCGGCGGGGCGGCCCTTGCGCGGCTGCCCTCGTCTGCGCCGCGCCAGTTTCATGCGTAGCGCTCCCAGCAACCAAGGACGGCAAGCATGAGCGATTTTAGAAATTACCTGCTGGGCCTGCAGACCCGCATCATCGGCGCGCTGCAAGCCATTGAGGACGAAGGCGAGGGCGGGGCCAAAGCCATAGTGGACCCTTGGAAAAAGGGTGAAGGCGAGCAGCTGCAGGGAGATGGCATCACCAAAATTTTTGAGGGCGGGCGCGTGTTTGAGCGCGCTGGCTGCGGCTTCTCGCATGTGCGCGGGCCGCGCTTGCCGCCATCGGCCACGCAGCACCGACCAGAATTGGCAGGTGCTCCGTTTGAGGCCATGGGGGTATCGCTGGTGTTTCACCCGCGCAATCCCTATGTGCCCACGGTGCACATGAACGTGCGCATGATTGCCGCCGGCCAGCCCGGCAGCACGCCGGTGTGCTGGTTTGGTGGCGGTATGGACCTCACGCCTTACTACGGCTTTGACGAAGATGTGGTGCATTTCCACTCCACCTGCAAAACAGCGCTTGCGCCGTACGGCAGCGACAAATACCCACGCTTTAAAAAGTGGTGCGATGAGTATTTCAGTCTCAAGCACCGGGGCGAGCAGCGCGGCGTGGGCGGCGTGTTCTTTGACGATTTTTCCGAGCTCGGGCAGCAGCAGAGCATGGCCATGACGCAGGCGGTGGGCGACGCTTTTTTGCCTGCCTACCTGCCAATCTTGGAAAAGCGCCTGCATACGCCCTATGGCCAGCGCGAGCGCGATTTTCAGCTCTATCGGCGGGGGCGCTATGTGGAGTTCAATCTGGTGTGGGATCGAGGCACGCACTTTGGCCTGCAGTCGGGCGGGCGCACCGAATCCATCTTGCTGTCCATGCCTCCACTGGCCAGTTGGGCCTACCGGCGCGAAGAACCTGGGGGTTCGCCTGAAGTGCAGTTGACCGACTATTTTCTCGTTCCGCGCGATTGGGTTTGAGGCGACTGGCGTTGCTGCAACACCTTTTTACTATAATTACTGTAGCTGTCTGCGCTGGGCGATCAAGCGCTAGAGGCCAATTTCATTCAAATTCAGGCGGGCTTGCAACGCCTTGCTGATGTGGATGCTGGCCGTGGCGCCACGCGCACGCTATATTGTTTTCACCCTGTATACCTTTCACACCCACTGATGACCACCTCCAAAACCTCGGAATCCGCCGCCAAGAAAGACGTCGCCAAACTCCAGCGCGCCATTGTGGATGGCCTTGAAGATGTGAAGGCGCAGGACATTCAGGTGTTCGACACCGAACACCTGTCGCCTTTGTTTGAGCGCGTCATCGTGGCCTCTGGCACATCCAACCGCCAAACCAAGGCGCTTGCCGCAAGCGTGCGCGATGCGGTCAAGGAAGCCGGTTTCCCCAAGCCGCGCACCGAGGGCGAAGACAACGGCGAATGGATCATTGTTGACTGCGGCGCTGCCGTGGCCCACATCATGCAGCCGACCATCCGCCAGTACTACCGGCTCGAAGATCTGTGGGGCGAACTGCCTGTGCGCCTCAAGCTCGGCGCGGCCAAGCCGGTCGCGCGCGAGGCCAAAGTGCCCGTGAAGACCGCCGCCCGGCGTGCGGCCAAGGCCGCAGAAGCAGAAGGCGCCGCTCCAGCGACCAAGACTTCAGCAGCGAAGACTCCAGCAAAGAAAGCGCCCGCACGCAAGAGCGCCGCCGCGGCGCCGACAGCCAGAGCCCCTGCACGCAAAGCAGCCGCACCTGCTCCTGCAGTCAAGTCGGCCGCCAAGCCTTCCGCAAAGCCGGCGGTAAAAGCCACCGCCAAGCCCGCATCCAAAGCCCCGAGCAAGACTGCGGCAAAGACCACCGCGAAATCCACTTCCAAATCGCCTGCACCGAAGTCGACTTCGGTAAAGACGTTGGTCGTCAAGCCGCGCAGCGCCGCCGCACCCGCCAAGAAGGCAGCACCGGCCAAGCGCGCTGGCAGCAGCGCCAAGGGCAGTCCCGCGAAGGCGGCCCCCAGCAAAGCAGCGTCTGGGAAGGCTGCACCGGCGAAGTCGCCCGCGGCGAAGTCCCCGGCGCGCAAGGCTCCAGGCCGCAAAGCCTGACGCGCCTCGCGAATGCGCCTGTTGATCGTGGCCGTCGGCCAGCGTGTGCCGGATTGGGCGCAAACGGCCTACGACGACTACGCCAAGCGCTTTCCGCCCGAGCTCAAAGTTGAGCTCAAGGCCGTCAAAACCGAGCCGCGCGGCTCGAAAACGCTGGACACGCTGTACGCCGCCGAGCGCGAGCGCATTGCGGCTGCCATTCCAAAAGGCACGCGTGTGGTGGTGCTCGACGAACGCGGCACCAGTCTTTCCACCAAGGCCCTGGCCGAGCGGCTTACGAGCTGGCAACTGAGCGGCGACGACGTGGCGCTGGTGATTGGCGGGCCCGACGGGTTGGAGCCAGCATTTCGCCAGGCGGCGCACGAGCGCATTCGCCTGTCTGACCTGACGCTGCCGCACGCCATGGTGCGGGTGCTGCTCATCGAGCAGCTCTACCGTGCGTGGTCGGTCAATGCCGGCCATCCCTACCATCGGGAGTAGGGCGGGTGTGCCCGCCGCTCTACCTTGGTGAAAGCGGCGAAATACTATACTTTCAATAGCTGATGGCGCTTTATCTATAAGCTCTAGAGGCCGATTTGACTAAAATTTTTATGCCAAACTTCCTCTACTTGGCGTCGCAAAGTCCGCGCCGCAGCCAGCTGCTCGAGCAGCTCGATATTCGCCACGAACTGCTGCTGCCCAACGTTGCGGGCGATATTTCGGAAGATGCCGAAGCCATCGAGCTGCAGCGCCCGGGCGAGGCGCCCAAAGCCTATGTGGAGCGCGTGACCGGCCTCAAGCTCGATGCCGCGGTCCAGCGCCACGCACGCCGCGGCCTGCCTGCGGGGCCTATCCTGTGTTCCGACACTACGGTGGCGCTCGAGCGGCGGATCTATGGCAAGCCCGAAAACGCTGCAGACGCGGCGCGCATGTTGAGCGAACTGGCCGGCCGCAGCCACCGTGTGCTGACCGCCGTTGCGCTGCAGGTGGGCGCCAAGCGGCTGGCAGCGCTGTCGGTGTCCAGCGTGCAGTTTGCAGCCTTGACGCCTGAGCAGATCGCCGCGTATGTCGCCACCGGCGAACCACTGGGCAAGGCAGGTGCCTATGCGGTGCAGGGGCGGGCGAGTGCGTTCATCCCTGTGCTGCGCGGAAGTTATTCGGGCATCATGGGTTTGCCTCTTTTTGAAACTTCGCAACTGCTGCGTGCCGCCGGGTTCGCGGTCTGACCCATGAGCCCTGCCACCATGCAACAAGACATTCTGATCAACTGGTCGCCCCAGGAAACACGCGTGGCCGTCGTCGAACACGGCGCGGTGCAGGAGCTGCATGTCGAACGCACGCTGGAGCGCGGTTTGGTGGGCAACGTCTATCTTGGCAAGGTGTCGCGCGTGCTGCCAGGTATGCAGTCGGCCTTTATCGACATTGGTCTTGAGCGCGCTGCCTTCCTGCACGTAGCCGATGTGTGGCAGCGCCACCCCGACGGCGAGGCCGGACTGCTGGCGCGCAAGAGCGAACCGCAGGTGCCGATTGAAAAGCAGGTGTTTGAGGGCCAAGCGCTGATGGTGCAGGTCATCAAGGACCCGATAGGCAGCAAAGGCGCGCGCCTGTCGACGCAAATCAGCGTGGCGGGGCGCTTGCTCGTGTTTTTGCCGCAGGATGAGCATGTCGGCGTGTCGCAAAAAATACCCCTTGGCGAGCGCGAGGCGCTGCGTGAGCGCTTGCAGGCCTTGGTGGGCGAGAAGGCATCGGGTGGCGGCGGTGGCTTCATTCTGCGCACCAATGGGGAGGATGCGACCGACGCCGAATTGGCAGACGACATCGCCTATTTGCGCAAAGCTTGGGCACGCATCAAGGACGCCGCACTGCGTCAGCCACCGCTCTCGCTGTTGCACCAGGATCTGGATCTGCTCCAGCGCGTGCTGCGCGATATGGTGGGCGAGCACACGCAGAGCATTCGGCTCGACTCACTGGAACAGTTTCAGCGCCTGCGCGAATTTGGCCAGGAATTCATGCCGGCGGCGGCCGCCAAGCTGCAGCATTACAAAGGCGAGCGCCCGGTTTTTGACCTGTACTCCATTGACGAGGAAATTGCGCGCGCCTTGGGTCGACGCGTCGACCTCAAATCGGGTGGCTACCTCATCATCGATCAGACGGAAGCGCTCACCACGGTGGACGTGAATACCGGCGGCTACGTCGGTGCTCGCAATTTCGACGACACCATCTTCAAGACCAATTTGGAGGCGGCCGGGGCGATGGCGCGCCAGCTGCGCCTTCGCAACCTGGGCGGCATTGTGATTGTCGATTTCATCGACATGCTGCGTGAAGAGCACCAAACTGCAGTGTTGGCGGAATTCCGAAAGCACCTGGCGCGCGACCGCGTCAAGACCATGGCGGGCGGGTTCTCGAACCTCGGCCTTGTCGAGATGACGCGCAAGCGCACCCGCGAATCGCTCGCCCACATGCTGTGCGAGCCCTGCGCGACCTGCCAAGGAAAAGGAAGCGTGAAAACGGCGCGCAGCGTTTGCTACGACATCCTGCGTGAAATTTTGCGCGAAGCACGTCAGTTCAACCCGCGCGAGTTCCGTGTGATTGCGTCGGCCACCGTGGTCGAGCTGTTCCTGGACGAAGAGAGCGCGCACTTGGCAGGCCTGTCGGACTTCATTGGCAAGCCAATTTCCCTGCAGGCTGAGGCCTCGGTTGGGCAGGAGCAGTACGACATCGTCTTGCTGTGAGTCGCTTTCGCGCCAATTGCCTATGCTCGATATAGCCGCCATCTGCCTCGTCGTCACTGCGCTGCTGTCGTACCTGAACCACCGTTTTGTGCGTCTTCCCACCACCATTGGGGTGATGGTGATTGCGCTGGGACTGACCTTGGTGGTGGTGGGATTGAACGCCGCGGGGCTGGATCATGGCCTGCGCAAGCACGAGGAAGCGTTCCTCAAAACTCTGGATTTCTCGCAGGTGCTGATGCAGGGCATGCTGTCCTTCCTGCTATTTGCTGGCGCGTTGCACGTGGACTTGGCAGCGCTTAAGCAATTTCGCTTCACGGTTGCGGGGCTCGCTTTGTTGGGAACACTGCTGTCCACCGTGCTGGTTGGGGTCGGCATGTGGCTGGCCTTGCCAGTGCTGGGTGTACCGCTGCCGCTGATCTATTGCCTGCTGTTTGGTGCGCTGATTTCGCCCACCGACCCGATCGCGGTGATGGGCATTCTCAAGTCGGCCGGGGCACCCAAAACGCTGGAGCTGGTGATCTCTGGCGAATCGCTGTTCAACGATGGCGTCGGCGTGGTGCTCTTTTCGCTTTTGCTGGGTGTGCTGGCGAGCGGTGGTCTGCCCACGCCCGCTGAAGGCATGATGCTGCTCGCCCACGAGGCAGGCGGCGGAATTGCCTTTGGGTTGGTGCTGGGGCTGGTGACCGTGTGGCTGCTCAAGACCATCGATCAGTACCAGGTCGAGGTGCTGATCACGCTGGCGGCCGTGGTTGGCGGTTACGCGCTGGCGGCGCGTCTGCATGTTTCCGGCCCGCTGGCCATGGTGATTGCCGGGCTGATGGTAGGAAACGGCGGTCGGGCACGCGCGATGTCGGACACCACCCGCCGCTATGTCGATATGTTCTGGGAGTTGATTGACGAAATCCTCAACGCCGTGCTCTTCGTGTTGATCGGCATGGAGGTGCTGCTCATTTCGTTCTCAATGCCACTATTGCTTGCAGGCGCGGTGGCCATAGTGGTGGCGCTGGTAGCGCGCTGGCTTACCGTCGGCTTGCCGGTCCATGCAGGAAAGCGCTGGCTGCAGCTGCCCAAGGGGGCGGCGCGCGTTCTCGTGTGGGGTGGGCTGCGGGGCGGAATTTCAGTCGCACTGGCACTTTCACTCCCGACGGGCGACGAGCGCGCTGTGGTGCTTACGCTGACTTACTGTGTGGTGGTGTTTTCAATTTTGGTGCAGGGCCTGAGCATTGGGCGGGTGGTGCGCGCCGCTGGTGCGCTCAAGTGAGCGCAGCGGCTACCTGCCGTCCCGCTACCATTGCACGATGCGCCCATGGGGTGGCAAGCCAACTTTAAGGAGAAGCAATTAAGTGGGACGGATAAGAATCGCTATCGCCGGTCACGGCAACCTGGGGCGCGGGGTGGAAGCCTCTATCGCCAAAAATCCCGACATGGAGCTTGTCGGCATCTACACGCGGCGTGCGCCTGATCAGGTGAATCCTTTGACGGCGGGCGCGGGTGTGCACTCGATGGAGTCGCTCGCAAAGCACACCGACCGCATCGACGTATTGATTCTGTGCGGTGGCTCCAAGCAAGACCTGCCCGAGCAGGGCCCCCAAATGGCGGCACTCTTCAATACGGTCGACAGTTTCGACACCCACGCACGAATCCCGGAGTACTTTGCCGCGGTAGACGCGCCGGCGCTCGCCAACCGCAAGACGGCGCTGATTTCGGCCGGCTGGGATCCGGGTATGTTTTCCATCAACCGCGTGATGGGCGAGGCATTGCTGCCCGATGGCGCGACGTACACCTTCTGGGGGCGCGGTCTGAGCCAAGGGCATTCGGACGCCATTCGTCGGCTGCCCGGCGTCGCCGCAGGCGTGCAGTACACCTTACCGGTGCAGCACGCTGTGGACCAAGTGCGAAGCGGTACGCGGCCCAGCCTGAGCACGCGAGAAAAGCACACGCGCGAGTGCTTTGTGGTGCTGGAAGCAGGCGCGGACGCAGAAATCGTGCGGCAGGCCATCGTGACCATGCCGCATTACTTTGACGAGTACGACACCACGGTCAATTTCGTGAACGAAGAGGAACTGCGAAGAGACCACAGCGCGATGCCTCACGGCGGCTTCGTCATTCGCAGTGGCAATACATCACAAGCGCACGCGCAGGTAATTGAGTACGGACTCAAACTCGAAAGCAATCCGGAGTTCACGGCCAGCGTGCTGGTTGCCTATGCCCGAGCCGTGCACCGCCTGCATGCGATGGGCCAGTTTGGGGCCAAGACCGTGTTCGATGTGGCGCCCGGCCTGCTGTCGCCAAAGACGGCGGAGCAGCTGCGCGCGGCGCAGCTGTAGAGGCTGGGTGAAGCAGAGGTGCGTGCGCGCACCTCTGCGCCTGAATGTGAACCTTTCTGCGCCGCTCAAAGAAGGCGCAGTTTTTCAATGCCTGCGCGCAAGGTGTCGTCCCGCTTGGCGTAGCAAAAGCGCACCACGCGTTGGTCGAATCCGTCGCCATAGAAGGCCGACAAGGGAATGGCCGCGACGCCAATGTCGCGCGTGAGCCATTGACAGAAATCCGCCTCATTGAGATCACTCACCGCCGAAATATCCACGCACTGGAAGTAGCTGCCCTTGCTGGGCAGCAGCTTGAGGCGTGAACCTTCGAGCCCTTGGCGGAACAGGTCGCGCTTGGCCTGATAGAAGGCCGGCAGCTGCATGTAGGGGTCTGAATTCTGTAAGTACGCGGCTAGGCCAACCTGCATTGGCGTGTTCACGGTGAACACGTTGAACTGGTGCACCTTGCGGAATTCCGCCGTCAATGGCGCCGGCGCCGCCACGGTACCTATCTTCCAGCCGGTGACGTGAAAGGTCTTGCCAAAGCTCGACACGATGAACGCGCGGGCCGCTAGGCCTGGGAAGCGCGCGGCGCTCTGGTGCTCGGCGCCATCGAACACCATGTGTTCGTACACCTCGTCGCTGATAAGCAAAATGTCGGTGGGGGCGAGCAGGTCTTCCAGCTGGCGCATTTCCGCGGCCGACCACACGGTGGCGCTCGGGTTGTGCGGGCTGTTGACAATGATGGCGCGGGTGCGGGGCGTAATGGCTGCGCCAATTTTTTCAAAGTTGGGGCGAAAGCTCCCCGGAGTCAGCGGAACGCGCACGGCCACACCTCCGGCCAGGGCGATGTTGGGCACATAGCTGTCGTAGCAAGGCTCAAGCACGATCACTTCGTCGCCCGGATGCACCACGGCGAGGATTGCGGTGAGGATGGCCTGTGTGGCGCCTGCGGTGATGGTAATTTCACTTGCTGCGCTGTATGAGCGTGCGTGCAGTGCTTCAATTTTCGTAGCAACCGCTTCGCGCAGTGCAAGCACACCCGGCATTGGCGGATACTGGTTGTGCCCAGCCTGCATGGCTTCATTCACCGCGTCCGGGAGGCGCGGGTCACAGTGAAAGTCGGGGAAGCCTTGTCCGAGATTGACTGCGCCATACTCTGCCGCCAAAGCCGACATCACGCTGAAAATGGTCGTGCCGACCTGCGGCAGGCGGCTGATGAGCTGTGGGGTACGGGGTGCAGTGGCGAGGTCCATGGTTCGGGAGCGAGAAAGTGTCTAGAAGGCGTCAGAGTTCGTAGTCGTTGACTTGGCCTGTCATGGCGCGCATGACAAGCTCGCGGCTCAGCCGGTCGCTGAGCAGCTCGGCAAAGCGGTAAACGAAATTGCGTAGGTAGGCGCCGCGCTTAAAGGCAATGCGGGCCACGCTTTGACCAAACAAATGGCCGACAGGACGGACCACCAGATCGCCTATTGGATCGTCGCGCATCGCCATTTCTGCCACGATGCCAAGGCCAAGGCCCAAGCGCACGTAGGTTTTTATAACGTCCGAATCAATCGCCTCGAGCGCGATGCGCGGCTGCAGACGGCGTGCGGCAAAAGCCTGGTCGATCTTGGTGCGACCTGTGAAGGATGGGTGGTAGGTGATGAGTGGCTCGTGGGCGATGTCGTCCAAGCCAATGCGCTCTTTCTGTGCCAATGGGTGGCCGTGTGGCATGACCAAGACGTGCTCCCATTCGTAGCAGGGCAGTGTGACGAGCTCGGGGTACGCAGCCAGCGATTCGGTGGCCACGCCAATTTCAGCGACTTCGTCAATGACCATGCGAGCCACCTGATCGGGTGTCGCCTGATGCAGACTGATGTTCACCTTGGGGTAGGCATCGCGCAGTTTGGCCACTGACGGTGGCAGCACATAGCGCGCCTGGGTGTGCGTGGTGGCAATGCTGAACGTGCCGAAATCCTGAGCGCTGTACTGCTCGCCGATGCGCTTCAAGTTGCCCACCTCACGCATGATCAGCTCAATGCTCTTGAGCACGTGCTGGCCGGGCTCGGTAATGCGCTTGAGGCGCTTGCCATGGCGCGCGAAGATGTCGATTCCGAGTTCGCCTTCCAGCTCGATGATGGCTTTGGACACGCCGGGCTGCGAGGTGTGCAAGGCCTTGGCCGCCTCTGTAAGGTTGAGGTTGCGGCGCGCGGCTTCCTGCACGAAGCGAAACTGATGAAGGTTCATATCGAAATCGGACTAAAGAATCCGATCATTATGCAATACGATCCGGTTATTTCGCCGTCCTGCGTCGGTGGAACTCCTAAACAGGTGCAATTGAGTCACCAGAAGCTATTTGCGCCATAAGCGCTATGAGGCGGGGATCCTCCCCGACGGGGCGTTGAAGCTCAATCACCAGATCAGGATGTTCAGCTTGCAGCGCAGCGACGAGTATCGGCAAGTCTTCCCGTGCATGGCGACCAGTACCTAGAAACATGGGAACAACGCGTAAGCTGTGCACTGCACCCTCGGCAAGAAGATTTTGCACCGCGTGCGCCATATCGGGTTCGCACAATTCCAGGTAGGCGCAGCGCACCCGAGCTTGCGGATGATCGCGCTCGATCTCAGCGCGTACGGCTTCAATAGCCGTGCGCCAACCGGGATCGCGCGAACCGTGCGCAAACAAAACAATGGCTTTCGGGAGCTGCATAGAGACGACGGGCCCTTATCGGCGCAGCACCAGCCAGCCAAATGCAGCCAGTGAAGCGAAACTGTAGATGAGGCCCGGCGCCGCCGCGGTAAGCCAAGGCGACCAATTTTGCAGATTGCCTGCAAAACCGAATACGTTGTTAAGCAAGAAGAAACTGATGCCCGCCATCACGCCACCAAAGACGTAACCCGTGGTGGACCCCGAGCGGAAGTGCAAATAGGCAAAGGGCAACGCCAGCACCACCATAACTAGGCAGCTCAAGGGATAGAACACTTTGCGCCAAAACTCTATTTCGTAGCGCTGCGCCGACTGACCGTTTGCCTCCAAGTGCCGCACATACTGAAAGAGGTCGATGGTGGCCATTCGATCGGGCTTGAGCACAGCGGCCGAAACCATATCGGCAGTGATGCGCGTCGGAAAGCGCATTTCAGGCTGCGCCAACCGCTCTGCACGCTCGGTCTCGCTTGCGGCACTGCGAACGAAGGCATCGCGGGTGACGCCCTTGAGCAGCCAGGCGTCTCCGCCGGGCTCAGGGGTGGCAGACTGGGCCTTGGTTTGTGAGGCCAGGCGGCCATTGGCGTCGAATTGATAGATGCGGACGTCCTCCATCAGGCCGTTGGCGCGTATAGAACGTATATTGAGTGCGATGGAATCGTCTCCTTGGCGCTCTTTGAGCCACGCCCCAGTGCTTCCGCTCGTCAAGCGCGACAAGCCACGGGACTTGAGAAGTTGCGCAGCGCGGTCGCTTGCGGGCGCCACGTAGTCGCCCAGTGCAAAAGTGAGCACCACGAACACGCCGCCGAGGACGAGGAGCATGCCCAGCGCACGACCAGGGCCCAGCCCGCTGGTGCGCAGAATGGTGAATTCTGAACTCTGCGCAAAGCGTGCCATGACGAAAATCGTCCCAATCAGCACCGTGATCGGCAGCAGCTCGTACAGATGTGTCGGCATGCCGAGCAGCACATAGAGCACCGCCTGCGAGACTGGATAGGTCTCGGGCGCACGACCCACGGATCGCAATTCATCGATCAGATCGAAAAAGAAGAAAAGCGCCAGAAACCCAAGCGTTACCAGCGCAACAGCAGCCAGTACTTCGCGGCTCACCATGCGGCGAATGGTCTTCAAGCGGCACTCCTTGGCCACAGCGTGCGCCAGGACCAGCGGTGGTGGCGGATTGCAATCAAGGCGATCGCAAATGCCAGCATGCCGCCGTGCAGCACTCCCATGTAGGGCAGCAGTCCGAACCGTCCGGAACCCACCCAGCTCTGGCCCAGAGTCATAAAGTTGTAATAGAGGACGAAGGCGAACAATGCAAACAACAGGTTGCCACTGCGGCTGGCGCGTGGATTGACGCTTGCCAAACCCAGGCCGAGCACGACCAGGTTGAAAGCGGTGAAAGGTAGGCCAAGCCGCCATGCCAGCTCTGCTCGGTACGCCGGCACGGGCTGCGCAAGCAGCTCGCGGGTGCTGCGTGTTCTCGCCGTGCCTTCGGTGCCCAGACCTGCCTTGGCGGAGCCGACACGGGTGCCGTACAGCTCAAATTCGCTCAACTTCATTTCGGGTTTGCCGGCGGTGGTCTCAAGGCGTTGG
Organism: Giesbergeria sp.; assembly: GCA_034676525.1. Lineage (GTDB taxonomy): Bacteria > Pseudomonadota > Gammaproteobacteria > Burkholderiales > Burkholderiaceae_C > Simplicispira. The sequence continues at coordinate 1,442,786 of JAUCCA010000008.1, forward strand.
CCGTTGCTCAGCAGCGCAAAGCGGTCGATGCCCCGCATTTCCACGCGGGCACTGAGGGCGGAGGTCACCGCTTCAGTGCCATGGTCGGTAGATGCAATGAAGACGTTGCTGGCCGTATTGGGCTCAGGGCTTTGTTTGTCGATGAAAAACACCCGGTTGCCACTGGCAGACTCCTGAAATTCTCCAGGTGCAATGCGGTCGATATCGCCGCGCTGTTCGTACTGCGTTCGCAACTCCTGAATCTGGCGATTGCTCCAGGGCCAGGCGAGCAGCGACAACACGGCAATGCCGAGCATGACCGGCCAGGCAAACCGAAGCAGCGACGGCAGCAGGCTGGAAAGTCCTTGGCCGCTGGAAAACCAGACCACCATTTCACTGTCGCGGTACATGCGCGAGAGGCTGCCAATAATGGCGACAAAGAGACTGAGAGCGAGAATTGTGGGAAGCTGACCGAGCACGGTATAGCCCATCACCAACATGACATCCGACGGGCTGACGTTGCCCCGGGAAGCCTGGCCCAAGGTGCGGATCAGCATCATGGTCATGACCACGGTGACGAGGACCACGAGGGTGGCGCCAAAGCTGCGGGCCAGCTCTTTGCGCAGGGATGAATCGAATAACATGGACACGATGGAAAGAGGCAATTATGAACTTTGATCTCAAGACTCTCGATTTGACTTCAGCCGCCGCAGAACGGTGCGATTTGTTGGTGGTGCTGGTGGGTCAGGATGCCGCCCTTGGCGCCGACGCGCTCTCCAACGTGCTCGGCGCTGCTATCTCGCACAAGGACTTCGAGCCCAAGCCGGGCAAATCGCTGTCTCTCTATCAAAGCGAGGGCATTGTCGCGCGTCGTGTGCTGTTTGTCGGCATCGGTGTCGGCGACGCACGCAGCGTGCGCCAAGCGTTGACGGGTATTGGCACTGCCTTTCGGACGCAGGGTGTCAAGCGGGCCGTGGTCTGCTTCGCCGGTGAGGCAAGTGCGGCCGCAGTAGCGGCAGTCGTGCAAGGCGTGGCGCAGGCTTGCTACGTCTACACGCGGACAAAAGCGAAGGCGGAAACGTCCTCGCTCACGCGCGTGGTGGTGGGCGTTGGAGATACGGATTCGGTGTCTGATGCCTTCGAGAGCAGCCAAGCGATTGCCCTGGGGGTGGAGTTAGCACGCGAATGGGGCAACCGGCCCGCCAACCATGCCACCCCACGGATGCTGGCCGATGCCGCAAAGGTGCTAGCCAAACAACCCAGCATCAACTGCAAGGTGATGGGGCCTGTCGAAGTGGAGCGCTTGAAGATGGGTGCGTTCCAGGCGGTCGCGCGTGGATCGGACGAGCCACTGCGTTTCATTGAACTGCGCTACACCGGCGCTGCCCGTGCTCAGGCTCCTGTGGTGTTGGTCGGTAAAGGCATCACCTTCGACACCGGCGGCATCTCGATCAAGCCAGCGCCGGAAATGGACGAGATGAAGTTCGACATGTGTGGCGCTGCAAGCGTGCTCGGAGTGTTCCGTGCACTCGCTCAGTTGCAGCCGTCTATCAATGTCGTGGGCCTGATTCCAGCTTGCGAGAACATGCCTGATGGCCGCGCCGTAAAACCCGGCGACGTGATCACCAGCATGAGCGGACAAACCATTGAGGTCCTCAATACAGACGCTGAAGGGCGCCTGGTGCTGTGCGATGCCCTGACCTACAGCCTGCGCCACAAGCCGGCCGCAATCGTGGACATTGCCACACTCACCGGCGCCTGTGTGATCGCGCTTGGTGGTGTACGTACCGGCCTTTTTGCTTCCGACGATGCCCTGGGCCAAGCCTTGCTGGCGGCCGGTGAAGACGCTGGCGATCCGGCTTGGCGCATGCCACTGGACGATGAATACGCCGAGGGGCTCAAGAGCAATTTTGCCGATTTGGCCAATGTCGCGGGGCGTCCGGCGGGCTCTGTCACGGCTGCCAAATTCTTACAGTCTTTCGTGGGCGACGTTGCTTGGGCACACCTTGACATTGCAGGAACCGCATGGAAGGGAGGCGCGGCAAAAGGGGCGACGGGCAGGCCGGTGGGCCTGCTTGTGAACTGGTTGTTGGCGCGCGCACAAGCGCAGGTGGCTGCCCCAGCTTCCAGTAAAAACAAAATACCCTCCGCTGGCAAAACGGCGCGCACAAAGCAGGTTGCAAAAACCGGAAAATGACCGAAATTGCGTTTCACTTCAACGCACCAGACAAGGTGGTGCACGCCTGTCGCGTGGCACGTAAGCTGCTGCGACAAGACAAACGCCTAGTGATCCAAGTGCCGCTGGAGTTGGTGGCCTCGCTAGACACTATGCTGTGGAATATGGCTCCGCACGACTTTGTAGCGCATTGCAAGGCGGACGACGCCCCTTCCTTGCTGCAAGCTTCGCCTGTTGTGCTGACGCAGGATGCAGCAACGGGCATGCCACATACACAGGTCCTGCTGAACCTTGGCGACGAGGTGCCTCCCGGTTTTGGAAGCTTTGAGCAACTCATCGAGGTAGTCAGCGATACCGATGTCGCCGATCGCGCTGCTGCGCGGTTGCGTTGGAAGCATTATGTGCAGCGCGGCTACGCGCTCGTGCGCCACGATCTTGTGGCAAGAGGAGTCTGATGCCAGTACCTCCCACTCCCAGGGTTCCCCCCAGATTTGTACCTACGCTGACAGAGGTCGTGCAAGAAGGCGCCGCCGCGCGGGCGCCAGCTCCAGCGACTGCCGCAGCACGGGCGCATTCCGCCGCACCGTTGCCCGATGCACAGGCGCCATTGGCCCGTTCGACACCTGCTGCGTTGACGATAAAGCCTGCCGACCCGCCAAACACGGCCTTGGATGGAGGCTGCGGCGCCGCGGCTGAACCGAGCCAGGCGGCTCGGCCCGTGTTAAGCAAGGATTTCGAAGAGTTGCTGGTACACCGGGTCATGCAGCGCGTCGACATATCGCTCGATATTCGCCTGCGCGGTGCCATAGCTAAGGTGGTCGACGAACAGACCCGATCCATCGTCCCGCGATTGCGCGAAGAAATCGAGGCAGTGGTGCGCCATGCAGTTTATGAGGCGGTGGCCGACGAGTTGGCCGCCGATGTGGAGCCTGAGGCTCTATAAGTGCAACTATTGGGCGTTGCGTTGCGCTGATTTGCGCGTGTTCCCTAGGTCTGCACTCTTGAAATATGCGTTATCTTCTTCTTGTTGAGACACAAAAAGATGCTCAGCGTTTAATCTTTACTGGAGATTCCTATGCAATTGAAGTTGAAACTGACCGTAGCCGCAGCGTTTGCAGCTGTTGCCGGCATGGCACTGGCCCAGGAGCAGGTGGTCAAGATTGGTCACGTCGCGCCGGTGTCGGGTGCGCAAGCCCACTACGGCAAGGACAACGAAAATGGCGCGCGCATGGCCATTGAAGACCTCAATGCCAAGGGCGTCACGATCGGCGGCAAGAAGGTCAAGTTTGAAATCCAGGCCGAAGACGACGCGGCGGATCCCAAGCAGGGCACCGCAGCTGCACAAAAGCTTTGCGACTCCAAAGTTGCAGGCGTAGTCGGTCACCTGAACTCCGGTACCACCATTCCTGCGTCCAAGGTGTACAACGACTGCGGCGTTCCCATGGTGACTGGCGCTGCAACCAACCCTGCACTGACAAAGCCCGGTTACAAAACCACTTTCCGCATTATTGCCAACGACAACGCCTTGGGCGCTGGGTTGGCCGCTTATGCGCACGACACGCTCAAGCTCAAGACTTTTGCTGTGATTGATGACCGCACTGCCTACGGCCAGGGTGTCGCAGATGTGTTCGCAAAGACGGCTACCAAAATGGGCATGAAGCAGGTCGATCAGCAGTTCACGACCGACAAGGCCACTGACTTTATGGCAATCTTGACCGCCATCAAGTCCAAAAATCCTGACGCGATTTTCTTCGGTGGTATGGATCCTCAGGCCGGCCCAATGCTTCGTCAGATGGAGCAACTTGGCATGGCGAACGTCAAGTACTTTGGCGGCGACGGCGTTTGCACCAGCGAAATTGCAAAACTCGCAGCCGGCGCAAAGACACTAAGCAATGTGATTTGTGCAGAAGGCGGCTCATCGCTCGCTAAGATGCCCGGCGGCAAGGCGTGGAAAGAGCGCTACGACGCCAAATACCCAGGCCAATTCCAAGTTTACAGCCCCTACACCTACGACGCGACCATGCTGCTCGTCGACGCTATGAAGCGCGCGAATTCCGTGGATCCCAAGGTTTACTTGCCTGAACTGGCAAAGTCCAACTACAAAGGTGTGACTGCCAGTATCGCGTTTGAGTCCAACGGCGAAATGAAGAATCCTTCCATCACCTTGTACAACTACATTGACGGCAAGAAGACCCCGCTGAACTGAGCGGTGGTTGGCAGGCCTTTGGCCTGACTGAAAAAAAGGCTTCCCAACGGGAAGCCTTTTTTATTGCCACGTGCATCAGCGCGTGTGAAAGTCCGCTTTGCTTGTCAGCGCCTGACTTGAAGCGCGCCCGGATTGACAATGTTGGTGGGCGTGCCCCGCATGAAATTGAGCACGTTGTCAAAGGCCGATCCGAAATACAGCTCATAGTTGTCGAGCTCCACGTAGCCGATGTGGGGTGTGCAAATGCAGTTTTCGAGCCGCAACAACGCATGCCCCTGCAAAATTGGTTCGCTTTCAAATACATCGATGGCCGCCATGCCCGGCCGGCCGCGATTGAGCCCGGCGAGCAGTGCGTCGGGTTCAATCAACTCTGCGCGCGAGGTATTTACCAACAAGGCGGTTGGTTGCATGTGCGACAAGGTTTCAAGCGTGATGATGTGGCGGGTTTCCGGTGTCAAGCGCAAATGGAGGGACACCACGTCGCACTGGGCAAAAAACTCCTTTTGCGTCATCGACACTTGGTAGCCATCGGCCAGAGCCTGCGTACGCGAGGACTCGCTTCCCCAGATGCGCACATTCATACCAAAGGCACGCCCATATCCGGCGACGATTTGGCCGATGCGGCCGTAACCCCAAATACCCAAGGTCTTTCCCCGCAGCACCGTGCCGAGGCCAAAATTTGCTGGCATGGAGGCCGACTTAAGCCCCGCCTGCTGCCAAGCTCCGTGTTTCAGATTCGAGACGTACTGGGGCAGTCGGCGCATGGCTGCCATTATCAAAGCCCATGTAAGTTCGGCAGGCGCTACTGGCGAGCCGACTCCTTCAGAAATGGCAATGCCACGCTCCGAGCAGGCGGCCACATCGATATGGCTCCCAACCTTGCCGGTTTGCGCAATCATTTTCAGGCGCGGAAGCTTTTCAACGAGCTGACGGGAGATGTGCGTGCGTTCGCGAATCAGAACGATGATGTCGGCGTCCTTCAACCGCACCGACAGCTGGCCAATGCCCTTGACGGTATTGGTGTACACCTTCGCTGAATGGGCATCAAGGCGGGCCGCGCAATGGAGCTTGCGAACCGCGTCCTGGTAGTCGTCAAGGATCACGATATTCATCGCCCAATTGTGCCTTGTGCGCGGCTCGGTGATCGCGACTGCTGGGTGTCGGCGACATCATTCGCATCGACGCCCTCGCTCTTCGACCGTGTGGATGCGTCCCAACCGATCTGGTCCCTGCAGATACACAGGGAGTGCCTCAAAACTCATCTGCCTGTCAGGGGGAATTCTGCTTCTTGGGAAAATCCCCAATTTTCAAACCCTAAGGCTTATCCACAGCCGCTCTCGCGTGCAACCAAACGGTCAAGTTCGGCACACACATCGGCCATACGACCGACGATGGCCAAGCGCTCTGCGGCACCTTCGCGCAGCCGCAGGACGCGCACTGGGGGCACCGTGTTGGCCTTCAAGGGTGCGGAAGCCCATGAGGGAGGGTGCCTTTCAGGCAAGCGGCTCTGAATGCGATCTAAGGTTTTGCAAGATGCGGCTGCACGCATCGAATGCTGCGCCTGGTGGGGAATACGATCAGCGATGCACCGCTCGCTGGTACTGGACCAATGGCGCGGTGAAAAAAGCGAGCGTGTCAACTTTGAGGCATGAGCCAATAGTTTGTGCATGTGAGACTCCCATGGGTGATGGATGGACACAGGCAGGATTGGCATTTGAATGCGCCGCAGGGATGGTGAGGCCACTGCCTCGCCAAGCGCCCGCCACCTGCAGCGCATAGAAAAATTAGTTCAACATGGTGTTGCGGATCAGGCCCACGGCGAGACCTTCAATTTCGAACGGTTCACCAGGATGCACGACGATGACGGAGAAATCCGGGTTCTCAGGAAGGAGCTCAATGGCGTGCGCGGTACGCCGCAGCCGTTTGACGGTCACTTCATCGCCAATGCGTGCCACCACGATCTGGCCGTTGCGCGCTTCCCGTGTTTGCTGAACCGCAAGCAGGTCACCGTCCAGAATGCCGACGTCGCGCATGGACATACCGCGCACTTTGAGCAGATAGTCGGGCTTGCGCTCGAAAAGGCTGCTTTCCACGCACCATGTTTGCTCGACATGTTCCTGCGCGAGAATGGGCGAGCCCGCTGCTACGCGGCCAACCAATGGCAATGCAAGCTGAGTGAGACCAGGAATTGGCAGACTGAATTGGGTGCCACGTGCGGCGTTGATACTGCGCACCGCATCACTGCGCAATCGGATGCCGCGCGAAGTCCCGCTGACCAAATCAATTACGCCTTTGCGCGCCAGGGCCTGAAGATGTTCCTCGGCGGCGTTGGCCGATTTGAAGCCCAATGCAGTGGCGATCTCGGCGCGCGTAGGCGGCGCACCCGACTGCGCGATGGCAGTTTGGATCAAATCGAGAATTTGCTGTTGCCTTGGGGTGAGGCGAGGTCCGTTGAACATAGTGGTACTGCGCGGAGCAGGCCTGTATGAAATTTCAGTAACTGTATTTTTAAACAGTTTCGAAGGAGATGCAAGTGGGTGCACAGAAAATCATGGTTCTGGGAACTGGCGGCACGATTGCGGGCAGCGCTGCGCGGGCGGGCGACAACGTCGGCTATCGGGCTGGCGAGCGCTCGGTTCAATCGCTGCTGGAAACTCTTGGTGAATTGGTGCCCCCACACTGGTCGCTGCACTCAGAGCAAGTAGCGCAAATCGACAGTAAGGATGCTGATTTCTCGTTCTGGGCGGCGCTTCATGCCCGCTGCACAGCGCATCTCAACGACGACTCTGTATCGGGCATCGTCGTCACGCATGGCACGGACACACTGGAGGAAACAGCCTGGCTGCTCGCCTCCACACTCCTTGCCCGCAAACCGGTAGTGCTGACGTGTGCCATGCGGCCTGCCACTGCGATCTCCCCGGATGGCCCACAAAACCTTGCGGATGCGCTGGCGCTCGCTGGCGAGGCACCTGCGGCGGGAGTGCGTGTGGTCTGCGCGGGTGAGGTGCATCTGCCGCGCTGTGTGCAAAAGCTTCATCCGTACCGCGCAGATGCGTTTGGTTCTGGCGACGCGGGTCCGGCAGGCTGGATCGAAGAGGGCAAATTGCGGCTGGCGCATGAGTGGGTGGATGAAACTGAAGGAGCATTCGAGCGCATTTCATTGCCCCCTCAGGACGCGCAATGGCCTTGGGTAGAAGTCGTCCAGAGCCATGCCGGCGCCAGTAGCAAGCAGGTTGATGCTCTGGTGCAGGCTGGTGTGCGCGGTTTGGTTGTGGCCGGTACGGGCAACGGCACGCTGCACCATGTGCTGGAAGCTGCTTTGCACCGAGCGCAGCAGACGGGTGTGGTGGTGCGGGTCGCCACGCGCTGTCCCTTTGGGCAAGTCGTGGGCACGCCTGCACATGGTTTGCCGCTCTCCCAAGGGCTCTCTACCGTCAAGGCGCGCATTTCACTGATGCTGGAGCTGCTGCAGGCTGAGCAATCCTCCATCGCCAATAAGCGATAAAAAAAGCGCCCTCAGCGGGGCGCTTGATTGCAACGCGTTGCCGCGATTTGCGCGTTTAATCCGCCAGTGCGGCCAGCGCGCGTGCGGTGATGTCTTCCACACTGCCGGTGCCGCTGATGGAGCGGTACTTTGGGGCATCAGCCGGATCGCGCGCTGCCCAGCCAGAGTAGTAATTGACCAACGGGCGAGTTTGCGCGCTGTACACCTCCAAGCGCTTTTTGACGGTGTCTTCTTTGTCGTCGTCGCGCTGGATCAGCGGCTCGCCGGTTTCGTCGTCGACGTCGGCCACCTTGGGTGGATTGAACCGCACGTGGTAGATGCGGCCACTTGCAGGGTGCGAGCGGCGCCCGCTCATGCGCTCAATGATGGCGTCGAACGGCACGTCAATTTCCAACACATAGTCGATCTTGACGCCCGCATCCTTCATGGCATCTGCCTGCACGATGGTGCGCGGAAAACCGTCGAACAGGAAACCGTTGGCGCAATCGGGCTCAGTGATGCGCTCTTTCACGAGCCCGATGATGATGTCGTCGCTCACCAGCGCACCGGAGTCCATGACTGCCTTGGCTTTAAGGCCCAGCGGAGTGCAAGCCTTGACGGCTGCACGCAGCATGTCACCGGTGGAAATCTGCGGAATACCAAATTTTTGGCAGATGAACGCGGCCTGCGTGCCCTTTCCGGCGCCTGGGGCGCCCAACAAAATGAGTCTCATGGGGTCCTCTTGATAGTGTTAGCTGAAAGCGTGGGAGCCCAGCGCGCTCCAGCACCCTCCCTCCGGTGCCGGGCGCTCGTCCCGGTAAACCAAACGAGGATAGCATGCAGCCAAAGTGGGCCTGCTTACGCTGCAAGCAGGGCGCGCACACGCTCCAAATCTTCGGGCGTGTCCACACCTTGGCCGGGTGCATGCTCGGCCAGATAGACTGCAATGCGGTGCCCGTGCCAAAGGGCGCGCAACTGCTCAAGTTGCTCTATCACTTCAGTGGGTGCCTGGGGAAGGGTAGGGAAACTGCGCAGGAAACCCGCCCGGTAGCTGTAGATGCCAATGTGGCGCAGCGGCGCGAATCCCGTGAGGATGTGGGCGCGCGGCTGGATTTGCGCAGCCGCGCCTGCCCACCATTCGGTGCCGCGCAAGTCGCGCGCGCAAGGAATAGGGGCGCGGCTGAAGTAGCTGGCAAAGCCGGCAGCATCGAGCACGACTTTTACGATGTTGGGATTGTGAAATTCTTCCAAACTTCCGAGGGCGTGCGCCGCGGTCGCCATGCTTGAAGCAGGGCGTGCGGCGAGGAGGGCAGCAACGGAGTGCACCAGTTGCGGGTCCATCAGCGGTTCGTCGCCTTGCACGTTTACGACCACGTCGTCGCCCTCAAGGCCCAGCGCTGCACAGGCCTCGGCCAATCGGTCGCTCCCGCTGGCGTGGTCGGCGCGCGTGGCGATGGCTTGCACACCGTGCTCAGCACAGGCATCCAAAATGCGTGCATCGTCTGCTGCGACCACTGTGCGCAGCGCACCGCTTTGGGCTGCCCGCTGCGCCACACGAACCACCATGGGCAGGCCGCCAATGTCAGCAAGGGGTTTGTTTGGCAGTCGGCTGGACGCCATTCGCGCCGGGATCAGCACCGTAAACCGAACGGGAATGCCTTGTAAACCTTCGCCGGGATCGATGGGCCTAGGCTCCGGCGCTGCGATCACTTTTCGAGTTCCTCGTCGCTCAGCGTGCGCGCTTCGGTCTCCAGCAGCACAGGGATGCCGTCGCGTACCGGATAGGCAAGGCGAGCACTGCGAGAGACAAGCTCCTCGCGTTCCCGGTCGTAGGTCAGGGGACCCTTGGTGACGGGGCAAACGAGCAGTTCGAGCAGACGGGGTTCCATGGGATATGCGGCAGAAATAGGGTGGTGCTCAGGATCGAGCAGTTGATGATAGCGAGCCCTGGCTCAGCTGCGCCAAGCGTTCGTCCAGCGCAGAAAAAAACGCAGGGTCTATGCGCACTTCCAGCGGTACGGCTAGTGCATCCGGGAATCTGGGCCAAAGCTTGACCGCGTCTTTTTCAGTGCAAATAAGCCTCTGGCGCTTATCTGCGTTGCGCGACCAGCTATGAAAATCGAAGTGATCGGGCAGTGGCTGCGTGTCCTGCAGCTGTACACCGCGGGCCCGCAGCATGGCAAAAAAATCCTCCGGACGCGCAGTACCAGCCACGGCGACCAGCGACTGGCCAGCAAGGCTCTCTAGCGAGTGGTGACTCCCGTCTGCTGTGACAGCAGCATCTGCAAGCCGCCGCTTGATACCAAAGCAAGTGCCCGCAAAGGTGCGGGGCGAGGGCGGCGGGCTGCCGGCATAGAGCACGAAATCCACCGCTCTTGGCCAGGTTTCGCGCAGCGGGCCTGCAGGCAGCAAGAACCCATTGCCAACACCGTGCGCGCCAAAGACGCAAATCTCCAGGTCGCGCGCCAGTGCCAAGTGTTGCAGGCCGTCGTCACAGACAATGATGTCGGTTTTAGGGTGGCGCGCCAGCAAGGCCTGTGCGGCTTCGCTGCGGCGCTCGGCCACCACCACCGGCACTTTGCACTTGCGTGCAATCAGAGCGGGCTCGTCGCCCACATCGCTTGAAGCACTGTCGGCTTGCACATGTCGCATCCCTTTGCTGCTGCGGCCGTAGCCGCGGGAAACGACGCCCGGCTGCAAGCCACGCGATTGCAGGTGCTGTACAAGTGCCATGACAACTGGAGTTTTACCTGCCCCTCCAACTACGACGTTGCCCACCACGATGACCGGCACGGGCAGTCGGGTGCTGTGCAGCTTGCCTGTGCGGTACAGCCACTGGCGCAGCGCAACCAAGGCCCGATAAAGCTGAGACAGCGGCCAGAGCGCCAGGCTCGCAGCGCTGCGCCCGGCCCAGACGCGCTGCATGTCAGCGCGCCGCCGCCCCGGCGCTGGCTGCAGATTGCGTGGCGAAGGTGATTTGCGAGAGCCCGGCGCGGCGTGCGGCCTCCATCACGGTCACTACAGCTTGGTGCGGCGCTGTGGCGTCGGCACTGATGATGACGATGCTCTCGTTGCCCGCAGAGGCGGCGCTGGTCAGCGCAGCGGCAACGTTCTCGACGCTGCGACCCTCAAGCGCAGTCTTGTTGACGGCATAGCGTCCGTCGGCAGCCACCGAAACGATGACCTCCTTGGGTCGGTCGCGCATCTGTTCGGCATCGGCCACCGGCAGCGTGAGCTGGAGCTGCGTGAATTTGCTGTAGGTGGTGGTCAGCATCAGGAAGATGAGGATCACCAAGAGCACGTCGATGAACGGAATCAAGTTGATCTCGGGCTCTTCGCGGGTGCGGGGGCGAAAATTCATTTTTGCGGCCTTTGCCTCACATCGGCTTCAAGTAGCAATGGCCGATGGCGTGCCATTGCATCATTTCTTCTGCATGCGCAGCAAATGGCGCACGAATTGCTCGGCCGACAGCTCAAGCGTCAACAGATAGGCATCGACCCGTGCGCGAAAGTAGCGCCAGAAGATCAGCGCCGGAATGGCCACGATCAAGCCAAAAGCCGTGTTGTAGAGCGCCACCGAAATACCGTGCGCAAGCTGCGCCGGGTTTCCGCCGCCCACGCCACCGCTGCTTGCACCCTGCGAGCCAAAAATTTCGATCATGCCGATGACCGTACCCAGCAGGCCCAGCAAAGGCGCTGCCGATGCAATCGTGGCCAGCGCGGTGAGGGACTTTTCAAGCCGGTGCGCCACCACGCGTCCCGCGCCTTCCATGGAGGCGCGCAAATCGGTCTCGCTGCAGCGCGGGTTGCTGTTGAGCGTGCGAAGCCCGGTGGCAAGTACCTCGCCCTGCGCGGAGTTCTGCGCCAGCTGCGCGACAACGTCGGGGCCGGGCAGGGAAACGGAAGAGACGGAAATGGCCTCGTCCAGCAATTTTGGCGGGGCCACACGGGTGGTTTGCAGCGCAATGAAACGCTCGATTACGAGCGCCAGCGCCAAGATCGAGCAGGCGACCAGAGGCCAGATTGGCCAGCCTGCGGCTTGTATGATGGACAGCAATTCTCTCTCCGCTCGGATTCGGGCAAGCGGGCATTATGAACCAGCTTTTTCCGGCACTTTTTCAATTTGTTTGGCGTGCGTTGCGCTTTGACGCTCACCCACAGAAGTTGTGGATAACTTTGTGGGTAAGTCGGTACCCATGGCCTGCAAGACGGCGCCAATCCGTGGTTACAACACTTTGATGATTTTTTGTGCAGCAAAAAATACAATTAAATCAATGACTTGCATGTACTCTTGCGGCTATCAGGGCTTTTTGAATAGGCCCGCCAAATCCGCCCCCGCTGCGTCTCTTCTGTGGAGTACTGCGGTGCAGCAAGCGCGTACAGGCCGCACCAGCGCGTCTTTTGCCCTTCATGATTGATAGCGTCCCGGGTATTGAGCAAGAGCGCATTTGGGACGTCGGCGCCTTGTGCCGCGCGGTGGGCGATGCGCTGGCGGCACGCTTTAACCCGGTTTCGGTGCGCGGAGAGATTTCGGGGTTCTCCCGTGCTTCCAGTGGTCACTGCTACTTCTCTCTGAAGGACGCGGGCGGCCAGATTCGCTGCGCGATGTTCCGCCGCGCCGCCAGTCAGCTCAACTTCGACCCGCGGGATGGTGACAGCGTTGAGCTGCGCGGCCGCCTTGCTGTGTATGAGCAGCGCGGCGACTTGCAGCTGGTGGTCGAGGAACTCAAGCGTGCCGGCCAGGGCGCATTGTTTGAGCAATTTTTGCGCCTAAAGGCCAAGCTGGAGCAAGGGGCTGTTTGACGCTGGCCGCAAGCGCAACTTGCCGCCTGCGCCGCGCGGCATTGGGCTGGTGACATCTTTGGGTGCTGCTGCACTGCACGATGTGGTCAGTGCGCTGCGTCGGCGCGTGCCGCACATTCCGGTGTTGCTGGTGCCGGCGCAAGTGCAGGGCGCAGAGGCGCCGCGCGCGATCGTTCGCGCACTGGAAGAGCTGTACGCACTGGCCGCAAAGCCGCACGGCGCCGGAGTACCGCCGATCGACGTCATTTTGCTGGTGCGCGGTGGCGGTTCGCTGGAAGACCTGTGGGCCTTCAACGACGAGGCAGTTGCGCGCGCCGTCGTGAAAAGCCCGGTGCCCTTGATCTGCGGTGTGGGCCACGAGACCGATTTCAGCATTGCAGATTTTTGTGCCGATCTGCGGGCGCCAACGCCGACTGCAGCCGCAGAGCTGGTGTCGGCCCCGCGTGAGACGTGGCTCGCCATGCTGGATCAGATGCAGCAGCGGCTAAGCGACGGGGTGGAGCGCCAGCTCGATCAGCGTCACCTCCAGCTCGACCGGGCGGCGGCGCGACTGGGGCGGCCATCGCATCTGGCCCAGCGCGAGCAGCTCACGCTCGCAAGGCTTGGCCAGCGCATGCAGCAGGCTATGCTATTGAAACTGCAGCTTGAGACGCAGACGGTGAAAGCGCTACAGGTCGATTTCGCTCAAAAATTTCAGGCGGCGACGGCGGCGCACGGCGAGCGCTTGACCAATGCTGCACTGCGCTTGCAGTTGCTGGACCCGCAACTGGTTTTGCAACGCGGTTATGCGCTGCTTCAGACGCCTGAAGGGGAAGTTGTGCGCAGCGTGCGCCAAGCACCGCCGGCCACTGCCTTGCGTGCACGGCTCTGCGACGGCGAGCTTGACCTGACCGTGGTCCACCCGCGCTTGCTGTAGGACAACGCCGGCATTCGCCTGCCGTTTCAGGGGCATCGTCCTGTACGGCGGCACTTTGGCCGCTAACTTCCTAGAATACCGGGTGATGTCCGCGCTTTCGACCCGCGCGCCCATAACAAGCAAATCCAAAGGAGTCCCCATGCAACACACACTTCCCCCACTTCCGTACGCCATCGACGCGCTCGCGCCGCACTACAGCCAGGAAACTCTGGAGTACCACCACGGTAAGCACCACAAGGCTTATGTGGACAACCTCAACAAGCTGCAGGAAGGTACGGAATACGCCGACATGCCGCTTGAGCAGATCGTGAAGACCGCCAACGGCGGCATCTACAACAACGCTGCGCAAATCTGGAACCACACCTTCTTCTGGAACTGCATGAAGCCCGCCGGTGGTGGCGCTCCGTCGGGCGCGCTGGCAGCTGCCATCGATGCCAAGTTCGGCTCGTACGCGGCGTTTAAGGAAGCCTTTGCCAAATCGGCAGCAGGCAACTTTGGTAGCGGATGGACGTGGCTGGTGAAGAAGCCCGATGGCAGCGTGGACATCGTCAACACTGGCGCTGCAGGCACACCGCTCACCACGGTCGACAAGGCGCTGCTCACCGTCGACGTCTGGGAGCACGCCTACTACATCGACTACCGTAACGCCCGCCCCAAGTTCCTTGAGGCGTACCTTGAGCACCTGGTGAACTGGCAGTTTGCTGAGGCAAACTTTGGCTAATCTGCGTTTTGCGCAATAAAAAAGCGGCCCATAGTGGCCGCTTCTTTTTTGGTCGTTTTGGCCTCCAGCGCTTTCAGGATAAGCGCCAGCAGCTATGGTTTTAGATCAACTCAAGGCTTGGCGGGAGCAAAAACTGAGCCCGAAAGCTTGAACCCCGCCTTGATGCTGCGCGCCTTGAACCAGCCTTGATTCATTTCCAGCACAAAGCGAACAGGTTTGGTGCTGCAGTGCGAATCGGTGGTCTCCGGCTTCATATCGACCAGATTCACCACCGTGCCGTCGTCGGCTACAAAGGCGGCAGACAGTGGCAGCAGCGTGTTTTTCATCCAGAAGCACTGAACTTGCGAAGTATCAAAAACGAACAGCATGCCTTCTTGCACCGGCATGGACTTACGGTGCATCAGGCCCACTTGGCGTTCGCGCGGAGTTTGGGCCACTTGCGCATCGATGCGGTGCATTCCGGCAGATAGCTCAACGCGAAGCAATGCCGTTTGGGGAGCGTCCAAAGCCTGAGCACTGGCCATCGGGGAGAGCAGTGCCAGCAACGCAAAGCGCACAAAAGAGCGAAACGGCAGGGACAGCGCAGGCATGGGAACTCCGGTTAGTGGGTATCGGGGCTTGTAGGCGGGCAAAAAAATGGCCCGCGTGCAGCAGGCCATTTTTACGCATTGGGCGAGCCGGCGTGCAGCGCGGCTGAGTTGCCCGAGCTCTTTACACAGACTTGGCGTGTGCCTTGTGCGCCTTCTTCTTGGCGACCTTCTTGTGGCTGGACTTGGCTGTCTTGTGGGCTTTCGGCGCCTTCACGGCCGCTTGGGGCGCAGGAGCGGCTTCGGCAGCGGCCATGGGCGCGGCGGCAGGAGCAGCAGCCGGAGCGACGGGAGCAGTGGTCTGGGCGTGGGCTGCAAATGCCAAAAGTGTGGCTGCGAGGGTGGCAAGAAGTTTGTTCATAAGAACTTTCCAGAAGAGAGAAACGCCGGTTTGTTTTGATGCTTCGCAAAGATTGCCAAGCCAATCCACAACGGCGCCCAAACCCGGCCGTTGACAGGGGTTTGCGAATTCTTTTGTCTATAGAATTGAACGGACTAGAGAGCTTTGCCTAACCCGCTGATTACCCTTCAGCATTTCATCGGAGACTTACCGTCCATGACCAGCTACCAGCACATTAAGGTGCCCGCCGAAGGCCAAAAAATCACCGTCAACGCCGACATGTCGCTCAATGTGCCGGACCAGCCGATCATTCCCTTCATCGAAGGCGACGGCACTGGTGCCGACATCACGCCCGTGATGATCAAGGTGGTCGATGCCGCTGTGGCCAAGTCCTATGGCGGCGAGAAGAAAATCCACTGGATGGAAGTTTTTGCCGGGGAAAAATCCACCAAGGTGTATGGCCCGGACGTCTGGCTGCCTGAAGAGACCCTGGCCGCAATCAAAGACTACGTCGTTTCCATCAAGGGCCCGCTGACCACGCCCGTCGGCGGCGGCATTCGTTCGCTGAACGTGGCCCTGCGCCAGGAACTTGACCTGTACGTCTGTCTTCGCCCGATCCAGTACTTTGAAGGCGTGCCTTCGCCGGTGAAAGAGCCGCACAAAACCAACATGGTCATCTTCCGCGAGAACTCGGAAGACATCTACGCCGGCATCGAGTTCGAAGCCGAATCGGACAAAGCCAAGAAGCTCATCAAGATCCTGCAGGACGAATTCGGCGTCAAGAAGATCCGCTTCCCCAATACTTCTGGCATCGGCATCAAACCCGTCTCGCGCGAAGGCACCGAGCGCCTGGTGCGCAAGGCCATCCAGTACGCCATCGACAACGACAAGCCCAGCGTGACCATCGTGCACAAGGGCAACATCATGAAGTTCACCGAAGGGGGCTTCCGCGACTGGGCCTACGGCCTGGCGGCCAAGGAATTCGGCGCCGAGCTGATCGACGGCGGCCCCTGGATGAAGTTCAAGAACCCCAAGACGGGCAAGGAAATCACCATCAAGGACAGCATTGCCGACGCCTTCCTGCAGCAGATCCTGCTGCGCCCGGCCGAATACAGCGTGATCGCCACGCTGAACCTCAACGGCGACTACGTCTCCGACGCGCTGGCGGCGCAGGTCGGCGGCATCGGCATCGCCCCCGGTGCCAACCTCTCCGACACCATCGCCATGTTCGAAGCCACCCACGGCACGGCGCCCAAGTACGCCGGCAAGGACTACGTGAATCCCGGTTCCGAGATTCTGTCGGCCGAAATGATGCTGCGCCACATGGGCTGGACCGAAGCCGCCGACCTCATCATCAGCTCGATGAAGAAGTCGATTGCCAGCAAAAAAGTGACCTACGACTTCGCCCGCCTGATGGACGGCGCCACGCAAGTGAGCTGCTCCGGTTTTGGCCAGGTGATGATCGACCACATGTGACTGGTTTTTTAGCGGCTTTCCGCTGAGTTCCGTTCCAGGCCCCTCGCTCCGAGGGGCTTTTTTTACGCCCATTGCAACGGTGCGGCGACTGGGAGAACCAAGGCGGTGCCGCAGTCAGCGCACGTTCCTACGTTGGCGACTTGTGCGCGCACTCATTTTGCCGACATGGCTCGCCACAAAATATGGAACAACTCGTCGAACTGTTCGATAAGAGGGCGCTTTTCGCCTCGCACGATGTGCATCAGGACCACGCGGCCGACGATGCCCATGAAGACGTCCAGCAACACCTTGGATGACACTTGGTTGTTCAGCACGCCGCGCGCTTGCCCATCCTTGAACACCCCCAAAAAAGCGCCCATCAACTCGGGGCTTTCGTAGATGCCGATGTTCTTGTACCGCGACACGGGCACAGCCGTGAACAACAGCAGCATCACGGCGGGGTGCTTGTCCATGTAGTCGAGCGTGACCCAACAGGTCTTGCGCAGGCGCTCGCGCGCGTCGTTGATGCCCTGCAAGTGGTCGATCATGCGTTCGGCCAGGCGGCCCAGCATCACGTCGAGCATGGTGTAGACCAGCACTTCTTTGCTGCCGAAATACTTGTAGATGGTCTGCAGCGAGACATTGGCAGCGCGCGCCACGTCGATCAGCCCCACTTCATGGAAATCGCGGCTGGAAAACAACTCCAAAACGGCCCTTTCAATGCGCACCTGGGTGTCGCTGCGCATCTGCGAAAGCAGGGCGCTGCGAGGTGGGGTGGTGCCTGTAGGTGCAGGCGATGCATCGGGTGCGTGGGCGCTGGCGTGGTTTGTCATGGAAATTGATATTACCAAATAATGGTTGGCAGTGAAAGAAAACTGCGTCAACTTGCCATCCCGAATCAGTTTGGTCAAGATGCGGACTGTTGCGTCACCCTGAAATTCCTTTGTGGATATGAGCTGATCGCACATGCAAGAGCTTGCAAACTGCTTCGAAGAGCCAAATCGACATTGGTAATTATTGTTACCTTTTTTTGTGATTCAAGGCGCTCATGCAAGTTCTTTTGTTTGCACTACCAGAGGATTTGAACCCGTGGCTATTCAAAATTTCGCACCTGCCTGGATGACCGAAGAGCATCAGATGCTGTTGGACTCGGCGAGCCGTTTTTTCAAAGAGGAATGGGCGCCAAAAGATGAAGCTTGGCGAAAGGCCGGCATGGTCGACCGCGAGGCCTGGGAGCAGGCGGGCGCCAATGGTTTTTTGTGTGCTTCCATGCCAGAAGAATACGGCGGTGGTGGGGGCGATTTTGGTCACGAGGCGGTGCTGATTCTGGCGCAAGGCTCGGCCAATATCTCGGGATTTGGCGGCTCGTTGCATTCGGGCATTGCGGCGCCCTACATCCTGCGCCACGGGACCGAAGCGCAGAAAAAACGCTGGCTGCCACGCATGGCGACGGGCGAGCTGGTTGCCGCCATCGCCATGACCGAACCGGGAACGGGCTCCGACCTGCAAGCCGTGCGCACTTCGGCCATCAGAGAGGGCGACCACTACCGCATCAACGGCAGCAAGACCTTCATCACCAATGGGCAACTCGCCAACTTGATCATCGTGGTCTGCAAGACCAACAAGGATCAGGGCGCCCAAGGCATGTCGCTGATGGTGGTCGAGACCGACCAGGTGCAGGGTTTCCGCCGCGGGCGCAACCTCGACAAGCTGGGCATGGACGCGCAGGACACCTCGGAATTGTTCTTTGACGATGTGCTCGTCCCGGCTGACAACCTGATCGGTGGGCATGAAGGCATGGGCTTTGTGCAGTTGATGCAAGAGCTGCCGCAGGAGCGACTGATCGTGGCGTTTGCCGGCATTGCCGCCATGGAGCTGGCCATGCAGGAAACACTGGCCTACACCAAGGAGCGCAAGGCCTTTGGCAAGCCGATTTTTTCGTTTCAGAACACGCGCTTCAAGCTGGCCGAATGCCAGGCGTTGCTGATGGCGTCGCGCGCTTTGGTGGATGCGGCCACGGTGGCGCACCTCAAGGG
Source organism: Giesbergeria sp. (assembly GCA_034676525.1). Lineage (GTDB taxonomy): Bacteria > Pseudomonadota > Gammaproteobacteria > Burkholderiales > Burkholderiaceae_C > Simplicispira. The sequence continues at coordinate 1,461,489 of JAUCCA010000008.1, forward strand.
CGAGCTGGGCGTGGACCGCGCCGCGCTCATCAAGTACTGGATCACCGACAACCAGTGCAAGCTGATCGACGAATGCCTGCAACTCTTTGGCGGCTATGGCTACATGAAGGAGTACCCCATTGCGCGTCTGTATGCCGACGCCCGGGTGCAGCGCATTTATGGCGGCACCAATGAAATCATGAAGAAACTGGCATCCCGCTTCCTGTAATGCCCGTACCAAAACACCTTAACCACTAAAGGAGCTTCTATGTCTGAAGCCTATATTTTCGATGCCGTGCGCACGCCGCGCGGCAAGGGCAAGAAAGATGGCAGCCTGCACCAGGCAACCCCCGTCTGGTTGCTGCGCACGCTGCTGCAGGCCTTGCAGCAGCGCAACAGCCTCGACACCGCGCTGGTGGACGACGTAGTGCTCGGCTGCGTCACCCCCGTGGGTGAGCAGGGCTCCGACATTGCCAAAACCGCCGTCATGGACGCCGGCTGGGCGCAAGCCGTGGCAGGCGTGACCTTGTCGCGCTTTTGTGCGTCGGGCCTGGAGGCTGTGAACCTTGCCGCGGCCAAGATCATGTCGGGCATGGAGGACATGGTCGTGGCTGGGGGCGTCGAATCCATGAGCCGCTGGGCCATGGGCAGCGACGGTGGCGCCTGGTACATGGACCCGCGCGTCAATACCGCCACGGGCTTCGTGCCCCAAGGGATCAGCGCCGACCTTGTCGCTACGTTGGAGGGTTTTGGCCGCCAGGACCTGGATGCATTCGCTGCCGAGTCGCACCGCCGTGCGGCGCAGGCCCAAGCCGAAGGCCGGTTTGCCCACTCGTTGGTGGCGGTAAGAGACTTGAACGGCATGACCTGGCTGGACCGCGATGAAACCATCCGTCCCGGCACCTCCGTCGAGTCCCTCGCGAAGCTCAATCCTTCCTTCGAGATGATGGGCGCCATGGGTTTTGACGCCACCGCGCTGGACCGATACACCACCGTCGAAAAAATCCTGCATCACCACCATGCGGGCAACTCGTCGGGCATCGTCGATGGTGCGGCGCTGATGTTGCTGGGCAGCAAGGCCGCCGGCGAGAAGGCGGGTCTCAAGCCCCGTGCCCGCGTGCGCATGTGCGCGGTCGTCGGCTCCGAACCCACCATCATGCTGACGGGCCCCACGCCAGCGTGTCTCAAGGCGCTGGCCAAGGCTGGCATGTCGGCATCGGACATCGATCTGTGGGAAATCAACGAGGCTTTTGCCACAGTGCCCATGAAAACTGCGCGCGACCTGGGCGTTTCACTCGACCGCGTGAACGTCAATGGCGGCGCCATTGCCATGGGCCACCCGCTGGGGGCTACGGGCGCCATGATTCTGGGCACGGCGCTCGACGAGCTCGAACGCAGCGGCAAATCTACTGCCCTGGCCACCCTGTGTGTGGGTGGCGGCATGGGCATCGCCACCATCATCGAACGTGTTTGAGCAGAGGACTTCCATGACACAACAAGATTCCGTCACCTTTGAGGTGGACGCCCATGGCATTGGCCTGGTCACTTTCGATCAGCCTGGCCGCGTCATGAATGTGCTGACGCCCGCTCTGCTGCGTGATTTTGCGAGCATTGTGGAGCGGCTGGAGAAGGAGGGCGCACTCAAAGGGCTGGTGCTCACCTCTGGAAAACCGAGCTTCATTGTCGGCGCCGACATTGACCAGCTCAGCCAAATCACTACGGTGGAACAGGCGTTTGACTTGGGGGAGGAGCTCAAGGCCTTGATGCGCCGCATGGAGAAATGCGGCAAACCCATTGTGGCGGCCTTGAACGGTACGACGCTGGGTGGCGGACTGGAACTGGCGCTCGCCTGCCATGCCCGCTTCGCCATCGACGACCCCAAAACCAAGATCGGCCTGCCCGAGGTCAAGCTTGGCCTGTTGCCGGGCGCGGGCGGTACGCAGCGCCTGCCGCGGCTGATCGGCATCCAGAAGAGCCTGGAGCTCATCACCCAGGGTACAGAACTAAGCCCCACCAAGGCACTCGGCCTCGGACTCTTGACCGCGCTGGCCAGTACGCGGGAAGAACTGCTGCAAAAGGCGCGCGACTGGTGCCAAGCAAATCCAAAGCCCGTGCAGCCCTGGGATGCCAAGGGCTTCCGCATCCCCGGCGGCGACAGCAAAAGCCCGGCCGTGGTGCAGGTGCTGACCATCGCGCCGTCCATGGCCAATGCCAAGGCCCATGGCAACTACCCGGCCATCACGTACATCATGTCTTGCCTGTATGAGGGCTGCCTGCTGGACATCGACAACGCGCTGCAGGTGGAGTCGCGCTACTTTGCTGCCTGCATCGTCTCGCAGGTGTCCAGGAACATGATTGGCACGCTGTGGTACCAGCTCAATGCCATCAAGAAGGGCCAGTCACGGCCGAAGGGCGTACCGGCGCGCAAAGTCAAAAAGGTCGGTATTTTGGGCGCCGGCATGATGGGTGCCGGCATTGCCTACGTGTCGGCCAAGGTGGGCATCGACGTGGTGCTGCTCGACGCCACGCAGGAGAATGCTGAGAAAGGCAAGGCCTATTCGCAAGGCTTGCTGGACAAGGCCCTGTCGCGTGGCAAGACCACGCAGGAAAAGCGCGATGCGCTGCTGGCCCGCATTCTGCCCACCACAAGCTACGAAGACCTCAAGGGCTGCGATCTGGTCATCGAAGCCGTGTTTGAAGACCGCGCGATCAAGGCCGAGTGCACCACCAAAGCCGAGGCTGTCATCGCTCCAGACGCCGTGTTTGCCTCCAACACGTCCACGCTGCCGATCACTGGCCTGGCCCAAGTCAGCAGCCGCCCCGCAAATTTCATCGGCCTGCATTTTTTCTCGCCTGTGGACAAGATGCCTTTGGTGGAAATCATCGTCGGCGAGAAGACATCTGAGGAAACCTTGGTGCGCAGCTTTGACTACGTGCTGCAGATTGGCAAGACGCCCATCGTGGTCAACGACAGCCGGGGTTTCTATACCTCGCGCGTGTTCGCCACCTATGTAATGGAAGGCTTGGCCATGCTGGCTGAGGGCGTGCACCCGCGCTCCATCGAAGTGGCAGGTCTCAAGGCCGGGATGCCGATGGCACCGCTGGCCCTGCAGGACGAAGTTTCGCTGGGCCTGTCGCTGCATGTCAGCCAACAGACGCGGCGCGACCTGGAGGCTGAAGGCAAAACTTACCCTGTGCATCCGGGCGAGGCCGCGTTGCGCACCGTGGGCGCAGAGCATGGTCGCTTGGGCAAGAAGGCGGGCAAGGGCTTCTACGACTATCAAGGCAAGGAAAAGAGCCTGTGGCCAGAGCTGGCCAAGCTGTTCCCATTGCTCGCTGAGCAGCCCTCGCAGCAGGAACTGGTGGATCGCCTGATGTTCGTCCAGGCCAACGAGGCCGCGCGCTGTTTCGAAGAGCGCGTGGTGCGCTCGGTGGCAGACACCAACATCGGTTCGATCTTTGGTTGGGGCTTTGCGCCGCACCAAGGGGGCGCACTGCAATTCATCAATGCCATGGGTGCGCAGCACTTTGTGGAACGTTCGCGTGAACTGGCCAAGGCCTATGGCGCACGCTTTGAGCCAGCCGCTGTGGTGGTGAAAATGGCTCAAGATGGCGGGAAGTTTGAAGATGCGTGACCCGGACCTCTCTGGCGTGTACGTTTCTTATTTCAACGAAACGCACGGCATGGTGCGCGACACCATGCGCCGCTTCGTCAACGAGGCGGTCAAGCCGCACATCGACGAATGGGAAGAGGCAGGCAGCTTCCCGCGCGCGCTGTACGCGCAAGCCGGTGGGCTGGGGTTGCTCAGCATTGGTCACCCCACCGAGTTTGGTGGCACGGGCGAGCAGGACGTCTTCGTCAAGGTCGCTGCCAGCGAGGAACTGATGCGCAGTGGCTCGGGCGGCTTTGTTGCCAGCCTGGGTTCGCTCGACATCGGGCTTCCGCCGGTCTGGCGCGTGGGCTCTGAGGCGCTCAAACAGCGCATCGTGCCCCAGGTGCTGGCGGGCGAGAAGATCATTGCGCTGGCCATCACCGAGCCCAGCGGCGGCTCGGACGTCGCCAACCTGAAAACCCGCGCGGTGCGCGACGGCGACCACTATGTGGTCAACGGCTCCAAAACCTTCATCACTTCGGGCGCGCGTGCCGACTACTACACGGTGGCCGTTCGCACGGGTGAGGCGGGCTTTGGTGGTGTGTCGCTGTTGCTGATCGAGAAGGACACGCCCGGATTTTCCGTGGGGCGCAATCTCAAGAAAATGGGTTGGTGGGCCTCGGACACGGCGGAATTGTTCTTCCAGGACTGCCGCGTTCCGGCGGCCAACTTACTGGGCCCCGAGAACTCGGGTTTCTTCACCATCATGGCCAATTTCCAGGCCGAGCGCCTGAGCCTGGCCGTCATGGCTTACATGACGGCGCAGCTTGCGCTGGAGGAATGCCTGTCCTATGTGAAGGAGCGCGTCACCTTCGGCAAGCCGCTGTCCAAGCACCAGGTCATTCGCCACAAGCTGGCCGAGATGGCCACGCAGGTGGAAGTGGCGCGTGAGTACGCTTACCGCTGCGCTGCGCGCATCCAGGCCGGCGAATCGGCCATTGCCGAAGTGTCCATGGCCAAGAATTTCGCCACCTCGGTCTCTACCATGGTGACCGACGAGGCGGTGCAGATTTTTGGTGGCATGGGCTATATGCGTGAATCGCTGGTTGAGCGCCTGTACCGTGACAACCGCATCCTGTCGATTGGCGGCGGTACGCACGAAATCATGAACGAGATCATTGCCAAGCAGTTGGGGCTGTAAATGGAGCGCGATGGATTGCCACCTCTGCTCTCGGGTCTGCGCGTGCTCGACCTCACGCGCAACCTGCCGGGTCCATTTGCCACGCGCCTGCTCGCCGATCTGGGCGCCACCATCGTCAAAGCGGAGCCGCCAGAGGGTGACCCATCCCGGCCCCTGGCAGCGCTGTTCGAGGCGCTGAACCACGGCAAGGAGCATCGACGCATTGACTTCCGCGATGCGGCTGACCTGGCCCGACTGCGCACCTGGGTGGCGGAATCCGACGTCATGCTCGACAGCTTCCGTCCAGGCGTGCTGCAAGGCATGGGGCTGGATGCAGCCGCGTTGCATGCCATCAACCCGCGCTTGGTGATGGTGTCCATCACGGGCTACGGGCAGCACGGCCCGTGGGCCCAACGGGCCGGGCACGACCTCAACTTCATGGCGCTCTCCGGCGTGCTCGATCAGGTGCGTGCGCCCACGGGCGAGCTGGCCATGTCGAACGTGCAATGGGGCGACTTGGCGGGAGGCAGTGCCATGGCCTGCATCGCGGTGCTGGCCGCCGTGTTCGAGGCGCAAAGAACAGGGCAGGGCCGGCATCTTGATGTAAGCATGGTGCACGGCCTGCATGCCCATCTGGTCATGCCCAGCGCGACCGCCACCTTGTTGCAGCCCTTGCTGGGCCGCCGTCCGGGCGCGGGTGAGGACCTGCTCAACGGCGCGCTGCCTTGCTACAACCTCTACCCCACACAAGACGGCCGCCACCTCGCGGTGGGCGCGCTGGAATTCAAATTCTGGAAGGCCGCGTGCGAGGCTTTTGGCCGCCCCGACTGGGTGGCGCAGCATTGGCAGCGTGGGCAACTTCCTGGTTCGCCCGAATGTGTGGCTCTGAGAGCCGAGGTGGCGCAGCTGGTGGCCTCGCAGCCGCTGGCGCACTGGAGTGAGCGCTTTGCAGAGTTTGACGCTTGCGTGACCCCCGTGCTCACGCTCGATGAGGCACAGGCGCATCCGTTGTTCGCGGACGGTGTTCGGCAACAACCTTGGGCCGAGATACTGCCCTGACACCCGTCATGCGGTCACGGTTCTACACTGGGCAGCATGATTACCTTTCACAACCCGCTGCACCACCTGCACGCGCCGGAGCATGAATTTTTCCGGGGTGAGCGGGTGCCCTGTTTCGAGACGCCGTCGCGTGCCAGTTTCGTGCTTGCCGCCATGCAGCAGGCGGGACACGAGTTGCGCGAGCCCGACCAAGACGGTGCAAGTGCTTTGGCGCAAATTCACGCCGACCGTTACCTGGATTTTCTGCGCACCGCCTGGCCGCAGTGGCTGGCGCTGGATCCGCAGAACGAGCAGCGTCAACCGTTTCCCTCGGTCTGGCCGGTGCGCAGTCTGCGCAGCGACGTGGAGCCGCAAAACTTCATCGCGCGGCTTGGCCTGTATTCGATGGACAACGGCTCACCGCTGGCAAGTGGCACCTGGGCTGCAGCGCGCGAAGGGGTCGATGTGGCGGCCAGTGCGGCGCATGCGGTGGCGCAAGGCGCGCGCGCAGCCTTCTGTGTGACGCGACCGCCAGGTCACCACGCCGGGCGCGATTTCATGGGCGGCTATTGCTTTCTCAACAACGCCGCCATTGCCGCGCAGACGCTGCGCAACCTCGAATTTGAGCGCGTAGCAGTGCTGGACGTCGACTACCACCACGGCAATGGCACGCAAAGCATCTTTTACGAGCGCGCGGATGTATTTTTTGCCAGCATCCATGGGCATCCGCTGACCGAGTACCCGTTTTACCTGGGTCACGCCGACGAAACCGGTGAAGGCGACGGCGTTGACTGCAACCTCAACCTGCCGCTGCCGGCAGGCAGCAGCGCTGCCACTTGGTTCGAGGCACTGGAAACTGCGTGCACGCGCATTTGCGAATGGGGCTCCCAAGCGCTGGTGGTGTCGCTTGGGTTGGACACGTTTGAGGGCGATCCGATTTCCCGCTTCGTGCTGACCGCAGACGACTTTGGTCGCCTTGGTGAGCGACTGGCGCGCATGGGCCTGCCCACCGTCTTCGTGCTGGAAGGCGGTTACGCCGCTGCCGAGCTGGGCCACAACGCGGTGCGCGTGGTGAACGGATTCGAGACGATCGCCGGCACGGTTTAAGCGGCGCCACATGAAAGCGGTGACCCCGTGACCGAGCGTGTGGAGTGCGTCGTGGTGGGCGCAGGCGTGGTCGGTTTGGCGGTGGCGCGTGCGCTGGCAAGGCAAGGGCGCGAGGTACTGGTACTGGAGGCCGCAGGAGGCATAGGGACCGGCACGAGTTCGCGCAGCAGCGAAGTGATTCACGCCGGCATTTATTACGCCACGGGCTCACTCAAGGCGCAGTTGTGTGTGCGCGGGCGCGAACTGCTGTACGCGTTTTGCGACCGCCATGGCGTGGAACACCGCCGCACAGGCAAACTCATCGTCGCCACTTCGGCCGAGCAGCTGCCTGCGCTGGAGTCTGCGCGGGGGCAAGCACAGACCAACGGCGTGCTGGACCTGCAATGGCTGGACGCTGCGCAGGCGCGCACGCTGGAACCCGCGCTGGCCTGCAAGGCCGCGCTGCTCTCGCCTTCGACGGGCATTGTGGACAGCCATGGCCTGATGCTGGCTCTGCAAGGGGATCTGGAGCGTCACCATGGGATTTTGGTGACAAATACGGCTCTATCGCACGTCCATCAAACGCAAGCAGCTCTACTATTGGTAGCATCTGACGGCACTGAAGTGGAAACGCCCATGCTGGTCAATGCTGCTGGCCTGTCTGCGCCCCTGCTGGCGAGGCACATCGAAGGGCTGGCCGCTGCGCACATTCCCACGCCGAGCTACGCCAAAGGGAATTACTTTTCGCTGCGCGGACGGGCGCCGTTCACTCGCCTCGTTTACCCGGTTCCGGAAGCGGCCGGCTTGGGCGTGCACCTTACGCTGGATCTGGGCGGGCAAGCGCGCTTTGGTCCAGATGTGGAGTGGGTTGATGGGCCGGATGCTCTTGCGGTGGACCCGCGACGGGGCGACGCGTTTTGCTCCGAAATTCGCAAGTATTGGCCCGCATTGCCGGACGGCAGCCTGAGCCCCGCCTACGCCGGGATTCGGCCAAAAATCGCTTTTGGCGACCACGCGTGCACCGACTTTGTCATTCAAGGGCCGCAGGTGCATGGCGTGCCGGGCCTCATCAATCTCTTTGGAATCGAGTCGCCCGGGTTGACCAGCGCGCTTGCCATTGGCGAGCAGGTGGCCCGTTCTTGTAAGAACTGGTAAGCCGGTTCTGTCGGACAGTGACGCAATCGGATGGCGCTGCGCAGATTCATCGCTAAGATGGAACAACAAGCACCGGCGGGGGCCCAGACGGCACGTCGGCAAAATTTCCATTAAGAAAGGGTAGGCCATGGCACATTCCGCATCCGACACACTCTCCAGCACCCAGCACGAACTGGAAAAACTGGTGTCCGACCTGCGCGGGCTGATCTCCAGCCGCGACCTGGACAGCGTGCCCGAGATTCGCGCGCTGCGCCAACGCCTTGACGATGGCATGCAAGTGGTCCGCGACTCCACGGTGCGTGCGGCTCAGGAAGCTGCCCGCCAGGCCAAGGACGCCGCACAGGCCGCTGACCGCTACGCGCACGACGAACCTTGGCGCGTCGCCGGGGCTGCGCTTGCGGTGGGCGCTGTGGTCGGCTTTTTGCTTTCACGCCGCTAAGCCCTGGAGTCGCTATGGATTGGTTAGGGCTTTTGGGCCTCGGCGCCTTGGTCGATCGATGGCGTGCCCACGCCATCGAGGCGGCAATCGCCGCCGAAGACAGGACCACGCTGTTTCGATTGGAGCTGCGCGATTACAGGCGCCGGCTCGCCATGATCGTGGGGCTGATCATTGCCGCAGCGGCGTTGACGGTGGTCACGCTGACCGTGGTCTCTGGTGCCGTCATGGTCCATTTCTGGGACACGCCTGAGCGCCTCATCGCAGTGTGGTCCGTGGCCGGCTTGTGGATCTTCTTGTGGTTGGCGGCTGCGGTGGCGCTTTGGTCCATGGCGCGCAAGGCGGGCAATGGATTCGCATTGACGCGTCAGGAACTGGCACGCGATTGGCATGAAATCAAGGAGCAGCTATGACCACCCCCAGCACATCCCGCTCTGTGGTGGCCAGCGCCGACCAGCAGCAGGTGCTTGACCGCATTGCCGCACAGCGTCTGCGTTTGCGAGAACGCAGCGCCAGGCGCACACAGGCCGTGGCTGAGTCGCACGAGGCCCAGCAGGTGGCGGGTTTTGGGCCCGACGCTTCGCTGCTGGCGCGACTTGCGGTTTTTGCGCGGCTGCATCCCGTCGCGGTGGCAGTGGCGGCGGCAGCTGCCGTAGCGCTCGGCCCACGGCGCATGATTCGCTGGGCGGGCGTCGCCCTCCCGGTGGTGATGCGACTTCGCGGCCGATAGGTTGTCTGCGGCCTAGCGCTGCATGCCTTTTACGGCCAGGGCAGCGCGGTTCACCAAGGCCGGACCTTGGTAAATCAAACCGGTGTAGATCTGCACCACGTCTGCACCGGCCCGAATCTTCTCGACCGCATCGTCTGCGCTCATGATGCCGCCCACGCCCACAATGGGAAATGCGGCCCCAAGTTCTGCGCGCAGCAGGCGGATGACGCGGTTGCTGGCCTCCCGCACGGGCGCTCCGCTCAGGCCGCCCGCTTGCTCGGCGTGGGGCAGGCCTTGCACCGCCTCCCGCGAAATGGTCGTGTTGGTCGCGATGACGCCATCCATGCCGTGCTGCTGAAGGCTTCTGGCAATGGATTGCACCTGAACTTCATCGAGGTCTGGCGCAATTTTGATAAAAATCGGCACCCTTTTTGCGCCAGCGCGCGCCGCAAGTGCCTCGCGCCGCTCGGCCAGCGCCAGGAGCAAGCCGTCCAGCGCTGCGTCGGATTGCAGTGCGCGCAGGTTTTGCGTGTTGGGCGAGCTGATGTTGACGGTCACATAGTCAGCGTGTGGGTACACGCCCTCCAGCCCGGTGAGGTAGTCTTCCGTGGCCTGTTCTATGGGGGTGCTGGCATTCTTGCCAATGTTGAGGCCGAGCAGCATGGGGCTTCGGTCACCGCTTTTGCGACAGCGGGCGCGCTGCACGTTTTCGACGAACGCGGTCAGCCCGTCGTTGTTGAAACCCAAACGGTTGATCAGCGCCTGCGCCTGCGGCAAGCGAAACATCCGCGGCTTCGAGTTGCCTGGCTGGGGGAGCGGTGTGACCGTACCCACTTCCACAAAGCCGAAACCCATGGCGCCCAGCGCATCGATGCAGCGCGCGTTCTTGTCCAGTCCAGCAGCCAGGCCGACGCGGTTTGGAAAAGTGAGCCCTGCAAGCGTGATGGGGTCTTGCACGGTGGTGGCGCACCAGCCCAGCTGCAGCGGCGTGCCCTGCCCGCGCGCCAGAGCCGCGATGGTGAGGTCGTGGGCCGCCTCGGGGTCGAGACCAAACAAAAAAGGACGTGCAAGCGAGTAAGGGATCAAGGCCATGGCGATAATTCAGGATTCAACCCCCCGATTCTCCGTCATGACACCCTCTGCTTCCCCGACCCAGGACGAACTCAAGACCCAAGTGGCGCAGGCCGCGCTCGCCTACTTGGTGCCCGGCGACATCATTGGTGTCGGCACGGGCTCCACCGTCAACAAGTTCATCGAGGCGCTGGCGGGCATCAAGCAGCAGGTTCGGGCAGCGGTATCAAGCTCGGTGGCCAGCACCGAGCGCCTGCGCGCGCTGGGCATTCCCGTGCTGGATGCGAACGAGGTAGAGCGCTTGTCGGTGTATGTCGACGGTGCCGACGAAATTGACGGCAGTGGTTGCATGGTCAAGGGCGGCGGCGCGGCACTGACGCGCGAAAAAATCGTTGCGGCGCTGGCCGACCGCTTCATTTGCATTGCCGACGAATCCAAACTGGTGCAAAGGCTGGGCGCATTTTCCTTACCAGTGGAGGTGGTGCCCATGGCCACCGCGCACATCGTGCGGCGGTTTCAGGACCTGGGCGGCGCAGCCAGCCTGCGCATGGCGGGAAGCGCGCCGCTCGTGACCGACAACGGCCAGCACATTCTGGATGTGCTCGGCCTTTCCATTGCAGACCCGCTCGCCATGGAGTCGGTCATCAACCAGTGGCCTGGGGTGGTCACGGTGGGCATTTTTGCCCACCAGCGCGCTCAGGTGTGTCTGCTCGGCACGCCCTCAGGCGTGCGCACCATCACGTATTGAGCGTCAGAACTTGATGCCGGCGGGGTTGGACGGCGAGGATCCCGAAGGCGCGGCGGCGGGTGCCGGTGGCCTGAGCGACGGCGCGACTTCCTTGTCGGCCGGTTTGGCAACTGCCTGCGCCGGCGTGACGGCCACCAACGGGTTTGGCTGAGCGCGCCGGTAATTGGGAGGCAACTGGGATTGCTTGGGATAGCCGGCGACGTCCAGATACTGCGCCCATTCGGAAGCCGAGTAGCCCGCGAGCTTCTGGCCGCCAATGGTGGCAAAGGGGAGGCTGGTGCTGCCGCTCAGGCGTTGCAGGGCGTCCAGATCTTCGTTGGTGCTGATGGTGCGCTCAGTGAAGGGAATGCCGCGCGTGACCAGCATGTTGCGTGCGCTGTCGCAGGGTGCGCAGTCTTTTCCCGAATACAGTGTGACGGGAAAGCGCTGCGCCACTTGGCGCAACTCGTAGGGCAGGGCGGAGGCAGCCGAACCCGCGTCGGGCGTCAAGGTGCTGGTGCGCGAGCCGGGTGCTGCAACCTCGGGTGCGCGGTCTGAAAAGCTAACTTTTCCGTCGGGACCGACAATGCGGTACACCTGCTGGGCGTGGACACTCGCCGCGACGGCCAGCGCCCCGAGCACCAGCATTGAGGGGATCCAGGCCGGGTGTGAAATCTTCATCGAATGTCTCCTGATTGCCAAAAGCATGGGCTGGATTCTTGCACCGATTGGGCTTGCAGGGGTGTTTACTCAGGCCATGCCCTGATGCCGAAGCAAGGCGTCCAGGCTGGGCTCACGGCCGCGGAAGGCCTTGAAGGATTCCATGGCTGGCCGGCTGCCGCCGGCCTCCAGAATGGCTTGGCGGTATCGACGTCCGGTTTCCGGATTAGGCAGACCATCGGGGCCAGCCGTTTCCTCAAAAGCTGCGTAGGCGTCTGCGGAGAGCACTTCGGCCCATTTGTAGCTGTAGTACCCCGCGGCATAGCCGCCAGCGAAGATGTGGCTGAAGGTGTGCGCCGTGCGGCTGAAGGCTGGCGGTTGCAACACCGCTACTTCGGCACGCACCAGGTCGAGCAAGGGCATGAAATCTTGCGCCGGGTCGTGCTCGGTGTGCAGCAGCATGTCAAACAGGGAGAACTCAATTTGGCGCAGCGTCTGCATGCCGCTCTGGAAGTTCTTGGCCGCAATCATCTTGTCGAACAGTTCGCGCGGCAGCGGTGCGCCGGTGTCGGCGTGGGCCGTCATGTGGCGCAGCACGTCCCACTCCCAGCAGAAATTTTCCATGAACTGGCTGGGCAGCTCCACGGCGTCCCACTCGACCCCGCCGATGCCGGATACGTCGCGCTCGTTCACCTGCGTCAGCATGTGGTGCAGGCCATGGCCAAACTCGTGGAACAGGGTAATGACGTCGTCGTGCGTGAGCAGCGGGGGCTTGCCTTCGCTGCCCGAGGCGAAATTGCACACCAGATACGCCACTGGCGTCTGCAGCACGCCGGTGTCCGGGCGCAGCCAGCGCGTGCGGGCGTCGTCCATCCAGGCGCCGCCGCGCTTGCCCTTGCGGGCCGGCATGTCGAGGTAGAACTGGCCGACGAGCTCGCCCGCCCGCTCAATGCGATAGAACTGCACCGCGGGGTTCCAGGTGGAGGTCTGGTCAGGGCGAATCGCCACCTCGAACAAGGTTTCCACTATTTTGAATAGCCCGGCAAGCACCGTGGGCGCAGGGAAGTATTGGCGCAATTCCTGCTCGCTGAAGGCGTAGCGGGCTTCCTTGAGTTGCTCGGAAATGTAGGGCCAGTCCCAAGGCTGAGGGTCTGGCAGTGCGAGCTGTGCCGAGGCAAAGGCACGCAGATCCGAGACGTCTTTTTCGGCGTAGGGACGGGCGCGCTGACCGAGGTCGCGCAAAAACGTGACGACCTCGGTGGTCGACTGCGCCATCTTGGGCGTCACCGAGACCTCGCCAAAATTGGCGTAACCAAGCAAGCGGGCTTCTTCCTGACGCAGGGCCAAAATTTCACGGATCAAGGCGCCGTTGTCAAAGCGCTGAGCATCACCTTGGGCCTGGTCGGAGGCGCGCGTCGCGTAGGCGTGGTACAAAATTTCGCGAAGCGCGCTGCTGCGGGCGAACTGCATCACCGGCAGGTACACGGGCATCTTGAGGCTGAGCTTGCACCCGGTCTTTCCGTCGGCCGCCGCAGCGTCGCGGCAAGCCTGGACCACGTCTGCCGGGACGCCTGCGAGCTCGTCCTCTTGTGCGTAGTAGGCAAAAGCGTCGGTCGCATCGAGTGCGTTTTCGCTGAATTTCTGCTGCAACTCCGCCATGCGCTCCTGGATTTGCGCGAAGCGCTCTTTCTCTGGGCCTGTGAGTTCGGCGCCCGAGAGCACGAAATTGCGCACCGCGTTCTTGCGGGCCTGCAATTGCTCGGTGTTCAGGCGGGCAGGGTCCATGGCCTTGTACTTCGCATACAGCCGTTCGTCGGCGCCCAGGCGCGTCCAGAAGTCCGTCACGCGAGGCAGGGCGGCGTTGTAGGCCTCGCGCAGCGCCGGCGTGTCGGCCACGCTGTTCAAGTGGCTGACAACGCCCCAGGCGCGGCCCAGTTCCTCGGTGGCGACATCCAGCACGCTGGCGATGGTGTTCCAGTCGGCCGGGAAGTCGGCGGTGGTGACGGTTTGCAGCGCCGCGTCGGCGCGGGTCAGCAGCGCATCTAGCGCCGGCGCGACGTCGGCGGGCGTGATGCGATCGAACACCGGTAGGCCGGAAAAATCAAGAAGAGGATTGTTCATGCCAGCTTAGATAACGCCACAAGGCGCGGGTTCAAGGCTAAAGGGGGTTAGGTGTCAGGCAGCCGCGGCGCGCTCGGCGGCTTCCAGGGTATTGACCAGCAGCATGGTGACTGTCATGGGGCCAACGCCTCCAGGGACGGGGGTGATCCAGCCCGCCACCTGTTTGACGCCGTCAAAATCGACGTCGCCACACAGTTTGCCCGCGGCATTTCGGTTCATGCCGATGTCAATCACCACTGCGCCGGGCTTGACCATGTCGGCCGTGACGGTGTTTTGCCGTCCCACCGCCGAGACGATCACGTCGGCCTGCAGTGTGTGGCTCTTGAGATTGGCCGTGGCGCTGTGGCAGACGGTGACGGTGGCGTTCTTTTGCAGCAGCATCAGCGCCATGGGCTTGCCAACGTTGTTGCTGCGGCCAATGACCACGGCGTGTTTGCCGCGCAGGTCCATGCCGGTGTTTTCAATCAGCTTCATGCAGCCGTAGGGCGTGCACGACCAAAAGCCCGGCGTGCCGGTGAGCAGGGCGCCGGCGCTGGCCACGTGAAAACCGTCCACGTCTTTTTCGGGCGCAATGGCCGCGATGACCTTTTGCGCGTCGATGTGCTTGGGCAGCGGGAGCTGGACCAGGATGCCGTGGATGCGCGGGTCCGCGTTCAGTGCCGCGACCCGGGCCAGCAGGGCGGCTTCGGTCAGGTCGGCGTCGTAACGCTCCATCACGGAATGAAAGCCTGCGTCGGCACAGGCCTGCACCTTTTTTTCCTACGTAGACCTGGCTCGCCGGGTCTTCACCGACCAGCACCACGGCCAGGCCGGGCTGTGTGCCTTGGGCGGTCAGTTCGCCGGCGCGGCGCGCTACGTCGGCGCGCAACTGCGCTGCCAGCGCGTTTCCATCGATGATCTTCGCAGTCATGAAAATATCAGTCAAATTTGGTTCTAGCGCTTATCCAATAAGCGCTACAAGCTACGAAAAAAGGAGCAATCAGGCGCGCGGTGCAGCTTGGCCAAGTGCGATTTTTAGCAAGTCGGCCACCGTGTTGGCGCCCAGCTTTTCCATGATGTTGGCGCGGTGCGCTTCCACCGTCTTGATGCTGATGCCCAGGTCGTCGGCGATCTGCTTGTTCAGCCGCCCGGCGACGATGCGCTCCAGCACCTGTGCTTCGCGCGTCGTGAGCTTGGAGAGCAGGGCGTCGCGGCTGGCGGCTTGCTGGTATTCGGCAAAAGCCTCGCGCGCATGTTCCAGCATGCGTTCAACCAGAGCCAGCAGGGAGCCTTCGTCAAACGGTTTCTGAATGAAGTCCAGCGCACCTTTCTTCATGGTGTCCACCGCCATGGGCACGTCGCCGTGGCCGGTGATGAACACAATGGGCAGGGGGGATTTGCGCTCTAGGAGGCGCTCTTGCAGTTCCAGACCGGTCATGCCGCCCATGCGGATGTCGACGATCAGGCAGGCAATTTCGCGCGGGTCGTAGCGCGAGAGAAACGACTCGGCAGAGTCAAAACAACGAACCCGGTAATCCTTCCCTTCCAGCAGCCATTGCAGCGAATCGCGAACGGCTTCGTCGTCGTCGACGACATAAACGGTGCCTCTTTTGGGAATCAAACTCATGCAATGGTCCTCGGGGAATCGGTGTCTGCTACAAAATTCGTAGTGTCAGTGGCAGGTGCAGCAAGCGGTAACCAGAAGGTGAAGCGGCAGCCGGTGACCTCTGGACCATTGTAAATGTTCTCTGCCCGCATCCTGCCCTGGTGGGATTCGACAATGCTGCGGCACAAATTAAGGCCCATGCCCATGCCCTGCTCCTTGGTGGAGAAGAAGGCTTCAAAGAGGCGCTCCAGCACCTCAGGCGCGAGGCCGCGTCCGCTGTCCTGCACCGAAAATTCGACGCCATCCACGCCGGCCTGCTGGCGCGGCACCACGCGCAGCTCCACACTGCGCTGGGCGGGAGGGCGTTCGGCATTGGCAATGGATTCGGCGCCGTTCTTCATCAGGTTGACCAATACCTGCTCGATCAGGATGGAGTCGGCCATCAACAGCGGCAGCCGCGCGGCCACGTATTGCGTCAGGCGCACGTTGTTGCGGCGCAGCTCAATACCCGCCAGCTCGACCGCCTCTGCCACCATTTGCGGGGCATTCGCCAGCTGGCGTTTGGGCTCGCTCTTTTTCACGAAGTCGCGGATGCGCTGAATGATGTGGCCGGCGCGCTGCGCCTGATGGGCGGTTTTCTCCAGCGCAGTGAGCAGCGCAGCCTCGGTGATTTGCCCGCTTTTGATGCGCGAAATGATGCCGCTGCAGTAGTTGCTGATGGCCGTCAGCGGCTGGTTCAGCTCATGCGCGACGCTGGACGCCATCTCCCCCATGGTGATCAGGCCGCTGACCGACTGGGCGCGCTCGGTTTGCCGCGCTGCCTGCGCTTCGGCCAAGCGGCGCGGCGTGATGTCGGTGGCGATCACCATCTGTGCGAGGCGCCCGTCCACCCAACTCAAGTACCGCGAGCGCACTTCCAGCCACTTGCCCAGGTCGGGCAGGTAGATTTCTGCGTTCTCGGCGTTGGCGCTGGTCAGGCTGTCGGTGGGCAAGCCCATCAAATGGTCTTCGTCCGAGGGGTGGCCTTCGTCGCGCGCCGGGAGCACGCCGGCCTGCGCCACCAGTTGCAAGTGGCCATCGGTTTGCGAGCCGAACCATTGGCGGTACAGCTTGTTGGCAAACAGCAGCTCGGCGCTGCCCAGGGGCGCCACCGACACCGAAGCGTCCAGCGCTTCGAGCACGATGGTGAAGCGCTCGTGCGAGGCGGTCAGTTGTTGGCGGATGCGATTGGGCTCGGTGATGTCGGTCATCGAGGTCATCCACCCGGTCTGGCGTCCGCGCGCGTCGATGAGGGGCGAAACATAAAGCCGGGCGTCGAACACCGACCCGTTCTTGCGCCGCACCCGCACCTGAAACCCGCCGGCGATGCTCTTGCCGTTCAGCTCATCCTGCAGCCGGGCATGCAGGCTTTCGTGGTCGGCGTCTGGCCAGTAGGGGAACGGGGGCATCTGGCCGATCAACTCGTCCTCTTTCCAGCCCGTCATCTGACAAAAAGCTGCGTTGACGTAGGTGATCTTGCCATTCAGGTCGAGCGCGCGCATGCCCGTCAGCACCGAGTTTTCCATCGCGCGGCGAAAGTTCGTCTCCTGCACCAACGCCTGTTGCGCTTGCATACGCCGCCGCGTGTGGCGCCAAGTGGCAATCAGCATCCAGGCCGTCATAACGCTGAGTACGCCGACCAGCCAGAACAGACCACTGCCCACAATGCCAAGCGAGGTGCGATAGGTTTGGGCGCGCAGCACCAAGCCTTCGCCCACGGGCGAGATGGGAACCTGGAATGCGGTGGTGCGGCGTCCCCAAGGCATCCATTCCGACCGCTCTCTTGGAGTCAGCGGAACCCCCGCAAGCAGCTGCCCTTTGTTGTCGATCAGCGTCATCGCGTAGCGGGCCATCAGCTCGGTCGGCGTGCCATAGCGAAGCAAGTTGTCGACCGAATACTCGCCCAACACGACCCCAGCAAAGTTGCCTTGTGCATTGAGTGGGACCTGCAGCTGCAGCAAGGGCACCGACTCGCCTTCGTGAAGCGGCGGCTGCGAATACACCGGCTGCTGGGTTGAGCGCGACAGTGCGAACACCGTTTGGGTATCGCCCTTGCGCAAAACCTCGCCCGGGACGCGCACCTGTGAACTGGCAATGGTCGGGGTGGCGTGGCTTGCGCGGATGCGGCCCGATTCGTCGATCCAGCTGATGGCTTGCAATTCCGGGTACTGGCCAATCAGCGCTTCGGCTCGCTGATTGAACTGGGGCAATTCCATGTCCTTGTTGGACAAGTCGCGCGCGATGCGCATCAACTGCTCTTGCCGCTCAAGCAGGCGCAAGCGCACCCGCTGCTGCGCGTATTCCACGTCGCGGCGCAGTGCTTCTTGCTCACGGTCGGCTTCCTCGACGCGCAAGTACCAGAAGGCGGCGACGATGGCTGCAAGAAACAGGAGCACAGCTGCCAACGGCGCGAGAGCAGCGAATCGGTCTTGTCGATTGGGGGACAGGTTGCGCCACCACCTGCGCCACGAGCGTCCCAACGCGCCCCGCTCGGGCGGCGGCGTGGTGGCGTTTGGCTTGGTGCGAGACGAAGGAGGCAAAGGCATGCCGGAAGTGTAGATGCGCTTAGCGACTGGCGCCGCTTCCGAACGCTTCACTTAATTCCATTATATGAAATACAAATGCGCTATTTGAAATTTAAAGATTTTGTGCGAAACTAGAGGAACCGTACTAAATTGTGGTCACAAACCCCAGGAGACAGAGCATGGCTGACGCGCCCCAAACCCAGGCACCCCTTGCAACCGCGGACGGCGTAGATCCCGACCAGCAGGAAACCCGCGAGTGGACAGATGCTTTGTCCGCCGTCATCGAAAGTGAGGGCCTGGAACGCGCGCACTTCCTGCTCGAGCAATTGCTTGAACATGCGCGCCAGAACAGCCTGGACATGCCGTTCTCCGCCAACACCGGCTACGTGAACACGCTGGAGCCCGATCAGGAAGCACGCTGCCCCGGCAACATCTCGATCGAAAAACGCCTGCGCGCCTTCATGCGCTGGAACGCCATGGCCATGGTCGTGCGTGCTAACCGGCTGCATCCGGCCGACGGCGGTGACTTGGGCGGCCACATCGGCTCGTTCGCCTCGCTCGCCAGCATGTGGGGCGCAGGCTTCAACCACTTCTGGCACGCCGAGAGCGAAAACCATGGCGGCGATTGCGTGTACTTCCAAGGCCACAGCGCGCCAGGCATCTACGCCCGTGCTTACTTAGAAGGGCGCATTACTGAAGAGCAGCTGGAGCACTTCCGCCAAGACGTGGACGGTAAGGGCTTGTCGAGCTACCCGCACCCAAAGCTGATGCCCGGCTTCTGGCAGTTCCCCACCGTCAGCATGGGTCTGGGGCCGATGATGGCGATCTACCAGGCACGGTTTCTCAAATACCTGCACGCGCGCGGCATTGCCGATACGGCCAACCGCAAAGTCTGGGTGTTTTTGGGCGACGGCGAAATGGACGAACCCGAGAGCAAGGGCGCTATAAGCCTGGCGGCGCGTGAGCAGCTCGACAACCTGATTTTCGTCATCAACTGCAACCTGCAGCGGCTCGACGGCCCGGTGCGTGGCAACGGCAAGATCATTCAAGAGTTGGAAGGCGACTTCCGCGGCGCCGGTTGGCACGTTATTAAACTCTTGTGGGGCAAGGGATGGGACGACCTGCTGGCCCGCGACAAAACCGGCAAGCTCAGGCAGGTGATGATGGAGACGGTCGACGGTGACTACCAGACCTACCGCGCCATGGACGGCGCCTACATCCGCAAGCATTTCTTTGGCAAATATCCAGAAACGCTGAAACTCGTCGAACACCTGAGCGACGACGACATCTGGGAACTGCGCCGCGGTGGCCACGACCCTGAAAAAGTCTTTGCTGCCTTCCACGCCGCCAACGCGCACAAGGGCGACCCCACGGTGCTGCTGGTCAAGACGGTCAAGGGCTACGGCATGGGCAAAGCCGGTGAAGGCAAAAACACCGTGCACCAGACCAAGAAGCTGGCCGACGAGGACATCCGCTACATCCGCGACCGGTTTGCTATCCCGATTCCGGACAGCGAATTGGAAGACCTTCCGTACTACAAGCCCGCCGACGACACCCCTGAAATGCGCTACCTGCACGAGCGGCGCAAGGCGCTCGGCGGCTACCTGCCCAAGCGCCGTCAGAAGGCCGACGAGCATTTCACGGTGCCGTCGCTGGAGACCTTCAAGGCGATTCTGGAGCCCACGGCCGAAGGCCGCGAAATCAGTACCACCCAGGCCTATGTGCGATTCTTGACGCAGTTGCTGCGCGACAAAGCGCTCGGCCCGCGCGTCGTACCCATCCTGGTGGATGAGGCGCGCACCTTTGGTATGGAGGGCATGTTCCGCCAGATTGGCATCTACAACCCCAAGGGTCAGCTCTACACGCCGGTGGACCGCGAACAGGTGATGTATTACAAAGAGCAGGCCGACGGCCAGATCCTGCAAGAGGGCATCAACGAAGCGGGCGGCATGTGCTCGTGGATTGCGGCGGCGACGTCGTACTCGACGAACAACCGAATCATGATTCCGTTCTTCGTCTACTACTCGATGTTCGGCTTCCAGCGCTTTGGCGACTTTGCCTGGGCGGCTGGCGACATGCAGGCGCGCGGCTTCATTTTGGGCGGCACCTCCGGGCGCACCACGCTCAACGGCGAAGGCTTGCAGCACCAGGATGGCCACAGCCAGGTCTTGGCCAACACCATCCCGAACTGCATGAGCTACGACCCGAGCTTTGCGCACGAGGTCGGCGTGATCATGCACGACGGTATGAAGCGCATGGTTGAGCGCCAGGAGAACGTCTACTACTACATCACCCTGCTGAACGAAAACTACGCCATGCCCGGCCTCACGCCCGGCACCGAAGAGCAAATCATCAAAGGCATGTACCTGTGCAAGCAGGGCGCTGAGGGCGACAAGCGTGTGCAGCTGTTGGGCTCGGGCTCGATCCTGCGCGAATCGCTTGAAGCGCAAAAATTGCTCGCCGCCGACTGGGGCGTCCAGGCCGATGTGTGGAGCTGCACCAGCTTCAACGAACTGACCCGCGAGGGCCAAGACGCAGACCGCTGGAACCTGCTGCACCCACTGGAAACGCAGCGCGTCGCCTTCGCCACGCAGCAGCTGGCCAAACACAGCGGGCCTGTGGTGGCGTCCACCGATTACATGAAGGCTTTTGCCGAGCAGATCCGCCCCTACATCCCGGCAGGGCGCAGCTACAAGGTGCTGGGCACCGACGGTTTTGGCCGCAGCGATTTCCGCAGCAAGCTGCGCGAGCACTTTGAGATCAACCGGCACTACATCACGGTGGCCGCGCTCAGATCGCTTGCCGATGAAGGCAAGCTGCCGATGGAGAAGGTGGCACAAGCCATCCAAAGCTACGGCATTCAGACCGAAAAAGTGAACCCTCTCCACGCGTAAGCGGAAAGCGAGATGCGCTTTTCAGCCAAACCGCACGTCGCCATTGCGCGCTGGCGTGTGCAAGCTGAATGTCGTCCCGGAAAGAAAGCGAGACAAACATGGCATTGGTAAACATCCAGGTTCCAGATATCGGTGACTTCGACGAAGTCGGCGTCATCGAACTGCTGGTCAAAGTAGGCGACACGGTGCAGGCAGAGCAGTCGCTCATTACCGTCGAGTCGGACAAAGCGTCGATGGAGATTCCGTCGAGCCACACAGGCCTGCTCAAAGAACTAAGAGTGGCTGTGGGCGACAAGGTCAAGCAGGGCTCTGTCATCGCTGTGGTGGAATCGTCTGGCGCAGAGGATTCTGATCAAAAATCGCCTCCTGCCCAAGCGGAGCAAGCGCCGCCAGCTAGCAAATCAGAAGCGCCAGCAACTGTGTCCATCGCACCCGCGCCCGCGCCGGCCTCTGCTGCGGCGCAGACTGGCCCGCTCGACGTGCGCGTGCCCGACATTGGCGATTTCAAAGATGTGGCCGTCATTGAAATATTGGTCAAGGTGGGCGATACCGTGAAGGCAGAGCAGTCGCTGTTCACCGTCGAATCGGACAAAGCCTCCATGGAGATTCCTTCGCCCGCCGCTGGCGTGCTGAAAGAAATCAAAGTCAAGGTAGGCGACAAAATCAATATTGGCGATTTTGTTGCCGTGCTGGAAGGGAGTGATGCCGCTCCCGCACGCTCAGCGGCTGCACCCGTACAAGCAGCGCCTTCCGCGCAGACGGCTGCAGGCTCCGCTCCCGCGCAAACGTCGGCCCCGCTGGCTCAGGCTCCCGCACCCGCATCGGCGCCTGCCCACCAGCCAGGTGCGCCTGCGCTTGGCCTTCCGCACGCGTCGCCTTCCGTGCGCAAGTTCGCCCGCGAGTTGGGCGTGCCCCTTGCCGAAATCAAGGGCAGCGGGCGCAAGGGCCGCATTACGCAGGAAGATGTGCAGAACTTCACCCGCGCCGTCATGGCTGGCAGCCAGCGCACGCAGGCGCAGGGCGCGGCGCCTGCCGCAGCCTCCGGTGGCGGCGAGCTGGGCCTGATCGCCTGGCCCAAGGTTGACTTCTCCAAGTTCGGTCCTATCGAGCGCAAGGAGATGGGCCGCATCAAGAAGATCAGCGGCGCCAACCTGCTGAGGAACGCCGTGATGATTCCGGCGGTCACCAACCACGACGACGCCGACATTACCGAGCTCGAAGCCTTCCGCGTGCAGCTGAACAAAGAAGCCGAGAAAGCGAAGAGCGGCGTCAAGGTCACCATGCTGGCCTTCCTCATCAAAGCCTGCGTCGCGGCACTCAAGAAGTTCCCCGACTTCAATAGCAGCCTGGACGGCGATGCGCTGATCTACAAGCAGTTCTGGCACATCGGCTTTGCGGCCGACACGCCCAACGGCCTGATGGTGCCGGTGCTCAAAGATGCCGACAAAAAGGGCATCTTCCAGATCAGCCAGGAAATGGGCGAACTCGCCAAGAAGGCGCGCGATGGCAAATTGAGCCCGGCCGAGATGAGCGGCGCCAGCTTCACCATCTCCAGCTTGGGCGGCATTGGCGGGCGTTACTTCACGCCCATCATCAACGCGCCTGAGGTGGCAATCCTCGGCGTGTGCAAGAGCCAGATGGAGCCGGTGTGGAACGGCAGCGCCTTCCAGCCGCGCCTGATGCTGCCGCTCTCGCTCACCTGGGACCACCGCGTGATCGACGGCGCGTCAGCCGCGCGCTTCAACGTGTACTTGGGCGAAATCCTGGGCGACTTCCGTCGCGTGCTCCTTTAAGGCAAGGGTCTGACATGCCAATCATCGACATCAAAGTACCCGACATCGGCGACATTGCAGAAGTTGCCATCATCGAAGTGATGGTGCAGCCCGGTGACACCATCAAGGCAGAGCAAAGCCTTATTACCGTGGAGTCGGACAAAGCCTCCATGGAAATTCCTTCTAGCCACGCCGGCGTGGTCAAGGAACTCAAAGTCAAACTCGGCGACAAGGTCAACGAGGGCAGCGTGGTGCTCACGCTTGAGACTCAGGGCGCTGGCGGTGGCGGTGGCGCTGGCCCTGCGCCAGCTGCTGCACCCGCGTCTGCCGCCGCAAATGCACAGAATTTAGCGCCGAAACAGGCTCCAGCGCATGCGCCACAAGCGCAAGCAGCTACAAATCCAGTAGCGTCCAGCTTCTCTGGCAGTGCCGATATGGATTGCGACCTGCTGGTGCTCGGCGGTGGTCCCGGCGGCTACTCGGCTGCCTTCCGCGCGGCCGACCTCGGTCTCAAAGTCGTACTGGTCGAGCGCTACGCCACATTGGGCGGCGTTTGTCTGAACGTGGGCTGCATACCATCCAAGGCCTTGCTGCACGTCGCGGCCGTCATGGACGAAGTGGGCCACCTAGCTGCCGCAGGTATCGACTTCGGCGCGCCAAAGGTCGATATTGACGGCCTGCGTGGCCACAAGGAAAAGGTCGTCGGCAAGCTCACCGGCGGCCTCGCCGCGATGGCCAAGATGCGCAAGGTCACCATCGTGCGCGGCTACGGCAGCTTTGTGGGTGCCAATGCGCTGGAAGTCGAAGAAACCACTGGCGCTGCGCAGGACAAAACCGGTAGCAAGCTGGTGATCGGATTCAAGAAAGCGATCATCGCTGCGGGCTCACAAGCCGTACGGCTTCCTTTCATGCCCGAAGATCCGCGCGTGGTTGATTCGACTGGTGCACTCGAACTCCAAGCGGTTCCCAAACGCATGCTCATCCTAGGCGGCGGCATCATCGGCCTGGAAATGGGCACGGTGTACAGCACGCTGGGCGCGCGCCTTGACGTGGTCGAAATGCTTGATGGCCTGATGCAGGGCGCCGACCGTGATCTGGTCAAAATCTGGCAGAAGATGAACGCCAAGCGCTTTGACAACATCATGCTCAAGACCAAGACCGTGGGTGCCGAGGCCACGCCCGAAGGCATCAAGGTCAGCTTCGCTGCGGCGGAAGAAGGCGGCAACGCGCCCGAGCCGCAAACCTACGACCTGGTGTTGCAAGCCGTGGGCCGCACGCCCAACGGCAAAAAAATCGCGGCCGACATGGCCGGCGTGGCGGTCACGGACAGGGGCTTCATCAACGTCGACATCCAGATGCGCACCAACGTGCCGCACATCTTCGCCATCGGCGACATCGTGGGCCAGCCCATGCTGGCGCACAAGGCGGTGCACGAGGCGCATGTGGCGGCTGAAGTCATCGCCGGTGAACTGCAAGGTAACAAGGAACTGGCCAGCGCCGCCTTCAACGCCCGCGTGATCCCCAGCGTGGCCTACACCGACCCCGAAGTAGCCTGGGTCGGCCTCACCGAAGACCAGGCCAAGGCGCAAGGCATCAAGGTCAAGAAGGGCCTGTTCCCATGGAGCGCCTCAGGCCGCGCCATTGCCAACGGCCGCGACGAGGGCGTCACCAAATTGCTGTTCGACGATTCACCCGAGGCGCACGGTCACGGCAAGATTCTGGGCGGCGGTATTGTGGGAACCCATGCGGGTGACATGATCGGCGAGATTGCCCTGGCCATTGAAATGGGCGCGGATGCGGTGGACATCGGCAAGACGATTCACCCGCACCCTACGCTGGGTGAGAGCATTGGCATGGCAGCGGAAGTGGCGCACGGCAGTTGTACGGATGTGCCGCCCGTGCGCAAGTAAACGGTCTTCCACATCGCAACGCCGCCATGCGCCGGCACACAACGCGCTGGCGACGTTTCAGGCTCTGCGTTGCTCAGCGGCGCAGGGCGCTGGGGCTGCGTGCGAACCAGCGCTGGCAACTGCGCGCAAGGGCAGACTGCTCGGAATATCCCACCATGACGGCAATCTGCGCAAGGCTTGGACGCGTAGGCTGTGCCAGCAACTCCACAAAGCGTTCGCGCCGCACGCTATCTACCAGAGCATGAAACCGCTCACCCTCCTGGACCAGACGGCGCTGCATGGCTTTCGGGTGCAGGCCCAGGGCTTGGGCAATGTCCGTTTGCGTCACCCGCCCCATGGCTATACGTTGGCGCAGCATGATGCGTACCTTGTCCGACAACATCGCGTGGCCCGCGCCGTACTTGTGTTCGATATAGCTTCGCGCCATTTGCAACAACAAGGGATTGCGCGCAGGCAGTTGAATGGCCAGGTCTGGCAAACGCATGCGCACGGCTGCAAAGGTGGCTTCATGGCGGCAATCGCATGCTAGGTAATGCGCATACCGCTGCGGGCTGTTGATCGCCGCATGCGGCATCAGCACCAGTACGGGTCGCACCTGATCGTCAGTGAGCCAGCGCAGGACATGCAAAATGCCCAGCAGGACAAATTCGGTGGCTTGGGCACAGGCGCCGGGTAGCCCGCCCTGGATGTTGATGGTGACATCGACCAATGCGGGTTGGTCTGCCACGGGCACCAAAGAGGCCCGCATCACCGGGCTGAACACATGGCCGTATTGCGCCCCCAGCGCCAGCGCTTCATTGAGGCTCGGCGCGTGGCGCATCAATACCGTCAGCGGTCCCTCAAGGTACGGCTGCTGGTGCAGGGCCAGGCGCAGTCCAAACTCGGGGCACCTCCCCACAAAGGCAGTCTCTTCGAGCAGACGCATGAATGCGGCGTAGGGGATAAAGCTCTCGGGTGCCTCTAGGCAGGCGGCAGGCAAGCCCACCTTCCGGAGTTGCTGCTGTGGGGCGACACCCACAGTGCTGGCAGCAGTTTCGAAACCCTGCAGAGCGGCGGCACGGATGAGGGCGGTCATGCTGGCATGCGAAGAGATGTCCGCAAAAGTCAAATGTGTGTCCCATATTGTCAAGCAATTTGCTCTGGCTTTGCGCACACTTGTGCTCATTCGCACAGCAGCAGACTCTTGTGAGTCGGCAACGCAACAAGGAGACAACGCCCATGATGGAAACCGTCTGGCCGGTTCTGCAGTCACTGCAAGGCTTACCCGCCTATGCACTGCTGCTGGCGCTGCTGTTCGGCTGCGGCATCGGTCTGCCCATGAACGAGGACATCGTTCTGCTGGCGGCTGCAGCACTGACGCTGCAAGGCATCATGGAACCCATTCCGCTCATGGTGGTGGCTTGGCTTGGATTGATTGCGGGCGACGCGCTCATCTTTCACTGGGGCCACCGATATGGTGCGCAGTTGCTGCGCAGGCGATTTTTCGCGCGCATGCTGCCTGAGCCGCGCTTGCTGACCTTGCAGGCCACCATGACACGCTATGGCCCAGCCTACATCTTTGTCGTGCGATTTCTTCCGGGCATTCGCACGGCCTTGTTCCTGGTGGCTGGCATGTCGCGCATGCCGTACCGCTATCTGTTCATTTACGACGGATTGGCCGCGATGGTCGAATTGCCCTTGCTCGTCTATGGCGTGCGCTATGTCGGGGGACGCTGGCAGGAAATTCTGGCGGCCATGGAACGCATGCAAGCGTATCTCTGGCCAGTCCTTGCGTTGGCGGTGCTGGTGCTGTGGGCCTATCGTCGCTACCAATCCAAAGGAAAAACTGCATGAGCATTGCCACCAAACCCGCGTTGCCCGTTGAAGGTCGCGCCACCGCCGACGTGCTGGCCGAACTCAAAGCCTTTGGCGCTGATGACCCGCTCTACAAGGAGGGGCGGCTGTGGAGTCTGGTGTACTACCTCGACGAAGAATATTCCCGGTTCCAGGCCGATGCCTACCAAGCGTTTGCCAGTGCCAATGGCCTGAACCCAACGGCCTTCAAAAGCCTCAAGCGCTTTGAAAATGACATCATCGCTGGTGTGGCCGAGATGTTCCACGGCACACCCGAGGTCTGCGGTGTAGTGACTTCCGGCGGCACGGAGAGCTGCCTGTTGGCCGTAAAAACCTACCGCGATCTGGCACGCGCGCGCGGCGTGACCAAGCCCGAGATGGTGCTGCCAGTCACCGCCCATGTCGCCTGGTTCAAGGCCTCGGAATACTTTGGCGTCAAGGTGCGCCTGCTGCCGCTGGACCAGAACCTGCGCGCCGACGTGAAGAAACTACCGCGCTTGTGCAACCGCAACACGGTCATGATTCTGGGTTCGGCGCCCGAATATCCGCACGGCACCATCGACCCGATTGAAGCATTCAGCGCCATTGCCCTCAAGCGCAAGATCCCGCTGCATGTGGATGCCTGTGTGGGCGGCTTCATATTGCCGTTCATGGAAATGAACGGGTGCACGCTCCCACTGTGGGACTACCGTGTTCCGGGCGTGACCAGCATCTCGGCCGACATCCACAAATACGGATTTGCCTCCAAGGGCGCCTCCACCATCACCTACCGCAACCTGGACTATCTCAAGCACCAGATGTTTGTGTACCAGGACTGGCCTGGCGGCATGTTCGCCTCGCCCGCGCTCTTGGGCACGCGCCCCGGTGGCGCCTACGCCGCCGCCTGGGCCGCGATGCAGCACTTTGGTCAGTCGGGCTACCGCGACCTGGCCCAACGCACCATGCAGGCTTTTGACAGGATGCGCAAGGGCATCGAAAAAATGCCCGAACTCTATGTCCTGGGCGATCCTGCCGGCCCTCTGCTGGCTTACGGATCGCGTGACCCGGACCTGAACATCTTCGCCGTGGGCGACCAGATGGACGCCAAGGGATGGAAGATCAACCGCCTGCAAAAACCCGACGGCCTGCACGCCATGATTACCGCCAGCCACCTGGAGGTGATGGACGACTACCTGCGCGACCTGCAAGAGGCCGTGGCCACTGTCAAGGCCCACCCCGAGCTGGCCCAAAGCGGCAGTGCTGCCACCTACGGCATGATGAGTCACATCCCGTTGCGCGGCATGGTCAAGAAGAAGGTACTGGACATGTTTGCCCAGATGTACCAGGCCGGTGGCCCGGACATTGACCTGCACGCGGAGCACACCATCGAGCCTGGGCTCAAGGGCCAAACGACCGCCTTGGTGGAGCGCGTGGCGCAGTGGTACGTCCAGCGTCAGCAGCGCAAGGCGCACAAATAGAGCACCGGCGTTTGCCCAAAATGAATTTGGGCACGCGTTCCATTCAAGTGGCGCGCGTGGCGGCGCCATTGCGATATTGCCGCATTGCGGGCAGGCAGCTTGCGTCACCACTTCGGCATGTCAATAGCGCGCACATTGACAGACGCTGGCTCCCTGAACACTGCGCCAACGTGGCAGCGATGAAGCGTCCCGGAGTGCCAGCCCCACTCAGCGCGCTGTGTACCCGCCGTCCACCGCCAACTGGTGGCCAACTACGAAGGCCGCGTCGTCCGAGCTGAGGAACACCACTGCGTTGGCAATGTCCTGTGCTTCCCCCAGACGACCGATCGGATGGGCCTGGTCGATGTACGCGGCGCGTTTGGGTTCGCGCGCAATGGCGCGCTCTGTCATCTCGGTGCGGATGATCCCCGGGCACACTGAATTGACGCGGATGCCTTTACGGCCGTACTCTATAGCGGCCGATTTGGTCATTCCGACCACAGCATGCTTGGTCGCACCGTACAGCGGCTGGCGGGGCGCGCCGATCAAGCCGCCAATGGATGCCGTGTTGACGATAGCCCCGCCGTGCCCTTGCGCGAGCATCTGTTCAATCTCGTACTTCATGCACAGCCACACGCCCTTGACGTTCACGGCCATGAGGCGGTCGAAGGTCGCTTCAGTGGCCTTGGCCAATGGTTCGTGCTCGATTTCGATGCCTGCGTTGTTAAACGCGATGTCGAGCCGACCAAAGCGTGCCACGACCTGAGCGACCATCGCTTCGACCTGTTCGCCACGCGTTACGTCGGTGGTGATGCCGATGGCCTCGCCACCCAGGGCCTCGATCTCTTGCGCTACGGCTTGGGCAGCGGGCCCGTCGATGTCCACCACTGCGACGCTCGCGCCCTCTTGGGCGTAGGCCAGCGCGGTGGCGCGGCCGATGCCGTTGCCGCCGCCCGTGACGAGGGCAATTTTTCCTGCAAGTTTTGCGGTCATGCCATCAGCCCAGTGCGGGGTAGTCGATGTAGCCGTGCGGGCCGCTTCCGCCGTAGAGGGGTGCGTCGGTGAACAGTTCGTTGAGCGGCTTGTTCTCGCGAAAGCGCCTGGGCAGGTCGGGATTGGTGATCATGGAGCGTCCGAAGGACACCATGTCTGCACGTCCACTTGCAATGGCATCCACAGCCATTTCTTTCGTGTAGCCGTTGTTGACCATCCACACACCCGAATACACTTTGCGCAAGGCCTCGTAGTCGAACGGGGCGTTGTCGCGCGGACCGCCGGTGAAGCCTTCAACCACGTGGATGTAGACCGGATGCAGCTTTTCCAGCTCCCGCACCACATACTCAAACAGCGGCTGCGGGTTGCTTTCTACCGAATCATTGACCGGCGAAACCGGAGAAAGGCGAATGGCTGTGCGGTCGGCGCCAATTTCAGCCACTACAGCCGCCATGACTTCCAGCAGGAAGCGCGCGCGGTTCTCGATGCTGCCGCCGTACGCGTCTGTGCGCTGGTTGGAGCCTTCGCGCAGGAAAGCGTCCACCAGATAGCCGTGCGCGCCGTGGATTTCGACACCGTCAAATCCCGCCTCGATGGCATTGACCGCTGCCGTGCGAAAGTCGTCAACGACACCCGTAATTTCTGGAATCTCAAGTGCCCGCGGCTCAGACGTGGGAACGTGCCCTTGTCCAACAATGAAAGTTTTGGCCTTCGCTGCGAGGGCGGAGGGCGCAACCGGCGCTTGCTCGTCAGGCTGAAAGTGGCTGTGCGAGATGCGCCCGGTGTGCCAAAGCTGGACAAATATCCTCCCGCCTTGTGCGTGCACCGCGTCCGTTACCTGTTTCCAGCCGGCTATTTGCTCTGCTGTGTGCAAGCCAGGTGTGGCGTTGTAGCCTTGCGCAGTTTCCGACACCTGCGTGGCCTCGGCAATGATCAGGCCAACGCTGGCGCGTTGGCTGTAGTAGTCCGCTGCCATTGCTGCGGGGACGTTTGCCTCTGCAGCGCGGTTGCGGGTGAGGGGCGCCATGGCCATGCGATTGGCAAGATCAAGCCTGCCAAGCTTGATCGGCTGAAAGAGTGCATCGTTTATAAAAGTTTCGCTGGGTTTGCCCATGGTTCATCGCTCCGCAATTGGGGTAAGGGTAGGGTGGGGAATCCGGGGAATCGCTGCGTCGCCGGCAGGGCGGAACAGCAGATCAAAAATGAGTGCGATGCTCTCACGAAGCGGTCGCACGGACCGTTCCACTTTCATGCGCAAGAGGGAGCCTTCCCACACGCTCCAGGCTAGAGCGGAAAGGGCGGTCGCATCGGCGTCTGAGCGGATCTCCTGATTCGCCTGCGCCGCTCCTATCAAGCCCGCCAAGCGCTCGCGCCAGGCCAGCTGCGCAGCCAGCAGGCTCTGCCGACAGGAATCGCTGGAGAGCGACACCTCGGCAGCAAAATTGCCGATCAGGCAGCCGTGGGGGTGTTCCGCACGTTCGTGGTACGACAGCATTTGCGCAAAAACGTGTCGAATGGCCGAAAGCGGCTCGGGCGGCGCGCTCAACATCATGCGTTCCCACGACTTCTGCATGGATTGCGCATACAGCTCGACGATTGCAGAAGCAAACGCTTCCTTGCTATCAAAGTGGTTGTAGAACGACCCTTTGGGAACCCCTGCGAGGTCGGTGATCTGCTGGATGCCGGTGGCGTTGTAGCCCTGACGAAGAAAAAGCTCGAGCCCCGCGCGACGCAGGCGATCGGGAACGTCTTTGGAGTTGGCACTGCGCGGCATAGGCGAAATTATATGACCGGTCGTCTTAACTTTTTCTAGCGTTGCAATTGCAGATATCGGCTGGGCAATGGCTTGAGACGGTCCATTGGACCCGATAGGGCATGCACCCCAAAGTGTGTGACTCCACAGGTGCAGGCTACTTGACGGGGACAAATTTCACTACGCAAAAGATAGCTTATAGCGCTTGACCAGTAAGCACAAATGGCACTTTTCTGTGAACTTTTTCGGATAGATACATCGGGGGCGGAAAAGGCAGCGCTCAGAGGCTAATTTGAGTGCCCCGCTGGTCCAGCTCTGAACATCGCGCACGGTTTTCGCCGACCCAATTGCGGGCTCATCGTTTGTCCCACAAGCGACTATGTGCTGGGTTTACCCTGTCTTTGTATTTATTTCTAGTCATAAAAATACACACAAATCCAGCGTGATTTTCAACGCTGACAAAGGAGACGATTTGATTGTTCTGAAACCCAAGCACATCCCTGCCGTCGGACGAGGACGGGCAGTAGCCGCCGTTTTGATGTCTGTCGCGGCCTTTACTTCCGGCTGCGGCTCGTCAGGGGAAAGCGTCAAGCAGGTCGGCACGTTCGGTGAGATACCGGTTTCCGGGCTCGACTATCAGCAGGGCGAAACCACCACCGCCCAGACCGATGCATCGGGGCAGTTTGAGTACGCACAGGGCGAAGCGGTCAAATTTTCAATCGGCAAAGTCTCTCTTGGTTCCGCGCCGGGGGCAGCGTCCTTGACAGCTTTGACGCTAACTTCCGGCGCCACTGCCGCGGGCGATCGCAAGGTGAGCAACAAGCTCATCCTGCTGCAGACGCTGGACACCGATGGCAATCTCAACAACGGCATTCAGATCGATGCCGCCACGCGCACTTTGGTATCGGATGCGGCGGCGTCCATCAACTTTGATCAGGACACCAGCGCTTTCCGCACCAGCCTTACGCCCTTGCTTGCTGCGCTCAATTCCGCAAAGGTTTTTACCGACCTGGACCCACGCCCCCGAATCGCCCGCACGGCGGCTGCCGCGCTCGAGCAGTTTGAGCGCGGCAACAGCGCGCGCCACATCGTCGCTACGGCTGCAGGAAAGCTGAGCGGGTTTGAGGCCAATGCCAACACTTGGCAGTATCTTGGCATTCCTTATGCCAAACCGCCGGTGGGCGAACTGCGCTGGCGCCCGCCGCAGCCGCTGGACGGGTGGGCCGGCGTGCGCCAGGCTGTTGCGTGGGGAGACCAGGCCGCACAAAACGCGGCGCTGGAACGCTTCGGTGAGGGCGGCATGAGCGAGGATTCCCTCTACCTCAACGTCATCGCGCCCAAGACCGCTGCGAAAGCGCCGGTCATGGTGTGGTTCCACGGCGGCGGCTTCACCTCGCTGACAAGCAATACCAAGGCATTCAACAACCCGACTGCGCTCGCCAGCAAGGGCGTTGTGCAGGTGTCCGTCAACCAGCGTCTTGGCCCATTCGGCTACATTGCGCACCCCGGTTTGAGCCAGGAATCTGGCTACAACGGCTCAGGCAACTACGGCCAGATGGATCTGGTCATGGCGCTCAAGTGGGTAAAGGCCAACATCGCACAGTTCGGCGGTGACCCTGACAACGTGACGATTTTTGGCGAGTCGGGCGGCGGACGCAAGGTGCTGTCGCTCATGGCGTCACCAGAAGCTGCAGGCCTGTTCCACAAAGCCATCAGCCAGAGCGGCACCCTGATTCCAGACACCCGCAGCCTGGCTTCTGCCGAAGCCGTTGGCAGTGCGCTGCAAACGCGGCTGGGTGCGGCTTCGGTGTCCGACATGCGCGCCCGCAGCTGGACCGATGTGGTCACTGCGGCGGCGCAGCTGGTGCCGTACACCAACGTGGACAACTTCTACCTGCCCACCACCGAACGTACGGCCTTCGAGACGAAAAAGCAAAACGATGTGCCGTTCCTGATCGTCATCAACACCAACGACACCGAGGACCCGATTGGCACTGTGAAGGACGTGTTCCCTTGGATGACAACGCACAGCAAGCAGAACCACTACGCGGCGCTGTTCAGCCACATGCCGGCGGGCTGGCGTGCGCGCGGCGTGACGACCTATCACGGTGGTGAACTGACCTACGTGTTCAATGCGCCCGAAAGCGTGATTGCCCACTTCCAGCTCAATCTCGTGCTGGATCCGGCGACGAATGCGCGGCTCGTGGTGGGCGATCTGAACGGCAACGGCATCACCGGAACAGCCGGTGATTCGGCCGACGTGTTCGCATCGGCAGGTTTCGACGCGCTGGATACGCAGGTCATTGATTCCACCATGTCGATCTGGACGCAGTTTGCCAAGACTGGTAACCCGAGCGTGCCGGGTCTCGTCACCTGGCCGGTCTACACGCCTGCCAACGACGCCTATGTCGAACTGGGTGCCGCGCCGGTGGTGAAAACAGGCCTGTCCAAGGTCTTCCCGTAGCCGTCTTTCCATTTGCAACAAGGACCGATATGAACTCTATCCAGATCCCGATGCGGGCCGCAGCCATAGCTGCGGTGGCCATGCTCGCCGCCTGCGGCGGTAGCGACGAACCCGCACTCAAAACAGGCACATTTTCCGCCAGCCCGGTTTCGGGCCTGAGCTATCAAGGCGCGCGAACCGCGCCAACTACCACCGACGCAGCAGGACGCTTCAGCTACAAAGAGGGCGAAACGCTCACTTTTTCCGTTGGCAGTCTGTCGCTGGGTTCTGCTCCGGGAGCCGAAATGCTGACCCCGCTGAGCATCACTTCCGGTGCCGCGGCGGCCAACGACGTCCGGGTGAACAACAAGCTCATCCTGTTGCAGACACTCGATCAAGACGGCGACCTCAACAATGGCATTCAGATTTCCGACGCCGCCCGCACCGCGGTGTCTGCACAGGCCGGTGCCATCCGGTTCGACCAGCCAACGGCCGATTTCCGTAGCAGCCTGGCCCCGCTGATGGCGGTACTGAACGCCTCCAGTGCGTTTACGGACCCAGACCCGCGCCCTCGCTCCGCGCGCACTGCTGCGGCTTCGCTCGAGCACTTCGCGCGGGCGAGCAGCCCCCGCCACGTCGTGACCACCGTCGCCGGCAAGCTCAGCGGTTTCGAAGCCAATGCAACTACCTGGCAGTACCTGGGCGTCCCCTACGCGAAGCCGCCACTGGGCGACCTGCGTTGGCGCCCGCCCCAGGCCGCAGCGGCTTGGGAAGGCGTGCGTGACGCAGTTTCCTGGAGCAACCAGTCTGCCCAGAATCCCACTTTGGAAGCTATTGGCGAGGGCGGCATGAGCGAGGACTCGCTCTACCTCAACGTCACGGCGCCAAAAGACGCCGCCAACCTGCCGGTGATGGTGTGGTTCCACGGCGGCGCGTTTGCGATCCTGAGCAGCAACACCAAGCAATACAACAATCCCGCAGGCTTGACCACCAAAGGGGTGGTTCTGGTCACTGTGAACCATCGCCTTGGCCCATTCGGGTACATGGCGCACCCGCTTTTGACGGCGGAAAGCAGCTACGGCGGCTCCGGGAACTATGGCCAGATGGATCTGGTCATGGCGCTCAAGTGGGTGAAGGCCAACATCGCACAATTCGGCGGAAACCCCTCCAACGTGACCTTGTTTGGCCAGTCCGGCGGCGGTGGCAAGACTTATGCACTGATGAATTCGCCCATGGCCTCGGGCCTGTTCCAGAAGGCCATTGTGCAAAGCGGCGCGAGCGAAATCGCCACCACCGGCACTGCGCAAACCTCACTGGCCGGGAACGAAGCGGTCGGTTCCGCCATGTTCAAACGGCTGGGCGTCACCACGCTGGCGCAGGCGAGGGCGCTGCCCTGGATGGCCTTCCCGCAGGCGGACCTTGATGCCGGCATTCCGCGCGAAATTTACCGCCCCAACTCCGACTCTTACTATCTGCCCAGCACCTACCGTCAGAACGTTGCCGACGGCATGCCGAGCGACGTGCCTTTGATGGTCGGGGTGACGTCCGGCGATTACGCCTCCCTGCGCGGCGCGCTGCCGACATTCATGACGCAGCGCACGCCGACTTACAAGTCGAATCAATTTGTGTACAAATTCAGCCGTGTGCCTGACGGATTTGCGGCCATGGGCCTGCTCAGTGGACATGGTGGAGAAGTGCCGTACCTGTTCAATTACCCACTGGGCATGGTCAGCAATTACAGCCTCGGTCTGGTGCTCACACCGGAGGGTACGAAGCCGCTGATTGGCGACCTCAATGGCAACGGTGTGACCGGTACGGCCGGCGATGCGGCCGATGTGTACGCATCCATGCAATGGGGCGCAGGCGACGTCGCCACCGCGCAGAACGTGATGGCGGCATGGAGCCAGTTTGCCAAAACCGGCAACCCCAGCACGCCTGCCTTCAACTGGCCGGCCTACACGCTTGCCAACGATACCTACGTGGAATTCGGTCCCGCGCCCACCACGGCCGTGCGTACTGGCCTGGCAAAAGCCTTCCCCTGACAAGGGCGCCAGCCAATACCTGCGCACTCACGCACCCACGCGGTGCGTGGGTTTTCATTCTTTTTTTTTTGCAGTGCAGTGCCTTCGCCTCTTGCGTTCTTCAATCTTCCTTACTTGGAAGCCTCTTCATGATCTCTCGCTCTTCCTCCCCCTTTGAACCCAAGCTTACGCGGCGAGGCCTGCTGGGCTTTGCCGGGGCTGCCGCCGTCGGCGTCAGTCCTCTTGCCCGTGCGGTCAGCAGTGAGCAGCTTTTCCCTGTGGTGGAAACCACCAACGGAAAACTGCGCGGCCTCACTTCCAGTGGGATGCACATCTTTAAAGGCGTGCATTACGGCGCGGACACCAGCGGCGCGAATCGTTTTATGCCGCCACAGCCGGTGGCCAAATGGGCAGGCGTGAAGGACGCGCTGGACTACGGCGCGTATGCGCCCCAGCTGCCCGCGGCCCGCACGAACGATTACGTCGGCCTGATCATGTACGACATCCAGCCGGGCGGGATGAGCGAGGACTGCCTGGTGTTGAACGTTTGGACGCCCACACTGTCCAGCAGTGCCAAGAAGCCCGTGCTGGTGCATCTGCACGGCGGCGGCTACTACGCGGGTTCAGGCAACTCGCCGCAGTTCGACGGAGACATGCTCGCCCGCTACGGAGACGCGGTTGTCGTGACCTTGAACCATCGTCTTGGCTCGTTTGGCTTTCTCAATCTTGCCGAGCTGGGCGGCGATCGTTACGCACAGTCGGGCGCTGTCGGCATGCTCGACATCGTGGCGGCGCTGGGCTGGGTGAAGGACAACATCGCCGCGTTTGGCGGTGATCCCTCGCGTGTGCTGGTGTTCGGGCAGTCGGGCGGCGGCCTCAAGACCAGCACGCTCATGGCCATGCCTTCTGCCAAAGGCCTGTTCCACAGGGCGGGGGTGATGAGCGGATCAGGCATCCGCATCATTACGGCGGAAATGTCTTCCAAGATTGCAGGTGCCTATTGCAAGTCGCTTGACGTCAGCAAAGGTTCGGTCGACAAACTTCATGCTCTGCCCTTTAACGAACTGCTTGCTGCGCAAGTGACGATGGAGATGGCAGACCGGCGCATTGGGGAGGCGCCAAGAGCGTTTTCGCCCGTGCTCGATGGCACGGCGATTCCGCGCCACCCGTTTGACCCCGATGCGCCAGCTGTTTCGTCCGACGTCCCGCTGATCGTCGGCACCGTGCTGGACGAACGCGCGTACCGCCGCGTCAACTTCGACCTGGACGAGGCGGGCCTGCGCAAGTTCGCAGCAGAAATTGGCGGTGCCAATGCCGACAAGCTTGTGACTATGTACCGGGAAGAAGACCCGAGTGCATCGCCTTTCATCCTGCAGGCGCGGATGGACACCGACATGACATTTCGGCGAGGGGCGCACATCCAGATCGACCGCAAAGCCCAGCAGGCTGGCGCACCTGTCTACAGCTATCTCTGGAAGATTCCGAGCCCCGCTTACGGCGGACGCTACGGCGCCCCCCACGGCGTGGACATTGGCCCGAGCCTGCACGACATTCGCAACGGCCTCAACGGCCCTTCCGCCGAGCAAGCGCGCCTGGCCGATCAACTCGCTTCTGCCTGGGTCGCATTCGCGGCCACGGGCAATCCGAACAACGCGAATACACCGCAGTGGGGCGCCTTCACGCTGCCGAACCGCGCCACCCTGGTTTTCCAGGGGGACAGCAATGGCACTGCCACCCAAAACGACCCACGCAAGGCATTTCGCGAGCAGTGGGGTGGCTGAAATCGCCTATTTCAGGCGCCATGCGACGCAGATTTAGCCCTCATAAAAGGCTTTATGGGGAAGGGTTAGCACACGCGCCAACGTGGGTGAAATCGCGCCAATGCACTGTCGCCACGCCGATGCGAGATGGATGCTAGCCCTTGGTCAACTCAAGCGATTTGGCTTCACTATTACCCAGATTTTTCAGTACATATATTCTGCAATGCAGAACAATTAGAGAAGGATTGCGAATGAATCGGATGAGCCTTTTAGGTGCGTTGCTTTCGGTCGGACTAGCGTCTGGCCTTGTGGGGTGCGGCGGCAGCGACCATGCGGACAGTGCAACAAAACCCGCGGTCTCACCCGCGGCTGTGGTGGAGCCCTGCGCCGTTCTGGCGACGCCAGCCGGAGCTGCGGCTACCGTGTCGGCCACCGGTGCGTATGTGTGCGCGGCGGGTGTCGGTGCCACCAACCTGGAAGCCTCGGTTGCGTTCTATAAGGCCTTGGGCATGAAGGAGAAAGCCCGCATCTCCCGCTCAGACCGCGAGGAGGTAGTGATGGTGTCTGCCGACGCCCGTGGCTCCCAGTTGGTGCTGTTTAAGCACAGCGATAGCGCAGCCCACAATTACAAGCAAAATCCCGGCAAGATCGTCTTTTACGTCAAAGACGCTGCCGCTTTCGGGGCAGCGCTGCAGGCTGCGGGTGGCAAATTAGTAAGCCCCCCGGTGGCCTACATGGGCCGCATGGTTGGGTTTGGAGTCGACTTGGACAACAACCTTGTCGAAATCGCCAGCGATCCCACAGTTGTTCATTCGTACCTCAGCGCATTCGGTGTGGGCGTCAGCGACCTAGAGGCTGCGAAAAACTTCTATGTCAATGCGCTTGACATGAAGGTGCTGACCAAGCTTTCTGTCGCCAAATCACCTGGCATACCCTGGTACGACGAATACATTTTGGTGTCGTCCACCGGTAAGGGTTCTGCGGTGGTTCTCATGCAGTACACCGATGGATCGCCAAAAAATTACACCGACAACCCCGTCAAGCTGACCTACCGCGTGGATGACCCCGTCGCGTACGCCAAGCGCATCGCCGATGCAGGCAAGCGAGTGACCCGCGCGCCAGCCGCGGCCAGCGAGGTGCAATTGGGCGGTGCCATCCTTGGCCTCGCCAAGGATGCAGACGGCACCCTGCTGGAAATATTCAAGTCTCCACAAGCCGAGGCCTGCTCACCGCTGCCAGCCCCCACATCCGCACCGGGCGCTGCCGCGCCAGTGTCGGCCACTGGTGCATATTTGTGCGCGTTTGGTGTCGGCGTGACCGACTTGGAGATCTCAGCCAAGTTCTACAAAGCTGCGTTTGGTATGACAGAGCGCGTGCGTTTGACGCGCCCCGATCGTCAGGAATTGGTGCTCGAATCGGCCGATCGCCGCGGTTCGCAGTTGGTACTGTTCAAGTTCACAGACGGTGTCAGCCGCAACCTCAAGCGGAATCCCGGAAAGATCGTCTTCTACGTCAAAAGTACGGAAGCAGCGATCGCCTCGGTGGTCGCGGCGGGGGGCAATGCGTCGGCGCCGGCCGCATTTTCGGGGCGGCAAGTGTCGTTTGGTCGCGACCCAGACAACAACCTCGTCGAAATCACAAGCGAACCCACAGCGGTGGCGCCCTACGTCAGCGCTGTGGGCGTGGGCGTAGCAGACCTTGAGACCGCAAAGTCCTTCTATGTGGATGCGTTGGACATGAAGGTGTTGGCGAAGCTTTCGGTCACCAAGGAGCCCGCCATGCCGTGGTACGACGAATACATTTTGACGGCGAATTCGGGCCGTGGCTCGGCCATTGTGCTGATGCACTACACCGATGGCAGCGCACAGAACTATGCGAACAATCCGGTTCGCCTCAGCATCCGAAGCGACCGTCCAGGCGCCTACGCAAAGCGCATCTTTGACGCAGGGAAAAGGGTGGTTCAAGCGCCCGCAGCCACGAAGGAACCCACTTTGGGCGACGCTGTGATCGGTCAGGCACTGGACGCAGACGGCACCGCCTTAGAGCTTCTTGGTTCGCCCAACTGACCCAATGAGAAATGTCAGGGCGGCCCCGCCACAACCGCTCTGACGCACCCCACGGATTGAGAAGGAACTGTCTCACATGACCGCACAAAACCAGCTCTTGGAGATGATCGCAAGCAAGTCAGCTTATGCACCAGACCTCATTTTTCCGCTGTATGCCCGACTGGAATCGATCTCCGTCGAAGACATCTTGGGTACTTGGAAGGGCGGGAAATTCGACGGTGGCAAGGATCCGGACCCGATCAAGTGGTACGGCAAACGCTTCGTCTCAGCCGAACACTGCGAGCCGTTGCTGTGTACACGGGACGACGGCACGGTGTATGCCTACGAGAACCTTGGTACAGCTCAGATGCGCTTGATGGCGTACGAGGGCAAGGTGTCGGCCGCGTTGATCTACGACAAGCATCCGATCATGGATTACTTCCGCAAGGTGACCGACGACGTCATCATCGGACTCGGCGACGTAAAAGGGAAGCCGACCGACTTCTTCTTCCATTTGACTCGTCAATGACATTGGTCCCGCGCACCATTTAAGGTGCGCTGACCAATGCGGCGGCGTCATGCGCCGGATCCATGCGCCAAACTGATGCGCTTTAAGGAAGGATTTTCTTAAGGAAGGAGAGCATGTCGGCTCGGCCTTGTGTTATCACCGTGCCGTGGTCCGCCGTGGGGTAGGTCGTGTAGGTCACCGGCATGCCGGCAGCCTTCAACTTGGTCACGAAGCCGGTCTGCAGCGCTTCAAACACCAACACATCTGCTGCACCTTGCAGCACGAGCGTAGGTTTGGCTACTTTAAAGCTGCTGGACACCGCTTGGTCGTTGGCTTTCAAGAACGCACTGACGGTGGCATTGGAGGCCCAGTCGGCCTTGTAGCCCTGGAACGCAGCTGGCGTCTTAACGCCAACGCCCATTCCCACCGAGGCAAGCAGCGGGAACATGCATTGGCTTCGGAAAGCAGGCAGCAACGCCACCAAGTCGGCGCCCATGACGGCAGAAGGCTGAAAAGCCGGCTGCTGCGTGGCGATGGTCGTAGCCATCAAGCCGACGTAGATCTCCTGCGAGGTGCGGTAATTCACCAAATTGGCCGGATCCGCTGCGCTAAGGCCACTGAGCAAATTGACCGATGCCTCGATCGAGTTGAACGGCGCAAGTGCCACAGTGCCTTTGTAGCTGTATTCGGCGGCTTCACCCGCAGTCGTTTCAAGGCCAAGCACCACGTGCCCACCCTCGGAATGGCCGACGGAGGCCCAGTTTTTCGAGAGCGAAGGTACTGCCTTGTGGGCTGCTACGACTGCCGCCGCAACCGCATGGCCGCTGCTGGCGAGGTTGTAATACGCGTGGGCGGTGCCGTTGCGCTGCGCTTCGGCGCCCAGGCCTTCCAAATCGGGGGCTACCACTGCATAGCCGGCGGCCACCAGCGAGGCAATCGTATCCACGTAGTTGCTGACGAAACCATCGCCAGTCAGGCCGCCGTCAAGCGTCGCCGACTCGCTCGGCGAGCACACCGTGGCGGCGGGGGCGCCAGTGCCCCCCAGTCATGGTGCCGTGTACCCATGCCACCACTGGCCAACCGCCCGCGGGGGCCGTACCACGGGGCACAAACAGGATGGCGGTGGCTTTCACTGGCTTGCCTGCCAGCCCTGTCATCCAGTGAATCAGCAGCTTGCTGTCCGCTGCAATTGCCGAAGGCGCCGCGTAGTTGCGCGCGGAAACCAGGTCGCCCGGTCCATCGTCGGAACCGCCGCCACAGGCTGCCAACGCAGCTGCCACCACCAACAATGCACCAAGAGGGCGCCATGCGAATCGTTCTGTCATATTTGTCTCCGTGTAAAAGTCCGATACTCATTTCGGACCGGGCGTAAGAATACTGAAAGTTTTCAAAAATCGCGGTCTGTTTCGCGACAGCATGGAAGATCCTCGACCGGCCACGCTTTCTCTATCGTGACGAGCCCCAATGCCATCTATTTCTCGGACTCTTTTTCCTCATTGCATTGGCACTCTGCAGATTCGTGCCGGCCAGCATCCGCAAGGGCGGGTGCACCTGAGCGCTACAAGTGGCTTGGTTCGGTCAGGCCGGCACCTGTATGTGGTGGCGGACGACGAGTTGCACTTGGGCGTGTTCGACGACACTGTTGCTGCGGGCGCGCCACTCGCTCCCGGTGCTTTATTGCAGTTGCTTGACGGTAATTTGCCCAGCGAGACAGGCCAGCGCAAGCAAGTCAAGCCAGACTTTGAAACGCTCACGCAATTGCCATCCCTGCCCGAATTTCCGGGCGGTGCGCTCTTGGCGTTGGGATCGGGGTCCACGCCCCACCGCGAGACTGGCGTGTTGCTTGCGCTGTCAGGCGTTGGCAAACTCAATGGTCGCAAGTCCACCGTAGCCTTGTCTTCACTGTACGCGCCGCTGCGCAGGCACTTTCCCGACTTAAATATTGAGGGCGCATGGGTAGCCGATGGTGCTTTGCACCTGCTGCAGCGGGGCAACATGGGCGATCCCCGCAGCGCCTGCATCCGCTTCGATTGGGACAGCGCTGCGCGCTGGCTTTCAGGGGAGCAGGCTCTGCCGCCGGTTTTGCACCTGGGCGACGCGGAAGGGGTGCCGTTCAGCCTGACCGACGGCGCTGCGCTGCCGTGCGGTGCTTGGTTG
This sequence comes from Giesbergeria sp., assembly GCA_034676525.1. Lineage (GTDB taxonomy): Bacteria > Pseudomonadota > Gammaproteobacteria > Burkholderiales > Burkholderiaceae_C > Simplicispira. Next base: position 1,502,918 of record JAUCCA010000008.1, read on the forward strand.
TTTAGCGCGGTGGCCGAAGACACCAGCGACAGCGTGGCAGACGGCATCTGCGTCGCGTCTGCGTTGGGCGTCGTGGCTGCAGACGGGCAGGTGCGAAGCCTGATGCGCCTGCAAGGTGCGCCCAAAGTCGAGGGCATCGCGGTTCAGAATGAAGGCGACGACTGGCTCGTCACCATGGTGACCGACCCCGACGACCCGAAAATCGCCTCGCAACTACTGACTGTGCGCGTACCTCGTATTTGACCAAAGCACCCTGCGGGACCACGGCATGCGAGTCACTCAGCCATGGAGCGATGGCCGCCGCTTGTGGCTTGTCACGAGCCCGCGGCGCGAAACGCAGCCGTCCGCAATCTGCATCGCAAGTCCGAAAAAGGGGGCGCCCACCAGCAGGCTCACGCTCGGTGGCCCGAGCCCGGCGAGCAGCTCCGAAAATTCAGCCAGAAGTGGCAATTCAGCCAAGCAGTCCAAACTGAGCAGCAGCTTGGCCTGGGTCACCGCACGCGTCGCGGCGCTCAATCAGATGCCGCCAGCCGGTGGGGGAAGCAAAGTGTGCGCCTCCCAGTGCCGCTCCCATGCCGATTCCCACGAGCAGCAACACCGCTAGAGACAACGACCGCGTGGGTTGCAGGAGTCAGCCCCAATCCTTGCGCCGGCGTGGTCAATTTACGCGGCGCAGGCAATGCCCCGAGGTTGGTCGTCGGTCCACGCCATTGGCCATAAGGCGCATTGGCCGCTCCTGGAATGTGGCTCGCTGCGTACCACTTCGGATCGTGGATCGCGAATGTCGATGGCCCGCACGTTCGGGTCGCTCTGGCTGGCGCTCATCGCTTGTGGTGTTGGAAGGGGTTGCGCGGCGAAGGTGCGGCTGGCGGCCAATCCCAGGCTCAAGCCGGCACCCATCTGCACACTGCGTTCGGTGCCGTACAGACCAAAAGATAAAGAACCAATAGTCTTTGCCCAACGCTCTCAAAGGGAACTCGATGAACAAGACATTTCTAATAGTCGCGCTGCTGGCCGCCACCGCATTGAGCGCGTGCGATCGCAAGCCGACGGTGGTCACCGTTCCGGCTGCAGCGCCAGTGGTCGTCCCGGGCCCAGCCGGCCCTTCAGGGCCTACTGGTGCCACTGGTGCAACGGGCAGTACAGGCAGCACGGGTTACACGGGCGCGACAGGCGACACTGGTGCGACCGGTAAATCGGGACAGGACACGACTGTGATCGTGATGCCGCCTGCATCCGCACCCGCCAACTGATCTGCGCAAGGGACGCAGAACCCGCAAGCGTTGGCGTCTCGGGCGATTTGCAACAGCGATTGCCCCGTGATGCCGCGACTCACGGCTTCCTAAAAACTATAGATTTCATAGCTGCTGGCGCTTTACCAATAAGCGTTAGAAGCACTTTTCCTTGTATTTTTCTTCCCTGTCTGCCCACATGTCAGATATGGGCCGCGCTCGAGTTCAGGCCTTCTTCTTGACGAAGCCGTAGATCACCAGCAGCACAATCGCTCCGAGGATGGACGCGATCCAGCCTGCGGGAGCGTCTGGCAAGTACCAGCCCATTGCCACACCCACATAGCGCGCAAGGAACGAGCCGGCGATGCCCAAGACGATGGTCATGATCCAGCCGAGTTTGTCGTCCCCGGGTTTCACTGCGCGGGCAATCAACCCGACGATCAGACCGACGACGATGGTTCCAAGAATGGCGAACATTTGATTCCTTTGTAAAGCTGCCTTGCGGCATGAAAGCGGGTGACTGTAGCCGGGGCGCTGACAATCTGCAGATGCAAGCCTTGATCAACGCCATCCACGCGATGGACCTGCCCACCGACGTAGAGCGCATTTTCCATGGACGGGGTGGCCTGCACCCCGGCTGCGAACAATGGACGCTGGACGCCTATCCGCCCGTTTTTCTGCTCACCAACTTCGCCCCGGCCAGCGACGAAACCGACGCACAGCTCGCAGCGGTGGGCGACGCACTCACCAATCGCTGGGAGCAGTTGGCTCCCGGGCAGCCGCTGAACTGGGTGTTTCAGTGCCGAAACGAGCAGCTGCGCACGCAGGGACGCACTGAAACGCGGATGATGGCCGGCGCGGTGCCCGACCCGCATGTGGTCACCGAGCAGGGCGCGAAGTTTCGCGTGCACCTGGATCGGAGCCAGAACCATGGTTTGTTTCTTGACATGGCCGAGGGCCGGCGATGGGTGCGCGACTATGCGGCTGCGCGCAGCAGCGACCGCTACGGCCTCAAGGTGCTGAACCTGTTTGCCTACACCTGCGCCTTCTCGGTCGTGGCGCTGCAGGCGGGCGCCCGCCAGGTGGTGAATGTGGACATGAGCCACGGCGCGCTCGCCATTGGTCAGCAGAACCACCAACTCAACGGCATCGCCCATGGGGCAAGCTTTTTGCCGCACGACATCTTCAGCAGCTGGGGCAAGATTACGCGCGCTGGGCCCTACGGGTTGCTCGTCGTCGATCCACCCAGCTATCAAAAGGGCAGCTTTGTCGCCACCAAAGACTACGCCCGCTTGATGCGCCGTCTGCCGGACCTGGTCGCGCCCGGTGGGCATGCCATGCTCTGCCTGAATGCGCCCGAGTTGGGGCTGGATTTCTTGCAAGAGCAGATGCAGAAACTGGCACCGGAACTGGCTTTTATCGAGCGCGTAGCCAACCCGGCGGTGTTTGCCGATGTCGACATCGGACGCGCATTGAAAGTGTTGGTCTACCGTGCGCCCGACATTTGAGCTGTCGCCTTCACGCCCAGTGGCACAGCGCGCCACCCGACTCTTCTGACATTAGTTCGATTGCGAGCCCCGACCGCGCGCGTTGAGACGCTTGGCTTCGTACATCGCCACATCGGCGCAATGAATCAATGCATCTGCGTCGACGCCATCGTCCGGGTATATGCAGACGCCAATGCTCAGTGATACCGATATCGTCTGGTTTTTCACATTGATGGGCGATGCGGCCGCCGATTCGATCTTTTGGCTAACCAAGGCCGCGTCAGGTGCGTCGGCAATATCGGTGAGCAAAATCACGAATTCGTCTCCGCCGTAGCGAAAAACGAAGTCGATGTCTCGAACTGATTTCGAAATGCAGTGTGCGGTGTGTTTGAGCACTTCGTCCCCTACTGCATGTCCCAGTGTGTCGTTGATACGCTTGAAACCGTCAATATCGGCAAACAGGATGGCTACGCGCGTTCCGTGGCGTTTGGCACAGGCGATCGCGTAGGCAAACTGCTCCTGAAATTTCACGCGATTCGACAATTGGGTCAGGGTATCGACCCCAAACGATTTCGAAAGCTCACCAAAAGCATGTTCGGCCTCCTCGGCATCGAATTGGCTTTGCAAGGCAGAGACCACCAATTGCTCGTTCACTTCCACCAAATTGGCGCTGTCGTCGAAATCAACTTGCCTGCGCGTCGTCGCTATCTGCCTTTTAAGTTCCGTCAAAACAGAGCGTGCCTGTGCGATTTGCACCAGCAGTCCTGGCACGGTTTCCGTGTCGGTCGCTAAGGCAGAAGCGAACGGATTGGGGAAGTTTTTCAACGGGTGCAATTCAACAGGGACCATCAATTGACGATAGCTGTTTGCCCAGCTTGTGCCAGTAGGTGCTAAGGCTGTTTCAGAGTCGGCCTGCCGCCCAGCAGGCCTTCCCTGTCGACCAAGGTGTCGCCCACGTGGATCCCGTCGTCATCAATGCTGAACAAGCGCATCTCATCTGAATGCGCACTGGCCCGAACTTTGACGACCGCAATCATTCTGCGCAGCCTGCTCTCCACTTCGATGTAGCGCTGCACGATGATCGCGTCGGTCAGGTAGGCCGTACCGTAGGGGCTAAATCGCAGATCGGTATAACGGTCCTCCAATTCGCAGGTCATCAGCACTGTCACCCCTGTACTCACAAGTGCACTCACCATCCGCGACAACGACTCGCGAAAGTCTTCGCGGAAGGTCGGGGCCAGTGTCAACTCGAAGCCAGAGAGCGAATCGATGACAACCCTGGTCGCTTTGAGACGCTCGATTTCTCTCAAAATCAAAAGGACGATTTCGTCGATTGAGAGGTCCGGCGCGCGGCTGTCGATAAGCCCCACAGAGCCCGACTCAATCAGTTCAGCCACTTGCCGATTGCGTGCGCCGCTCGGTGGCTGCTCAAAGGAAGCAATTACGCCCGCTTCGCCCAGGCGGGCTCCCTCGGCCAAAAAAGCGGTCGCCAGGATGCTTTTTCCCGACCCCGACGGGCCAGCCACCAGTATTGAATAGCCACGTGGAATCCCGCCGCCCAGCATGTCGTCCAGTTCTGGCACACCAATAGACAATCGTCCGCGTTGAAGTTCGCTGGCGCTGGACCGAGTCGCCGGCAGGTCGCGGCCAGCCGGCGGAAAGACCTGAAGACCGTCTTGATTGATGCGAAAGGTGTGTAGCCCGGGCAAGGTGGGCTGCCCGCGCATCTTCAGAATCTGCATCTTGCGCACCATGGAGTTGCGCTCGACACTTTGGCGCAGCCAGATCAGCCCATCTGCCACGGTGAATACCGGGTTGGCATCGGTTTCGTCGAAATACTCCCCAATCAGAAAAGTGGTGGCCTGCCAAGTCGTCATCAGCATGCCCAGCTGCTGCACAAACATCTGCAAGTCGCTGCTTGGTTGGCCCTGGCCTTGGTTGGCCATGATCACTGAGCGAAACGAGTCGACAAACACCAGCGAGGGGTTGTGCTCCTGCACCAGCTCTGCGATTCTGGCCAGCACAACCCCCAAGTCGCCGGCTACAGTTTCGTCCGACAAATTGACAAAACGAATCGACGCGTTGACTTTGCTGCTGTCGAAGAACGAAAACTGTTGCTGATAGCGCAGCATCTTGAGCGGCGGCTCACCGAGCACAGTGAAATACAAGGCTGGTCGCGTGGGCGTGGCCAGTGCGAACATGATTTGGTGTGCGAGCGTGGTTTTGCCGCTTCCCGGCGCGCCAGCAATCAGATTGAAGGAGAACTCCGGCAGACCACCCGCAAGGACGACATCCAGACCTGGAACGCCCGTTGCGAGCCGGTTGATTTCTACTTTGTCGGTCATTTCGATCTGTCCTGAACGGGCGAGCCGCTATAAATTGGAGACCACAAGGCACCAAGCAACCTTTGGGTAAGTGGAACGCCGATCAAGTTGTTGAGGAGTTCGTGAAAGGTCTGGATAGACGCGTCCGTGGCCGCAGCGGCCTTGTCGGCGGGTTGTTTGCGCAGTATTTTCCTGAGCTGGTCGAAAGGAATGGGCTCGGTGTCTTCGTGCGCCAAGAGCAAGCAAGGGTGCGCCCGCCCTGCCACGTTCAAGGTGCGCCGATAAAGCGCGGCAACGCCGCGCTGCCCGAGTACAGGCGTCAGCGCATCGACCATCGACTCCCAGCGCGCTACTGCGGCGTCGGCAACCATTTGTGCCCGGTCATCGGTAGCTTCGGTCGAATGGGGTGGAATCATGGAGCAGGCCTTTCACGTAGGGACGTAGCCTGGGTTGACGTCTTTTTGGTTTGCCGCCGATTGATTCGAACGGCACGGACATCTCGGCGAATGCCAAGTGGGCATTGGGCGTGCTTTAGCGGGGTATGTCATTTGCGATAACGCACTTATCGTTCAAGAACTGGACGAGCCACTCTCTCTTCCTGCGATACGCCCCGCCTGCAAGACACACCCATCCGTGGACTTCGGCCGAATGACAAGCGACCATTTAGCGTGATAGTGCGGACGACGTCTGTTCGGTAACGCACGAAACCCGCGCCAACGACGCGCGGAGACCACCGACCATCTCGCAGTCGTTAGAGGTAGCACCGTCGGTTGCCTCGGCCACCACAGCTGCACCAACGCTCCGTCTGCATGAGAAGGGTGACGTTTAATCGGGTTGCGACATGGATGAAAACCCCTGTTTCCTCTAGGCGGCTTCCTCTAGGCCCGGCATTGCATCGCATGCGATAGTTAAAACATGCAAAGAAGATCGCTTTTAAAGCTGGGTTTGGTGTCCGGCGCAGTGCTGTCGCTTGCAGGTGGGGCGGCGGTATTGCTGCAGCCCGGGCTGCAGCAGGGGCACCTCACCGTTTCTGCCCGCGAGCTCTTTACCAGCTTGGGCCGGGCCATCCTCCAAGGTACTCTCCCGAGTGATGCGCAGCAGCGCAGCACCGCGTTGTCGGGCATGGTGGTGCGCATTGACGCATTGACGTCGAACTTGCCCGTCACGGTGCAGGCGGAGCTGTCGCAACTGCTGGGGTTGCTGTGCACGGCACCGGGGCGCATGGGTTTGGCGGGTCTGGTGCCGAGTTGGGCCGACGCTACTGAGGCGCAGGTGCAGGCTGCGCTGGAAGGCATGCGTTTTTCCAGCCTGGCCTTGCGCCAGCAGGCCTACCAAGCGCTCCATGAAATCGTCGGCGGCGCCTATTTGTCCGATGAAAGCACCTGGGCCGCTTTGGGCTATCCCGGCCCCCTAGCTATATAACCGTCATTCCATGAGTAATTTCCCTGATCCGATTCGTGCCGGACTGCAGCGAGGCTGGAAAGTCTTTGGCGGCGTACATGGCCCGCTGCCTGAAAAAATCACCTGCGACGTCGCCATCATCGGCTCTGGCGCTGGCGCTAGCGTTACCGCCGAGCTGTTGACCCGAGCCGGGCTAGACGTCGTGATCGTGGAAGAGGGGCCGCTCAAAAGCAGCAGCGACTTCCGCCAGCGCGAATCTGACGCTTACCCCACGCTCTACCAAGAAAGCGGCAGCCGAAAGACCGAAGACAAAGGGGTTTCGATTCTGCAGGGCCGCTGCGTAGGTGGCTCCACCACGGTGAACTGGACCAGCTCCTTCCGCACGCCTGAGCCGACTCTGCGTTTTTGGCAGGAACGCTTTGGGCTCCAGGACTACGGCCGCGAGGCGCTGGCGCCGTATTTCGAGCAGGCCGAGCGGCGGCTGAACATATCCCCTTGGCTCGCTGCCCCCAACGAGAACAACGCTTTGCTTCAGCGCGGGGCGGAGAAGCTGGGCATTTCTGCGGCGGTCATCTCCCGCAACGTCAAAGGTTGCTGGAGCCTTGGCTCCTGCGGGTTGGGCTGCCCCACCAATGCCAAGCAGTCGATGCTCGTGACCACAATTCCCGCGGCCTTGGACAAGGGCGCCACGCTGCTGGTGGAAACACGCGTGGAGCAGCTGGTGCTGGCCGGTGGCAAAGTGCAAGCGCTGCGCTGCGTCGCTGTGCATCCCAATGGCGCGCCAGTGACTGCGGGGCAGGGGACCAGCATCGTGGCCAAGCACTTCGTGCTGGCCGGTGGCGCCATCAACTCGCCCGCCGTGCTGATGCGCTCCAAAGCGCCCGATCCGCATGGCTTGGTGGGCGCGCGCACCTTTCTGCACCCGGTGGTGATGTCGGCCGCCGTGCTGGAGCAGCGTGTGGAGGGTTGGGCTGGTGCGCCGCAGACCGTGTACTCCGACCACTTTATGGGCACCCAAGCCATCGACGGGCCCCTGGGGTTTAAGCTGGAGGCGCCGCCCCTGCACCCCGTCATTCTGGCCACCACCATGCCGGGTTACGGCCAGCCGCATGCCGATTTGCTGACCAAGTTCCCGCACACGCATGTGCTTCTGGCGCTGCTGCGCGACGGCTTTCACCCGCAAGCCGCGGGCGGCCAAGTCAAGCTGCGCAGCGATGGTTCCGCCGTGCTGGACTACCCACTCAACGATTTCGTGATGGAAGGGGCGCGGCGCGCTTTGCTGGCGATGGCTGAAATCCAGTTCGCTGCTGGCGCGCAGGAGGTGCTTCCGGTGCATGAAAAAGCGGACCGCTACACGTCGTGGGCGCAGGCCAAGAGCGCGATTGAGGCCTTGCCGATGAAGCCGCTTCTCACCAAAGTGGTCAGTGCGCACGTGATGGGCGGTTGTGCCATGGCAGGTAGCGCGGCGCAGGGCGTGGTGCGGGCCGATGGCAGTCACTGGCAGCTTGAGAACCTGTCCGTGCACGACGGCTCCATTTTCCCGACGAGCATTGGCGCAAATCCGCAGCTCTCGATCTACGGCATTACCAACCGCCTGGCGCAGGGTTTGGCGAAGCGCCTGACGGGCCAGTCAGAAGCTCTGGCCTGACCTGATGTGACTAAAGCGGCCACACCATCAGCAACACGGGCAAGCTGACCGCCACCACCAGCAATTCAAGGGGCAGGCCCAGGCGCCAATAGTCGCCGAATCTAAAGCCGCCAGGGCCAAGGATCAGCGTGTTGTTTTGGTGGCCGATCGGGGTGAGGAATGCACACGACGCGCCAATGGCCACGGCGAGCAAAAACGGGTCCGGGTTGGCGTCCAGCGCAGTGGCTGTGCCCAAGGCTATGGGGCACATCACTGCAGCGGTGGCGGCGTTGTTCATCAAGTCCGACAAAGTCATGGTCACCACCAGGATGAAGGCCAGCCCCAGCACCGCATTGCTCTGCGCCACGTGGTCTATCAGGAAGCGTGCTATCAGGTCGGCCGTACCAGTGGTTTCGAGCGTACTGGCCACTGGCATCAAAGCTGCCAGCAGCACCACCACTGGCCAGTCGATGGCCGCGTACACCGAGCGCGGCGGCACCGTGCGCACCACCATCGAGGCGAGCACGCCCAGCGCGAACGCGATGGGGGCTGAGAGCCAGCCCAGTGCTGCCGTGCCAACGGACGCGACCATGATGGCACTCGCCTGCCAGGCCTTGCGCTTGCTCGGAATATGCAGCTCGCGCTGGGCCAGAGGCACACAGCCGTTGTCGGAAGCAAACTCGGCGATGGTTTCGGCAGGGCCTTGCATCAGAAGCAAATCCCCCGGCCGAAGCGGCATGTCGCGCAGGCGGGCGCGGGCGCGCCGCCCTTGGCGTGAGACCGCCAAGAGGTTGAGCCCATAGCGCGTGCGCAGCAGCAAGTCGCTGGCCGAGCGTCCTTCCAGGCTCGACGCCGGCAAGACGGCGAGCTCCATGAGAACGATGTCGGAAGAGGGCGGCGAGTGGTCCTCTTCACCGGCCTCGACCTCTGCGTCCGCGTTGGCGTTCCTCTTCGCTTCGTGCTCGGCGCCCGCACTAACAATACGACCCGCATTGGCTTGATCGTCAGTTGTCTCATCGCCATCAGGCCGGCGGGACTCTTCAAGCCGCAGCTCAAGCGCCGAGAGCAGCTTGCTGAGCGCGTCCGCCTCGGCTTCGATGACGAGAATGTCGCCAGCGCGCACATGGCGCCAGTGGCTGGGGGCGATGACGCGCATATCGTTGCGCACCAAGCCAACCACTTGGGCGCCGGCCTTGTCCAGCTCCTGCTCCAGCGCGCGCAGGGATTTTCCGGCCGAGGCACTCCCTTCGGGCACGCGCACTTCCGTGAGGTAGGCGCCCGCATCGAAGCCGTCGATGCCGGTCTGTTTGCGCGCCGGCACCAGCCGCCAGCCGATTAAAGCAATGAAGGCGACACCTGCCAGCGCCACGCTCACGCCCACAGGTGCGAAGTCGAACATGGCAAAGCCGCCCAAGCCTTGTTCTTGCCGAAATCCCGAGACGATGAGGTTGGGCGGCGTACCAATGAGCGTGGTCATGCCGCCGAGGATGGTGCCGAACGCCAGCGGCATCAGCACCTGCCCGGGTGTGAGCTTCAAGCGACCGGAAAGCTGCACCGCTACGGGCATCAGCAGCGCCATAGCACCCACGTTGTTCATAAAAGCCGAAAGCAACGCCCCCATGCCGGTGAGCGCAGCAAGGCTGGCGGTGACTCCACCCTTGGCGGGCAGCACGCGCCGGGCCAACAGATCCACCGCACCCGAAGTCTGCAATCCGCGACTGAGCACCAGCACGCAAGCCACGGTGATCACCGCCGGGTGCCCGAAGCCCGCGAAGGCGCTGGCCGCTGGCAGCAAACCCGTCAGCACGCAGGCCAACAAGGCCGCCATCGCCACCATGTCGTGGCGCCAGCGACCCCAAACGAACAGAGCCACGGTGGCAGAAAGAATGGCCAGAACCGTCCATTGCGACGCCGTCATGCGGCTTGTTCTCGGACAGGAGTGGCTGCACTGAGGTCGATGGGTTCTTGGCTTGAAGGCATGCTGGTGCTGTACAAAAGATTGGATGGGCGCGACTTGAGGCCGCTTCTGGGGAAAGTATCTCCGAGGCTCTGGCAATCGTGCTGCAACACGCGGCGTTCGCCTACCATCGTGCTATGGAACCCGCCTCGATGCCGTTGTTGCTGCTGCAAGTGCTGCAGGGGTTTGCGGTGTGGCTTTTGTCGTCGCTGCACATTGCACTGGCGATAGCCGTCACGCTGCATGCGCTGATGAAGAAGGATGAAGTGCACACGGCAGTGGGCTGGATCGGCCTGGCGTGGCTGGCACCGTTCGGTGGTGCTTTTGCGTATTGGCTGTTGGGCATCAACCGCATCGGGCGCACCGGGGTGGCGCTGGGCTTGCGCAAGGCCTGGCAGGGGGAGGGCGATTTGGCCGAAGCCTTTGCCGTTCCCGACGAGGCAGTGGACGCCCCTTTGGGCGGCGTCGCCCGTGTGGCCCGGCAAGTTACCGGTAAGCCACTTTTGGCTGGCAACAGCGTGCATCCCCTGCCAGATGGCGACGCGGCGTTCCCGGCGATGCTTGCGGCGATCAACGCTGCGGAGCGCTCTGTCACTCTGCTGACGTACATCTTCCACAACGATGCCGTTGGCGAAGCCTTTGTGCAGGCCCTTGCGGCAGCAAAAACGCGCGGGGTCGAAGTTCGTGTTTTGATTGACGCCGTTGGTTCGCGCTACCGGCCGACCGGCGTGCTCCGGCGGCTGCGGGCGCTCGGAATTCCCTGCGCGGCATTTTTGCCGCCATCACTGACGCGCGTGCTCTCGCACGTAAACCTGCGCAACCACCGAAAAATTCTGGTGGTGGACTGCGCAGTGGGGTTCGCCGGGGGCATGAACATCAGCGCCAACCATTGGATCGGCATGAAGCCGGCCACACCGGTGCACTGCCTGCACTTTGAAGTGCGCGGGCCGGTGGTTACCGACATGCAGCGCACGTTTGCGACCGATTGGGCGTTCAGCACGCATGAGCGTCTGCACGGTGCGCCTTGGTTTGCCACCCCGAAATCCAGCGGTTCGGTGCTCGCGCGCGGCGTCACCGATGGGCCCGATGCGGACATGAATCACATGCGCCAGGTGATTCTGGGGGCGCTTGCGGCGGCGCGGCAGCGGGTGCGCATCGTGACGCCGTACTTTTTGCCCGATGAAGTGATTCTCAGCACCCTGCAAACCACCGCGCTGCGGGGTGTGGCGGTGGACATTGTGCTGCCGGAGCGCAGCAACTTGCCGCTGCTGGACTGGGCCATGCGGCCGCAGTTCGATGAACTTCTCGCGGCCGGCTGTCGCATCTGCTTTACGCCAGCGCCGTTTGACCACGCCAAGCTGCTGGTGATGGACGACAGTTGGGCCTTGATCGGTTCGACTAATTGGGACGCGCGCAGCTTGCGGCTTAACTTTGAATACAACCTGGAATGCCACGATACCGAACTGGTGCATGCGCTCGACCCGCTGATCGACGCCCGCATTGCCAACGCCACACCACTTAGCCTGGCCACACTGACGCGCCAAAGCCTGCCGGCACGCTTGCGCAATCGGCTGGTGTGGCTGCTGTCACCGTATCTTTGATTGCTATCTTATGGATAGCTTCAGGCGCTTAATGGATAAGCGCTAGAGGCCCATTTGGCTTAAAGTTTTTTAGAGACTTGAACCGCGGCCCAAAGCGCAGACGTCGTTGCTATTAACCGACACCACGCCCCAAACACCGGTGATAACTTTGCGCCATCTATTCATTTCGGCGAAAGACCACCATGCCCAAAACCCTCATCGAGCCCTTCCGCATCAAGAGCGTCGAGCCGATTCGAATGACTACGCGCGAGCAGCGGGAAAAGCTTTTGGAAGCCGCCCACCTGAACGTCTTCAAACTGCGCGCTGAAGATGTGCTGCTCGACTGGCTGACCGACTCCGGCACCGGAGCCATGTCGAGCAAGCAGTGGGGCGCCATCATGGAAGGCGACGAAAGCTACGCCGGCGCGCGCAGCTTTTATCGTTTGGAAAAGGTGATCCAGGACATCACCGGCATGCAGCACTTTGTGCCCACGCACCAGGGCCGCGCAGCCGAAAAAGTGTTGTTCACAGCGGTGTGCAAAAAAGGTGACCTGGTGCCCAACAACTGTCACTTCGACACCACGCGCGCCAACCTTGAGTATCTGGGCATCGAAGCGGTGGACCTCGTCATTCCCGAAGGCCTGCAGCCCGCGCTCATCTACCCCTTCAAAGGCAACATCGATTTGGCGCGCGCCGAGGCCGTGCTGCAGAAGGAAGGTGCGCGTATTCCGTTTGGCATGCTCACCGTCACCAACAACACCGGCGGCGGGCAGCCGGTATCGATGGAAAACATTCGCGCGTACTCGAAACTGCTCAAGAAATACGGCAAGCCTTTCATCATGGATGTATGCCGATTTTCCGAGAACGCGATGTTTATCAAGATGCGCGAGCCCGGCTACGAGAACGCCGCCATCCGCGACATCGTCAAAGAAATGTTCTCGTACTGCGACGGCGCAACCATGAGCGCCAAGAAGGACGCCATGGTCAACATCGGCGGCTTCATCGTGCTGCGCAGCGACGAATGGATGGACGGCGTGCGCAATGGTTTGATCATGATGGAGGGTTTCCCCACCTACGGGGGGCTCGCCGGCCGCGACCTGGAAGCCATGGCCGTCGGCCTGGAAGAGGGCATGGACGAGGACTATCTGCGTTACCGCTTGCGCACCGCCGAATACTTGGGCGAGCGGCTCGACGCTGCAGGCGTGGGTTTTGTCAAACCCACCGGCGGCCACGCGGTGTACATCGACGCCAAAACGGTGCTGCCCAACATGGCGGTAGAGCAGTACCCCGCCTGGGCGCTGTGCAATGCGCTGTATCTGGAGGGCGGCATTCGCGGCGTCGAGATCGGCTCGATGATGTTCGGCAAACGCTTGGCCGACGGCAGCGAGACCTTCCACAGCATGGAGCTGGTGCGCCTCGCGTTTCCGCGCCGCATGTACACCCAGTCGCACTTCGATTACGCGGCCGAGGTCATTGCTGAGGTGAAAGAAAAGGCGGCCAGCATCCGCGGCGTTCGCATCACCAAGCAACCGCAGTTTCTGCGCCACTTCACCTGCGAATGCGCTTGGGCATAAGCAAGAAAGCAGCTTGAAAATATTGGTCAAATAGACTTCTAGCGCTTATTCAGTAAGCGCTAGCAGCTATTAAATCAAGAGCCTAATGTGTGGCGGGCGGCGGCAATTGCAGTTGGGCTGCTTGCACCACTGCAATGCAGTCCCGAATGTGCTGCTCGCCCAGAAAACGCAGCGTCGCGTAGCCCAGCACTGCCGAGACGGCTTGCCCGGCGAGCGGAATGTATTTGCTCAATTGCTTGGTCGTCATGCGCATACCCGCGGTGCGCACCGCCTTGAGCGCAAGGTCGCGGGTGATGAACTTACCAATCAGCACCGAGCCAACCATGGCCACTGCTTTTTGTACTTGCTCGCGCTTGCGCGGGTCAAGCTGGTCGAGTTGCTCGGGCGTCAGCCCAAACTCGGCGCTGATCTTGGGCAGCAGGCGCGAGAGCAGGGCGGCGTCCACCGCCCAGTCCAGGCCCGGCACAGGCACGGTGCTGGCAACTGCCGCGACCAGCGCGCGGCGGTTCAGCAGGCTGCGCGCACGGGTTGCAGCGTCGAGCATTGCAGGGCTAGGCGTGGGGTCCGATGGCGCAGGGCGCGCAGCAGATCTGGTGGGAAACGGGAGTTTCATGCCCAGCATCATCGCAGGTCCGTTGGATGGGCATGTACCCCGAGCGGACGCTCGACCATGCACGCTTGCAATTCAAACGCGCTGTGCTCTGCGCCGCCAACAGAGACCAACTTTTCCTGAAACAGATAGTGATCAGGCGGTAGGGCGTTTTTTGCGGCGGGGCTTAGCAAGATCTGACTGGGACCCGCAATGTCTTCGCCCAGCTTGCAAGCCAGGTTCATTTCAGGACCAAACAAGTCTGTGCCCGCCACCACCAGCGTCGCCCCAAACCCAATGCCCAGACTCACATTCAGCATGTGTTCTGCGGGCTGCACTGCGTTCATAGCGTCCAACGCTCGAAGAATGTCGAGCGCTCCCTCCAGCGCCTGCTTGGGGTTGGCAAACACGGCAAACAGGTTGTCCGCCTCCTGCTTAATGACTTCGCCGCCGTTGGCAGCGATCGCGGGGCGCGCAGCCTGCTCCATGCGCTGCACCATGGCCAAAAAATGAATGATGCCGTGGCGACTGGTGGTGCTGGTGAAGCCGCACATATCCAGGACCAATATGGAGACGGTGCGTACAAAAGCCTGCTCGATGGCCGCGTCGATTTCTGCGTGCTTGGCGGTGTCCCGGTTGCGCTCGGCCAGTAGGGCATGAAGGTAAGCCTTGTCGTGCGTCTTGGTCATGGTGAGGAGCTTTCCATCGCTAGTGGCTGTGGGCAGGCGCTTACATGGTAGCGCGCGGCCCACCCACAGTGCATAGCCAGAATTCTCGCTACCTTCGTAGGTATTCAAAAGGCGCGCCCATTCGCAGCGTGCCTTTACAGGTAAGGAGCTTCGCCATGCAAAACACTTCAATTGCCTATCGCTGGTTCGTCGGAATTGGCGCAGCAGCTTTGCTGTCGCTTCCGGGTTTGGCGGCTGCGCAAAACTACGATGCGTCGCTGGAGCGCGGCTCACATCCCGACGTCACGGCGCAGCAGCGCTACCAGACGGCCATTCGGGAAGCTGGCGGCGGTCTCAAGCTTTCGCTCGCTGACTGTCGGGAAGAGGCCGCAGGCCGCAAGGCTTGCGAGCGCGAGGCGAGAGCGCGCTATAAGGAAGACATGCAGTACGCGAGTGCGCTGCGGGCCGACCCCGACATGCGTCCCACGCGTGCGCCGATGACGCCGATTCAGAGCACTGAAGTCATCACGATTCGTGAAATCCCGGCACGCTGAGCCAAGATATTCGCTGGCTAGTTGCTCAGGCTAGCTGAGGCAGTCATTCGCTGCATGGTGTCTGAATCGAGCGCCACGCGGCGTGCGCCATTAAAGCGCTTCTTCCAGTAGCTGCCGTTCAAATCCTCAACCCGTACCGATTGACCGGTGCGAGGCGAATGAATGAATTTGCCGTCGCCCACGTAGACACCGACATGGCTGAAAGCGCGGCGCATGGTGTTGAAAAACACCAAGTCGCCTGGCTTCAGTTCGCCTTTGTCTATGACTTCTGTGCTTGCTGCCTGGTCTTTTGCTTGCCTTGGCAGCACCAATCCAGCAGTTTTTTGGTAAATCGCACGGACAAATCCGCTG
The DNA here is from genome assembly GCA_034676525.1 of Giesbergeria sp. Classification (GTDB taxonomy): domain Bacteria; phylum Pseudomonadota; class Gammaproteobacteria; order Burkholderiales; family Burkholderiaceae_C; genus Simplicispira. The sequence continues at coordinate 1,518,262 of JAUCCA010000008.1, forward strand.
CAATCAAAGCCACTTTCTGCGCTGTTGCCACCGCGCCGGTAGCGAAGGCCCATAAACCCCATGGCAGTAGAAACCAGAGCAGATGTGTGGTCTGCGACGGTGTGGGCTTGGTCCGCCACCGTGTGGCCCATTTGTTCTAAAGAGCGCCTCACGGATGTGTCGGCCTTTAGAGCGAGCCCGCCGCCGACGGGAGCTTCGCTCCGCTGGACGAGAGGAGCGGGCGCTTCTGCAAGAGCTTCGGAAGGAGCCGCGAGCGCCGATTGGGCACAGGTCGCTGCAACGAGTAGAGGGAAAATCCAACGGGGCATGGGCGCGGAGGGTAACACGAGCGCCAGCACCGCCATGTTTTCCATGTTCTACCCATGCAACCACCTTGATTCGAATGGAAGTGCAGGTAATGGCCGCGCAGGAGAGCGCATGCCCGCAATCTGGCGGGGTGACAATCGACCCCAACCGAACCCAGGAAGGAATCCCCATGTTGCTTGAAGCCTCCGAATGCCAGCTGGTGCTGGTGGACTATCAGGAGCGCCTGATGCCTGTGATTCACGACGCAGGCGCCACCTTGGCCAACGCCGTGCGTCTGGCGAAATTCGCACAATTGATGCAAGTGCCCGTGTGGGGCACCGAACAGAACCCGTCACGTTTGGGCCACAACGACGCGCAGTTGCGCGCGCTGTGCGACGACACGCTGGCCAAAATGCATTTCAGCGCAGCGGAAGAAGGCTTGGGCGAATGGCTTCGCCCACCGCCAAAGCCCCCCGCAGGCAACGCACGCAGCCTGCCCAAGCACATGCAAAAGACGGCTCAGTCCGCACCACCGCGCAACAGCATCGTTATTGCCGGCTGCGAAGCGCATGTCTGCCTGCTGCAAACGGCCCTTGGCCTGCTGGAAGACGAATTCGAAGTGTGGGTGGTGACGGATGCCTGCAGTTCGCGCACTGAGCGCAGCCGCGACGCTGCCTACGACCGCCTGGCCGGCGCCGGCGCCGAGCTGGTCACCACCGAAATGGTGGGCTTTGAATGGTTGGCGACCTGCGAGCACCCGGCCTTCCGGGAAGCGCTGGCACTAATAAAGTAGCTCAGGCCATGAGCGGACCCACCCTTCCTTCGCTCGCCTCGCTGTTTTCGAAGGACACGATCCGTTTCGTGCTTCGGCGCATTCGCGAGCGTTTGTGGGTAAAACCGCTGTTCATTGGACTGGTGTCGGTGCTGGGGGTTTTTTTGGCCAAGTTGTCCGACAACTTCGAGCAGAGCGATTGGTTGCCGGTCATCACCACCGATTCGGTGCAAAGCCTGCTTTCGGTGATGGCAGCGAGCATGCTGCCGATTGCCACGTTTGCAGTGGCCTCCATGGTGTCTGCCTATTCTTCGGCGAGCAGCACCGCCACGCCACGCAGTTTTCCCTTGGTCATCTCGGACGACGTCTCACAAAACGCCCTCTCGGCCTTCATTGGTGCCTTCATTTTTAGCGTTGTGGCGCTCACCGCGTCGAAAAACCAATACTTTGAGGGCAACGGACGCTTCACTTTGTTCGCGCTCACGCTGCTGGTGCTGGCGTTCGTCATCTTCACGTTTGTGCGCTGGATGGACCGCATCGCCCGGTTGGGGCGATTGGGCACCACCATCGACCAGGCAGAACGCGCCACCGCCGCAGTGATGCGCAGGCGGCGCGATGCACCCACCTTGGGCGGCGTTGCACTGGCCGCGGGCAGCCAGCCCGTCGGAGATGCCGTTTTCGCTGAGGAGGTGGGTTATGTGCAGCGAATCGATATGGAAGCGGTGCAGAAGTTTGCACAATCGATTGGCGGAAAGGTGGTCGTGCAGGCGCTTCCCGGCACGTTTGCATTGCCGGGACGTGCGCTGGCCGTCTACGCCCGAGATCCGGCGCATACCGAGGCGGTAGACGAAGCGCCCTTGGTTCACGCCTTTCGCATTGGCGGTGACCGGCTGTTTGACGACGACCCGCGCTTTGGCTTGGTGGTGCTGGCCGAGATTGCCGGCCGCGCACTCTCGCCCGCCGTGAACGACCCGGGCACGGCCATCGACATCGTGGGCACGCTGGCGCGGCTGTTTGTGCTCTGGCGTACCCCCAGCGACAAAGAGCCCGAGCCACCGCGGTACGAGCGGGTCGAAGTGCCCGCGCTCGACGTTGCCGACATGTTCAACGACGCCTTCACCCCCATTGCCCGCGACGGCGCGGGAAGCGTGGAGGTGGGCGTGCGCCTGCAAAAAGCGTTCTTTGCACTGGGCTTGGCGGGCGACGACGCCATGCGCAGCGCCGCGCTGCACCATTCCCGCACCGCACTCGCCCGGGCAGAATTGGTTTTGGGTTTGCAGGCAGACATCGACGTGCTGCGCAACTTTTCCGCCTTTGCCTTCCAAGCAGCAGAGGTGCCTAATACAAGCCTTCCTGCGCCGCGCGGTTTGTAAGCTTGCGGCAGCACAATGCGCGACGAGAGCAGCTGGGACATGCTGTTGAGTTGGGAAGAACGCAAAGTACCGGTGTGGGACGTGCCAATAACTAACTGCGTCAGCTTCCCGAAAGCCCGTTATGAATAATTATGAATTCAGAATCGCCCTAAAAAGTACATCTTGAGTTGTCCCAGGAGACCTGTTCCATGACCAGTTATGCCAAGTTTTATCGCCAATCCATCGATCAGCGCGACGACTTTTGGGCCACGCAGGCCCGGCTGATCTACTGGCAGGCGCCCCCAGAACAAGTGTGCGACTACAGCAATCCGCCGTTTGCAAAATGGTTCGTCGGCGGCACGACCAATTTGTGCCACAACGCGGTCGACCGCCATCTGGCCGAGCGCGGCGACCAAGCAGCCTTGGTCGCAATTTCCACTGAAACGGAAACCGAGCGCAGCTACAGCTACCGTGAACTGCACGTCGAAGTGCAGCGCATGGCGGCCAGCTTGCTGGCGCTGGGCGTCAAAAAGGGCGACCGGGTTCAGATCTACATGCCGATGATCGCGGAAGCCGCATTCGCCATGCTGGCCTGCGCGCGCATCGGCGCGGTGCACAGCGTGGTGTTTGGCGGCTTTGCGTCTGGCTCACTGGCATCGCGCATCGACGACGCCGAGCCGGTGGTAATCGTCAGCGCCGACGCGGGCTCGCGCGGCGGCAAAGCCGTGGCCTACAAGCCGCTGCTTGATGACGCCATTCGCCTAGCCACGCACAAACCCAAGGCGGTATTGTTGGTGGACCGAGGCCTGGTGCCAATTGCGCTTGAGGCCGGGCGCGACCATTTGTGGAGCGACTTGCGCGCGCAGCACATGGATGCCGAGGTAGCGTGCGAATGGCTGCCTTCCACGCACATCAGCTACACGCTCTACACCAGCGGCACCACCGGGAAGCCCAAGGGCGTGCAGCGCGACACGGGCGGCTACACCGTGGCGCTCGCGGCGAGCATGAAGCACATTTTCGAAGCGCGCCCCGGCCAAACCTTTTTTACTACCAGTGACATTGGCTGGGTAGTCGGCCACAGCTACATCATTTACGGCCCGTTGATCGCCGGCATGACGACCATCATGTACGAAGGCTTGCCGACCCGGCCCGACGCGGGCATCTGGTGGAGCATCGTCGAAAAATACAAGGTCACGCACATGTTCTCAGCGCCGACGGCGGTGCGGGTACTCAAAAAGCAAGACCCTTCTTGGCTGAAAAAGTACGACATCTCCAGCCTCAAGGCCTTGTGGTTGGCAGGCGAGCCGCTCGACGAGCCGACCGCCCAGTGGATCAGCGACGCGCTCCAGGTGCCCATCATCGACAACTACTGGCAGACGGAAACCGGCTGGCCCATCCTCACCCTGGCCAATGGCATTGAGAAGCAGACGACTCGTTTTGGCAGCCCCGGCAAGGCCATGTACGGCTACAACGTCAAACTTATCGACGAAGCGACGGGAGAGGAGCTGACCACGCCGAATCAAAAAGGCGTGGTCGCCATCGAAGGGCCACTGCCACCAGGCTGCATGCAAACCATCTGGCACGACGATGAGCGCTTTGTCAGCACCTACTGGAGCACCATTCCCGGCCGGCAGATCTACAGCACCTTCGACTGGGGCATTCGCGATGCCGATGGCTACTACTTCATCCTGGGTCGTACCGACGACGTGATCAACGTGGCCGGCCACCGCTTGGGCACGCGCGAGATTGAGGAGTCAATCTCTTCGCACCCGAACATTGCAGAAGTGGCCGTGGTGGGCGTGGCCGACAGCGTCAAAGGGCAGGTGGCAATGGCGTTCGCGGTGCCGCGCGACGCGACCGGGCTCGACAACGACGCTGCTCGCAACAAGCTCGAAGGTGAAGTGATGAAGCAGGTCGATGGCCAGTTGGGCGCTGTGGCGCGGCCATCGCGCGTCTTTTTCGTCACCGCTCTGCCCAAAACCCGCAGCGGCAAGATGCTGCGCCGCGCGCTGCAGGCCGTCGCCGAGCGGCGCGATCCGGGCGACCTGAGCGCTATGGAAGACCCGACCGCGCTGCAACAGGTGCGCGCATTGATGGGCGAATAGACTATTAAATTAATAGCTGTCAGCGCTTACTGGTAAGGCGCTAGAGCATGATTTTATATGAAATTTTCGCCCGTGAAAACTACTGCACCCAAGCGGCTGGCGCCTTCCAGTCGCGGGCCCAGGTCAAAAATTGCCCAATCGGCATGGGCTTGGCAATGAAATAGCCTTGCGCCTGCGCGCAGCCCATCTGCAGCAGCATTTGGCCCTGGTCCTCGGTCTCAACGCCCTCAGCGATGATGCGGTAGCCAAAAGAACGCGCCAAGCCGATGACGCCCTGGACGATGGCCAGGTCGCCAGCCTCGTCCATCATGCCGCCAACAAAGCTCTGGTCGATTTTGAGCGTGTTAAGCGGCAATCGGCGCAGGTAGGTGAGCGACGAATACCCCGTACCGAAGTCGTCCAGTGAAATCGTAAGGCCCAAAGTACGCAGCTCGCGCAGTGTTTGCGCCACGCAGTCGATCTGAAGCAGCGCCGCGGTTTCGGTAATTTCGATGTCGAGCAAGTGCGCCGGCGACTGCGGGTGGGCAGCGACGCGCTCGCCCATCCAGCGCGAGAAGTTGCTTTGCTGAAGGTGCATCGCAGAAATATTGATGCTGACGGGCAGCTCGAGGCCAGCGCTGGCCAGACGCTGCACCAAAGCAAAACCAGCCTCCACCACCCAAACGCCAAACGGCGTATCGAGTTCTGTGCCCTCAATGAATGGCAAGAAGGCGGCCGGTGATAGCACGCCGCGTGCTGGGTGGTTCCAGCGGGCCAGCGCCTCGGCGCCCACCACCGTACCCAGACGCATGTCCACCTTGGGCTGCAGGTACAACTCGAACTCGCCCGCTTTCAGGCCGTCACGCAGCTCAGTCAGCTGGGCGCGCGTCTGCCGATGGGCGCGTTCCTGCGCAGCATCAAACTCCTGAAACCGGTTGCGGCCGGCTTGCTTGGCCGCGTACATTGCCTGGTCGGCATGGCGCAGCAAGGTATCGGCGTCGGCGTCGTCGCGCGGATAGAGCGTGAAGCCAATGCTGGCCGTGACCGACACCGCTTCATCCTCCAGCGTATAGGGGGCAGCAACGCTGCGCATCAGACGCTCGAGCGCGAGTTCTGCGTCTTCGCTCGACGATAGATCGGGCAGCAGAATGGCAAACTCGTCGCCTCCCAGTCGCGCAACGCAGTCTTGGGGCCGCAGCGCATCCTTCAGGCGCGTTGCTGCGCAGCGCAGCAGTTGGTCGCCCCCAGCGTGGCCATATCGGTCGTTCACCGGTTTGAAGCCATCCAGGTCCAGATAGGCGACGCCCAGCAACTGTCCGCTGGCGCGCGCGCGCGCCATCGCGGCTGTCAGTTGTTGCGCCATGAGCACGCGGTTGGGCAGACCGGTCAGCGCGTCGTAGTGGGCCATGCGTTGCAGCATCATTTCCTGCTCGCGCTGGCTCGTCACGTCGAGGGCCACGCCCAGCATGCGCAGCGGTTTACCGTCGACGCCCCAACTGACGACCCGGCCAACATTGCGCAGCCAGCGCTTGCCCTCGAAAGCACCTGGTACCGTAGTAATCAGGTCGAAGGAGGTATCGAGCTCGTGCATGTGGCGCTTGAGCTCGGCATTCATGCGCGGCCCGTCGTCTGCGCCAGCACATTGGGAAAAGGGCACTTCGTTATCGTTGGGTGACTCGACGCCGCGCATGCTGTGCCAGCGCGCGTCGCCCGTCACCATACCGCTGGGAATGTGGCTGTCCCAAAGGCCCACAGATGCAGCCTCCAGCGTCAGGCTGAGCACGGCCTCTCGCTCCCGCACGGCTTCTTCTGCGCGCTTGCGGTCGGTAATGTCGTGCAGCGCAAACAGCCAGCACTCGGTGCTTCCAAGAAGGATTTTTCGGGTGGATTGCTGCACCACACGTGGTTCGCCTGCTGGCGGGCGCAGGGTGCACTCCACCGGGGTAATGGGGCCATCGCTGCTCGCGTGGTCCAGCGCTCGCTGGCGATCTTCAGCGGTGTACAGGCCAAGCTCCAGCACCGTGCGACCAAAGGCTTCAGTGCGTTTGATTCCTGTCATGGCTTCCCAGGCAGGATTCACGTCCACGAAAGCGCCGGTGTCGCAGCGCGTCATGCCCATTGGGTGGGGAAGCATCTCGAAAATCAGACGGAACCGCTGCTGAGATTCGCGCAGCGCCTGCTCGGCATGGTGTTCGGCGTCGATGTCTTGCATGACGCCGCGCATGTGCAGCGTTCGACCCCCGACGCGCACCGCCTCGCCATGCGCCCGCATCCAGCGGCGCGTACCGTCGTCGGCACGAATGACTTCCAAATCCAGCGTCCACGGCGTGCCATCGCGCAGGCATTCACGTGAGGCATTTCTGAGGATGTCCTGAAAGCGCGGCGCAATGCACTCGTTGATGTAGTCTGCCGGCGGCTTGGTTCCCCGGGGAAATCCATGAACGTCGCAACACGCTTCCGACCATTGCTGCACGGTTCCCGCCGCGTCGGACTCCCAGGCGCCGAGACCCGCCATGTGGCCGGCTTGATTCATCAGGGCATGCGCAGCGACCAGCTCGCTGTGAATGCGACGCTCTTCCGTCATGTCGTGGAATACAAAAACCATGCAGTCTTCGCCATCCAGCTGGATCAGTCGCGCCGACATCAACCCTGGGGCGACCCGGCCAAGGGCATTAACGTTCACGGCCAACCGGTCAGCTTTGCCCTCGCTCGCCAGCGCGACCAACAAAAGCTCACGGTCGGCTGGTGTGGCCCAGACGCCCAACTCGACGGATGTGCGGCCAATCACGTCTTCGCGCATCCGCCCTTGCATGGTGCAAAACGCCTGGTTGACCTCGATGTAGCGTCCATCCGACACGCGGGTGATGCCGCAGGGGTCGGGCAGCACCATGGAAATCGCGCTGAATTTCGCTTCTGAAGCCCGCTGCTCCCGCAGTTGCTGGGCCGCCAAGTCGGCTGCGACCTGCGCTTGCCTCGACGAAGCTTCAATGGATGGGGGGGGCGGGCGTTCCATTTCTGCAGTTTAGGCCAATGCAGGGCCGCTTCAGCGCTCGCGCGGCGTGTTGGTACTCCGATAAAACCCGAGGTTTTGGGGTGCCAGCAGCCCGGTAGACAACAAAGTGCCCAAGACGATGACCAGCGCGCAGCCCGCCATCCAGAGCGTCACCGTTTCGCTCAAGAACACCACGCCGTACAAAACTGCAAACACCGGCGCCAAGAAGGTGACGGCCAGTGCCCGGCTCGGACCCGCATGCACAATGAGGCGGAAGTACAGGATGTAGGCAATGCCAGTGCACAACACCGCAATCGCCGTCACGGCGAGCCAGGCGCGCAGACCCGGCGTCTCGGTAGGCCAGGCCCAGACCGTCGGCAAGGCGAGGAAAAGCGCTGCGCCGAGCTGACTGCCGGTGGCCGTGGCCAGCGGAGGAATGCCTACGAGGTAGCGCCGCGCGTAGCTGGCGGCCACTGCATAGCAGGTGGTAGCGCCCAGACATGCTGCGATGGCCCACAGCGCAAGGTCAGACTTTGCGCCCGCGCCCCCTGGCGCGCGAAGGGCAAGCAGCGCAACGCCGAGGAACCCTATCGCTAACCCGATTGAGCGCAAACGACCGATCCGCTCGCCGAGCCAAAGCCAGGCCACGATGGCGCCAAACAGCGGCACTGTAGCGTTCAGAATCGACGCAAGGCCGGTGGTGATGTGCAGCACCGCCCAGGCATACAGCGCAAATGGAATCGCCGAATTAATGAGCCCGCCCAGCAGCACCGGCCGCCAGTGCTTGCGCAGCGCCGGCCACTGGCCTTGGTGCACCAGGATGGGCCAAAGAAATACCGTTGCCAGCGCCACGCGCAGGCCCGCCGTAGGCAGCGCCCCGAATTCGGCAGCGCCCAGTCGCATAAACAAAAACGACGATCCCCACAGGCTGGAGAGCAAGAAGAACTCGCGCACCCAGCGCACGGCGGGCTGCGTGCCGTCTGCGCTGCTCATGCCGCCAATGGCTCCGCGGTCGGCTGGCGCGCAGCCTGAGGTGCAGCGGCTTCCATGGCCAGCAGGGCGCGCTTGCGTTCCAGTCCGCCGGCATACCCGGTGAGTGCGCCGCCCGCGCCAAGCACGCGGTGGCAGGGTACGACGAGCGACAAGCGGTTGCGCCCCACGGCTGCGCCCACAGCGCGCACCGCGGCCGGAGCGCCGGCCAGTTGTGCCAGCTCGCCATAGCTGCGTGTCTGCCCCCAGCCAATGCTCAGGAGCGCACGCCACACCGACTGCTGAAATGGCGTGCCGCCGGACAAATCCAGCGGCAAATCGAAGTCCTGGCGCGTGCCTGCCATCCACTGCGTCAGCTGCGCAGCAGCGGCGTCCAGCACCGCGTGACCGGGCTGCGCCACGGGCCAGGCGCCCGCGCCATTGAGCGTGGTGGGCTCGTGGCGCTGGCCTTCAAACCACAGGCCGCAAAGGCCGGTAGGCGATGCCGCAAGCCGGATGGGGCCGAGCGCAGTGCTGACGTGCATTTGTTGGGTGTCTGGATGAAATTGCATGGACATGCTCCGGCAAATCGGGCACTCTGGTAGAGCGCTGAATTATGAATGAAATCGGCCATTTGCGCTTATATAGCAAGCGCAAATAGCTATCAAAAAAATAGCTATTTGGTCTGTGGTGGTGGGGCTCCGCGTGACCATGCCCGCACCACTGCATAACTTCTCCAAGGCTGCCAAACGCGCGAGGCTGCCTCCGCTGCGCGTGCGGGGCGGGGGTCTTGCCGCACGCCCAAGGCAGACTGCAGGGCGACGTCGCCTGCAGGAAACGCGTCGGGCCAGCGCAGCACGCGCATGGCGATGTACTGCGCCGTCCAGTCGCCAATGCCAGGCAGGGCGGGCAGGCGATCCAGCGTGCGCACCACGTCTTCGCCAGGCGCGAGCCGCAACGCGCCCGACTCCACGGCTTGCGCCAGAGCGCGAATCGCGCCCTGGCGTTGGCGCACGATTCCGAGTTCGCCCAGCGCCTCAGCCGGGGCCGTGGCCAGTGTCGCGGCGGTGGGGAAAAGGCGGGTGAGGGCGGGCCAGGGGGTTGGCACCGGCTCGCCGAAGCGTGCCACCAAGCGCCCGGCCAAGGTGCGCGCCGCCGCCACTGTGATCTGCTGACCCAGCACGGCGCGCACAGCGGTCTCAAAACCGTCCCACGCGCCGGGCACGCGCAGGCCGTCGCCATCGGGAAAGTCGGCGTGCAACACAGCATTGATGGCGGCCGGGTCGGCGTCCAGGTCGAGCAGGGCGCGCACGCGGCGCATCACCTCGCCCAAGTGTGGTGCCAGGGTGTCGCTGGCCTCCAGCAGCACCTGGCAGCGCGCGGGCACAAAGCGCAGGGCGATCCAGCCGCTCACCGCCTGCTCGCCGCTGCCGATCCGCACCGTGCGCCGGAATGTGGCCGCTTCCCCCACGCCTTCGACCTGCTCGGTCGCCGCGACCTGGCGTGTGGCAAAGAAAGCGAGGAGGGCGCCAACATCGAGCGGCGGGCGGTAGGCCAGCCGCAGCAGCATGCGCGGCTCTGCCGATCCCGCTGCGAGGGGCACATGCGAGCGGCGCAGCTGCGTCGGACTCATGCGGTATTGCTTCATGAACGCCGCATTGAAGCGCCGCACGCTGCCAAAGCCGCTCGCCAGCGCCACTTGGGTGCTGGATATCTGCGTGTCGGTCAGCAAATGCTTGGCCGTGAGCAGGCGCTGGGTCTGTAGGTATTGCAGCGGGGTGATGCCGAGGCGCGCCTCGAAGACCCGCCGCAGATGGCGATCGCTCACGCCCAGCTGCGCCGCAATTTGCGCTGCTGGCGCTGCGCCTTCGCTGCTGCCGCTGGCGATGAGGCGCAGCGCATGCTCCAGCAGCAGCGCGGTGGAGTCCTGCGCCGACCAGGCCAGATGCGCCGGAGCGACCTCGGGCCTGCAGCGCAGGCAGGGGCGAAAGCCGGCATGCTCGGCCTGCGCTGCCAGGTCGAAAAAGCGGCAGTTCTTCGCGCCGCGGCGTACGCACTGCGCAGACGGGGCGGCAGTAGATGCCGGTGGACGTGACGCCAGTGAAAAATTGCCCGTCAAAACGCGCATCGCGTGCGCAGAGCGCCAGATAGCGGCCGGCATCGGCAGTTGTTTCGGAGAACGTGGCGAGGCGCGGCATGGGCAAATCATAGACCGGCTGACGAAATGCGCTGGCCGTTTTCGGACCTGCGGTTTCTGCTGGCTGCAGCAGGGCAGCGACACTTGCACTGACACCTACAATCGTCTGCACGTTTTCTTACCCGAGATTTGCCCGTGCCCCTGTCTCCCGCGATTTTCAAAGCCTACGACATCCGCGGCGTTGTGCCGGACACCGTCAATACCGGCGTGGCACGCTCCTTGGGACGCGCGTTCGGCACCGCGGCCATTCAGGCGGGCGAGCGCACGGTCGCCGTGGGGCGAGATGGCCGGCTCTCGGGCGCCTCGCTCGCCAACGCGCTGATCTTGGGCCTGGCTGAAACCGGCCTCCACGTGATCGACATCGGCCCGTGCACCACCCCCATGCTGTATTTCGCCGCCAGCACTTTGTGCAGCAGCGGCATCCAGATCACCGGCAGCCACAACCCCAAGGACTACAACGGCTTCAAGATGGTGCTGGCCGGGCGTGCCATCTTCGGCGAAGAGATTCAGGCGCTGCGCCGCGCCATGGAAGAACAAACCTGGAAGAGTGCCGCCGGCGGCGGAAGCATGGGCCAAGCCGACGTACTGCCCGCTTACCGCGAGCGCATCCTCTCCGATGTGAAGTTGGCGCGGCCCATGAAAATCGTCATCGACAGCGGCAACGGCATTGCGGGGGCGACGGCGCCGAGCATCTTTCGCGCGCTGGGCTGTGAGGTCATCGAGCTGTATTCCGAGGTCGATGGCAACTTCCCCAACCACCACCCCGACCCGAGCAAGCCCGAGAACCTGCGCGACCTGATTGCAGCACTGCAAGCCAGCGACGCCGAGCTGGGCCTGGCATTTGATGGCGACGGCGACCGCCTGGGCATCGTGACGCGCAGCGGCGCCAACATTTACCCCGACCGGCAGATGATGCTGTTTGCCAAAGACGTGCTCTCCCGCGTACCCGGCGCGAGCATCTTGTTCGACGTGAAATGCACGCAGCGCCTGGCCCCTGCCATTGAAGCGGCCGGCGGCGTGCCGGTGATGTACAAGACGGGGCACTCGCTCATCAAGGCCCGCATGAAAGAGCTCGATTCGCCGCTCGGCGGCGAGATGAGCGGCCACATCTTCTTCAAAGAGCGCTGGTACGGCTTTGACGACGGCACCTACGCCGGCTGCCGTTTGCTGGAAATTTTGAGCCGCAGCCCGGACGCTGGCGCCGTGCTGGAAGCGCTGCCCACCAGCCATTCGACGCCCGAGCTAAACGTGGCCTGCGAAGAGGGCGAGCCGCACCGCGTCAGCGCTGAGCTGCAGGCACTGGCCGCAGATGCCTTTGCCGAGCCCGCGCAGATCAACACCATCGACGGCCTGCGCGTGGATTGGCCCGACGGCTTTGGCCTGATTCGCGCCAGCAACACCACGCCGGTGCTGGTGCTGCGTTTCGAAGGGCAAACGCCTGAGGCATTGCAGCGCATCGAAACCGACATGCTCGCCCTGCTGCGCCGCGTCAAGCCGGATGCCCAGTTGCAGTCGGCAGCGCATTGACCGGCCACTCCAGCGCCATGGCAACGCTCGCGCTCTGGCTCTACTCCATGCTGGTCTGGCTGGCGCAGCCGCTGGTGCGCCGAAAATTGCGCCGCCGCGCCCGCAAGGAGCCGGGCTATGGCCGCGCTGTGGCCGAGCGCTTCGGCCACTACCCGCGCCAGCTTGACAGCCTCATGCTGCAAAGCAGCACCACTGAGCAAGGGCGCTTTCTGTGGATTCACGCGGTGTCGCTTGGCGAGACGCGCGCCGCGGCCATCTTGCTTCGCGCGCTGCGCGAGCAGTGGCCCGAGATGCGCTTGCTGCTCACGCACGGGACTGCAACTGGCCGCGCCGAAGGCGAGCACCTGCTGCTGCCGGGCGACGTGCAGGTCTGGCAGCCCTGGGACACGCGCGGTGCGGTCGAGCGCTTTTTGCGCCAATTTCATCCCGCTGTGGGCGTCCTGATGGAGACGGAGGTCTGGCCCAACCTGGTCGCCGGCTGTCGTGCGCACGGTGTGCCGCTGGTGCTGGCCAACGCGCGACTGAGCGAAAAATCCCTAGCCAGCGCGCTGCGCGTCGCAAGTTTGTCGCGCCCCGCCTACGGAGCGCTTTTGGCCGTATGGGCGCAAACCGAGGCCGACGCAGAGCGACTGCGCCAGCTTGGCGCGCCGGTGCAGGCGGTGCTGGGCAACCTCAAGTTCGACGCCGAGCCCGACGCCGCCCAACTGGCACAGGGCCGGGAATGGCGCGCTGCGTTCCCGCGCCCGGTCTTGCTGTTTGCCAGCAGCCGGGAGGGCGAAGAGGCGCTGTGGCTAGAGAATTTCATAAAAAATAGGGCTCTAGCGCTTTCTGGTAAAGCGCCGCCAGCTATTAATTCAGAAGCAATCACGTCGCCCGACTCGGCGCAGTGGCTCATCGTGCCGCGCCATCCCCAGCGCTTTGATGAAGTGTTCGCCTTGCTCAGCGGCGCCGGCCTGCGCGTGGCGCGGCGCAGCCAGTGGGGCCAGCCGCCACCGGACGCCGATGTTTGGCTGGGCGACAGTTTGGGTGAAATGGCGCTGTATTACGGCCTGGCCGATGTCGCTTTGCTCGGCGGCAGCTTTGCCCCGTTGGGGGGCCAGAATCTCATTGAGGCCGCCGCGTGTGGCTGTCCCGTCGTCGTGGGTCCGCACACCTTCAACTTCGCCGAAGTGGCCGAGCAGGCGTGCAGCGCAGGCGCTGCCGTCCGCGTCAGCGACATGGCCCAAGCCATGGTGGCTGCGGGGGAATGGGCGGGCGACCGCACCCGCCACGCGCTGGGCAGGGCGCAGGCAGAGGAATTCTCGGCGGCCCATCGCGGTGCGGCTGCGGCCACTGCAGCCGCGCTCAAGGCCTTGCTGGCGACACGGCCTCCGCGCGCGGCGTAGGCTGATGGTTGTCGCGCAATCGCGGAAAGGAACGCCATGCACACTTGGTTTTCACAATCGCTGGGCGACGGCATTTTGGCCTTCGAGCCCAAGGAAGCGCTGCGCGAGCAGTTCGAGCGGACGTTTGCCCAAACTGCTAGCGCAGACGCGGCGGTCTTCACCCGGCATGAGCTTGAGGGCCGGCTGCAGTGCGAAGTCATTGCCTATTTTTCGCCCGCAACCGCAGAACTGGCTCATAGCGTAGGGGCCACACCGTGCGAGCGGCCATCTACCCACGACCTGGACCTTTTGGTAGGGGACTCCGACAGCTGGATGACGCTGTTTCCCGATGCACCCTAAACAGAACCTGCACAACGCAGATCTGTCGCCGGCGAAGGTGTTTTTTGCGTTCCTGCGTCTGGGCCTAAGCGCATTCGGTGGGCCGGTGGCGCATCTGGCGTACTTCCGTACCGAATTTGTGGAACGCAGGCGGTGGTTGTCGGACGCGCGCTATTCGGAACTCGTGGCGCTGTGCCAGTTTCTCCCCGGCCCGGCGAGCAGTCAGGTCGGCATGGCACTGGGCATGCATCGAGCCGGCGCTTGGGGCGCGTTGGCGGCTTGGCTTGGCTTCACGTTGCCTTCGGCGATTGCGCTGGTGCTGTTCGCGCAGCTGTTGGGGCGCTACCCCGGTTTGGCGCAATCGGGCGCTGTACACGGCCTGAAGATCGCCGCCGTCGCGGTGGTGGCGCAGGCGGTGTGGAGCATGGCGCGCAGCCTGTGCCCGGACCGCACCCGGGCCGCACTGGCGGTGATGGCCGCCGCGATCACTCTGCTGGCACCGACCGCATTTGCGCAAGTGCTGGCACTGGCACTGTGCGTCTTGCTGGGTCGCTGGCTGGTGGCGGACGTTCCCGTCGCCACAACACCCTCAGTGCCAGAGCCGATCCCTGAGGGCTCACGGCCTGCCAGCAAACGCTGGGCCTTGGCCGCGTTCATTGCTTTCGCGGTGCCGCTCGCCGCACTTCCGTGGTGGGCCGCAACTAGCGGCGATCCGGTTGCGGCGGCGATCGGCGGTGTCTACCGCACCGGCGCCTTGGTGTTTGGCGGCGGGCATGTGGTGCTGCCGCTGCTTGAAGCCAGCATGGTGCCGACCGGTCTGGTGACGCAGGCAGATTTTCTTGCCGGCTACGGTGCAGCGCAGGCGGTACCGGGCCCCCTGTTCAGCATCGCCGCGTACCTGGGCGCATTCCTTCCCGGTGCCTTGCACGGAGCGCCGGGCGCCACGCTGCTGCTGTGCGCCATCTTTCTGCCGGGTTTTCTGATTTTGGCTGCAGCGCTGCCGTTCTGGGATGCACTGCGCCAGCGCCAAGGCTTGAGGGCGGCTTTGGCGGGGGTGAATGCGGGCGTCGTCGGCCTGCTGCTCAGCGCGTTGTACGACCCTGTATGGACGGGCGCAGTGCATCAGCGCAGCGATGCGGCCTTGGTGCTCGTGGCGTGGGCGCTGTTGGCCCTTGCGCGGTGGTCGCCGGTGGCGGTCGTCGCCGTCAGCGCGTTGGCGGGCTGGGGCTTGCGCATGCTGTGAGCCGTGCAGCATCTGCAGGGCTTGGCAGTTTTCGGGAAAAATCGGCTCCCGCGCTTCCCCCGCTTGCGGGAAGTGCTATCGCTGCAGTAGCAAAATATCCGGGCATTCAAGGAGCCTTCGACATGACCCACCTGCGCACCCGCGCCGTCCACGCCGGCCAGCACCCCGACTCGGCCAGCGGCGCCATCGCCACGCCCATTACGCAAAGCACCGCGTTTGCCTACGGCAGCCTGGAGCGCGGCGCTGCCATCTTTGCTGGCGAAGCTGAGGGCTATCGCTATGGGCGCTATGGCAATCCCACGGTCGCTGCGTTGGAAGCCAAGATGGCCGACCTCGAAGGCGCTGAGGCAGCCGTGGCCTTTGCCAGCGGCACGGCGGCGACGGCTGCCACGGTGCTGGCGCTTTTGCAACCGGGCGATGAGCTGGTGTTCCTCGGGCCGCTGTATGGCGGCACCGAAGGCCTGCTGCGCTCCATGGGGGAGCGCTGGGGTTTGCGGGTGATGGACGGCACGGCCACAGGCTTGGCTGGCGCGCTCAGCCCAGTCACCCGCATGGTATGGGTCGAGCCGCTCACCAACCCAAGCTTGCAAATGCACGACCTGGACGCCGTTGCGGCCACCGCCCGCGCCCACGGCGCCATCACCGTGGCGGACAACACTTTTTGTACGCCGTGCCTCACACGCCCGCTCGCGTGCGGCATCGACTTGGTGCTCCATTCCCTGACCAAGTACTTGGGCGGCCATGGCGACGCGACCGGCGGCCTGGTGGCAGGGAAGGCGGCGCACATTGCGAAAATTCGCACGACTGGCCTCGGCCACATTGGTGCCAGCCTTGCGGCGCAGGAGGCGTTTCTGTTTCTGCGCGGCATCAAGACGCTGCCGCTGCGCATGGCGGCGCACTGCGAAGGCGCGCTGGCTGTGGCTCGCTTTCTCACCGGGCATGCGGCCGTGCGCAGCGTGCACTACCCGGGCCTGGCCACCCATCCCCAGCATGCGCTGGCCCAGCGCCAGATGGAGGGGGGCTTTGGCGGCATGGTGACTTTTGAGCTTGCGCAGTGCGAGCGCTCCGCTGCGGCCTGCGTGCTCAATTCGCTCCGACTTTTTGCTCAGGCCGTATCGCTGGGCGACGTGGACAGCCTGGCCTGCCACCCCGCCAGCACCACGCACAGCTTCGTTTCGCCGGATGCGCGTGCCGCCGGTGGCGTGACCGAGGGCATGATTCGCCTGAGCGTGGGAATTGAGCACCCAGAGGATTTGGTGGCCGACCTTGCCCAGGCCTTGGACCGCTTGCCCAGATAGCGCTGAAGGCACCAAAGCCCCCAAGGCCCCCAAAGCCCCTACTCGCAGGCCGATTGGCGCGTAGGCGTAGTCTGTCGCCAGCATCGAGGTGAAGCACAAGGTGCCCGCTTCACTTTCTCCATTCCAGCTTTGCGGCTGCGTGGACGGGCAGGGCGCCGCATCTCGACAAAGGGAGCCAGCCATGAGCGATACCCCAAACCCATTGCAGGGCGACGACTTTGCGGAGGGCGTTGCGCTCGACCGCATTCCCGAGGGCGGCACACTGCTCGGACATGCCTTTGGTGAGGCGCTGCTGCTGTCGCGCCACGGCGGCGAACTGTTTGCCGTAGGCGCCACCTGCACCCACTACGGCGGCCCTTTGGCGGAAGGTCTGGTGGTCGGCGATACGGTGCGCTGCCCTTGGCACCACGCCGCTTTCAGCCTGCGCACTGGGGAGGATCTGCGGGCGCCCGCAGTGGGCGGCGTCGGCTGCTGGCAGGTGGAAACTCGCGGTGGCAAAGCCTGGGTAATGGGCAAGCGCATGGCCGGGCCGGCGCGCACTCTGCAAGCGGGTACTGGTCTGCCGGAATCGATCGTCATTGTCGGCGGCGGCGCTGCGGGGCACGCTGCGGCCGAGACCTTGCGCCAGGAGGGCTACACAGGTCCGGTGACTCTGCTCAGTAGCGACGCGCATCTGCCGTGTGACCGGCCCAATCTGTCGAAAAACTTCCTGGCCGGCACCGCGCCAGCCGAATGGTTGTCGGTGCGGCCCGAAGCGTTCTACAAAGATCAGCGCATCGACGTGCGCCTGGGTACGCAGGTGGTGGGCATCGACGCTGCGCGGCACCAACTGCAACTGGCCGACGGCAGCAACATGGCCTGGGGTGGCTTGCTTTTGGCAACGGGCGCAGAGCCCGTGCACCTGTCCATCCCCGGTGCCCAATTGCCGCATGTGCACTACCTGCGCACGCAGGCCGATGGGGAAGCGCTGGCCAAAGCCGCCGAAGGCGCCAAGCGCGCGGTGGTGATTGGCGCCAGCTTCATCGGGTTGGAGGTGACAGCCTCGCTGCGCGCCCGCAACGTTGAGGTGCAGGTGGTCGGGCGAGAGACGGGCTTGATGGAGAAAGTGCTCGGCCCCCAAGTTGGGCAATACCTGAAAACGCTGCACGAGCAACATGGTGTGGTGTTTCACTTGGGCGCTTCGCCGGCGAGCATCGACGCTCAGGCCGTCACGCTCGACAACGGAGAAACGCTGCCAGCAGATTTGGTGGTGATTGGCATCGGCGTGCGCCCGGCGGTGCAGCTTGCGGAGCAGGCCGGGCTGGCCACCGAGCACGGCGTGCTGGTGGACGAATACCTGCAAACCAGTGCGCCCGGGATCTATGCGGCGGGCGATATTGCCCGCTGGCCCGACGCGCTCACGGGCGAGCGCATCCGGGTTGAACACTGGGTGGTGGCGGGGCGTCAGGGCCAGACTGCCGCGCGCAACCTGCTGGGGCGGCGGGAACGCTACGACGCCGTGCCGTTCTTCTGGACCGAGCAATACGATTTCGCCCTGGCCTACGTCGGCCACGCCGAGCATTGGGATCGGGCCGATATTGACGGCGACTTGGGCGCGCAGGACTGCTCCGTCACCTACAGCCTGAGCGGCAAGAAGCTTGCCGTTGCAGTGGTGCACCGCGACTTGGCAGGCTTGCTCGTCGAAGTAGAGCTTGAGCGCGCCATGGCCGCCCGCTTGGGGCCAGAAAATCTGGCGGCCACATGATCGCGCGCATTCCTGCCAGCCATGTGCAGGTCAAGCGCGCCTACGAAGCGCCGGCGGCCGACGATGGCGCCCGCATCCTGCTGGACCGCTTGTGGCCACGAGGCATCACGAAAGCGTCGCTCGCACTCGACCAATGGGCCAAGGAACTCGCACCGAGCACCGCGCTGCGCCAATGGTTTGGTCACGACCCGAAACGCTGGGATGAGTTTCAGCAGCGCTAGCCCAAGAATTAGACGCGCACACGCCTGCACTTGACGCCTTGCGCGTCCAGGCACGCAAAAGCCGCATCACGCTGGTGTATGGCGCGCACGACGAGGAACACAACAACGCGGTCGCCCTGCGAAGTTTTCTGCTGGCGCCTGCACAAGCTTGATTTGAAGAGGCCACGATGGCACTGCGTATCGACTACAAGCAAGCATCTCCAGGCGCCTTTCAGGCCATGCTGGGGCTGGAGAGGCACGCGCACCAAGCGGGCATCGAGCCTGCACTACTGGAGCTTGTGAAGACGAGGGTGTCGCAAATCAACGGCTGCGCGTATTGCCTGGACATGCACAGCAAGGTGGCGCGTGCTGCCGGCGAGACCGAGCAGCGCCTGTATCTGGTGGCGGCGTGGCACGAAACCGATCTTTTCTCGCCGCGCGAGCGCGCTGCCCTGGCCTGGGCCGAAGCGGTGACATTGCTGGCGGGTCGCGGTGTGTCCGATGCCGCCTATGCGGCCGCGCGAGAGGAGTTTGACGAAAAAACCTTGGTGGATCTGACCCTAGCCATCGTCGCCATCAACGGCTGGAACCGCATGGCCGTAGCCTTTGGCTCAGTAGCGGGGAGCTTTGAGCTGCCCAAGGCGTAAGAAAATTTGAAGAAGGAGCACCAACATGGACGAATCCCTCTACCCCCACATGGGGCCTGAAATAGCGCGCAAGCGCCGCGAACTCGCACCCGAGCCGCTCAATGCTTTCAAAGCTTTTAGCGCAGCGGTATTTGCCGACGGAGCCTTGCCCAGCAAGACCAAGCAGTTGATTGCCGTCGCCGTGGCGCATGTGACGCAGTGCCCTTACTGCATTCGCGGCCACACGCAGGCCGCAATCAAGGCCGGTGCGACAGAGGCCGAGGTGATGGAAGCGATTTGGGTGTCGGCAGAAATGCGTGCCGGGGCGGCCTATGCGCACTCGGCGCTGGCGATTGACACCATGCTGCACACCCACCCTCAATAAGCAACAACGGTATGAATTGCCGACTTAAAACTATGGTTTTCATAGCTGTCAGCGCTTTACCAGCAAGCGTTACGGGGCATTTTTTGCTAATAAATCGTTGATGCGTCGCACGTCGTCCAAGGTCAGCGTGCCCGCCGCTTGGCGCAGCTTGAGCGTGCCCAGCAGCACGTTGTAGCGCGCCTGCGCCAAGTCGCGCTGGGTCTGGTAAAGCTGGCTTTGCGCGTTCAACACATCGATGTTGATGCGCACGCCCACTTGATACCCCAGCTGGTTGGCTTCCAGTGCACTCTTGCTGGAGCGCTCAGCAGCTTCCAGCGCTTCGACCTGGCCACGGCCCGACTCAAGCCCGAAGTAAGCGGCCCGCGTCGTTTGGGCGATGGTCCGGCGGGCGGTCTCCAGGTCGGCGCGCGCTTTTTCTTCCAGTGCCAGGGTTTCGCGGACCCGGTTCTGCACCGCAAACCCCGCAAACAGGGGAAGGTTCAGCGCCACGCCCACAGTCGCATTGTTGGTGCGCGTATTGACATTCGGGATCGTCGCCGAGCCGCGGGGATAGTGCGCCACGGCGTAGGTCGCCTGCAAGTCCACGGTGGGCAGGTGACCGGTTTCTGCCTTCTGGGTTTCAAGACGGGCAACGTCCAGGGCAATGGCGGCTGCCCGTATCTGCGGCTGCTCGCTCTGCGCGGTCTGCACCCAAGCAATGGCATCTTCAGGTGTGGGTTCGGGCAGGCGCACCGGCTTGTCGAGCGGCAGAGGTTCGACGTTGGGCCGCTCCGTGAGCTGGTCCAGCGCCAGACGTTTGACGCGCAAATCGTTTTCTGCCGCGATTTCCTGCGCACGCACGAGGTCAAAGCGCGCCTGCGCCTCGCGCGAATCGGTGATGGTCGAGGTGCCAACTTCAAAATTGCGTTTGGCGGCAGAAAGCTGCTCACCGACGGCAGACTTTTGCGCTTGGACGGACGCCAAAGTGTCTTGCGCGGCCAGCACGTCAAAGTAGGCCTGACTTACCCGCACCAGAAGATCTTGCGTCGCAGCGTCGAGCTGCACCCGCGCCAGATCAATCCCACGCTTGCTCTGCGCGTAGGCGATGCCATTGGCCGGACGGTACAGCGGCTGCGACGCGCTGATGGCCAGGTTTTGCGTGACCATGTTGGAGCTCACCGGCGGGCGCGTCACTTCGGTGTCCGCGATCGACCAACCCGCACTCAGCCCTGCGCTTGGCAGCAGACCGGCACGCGCCTGACCCGCACGGCCTTCGGCTGCGTCCAGCTGAGCGCGCGCCGCCTGCCAGCTCGAATCGACCTGACTGGCCGATTGCACCAGCTCCAGCAGACTCTGCGCGCGCGCAGGGGCTGCAAACGCGGCTGCAAGCGCCAGAGAAAGAGTGACGAACCGGAACGAATGCATGAAGATCTTTCGGGGATAAGCAGGGCGGACGAAAAGCGAGAGTACGCCTCAGTAGCGCGGCACCGCCGGGTCGCACTCGGCAGACCAGGCATCGATGCCACCAGAAATATTGGCCACGCGCTCAAAGCCATGGCGCTCCAGAAACAGCGCGACATTCTGGCTGCGCATACCGTGGTGGCACAGACAGGCCACCGGCCGATCGGGGTCCAACGCGGCGAGCTGAGCCGGCACGCTGTTCATGGGCATGGCACGCAGCTCGAAGCCCGTGGCAGCGACGCTGGCGAGCTGAACTTCCCAAGGTTCACGCACATCGAGCAGCAGCGGCAAAGCATCTGCCGGCTCTTGGGCAAACCAAGCGGCGAGGGCGGACGGACGTACCTGATCGACCATCGCAGCCTTTAGAAGCGAAAGCCAGAAGGCTCAGGAAAGTTGCGAAGGCGCGCTGCCACCGTGTCCCAAGGCTGGGTGGTGACGAATCGCTCGCCCTCGCGGCGCACAAAGGTGGCGCGCATGACGGGATCGTCGCCGACGATGGCGGCCAAGCGCCCGCCGTCGCGCAGCAAAGCCAGCAGCTCCTCGGGCACGGAAGCTACCGACCCGCTCAACAAAATCACGTCAAACGGGCCATCGGGAATTTGGTCCAAGGCGCCGTCGGACACGCGCACGGCAGCGTTTTGCACGCCAGCGCGCTGCAGGTTTTCCCGCGCCATCGTCGCAAGTTCGGGGTCGATTTCGAGGCTGACCACTTGGTCGGCCAGTTCAGCCAAAAGCGCCGCCATAAAGCCCGAGCCGGCCCCGATTTCCAGCACCCGGTCTTTGCGGGTGACTTGCAGATCCTGAAGAAGGCGCGCCTCCACCTTCGGCGAGAGCATGCACTCGCCGCTGCGCAGAGCCACTTCGGCATTGCCGCGCAGAGGAATTTCAATGTCCATAAAAGCCAGACTGCTGTACGCGAGCGGCGCGAAATCCTCGCGGCGCACGCGACCGAGCACATCCAGCGTTTGTCCGTCGTACACATTCCACGGACGAATCTGCTGCTCAATCATGTTGAAGCGGGCCAGTTCCATCGGCGGGTGCGGATGGGTAGCAGGGTTAAGAGGCAGGTTCATGGGCGGTCTCCGACAGAAAGGGACAGTGATCTAGGGCAAACCCTTGATTTTAGGCGCTTGGGGGCGGGGCCTTGGGCCCCATCAGGCCGCGCAGCCAACGCGCCAGATCGTCCATATAACAGTACACCACTGGAACCACCACCAAGGTAAGCAGGGACGAAGTGATCACGCCGCCAATCACTGCCTGACCCATGGGGGCGCGCTGCTCAGAGCCTTCGCTGACCGCAAAGGCGAGTGGCACCATGCCGAAAATCATGGCCAGAGTAGTCATCAAAATCGGACGCAGGCGCACGCGGGCTGCAAGCAGCAGCGCCTCGGCACGCGGCAGGCCTGGCACGGTGTTGCCGTGCTCGTCCACATGGTCTTCGCGCGAGCGGATCGCAAAGTCGACCAGCAAGATGGCGTTTTTCGTCACCAAGCCCATCAGCATGACCACGCCAATCACCGAGAACATGGACAGCGCCGAGCCAAAGGTCATCAGCGCGAGCACTACACCGATCAGCGTGAGCGGCAGTGCCGTCATCAGTGCCAGCGGCTGCAAAAAGCTCTTGAACTGGCTCGCTAGGATCATGTAGATGAAGACGATGGCCAGCAACAGTGCCGACAGCGCATAACCAAACGCCTCGTTCATGTTTTTGGTGGAACCGCCAAACTGGTAGCTGTACCCCGGCGGGAACGCCACCTGGTCGAGCGCCTTGCGAATACCAGCCGAGATTTCACCGGTAGAGCGGCTAAACGCATTGCCACTGATGGCCACCTCACGCGTCATGTCGCGGCGATTGATCTGGTTCGGCCCGGTGGACTCGCGCACCTGCGCCACCTGACCCAGCCGCACGATGCGGGTGCTGCCGTCGGCGCCTGCCAGGGCGAAAGGCAGGTTTTCCAGCTGCGCCGGGCTTGTGCGGTTTTCCGGTGCGAGGCGCACGTTCACGTCGTAGGTTTCGTCGTTTGGCGCCCGCCAGTTGCCCACCGTCTGGCCGGCAATGAGCGTGCGCAGGCTGCTGGCAATCGGCCCCACAGCGAGACCCAAATCGGAGGCCGCGTCGCGCCGCAGTTCCACAGCAATCACGGGCTTGTCGGCCTTCAGGCTGGAGTCGAGGTCCACCAAACCGGGCACATCTTTGATCTTGGCCATGACCTGGCGGGTGAGGCGCTCAAGCTCTTGCAAGTCTTGGCCCTTGAGCGAAAACTCAATCTGCTTTTGTCCGCCCACCGGATCGAGCAGACCGACGTGGGTCACGGTGATGCCAGCAATCTGCCGCAAGCGTTCACGCAGCAAACCGGAAATCATGGCGACGTCGCGGGTGCGTTCCTTGCGGTCGGTCAGGCGCACATAAATACTGGCGTAAATTTTTCCCTGCGCGCTTCCGGTGTTGAGTGTGGCAAGCGTGTAGCGCACCTCGGGGAATTCGCGCACCACCGCCTCTACTTGCCGCGCCTTGGCCTCTGTGGCTTCGAGCGAAGAGCCAACCGGGGTGTAGAAATTGATCGTGGTTTCGGAAAAATCGGCGCTGGGAACGAACTCGGTGCCCAGCAAAGGCACCATGACGATGCTCAGCACAAAGATACCCAGCGCAAGCGCCAAGGTTTTCAGCTTGTGCACCAGTGCCCAGCCGAGCACGCTTTGGTAGCCCTGCGCCAGCCGCTCGGTCGCATCGTCGAACCATCCGGTCACGCGGCCAATGGTGCGGCCGTAAAAACTGCGGTCTTCCTGGCGCTTGCCATGCGCATGAATGCTTGGGTCTTCCCAGATGGAAGAAAGCATCGGGTCCAGCGTGAAGCTGACGAACATCGAAATCAACACCGCCGCAACAATGGTGATGCCGAACTCATGGAAGAACTTGCCGATGATGCCGCCCATGAAACCAATGGGCAAGAACACAGCCACGATGGAAAGCGTGGTCGCCAGCACGGCAAGGCCAATTTCCTGCGTGCCTTCCATGGCCGCCTGGTAGCTGCTTTTGCCCATTTGCACATGGCGCACGATGTTCTCGCGCACCACAATGGCGTCGTCGATCAGCAGGCCCACGCACAGGCTGAGCGCCATCAGCGTAATCATGTTGATGGTGAAGCCGAACCAGTACATGAATAAAAAGGTACCGATGATGGAAATCGGCAGCGTCAGCCCGGTGATCACCGTCGATCGCCACGAGTTGAGGAACAGGAACACGATCAGCACTGTGAGCAGCGCGCCCTCAATCAGCGTCTGGCGCACGTTTTCAACCGCAACGCGAATTGGCCTGGCGGTGTCGCCAATCGATTCCAGTCGCACGCCAGCTGGCAGTTCGGCGCGCATCGCGGCCACGGCCTTGTTCAGACCATCGACCACCTCGATGGTGTTCTCGCCCTGGGCCTTTTGCACTGAGAGCAGCAGCGTGCGCTGGCCGTTGTAGAGCGCCAGGCTTTCAACTTCCTCCGCGCCGTCGTCCACCCGGGCGAGCTCCTCAATGCGCACGGGGGTGCCGTTCTTGCGGGTGACGATGATGCGACCAAAGTCCTCAGGCCTCTGCATGCGCGCATCGATCTGCACCACACGCTCTTGGTTGTTCGAGCGGATGGCGCCCAGCGGCAAGTCCTGGTTCTCACTGCGCACCGCATTGGCCACCTGATCCGGCGTGATGCCAAAGGCTTCAAGTGCCTTGGGGTCGAGGTAAATGTTGATCTCACGCCGCGTGGCGCCCACCAAATTCACCGCGCCCACGCCACGCACGTTTTCAAGGCGTTTCCTCAGAGTCTGGTCGGCCCAGGTGGTAAGCGCCTCGGCAGACAGCGGGGTCTTGCCATCGGCCACGGGCAGTACCGCCAGCGACCACACCGCACGGCTGGCCGGGTCAAAACGCAGCACGCGGGGTTCTTTTACCTCGTCGCGCAGCAAGGGGCGCACGCCAGCGACCTTTTCGCGCACATCCTCCGCGGCCTTGCGGCCATCGACTTGCAGGTCGAATTCCATGATGACCACCGCGCTGCCCTCAAAGCTGCGCGAAGTGAGGGCGTTGATGCCTGCGACAGAGTTGACGGCTTCTTCGATCTTTTTGGTAACTTCGCTCTCGACGATTTCGGGCGAGGCACCGGGGTATTCGGCGGTGATCACCACCACCGGGAAATCAATGTCCGGGAACTGATCGACCTTGAGGCGCTGGTAGGAAAAAATCCCCAGCACCACAAAGGCGAGCATCACCATGGTGGCGAACACCGGGTTGCGAAGGCTGACTTTGGTAAACCACATGGGGGAGCCTAGCGAAAATCGGTGTCAGTTGGCGGCCGAAGCTGCGGACGCTGGAGCGGCAGGCGCAGCGGTGGCAGGCGCCGGCGCCGTGGGCATACGCAAGGCAGTGCCCACGGGCAGCGGCCCTACGCGAGCGGTCAGCACCTGGGCACCGGCAGGAACGCCTTGCACTGCCACCCAGGCGACGCCATCGATCTGAGTGCGCGCACCCGTTTTGACTACGTGGTGCGCTACCTTTGCGTCCTCAACCACTTGGACGTAGGGCTCTGCCTGATCGGTGCGCACCGCGTCGAGCGGAACGGCCAAGGCCTGCTCCGCTCCGACGGAAATGGAGCCCTGCACAAACACGCCTTGGCGCAAGCCGGCAAGTGAAGCAGTGTTGTCAATCGATAAATAGACGGGCACTGCGCGCGAGCCGGCCTGTGCGCTCGGGCTGATGCGCACCACGCGCGCCTGCAAACTGGGTGGACCGCCTTCGAGGGCCAGGCGCGCGACTTGCCCCACCTGCACGCGGGCAGCTTGGGCGGCGGGCACCAAGGCTTCGACTTCCATTTGCGAGAGGTTGACCACCTCCAAGATCCGCGCTTCCACCGCTACGCGCTCGCCGTTTTGCACGAATCGCTGGGCAACCAAACCGGTGAGCGGGCTTTTGAGAACGGTGTCGGACAGCGACTTTCGAGCCACATCGGCGCCGGCCACTGCGGCCTGATAGTTGGCTTTCGCAGCGTCCAGACTGGCTTGCGAAGTATCGAGCGCGGTTTTGGAAATAAAACCTTGCGCCACCAACGCCCGGTTGTTGTCAAACTGGCGCTGGCTGATGGTCATTTGCGCGCGAGCCGCATCGGCTTGCTGCTGCGCCTGGCGCACGCGCGCCTGGGTCTCGGTGGTGTCGATGCGGGCGACGATTTGGCCAGCGCGCACCGCATCGCCCTCACGCAACTGCAGGTCTTGCAGCTCGCCGGGCACCCGCGCCTTGATGGTGGCCGACTCCACCGCACGCACCGCGCCCGACACTGCAATGCCGAGTGTCAGCTCGCGCGGCGCCAGCAAAAACACTTCGTCGGGTGCTATGTCCATCACCACGCGTTCTGCGCGCATTTCACTTGCGGCCTGCTGCTGGGCCTTGCGCGCAGAAATACCGCGCACTGCACCAACAGCGACCACGGCAACAACGGCGGCAACAACCACCCAAGGGATCCAGCGTTTCATATATTGGAAGGAGAAATGGTGTCGGGAGCAGCGCCAGTGCCAGGTGCGCAGAGGCCATGGAGCAGAAAGTCGATTTGATTGTCGATGAAAGTCTGAGGGTCCAAATCCTGCGTACCCGGGACGCAGGCACCCATGGAGTGCCTGGAAAGCGTGAGGAACAGTAGCGGCGAGATGACGGCGTGCACTGCGTACTCCAGGTCCAGCGGCCGAAATTCCCCTAATGCAACCCCGCGTGTCAGCACGCGTCGAACCAGCTCGTGCGCCGGTTCAATGACCTCTCGCTGATAGAACTGTGCGATTTCCGGGAAGTTGCGTGCTTCACAGAGCATTAGTTTGGTGATGCCCGAGGCGGGAGTGGAGCCTATGCGTTCCCACCACGCCTGATAGCACGCGCGCAACATGTCGCTGGTGCTGCCGGCGAACTGCCCCATTTGCTCGTCCCACTCGGCAAAACGGCCCACGATGCTTTCGCGCACCACTGCTTTAAAAAGCTCTTCCTTGCTCGGGAAATACAGAAACAGCGTGCCCTTCGAGACGCCCGCACGCGCGGCCACTTCTTCCACCCGTGTGGCGGTGTAGCCCTTTTCCACGAACAGATCGAGCGCAGCCTCAAGCAGTTCGCCGGGGCGGGCTTCTTTGCGGCGCGTGTGTTTGGGGGCGGACGATGAGGCGGGTAGGGAGGTGCGCACGAGGGGTCTACTGACTGACTGGTTAGTAATGTAGCAAAGCCGCGATTTCAGGTCAACGCTGCACGCGTTCGTAAATAGCCCCATTCCGATGAGGATGGAGGAAGTGTTTACGATTCGCGAACGGCGCGCCTTGTGCCGCGGCTACAGGACAAAAAACGCCATGACGCCACAGCGAGACCAAGGATTCCCGGAGTTTTACGCCCAAGCACCCACCATCGCCATGCGCGACCCATTGGCGCAGTTTCTGGGCGCGGCGCAAAACGGCATCATCGAATACGGCTACACCGACGTGGTGCGCCTGGCAGGACATTCCTGCCCTACGGTGGCCGGTGCATACCTTATGGCGCTGCACGGCCTGCGCGCCCTTTATAGCGACGAAATGCCGGTCCGCGGCGACGTAGAAGTGTTTATGCAAGGCGCGCCTGGCAGCGGCGTCACGGGCGTTATTGCCTCGGTGGTGCAGTTGATCACGGGAGCCGCGGGTGAAACTGGCTTCCCTGGCGCGGGCAGCTTGGCCCTTTTTGCGCGCAAAAACCTGCTGACCTTTGGCGCCGACGTCGCCGGTGAACTGGGCATGCGCCGCCGAGACACTGGCAAGGCGGTCACCGTGCATGTGGACAACGCGGTCGTCCCATGGCCAGAGGAAATGCGACCCCTCATGGTCAAGGCATTTTCCGAGCGGGCGGACGCAGCAGAACTGGAACGGTTCGCACAGCTGTGGCAAGAGCGGGTGCGCAGCATGCTGATCGACTTCGCGGACAACCCGGCGCTGGTGCGGGTCGCCGACTGGCACCCTGCGCGATAGAACCGAAATCAATTTGAAGGAGCTTTACTTTATGGGCAACCCAGACAACCAAACCGATGCATCCGCGCCAGTTGGAAAATCAACCATCACTTTGGCAGGCGGCTGCTTCTGGTGCACCGAAGCCGTGTTTGACCGCGTGCGCGGAGTCACCGCCGTGCAAAGCGGCTACTCCAACGGCCATGCGCAAAACCCCAGCTACGAGCAGGTCTGCACGGGCAACACCGGCCACGCGGAAGTGGTGCGCCTGCAGTTTGACGAGTCGGTCATCGGCCTGCGCGAGATTCTCGAAATTTTCTTCGCGACACACGACCCGTCGCAGCTCAATCGCCAGGGCAACGACGTGGGCACGCAGTACCGTAGCGGCATCTACTACGAGACCGAAGCACAGGGTGAACTGGCCCGCCAGATGATTCAGGAGATGGCGAAAGAGGGCATTTACGCTGGCCCCATCACCACCGAAGTTGCGCCGCTCGCCAACTGGAGCGCTGCCGAGGCCTACCACGACGATTACTACGCTCGAAACCCCAACCAGGGCTACTGCGCCGCAGTGGTGGGTCCGAAGGTGGCGAAGTTTCGCAAGACCTTTGTTCGGTTTTTGAAGGACGGGTGAGGCGAAAGTTTTAGGAAAATTGGCCTCCAGCGCTTATTTTGCGGGCGCTGGTAGCTATGAAATTTGATATTGAATTGTTCTGAAATTCCGTCTGCGTGATTCGGTGTAGAGGGCGGATATCTACTAAGTTGTTAAACGTTTCTGAGCTGAGCGAATGAACCGATGAGTGGAACTGGCCGTTCCTGCGGTGCTCCAAGGCCTTCACGCCCAACGGGGTATCCATTTTTTCGAATGCGCTTCACACACTTTCTCCACCCCCTTCTCGCTCTGGTTTTCATTGGCTTAAGCGCTTGCAACTCTACGCCGCCCAGCCCACCGACAGCCGCCTCCGAGCCCACGGCAAGCACACCTGCAGTACCTCCCATAAAAATCGGCATCGCCCTTGGCGGCGGCGCGGCCAAAGGCTTTGCACATGTCGGCGTTATCAAGATGCTGGAGGCCAACGGTTTCGCTCCGGCCGTAGTGGCAGGAACGAGTGCCGGCAGCGTGGTGGGCGCTCTGTATGCCAGCGGCCTGAATGCGTTTGAGCTGCAGGAAAAGGCCATCGCCATGGACGAGGCCAACATCCGCGACCTGCAATGGTCTTCTGGCGGGCTGGTGCTGGGCCAGAAGTTGGAGGATTACGTCAACGAGCAGGTGCAGCGCACACCCATTGAAAAACTTGCCAAACCGTTTGTGGCCGTGGCCACGCGGCTTGAAGATGGTGAGCGCACCGCGTTTTCGCGCGGCAACACAGGCCAGGCAGTGCGGGCTTCGAGCAGCGTTCCGGGGGTGTTCCAGCCGGTAAGCATTGGGAATTTTCACTTTGTCGATGGCGGCGTGGTGAGCCCGGTGCCGGTAGATGCCGCCCGCCATCTGGGTGCAGATGTGGTCATTGCGGTCGACATTTCCAGCAAGGCCCGTGGCAAAGCGCCGGGCGACATGCTGGGCACGCTTAACCAGTCGATTGCCATCATGGGTCAGAAGCTCGGCCAGGCCGAACTCGCTCGCGCCGACGTCATCGTTCGCCCCAAGGTACTCGACTTGGGTCCGGTGGACTTTGGCCAGCGGGCTGCAGCTATTGTGGAGGGCGAAAAGGCCGCGCTTGCCGCCATGCCTCAGATCCGCGCGCGGGTCGCGCAACTGCAGGCCGAACGCGCGCAGGCTGCGCGCTGGGCAGAGCAGGCAGCAAGGGAGACTGCGCGCAGCGACTGCCTAGAGCGTCGCTCCCGATTAAAAAAATTGGGTGGGCTGGTGGGGTTGGACGACTCGTGTTCCAATCCGTAACAAGCTGTAGCGCCACGGCGTTTGCGCTCCCAGACTTCAGATCCGCGTAGTTATCTGCCGAATTTGGCGCTGGGCAATCAAGCCATGCTCCCACTTTATGGAATCAAGACACCTTCCCATCCTCCGGCCTGCGGGGGCCGCGCTGTTGGTTGCAGGCCTTGTTGATCTGGCTGTGCTCACCTACAGCTTCGTTCAAGGCCAAGCGTATGTATCGGGTTTGAACCTCTTCGGCGTGGTGGCCGGCGTCTTCCTGCTGCGCGGCAGCTTGCAGGCCGCGCTGGTGGTGCGCTGGCTGGCGGTGTGGTTGCTGGCAACGCTTCTTGCCACGGTGTTTGTTTTCCCCTTTCTACAGCCTTTCAGCTTGACGTTTGCCCAACTGCGGCTGGGCATGGGGCCTGCGCCATTGACGCTTGGGCTTGCTGTGGTGGGAACAGCCTTGCTGATTTGGCTGATCTGGCAGCTCGGGCGCGCGCCCGTGCGTGCGGCGCGCGCTGAGCGCAGCCTCAGGCCGTGGGGCATGGTGCCCCCGGCATTGGCGGGCGTGGTGCTTGTCGTTGGCGTCGCCGTCGTCGTGGCGGCGCTGCGCAGCGGGGAGGCGGCTGGCACAGCGCGCATGCTGGCAGCGCAGCGGGTCACCTCGAACTACAAGCTGCATGTGCGTTCGGTCAACAAAAGCCGCGGCGCCAACGGCACGCTCATCACGGCCAATGTGACCGCATGGACGGACAGCGACGTCAAAAATCTGCCCGTGCAGTGGCAGGAGCCATAGACACCAGCGTCGCCCGGATCGCACCGGTTGCATTTGCCTTGCGTGGTGGCTTACCGCAGTCGGTCGAAAAAGATGGCGTGCTCTGCGCGAAATGTGCGCAGGCTCACACCGGCAAAATTCTAGTTAAAATGGCCTTTAGCGCTTACACAGCAAGCGCGTTTAGCTATTAATACTATAGTGTTCATTTGAACTCTCCTGTCGTCAACTCGCTGATTCCGGTCGTTCTGTTCATTGCCATTGGCTTTGTGGCGGCACGTTTGGAATGGATACGGGCTACAGCCGTCAAAGATCTGTCCAACCTGGTCTTCATGGTGCTGACGCCGGCCCTGCTGTTTCGCACCATGAGCACAGTGCACATCGAAAACCTCAACTTTGGCCCGGTGGGCATCTACTTCGCTGCGGCCTCCTTGGTTTTCGCTGCCACGCTGGCATTGCAGGGCTTCAGTACGCTGGCGACGGCGAGGGCGCTGGCCTATACCTTTGGCAACACCATCATGATTGGTGTGCCACTCATCGGCCTGGCTTTTGGTGAGGCAGGTTTGGTCACGCTGTTCACCCTGATTTCGGTGCACGCCTTGGTGCTTCTCACAGGTGCCACGGTGGTGTTTGAGCTGGCCGCGGCCCGTGCTCGAGCTCAGGGCACACCGGGTACGCGGCAACCGCACATGCTGCAGACAGTCCTTCAGGCCATGAAAAACGGCATCCTCCATCCTGTGCCGCTCCCCATCATTGCCGGTCTGATCTTCGCCCAGACGGGTTTGCTTCTGCCCGGTGTGGTCGACAAGCCGTTGCAACTGCTCGGACAGGCGCTGGGGCCGCTGGCCCTGTTGCTGGTGGGCGTGACGCTGGCGTTCTCAAAAATTGGTTCCAATTTCAAACCTGCGCTGCGCGTCGCATTGATCAAATCGCTCGGGTTTCCGTTGGTGCTTGGCAGCCTGGGCATGGCGCTCGGCTTTGGTGGGCCGGCGCTTGCGGTGCTGGTGGTGACCGCGTCGCTGCCCACAGGGGCCAACGTTTTTTTGTTTGCCCAGCGCTACGACGTGGCCGAAGCCGAAGTGACGGCAAGCATTGCCGTCTCCACGGTCATGGCGCTGGTCACGCTTCCGTTGGTGATGTTCCTGGCGACGCGGTTTGTTTCGAGCTGAAGCTCAATCGAGGAACAGGTCGGGCAAGAACCGGGTGTTGCCCGGCGTGACGGCGTAGCGATCCAGGTCGGTCACGCCATGGGCTTGCAGCACCGCGTCGTCGATGTAGAAGTTGCCCGTGGCGCCCGAGGCATCCGTCAGGATGTACCAGGCCGCGTCCGCCATGATTTCGGGTGTGCGGCACAGCGCGATGTCTACACCGGGAATCATCTGCATGGCAGCGGTGGCAATTGCGGTGCGCGGCCACAGGCTGTTGACGCCGATGCCAAAGCGCTTGAATTCGCCCGCGTGCCCCAGCGTGCACATGCTCATGCCGTACTTGGCCATGGTGTATCCGGTGTGGGGCTGAAACCAGTGGGGCTACATGGTCAGTGGCGGCGACATGGTCAGCACCTGCGGGTTGCGCCCTGCGGCGGCTGATTTCTTCAGCTCCGGCAGACAGGCCATGGTGCACAAATAGGTGCCGCGTGCGTTCACGCCGTGCATGAGATCGAAGCGCTTCATGGGCGTGGCTTCGGTGTTGGTCAGGCTGATGGCGCTTGCGTTGTTCACCAGAATGTCGATGCCGCCAAAGGTTTCGACCGCCTTGGCGACGGCTTCAAGCACTGCCGCTTCGTCGCGAATATCTACCGCCAGTGGCAAGGCGCGGCCGCCAGCGGCCTCGATTTCAGCGGCAGCGCTATAAATCGTGCCCGGCAGCTTGGGGTTGGTCTCAGTGGTCTTGGCCACGATGACGATGTTGGCGCCGTCGGCAGCGGCGCGTTTGGCAATTTCCAGGCCGATGCCGCGCGATGCACCAGTGATGAACAGGGTCTTGCCCTTGATCCCATTTCCGGCAGTTTGCGTGGCGTTTGTATCGGTGTGCATTGGGTTGTCTCCTTGTCGCATAGGTAAAACAAGCGCCTAAGTTTAGGCACTCGAAAATGGCCCTTTGACCCAGTTCGTAGGTGGGTCAGCCCACTTACGGTGCCAAGCGTTCGCGTATCCAGCCCGGTTCGTCGAAGCGGTAGCGCAGCCGGTCGTGCAAGCGGCTTTTGCGCCCCTGCCAGAATTCCCAGCGGTCGGCTTTGAGGCGGTAGCCGCCCCAGTGCGGCGGGCGCGGTGGGTTCAGCAAATACTGGGCGCCGTATTTGGCCGCGTTGGCTACCAGCACGCCGCGGCCCGAGATGACCTCACTTTGCGGACTGGCCCAAGCGCCAATGCGCGAATCGAGCGGGCGGGTTTTGTAATAGGCATCGCTTTCGGCGTCGCTCACCTTTTCCACTACGCCTTCAATGCGTACCACGCGCTCCAGCTCCACCCAGTGGAACTGCAGGGCGGCGTACGGGTTACCGGCGAGCTGCTTGCCCTTGCGGCTCTCGTAGTTGGTGAACCAGGTAATGCCGCGCTCGTCGCAGCCCTTGATGAGCACGATGCGCGTGCTCGGCCGCAGGTCGCTGCCGACGGTGGCCAACGTCATGGCATTGGGTTCGGGCACTTGGGCGGCAATGGCTTCGCCAAGCCACTGGTTGAACTGCTGCATGGGGTCGGCATGCGAGGCGTCTTCGTTCAGCTCGGCACGTTCATAGCTCTTGCGAAGGTCAGCGAGGGAGGAGGAGGGTGCAGTCATGGCACGATTGTGCCGCCCAGAACAGCTTTCATCTCCTTCCCTTCTAAAGCTTTGCGATGACTCAAGAACTCTCCAATGCCGCACCGCCTTGCGTACTGGTACTGGCTTCCGGACGCGGAGAGCGCTTCCTCGCCTCCGGGGGGAAGGTGCACAAACTCGCTGCGCTGCTCGAAGGCGTCAGCGTGCTGGATCGTACGCTGGCCGCTGTGCGCGCCAGTGGTTTGCCTTGGCATCTGGAAGATGCGGGACACCCCGGCATGGGCGATTCGATTGCTGCTGCGGTACGCGCCGTTCCGCACGCCTCGGGCTGGCTGGTGCTGCCAGCCGATTTGCCTTTGGTGCAGGCAGAGAGCTTGCGGGCCATCGCGGCGGCATTGCAGAGCGGCGCCGAAGTGGCGGCGCCGGTCTTCCAAGGTACGCGAGGGCATCCCGTCGGTTTTTCTGCCGCACTTGGTCCGGCGTTGGCGGTGCTTACGGGAGAGCAGGGCGCCAATGCCCTTTTTCGCTCGGCCAAGGAACGGGGAACACTGCGCACGGTGGAGGTCGACGACTGCGGCGTAATCACCGACATCGATACGTTGGAAGATCTGCAGCGCGCCGCCGAACTGCTGCGCGCGCGGCAATGGGGCAATTGACCCGCGAGTGCTTTAATTCTGACGAATAACTGCGCAGGCCAGGCGCGGCCCCGCGTTGCCGGTGGGCTGCGTCATGAAGTCGTCCCGGTCGCGGTGCACGATGAGACCACGGCCCGCAATGTCGTCCATGCCGCTGCCGATGCGCGCACCGGTGATTTCTACGTCGAAGCGGGCTACGCCTTTGGCGTCGGCATTCAGGCTGGGGAGGTCACCGGTGTGGCTCTCAGCGCCCATTGCCATGCCGTGCGGCCTGTTGTGGGGGTTGAAATGGGCGCCCGCACTGTTGCCGTCGCCGCTGGAGCAATCGCCTTTTTCGTGCACGTGAAAGCCATGCTCCGAACTGGGTGCCAGACCCATGATTTCACCGCGCACCCGCAGCTTGTCGCCCATTTGCGTGAAATAGGCGGTCCCATGCGTCTGGTTGCCGCGCGTCGGCTCAAGCGTCGCGACACCAGTGGGGCCCTTCGCCTCGGCTGTCTGGGGGCCTTGCATACTGCCCGCACAAGCGGTGAGAACGAGAACCGCCGCGGCTGCGGCAGGGAAGGTGAAGCGATGCATGAAAACCTCCTAGGTGGATGCTTGCGGCCCATCCGCTTGAGCCATCCTGCAACCGAGCGCGGCGTGGTGCTGTCAGCGAACGCCGCGAAAACCTTGCGCGCTCTGCATCAACTCCCAAGGGAATTCAACCGGCAACGAGCAGAGCCCATGACGCCCGGCGCGTCAACCACCGCGCTCCTCGGTTGGGTCGCCCGACGCTCCACCAATCAGGCGCTCCAGCGTGCGGTCGCGGATGCCCACTGCGCGCAGGCCCTCGTAGGTGGCGTGGGCGTAGTCCCGGGTGCTGCCGTAGCGTCCTTGCGCCAAGCGGAAGATGCGCTGGTACTCGTCGGGCGCGAGGTCGCCGGTGTGGCTCGGATGGTTGCGGGCCAAGGTGAAGGCGAGGGCGCGCACCGGTCCAGCGGGCGTGTGGCAGACCAACCAGCGCGGCTGGTACACCGGAATCGGCATCTCGCGCAGCCACAGCTGGGCCAAAACGGCCTCGCCCTGCACTTCGGGTATGCGAAATGCCATGCCCCGGCAACTTCCACCAGTAAGCAGGCAGAAAACCAGCCCGGGCGTTTCATGCGAGCCGCGGTTGATGCGGCTCCACATCTTGAGCGCGCGGTGCCAGCCATGGATGCGGGCGTCACGCCGTTCCAGGTAGTCGAACTCCGGACGCCAGATCAGCGAGGCGTAGCCAAACACCCACAGGTCGCCGCCGCGTGCGCGCCACTCGTTGGTGGTGCGCTGGAGCAGGGCAGCGCCGGCGTCATGCATGGTGGAAGAGGCTTGCGCGTTCGGGGCGGATGCGGAGTATTGCACCGGTTAAAAATATTACTAAAAACAGGCTCTAGCGCTTATCTGTATTGCGCAAGCAGCTATTCTTTTGGGAGTGTTTGAGGTCGACAAGCGCATCAGCGCAAGCCACCGCCAGCGGCCTCGGTGGCCCGCTCGATCAGCTCGATCTTGTAGCCGTCCGGGTCTTCGACAAAGGCAATCACCGTGCGGCCGCCTTTGACGGGGCCGGCTTCTCGGGTGATTTTTCCGCCGGCAGCGCGAATCTTCTCGCAGGCGGCTGCGGCGTCGGGCACGCCCAGGGCAATGTGGCCGTAGGCCGTTCCCAGCTCATAGTGGTCGGTGTCCCAGTTCCAGGTCAGCTCGATCTCGGCCTGGCCGGGGTTGCCGCCATCAAAACCTAAGAAGGCCAACGAGTATTTGTAGTCGGGGTTTTCCGAGCGGCGCAGCAGCTGCATGCCGATGACGTCGGTGTAGAAATGGATGGAACGCTCAAGGTTGCCGACGCGCAGCATGGTGTGTAGGAATCGCATGCCTGTCATTGTGCCGGCAGATCGAACACCAGGCAGGTTGTGGTGGCGTGGGCGTACAGCGTGCCATCGGGTCCGACCAGCCGCGCCTCGGCGGTGGCGAGCTGACGCCCGCAGTGGATCACCCGGCCCTCGGCGCGCACGCGCTGCACCTTGGGCGTCAGCGCCTTCACCAAGTTGACCCCCAGTTCCGCCGTGGTGTAGCCGCGCGCCGGCAGCATGCGGGTGTGCACGGCGCAGCCCAGGGCGGAATCGAGCAGGGTGGCAAACCAGCCGCCGTGCACCGTGCCCATGGGGTTGAAGTGGGCGGCGCCGGGGGTGCCTTGGAATACGGCGCTGCCTTCGCCCACCTCGACGATCAGGAAATCAAGCGTTTTGGCGATGGCCGCGTAGGGCAGCTCGCCGCGCAGCATGGCCTGCATTTGCTGCAAGCCACTGAGCCCGGCGATCTGTTCGCGCGTGGCGACCCCGGGGCCAGCGCCCGTCTCCAGCAGCGCCAAAATTTCACGCTCTTGCGCGAGCCAGTGTTCAAGTTGGTTGTGTTGGGTCAAGTGAGCCTCCAGATTCTCTCGAAAATAAAGATTGTATATGCAACTTTTGTAGATACAATTTCATCATGCACCCTGATTTACCTCCACATCCTTCAGCGCCCACTGACACGTTGGCCACGGTTTTTCCCCCTCAGTTGCTGGGTTGCACGCACTTTCGCTTGCGCCAACTGATGCGGATGGTGGGGCAGCACTACGACAGCGCCATGGCGCAGTGCGGGCTCAAGACCACGCAGTATTCGCTGCTGACCAATGTGGTCAAGCTCGGGCCGATTCGGCCCGGCGCACTGGCAACGGCCATGCGGATGGAGCCTTCTACGCTGACGCGCAACCTGCGCCCGCTCATTGATGCCGGCTGGATCACGCTGGACGCGGGGCCGGATGCGCGCAGCCGCTTGGTGCAAATCACCGACGCCGGGCAAGCCAAGCGAGCCCAAGCGCAGCGCTGCTGGAAGGGCGCGCAACTGAGTCTGAACGATCGTCTGGGCGTCGATCGGGTCGCCGCACTCCATGCGCTGGTGGACGAATCTCTGCTGGTGTTGACAGGCGGGCAAGGGGCAGGCGATGAATGAGCGCAGTGCCAACGACAGCAAGCCCGTGGCAGCCACGCTGGTGCTGCTGGCCGCAGCCGGCGCCTTCGCCCTCACCATGGGTGTGCGCCAGACCATGGGGCTGTTCCTCTCGTCGCTGAATTCCTCTACCGGTCTGGGCGTAGGCAACATCAGCCTCGCCTTTGCGTTTGGCCAGTTGTGGTGGGGGTTGACGCAGCCCTTCGCCGGCGCGATGGCCGACCGCATTGGCACGGGACGGGTGATTTTGATCGGGGTGGTGCTGGTGGCGTTGGGCACTTTCATCACGCCGTTCATGACGACCACGGCGGGGCTCATAGTTGCCGTCGGGGTGCTAGCAGCAGGCGGCGCTGGGATGGCCGGCCCCTCGGTGCTGATGGCGGCGAGCAGCCGGCTGGTGCCGCCAGAAAGGCGGGGCATGGCGACTGGAATCGTCAACGCGGGCGGCTCCTTCGGCCAGTTCGCCATGGCGCCGATCGCCATAGCGCTGATGGCCACCGTCGGTTGGGCCAGCGCCATGCAATGGCTGGGCGTGCTGATTTTGCTGGCGCTGCCTGCGGCCTGGGTGTTGCGCGGCAACTCCAATGCCCTGGCGGCTCAGGCAGCGGCAAGTTCAGGCCAGAAGGCGCTGAGCGCCCGCGAGGCGATTGCAAAGGCGTTGGCCACGCCGGGCTACCGGTATCTCTCGCTCGGGTTCTTGGTGTGCGGCTTTCACGTGGCGTTTCTGGCGACGCACTTGCCCGGCGTGATTGCCGCCTGCGGCTTGGCGCCTGAAGTGGGCGGTTGGGCGCTGGCGCTGATTGGTCTGTTCAACATTGTCGGCAGCCTGGCTATGGGCTGGGCCGTAGGGCGCTGGCGCATGAAGTCGCTGCTGTCCTTGCTGTACGTCTCGCGCGCCATTGCCGTACTGGTGTTTCTGCTGGCCCCGAAGACAACGCTGGTGGTACTGGTGTTTGCCGGCGTGATGGGGGTGACGTTCCTGTCAACCGTGCCACCCACGGTGGGCTTGGTCGCCAAAATGTTTGGCACTGCCAACATGGCCATGCTGTTTGGCATCGTCATGCTGGCCCATCAGGTGGGTGGATTTATGGGCGCGTATCTCGGCGGCAGCGTGTTCCAGACGACGGGCAGCTACGACTGGGTTTGGTACATCGACATCGTGCTGGCCGTAGGCGCAGCGCTGGTGCACCTGCCGATTCCCGAGGCGCGCCGGCCACGGCCAGTGGCCAGTGTGTAACGAAAAAATTTAAGTAAAAAAATGGCCTCTAGCGCTTACTGGATAAGCGCTAGTAGCTATTGATATTGACTAGATGGAATGCACATTCACACCGGCACGGTGTAGTTGAGCGTCATGCGCCCGCCGTCCACGGTGACGATTTCGCCGGTGACGTAGCTCGCAGCATCGCTCGCCAGCCAGGCCACCACGTCGGCGATCTCATGCGGCTCGCCCAAGCGCCTCATGGGTGTGCGGCTCATGATTTTCGCCCGTGTCTCGTCGCTGGTCAGTACCGCCTTGGCGGCCAACTCTGTGGCAATCGTGCCCGGTGCGACCGCGTTCACCCGAATATTCTTGTCTGCGAGCGCCAGCGCCATGACGCGGGTGAGTTGGTTGATACCACCTTTGCTGACGTTGTAGCTGGCGATGTTGGGGATAGCGAGCGTCCCGTTGACGGAGCTCATATTGACGACGGCGCCGCCACCGGCGGCAGCCATTGCGCGCGCCACCGCTTGGCCCACAAGAAAGACGCCCTTAATGTTGACGCGCAGCACGGCGTCGAAATCTTCTTCGGTCACGTCCAAAAAATCGGCTGCGCGGAAAATGCCTGCGTTGTTGACCAGCACGTCGATGCGGCCGTGCCAAGCGAGCGCCTGCTGCACCAATTGATCAACCTGCGCCTTGTCGCCGACGTCGCAGTGCACATACAGGCCCGAAAGCTCGGCCGCCAGTGCTTGTCCACGCGAATCGTCCACATCCGCAAGCACGACAAATGCGCCCTCAGCAGCAAAGCGCCGCGCACAGGCCGCGCCTATGCCTTGGGCAGCGCCCGTCACCACACAGACTTTTCCGTGATGACCAAAGGAGATGGAGGGATGTGCAGACAGGTTATTGGCAGAACTCATCCCA
This sequence comes from Giesbergeria sp., assembly GCA_034676525.1. Lineage (GTDB taxonomy): Bacteria > Pseudomonadota > Gammaproteobacteria > Burkholderiales > Burkholderiaceae_C > Simplicispira. The sequence continues at coordinate 1,557,222 of JAUCCA010000008.1, forward strand.
CCATGGTAACAATCGACCGTATGCTATTCGGTAGATACGATGTATATTATGTTAACTATAAGAAACGTACAGCCAGGAATTCGATCAAGGTGTCGGTACAAGTTAAGGTTGCTAACAGACAAGTTAAACCTGCTAACGGCGACAAGTTAAGAATGGCAACGGTGGCGCGCACTCGGCCACCTTCTGTCGTGGAGGAAAATTGAGCTCCGCGCCGCGTTCGACGACGCCAGGCAGCGCGGCTTTTTTAGGTCGTCAGTCCGTCAATGCTTTGAGCAATGCTTCACGACCGTCTTGATAGAACTCGATATCGAGCTTTGTGGCCATCTCATCGGACAGGTCAAACAGCTGGCGACGACATGCAACTGGGAGGAGCAAAGACTTTGCACCTTTCTCTACGGCCATCTCTGCAAGGGTCACGGCGTTGTGAATGGGCTCAATCGTTCCGCCCAAGGTCACTTCGCCCACAACTACCAAGCCGCCGCGAACAGACTTTTTAAGCAAAGCGCTGGCTAGGGATATAAGTGCGGCAACCCCAGTTTTCGCGCCAGTTTTAGCTGCGTCGAAGCCACGCAACTGGACTGAGAACTCGTGCGAGCGCGGGTCTCGGTCACCTACCAGCTGCTGAGCACGGGCATACAGATTCTGCTCGGCGCAGCGAATCGACTCCTTGAAGGGAGCCGGCACCGGATTGTTCAGCACCCTCACGCCGCTACCTGGACCTTCGTTGACTTCAAGGCGAAACAATCCGGGGTGCTCATCCTGGCCGCCTGGACTGAGTGTCCAGATTTGTCCGCATTCCAGCGGTTCGTCACCAATGCCGCTCTGGCTTTGGAGCTCAGGCGTGCTAACAAACTTCTCAACACCCTCGGTGCCCATGGTGTAGCTGAAATGGGTGTTCCGGAACTCAGCGGCGCCAATCCTCTTTTGCTGCTCCTTCACACGGCGGCGAACTTCTAGCGCTAGGCGCACGGCCCACTCCAGGTCTTCGTCGCTCACCGGCATTTCGGCGTTCGGATACAGCAGCTTTAAAAGGCCGCTGACCGTTTTATTGACGCCGTTAAGGTCCCGCCCGGAGAGCGCCCCGCCCCAATAAACGCGCCCTTGCAGCGTCGAGACGCGGCTCTCGTTGCGCAGCCTCGTAAAGCATTCAGAGAGAAAGTCACTGACTAAGCCGAAGTGTTGCGTGAACAAGCTAGGGCTGAGTTTTGGGACATCCCACCCTGGCAGAAAACAATGGATTCGGTCCATAAAGGCCGTGTCATCCCGCATTTCTGGTGGGAGCGGACCGAACAAATGGCCTACGCGCTGCTGATGCTCAACATCCACGTCGAAGTTGCCAACGAGCACGATAGACCCGTCCGCACGGATACTTTCCTTCCCGCGCGAAAACTCACCACTCTCCATGTACTGTTGGCGCCGACCGAAAACTAGACCACTTTTGCAGTTAGTACCGAAGTAAAACTAGGCCAGGTGTTCAACCTACCCTGCTGTTTATTTGAGCAGCGGGGTGCGAGGAGTGATCACCATGGACATGATTGGCAGAATCCGACGGCTGCACGTGAGGGACAAGCTGTCAGAGCGAGAGATAGCGCGCATGACGGGACTGTCGCGAACGACGGTATCAAAGTGGCTGCACGCGCCGGCCACGGAGCTTCCAAAGTACCGGCGCGAGCCACGCCCCAATAAGCTCAGCGCGTTCGAGGCGACGCTCAAGCAAGCCCTTACGGCCGATGCAAGGCGAGCCAAGAACGAAAGGCGCACGGCCCGAGCGTTGTTCGCGCAGATCAAAGCCACAGGCTACAGCGGTGGCTACTCGGGCGTCACCGACTTCGTTCGAGCTTGGCGCAAGGGCGAGGGGCAGGCAGCTAACGTCACCGCGTTCGTGCCACTGGCCTTCGAGCTCGGCGAGGCCTTCCAATTCGATTGGAGCGAAGAAGGTCTGGTCGTCGGCGGCATCTACTACCGCATGCAGGTGTCGCACCTGAAGCTGTGCGCGAGCCGTGCGTTCTGGCTGGTGGCCTACCCGAGCCAGGGCCACGAGATGCTGTTTGACGCCCACACAAGATCGTTCGCAGCGCTGGGCGGCGTGGCACGCCGCGGCATCTACGACAACATGCGCACCGCCGTTGACAAGGTCCACAAGGGCAAAGGCCGCACCGTCAACGCACGCTTCTCGGTGATGTGCGCGCACTATCTGTACGACCCCGACTTCTGCAACGTCGCCTCAGGCTGGGAGAAGGGACGCGTGGAGAAGAACGTGCAAGACAGCCGTCGGCGCATCTGGATCGACGCCGCCCGGCATCGCTTCAGCTCCTTCCCCGAGCTCAATGCTTGGCTGAGCGAGCGCTGCCGCGCCCTGTGGAACGAGATCCGCCATCCCGAGCACAAGCAGTTCAGCGTGGCCGAGATGCTGGAGCACGAGAGGCCCCATCTGATGCCCATGCCCGAGCCCTTCGATGGATACGTGGAGAAGCCGGCGCGGGTGTCGAGCACCTGCTTGGTGTCGGTGGCGCGCAACCGCTACTCGGTGCCGTGTGAGCTGGCCGGGCAGATGGTCAGCACCAGGCTGTATCCGGGCGGCGTCGTGGTTGTTGCGGATGATGCGGTGGTCGCACGCCACGAGCGCCTGAGCGACGGGGGCGGCACCCGCTATGACTGGCGGCACTACATCCCGCTGGTGCAGCGCAAGCCCGGGGCGCTGCGCAATGGCGCGCCCTTCGCAGACATGCCGGAGGCGTTGCAGCGTCTGCGCCGCGGTTTGTTGCGCCAGGCCGGCGGGGACCGTGTCATGGCTCAGGTGCTGGCCATCGTTCCGACGGCGGGACTGGATGCGGTGATCGTGGCGGTCGAATTGGCCATGGAGGGCAGCCCTCCATCCGGGCGTGTCAGCGTGGAGCACGTCGTCAATGTGCTCGGCCGGCTCAACGCGCCGGCAGCGCCGCTCAGTGCCGAGACGGCACTGCAGATCACAACACCGCCACTGGCCAACACGGCGCGTTACGACAGTCTGCGCGGCCAGGAGGTGGGCCATGCGTGACGTGATCGTCGAGCTCAAGGGGCTGCGCCTGCACGGTATGGCTGGCGCGTGGTGCGATCTGCAGGAACAGGGTCCGGCCTCGGGTCTGGATGCGTCGCGTTGGCTGGTCGAGCATCTGCTGCAGGCCGAAGCCACGGACCGCGCGATGCGTTCGATCCAGTATCAGATGACATCGGCGCGCTTCCCCGTACACCGCGATCTGGCCGGCTTCGACTTCGACGCTTCGGTGGTGGACCACAAGCTGATCCAGCAACTCGCGACGCTGGAGTTCACCGAGGCTGCGCACAACGCAGTGCTGGTCGGCGGACCGGGTACGGGCAAGACGCATCTGGCGACGGCCTTGGGCGTGTCGGGGATCACGCGCCAAGGCAAGCGTGTGCGCTTCTACGGGGCGGTCGACCTGGTCAATGCGCTGGAGCAGGAGAAGGCCCAGGGCAAGGCCGGACGCATCGCCAGTGGCCTGTTGCGCATGGACCTGGTGATCCTGGACGAGTTGGGCTACCTGCCGTTCAGTCAAGCTGGCGGAGCGCTGCTGTTCCATCTGCTGAGCAAGCTCTATGAGCACACCAGCGTGGTGATCACCACCAACCTCGACTTCGCCGAATGGTCGACGGTGTTCGGCGACGCGAAGATGACCACCGCTTTGCTCGACCGGCTCACCCATCACTGCCACATCGTGGAGACGGGCAACGAGAGCCATCGATTCCTGCACAGCAGTGCTACGGCGAAGAAGCGCATCAAGGCCAGGGAACAGGCCCGCAAGGGAAGCGGCAAAGCCGATCCGCCGGACGCTGGCGATTGATGGCCGCCGAGCGTGGCAAGGCGCTGCGGGCTACGCCCTTCGCGCCTTGCCACGCGAATCCATCACCACGATAAGGAAGTCAAAGAACAAGGCAAGACATACACTTATCCACAGCCGACCATCACAGGATCGGCTTCCACCCCTGGCCTAATATTCAGCCGGTGCGGTGGCCTAGTTCTACTTCGGCGCGGACAGCTACACAGTATGAAGAAGTATCTGGCGGCCTTAATGTCATCAGAAAAATCTGACGAAATTCTGGCTATCGACGGGGTGACGGAGGTTCTCGTGGATATGAACTCACTTGGTTCGATTGAGCTATCGGGGCGCCAAGGGATTCAAATTCACCCTGAGGCAATCGCCCAGCTTTATGACCGAATCCTGCACTTTGGAACCTCGGAGGCTCCGACCTCAGGCGGCGTCTTTTTGAACGATGCCCTGAGATCGCCTGTTCCTTAGGCACTTTATGAAAACACTTTTGGCTGCACTGTTTAACGGCGCTATTGAAATTCACGCGTGGGACTACGCAAATGGGCTTGGAGGGGTGAAGATTTCCTCTTCAGGTTGGATGCTTTGGGGAGCACTCCCACCGTGATTAAATATCTGGTGAGTAACGGACAGTGGGTGCCAATCGAGGAGTTTCAGAGGTTGATGGGGTGGAAAGCAGAGAAAACTGTGTGGGAAGTGTAGGGAGACCCATAAGGTGAGAAATCCGCTGTATGTAAATCCACGGCTTACGGGTGAATGGGAAGCATAGGTGAGAAACCTGTTACCCATAAGATGAGAAATTTCCCCGCGCCTTCAATTTTCGGCAAGAGATACAGGGCCTGTTGAACGCCTGTACACCGTCACGCCTGCATAAATATCTTTTTAAGTCGGAGTTACGAGGGAAACCGACTGTGCATCTATTTTAGTAATGTTCAGTGTTAGGGCCAACCATCTTGACCAAGGGCGGCTATCGGCCATGAACGGCCCACTGTCGCGCGAGAAACCAGACGTTCAACGCCTAAATTAAGCGGCGGGCGAAGCCCGTCCGCTTGAATGCCTTGTTGGACCTCTTTTGCGACTCAATCATCGTCGGAGTCTACGAACCAAGTCCACTCTGACCCAACTGCTTTTCTTTCAGCACCCATGTCAACAGGAAGATCAGCTACCAGTTCCAGCGTGGGATCACAAGCGAGCAGGTGTGCAACATGGACTACAAACAAATCTTTCTCCATCGCCCCCTGACTCTCGAAGTCGTGATTGTTGTAGTGGCAATACATCTGCCAGTCACCGCCAGCATGCGAGACAAAGAGCACAGGCTTTGATTTCTCCATGACGCATCTACAAGTAATGGTCCCGAGAGCTTCCGGAAATGTCATTGATGTGATGTCCAACGTGTAGCTAAGGGGCGCGCCGAAGGCGCGTCCCAGCGACCAAAGGGAGCGAACTTGAGCGTAGGGTTAGAGCTTTGCATACTCAATTTGCTGGCCTGGTTGGATATAGCCATACACACGAAATCCATCTGAGATTTCTTCTGTTGGTACATGGACTCTGTCGAGCACAGAGAGCACGCTATGCCTTTGTTCATTTGATTCGGTACGAATTTCAACCCATTCGGTAAGTTCGTACCCTCCTTCTCGAAAGTGGTAGTACCACTCACGATCCCACGGGGTGACGAATCCGTTTTCCCAGCACTTTGTACGCCACGCGGGTGCTGGTTCAAGTTCATACATAGCCAAGCGCAATTCATCCCACTTCGTGTTGTTCATCACAGGAATAAGGTGGGGCGGAGTTTTCATGATTGGCTCTAACGAAATAGCTAAGAGGCTTGCCGCAGGCAGGTCCGCTTGAGCGTCAGGTTAGACCTGAGGCCATTCATTTGCAAAGTTCGTCAACTGTCAGTATGAGATTTGGATTGTTGTTAACTCGATTGAAGTTAACTTTCACTCGTTGCTCTGCATCTATAGGCGAGACGCCCTCTGAAATAAGATTTTCATAAGCCTTTTGGCATTCTGTGGTCGCAGCATCGACTATTTTATTAACCTGATTAAATGGCATTGATGACTCCGTGTTTTTGAACATCTAACGAATGAAAGGGACTTCCCCGTCCCGAGTGATCCGCGCAGTTGCGGGGTACGGCATCAAAGTGCCACGATGGGAAGTGAAACCTCTCATCAACTCACTCGTTTTTGTGGAAGGGGAAGTCCATGTCTGCCATTGTCACCATCGGAATCGATCTCGCCAAGAACGTCTTTGCTGTTCACGGCGTAGATGCCACAGGCAAGAGCGCACTGGTGCGCCCGAGCGTGCCTCGCGCCAAACTGCTCGAACTCATTGCCTCGCTGCCGCCGTGCCTCATCGGCGTGGAAGCCTGCTCTGGCGCCCACCACTGGGCGCGCGAGTTTGAGAAGTTTGGCCACACCGTGCGCCTGATGGCACCGAAGTTCGTCATCCCTTACCGCCTCTCGGGCCGCCGTGGCAAGAACGATGCAGCCGATGCAGCCGCCATCTGCGAAGCCGTCACCCGCCCAAACATGCGATTCGTGCCGATCAAATCAATCGAGCAACAAGGCCAGCTCATGGTGCACCGTGCCCGCCAAGGCTTTGTGGAGCAGCGCACCGCCACATTCAACCGCATTCGGGGTTTGCTCTCTGAGCTGGGCATCGTGCTACCGCTCAAAGCCGCTGTCGTGCGCCGCGAGGCGATGGCCCGCCTGGAAGACTTGCCCGGCTGGGCCAACACCGTCATCGGGGACCTGCTCAGCGAGGTCACCCATCTGGACGAACGCATTGCGCAGTACGACCGGCACATTGCGTTGATGGCGCGCCAAAGCATCGAGGCACAGCGCCTGATGCAGTTGTGCGGCGTGGGAGAGACCACAGCGACCGCACTTTTAAGCACCATCGGCAACGGGCGCGACTTCAAATGTGGCCGCCAGTTGTGTGCCTGGCTGGGCTTGGTGCCTGGGCAATACAGCTCAGGCGGCAAGCAGCGCCTGGGGCGCATTACCAAGGCGGGCGACCCGTACCTGCGCAGCCTGCTGGTGCTCGGTGCCCGAGCAGTGCTGGCAGCGGCCAAGACCAAGAGCGATCCGATCAGCCGATGGGCCGTGAGCCTGGAGCAGCGGCGCGGCTACTGGAAAGCCATTGTGGCCATTGCCGCGAAGAACGCCCGCATGTGCTGGGCGGTACTCAGCAAAGGCGAGGCATTCAGGCTGCCGGCATGAGCGCTTGAACCGCACTGCCAAATAACATGTGACACAGGGGAGGTTTGTTTCGATTTCCACCACCGCGTGCAGCCAGCAACGTTGATGAGTCAAGGTTGGACCTGCGCGGGGCGTGACCGGTTAACTCAAGGAGATCAGGGCGACTGGCAACAGTGGCCATCCTCGACTAACGAATGGGTCCCCCGCGCGCGTCTTTCATCAGGGTCCGCTGCAACAAGCAGCATTAATGACCGTTTGTAGTTTCGCTGTCCGCATTCCTTGCTCGACTGGGCAACGCAGCGCTGGCGTAGATGGTGTGGATTGAATCAAGTCAGTCGAAATGCATTCCGTGATCCATCGCTGCGCGATGCACCACGGTTGGAAATTCGTTTGACTTTTATGGGGAAGCCCTTGTAGTTCGAGGTGAGGCGGGACGGGCGGCTGGGTGCCAGGCCCGCAAGGCGCATTATTTACCTCAGCGCTTTGAGGGCTTGGCGCCCCGACGTTGGGCGTCGTCTCGATCGAGGGGTTAGGCGCCTCCGCAGCCGACGTCATCCGGTTTAGTTCGGCGAATGAGTCTACGGTGAACTTGTCGACGAATGAGCTCGACGATTTTTGATTTCGTCCCTTCCGACGATCCGCCAGCAGTACACGCGCGTAAGTTTCTAGACCGTGGCGCAGCGCTAGGCGACGTATCCGTTTGTCGAGGTCGCGCTGCATGAGTTGCATACCTGCCTCGTACACCGAGATTCCACGGACATAGAGGTCATGACTTTTGGACAGCGCCTTCAGTGAGGCCTGCTTGTTCTTTAGCAGCATGTCAACAAAGCCGTGGAGCGAAACTGCCTCAACAGGTAACGTGCCGGCCAACTCATCAATTGATTCCCTGAGGGATTCCACGTACGACGCCGGCTCAAGAAAGTGCCGCTCCGTGACGCTTTTACGCATTCGCTCGTACGTCTCCCAACCGTCTACGTGATCTTTGAATTTCTCTGTGACCGCGATAAGAGTATCGATCTGGTCGTTGATGAGGAGGAGCTTAGTGACTAGACGACCCAGCTTTCGACGTTCCTCGGCGCGATCCTTAATCGCAGCCGAGAACGCCGAAAGGAGCCATCCCAGCGACACACCTACGAGTGGCCAAAGGTACTTCTCGTCCAAACAGTGCTCCTTGAGGCGTCTAACGTCGGAGCTCAGCGGCGGCCGGAGGCCGTCCGTTGAAGCGACAGGTTAGGGTTCGCCGGCAATTTGCACGCCGGGTGGGTAGTTGGCAATGATACGAACGGCCGCAACAGGACACTCTGCATAGATTCGACGCTCCCAGTTCTTGATAATCCAAGTTCGCGAAATTGCGCTCACCTTACCTTTCGCCTTTGCGGATGCGGGCAGAGCCCACGAACGCGCTCCAGCCTTGTAGCCCGTTGTGACGACAAGAGAAAAACCACTTGGCGATTCCTCAGATGTAATGAGCATTAGATCAACTGGCGCCTCGTGCGGCCAATCGCTCTTGAGAAGCCGAAACACCGTGCCGCGCCACAGTTCTTCCTCTGGCCAGTTCAAAAGCTTCCGCCACCTCATTGCGAGCCCTAACGTAATGTATCCCGCAGAACCTGCGGGATAAGCTGGTTGATGCGGGATATTCTGTGCACGGATTCCTCTTCTAAGTGGCTTGCAGCCTGGGTTTTGAGTCGATACACTGTGCAAAAACACAGGTATAAAACTTCCATGAAACCCGGCATCCCTGTTTTGCGCTCCACACGACTACTGGATCAGGTTCGGGAGCGTGTTCGCTACCTTCACTATAGCCTCAGCACCGAGAAGGCTTACCTGTATTGGGTGCGCTTTTTCGTTCGCTGGCATGGCCACGCACGTGGTATGCGGCATCCGCGTGAGATGGGTGCGCAAGAGGTAGAGGCATTTTTGACCATGCTGGCCACCGAGCGCCGGGTATCGGCATCCACGCACAACCAGGCGCTCAGCGCGTTGTTGTTTCTGTATCGGGAAGTGCTGGCAATTGATTTGCCTTGGCTCAATGGTGTGAACCGCCCGGCGCAAAAGCGCCGCATACCCAGCGTGATGACCAAAGAGGAAGTGGCGGCGTTGTTCCAGTTTCTGGAGCCGGACATGCGGCTCTTGGCGCAACTGTTGTATGGCACCGGGATGCGACTGATGGAAGGGTTGCGGCTGCGCATCAAGGATGTGGACTTTGAACGCCATGTGATCATCGTCCGCGAGGCCAAGGGCAACAAAGACCGGGTGGTGATGTTGCCACGCGCTTTGGTTGCCCCGTTGCGTCAGCAGTGGCGACATGCCCGGAGTGTTTGGGAGCAGGACCGGCAGGCGCAGCGCGGTGGGGTGCAGACGCCGCATGCGCTGGAGCAAAAGTATCCGCAGGTTGGCAGTGCCTGGGGGTGGTTCTGGTTGTTTCCCTCGCCCACGTTTTCTGTAGACCCGCAGTCAGGCGCTGAACGCCGCCATCATTTGTATGAAGAAAGGCTGCAACGCGCTGTCAAGAAAGCTGTGGCACAGGCAGGCATTTACAAGCCAGTTTCTGTGCACACCCTGCGCCACAGCTTCGCCACGCACTTGCTGCAGTCGGGGACCGATATCCGCACGGTGCAGGAGCTTTTGGGCCACAGCGATGTGTCCACCACCATGATCTACACGCATGTGCTGAAGGTGGCCGCTGGCGGAGCGGTCAGCCCGTTGGACGCCTTGGGTTTTGGTGTATGACAGACCGCTTTGCCGTGGATGGTTGAACGTCTCGTTGGGGTCGAGAGCCGTCAGTCACCTGCGACCGACGCCGAACATCTAGACCCGCCGTCGTCGATATCAACGATTCACCTAAGCAAACTGTGCAGGACGACTCGACTCGACGCGAAGCTCACTCCGCCGAGCATCTCCACGTTCGTCGTGCACATAGCCATGCGTCCGTGACGACTTAAGCCGAGCTCAATGGAAAACGACGATGAAAATCGAGAGACCCATAAGTTTCTCACCTTATGGGTCTCCCTACAGGAAGCCTCCCGATATCTTCGAGTGTTCTTTGTGGAATACGGTGGGGTCCGCTATTTTCCGAGGTTCTTTTCCGAGCCCCTCTATGGGCAAAACAGGATTCAGATGGTTTTGGGGTGTCTCCTCTTGCTGCACTAACCGCCGGTCAACTCGAAAAAGTGATGGACGTCGCCGCTTTATTCGCAGAAGTGCACTAATCCCCCTGGGCGTACAGCGCGAGGCATTGCCAAACGTTAACGACGCTGCTTTCGCACAATCGTGCGGTCGTCGGCAGCAGTGTGCTGGTCATCGTTCGAAAAAATCCGAATTGCTGTCCGCGATAGCCACCGCGGCTGCTTCGCTGCACGAACTCGCGTTATCGGACCACAGGCGAAAACACCACTTTTCGCGGTATTTCCGTCTTCCCAACTGTCTGAACTATGCCCGCTGGCAAGAAGTTGTTGCTTCTGCCCGTTGCCATATTTAGCTTGTAATTCGCCACTTGGTTGGCAAAGTTAACTTGTAAAGCGCATTCCGACTATGCGTAAGTCATTGATTTAACTAGGAGGCCGTGAGCAACCTTAACTTGTACCGACACAAGGCTTGGCCTTTCCATCACCATCCCCCACGAGTTCTGAAAAGCGACACACCTCCTTCGCCCCGACGAAATGCAGATCGGCAAAGGCAGCACGCGCAGAGGTACCGGTGTTGTCGGCGTCGGACGCCACTGCCAGTAGTTGGGCAGTGACTTCGCCAGTTCCGAAAGACTTGCGCACCTCATCCAGCACGTTGGCGCGCTCATTCATCCACTGGCCGGCTTGCGTATCACCGCTGCGCTGGACCACCATGGCAGCGCGGTCCGTGTAGACGTTGAAACGTCTGGTTCCAATGGCGTGTTGGTTGTCCCAAACGTAATTGACAGCGGCGTCTGGAACATCTGCGCCAAACAAAGCACGCGCGATGCCGAGCTTGGTGCGCGTCGCAAAGCCAAGAGCTTCAGCAGGCAGCCGGAAGGCGACGTAAACGCGCGCGGCGTAGTCGTCACCTTCTTTGCGGCCCATGTCCGCATTTTTCACCACACCCTGGATGCGCCAGCGCCAGCAGAGCACAGGGGTAGCCTCAATGTCGATGGTCAGTGGACGACCGAGCAGCGCCATGCTGGCGTCGGCCTTTGCCTCAACTGCCGCAACGCCGTCCACCACACCGAGTCGGTACGTCGTGGGCGCGACCTTGCTATTGAGCTGCACCATGCGCCACGGTGCAGGTGGCGCTCCGCTTCCTTGCGGGAAAAAGCCAACGTCGGTGGATGCACGCGGCCCATTCCCGGCCCAACCCGATGCAACGATGCACGCAAGCACAACCGCCACTACTTTTGACAGCTCACGGCGCACTGGCCGACCTTTGGTTTTTTGTACTAAGCGCTGGCGGCAAGTGGACCAGATCATGGGGCTCGTCGATGTCGTGCAACAGCGGGCCAAGCTGCACGCGCCATCTGCAGGCCGCGAATCGCTCCAGGGTTCGCTGGGCGACGACTGGCGTACTCCAAGGCATATTTTCAAAAATTTCGCTGCAAAACCGCACCAACGCCAGCAAGGCATAGCCGCCATCGACTGTGGGCACCAGCGCAGCGTCGTGATTTGCAAGCGCCTGCGCCGCTGCGCGCAAGTTGATGGTAGACAAAGCTGGGCAGTCTGTGCCAACCAGCATCACGTGTTCTCCACCTTCAAGCGCCCGGCGCGCGGCGGCTGCCATACGTTCGCCCAGATCGCCTTCGGTCTGATCGGTCCAATGCACGCTGCCGGGCAATTTAAGAGTCGCCCATGCGGGATGGCTGGCGGACGGGGCCGCGCAAATTTCCACGGGGCCAATGTCTGCGTTGATGGCGGTTTGCACCGTGTGCCGCAGCATCTGCGCGGCCAAGTCGGCGGCGCCTTGCGCTCCGAGTGCGGGAATGAGCCGCGTCTTACATTGGCCGGCCACCGGCGCTTTCGCCATGATGACGATGCGACAGCGAGCGGTGTTGGTCATAGCCGGCGCCGTCATCGGTAGGCGCGTGCCAACTCGGCTACCGGCACACCACGCCAATAAGCCCAGCGCAGCCGCCACATCAGCACCACCGTGCGCCAGGCGCCCCGCTCGTCCCAGCGTCGCCCGGATGTTTCCACCTTGGCGCGCAGACACAGCGGTGGCGACACGCGCTTGAGCCGGGCAGAAAGCGCAATGTCCTCCATCAGCGCCAACTCGGGAAAACCGTTCACTGTCGAGAATGCCGAGCGTTTGACAAACATTGCTTGGTCGCCCGTAGCAATGCCGGTGAGCCGAGACCGAAGGTTCATGGCCCAAGCTACGACAGGCAGCAATTTGGATCGGCCAGCAATGCGCACATCGAAACGCCCCCACACCCGTCCGGCGCACAACGCCTGCTCTACAAGTGCGAGCCCTTCCGGCGGCAAGCGTGTATCGGCGTGCAAAAACAGCAGCACTGCACCCTTGGATTGGGGCGCACCCGCATTCATTTGCAGCGCCCTGCCCTTGGGCGCATTCACCGTGCGAAAGCCCGCTCGATGTGCAAGTTGCACGGTCGCATCCACGCTTCCGCCATCGACCAACAGCACTTCTGCGCCCTCTTCTTGCAGTGTCTTGAGGTGCGCGATCAGGCGAGGCATTCCTGCCGCCTCGTTGAGCACCGGAACCACGACAGATACCTTGAAAGCCATGGGTGTGTTCTGCATCAGCCCCGTCGCCATGCGTGGTAGCGCCCAACCCATGCCAGCAGCCGTTCGGGCGCGTGCGCACGCTTCCAGTTGCCAGCGGCGAATTTATTGGCTTCCGAAAAGGTGGGATAGACGTGGATGGTGCCCAGAATTTTGTTCATCCCCAGCCCGTGCTTCATGGCCAGCACCCATTCGGGAAGCATTTCGGAAGCGTGCGCGGCGACGATGGTCACACCGAGGATGGTGTCCTTGCCCGGCACGGTGAGCACTTTTACAAAGCCCTGCTCGGCTCCGTCGGCAATGGCGCGGTCCAGGTCGTCCAGGGCGTAGCGCGTGACTTCGTGCGCAATGCCTTGCGCGCAGGCTTCCTGCTCGTTGATGCCCACTCGGGCCACTTCCGGCGCCGTAAACGTCGCCCACGGAATGACCGAAGCATCCACCTTGAACCGCCAGAACTGGCCAAACAAGGCATTCACCGCCGCATACCAGGCCTGATGGCTCGCGGTGTGCGTGAACTGCCAGGGCCCGGCAACGTCGCCCGCCGCGTAGATGTTGGGGTGCAGGGTTTCGAGGTAGTCGTTGGTAGTAACGGTTTTATCGGTGGGGATGCCAAGCGCTTCCAGCCCGTAGCCTTCGAGCCGCGCCGCGCGCCCGACGGCGCACAGCAGCATGTCGAATGCCACCCGGCGCTCGACCCCACCCTGCTCCACCACCAAAAATCTGCGCAGGCGCTCATCGTGCGGCTCGGTTTCGCAGCGCAGGGCCTTGTGGTTGGTAAGCACGGTGACGCCTTCGCGCTCCAGCGCTGCGGTCACTGCAGCAGACGCCTCAGGGTCTTCGCGAACCATCAGGCGCTCGCCCATCTCGACCTGCGTAACTTCCGAGCCCAGGCGGGCAAAGCTTTGCGCCAGCTCGCAGCCAATCGGGCCGCCGCCCAGCACCAGCAGGCGCCGGGGAGGTGCATCCATGCGGGCGAGCTCGTCCCACATGGTGTCGCTGGTGACGTAACCCGCTGCTTCCAATCCCGGAAGCGCTGGAACGACCGGCCTGGCACCTGATGCGATGACGATGCTGCGTGTGGTCAGGCGGCGCGTGCTGCCATCCTGGCAAGCCACCTCCACCGTCCACGGGTCGACGATGCTCGCGTGGCCCATGAGCACGTCCACGCCCAAGGCGGTGTAGCGCTCTGCGCTGTCGTGCGGATCTATGCGGCGGATTACATTCCGAATGCGCTGCATCAAGGCTGGAAATTGCACTTCAGGCGCGGCGGCCTTTAGGCCGAATGCGTCGGCGTGGCGCATGTCGTGGGCCAGTTTGGCGCTGCGAATCAACGCCTTACTGGGTACGCAGCCTGTGTTCAGGCAGTCGCCTCCCAACTTGTGGGCTTCCACCAGCGTCACCTTTGCCCGAACAGTGGCTGCGATGTAAGCCGCAACCAGCCCGGCCGCCCCGCCCCCAATGACGATCAAATTGCGGTCGAAACTTTTCGGCTTCTGCCAACGGCTCATGACGCGCTCTCGTTGCCAAGCGCTCTGCTGCTTGTTGGCCACCGTGCATCCAAGCGCTGTGGCGCCAAGCCGCGTCGCAGGAGGCGCAAGGCCCAAAGCCACGCCGCCTCGCCCGCGCTCGCGCTCGCGCTAGACACCAACGACACCCGCGCTCGTCTTCTCACGATGTTGCCGAGGCGGCTCAGTCGTGCAGTGCGCCGCCGCAGCTGCTGCCCTGCCCTGCAGTACAGCCGTAGCAATGGTCGGCCACGCGAATGCGCTGCCCGCGCGGGTCAGCGGTCACCAAATCACGCAAGTGGGCGCGGGGGGCCATGGTCGCGCTGACATTGGGCTGCAACGCCATGCCAAGCTGCTGGTTGAAATCGCAGTCGTACAAATCGCCTTGCCAGCCCACGCTGATTTGGCTGCGGCACATGACGCCTTCCAGGTTTTCGGGCTGGTAGCTGTCTCGCAACAGGCGCATGTAGCTGTTGAACTGCCCCTTGGAAATCAACATGGAACCAAAGCGCTGTATGGGCATGTTGGCCAGCACGTAAAGCTCGTGAAACACGATGCCAAAATGCGCGCTCAGTTCACGCTTGTAGTCGGCCTGCAAACGCCCCTGCTCAGGTGGCAGGCTTGGGCCTTGTGGGTTGTAGACCAGGTTGAGACGCAGGGGCGAATCGGGCTTACCGTAGCCGAGAGCATTCAAGGCCTGCAAACCGGCAATGCTTTTGTCGAAAGTGCCCTTGCCACGCTGACGATCGACGTTTTCCACCGTATAGCAGGGCATGGATGCAACCACCTCCACGCCTTGCTCTGCCAGAAATTGCGCCAGATCTTCATAGCCGGGCTCAAACAGGATGGTCAGGTTGCAGCGGTCGATGACATGCACGCCCAAGCCACGCGCCGCCTGCACCAGATGGCGAAAATGCACGTTCATCTCGGGTGCACCACCGGTAAGGTCCAGCGTTTGCACCCCTTGGGCTTGCAGCACCTCAAGCACGAGGTCAACCGTGGCCGCGTCCATCATTTCCGTGCGGTGCGGCCCGGCGTCCACGTGGCAATGCTGACAGGTCTGGTTGCAGCGATAGCCCAGATTCACCTGCAAGGTCGTCAGGCTGGCGCGGCGCAGCGATGGAAACGCGGTGTCTTGAAGAAGCGGCAAGGTGGCGTGCATAGGGCGGAAAGAGGCGGAATCAGGACTTGAGTTCAACACGATTGGCGGCCGTGCGCAAATGAGGGTTCTTTGTCTTGCGCGGCCTGCCGTCCTGTGCACAAGCGGCAATTCACGGTCAATTTGAGAGACCTTGCATCAGACCACCTGCCCTCCTGCCGACAAGCGCCCTCGAAATGCGTTGGCCGTGTCGGCCAACATGCCGGAGCTCACTGGGCGACCGATGCATTTTTCGAAATAAAAGGAAGCTTGAATTTTTTCCAATCGTTCATACCGCCGGCCACATTCAGAGGCGACTTGAACCCCATCCCACTCAAAATCAGGCTCGCTTTGGCAGAGCGCACACCGCCCCGGCAAATAATCAAAACGCAGTGGTCTTTTAGGTGCGCAAGTTCGCTGGCACGTTCGGCCAATTGCCCGACGGGAATCAGAGTGACGCCTTCGACATGTGCTTCGTCGTATTCAAAGGGCTCACGCACATCGAGCAAAAACGCGCCGCGAGACTTTTGCCAATCGTGCGCTGTGGAAACATCTACGTCTTGGACGCCTTTGGATCGGTAATAGATCTTCAGCCAGAAATAGCGGGTCAGCTTCCAAAATACGAAAGCGGCAAGCAAAACCAGGGCAATAGAGAGCAGCAATTTCGTCACCGGAAAACTCCTGAGAAATTCAAACGTTTTGTAGCTTGCGTTTGGAGAACATGAACAAGGGCGCTCCAGGCAGGCTGCAGATGCCCACAATCACAAAAAACAGCAGTGAAGTAGCAATTGCGTCCGCTTGCGACACCCCCACCTGCGAGAAGAAATACCAGTACGCCGCTTCGCGTACCCCAAAGCCAGAGATCGAGATCGGCAACATGGCCACGGTAAAGATCATCGGCGTGAAGATGATGCAGTGCGCCAGTGAAACGTCGGCACCCAGCGCATAAAAAATGGCGGCATTGACCCCCGCTACGCACACTTGGAAGAGCATCGACAACAACAAAATGACCAGAAACAGCCGGGGGCGCTGCAAGGTGGCACGGACTACCAGCACGATTTGCGCCACCACGCCTTTCATGGTGGCGAAACGGTCGGGCAAGGTCTTGGCCACGATGCCATCGGCCACCTTGGGAACCATGAACAAAGCCACAAGCCCGACGTCTATTAGCAAGAAGATCAACACCATCTGCACGATGCCCCGGTCGGCATCAATGAACGGCAGGCCGAGCAAGGCTGTTAAACCCAACGCCACTCCGGCAATCAGCCGCTCGGACACCACGGAAGCAATCGCCTCCGGCACTTCGTGGGTTTCCTTGGTGGTTTCCCAGGCGCGCACGGCATCGCCCCCTACGGAGGTAGGCAGCACGTTGTTGAAAAACAGCCCGACAAAATACAGCCGAAGCAAAGACAGATATGGGAGTGGGAATTGCCGCTCGCGCAAAATCAGCCCCCATTTCCAGGCGGAAATGACCACCGCCAAGAGCACCACAGCGAAGGCCAACAAGGTGCCTTCCCAACTCATGGCGTAGAACCGATCCAGCAGTTGACCCACGTCGATTTTCCAAAATAGAAAACCAAGCAGCCCAACGGTGACCAAAACCTTGGCCACCAAACTCAAGGTGCTTTTCATTGCTGAACCTGCTGCCCAATGTCTGCTGCGCCATTGGCAGCGGCATTGTCCGCCGCTTTGCGCGCATTGGCGTTGCGCATTTTTTTCAGAATGTGGGGACCGACGGCAGAACCCAGCAAAAATATTGCGACCGTAATGGAAAACACCCAGAACAACACTTTGATCGAACCCGTCAGATTCTGGCCTAAATAGGAATACAGCAAGGTGGCAGGCAATTGCCCCAAACCCGTAGACCACAGGAAGTTCCACAGCGAAATCGAGGTCAGGCCGGCGCCATAACTCACGATGTCAAAGGATACAAACGGCAGCAAGCGAGACACCAGAATGGCACGCACCCCATAGCGCTCAAAAAACAGGTCCCACGCCTCAAGTGCTTTGCGCCCCCCTACCAATTTTTCGACAGCTGGCCGCCCGAGCGACCGTGCAATCCAGTAGCACAGAGCCGCCCCGAGCATGGCGCTGCTCCAAGAGAGCAGTGCACCCCACATCCAACCAAACAACAAACCATTGGCAAACGTGACGACGAAGGCCGGCAAGGGTGCAGCCACGGACTGAAACACCATCAAACCTGCCGACACCATCGGCGCCCATATCCCAAAACTCAGTAAATAGTCGCGAAACGCGGCGATTGCCTGTTGCGGATCTGGCAGGGTCAAAATTGCCACTGCATTGTTGACGCTGGTATGGACAGAGTCGTTCAGGAAGTACACCGCTCCAAGCGAGATCAGCGCGATCGCAATAAGAATGGCGCTGTAATGAGCGGGTCGTAATTTCATGGATTAGTCCTACCGAAAGCGGATTCGCCAGCCACTCTGTGGCTGGCGAATTGGAAATTTCACAAACCGGAAATACAGCCGGAAAGACTCAACTCTATTGTTTCTGCAGTGGAAACTCATTGGCAGGTTGAGCCGACCACTCCCACATGGAGCCCGCATAATTGCGCGCCTTGTAGCCCATGTCGTTCAATACCGTGGTCATCCAGCCCGATCGAATACCGCCGGTGCAATAAGAGACCACTTCCTTGTCGCGCGTGACGCCTTTGGACGCCAGCACTTTTTCAAGCTCTTCGCGTGGCAAAAGACGACCGCTTTTGTCCAGCAAATCCTTGAAGAACAAATGCTTCGCCGGTACCAAATGCCCGCCACGCGATTCGCCATAAGGGGTTTTCCCTTCATATTCACGCGGCTCGCGCACATCCAGGAAAGCAACGTCTTTACGATCAAGCTTGGCCTTGACTTCTTCCTTCTTGATTTCGAGCTGCGAGTTTTCATTCGCGACGAAATTGCCCGACGAAGCGGCTGGCTTGATACTCAAAGAACCGACTTTTTCCAAAGCGCTTAGGCCGCCATCCACCAATACCACTTGCTTGTGCCCCCAGTTGCGCAGCAGCCAAGTAAGTCGACCATCTTCCCCCCAGCCATTGATGCTGTCGGCCACCACCACAATGGGCCGATCACCGGAAATGCCTAGGGCCTGCAATTTCTTGGTTGCCGCGTCGATGGGCAGCGGGCGACCTTTGAGTGGGAGGTTGGGTTCGGCCAGATCCTGCCACACCAGCGACACAGCACCGTTCAAAGCGCCCTTCTTTTTCAGATCGGCGCCGCGGGCATCGATCACCAAGGCACCTTGCTTGATCAGATCAAACGCGGCTTGCGGCGATACGACCCAGTCGCGATAAAACTCTACGGAGGCGCCGCTGACTGCGGCGGACGTGGCATGCACGGCAGGGGACAAGGTGGCCAACGTGAGACTTCCGGTCAGAACCAATGCGGTGGAAAGGATGTTGATGGATTTCAAAAATGACTTTCTCATGCGGCTCTTTCAGTTCAGGGAACAGGGAATACTCAAAGCAGCCGCGATGTTAAGAGTCGCATTGAAAAATCCAAACAACGAAGAAATCATTTGCTTATTTGAAGGCCTCAGGCAGCTTTCTCCGCTCACCCCAAAAGCCCGCGAATGCGTCGAAAACTGGCGACCTCAGCGTGCTCCGCCCACCCTTCGCAGACAAGATGGAGAGCCCCGGGCACCGCAATGCCGCGGGCCATCTGGGATGATGGCGCATGCAATTCGTGGCAGGGTCGCTGCCGCGCAACAACAGAAAAGGCAACTATGGACAAAGTACTGGTCGCGGTGATGGGAGGCAGTGGGCTGTACCAGATGGATGCGCTTGAGGATGTGCAGGAGCACGACATCGACACGCCGTACGGCAGACCGTCGGACACCATCATGACAGGCCGAGTCGACGGTGTGGCGGTGGCATTTTTGGCCCGCCATGGGCGCGGGCACCGGCTCATTCCCTCTGAGATTCCCTACCGCGCCAACATCTACGCCCTCAAATCGCTGGGAGCACGCTATCTCATTTCGCTGTCGGCCGTGGGTTCGCTTCGTCAAGACCTACGCCCGCTCGATATGGTGCTGCCCGACCAGTTTATCGATCTGACCCGCCGGCGCACCTCCACATTCTTCGGTGAAGGCGCGGTCGCTCACGTCTCGATGGCGCAACCCGTGTGCGGGCAGTTGGCCGACGTGCTCGCCCGTGCGGTGCAGGGGGCTCAATTGCCGCAGGAGCAGCGCCTGCACCGCGGCGGAACCTACGTTTGTATTGAAGGGCCGCAGTTTTCCACCATGGCCGAGTCGCACTGGTACCGCAGCATGGGCGCAAATGTGATCGGTATGACCAACATGCCCGAGGCCAAGCTCGCGCGTGAGGCGCAAATGGCCTATGCGAGCCTGGCCATGGTGACCGACTACGACTGTTGGAACCCGCGCGAAGCGCACGTCACGTCCGATTCCGCCATTGCCAATCTCATGAAAAATGCTGGCCACGCGCAGCGGGTTGCGCGCGCTGCCGTGGTGTTGCTTGGGAGCGAAAAACCCGCATCAGATGCGCACAGCGCGCTGTCGAACGCCTTGGTCAGCCAGCCAGACCAACTTGACGGCGAAGTGCGACAGCGGCTGGAAATGCTGCTGCGCTGAAACGGCTGCAACTCAGCCAGCGCTGCCTTTGCCAAACATCGCCTGTTGTTGCTTGGCGGTGCGCTCGTACTGGCGCGCGATGCTGTCGCAGACCAGGTCGCACAGCGCATAGACCGAAGGGTCGGCGATGCGGTAGTACACGCTGGTGCCTCGGCTCTCGCGCTCGACAAACCCTTGTTGTGTCATCAGGCTTAAGTGCCGCGAAATGTTGGCTGCGGTGAAGCCGCACAACTCGGCCAGTTCGCCGACGTTGTGCTCGCCGCTGCGCAACAGGTTCAGGATGCGCAGACGCGTGGGCTCGGCCAGCGTCTGGAAGTAGGTGGCAACTTGCGCGATGGCTTCTGGTGGGAGGTTTTTCATGGGAATTTTTGCTGCAGGTCAAAACCGGTCTGTCATTGGACACCAGAGCGGCTCAAGCCCAGTCCAATAATACATCAGTTGACTATTTAGTTGTTTGGCTAAATAATAGCTTTAGTAAAAAACTGTGAGGTACCTCATGAAATCTTGGCAAATTGTCCGACTGGTCGCTGGCCTGTTCATTCTTCTATCGTTGGCCCTGGGCATCCCAGGAAGCCCCGTCTTTGTGAGCCAGTGGTGGCTGGCGTTCACCGCATTTGTGGGCCTCAACATCATGCAAAGTGGCCTGACCAAATGGTGCTTGATGGAAACCATGCTGCGCAAACTCGGTGCGCAGCCGGGTTGCTGACCTGTAGAACAACCCCAAATAAGGCATTGGCATGAGCGAAAACACGGTTCAGATTACGCTGCGGCAACAAAAAGACTATCAATTTGACGTGGACTTTGGCCCCAGCACTCCCGTGCTGTCCGCCGATGAACCCGCGCCGCTCGGCGGTGGCCGCGGCCCGTCGCCCGTGCAGTTGCTGGCTGCGGCTGTGGGCAATTGCCTGTCGGATTCATTGCTGTTTGCGCTGCGCAAGTTCAAGCAAGAACCTGAACCGCTGCAGTGCACGGTGACTGCCGAAGTCGGCCGCAACGAAGACAAGCGCCTGCGCGTACTGAACATCGCGGCCGTCATTCGGCTGGGGGTTCCTGCTGCATCACTGCAGCACCTGGATCGGGTGCTTGATCAGTTCGAAGCCTTCTGCACTGTGACCCAAAGCGTCGGCCAAGGCATTCCAATCGACCTGCAGGTGATCGATTCCGAAGGCGCCCGCCTTAAATGAACCCCAAAGGCGCCCCATGTCGGGGCGCCAACGTCAACGAAAAGGAAACGATATGTCGCTCAATGTAGGAAGCTGGGATCGCGTGCTGCGCGTGGTGGTGGGCTTGGTGCTGATTGGCCTTGCCGCCACCGGCACAGTGGGCTGGTGGGGTTGGCTGGGTGTCGTGCCACTGGCCACTGGCCTGTTCGGCTTTTGCCCGGCCTACACGCTGCTGGGGATCAAAACCTGCCCAATGAAGAAGTCCTGAACGGACGTACCCATGCAAAAGCCCCAGGCGCCTTTTCGGTGTCTGGGGCTTTTGTGTGTGGGGTGGCCTAAGGCCGGCTCCTGCGGCGCTACCACTCGGGCGGGTTCAGCCCAGCGCCGCCACCACGTCCGGCGGTGCCTGCACCAGCTCGATGAGAACGCCCTCGCCGGCAATGGGAAATTCATTGTTGCTCTTGGGGTGCAGAAACGTAATGTCGTAGCCCGCCGCACCTTTTCGAATGCCACCCGGCGCAAAGCGCACGCCTTTTGAAGTCAACCATTCCACCGCCGCGACCAGGTCGTCGATCCACAGTCCTATGTGGTTAAGCGGCGTGGTGTGCACTGCGGGCTTCTTGTTGATGTCCATGGGCTGCATGAGATCCACCTCAACCTTCCAGGCGCCCTGCCCCATGGCGAGAATGTCCTCGTCCACGTTCTCGCGCTCGCTCTGGAAGGTGCCGGTCTGTGTCAGGCCCAGCATGTCTACCCACAGGGTTTTCATGCGCTGCTTGTCGGTGCCGCCAATGGCCACCTGCTGGATACCCAGCACCCGAAAAGGACGTTGCTCTGATGTTTGTGCCATGGTGAGACTCTGGTTGATGAAGCGAATAATGCTTCCAATTAAATAGCTGTCTGCGCTTTACAGATAAGGGCTAGAGGTCAAAAACACCAAAAACAAAGGGCCTAGGCCCCTTGCTGCAGTACAAGCGCTTGCTTATTGAAATTCCAGAATGACTTGATCCACGCTGAGCGACTCGCCCTTGCCCGCCACCAGCTTGCCGACCACGCCGTCTTGCGTGGCGAGGAGCACGTTCTCCATCTTCATGGCCTCGATGACGGCAAGTTTTTCGCCGGCCTGCACCTTCTGCCCCTCCTGCACTGCCACATCGACCAACAGCCCTGGCATCGGCGAGAGCAGGAATTTGGAGAGGTCGGGCGGCGCCTTGTAAGGCATCAAAGCATGCAGACTCGCGCCCAGTGGCGAGAGCACCAGCGCTTCGATTTGCGTGCCGTTGTGCGCGATGCGCAGCGCCAGCGGGTTCTTGCCAGCGCCTCGCTCTACCTGGGCGGTGAAGCCCTGGCCGTTGCAACTGCCTTGCACGCGAATTTGTCCGAGCGTTGCCGTACTCTCGATTTTGTAGCTGCTTGCGCCCACCTTGACTGCGCTGGAGCCTGATTTGTCTTCAAAATCCGTGACAGCGACTTCATGCTGCTCGTGCTTGCCCTCGGCGCCCAAAGTGACGACCACAAAGGCCTCACCCACCTTGACCTCATGGCCGGCGAGTTGGCCGCTGATGCCTGAAGCCCGCGCGCGGTAGCGGCGGTGCATGAAGGCGGCGAGCGCGACGAGGAACAGCGGGTCTTCGTGCGGCACGTCTTCGGCCACAAAGCCATGCGCGTAGTTCTCGGCGATAAAACCGGTATTGAAATCGCCCGTGACGAATTTGGGGTGCGCCAGCAGTGCCGACTGGAAAGGAATGTTGCTGCTGATGCCACGAATCACAAAGCCATTGAGCGCGGCGCGCATCTTGTGGATGGCGTCGTTGCGATCCTGGCCGTGCACGATGAGCTTGGCGATCATCGAGTCGTAGTACATCGGAATCTCACCGCCCTCGTACACGCCGGTGTCCACGCGGACGCCGTATTTCTTGTCAGGCTCAGCCTGGAACATGGTTTCCTCGGGCGGGGCAAAGCGCACCAAGCGGCCGGTGGAAGGCAGGAAATTGCGGAATGGGTCTTCCGCGTTGATGCGGCATTCCATTGCCCAGCCGTCGCGCTTGACCTCTGCTTGGGTAAGCGGCAGCGGCTCGCCCGCGGCAACGCGGATCATCAGCTCCACCAAGTCCAGCCCGGTGATGCACTCGGTCACCGGGTGCTCGACCTGCAGCCGCGTGTTCATTTCCAGGAAGTAAAAATCCTGGTCCTTGCCGACCACAAACTCCACTGTGCCCGCGCTTTGGTACTGCACGGCCTTGGCCAATTGCACCGCCTGCTCGCCCATGGCCTTGCGCGTGGCGTCGCTGATGAAGGGGCTGGGAGCCTCTTCGATCACCTTCTGGTGGCGCCGCTGGATGGAGCACTCGCGCTCGTTCAAATAAATGACGTTGCCTTGGCTGTCGCCCACGACCTGAATCTCGATGTGGCGGGGCTCCTGCACGAACTTTTCGATGAAGATTCGGTCGTCGCCAAAGCTGTTGCGGGCTTCGTTCTGGCAAGCGGTGAAGCCCTCGAAGGCTTCCTTGTCGTTGTAGGCCACGCGCAGGCCCTTGCCCCCGCCCCCGGCGCTGGCCTTGATCATCACCGGGTAGCCAATAGCCTTGGCAATCTCCACCGCCTTCTCTGGCCCGGCAATCGCATCGTTGTAGCCGGGAATGGTATTGACCTTGGCTTCGAGCGCCAGCTTCTTGGACGCAATCTTGTCGCCCATGGCGGCAATGGAATGCGCCTTGGGGCCGATAAACGCAATGCCCTCTTCCTCGCAGCGCCGGGCAAAAGTCTCGTTTTCCGACAGGAAGCCGTAGCCGGGGTGCACGGCCTGCGCGCCAGTTTGCTTGCAGGCCTCAATGATTTTTTCGGCAAGCAGGTACGACTCTCGCGAAGGCGCCGGGCCTAGGCGCACCGCCTCGTCGGCCAGCTTGACGTGGCGGGCTTCCTTGTCGGCATCGGAATAGACGGCGACCGTGGCGATGCCCATTTTCTTGGCCGTCGCAATCACTCGGCAGGCGATCTCGCCGCGGTTGGCGATCAGAATTTTGGTGAACATGTGTGATCTCCTGGGTTCTTGTTCTTCTTAGAGCGGGATATTTCCGTGCTTGCGCCATGGGTTCTCCAGCTTCTTGTCCCGCAGCATGACCAGCGAGCGGCAGATGCGCTTGCGTGTTTCGTGCGGCAGGATTACGTCGTCGATGAAACCGCGTGCGCCGGCCACAAAGGGGTTGGCAAAGCGCTCTTTGTATTCCGCCTCGCGGGCGGCGAGCTTCACCGGGTCGTTCTTGTCTTCGCGGAAGATGATTTCCACCGCGCCCTTGGCGCCCATCACGGCAATCTCGGCGTTGGGCCAGGCCAGGTTCACGTCGCCGCGCAGGTGCTTTGAGCTCATCACGTCGTACGCACCGCCATAGGCCTTGCGGGTAATGACGGTGACCTTGGGCACGGTGCATTCCGCATAGGCAAACAGCAGCTTGGCGCCGTGTTTGATGATGCCGCCATACTCCTGGCTGGTGCCGGGCATGAAGCCGGGGACATCCACGAAGGTGATGACGGGGATGTTGAACGCATCGCAAAAGCGCACGAACCGCGCCGCCTTGATGCTGCTCTTGATGTCCAGGCACCCGGCCAGCACCAGGGGCTGATTGGCCACGATGCCGACGGTCTGGCCTTCCATGCGGGCCAGGCCAATGACGATGTTCTTGGCGTAGTCGGGCTGCAGCTCAAAGAAGTCGCCGTCATCCACCACCTTGGTGATCAGCTCTTTCATGTCGTAGGGCTGGTTGGCGTTGGCGGGCACCAGCGTGTCGAGCGACTTGTCGGCCCGGTCGGCCGGGTCGTTGCTGGGGCGCACAGGCGCTTTTTCGCGGTTGTTGAGCGGCAGGTAGTTGTACAGACGGCGCAGCATGAGGATGGCCTCGACGTCGTTCTCGAAGGCCATGTCGGCCACGCCGCTCTTGGTGGTGTGCGTGCCAGCGCCGCCCAGCTCCTCGGCGGTCACGTTCTCATGCGTCACGGTCTTGACCACATCGGGGCCGGTGACAAACATGTAGCTGCTGTCCTTGACCATGAAGATGAAGTCGGTCATGGCAGGCGAGTACACGGCGCCGCCCGCACACGGCCCCATGATCATGCTGATCTGCGGCACCACGCCGCTGGCCAGCACGTTGCGCTGGAACACATCGGCATAGCCGCCCAGGCTGGCCACGCCCTCCTGGATGCGCGCGCCGCCCGAGTCGTTCAGGCCAATCACTGGCGCACCAACCTTCATGGCCTGGTCCATCACCTTGCAGATTTTCTCGGCATGGGTCTCGCTCAGGGCGCCGCCAAACACCGTGAAGTCCTGGCTAAAGACAAAAGCCAGGCGCCCGTTGATCAGGCCGTAGCCCGTGACCACACCGTCGCCCGGAATTTTGTTGTCTTCCATGCCGAAGTCGGTGCAGCGGTGCTCGACAAACATGTCCCACTCTTCAAAGGTGCCGTCGTCCAGCAGCAGCTCAAGCCGCTCACGCGCGGTGAGCTTGCCCTTGGCGTGCTGCGCGTCGATGCGCTTTTGCCCACCGCCTAGGCGGGCCAGCGCGCGCTTGTTTTCCAGTTGTACGAGGATGTCTTGCATGGTCGTCCTTTGTGTGAGCCGGTATTGTTTGATTTGCTATTTATTCGATAGCTGACAGCGCTTGTCCTGATTGCGCTGAGAGCAAATTTCTTGCTGCAGTCGATGCGGCAATGCGCCCGGCCGCGACATCCGCCTGCAGTTGCGGCAACAAGTGCCGCACCTGCGGGTGCTGGCGAAACGACTGCTTGAGCCCGGCGTCGATGCGCTCCCACATCCACGCCAGCGCCTGTTTTTCACGCCGCGCGGCCAGGCGGCCGTTGGCGGTTTGCAGCTGCCGGTATTGCGTGACAGCGGCCCAGAATCCATCCACGCCCTGTCCCAGCAAGGCGCTGATTTGCACCACCTTGGGGTGCCACTGCGTATCGTTGTGGTGCGCAGCAACATGTTCGCCCCTACGCTCACCAAGTTCGCTGCCTCCCAAGGGGGCGCTCGCGTTCTTGGGGCGGCCGGGCGAACGCTCGGGGTTGCCGTGCTGGCTGAGGATGCGCAGGCTCGATGTGATTTGCGCTTCGGCGCGCGTCGCGGCCCGGGCGTCCAGGTCGGCCTTGTTGATGACCACCAGGTCGGCAATCTCCATCACGCCCTTTTTGATGGCCTGCAGGTCGTCGCCCGCGTTGGGCAGTTGCAGCAGCACAAACATGTCGGTCATGCTGGAGACTGCCGTCTCCGACTGGCCCACGCCCACCGTCTCGACGATGACGATGTCGTAGCCCGCGGCCTCACAAACCAACATCGCTTCGCGCGTTTTTTCGGCCACCCCGCCCAGGGTGCCGCTGCTGGGGCTGGGACGGATGTAGGCGTTTTCGTTGACTGACAAGTGCTCCATGCGCGTCTTGTCGCCCAGGATGGAGCCACCGGACACCGTGCTCGACGGATCAATGGTGAGCGCTGCCACGCGGTGGCCCTGGGCAATCAGGTACAGGCCCAGCGCCTCGATGAAGGTGGACTTGCCCACGCCTGGCACGCCACTGATGCCTAGGCGAAAGCTTTTGCCCGTGTGCGGCAGCAGCGCGGTAAGCAGCTCATCGCCCTGCGCGCGGTGGTCGGCTCGGGTCGATTCGAGCAGGGTGATGGCCTTGGCCATGGCACGGCGCTGCACAACCGGTGTGCCAGTGACGATTGCCTCCAGCAGTTGTTTGGAATCCATCATTGCGATTTACTCAAACTGCTGGAAGAAAACTGGATCAATATCGAATACGGTGCGCGGCTTCAAACCCAGTTCGTATCGTTTGAACATTTCGAAGAGTTTTTCTCCATCAACCAACTCAATTGGCACAGCGCCTGGTCGTTCGGCTTCTGCCCTCGCATTGCTACTAAAAGTGCTTGTTGTGATGAATATCCCCTTTTCAGCACGACCATCCATTGCACCCCTTAAATCCCTAATCTCCTTGGGTGGCACGGAGTTCTCCCATTTCTTACATTGGAAGACCACGTTAAAGCTAACGAGATCATTGAGTTGCAACACGCCTACGCCATCAATTCCACCGTCATTTGAGCGTCCAGTGACGTTGACCCGCTCAAAGCCCGCCTCCCGCAACAGGCGCATGCTCAGACGTTCAAATCCCGATGGTGACAGTGACTTGAGCATGTTGAGAAATGTTTGCAAACTTGCGTCCTGATCCGCTTGCGGTGTATCCGGCACAAGAGCCTCACCCACGCTGTCGCCGTCAGTCTCCGAAGTTCTTTTCTTTGCTTCATCAACAGGCTTACGCAGTAATGCTTGCTGCCGCACCTGATGCAGGAAAATTTCTCTAGCCGCGTCCGGCGTTAACTTTGTTTGGCTCCCTAAAGGCGTCAGGGACCATACGCCACGACGGCTGGAGTCAATCAAGCCTGCCCAAACCAAGTACTGACGAGCCCAATGCACTTGGTTGTAGAAGCGCTCTTGACCGGACTTCAATACTTCGTTTCTGAGCTCCTCCGGAACGCTCTCAATTTGTGCGATTCGGTCGAGTGCCTCACGTGGCGAAGCTGAACCGCCAAGATCACGAAGAGCCTGCAGCAGCGGAGCAAACCAGCGGACAAACTCCGCTTGCTTGGCTTTACCTTTGCTGGGTCGTTGGCTCATTTACGCCACGGCCTTGCGAATCTGCTCCAGCACATCCTTGGCACTGGCAGGAATCGGCGTGCCGGGGCCGTAGATGCCCTTGACGCCGGCTTCGTACAAAAAGTCGTAGTCCTGCGCAGGGATCACGCCGCCGACAAACACCACGATGTCGTCGGCACCCTGCTCCTTGAGCGAGGCGATGATCGCGGGCACAAGGGTTTTGTGGCCGGCGGCGAGCGTGCTCACACCCACGGCGTGCACGTCGTTTTCAATGGCCTGGCGGGCGCATTCTTCGGGGGTTTGGAACAGCGGGCCGATGTCCACGTCGTATCCCAGGTCGGCAAACGCCGTAGCGACCACTTTGGCGCCGCGGTCGTGGCCGTCCTGGCCCAGTTTGGCGATCATCACGCGGGGGCGGCGGCCCTGTTCTTCGGCGAAGGCGTTGATCTCGCCCTTGAGTTGGTCCCAGCCTTCGGCCGAATCGTAAGCAGCAGCGTACACACCGGTCACCTTTTGCGTATCGGCGCGGTGGCGCCCGTAAACTTTTTCGAGCGCGTCACTGATCTCGCCGCCGGTGGCGCGCAGGCGCACGGCCTTGATGGACAGATCCAGCAGGTTGCCTTCGCCGGTTTCTGCTGCAGAAGTGAGAGCATCCAGCGCTTTCTGCACAAGTGCTGGGTCGCGTTTTGACCTGATATTTTTGAGGCGCTCGATCTGGCCGTCGCGCACCTTCACGTTGTCGATCTGCAGGATATCGACCGGGTCTTCTTTGGCGAGCTTGTATTTGTTCACGCCGACGATCACGTCCTTGCCGCTGTCGATGCGTGCCTGCTTCTCGGCCGCAGCCGCTTCGATCTTGAGCTTGGCCCAGCCGCTGTCCACGGCCTGCGTCATGCCGCCCATGGCTTCGACTTCTTCGATGATCTTCCAGGCGGCGTCTGCCATGTCCTGGGTCAGCTTTTCCATCATGTAGCTGCCAGCCCAGGGGTCCACCACGTTGGTGATGTGCGTCTCTTCCTGGATGATGAGCTGCGTGTTGCGCGCAATGCGCGATGAAAATTCGGTCGGCAGCGCAATGGCTTCGTCGAGCGCGTTGGTGTGCAGGCTCTGCGTGCCGCCAAACACCGCCGCCATGGCCTCGATAGTGGTGCGCACGATGTTGTTGTAGGGATCTTGCTCGGTGAGCGACCAGCCAGACGTCTGGCAGTGCGTGCGCAGCATCAGGCTCTTGGGGTTCTTGGCGCCGGTCTCTTTCATGATGCGGCACCACAAGAGGCGTGCCGCGCGCATCTTGGCGACTTCGAGGTAGAAGTTCATGCCGATCGCCCAGAAGAAGCTCAGGCGCCCGGCGAAGTCGTCCACGTCCAGGCCCGAGGCAATGGCGGTTTTGACGTATTCCTTGCCGTCGGCCAGCGTGAAGGCGAGTTCGAGCGCCTGGTTGGCCCCGGCCTCCTGCATGTGGTAACCCGAGATCGAGATCGAGTTGAACTTGGGCATGTTCTTGGCCGTGTAGCCAATGATGTCGCCAATGATGCGCATCGAAGGCTTGGGCGGGTAGATGTAGGTGTTGCGCACCATGAACTCTTTCAGAATGTCGTTCTGAATGGTTCCGGAGAGCTTGTCCTGGCTCACGCCCTGCTCTTCTGCTGCCACTATGTAACCCGCCAGCACCGGCAGCACCGCGCCGTTCATGGTCATCGAGACCGATACTCTGTCCAGCGGAATCTGGTCGAACAGGATTTTCATGTCCTCGACCGAGTCAATGGCCACGCCGGCCTTGCCGACGTCGCCGGTCACGCGCGGGTGATCCGAGTCGTAGCCGCGGTGTGTGGCTAAGTCAAATGCGACCGACACGCCCTGCCCGCCAGCAGCCAAGGCCTTGCGGTAGAAAGCGTTGGATTCTTCAGCGGTCGAGAAACCTGCGTACTGGCGAATCGTCCAAGGGCGCACCGCATACATGGTGGCCTGTGGGCCGCGCAGGTAGGGCTCAAAACCAGGCAAGGTGTTGGCGTACTGCAGGTGGGCGGTGTCTTCAGCGGTGTACAGCGGCTTGACAGTAATCCCGTCTGGAGTGACCCAGTTCAGGGCCTCCACATTGCCATCGGGGGCCGATTTGGCGGCTGCTTTGTTCCAAGCATCGAGGCTGGTGGCGGCGAACTCGGGTGGCTGGGAGCTGGAGGCAGAACTCATTGGGAATCTTTCTGATCGGGAGGGTTCAGGGCGATTGCGGCGGGTCGCAAATGGGCTCGAAACCCCAGTAGAAGCATGAACTCGAGTTTACATCATTTATAATTATTCATTCAAAATATTCCAAACAGCTTACAATTCGCGCATGTCTGCCCTCACCCTGACCCCCCGTGCGCTTTACCAAGAGGTGGCGGAAGAACTTCGCCAGCGTATTTTTCGCCGTGAATTGGAACCCGGGAGCTGGATTGACGAGTTGCGCATCGCCGAGGAGTTCGGCATCAGTCGGACACCGCTGCGTGAGGCGCTGAAGGTACTGGCAGCGGAAGGCCTAGTGACGATGAAGGTGCGGCGTGGCGCCTACGTCACCGAAATATCAGAAAAAGATCTGCGGGATGTTTACCACCTGCTCAGCCTACTGGAGAGCGACGCGGCCGGCGTGGTGGCAAGCGCGGCCAAGCCCGTCGAACTAGCGGCCCTAGAGCGGTTGCATGCTGAACTCGAAGCCGCCGTCGGCGAGCGTGACCGCTTCTTCTCGCTCAATGAGCAGTTTCACATGCAAATTCTGGAGCTGGCGGGCAACCGCTGGCGCAGTCAAATGGTGGCCGACCTGCGCAAGGTGATGAAGCTCAACCGGCACAATTCCCTGCTCAAGCAAGGCCGGCTTGAAGACTCGCTGAGCGAGCACCGCACCATCATGGCTGCGCTGCTGGCACGCAACGCTGAGGCGGCTGAAGTCGCGGTGAAGCAGCATTTTGCACAGGGGTTGGAAGCTGCTGCTTGACGCTGCTTTCCGCTGTTTGGCGCCGCCTGGCTAGTGGCGAGGCCGCAAATACACGTTCAATCGGACTATTTGAACGCCGTAATGATGCGATCAGGAATGTAGCGCGCCCAGCATGACTGCCGGCGCGCGCCAGCGACGGCGCTCGTCAGGCTCCGTGCGCCTTCACACAGAGAACCGGGCAAGACACGGTCATCAAAATCTCTTGCGCGACGCTGCCCAAGAGCAATTTGCCCACGGCGGTCCGCTTGCGCAGGCCGATGACAAGGATGGAGATGTCGAGCGTCTCGACCATGTCGTTGATTTCTTCGACGG
This sequence comes from Giesbergeria sp., assembly GCA_034676525.1. GTDB lineage: Bacteria > Pseudomonadota > Gammaproteobacteria > Burkholderiales > Burkholderiaceae_C > Simplicispira. The sequence continues at coordinate 1,588,289 of JAUCCA010000008.1, forward strand.
CGTTGTTGCCGCGGACATATTGCTTGAATTCGGCCTTAATGCCCTTTGCTGCCAATTCCGCCTCAATCTGCTCAACTTCAAAAGCAGGCACCAGCGAGGCATCCTCCTGCTGGCCACCGGGGCTTGCGTTTACGACAAGCATCGGCTCGTTGCGTTCTTTCGAAATCTCGATGGCTTTGTCCAGGGCAGCGCGGCCTTCTGGGCGGGATACGTACGCGAGGAGGATGGTCATGTGCAGTGGTTCCTTGAATGGTCTGGATTGTGGAATCTACTAGGGTCTGGAATGCATTTCCTGCCTGGATCGGGCCGTGTCAGGCTGCTTCGGGATGGTAGCAGCAGAGCGCGCAAAATTGCGTGTTTGCCGCTAAGGGTTCAGGTCTTATACGAAAGCAAAGTCACATCCGCGGCTTCTTGGCGAATGGGAATAAGCGCTTGATAGGCTTCAGAAGAAAACCAGCCGTCGGCTGCGGCGGTGCTGGGAAATCGGATCACCACGATGTCGGGATGTGCGCATTCGCCGGCAAGCACTTGTGCCTGGGCACCGCGGAAAACAAGTTCTGCTCCCCAAGGTTCCAGTGTTTTCGGTACCCTGCTGCGGTACACATCCCATTGCGCCACATTTTTGACCGTGATCTGGCCGACTACATAAGCTTCAGGCATAGGCGAACTCAGGTTCTTGAAAACGCTGGGCGTGGCGTACTAGGCGGGCGCCACATTAAGGCACAGCACATTGGTGCCCCTAAGGGCGCAAGTGGGTGAAAAATACCGCGGTGTCTGGAAATTTCAGACAGACGCCGCGGAGATCGCTCAAACACCCAAATAGCGCTGGACGATTTCGGGCTGAGCCTTAAGCTCTTTCGCCGTACCTTCGTGAGCAATGTGGCCATTGCTCAGGATGTACACGCGGCTAGCCAGTGCCAGCGTCGCAGCCAGGTTCTGCTCAATCAAGAAAATCGTCTGTCCAGACGCCGCCAGGTCGCGGCAAATGCGCATGAGGTCTTGCACGATCACCGGTGCCAGCCCCTCAAACGGCTCGTCAAGCAAGATGATCTTCGGATCGCGGATCAATGCACGGGCAATCGCCAGCATTTGTTGCTCGCCGCCTGATAAGTCCGTGCCTCGGCTTAAGCAACGCTCCTTGAGGCGAGGAAACATTTCATAAATGCGAGCAAGCGGCCATTTGTTCTGCGCTGTAAACCCTGCAAGAATGATGTTTTCCTCCACAGTGAGGCTACCGAAAATTCGCCGCTCTTCATGCACGAGCTGCATCCCCAAGAGCGCTATGGAGTGCGGCTTCTTGCCCGCAAGCTCCACGCCATCCATCTTGACACTTCCGGTGCGCGGCTTGACTACCCCCATCAAGCTTTTAAACGTGGTCGACTTTCCTGCGCCGTTTCGGCCCAGCAATGCCACGACTTCGTTTTTTTCTACGTGCAGAGAGACATCAAACAGAATATGGCTGTCGCCGTAATAGCTGTTGAGACCATTGACTTCCAGCAAGCTCATACCGTCTCCTCGTGAACACCGCCCAAATAGGCTTCTTGAACCATGGGGTTGTTCTTGATTTCCTCAGGCGTACCCTCGACGAGTACACGCCCCTCTTGCAGCACAGTCACCTTGCCGGCCAACTCAAACAGTGAATCCATATCGTGGTCGATCACGATCAATGTCCGGCCCTCAGCGATGGCCTTGAGCAGTTGCACGGTCTCGACCCGCTCTTGAGTGCTCATTCCGGCCAAGGGCTCATCGAGCAACAGCAGGCTGGGCGAGGTCGCCAGTGCCAGCCCGATCTCAAGGCGGCGCTTTTCGCCATACGCAAGCTCCGATACCGGAGCATCTAGACGATCAGACAGATGCACCAGGGCAGCCGTCCCCTCTACAAGATCGTCAAGTTTGCGCACTTTGTGGAGACTCTTGAACATGTCCATCCTGAACTTGCCGCGTACTACACCCAATACCGCGATCTCAAGGTTCTGACGCACCGTCAGTTTCTCGAATAGCTGATTGATCTGATAGCTCTTGGTCAAGCCCATCTGGCAGGCATCAATCACGCCCATTTTGGTTATGTCGTGGCCGTCAAAAACGATCTTGCCCGCCGTCGGCTCCACTTCACAGGTAAGCATTTTGAAAAACGTACTCTTGCCTGCTCCGTTGGGGCCGATGATGCCGCGTATTTCGCCATGATTGACCGAAAAATCGATATCGCTATTGGCCAGCAAGCCACCATAGCGCTTGGAGAGACCGCTGGCTGAAAGCAGAACGCCCTCTTTGCTCTTCGTGGCCTTGTGTGCAACTTTCATTGGGCTGGAAGTCAACGGCTTGCGAGCGACCACAGGAGCCTTGCTTTTAGGCTGAGTGCCCGGCTTATCTCGGCGCATCCAGCGATACACGTCGGAAATTGCACCGGCAATGCCATGCCGCAAAAATACCACCAGCAGCACGAACACGATACCCAGAATGAGGCGCCATGTCGCACCCAGATTCAGCGTAGTTTGGAAAAAATCGCTGAGGTAGAGCCACACAGCTGCGCCGATCAGGGGACCAAACAAGGTACCCGCACCGCCGATGGCCGTCTGCATGACGATTTCCCCAGACGTTGCAAACATGAAGGCGTCTGGTGGCATAAAACCTTGCATCATCCCGAGCAGCCCACCAGCAAAGCCTGCGTACATCGCAGCGACCACAAACACTGCCAACTTGTAGCGCTGGATGTTGTGACCTAGTGCTTGGGCGCGGAGTGGATTTTCTCGAATTGCGCGCAGCACCAAGCCAAAGGGCGATCGCACGAGGCGCAGCGCAATCACCAAGCCAACGAAATACCAGAACGCTATGAAAACGTACATGGACATGTTGGTGCTGAACTCGATGGTCGTGAAACCCAGGCTCAGATTTGGCGTAGGTACCCCGGGCAAGCCGTTCTCACCCCCTGTGAAATCTGATAGCGGACTAAATTCCAAGTAATAAAATACCTCCGCAATAGCCACGGTAATCATTGCGAAATAAATACCGGTTCGCCGCAAGGCAATTAGGCCAATGAAGAAACCAATGATGCCCGCCGCCACCGTTCCAATCAGCAAGGCGAAAATGCTGTTTTGCATCGAGGTTTGTGTCAGCATGTAGGCAGCGAACATGCCACCACTACCAAAGAAAGCCGATTGCCCAAACGACAACAATCCGGTGTAGCCAAATAGCAGGTCAAAGCCTATGCCCACCAGGCCCCACACAAGAATGCGGTTGATGGTGGTCGGCGTGAAACCGAGGTGAGGCAGCACGAAGGGTGCAGCGATGAGGCCCAGAATTGTCAGGGCCTCGACCAAGAAAGGAAATTGTCTGCGCATTACTGGAGATCCTGTTTATTCGCGGCCTACCGCACCAAGCAATCCACGCGGACGGAACACCAGCACAAGTGTCATCACAACGAAGAGCACCACGTAGGAGTAAGCGGGGTTGAACATGGACGTCAGGCTGATGAGTTCGCCAGCGATCAATCCTCCGAGCACCGCTCCAGGGAACGACCCCACCCCGCCAATCACCACCACCACGAAGGCCTGAACCAGAAAGCCCTCCCCGACGTCTGGAGCGAGGGACACTACTGGCGCATTGACGATGCCGGCAAAGCCCGCCGCCATGGCACCAATGCCAAACACCACCATGAATATTTTGTAGACGTTGATGCCTAGCGAATCCACCATGACCGAATCCTCGATACCGGCGCGCACAATCATGCCGAGACGGGTGCGGTACAGCACGAAGTAGAGGGCCAGGAGCGCTACGCTAATGATGCCCAGCAACGCCAGGCGATAGGTTGGATAGACCATGAAACCAAGGTTCGTGATACCCACAAGCGGAGCCGGCGGCGGAACCGATTTTGCTAGGCTGCCAAAGGCAAAGCGAACCAGTTCGACGAAAACGATTCCCAGACCAAACGTAACCAGTAGCTGGTCCTCGTGAGGTCGATTGTAGAAATGGCGAATGATCAAGCGCTCCATCACGATGCCAACGAGCGCCACGAAAAGCGTACCAACAATCACCGCAACGACGAAAGAGCCGGTATAGGTAAAGGCTAGCCAGCCCGCATAACCGCCAAGCATGAACATCGCGCCATGCGCCAGGTTGAGCACGCCCAGCGTGCCATAAATGATCGTAAGACCAGATGAAATGAGCGCAAGCAACGCCCCCAACACCAGTCCGTTGAACAATTGAGATATGAAGTTAGCCCAGTTAATCACACTAACCCGCCCTAATCGTTGATCGATTCAAAGGTTTGGACGGCGAAAGCCATCCCGCTCCCGACAATTTGCCCGGAGAGTGAAATCCGCCCCCTCAAAAGAGGGCGGAACTAAGGAATAGATCCCGCGGCGAAAGCCGCGAGTAATACCTTTCTCAGCTTAGCTGTAATCGCCCAGCTTGCAACCAAAGGCATCCGCCGGCTGGATGACCTTCGCACCATCAACGATTTCGACCACTTGCCAGAAATCCTCCGGGTTCTTCATGTCTTTCTTCGCTTTGCCACGCACGACAACCACGGGATGCAGGTACTGGTGATCTGCGGCCCTGTAGGCGAAATCGCCCAGCAGCGAAGGAATGACTTCAGCCTTTTCCCACTGCTTGATGACATCGGGCGGGTAGAAAGAGCCCGCCTCGGTCACCATGCGCGCCCAGTGGGCGAAGCTGACATAGGCGTTTTCTGCACCCCACTCTGGGCGATAACCAAATTTCTTCTGAAATGCCTCAACGAACATCTTGGCAAGTGGATATTTGTCTTCAAGCGTCCACCAGAAGTCGGTGGCCGCAAATACCCCCTCACTGATATCCACCCCAGCTTCTTTGGCAAAGAATGGGATTTGATAAGGCAGCACCAAAGTCATCTTGGGCAACAGACCAAACTGCTTGGCCTGCTGACTCGACAACACGGCATCTCGTCCCCAATTAACGTTAATTAGGAAGTCTGCACCCGAATTGGCAATGTTTGTGAGGTATTGGCTGAAATCCTGTGTTCCCAATGGGGAAACCTGATTTGTTACCATGGTCCATCCGGCTTCTTTGACCAGATAATCTGCGACGGATTGGGTCGTGGTATGACCGTATGTGTAGTCCGGCGTCATGAAGGCGGCTTTACGGTTCTTGCCGAAATTCTTCACCAACACCGGGCCAATCGCATTGGCTGCCATTTCCCCGTAAAATCCCTGACGGAACCCATAGCGCACACAATCTTTGCCGGTGGTGTCGTTGGAGCCGGAAATTCCAGGCATATAGAGGATTTTTTCGCGCTGTGCAAACTTATTGAGCGCCACCGCCACCGAAGATGAGGTGGAACCGGTCATCAATATAATCTTATTCTTTTGAATAAAGGTCTGCACCGACTGCAGCGCTTGGTTGGGCTTGGCGGCCGAGTCGGCAGACACAAGCGCCACCTTCTTGCCCAGCACGCCGTTGTTCACTTTGGGCGCGAGCTTTTTCATCAGTGGATGGTTGGTGTTCATGTGCTCAACCGCAAGCTCCCAACCCTTGAGCTCGTCCGCTCCCTGCACAGCATAGGTGCCGGTAAGGGGAACCGCCGCACCCAAATACACCGTATCGCCCTTGGAGCCTTCAGGCCAAGTACCCATAGCAGGCTGGTCAGCCGCATGAGCCCACTGCATAGGCGCGAACGTCCCCAGAAGAGTCACACCTGCCGCACCACCGACCTGCAAAGCATTGCGGCGAGAGATGGCGGGGGCTACCCCGTTTTTAGATTTTGAATCCGACATGTCTTTCCTCGTAGATCATTTCAACCTGAAGGACCAGATTGAACCCGATGGTTTACACACATTTGTGATAATGAAGATTTGCCGACCATCGGGCAACATCGACATCGATCAAAATCACAACACACGTCATTAAAGGATTAATGGCTTGCTGTTTCAGGCTCGAAACAAGTATTAATTTAGCACCACAGGAAATCAGACTCAAGAGTGGAAAACCCTAAAACGAAATACCGAGAAAATCCTCAATTCGTCAGGAACACGTAAGGCACGTGGCTTTCGCAACCAGCACATGAAAGAACAAATGATCAGCAAGCACTCATCAAATCGCAGTCAAAACTCTCATTACTGGAAAACCCTAAAAGGGAATACCAGAAGAAAATTAAAATTGTCAGGTCCATGTAAGATGCGACGAGTTTCTTCCTATTCTCATTCGACATTTATTTCGCCGAAGTTTCACAAATAGGTTTCTGGCGCATAAACGATAGTATGACGTTTCTGTTAGCAATAGCAATAATCAAGTTGAGACTTTTCCACATGCGAACGACGGCATCGATCAAAATTGAATCTGCAGCAGGAGAAGTGTCGTCCCACAATTAAGCAGCGCGTTCAGCTACCCCGCGGAATCTTTCACCCGGCGTACAGGTGAGCGAATAAGAATCTCACGGGGATCCCCGCGGAGCTGGAACAGACACTGACGACGAAGGCGCACAAGCATTGGTGAGCGCACAGGATGCGAGTTGTGTGCCCATACCTAGGCGAGCGACCATGAAGAAGGGAATTCGTGCGTGAGGGCATGGCGACGGGACATGAGGCACGCATTGGTCGTCAAGGCATGTGCGCCGCTGCACTTCCAATCGAGAGAGGCTTTCCAGTTCGAATCGAGCGCATAAGGACTGTTCGTCGGAGGGCCGGACTACCGGGGTACAGCTGCAGCACCTGCACCTGCACCTGCACCTGTGCGCAAGCCGCAAGTTCTAGCTTGCGGCCTATCCGCACCAGCGCCACAAGATGCCATTCGAAGCCCATACAAGATCGTTCGCGGCGCTGGGCGACATCGCTCGCTGTGGAATTTTCGACAACATCAAGCCAGCCGTGGACAAGGTCCACCAGGGCAAGGCTCGCACCCGCCTACCGAGTGAACAATGAGGGCGGACTTATGACACACCACCAGCGTGTTCGACGTGCACCATGAGCTTGTGCTAATCATGCGCAACTGACCACCACAAACTCAGAAGGAGAAAAAGCCCGCTAGCACTTCTGCAGCGGGCTTTTCAATGCCTGTAAGGCTTATATGGTGGGACGTGCGGGGGTCGAACCCACGACAAACGGATTAAAAGTCCGCTGCTCTACCAACTGAGCTAACGTCCCGATCTTTAGTGCAATGTCTTTAGACCCTGCAGCAAAGCCTTGAATTATACATTTTTCTCGCGCCTTGCAAGCGCATCCAGCATCCAACCTGTGGCGCACATGCCAAAAGTGGCCGTCACTGCAACGCTTGAGCCGTAGCCCTGGCAATTGAGAGAGCCATCGCCTTGCGATTGCTGTGCACTACGCGGTTGCATCACAGCTTCTCTGCTAAACACACAAACGGTGCCTATTGTCTGATTTGCGCCGCGGGGCGCCGCATGGTGCTTTCGCAATCGATAACGAAGTTGCGCCAACAAGGGGTCGTGAGTCACCAGCGCGAGATCTGCTACTTCCACTTTGTGAGCAAGGCGTTTTCCGCCTGCCGCGCCCGAGGCAATGAAGAGCGCTCCAGAATCTCGAGCCCAAGCGGCCATGGCTGTCTTGGCCCGAACCTGATCGCAAGCGTCAATGACACCGTCTATGGCCGCGCAAGCCAACAAGGCAGGCCAATTCGCAGGCTCTACGAACTCCTCAATGCAGTGCACCTTGCACCCTGGATGAATCCCAGCAATGCGATCTCGCATCGCCTGCACCTTCGCTTGACCAAAAGTCGCGTCTAGCGCGTGGATCTGTCGATTGACATTAGATTCTGCAATGTGATCAAGATCGATCAGTGTGAGTTGACCGACACCGCTTCGGGCCAGCGCCTCAGCTGCCCACGATCCCACTCCGCCAATGCCCACCACCACCACGTGCGCCGCGGCAATCCGCCGGGCGCCGCTTTGTCCATAGAGCCGATCAAGCCCGCCGAAACGGCGGCCCAGATCTGGCGCTGCGCCCAGTTGCTCGTCCGCACTCACTTCATGCGTGCCAGTCGCTCTTTGGCGGCGGCGGCCGCTTCCGAGGCGGGATAAACACGAATTAGGTCTTCCAAAGTCTTGCGTGCACCTTTGGTTTCCTTCAGCTCCAACTGGCAATTTGCAATCGACAGCGCCGCCTCGGGCGCGCGCGGGTGCGTAGGGGCACTCGCAAGGAGTGCTTTGAAGTTGGCAATCGCGTCTTTGTACTCACGGGTGGCGTATTGGGCGTTGCCCAGCCAGAAGCGCGCCGAAGGCAGGTAACCGCTGCGCGGATACTGGCGCAAGAATGCCGAAAACGAGGTTTGCGCTTCTGCGAATTTTCCAGATCTGAAGGTCGCCAAGGCAGCTTCAAATGCATCCTTTTCTGCGGGCTGAGCGACAAATTCCTGCCCATCTTGCGTCACTTTGCCAGGCTCGAATTTGCTGAGTCTCTCGTCAACGCCTTGCGAAATCTCTTTCTGATGGCGCTGCAATTCCGTGACATCGCGCACGAGCTGTTCGTTTTGTCCGCGCAACTTTGCCTGGTCTACCCTGAGGCTTTCAATCTGACCCTGCAGATCGAGCAAAGCGCGACGAAGCTGTGAGGTGTCTTCCCCCGAGCGACGCAGATCGTCCCCAGCACGCTGGTTGGACTGCTGCAGCGTGTCGATGCGCTGGCGAAGCTCCAGAATCGCGCGCCGGGCTTCGTCGTCCTCAAACAGCGCTGCGCGGGCCGAACTGCCGAAGCCTGCACCCAAGATCAGCGCACACGCCAAGGTGAAGCGCACAAGTGTCTTGGACGCCATGCTTAGCGGTACGCCAATTCAGCGCGGCGGTTTTGTGAGAAAGCGTCTTCGCTCATACCTTCTGCTGCGGGCTTCTCTTTACCAAAACTGACGGCTTCCATCTGGCTGTCCGGAACTCCCAGCAGCCCCAACGCACGCCTCACCGCCTCAGCGCGTTTTTGACCCAAGGCCAGGTTGTACTCGCGACCACCGCGCTGGTCGGTATTGCCTTCAATGACGACGTGGCGCGCACTGTTGGCTTTCAGAAAGCGGGCGTGGCCTTCAATAGCCGACTGAAATTCCGACTTAATGACATAGCTGTCGTAGTCGAAGTAAATCACGCGGGCGGTTCCCACTGGCCCTGCCGCATCGCGCGCAGAAGCACTCAGATCCACGCCTTGCACGCCGCTTTGCCCTGTGTTGCCCGTGTTGGCACCATTTCCAGTCGTGGAAAGCGGTGCGCCCGCCTTATCGTCCACTGGCACGTTGTCAAGGTCCACACCCGAACTGCATCCCGCCAATACCACTAGGGCGGCTGCAAGGTAGGAAAAGCGTTTAATCATCTGAAAACTCCTGGAATGTCGATAGAAATGGATGGGTAAAGTTCATTGCTTCTGGAACGGGCCCCAATCGGGCTCACGAAGATCGCCGCCTTGACCTGCAAGGCGCGCCTTAATCTTGCCGTCCAGGGTCGTGGTCATGAGCGCCTCCCTGCCCTGCTGCTTGGTCGCGTACACGATCAACCGGCTGTTGGGTGCAAAGCTGGGGTTCTCGTCCGCACTGGTATCGGTGATGGCGCGCACTGTGCGCGAACTCAGGTCCATTACATGCAATCCAAAGCCACCGCCGGTACGCGAGATGTATGCCATCCACCGCCCATCGGCACTAATAGAGGGTGAAATGTTGTAGCTGCCATCAAACGTGACCCGCTCAGGCGCTCCCCCGGTTGCAGGGACCCGGTAAATTTGCGGCGCACCACCGCGGTCGCTAACAAAGTAGATGCTCCGACCGTCAGGCGAGTAGGTTGGCTCGGTGTCGATTCCTGCGCTCTGCATGAGCCGGCGGGGCTCACCGCCATTGGCATCGATGGTGTAGAGCTGCGAGTTGCCGTCTCGGCTGAGCGTCACCGCAAGGCTGCGCCCATCGGGCGACCAGGCCGGCGCGCTGTTGGAGCCACGGAAATTTGCAATCAGCCGGCGGCGCCCACTCGCCACCTCGTGAACGTACACCACTGGCTTGCGAGACTCAAATGAAACGTAGGCGATTTGTCCGCCACTCGGCGACCATGCAGGAGAAATGATGGGTTCGGGGCTGGCGAGCGCCGCCTGGGCATTTTCACCATCCGCATCGGCAACCCAGAGGGTATAGCGCGATCCCGCCTTAGTCACGTAGGCCAAACGCGTTGAGAAAATTCCCTTTTCTCCGGTGAGTTTTTCGTAGATGAAATCGGCAATGCGGTGAGCTACGAGGCGCAGGTCGGCCTGGACAACGATATAGCTCTGGCCTCCCAGATCTTGGCCGCGCACCACGTCCCAGAGACGAAAGCGCACGTCGTAGCGCCCATCGCCCAAGCGCGTAATGCTTCCGCTCACAAGAGAATCCGCACTTTTCTGCCGCCACAACGCCACATCAGGCTTAGTGGTTTCGTCGAGCATCGCGCCGGCCGTATCCACAGCACGAAATTGGCCACTTCGCTCCAAGTCCGCCTGAATGATGGCAGCGATTTTTTGGGGAGCCTGCGCTTCACCACGAAAAGATGCTATGGCAATCGGCAGTTGGGTCAGGCCGATGCCCGAAACCTCCACACGGAATTGTGCAAGCGCAGGAACGGTCGCGACAGCGCTTGCGCCAGCGATCAGCCAGCGACGCGAGAGTGCGATGAGGGGAAGTGAGGGTGGGCTTTGAAGTGTCATTCGCAAAAGGCAGCAGTCGGTCAGGGGCCGACGATCAGGCTTGGATGTTACACAGTGGTCGGCATTGGATTTGTCAGAAAATGTCGGCAGGTGGCAAAACGTAGAATTGTCAGCGCATGCTCTCTCCCGACACTACCGCTTCGGCGCCCAAAAATAGTCCCCCCGAAGTAGCACCGGCTTCCTTGCTGACCAGACTTGCACGACTGTCCGGTTTTTTTCAGCGCCAACGATTGGCCTGGAGCGTGGCAATCATTGCCACCTTGGTAGGCGCCATCACCGAGCCCTTGATACCTGCACTGCTCAAACCACTGCTCGACCAGGGTTTCACACAGGGCAATCTTCAATTGTGGATGGTTCCACTCGCCATCATGGGCGTCTTCTTGGTGCGTGGTGTATCGCAGTTTGTAGGGCAATATGCGCTGGCTCGCATAGCCAACGAAGGCATGCTGAAGCTCCGCAAGGCGCTGTTCACCCGTTTGTTGACGGCCGACATGGCGCTGTTTTCGCGCCAATCGGCAAGCACGTTGTCGAACACGGTCGTCTATGAAGTGCAGACCGGCGCAACCCTGCTGGTACAGGCGCTGCTTGGGCTGTCGCGTGATGGCTTTACTTTGGTGGCGCTGCTTGTCTACCTGCTGTATCTCAATTGGCAACTCACGCTGATCGTCGCAATCGTCGTGCCAGGCGTTGCCTGGATCATGAAGACACTTTCGCGCCGGCTCTACCGCATCACCAAGACCAGCCAGCAGGCCACCGACGAATTGGCTTACGTGGTCGAAGAGAACGTACTGGCTCATCGGATGGTGCGGCTGCATGCTGCGCAAGAGGCGCAAGCGCAGCGTTTCAATATTCTCAGCCGCAACCTTCGCGGCCTTGCCATCAAAGGCACGATTGCATCTGCAGCAATGACACCGCTCACCCAGTTGCTGGCGGCGGCAGCGTTGTCGGCGGTAATCTGCACTGCACTTTGGCAAAGCCGGGGACAAGCAGTGGCGAACGATGTGACGGTGGGCGGTTTTGTAGCCTTCATCACCGCCATGCTGATGCTGATTGCGCCCATTCGCCGCTTGGCCGATGTGGCCAACCCGATTACCCGCGGTGTTGCAGCGCTGGAACGGGGCTTGGCGCTGCTGGGCGAAGCGCCCGCCGAGACGGGCGGCAGCCATACCAGCGCGCGAGCGCAAGGGGCAATCGAATTTGACAACGTAAGTGTTGCGTTTGCTGCCGACCGCCCCCCGGCCCTGGATCGCGTGAGCTTGTCCGTGCGTCCAGGAGAAATCGTCGCTTTGGTGGGCCCCTCGGGTGCCGGCAAGACCACGCTGGCGAACCTCTTGCCTAGGTTTGTCGCTTGCGACAGCGGGAAAGTGCTGCTCGACGGCCACCCGCTGGAGACCTGGGATCTGGAAAACCTGCGCGCACAGTTCGCCTTTGTCAGTCAAGACGTAGTCATGTTCAACGACACGCTGGCGGCCAACGTTGCGCTGGGCGCACTGCCCGATCTGCAACGGGTTCGCGATTGCCTAGCGGCCGCAAACCTTGCCGAGCATGTTGCAGGTTTGCCGCTTGGTTTGGATACGCAGGTGGGTCATAACGCTGCACAGCTCTCCGGCGGCCAACGTCAGCGCCTGGCGATTGCCCGGGCGCTTTACAAGGACGCGCCCATTCTGATTCTGGACGAAGCCACTTCAGCGCTGGATACCGAATCTGAACGACTGGTGCAAGACGCCCTCGCCCACCTCATGCGCGGGCGAACAACCATCGTCATTGCCCATCGGCTGTCTACGATCGAACACGCGGACCGTGTCGTGGTCATGGATCGAGGGCGAGTGATCGAACAAGGCACGCATCAGGAGTTGATGGCTGCAGAAGGTCTGTACGCGCGACTGCAATCGCGACCGAATCCAGCGGCTTGACAGGCGGCTACCAGCGCCCGCGCTGCGGCTGACGCCTGCGAATGGCATCGGCAATCGTCAGCGCCAACTCTTTGCGCTCTGCGCGCAGAGCGAAATCCACCGCCGAGAGCCGCAATTGATTGCGCAGCGAAGCGTCCGCGCCCTCACGCAGGAGCAACGTGACCGATTCATCCGTGCCGTACTGCGCAGCCATCATGAGCGGCGTGGTGCCGTTGGGGGACGCCGCGTCGATGTAGGCAGACTGCTCCAGCAGCAGCGCAATGATTTCAGACTGATATTTGCTGGTGCCGGACGCTGCGTAGTGCAGAGGCGTCCAACCAGGATGGTTGATGTCGGCGTCGCGAGCAATCAGCGCGCGCACCATGTCGGGCTGCCCGCGCAGGGCGGCGAACATCAGGGGCGTTTCCTTGTGGGTGTTGCGCAGGTTGACGTCGGTTTTTTGCGCGCGGATCAGCGCCGCCGCCACGCGCAACGCGTCGACCTGCAACGCTGCGGAGAGGGCTGGGTTGCCCTTGACATCTATCGTATTGGGATCAAAACCGCGGCGCAGCAAGCTTTCCACAGCGCCTGCATCGTCACGCTGAACCGCAGCAAAAAAATCTTCATACGACCCGGCCTGAGCCTGGGCAACCAGAGCCAGTGCACCACATGCAAGAAGACTGCGGCGCGCGATCATGCTGCGACCCTCGCAAACAACTGCTCGAAGTTGTGGCTGGTGGCGTGCGCTACCGCCTCAACAGGCATACCGCGAAGCTCTGCGATCTGCCGCGCAACAAACGGCACGTAGGCCGGCGAATTCGTCTTGCCCCGAAAAGGCACCGGCGCCAGGTAGGGACTGTCGGTTTCAATCAGCATTCGGTCCATGGGTACAAAGGCGGCGACGTCGCGAAGGTCCTGCGCATTCTTGAAAGTGATGATTCCGGAAAAGGAAATGTAGAACCCCAGATCGAGCGCCGCTCGGGCCACAGCTTGAGACTCAGTGAAGCAGTGGAACACTCCGCCTGCAACGTGCGCTGCTTGTGCTTGCCCCTCTTCGCGCAGGATGCCCAGTGTGTCATCCGAAGCGCTTCTGGTATGGATCACGAGAGGCAGGCCGCATTCTCGCGCCGCACGGATGTGGGTGCGGAAACGCTCCCGCTGCCATTCAAGATCGGCAATGCTGCGGCCGCCCTTGCGCTCGTTCATGCCGTAGTAGTCAAGCCCGGTTTCGCCGATGGCCACGACGCGGGGCAGCGCAGCACGTTCCAAAAGATCCTGAACACTGGGCTCTTGCACGCCCTCGTTGTCGGGATGCACGCCCACCGAACACCAGAAGTTGTCGTGCGCCAATGCAAGCGCATGTACGTCTGAGAACTCTTCTAATGTCGTGCAGATGCACAGCGCACGATCGACCTGCGCCTGCGCCATCGCCTCGCGGATGGCAGGAAGCCGAGCAGACAGCTCGGGAAAACTGAGGTGGCAGTGGGAGTCGGTGAACATGCGTGTGGCGCGTAAAGCACCGGTATCGATCGGCGCCGCAAGCTAGGTGCGGCGCGCGCTTCAGATGGTTTGCGTGGGGCGCTCGGAGCCTAAGGCGGTGCCGAGAATTTCCTCAATTTTGTGCTTGAGCTGGCGCGATTTTTCATCCTTGGGAAACTGGATGCCCACCCCTTGGGTGCGGTTGCCTCCTGCGCGGGCGGGCGTCACCCAGGCCACACGACCTGCCACCGGGTAGCGCTGCGGATCGTCGGGCAAAGTAAGCAGCACGTACACGTCGTCGCCCAGCCGGTATTCGCGCGGCGTTGGCACAAAGATGCCGCCTTCGACAAAAAAAGGAATGTAGGCGGCATGCAGCGCACCCTTTTCCTTGATGGCCAGTTGCATCACGCTGGGACGGGGGGCGGTGGTGGGGCTGCTCATAGAGTGTTTTTTGCGGTGGCTGGCGCCGAGTGTAGGACGTTTCGCGCCTGCGCCACAAGCGCCTCCAGCATTAGTGGAACTGAGAAGGGATGGTCGGCAGTCCGCGCCGCCTGCGCCAGCTCCTTGCTCCAGCGCGCCAGCGCGCTCAAGCTGGGGGGTGGAGGCAGATCGTCGACTTCAAAGTAGCGCGGCGCAGCGCCTGCGCTTGTGACCAGCAGGTCGTGGCACAGCTTTTGCAATGCAGCAATGGCTTCGGCCGGAGTCAAGCCCTCAACCGCACGAACCTCACCACGCTGCATGGCTTTGGGAAATGCAGCCCAAGCCGCGGGGCTGGTACCAGCTTGGGCAAGCGACAAGGCATCGTCTGGCCGTCCGCCGGCAGCGCGCAGCAAGGCCGTCGCCACATCCGCGGCCACGCCCTGCCCCGCCAGCCATTGCAGCACTTGGTCCTTGGGCGGCCAGTGCAGCGCATGCGCCATGCACCGGCTGCGGATGGTGGGCAGCAGCGCGTGTGCGGCTTCGGTTGCCAATACGAAGCGGGTGTCGCCCGCCGGCTCTTCCAGCGTTTTCAATAAAGCATTGGCTGCAATGGCATTCATCTGCTCAGCCGGATACACCACCACCACTTTGCCGCGTCCGCGCGCGCTGGTGCGCTGGGCAAACTCCACGGTGTCGCGCATGGCATCCACACGGACTTCGCGGCTTGGTTTGCGCTTCTTGTCGTCGATGTCGGTTTGCGCCTTCTCGGACAGCGGCCAACCGCGGGCCAGCATTTCGGTCTCTGGCATGAGTACCGCCAAATCTGCATGCGCATGGACGTCGATGGCGTGGCAGCTCGTGCAGTGGCCGCAGGCACCGTCGACACCAGGCGATTCACACAGCCAAGCACGGGCAAGCTCCATGGCGAGCGTGAACTGTCCGAGGCCTGAGGGGCCATGCAATAGCCAGGCGTGGCCGCGCTGCGCAAGCAACTGAGTGCGCTGGGTGGCGAGCCAGGGCGCCAAGCTCACTTAGGCCCTCCATTGGCTGCCACCATGATGGCAAGCCAGCCACGGCGCACCAGCGCGCTGGTAAGTTGCTGCCAGACGGTGTGGCGCGACTGGGCGGCGTCGATGCGGAAAAATCGCTGTGGCGCAGCTTGTGCACGTTCCGCATAGCCCTGGGCCACGCGCCCGAAGAAAACTGCGTCTTGCGATTCGAACCGGTCGGGCGCCCGTGCGGATGCCAAGCGTTCGGCTGCCACTGCAGGCGCCACATCGAACCAAAATGTGAGGTCGGGTTCAAGCATGAAATCAGGCTCTTGCGCAGCACCTGTCTGGACCATGCGCTCCAAAATAGAGAGCGTTTTCAGACTAAAACCGCGTCCGGCTCCCTGGTAGGCAAATGTGGCATCGGTGAACCGGTCGCACAGCACCACATCGCCGCGCGCCAGCGCTGGAGCAATCACTTGGCAAATATGGTCCCGGCGTGCGGCAAACACCAGCAGTGCTTCGGTCAGCGCGTCCATGGGGCGATTGAGGAGCAGCTCGCGCAGTGCCTCGGCCAGCTCGGTGCCACCGGGCTCGCGGGTGCGCACCACCGTGCGGCCTTGCGCGCGAAACGCCTCGGCAAGCGGCTCGATGTGCGAAGACTTTCCGGCGCCGTCTATGCCTTCGAAGCTGATGAAAAAACCTCTGGATGCCATGCAAATAGCCCTTTACTGGCCGCGCTGGTAGCGGCCGACGGCGCGGTTGTGCTCTTGCAGCGAGCTACTGAAATGGCTGGTGCCGTCGCCTCGGGCGACGAAATACAGTGCGCGCGTGGTCGCGGGCTGCACTGCGGCGAGCAGTGAGGCCTTGCCTGGCATGGCAATCGGCGTCGGCGGCAGGCCGGGGCGAGTGTAGGTATTGAAGGGCGTATCGGTCTGCAGGTCGCGCTTGCGCAAATTTCCGTCGAAGCGCTCGCCCAGACCATAAATGACCGTCGGATCGGTCTGCAGCAGCATGCCAATGCGCAGGCGATTGATGAAAACACCGGCCACCTGGGCACGATCGGCCTCACGCCCGGTCTCCTTTTCGACAATGCTGGCGAGCACCAAGGCTTGGTCGGGCGACTTGAGCGGTGTGTCGGCGGCGCGCTGCTCCCACGCAGCGGCCAGTTGCCGGTCCATGGCGTGCAGCGCGCGTCGCAGCACGGTGAGGTCGCTTGCCCCTTTCGCGTAGGTGTAGGTGTCGGGGAAAAATCGTCCTTCGGCCGCCACACCGGCGCGTCCCAGGCGCTCCATCAGCGCAGCCTCACGCAGCGCGGCACTGTCGGGTTTGAGTTCCGCCTGCGCCAAGGCAGCACGCACCTGACGGAAGTTCCAGCCTTCTACGAGCGTCAGCACGCGAAGCGTTTCATCGCCACGCACCAGCTTTTCCAGCAAGCTGCGCGGCGTGGTGCCCGGCGAGATTTCGTAATTTCCAGCCTTAATCAGGCGGCTTTGCCCCGAAAGGCGAAACCACCAATACAGCAACCGCGCGTCGGTTTGCACACCCGCCGCTTGCACGTCGCGGGCTACGCCACGCGGCGCGGTACCGGGCTCAATTGCCAATTCAATGGGCGCATCGCCCATGGGCAGAGGGGCGTGCAGCCACCACCAAACCGACGCACCAAGCGCCAGCACCAGAAACAACAAGCCCGTGAAAGCGCGACGCACAACCCTGCTACCTGCAATGAATGAGACGCGGGAATGATAATTGACCCATGACAACTCCCTTTGATGGCATCGCCCCTTTGACCCACCTCGGCGTGATTCGCGCGGAGGGCGACGACGCCGTGGCGTTCCTGCACGGCCAGCTCACCCACGACTTTGCTCTGCTGGACCTGCAGCACGCCCGACTTACTGCATTTTTGTCGGCCAAAGGCCGCATGCAGGCGAGTTTTATCGGCTTCAAGCGCAGCCCCACTGAGGTGCTCTTGATCTGCAGCCGCGACCTGCTGGCGCCCACACTCAAGCGGATGTCGATGTTTGTCATGCGCTCGAAGGCCAGACTAAGCGATGCGAGCGACGACTTCTTGCTCTACGGGCTTGCCGGAGATGCTATTGACAACATAGCTGGTGGCGCAGTATTGACGGGCGCTAAGGCCGATTTTGGTGTTATTTCTGTAATCGGCTTGCCGCCCGCCGGCGACACACGCCGGGCGCTGTGGGTGGCGCCTGCCGGCACAGCGGCACCCGCGGGTGACCTGCTGCCCGAACACCTGTGGGCCTGGGGTGAGGTGCAAAGCGGCATCGCTACCTTGACCGCACCTTTGGTAGAAGCCTTCGTGCCGCAGATGCTCAATTTCGAGTCGGTGGATGGCGTGAGCTTCAAGAAAGGCTGCTACCCGGGGCAAGAAGTGGTTGCACGAAGCCAGTTCCGTGGCGCCATCAAGCGCAGGGCCTTCCTTGCACACGCTGATGCACCACTGCACGCCGGCGAGGAAGTGTTCAACGCCCAAGACGCCGAGCAAGCCTGCGGCCTGGTTGCGCAAGCCGCGCCTGCACCGGGCGGCGGGTGGGATGCCATCGTGGTGCTGCAGCTCGCCGCGGCCGAGTCGGGCGGGCTGCGCGCAGGCAGCGCGCAGGGCACCGCCCTCACCTTGGGCACGCTGCCCTACCCGCTTAGGGACGATTTGTAATCAGCAGGCGCTGCATGGGGACATGCGGCAGGCCGGCTTCTTCGTAGCGCGGGCCGCTCACCGCAAAACTCGCCCGCTCATAAAACGCTTGCGCGCTTGCTTGGGCGTGCAGCACCACCTGGTGGTCGCCACGATCGGATGCTGCCTGTACCAGCGCGTCAAGCACCTGGCGCCCCAACCGGGACCCGCGCAGGGCCTTGTGCACCGCCATGCGGCCAATGCGCGAGACACCTGGTGCGAGAACCACCAATCGGCCTGTGGCCACCGGCTGCTCCAGCCGGTTGGTCACCAGCGCATGTAGCGCAGTGGCATCGTCCCCATCCATTTCAATTTCGGGCGCAATGCCTTGTTCTTGAATGAACACGGCGTGGCGTACGCGCGTGGCGCGCTCGCCAAGGTCGTGCCACGCGCCCAACTGCACCTTGGTGGGGCTCTCGCCCGCCTCGAATGCCGCAAGCAGCTCGCGCAGTAAAGGCGGGACCGCAACCGGGCGCTGCGTGGCGGGGTCGGCAAACACATAGACCAATTCGCCCGACACCAGCAGCTGCTCGCCGCGGAAAATTCCGCCCTCGAACTGCATCGAACTGTTGCCCACGCGCAGACAGCGCATGCCGATAGTGAGCATGTCGCCTTCATGCGCCGAGGCGTGGTACTCGAGCGTGACTTTCTTCAGATACAGCTCGCCCCCCAACTGGGGCATGGCGTCTTCATAGGGCAGTGCCAGCGCCCGCCAGTAGTCGGTCACGGCGGTATCGATGTAGGTCAGGTAGTGCGCGTTAAAAACAATGCGCTGCATGTCCACTTCGGCCCAGCGCACACGCAGGCGGGATTGGCAGCGAAAGTCGTGCAGTGACATGAAAAATGCCTTATGAAAGAAGGTTGAATGCAGAGCGCAGCGCGGCTGCCGCGTCTGCGTGGGCGGTACGCGCCTCGGGGATGGCGCGCCCCATCTTGATGAATTCGTGCGTGACGCCGCGGTAGATTTCAAGGTCCACCGGCACCCCGGAAGCGCGCAGCTTGTCGGCGTAGTCGATTCCCTCGTCCACCAGCGGGTCGCACTCGGCAAGGCCGATCCAAGCCGGCGCGACGCCTTCGACATCGGGCGCGAGCAGCGGCGCAAAGCGCCAGTCTTCCCGCTCGGCCCGGCTTCGCACGTAGTGGCTGAAGAACCAGGCGATCGCCGGCTCGTCCAACACCAGGCCCTGGGAAAAGCGCGTATGGGATGGCGTGTCCTGGTGCGCGGAGCAACCGGGATAGAACAGCAATTGCAGAGCCAGCGGCAGGCCAGCATCCCTGGCAAGAATGGCGTTGACTGCGGCCAGCGTTCCCCCTGCACTGTCGCCACCCACGGCCAGCTGCTGGGGGTCTAAACGCAGCGCTTCCCCATGCTCGGCCAGCCAAACCAAGGCATCCCAGGCGTCGTTCGATGCAGTCGGAAAGCGGTGCTCGGGCGCCAATCGGTAGTCGAGTGACACCACCGCACACCCCGCGAGGCGCGCCAGTTCGCGGCACAAAGTGTCGTGCGATGCGCTGCTGCCAATGGTGAAGCCGCCACCGTGCAGGTACAGCAACACCGGCAGGCCCGCAGCGCGGGACGGGGCCACCAACCGCGCGCCCAGCAGCGCGCCATCGCGTGCTGGAATCGCCAGTGTCTCCACGCGCTCAAGCTCGGCGCGCGGCACTTCAAGAATGCCCGCGCCGACCTCGTAGGCCGCACGCGCCTCTTGCGGCGAAAGTGTGTGCAAGGCCGGCCGGCCGGCGCGCGCCATGCGATCGAGCACGCCACGCATTTGTGGCGTCAGGCGGTTGGCGTGAACTTCGGGGTGCTGAACAGTCACTTGAACGTGACGCGCACCGGTTGTGCACCCGCAAGGCCCTGGTAATTGGCCTGCACGCTCAGGCCTGGCTTGGGCGGCAGCAAAGGCGAGAACGATCCAAGGCTGACCAGGTCGCCCGGTTTGAGGGTGATTTCTTCTTTCTGCAGCGCCCCTACCAGCCAGACGACCGCATTCAGTGGATGCTCGAGCACGTCGCTGCCCTTGCCGCCGCCAAGCAAATAACCCGCGCCATCCGTCAGCGAGACCTGCATGTCGCGCAGGCCGTCCAGCATTGCGTAACGCTCGCCGCGCGTCACTGGCACGGCAATCGGGGTTCCCGTCACGCCCAGGCGTGCACCGACGTTGATGGCCGTCACTCCTGCGCCGTTGAGCTTGGGCGGCGCTTGCACCATGAGGTCAGGCAGTTCAATGAACGGAATCACCTGATCGATCGACTCCAGCACCTCCATGGGGGTGCGGGCATGGTTGATTTTGCTGCTCTTGACGCGCACCAGCATGTCGGCCTCGTACAGGGAGCGGGCACCAAAGGCCGCTGGCACGGTGGCGCCGCTTTGCAGCAGCATGCCCTCGTAGAGCTTGCCCCAGACGGGTTGGTCGGTGTTGAACCGCTTTTGCACCGCGGGGTTGGTGAGGCCGGCCTTGTAGCCAATGACCTTGCCCATTTTTTGCGCCAGCAAGGCATTGAACTTGGCGCGCGTGCAGGCGCCATCGGCGTCGCTCAGGCCTTCGGGGTTGGCCGCTGGCGTGCCGGCGGCATAGTGTCCAGCCATCTCGGCGACCTGCACGTCGCTCAGGCACGCGGCGTGCGCGCCTGTCGCGACGGCGACGCCAATCAGCACTGCAGTAAGGGTTTGCTTCTTTCGCATCTGGGTCTCCCGGTTGTAAAGTGTGCGCGTCTATCGTACCGGCAAGCCTCACTACCACCATGTCCCTGATTTACTACCTCACCCAAATTCAGTTTGAACACGGCGCAGTGCGTCTTCTGCGCCAGGAGTGCGAGCGCGTGGGCATTCAGCGGCCCCTGGTGGTTACCGACCCCGGCGTTAAAGCAGCCGGCGTGCTGCAAAAGGCGCTGGACGCACTGGGCGACTTGCCGGTTGCCGTGTTCGACCAGACCCCCTCCAACCCCACAGAAGCTTCGGTACGTGCAGCCGTCGAGGTGTACCGCGCCAACAACTGCGATGGTTTGGTAGCGGTCGGCGGCGGCTCAGCAATCGACTGCGCGAAAGGCATTGCCATTGCCGCCACGCACGAAGGGCCGCTCACGCACTACGCCACCATCGAAGGCGGCTCGCCGCGCATCACTGAGCGCGTGGCGCCGCTTATTGCCGTGCCCACCACCAGCGGCACCGGCAGCGAGGTGGCGCGCGGCGCCATCATCATCGTGGACGACCACCGAAAGCTTGGTTTTCACTCGTGGAACCTGCTGCCCAAGGCCGCCATCTGCGACCCTGAACTGACGCTGGGCCTGCCGCCATTGCTCACCGCAGCCACGGGTATGGACGCTATTGCCCATTGCATGGAAACCTTCATGTCGGCTGCCTTCAACCCGCCCGCCGACGGCATTGCGCTCGACGGCCTGGAGCGCGGCTGGGCCAGCATTGCCCGCGCCACGCAGGATGGCAGCGACCGCGAGGCGCGCCTGAACATGATGAGCGCCAGCATGCAAGGCGCCATGGCGTTTCAGAAAGGCCTTGGCGCCGTGCACTCGCTCAGCCACAGCCTGGGCGGCGTGAACCCGCGCCTGCACCACGGCACGCTCAACGCCATGTTCTTGCCGGCGGTGGTGCGCTTCAATGCGCAGGCCGAATCGGTGAAGAAAGACCGGCGCCTGGAGCGCATGGCGGGCGCCATGGGCTTGGCCTCGGCCAGCGACATTCCCGACGCAATCCGCGACATGAGCGCCCGCCTGGGCCTGCCCACCGGCCTTGCAGCCATGGGCGTTACGGAAGATCATTTTGACGACGTGATCAAAGGCGCCATGGCCGACCATTGCCACAAGACCAACCCTCGCGTTGCCACCGAAGACGAATACCGCGCCATGCTGCGCGAATCGCTTTGACGCAATAGCTTTAACGCAATCGCTTTGCCCGCGGCGCTGTTATTCGCGCGGCGCTTCGGGGCTTAGCAAGTCTTCGCTGCCGCGGGTGCTCTCGTCGCTGCGTATCGGGCCGTCCAGATCGGTCTGGGCGCGGGTGTCCAGGGGGCTTGTGTCCGCGATGGGCGCATTGGCCGAACCAGCCTCCCGCGCCGCAGCCGCTGCGGCGCCGCGCTCGGTGATCTGCACGCGGTAAATAGGCTCGGGCATGTCCATGCCGGCCTCCTCCAGCGCAAGCTTGACGGTGCGAATGGCCTCGCTCTTCACAAGCAGGAAATCGTGCGTGCGCTGATCCACCCAGCCGTGAAAGCGCACTTGCACATTGGAATCCCCCAGTGACGAGATATAAGCCCGCGGCGGCGGCGAGGCAATCACGCCGTCGACTTTGCCCAGCTGCCCTGTGCCTAATCGCTGCGCGCACAGCAGGTCTTCGTTCACGCCGACGCCCACGTCGAACTCGAATCGCCTTGTGGGGTTGCGGGTGTAGTTCAGCATGACGCTGCGAAACACCAATGCATTGGGCACACGCAGGTGGTTGCCATCGAGCGTCATCAAAATCGTGGCACGCGACGTGAGCGCAATCACCACGCCTTCGTTGCCGTCAATTACGACGTGGTCGCGTGGTGCGAAGGGTTGCCGCACGCTCATCAAGATGCCGGCGAGGTAGTTCTCAAGCGTCTCCTTGAAGGCAAAACCAAGCGCCACACCCAACACGCCCGCAGTGCCCAATACGGCGCCGACCAGGGCCGTGGCATTCATGATTTCAAGCGCAACAAGAATGCCGCCGAGCGTCACTGCCCAGCGTGTGCTTGTTTTCACCAGGTCGCGCAGAAACGGATTTCGGCGCGCTACGCGCTCAAGCGTGCTGCGACGCGATAGCCAACCGCCCACGCGCCAAGCCACCCACACCACGACCAAGGCAAGCGCCAGCAGCGGCAAACTGCCGAGAAGGTGGTAGGCCTGCTGCTCCAGACGTTGGGCGACCGCGCTGAAGTCAAAACTGTTCATCGTTACACGAGGTAGTCCAGCCCCTCGACCCCCGATGCCTCGGCCTCGAGGTCCAGCCGCGGCGGGGTCCAGTCGATGGGGTCTTGGCGCAGCACTATGTCGATATCGAGGCCCAGCGGCAAACCGACCTGATCGGGGAAGCTCACCGCCATTTCGCGTTCGTCCAGCCCCGCTTCTCGGGCACGCACCCGCCAAGACGCCAGGTGCAGGATGCCGGCGAGTGGCTCGTAGGCATTGTTCTCAAACGGCGCATGCTGGTAGTTGAGTGCGTCCACCACCGCCTCGGGCAATTGCCAGCGTTGGGCCAGCGCGCCGCTCACTCGGCCGTAGCAATAGCCGAAGATGCGCGATTCGAGTTTGGCACGCCGCAGATCGAGCGGCGACACCAAGGTATTGAGGGACTGCACCCGCTCTGGGTCGCCCAGATGGATCACCAGCTCGCCCAGGCCGTGCAGCAGGCCGGCGGTGTAGGCCGCGGTCTGGTTGTGGTGCACATGGCCGGCAAGCGAGCGTGCCAGCTTGGCGGTGTGCAGGCTGTAGCGCCAGAACTGCTGCATATTGATGCCCGGCACTGAGCGCGAGGTCGTGCCAAGCGGGGCGGTGGCGACCAACTGGCGCAGTTGCGCCGTGTCGGCAAGCGCCAGTGCCTCGGGCAAGCCCGCAATGCGGCGCGAAGCGCCGAATTCGTCCGAATTGGCCAAACACAGAAGCCGCGCGGCGAGGGCCGGGTCGGTCGCAAAGAACTGGTTGACCCGCCGCAAATTGGGTTCGTCTTGCGCCAACTCGGCCATCAGCAGCGCAACGGCGCGCGGCAGGCTCGGAAAGGCTGGGGGCGAAGCCAGCAGTGCGTTCAAATCCATATGACCGGCGCTGCGTTGGTGGTGACCGGTGGATTATCCACAGTGGCGGTGCTCGCTCGGTCGTGTCAGCGACCGGCTCAACGTTTCTGCAGCTTCGCGAAAGCCGATGCCATGGCAGACGGCGCGTTGGCGTCGCTGCCGCCGCGCCCGCCGTGCTGGCCCCGCCCTGCCCCTTCAAACCGATTCTCACGCGCTCCCCTTGCCTCACCGCCCCCCCGTGGCGCTTCGCCGAGCTTCATCGACAAGCCGATGCGCTTTCGATCCAGATCGACCTCCATCACCTTGACGGTGACGATGTCGCCGGTCTTGACCACTTCCCGCGCGTCGCTTACGAATTTGTGCGCCAGCTGGCTCACATGCACCAGTCCGTCCTGATGCACGCCGAGGTCGATGAAGGCGCCGAACTGGGCGACGTTGCTGACCGTGCCCTCCAGCACCATGCCTTCGCGCAAGTCCCTAATGTCTTCAACACCTTCGTTAAAACGTGCCACCTTGAAGTCCGGGCGCGGGTCGCGGCCCGGCTTTTCCAGTTCGACCAGGATGTCGCGCACGGTGATGACACCGAACTGCTCGTTGGCAAACAGCTCGGGCTTCAGTGTTTTGAGCATGTCTGCACGGCCCATCAGCTCGGCAGCTGGGCGGCCCGTCGCCGCCATGATTTTCTCGACCACTGGGTAGGTTTCCGGGTGCACGCCCGTCACGTCGAGCGGGTTGTCGCCGCCGCGAATGCGCAGAAAACCCGCACTTTGCTCAAAGGTGCGCGCACCCAAGCCGGCCACGTCCAGCAACTGTTTGCGACTCTTGAACGCGCCATTGGCATCGCGCCAGCGCACCACCGCCTTGGCGACGCTCGGCGAGAGGCCCGAAACGCGGGACAGCAGCGGCACGCTGGCGGTGTTCAGGTCCACACCCACCGAGTTCACGCAGTCTTCGACCACGGTGGCGAGCGTGCGGGCCAGTTCGCTTTGGTTCACATCGTGCTGATATTGGCCCACACCGATGCTCTTGGGGTCGATCTTGACCAGTTCGGCCAATGGGTCTTGCAGCCGCCTTGCAATGCTGGCGGCGCCGCGCAGGCTGACGTCGACGTCGGGCATTTCCTGCGAAGCGAACTCGCTGGCCGAATAGACCGAGGCTCCGGCTTCGCTGACGACTATCTTTTCAATAGCTGCCAGCGCTTGTCCCTCATGCGCTAGAGGCCGTTTTTGCATCAATTTTATAAGCTCACCAGCAAGCTTGTCGGTCTCGCGGCTGGCCGTTCCGTTGCCAATCGCAATCAGCTGCACGCCATGCTTTTCGCTCAATTTCGCTAGCGTGTGCAGCGCGCCGTCCCAGTCGCGGCGCGGCTCGTGCGGGAACACGGTGGACGTCTCTACCAGCTTGCCAGTGGCATCCACCACCGCCACTTTGACGCCGGTGCGAATGCCGGGGTCGAGCCCCAGCACCACGCGCGGGCCGGCCGGTGCGGCCAGCAGCAGGTCGCGCAGGTTGTCGGCAAACACCTTGATGGCGACCTTTTCCGCGTCTTCGCGCAGGCGGGCAAACAGATCGCGCTCGGTCGAAAGGCTGAGCTTGACGCGCCAGGTCCAGGCCACGCATTTGCGAATCAGATCGTCCGCCGGCCGGGCAGCGTGGCTCCAGCCCAGATGCAAAGCAATTTTCCCCTCGGCCAAACTTGGTTTTCCAGGCTCCGGTTCGATCGGCAACACCAGTTTGGCCTCCAGCACCTCCAGCGCCCTACCCCGAAACACGGCCAGCGCGCGGTGCGAGGGCACGCGGCCAATGGGCTCGTCGTATTCGAAATAGTCACGAAACTTCGCCACTTCGGGGTCGGCCTCGTTCTTGGCAGCCACCTTCTTTGAGGCAAGTAACCCCTCGGCCCACAGCCACTCGCGAAGGCCCTGCACCAGCGCAGCATCTTCGGCCCAGCGCTCCGACAAGATGTCGCGCACGCCATCTAGCACCGCCGGAACGGTGGAAAAATCGGCGCCCGGCTTGCCGTCGTCCAGCACTTCCGCGGGCTGAACAAAAGCGGCGGCCTCGGCGGCTGGGTCCAGCGTGGGGTCGGCAAACAGCTTGTCGGCCAGGGGTTCGAGGCCAAAGGAGCGCGCGATCTGTCCTTTGGTGCGGCGCTTTTGTTTGAAAGGCAGGTAGATGTCTTCGAGCTCCTGCTTGGTCTCGGCCTGTGCAATGGCCACGCGCAGCAGATCGGTCAGCTTGCCTTGCTCGTCAATCGACTTTTGGACCACGCCACGGCGGTCGTCCAGTTCCCGCAGGTACGACAGACGCGCTTCCAACTCGCGCAGTTGCACGTCGTCCAAGCCTCCAGTGGCCTCCTTGCGGTAGCGGGCCACAAACGGCACCGTGGCGCCACCGTCGAGCAGCTCAATAGCGGCGGACACCTGATGGGCTCCCACCTTGATTTCACGGGCGAGTTGCTGGATGATTTTTTGCATGAGCGAGGTACGGCTGTCGGAAAAGCGGCGCAGTGTGCCACATACAGCCGGCGCCTGCGGCAACGTAGGCGGCTGCGCACAGCAGCTCACGTCCTGTGACGACGAAGCATCGTCCTGCCAGCCAGCACGATGGCATGACATCACTAACGGAGTGCCTCATGGGCCTGCTTTCAACTTTTCGCGACGTAAAACAATGGGACGAACAACGCGCCAGCATTCCTGGCGAACACTGGTTGGCACTGGGCTTAGGTTTGCTGGTTCTGTCTCGCTCGGGCCGCAGCCGCTCGCTGCTAGGGCGTATGGCGGGCAAGGCCATCGGCGGTGCGTTTCTGGCCAGGTCTGCCAGTGGGCGCGACGGCATCCGCAAGCTGGTACGGTCGCCTCGCCACCTTTCTGGGCCCAAGGAAAACATCTAAACCAATAGCTACCAGCGCTTTACCGGTAAGCGCTGGAAGGCTATTTGACTGATTTTTTATTCGTCACAGCCACTCGCCGCGAACTGGCAAAGGCTGCGCAGAGCGCCAAACCACCTGCGACCACCAGCGCGATTTTTTCGCCCTCGCCTGTGCTGGGCGGCCAGACGCTGAACAGCGCTGCCAGCAGCACTGCGCCGCCCGTTTGCCCGGTGAGTCGCGCCGTGCCCAGCATGCCGCTGGCCGCACCGCTGCGCGCGAGGGGCGCCGAGGTCACGATGGTGTGGTTGTTGGGCGATTGAAATAGAGCAAAACCCGCGCCGCACAGTGCCATGCGCCACGCAATATTGAGGTCTCCAGGGTCGGCAGGCAGCGCCGCCAGCAGCCACAGTCCAACAGCAAAAATCCCCATGCCAATGCTCCCTAGCAGGCCATCGGGATAGCGCCCAATCAAGCGCCCTGCAAGCGGCGCCATAGCCGCGATGGCAATTGGCCAGCAAGTGATCAGCAACCCCGCACGCAGCGGCGTTCGGCCATAGCTCTCAAGAAGCAAAAACGGCAGGCTCAAATACGCCAGCATCTGCGCACCGAACGCTGCAACCGACGATGCCATCGACAGCGCGAACACCGGCATACGAAGCAGGTCGATCGGAAACAGTGGCGTCGCGAGGTGCCATTGCCGGCGCAGGTACACCCAGCCGACCACGCCGCCCACAGCCAACAGTGCCAAGCCCACCCATGGCAAGCCCTCATTGCCTGCGCCACCGTGCATGCCCAGCCGCTCTCCACCCAGAAAAATGAGCGTGAACATCAGAATATTGAGCACCACATCCAGGGCAGCAGGCCGTGGTGCCGTACTTACCACCGCGTTGCTCGGCAAGGCTTTGCTGCCCATCCACAGCGTGATTGCGCCAAGCGGCAGGTTGAGCGCAAACAGCCAGGGCCAAGACGCCACCGACAAAATCCCCGCGGCCACCGTCGGCCCAGCCACCGCGGCGAGCGCCACCACCATCGAGTTGATGGCCATGCCCCGCCCGAGCAGCGCACGCGGATAGATGAGCCGCACCATGGCCGCATTCACACTCATGATTCCGGCGGCGCCAAGGCCCTGCAGCGCGCGCGCGGCAATCAGGGTGGGCAGCGAAGTGGCCAACATGGCGAAGATGGAAGAGGCTGCAAACAACGCCATTCCAACCAAATACACCCGCCGGTAGCCCATGCGATCGCCCAGCGAGGCCAGCGGAAGCAGCATGACCAGCGTGGCAATTTGATAGGCGTTCACCACCCACACCGAGCTGGCGGCGCTCGATTGCAGCTCGCGTGCGATGCCGGGAAGCGCCAGATTGACAATGCTGCCGTCCAGCACGGCCATGGCGAGGCCAAGAATGATGACGGTCATGGCCCGAGCGCGTGCGGGCTGCGGCAGGCCGTCGGGTGGCTCGACCGCTGCTGGGGAAAGATTCATGAGGCAGCCGCCGTGGCGGCGCTCGCAGTACGCGGAACGGGCATGTGGCGATTGTGCGCATTTGCCTTAGTTTGCGCTGGCGAAGCGACGGGTATCCCGGCCGCACCAAGGCGCAAATGCCGAGCTCAAAAACAGGGCACCCGCGTCCAGTGCGCAGAAAGCGCGAGGGACACAAACGCGCGATGGGAGCCAATGGGCCACGCGTCGTATGTGGGCCGGCGATCGCCTACTGCGGCGACGTGCCTTTTAAAACAGCCGTCCGTCCTGCCCAGCGAGGAAAGCCGCTTCCACCGCCAGCATGCGCAGCTTGGTGGCCGCGCCGCCGTGGGCAGAGAACCCACCGGGTCGCTGCCCTGCAGCCAGCACGCGGTGGCAGGGCACCACCGGCGCAAAGGGGTTGAAACCCAGCGCCTGGCCGACGGCCCGCGCCAGGTTTTTGTCGCCCAACTCGGCCGCTATTTCGCCATAGGTGCGCGTCTGCCCTGGCGCTATGGCGCAGGTGATGGCGTACACGCGGCGCTGAAACTCGGTGAGCCCCTGCATATCAAGCACCAGCGCAGAGAGGTCGTGCGGCTCGCCCGCCAGCAGCGCGGCAATCTGCTGCATGGCTGCGCGTATGTTCTGCGGCGAATCGGCCTCTGGCAGCGGCCCCGTGTAGCGCAGCAGGCGCGCGCGCGTACCGGCGCCATCTTGCTCAGGCAGCTGGACACCGCAAATACCGCCCGGCCCCCAGGCGATGCCGCAGGCGCCAAGGGCGGTATCAAAAAGCGCGTGACCTGTGGAAGCTTCCACCACTATGCTTTCAATAGCTGGTAGCGCTTATGGAATAAGCGCTAGAGGCCAATTAGACTGATATTTCAACCAGCCCGCAGCTGCGCCCGAAGTTGCTCGCCCAATTCGGGTTTGCCGGCAAACGGGTCGGTGGGGTTGCGCCCCTGCACCACGTCTTCCATACGCGTCTGCACCGAAGCGAGCGCCCTGGGGTGGCTGAAGATGTAGAACTGACCACTGGCTATGGCGTCGAATACCTTGTTTGCCACTTCAGTGGCGGTGATCTTGCCGCTGCCCACCGCCTTGTCGCTCATGGCCTGACCAATGAGCTGGCTTTGCGTAGGTTTCTCAGCCGCGAGCGTGCCCGGACGGTTGCGGTGGCTCTGGCTGATACCGGTGGGCACGAAAAACGGGCACAGCAGGCTAGCACTGACCTGATCGGTGACCAGCGACAAATCCTGATACAGCGTTTCGGTCAGGCTCACCACGGCGTGCTTGCTGACGTTGTAGATGCCCATGTTGGGCGCTGCGAGCAGGCCCGCCATGCTGGCGGTGTTGACGATGTGGCCGCGCCACGCCGGGTCTGCCTTGGCAGCGGCGAGCATCATTGGTGTGAACAGGCGCACGCCGTGGATCACGCCCCAGAGGTTTACGCCCAGCACCCAGTTCCAGTCGGCAACCG
This sequence comes from Giesbergeria sp., assembly GCA_034676525.1. Classification (GTDB taxonomy): domain Bacteria; phylum Pseudomonadota; class Gammaproteobacteria; order Burkholderiales; family Burkholderiaceae_C; genus Simplicispira. The sequence goes on from JAUCCA010000008.1 coordinate 1,617,965, forward strand.
AGCTTTCCCACACCAGCCCACCCGCGCCAACGCCGGCGTTGTTAAAGACGAAGTGCGGCGCACCAAAGCGCGCTTGCACGTCGCGTGCGAGCTGCTCCATCTGCGCCGCATCGGACACATCCACACGCCGTGCAAGCACCTGGCAGCCAGCCGCAATGGCTTCAGACTCTGCGGCGTCAAGGGCGTCCTGCTGCACGTCCACCAGAACCAAATTCATGCCGCGCTGCGCACCAATGCGGGCGCATTCCAAGCCAAAGCCAGAGCCAGCGCCCGTGAGAACCGCTGTTTTTCCTGCGAAATTTTCAATCATGTGATGTCTCTTTCTGTCGATAAATTATTTGGTGCGCAACTTGAGTGCGACCGTGCGAATGCCATGGTCACCGCGCAAGTGGGCTATGCCAATCAGACCGTTGCATTCTTCAATACGTAGCCAATGCGGGGGAAGTGCACATGCACGGTGCCGGCGCGCGGGTCGGTTCGGCGCAGGACGTAGTGGGTGCGGGTGGCGGCCATCAGCGTGCCTTGGGTGGCCTCGGTGCCAAAGCTCTCGGGCGTGATGGTGACCTCGCTGCCCAGTGCAATGCCATGCTCGTCTTGAAAAACCTCATTTATTAGCGGCAAAGGCTCGGCATTGGCGGCGACGGTGATGGCGTCTTGAGCGCTGAATTTTTCCATCTGCCCATGGCCCAGAGTGGCCATCCGGTCCATCCATTCCAGTACGGCCGGCACATGGTCGAACACATCGGCCACCGTAGGCGTACAAATGCGGGTGAACCACAGCGGGTGGTAAGCGGCAACGTCGGCGACGCAGGGTTCGGCGCCAAACAGGAAGTCGTGCTCTTCGACCATATTGGCAATGCGCCGCAGGTAGGAGCGGTAGGCGGCAGCAGCGTCCTGCGTGCGCAGGCGCGTCATGTTCACACTCATGGCCTTGCGGTCGTTGGCAAAGGCGGCGCCGGCTTCGGGCGTGAGTTGGGCAAACATTGCCGCGATGCCCTTGGGCTGCATGTTCCAGGCCATGGCCGTCCAAAACAGCGTGCTGTCGGCCCATTGGGTGAAGATGCGTGAGACGCCCTTGAGATGGGGCGGGTAAAGCGTCGGTTCGGGCTGGCGATGCTCGAGCACATCGCAGATCAGGAGGGTGTCGCAATAAATGTCGGCACCAATCTGCAAGACCGGCGTGCGCCGATACCCGCCTGTGAGCGCAACCACATCGGGTTTGGGCATGACGCTGGGGATCATGACCGACTTCCACGCCAGTTGTTTGAGGCCCATTACAAGGCGAATCTTCTCGGCAAACGGCGAAGAGGGGTAATGGTGCAGGATGAGTTCAGTGCTCATGCGGTCTCCTTGGCGCGCGACGGGCGCAGCATTTCAATGTGGGGAATGTTGTCTTCAAGATAGGGCGCGCCCGCGCCGGCAAAGCCAAGCGCACCGTAAAACGCTTGGAGGTGCGCCTGCGCGCTGATGCGCACCGCCCTGCCCGGCCAGACCTGCGTGCAATGCGCAAGGCCCTGCTCCATCAGCAGGCGTCCCACACCTTGGCGGCGTGCCTCCGGGGCCGTGACGACGCGGCCAATGGACGGTTCGGCAAAACGAACGCCAGGGTCGACGATGCGCAAGCAGGCCAGCAAACTGCCCTGCGCACCATAGCCAAGCAGGTGCCAGGCGTGCCGGTCGGCGTCGTCGGGGTCTTGGTACGGGCCCTGCTCCAGAATAAAAACCCGGCAGCGCAAGGCCAGTGCGTCGTGCAAGGCGTGCACGCCCAGCGCATCGAAGCGTTCGCACACCCAGCGCAGCGTCTGGGCGGGAAGGCGCACCGAATCGGCCATGCGTGCCGCCTGAACGTCAGACCAACTTGACGAGCTGCTTGCCGAAGTTCTTGCCCTTGAGCAGACCAAGGAAAGCCTCGGGCGCGGCGGCAATGCCTTCGGCCACGCTCTCGCGCGGGCGCAACTTGCCGGTGGCCACAAGCGTGCCCAGCTCGGCGAGTGCCTCGGGCCAGACTTCCATGTGCTCGCTGACGATAAAGCCTTCGACCTTCAAACGGCTGACCAGCAGCAGCGCGGGGTTGGCCATGGGCATGGGAGCGCCGTCGTAGCCGGCAATCATTCCGCACATGGCGATTCGACCAAAAGCATTCATGCGCAGCATGACCGCGTCAAGAATCCAGCCGCCGACGTTCTCGAAATAGCCGTCAATGCCCTTGGGGCAGGCTTCTTTAAGCGCCTTGGCCATGGCCTTGGTGTCGTTGTGCACCTTGTAGTCAATGCAGGCGTCAAAGTGCAGTTCGTCGACCGCGTACTTGCATTTGTCCGGGCCGCCGGCGATACCGACCACACGGCAACCGCGCGCCTTGGCCAGTGCGGCAAAAGCGCTGCCTACTGCGCCGGTGGCGGCGCTGACCACCACGGTCTCACCCTCCTTGGGCGCGATGATTTTCACCAGGCCGTACCAAGCGGTGACGCCGGGCATGCCGACCGCGCCCAGATAGTGCGACAGCGGCACGTGGGTGGTGTCCACTTTCTTGAGCGTGCCAGGCTGGTTGGCATCGGCCACGCTGTACTCTTGCCAACCGCCAAAGCCAATGACTTTGTCGCCAACAGAAAATTTTGGATGGCGGCTTTCCACCACCTCGCCGACCGTACCGCCCTGCATCACCTCGCCCACAGGCTGGGGCTGGGCATAGCTCTTGGCGTCGTTCATGCGCCCGCGCATGTAAGGGTCGAGGCTGAGGTAATGGTTGCGCACAAGCACCTGCCCGTCGGCCAGCGCCGGGGTATCGGTGGCGACGAGCTTGAAGTTGCTGGCGACAGCTTCGCCGTCTGGGCGGTTGTCGAGATGAATTTGCTGATTGCGTGGCATGAAAGCTCCAGTGAAAATGCGGTTAACTACTTTATTGATAGCTGCTTGCGCAAGCCCATAAAGCGCTAGAGGCCAATTTGACCTGAAATTTCTCTGACCTGCTGGGGCAAGGTCAATCGGTGCGAACTGCGCGCACTTCCGTCGCGCTCCCAGGTGCTGCCGGTTGCCGGTCCATATATTTAAAGGTTCCCGTGGCATGCGTGCAAGCGCGCCCGTCGGCATCGAACACCGTAGCTTCGGTAAACGCCATGCTCGATGTACGGTGCAGCAGTCGGCCCTTCGCCACAAGCGGGCCGCGCGCAGCCTGCATGAAGGTGGTTTTCATCTCAATGGTGACTGCGCCGCGCTCGGGCGCCACGCTGCGCGCAGCCACCGCCATGGTCACGTCGAGCAGCGTCATGGAGGCGCCGCCGTGGGTGACGCCAAAGGAATTTAGGTGCTCAGGCCTGGCTTCGAAGCGCAGCTCGGATTCGCCGCCCTCCATGCGCACCAACTCGAAACCAAGATGGTTGACGAAGGGGATTTCGACCCCAAACCCGAATCCGAAATCGGCAGCCGTCGCCATAAATTCAGCCGGCCGTGAGGGCGCTTACACCGCCATCGACGGCCAAGTACTGGCCGGTGATGTGCTTGCCAGCGTCCGACGCGAAAAGCGCGCACAAACCTTTCAAGTCTTCATCGTCGCCAAGACGTCCGAGCGGCGAGTGCGCGGTGAGGTTTTCCTCGCCCATGGCCTTGAGCGTGCCGGCCGTCATCTTGCTCGGGAAAAAACCCGGGCAAATCGCATTCACGCGAATACCGTACTTTCCCCACTCGGTGGCCAGCGCGCGGGTGAAGTTGACCACGGCGCCTTTGGACGTGTTGTAGGCAATGGTGGTCATTGCCGGCGGGTTGCCGCCCAAGCCAGCGATCGACGCAATGTTGATGATGCTGCCGCGCTTGCGCTCGATCATGCTCTTGCGCGCCACGTACTGGCTGAGCAGAAAGTAGCCGCGTACGTTGAGGTTCATCACCTTGTCCCAGGCTTCCACAGGGTGTGTTTCGGCTGGGGCGCCCCAAGTGGCGCCGGCGTTGTTGACGAGGATGTCGATGTCGCCGAAACGCTCCATGGTCTCGTCGGCCAGACGGTGGATTTCGCTCTCCTGCGCGCAGTCCGCAGCGACCCAGCGAGCGTCGATGCCTGCTGCCTGCAGTTCGGCCACGGCTTGCTCCAGGTCGGCTGCCTTGCGCGAGCTGACCATCACTTTGGCGCCCGCTTCGCCCAGCGCATGCGCCATCTGCAGGCCCAGGCCGCGTGAGCCTCCGGTCACGAGGGCGGTTTTGCCGGTCAGATCAAAAAGCTGCTGAATGGTGCGGGTCATTGGGTGTCCTCGGGTGGTGGGGATGCGTTCGGCGCTGGTCCGAAGCAAGTGTCAATGGATGTTGCATTTTGCGGCGCGGTGCCAAGCGCCCGTGTCGCCAGGGCGATTGGGGCGGTGCCGTGCTGCCACCTGTCCGCAATGGCACAAAGCATACCCAAACGCGCCGAATCTCGCACGGCGCGGAGCAGCACACGCCCGAAGTCGGCGCGCAGGGGAAAGCCCCCTCGGGCTTCAGCGCGCTGCGCTTGCCAGCGCGGGCGAACGCGCTTGACTGCGTGCTGGCCGCGCGGCCTGCGCGCTGGCACTTGGCGAGCTGCTTGCGCCGCCCGCACGGGGGTGCCGGTCGCGGAAGTTCAGCGCCCAGCGCTCGACGGTGTAGAACGACAACGCCGCCAGCGCGGTGGAAATGGCCAGTGCAAGCGGCACCACCAGCGGCCATGGCAGATCCGCCCGAAGGTAGCGCACCACCGGGTAATGCCACAGATAAATGCCGTACGACAAGGTGCCCAACCGCACCAGCGCGGGCGCACTCAACATGTCGAACACCAGGCCCGAACGCTGCTGCACCGCCACCAAGAGCACCATGGTGGCCAGCTCAACGACCGTGATGCCCCACACCATGGCGCCTTGGTTGTCCCAGCCCAGCTCCATCAGCAGCGGAACCCCCAGGGGCAGCCACATGGCGTGCGGCAGACGCTCTTGGAGCCACAGCGCCCACGCCGGGCGTTCGGTCACCAGCGCAGCGAGCAAGCTGCCCGCGATCAAACCCGAAGCACGGGTGTCAAAACGAAAGAAAATCTCATAAAACTGCTGTCCGTGCGCGACCCACATCAGGCGCCAGACCCAGCTGAGCAAATACAGCAATGCGATGGGCCGCCACACCTGACCATGCCTCGCGCTGCGCACCAGCAGCATCAACACGGGCGGCCACACCAGGTAGAAATGCTCCTCCACCGACAAGGACCACATGTGCAACAAGGTTCCCGGACTGTCGAAAAACGCAATGCCGTAGTCGGCCAGGTAAAGCAGCGAAACTGCGGCGTCCTGCACCACGTCGCCCAGTTCAGGCCAGATCCAGGGGGCCACCACGCAGTAAACCCCAAGGAATAGGGCCAGCGCCGGCATCAACCTCAAAAAGCGCCGCCAGTAAAAGCTGAGATACGCCACCCGGCCATGGGCTTGCCGCTCCATCAGAAGCAACGAGGTAATCAGATAGCCGCTGAGGACAAAAAACAGGTCGACGCCCAGAAAAGCACCGTCAAACATGGGCACGTGGGCATGGGAAAGCACGACCAGCAAGATGGCGACACCGCGCAAGCCGTCAAAAGCGGGGTTGTAGCCAAGTTTGAAATCCGTTGAACTCAAAATCCAGAAGCCTTTCTTTTGCGCAGTGGGGTTTGCCTGATCAGACGAATCAGGGTTTCTACCAATTCGAGCCGCATTCTAGGGGCCTTTACCCCGGCCGGAGGTAACCATTGGCACGCTTCGCCCGGCCGCGGAATGCACCGGCACCGGCGCTTACGGCCAGTCGGGTGATCGGCTTACAGGGAACGCTCAAGTCTTCGCGCGACGTGGCGCTCTGCAACGCGCGCTGCGCAGCACGCCCACCACTTGTTTCAAATGCGAAGGCGCCGTGCGATGGCGGCTGGCTGGAAATCGAGATTTGTCATGCTCTTTACACCTGTACGCCCCTGATCCCCCTCCCCGCCTGCAAGGTGCTTCCGGGATCGTCGGACTGGACCGAGGCGTCTAGGCGACCGCGGCCTTTGTTTCGTCCTGCAAGGTCTAGCTCACTGCAGAGCTAACAAGTGGCGGCGCCAGAAAGTGGGCGCGGCCAAATGGAGCGCGTTCGCCGCGAGGGCATTGGGCTGGGAAATTGGACTGGGCCCGCTTGCAGGGGCGAGGCCGTTCCCCTTGCGCAAGACAGTACTGTGCGGTGGCACTCCGCCGGGAGATGAGCATTCGCACGGCGACCGGCGACCGGCGACCGGTGCATGGATACGCGGCGACGGCCGGCTCGACTTGCTACTGAATGTCGAGTGGTCGCCGTGTCACTTTGAACAGGCAGTCACCGCGATCGCCGCGATCGCCGCGATGTTGCTGCGGTCGATTCTGAAGGACCAGTCAACCGCCTCGTGACGCAGGGGATGCGTGAGAACGCCCCCCCGCCACCCATCACTTGTTCTTTTCCTTGCCCTTGGGCATCACCGCCGTCATGGGCGGCGTCGGCCGGTCTGAGCTGCCGCCCTTGGGGATCGAGGTGTCCTTTTTAGGTTTCTTGGACATCTTTTCGTTGCGCTGTTCTTTTGCCATACAAACTCCACAGGTTGGACCCGAGATGGGCCGGAAAACACCGATGGTAGGGCCAATTTCACCGAAATACAGCCGCGGGAAGAAACTCCCCGCTGTCCCTGCCATAGGCAGTCCAAAGACTGCGCCGAAACGCTTAAAAAGCCGCTTCGTCCAGCTGTGCGCAGGTCATATCCCGGCCATTCACCACCTTGAGCCAAGCGCCAATTTTGGGCAGCTCGTAGTGGAAGAAAAACCGCGTTGCGCCCATCCTGCCAGCGTTGGCAGCTATCGATAAGCCAGCATCTTTCGCCAGCACCGTCAGCGCGACGTCCAGCCAGACCCAAGCCAGCACCATATGACCGAAGGCCTGCATGTAAGGCACGGCGTTGGCCAATGCTTCCGTTGGCTCACCACTTGCCCAAGCGGTTTGCGTGGCGGCGCCAATCTGCTGGAGCGCGTCGATCAGTTGCGTGCCATAGCTGGCCAACTCCGGCACGTTCGCAGCGCGAGCGGCCGTGGCCTCGATGCGCTTGGAAAGCAGCTGCAGCCCGCGACCGTTCTCCATGAGCACCTTGCGACCCAGCAAGTCGGCCGCCTGAATGCCGTGCGTCCCTTCGTGAATCATGTTCAGGCGGTTGTCGCGCCAATACTGCTCGACCGGGAAGTCGCGCGTGTAGCCGTAGCCGCCGTGAATCTGAATGGCCAGGCTGTTGGCCTCCAGGCACCATTCACTCGGCCAACTTTTGGCAATGGGCGTCAGCACTTCGAGGAGCAAACGCGCCTCATCGGCGGCCTCGGGTGCCGCCGTATGCTGCTCGTCCACCAGACGGGCACAGAACAGGTTGAGCGCCAGGGCGCCTTCGCCGTAGCTCTTTTGCGCCAGCAGCATGCGGCGCACGTCGGCGTGCTCGATGATGCGCACCTGGGGCTTGGCGGAGTCCTTGCCCGCTGGGCCCACCGGCCGGCCTTGTGGGCGATTCTTTGCGTAGTCAAGGCTCGCGTAGTAGCCGGCCAGCCCCAGCAACGTGGCGGCCATGCCGATGCCAATGCGTGCCTCATTCATCATGTGGAACATGCAGGCAAGACCCTTGCCGGGCTGACCGACGAGGTAGCCCACAGCGCCTGCACGGCCGTCCACCGGGTACTTGCCTTCGCCAAAATTGAGCAAGGTGTTGGTGGTGCCGCGCCAGCCGAGCTTGTGGTTCAAACCCGCCAAGGCCACGTCGTTGCGCACGCCAGTGAGTTGGCCTTCGGTGTCGACCATTTTCTTGGGCACGATGAACAGCGAGATGCCCCGCGTGCCCGGCACCAATTTGCCATCCGGCCCCGGAATCTTGGCCAACACAAGGTGAACGATGTTTTCCGTCAGCTCGTGCTCGCCCGCCGAAATCCACATCTTGTTGCCGGTCAGGCGATAGCGCGGCCCGAGGGCATCGCTCTGGAAGTCGTCGCCGTCGGGCAGCGCGCGCGTGGCCACATCGCTGAGCGAAGAACCAGCTTGCGGCTCCGACAGGCACATGGTCCCCGAGAAGCGGCCCGAAAATTCATTGAGTGCAAACACCTGCTTTTGCAGGTCGGTGCCGTGCACCATCAACAAATTTGCATTTCCGACGGTGAGCAGCCCCGAGCCCATGCTCATCGATCCCAGCGCAAAGAAACTGTTGGCCGCGGCTTCCACGGTGTAGGGCAGCTGCATGCCGCCAATGTCGTAATCCTGCGCAGCGCTCAGCATGCCGGACGCGGCGTAGGCCTTTTGCGCGTCGTAGGTACATTGCGGCAGGATGACCTTTTCGCCGTCGAAATGCGGCTCCTGCGTGTCGACGGTGCGGTTGAACGGCGCGTACTTTTCGCGCGCGATGCGTTCGCAGGTGTCAAACACCGCGTCGAAGGTGCCGCGGGAGTGGTCACTGAACCGCTCTCGCTCAGGCAATGCCTGCGCATTCAGCCAGTCGTACAGCAGGAATTCAAGGGTGGGACGCAAACTCATAATAATACCCATCAAAATGTCTTCTAGCGCCTATCTGTAAAGCGCCAGAAGCTATCAAATTTAAAGCAAAAAAACCGGGCACGATGGCCCGGTTCATTTCAGGCGCACAAGCGCACCATCAGGCCTTACAGAACCTCAAACACACCCGCAGCGCCCATACCGCCGCCAATGCACATGGTGATGCAGACGCGCTTGGCACCGCGGCGTTTGCCTTCGATGAGGGCGTGGCCCGTCAAGCGCTGGCCGGTCATGCCAAACGGGTGGCCAACCGCAATCGCGCCGCCGTTGACGTTCAGCTTGTCGGCAGGAATGCCCAGCTTGTCACGGCAGTACAGCACCTGCACGGCGAAGGCTTCGTTCAATTCCCACAGATCGATGTCGTTGATCGTCAGGCCGAGACGCTTCAATACCTTCGGAATCGCGAAGACCGGGCCGATGCCCATTTCGTCGGGCTCGCAACCGGCGACGGCAAAACCCAGGAAACGACCAAGGGGTTTCAAACCCTTTTGTTCGGCGATTTTTTCGTGCATGACCACCACGGCACCGGCGCCGTCGGACAGCTGGCTGGCATTGCCGGCCGAAATCAAGCCGCCGGGCAAGGCCGAGCGCAGGTCCTTGATGCCGTCGTACGTGGTTCCGGCGCGAATGCCTTCGTCGTCGCTCACGGTGACCTGCTTGGTGGTCAGGCCCATGACCTTGTCGGCCACTCCCATGGTGACGGTGATCGGGGCGATTTCATCCTTGAACAGGCCCATTTCCAGGGCCGCGCTGGCTTTTTGCTGGCTGCTGGCGCCGTATTCGTCCATGACTTCGCGGCTGATGTTGTAGCGCTTGGCCACCTGTTCGGCGGTTTGCAGCATGGACCAGTAGACCTCGGGCTTGTTCTTCATCAGCCACGGGTCGTGCAGCATGTGCTGGTTCATTTCTTGCGCGGTGGCGGAAATGAGTTCCACGCCGCCTGCGACATAGACATCGCCTTGGCCTGCAATGATGCATTGAGCGGCGGTGGCGATGGTTTGCAACCCCGACGAGCAAAAACGGTTGATGGTCATGCCGGACACGGTGACGGGGCAACCCGCACGCAAGGCAATCTGGCGGCCAATGTTGACACCCGTGGCACCTTCGGGTGTACCGCAGCCCATGATGACGTCGTCCACTTCGCCGGCGTCAATGCCGGCGCGCTTGATGGCGTGCTCGACCACGTGGCCGCCCAGGGTGGCGCCATGGGTCATGTTGAAGGCGCCCTTCCATGACTTGGTCAAGGGAGTGCGTGCGGTGGAAACGATTACGGCGGAAGTCATGGTGAGTCCTTCTGGGTTATGTTCATTCAGAGTGCGGGTGCCTTGGCGCCCTCGCTTAACAGTCGGTGGTAGAAACGGATGGCTTCCGCATAATTGGTGGTGGACAAGCGCTCGTTGGTGCCGTGAAAACGTTTGAGGTCTTCGGCGTTGGCACGTACGGGAGAGAACTTGAAGATGTGGTCGCAGATCGCTTCGTAGTGAACAGAATCGGTCGCCGCCACCATCAAACCAGGCGCAACCAGCGTGCCGGGAAAGATTTCGCGGATCGTCTTGTTCATCAAGTGGTACTGGCTGGACGACGTCGGAGCTACCTTGGATGCTTCTTTAGCGCCAGGCACCGTCGAAACCGCAACCTTGCCTTCGCCTACGGCGCGGGCAAGTTCGGAGTTCACGTGGTCCAGCACCTGGGCCTGGGTGTCGCCGGGCAGGATGCGGAAGTTCACGGTGGCGTCGGCGCGGCCGGGCAGCACGTTCTCCTTGTTGCCTGCATTCACGATGGTCAGGGCCGTGGTAGTCCGCAGCATGGCGTTGGTGCTGGCTGCACCCTCCAACTGCTTTTGCACCACGGGACCAAACAACCACAGGTTGGAGAGCGCTACGCGTGAGAAGCCGCTCATCTCGGGCGCGAGGGTGTCGAACATCTCACCGCCTACGCCACGAATGGCGGCGGGCAGTTGTTTGTCTTCAAGCTGCTTGAGCGCGGTGCTCATCATCGCAATTGCACTCGTACCATGCTTGGGCGGCATGGACGAATGGCCTGGTGTCGCCGAGACCGACAACGCCAACGACATGTAGCCCTTTTCCGCCACGCCAATCAGCGCAGCAGGTTTGGACAAGCCAGGGAGAATGCCTTCAAGAACCAACAAGCCTTCGTCAAGCACAAATTCCAGCGAGACACCACGCTGCTTAAGCAGCCCTGCGATCTGCTGAGCACCCCGCAAACCGCTGACCTCCTCGTCCGCGCCATAAGCAAGGTACACCGTGCGCTCAGGCTGAAAGCCACTTGCGAGCAGCAGTTCCACGGCTTCGAGTTGCGACATCAGGTTGCCCTTGTCGTCCCACGAGCCACGCCCCCAGATGAACCCATCCTTCACCTCGCCACTAAAAGGCGCAACCGTCCAGTCGCCCTCAGTGCCAGGAGCTATGGGCACCACGTCTTGGTGCGCCAACAGCATGATGGGTTTCAACGCAGGTTTGCTGCCAGGCCAGGTGTAAAGCAGGCTCAGGTCGGCCACCACTTCGCGCTTGAGAGCAGCGTGCACCTTCGGAAAGCGCTGCTGCAACAAGGCATGGAACTGCAAAAATTGGTCTGCGTTCAGGCTTGCGTCTTCGCGCGACGAAATCGTGCGCAAGCGCACGGCCTCTGCCAAGCGTGCCGCCGCACCCTGCTCGTCTACTTTGAGCACCGCCAGTGGCGGCACGACGAGCTGACGCGAGCCCTTACGCAGCGTGTTGACGGCAACTGCCACCAACAGCACGAACACAAGTGCCAGCAGAGCGAAGAAGAGCTTCTTGATCACGGCTGTCCGCGCAGATTAGCTGAAGCTTTTGCCTTCAGCTGCCAACTTGGCAAGCAAGGGCGCCGGCTTCCAGACCGCTTGATCGCCCATAGGGTTCTGGGCAAAGCGGTTCATCGCCTGCACCACGTTGAACAGGCCTTGCTCGCCGGCATAGTTCATCGGACCACCGCGGTAGATCGGGAAACCGTAGCCGGTCAGGTACACCATGTCAATGTCACCGGACTTGCTGGCAATACCGTCTTCCAGAATGTGCGCACCCTCGTTGACCAATGCGTACACCAGACGCTGAACGATTTCTTCGTCAGAAATTTTGCGGGGCGTAATGCCAAGCTCTTTGCGGTGGTCTTCAATCATCTTGTTGACCAGCTCGCTCGGAATCGCATCGCGCTTGCCGGCCTGGTAATCGTACCAACCAGCACCTGTCTTCTGACCGTAGCGACCCAGTTCGCAGAGCTTGTCGGCAGTGCGGCTGTACTTCATGTCGGGGGTTTCCAGCGAACGGCGCTTGCGGATGGCCCAACCAATGTCGTTGCCTGCCAGGTCGCCCATGCGGAACGGACCCATCGCCATACCGAACTTTTCCAGCGCCTTGTCAACCTGCTGAGGGGTGGCGCCTTCGTCGAGCAAAAACCCGGCCTGCTGGCTGTAACGCTCGATCATGCGGTTGCCGATGAAACCATCGCATACGCCCGAGACGACCGCAGTCTTCTTGATTTTCTTGGCGAGCGCCATGACGGTCGCAAGCACGTCTTTGGCGGTGTCCTTGCCACGCACCACTTCCAGCAACTTCATCACGTTGGCTGGGCTGAAGAAGTGCATGCCCACGACGTCTTGAGGACGTTTGGTAAATGCAGCAATTTTGTCGACGTCGAGTGTGGAAGTATTGGACGCCAAAATGGCGCCCGGCTTGCACACCGCATCGAGCTGGGTGAAGACGGCTTCCTTGACGCCGAGCTCTTCAAACACAGCCTCAATCACCAAATCGACGTCTTTAAGATCGGCGTAGTCGAGCGTGGTGGTGAGCAGCGCCATACGCTGATCGTACTTGTCCTGCTTGAGCTTGCCCTTCTTGACCTGGGCTTCGTAGTTCTTCTTGATCGTGGCGACGCCGCGGTCGAGCGCCTCTTGCTTCATCTCCAGCATCTTCACTGGAATGCCGGCATTGAGGAAGTTCATAGCGATGCCGCCACCCATGGTGCCTGCACCAATTACGCCGACGTTCTTGATGTCGCGCTTTGGGGTGTCCGAAGGCACGTCAGGAATTTTGCTAGCGGCGCGCTCGGCCATAAACAGGTGGCGCAGCGCGCGCGACTCAGCCGTCCACATCAGCTGGAGGAACAATTCGCGCTCATACGCGACGCCATCTGCAAACTTGCGCTTGGTAGCAGCTTCCACAGCATCGACGCACTTGGCGGGTGCTGGGTAGTTTTTCGACATGCCCTTGACCATATTGCGCGCGAACTGGAAGTAAGCGTCGCCTTGCGGGTGCTTGCAAGGGAGATTGCGCACCAACGGCAGGGGGCGTGCTTCGGCGACCGAACGTGCAAAAGCCAGCGCCTCTTCAGGCAGAGCTTCAGCGGATGCCGCCATTTTGTCGAACAATTTCTGGCCGGGGATGGAACCGATCAGTTCGCTCTTGACTGCCTCACCACTGACGATCATGTTGAGGGCGGCCTCAACACCAATCACGCGTGGCAGGCGTTGTGTGCCGCCAGCGCCGGGCAGGATGCCAAGCTTGACTTCTGGCAAGGCAACGAGGCAGCCAGGCGCCGCGATGCGGTAGTGGCAGCCGAGCGCAAGCTCCAAGCCACCACCCATGCACACCGAATGAATCGCAGCCACTACGGGCTTGGACGAAGCCTCAAGCGCTGCAATTACCGAATTCAGGTTGGGCTCCTGCATAGCCTTGTCGGTACCAAATTCTTTGATGTCTGCACCACCCGAAAAGGCGCCACCCGCGCCGGTGATCACAATGGATTTGACCGCGGCGTCCTGCTGGGCGCGGTTCAGACCGTCGACGATGCCCTGGCGGGTGGAAAGACCCAGACCGTTGACAGGCGGGTTGGCCAATGTGACTACGGCGACATCACCGTGGACTTGGTATTCAGCGCTCATGCTGGCTTCCTTGCAAAAGATAGAAAAAGAACGGTCGTGCGTTTTTATTGTAGGCACTTTCGACGACATCTCCACCACCGAATTGTCCCAGCCGGGACAAGTTCAGATGAAGTCTATGTCGCAAGTAGCTCCGCAACGGCCGCGTGGTTGCCCAGTATGGGCTTAGAAACAGTTTCACAGACACACTGCCTGAATTGGCCATTGCTGTGAGCGTTGAAATCCACCCCCTCAGCCAACCACAAAAACGTGGAGGAAGAGCGGACCGACACAACATCAGACCTCCAGCCACTCCTTGCGAACACTGGAGTTCTCGCGCAGGCTGTCCGGTGTCCCATCAAACACGATACTGCCGTGCCCCATCACTAAGGCCCGATCGGATACCGCCATGGCAATGGTGAGTTTTTGTTCGATCAACATCACCGAAATGCCACGGCTTTTCAATGTCTTGAGGAATGCACCGACCTGCTCGACGATTTTTGGCGCCAACCCTTCAGTAGGCTCGTCGATGATGATCAGATCGGGGTCGCCCATCAGCGTGCGACACAAAGTGAGCATCTGCTGTTCACCGCCCGACATCAGCCCCGCTTCAATGTTTTGGCGCTCCTGAAGGCGGGGGAACATGGCGTACATGTCGTCGAATGACCAACGACTGCCCTTGCCTTTACCCTTTTGCCCCAGAAGCAAGTTCTGGTGCACCGTAAGGTTGGGAAATACGTCGCGGCTCTCTGGAACATATCCGAGCCCGAGGTGAACGATTTCATAAGTCTTGCGACCCTTTAGGGGCTGACCATTCCAAGTGATGTCGCCTTCCCAATGCACCAAACCCATGATGGACTTGGCGGTGGTCGAGCGTCCGGAGCCGTTGCGACCCAACAAGGCCACGATTTCACCCTCGCCAATTTCAAACGACACGCCATGCAGCACGTGGCTCTTGCCGTAGTAAGCGTGCAAATTTTCAATTTTCAACATGATTCAGTGGCCCCCCTGCGCGTCGGCCACGCTCGAGCCCAAATACGCTTCTTGCACGCGCGCGTTGGCACGCACAGCGTCTGGCGTATCGAAAGCGAGCACCTCGCCGTACACAACCACCGCAATGCGATCGGCGAGGCCAAAGACCACACCCATATCGTGTTCCACAGTAAGCAAGGTCCGTCCTTCGGTAACTTCTTTGATGAGTGCGATAAAGCGCGTGGTTTCGGTCACGCTCATACCCGCGGTTGGCTCGTCGAGCAGGATCACGCTGGCACCGCCGGCAATAGTGACGCCAATCTCAAGCGCGCGCTGCTCTGCATACGTCAGGTTCACTGCTTGCACGTCGCGCTTCTTGTCCAGCTTGATCATTTCCATGAGCTGTTGCGCGCGGGTATTTGCATCGTCCAGCCGCGACAGAAACTTGAGAAAACTATAGCGATAACCCATGCTCCATAGCACCCCGCAGCGCAGGTTTTCGAAGACGCTCAGATTGGAAAATATATTGGTGATCTGGAAGCTCCGGGAGAGCCCCATGCGGTTGATCTCGAATGGTTTTTTGCCATCAATGCGTGCGCCATGCAAAAGCACCTCTCCACTGGTGGGCTCAAACCGACCGCTGATCAAATTGAACAATGTCGATTTGCCAGCCCCGTTGGGGCCAATGATGGCCACGCGCTCACCGGCGCGCACTTCGAGATTTACGCCACGAATGATTTCTGTTTTGCCAAAGCTCTTGCGCAAATCGCGCAGCTCCAACGAATAACTTGCATCTTGCGCCATGATTAATGAGCCTCCCCGCGCTTGATGATATGTTCAATTTCTTCTTGAATTTGGCTCCATTGCCGGGCGAAATTGCGACGGCAAAGCTCAAACAAGCCCAAGCCGGTGAGAAGCACAAAACCTGCACCGAACCAACTGCTTAATGCCGCTGCATTGATGGTGGACCCCATGAACTCCATGTTTGGCCCCAAGGCTTCATTGAGCTGCAAGTGATACACCATTTCTATCATCGCCGCCGCTCCAAGTAGCGCCACCAACCCCGTTACGCCGAGCGCGAGGTACGAGGGCCACAGGCCACGCAAACGACCAAATTTGGCCACGCGCAAATTCATCATGATCAGGCTGGCGACGCCGCCTGGGGCGTACATCACCATAAACATGAACACCAAACCTAGGTACAGCAACCATGCCTTGGAAAGCTCCGACAACAGCACAGAAGCCAATACCAGCAATACGCCGCCAATGATGGGTCCAAAGAAGAAGATTGCGCCGCCCAGGAATGTAAACAGCAGATAACCGCCCGAACGCACCACGTTCACGCTGTCGGCGCCCGTCACAATCTCAAAGTTGATTGCGGCAAGCCCGCCCCCGATACCCGCAAAGAAGCCAGCGATGATGAAGGCAAAGTAGCGCACGCGCTGGGTGTTGTAGCCGATAAATTCGACCCGCTCCGGGTTGTCGCGCACAGCATTGAGAATGCGACCGAGCGGAGTCCCGGTAAAGGCGAACATGGCGGCCGTACAGACAAAGCAATACGCCGCAATCAAGTAATACACCTGAATTGCGGGTCCAAAAGTAATACCGAAGATTGGCTGCCCGTACACGCGGTCGGTGGTGATACCGCCCTCGCCACCGAAAAATTCTGGAAACATCAGCGCCATAGAGGCTACCAGCTCGCCAATACCCAGCGTAATCATGGCGAAAGTGGTACCGGATTTTTTGGTGGTCACGAAACCAAGCAAAATTGCAAAGAACATGCCAGCAAATCCGCCTACCAGCGGTATAAGCACCAGGGGAATCGGAAGTTTGCCAGCACCTGCCATATTCATCGCGTGAATTGCGATGAACGACCCAAGGCCTGTGTACACGGCATGGCCAAAGCTGAGCATGCCGCCTTGGCCAAGCAGAATGTTGTAACTCAAGCAAATTACGATCGCATAGCCCATCTGCGAAAGCATGGTGATCGCTAGGCTGCTTGTGAATATCATCGGCAACACAATGAGCGCCAGCGCAAAAAGCGACCAAACGACAAAGCGACCGACGTTGATGGGGCGAAAACGCTGATAGCGAACGGTGCCTGCGTCCGCTGCGTTGGTAAGGGTTTGCTCAGTCATGATGTCAGTCCTCTCGCGTACCAAGCAGGCCCTTAGGCCGGAATATCAAGATCAGCACAAGGAAGAGATAAGGAAGGATAGGGGCGACCTGCGATAGCGTGAGCTTGAGCAAAGGCCAGCCGAAGGTTTCAGGCGTCACAGTCATACCGAGGCCTTGCAGCGCCGACGCAATCGAGTAATCAATAGCAACCGAAAAGGTCTGAACAATGCCAATGATGAGCGATGCCAAGAATGCACCAGCAAGCGAACCCATTCCGCCCACCACGACCACTACAAAGATGATGGAGCCAACCGATCCGGCCATTGCAGGCTCAGTTATATAGGTATTCCCACCGATGACGCCCGCGAGTCCCGCAAGCGCACAGCCACCGCCGAACACCAACATAAAGACGCGAGGTACGTTGTGCCCAAGCGCCTGCACCATGTGTGGATGCTTGAGCGCCGCCTGAATGACGAGGCCGATCCGGGTGCGTGTTAGCAGCAACCAGACTGCAACCAACATCACAATTGCGATCAGCATGATGAACGAACGCGACTTGGGAAATTGCGTGCCGTAAATCGTGAACAGCGGGCCTTGCAACTGTTCGGGCAGGCCGTAGGGCACAGTAGAACGACCCCATATCAACTGCACAACTTCCAGAATGACATACGACAAGCCAAACGTGATGAGCAGTTCCGCCACGTGACCAAACTTGTGCACGCGACGCAGGCTGTAGCGCTCAAAGAGCGCACCGAGCCCACCAATGGCCAATGGCGCCAACACCAGCGCCGGCCAGAAACCCACCACACCCGAAATCGTGTACGCAAAATATGCGCCCAGCATGTAAAAGCTGGTGTGCGCGAAATTGAGCACACCCATCATGCTGAAAATGAGCGTAAGCCCTGAGCTGAGCATGAAAAGAAGCAGCCCGTAGCTCACCCCGTTGAGCAAGGAGATCGTAAAAAACTCGGCGTTCATTGCAGTGTGGTGGTTCCAAATCAAAAAAAGAGGCCCGAGAGATTTCGGGCCTCGTACTTGGCAGCGTCAGGCTCAGGAAGGACGCTTCATCTGGCAGGAGGTGGGCGTGCTGGCTACGTAGGGCTCGTAGTACTTAACTGGCACAAAAGTGTAGCCCGTGTTTTCCGAATCCATAGGGTACTTGCCACCGGCCTTTTCCCACTTGGTAATGAACAGACCTTGTTGCAGTTGGTGGTCCGACTTGCGCATCTCGACTTCGCCGTTGAAGCTGTTGAACTTCATGCCTTCAAGCACTTTAGCCACCTTAACCGGGTCGGTGGACTTGGCCTTTACAAAGGCATTGACCAACATCGAATAGCCCGTGTATACCGCTTGCGTGTACAGGTCGTCGCCGAATTTTTTGTGGAATTCGGTTGCGATCTTGTTTATTTCTCCGGGCAGGTTGCCATGCCCGTACGCGACCATGTACACACGGTCAGCACCGGCGGCACCAATTGCCGTCGGACTTCCAGAGACTGCGCCGTAGTAGGTGTAGAACTTGACGTTATTGAGACCAGAATCGTTGGCCGCCTTCAAAAGAAGCGCCAAGTCAGAACCCCAGTTTCCAGTAATCACAGTGTCGGCACCGGACTGCTTGATTTTGGCAATGTACGGGGAGAAATCGCGCACCTGCGCAAGTGGAGACAGATCGTCGCCAACAATCTGAACATCCGGGCGCTTGCGCTTGAGCATGTCCTTGGCAAACTTGGAAACTTGGTGGCCGTGCGAGTAGTTCTGGTTGATCAGGTAGACCTTCTTGACGTCGGCTTGATCCTTCATGTACGTCGTCAATGCTTCCATCTTCATGGAGGTGTCGGCGTCGATACGGAAGTGCCAGTAGCTGCACTTGCTGTTCGTCAGGTCTGGATCGACGGCTGCGTAATTAACAAACAGCACTTCTTTTCCAGGGTTGCGGGCATTGTGCTTTTCCAGCGCATCCATGATGGCGAGCGCCGGGCCGGAGCCGTTGCCCTGCACCACGTAGCGTGCGCCTTGGTCCATGGCCGAACGCAAAGCGCTGGTGGTTTCTTGTGGGCTCAGCTTGTTGTCAATGCCGATAATTTCGAACTTCACGCCAGCGGCGTTTTTCTTATTGAATTCTTCACCAACAAACTGCCAGCTTTTGAGCTGGTTGGTGCCGACAGCGGCCATCAGTCCCGAAAGGGGGTCCAGCCAAGCGATCTTGACGGTTTCACCCTGTTGGGCGAATGCGCCGCCAGCGCTGACAATAAGAACGGAAGCAGCTATCGTTTTCAAAGCAAAGTGCATGGGTTGTCTCCAGTTAAATACAGGCGCAAGGGTAACCACAGTTTCCGCAAATCTCCTCAGGGATTGTCCCGAGACTCTATCGCCAAGGCGACTTTGCGGGTCGCGAATTCATAGCCCCGGCAACTTGTAGTCTTTGAGTTGTTCGCGCAGTCGCACCTTGAGCATCTTGCCGGTTGCGCCAAGCGGAATGGCATCTACGAATACGACGTCGTCGGGAATCTGCCATTTGGCAGTTTTCCCTTCATAGAACGCAAGCAATTCGTCCCGGGTCACCTCGGCGCCCGGCTTGAGGGTGACCGCAACAATTGGACGCTCATCCCATTTCGGGTGTGGCATACCAATACAGGCCGCCATCGCGATGGCCGGGTGTGCCATGGCGATGTTTTCGATGTCGATTGAACTGATCCATTCGCCACCCGACTTGATGACGTCCTTGCTGCGATCGGTGATTTGCATGAATCCATCGGCATCGATGGTGGCCACGTCGCCCGTGGGAAACCAACCACGGCCTTGCTCGTCCTTGACCAGCGGGTTCTCGCCTTTGTAATAGCTCTCGATGATCCAGGGGCCACGCACCAACAGATCGCCGTATGCCTTGCCGTCCCAGGGTTGATCCTTGCCATCGCCATCGACAATCTTCATGTCGACACCAAAGATGGCACGGCCCTGCTTCTGCAGAATTTTCATCTGCTCATCTTTGGGCAAAGCGAGCTGCTTGTTCTTCAACGTGCACAGCGTGCCAAGCGGACTCATCTCGGTCATGCCCCAAGCATGCAACACCTCGACACCAAACTCGTCCTGGAACGCGGTGATCATGGCTGGCGGGCAGGCTGATCCCCCAATCACTGTGCGCTTGAGCGTACTGAATTTGAGGCCGGTTGGGCGCAGGTGGCCGAGCAGCATTTGCCACACCGTGGGCACGCCGGCAGCGTAGGTGACCTTCTCTGCCTCGATCAATTCATAGATCGATTTGCCATCGAGCGCGGGGCCGGGGAAAACCAGCTTGCAGCCCGTAAGCGCCGCCGAATATGGGATACCCCAAGCATTGACGTGAAACATCGGCACCACGGGCAAGACCGCGTCCCGGGCAGAAAGGCACATTACGTCCGGCAGGGCCGACGCATACGCATGCAAAACCGTTGAGCGGTGGCTGTAAAGCGCTGCCTTAGGGTTTCCCGTTGTGCCGCTGGTGTAGCACATGCTCGACGCGGTGTTCTCATCAAATTCTGGCCAAGCGTACGCGGTCGACTCCGCAGCTATCCAGTCTTCGTAACTCACCAAGCCCGGCACGCCGCTGTCCTGCGGCAAACGGTCAGCGTCGCACATCGCAACCCACTTCTTGACGCCGGGGCACTTGGCATGCACAGCCTGCACAAGAGGTAAGAAGGTGAGATCGAAGCAAAGAATTTTGTCCTCTGCGTGGTTCATGATCCAAGCGATTTGCTCGGGATGCAGTCGAGGATTCACGGTGTGCACCACGCGTCCCGACCCGCTCACGCCGAAGTACATCTCCATATGGCGATAGCCGTTCCAGGCAAGCGTCGCCACGCGGTCGCCAAAGGCCAGCTCCTCTTTGTCGAGCGCGTTCGCGAGCTGGCGAGAGCGCGCTGCCAAATCGCGGTAGGTGTAGCGATGAAGGTCGCCCTCCACACGCCGCGATACGATTTCACCGTCTCCATGGTGCCGCTCAGCGAACTCGATGAGCGCGGAAATCAAGAGTGGCTGACTCTGCATCAAACCCAGCATATGTGCTCCTTTAAATATGCATTCCATAAAAACAGAACCATCCTAACGGGTGAACTTGCCACCCGCACCGATGATGGTCAAATCCACAAAACGGGAGCCTTGGCGCACCCCCTTGCCATAGTCCACTTCGAAGCCGCCCACATCAAAATGCTGCAAAGATTCCATGGCTTGGATGAAGCGTGGCCGTGTCAGATCCCTGCCGGCGCGGCGCAAGCCCTCGACCAACACTTTGGCATTCATGTAGGCCTCTAGGCCGATAAAAGAGACCGATCCCTCCATGCCAGCCTTCTTGAGCACAGCACGGTATTCCAGAGCCACAGGCAGGCTATGGCTCCAGGGGAACGGCACAACCGAAGTCACCACCACACCCACACCATCGGGCCCCAGCGCCTGGATGGTGGATTGCGATCCCATCACCGAGGTGGTGTAGAAAAGCGCCGCCCGACTCAACTTGCGATAGGCTTTAATGAAAGTCACTGTTGGTGCGCCCGCAGTAATCATGATGATGGCGTCGGGCGCGCTGGCGCTCAGGGTTTGCACCGCTTGCTGCACATCAGAGGAATCCGCCTGGATGGGGGCATCGGAGTGCAGCTTGAGCCCGCGCTTTTCCATGGATTTGCGCGCCCCAGTCAAACCATCCTTGCCAAAGCCGTTGTTCATCCACAGCACCGAGATGCGCGGCACACCCAAGGTCGTGAGGTGCTGCACCAACTTCTCGACCTCGTCACCATAGCTGGCGCGAACATTAAATACATGATTGATGGCCGCCTTACGCAGCAGGTCGGCCCCGGTGAATGGTGAAATCAAGGGTACCGGCGGATTTTCCTTGGCCAGCAAGGGTAAGATAGCGCCCACATTGGCCGTGCCAGTGAGGTTCATCAGAGCGAAGACCTGATCTTGCTCAATCATTTTGCCCACCAGCCGGACGGTGTTTTCCGGCTTGTAACCGTCGTCCTCGGTCACGATCCGGATGCGCCGTCCATGGATGCCCCCCTGGGCATTGATACCATCCAAATATGTCTTGGTAACGTTCACCAGTTCGGGAGCCATGGCGGCCAACGGGCCCGTCAACCCCAGCGACTGCCCGATGACGATCTCGCTGTCGGTCACTCCCGGCCCCGCATGCAGTACGCCCCAGGGAGCAAGTAGCGCCAGTGAAGCCAGCACGCCCAGCACACGTCTCTTGTTCAACATTCAGATCTCCGTTTCGTTGGGATGCTTCTGCATCACACTTGACGCAAAGGCCGCGTACTGTGCTGTGCCTAAGACAAATATCCAACACCTGTCGCCTGCCTGACATTTACATAGGGTTTTCCCATGCTAGTGCGAAGGCCTATCGCGACAATCCATCCATGTTTTGCACCACTTCCCCTACGGAACGTTTTATTGCCTGCCAGCCTTGGTTCGCCTCGATCCCCACCGATCTGCAGGAACAGTTGCGTCGCGACGTGTATGCCGTGGACGGTGCCAAAGGCGATGTCATGCTGCCGGCAGGTTCTGGCGTGGAGGGCTGGTACGCCGTGCTCTCTGGGCTGGTCTTGATACAAAGCCCTGCATCCAGCGGGCGGGCGTCCGCCTTCATCGGCGCTTCCGATGGCGACTGGTTCGGTGAAGGCTCTGCCATGAAACCCGAGCCGCGCAGGTACGAAGTGATGGCCCTGCGCCCCACAAAGCTGCTTTGCCTGCCAATGCCTTTGTGGACCACGCTGCGTGAAACCAGCCTGGCTTTCAACCAATTTCTGGTGCTGCACATGAACCTGCGGCTGGGCCAGGCCATGGCGGTCATCGAAGCCGGTCGCATGCGCTCAACGGAACACCGCGTGGCGCTGTACCTCAGTCGTCTGTTTTGGCGCAGCACGCGCAGGCTCAACCTCACACAGGAAGAAATTGGCCAGCTGTGCGGCCTGTCGCGCCAGACCGTCAACCGCGTGCTGCGCGGCCTGGAAGCCTCAGGCATCGTGTCGCTGGACTTTGGGCGCGTAGCCATCGTGGACGACGACGCGCTTGCGGCGCACCTGAAGGCCACAGCCAGCGACTGAAAAGCCTGTAGCACGGCACTTCGCCTGAAGACACGCAAATCGGCTCGTCCGGCATCAAAGATCCATTGGCGCAGCCAGATTTGTGCCTACCGGCGCTGGTTTGGCATACCTGCGGGGCAATACCGCGCCCATTTTCCTGCCCACGGCCAGTCGTCCCGCCACCCCGGATAGCCCTGCACGCCACGTAGCTTGCCCCCTGCGGGAGAATGGGCACATGAACCTGCCTGAAGACCGGCCAGACCGAGCCGATTGCGGCCTGACTTGGCGCAACCGCTTCGCCGCTCTGGGGCCCGCTTTCCATACCCCACTGCAACCCACCCCCCTGCCCGCCCCCTATTGGGTAGGCACCAACGCGGGCCTGGCGCAGGACCTTGGGCTGGATCCGAACTGGCTGCGCTCCGACGCGGCATTGCAGGCCTTTAGCGGCAACACACCCCTGCCTGGCAGCGCCCCCCTGGCCAGCGTGTATAGCGGCCACCAGTTTGGCGTATGGGCCGGACAACTTGGCGATGGCCGGGCCATTCTGCTGGGCGAGGTGGAAACACCGGCCGGGCCGATGGAGATACAGCTCAAAGGCAGCGGCCTCACGCCCTACTCACGCATGGGGGATGGCCGGGCGGTGCTGCGGTCAAGCATCCGAGAGTATCTGTGCAGCGAAGCCATGCACGCGCTGGGCATACCCACCACTCGCGCCTTGTGCTTGACGGGCTCACCTGAGCGGGTGCGCCGCGAGACCATGGAGACAACCGCCGTGGTCACCCGCGTTGCGCCCAGCTTCATCCGGTTTGGGCACTTCGAACATTTCGCTGCACAAGGGCAGTTGACCGAACTGCAGACGCTGGCCGATTTTGTGATCGAACACCACTACCCCGGGTGCCGCGCTGGCGCGGGCTTTGACGGAAACCGCTACGCAGCGCTGTTGCAAGCGGTGAGCGAACGAACTGCCGCGCTGGTGGCGCAGTGGCAAGCCGTTGGCTTTTGCCACGGTGTGCTCAACACCGACAACATGAGCATCCTCGGCCTCACCATCGACTATGGACCGTTCCAGTTTCTCGACGCCTATGTGCCCAACCACGTCTGCAACCACAGCGACCACATGGGGCGCTATGCCTTCGACCGCCAACCGAACGTCGTGTACTGGAACCTGTTTTGCTTGGGCCAGGCACTGCAGCCGCTGATTGGTGCGCCGGAACGCGTGATGGAGGCACTGGAGTCGTACAAGCGCGTTTTCCCACGCGAGCTGATGTTCCGCATGCGCGCCAAGCTCGGCCTGCCTATGCCGCTTGCGGACGAGAGCGTGGTCATGGACGGCATCCTGCGCCTGCTGGCGGACAACGCCGTGGACGCCACGATCTTCTGGCGGCGCCTATCGCACTGTGTGGCGCAAAGCGCCTTCGAGCCCGTGCGAGACCTCTTTGCCGACCGTGCGGCATTCGATCAATGGTTGCTCTTATATTCGGAGCTGCTTGCGGAGGTGGATGTTGCGCTAGCAGCCGATTTGATGCTAAAAACCAACCCCGCCTATGTGCTGCGGAACTACTTGGCTGAACAGGCCATCCGACAGGCAAACACAGGGGACTTCAGCGAAATTGCCCGCTTGCAAGCCTTGCTCGCACACCCATTTGAAGAACACGCAGGCGACGAAGCCTACGCCCTGCCCCCGCCCGAATGGGCGTCCCACCTATCCATTAGTTGCTCATCATGACCTTTCCTATTCAGAAGACCGAAGCCGAGTGGCAAGCAGTTCTGCAAGAAAAAGGCGCCGAAGCTGGCGCAATGAACGTCACTCGCCACGCAGCTACAGAGCGCCCCCACACTGGAAAATACGATGCCCACTGGGCGGATGGCAGCTACCACTGCATTTGCTGCGGCAACAAGCTGTTTGATGCAGACACCAAGTTCGATGCCGGCTGCGGCTGGCCCAGCTTTTCGCAGGCAATTGCGGGTTCGATCAAAGAGAACGTTGACCTCAGCCACGGCATGCGCCGGGTGGAAACGGTTTGTGCACAATGCGGCTCGCACCTCGGCCATGTGTTTGAGGACGGGCCAACGCCCACCGGGCTGCGCTACTGCATGAATTCCGCCTCGCTCGATTTCGACGCGAAGACCCCCTGACCGAGCCGCTGCTGCAGCGACCGCCCATGAAACTGCTGATCGACTTCTTCCCCATCATCCTGTTCTTCGTGGCCTTCAAGGTCTGGGGAATCTATGTCGCGACCGGCGTGGCCATTGCGGCAACGGTGGTGCAGATTGCCTACCTGCGCCACAAGCACGGCAAGGTCGAGCCTATGCAATGGATGGGCCTTGGCGTCATCGTGGTCTTTGGCGGCGCAACCCTGCTGGCCCACAGCGACACCTTCATTAAGTGGAAGCCCACAGTGCTGTACTGGTTGATGGGTGGCGCCTTGCTCATTGGCCAACTGGTGTTTCGCCGAAATTTCATTAAAAGTCTGATGGGCGCGCAGATTGAGCTGCCCGAGCCCGCATGGCGCGCTCTGAACTGGGCGTGGACCGGTTTTTTTGCGGTTATGGGCCTGCTCAACCTGTGGGTGGCGTTCAACTTTGATCTCGATACCTGGGTGAACTTCAAGTTGTTTGGCGGCCTAGGGCTTATGTTGGCCTTTGTGCTGGCGCAGGCGGCATTTCTCAGTCGCTATGTAAAAGATACTGAACCTGGAAAGGACCCACAACCATGACCGGCGCCATCGCCATTACCGCTCCAGCCATGGACGCCGCCTTGCGCGCAGCTTTGGTACCCACACAGCTTGAAGTGCTCGATGAAAGCTTCCAGCATGAGGGCCATGCAGGCGCAAACGGCACCGGCTTTGGCACGCATTTTCGGGTGCGCATCGCGTCACCTTCGCTTACCGGTTTGTCCCGGGTAAAACAGCACCGCCTTGTGTATGATGCGCTGCAAGAATTTATCGACCTGGGCGCCCACGCCATAGCCATCGAGGTTCTTTGAACCCACGCGGCAACGCGTTGCGGCTCGTCGGCATTCTGCCGACACCCTTTTCCACCTTTTGGATTTCGAATGAAGAAACAGCTTTTGTCCGGCCTCGTGGCCGCAGCCTTGCTGGGCACCGTGGCATTGCCAGTGGCGGCTCAAAACATCGCCGTAGTCAACGGTAAGGCCATCCCCAAAGAGCGCGCCGACGTGCTTCGCCAGCAGGTTGAGCGTGCTGGCCGTCCAGTCACGCCCGAGATCGAGTCCCAGATCAAAGAAGAAGTCGTCATGCGCGAAGTCTTCATGCAAGAAGCTTTAAAGCGCAACCTTGAGAAAGATCCCGACTTCAAGGTGCAAATGGAGCTCGCCCGCCAGACCATTCTGATCCGCGAGCTGTTTGCCGACTATCAGAAGAAGAACCCGGTCACCGACGCCGAAATCAAGGCCGAGTACGACAAATTCGTCGCTGCCAACAGTGGCAAGGAATACAAGGTCAGCCACATCTTGGTGGAAAAAGAAGACGAGGCAAAAGCCATCATCGCTTCCATCAAGAAAGGCGCCAAATTTGAAGACATCGCCAAGAAGCAATCCAAGGACCCAGGCTCAGGCGCCAAGGGCGGCGACCTCGATTGGGCCAACCCCAGCAGCTACGTCGCCGAATTCACCGAAGCGTTGATCAAGCTCGACAAGGGCAAGATGACGCAGACCCCGGTGAAAAGCCAATTCGGCTGGCACGTCATTCGCCTGGACGACACGCGCCAAGCCCAGTTGCCGAAGCTGGAAGACGTGAAGCCACAGATCGCCCAGCAACTGCAGCAGCAAAAGCTGGCCAAGTTCCAGGAAGACGTTCGCGCCAAAGCCAAAGTGGAATAAGCCCGCTCTGTGCTCTGATTCAAAAAACGCGGCCAAGGCCGCGTTTTTTTATGCCGGGCGCCCAAGCAACCAGCCGACTCCAAGCAGCGCGCCAATCATTGCCGGCTGATGCAGCATGTAATACGACAGGCTCCAGCGTCCAAGCAGCGTCAACGGCGCCGCCACGGCAGGCAAGCGCGACGCCAACCATCGGCGCTGGTGCTCTAGCAGCCACTGGCCAGCCGCCATGCCCCACCAAAGCACGCCCAGCCAAGGAAGCACCGGCACATAGTCCTCAGTAAAAGGCTTGTGCGAAATCAAGCCAAGCCAATTGAGCCAGCGCGCGTCAAAAACGTACGCCCAGTTTGCCAACGGACCCTTTAGAAGCGCCTGGGCAGCCAGCGGAAGCAGCAAGGCCAGCAGACCAGCAGGCCACAGCCAACGGCCCCAACCCGCGCTCAGCCGGGCGACGAGCAGCATCACAGCCATGCCGTGCAGCACACCAAAGTAAATAAAGCTGCGCGGAAACATGAACCAAGAACCGAGCGTAACCAACAACGCGCAGGCTGCGATTTGCCACCAACGACGAAAAAACCTCGGCCAGCCTAGCCCACGGGACTGTGCCACCGCCTGCCCCAAGCCGGCACAAAACAAAAACAGGCTGACGATGGCAGTGCGCTGCCAGGTCCAGAATGGATCGCCGTAAAAATTCTGCTGCCACCAACCGAAATGGCTCAGATCAAAGCAGAAGTGAAACACCGTCATCCACACCATGGCGAGGCCGCGCAGGGCATCAATGGCGTCGTAGCGGTCGATCGTGGAATCGGTCGGCTTGGGCATAGGCAAATCGCAATGTCACGACTGCGAAGTGTCGTCTGAAAAAGAAAAAAGGACTTGCAGCGCATGCTGCAAGTCCTCGGTTCGGTGGTCGGAGCGGCGGGATTCGAACTCGCGACCCTCTGCTCCCAAAGCAGATGCGCTACCAGGCTGCGCTACGCTCCGACAGCTAATATTCTAACCTGCACAAACCACGCTTTTTGCGACAAAAGCTCAAGTTAACAAGAAATTTTTCG
The DNA here is from genome assembly GCA_034676525.1 of Giesbergeria sp. Taxonomy (GTDB): domain Bacteria; phylum Pseudomonadota; class Gammaproteobacteria; order Burkholderiales; family Burkholderiaceae_C; genus Simplicispira. The sequence goes on from JAUCCA010000008.1 coordinate 1,645,415, forward strand.
ATTCACTGCGCCGTGAAGCCAAGCGCCTTAACGCGGCGACGGTCCAGGACCACGGCCAGCAAGGTGGCGGAAGGTGATCCGGCCTTTGGTCAGGTCGTAGGGTGAGAGTTCAAGCGACACTTTGTCGCCAGCAAGAATCCGAATGTGGTGTTTGCGCATCTTGCCGCCGGTGTAGGCGATCAGTTGATGGCCGTTTTCAAGTGTGACGCGAAAACGGGAGTCGGGCAGCACCTCGGTGACGCTGCCTTGCATTTCAATAAGTTCTTCTTTGGCCATTTTTCTAATCTCTGGTAAACGATGTCATCCCTCGGCGCTGCGGCTACCGCCACCGCGTGCGCTGCCTGGTCGGTGTGAGCAGGCGCTCTGTGCATTGCGGTCGGGGGGTTGCTGCACCTGCGCAGCTCGGTGGGAAGGCCGGCGTGACGGCTTCAATGGACAGGCGGGACGCAAGCCCTAAACCTGTCGATTGTAGCGCGACACACTCTGTTTGACTACATGGAGCCAGCGCCCTGCTCTATAGAATCGCCGGCCACACCCGTCACCCTTGGCTGCCATGTCCGATTCGTTTGCTGTGTCCCTTCAGTACCTCTTGCCCAAACAGGCACTGACCACCCTCGCGGGCAAGATCGCCTCGGCGCGCGCTGGCTGGTTCACGACCGCCTTGATTCGCGCTTTCGTCTCGCACTATCAGGTCAATATGGCCGAGGCAGAGCACGCCAACCCCACGTCGTACCCCAGTTTCAACGCATTCTTTACCCGCGCACTGCAGCCAGGCGCCCGCCCCATTGCAGCCACGGATTTGGTGTGCCCGGTGGATGGGGCCATCAGCCAATTTGGCGCTATTGAGCGCGATCAAATCTTCCAGGCCAAGGGACACAGCTACTCGACCACAGCGCTCGTCGGGGGCGACACTGCTGTCGCGGCGCGGTTCCAGGATGGGCACTTTGCCACCATCTACCTCAGCCCGCGCGACTACCACCGCATCCACATGCCGTGCGACGGAAGTCTCACGCGGATGGTGCATGTGCCGGGCGACTTGTTCTCGGTAAACCCCAGCACGGCGCGCGGCGTTCCGGGCCTGTTTGCCCGCAATGAGCGCGTGGTCTGCATGTTCGAGGGTGCGCACGGCCCCTTTGTGATGGTGCTGGTTGGCGCCACCATTGTGGGCAGCATGGCCACTGTGTGGCATGGGCTGGTGAACCCTCCGCGCACGGGGGTGCTGCGCCACTGGGACTACAACGCGGGTGAAGTCACATTACAAAAAGGCGAAGAGATGGGGCGCTTTCAACTTGGCTCCACCGTGGTGTTGCTGTTCCCCAGGGGAAACTTCGACTTCAACGCGGCATGGACGCCTGCGGGCGCAGTGCGCTTGGGCGAACCCATGGCCGACTTGGGCACCGGGATTGCCAACGCCGGATAATCCCCGGCCATGTCTCTGCAGCACCACCAGCTTGAATTGCTGTCCCCCGCCCGTGACGCCGACATTGGTATTGCGGCCATCGACCACGGCGCCGACGCCGTCTACATCGGCGGCCCGGCCTTTGGCGCGCGCGCCACGGCGGGCAACGACATCCGCGACCTGGAGCGCCTGATAAAGCATGCGCACCGCTTTGGCAGCCGCATCTTCATCACGCTCAACACCATCCTGCGCGACGACGAACTCCAAGGCGCGCGCGACATGGCCTGGCAGGTCTACAACGCCGGCGCCGACGCGCTCATCATTCAGGACATGGGTCTGCTCGAACTCGACCTGCCGCCCATCCAGCTGCACGCGAGCACGCAGACCGACATCCGCACGCCCGAGAAAGCGCGTTTTCTGCAAGACGTTGGCCTGAGCCAGATCGTGCTTGCGCGCGAACTGGATTTGGGGGAAATTGCTGCCATCCGCGCCGCAACCGACCCCGCGCGCACCTCCATCGAGTTTTTCATCCACGGCGCACTGTGCGTGGCCTATTCGGGCCAGTGCTACATCACCCACGCCCACACTGGACGCAGCGCTAACCGCGGCGACTGCAACCAGGCCTGCCGCCTGCCCTACCAGGTCACAGACGACAAGGGCCGCTTCATTGCGCACGACAAGCATGTGCTGTCGATGAAGGACAACAACCAGTCGGACAACCTGCGCGCGCTGATTGACGCTGGCGTACGCAGCTTCAAGATCGAGGGCCGCTACAAGGACCTGGGTTACGTGAAGAACATCACGGCGCACTACCGCACGCTGCTCGATGAGATCATTGAAGAGCGTGAGTACACAGCAAAGCCACTGGCGCGCTCGTCCAGCGGCAGCACGCGTTTCTTTTTCACGCCCGACCCGGACCAGAACTTCAACCGCGAGTTCACCGACTACTTCGTCAACGGACGCAAGGACGACATTGGCGCCTTTGACACGCCCAAGACACCGGGCCGTGCCATTGGCTGGGTCACCAAGGTGGGAGCAGACTTTGTCGAGCTGGAAACTTCCAGCCCCGAAACCATGCTGCACAACGGCGACGGCCTGTGCTACTACGACCTGCAAAAAGAGCTGGTCGGCATGGCGATCAATACCGCCGAGCCCGCGTCCAGCAGCAGCGTCAACCAGTGGCGTGTCTATCCCAAAGACCCGATCGCCGATCTGAAGGACCTGCGCAAAGGGCTGGAAATCAACCGCAACCGCGACATGGACTGGGTGCGGATGCTGGACAAAAAATCCAGCGAGCGCCGCATCGGCCTGTGGGCACAGCTGATGGAGACTGGCACCGGTTTTGAACTTACGTTGACCGATGAGGACGGCTTTGCCGCAAGTTCCAGCGTTGCCCTGGCGCACCAGCGCGCCACCGATGCGGGTCAGGCCGAAGCCACGCTGCGCGAGCAGCTGGGCCGCTTTGGCAGCACGATTTTTTTAGTGCACGACATCAGCCTGCACCTGTCGCAACCGTGGTTCGTGCCTGCCTCGGCACTGAACCAGCTGCGCCGCGATGCCGTGGTCGCGCTGGAAGCTGCACGCGCTGCCGGCCTGCCACGCCTGCCACGTGCGCAGCCTACCGAGCCGCCTGCGCCCTTCCCCGAAGACACCCTGAGCTACCTGTCCAACGTCTACAACCAAAAGGCGCACGACTTCTACATGAAGCACGGCGTGAAGGTGATTGACGCGGCGTACGAGAGCAAGGAAGAGGAAGGCGAAGTCAGCCTGATGATCACCAAGCATTGCGTGCGCTTCAGCCTGAGCCTGTGCCCCAAGCAGGCCAAGGGCGTGATTGGCGTCAAGGGGACGATCAAGGCCGAGCCGCTGCACCTGATCAACGGCAAGGAAAAGCTGACATTGCGCTTTGACTGCAAGCCTTGCGAGATGCATGTGATGGGCAAGATGAAACGCTCTGTGCTGAACCAGCATGCGCAGGACATGGCCGAGAAGCCGCTGCAGTTTTACCGCACGCGGCCTGCCACCGCTTGAGTACTTCTAGTTTTATAGCTGTATACGCAATACAGGAAAGCGCCAGCTTCCATTTTTATTGAATTTTCTTGCTGGCATTCCGCACGGAATGACTTCATAGCCAAGATGTCGTTTGCCGCCGGTGGTGGTGCTGCAAGAATGCTCGCTTTGCCACCCACCCATTTCTCAACCCATCCCGGAGACCTTTGATGAAGCTCGAAACCCTTGCCGTACACGCCGGCTACAAGCCAGACCCTACGACAAAGTCCGCCGCAGTGCCGCTGTACCAGACGACAGCCTATGCCTTCGACAGCGCCCAGCATGGCGCCGACTTGTTTGACCTGAAGGTGCCGGGCAACATTTACACCCGCATCATGAACCCGACCAACGACGTGCTCGAGCAGCGCGTTGCGGCCCTCGAAGGCGGTATTGCGGCCCTCGCTATGGCTTCGGGTATGGCGGCGATCACAGCGGCCATCCAGACCATTGCCGAGGCCGGCGACAACATCGTCTCGGCCAGCACGCTCTACGGCGGCACCTACAACCTGTTTGCCCACACGTTCCCGCAGCAAGGCATTGAAGTGCGCTTTGCCGACCCGGCCAAGCCCGAAAGCTTTGCTGCGCTGATCGACGCACGCACCAAGGCGGTGTTCTGCGAATCCATTGGCAACCCGCTGGGCAACGTCACCGACATCGCCGCACTGGCCAAAGTGGCACACGACCATGGCGTGCCGCTGATTGTCGACAACACCGTGCCCAGCCCCTACTTGTGCCGCCCCATTGAGCATGGCGCCGACATCGTGGTGCACGCCCTGACGAAGTACATGAACGGCCACGGCAACAGCATCGGCGGCATCATCGTCGACAGCGGAAAATTTCCGTGGGCCGAGCACAAGCAGCGCTTCAAGCGCCTGAACGAGCCGGATGTCAGCTACCACGGCGTGGTCTACACCGAAGCGCTGGGCGCCGCAGCCTACATTGGCCGCGCGCGCGTCGTGCCGCTGCGCAACATGGGCGCGGCGCTGTCGCCGTTCAACGCCTGGCTGACGCTGCAAGGCATCGAAACCCTGCCGCTGCGCATGGACCGCACCTGCGAGAACACCCTCGCGCTGGCCAAATTCCTGCAACAGCACCCCAAGGTGGAATGGGTGCGGTACGCGGGTTTGCCCGACCACCCGGACCATGCGCTGGCACAGCGCCAGATGGGCGGGCGGGCGTCGGGCATCTTGTCGTTCGGACTCAAGGGCAGCGACGCCAACCCACGTGCTGCTGGCGCGCGCTTCCTGGACGCGCTGGGTTTGTTCACCCGCTTGGTGAACATCGGCGATGCCAAGTCGCTCGCGACACACCCCGCGTCGACCACGCACCGCCAGCTTGACGCTGCGGAAATGGAAAAGGCGGGCGTGAGCGAAAACATGGTGCGCTTGTCGGTAGGCATTGAACACATCGACGACCTGCAGGCGGATTTGGCACAGGCGCTCGACAAGGTCTGATCGGACTCGCAGGTCAAAACCATTGGTTTTGACCTGCAGCGCTTTCTGGTTAAGCGCTGCAAGCTCCAGTATTTGTAGCAATTAGGCAACGCATTTTTGGCCTCTTCGATTTGCGCATGGGAGCGGGCCAGCCTCTCTGCCATCATGGATGTCTTGCCAACAGCATTTCGCATCGCCATCCATGCGCCGCTCACCGTATCGGTCCTGTTTATTGCTGCTGCAGCAGATGCTGGTGGCGCTATTGCTCGGTACAGCGGCATTGGCAAACGCCGCACAGAGCGCGCCGCTCAATGTGGCCCAAGCGGGCGGATCGCCCACTTCCCTCACCCCCTGGTTTGAACTTCTGGAGGATCCGTCCGGCACGCTCAGCTTCGAGCAAGTGCGCTCGCCTGCTGTTGCCGCTCGCTTTTCCCCCAGCGACCGTTCCGGTGCGGCTTTTAACTTTGGCATCACCCCGTCTACCTGGTGGCTGCGTCTGCAGCTGGCCAACACCAGCGATGGCGCTCTGGACCGCTTGCTCGAGGTGGCCTACGCGCGCCTCTCCCACGTGGACTTCTACGCGCCGCAAAGCGACGGCACTTGGCGGCAGCTGCACACCGGCACCACCCAGCCCTTTGACAGCCGGGACTACGCGCATCGCAACTTCGTCTTTGGCATCGCCCTGCCGCCACACGCCGAACAAACGATTTATTTGCGCCTTGCGTCCACCACCGCCTTCGTTGTGCCAACCCGCCTGTGGGAGCCGGCTGCGTTTCATGCCTTCGAGCGCAGCGACTACGCAGCGCAGGCGTGGTGCTTCGGCATGGTGGCCGCCATGGTGCTGTTCAATCTGCTCTTGTTCGTGCGTCTCAAAGACTGGCTGTACCTGCAGTACGTCGGGTTTGCACTTTCAGTGGCCTTTGCGATGGGAGCACAAAACGGCCTGGTAAAAGAGGTGTTCCGACTTGAATCGCCCTTGTGGTCCGACCTGTGCACCAGCTTTGGTTATTGTTTTTCGATCGCCAGCGGCACGCTCTTTATGCGCCGCATGGTAGAGGCGCCGCGCCTGCTGCCGCGCCTGGACCCGTGGCTGCAGGGTTTCATCGCCTTCTACTTTTTTAGTCCTTTTCTGTTCCTTGTGACCGGCCAGACCTTGATCAAGGCGATGGCCGTGGGCTACATACTGGCCGTCGCTTTCGTCCTGGGGGTGGCCGCATGCAGTGCCTGGCTGCGCCAGCGCAGCGCATATTTCTTTCTTGCCGCCTTCACACTGATGTGCCTGGGTGCAGCTATCTACGCACTCCACGCAATAGGTCTTATGCCTACCAACGTGCTGACGGCCAACGCCATACAGCTTGGATCAACCCTTGAAATGATCCTGTTGGCGCTGGCCCTGGCCGACCGGTTTATCCAAATGCGCCGCGAGCGAGCGGCCATGCAGGCCCAGCTGCTCGCCACGCAAGAAACCCTGATCGATACCCTTCGCAACAATGAGCAACGCCTTGAAGAGCATGTGGCCGAGCGCACCGTAGCCCTGGAAGCGGCCAACCACCGGCTCGAAGCACTAAGCCGCACCGATGGCCTCACTGGCATCGCAAACCGGCGCCGGTTTGACGAGGTGCTGGCCAGCGAATGGGCACGCTCGCAGCGCAGCGGCGAACCGCTGGCGCTGGCCATGATCGACATCGACTGGTTCAAGGCCTACAACGACCGTTTCGGTCACCTGGGTGGGGACGACTGCCTGCGCAGCGTCGCCGGCCTGCTCGCGAACTGCGCCGCGCGCAGTACCGACTTGGTGGCCCGCTATGGCGGCGAAGAGTTTGCCATCGTCGCCCCCGGTGCCACAGCAGCTCAAATGCAGGCCTTGGTGCTGGAGATCCAGCAAGCCCTGGCGACTCTGGCATTGCCACACCCCACCACACCGAGCGGCTACGTCACGCTCAGTGCCGGCGTGGCAGCGCACGTGGCATTGGCAGGCGAAGTACCCGACAGTCTGGTGGCAGCAGCCGACCAGGCGCTGTACCAAGCTAAGGCCACGGGCCGCAATGGACTGGTGCTTGCTTAGTTCGGTTTCAAGCTCCTAACGCCTAACGGTTGTCTAGCAAGAAAAATTAGCTTCTATTTCAATAGCGCGGAGTCGATGCGCTCGCTGCGCAAATCCGTCGAAACTGGCCCGTTTTACTGCCGCTCTGCCATCATGCGTGCCTTGCCGTCGGCATTTCTTCCCGCCCTTCATGCGTTGTTTTCTGTATCGGCCCTGGTTTTTTCTGCTTCGCTTTTTCGTCGCAGCGTGGTGTCTGGTCACCGCAGCCTTGGCGACTGCCGCGCCCGATCCCGTGCTGGATGCGGCTGCGACAGGCGCATTGCCAACCCCGCTAACTGCATGGTTTGAGTTGCTCGAAGATCCCAAGGGTACGCTGAGCTTGGACCAAATCCGCTCCGCCGAATACGGTGCCCGGTTCGTCACCAGCAGCGACAGCGGCGAAGCACTGAACTTTGGCATCACGCCCTCAACCTGGTGGCTGCGTCTGCGACTTGCCAATGAGAGCAGCGAAAGCGTTGAGCGGCTGCTGGAAGTTGCATATGCGCGCCTGTCCCACTTGAACTTCTACGCGCCAGCGGCTGGAGGCGACTTCAACACCATTAAAACCGGCACCACCGCACTGTTTGAGAGCCGTGGCTACCTAAATCGCAATTTCGTTTTCTCCGTCGTCTTGCCCCCTAAGGCTGAACAAACCATGTACTTGCGGGTGGCTTCGACCACGGCATTCATCGTGCCGGCGCGTCTCTGGCAGCCCGCGGCCTTTCGCGCCTACGAGCGCAGCGACTACGCAGTGCAGGCCTGGTATTTCGGCATGGTGGCGGCCATGGTGCTGTTCAATTTGCTCTTGTTCGTACGCCTCAAGGACACGCTTTACCTGCAGTACGTTGCCTTTGCACTCTCAATGGCCTTTGCCTTGGCTGCGCAAAATGGTCTGGTCAAGGAAGTATTCCGGCTCGAATCCGGTTTGTGGTCCGATGTGTGCACCAGCTTTGGCTATTCGTTTTCGCTGGCCAGCGGCATGCTGTTCCTTCGGCGAATGGTGGAGACGCCGCGCCTGCTGCCACGCCTGGATTCCTGGTTGCGGGGCTTTATTGCATTTTTCTTCTTCAGCCCCTTGCTGTTTTTGGTAACCGGGCAGTCCCTGATCAAAGCCGCTGCCGTGATCTATCTGCTGGCCATGGTCACGATGATGGGGGTAGCGGTCTGCACCGCTTGGCGGCGCCAACGCAGCGCGTATTTCTTTTTGGCGGCGTTCGCTGTGCTGGGCTTGGGTGCGGTCGCCAATGCGCTGCGCGCTATGGGGCAGGTGCCCAGCAACGTGTTCACCGCCAATGCCATGCAGTTTGGCTCAGCGCTGGAGATGATCTTGCTGGCGCTGGCACTGGCCGACCGATTCAACCAGATGCGCCGCGAGAAAGCCCTCATGCAGGCGCAGCTGCTTGCCACACAAAAGGCCTTGATCGACACCCTAAAGGACAACGAGCAACGCCTGGAAGCGCGTGTCACCGAACGCACTGTTGCGCTGGAGACAGCCAACCACCGGCTCAGAGCCCTGAGCCGCACCGATGGGCTCACGGCTATCGCGAACCGGCGCCGGTTTGACGAGGTGCTCGCCAACGAATGGGCGCGCTCACAGCGAACGGGCGAACCCTTGGCGCTGGCCATGATCGACATTGACGGGTTCAAGGCCTACAACGACCATTTCGGTCACTTGGCGGGCGACGATTGCCTGCGCAGCGTGGCGGGCGTGCTTGTGCAATGCGCCCAGCGGGGCACGGACATGGTCGCCCGATACGGCGGCGAAGAGTTCGCCATCGTCGCATCCAGCGTCGATGAGGCCGGAATGCGCGCCTTGGCGGCTTGTATCCAGGAGCGGTTGGCAGCACTTGCGTTGCCGCACCCCTCGGCACCCGGTGGGCACCTGACCGTGAGCATCGGCATCGCGCTGCGCGTACCGACCGCGGGCGGGGCGCCCGAATCGCTTCTCGCCGCTGCCGATGCTGCCCTCTACGAAGCCAAGCGCACTGGCCGCAACCGCGTGGTGCTGGCTGCGCAATGAAAAAGATTGAAATAGGGCTCTGACGCTTATGCAATAAACGCCTGCAGCTATCAAAATAGAATAACTCACAGATGCTGCGCCAAGCGGAGCCCGCTGAAATACCACTCGGCCAAGGCGGAAACTAGCTTGCACCAATCCGATGCGCTTGCAGAGCGTGAAGAGAGCGCGACTGCCATCCAACAGCACAACGGCTTCCAGAATCAATATCGAACAACGAGCATTGCGTTACAGTGTGTAACCAATCGCATGTCGTTTAATTTTTCCGCCCTCACCTCTTTGCTGGTCGGCCCGCCAGGAAAACAGCGAGTGCGCGCGTCACAGACGCTGTTGATGCTGATCGTCTATTTACTGTTTGCCGTCGTGCAGCATGTCGAAGTGCTGTTTGGCCTGATCGACCCAGCCGAATCCTGGCGCCTCACCGGCTTCAACCTGGTGGTTGCCACGCTGTTTTATCTGCTTATTCGAAGCGGCTGGAACCAAAAACTGTCGGTCGAACCCTCGCTAACCGTTCCCCAGATGCTGTTTGGGCTTACCTCGCTGGCTTGGTCTTACGCCATCACGGGCCAATCACGCGGCGCAGTCATGTCCATCATGATGCTGGTGCTTCTGTACGGTATGTTCGCCCTGAGGCCAGCGCAAGCAAGGCACCTGGCCTTGTTGGGGTTTGGCATGCTCAGCAGTGTGATGGGCTACAAGGCGCTGCTCAGCTCCCAACCCTACGACCCCCGGGTGGAACTGGTGCACTTCGTTTTTGCCACCATCGTGACCGGAGGCGTGGCAGCACTCGCAGGCCGTTTTGCTCAAATGCGCCAGCATCTGAGCGACCAGAAGGCGGCACTGGCAAACGCTCTGGAGCACATTCAGGCGCTGGCAACACGCGATGCACTCACCGGGCTATTGAATCGGCGCGCCATGCTGGAGCAACTTGATCGACAGTCCAAAGAGCAGGAGCGTCGTGGCACAACGATGTGCTTGGCAATGTTCGATCTCGATCATTTCAAGCGCATCAACGACAGCATGGGTCACGCCATGGGAGACCGGGTGCTGAAGGCTTTTGCGCGGGCGGCCCAGGAGCAGTTGCGAGGTGGCGATCTGCTCGCCCGATGGGGCGGTGAAGAGTTCCTGCTCATGATGCCCGATACGTCCATGGAGCAAGCTTTGCATTGCGTACAGCGCATTCACAGCGCGCTGCCAACTGCCAATTTTGACGAAGTTTCTGCAGATTTTGGGCTGACTTTTTCAGCAGGTCTCGCTACTTGCAAGGGCGCCGACGATGTGGAATCGGCCATCGATCGAGCCGATAAAGCCATGTACCAAGCCAAGGCTGGCGGGCGCAACACAACGGTGCCGGCTGTCGAAGGCGCTTAAGCGAACAAGCCCGGGCAGGACTCCGGCAGCGAAGTTGCACAGGCGTCTTGGCAAAGCACACAGCTGCGGCCAATGCATAGGGCCGAATGCGGTTGGACATGGCCCAAAAAATCTACTAGTAAAGCGCCTATATCTCTTATCCAGAAGGCGCCTACAGCTATCATATTAATAGTAAATCAAAGAGATCGCGCCAAGCGCAACCCACTAAACTGCCAGCGCGCCGCTGTAGGGAAGAAGTTGCGGTACGAAAGCCGTGCATGCCCGGCAGGTGTGGCGCAAGAGCTGCCCCTGAGCACGTACTGGTTGACCATGAACTTGCCGTTGTACTCGCCCACGGCCCCCGTTGCGGCGCGAAAGCCAGGGTAAGGCGAGTAGCTCGACTGCGTCCATTGCCAGACCTCGCCAAACAGCTCGCGCAGGCCCTCGCCGCGAGCGGCCTGAGTTGTGAGCCGCATTTGCCCGGTTTGGCCGGTTTCCCCGGTTCGGGCATCGCCTTCAGGCTTTGCAAGCTGCTGCTGCGCGAATGGTGCAGCAGCAGCTTCCCATTCGGCTTCGGTCGGCAGGCGCGCCCCCGCCCAGCGGGCATAGGCATCCGCTTCGAAATATGAAAGCTGACACACAGGTGCCCCTGGGTCCAGAGCGCGCTCGCCGTGCAGGCCGAAAGTGTTCCAACCGCCGCCTTGGACTGCTCGCCAATAAAAAGGGCGATCAATGCCCTGCGCAGCCAGCCAATCCCAGCCTTCGGCCAGCCACAGCTCGGGCCTGCGGTAGCCGCCGTCCTCGACGAAGGCCGCGTACTCACCGCAGTTCACCAAACGGTCGGCCAAGGCGTAGGGTGCGAGGTAGGTGGCGTGGCGCGGAAGCTCGTTGTCAAAACAAAAACCCGAGCCGTCATGTCCTATGTCCACCATGCCTTCGGGGAATTCCAACCAGCGCAGCGCAGCGGCAGGCGTGGCTGCTGCTGGCGGCGCAGCGCGGTACGCAGGCGCCGTTGGGTTGCAGGAGAGCAGATGCAGCACATCGGTGAGCAGCAACTCTTGGTGCTGCTGCTCGTGCTGCAGGCCCAGCTCGACCAGCGCGCAAACCGCCGCGTCTTCGGCGCGCTGCGCCAGTAAGGCCTGCATGCGCCCTTCTACATTTTCCCGCCACGCCAGCACTTCGGAAAGCGCCGGTCGCGTGAGCAGGCCGCGCTGCGCGCGCGGGTGCTTGGCGCCAATGCCGTTGTAGTAAGAATTGAACAGCACCCGAAACGCTGGGTCAAAGGGCTGGAAATCCACTTCGTGCGGTTCGAGCAAAAACGTCTCAAAAAACCAGGTGGTGTGCGCCAAATGCCATTTGACCGGGCTCGCGTCAGGCATCGACTGGGCGGAGCAGTCTTCGGCCGACAGCGGCTCTGCCAAGGCAGCGCTGCGGCGGCGCACAGCCAGAAAACGGGATGCCAGATCGTGCATGAGGGCCACCTTAAGGCTGCGCGTGCACGACGGCAAACCAGCCGCGGGAGTCCTGCCACGCGCGTGCGCGGGAAAAACCGGCCTCGCCCAGAAGATTGCAAAAATTGTCCAAAGGATATTTGTAGCTGTTTTCAGTGTGAATGCGCTCGCCGGCCTTGAACGACCGCCCCCCGCCCGCCCAATGCACGCGCACCGGGTCGCGCGCTTCAAGGTGCATTTCAATGCGCGAATCCTCTTCATTGAAGAAAGCGCGGTGCTGCCAATTGTTCAGGTCGAAATCGCTGCCAATCAGACGGTTGAGGTGTGCGAGGGCATTGAGATTGAACTGCGCCGTGACGCCCTGCGCGTCGTCGTAGGCGGCCTCCAATACGGCCACATCTTTGGGCAGGTCTATGCCGATCAACAGGCCGCCATCGTCGCTCGCCAAGGCGCGCATCTGTTGCAAGAGTGCCAAAGCCTGATGCGGGTCGAAGTTGCCAATCGACGAGCCGGGGTAGAACACCAAACGCTTGTCTGCCGGCACTTCAGCTGGCAAATGAATACCGCGAGTGATGTCGCCGCCCACCGAAAAGGTCTGCATTGCGGGGAAGCGTTCGCCGACGCGCTGCACGGCGGCTGCCAAGTAGTCGGCAGAGATATCCACCCCCACAAAGCAGCGCGGCGCCAGCAATTCGCACAAAACGGCCGCTTTTTCGCAGCTGCCGGCACCTGGTTCGATCAGCGTGCAGCCAGGGCCGACAGCGCGGGCTATGTCGGCGCCGTGCTCCCGCAGAATGCTGTGCTCGGTGCGCGTCGGGTAGTACTCGGGCACGCGGGTGATGGCGTCAAAAAGCTCTGAGCCGCGTTCGTCGTAAAAATATTTGGGCGCAATGTGTGCTGGCGTGCCGCAAAGGCCCACGATGATTTCGGCGCGACGGGGTTCGTACATGAACAAACAGGGGCTTTCTCGGCATTGCCGCTGGCAAATCGGAAGGCCTGTGGACTCAGGCCTTGCCAAAGCAGTGCGTCCATCAGGCAACTTGGCCATTTTGAAGCGCACTGCGTATGTGCTTTGTAAGCCATTGCCTCATAGGAGGCCGCCATCTAAGGCGCCCCGTTCCCCACTACAGAGGGCTTGAGCGCGTGCAGCGGACGTTTGCTTAGCGAGCCCGAAAGCGCTGCACCAAGGTCACGCCAAGCAGGACCAAGATTCCCGCCAGCACACCCACCCCGGCGTTCATGGTTTGCTCCGCCAGCGTATCCCAGAGCGAGCCAAGCGGCCCAACTGCCAGGCGCGCAGCGAGGAAATCGATGCGCTCAGCGAGCGCGTGCACACCATGCACCAAAATTCCCCCGCCAACCAAAAACATGGCTACCGTGCCCACCACGGAGAGCGTTTTCATCAACCAGGGAGCGGCGCGCAATATCCATGCACCCACGCGCTGCGCCACGGCGCCGGACTTCTTGCTCAGCCACAAACCCAGGTCGTCAAGTTTGACGATGCCTGCCACCAAACCATAAACGCCCACCGTCATCACAATGGCAATCGCCGACAACACGACCACGCGCTGCACGAACGGCGCATTGGCAACGGTGCCCAAGGCGATGGTGACAATTTCAGCCGACAAGATGAAGTCGGTGCGCACAGCGCCTTTGATCTTCTCTTTTTCAACCGCCACCAAATCGATCTGTGGATCCACCTTGGCCCGCACGCGGCTCTCATGCTCCACCGCATCGGCTTGGCGGCTGTGCAGAAAGCGGTGGGCCAGCTTCTCTGCACCTTCGTAGCACAGGAAGGCGCCACCGACCATCAACAGCGGGGTCACTGCCCATGGCGCAAAAGCGCTGATGGCCAGCGCCAGCGGCACCAGGATGACCTTGTTGATCATCGAGCCCTTGGCCACCGCCCAGACCACTGGGATTTCCCGCTCGGCGCGCACGCCTGAGACTTGCTCGGCGTTCAGCGCCAAATCGTCGCCCAGCACACCCGCGGTTTTCTGCGCGGCGACTTTGGTCATCACGCCCACGTCGTCCGCAATCACGGCGCTCTTTTTCGCCGCAACCTTGGTCATGAGCGCCACGTCGTCGAGGATGGTGGCGATGTCGTCTAGCAGTGCAAGCAGGCTGGCTCCGGCCATAAAACTCCTCGTGGGGCAGCGCAACACGCGCCCCGAATTATGAGAAAAATACCGGTCCAGCGCTTGTAGGACGTGCGCTGACAGCTATCTAATCGATAGTATCCGGGCTTAGCCCACCCAGCGCCGTGCGTTGCGCCACAAGCGCATCCACGGGCTGGCAGCCCCAATGCCGCCTGTCGCTTCGAGGTCCGTCCAGCTCATCTGCACATTGCGAAAAACCCGCTCGGGGTGTGGCATCAACGCGGTAAAACGCCCGTCCGCGGTGGTCACGGCCGTCAGCCCTCCCGCGCTGCCGTTGGGGTTGAAGGGGTACTGCTCAGTCGCCTGACCATGGTGATCGACAAAACGCATTGCGGCGATGGCGCGGTCCGCATTGCCGCGGTGGGCGAAATTGGCATAACCCTCGCCATGCGCCACAGCTATCGGCAGGCGGCTGCCGGCCATGCCAGTGAAAAACAGACTCGGGGAGTCGAGCACCTCCACCTGCGAGAGGCGCGCCTCGAAGCGCTCACTCTGGTTGGTGGTAAAGCGCGGCCAATCTTGCGCGCCGGGGATGATGTCGGCCAGCTCGGCAAACATCTGGCAGCCGTTGCAGACGCCCAGCCCAAAGGTGTCGCCGCGCGCAAAGAAGGCGGCGAACTGGTCTGCCAGGCGCGAGTTGAAGGTAATTGAGCGTGCCCAGCCAATTCCAGCGCCCAGCGTGTCGCCATAGCTGAAACCGCCGCAGGCCACCAAACCAGCAAAATTTTGCAGGTCTGCGCGGCCAGCTTGCAGGTCGGTCATGTGCACATCGACCGCTTCAAAACCCGATTCGGTGAAGGCGTAAGCCATCTCCACATGCGAATTGACGCCCTGCTCGCGCAGCACGGCCACACGCGGACGCGCGCCGTGGACGAAAGGCGCTGCGACGTTCTCACTGGGGTCAAAGCTGAGCTGCACGTGCAGACCCGGGTCGCTCGCGACGCCGCGGCTGGCGTGCTCAGCGTCGGCACCCTCGGGGTTGTCGCGCTGCTGGCAGATCTTCCAGCTGACGCTGTCCCAGACCTGGTGCAGGTCGTGCAAGCTGGCCGCGAAGACCTCTCGCGTGTCACGCCAGACACTGAGCTTGCCCTTGCCGACGTCAATGGCCGACGATTCGGGCCGGGTGTTGCCGACCACATGCGAAAAGCGCGAAAGCCCGTGGGCGCGCAGCACCTGCAGCGCAGCGTCGCGCTCAGATGTGGCGACCTGCAGCAACACACCGAGCTCTTCGGTAAACAGCGCCTTGAGCGTGAGCTCTTCGCGCCGCGCGCTGACCTGCTGCGCCCAGTTCTTGGCGTCGCCCGCCTCCATGCGGCTGTCGCTGACGCCGTCGCCTTCAACCAGCAGCATGTCCACATTCAGTGCCACGCCCACCTGGCCGGCGATGGCCATCTCGAAGGCAGCAGAGAACAGGCCGCCATCGCTGCGGTCGTGGTAGGCGAGGATTTTTCCGTCAGCGCGCAAAGCGTTCACGGCAGCGACAAGGTTTTTAAGGTCCTGCGCGTCGTCCAGGTCGGGCACCGCGCCGCCGGCTTGCTCCAGCGTCTGCGCAAGGATGCTGCCGCCCATGCGGGCCTGCCCCTTGCCCAGATCGACGAGGATGAGCGTGCTGTCCAGGTCGCGCGCGAGCTGCGGCGTGAGCGTGCCGCGCACGTCGGGCAAGGTGGCAAAAGCGGTGACGATGAGACTTACCGGGGATACAACCTTGTGCGCTTCTCCCTCGTGCTGCCACTGCGTGCGCATCGACAGGCTGTCTTTGCCCACGGGAATCGAAATGCCCAGCGCGGGGCAAAGCTCCATGCCTACGGCGCGCACGGTGTCGTACAAGGCGGCGTCTTCGCCAATTTCGCCGCATGCGGCCATCCAGTTGGCCGAGAGCTTGACGCGCGCCAAGTCAACCGGCGCCGCCAGCAGATTGGTAATCGCCTCGGCCACCGCCATGCGGCCCGAAGCCGGTGCGTCGATCGAGGCAATGGGGGTGCGTTCGCCCAGCGCCATGGCTTCGCCGGCAAAGCCGGCGTAGTCGGCCAAGGTGACGGCGCAGTCTGCCACCGGCACCTGCCAAGGGCCGACCATCTGGTCGCGATGCGTAAGCCCGCCCACCGTGCGGTCGCCAATGGTGATGAGGAAGCGTTTGGAGGCCACCGTGGGGTGGCTGAGTACATCGAGTGCGGCTTTTTGCAGGCTCGCACCAGACAAATCAATGGGCTCGGCAGTGCGCGCCACGCGGGCCACGTCGCGGTGCATCTTGGGCGGCTTGCCCAGGAGCACATCCATGGGCATGTGGACGGCTTGCGCTTCGTCCGGCAAGGCGACATCGGGTGTGAGCGGCACGCCAGCGCCGACCACCAGTTCGCGCGCCTCGGTGGTGACACCGACGACTGCAAAGGGGCAACGCTCGCGCTCGCAAAAGGCTTCGAACTGTTCCAGCGATTCGGGGGCGATGGCCAGCACGTAGCGCTCCTGGCTTTCGTTGCACCAGATTTCGCGTGGCGCGAGGCCAGATTCTTCCAGCGGCACGGCGGATAAGTCAAAGCGCGCACCGCGCCCAGCGTCGTTTACCAGCTCGGGGAAGGCATTGGAGAGCCCACCCGCGCCCACGTCGTGAATCGCCAAAATCGGGTTCGCCCCGCCCAGCGCGGCGCAGTGGTTGATGACCTCTTGCGCACGCCGCTCAATCTCGGGGTTGCCGCGCTGCACCGAATCAAAGTCGAGTTCCGCCGCGTTCTGGCCGGTGGCCATGGAACTGGCCGCGCTGCCGCCCATGCCAATGCGCATGCCGGGGCCGCCCAGCTGCACCAGCAGCGAGCCAGCGGGGAACTCAATCTTCTGCGTCAGCCCTGCGTCAATGCTGCCCAGCCCGCCGGCAATCATGATGGGCTTGTGGTAGCCGCGCTGCACGCCGTCAACTGAAGCTTCGTACTCGCGGAAGTAGCCAAGCAGGTTGGGCCGGCCAAATTCGTTGTTGAAAGCCGCACCGCCCAGCGGCCCCTCGGTCATGATTTGCAAAGGGCTGGCAATGTGGCCGGGCTTGCCGCCGGCTTGGTCGGATAAGCCGCCCCAAAGCTTGGACACGGTGAACCCGGTCAGCCCGGCCTTGGGTTTGGAACCGCGCCCAGTCGCGCCTTCGTCCCGGATCTCACCGCCTGCGCCCGTCGAGGCACCAGGGAAAGGCGAGATGGCCGTGGGGTGGTTGTGCGTTTCCACCTTCATCAGCACATGCTGCAGCGCACTCTCTTTTTCGTAGCTGGGCGCGCTTGCTGCAATTGCGCTAGAGGCCGATTTGGCTTGAAATTTCTCGACAACACCGCCCTCCATCACCGAGGCGTTGTCCGAATAGGCGACCACCGTGTGCTGCGGATTCGTCTTGTGGGTGTGGCGAATCATGCCAAACAGGCTCAACTCCTGCGGCGCGCCGTCGATGGTGAACTGGGCGTTGAAAATTTTGTGGCGGCAGTGCTCGCTGTTGGCCTGGGCGAACATCATCAACTCGACGTCTGTGGGGTTGCGGCCAAGGCCTTTAAAGGCTTGCACCAGATAGTCCATCTCGTCGCTCGCCAGCGCCAGCCCCCACTGCGCGTCGGCAGCTTCCAGGGCGACGCGCCCACCACCGATCACATCGACCAGCGCCATAGGCTGCGCTGGCAGCTCGGTGAACAGCGCGCGGGCGGCGTCGCCGTCGGTAAACCAGGATTCGGTCATGCGGTCGTGCAGCAGCCCTGCCGCCTCCGCAAGCTGGGCGTCGTTCAGAGTTCTGGCGCCACCCAAGAGGCCCGAGCGCAGCCCAATGCGGTATTCCGTGACGCGTTCGATGCGGCGCACATCAAGGCCACAGTTGTGCGCGATGTCGGTGGCTTTGGACGCCCAGGGCGAAACCGTGCCCAGGCGCGGCGAGACGATCACAGCCTGCCCGTTCGCCTCGCCCGAGAACGGTTCGCCGTACTGCAGCAGCGCGCTTAGCTTCTCTGCTTCTGCGGCGGTGGGCGCGCTGGGCGTCGCCACCCAGTGCACGTACCGCGCCTGCAAGGCGTCGACGCGCGGCTCAATGTTTTGCAGCCGCGGCAGCAACTGGCGCGCACGGAAAGGGCTCAGGGCGTTGCCGCCTACAAACATGGTCAGGTGCAAAGTCACGGTGGCGGCATTCCAGTGGGAAAAAGTCAACAGCAGAGCCAGAGCGGCTGCGGCCCTTAAGGACGGCAGGCGCCAAAGCCCGTCATTTTAGTTGGCGGCCCACTGCTTCCCGGGCAGCGCCAGCAAGCAACAGTGCCCAATGGGATAATTTCGCCCCATGAGTATCTCCATCAAGACCGCCGAAGACATTGCCGGCATGCGGGTCGCCTGCCGCTTGGCCTCCGAAGTGCTGGACGCCATTGCGCCGCATATCCAGCCTGGCATTACGACGCGCCAAATTGACGAAATCGCCGCCGCCTGTATGGCGGAGCAAGGCACTATTTCGGCCACCATCGGCTACCAACCGCCTGGCTACCCGCCCTACCCTGCGTCACTCTGCACCTCGGTCAACCACGTGGTCTGCCACGGCATTCCCAACGACAAGCCTTTGAAGAAAGGCGACATCGTCAATGTCGACGTCACCGTCATAACCAAAGACGGTTGGTACGGCGACAACAGCCGCATGTATTTGATTGGCGAATGCTCGATCGCCGCCAAGCGCCTCTCAGCCATCACCTTTGATGCAATGTGGCACGGCATCCTGCAAGTAAAACCGGGAGCTCACCTGGGCGACATTGGACACTCGATCCAAAAATTCGCCGAAGGCCACGGGTTCTCCGTGGTGCGCGAGTTCTGCGGCCACGGCATCGGCAAGCGTTTCCATGAAGAGCCCCAGGTGCTGCACTACGGGCGCCCAGGCACGCTGGAGAAGCTGGAGGCCGGCATGGTCTTCACCATTGAGCCCATGATCAACGCCGGCCGGCGCGACATCAAAGAGTTCGGCAACGACGGCTGGACCATCGTCACCAAGGACCACAGCCTCTCAGCGCAGTGGGAGCACACGGTGCTCGTCACCCCCACCGGCTATGAGGTCATGACCCTCTCGGCGGGGTCGCCAGAACTCCCTGCTTTCGTTACCGCAACGGCCACCTGAAGCGGTGATGAGCAGGCCGCGCACGTTTCTTGCATGGCCTATGGCATGAAGCTCACGCCACGCCCGACTGCCCTGCCCGACCTCAACGCCCTGCGCGATGCCTACCGGCGGGACAAAGCCGACCTGCAAACCCGCCTGCTTGCCCCTCTGCCCTCGGTGCGCAGCATTCACGGGTTGCTGCGCCGCTTCACCCGGCTTGCAGACGCGCTCCTGATTACTCTGTGGAAAGCGGCCAAACTTCCCCCCGGCTTGGCGTTGTTGGCTGTAGGCGGCTTCGGTCGTGCCCAGTTGCTGCCGCATTCCGACGTCGACGTGCTGGTGCTGCTGCCCGAAGGGTCGCACGCTGCGCTGAGCCCTGAGACGCAGGGCCGGGTCGAAGACTTCATCCGCAACTGCTGGGACGCGGGGCTGGAGATTGGCTCCAGCGTGCGCTCGGTGCAGGACTGCCTGCAAGAAGCGGCAGGCGACGTCACCGTACAGACCTCACTGTTGGAAGCGCGGCGCATTACTGGGAGCGTGGCCCTGTTCGAGCATTTCGAGGCCGAGTTTCGCGCCTCACTCAACCCTCGGGCTTTTCTGACGACCAAGACGCTCGAACTCCGGCAGCGTCACACCAAGTACGAAAACACCGCCTACGCGTTGGAGCCCAACGCAAAAGAATCCCCAGGTGGTCTGCGCGACCTGCAGACGATTTTGTGGGTGGCGCACGCAGCAGGTCTCGGAAAAACTTGGCGTGCGCTGGCTGCGAGCGGTTTGGCGACCACCTATGAGATGCACCAATTCGAACGCAACGAGGCGGTGCTGCTCCTGATTCGGGCACGCCTGCACGCCATTGCCGGGCGGCGCGAAGACCGCCTGGGTTTTGACCTGCAAACCGCAGTGGCGCAAGCTTTTGGTTACCGCAGCATCTCCACCGATGGCTCCCGCCTGCCGATGCGTGCAAGCGAAACCTTGATGCGCCGCTACTACTGGGCTGCCAAGGCGGTGCTGCAGCTGACGCAAATCCTGCTGCTCAACATCGAGGACCGTTTGAGTCCGCCGCAAACGCCGCCGCGGCGCATTGACGAACGATTTCTTGAGAAAGGCGGAATGATTGAGGTGGCGAGCGACGACCTTTACCAGCGCGACCCACATGCCATTCTCGAAACCTTCCTGCTGTTTCAGTCGTCGGCGGCTTTGCAAGACCTCTCTGCGCGCACGTTGCGTGCCCTGTACGCAGCGCGCGGTGTGATGAACAGCGAGTTTCGCAACGACCCGGTCAACCGCGCGGCCTTCCTGCGCATCCTGCAGCAGCCCACCGGCATCACCCACGCCTTGCGACTGATGAACCAGACTTCGGTGCTGGGGCGCTACCTGTGGCCGTTTCGGCGCATCGTCGGGCAGATGCAGCACGACCTGTTCCACGTTTACACCGTGGATCAGCACATCCTCATGGTGCTGCGCAATATGCGGCGCTTCTTTATGCCCGAGCATGCGCACGAATATCCGTTTTGCTCGCAGCTCGCCGCCGGTTGGGATAAGCCCTGGATTCTCTACATCGGGGCCCTGTTTCACGACATCGGCAAAGGGCGCGGCGGGGACCATTCGCAAATCGGCGCCGTCGCGGTGCGGCGCTTTTGCAGGCAGCACGGCATTGCGCACGACGACGCGCGGCTGATTGAATTTTTGGTACGCGAACACCTCACCATGAGCCGTGTGGCACAAAAGGAAGATTTAAGCGACCCAGACGTCATCGCCGCCTTCGCCCGCCGCGTGGGCGACGAGCGCCGGCTCACCGCGCTTTACCTTTTGACCGTGGCCGACATTCGGGGCACCAGCCCAAAAGTCTGGAACGCCTGGAAGGGCAAACTCCTGGAAGACCTGTACCGGGCAACGCTGCGGGTCTTTGGCGGCCGCGCCCCGGACGCCGCGGCCGAAGTCGAAGCGCGCAAGCGCGACGCGCTGGTGCTGCTCGCCCTCAGCGCCCTGCCCACAAACGCGCACCAAGCCCTGTGGGACACGCTTGACGTGGGCTATTTCATGCGCCACGAAGCGGGCGACATTGCGTGGCACACACGCCACCTCTCGCGCCACGTCGGCAGCAGCAAAGCTGTAGTCAACGCCCGCCAATCGCCCGTCGGCGAAGGCCTTCAGGTGATGGTCTACACCGCCGACCAAAACGACTTGTTCGCCCGCATCTGCGGCTACTTTGATCAAGCCGGGTTTTCCATTCTTGACGCCCGCATCCACACCGCGCGCAACGGCTTTGCGCTTGATACCTTCCAGGTGGTAAGCGACAGCCTGCCCGGCCACTACCGTAAGCTGACCCACTTGGTGGAGAGCGGCCTGATGCATGCTTTGCAGGACACCAGCCCGCTGCCTGAAGGTGGGCGCAAACGGGTCTCGCGCCGGGTGCGGCACTTTCCCATGGCGCCGCGTATTACCTTGCGGCCCGACGAAAAGGCGCAGCGCTGGCTGCTGGGGATCTCGGCCAGCGACCGCGCAGGTCTGCTTTACCGCATTGCGCGCGTACTTGCGCAGCACCAACTGAGTGTGCAATTGGCCAAAATCAGCACGCTCGGCGAGCGGGTGGAGGACACCTTTTTGATTCAAGGTTCGGAGCTACAGAACAACGCTGCGCAGATCCGCATTGAAACGGAGCTGCTGCAGGCGCTGGCCAGCGACGGTGCTTAAGCAGGTGCTGCGAAATACTATTTTTGATAGCTGCAAGCGCTTACCCCATAAGCGCTTGCGGCTAGTTTTGGCATAAAGAATCGTGCGCGAAGCGCGCGACGGCGGCTGCGATCTGATCTTCATGGCTGGCCGCGCATGGCCGCCGCGGAATTGAGGCCATGCTCGTTGTCAGCGAAACCCAGAAAGTGCTGACCCGCAGCAAAATTCCAGTGCTCGTCTGGCGTGGCGACCGGCGCTGAACGCTTCTGCTGCACATTCCGGCCGATTAGGCTCGGGCATCAGTCGTCTGCGTCTGGCGCAACACCGGGAAACAGCACTTCGGTGAATCCAAACTGAGAAAAATCGCGCATGCGCATTGGGTACAGCACGCCCGCCAGATGGTCGCATTCGTGCTGCACCACACGGGCATGAAAGCCATCGACCGTTCGGTCGATGGGCGTGCCGTCCAAGTCAAAGCCCTGGTAGCGCACGCGCTGCCAGCGCGGCACGCGCCCACGCAGGCCAGGCACGGACAAGCAGCCTTCCCAGTCCTCGTCCGTCTCGCTGCCAAGCGGCGTCACGACCGGGTTCACGAGCACGGTCGGCGGCACCAATTCGCGGTCGGGGTAGCGCGGATTGAGCTCGTTGGAGCCAAAAATGACGACCTGCAGATCCACACCAATCTGCGGCGCCGCAATGCCCGCGCCACTTGCCGCGCGCATGGTGTCTTGCATGTCTTGGACGAGGGCGCGCAGCTCGGGTGTGCCCAACGCGCCCACTGGCCGCGACACACGCAGCAAGCGCGGATCGCCCATTTTGAGAATGTCTTGAATAGCCATATCGAGTTCCTGTTATTCCAAAGAGGCCTTAGCGATTGGCGAGAATAGCGCGACGCACCGCACGCTTTCACATGAACGATCAGCCGCCGCCCGCCCCGGGCATTCCCCCGCCTCCCACGCTGGCGCCGGTCCCGCGCGCCGTGCGCTGGTTGCTGCATACGTTTGCAGTGTTGTGCCTGGCCCTGGGCGTCATCGGTATCTTTGTGCCGGGGCTACCGACCACCGTGTTCATCCTGATAGCGGCATGGGCAGCCGCGCGCAGCTCGCCGCGCCTACACGAATGGCTGTGGTACCACCGCCTTTTTGGCCCGATGTTGCGAGACTGGGCACGCGGCGGTTGGGTGAGCCGTCGCGCCAAATGGAACGCCACTTTTGTCATGGCGCTGTGCGCAGTGGTAATGTTTCTGACCGTGCCCAAGCTGTGGATCCCTGTGGTGGCGAGCACCAACATGGCTGTTGTACTCACTTGGCTGTGGTATCGGCCAGAACCACCGCAATAGCTTGCGAACACCCGGATGGGCTCGATTTGTTGTATATAATTCGAGGCTTATTCCTCGATAGCTCAGTTGGTAGAGCGCCGGACTGTTAATCCGTAGGTCCCTGGTTCGAGCCCAGGTCGAGGAGCCAGAATTTAGTCAGAGCCCCGCATGTGCAAGTGGGGCTTTTTCATGCCGATCATTCCTCGATAGCTCAGTTGGTAGAGCGCCGGACTGTTAATCCGTAGGTCCCTGGTTCGAGCCCAGGTCGAGGAGCCAAAGCAATCAAGCACTTAGCCCGCCTTCGGTGGGCTTTTTGCTTTTTTGGGCCATTTTTTCTGCGGCATCGCTTCACGTCTCTTTATGGAGAAACGGCGATGACCAGGATCACAGAGCGCGAACCGCACCAAAACCATTGAAGCGTCCGCCGCAAAGGCCATTGAAGCCCAAGCTTTGGATCAGCAGAACTGCCATTGCACCCAGCCCTCTGGCTCTGCCCCGCCTCACTCACTCCGGCGAAACTGAGTCAGTCGCCACAAATGAGCCGATGTCGCCATCGTCAAAGCTGGGCGGACGCAGAAGGTCTTGGTCGATCCCCATGACGGTGCTGGCTCTTTCGACCGCCTGCCAAAGCACAGCGGGCATCTTGAGGATTTCCTCGGGTGAGTCGGCTTGGGCAATCCAGGCGCTGATTTGTTGGTGCTGATCGGACGTCAGCAAGGCCAGGTGCAGCATCTCGTCTATTGTTTTCATTGCGGATTCAGGTAAGTCTTTGCGCGTACCTCTTGGCAATTGCTGCGCGAGGGCGTAATTGAGATATTGGCACAAACATTGGCCGGACGTAGTCCACACAAAAACCAAAAATTCGAGACCGTGACCCCATTACGATGGAGCATCAACACAGACCAACTCGCTGACGTGAATCTTCCTTGGCTGACATCAACCGACGCATTTCCTGCTGTATCCATGGCATGGGATGAAAGCTCGCCCGCCCCTGGCTTACTCGCCGCCGGCGGGGACCTAACGGTCGAGCGGTTGCGGGACGCCTACGCTCACGGAATATTTCCGTGGTATTCCGATGGGCAACCGATTTTGTGGTGGTCGCCCAACCCACGCATGGTGCTCGAGGTGGCGAAGTTTCGGCTTCACAGGTCACTTCGGCAGACACTGCAACGCTTTATGGACAACGCAAATTGCGAAATTCGTGTCGATCACGATTTTGCTGGTGTCATAGCTGCGTGTTCACAGTCGCCGCGAACTGGCCAATCGGGCACCTGGATTGGGGAAGACATGATCGACGCCTACGTTCAACTGCACCGCGCCGGCAACGCCCACAGCTTCGAAACTTGGGTGGATGGCAGGCGCGTCGGTGGTCTTTATTGCGTCGCGATTGGGCGCGCGGTTTTTGGTGAATCGATGTTCTCGTTGGTAGCAGACGGCTCCAAGATTGCGCTGGCCGCACTGGTGGCGCTGTGCCAGCACTACGGAATCGATCGAATCGACTGCCAGCAAAACACTCCCCATCTGGCGCGCCTCGGCGCTTTCGAAGTACCACGCACCCAATTCACCTCGCATGTCGCATTGGCTTGCACGCAGCCCCCTGTTGAGTGGCGATTTGACCCCCTATACTGGAGCGAACTACTTCGCCTTGCGCCCTCAACCGGATGACGCAACTCAACGAACTCCCCTTCCAGACGCTTCAGTTCTATGCCACGGCGCCCTACGCGTGCAGCTATCTGCCGGGGCTTGAGGCACGTTCCCAGGTCGCTACGCCGAGCCACCTCGTGCGCAGCGACACCTATTCAGGACTCGTCGCACAGGGTTTCCGGCGCAGCGGCATGTTCACCTATCGACCCTACTGCGACGGTTGCCAGGCGTGCATTGCCTTACGGGTATTGGCGGGCGAATTCACCCCTGACCGCAGCCAACGCCGCGCCCAAACACGCCATGCGCAGTTGCAGGCGCGTGTGCTCAGACCCAGTTTTGATCCGGAACACTACCAGCTGTATTTGCGCTACCAGGCCGGTCGACACAGCGGGGGTGGCATGGACCACGACAGCGTCGAGCAGTACACACAATTCCTGCTGCAGAGCCGGGTGAATTCGCGCTTGGTGGAGTTCCGCGAACCTGCAACCCTGCAAGCTTCAGGGCGTCTGGTGATGGTGTGCATTCTGGACGTACTGGACGACGGCTTGTCGGCGGTCTATACGTTCTACGAGCCCGATCCAGGACAGAACTTTGGTACATACGCAATCCTCTGGCAGATTGAGCAAGCGCGCTCCTTGGGCCTGCCGCATGTCTACCTGGGTTATTGGATAGAAGAGAGCCGCAAGATGCAGTACAAGTCGCGGTTTGTACCGCATGAAATTTTGCTCAAAGGGTGCTGGCAGTCTGTACATGCAAGGCCTTGAGGCGGCCCTTCATTTTTCACGAAGTAAAATGGCATGCCGCACTGCGGATACTACTGCCATGAAAAAAAAATAACCCGTCCGCGCCAGCCAAACCCAGTGTTCAGGTTCTGGAGCGCGTTTTCGCTTTGATCGACGTCTTGGCCTCCCATCAGCAGAACGTTTCGCTCAAGGAAATCAGTGAACGGACTGGCCTGCATCCGTCGACTGCGCATCGAATCCTTAACGACCTCACCATTGGACGCTTTGTGGACCGCCCCGAGGTCGGCAGTTATCGATTGGGAATGCGCTTGTTGGAGCTTGGAAACGTGGTCAAGGCACGGCTGAGCGTGCGCGACGCTGCGCTTGGACCGATGGGCGAATTGCACCGGCTGACACAGCAACCGGTCAACCTCAGCATGCGCCAAGGCGATGAAATTGTGTATGTAGAACGCGCCTTCAGTGAGCGTTCCGGCATGCAGGTGGTTCGGGCTATCGGTGGTCGAGCACCTTTGCATTTAACCTCTACAGGCAAGCTGTTTTTAGCCGCCGACGAAGCATCCCGAGTGCGCGCCTACGCGACCCGCACAGGACTTGCCGGTAACACAAAGAACAGCCTCACACGCCTGCCAGATTTAGAACGCGAACTGGTCCACGCACGTCAAACGGGTATGGCGCGCGACAATGAAGAATTGGAACTTGGCGTGCGCTGCATAGCTGCAGGGATTCGGGACGATCAGGGCAAGCTGGTTGCAGGTCTGTCGATTTCCGCACCCGCCGATCGGCTGGACGATGCTTGGCTTCCCAAGCTCCAAGCAGCAGTGCAGAGTATCTCTTTGGCACTAGGCTACGCAGACAGCGACGAAGTGCCGAAAGCATTGCCTACCGTCCACAAAGCGCACTGACAGGCCGTTTTAAAAACGCGTAGCCTCGCTGCGCGTTCTTTTTTTTAGCCTTTGATCGAGGACAGATGGCTGCGACCCGCGGCCAAGCCGGTGGTTGTCTCTACCCATGAGCGCACGCGCTCGGCATCTGCAATACGGCTCAGCCTGCCGCTCGAATCGAGGAACACCATGATCAGCTTGCGTCCAGCGATCTGCGTCTGCATTACCAGGCAGCGACCCGCCTCCGAGATGTAACCTGTCTTTTGCAAGCCAATGTCCCATTCCGGGCTTTTTACCAGGCGATTGGTGTTGTTGTACTGCAAAGTGCGATGGCCGACCGCCACTTCATATCCGGGAGAGGTCGAGAACTCGCGCAACACCGGATCGGTGTGGGCAACGTTGACGAGCACTGCAAGATCGCGTGCGCTCGACTGGTTCTGGCTGGACAGGCCGGTGGGCTCTACGTATCGGGTGTCGCTCATACCCAGTAGGCGCGCCTTCAGGTTCATTTGCGTGACAAAAGCCGACAGGCCACCTGGATAGGTGCGCCCGAGCGCATGGGCAGCCCGGTTCTCACTGGACATCAGCGCCAGATGCAGCATTTCACGGCGACTGAGCGTGGTGCCTACAGCCAGTCGCGAGCGGCTGTTCTTCTCGGTGTCAATGTCGTCCTCGGTGATGGTGACCGGCGCATCCATAGGAAGATGCGCCTGACTGATGATCAGGCCCGTCATCAACTTGGTGAGCGAAGCAATCGGCAAGATGGCATGGTCGTTCTTGCTGAGCAGCACCTCGTTCGTATCTTGATCGATCACCAGCGCCACGCTGGACTTCAAATCAAGCGGATCGTCCAGCGCGTGCAGCCCTGCCAATTCACCAAAAGACGGACGGGCTTTCACGACTGCGACAGCCACCTGCGGCTTGCGCGAGCTGCGCGCTGAGGCACGTACCACTCGCGATGCGCTGCTCTTGCGCACAGAGACCTTTGACACATGCGCCGCACGTTTGGCCGTGGCCACCGGTTTTTTGGCCGAAGCATGTTTGCGCGGCGCGGCATCCGCGGCGGGCGACGACAGGGCAAAGCCCAGAACGAGTACCGAAAGACCTTTGCAAAATGGAGACAAAGCGGCGCGCAGACGGCGAAGATTCACAATATGTCTCCAAATGACAACAACGGTGTGAGAGTGTAGCGGCTCATAAAAAAACACGCAAGATCAATATCTTGCGTGTTGTTGTGAAGAAGTTGCACGAGATCAACGTGCACTCAACCTCTCTAGCCTTGGGCGGCGACCTTCTCCGCTTTGCTGTGCAGCTTGTTCAGCGCACTGATATAGGCTTTTGCAGAAGCCACCACGATATCCGGATCCGCACCCACGCCATTCACGACTCGCCCGTTGCTTTGCAGCCGCACCGTCACCTCGCCCTGGCTCTCAGTGGAGCCGCTGATGGCGTTCACCGAATACAGCACCATTTCAGCACCGCTTTTTACATGCTGCTCAATGGCTTTGAGCGAGGCGTCTACCGGACCGTTACCGTCCGATTCACCCGAGATTTCTTTTCCGGCAGTCGTAAAAACCACATGCGCGTGCGGCCGCTCGCCAGTTTCGCTGTGCTGCGAAAGCGAGACAAAGGTGTATTCCTCACCCTGGCCGGAGATGCTCTCGTCGCTTACCAAAGCCAGGATGTCTTCATCGAAAATCTCACTCTTACGGTCGGCAAGTTCCTTGAATCGGGCAAAGGCAGCATTGGTTTCAGCCTCGCTCTCAAGGCTCACGCCCAAGTCCTGCAAGCGCTGCTTAAAGGCGTTTCGGCCGCTCAGCTTGCCCAGCACGATCTTGTTGGCAGTCCAGCCAACGTCCTCGGCACGCATGATCTCGTAAGTGTCGCGAGCCTTGAGCACGCCATCCTGGTGAATGCCGCTGGCATGAGCGAACGCGTTGGCGCCGACCACTGCCTTGTTGGGCTGCACGACAAACCCGGTCGTCTGACTGACCATACGACTGGCCGCAAGAATGTGTTGCGTGTCGATGCCTACTTCGAGCCCAAAGTAATCTTTGCGGGTTTTGACCGCCATGACGACTTCTTCAAGCGAACAATTGCCAGCGCGCTCGCCCAGACCGTTGATGGTGCATTCGACTTGGCGCGCGCCGCCAATCTTCACGCCGGCAAGCGAATTGGCCACCGCCATGCCAAGATCATTGTGGCAATGCACCGACCACACCGCCTTGTCGCTGTTGGGCACGCGCTCGCGCAGCGTCTTAATGAAGTTGCCGTAAAGCTCAGGAATGGCGTAGCCCACCGTGTCGGGCACGTTGATGGTGGTCGCACCCTCGCGAATCACCGCCTCGATCACGCGGCAAAGGAAGTCGACGTCGCTGCGGTAACCGTCTTCGGGACTGAATTCAATGTCGCCGCACAAATTGCGGGCGAAGCGCACCGACTGGATGGCCTGCTCCAGCACCTGCTCAGGCGTCATGCGCAGCTTTTTCTCCATGTGCAGCGCACTGGTCGCAATGAAAGTGTGAATGCGCGCACGGTTGGCGCCCTTCAGCGCTTCCGCGGCCCGCGCGATATCGCGGTCGTTGGCGCGAGAGAGCGAGCAAATAGTGGAATCCTGAATACTGTTGGCAATCAGCTGCACGGCTTCGAAGTCGCCATTCGAACTGGCGGCAAAACCGGCCTCAATCACATCCACCTTCAGGCGCTCGAGCTGGCGTGCAATGCGCAGCTTTTCGTCGCGCGTCATGGAAGCGCCGGGAGATTGCTCGCCGTCGCGCAAGGTGGTGTCGAAAATGATGAGCTTGTCTGTCATGGGGACTCCTTGAAAATCGGGTGGGCTCCGCAGTGGAAAGTTCGGTAAGCCCAAAAAAAAGGCCCGCTGCGGATGCATACGGGCCTTTTGGAAAAAGTGTGCGCGCGCGCGTTACTGTCTCCGCCCGATGGGGGATAGCAGTAGTGCTAGGGACGCGAATGTCATGCGAATAAATGTAGCACAGAAAATCGCCGTCAGTTGTGCAGCCCACGCTCGTCTGGCTCGTCGGTGGATGTGCTGATGACGCTGGTCTGTTGCCCCTTGGACTTGCGCCACGCATAAACACCGTAGCCGCTGAATCCATAGAACATGAAGATGCAGAACAGCACCAGCGACGGGCGGATGCTGATCATGGCCAAGCCAAGAGCAATCAGCACAATGACCGCAAAGGGCACGCTCTTTTTCATTTGCACGTCCTTGAAGCTGTAGAACGGCACATTAGTCACCATCGTGAGCCCTGCGTACAGCGTCAGGGCAAACGTGATCCAGGTGATCTGGCTCCAGCTGAGCCAGCCGGGAAGGCCACGCCCGACGCCGAATTCGGTCAGCAACCAGATGAACCCCACCACCAAGGCTGCAGCAGCCGGTGATGGCAAACCTTGAAAAAACCGCTTATCCACAACACTGGTGTTGACGTTGAAACGGGCCAGCCGCAAGGCCGCGCAGGCGCAGTAAACAAAGGCCGCGATCCAGCCCCAGCGGCCCAGGTCTTTCAGCGCCCACACATAGGCAATCAACGCAGGAGCAGCGCCAAACGACACCATGTCGGAGAGCGAATCCATCTGCTCGCCGAACGCACTTTGGGTGTTCGTCATGCGCGCCACACGACCATCCAGGCTGTCGAGCACCATGGCTGAAAAAATACCGATGCCGGCCAGATCGAAATGTCCGTTCATGGCCATGACGATGGCGTAAAAACCGCCAAACAGCGCCGCGAGCGTGAACAGGTTGGGCAATATGTAAATGCCCTTGCGCCGCTTGCGCACGAACACACCATGGGGTGTCACGTCGTTGTCGGTTTCATGCATCAAATAGGCCTCCAGCGCTTAATTTTATTGCGCATATAGCTATTCTTTTTAATAGTATTTACTGCGACAACTTAGGCGGCAGTGTAGTCGTGGCGTGCAAACTGTCCCCGAAACAGCAAAGGCCACCGAAGTGGCCTTTGCATCGCTTGCCGGACGCTCGCGATCAGTTGCGGGTCTGGTCGACCAGCTTGTTCTTGGCGATCCAAGGCATCATGGCGCGCAGCTGGCCGCCGACCTTCTCAATCGAGTGGTCGGCCGTGTTGCGGCGGCGGGCCGTCATGCTGGGGTAGCCGGTGCGGCCTTCCAGAATGAACATCTTGGCGTAGTCACCGTTCTGAATGCGCTTCAGGGCATTGCGCATGGCTTCGCGCGACTGCTCGTTGATGACTTCTGGCCCCGTCACGTACTCGCCGTACTCGGCGTTGTTCGAGATCGAGTAGTTCATGTTGGCGATGCCGCCTTCATAGATCAGGTCGACGATCAACTTCAGTTCGTGCAGGCATTCGAAGTAGGCCATTTCGGGTGCGTAGCCGGCTTCAACCAGCGTCTCGTAGCCCATCTTGATCAACTCCACGGCGCCGCCGCACAGCACGGCCTGCTCGCCGAAGAGGTCGGTCTCGGTCTCTTCCTTGAAGTTGGTCTCGATGATGCCGGCCTTGCCGCCACCGTTGGCCATGGCGTAGCTCAGGGCCAAGTCGCGGGCCTTGCCGGTCTTGTCCTGGTGCACGGCAATCAGGTGGGGCACGCCGCCACCCTGGGTGTAGGTGTTGCGCACGGTGTGGCCAGGGGCCTTGGGCGCCACCATCCACACGTCCAGGTCCGCACGGGGCACGACTTGGTTGTAGTGCACGTTGAAACCGTGGGCAAAAGCGAGCGATGCGCCCTGCTTGATGTTGGGCTCCACGTTTTCGCGGTACACCGAAGCAATGTCTTCGTCGGGCAGCAGGATCATGACGACATCGGCCGCCTTCACTGCAGCATTGACTTCCATCACGTTCAGGCCGGCCTTTTCGACCTTCGGCCAGGAAGCGCCGCCCTTGCGCAGGCCAACCACCACCTTGACGCCGCTCTCGTTCAGGTTCTGCGCGTGCGCATGGCCTTGGCTGCCGTAGCCAATGATGGCGACAGTTTTGCCCTTGATGAGGCTCAGGTCACAGTCCTTGTCGTAAAAAACTTTCATCTCTTCTCTCCGTAAATAAGGGGTTTGGCCGTTCTTCCTGAGCCTGTCGAAGGGCTCGTCCGCCCCGAAGGGCTTCGACAGGCTCAGCCCGAACGGGCCGACGTGGCTGAGCCTTGGGTAGAGTGGTGGAAAAAACTCAGACGCGCAAAATCCGCTCGCCCCGGCCAATGCCGCTGGCGCCGGTGCGCACCGTCTCCAGAATCGCGGTGCTGTCGATCGCCTGCAGGAAGGCATCGTTCTTGGCCTGATCGCCGGTAAGCTCCAGCGTATAACTGCGCTCGGTCACGTCGATGATGCGACCGCGGAAGATGTCGGCCATGCGCTTCATCTCCTCGCGCTCTTTGCCCACCGCCCGCACCTTGACCATCATCAGTTCGCGCTCTGTGTAGGCGCCTTCGGTCAGATCGACCACCTTCACCACCTCGATGAGGCGGTTGAGGTGCTTGGTGATCTGCTCAATGACGTCTTCAGAACCCGTGGTCTGGATGGTCATGCGGGACAGCGACGGGTCCTCGGTAGGGGCCACGGTCAGCGACTCGATGTTGTAGCCGCGTGCCGAGAACAGACCGACGACGCGGGAAAGTGCACCTGCTTCGTTTTCGAGCAGAACGGCGATGATGTGTTTCATAAAAGGATTCCTCTTTTTGCGACGACAGCACGACCAAAAAAGTGGTCGCAAAAACTGTCGTTTTTCGCTGCCCTCCGCCCGCGCCGGTAAGCGCGCGCCTTGGCAGGCAATAGATTCGTCTAAAAAATACTATTAAATAAATAGCTTCTAACGCTTATTACATAAGCGCTAGAGGCCGATTTGACTACAAGTCTTCAGAACCGAGCAGCATTTCCGTAATGCCCTTGCCGGCCTGCACCATGGGGAACACGTTTTCGGTGGGGTCGGTGCGGAAGTCCATGAACACCGTGCGATCCTTCAGTTTGCGTGCTTCGCGCAGTGCGGGCTCGACGTCTTGCGGGCGCTCGATCAGCATGCCCACATGGCCAAAGGCCTCCGCCAGCTTGACGAAGTTGGGCAGCGCATCCATGTAGCTGTGGCTGTAGCGGCCGGAGTATTCAATCTCTTGCCACTGGCGCACCATGCCGAGATAACGGTTGTTCAGCGACACCACCTTGATCGGGGTGTTGTACTGCAGGCAAGTGGAGAGCTCCTGGATGTTCATCTGCACCGAGCCTTCACCCGTGATGCAGAACACTTCGCTCTGTGGCTTGGCCAGCTTGATGCCCATAGCGTAGGGAATACCCACGCCCATGGTGCCCAGGCCGCCGGAGTTGATCCAGCGGCGCGGCTCGTCAAAGCGGTAGTACTGCGCGGCCCACATTTGGTGCTGACCGACGTCGGACGTGATGTAGGTATCCGCATCCTTGGTCATGTTCCACAGCGTCTCGACGACGTACTGCGGCTTGATGACATCAGAGCTGCCCATGCTGTACTTAAGACAATCGCGGCTGCGCCATCCTTCAATGGTGTCCCACCACGCGGCCAGCGCACCGGCGTCGGCGCGGGTGGTGGTCTCGCGGATCATGGCGATCAGCTCGGTGAGCACGTCCTTCACGTCGCCGACGATCGGGATGTCGACCTTCACACGCTTGGAAATGCTCGACGGGTCGATGTCGACGTGGATGATCTTTCGTTCGTTTTGCGCAAAGTGCTTGGGGTTGCCAATGACGCGGTCGTCAAAGCGCGCGCCCACGGCGAGCAACACGTCGCAATGCTGCATCGCGTTATTTGCCTCCCAAGTGCCGTGCATGCCAGGCATGCCAAGAAACTTGCGGTCGCTCGCCGGGTAAGCACCCAAGCCCATCAGCGTATTGGT
Organism: Giesbergeria sp.; assembly: GCA_034676525.1. Lineage (GTDB taxonomy): Bacteria > Pseudomonadota > Gammaproteobacteria > Burkholderiales > Burkholderiaceae_C > Simplicispira. The sequence continues at coordinate 1,678,544 of JAUCCA010000008.1, forward strand.
GACTGGGTAGCCCAGCATATCCACCAGCGTGCGCAGCTCTTGCGTCGCGTTGCCGAGCAGCACGCCGCCGCCTGTGTAAATGTAGGGGCGCTTGGCGGTCAACAGCAATTGGAGCGCCTTGCGAATTTGCCCGCCGTGCCCCTTGCGCACCGGGTTGTAGGAGCGCATTTCAACGCTCTCTGGATAACCGGAATACGGTGCCTTCTTAAAGGACACGTCCTTAGGAATGTCCACCACCACGGGGCCAGGACGGCCGGTGCGTGCAATGTGAAAGGCTTTTTTCAGCGTCTCAGCGAGATCGCGTGGGTCTTTTACCAAGAAATTGTGTTTGACGATGGGCCGCGTAATGCCGACGGTGTCGCATTCCTGGAAAGCATCAAGGCCAATGGCTGCCGTGGGCACCTGGCCGGTGATGATCACCATGGGAATACTGTCCATGTAAGCGGTGGCAATACCGGTGATGGCATTGGTGACACCGGGCCCAGAGGTGACCAGCGCGACGCCCACGTCGCCCGTGGCGCGTGCATACCCGTCTGCGGCGTGCACTGCGGCCTGCTCGTGGCGCACCAGCACATGCTGCATGGTGTCTTGCTTGTAGAGCGCGTCGTAGATGTAGAGGACGGCCCCGCCGGGGTAACCCCAGATGTACTTGACGCCTTCGGCCTGAAGGGCCTTGACGAGGATTTCAGCACCCATGAGATCCTGGGTGTCGGGAGCGGCGCCCTGCTTTTGAGCGGCGGCTGCCGATGCGAGTTCGGCTGATGAAATTTCCATGATGAACCTTTGTGAATTTCTCTAACGAAAGACCTTGGGTGCTTCTTGTCAAGACCCTTATGAGGTCCGCTCGAAACTTGAGGCCAGGGACATGGGCGGGATGATTGCCGCGCCGGACCGTGACCCGTTTGCTTTGTTGGTGCAGCCGCAGATTATCGCACTGCAACAATCGGTCTGCGCGGGCCTCCGTAAAAAATCGTGGCGGTGCAATAATTCGCTCCGTAGCATTGCCCGCTGGGCGCAGCTCCTACATCTACCCTACTGCCTCTCTTGGCCACTGAAAAAGAACTGTCTGATTTCCTCAAAGGCGTCGAAAAACGGGCTTTCAAGCGCTCGTATTACCACGTACGCAATGAGGAGTCCGCACTCGACATCGTCCAGGACAGCATGATGAAGCTGGCGCAGCACTATGGAGACAAGCCGCCGGGCGAATTGCCCATGCTTTTTCAGCGGATCCTTAGCAACTGCACTCTGGACTGGTTTCGCCGGCAAAAAACCCATCGCGCCCTGTTTTCGACCATGGGTGAGTTCGTTGCCACAGGAGACGAAGGCGGAGAATTTGATGTCCTTGAGGCTTTGTCGCTGGCAAGCAACGGCGAACGCGCGAGCAGCGCTGAAGATATCGTGCGCAGGCAGCAAGTCTTTCACCAAATCGAACACGAGATATCGCTCTTGCCCACGCGTCAACGGGAAGCCTTTTTGATGCGTTATTGGGAAGAGATGGACGTCGCTGAAACGGCAGCAGCTATGGGCTGCTCCGAGGGAAGCGTGAAAACCCACTGTTTTCGTGCGGTTCAGACGCTCGGCAAGACCCTTAAGGCCAAAGGAATCGAATTATGAAAGACCTTCACGCTCACGGCGTCGAACAGGCCACTCAGCTTTACGCGCAGCGGATCACTGCGCATCTGGATGAAGGGCTTGGCGCGCTTTCACACGAAGTGACCGAACAATTGCGCGCTGGCCGCGTGCAGGCACTTGCTGAGCGTAAGCGGTCCGTCGCGGTGCGCAAACAGGCTTCCGTACTGACTCGCCTTGGAAGCAGCTTGGCGCTTGGCGGCGGCGGGGGCAGCGGTTGGGGTTACACGCTGCTGTCGGCAATTCCAGTACTGGCTTTGGTGGCAGGCATGATGGTGCTTGGTTCTCAACAGGATGAAAATGGCATCACCGAAATCGCCGAGGTCGACGCTGCCCTGCTGAGCGACGACTTACCGCCCGCGGCCTATGCCGACCCCGGTTTCGTACAGTTCCTCAAAACCCGCAGCACCGAAAATCACTGAGCGCATCGCGCCCCTCACCCTGCTGCATGCCCGTATCCACCGCGCCTCCCGCTCACTCGCTCCCCGCCACGCCAGCCATCGTGCTGGCGTTGGTTTTGCTGGCGGGCCTTGCCGTGGGTGGCGCGCGGATGCTGAGCCTGGGGCGCATCGCCCCGGGCACGCGCATTGCACCGGAAGCGTTGGCGAGTCGGCAGGACGCCACCGCACAAGCAACAGCCAGCCTCGTGAAATTGCGGCCCCTTCGCGTCGGCCCGGGCTGGGAGCTGATGACTACTCCGCAAAAGCTCGCTTTGTATCCGCTGGCCGAACGCTGGGCTTACCTTACCGAAGCACAAAAGCGCCACTGGCTGGTATTGGCACAGAGCTTTTCGGCCATGCCCGAAACGGAGCAGGAGCGCCTGCACGCCCGCATGACCGCTTGGGCGAGCCTGAGCGCCCAGCAGCGCAGCCAAGCTCGCCTGAACTTTGCCACGACACGAAGCTTGGCGCCACGCGACATCCAATCGGAATGGGAAACCTACCAGGCTCTGAGCGAAGCCGAAAAACTGCGCCTTGCCGCGAAAGCGGCGAAACCCAAGGGAGCAGCAACAGCCTTAAAGCCAATTCCAGCCAAGCGGCTGGCCCGCGTGCCGGCCGCCACCGATGCACAGGCAAAAGCGGCCAATCCGCCGAAAATTGTGTTCCCCGCGCCTGCTGCGGTTCGCCAGTTCACCACACCCGAGCCAGTCGCCCTGCCCCCAGCGCCGTCAGCTTCGACTGGCGAAAATCCATCTCCTGAGCAAGCGCCCCGTTCGTCCGAACAGCCCTCAGTCGTCGCGCCTGACCCTTTACCTCCGTTGTACGTCAATTGAACCACTCGAACTTCTCCGCTGAAGCATCTGACGACGCTGTGCGCATTTCCCCGGCCCCTGCTCCCGCCCTCATGCGCCGGATGGCCTGTTGGCTGTACGAGGGCATGCTGATGTTTGGGGTAGTTTTTATCGCCGGATACCTGTTCGGCACGCTCAGCCAGACGCGCAATGCTCTCGACAACCGCCACCCGTTGCAAGCTTTTCTGTTTGTCGTGTTTGGTATCTATTTCGTTTGGTTCTGGTCGCGAGGCCAAACATTGGCGATGAAAACTTGGCACATCCGTGTGGTGGACGCGGCTGGCCGGCCGATTACACAACTGCGTGCGCTGGGTCGGTATGTTCTGTCTTGGCTGTGGTTTTTGCCTCCGTTGTTGGTGGTGGCGCCGTTTCAGCTTCCGCCGCTCGAAGTGGTGGTGATCGTGACGGGCTGGATCGCCTTCTGGGCGCTGGCCAGCCGGCTGCACCCCCAACAGCAGTTTTGGCACGATGCGCTTGCAGGCACGCGCCTCGTCAACCACCAGCCCAAGAAAAGCTGAACGCGCCACGCTGCAACTAGGCGGCGACAATGTTTCCCATGTCAGAAGCCCCCAGCACCATCCCGCCACCCGCCAACCCACAGAAGCAGCGGCGCGGCCTGCAGCGCATGTTGCACGCCACGCAGTATTCCTTGCTCGGCCTGCGCGCAGCATGGGATGAAACCGCTTTTCGTCAGGAAGCCATTGCTGCGCTGGTGCTGCTGCCCACTGCCCTCTGGCTTGGGCGCAGCTGGGTGGAAGTCGCGCTTCTGGCCGGGTCGGTGGTGCTGCTCCTGGTGGTTGAACTTCTTAACACTGCAATAGAGGCCGCCATAGACCGGATTGGCCCCGAATGGCATGACCTGTCGGGCCGAGCCAAGGACATGGGCAGCGCTGCGGTGTTGCTCAGCCTGCTGCTTTGCGCGGGCATTTGGGGCACTGCCCTGTTTCAAAGGATTGTGTATGGCTGAGCCACTTTTTTCGGTGTGCGTCTATTGCGGGTCGCGACCCGGCGAGAACCCTCTGTTTGCCGAGGCAGCGCTGGCGGTGGGCACCTGGATTGGTGCGCAGGGCGGGCAACTCGTGTATGGAGGCGGCCGCAGCGGCTTGATGGGCACTGTGGCGCACGCAACCGCCCAGGCAGGCGGGCGGGTGGTGGGCGTTATTCCTCAGTCGCTGGTGGACAAGGAGCATGCCAACCACGCCTGTGACGAGCTGCATGTGGTGCAGACCATGCACGAGCGCAAAGCGCTGATGGCGGAGCGCAGCGACGCTTTCCTGGCGCTGCCGGGCGGCATCGGCACGTTTGAAGAGCTGTTTGAGGTTTGGACCTGGAGCCAGCTCGGCTACCACGACAAACCCATCGGTCTGCTGGACGTGGCAGATTACTACCAACCGCTGTTGACGTTTTTGGCAGGCAGTGTGCAGGCGGGGTTTATGGCTCCATGGCAAATGGACTTGGTGCGCGTAGGCACCGATCCAGCCAATTTACTCAAAGAGCTTGTAGACGCAGCAGCGCGGCGCGCACCAAGGGACGGCGCGCTGCTGGAGAAAATCTGAACGCGGCGCGCTTACACCGCTGCGTCGTCTAGCTCGCCCGTACGAATGCGGACCACTCGCTCCACCGATGTAACAAAAATCTTGCCGTCGCCGATCTTTCCGGTACGCGCGACCTGCACGATGGCGTCGACACAGCGCTCCAAGTCTTCGGTTCGCACTACGACTTCAATCTTGACCTTGGGCAGGAAGTCCACCACGTATTCGGCGCCGCGGTAGAGCTCGGTGTGGCCCTTCTGGCGGCCAAAGCCCTTCACTTCAGTGACTGTAAGGCCCGTAACGCCGCATTCAGCAAGAGCCTCGCGCACTTCTTCGAGTTTGAAGGGCTTGATAACGGCGGTAATCATTTTCATGGGGAAACTCCGGTTTTTTGAAAATTCTATGCGTCAGGCGCGGAACTGGTTGGTGATCGGGTAGCGCCAGTCCTTGCCAAAGCTGCGACGGGTCACGCGTATACCTACTGGTGCTTGTCGGCGCTTGTATTCGTTGATCTTGATCAGGCGCGTCACGCGCTCGACGTCGGCCCGCTCAAAGCCCGCCGCAACGATGGATTCGATGGCTTCGTCGTTTTCCATGTAGCGCGCAATGATGGCGTCCAGCACTTCATACGGCGGCAGGCTGTCTTGGTCGGTCTGATCCGGGCGCAGCTCTGCGCTCGGCGGGCGCGTGATGATGCGCTCGGGAATCGGGTTGGCGCCGCTGCCGTAGGGGTCGTTCTCGTTGCGCCAACGCGCCAACGCAAACACCTGCGTCTTGGGCACATCCTTGATCGGCGCAAAGCCACCTGCCATGTCGCCATACAAGGTGCAGTAACCGGTGGCCAGCTCACTCTTGTTGCCGGTCGTCAGCACCAAGCTGCCAAATTTATTCGATAGCGCCATGAGCAGGGTGCCGCGGATGCGCGCTTGCAGGTTTTCTTCGGTCGTGTCCTCCGCCGTGCCGGCGAATTGGGTGGCCAGCGAAGCTTTAAACACCTCAAATGCAGGGCGGATGTCGATTTCCTCATACGACACGCAGAGGCGCCCGGCCATGTCGCGCGCGTCTATCCAGCTGATGTCCGCCGTGTAGGGGGACGGCATCATCACGGTGCGCACACGATCGTTGCCCAGAGCATCCACGGCCAGCGCCAGCACCAGCGCTGAGTCCATACCTCCCGAAAAACCAAGCAATACGCCCGGAAAGCCATTTTTTCCGATGTAGTCGCGGATGCCGAGCACCAACGCATGCCACAAATCGGGGAGCATGCCAGGCAAAGGCGCCACGTCTGCTTTGATTTCGATAGCTGCTTGCGCTTGCTCCACCTGCGCAAACACCAGTTTTTCTTCAAATGCAGGCGCGCGTGCAGCTACGGACCCGTCCGCCGACAGCGCGAACGAACGGCCTTCGAAGACCACCTCGTCCTGCCCGCCAACCAAGTGTGCATAGACCAACGGCAAACCGGTTTCCTGCACACGGGCGCGCATCGTCTGCTCACGCGTGCTGCTTTTGCCGCTGTGAAACGGCGAGGCATTAATGACGGCAATAAGCTGGGCTCCGGCTGCTGCAACGTCGCGCGCGGGCTCGGGGTGCCAGGCATCCTCGCAAATCAAAAGGCCAACGCGCAGGCCCGCGACCTCGAATACGCAAGGCGCATCGCCGGGGCGAAAGTAGCGCCGCTCGTCAAATACTTCGTAGTTGGGCAACTCGCGCTTGAAATAGGTCTGCTCGATGCGCCCCGCGCGCAGCACGCTGGCAGCGTTAAAGCAGGTGGCAAAGGCTGCTGCGCCACTCGCCCGCTGCGGATGTCCGAGGACAACGACGAGGTCTTTCAAAGCGGCGGTCGCCTCGGCAATCTGTTTGACGGCATCATCACAGGCCGCGAGAAATGCTGGCCGAAGAAACAAATCTTCGGCGGCATAGCCACACAGCGCAAGTTCGGGCGTTAGCAGCAAGGCAGCGCCGGCGCGGTGCGCTTCATGCGCTGCCTCGATAATTTTCTGCGCATTGCCGCGCAGGTCGCCCACGGTGAAATTAAGTTGCGCTATGCAAATGGAGAGCGTCATGGAGTCCAAATATGCGGACAAAAATCAGCAGCCAATCATGCCGCAAGCGCGTGCGTCCGTAACTGACGCGGGCCGCGTTTGGGCAGTGCATGGCTGAAAAAGCGATTATCACCCGCGCACACCGCTCGCCGCTGACGTTGGACGGAGCAGCGTGGGATGCGCTGCTGGCGCAACAGGCGCATGCGACGCCCTTCATGCGCCACGCATATCTGGCTGCACTGCACGCCAGCGAGAGCGCCGTACCTGCCACGGGTTGGCACCCCCGATTTATTACGCTCGAGCAAGAAGGCGAGCTGATAGCCGCATGCCCGCTCTACCTCAAAGAGCATTCGTACGGCGAATACGTCTTCGACTGGGCCTGGGCGCGCGCGTATCAGGAGCATGGCTTGGCCTACTACCCCAAAGCGGTAATTGCGGTGCCCTTCACGCCTGTGCCCGGCACACGCCTTCTGGCACGTGACGATGCCGCGCGATCCACGCTACTGAAGGCGGTGTTGGCTTGGTGCGAGGAACAGCAGATCTCCTCCTTGCACCTTCTTTTTGGCAGTGAGCAAGACCTGACGGCTTGCGATGCGGCAGGAATGATGCAGCGCACCACCACCCAGTTTCATTGGAAGAACGCCGCGCCAAGTGGCGGCAAATTTGGCAATTTCGAAGCCTTTCTGGGCGCCCTGACACAGGAAAAACGCAAGAAAATTCGGCAGGAGCAGCGTCGGGTTGAGAGTGCAGGCGTCTGCTTTCGTTCGGCACAGGGGCCCGATATCACCCCGGCCGATTGGGATTTTTTCTACCGCTGCTACGAGCGCACCTATCTCGAGCACGGCAACCCGCCCTACCTCAGCCGCAGCTTCTTTGAAGGCATGGCGCGGAACATGCCTGAGGCATGGCTCATGTTCGTGGCCGAACGCAATAGCCAGCCTATCGCTAGCAGTTTGATAGCTGTTAGCGATTACCCATCAAGCCTTAGAGGCCAAAAAACATTAGAATCTTCCGATCGCATCGCTTATGGTCGCTATTGGGGAGCGCTGGAGCGCGTAGACAGTCTGCACTTCGACGCTTGCTACTACCAACCGCTTGCATGGTGCATAGGCCACGGTTTTGACAGCTTCGAAGGCGGCGCCCAAGGCGAGCACAAGATGGCGCGCGCGCTGATGCCGGTCGCTACACACAGCGCACACTGGCTGGCCCATCCAGCATTTGCCGATGCAGTCGAGCGTTTTTTGGAACGCGAGGGTGCAGGTATGTCAGCGTACCTGGAAGAACTCGAAGCGCGCACGCCATTTCGCTCTGCTGCACCCGGTGCTTCAAGCCCCTGATTGCAGCACGGAGGAAATGGACTGCGGTTGCTATCCGTCTTAAAGATGCATATCATCTACATCTAATAAAACACACCATGCCCACGATGTCCGTTACTACTCAAAACGCTCTGCAGCATCGCCTTTCACAGGAGGTCTGCAATGGGTGCGTCTGACCAAGAAGCGCCACTGGCGCAGGCGCTGGAGCGCCCCTACCGCCACGGCTTTACCACCGACGTCGAATCGGACTCGCTGCCGCCGGGCCTGGACGAAGGCACCATCCGCGCCATTTCGCTGCGCAAGCGCGAGCCCGAGTTTTTGCTCAAGTGGCGCCTGGCCGCTTACGAGCGCTGGCTGACCATGCCCGCCCCTGAGTGGGCGCATGTGCACATGGAGCCCATCGACCTGCAGGCGCTGTGCTACTACTCAGCGCCAAAATCGCTCAAAGATGGCCCCAAAAGCCTGGCAGATGTAGACCCCAAGCTGCTGGAGACCTACGAAAAACTCGGCGTGCCGCTGCACGAACGCGCGCGTCTGGCCGGCGTGGCAGTGGATGCGGTGTTCGATTCGGTCTCGGTGGGCACCACCTTCCGCGAGCAACTGCACAAAGTCGGCGTCATCTTCTGCTCGTTCTCACATGCCGTGGAGCACTACCCGGAACTGATTGAACGCTACATGGGCAGCGTGGTGCCGGTGGCCGACAACTACTACGCCGCGCTCAACTCGGCGGTGTTTTCCGACGGATCCTTCGTCTACATCCCCAAGGGCGTGCGCTGCCCGATGGAGCTGTCGTCGTACTTCCGCATCAACGCCAAGGGCACGGGCCAGTTCGAGCGCACGCTGATCATTGCCGAGGAAGGCAGCCACGTGAGCTACCTCGAAGGCTGCACGGCGCCCCAGCGCGACGAAAACCAACTGCACGCTGCGGTGGTGGAACTGGTGGCGCACGACGACGCCTACATCAAGTATTCGACCGTGCAAAACTGGTATCCAGGCGACGAAAACGGCCTGGGGGGTATCTACAACTTTGTCACCAAACGGGGCCTGTGCGCAGGCAAACGCGCCCACATTTCGTGGACGCAGATTGAAACCGGCTCGGCCATCACCTGGAAGTACCCGAGCGTGGTGCTGCGCGGCGACGATTCGCGCGGCGAGTTCCATTCGATTGCGGTGTCGAATCACTTCCAGCAGGCAGACACCGGCACCAAGATGATTCACCTGGGTAAAAACACCAGCAGCCGCATCGTCTCCAAGGGCATCAGCGCCGGCCATGCGCAAAACAGCTACCGCGGCCTGGTTCGCATCTCGCCCGGTGCGTCCAACGCGCGCAACCACACCCAGTGCGATTCGCTGCTGATTGGCCCCAAGTGCGGCGCGCACACCTTCCCCTATATCGACACTGCCCGCAGCGACGCGGTTGTGGAACACGAAGCTACCACCACGCGCATTTCGCTTGACCGCTTGTTCTATTGCCAGCAGCGCGGCATCCATCCTGAAGATGCGACGGCGCTCATCGTTGGCGGCTTCTGCCAGTCGGTGCTCGAAGAGTTGCCGATGGAATTCGCGCTCGAAGCCAAGGCCCTGCTTGCGGTCTCGCTCGAAGGCTCGGTTGGCTAAGCCAGCACATTTTTCAAAAAATCAGAACACCCCATGACCACTTTCACCACCCCCCTCTTGCAATTGAACGCCCTGCGCGTTGCCATTGGCGAGAAGACCATCCTGCAGTCCATCAGCCTCGACGTAGCCCCCGGCGAACTCGTGGTGCTGATGGGCGCCAACGGCAGCGGCAAGAGCACGCTGGGTTTGGCGCTCGCCGGCCACCCGGCGTACCAAGTCACCCAAGGTACTGCGCGCTTGGATGGCAAAGACCTGCTCGCCATGGAACCGCAAGACCGCGCGCGTGCCGGATTGTTCTTGTCGTTCCAGTCGCCTCCGGAAATTCCTGGCGTTAAGAACAACCTGTTCATCCGTACCGCGATGAATGCGGTGCGCACCGCTCGCGGGGAAGAGCCGCAGGACGCCTACGACTTTCTTGGTAGCGCGAAGGCAGCGGCCACGACACTCGGCCTGCCCGAAAGCATGCTCAGCCGCCCAGTGAACGACGGTTTCTCCGGTGGCGAGAGGAAGCGCAACGAACTGCTGCAACTGTCCTTGCTGCGCCCGCGCTTGGCCGTACTCGACGAAATCGACTCGGGTATGGACGTGGACGGCGTGCGCGCGGTCGTCGAACTGGTGCAGCGCCTGCGCAGCGAAGGCACGGCCTTTATCGTCGTTTCGCACTATTTGCAGCTGATTGAGTCGCTGCAACCCGACACCGTGCTGCGCCTCGCAGACGGCCAGATTGCTGAGCGAGGCGGCATTGCCCTCGCGCAGCGCATTGCGCGCACCGGTTTTGTGCAAGCGCCCGAACTGGCGGAGGCTTAAGGCCATGCATGTACGCCCCATCACTGCCCACGACGCCATGCTGATGGCCCGCGAGCATCTGGCCGCCACCGGCTGGATAGGCAAGAAGAACGAATCCTTCCGCCATCTGCCGCCGCCACCGGCTGCCGACTGGCTGGAACAAGCCCCGGCAGCCCCATTGGCCGAGAACAGCGGCTGGACCCTCACCACGCTTGCCGGCGACACGCCCACCGGCGTCACCGCACGCACGCTGTCTGCCATCGACACCGCGCAGCGCGCTGAGTTGTTTGCCGACCTTGATGGACCCGGCGATGGCGACGCCGCACCCTTCGCCTGGGCGCACCGCGCCTTGTGCACGGGCGGCCTTCGCCTGAGGGTGGAGGCTGGCACTGGGCAGCAACCGACGCAGCTTGAACTGCGCCACCAGCCCACGGGTCAGGTGGAGGCGCCGCTGCTGGTGCTCGACATCGCCGAAGGCGCGCACTGCGTGCTGCGGGAGCTGCACCTCGCGGGCGACATTCCCAACACTGGCGGCAAGGTCCAAAACCTGCAGCTGCATGTGCGCCTCGCGCGGGGTGCCAGCCTGCAGCACTTGCGCATCCTCGCACCGCATGCGGACGACCGCTGCGCACACATCATTCACGCCCAGGTGGGCGAGGACGCTCGCTACGTCCAGGCTTTTGTCGCCGGCGGCAGCAGCTATCACCTGCAGCGCAGCGACGTGCTGCTGAGCGGTACCGGTTCTTCGGCCCATATTGCGGGCCTTACCTGTGCGGCCGACACAAAGCTTGAGCAGCAAGTTTTCATGCGCCACGCCGCAGCGCAGACCACCAGCCACAGCGAAGCGCTGGTGCTGGCCAGTGGTAAGGCGCACGCGGTGGCGAACGCCAGCACGCACATTGCGGCGGGGTCTGACGAGGCCGACGTACACCAACGGCTCGCCGGGATTCCGCTCGGCGGCAATCCGCGCCTCATCCTTCGACCGCACCTGGAGATTTACCACGACAACGTGCAAGCGGCCCACGGCGCCACTTGGGGCGCTTTGCCCGAAGACGCCTTGTTCTATGCCCGCCAGCGCGGCCTGGATGCAACCGCCGCACGCTCGCTCATCATCGAAGGCATGGCAAATGCTTTGCTCGCGCGCGCCTTCCCGGAGCCCGCGACGCTCGACGCCCTGACGCAGGGGGACGCCCTGAGCGGCGTGCTCCGCCAGGTGCTGGAGGCCTACCATGGGTGAGAGATTGCCCGCACGATGGCTCGGCGCATCCGGCACGGCGCCATCGGACGCGTCGGGGGTTGCCGGGCTGCGCGCTCTGTTTCCGGTGCTCTCCCAGCATATTCAGGGCCACCCACTCGCATATTTGGACAACGCAGCCACCACTCAGATGCCCCAGCCAGTTCTGGACGCGCTGCAGCACTTCGAGTGCCACGATCGTGCCAATATCCACCGCGGCGTGCATGCATTGAGCCAGCGGGCAACCGACGCCTACGACGCTGCGCGCGCCGAACTTAAGCGCTTTGTCGGTGCAGGGGCGGAGCACGAATTGGTGTTCACGTCGGGCACCACCGAATCGCTCAACCTCGTGGCGCATGGCCTATCGGCGCACGCCGGCGGCAGCAAGCCCTTGCAGCCGGGCGACGAGATCATCGTCAGCGGCCTGGAGCACCACGCCAATCTGCTCCCTTGGCAACGCGCGGCGCGAGAGAGCGGCGCGGTGCTGCGCATCCTGCTGCCCGACGCCGAAGGTCATCTGCACGCGGAAGATCTGGCCAAACTGTTGTCACCACGCACGCGCGTGTTTTCCGTAACCGCCTGCGCCAACGCCACCGGTGAGCGCCCGCCCTTTGCCGAACTTCTGGCCATGGCGCACCAAGCCGGCGCACTGACCGTGCTGGACGCTGCCCAGGTGGCAGCGCACGCTGTTCCCGACATCTCCGCCCTAGCCTGCGATTTCCTCGTTTTCTCAGGCCACAAGATGTATGGGCCCATGGGCACCGGCGCACTGGTGGGCAGGCGCGAAGCGCTTGAACTGCTGGCGCCATTGCGGGTGGGCGGCGACATGGTCGAGTGGGTGAGCTTCACCGACGCCACCTACGCCGCACTGCCCGCACGCTTGGAAGCTGGCACGCCCAACGTCGGCGGCGCCATTGGCATGGCTGCAGCAGCCAAATTCATAGACGCGGTAGGCCGCAGTGCCATTGACGATCACCTGCATGCCCTGCGCGCGCAAGCCGTTCAAGGGCTCGCCGCCCAGCGCGGCCTGCGCGTGCTGTCGCCCGACACCCAGGACACGGCCATCGTCTCTTTCGTCACCGAAGGCGCGCACCCGCACGACGTCGGCACCCTGCTCGACGGCCAAGGCATTGCCGTGCGCACCGGCCTGCACTGCGCCCAGCCACTGCTGGAGCATTTGGGCTGTGGGCCGACGACGCGCGCGTCGTTTGCGCTATACAACACAGCGGAAGAAGTCGAACGCTTGGTGGGTGGCGTCGCCAAAGCACTGGAGCTTTTGCGATGAGCAGTGCCGAAACCGACCTCTACCAGGAACTGGTGCTGGAGCACAAACGCTCCCCGCGCAATTTCGGCCATCTGGCCCTGCCCACACACCAGGCACGCGGCACCAATCCATCGTGTGGCGACGACCTCTCTGTGGAACTCGCCATCGCTGACGGGAAACTGGCTGACATTCGATTTCACGGTCAGGGCTGCGCCATTTGCATGGCGTCGGCCTCGATGATGAGCGAAGCGGTCAAAGGTCAGGACATTGCCACTGCCCAGAAACTTCAGCAGCACTTTCGCGCCGTGCTAACAGGGGAAGAAAGCGCCGACGATGCCCCACTCGGCAAGCTCGTCAGCCTGGCCGGCGTGAGCCGATACCCCAGTCGCATCAAGTGCGCCCTGCTGGGCTGGCACGCCCTGATGCACGCTATTGCGAGCAACGCAGCCGCGCCGGCTGCCCCTGTATCGACGGAAGGAGAAACTCCATCATGATGAAACGCATGCGCGAAGACGTGCTGATTAACCGGCCTGTAACCGTAGAGCGTATTCCCGATGGCACGCCCATGGATCTGCCCGGCGGCGTATGGGCTCAGGTGACGCAGGCGCTCGGCTCCTTCTTTACCTTGGTGGTTGAAGGCCAACTGGTGCGACTGAAGGGTAGCGACGCCGACGCCATCGGAAAAGAACCGCCTGCGCAAGTTGAACACCCCGAAAACGTTGAGGTAGCAGACGTCAGCGATTTGATTTGGAACACGCTGAAGACCTGCTACGACCCAGAAATTCCGGTCAACATCGTGGACCTCGGCTTGATATACCGCTGCGACCTGGAGCCCATGGAAGGCGGCGATGTCCGCGCTTTGATCGATATGACCCTCACCGCCCCGGGCTGTGGAATGGGAGAAGCGATCGCCGATGAGGTCTGCGACAAGGTTCTGGCGATTCCGCGCGTTGGCGAGATCACTGTCAACATGGTGTTTGATCCACCTTGGGATCGCTCACGCATGTCCGAGTCGGCAATGCTGGCGCTCGGCATGTAAACCTCTATCCCAGTCAATAAAAAGGCGCCTCATGGGCGCCCTTTTATTTGGTGATGCACAACTCAACCGCCGCAGGCACCGCCCGAGCAGCAGTGGTGCTCTTCTGCGTCTTCGGGCATTTCCAGTTTGCTGATCAGCACGCGCCACTGATCGGGGCCCGACTGCAGGTAGGCCCATTGAAACTGACCCGGCGAGCGCGAATCAAATTGGTGGTGCAGTGGGCGCGGGTCGTGGTCGCTGACGATTTGCACCGCCTCACCGGGGAGCAGCTCATCGAACTGACCAAAAATGGTGGTGTGGCGCTGGGGTGGGGGAATTTGACGGACGTCGATCACGGTCGATTGGGTAGGAAGCATGGGAGCCTTTCTTTGGTTGAGCCAGGAAAACGCAGGAAATTGAATCAGCCGTCCTTGCCGTCGAGCCGGGTGCTCGTCAGCCAAGGCACGTACATCACGAGATAAATCACAAAAGCGGTCGTCCAAGCAGCAGCAGCCCACACCAGCCCTTGCGTGTACCACTGCGGAGCCACAAGTGGCACAGCCACGCGCAGCAGCGCAGCGGCCATCACCAGCACGTACGCCAAGACTTCGACGCGGGATGCCTTTAAAGGTCGCCCTGTATGCCCGCGTGCGGTGCGCGTCACCATGCCAATGATGAGACCGCCGGTGGCGCCAACGGCAAGCGCGTGTACGCCAATGGATACGCCTATCCAACCCGGCTGGGCGAACGCCAGCAGCGCAAGGCCGGCCGGAATCCAGGCGTACGCAAGATGCAAAACCCAGAGAATCGGCTTAGAGCGCGTCACCAGCGGTTGCCAGTGCAGCATGCGTGCCAGTTGCAAGGCGGCAGCCACAGCCAACGCAAAAAACGTCACCCAGCCTGCAGGCGCAAAAACCCAGAGGGCCAGCCCTGCTGCTGTGCTGGCCAAGGCGCCGCTCTCAAGCCATTTGGGGACAGCGATTTTGAGACCGGGGGTCACACTCATAGTGAATGCAGGAACCACGCGGCCGGCCATCACACATTCCACCATCACAATCAAACCCAGCGCCGCATACAGTGCGCTCGTGGGTGGAATCGCAAGCCATCCCAGGACCGAGAGGTGAAACGCAAGGTTCGCCAGCGAGAGCAGAAACAAAATTCCCGCCAGCGGCAGATTGCGTTTATTGCCCGCACGCAGCAATACCCGCAACATGATGACGGCGACAGCAGGCAGCAAAACCACGTCCAACGCGGCGTACACCGGATACGGGGCTACCCAAGCAGCCACCCGTGCGGCAAGCCATAGCACCACCAGTGCTCCCAGCGCCGCCCCGCGGGGCGTCTGCAGACCCGTCCAGGCTTTCACTGCGGTCAAGAGAAAACCCATGATGACCGCAGTAGCAAACCCCAACAGCATTTCGTGCGCGTGCCAAAGCATCGGCTGCACCGACATATCGAGCGTGATCGCGCCCAACAACGCAGCCACCCACAAAGGAACAGCCACGCAGGCCAAGACTGCCGCAGCAATGTAGAACGGGCGGAAACCCAAGCGAAGCACGGGCCAGCCATACAAGGCCTTTTTCTTAGGCGCCGCGGTGGAGGCTCCGGTGGAGGCTCCAACCAGTGGGGGAAGCGGTGTATTCATGTTTTCGTAGTGGCCGGATGGACTTGCTTTGTATCTTCAGCAGTTATAAGATGCATTTTATATGTATCTTACGGTGCATGGCGATTTTTATCAACCGCCTGTTCCATCCAACCCACCATGCGACTTGCCAGTTACACCGACTACACCTTGCGCGTGCTGATGTACTGCGCACAGCATCGCGAGCGCCGCGTCACCATCGCCGAGTTAGCGAAGAGCCACGAACTGTCAAAGAACCATCTGATGAAGATCGTGAACGATTTGGCGCGCCATGGGTTGCTGGACACCACCCGCGGGCGCGGTGGCGGGCTGCAGCTGCTCCTGGAGCCCTCTGCCATTGGCATAGGCGCCGTCGTGCGCTGGTGCGAGAGCGACTTTCGCATGGTGGAGTGCTTTGACGAGAACTCGAACGCCTGTCGCCTGAGCCCGGCCTGCCGCCTCAAAACCTTATTTCAGCGCGCCCTTGCAGCCTATCTGCGCGAGCTGGACGGCGCCACCTTGGCCGACCTCATTGCAGAAAGCAGCGAGCCCGCGACCGGTACGCTGACGCATTTTTCCCGGTCCCGAAGCAGCGCATCCACGGCGGTGACATCCGCCCTCTGAGTGGCAGACGCAATCCATAAAAACTACTTCTATTTCAATAGCTGCTCGCGCTTACCTAGTAAGCGATACAGCCATATTTAGCATAATTTTTTTAGAGATTCACAGCGTCTGACTCACCTACCTCTTCTCATCTGCTCTTGGTCAAACGAGGTGCTGACAACGATCCCACCGCGTGTTTGATTGGTACGCGTGTTGTCAAGGGCTTGCCGCGAGTGCTATCGGACTCGGGCGCGAGCTGAAACACAGCTACGGCTTGCACCAAGTCGCTGGCCTGCGCTTTGAGGCTGCTCGCCGCAGCAGCCATTTCCTCGACCAAGGCTGCGTTCTGCTGTGTGGCCTGGTCCATTTGCGATACGGCATCGCCCACCTGTGCAACCCCCTCGCTTTGCTCTCGGCTCGCGGCGCTGATCTCGCCCACAATGTCCGTGACGCGGCGGATAGCCGTCACCACCTCGCTCATCGTGGCTCCAGCCTTGTCCGCCAAGACACTGCCTTGTTCCACACGCTCAACGCTGGCCGTGATGAGCCCTTTGATCTCTTTCGCGGCATCCGCGCTGCGACTGGCCAGGCTGCGCACCTCAGTTGCCACCACCGCGAAACCTCGACCCTGCTCACCAGCTCTTGCGGCCTCAACCGCGGCGTTCAACGCGAGGATGTTGGTTTGGAATGCGATGCCGTCGATCACGCTAATAATCTCGGCAATTCTGTTGCTGCTTTCGTTGATTCCCTTCATGGTGCGAACCACTTCGCCCACGACATCGCCACCCTGTTGGGCCACCGCGGATGCACTTACCGCCAATTGGTTGGCCTGATTTGCGCTGTCGGCGTTGTGGCGCACAGTGGCTCCGAGTTGCTCCATGGACGAAGCCGTTTCCTGCAATGCCGACGCCTGCTGCTCGGTGCGCGCTGAAAGATCGTCATTTCCAGACGCAATTTCCGAGCACGCCGATTCGACGCTACCTGCCGCCGCACGTACCGCGGATACGGCAGACGCCATGCGTGCGAGCGTGCCTTGCAACGACTGGGCAACGCCCGTGGTCATGGTGAGTTGGGCTGCGGCTTCAAGCGGAATGCCATCGGTACGCTCGACGCTTGCGACCAAGTCCTGAAGCTCACGCCCTTGCGTGGCTGTGCGCCCCAAACTGACCGCCATCAAAACTTCCAAGGCCGTTTGAATGACTACGTACGCTGCGTGTACCACGATTCGTCCAAAGCTCGGTTCGGTCAGGCAATAGAGGCCAAACCCGGCGGCCTGAAGGCGGTCGAACAGCACATGGTGCACGGCGAAGAGCACGGCCGACAGCACGATGGGCCGCCAATCGAGGTACACCATCAGCAGCGCAAGCGTGACAAAAACACCGAAATGCAGCTCCGTGAGGCCTTGCGCAAGGTGAATGTGCAAAGCTACGAACGAAGTTTGAATGGCGGCAAGCACCATGCGGGAGAGGATGGTCCCGGCTTGGAACGCATAGACAAGCCCGGCCACCAGAAGAAACAAGGCCGAAATCCCCCATGCAAGGCCAGATTCCACAAAATTCAACCCCAGCACTACCGCCGTCACGGCACTCCCAACGATCGCCGCCATCAATATGCGGTCGCCCAACAGCTCAGGCGCGGCAGCCTTAAACGCTACCGGACTGTGGGGCGCTCTTGAGCCTGCGGCTCCACTTGCGATGGCTGCGTTCAATGTCTTCTCCTGAGGAGCTTGTCAAATGAGTGAAGTCCGCCACTTGCCCGACCACGAAGTAGGAAGTGGCTGCCAGGATGAGCGGTGCGTACTGTCTGCACACCGATCAGCCGTGGCTTGAAAGCAATGCACCGGCGAGAAAGCGGTGCAGTACTGTTAAAAAGTGTACCTAGGAACTGCGCGCTGGCTGCTGGGCCCGCCAAAAGCCCAACCAACGCCGTCGGGATCATCTGCACGACACAACGCGCTAAGTCGGCTTTTTTTTCAGGCAATTTAGCGATTTTTTTTTAGCTACTTGCGCTGCTTAAAGCGATTGCGCTCGATATCGTCGACATTCCAAATGAATTTCCGGGCCCACAACAAGTGGACACCGAAAAAAGCGCAGTGAACCACGCAACCAACTCCAGCTGGCGCACGCGCTCGTCTGACGTGTCGGCGCCTAGTCAAGCCGACACACGTTCACCTCACGCGTTCGGCGCCTTGTAGTTGGCCAGGCCGTCGGAGATCTCCTTGTGCGCAGCTTCAATACCTTCCCAGCCCAGGACCTTGACCCATTTGCCTTCTTCCAGGTCTTTGTAGTGCTCAAAGAAGTGGCTAAGTGCGCGCAAACGGGCTGGATTGACGTCTTCGACGCTCTTCCACTGGGAGTACATGGCGAGCACTTTGTTGATCGGAACCGCCAGCACCTTGCCGTCGACTCCTGCTTCATCTTCCATCTTCAAAATACCCAGCGCACGGCAAGGCACGACAACGCCAGGATGCAGTGGGTAAGGGGTAATGACGAGCACGTCCACTGGGTCGCCGTCGCCGCTGAGCGTGCGCGGTATGTATCCATAGTTGGACGGGTAGTACATGGCGGTCGTCATGAAGCGGTCAACAAAGATGGCGCCCGACTCTTTATCGACCTCGTACTTGATCGGATCGGAATCCATAGGGATTTCAATCACGACGTTGAAGGACTCGGGGACGTTCTTGCCGGGGGTGACGCTGTTGAGGGACATGGCTGCCTGATTTTTCAGTTGATGACTAGTGACTAACCCTGATTTTACCGGTTGACCCCTTGCACGCGGCTTGCAGAACCATTTTTGGGAGTAAATTGCGGGAGTTGGCCAATCGTCTCTGGGAGCGGAGCACGAGGAAGCAACGCAGCGGAGACTCTCCCATGCGTTGGGTCTCCTCCCGTGCGAAACAACACCTGGAGCGACAAGAATGGCTGGAACCACAGCATCCAATTTACCCCTCATCCTGGCCCTGATCTGCGGCCTGATTGCCGTGGCCTACGGCATCTGGACCCGCAGCTGGATTCTTTCCAAAGACCCGGGCAACGCCCGCATGCAGGAGATCGCCGCCGCCATTCAGGCGGGGGCCGCGGCCTATTTAGCAAGGCAGTACAAAACCATCGCCATCGTCGGCGTGGTGTTGGCCGTGCTCATTGGCCTCTTTCTGGACAGCAAAACGGCCGTTGGCTTTGTGATTGGCGCGGTGCTCTCGGGCGCCTGCGGCTTCATCGGCATGAACGTGTCGGTGCGGGCCAACGTGCGCACCGCTCAGGCGGCCACACAAGGCATTGGCCCCGCGCTTGACGTCGCCTTCCGCGGCGGCGCCATCACCGGAATGCTGGTCGTGGGGCTGGGTTTGCTCGGTGTTACGGGCTTTTACTGGTATCTGGTAGGCAGCAATCCAACGGCCGACAACACGTTGGCCGGGCTGCTCAACCCCCTGATCGGCTTTGCGTTTGGCTCTTCGCTGATTTCCATCTTCGCTCGTCTTGGCGGCGGCATCTTCACCAAGGGTGCAGACGTCGGTGCCGACCTAGTGGGCAAGGTGGAAGCAGGCATACCCGAGGACGACCCCCGCAACCCGGCGGTGATTGCCGACAACGTGGGCGACAACGTGGGCGACTGCGCCGGCATGGCCGCTGACTTGTTTGAAACCTACGCCGTGACATTGATCGCCACTATGGTGCTCGGCGCCCTGATGGTGACAGCCGCACCAGTGAATGCGGTGTTGTACCCACTTGCGCTGGGCGCTGTCTCCATCGTGGCATCCATCATTGGCTGCTTCTTCGTCAAGGCTTCGCCCGGCATGAAGAACGTGATGCCGGCCCTGTACAAGGGCTTGGCGATCGCCGGGGTGCTGTCGTTGATTGCCTTCTGGTTCGTCACCGCCTGGATCATTCCAGACAACGCCTTGGGCGGCACCGGCGCGCAAATGAAGCTGTTTGGCGCCTGCGCCACCGGCTTGGTGCTGACTGCGGCTTTGGTCTGGATCACCGAGTACTACACCGGGACGCAATTTAAGCCGGTGCAGCACATCGCCCAAGCTTCGACCACCGGCCACGGCACCAACATCATTGCGGGCTTGGGCGTTTCCATGCGCTCAACTGCATGGCCCGTGATTTTTGTCTGCATCGCCATCTTGGTGTCGTACCAGCTGGCTGGCCTCTTCGGCATCGCCGTGGCTGCCACGGCCATGCTGAGCATGGCCGGCATCGTGGTGGCCTTGGACGCTTATGGTCCCATCACCGACAACGCCGGCGGCATTGCCGAAATGGCCGAGATGCCCGCCAGCGTGCGCGACATTACCGATCCGCTCGACGCTGTAGGCAACACCACCAAAGCAGTCACCAAGGGCTACGCCATTGGCTCAGCCGGCCTAGCCTCACTGGTGCTGTTCGCCGACTACACGCACAAGCTGGAAAGCTACGGCCAAGCGATCAGCTTCAACCTGTCAGATCCGATGGTTATCGTCGGCCTGTTCATCGGCGGCTTGATCCCCTACCTGTTCGGCGCCATGGCCATGGAAGCGGTAGGTCGCGCAGCCGGAGCAGTGGTGGTGGAAGTGCGGCGACAGTTCCGCGACATTCCGGGCATCATGGATGGCAGCGGCAAGCCTGAATACGGCAAAGCCGTGGATATGCTGACCAGCGCGGCCATCAAGGAGATGATTGTCCCCAGCCTGCTCCCCGTAGTAGTGCCGATTGTGGTCGGCCTGCTGCTCGGCCCCAAGGCGCTCGGCGGCCTACTGATGGGGACCATTGTCACTGGGCTGTTCGTCGCAATCTCGATGTGCACCGGCGGCGGCGCTTGGGACAACGCCAAGAAGTACATCGAAGACGGTCACCACGGCGGCAAAGGCAGCGAGGCCCACAAGGCAGCCGTCACCGGTGACACCGTGGGCGACCCCTACAAAGACACGGCAGGCCCGGCGGTGAACCCACTGATCAAGATCATCAACATCGTGGCGCTGCTTATCGTGCCGTTGGTGGTGAATTTTCACGCGGCCCCTGCACCGGCGGTTGCGGTGGCGGTGGCGGCGGCAATGGCACCAGCGGTGGTCACCGCCCCTGTCCCAGCCTCGATGGCGAACGACACCTCCGGTGCATCGGTCGAAGTCGATAACGGAGTCGTCAAGTTCTACTTTGCCAGTGGCAAAATCGACACGGCTGCTGGTGCAAGCCAAGCTCTTTCCGACGTCGTAGCAGGTGTGAAGGCGGGCAAGAAAGCCGTCGTGAGCGGCTACGTGGACAGCACTGGAGACGCAGCACAAAACGCAGAAATCGCCAAGCAGCGCGCAGCGGCAGTGCAAAATCTGCTCCGCACTGCCGGCGTGCCTGATGAACAAATCGAGCTGAAAAAGCCCGACGACATCAACGCCGGCACGGGTGCAGCAGCGCGTCGCGTCGAGGTCTCGCTGATGTAAGCGCAGCGCGAGACAAGAAAAAAGCCCGCTGCGTGCGGGCTTTTTTTTGCTGCGCCTTGCGCTCAAACCGATTCGCTGGCAACGCACGAGTACATGAACTGTGGCGTTGCGCGCTCCACGAAGCACCATTGGCCGCTTCTCTATTTTTGAGCTACTTCGTTTTTTGGCAAATGCTGTATCTCCTTTTTCCATTCAAGCGCCGTACAGGCATTCCCGCTGCGCCGACACTGATCCAACTCATCTCGCCAGAACCCGCCGTGAGTGAGGCACGCCACCTGACAGATCACTCGGTTCGTCTCCACCCATTCGGCGTTAAAGCTGGCGCGGGCGGCCGAGGCCACTGGGTGAACTGCCAGCGTCTGCGCCGGGCGTGATGCCAAAGCTTGAGGCGCGGCCAGCGTGCGGTCTTCTACGGCCCAGGCTAGGTAGGTTTGCAGGCGCACAGTTTGTGCGTGCAAGCGCAACACCTGAGCCTGCAGTTGCGCAATCTCGGCTGCCTGTCCGGCCATGATGCGGCTGCAGCGTTCTTGCACAGCGCCCAAGCTTCGGCAAAGCACGGAGTGTTCAGAGTAGACGGAAGGTAGGACGGCAGGAGTGGTGGACATAGCAATTCTCAGAGCAATTCTCAAGCGACTGAAGTCCAGTATAAATGAGAGTAATTCTCAATTACATTTCTTCTGTCGAGTTTCCCGTAGTTCAGGTTCGATCGACGCACACGCATTTCTCGCGCTTGCGTTGCGTTCAAAACGCCCTACTTACCGCAGTCCTGTCAAATAGCCTAAGTACTACGTCTTGGAAAGTGGTGTCAACTTTGAATCTGCGCCCACAACTTGTCCAGCCGCTTGGTGCTTACGGGCTGCGGCGTGCGCAGTTCCTGCGCAAAAAAGCTCACACGCAGTTCTTCAAGCAACCAGCGCAGCTCCAGCATGCGTGCATCCACAGCGCCCTTGCGCTCGGCCACCAGGCGCCAGTAGCGCTGCTCGTGCGGGCGCAGCTCGGCCAGTTTGGCGGCATCGCGGGCCGGGTCGGTGCGCAGTTTGTCGAGGCGTGCGGTGATGGCCTTCAGGTAGCGGGCAAAGTGCGCCAGTTGCGGCCAGGGCGCGGCTGTGAGGAAGTTTTTGGGCACCAGGCGTTGCAGTTGCTGTTGTGCGTCCTGCACGGTATCTGGTGCGATTTTGGTGTCCTTGATTTTTCGGCTCGCTGTCGCGTATTCGGTGAGGATGGTGGCGGCCAGGCGTGCCACTTCGTTGGCGATCAAGGTCAAGCGCCCTCGCCCTTCCTGCACACGGCGCTCGAATTCCTGGGCGTTGGTAGGCAAGGGCTCAAGCAAGAACGCGCGGTCCATCGCCACGTCGAGGATCTGGCTGCGCAGCTCTTCCTGCGTGCCCAGCGGTATGTAGGCCACCGCCATCTTTTGCAGGTCGGGAATGTTCTTTTCCAGGTACTTGAGGGCGTCTTTGATTTGCAGCGCAAACAGGCGGCGCAGCCCGGCGCGGTGCTTGGCGGCGGCCAGATCGGGCTCATCAAATACTTCGATGGTGACGGCATCGCCTGCCTCGATAAGCGCGGGGAAGCCAATCAGCTGCTGCCCGCCCCGGCCGATTTCCATCAGCTCGGGCAGCTCGCCAAAGGTCCACTGGGTGTAGCGCGCCTCGGCCTGCACGGTAGGCACCGCCGATTTCACTTTTGTTTTGATAGCTGCTTGCGCTTGCCCAGTAAGCGCTAGAGTCTCATTTGACTCTAATTTTTTGGCTTCTTGAGCGTTGCTGCTCAACTTGAGCCCCGCCAGCGCCTGGAAGGCCCCGCGCGCCTTCGCGCCCCACTCGGCCTTGAGCGCGCCAATGTTGCGGCCCTGGCCGAGTTGGCGGCCATGCTCGTCGACGATGCGGAAGTTCATGAACAGATGCGGGCTCAGCATGTCGAGTTTGAAGTCGGCGCGCTTCACGTCGAGCGAAGTTTCGTCGCGCACCTGCTTGAGCAGCGCATCAACGAGGCCCAAATGCCCAATGCGGTCCGGCGTGCCCAGCAGTTCGGCCAGGCGGGCGGCGGATTCGGGCAGCGGCACAAAGCGGCTGCGCGGGCGCTGCGGCAGGCTTTTAAGCAGCGCCTGAATCTTGTCCTTGAGCATGCCCGGCACTAGCCATTCACAGCGCTCTTCGCTCACCTGGTTGAGCACAAACAGCGGCACCGCCACCGTGACGCCGTCGCGCGCGTCGCCCGGCTCGTGCAGGTAAGTGGCTTGGCAGTCGACGCCGCCCAGGCGAATCATTTTGGGGAACGCGGCGGTGGTGATGCCGGCGGCTTCATGGCGCATGAGCTCGTCGCGGGTCAGGCGCAGCAGCTCGGGGCGCTTGGCTGTCTCTTGCCGGTACCACTGCTCGAAACTGCGGCCGCTGGTGATGTCTTGCGGCAACTGCTGGTCGTAGAAGGCGTAGATCAGTTCTTCGTCCACCAGCACGTCTTGCCGGCGCGACTTGTGCTCCAGCTCTTCCACCTTGGCAATGAGCTTTTCGTTGGCGGCCAGGAACGGCAGGCGCTTGTGCCATTCGGGCAACACATCGGCCGCCACCAACGCCTGGCGAATGAACATCTCGCGCGCGGCCTGCGGGTCCACCTTGTCAAAGGGTTTGCGCCGCCCGCTGTAGACCACCAGACCGTAGAGCGTGGCGCGCTCGAAGGCCACGACTTCGGCGGCTTTTTTCTCCCAGTGCGGGTCGAGCAGTTGCTTCTTGAGCAAATGGCCGCCGACCTCTTCCAGCCAGTTGGGATCGATGTTGGCGATGCCGCGGCCAAACAGGCGCGTGGTTTCCACCAGTTCGGCGCAGACGATCCAGCGGCCGGGCTTCTTGCGCAGGTGCGCGCCCGGGTGGCGGTGGAACTTGATGCCGCGTGCACCCAGGTAATCCGAAGACCCCGGCGCCGCACCCGCTGCTTCTTCGGGTTTGAAGCCGATGTTGCCCAGCAGACCGGCGAGCATGGATTTGTGCAGCTCCTCGTAGCTGGCGGGCTTGGTATTCAGCTCCCACTTGTGCTCGGCCACCACGGTGAGCAGCTGGCTGTGCACGTCGCGCCACTCGCGCACGCGGCGCACGTTGATGAAGTTCTGGCGCAGCAACTGCTCGTACTGGCGGTTGCTGAGCTTGTGGGTCGCTGCGCCGTTCAACGCACCCAATCCGGCCGCTGCGGGCGGTGGGGCAGCCATCGGCTGCGGCTGCGCCCCCGAGGCGCGCTGGGAAATGGGCAAAAACGCCTGTCGCGCCGTACCGCCCTTTTGCTTAGCCTGTGCCTGCTGCACGCGGGCCGATGCCAATGTGGGCATGCTGCCGCCGCGCGCCTGCTGCAGCCAGTTCCACAGCGTCAAATAGCCGCTGAATTCACTTTTTTCATCGTCGAACTTGGCATGCTGCTGGTCGGCCTGTTGCTGCGCCTCCATGGGGCGGTCGCGCACGTCCTGCAGGCTGAGCGCGCTGGCAATTACCAGCACCTCGTTCAAGGCGCCGCGCGCGCGGGCTTCCAAAATCATGCGGCCGACGCGTGGGTCCACCGGCAGGCGCGCCAACTCGCTGCCCATCGCCGTCAGCTCGTTTTGCTCGTCCACCGCTCCCAGCTCGTGCAGCAGCTGGTAGCCGTCTGCAATGGCGCGGCCGGACGGTGCGTCGATGAACGGAAACTGCGCCACGTCGCCCAGGTGCAGCGACTTCATGCGCAAAATCACCCCGGCGAGCGAGCTGCGCAGGATTTCCGGGTCGGTAAAGCGTGCTCGCCCGGCAAAGTCTTTCTCGTCGTACAGCCGAATGCAGATACCGCTGGCCACACGCCCGCAGCGCCCAGCGCGCTGGTTGGCCGCTGCCTGGCTGATGGGCTCGACCAGCAACTGCTCGACCTTGCTCCGCAGGCTGTAGCGCTTAACGCGCGCTGTGCCCGAATCGATCACGTAGCGGATGCCCGGCACCGTGAGCGAGGTCTCGGCGACGTTGGTCGCCAAAATAATGCGCCGGCCCGTGTGGCCGTCAAAAATGCGGTCCTGCTCGGCCTGCGAAAGGCGCGCGAACAGCGGCAGCACCTCGGCGTTGCGCGTCACCACGTTGTGCGCCAGGTGCTTGCGCAGGTGGTCGGCAGCCTCACGGATTTCGCGCTCGCCGGGCAAAAACACCAAGATGTCGCCCGCCGCATTGCCTTGCCAGAGTTCATCCACGCCATCGGCAATGGCTTCATTCAAGCCGTAGTCGCGCGACTCCTCAAACGGGCGCCAGCGCTGCTCCACCGGGAACATGCGGCCCGAGACCAGCAGCACGGGCGCGGGGCCGTTTTTGCTTTCAAAATGTTTGGCAAACCGGTCCGCATCAATCGTGGCAGACGTCACCACCACTTTCAAATCGGGCCGGCGCGGCAGTATCTCGCGCAGGTAGCCCAGCAAAAAATCAATGTTTAGGCTTCGCTCGTGCGCCTCGTCGATGATGATGGTGTCGTAGGCCTTGAGCAGCGGGTCGGTCTGCGTCTCGGCCAGCAAAATGCCGTCCGTCATCAGCTTCACGGACGCATCGCGGCTCAGGCGGTCCTGGAAGCGCACCTTGTAGCCCACCACTTCGCCCAGTGGCGTCTTCAATTCTTCGGCGATGCGCTTGGCCACGCTGCTGGCCGCAATGCGGCGCGGCTGGGTGTGGCCAATGAGCTGGCCGCGCTCGCCGGGGCGTGCGTTCAGCTTGCCGCGCCCCATGCTGAGCGCGATTTTGGGCAGCTGCGTGGTCTTGCCCGAGCCGGTCTCACCGCAGACGATGATGACCTGGTGCTGGGCCAGTGCGGCTTCGATTTCGGTCCGCCGGGCGGAGACCGGAAGCGATTCGGGAAAGGAAATCTGCAGGGAACGTGCGGCGGCGGGGTCGGACAAGGGGGCAACTTCGTAGAGAATCGCGAATTATCTACGGCCCGAGCTTTGCCCGCGCACTCCCCCTACCGCCTTGCCAAGCACTGCCTACCCGAATGTCCACTGTCTTCAACTTCACCTTCGTCCCCTGGTTCCGGTCTGTGGCGCCCTACATCCACAAGTTCCGCCACCAGACCTTTGTGATCGGACTCACCGGCGAAGCCATTGCCGCCGGCAAGCTGCAAAGCATCGCGCAGGACCTGGCGATGATTCAGGCCATGGGCGTGAAGATTGTGCTGGTGCACGGGTTTCGCCCGCAGGTGAACGAGCAACTCGCTGCAAAGGGCCACGAGGGGCGCTACTCGCATGGCATTCGCATCACCGACTCGATTGCGCTCGACAGTGCGCAAGAAGCGGCTGGGCAGCTGCGTTACGAAATTGAGGCGGCGTTTAGCCAAGGCCTGCCCAACACGCCGATGGCGGGCTCTACGGTGCGGGTGATTTCGGGCAACTTCATCACGGCGCGGCCGGTGGGCATCGTCGACGGCGTGGATTTCCAGCATTCGGGTCTGGTGCGCAAGGTCGATGTGGCGGGCATTCAGCGCTCGCTCGACATGGACGCGCTCGTCCTGATCTCGCCATTTGGCTTCTCGCCAACCGGCGAAGCGTTCAACCTGAGCATGGAGGAAGTCGCTACGTCGGTCGCCATTGCGCTTAAAGCAGACAAGCTCGTGTTCGTGTCCGAAGTGCCGGGGATTTTGCAAAACCCGGACGAAGCGCCCAGCGACGACAACCCTATCGACACCGAACTCCCGCTGGCCCAAGCGCGCCAACTGCTCGCGCGCATGCCGGCCAGTCAGAATCCAAGCGACACCGCGTTCTACCTGCAGCACTGCGTGAAAGCCTGCCAGGGCGGTGTGGAGCGCAGCCACATCATTCCGTTTTCAATAGATGGCGCCCTGTTGCTGGAGATTTACGTGCACGACGGCATTGGCACCATGGTCGTGGACGAAAAGCTCGAAGAAGTGCGCGAAGCCACCGCGGACGATGTGGGCGGCATCCTGCAGTTGATTGAGCCTTTCGAAAAGGACGGCACGCTGGTCAAACGCGACCGCACGGAGATTGAGCGCGACGCCGCCAACTACACCATCGTGGAGCACGACGGTGTGATCTTTGGCTGCGCCGCCCTCTACCCCTACCCCGAGGCGCGCACCGCCGAGATGGCTGCGCTCACAGTTTCGCCGCAGAGTCAGGGCACCGGCGACGGCGAAAAGCTGTTGCGCCGCATCGAGCAGCGCGCGCGCCTGCTGGGGCTGGACAGTATCTTCGTGCTCACCACGCGGACCGTGCACTGGTTCTTGAAACGCGGGTTCAAGCTCGTGGATCCGGAATGGCTCCCTGAAGCGCGCAAGCGCAAATACAACTGGGACCGGCGCAGCCAGGTGCTGGTGCGCAAACTTTAAGCAAAAACAGGCTACAGCGCTTACCTGGAGCGCGCTAACAGCTATTTAATCAATAGCGTTCAAGCGGACGCAAAGAAAGCGGTGACGTCCACCGCATCAATCTGCTCGGGCTCCAGGAAACGCTCGGCGTAGCGCTGGAACACGCGCTGCCTCACAAACACCTCGAACAGGTCGGGATCAATGTGGCCGCCGTGCTTCATGCGCTCCATGATGGTCAGCGCCTGCGAGAGCTTCATACCGCTCTTGTAGGGCCTGTCGGCCGCGGTCAGCGCCTCAAAAATATCCGCAACACCCATCATGCGGGCCTGCACCGACATTTGATCGCGCGTCAGCCCGCGCGGGTAGCCTTTGCCATCCATGCGCTCGTGGTGGCCGCCGGCGTACTCGGGTACGTTCTTCAGATGGCTCGGCCACGGCAGGGCTTCGAGCATCTTGATGGTGGCCACGATGTGGTAGTTGATGGTGTCGCGCTCGGACTGCGTCAGCGTGCCGGCCCGAATGGTGAGGTTTTCGATTTCCTCCGAAGACAGAAATGCTGTTTGCACACCATCGGCGTTGCGCCACTGGCGATGCGCGCCAATGTCGCGCACGCGCTGCTGGTCGGCAGGCTGCATGGCTTCAACGCCGCGATTGCAGTGGCGCAGGAAGTCGCGGTCTTCGTCGATGGCCTTCATTTCGCGCTGCAAACCGGCAATCGCCGCCGCTTCTGCGCCCGCATCCACCACCGGGCGCAGCGCGAGTTGGGCGCGCAGCACGGCCAGCTCGGTGTCGCGCCGAAGCACCTCGAAGCGCGTATCGATCAAACCAATGCGGTCGTACAGGGTTTGCAGTTTGGTCGCTTTGTCCACCACGTGCACCGGCGTAGTGATCTTTCCGCAGTCGTGCAGCAAGCCTGCCATCTGCAGTTCGTAGCGGTCGCGGTCGCTCATATGGAAGTCGGCCAGCGGCCCGGTCGTGGTCGCATCTACCGCCTCGGCCAGCATCATGGTGAGCTCGGGCACCCGCTCGCAATGGCCACCGGTGTAGGGCGATTTTTCGTCGATGGCGATGTTGATCAGCATGACGAAGGACTCAAACAGTCGCTCAAGCTGCCCAATGAGCATGCGATTGGACAGCGCAATCGCCGCCTGGGAGGCAAGCGACTCGGTCAGGCTTTGGTCGGCACTGGAAAAAGCCACCACTTCGCCGTCCGCAGGGTCGAGCGCATTGAGCAGCTGCAGCACACCGATCAGCTCGCCCTGGTGGTCCATCATCGGCACCGCTAAAAACGATTTCGAGCGGTAGCCCGTGCGCAGATCAAAAGCGCGCGTGCCAGAGAAGTCGAACCCCTCTTGCACGTAAGCGTCCTGGATGTTGACTGTGCGGCCATGCAGCGCTGCGTGTGCGGCGACCAATGCATCGTTTCGTGAGCCGTCCGGGCGGCGCAGCGGCAGGTCGGGCAGTTCAATCGGCTTGCCGGTTGTGCCGCCGAGTCGGATACCCAAAGAATCGGTGCGCATGATTTCAAAGTGCAGCGCACTGCCATCTTCCGTCACGCTGTAGAGCGTTCCACCGTCGGCGCCGGTCAGTGCCTTGGCCGCTTCCAGGATGTTCTCCAGCAGGCGCTCTATGTTGCGCTCCCGTGAGAGCGCTGCGCCAATGCGGTTGAGCTGATCTAACCTGGCAAAGAGATCCAACGCAATCTGTTTTTCCATGGCCGCACCTTGATGTCTTTTTGTAAGAACTGAGCCGAATGGTAGCGAAAGCGCACGCGAGCTTGTTTGCGGTCCGCCCGTTGCGAGCATTGCGCATGTAAGTACCATTGGGTATGGATGGCCTGCCCGTGCTTTATTCTTTTCGCCGCTGCCCGTACGCCATGCGCGCGCGACTGGCGCTTGCGGCGAGCAAAACCACAGTCCTGCTGCGCGAAGTGCTGCTGCGCGACAAACCGGCCGCCTTGTTGAAAGCCTCGCCCAAAGCCACCGTTCCGGTGCTGGTACTGCCGAACGGCAAGGTGATCGACGAGAGCCTGGAAATCATGCGATGGGCTCTTGACGCTGGCGACCCGCTGGCTTGGCTGACACACGACATCGCCGACGTGCAAGCGCAACTGGCGCTCTGCGATGGCCCGTTCAAGCAGGCATTGGACCACTGCAAATATCCCGAGCGCTACCCGGACGTCGACCACGATGCCTCATGGCGTGCAGCGCAAAGCTGCCTGGAGCGGTGGGAAGCGCGCCTGCTGCACGGCCAGCTTTGCGGAACAACAGGCTCGCTGGCGGACGCTGCCATCTTCCCGTTCGTGCGGCAATTTGCTGCAATCGACCCGGCGCGTTGGGCCGCTCTACCCTTACCCCGGCTGCAAAAGTGGCTGGCTGGGTGGCTTGCCAGCAGCCTTTTTGCCTCGGCGATGGAAAAGCACCCGCCTTGGCGCGAGGGCGATGCGCCCGTGCAATTGGTCAGCACACGCGCCGGGGGCGCTCAGGCAGCCACGTAGCGCCGGCCGCGCGCAAGCAGCACCAGCAGCACCAGCGCAAATCCGACGAAGCAGACGAACGACCAGTTGGCAATCGAGCCGCCCAGAAACGTCCAGTCAATCGCCGCGCAATCGCCCGAGCCTCGGAAAATCATGGGGATGGCGCGGCTGAAAGAATAGTTTTCGATCATTCCGTAGAAATCGCGGCCGCACATCGCAAACTCGGGCGGGTACCACTGCAGCCAGCTTTGGCGCGCTGCGGTAAAGGCCCCAAAACCGCTGGCAAGCAGGGCCAGTACTGCCCAAGAAAATATCCAGCCTTTTGAGCCTCTAGCGCTTGCCAGTCCAGCGCATACAGCTACTAAAATTAGAGCATACCGTTGCACGATGCACATCGGGCAAGGCACCAGGCCCACCACATGCTGCAGGTACAGGCCAAAGGCAAGCATGGCGATGCAGGCGAGGCACATCAGCGCCAGAATGCGGCGCGGAACCGTGGAGAACCAGTCGAGAATCATCGAAACCCCAGAACGTCAAACGGCGGCGCACCGAAAGTGGGCGCCTCAGATGCCGGCCGCCTGGTCAAGAAAAACCTTGGCGCGGCGCGGCGTGACCAGCAGCGTTTCTCCCTCAAGAAACGCCATATCCCGAAACTGCTGAGCCGGAATCTGCGCCTCAATCACCGTCTCGGGATCTGCATTGTCGGCTGCTTTGGCGCTGCCTTTCTGGATAAGTTCCAGACGCGCGATAGGCCCGACCACGATGGCGCGCGTCAGCACCGCCAGCAGCGCATTGGGTGGGACGGCACCGCCCACGCCGGGGCGCTCTACGTCCAGGTCGTGCGGGCGCACATAGGCGAGCACTTTTTCGTTCTGCGCGCCGCCGTACTCTGGCGCCGCAAGCTGCATGCCGCCAACGTCCGCCTGCCCTTCGTGCGCGCGGCCGTGAAAGAGGTTGACGTCGCCCAGAAAGCCATACACAAAGGGGCTGGCCGGGTGGTCCCACACTTCCTGCGGAGAGCCGCTTTGTTCAATGCGGCCTTTGTTGATGACGACCACGCGGTCGGCTACCTCCAGCGCTTCCTCTTGGTCGTGGGTGACGAAGATGCTGGTGACGTGCAGCTCGTCGTGCAGGCGGCGCAGCCACCGGCGCAACTCCTTGCGCACCTTGGCATCGAGCGCGCCAAAGGGCTCGTCAAGCAGCAGCACCTTGGGCTCCACGGCAAGGGCCCGCGCCAAGGCAATCCGCTGGCGCTGCCCGCCTGAGAGCTGCGAAGGGTGTCGCTCGGCCAGCCAGTCGAGCTGCACCAGCGCAAGCAGGTCCATCACCTTCTTTTTGATTTGCGCCTCGCTCGGGCGCAGCTTCTTGGGCTTCATGCGCAGGCCGAAGGCGACGTTCTCAAACACCGTCATGTGGCGAAACAACGCGTAATGCTGGAACACAAAGCCCACGCCGCGCTCGCGCACGTGCACGTCGGTGGTGTCCTCGCCTGAAAAGTGAATGCTGCCGGTGTCCGGCGTCTCCAGCCCGGCAATGATGCGCAGCAGCGTCGTCTTGCCGCAGCCCGAGGGCCCGAGCAAGGCAATGAGCTCGCCCGAGTTGATGTCCAGGCTGACGTCGTCCAGCGCACGAAAATCGCCGAAATGCTTGCTGATGTTGCGGATTTCAATGCTCATGGGGTGCTTCCTGCGGCGCTGGCGTGTGGCCGTTCGGGAGGTAGTTCGGCGGCGATGCGCAGTTGTTGTTCTTGCCGCCACTCGGCCACGCTCTTGATGACCAAAGTCACCAGGGCCAGCAAGGCAAGCAGCGAGGCGACCGCAAACGCGGCGACCGACTGATACTCGTTGTACAGAATTTCCACGTGCAGCGGCATGGTGTTGGTCTGACCGCGAATGTGGCCCGAGACCACCGACACCGCGCCAAACTCTCCCATCGCCCGCGCGTTGCAAAGGATCAAACCATAGACCAGACCCCACTTGATGTTGGGCAGGGTCACGTGCCAGAAGGTCTGCCAACCGCTCGCGCCGAGCACGATTGCGGCTTGTTCCTCGTCGTTGCCCTGGGACTGCATGAGCGGGATCAGTTCGCGCGCAATGAACGGCACAGTCACAAACACGGTTGCCAGCACGATGCCCGGCACGGCAAAAATGATCTTGATGTCGTGCGCCATCAGCCACGGGCCGATCCAGCCGTTGGCACCAAAAATCAGCACATAGGTCAGGCCGGCGACCACCGGCGAGACGGAAAACGGCAGGTCCACCAGCGTGGTCAGAAACGCCTTGCCTTTGAACTCGTACTTGGCAATGCACCACGCAGCAGCCACACCAAACACCAAATTCAGCGGCACGGCGATGGCCGCAGTGAGCAAGGTGAGCCGAATCGCAGACCAAGCATCGGGCTCGCGCAGGCCTTCAAGGTAGGCGCCAAAGCCTTTGCGCAGTGCCTCGGCAAACACCGCGGCGAGCGGAAGCACGAGGAACAGCAGCATGAACGCGAGCGCCAGAACTATCAGCAGCCTGCGCACCCAAGGCGCCTCTGTGGTGCCGGAGCGCGCGGCCGCCTTGTTGCGGACAGATCCCACGCTCATGTCTGCGCTCCCGCGCGGCGGCGCTGCCAGGCCTGCAAGGCGTTAATGAGCAGCAGCAGCGCAAACGACATCACCAGCATGACGACGGCCACCGCCGTTGCGCCCGCAGTGTCGTACTGCTCCAGCTTGCCAATGATGATCAGCGGGGTGATCTCGGAAACCATGGGTACATTGCCGGCAATGAAAATGACCGAGCCGTATTCGCCCACCGCCCGTGCAAAAGCCATCGCAAAGCCGGTGAGCAATGCCGGCGCAATCGATGGCAAAAGCACCTTGGTAAACACCTGCAGGCGCGTGGCACCCAGGCTGGTCGCTGCTTCTTCAAGCTCGCGCTCGGTGTCTTCCAGCACGGGTTGCACGGTGCGCACGACAAATGGCAGGCTGATAAAAATCAGCGCGACCACAATGCCAGCCGGCTTGAATGCAAGCTCAATACCCAGCGGCGCGAGCAGGCTGCCGATCCAGCCGTTGCCTGATAGCAGCGAGGTCAAGGCAATACCAGCCACAGCCGTAGGCAGTGCAAAGGGCAAATCAACCAAGGCGTCGACGATGCGTTTGCCCGGAAAACGGTAGCGCACCAGCACCCAGGCGATCAACAGACCGAAAAAGAGATTGACCGTCGCAGCAAGAAAAGACGCGCCAAAGGTCAGCTTGTACGAAGCGAGCACCCGCGGCGAAGCCACTGCGGTCCAGAACTGGTCCCAGCTCAGGCTGAAGGATGTAAAAACCAATGCCGACAGCGGGATCAGCACGATCACGCTCAGGTAGAAAAGCGTGTAGCCAAGGGTGAGCCCGAACCCGGGCAGCACGCGGGCGACGCGCTTTCGGTTACCGCTTTTGTTATTCATAAGAACTAGTCAATTGCACACCGCCGATGGAAACTGGCACGCCCCGGCCAGCGGCCACCGTGCAAGGGCCGCCCCGCAGCACGGGTGGCGCCCACACCCTCCGCGAGCGAAGCGAAGCAGAGAGGGGGGAAGGCGCCGAAGGCGACTCAGGGGGGAGTTACCTATTGCTGTACAGCTTGTCGAACTGGCCGCCGTCGTTGAAGTGCACTTTCTGCGCTTCGGTCAGGCTGCCAAAGTACTTGGCGACTGTGAACTGCTTGATGGGCTTGAACACGTCGGCGTGGCGGGCCAGCACTTTTTCCGAGCGCGGGCGCACGGCATGCTTGGCAGCAATTTCCTGCGCCTCGTCCGAATAGAGGTAATCGAGATAGGCCTTGGCCAGATCCGCCGTGCCCTTCTTCGCCACCGTACGTTCGACCACGGCCACCGGGTTTTCGGCGGTGATGCTGACCGAAGGGTGGACCGCATCAATCTTGCCCTTGCCGAACTCGCGCTCAATCGACACCACTTCGGATTCAAACGTAATCAGCACATCGCCAATACCGCGCTGCACGAAGGTTGCCGTGGCATCCCGCCCGCCTTTGGCCAGGATGGGCACGTTCTTGTACAGCTTGGCGACGAAGTCGGCAGCCTCGGCATCCGTACCGCCCTTTTCGCGCACCGAGCCCCAGGCCGCCAGGTAGGCGTAGCGGCCGTTGCCACCGGTCTTGGGGTTGACGACGATGACTTTTACGCCGGGCTTGATCAGGTCGCCCCAATCCTTGATGCCCTTGGGGTTGCCGCTGCGCACCATGAACAGCATGGTGGAGGTGGTGGGCGAGGCGTCGTTCGGGAATTTCTTCGCCCAGTCCTTGGCGACCACGCCGTTGTCGGCGAGGAACTGCACGTCGGTGGTGGTGTTCATGGTGACCACGTCGGCCGCCAGGCCGTCGTTCACAGCGCGCGCCTGGGCGCTGGAGCCGGCGTGGGACTGGTCCACCTTCACGTCCTTGCCGGTGGTCTTCTTGTAGTGCGCGACGAAGGCCGG
Source organism: Giesbergeria sp. (assembly GCA_034676525.1). GTDB lineage: Bacteria > Pseudomonadota > Gammaproteobacteria > Burkholderiales > Burkholderiaceae_C > Simplicispira. The sequence continues at coordinate 1,713,151 of JAUCCA010000008.1, forward strand.
GTTGTATTCCTTGTAGAACTCGCGCGCCACGTCGTAGGAGACGTTCAGCAGCGAGGTTTGGGCTGAGGCGAACGAGCTTGCGCCCAAGGCGAGCGCGGCGAGAAGCAAGCGAATTTTCATGAGAACTGGAAGGCGTCAACGCCGAAAATGGAGGAATGGGCGAATTGTGCAGAGCCGTTCTTAAAACTCAAACGACTAGTTCTTTGTTAAGACATGCTCCAAATCACATAACGATCTTCAAGTTCGCCTTCAGCGTCGGTTTTATGATGGGGCGATTTCGCCTCGCCCCCTGCGTCCACCGTGACCCCATTGCCCTCCCCTCCCCCCGCAAGACCCGCATGGCGGTTTGCTCTTGCCGATATGTCGCCCGCCAACTTTGGCATGGTGATGGCGACGGGCATCGTGTCCATCGCAGCCCACATGCTTGGTCTGCGCAGCTTGGCACTGGCGTTGTTTGGCCTCAACGCGCTGCTATACGTAGTCATGTGGGTGCTGTATCTCGCGCGGCTTGCCCTGTACCGGGAGCGTTTTCTGCACGACCTGCTCGGCCACCTACGCGGGCCGGCGTTCTTCACTGCGGTGGCCGCCACCAACGTGCTGGGCAGTCAGTGCCTGCTGCTGATGCGCTGGACCACCGCAGGCTTGGTGCTCTGGTACGTTGGCTTGGCGCTGTGGCTGCTGCTGACCTACACCATCTTCACTGCGCTGACCATCAAGGAAGACAAACCGACGCTGGACCGCGGCATCAGCGGCGGCTGGCTGCTGGCGGTGGTGGCCACGCAGTCGGTCGCCGTACTGAGCGCGCTGCTCGCCACACACATCGGGCAGCCTTACCGCCTGGAGCTCAACTTCTTTGCGCTTTCGATGTGGCTGTGGGGAGGCATGCTCTACATCTGGATGATGTCGCTCATCTTCTACCGCTACACGTTCTTTCCGTTCAGCCCAGGCGATTTGGCGCCGCCCTACTGGATCAACATGGGCGCCATGGCGATTTCCACCCTTGCCGGCTCGCTGCTCATCGTCAACACACCCGACGCGCCATTTCTGGCATCGCTGCTGCCCTTTTTAAAGGGTTTCACCGTGTTTTACTGGGCTACAGGCACCTGGTGGATTCCCATGCTGCTGGTGCTCGCCGTCTGGCGCTACGGCGTCAAGCGATTTGGTTTGCGCTACGACCCGCTGTACTGGGGGGCGGTGTTCCCGCTGGGCATGTACGCGGCGTGTACGCAGGAAATGCGCCTGGCCATGGGCTTTGATTTCCTGAGCGCGCTGCCGACTGCATTTCTATGGATTGCTCTGCTGACTTGGGCGCTGGCGGGCATCGGTGCAGCCCGGCAAGCCTGGCGCATTGTGTCTTCACGCCCCGGCTGAGCGCCTGCGGCAAGTCAAGCGCCCACCACAGCAAACCCAGGGTACAAATCCTTAAGCGCTTCTCACCGGCGAAGCCTATCGCGTGGGCCCCTCACCATGCGCCGGTACGGTTTCGGCGAGAAAATCGAGGAACTTGCGCACCGCTGGCGCCAGACCGCGCCGCGAAGGGAACACCGCATGAAAAATCCCCTGCGGCTGGGCCCATGCAGGCAGTACGTGCACCAGCGTTCCCTTGCGGATTTCCTCTTCGCACATGTAATCGGGCAACCAGCACAGCCCCGTTCCGGCGACCGCCGCAAACTTGAGCGTGAGCAGGTCGTCGACCACATAGCGCGGCTGGTGCTGCAAGGTCTCACGCACGCCGCCGGGTCCAATCAAGGCCCAAGTTGCCTTGCCGTCCTGCGCGGACATGGCAATGCTGTCGAGCTTGGACAAATCGGCCAAAGTGCGCGGTGTGCCTTGCCGGGCGAGCAGGAGCGGGCTGGCAACCAACAGCTGGCTGGTGCGGTCGAGCCGCTTAACGACCATGCTGGCGCTGCCTTCGACCGATTCGCGCACGCGCAACCCGACATCGACGCCCTCTTCCACCAAATTCACCACACGGTTGGTCACCAGCATCTCCACCCGCACCAGTGGATAACGGGCCAGAAACGCGGGCAAGACCTCGCCGACCACCGACTGCGCAATCGTCACCGGGCAGCTCACCCGCAGCGTGCCACGCGGTTCCGTCTGCACCTGCGCCACCGCGTCCGCTGCCGCCTGGGCCGATTCGCGCACGGCCTGGCAATGGCGCAGGTAGGCCTCGCCGACGTCGGTGAGCGAGAGCTTGCGCGTGGTGCGGTACAGGAGCCGCACGCCAAGCTGGCTCTCGAGCTCCGACACCCGGCGGGACAAGCGCGACTTTGGAATGCCAAGCACGCGCCCTGCTGCCGCGAAGCCGCCGCGCTCGACTACTTCGGCGAAATAGATCATGTCGTTGAGGTCTTGCATGGCAGATGGTCTTACCGGTGGAACGATGAATCGCAATATTGCCATCTTCTCGAAGATTGCGCTCGCGAGCAAACTCTATGCATCTGCTTCCAAGGCATTCAAGGAAAATTCATGCAACTGCTTCACATCGATTCCGCCATCACCGGCGCCCAATCCGTTTCCCGCCAGCTGAGCCGCCAGACGGTCGAAGCGTGGGTGGCTGCACATCCTGGCACTGAGGTCACGCATCTGGATCTGGTCGCAAACGCGCCGGAACATCTGACGCAAGACGCCTTGTCGCTTCGCTTCGCGCCCACCGAGGCGCTCACGCAAGCGCAGCTGCGCGAAAACGCAGTGACCGAGCGTCTGCTGGCACAGTTTCTCGCTGCCGACGTCATCGTCGTCGGCACGCCTTTCTACAACTTCAGCATTCCGACCCAGCTCAAGGCCTGGATCGACCGGCTGGCGCAGCCGGGCCGCACCTTCCGCTACACCGCCAGCGGCCCCGAAGGTCTGGCGGGCGGCAAGATAGTCATCGTTGCCAGCAGCCGCGGCGGTATGTATTCCACCAGCGAAGGCAGCCAAGCCATGGAGCACCAGGAGAGCTATCTGCAAACGGTGTTTGGCTTCTTTGGCATCACCGATGTGCGCTTCGTACGCGCCGAGGGCCTTGGCATGGGCCCGGACGCCCGCGAAGCGGCTCTCACCAGCGCTGCGCACGACATTCGGCGCCACACGCAGCAGTTGGCAGCCAACGAAGCGCGCGTGGCAAAGACTGCTTGAACGCGCGGCGTGGCTCTTGAAATTTGAATGAAATTGGCCTCCAGCCCTTATCCAATAAGCGCTGGCAGCTATATTTTTTGTAGTTTGTCGGCGCGCCCTAGGCGTGCCGCTTCACCCAGGCGATATAGGTATCGAGCCAAGTCTCGACAAATTTTCGGCTGCCCTCGCCAATGTTGCCGTCGGCGTCAAAAAAGCCTTCCTTGGCCTGCAAAAAGGCTTCCGGCTGGCCAAGCGTGGGCATGTCCAGGTAGGCGAGCACATTGCGAAGGTGCTGCTGCGCCATCGCGGTGCCGATGGCACCACCCGATACGCCCAGCACACCCGCAGGTTTGCCCGCCCAGGCGCTCTTGCCGTAGGGGCGCGAGGCGTGGTCAATCGCGTTCTTCAAAACACCGGGGATCGAGCGGTTGTATTCCGGCGAGACAAAAATCACACCGCTTGCCGCCGCAACTTCTGCCTTGAGGCGCAGCACCGCCTCCGATTGATGTGCGTCGTCGTCCTGGTTGTAGAGCGGCAGGTCGTCAATGCGCAAGAGCTTGAGCTGGCACCCCTGTGGCGCCATTTTTCTCATCGCCTCGGCGAGTTGGCGGTTGAAAGAATCTTTGCGCAGGCTGCCGACCAGTACGGCAATGGAAATGTTGCTCATCAATAGCCTCTTGGAGATCGTGTATCGAAACCCATGATAGGCAACGCCGTGCGTGCTGCACGCCGGTCAGCAATTTCTCATGCTAATAAAAAGATAGCTAGTAACGCTTGTGGAGTAAGCGCCAGAGGCCGATTTTATTCAAACTTTTGTACCCGAGTCTGTCGGCTTGCTCGCGCAGACGCGGCACTGTCCTACGGCCGCCCTTAATTCTGGATAAGCTCTGTACCGTCTCAAGAGGAACCAGGCTGACCCATAGCCCGAGCGGGATAGGCCTATTTGTGTTCCAGTTCGCTGAGCACGCGATGAGCGATAGTCTCCACCCACTGGAAACACACATACAGACGACGCATGCAAACATCTTTGCCGCCCGCCACCGGATTGCCTCCCTTCCTGCAAACGAGCGGCGTCATGGGCGCATTAATTAGCGCCTTTGACTGGAGCAGCACCTCGTTAGGACCTCTGGCCGACTGGCCCGACAGCATGACTGCCACGCTGTCCCTCATGCTGCACGCCCAAGTACCCATGGTGATTTTCTGGGGCAGCGAGGGCTTGATGTTCTACAACGAGCTTTATGCGGTGTTTGCGGACAAACGCCACCCCATCAGCCTGGGTCGACCCGTCCGCGAGACCTGGCCTGAAGTCGCCACCTTTAACGACCACGTACTCACAGAATGTCTGGCCGGCAAAACCCTGTCGTACAAAGACCAGGAATTCGTGCTGAACCGCAGCGGCGCACCCGAACAGGTCTGGATTAACCTCGACTATTCACCAGTCCTGGACACCGCTGGCACCCCCGTGGCGGTGCTGGCCATCGTGGCCGATACAACGGCCAAGGTGCGCGCCGAGCGCCAGGTGCGCCGCGAGCGCGAGCGGCTGCAGCGCATGTTTGCCCAGACGCCCAGCTTCATGGCCATGCTGAGCGGGCCTGAGCATGTGTTTGACTTGGCGAACCCGGCGTATATGCAATTGGTGGGCCACCGTAACGTGCTCGGCCAGCCCGTGCGCGCGGCCATTCCCGACATCGAAGGGCAGGGTTTCTTTGAGCTGCTCGACACGGTGTACCGCACAGGCGAAGTATTTTTTGGCAACTCTATGCCTGCGCTGTTGCAGCGCACGCCGGGCGCTGCGCCCGAGCAGCGCTATGTGGACCTGGTGTTCCAACCACTGCGCGACGAAGCTGAGAGCGTGGTCGGCATCTTTGTCGAAGGCTCGGACGTCACCGCGCGTGTGGAGGCCGAAGCGGCGCTGCGCGCAAGTGAGTTGCAACTGCGCGAATTTGCCCAGGCCATGCCAAACCACGTCTGGGCAGCGCTGCCGAGCGGCCAACTCGACTGGTGCAATGACCGGGTGCTGAGCTACAGCGGACTGAGCATGGACGAACTGCTTGAAAAGACGTGGGCAGTGCTGGTGCACGAAGACGACCTTGCGCAGGCGCAGACACAGTGGGCGCACGCCCTGCTCAGCAGTCAACCCTACGAGGTCGAATTCAGGCTGCGCCGCGCCGACGGCAGCTACTTCTGGCATTTGTCGCGGGCTCAGCCCATTCGCAACGCAGAGGGGCGCATCACGCGCTGGGTGGGCACCAACACCGACATCGACGAACAAAAACGCACCACGCGCGCACTGGCGCACCTGAACGAGCACCTGGAGCAGCAGGTAGCTGAGCGCACCGCCGAGCACGAACGCATTTGGCGCTTGTCTACCGATCTCATGCTGGTGGCGGACATGAGCGGCAAGTTTTTGTCGGTCAACCCCGCGTGGACGGCGCTGCTGGGCTGGACGCCGGGCGAGTTGCTTGGTAGTAATTTGTTTGCGCTGCTGCACCCTGATGACCTCGCAGAAACGCAAGCAGAAATGGACAAGCTGGGGACTGGCGTCACCACCTTTCGCTTTGAAAACAGGTACCGCAGGCGAAACGGCAGCTATTGCCTGGTGATGTGGACGGCAGTTCCCGAAGACGGCCTGGTGCACGGGGTTGGGCGCGACATCACCTCAGACCGCGACGCTGCGCTGGCGCTTAAGCGCACCGAGGTAGCGCTGCAGCAAGCGCAGAAGATGGAAAGCATCGGCCACCTGACGGGCGGCGTAGCGCACGACTTCAACAACCTGCTGCAGGTGATCTCAGGCAACCTGCAACTGCTTGGGCGCACCTTGGGAGACCAAGAACGCGCGCAGAACTATGTCAAGAGCGCGCTCGACGGCGTGCGCCGCGCGGCCAAGCTGGCCAGCCAACTGCTGGCCTTTTCGCGCCGACAGCCGCTCGAACCCAAAACCGTCAACTTGGGGCGTTTTGTGACTGGGCTGGAGGAGTTACTGCGACGCACGCTGGGCGAAGGCATCGTCGTGGAAACCGTGGTAGCCGACGGGCTGTGGAATTCCCTGGTGGACCCTACGCAAGTTGAGAACGCTCTGCTTAACCTGGCCATCAACGCGCGCGACGCGATGGATGGCAGCGGCAACCTGACCATCGAAGCGCGCAACGCGCTATTGGACGAAGCCTACGCAAGCCAGCAGCTCGACTTAGCGGCCGGCGAATACGTTCTTTTGTCGGTGACCGACACCGGTAGCGGCATGACGGAGAGCGTATTGCAGCGAGCGTTCGAACCATTTTTCTCGACAAAACCCGAGAGCCATGGCACCGGCCTTGGGCTTTCAATGGTGTATGGCTTTGTCCAGCAGTCGGGCGGCCACATCAAAGTGTTCAGTGAGCCTGGTCATGGCACCACCATCAAGCTGTACCTGCCACGCAGCCTGGAAGACGAGGCGCAGACACCCGCTCCATTGCAGCAGGAAGGGCCCGGCGGCGGAAGCGAAACCATTCTGGTGGCGGAGGACGACGACAGCGTGCGGGCCACCGTAGTTGAGCTGCTGCAGCAGCTTGGCTACAAAGTGGTGCAGGCAAGCGACGCCGCCAGCGCGCTCGCCATCGTCGAAACCGGCGTGCACATTTACCTGCTCTTCACCGATGTAGTCATGCCCGGCAGCCTGCGCAGCCCCGAGATGGCACGCTTGGCGCGCGAACGGCTGCCGCACATGGCGGTGTTGTTCACGTCGGGCTATGTGCAAGACGCCATCATGCACGGCGGCCGCTTGGACCCAGGCCTGGACTTGCTGGGCAAGCCCTACACACAAGATGCTTTGGCCCGCAAGATTCGGCATGTGTTGGCCTACCAGAGCCGCGCGCCTCTTCAAGCTGCAAAGATTTCAACGTCCGACCCTGCTGATTGAAGCGTGCGATGCGGCACAAACGATAGATTTTTGTACGAAAAAACTATTAAAAAGTGAGCTGCTAGCGATTACACAGTAAGTGCTAGAGGCACTTTTCTTATATAAAATTCAGGGAGCAGCCTGCCGGCTGTCACGGCGTGTGGCCAACATTGTTTTCAGGTGCGGCGAGCCTTGGCGCCACGCCCTTCCTTGACGACCACCGCCAGAACTTCTTCTAGCTCCGCAGCGCCAAGTTGTTGAGCTTGTCCAGGCGCTCAGGCCAGCCGCCCTGGCTGGCCGATTGCTGAAGGATGCGCGTCCACGCCACCCAAGCGTCCCACGCCACGCGCTTGTCCCAGGCGTTGCCCCAGGCACAGAACTGCTGCAGCGCTCCCGCGGCAGCGCGCGCTGCATCCTCAGCCCGGCCGGCCGACAGGTACAGCTGCGCGAGCACCATCTGCGGCTCGCCCACCCAAGGGTTGTGGCGCACGGCCTGCTCCAGCACGGCGGTGGCGACGTCGAGGTCGACCAGCGGTTGGTCCTGCTGAATAACGGACCAGTACAGCGCGGTGGCCGCAGCCTCGTCGGCGGCGGGCAGCGCCTCACGGCACTGGTCGAACACCGGCGGCAGCGGCAGCAAGCCGGCCAGCGCAGGGTGGTGCAGCGCCCGGCCCAGCATGGATATCTGGTGCAGCATGCGGCCGCTCGGGCGCATTGGGCCAGGCCAGAGCGACGCTGCCCAGTGCACGGCCTGCGGCCGTTCGGAAGTTTGCGGAAAGCGCGAGTAGATGTCGTCTTGCCAGCTGAACCACTGCTCAATCGTGTCGGCCATGCTGACCACGATGAAGGCCGCCACTTCGGCTGCTTCCAGGCGGTGCGTGCCGCTTTGCTCGTCCAGCACTACGCTGCCGTCCGCTGCAATGGCGCCGTCAAGCACCCGGCGCACGAACTGCGCGCGCGAGCGGGTGCAGAACAGAAACACCAGCTGCTCGGCTTCTGCGCCGACCAGATCGCGCAGGCGGGCGCGTTCGCTGGCCGGGTCAAACTTGACCAAATCGACAAAGGCGTTGCCATACACGCTGTGCAGCAAACCAAGCAGGCGCACTTCGCGCGGCTGCTGCCAAAGCGTGAGCGAACGCGTCACGCCCACCAGGTGGTGGCGGAAGGTGCCGGCTTTGTGCCAGTCCTGGCCCACACCGCGCGCGAGCACCGTGGGCAGTACCGGCGCCAGTTCGGCGTCGTTGGACAACCAGTCTTCGTCCAGCAAAGCCTGTGCACGACCAAACAACGCGCCATCCAGAGAGTCAAATTTCAAAGTCATAAAACAACCATGCACATTGAACAATGGGATCAGTATGGCGGCAGACTTTGTCTTCAGCACAGGCAGGGATTTTTTGGCACGCCTTGGGGTGCACACCGATGCACGCCCGCCGCACTGGAGCTACAGTGTCCATTCGCGGCAGCGCCCCGGCGCTGCCTTCGTGCCGCACGCTTTTCACCCGGAGACACGCAATGACCATGACTTCCCTCGCCCTGCCCCGACGCAGCCTCGTTCTGGGCGCCCTGGCTGGCGCCACGCTGCCCTTCTCGCGCTTGGCGCTGGCGCAGCAGAAATTCATCAACGTGCTGACCGGCGGGCAAAGCGGCGTGTACTACCCGATGGGCGTCGCCCTGTCGCAAATTTACGGCAAGGCCATGCCCGACGCCAAGGTGACGGTGCAGTCCACCAAGGCTTCGGCGGAAAACCTGAACCTGCTGCAAGCTGGCCGCGGCGAAATCGCGTTTACCCTTGGCGACGCACTGTCCGATGCCTGGAATGGGAATAAGGAATCGGGTTTCGCCACGCCGCTCAAAAAACTGCGCGCAGTGGCGGGCATTTACCCGAATTTCATCCAGATCGTGGCCAATGCCGACTCTGGCATCAAGACCATGGCCGATTTGAAGGGCAAGCGCATTTCCGTCGGCGCGCCCAAGTCGGGCACCGAACTGAACGCTCGCGCCATTCTCAAGGCCGCCGGCTTGGCCTACAGCGATTTCGCCAAGGTGGAATATCTGCCTTTTGGCGAATCGGTGGAGCTGATGAAAAACCGCCAGCTCGACGTGACGCTGCAGTCTGCTGGTCTGGGCGTTTCGTCGATCCGCGACTTGGCGACGGCAGTGAAAATTGTGGTGGTGTCGGTGCCTGCCGACATCGTGGCCAAAGTGGGTGACGCCGCCTACCAGACCGCGACGATTCCGGCCAACACCTACGAAGGCCAGACGGCAGACGTCCCCACGGTGGCCATTCGCAACTTCCTGGTCAGCCACACCGGCGTGTCGGACGATGAGGTCTACAAGATGACCAAGTCGATGTTCGAGAATCTGCCCACCATGGTCGCTGCGCACAACTCTGCCAAGTCGATTGATCGCGCGACCGCCATGCAAGGCACGAGCGTCACGTTCCACCCCGGCGCCGAGAAGTACTACCGCGAGGCCGGCGTACTCAAATGAGCACTGTCGCTGCCCAGGCCACGGCCGACGCGCAGCTGCAGACTCCAGACGCAGAGCCGCCGGCGTTTGCCGGTGCTCTGTTCTGGGTGGCGGTCGCTTTCTCCGTTTTTCAGATCGTTACCGCCGCGTTCAGCCCGCTGTCGAGCAGCGTGGTGCGCGGCGTACACGTCGGTTTCCTGCTGCTCGTCACCTTTGTGCTCTACCCGCCCGCGCGCCAGCGCTGGCTGGGCTGGGTTCTGGGCGCGGTGGGCTTTGCAACCGGCTTGTACCAATGGATATTTGAGGCCGACCTGGTGCAACGTGCAGGTGAGCTGACACGCAGCGACCTGATTATTGGCATCTTGCTCATCGCATTGGTGTTTGAAGCGGCGCGGCGGATCATGGGGCTGGCGCTGCCACTGGTCTGCGCCACTTTTCTCGCCTATGGCCTGTTCGGCCAGTATCTGCCGGGCGTATTGACGCACCGGGGCTATGGGCTCGACCAAATCGTCGGGCAACTGAGTTTTGGTACCGAGGGCATTTACGGCACGCCGACTTACGTGTCGTCTTCCTACATTTTCCTGTTCATCCTGTTTGGCGCATTCCTGGAGCGCGCAGGGATGATTCAGCTCTTCACCGACTTCGCGCTGGGCCTGTTTGGCCACACCAAGGGCGGGCCGGCCAAGGTGTCTGTGGTGTCGTCCGGCCTCATGGGCACCATCAACGGTTCGGGCGTGGCGAATGTGGTCACAACCGGGCAGTTCACCATCCCCCTGATGAAGCGCTTTGGCTACAACGCGGCCTTTGCAGGCGGAGTCGAGGCGACGGCCAGCATGGGCGGGCAGATCATGCCGCCCGTGATGGGCGCCGTGGCCTTCATCATGGCCGAGACCATCGACGTGCCGTATCTGGAGATCTGCAAGGCAGCCTCCATCCCTGCGCTGCTGTACTTCTTCACTGCGTTTGTGATGGTGCACCTGGAAGCTGGCCGCCGCGGCCTGGTGGGCATGCCCAAGGAAGAATGCCCCGACCCCTGGGCCGCAATCAAGCTGCGCTGGTACCTCATATTGCCGCTGGCGGTGTTGGTGTGGCTGCTGTTCTCGGGCTACACGCCGCTGTTTTCCGGCATGGTCGGGCTTGCGCTCACCGTGGTGCTGATTTTTGGCGCGGCGATGACGGCGCGCTTTGGCACGCGGCCGCTGCAAATCATGTTCTGGGTGCTTATTGGCCTGGCGGCGTCGAGCTTTTTCAAATACGGCATTGGCGCAATCATCGCGCTGGCTGCTGTGATGGCCGTGGTGCTGTGGTTCCTGCGCGGCGGCAAGGAGACCCTGCGCATGGCGCTGCACGCGCTGGCCGAAGGCGCGCGCCATGCGCTTCCCGTAGGCGTGGCCTGCGCGCTGGTGGGCGTGATCATCGGCGTGCTGACCCTCACCGGCGCAGCCACGCTGTTTGCCGGCTACATCATCCAGATGGGGCAAAGCAGCCTGTTTTTGAGCTTGGTGCTGACCATGCTGGTGTGCTTGGTGCTGGGCATGGGCATCCCGACCATCCCCAACTACATCATCACCAGTTCGCTGGCGGCGCCGGCCTTGCTTGAGTTGGGCGTACCGCTCATCGTCTCGCACATGTTTGTCTTCTACTTCGGCATCATGGCCGACCTCACGCCGCCGGTCGCATTGGCAGCGTTTGCTGCTGCGCCAATTGCGCGTGAGTCGCCTTTGAAGATCGGCGTTCAGGCCATGCGCATCGCGATTGCGGGCTTTGTCGTACCCTACATGGCGGTGTATGCGCCTGCACTCATGCTGCAAGGCGATGGCGGCTGGAGCGCCACGCTGTACGTGGTGTTCAAAGCAATAGTGGCCATCCTGCTTTGGGGCGGCGCGGCGATTGGCTACTGGATTCGGCCGCTCGCTTGGTGGGAGCGCGTGGCGGCCCTCGTCGCAGCGGGTTTTCTGGTGGTGGCATTGCCGGCGACAGACGAAATCGGGCTTGGCTTGGCCGCGGCGCTGGCGCTCTGGCACGGCCTTCGGGTTCGCCAGGCCAACCGCGCGCAGGCGCCGGCCTGAGGACGGCGCTTGCTTGCAGCCCTGTGCATGGTGGCGGGCGCACTCACGGTGGGCCTGCCCGCCACGCATTTCACCCTGCGCTGGCAGCATTCCATTGAAAAGATCAGCTGGGAAGAAGATTACGCACTCGCCGGGCCTTGGCTGGCCATTACCGGCGCCCGCATTCGGGGCTCCGGCGCGGGCATGGATCCTCCAGACGGTGCGTGGCTAGACCACGGCGTATGGCACTACCGCCTGGCCGACCCGTGGCGCAAGGAAGTTGTCCTGGCGCGCTCCCCCTATGTGCGCGACTACGAGTTGTGCATTGCTGGCCGCTGCCAGCCGCTCTACCACTGGATACCGGTATCGGCAGGCACCACCACACTGCACACTTGCGCAGCGCAACAGAATTCGCCCTAAGGCACCCCTTTCCCGATGTTCACCCCGAAACCCCATACCGTCGCGCACGAGCAAGCCTGGAACAGCTCGCAACTCGAAGCGCCCGTCGCGTCGCCGCGCTTTCATGTCTGGACGTATGACGCACCCACCATCGTGCTCGGCTGCTCACAACGGGCTCTGCACGGCGAAATTGCCGGCAAGCTGCCGCAGCGGCTGGCGCTGGTGCAGCGGCCATCGGGCGGTGGCGCGGTGCTGACGGGCCCCTGGTTGGTGGGCGTATCGGTCGTGCTGCCCGTGGCGCACCCGTGGGTGAACGGCGGCTTGGTGGACAGCTACCGAGAACTGGGTTTGCTGCACGCCTCTGTACTGGAAGGCCTTGGCATCCCCGCGCGCGCATTGCCAGCCAGCGAAGTGGCAGCGGCCAACGCCGCCATGGGTGCCACCGTCGACTGGGCCTGCTACGGCAGCCTGGCGCCATGGGAGTTGACCGACACGCATGGCCGCAAGCTTGTCGGCTTGGCGCAGCGCCGCCAGCGCAACGGCATCCTGCTGGTGGCCGGCACGCTCAACACAGTCCCCGACTGGCCGCTGCTGTGCAATGCCCTTGGCCACCCCGAGGCCGCCGCCGAAATGCGCCGCCGCACCGTCGCCTGCGAAGAACTGACAGATTCGCCCTGCTCTGCAGAACTTCTCGCAACACGGCTGCACGACGCCTTGGCGCAGGCACTGCCAGAGGCAGATGCCACCCCCAGCGGATTTGGGGGAAACGAAACTTGCTAAAGTCAACGCCATCGCAGCGCCGCAGGGACATCAAGAGCGGCCCAGACCTTGAACACTTCAAGTTTCGGCCCGCCCTTCGCGCGCATTCGCTTCTAGAACACTCGTAAGGATTTGCTCATGGCACGCATGGTTCAATGCATCAAACTCGGCAAGGAAGCCGAAGGTCTCGACTTCCCACCCTACCCCGGCGAACTGGGCAAGCGCCTGTGGGAAGGCGTCAGCAAGGAAGCCTGGGCCGCGTGGCTCAAGCACCAGACGATGCTGGTCAACGAAAACCGCCTGAACCTCGCCGACGCCCGCGCCCGCCAGTATTTGGCGCGCCAGATGGAGCAGCATTTCTTTGGCGGCGGCGCCGACGCCGTGCAAGGTTACGTGCCGCCCGCCGACTGATCGCGCGGACACCGGTTCCCCAGGCGCCCGCTGCGGCGCCTTTTTTGTTTCTTGCCCACCGCCATGCCCGCAGCTTCCAACCCGACGAACGCCGTTTCAAGCGACCTCTTTTTGCAGGGCTGCTGCCTGCCCGCCGCTTGGGCCGATGCCGCGCAGTGGCGAATTCTGGAGACCGACTTCGGGCTCGGGAGCAACTTCGTGGCGGCGTGGCACGCCTGGCGCGCGGACCCGCGCCGGCCGCGGCTGCTGCACTATGTGGCGGTCGTAGGCCATGCCCCGGACTTGCAGGAGCTTGTGCGGGCAGCCCAGCACAGCCCCGAGCTGGCTTCCCTCAGCCAAATGCTTTCAGCGCAGGCCTGGGGGCTGCTGCCAGGCATTCACCGCCTGGGCTTCGAACAGGGCCAGGTGCTGCTGACGCTGTGCATTGGCGATGCGCAAAGCATGCTGCGCAAAGAGCGCTGGCGGGTCGATGCAGTATTTGCGTCGTCCACCGCACAGCTGGAGGCGAGCGATGGTCCCAAGGCCCTCGCACGCTGCTGTGAGCGCGGGGCGCGTCTTGTGGCCCCTGAGAGAAGCGCCCCAGTGCAAGGCGCGCTGGTCCAGGCGGGTTTTCAAATCGCACCTCCCGCCGCGGAATCGGGCAACGCCGGCCCGTTGCACGCTACGTTTGAGCCGCATTGGGAGCCGCGCACCCGCGCGACCCGAACGGCCACAACGCAGCCCGTGCAAGCCGCACGCTGCGCCGTCATCGGCGCAGGCATCGCCGGTGCGGCCGTCGCGGCCAGCCTGGCACGACGCGGCTGGCAGGTGCAAGTGCTGGACGCGGCGGATGTGGCGGCGGCAGGCGCATCGGGACTTCCCGTCGGCCTTTTTGCTCCCCATATTTCGCCCGACGACAACGTGTTTTCCCGGGTCTCGCGTGCGGGCGTGCGCGCCACCCTGGAACAGGGCTGTCGGTTGCTGCAGACAGGCACCGACTGGCAGCCCAGCGGCGTGCTGGAGCGCCGCCCCGGCGATCTGCTCGGCCTGCCCGCAGGCTGGGCGGCAGGTGCAGGCGCCGACTGGAGCCACGCCGCCGATGCCGCTCAATTGCACGCTGCCGGACTCCCTGCCGAAAGCCCGGCCTGCTGGCACGCGCGCGCTGGCTGGGTGCGGCCACAAAATTTGGTCGAAAAACTGCTCAACATGCCAGGCATTCGCCTGAGCGCACACAGCCACGTGGCGCAGCTCAGCCGCCTGCCAACCTCAGAAGGCGAAGTCTGGCAGTTGCGCGATGCCAAGGGCGCGCTGCTGGCAGAGGCAGAACTCGTCGTGCTGGCTGCCGGGCCGTCGTGCAACGCCTTGGTGCAAACGCTCGGGCTGGCACCATTGCCGCTCGACGTCGTGCGCGGGCAGCTGTCTTGGGGCCTGCAGGACGCAGGCCTGGCCTTGCCCCCTTTCCCGGTGAATGGCAAAGGGGCACTCGTCGGCAACGTGCCGATCGCGGGCGAGCGCTTGGCCTGGCATGCGGGGTCCACCTTCGAGCGGGGACGGGCCGAACTTCCGCTCGATCCGCAGGAGCAGCGCGCAGCACACGAGGTGAATTTTGCAAATTTGCAACAGCTTTTGCCGCAGGCGTCACAACAGCTTGCCGGCAACTTTGCAGACGGCACACCCGGCCTGAAGAGCTGGACGGGAGTGCGCTGCACCTCGCCCGACCGGCTTCCCATCGTGGGGCCCCTGGCGGCCGGGACCTTGCCGGGCCTGTGGGTCAGCACCGCCATGGGTGCACGGGGTTTGACCCGAGCAATTTTGTGCGGCGAGCTGCTGGCGGCGCGCCTGCACGGCGAGCCGCTGCCGCTGGAAGCACGTTTGGCGCGCTCCATGGGCACAGAGCGTCTCGCCCCACCTTGACGCTGAAGAATAAGCTTATAGGCATATACGAAGCACCAAACAGTCGTTTGGTTTTATATGGACGACCCCTAGAGTCGCGTCCATGCCCGATTTCGCATTCGTCTTTGCCGGTTTTCTTGTTGGCTTCATCGTCGGGCTGACGGGCGTCGGCGGCGGCTCGCTCATGACGCCGGTGCTGATCTTCTTCTTTGGCGTGAAACCCCACCTCGCCATTGGCACCGACCTGCTCTTTGCCGCTTTCACAAAGTTGGGCGGCACGGTAGGTCTGGCGCGCCGGCGCATCGTTCCCTGGCGTGTGGTGGCGTTGCTGTGCGCCGGCAGCGTACCGGCGGCGCTGGTTTCGCTTTGGGTGCTGCGGCACTTGGGACCGGACAGCGAGCATGTGCAGCACCTCATGACCACCACCTTGGGCGTCGCGTTGCTGCTGACCGCTGCCGCCATGCTCTACAAGGTGCTGGCTTTTTCGGCGGAACGTCAGGCCACCGAGCAGGCTGCGCGGCGCGGCAGCGGCGAAATCGCCACGCAGCCGCGCCACTGGAGCCTGCCGGTGCTGCTGGGCACGGTCATCGGCACGCTGGTGACTTTTACCTCGGTGGGCGCGGGCGCCATTGGCGTCACGGTGCTGCTGCTCGTCTTCCCACACCTGCCACTGCCGCGCATCATCGCCGCCGATATTGCCTACGCTGTGCCGCTGACGCTGGTGGCTGGCCTCGGCCACGCTTCGCTGGGTTCGGTCGACTGGGCCTTGCTGGCGCAGTTGCTGGCCGGCTCGCTCCCCGGCATCTGGCTGGGCTCGCGGCTGGTCTCGCGCACGCCCGAACGGCTCATCCGCTCCGGCCTCTCGCTGCTGCTCGCCTATGCCGGCGCCAAACTTGTTTTGATTTAGGAAGTTTTTAGCCCCATGTACCAATACACCGACTTCGACAAGCAATTCGTCAAGCTGCGCGCAGAGCAATTTCGCGACCAGATCGAGCGCTGGCAGCGCGGTGAGCTCTCCGAAGAGCAACTGCTGCCGCTGCGCCTGCAAAACGGCTGGTACATCCAGCGCTACGCCCCGATGGCGCGCATTGCCGTGCCCTATGGCGAAATTAGCAGCGAGCAACTGCGCACGCTGGCGCACATTGCGCGCGAGTTCGACAAGCCCGACCCCGAACTGCTGGCACACGCGCAGGCCACGCAGGACGCTTTGCAAGACGCACAACCGGGTGCAACATTGCCCGCGCCACCGCTGCGCTATGGCTACGGCCACTTCACCACGCGCACCAACGTGCAGTTCAACTGGATTCCCCTCGCCCGCGCCGCCGATGTGATGGACCTGCTGGCCAGCGTCAGCATGCACGGCATCCAGACCAGCGGCAACGACATCCGCAACATCACCTGCGACGCCCTCGAAGGCATTGCCGAGGACGGCATCGTCGATACCCGGCCGTTTGCCGAAATCACGCGCCAGTGGAGCTCGCTGCATCCCGAGTTTTCCTACCTGCCGCGCAAGTTCAAGATTGCCTTCAACGGCGCCGAAGAAGACCGCGCCGCCATCGGCTGGTACGACATTGGACTGCAGGCACGTCTGGCCGACGATGGCACGGTGGGCTTCACCATGAAAGTCGGCGGCGGCATGGGCCGTACGCCCGTCATTGGCAGTGTGGTGCGTGAATTTTTGCCTTGGGACCAGTTGCTCAACTACATCGAAGCTGTGGTGCGCACCTACAACAGCTACGGCCGGCGCGACAACAAGTGGAAGGCGCGCATCAAGATTTTGGTCAAGAGCGAAGGCCAGAAATTTATCGATGCGGTTGAGAAGGAATACAAGGCGATCGTCGAACTCGATGGCGCTCCCCACACCATCACACAAGCCGAGCTCGACCGCGTCAGCAGCCACTTCGTGCTGCCTGAACTCAAGGCCGCCAACCTGCCTTCCAAGGTCAACCCCGAAGGTCAGCTGTATCAGCGCTGGCTGAAGCGGAACGTGGGCGGCCACAAACTGCCAGGCCTCAAGACCGTCACCTTGTCGTTCAAGCGCCCGGGGTTCAACACGGGCGACGCCGACGCGGACATCCTGAACGCCCTGGCACAACTTGCCGAGCAGTTCAGTGCCGCCGAAGCACGCCTTACACACGAGCAGAACCTGGTGCTGCCCTGGGTGCACGAGAGCGACCTGCCGGCCCTGTACGACGCCGCCCGCGCGCTCGGCTTGGCGCAACCCAACATTGGCCTGCTGACCGACATGATCATCTGCCCCGGCGGCGATTTCTGCTCGCTGGCCAACGCCCGCTCGCTGCACATTGGCGCCGCTGTGACCGAGCGCTATCAGGACCTGGACGAGTTGTTTGACCTCGGCCCCATCGACCTGCACATGAGCGGCTGCATCAACTCCTGCGGCCACCACCACAGCGGCCACATCGGCATTCTGGGCGTCGATAAAGACGGCAAGGAGTGGTACCAGATCACGCTTGGCGGAGCGGACGGCTCCACACTGTCTGGCCCCGCCATCGGCGGCAAGGTCGTCGGCCCCTCGTTCACGGCCGCGGAAGTGCCGGATGTCATCGAGGCGCTGCTTGCCACCTTCCGCGAACTGCGCAAGCCCGGCGAGTTTTTCATTGACGCCCTGCGCCGCATCGGCCACGACCCCTTCAAGCAGGCAGCCAACGGCGCGCGCCGCCCCAAGGCCGACCAGGAAGCCCTGGCAGAGCAAGACTGAGAGCGATCGAAAACTATGAAAATAATAGCTGCAAGCGCAATACCCACGGACGCAAAAGACCAAAAAACCTTGCAACTTGCCAACGATGCAGAACTGGCCGAGCTGGTGGCCAGCGGCGCGCTCGAAGGTGTCGCGCGGGTGGATCTGAATTTCCCCCAATTCACCGATGGCCGCGCCTACAGCCAAGCGCTGCTGCTGCGTCGGCGCTACCGCTTTGCGGGCGACATTCGGGCCACGGGCGACGTGCTGATCGACCAGCTGGTGCACATGCACCGCAGCGGCTTTTCCAGCGCCGTGCTAGCCGAAGGAGTAGATGCCGATGCCGCCGAGCGCCAATTTGCGCGCTACAGCGCCTTCTATCAGGGCGATGTGCACGAGCCGCGCCCACTGTTTGCCCGGGAGGCTGCATGAGCCACGCCGCCTCGATCGATCTTGCGCAGGTCAACGCCGAACTTGGCCGCGACGCCAGCGCCCTGGTCGCCTGGGCACTGGGCCTGGGCGAATCTTCAATAGTCACCACCAACTTCCGACCCTTTGAGGCGGTAATCCTGCACCTGGTCACGCAGGTGAACCCCAACGTGCCGGTGGTCTGGATGGACAACGGCTACAACACCGAAGCCACCTACCGCTTTGCCGACGAGGTGACCAAGCAGCTCGGGCTCAAGCTGCAGATTTACCTGCCGCTTCGCTCACGCGCGCACCGCGAAGCCGTGGACGGGCCGACACCCGCTCTGGACGACCCGCGCCACGCGGCCTTCACAGAAGAAGTGAAGTTAGAGCCCTTCGCCCGCGCGCTGCGCGAGACGGCGCCCAAGGTGTGGTTTACCGCCCTGCGCGCCACCGACACCGCCGTGCGCGCGCAGATGGACCCGGTCGGCATCAACCCCGACGGCCTGATCAAGGTAGCACCGCTGCTGCACTGGTCGTCCAAGGACCTGCACGAATACTGCGCCCGCCACGGCCTGCCCAACAACTTCGACTATGTGGATCCGACCAAGGGCGAAGACAACCGGGAATGCGGACTGCATATCGCACACTGAATCCGCCACCATAGAGTCCTCCCAAGCATTTGAAAATATTAAAAACAATAGCTGTATGCGCTTTATCCATAAGCGCTACAACCATATTTGACTGGAAATTCGTATGACCGCCCGCGCAGAACCCCAGCTGCTCAGCCAGCTCAGCAACCGCCACCTCGACGCGCTCGAAGAGGAAACCATCTTCATCCTGCGCGAAGTGGCCGCCGCCTTCGAGCGCCCGACCCTGCTGTTCTCGGGCGGCAAGGACTCGCTGGTCATGCTCAAGTGCGCCGAAAAGGCGTTCGGCGCTGGCCGCATTCCCTACCCGCTCTTGATGATCGACACCGGCCACAACTTCCCCGAAGTGACGGCATTTCGCGACCTGCGCGCGGGCGAGTTGGGCGCAGAGCTGATCGTGCGCAGCGTCGAAGATTCCATGGCACGCGGCACCGTGCGCTTGGCGCACCAGGCCGAGCCGCGCAACGTCCACCAGTCGGTCACGCTGCTGGAAGCGATTGAAGAATTTCGTTTTGATGCGCTGATCGGCGGCGCCCGCCGCGACGAAGAAAAGGCCCGCGCCAAAGAGCGCATCTTTTCGCACCGCGACAGCTTCGGCCAGTGGCAACCCAAAGACCAGCGGCCCGAGTTGTGGACGCTGTTCAACACCCGCCTCGCAGCTGGCGAGCACTTCCGCGTCTTCCCCATCAGCAACTGGACCGAGCTGGATGTCTGGCAATACATCGAGCGCGAACAGATCGCCCTGCCGTCGCTCTACTACTCGCACCGCCGCCAGGTGGTGGACCGGCGCGGCATGCTGGTGCCAGTAACAGCGCTCACACCGCCGCGCGACGGCGAAGAGGTGCAAGAGCGCGACGTGCGCTTTCGCACTCTGGGCGACGTGACCTGCACTTGCCCTGTGGCAAGCCTTGCCGCCACGGCCGCCGACATCGTCATTGAAACCTTGGCCGCCGACATGAGCGAGCGCGGCGCCACCCGGATGGACGATCAGACCAGCGAAGCCTCAATGGAGAAGCGCAAGAAGGACGGGTATTTCTAGATGCAACCCCCTGTGTCGCTGCGCGCCTTCCCCCTTTCTCTCGCGCTTCGCGCGGGAAGGGGGACACCGCCAGCGCGGCGGGGCGGCCCTTGCGCGGCGGTCCCGGGCCTAGCTCGCGCCAGTATCGACCTCCGCGCCTCGTGATTGGCAACTGGACAACCGAAATTTATCCAATGACAAACACTATCAATTCCGTAGCTTCCAGCGCTTATTCAACAAGCGCTAGAAGCCTAAAAGACTTAAATATTGTGACGACTTCTTCCAACAGCCACGACCACGACGCGGCGCTGCGCTTCATCACCTGCGGCAGCGTGGACGATGGCAAGAGCACACTCATCGGCCGCCTGCTGGTGGACACCAAAGCCGTGCTGCAAGACCACCTCGCCGGCGTGCAGCGCCAAGGCGAAACCGATCTGGCGCTGCTGACCGATGGGCTCAGCGCTGAGCGCGAGCAGGGCATCACCATCGACGTCGCCTACCGCTACTTCGCCACCGAGGCACGCAAGTTCATCATTGGCGACGCGCCGGGCCACGAGCAGTACACGCGCAACATGGTCACCGCCGCTTCGCAGGCAGACGCCGCCGTGGTGTTGGTCGATGCCACCAAGCTCGATTGGCAAAACCCGCTGCCCACGCTGCTGCCGCAAACCCGCCGCCACAGCCTGCTGGTGCATTTGCTGCGCGTGCCGTCCCTGGTGTTTGCCGTCAACAAGCTGGATGCAGTCGCCGACCCAGCGCTGGCTTTTAGCCACATCAGCGCCGCCTTGGCAGCCTTTGCGCAAGAGGCTGGCATCACCGTGCGCGCCACGGTGCCCGTTTCTGCCCTCAAGGGCTGGAACGTGGTCGACGGCCGCGCGGGCTGGTGCGACTACATCGGCCCCAGCCTGCTGCACATCCTTGAGCAACTGCCCAACACCGCCGCCGAGACCGAACTGCCGCTCGCCCTGCCGGTGCAATGGGTCGAGAAACCTGTTGCGCCTTCGCTGGCGCTCGCCACCGGCGCAGCAGCGTTGCCTGCTGCCGGCGCTGAGACGCCTAAGGGCCGTCGCGTGGTCTGGGGACGCATTGCCGCAGGCCTCGCGCAGCCGGGGGCTGAGGTGCAGGTTTTCCCCAGCGGCCAGCGCGCAGTCGTGGCACAGGTGCTGGACCGTGCACGTCGGCCAGGTGAAGTAGTGGCCGGCCAAAGCGCCGGCTTGGTACTGGACCGCGAAATTGATATTTCGCGCGGCGACTGGATCCTTGCCGCCACACCGCTGGCGCAAAGCGACGACTTCGACGCACCAGAGCCCGCATCCCCTTGGCCGGCGCAGACCCTCCTCAGCTGCACCGTCGCCTGGCTGGACGACCAGCCGCTGGTCGCAGGCCGCGTCTACCAGCTGCTGCACGGCCACCGCTGGGTGAAAGCGCGCGTGAAACACATCGTGCACGGGCTCGATATCCATACGCTGACGGAACACCCGGCAAGCGAGCTGGCGCCCAATGCCATCGGCCACATCGAGCTGCAACTGCAATCGCCGCTGCCCGTGGCGCCCTACGCGCGCTCGCGTCAGCTGGGTGCCATGATCTTGGTGGATACCGCCACCAACCGTACGGCCGGCGCCGTGCTGCTACGCTGAGAGGCATGGATGCTCCAGACTCCAAATTGCCGCCGGTTTTCAGCATCGGCCATTCGACGCACAGCTTCGACGAGTTCGCCGCGCTGCTCGCACAAGAAAACGTCGAACGCATCGTCGACGTGCGCAAGCTCACCGGCTCGCGTCGCTTTCCGCAGTTCAACGCCGACGCACTGGCGCCAGCGCTGCAGGAGCGCGGCGTCGGCTACCAGCACATTGCAGCGCTGGGCGGCAGGCGCGGGCGCTCTTTGGCCAAAGGCGAGCCTTCGCCCAACGGCTACTGGACGAACGACAGCTTTCGCCGCTACGCCGACTACGCCCTCACCGACGAGTTCGCTGCCGGCATGGCCGAGCTGCGCGAAGCCAGTTTGGCCACGCGCTGCGCCCTCATGTGCGCCGAAGCCGTGTGGTGGCGCTGCCACCGCCGCATCATCACCGACTACCTGCTGCTGGAAGGCCGTGAAGTGCGCCACATTCTTGGCAAGGCACGCGCCGAGCCGGCCAGCATGACGCCCGGCGCCGAGCCAAGCACGCTGCCCAGCCACCCCGGCCGCACCGTGCTGATCTACCCGCCAGCCCCCGAGCAGTAGCGCCAGCGCCGAGGCCGCAAGACCATCAGGGTCACGCGCGGACGCACTAGTGCTAACCCTTAAAATACCCACCTTACGTTTCCGAACAACGAGCCAGCCATGACCCACGTCGTCTCCGAGAACTGCATTAAGTGCAAATACACCGATTGCGTGGACGTGTGTCCCGTGGACTGCTTTGTTGAAGGCCCGAACATGCTCGTCATCAACCCCGACGAGTGCATCGACTGCGCGGTCTGCGTGCCCGAATGCCCGGCCAACGCGATCTTCGCCGAGGAAGACCTGCCGCCGGACGAACTGGCCTTCATCAAAATCAACGCCGAGTTGACCAACGCACCTGGCTGGAAAGCCATCACCAAGCGCAAGGGCGCGCTGCCCGACGCC
Source organism: Giesbergeria sp. (assembly GCA_034676525.1). Lineage (GTDB taxonomy): Bacteria > Pseudomonadota > Gammaproteobacteria > Burkholderiales > Burkholderiaceae_C > Simplicispira. Next base: position 1,735,464 of record JAUCCA010000008.1, read on the forward strand.
GACGAATGGAACGGCAAGCCCGACAAGCGAAACGACATCATTAAGTAACCCCCTGCGTCGCTTCGCGCCTTCCCCCTAGGGGGACGCCCCCAGCGGCCCGGAGCACTTGGCTCCCCCCTGCGCCGCTTCGCGTCTTTCCCCCAAGGGGGACGCCCCCAGTGGCCCGGCAAAGCCGATTCCACGGCGGCACTGGTGAAGACAGGGGCTACCCCATATGCGCTAATGTTTGCGGCGAACACGGAGGACTTGATGAACAAGACAGACGCAGTCGTCATCGGCGCAGGTCCCGTGGGGCTGTTCCAGGTTTTTCAGTTGGGTCTTCAAGGCCTCTCCTGCCACGTCATTGACGCATTGCCGCACCCAGGTGGTCAATGCGCCGAGCTGTATGGCGACAAGCCCATTTACGACGTCCCGGGCATCAAGGTCTGCACTGGGCAGGAGCTGACCGACCGGCTGCTGGACCAAATCTCCCCCTTCGCGCCGCACTGGCACCTTGGCGAGCAGGCTACGGCGCTGGCACCACACGCCGGGGGCGGGCTTTTGGTGGAGACCGCCCAAGGCACCCGCTTGCACGCCCGCACCGTGTTCCTTGCCGCCGGCGTAGGGGCCTTTATGCCCCGCACGGTCAAACTGCCAGGCTTGGAAACCTTCGACGGCGATCAGATGCGCTATCGGCTGGATGCTGGTGAAAACCTTGCCGGCCAGCAGGTGGTGGTGCATGGCGGCGGCGAGCCTGCTGTTGCCACCGCCATCGCTTGCGCCACTGCGCCTCTGCACCTGCGCCCCGCACACACCACGCTGCACCATCGCCGCGACGTGTTCGACGCGCCGCCTGAAGTACTTGCGCAGCTGCAAATGCTGCGCGCCATTGGCCGAATTGAAATAGCTGTGGGTGTGGCGTCTGGCATTGGCCAGCAAGCGGGTCGACTGAAATCGCTTGAGCTGACGACGCCTGACGGCGATCAAAAGCAGCTTGCGCTTGACCTGCTTCTGGTGCGACTGGGCTTGGTACCGCGCCTCGGACCAATCGCGGACTGGGGCTTGGACCTCGAGCGCAAGCAGCTGATAGTGAACCCCGCCACCTTCGCCACCAACATTCCCGGCATCTACGCCGTTGGAGACGCCGTCACATACCCCGGCAAACGCAAGCTCATCGTGAGCGGCTTTCACGAGGCAACGCTGGCCGCATTTGGGGCAGCGGAAATGCTAGCGGGCCAAAAAATCCCTCTTGAATACACCACGAGCAGCGAACGGCTGCAGTGGCGCTTGGGTGTGGGCGATGTCCTGCTGGGCGCGACACCGTCCGACGGCTGAACGCACGGTCAGAGCACACAATGGGTCTGCGAGCCAATCGCCCACGACCCATTTGCGGCCATAGTCGAATCGGCAGTGCTCTATCTGCCAAGGAACCACCGCCATGACCAGCAAGACTTCCGTTAAGTCCAGTTGCGCGATTTGCCACCAGCCCTTTGCAAAGTCCGATCTCATCTCCGGGGAGATCATTGGCACGGAAATGGCGCAAGAAATTCGTAAGACCGTGCCCGACTGGCAAGCGGATTCGTACATCTGCCGACCCGATCTCGCCAAAATCCGAGGCACTTACGTGCACTCAATTCTTGCAACCGAGCGCGGCGAACTGTCTTCACTGGAGCAAGAAGTGGTTCGCAGCTTGCAGGAGCACGAAATACTGTCGACCAACATCGACGCCAGCTTTGAAAAGCAATGGACTTTCGGCGAACGACTGGCCGACAGAATCGCCGCCTTTGGGGGCAGCTGGGCATTTCTGATTGCCTTTGGCATCTTTCTCGTGGTCTGGGTGGGAATGAATTCCCTGGTGCTGCTGTGGAAGCCGCTTGACCCCTACCCTTTTATCTTCCTCAATCTCATTCTTTCCTGTCTTGCCGCCATCCAGGCCCCGGTGATCATGATGAGCCAGAACCGGCAAGAAGCGAAAGACCGGATCCGGTCTGAGCACGACTACCAGATCAACCTGAAGGCCGAGCTCGAAATTCGGCACCTGCACGAAAAAATGGACCATCTGCTGTCGCACCAGTGGGAGCGGCTGGTGCGCATTCAGGAGCTGCAGCTTGAGTTGTTGTCGGACCTCGGGGCGAAAAAGTAGGTCAAACGCCGCAAGCTGCGGTCACCCGCTCACAGCGACGGATCGATCAGCACCTTGGCGCCGGTGTTCCGCGGGCCGTAGAACACAATCGCGTCGGCACTCAGCGCGTCGGCCAGCGATACCGTGCGTGCGTAGTGGCTGGCAAAGGTGGTTTTGAGTTCGGCCGCCACACGCTCGCGCAGTTGCTGCGCGGCCGCGTTGCCAATTTTTTGTAGGAAGGGGAACAGCAACCAACCGCCGATGCCCCAGGCCATGCCAAAGGTGCGCTGGATTTCCGTCGGGCGCGTATCCAAGCCGCCATACATGTAGACCTGTTTGTGCACGGCCGAGCCGTAGCGGCTGTATTCCTTGGCCGTTCGGTTGATGGCGACTTCCATGCATTGCAGAATGTGCCCGGCCAATGTGCCGCCGCCGGTGGCGTCGAACGCGATCGTGGCGCCGGTTTCGGTGAGCGCATCGGTCAGATCGGCTTTGAAGGTGGGCGCACTGCTGTCGCACACGTACTTTGCACCGATCTCACGCAGCAGCGCAGCTTGTTCGGGCTTGCGCACGATATTCACCAGATTGATGCCGTCCTTCAGGCAGATCTTGTTGAGCATTTGACCCAGGTTGCTGGCTGCAGCGGTGTGCACCAGCGCTGTGTGGCCTTCGCGCTTCATGGTCTCGACCATGCCGAGCGCGGTCAAAGGGTTAACGAAGCACGATGCACCCTCTGCCGCCGTGGTGCCGGCCGGCAAAGGCAGGCACTGCGCCGCAGCCATGGTGCGGTACTGCGCGTACATGGCGCCGCCAATCACCGCCACCGTGCGACCCAAAAGCGCCTGAGCGGCTGGTGAAGCTCCGGCGGCCACTACCAGGCCAGCGCCTTCATTGCCGACCGGCATGCTTTCGCCCAAGCGCGCCGCCAAACCGGGCATGGCGCGTTCTGGAATGCGGGCGCTGACCACAGGACGGTCGGCGGTTCCGGAGACTTGGACGGTCGACAGATCGGCCGGCCCGAACAGCAGGCCAATGTCCGACGGGTTGATGGGTGTTGCCTGCATTTGGATCAACACTTCATCAGCGCCGGAGACGGGAACTGGAGTGGGTTCAAGGCTGAGCTGCAAGCTGCCGTCGGCTTGGACGAGCGAGCGCAGTTGCAAGGCGGTGGCGGGAATCGGTTGGGTCATGGGGGTGCTTCGTGAGAAATAGAAGAGAGGGACGCCCGGTAGGCGTCGGTGTCTGGTGAACGCCCACGCTTGGTGGGCGGTTCCGCATTTGGCGCTCTTGATTGTTGATCAAGAGCGCTTGCTCTGCACGGCGCGCCCAAGAAGCACAGCACCGTGCAAGCAATTCGCCCTCTCAGTAGCCGAGTGCTTTGTAGGCGTGCCGATTGAACTCGCCGGCATACGGATCGCCGAAGCCGAAGTAGCGCTGCGTCATCAGCACGGCCGCAATGCCCAAACGCGGGTTGATCCACCAGAGAGTGCCTGCCACACCTCCCCAGCCCACTTCGCCCGCGACCGCTTCTGCAGTTCCCGGGTCGCAATTGATGCGAACGGAAGAGCCCAAGCCAAAGCGCCAACCTGGTTGCTGCGGCATGTTTGGAAATTGCACACGAAGCTGCGCAGGCAACTGGTTGCTGAACATCTGGTCCAGCGTGGCGGGTTGAAGCAGCGTGGGTCCGCCGGGAATCAGGCTCTGGATAAGGCGCACCGAATCGTCCAAAGTGCTCACGAGCCCACCGCCCCCCGATTCACGCGGCAGCTTGTTCAAAAACGCACCTGGGTATGGTTTGTCGTCGGCGCGAAGCAAGCCAGGCTTGGTCGGGTCCAGCACGTCGACGCCAATGTAGAGCGCGCACAGGCGTTCGCGCTTTTCGGGTGGGACCCAAAAATCGGTGTCCGCCATGCCAAGCGGCTCAAATATCCGCCGCGCGAGAAACGCTCCAAACGATTCTCCGCTGGCAATTTCGACGACTCGTCCCAGCACATCCGACGCGATCGAGTACTCCCACTGCGTACCAGGCTGGAACGACAGCGGCAACGGCGCCAGCACCTTCATCATGCCCGCCAGATCCTGCATGGGGTGGTGCACACCCGCTTGCCTGTAGGCTTGAAACTGCAGAGTTCCGGGGTCAAAAATGCCGTAAGACAACCCGGACGTATGCGTCATCAAATGGTGCAGCGTGATCGGCGATTGCGCGGGCTCAGTGTCGTCAATGCGCGTGGCGCCCGCGCGCAAGACCTGCCTTGCCGCAAGCTCTGGAATGTAGGCATCCACCGGGTCATCCAGACGAATTCGACCCTCTTCAACAAGCAGCATGACGGCACAGGCAGTGACGAGCTTGGTGCTGGAGAAGATGCGAAAGATGTGGTCCTCGCGCAGTGCCACATCTGCTTCCCGGTCGGCGCTCCCGTAACAAAAACGGTCGACCACGTCGCGACCTCGCAGCAGCGCGGTGGAAACTCCCGGCAGGAACTCTTGGTCGACCTGGGCGCGCATCGCTGCGTGCAGGGCGTCGAAATCAGCATGATTCATTGGTTTCCTGCGGTGGTGGGCAGCCTGTGAACAGAAAACGAGAATACCGCGCCACGTCATTTTGCGAAGGCCTCAGGCGTCGCCGAACGGACACGGGCAGGTCGGCCAGTGCGGAAAAAACAGCCCAACACGCCTGATGAAACGGAACAGGCCCGCTAGAATCCGCAGCGCACCGCTTACCCGGTGCATTCGCTGGGGGTGCCCCGCAACGCTTCAAGCTTGCGCGGGCTGAGAGAGTCCCTTTGAACCTGATTGAGATCATCCTCGCGCAGGGAAGCCAGAACGCTACGCCAAGCTGCATTGCCAGCGGCACGGCGCGTCAGCAGCTCCCGCGCAGGTCTTTACGGAGCCGCCATGACCACACCCATTTCTCCCGCCAACGAAGCGCTCGCACCGATCGCGCCCGATCGCCGGGTGTTCGGTCTGCACGACCACGCTGCGCTGTGGTTCAGCCTGGGGGTGGGTTTGCTGGTGATGCAGGTGGGCGCCTATCTGATGCCGGCGCTGGGCACCAAGGAAGCGCTGCTCGCCATTGTCGGCGGCTCGTTCATTGGCGCGGGGATGCTGGGCTGGGTCGCAAAGCTTGGCTGCGACAGCGGCCTCGCCAGCGCGGGACTTATGCACGCAGTGTATGGACGCAGCTTTGCGCGTTTGCCGATCCTGCTGAACATCGTGCAGCTGCTCGGCTGGGGCACGTTTGAGCTGGTGATCATGCGCGACGCCACCGTGGCCATTGGCCGCCAGTCAGGCAGCCTGCTTGCCGGCTACTGGCCGGTGCTGGCCACGCTGCTCTGGGGCGCTGTGATCACGCTGCTGATCAGCGGCTCGATGGTGCAACTGGTGCGCCAGATCATCTCGCGCGTGGCGCTGCCGCTCGTGGTGCTGTCCTTGTTGTGGCTCACCTGGAAGTTTTTGGACATGGCAAACGCGAAAGGGCTGGAGCAGCTCTGGCAGCGGCGCGGCGAAGGCGGCATGGGCGTGCTGCCGGCGCTCGATCTGGTGATTGCCATGCCGATTTCGTGGCTGCCGCTGGTGGCCGATTACGCGCGCCACGGCAAGAGCGGCAGCGCGGCGCTGCGTGGCACCTGGGCAGGCTACGCGTTGGCCAATATCTGGTGCTACGCCCTGGGCGTGCTGGTGGCGCTGGTGCTGCCAAGCGAAAACCTGGTAACGGCCCTGCTGCTCGCGCAAGGCGGGCTGATTGCGCTCTCGCTTATCCTGATCGATGAGGTGGACAACGCCTACGGCGATGCGTATTCGGGCGCGGTGTCCACCCACAGCCTGCTGCCACGCTGGAGCGTGCGCCAGTGGGGCCTGCTGATTGCCATGCTCAGCACCGGCCTGGCGTTGGTGCTGCCCATGCACAGCTTGGAGCCATTCTTGCTGCTGCTCAGCTCGGTGTTCGTACCGCTGTTTGGGGTGATTTTGGGCCGCCTGGCTTTTGGCGCCAATGCCGCAGCCGCGCTGCAGCGTGCGGGCAAAGCGCACGCTGCGCCGATTGCCATTTGGCTCGCAGGCATCGCGTTCTACCACCTGCTGCCCAAGCTGGCCCCGGCGCTGGGCTCAGCCTTGCCCACGCTGGCACTAAGCTTTGTGCTGGCCTGGGCAACTCGGCCGCGCAGCGTGTAATTACTTTCATTTTGATAGCTGCTAGCGCTTTATGGTAAAGCCCTAGAGGCCAAAACCCTTACATTTTTTGCACCTGCTGCGCCACCGGCGCATAGCCATGGTTCAGCGGCCCCGCGCCCTGCCCGGTGCGCACATTGGCCCCCGCAGCAATTGCGCCAAGGATGTAGGCGCGCGCGGCTTTGACCGCCGAGGCCAGCGGCAGGCCCAGCGCCAGATGCGCGGCAATGGCCGACGATAGGGTGCAGCCCGTGCCGTGGCCGTTGCGGGTTGCAATGCGGGGCGCTTCCAGCCGCGTGAGTGTGCCGCCGGCCTCAATCAGCACGTCGATCACTGCGTCGCCGACCAGATGCCCGCCCTTGAGCAGCACCGCGGGCGCGCCCAAGGCGAGCAGCTCGCGCGCTGCGGCATCAAGCGCCTCTGGGCCGGCGATGGCGTGGCCGAGCAGCAGCGCGGCTTCGTCCAGGTTCGGGGTAACCACCTCGGCCAGCGGAAACAAATCTCGCACCAGCACCTGCACGGTCTCAGCGGCCATCAGCCGGTCGCCGCTGGTGGCGACCATCACCGGGTCGAGCACCACATGCGGCAGGCGGTGGCGGCGCACAGCATCGGCGACCACTGCCACCACTTCAGGCGAATGCAGCATGCCAATCTTTACGGCATCGACGCCGATGTCTTCCACCACAGCGTCGATCTGCGCGCGCAGCATCTCAGGCGGAACACCGTGGATGGCGCGCACGCCCTGGGTGTTTTGTGCGGTGATGGCGGTAATGGCGGTCATGCCGTAGCAACCGAGCGCGGCAAAGGTCTTGAGGTCGGCCTGGATGCCGGCGCCGCCGCCGCTGTCTGAGCCCGCGATGGAGAGCACACGCACATAGCACGCTGGGGACAAGGGATTCGTCATGTTTTCGGGATCTTTCACATCGGAGGGCACGCGCCGCGAGGCTGAGCCACATCAAGCGCAAGGATATGGTGCTGTGCTCTAATTCTCGCTGGACGAAACAGGGGTGTCCCGCCAAAAGAAGTTAGCGATTTTGGCGCGGACTGAGAAACACCCTGGGGCCGTTGCAGCTGCCACCGGCAGGCGCGCCGCCCCGTTACCCGATCCAGGTCATGCTGGCGTGGGGAGTTTCCAGTACGGCGCCGTCCCGGTGAGCCCGTTTTGTCCGTGAAACGGAACGCGATGACGTCAAAACCAACCTCCTTTGCCATCCTTGGCGCCGGCCTCATGGGCCGGCTGCTTGCCGTCTCGCTGGCGCGCGCAGGCCACGCGGTCACCATTTACGACCGCGGCGGGCCAGGGGCCGAGCATTCTGCCGCGCGCGTGGCCGGCGGCATGCTGGCGCCGCTCGCCGAATCGGCCGTGACCGAGCACGGTGTCGTGCGCATGGGGCGCTATGCGCTCGCGCGCTGGCGCGAACTGCTGGCTACGCTTACGGCCCCCGTGTTTTTCCAACAGGAGGGCACTCTCATCGTCTGGCACCGCCAAGACGCTACCGACGCTGCGCGCCTGCGCCAGCAGCTGTCTGCCACGCGCGAGCAGGTGCCTGAACTGCCTGCTATGGAGCCGCTTGACGCGGCCCGGCTCGCCGAGGTCGAGCCCGCTTTGGCTACGCGCTTTGCCAGCGGCATGCTGCTTCCCGGAGAGGGTCAGCTCGACAACCGCCAACTGCTCGCCGCGCTGGCGCTGGAGATGCAGACGCTGGGTGTGCAAACGCACTGGAATTGGGCCGTTGAGCTTTCAGACTTCACGCCCGGCACAAGCGGCCAGCCCGATTGGGTGCTCGACTGCCGCGGCCTTGGAGCGCGCCCCGCTTGGCCGGCGCTGCGCGGCGTGCGCGGCGAAGTGGCGCGCGTGCATGCGCCCGAAGTCACGCTGGCGCGCCCCACGCGCCTGGTGCACCCGCGCTATCCGATTTACATCGCCCCCAAGGAGAACCATGTGTTTGTCATTGGGGCCACCGAAATTGAGACGGACGACCTATCCCCCGCCAGCGTGCGCTCGACGCTCGAACTTCTGAGCGCCGCCTACGCAGTGCACCCAGGCTTTGCCGAAGCGCGCATTCTGGAAGTCGCCACGCAGTGCCGCCCCACCCTGCCCGACAACCTGCCCGCCGTGCGCCTGCGCGCGCCGCGAGTGCTCGAAGTCAACGGGCTATACCGCCACGGCTTCATGATTGCGCCGGCCATGCTCGACGTGGTACTGGAGCTGCTGGCCACGGGCGACTCACCCCTAGCGCGCAGCTTTGACCTCGCGGTGGAAGTTGCCCAGATCAGCGAGGAGCTTGCAGCATGAACCTTACCGTCAACGGCCAGCCGCGCAGCCTGGACGACGGCGCCAGTGTGGCCGACCTGTTGGCAGCCATGGACGCCAAGCCACCGTTTGCTGTCGCGGTGAACACCAGCTTTGTGCCCGCCGCACGCCACGCCCAGCACCTGCTGCAGCCCGGCGACCAAGTCGAAGTCATCTCCCCCGTTACGGGCGGGTAAGCCGCTCCGCATTGCCATGAACACATCCACTTCGGCCGACACGCTCACGCTCTACGGCGAAACCTTTCAAAGCCGACTGCTGCTCGGCACGGCGCGCTATCCGTCACCCAGCACGCTCAAAACCGCGGTGCAGCAGGCCAAGCCCGGCATGGTGACTGCTTCACTGCGGCGCCAGACGAGCGGCAGCACGGAGGGAGGCCAAAGCTTTTTCGAACTGCTGCGCGAACTGGGCGTGCCGGTGCTGCCCAACACCGCCGGCTGCCACAGCGCGCAAGAGGCCATCACCACCGCCCAGATGGCGCGCGAGGTCTTCAACACGCCGTGGATCAAGCTCGAAGTGATTGGCGACGACTACACCCTGCAGCCCGACACGCTGAACCTCGTCGCCGCCGCTGAGACGCTGGTGCGCGATGGCTTTTACGTGCTGCCCTACTGCACCGAAGATTTGGTGCTGTGCCAGCGCCTGGTCGATGTCGGCTGCCAGGCCGTCATGCCTTGGGCTGCACCGATTGGCACCGGCCGCGGCCCAGTCAACCCGTATGCACTGCAGGTGCTGCGCGACCGCCTTGATGTGCCGATGCTGGTCGATGCCGGTCTGGGCCTGCCGTCCCACGCCTGTCAGGTTATGGAATGGGGCTTTGATGGCGTGCTGCTCAACACCGCTGTGGCGCTGGCGCAAGACCCGGTCGCCATGGCCGTAGCGTTTGCGGACGCTGTACGCGCCGGCCACGCCGCGCGCCACGCCGGCGCCATGCAGCCGCAGGCCAGCGCCCACCCCAGCACCCCTGTGCTGGGCACTCCCTTCTGGCACCATGCGCCGCATGATTGATCCCAACACCCTGGCGCAGGCCATCACCGCCGCCCACGCCTCCGGCTTCACAGGCTTCCCGGCGCAGCCCACCCCAGCGCCGGGAAGCGACTCGCCGGTCTACCAAGGTGCGCTGCAAGCCTGCAGCGCATTGGGCTTTATTGCCGCCGACGCGCAGGTGCTGGCACGCGCTTGGCAGGCGCGCTGGGAACGCACCGGAAGCACCGCAGCCGAGCTTTGGCCCAGCGTAGCTGAGGATTTCGGCCTGCAAGCGCGCCCGCATGAGGCGCCTTTTGCCACCTGCCCGCAGCAGCTCGGCCTGTACGCCGTGCTACCAGACGCCGACTGGGTGGGCCGTATGGCGCGTGCTGGCGTTCCGACGGTGCAGTTGCGCTTCAAGTCGGACGATGCCAGCGCCGTTGCGCATGAGGTGCGCGCTGCCGTCGATGCGGTTGCGGGCACCGACGCACTGCTGTTTGTCAACGACCACTGGCGTGAGGCGATTGCTGCCGGTGCCTACGGCGCGCACCTTGGCCAGGAAGACTTGGACGCGCTCAGCCCAGCCGAAGTGCAGGAGCTCCGCGCAAGCGGTCTGCGCCTGGGTGTCAGCACGCACGGCTACGCAGAAATGCTGCGCGCCGACGCCGTGCAGCCCAGCTACATCGCCTTGGGCGCTGTGTTCCCCACGACGCTCAAACGCATGGCCACCGCCCCACAGGGCGTGGCCCGTTTGGCGGCATACGTGGCGCTGCTGCGCGACTACCCCACAGTGGCAATCGGCGGCATTGGCGCCGAGCAGTTTGGGGAAATTCTGAACACCGGCGTTGGCTCGATTGCGGTGGTGCGGGCACTGGTGGCTGCGCAAGACCCGCAAGCTGCGGCGGCGCAATTGCTGAGCGCTATGGTGGTTTGAGCCGTAGGGATGGATGGGAGGAAAGCCAGCAATTTACCCTCACCCACCCAACTTAAAAAGTTTGAGTGAAATTGGCCTCTAGCGCTTACTGGTAAAGCGCGATCAGCTATTTATTTAGTAGCTACTCAGCCTTCTTCACAAACAGTTCGCCATACGCCGCGCGCAGCAGGTTCTTCTGCACCTTGCCCATGGTGTTGCGCGGCAGTTCCGGCACGACGACGAAGTGCTTGGGGATTTTGTAGTTCGCCAGTTGTGCCTTGAGCGCAGCCAGCAGTTGCTGGGGATCGGGTTTGCCGCCAGCGCGTGCCACTACCGCAGCCACGCCCACCTCTCCAAAGTCGGGGTGCGGCACGCCGACCACGGCGCTCTCCTGCACGCCGGGCAGTTCGTTGAGCACTGCTTCAATTTCCGCTGGATACACGTTGTAGCCGCCGCTGATGATCAGATCCTTGCTGCGCCCGACGATGCTCACGTAGCCGCGCGCGTCGATCTGGCCCACATCACCGGTGCGAAACCAACCATCCGCGGTAAATTCCTGCGCGGTTTTCTCGGGCATGCGCCAGTAGCCACCAAACACGCTGGCGCCGCGCACCTGGATGCCGCCGATCTCGCCGGCGGGCAGCGCCTGGTCCTGTGCATCTGCCACGCGCAGATCCACACCCGGCAGCGGAAACCCGACCGTGCCGCCGCGCCGCTCGCTTTGCTTGCCATAGCGCGCGTCCGGGCCATAGGGGTTGGAGGTCAGCATGGTCGTCTCGCTCATGCCGTAGCGCTCCAGAATGGTGTGGCCGGTGCGCTCCTGCCAGTCGCGGAAGGTCTCGATAAGCAGTGGCGCCGAGCCGGAAATAAACAGCCGTATGTGCGCTGCGGCTGCGCGGTTCAGCCCCGCCTCACCCAGCATGCGCACGTAGAGCGTGGGCACACCCATAAACACCGTGGCGCGTGGCAGCGCAGCGACCACCGCTGCAGGGTCGAACTTGGAAAACCAAAACATCTTGCTCGCGCCCAAAAGCGCTGCGTGGATGGCGACAAACAGGCCATGCACGTGGAAGATTGGCAAGGCGTGAATCAGCACGTCGTCGTGGCGCCATCCCCAATAGTCCTTAAGCATGACGGCGTTAGCCAGTAGGTTGCCGTGCGTCAGCATGGCGCCCTTGCTGCGGCCGGTGGTGCCGCTGGTGTAGACGATGGCGGCCAAAGTATCGGCGCCGCACACGGCGGGCGTGTGCACGTCGGCATGGTGGGCCGCGCGGTCGAGCAGACTGCCGGTCCGGTCGTCGCCCAGCGTGTACACCGCCTGCGTTCCGGCCTGAAAGGCAATTTTGGACACCCAGCCAAAAGCGGCCGGCGTGCACACCACCACACCGGGCTCGGCGTCGCGTACGAAGTACTCGACCTCGGCGCTGCGGTAGGCAGTGTTAAGCGGCAGAAACACCAGCCCGGCGCGCAGCGTGGCTAGGTAAAGCGCCAATGCTTCCACCGACTTTTCCACCTGCACCGCCACGCGAGCCCCCGGCGGCAAGCCCAATGACGCGAGCAGGTTGGCGATGCGTGCGCTGGCGTGGTCGAGGTCGGCCCAGGTGTAGTAGAGCGAGCTGCCGTCGGGAGCGATCGCCTCAATGGCGGTGGTGCTCAAGTCGGCGGGAAAGGCCGCACGCAGGGCGGCAAAGAGGCTGTGCTGGGCTGGCATCGGCAATTCAACATTCAAAAATTCGGCGGACGCTTGACGAGGAAGGCGCTAACGCCCTCACGGTGCTCAGCGCTGTCGGCGTACTGGTAGGCGCTGTCCACTATGCTTTCCATAGCTGCTTGCGCATAACCTGTAAGCGTGGAAGGCGATTTTAAGGCTCGAAGCGTCTGCTTGTTCAGGCGTGCCGCCTGCGGTGCGAGCACTGCGATGCGGCCTGCGCTTGCAAGTGCCTCGTCAGCCGCGACTTCCGGCTGCACGACACGTGAGAGGAAACCGCAGGCCAGCATTTCGGGCGCAGAAAACGTGGCCGCTTCCAGCAGCATCTGGCGCGCCACCGCACCGCCCAATGCACCCGCGACGAGTTGCGCTTCGCGCGGCGCCATGGGAAAGCCGAGGCGCGCAATCGGCGCGCCAAAGCGGGCCGATGCGCCCGCAATGCGAATGTCGCAGCAACTGGCAATTTCGACCCCCGCGCCCATGCACGCACCCGAAATTCCAGCCACCAGCGGCGCATCGCAGGCGAGCATTGCTGCGAGCGCGCCCCAAACTTCCGTTTCGTGAAATTCGCGCAGCGCAGCCTCATCAAAGCGAAACGCCGGGTATTCCGAAATGTCACCACCGGCGCAAAAGGCCGCGCCCTCCCCCTGCACCAGCACGCAGCGGGCGCTGGCGTCGGCGTTGATCTGCTCAAACACCGATTTCAACTCGCGCCACATAGCGCGCGACATGGCGTTCAAGCGGCTTGGGTTGCTGAGGACGACGCGCCAGCCGCCGACAATGTCCGGCAGAGGTTCGATGCGAATGTGGCCTGATGTCATGCTTTACCTGCCCTCCCTCAGCCGCCTGCGGCCAGTTTTTCGACCTCGCGCGAGGCGGCGATCTTGCCTTCTGCCAACTGGTCGCGGTGCTTGTCTATGCGCTTCAAATCGTAGAGGTAGTTCACCATCAGCCCATACGACTGCTTGTGGCCTTTGGCCGAGCGGTCGCCCGCCCAGTTGATGCGCTCTACGCGCGCGCCGTTGCCCAAGTGGAAACGCGCCACCGGGTCCACCGGCCGGCCATCGACCATCTCCAACGCCAAATAGCGCGCAGCACACTGCGCCAACCACTGGGCGACGGGCGCGCGCGCCTCCAGCGTGCCTGCTTGGTCGGCGGCGGCCAGCAGCGCAGCAGGCGTCAGCGCCTCAGGCGCTTCGAGCGCAAGTGCGCGGGCGAGCTCGGCGCGGCGCTTGTCGTCCAGGCGCTCGAGCGCCGCCCCCGCGTGCTTGCCCAGCCAGGCGCGAAAGCCTGGAATCGGAGAGAGCGTGGCGAACTGGCGCAGGCGCGGAAACTCGGCGCTGAGCGTCTCGGCGACGGTTTTGATAAGCGCATTCCCGAAGCTCACCCCGCGCAGCCCGGTTTGCGTGCTGCTGATGGAATAAAAAATCGCCGTAGTGGCGCGGGCAAGCGGCGCCTGTGCTGCGTGCTCGTCAAGCAGCGGCGCGATGCTGTCTGAGAGCTGCTCCACCAAAGCCACTTCAACAAAAATCAGCGGCTCAGTTGGCAGGCTGGCGTGAAAGAACCCATAGCAGCGCCGGTCGCCCGCCAAGCGATTCTTCAAGTCGGCCCAGCTGCGAATGTCGTGGACCGCCTCGTATTTGATGAGCTTTTCAATGAGCGACGCGGGCGAATCCCACGACAGGCGGCGCAGCTCCAGAAAGGCGACGTCGAACCAGGTGGAAAACAGCTGCTCGAGCTCCGCGTCTAGCGCCACCAGTCGCTTGTCGCTCTTGAGCACGCGCAACATTTCGGCGCGCAAGTCGATGAGAAACCGCATGCCTTGCGGAAACGCTGAAAACCGCTGGAGCAGCCGGGTGCGCGGCGACGTCATGGCTTTGCGCAGCCCAATTTCGGCCTGAGCCTCTTCGGGCGTTCCCGCAGCGGCCTCATAGCGCTCGCGTGCGGCTTTAAAGCGTGAGGCGTCGGGCGCAAACTGCTCGCACAGCAGCAGCCAGAAGTCGCGCCGCTCGCCAGGTTCGGCGGCCTCGTACCAAGTTGCGAGCAGTTGCGCGCGGCGACCGCCCTCAATCTCACTCACCCGCGGGGCAATGACATCCTGAAGCTCACTGAGCAGTTTTCGCAGCGCGCGGGGCGACAGACATTCCTCACCGCGGCGCAGCGTGGCCTGCAGGCGCTCGTGGGTACTGCGTTCGGTTTGCGAGGCAGCGGTAGCAGGCGCCTTGCCCTCAGCAGGGGCGCGGGCGTTGGTGATCAGCGCCACGCTGCGCGAGATCCATTCGGGTACGGTGTTCATAGACTCCAGAAGGCGGGATGCACTGAAGGCCCATTATTCCGGCAATTGCCCGCGGCTCTCGTCGGATGGAACCGCGCCCACCCAGCAAATCAAGCCTTAGTCGGCTTCCAGTGGGGCGAGCCCGAGGTTCGTGCGCACGTTGTTGTTGATGATGCGCAGCTCGGCCAGGCTGCTTTCAATGTGCATGCGCTTTTGCTCCAGCTCGGCAATCGCGCCGTCGGTGCGGTCGAGCACGTAGCGAAGCTGCTGCTCACGGCCCTCGCCGGCTTGGCCGTACATGTCGAGGTACTGCTTGATTTCAGCGAGCGACGAGCCAATGGCTTTGGCCCGCAGGATCAGCACCAGGCGGGCGCGGTCGCGCCGGCTGTACACGCGCGTGCCGTTGATGCGCCGCGGGCACAGCAGGCCCTTGTCTTCGTAAAAGCGCAGCGTGCGCGGGGTAACGTCAAACGCGTTGCACAGCTCGGTGACGCCAAACAACTCAGAAGTTTTGTCGTCCGAGAAGTGGTCGGCCAGCACTTGGCGCGCGGCTTCCGTGGCCGCAGCCTGGCGTTCGCCCATGTCCTGAGTGCGGGCCTCCTGCATGGTCAGATCACCCGTTGCAGCTTCATGGCGATGCTCATGTCGCCGCTGACTTTGAACTTGCCGCCCATAAAGCCAGTGACCGGATCGAGCTTGCCTGAGAGCAGGTTGTTCAGGTTCTCAAGCGTGATGGCCACCGTGCAGTCGGCCTCACCGTCGTCGTTGCTCACCGTATTGGGGCTGGCGTTGCCGTCGATAAGAATCTGGCCATCGTCGCCGCAATCGAACTTGAGCACAGCGTTCAGCCCACTGTCGTCGCCTACTTTGGTGCGAATGGCGTCGGTGCATTCTTGAATGTTCATGGTGTTCCTTGAAGGGTGTTGAAAATACGATTCGCATCATAAGACACCAGCCTATCCATCTAATCAGGGAAAATACCTAATAGTAGTTATGTTGACGTTAACGTCATGCTGCACTCTAATGCGTTATCGATTTAGATGCAGCCGACATGACCCAACCTTCATCTCCAACCACGAACGCAGCCTCGCCGCAGGCTGCGCACTACGACAGCGTTTTTCGCGCCGGCCTTTTCCAAGGCCAAACCTTCTGGGTGACCGGCGGCGGCAGCGGCATTGGCCGCTGCGTGGCGCACGAGCTTGCCTCGCTCGGTGCGCACATCGTCATCAGCGGACGCACGCAGGAGAAGCTCGACCGCGTAGCGCAAGAAATCCGCGACGACGGCGGCCAATGCGATACCCAGGCCTTCGACATTCGCGACGAAGACGAAGTGAAGTCTGCCGTGGCGGCTGTGGTGGCGCGCGTTGGCCGCATCGACGGTCTGGTCAACAACGCGGGCGGGCAGTTCCCTGCGCCGCTGCAGGCCATCAGCAAACGCGGCTTTGAAGCGGTCGTCAGCAACAACCTCACAGGTGGCTTCTTGATGATGCGCGAGGTCTTTGTGCAAAGCATGCAGGAGCACGGCGGCGCAATCGTCAACATGACGGCCGACTTTCGCAACGGCATGCCCGGCATGGGCCACTCGGGCGCTGCGCGCGCCGGCATGAGCAACCTGACCATGAGCGCGGCATTTGAGTGGGCCAGCAGCGGCGTGCGCGTCAATGCCGTGGCGCCGGGCTGGGTGGCCTCATCGGGTATGGACAGCTATGGGGGCGCAGTGAAAGCCTTAATCCCGAAGCTGCGCGAACACGTGCCGCTGCGCCGCCTGGCGACCGAGGCTGAGATCAGTGCGGCCATCGTCTTTCTGCTCAGCCCCGGCGCCGCGTTCATCACCGGAATCACGGTGCAGATTGACGGCGCCGCCTCGCTCGGCGCGCCGCTGTTCCCCATCATGGAGCACCAGCGGTCGCAGCCCTTTGAAGGCTTTCACCGCGCCAAGGCGCCGGAGGTGCTTAAGCCATGACTGCCATCCGCTCCATGATCGACACGAACAGCGACGCCTTTCGCCGCAATGCCGAGCGCATGGCCGAACGCCTGGCGCAGGTGCAAGGCCTGCAGGGAAAGGTGGTGGCTGAGTCGGCGTCCAAACGCGACAAGTTCGACAAGAAGGGCCAGTTGCTGCCGCGCGAGCGCGTGGCGCGCCTGCTCGACCGGGGCAGCAGCTTCCTGGAACTCTCGGCCCTCGCCGGCCTGGGCATGCACGACGACGACGGCAAGAAGGCCGTGCTGGGTGGTGGCTCCATCGTGGGCATTGGCCAAGTGGCGGGCAAGCGTGTGCTCATCTCTGCGAGCGACAGCGCGGTCAAGGGCGGCACGGTGGCGCCCATGGGTTTGAAAAAAGGTTTGCGCGCCCAAGCCATTGCACTGCAAAACAAGCTGCCCCTGATTGCGCTGGTCGAATCGGGCGGCGCCAACCTGATGTATCAGGCCGATATTTTTGTCGATGGCGGCCGCAGCTTTGCCAACCAGGCGCGCCTGTCGGCGGCGGGCATTCCGCAAATTGCCGTGGTGCATGGCTCATCCACCGCTGGCGGCGCGTACTTGCCGGGTTTGTCCGACTATGTGGTGCTGGTGAAGGAGCGCTCGAGCATTTACCTGGCGGGACCACCGCTCGTGAAAGCTGCCATTGGCGAAGATGCGACCGACGAGGAACTGGGCGGAAGCGAGATGCACGCCAGCGTGACGGGCCTGGGTGAATACCTGGCCGAGAACGATGCGCACGCCATTGCTCTGACGCGCGACCTCATGGACCACCTGCCCTGGGACGCAGCAGGTGCGCAAGGCGCCCCGGTGCGTGCACCTTTGTTCCCCGCCGAGGAGCTGATGGGCATCGTCCCGGCAGACGAGCGCGAGCCCTACGATGCCCGCGAGATCGTGGCGCGCATCGTGGACGGCTCGCACTTCCTGGAATTCAAAGCCGCCTTTGACAGCGACACGGTCTGTGGCCATGCACGCATTGAGGGCCACCATGTCGGCATCATCGCCAACAACGGCCCCATCCAGCCTACGGGTTCGGTGAAGGCGGCGCAGTTCATCCAGTTGTGCGACCAAAGCGGCACGCCACTGGTGTTTTTGCAGAACACCACGGGCTACATGGTGGGCACCGCCGCCGAGCGCGCCGGCGCCATCAAGCACGGCAGCAAAATGATTCAGGCCGTGGCCAATGCGCGGGTGCCCAAATTCACCATCGTGGTGGGCGGCTCGTTTGGGGCCGGCAACTACGGCATGTGCGGGCGCGGGTTCGACCCCGATTTCATCTTCACCTGGCCCAGCGCACGCACCGCCGTGATGGGCGGCGCGCAGGCCGCCATGGTCATGGAGATGATCAGCCGCGGCAAGCTGGCGCGCGCTGGCGTGCCGATGAACGAGCAGGCCGAGGCGGGCATTCAGGCCATGAGCGAGCAGCTCAAGCGGCGCCTGGACGCCGAGTCCGACGTGCTGTTTGGCACCGCCCGCCTGTGGGACGACGGAATCATTGACCCGCGCGACACCCGCAACGTGCTGACGCTGTGCCTGGCGATGGCACGCGACGCCAAAGCGCGCGCGCTGCACCCCAACACCTTTGGCGTGGCGCGCTTCTAAGCACGCCCGCAGCAACCCATTTTTTCCGGAGAGAACACCATGCAATTCACCCCCGAACACGAGCAAATTTCCGACACCGTGCGCAAGTTTGTTGCCAACGAAATCAACCCACACACCGCGGAATGGGAAAAAGCCGGCATCTTCCCAGCGCGCGAGCTTTTCAAGAAGATGGGCGACCTGGGTTTGCTGGGCATCAAGTACCCCACCGAATTTGGCGGCATGGGGCTCGATTTCAGCTACTCCATGGTGATGGCCGAAGCGCTGGGCGACTGCAATGTGGGCGGCGTGCCCATGGGCATTGGCGTACAGACGGATATGTGCACGCCGGCACTGGCGCGCTTTGGTACCGACGAGCTGCGCAAGGAATTTCTGGCCCCCGCCATTGCCGGTGACATGGTGGGCTGCATTGGCGTGAGCGAGGTATCGGGTGGCTCGGACGTTGCCGCCCTCAAAACCACGGCGAAGAAAGACGGCAGCGACTACGTCATCAATGGTTCCAAGATGTGGATCACCAACGGCATGCAGGCCGACTGGTGCTGCTTGCTGGCCAACACCTCGGATGGCCCGGTGCACAAGAACAAGTCGCTCATCATGGTGCCCATGGATGCGCCCGGCATCACGCGCCAGAAGATCGAGAAGATCGGCATGCATTCGAGCGACACCGCGCAGTTGTTCTTTGACAACGTGCGCGTACCGCAGCGCAACCTTATTGGGCAGGAAGGCGCCGGCTTCATGTTCCAGATGCTGCAATTCCAGGAAGAGCGCCTGTACGGCGCCGCCAGCAGCCTGCGCTCGCTCGACAACCTGATCGACCAGACCATTGAATACACCCGTCAGCGCCAGACCTTTGGCCAGCCGATTCTGAACAACCAGGTGGTGCACTTCCGGCTTGCCGAGCTGCGCACCGAAGTGGAATGCCTGCGCGCACTGACCTACCGGGCGGTGGAATCGTATGTGTCGGGCAAAGACGTCACCAAACTCGCGTCCATGGCCAAGCTAAAAGCCGGGCGCCTGTCGCGCGAAGTGGCCGACAGCTGCCTGCAGTACTGGGGCGGCATGGGTTTCACCGCCGACAACCCCATCTCGCAGGCCTACCGCGACAGCCGTTTGATCTCGATTGGCGGGGGTGCCGACGAAATCATGCTGGGGATCATTTGCAAGCTGGAAGGCACCCTCCCCGGAAGGAAGTGAGCAACCCCCTGCGGCGCTGCGCGCCTTCCCCCTTCTCTTGCATCGCTTCGCGTTGCGGAAGGAGGACGCCCCCAGCGCCGCGGGGCGGCCCTTGCGCGGGGGCCGCTGGCTTGGTCCGCGCCCATTCGAGCGGTATGAGCAGCGCAAAGTGCAATGGACGAATCAACAACAGAGAACATGAATGCTATGGACTTTATAGCTATTAACGCCGTAACCACGGGCGCGGTGCTCGAAATCACCTTAAATCGCCCCGAGGTGCGCAACGCCATGTCGCTGGCCATGGTGGGTGAGTTGCGCCAAGCGCTTGCGCAGGCTGAAGGCACGGCGGGCAGCGCACAGGCCATCCGCGTGGTGGTGCTGCGCGGCGCGGGCGGGCATTTCTGCGCCGGGGGCGACCTCAAGGACATGGCAGCCGCACGAATGGGCGCCCTGCAGAGCGAGGGCGACGCTGCCGATCCCATTGCCCATGTGAACGCCGAATTTGGCCATCTGTGCGCGGCGTTTGCCAACACGCCGCTGGCGGTGGTGGTGGTGCTGGAGGGCACGGTGATGGGCGGCGGTTTTGGTCTGGCCTGTGTGGCCGATGTGGCCATTGCCACCGAGACTGCCCGCTTCCGCCTGCCCGAAACTTCGCTCGGCGTGGTGCCTGCTCAGATCGCACCTTTCCTCGTCGAACGGCTGGGCTATTCGCAAGCCAAGCGCTTGGCGGTCACTGGCGGCAAGCTCGACGCGGCGCAGGCGTTGGTCGTTGGCCTGGTGCACCAGCAGGTGCAAACCATCGAAGTGGGCAGTGCCGTGCAAGCCGTGCTGGCCGACATCCTGGCCTGCGCGCCCGGGGCACTCGCCGCCACCAAGGCTCTGATGGCCAAGGCGCGTTGGAATGCTCCCGCCGATTTGGTGGACGAAGCTGCCGCGCTCTTCTCCCGCGCTGTGCAGGGCCCCGAAGGCCAGGAAGGCACAAGCGCATTTCTGCAGAAACGCAAACCAAACTGGGCTCCGGCATGAGTTATTCCAAAATACTGATTGCAAACCGGGGAGAGATTGCCTGCCGGGTGATCCGAACAGCCCGCGCTCTCGGCTACCGCACCGTCGCCGTGTATTCCGACGCCGATGCAAAGGCCCCGCATGTGGCTCTGGCCGACGAGGCCGTGCGCATCGGCCCCGCGCCAGCGGCCGAGAGCTATCTGTCGATCAATGCCTTACTGAACGCCGCGCGCCTGACCGGCGCCGACGCCGTGCACCCAGGCTACGGCTTCCTGTCCGAGCGCGCGGATTTTGCAGAGGCGTGCGCGGATGCTGGTCTGGTCTTCATCGGCCCGCCCGCCTCTGCCATCACCGCCATGGGCGACAAGGCGGTCGCCAAGCGGCGCATGACAGAAGCCGGCGTGCCCTGCGCGCCCGGCTACCTGGGTGAGGACCAGAGCGACGAATGCCTGGTGCGCGAGGCCACACGGCTGCAAGCCCCCTTGCTCGTCAAAGCGGTAAACGGCGGCGGCGGGCGCGGTATGCGCTTGGTGCGCGACTTGGCCGAGGTACCCGAAGCCCTGGCTGGCGCGCGCCGCGAAGCCACCAGCGCGTTTGGCGACGGCTCGCTGATGCTCGAACGCCTGATTGAAGGCGGGCGCCACATCGAAATCCAGGTGTTTGCCGACGCGCATGGCAACGCCGTGCACCTGGGCGAGCGCGACTGCACAGCACAGCGCCGCCGCCAAAAGGTCATTGAAGAAGCGCCCTCCCCCATCGTGTCACCGGAAATGCGGGCACAGATGGGCGCAGACGCCGTGGCCGCGGCCCTGGCCGTGGGCTACCGGGGTGCGGGCACGGTGGAGTTCATCGTGGACAGCGAGAACCAGCACTACTTCCTCGAGATGAACACCCGCCTGCAGGTTGAGCATCCGGTGACCGAATGCATCACCGGCCTCGACCTCGTGGAGTGGCAGTTGCGCGTGGCGGCGGGTGAACCCCTGCCGCTGCAGCAGCAGGACATTCAACTGAGCGGCCACGCGATTGAGGTCCGCCTCTACGCCGAAGACCCTTACAACGGCTTTTCCCCGCAGACCGGCCCGGTGCAGTTCTGGCGCCCCGAGCTGGCCCTGGCAGGCCGCGCGCGGGGGCAATGCGCCTTTGGCGAAGTACGTATCGACGCTGGAATACAAGAAGGCGGCGAGATCAGCCCCTGGTACGACCCCATGGTCGCCAAGCTGATCGCCCACGGCCGCGACCGCAACGACGCCATCCGCCGCCTGATGGCCGCCCTGGAAGACAGCCCCCTGCTGGGCGTGCGCAACAACGCACGCTTCCTGCGCGATCTGCTGGACCACCCCCAGTTCCGCGAAGCGCGCATGCACACCGCCACCATCGACCAGTGGATGCAGGACGGCGAGCCACTGCTGCAAGCGCCACAAGCGGATGCCAATACCTGGGCCCTGGCCGCCGCAGCACTGGTAGCGCAAACCTCGGACGCCTTCCGCCCTGACAGCGTGGCCGCCTGGAGCACCACTTTGAGCCTGCAAGGTACGACCGATAGCCAGGCCGTGCGCATTCGCCCCCACGGCGCGCAGGTGACGGTGGAGCTGGCCAACGGCGAGGCTTTTGACTTTGAGCACGTTGCCTTGCAAGACCACCGCCTGCACTACCGCCAAGGCGGCGTAGAGCGCCAGGCGCTGTGCGTATTGCAAGGTGGCCGGGTCACGCTGGCCTTGGGCGCCGCCGTATTTGTTTTCGAAGAAAAATCGCCTTTCCCACAAACCGACCAGGCGCTCGACCCGCGCAAACTGCGCTCACCCGTCGCCGGCACCGTCTGCGCCATCTCCGTGGCCGTGGGCGACCAAGTCAAAGCCGGCCAACCGCTGGTTTGCGTAGAGGCCATGAAGATGGAAATGTGGCTCAGCGCCCGCGCCGACGGCACCGTTACCGCCCTGCATGCAGCACTCAAAGGCAGCGTTGCTGCAGGCAGCGTGCTCGCAGAACTTGAACTCACCACCGTAGAGACCACCCCATGAGCAACCACAAAGCCATACTGACCTGCGCCCTCACCGGCGTGTTGACCAACCCCAAGCAGCACCCCGTACCCGTCACGCCCGAGCAAATGGCGGCACAGGCCCGCGAGGCCTTTGATGCGGGCGCGTCCATCATGCATGTGCATATCCGTTCCCAACAAGAAGGCATGGGCCACATGCCCAGCTGGGACCCCGATGTGGCAGAGGAAATTGTGGACGCCATTCGCCAAGCCTGTCCTGGCGTCATCATCAACCTGACCACCGGCGTCGTCGGCAAGGACATCAGCGGGCCGCTGGACTGCATCCGCCGGATCCGCCCTGAGATTGCGGCCTGTAACGCCGGTAGCCTGAACTATCTCAAGCTCAAGGAAGACGGCAGCTGGGCCTGGCCGCCCATGGTGTTCGACAACCCGGTGGCCAAGGTACAGCAGTTTCTCGACGTCATGGCGGAGTGCGGCACGCACCCCGAGTTCGAGTGCTTTGACGTGGGCATCGTGCGCTCGACCACTATGTACATCAAGAACGGCATGCTCAAGCCGGAGATGGGTCGGCCGGAATACAACCTGGTGATGGGCGTCGCTTCGGGCATGCCCTGCGATGCGCGCCTGCTCGAACTGCTGCCCGAGTGGATGGCCCCCGACGCGGTGTGGCAGGCCACGCTGATCGGCCGCCAGGAAATTTGGCCCGTGCACCAGAAAACCGCCGATCTGGGCGGCATGCTGCGCACCGGCCTCGAAGACACCTTCTACCTGCCAGACGGCAGCCGCGCCACCGGCAACGGCATGCTGATTGAGGCACTGGCGCAATGCGCGCGCAATGCAGGGCGGGGCGTCGCTTCGCCCGCTGAAGCGCGCCAGCTTCTTGGGCTCAAAGCCTAAAAACGGCCGTTCAAGCCAAGGCCCCATTAGAAGGGCCGGGCGAAGCGCGGCAACGCCCCGCTGAATAGACAAAAACGAAGGAGACAAAAAATGCCGATCACCGACGCGCGCAAGGCGCCCATGGCTGCAAGCGACAGCCGCTTTGTCAGCATCCCGGAGCGTCTGATGCGCACTGCGGCGCGCCAGCCCAACCACCCGGCGTACCACGTGCGCGATGCCGCCGGCTGGCAGCCGACGTCGTGGGAAGCCTATGCCGGGCAAGTGCGCCAAGCGGCGCGTGCCTTGGTGGCGTTGGGCGTGCAGCCCGGCGACGCCGTCTGCATTCTGGGTTTTAACCGGCCCGAATGGACCACCATGGACCTCGCTGCCATGATGGTGGGCGGCATGGCTGCCGGCATTTACTGGAGCAGCTCGGCCAACGAGATCGCCTACATCGTCGAGCACAGCGGCTGCGCGGTGCTGCTGGTCGAAAACGCGCAGCATTGGCAAAAAGCGGCGTGCGAGCCCCAGGCACTGGCCCACTTGCGCGCCACGGTGATGATGCGGCACGCCAGCAACGAGCCTTCCGTGCAAGTCGCAGAAGGCGTCCCTGCGCCAATGGCTTGGGAAGCTTTCATGGCGCTTGGTGCCAGCATGGAGCACGATGCCGAAGTGCAGCGGCGCCTGGACGCCATTCGGGAAAGCGACATCGGCACGCTGATCTACACCTCGGGCACTACGGGCCACCCAAAAGCCGTGGAGCTAAGCCATGCGAACCTGAGCTGGACCTCGGCCGCACTGTCGGCCGCGTTCGCGGTGACGCCGCAGGACCGATTGATTTCTTACCTGCCACTGGCCCATGTGGCCGAACAAATGGGCGCCATCTGCAACCATGTGCTCGCGGGTTACCAGCTGTACTTCGCAAGTTCGCTCGAAACCTTGGGTGAGCATTTGCAAGAGGTACACCCGACCATCTTTTTTGGCGTTCCCCGCGTCTGGGAAAAAATGCAGGCGGCGATCGTCACCAAGCTGCGCGCAGCTACCGGCCCTAAGGCCGTTCTGGCTCGCTGGGCGCTGCGCGCTGGGCGCGACTGGCACGCCAAGGCCCTGCAAGGCCACGAACCCGGTCCCTGGCTGGACATGAAGAAGCGCCTGGCCGGCAAGCTGGTGCACAAAAAGGTGCAAAAGGCGCTGGGCTTTGATCAAGCGCGCATCCTGCTCTCGGGCGCAGCGCCCATCGCCGTGGAGAACCTGCAGTTTTTCACCAGCCTCGATTTGCTTATCGGCGAGGTTTATGGCCAGTCGGAAGACAGCGGGCCGACCGCCATTTGCCTGCCGGGCTTTGTTCGCATCGGGGCCGCGGGCAAACCCCTGGCCGGCGTGCAGGTGCGCATTGCGGACGACGGTGAGATTCTGGTCAAAGGGCCCAATGTGTTCGTCGGCTACAAAAACCGCCCCGAAGCCACGGCCGAGACCTTGCAGGACGGCTGGCTGCACAGCGGCGATCTGGGCCGCATCGATGAAGACGGCTTCATTTACGTCACCGGCCGCAAGAAAGACCTGCTCATCACTTCCGGCGGCAAAAACATTTCGCCGGGAAACATCGAGGCCGATCTGATGAATCTTCCTTTGGTGGAGCATGCGGTGGTGGTGGGCGACTCGCGCCACTACCTGGCCGCGCTGCTGACGCTCAAGCCCGATGTGCTGCAGAACTTTGCAGAGCAGCACAGCCTGCCAGGCACGCTTGCCCAGTGGCGGACCCACCCCCGAGTGCAGGCAGAAATAGAGCGCGGCGTGGACGCGGTGAATGCCCGGCAGGCGCGCGTGGCCCACATCCGCAAGTTCAGCGTCATCCAGGACGACTTTTCCATCGACAACGGCTGCCTGACGCCAACGCAGAAGATCCGGCGCAACGTCGTGCAGCACCAGTACGCGGTCGAAATTGAGGAGCTCTACCGGGAAGATTTGCGGGCCTGAGCGCCAGCCGCAACGGCGCCCTGCCGTCCGCTGAACCACCAGAGGCCAATGCCTGCCAGCACCATGGGCACGCACAGCCACTGCCCCAAGCTCATGCCGAGCGAAAGCAGGCCCAGGTAATTGTCTGGCTCGCGGAAGTATTCGGCCGTAAACCGCAGCACGCCGTACCCGATGAGAAACGCCGCCGCCACCCGGCCGCGTGGCCGCTCGTGCCGTGCGAAGAGCCACAGCAGCACGAACAGCAGCAGGCCCTCCAGAAGAAACTGGTAAATCTGCGAGGGGTGGCGCGGCAGCATCGAACCACTCTGCGGAAACACCATGCCCCAAGGCAAATCGGGACTGGAAAAACGGCCCCAAAGCTCTCCATTGATGAAGTTTCCGACACGCCCTGCCGCAAGGCCGGTGGGCACGCAGGGCGCGACGAAATCGGCCACTTCGAGCCAAGGGCGTTTGCGCGAATGTGCAAACCAGAGCATCGAGCCGATCACGCCCAGCAGGCCGCCATGAAAGCTCATGCCGCCCTGCCAAATGGCAAAAACTTCCAGCGGGTGGCTGGCGTAATAGCCCGGCTTGTAGAACAAGCAGTAGCCCAGACGCCCACCCAGCACCACGCCGACCACGCCCAGGAACAGGATGTCTTCCACGTCCTTGCGCGTCCAGGCGCGCGGGCCGGTCATCGAAGCAAACGGCTCATGGCGCAGGCGCAGCGTCCCCAACCACATGAACAGGCCGAACGCGGCAAGGTAGGTCAGGCCATACCAATGAATGGCGATCGGACCGAGTTGCAGCGCAACGGGGTCGATTTGTGGGTAGGTGAGCATGTTGGGCGAAGTGAGCCTAAAAATAGAGTGAAATTGGCACCTAGCGCTTATAGGATAAGCGCGAGCAGCTATAAAATTTGAAGTTTCAAAACCTCACGAAAGCTTTGTCTGAGTGCTCAGTCTTCAAGCAGCGACACATCGCGCACCGCGCCCTTGTCCGCCGACATCACGAGCTTGGCATAGGCCTTGAGCGCGCTGGACACCTTGCGTGGACGCGGCTGGGCCGGCTTCCATCCCTTGGCGTCTTGCTCAGCGCGGCGCTTCGCCAGCTCCTCACCGAACACCAGCACGTTGATGCTGCGGTTCGGAATGTCGATGCGAATGCGGTCGCCCGTGCGCACCAGGCCAATCGCGCCACCCGCCGCCGCTTCGGGCGACGCATGGCCTATGGACAAACCCGAGGTGCCGCCAGAGAAGCGCCCGTCGGTCAGCAGCGCACAGGCCTTGCCCAAGCCCTTGGACTTGATGTAGCTCGTCGGGTAAAGCATCTCTTGCATGCCGGGGCCGCCCTTGGGGCCTTCGTAGCGCACGATGACGACATCGCCCGCTACGACCTTGTCGTCCAGGATATTGGCGACGGCTTCGTCTTGCGACTCCACCACATGCGCCGGGCCTTCAAACACCAGCAACTCATCGTCCACGCCCGCCGTCTTGACCACGCAGCCGTTCAGGGCGATGTTGCCGGTCAGAATGGCCAATCCCCCTTCTTGCGAGAAGGCGTGCGCGCCGGAGCGAATGCAACCCTCAGCGCGGTCCAGGTCCAGGCTGGGCCAGCGCGCGTTTTGGCTAAAGGCGACCTGGGTGGGAATACCGCCTGGACCCGCCATGTAGAAGGTTTTGACGGCGTCGGACGGCTGGCGGGCAATGTCCCACTCGTCGAGCGCGTCTTTCATGGTTTTGGCGTACACCGTCGATGTGTCGGTGTGCAGCTTGCCCGCTCGGTCCAGCTCCCCGAGGATGGCCATGATGCCGCCTGCGCGGTGCACGTCTTCGACGTGGTACTTGTCGGTGTTGGGCGCCACTTTGCACAACTGCGGCACGGCGCGCGACAAGCGGTCGATGTCGGCCATGGTGAAGTCGATCTCGGCCTCTTGCGCGATGGCCAGGATGTGCAGGATGGTGTTGGTCGAACCGCCCATGGAAATGTCGAGCGCCATCGCGTTCTCAAACGCTTTGAACCCCATCGAGCGCGGCAAAACGCTGACGTCTTCATCTTGGTAGAAGCGCTTGCACAGGTCGACCACCACGCGGCCGGCGCGTTTGAACAGCGCTTCGCGGTCGGCGTGTGTCGCCACCAAGGTGCCGTTGCCCGGCAGCGCAAGCCCCAGCGCCTCGGTCAAACAGTTCATCGAATTGGCGGTGAACATGCCCGAGCAGGAACCGCACGTCGGGCAGGCAGAGCGCTCCACTTCGGCGAGATCAGCAGCAGACACCTTGTCGTCTGCGGCCATCACCATGGCGTCAATCAGGTCGAGCTTTTTGAAGGTCAACGAGTGGGTATTGGTTTCCGCGAGCTTGACTTTGCCCGCTTCCATGGGGCCGCCCGAGACAAACACCACAGGAATGTTCAGCCGCATGGCGGCCATCAGCATGCCGGGCGTGATCTTGTCGCAGTTGGAGATGCACACCATGGCGTCGGCGCAGTGGGCATTCACCATGTACTCGACAGAGTCGGCAATGATGTCGCGGCTCGGCAGTGAATACAGCATGCCGTCGTGGCCCATGGCGATGCCGTCGTCTACGGCAATCGTGTTGAACTCTTTGGCAACGCCGCCCGCTGCCTCAATCTCGCGCGCCACCAATTGGCCAAGGTCTTTCAGGTGCACATGGCCGGGCACAAACTGGGTAAAGGAGTTAACCACGGCGACGATGGGCTTGCTGAAATCATCGTCTTTCATGCCTGTGGCGCGCCACAGGGCGCGGGCACCAGCCATGTTGCGGCCGGCGGTGGAAGTCTTGGAACGGTAAGCGGGCATCGTTGAGTCGGGCAAATGGTTACTAAGAGGTCGCGTTTAATTATCCCCCAGCGCTTTCCCACGCTTTGCTGCGTGGGGCACACACTGATGCTGCATTCGACGCAGCTTGTATCGGGCTAAGCTCCCACTTCCACGACAAAGGTAACCCATGAGCGACGACAAAACCACGCCTCCTCGGCCCATGAACGAACGCAGCGCGCACATTACGCAGGGAAAATCGCGTGCACCCAACCGTTCCATGTACTACGCCATGGGCTATGAGGAGGCGGACTTTGCCAAACCCATGGTCGGCGTGGCCAACGGCCACAGCACCATCACGCCCTGCAACTCTGGCCTGCAAAAGCTCGCCGACGCGGCGATTGAGGGCATCGAGGAAGCAGGTGGCAACGCCCAAGTGTTTGGTACACCCACCATTTCGGACGGCATGGCCATGGGCACCGAGGGCATGAAGTACAGCCTGGTGAGCCGCGAAGTCATCAGCGACTGCATCGAGACCTGCGTGCAAGGCCAGTGGATGGACGGCGTGATCGTCATCGGTGGCTGCGACAAAAACATGCCCGGCGGGCTGATGGGCATGCTGCGCGCCAACGTGCCTTCCATCTTTGTCTATGGCGGCACCATCCTGCCGGGGCGCTACCAAGGCAAAGACCTAAACATCGTCAGCGTATTTGAGGCCGTAGGCGAGAACGCCGCCGGCAAATTGAGCGACCACGATCTGCACGAAATCGAGCTGCGGGCCATTCCCGGCACGGGCAGTTGCGGCGGCATGTACACGGCCAACACCATGTCGAGCGCGTTTGAAGCCTTGGGCATCAGCCTGCCCTATTCGAGCACCATGGCCAACCCGCATGAGGAAAAGCGCGATTCGGCCAAAGAATCGGCCAAGGTGCTGATCGAAGCGATTCGAAACAACATCAAGCCCCGCGACATCGTCACGCGCAAGAGCATTGAAAACGCCGTCGCCGTCATCATGGCGATTGGTGGATCAACGAACGCGGTGCTGCACTTCCTGGCCATCGCGCACGCAGCCGATGTCGAATGGACCATTGACGACTTCGAGCGTATGCGCCAGAAGACACCCGTGCTGTGCGATTTGAAGCCCAGCGGTCAGTACCTCGCGGTAGATCTGCATCAGGCGGGCGGCATTCCCCAAGTCATGAAGATGCTTTTGAATGCGGGCCTGTTGCATGGCGACTGCCTGACCATCGAAGGCAAGACCATCGCCGAAGTACTCAAAGACGTACCGGACGCGCCACGTGTCGATCAGAACGTGATTCGCCCTATCGACAAACCCATGTACGCCCAAGGGCACCTTGCCATCCTGAAGGGCAACCTCAGCCCTGAAGGCGCAGTGGCCAAGATCACCGGGCTGAAAAACCCGGTCATCACCGGCCCGGCTCGGGTGTTTGACGACGAACAATCGGCTTTGCAGGCCATCCTCGATGGGAAAATCGTCGCCGGCGACGTGATGGTGCTGCGCTACCTGGGCCCCAAGGGTGGCCCCGGCATGCCGGAAATGCTCGCACCCACGGGCGCGCTGATCGGCGAGGGCCTGGGCGAGAGCGTAGGACTCATCACCGACGGGCGCTTCTCTGGCGGCACCTGGGGCATGGTGGTTGGACACGTGGCGCCCGAAGCCGCCGCAGGCGGGACCATTGCTTTTGTGCACGAGGGCGACTCCATCACCATCGACGCGCACAAATTGGTGCTGGAGCTCAACGTACCCGAAGCAGAAATCGCCCGGCGCAGAGCGCTATGGCAGGCCCCTGCACCCCGCTACCGGCGCGGCGTACAGGCGAAGTTTGCCTTTAACGCATCGAGCGCCAGCAAGGGCGCTGTCCTGGACAACTATTAAGCGCCACAAAAAAAGCGCCTGCAGCTTGCCTGCAGGCGCTCTCAGAACCAGCTGGGCGAAAATTTAGCGGGGCCGACGCGGACGAATGCCCAAAGCTTCTTTGTGGCGGTCGATGCGGTCTTTCTTGCGCTGGTCGATCTTTTCCATAGCTTTACGTTTTGTATATCCTGTGGAGTCAGCCCAAGCCCACCATAGAAGCGTTATAGCAAAGGGTGACAGCACCCACCACCAAGACCATGTGGTGACGGGGTCCACTTCGAGGTACTTCAAAAGCGCTAGAAGAATGCCAAGGGCAAGTGTGTACATGATCTTCCTCAATAATGAATGTGGGATTCCCCATTACTCCATATGGAGTCATTACAATCATCCTTGCTGCAATGTAACCTAACAAAGGAACTACCATGATGAAACGCACCCTGTTTGCTCTCGCGATCACCGCAATCGTTTCCGCTCCTGCAATGGCGGACGAGGCCTTGGCCAAATCCAAGAACTGCATGGCCTGCCATTCCGTCGACAAGAAGGTTGTGGGCCCGGCTTATAAGGATGTTGCCAAGAAGTTCGCCGGCCAGAAAGATGCCGTTGCAACGCTGACCACCGCCATCATGAAGGGCAGCAAAGGCGTCTGGGGCCCAGTTCCTATGCCTGCAAACCCACAGGTGAGCGAAGCCGAAGCCACAAAGCTGGCTACCTGGGTGCTGTCGCTCAAGTAAGCCACTGCGCGCCTAAAGGCGCGCTTTGCTTCTCTCGGCCGCTCTGTGCATCACAGAGCGGTCGTTCTTTTTTGTGCGCCCCCTATTCAAGCACTTGCCTAGGGATACGCAACTGGTTTTCCACCTGCCCAACATAGGCTGCTGTGGTGTTGTCCGACTCATTCGCGCGAGTGAGCAGACGCGATTCGAGCGTCTCGATCCTCGCCATCAACGCTGAGTGGGTCTGCTCACTCTGCGTTTTCAGGAAAGCCTTCATTTCCGTAAATCGGGATGCTTCAGCTTTGTCGGCCAATTCGCGCTGCACTTGCATTTCCTTGCCATGCCGGCGCGTCTCCAGCAGCACAGACCCTTGAAGCCACAACACGTAGGCGATGAAAAGTACTGCGAGCACGGCGGTCAAGGCCAGCATGATCACCCCGAGCGGCGCCTCGACCGTAGCAACGCCAAGCGATACCGGCACGGGCGCTGCGAGCGCGTACCAATTGAGAAAGGCAAGCGCCGCAATGGCTGCGACGGTGAGCATTAGCAAGAGCGATCGAAAGTTCATGGGGTCCTCTCAGTCTGCAGGAGTACGCGCAACATAACGCGCCCCGGACTTGTACCCGATTCTGTATGCACGCGGCGCCCTGCCCGATCAAATTGCGGGTGCGTCTGACAAAAGAGGCCGCCTACTGGCTTCGCTCAGACGTTTTCAGGATCAATTGAGCTTGGTCAATTGATCCTGTTGGGCCAGATTTTGTGGTCACTTCACATCACGTCGCTGCGCGACATGAGTGCCCCAAACCCCCGCAAGCGCTGCGCGCTAGCGCCATGCGGCGCCTTCTGCATCAATTGGTTTCAGCCAATTGATCCAGAATTGCGGGGTTTTCCAGCGTGCTGGTGTCTTGGGTGATGGCTTCGCCTTTGGCGATGGAGCGCAGCAGGCGGCGCATGATCTTGCCGCTGCGGGTCTTGGGCAGGTTGTCGCCGAAGCGGATGTCCTTGGGCTTGGCGATGGGGCCGATTTCTTTGGCGACCCAGTCGCGCAGCTCCTTGGCGATCTGCTTGGCTTCCTCGCCTGTAGGTCGGCTGCGCTTCAACACCACGAAGGCGCAGATGGCCTCGCCCGTCACATCGTCTGGGCGGCCGACCACTGCGGCTTCGGCCACCAGATCGGTCTTGGCAACCAAGGCGGATTCAATTTCCATCGTGCCCATGCGGTGACCAGAGACGTTGAGCACGTCGTCGATGCGCCCCGTAATGCGGAAGTAGCCCCTGTCCGCCGAACGCACGGCGCCGTCGCCGGCGAGGTAGGTCTTGCCGCCCATTTCATCTGGGAAATAGCTTTTCTTGAAACGCTCAGGGTCGCCCCAGATGGTGCGAATCATGCTTGGCCAGGGGCGCTTGATGACGAGCATGCCGCCGGAACCATTGGGAATCTCATTGCCGATTTCGTCGACGATGCTGGCCTTGATGCCGGGCAGTGGCAGGGTGCAGCTGCCAGGCACCAGTGGCGTGGCACCGGGAAGCGGAGTAATGACGTGGCCACCGTTTTCGGTCTGCCAAAAGGTATCAATCACGGGGCAGCGCTCTCCACCCACGTTCTTGTAGTACCACATCCACGCTTCGGGATTGATGGGTTCGCCCACGCTGCCCAAAATGCGCAGGCTCGAAAGATCAGAGCGCGCAGGATGGACCACCGGGTCGGCTTCAGCGGCTTTGATCAGCGAACGGATGGCCGTCGGTGCGGTGTAGAACACGGTGCACTTGTGGCGCTCAATCATTTGCCAGAAGCGGCCTGCGTTCGGGTATGTGGGAATCCCCTCGAAAATGATTTGCGTGGCGCCTGCGGCCAGAGGTCCATAGGTGACGTAAGTGTGGCCAGTGATCCAGCCAATGTCGGCCGTGCACCAGAACACGTCGCTGGGCTGAATGTCAAAGGTCCAGTCCATCGTCACTTTGGCCCACATCAGGTAGCCCGCAGTGCTGTGCTGAACGCCCTTGGGTTTGCCCGTTGAGCCCGAGGTGTAAAGAATGAACAGCGGATGCTCGGCGCCCACCGAAACTGGCTCGCAAGTGTCAGACTGCCCTTCCATGGCCTGGCCGAAGGTGAGGTCGCGCCCTGCCACCATGTTGCAGGCCGTCTTGGTGCGCTCGTACACCAACACATTGCGCACGCACTCGCAGCCGCCCATGGCCAGCGCCTCGTCGATGATCGATTTGAGGGGCAGCTCCTTGCCGCCGCGCAACTGCGCATTGGCCGTAATGATCGCGCTTGCACCGACGTCGATCACCCGCTCATGCACTGCCTTGGCTGAAAATCCGCCAAACACCACGCTGTGAATTGCACCCAGACGGGCGCATGCCTGCATAGCGACCACGCCTTCAATCGTCATGGGCATGTAGATCAGCACCCGGTCGCCCTTGCCCACGCCAAGCGCCTTGAGCGCATTGGCGAAGCGGCTGACGCGCACCAGCAGTTCTTTGTAGGTGACGCGCGTCACCGAGCCGTCGTCGGCTTCAAAAATGATGGCGGTTTTGTGCTCGGCTGCCGTCCCCATGTGGCGGTCCAGGCAGTTGGCTGAGGCGTTGAGCTCACCGTCTGCGTACCACTGGTAGAAGGGCGCATTGGATTCGTCGAGCGTTTTCGTGAAGGGCTTGGTCCACTGCAGGTTCTCGCGACCCAGACGCGCCCAAAAACCTTCGTAGTCGGCGTCCGCCTCCGCGCACAGCGCCTCATACGCCGCCATACCCGAGATGCGGGCCGCTTTCACGGCTGCATCGGTCGGCGGAAAAACGCGGTTTTCAACGAGGGTGGATTCAATGGCAGACGAAGGCGCGCTCATGGGGGAAGTCTCCTGAAATTCGTGGAATGGCTCCCGCCAATGTCGACGCTGGCACTTACAACGCACTGACGGGCCTTGGAGCGCTAATACGCTCGCAGGCCCGTGCGCGATGTCAGAGCTTGAGCCGGGCGCGGGCTGCGTCGTATTCTGCGCGCAGGCGCTCGACCAGCGCCGCGGCACTGGTAATCTCTGTGACGGCACCAATGCCTTGGCCGCAGCCCCAGATGTCCTTCCACGCCTTGGTGGAGTTGCCGCCAAAATTCATTTTGCTGGCATCGGACTCGGGCAGGTTGTCCGGGTCCATGCCGGCAGCGCGAATCGACGGTGCCAGGTAGTTGCCGTGCACGCCGGTGAAGAGGTTGCTGTAGACGATGTCGTCTGAAGTGCCGTCCACAATGGCCTGCTTGTAGGCATCGCTGGCGCGCGCTTCCTCGGTAGCGATAAATGCCGAGCCGATGTAGCCAAAGTCGGCACCCATGGCCTGCGCAGCCAGCACCGCATCGCCCGTGGCGATGGCCCCGCTGAGTGCAACCGGGCCGTCAAACCAGGTGCGAATCTCCTGAATCAGCGCAAACGGGCTCTTCACACCTGCATGTCCGCCTGCACCAGCGGCAACGGCGATCAAGCCATCGGCGCCCTTCTCAATGGCTTTGTGCGCGAATTTGTTGTTGATGATGTCGTGCAGCACGATGCCGCCCCAAGCGTGCACGGCCTGGTTCACGTCTTCACGCGCGCCCAGGCTGGTGATGACGATTGGCACTTTGTATTTCGCGCACACCTGCATGTCGTGCTCAAGCCGATCGTTGCTCTTGTGCACGATCTGGTTGATGGCAAACGGCGCAGCAGGCTTCTCAGGATGCGCCTTGTCCCAGGCTGCGAGGGTCTCAGTAATCTCGGCCAGCCATTCGTCGAGCAACTCCGCCGGGCGCGCGTTGAGCGAGGGCATGGAGCCCACGATGCCGGCCTGACATTGCGCGATCACAAGCTTGGGGTTGCTGATGATGAACAGCGGCGAGCCGATGACCGGCAGCGAGAGTTTTTGGAGAACGGGCGGGAGTTTGGACATGTCTAGAAATTATGATTAAAAATAGCCTCTAGCGCTTTACCAGCCAGCGCCACAAGCTATTTATTTGTTAGCACTATTACAGCAATCAGAACGCGTCAAGCTCAAGCGCCATCACGCTGCCTGCGCCCGGCACAATGGCGTCGCGCATACCCGGGACGGCGCTCAGCACATGGTCTGCGTAGAACTGCGCCGTCACTATCTTGGCTTGCATGAACGCGGTGTCCTGTCCCTTTTGCAGCATGGCGTCGGCCGCCAGCAGCGAGCGACCGAGTTGCCAGCCTGCCACCAATCGGCCCGCCAGCAGCAGGTAAGGCACGCTTCCCGCGAACACCGCGTTGGGTGAAGTTTTGGTGTGCTTGACGACAAAGTCGACCACCTCAAGGTACGCCAAGCGGGCGGTCTCAAGCCGGGCCGCCACGGTCTGCGCCGCGGCACTGCTGCTCTCGCGCAGCGCGACCTCAGTAGCTTCGATCTGCGCCGCGATGCCGCGCGCCACAGCACCGCCGTCGCGGGCGGTCTTGCGGCCGACCAGGTCGTTGGCCTGAATGGCCGTCGTGCCTTCGTAGATGGTGAGGATGCGCGCGTCGCGGTAGTACTGCGCCGCACCGGTTTCTTCGATGAAGCCCATACCACCGTGCACCTGTACGCCCAGGCTGGTCACGTCGATGCTCATCTCGGTGCTGTAGCCCTTCACCAGCGGCACCATGAATTCGTAGAAGGCGGCGTTTTCCTTGCGAGCCTCTTGGTCGTCATGGTGGTGCGCAGCATCGTACGCGGCAGCGGCCACGGTGGCCATGGCGCGGCAGCCCTCGGTGTGGGCGCGCATGGTCATCAGCATGCGGCGCACATCGGGGTGGTGAATGATGGTGGCGCTTTCCTTCATGCTGCCGTCCACAGGGCGGCTTTGAACGCGATCGCGCGCATACGCCACGGCCTTCTGATAAGCGCGCTCGGCAATCGCAATGCCCTGCATGCCAACGGCGTAGCGTGCGGCATTCATCATGATGAACATGTATTCGAGGCCGCGATTTTCCTCGCCGACGAGGTAACCAATGGCACCACCGTGGTCGCCAAACTGCAGCACGGCAGTGGGGCTGGCCTTGATGCCCAGCTTATGCTCAATGCTGACGCAGTGCGCGTCGTTGCGTGCGCCCAAACTGCCGTCAACATTGACCATGAACTTGGGCACCACAAACAGACTGATGCCCTTGACACCTTCGGGCGCGCCCTGCACGCGCGCCAGCACCAGATGGACGATGTTCTCGGCCATGTCGTGCTCACCATAGGTGATGAAAATTTTGGTACCAAACACCTTGTACGTGCCATCGCCCTGTGGCTCGGCGCGGGTGCGCACCAATGCCAGGTCGGAGCCCGCCTGCGGCTCGGTGAGGTTCATGGTGCCGGTCCATTCGCCTGTCACCAGCTTTTCGAGGTAGGTTGCCTTGAGCGCGTCGCTGCCCGCAGTGAGCAGGGCTTCGATGGCGCCGTCGGTCAGCAGCGGGCACAGCGCGAAGCTCATGTTGGCGCTGTTGATCATCTCGATGCAGGCCGCGCCAATCGTCTTGGGCAGGCCCTGACCACCGAAATCCTGCGGGTGCTGCAAACCCTGCCAGCCGCCTTCGGCGTACTGGCGAAACGCATCCTTAAAGCCTGGTGTGGTGTGTACCTCGCCGTCCTTGAACGCCGACGGATTTTGATCGCCCTCCCAGTTCAAAGGTGCTAGAACGCCTTCGGCCAGTTTGGCGCACTCTTCGAGCACGGCCTGTGCGGTGTCCAGGCCCGCATCCTCAAAGCCGGGCAATTGGGAAACTTGGTCAATATGTGCCAAATGCTCGATGGCAAACAACATGTCTTTGATGGGGGCTTGATAGGACATATACGAACGAAGTGTGGGGATAGGTTCAGTGAAGGGATTGGTACAGCGGGTAGAGCTCAGCTTCCTCTCGGCGAATCCGGTCTCCCAACAGATGGCCAATCTCATGCAGACTGGTGCGTACTTGATGAAAATCGATCGCGTCGTCGGCAGTGGTGCTGTAGGTCTCGACAAAGTGCACTGCGGCATCGCCAATGCCGTTCATCTCACTTTTGTAGCCATTGACCAACTGGTAGTTGTTGGCGTCGCCACGGGTCTTGAACTCTTGGCGCAAATAGGTGTAAAGCCGTACGGCTTCTTCCATCAGATGGGGGATCAGCAGTGCCTTGAAGCCCTGCAAAGACTGCTTGAAGGCCACGGCATCGCCCACATCAGCCGCTTTTTTAAGGCCACCAAAAGATTCCAGTAGCTGCCGATGGTCACCTACCAACTGCGTGACCAAACTGGAATGATGCTGAATGCCAGAAACCATGTGTTGCCTCCCAAGTGAAACAACTATACGGCTCACTGTGCATCGAGTTCCTGCTGAAACCCAAATGCACAGTGAATACAGAAGGTTTCTGTCAGAGCGCCTTGACCAGCTCAGGAATGGCCGTGAACAGATCGGCTTCCAGGCCGTAATCTGCAACGCTGAAGATCGGTGCCTCAGGATCCTTGTTGATCGCTACGATCACCTTGGAATCTTTCATGCCGGCCAAGTGCTGGATAGCGCCCGAGATGCCTGCGGCGATGTAGAGCTGGGGCGCCACGATTTTGCCGGTCTGGCCCACTTGCAGGTCGTTGGGCGCGTAGCCCGCGTCCACTGCAGCGCGGCTGGCGCCGATGGCGGCGCCCAGCTTGTCGGCAAGCGGGGTCATCACTTCGTCGAACTTTTCCTTGCTGCCCAGCGCCCGGCCACCCGAGACGATGATCTTGGCGGCGGTCAGTTCAGGGCGATCGTTCTTGGCGATTTCGCTGCCGACGAAGCTGCTCTTGCCGGCATCTGGCGCAGCATCGATCTTCTCGACGCTGGCGCTGCCGCCCGTGGCAGCTGCGGCGTCAAAGCCGGTGCCGCGCACGGTGATGACCTTGGTGGCGTCCGAGCTTTGCACGGTGGCAATGGCGTTGCCGGCGTAGATCGGGCGCTCGAAGGTGTCGGGGCTGTCGACCTTGCTGATGTCGCTGATCTGCGCGACGTCAAGTTTGGCGGCCACGCGCGGCGCCACGTTTTTTCCGCTGGCGGTAGCAGCGAAGAGGATGTGGCTGTAATTGCTAGCGATAGCGAGAACCTGAGCTGCAACGTTTTCGGCCAGGCCGTGTTCCAGACCTGGGGCGTCGGCGTGCAGCACCTTGCTGACACCAGCGACTTTGGCGGCGGCTTCAGCGGCGGCGCCCGCGTTGTGGCCGGCGACCAGCACGTGCACATCACCACCACATTGGCTGGCGGCGGTAACGGTATTGAGGGTCGCGCCCTTGAGGCTTGCGTTGTCGTGTTCTGCGATGACGAGTGCGGTCATTCTTATTCTCCTTAGAGCACTTTGGCTTCGTTCTTGAGCTTGTCCACCAGCGTGGCAACGTCGGGCACCTTGATGCCGGCGCCGCGCTTGGCAGGCTCTGCAACCTTGAGGGTCTTGAGGCGCGGCGTCACGTCCACACCCAAATCTTCAGGCTTGAGCACGTCAAGCTGCTTCTTCTTGGCCTTCATGATGTTGGGCAGCGTGACGTAACGCGGCTCGTTCAGGCGCAAATCGGTGGTGATCACTGCTGGCAGCGTGAGCGAGAGCGTTTCAGAACCGCCGTCGACCTCACGCGTGACACTCACCTTCTCAGCGGAGAGTTCCACCTTGCTGGCAAACGTGGCTTGGGGCAAGTCGCACAAGGCGGCGAGCATTTGGCCGGTCTGGTTGGCGTCGTCGTCGATCGCCTGCTTTCCCAGGATGATGAGCTGGGGTTGCTCTTTCTCGACCAGTGCCTTGAGCAGCTTGGCAACGGCCAGCGGCTGCAACTCTTCGGTGGTCTCGACCAAAATAGCGCGATCGGCGCCGATGGCCATGGCGGTGCGCAGGGTTTCCTGACACTGGGTCACGCCGCAAGAGACGGCGATGACTTCGGTCACCAGCCCCTTTTCCTTCAGGCGGACGGCCTCTTCGACGGCGATTTCGTCAAAGGGGTTCATGCTCATCTTGACGTTGGCAATGTCCACACCGCTGTTGTCCGACTTGACTCGAACTTTCACGTTGTAGTCCACCACGCGCTTGACAGGGACCAAGACCTTCATTGCTGCGGCTCCTAGAGTTGATTAAATTGACGTTAGGTATTCGGGAAGATTTTATGACGACGCCTGAGCGCTTCACGCAAAAGGCACAAATCAAAAAAAGAACGATCGTGCTTTTTCGAATTATAGGGTACCCGCTGGCATTGGAACTGACCCCGGCGGGACTGCCGGTGCCCCAGGCGGCAAAGCTAGGCCGCCTGCCCCGGTGATCTGGACCACGCGCTGAGGAAACGGGATTTCGATGCCGTGCGCCCGCAGTGAGCGCAGGATGGCCAGATTGACGTCTGAACGCAGCGAAAGCGTCCCGTTCTCCGGGTCCACAATCCAGAAACCAAGCGTAAATTCCAGCCCGTCGGCGCCAAATGACGACAGCGCAGCCGAGGGTGCGGGCTCGCGCAGCACGCGCGGGCTGGCAAACGCCGCTTCACACAGCAGGCGCATCACCAAATCAACATCGCTGCTGTAGCCCACGCTGACCACCGTCGATTGCCACACCCGGGGGTCGGCCAGCGAGAGGTTCTCCACCCGCTGCGAGACCATCATCTCGTTGGGCACGATGGATTCGCGCCCGCCGGGTGAGCGAATCACGGTGTAGCGGCCAGTGATGTCGGTGATGCGCCCCTCGAAACCGTCAACCCGTACGCTGTCGCCGATGCGCACGCTCCTCTCGGCCAGGATGACGAACCCGCTGACGTAATTGGCAGCGAGCTTCTGCAAGCCCAGGCCAATGCCAACCCCTACCGCGCCGCCCAAAACCGAAAGTGCAGTCAGATCAATTCCGGCGGCTGAGAGCGCAAACATGAGACCGAAAAACAGCAGCAGCGCACGAATCGCGTTGCTGAGCGCCTTGCGCACCGAAAGCCCACTGCCCGTGGCAGAGCGCAGCAGCCAGGATTCCAACACCGACGAGAGCCACAGCGCGGCGATAAGCACGAGCGCGGCGGTAAATCCCCCTTCCACGATCGAGCGCACCGAGACCGTGGAGCTGCCCATCTTCCAGCTGATTCGGCCCAGCGCTTCGAGCACGCGCGGCAGCACGCCGGTGACCCACAGCGCCGTCGCCCCCCAGGCCAACCAGGAGAAGGTGCGCTCTATGGGCCGCAGTGAGGCGGCTTCGGGAAACGCCGCCTGCAACACCTTAACGCCCGTGCGGATGACGGCAAGCGACACCAGCGCCGGCAGCACCAAGCGGAACGCCGCCAAGGGAATCTCGTCGTCCAGCAGGTTGCGCGCGGCGTAGCCAAACAGCAGCAGCACCAAAGGAAACAACACGCCGTCAAATACTCTGCGGCCAAACAGGATGGAGCGCGGGTCGTACAGATGCGCGCCGCGACGCAGCGCCGCCACGAAACTCCAGGCCAGCGCCAAGCTGGCGACCAGTGCTGCCAGCTCAATCAGTGCCGTGGGTTGCCGCAGCGCGTCCAGCCTGCCTGCGAGGTCTTCGATTAAGGGCAGCGCGGCAGGCGCAGCCATCATGCTTTCCAGGCGGGTTTGCGCTTCTCGGCAAACGCGCGCGCGCCCTCCTGCGCCGCCTCGTCCATCATGTTGACCGCCATCGTCTGGCCGGCGAGCTGGTAGGCCGCCTCGAGCCCCAGCTCGCGCTGGCGGTAGACCAGCGCCTTGCCCATCGCAACGGCGGCACGCGGCTTCTCGACGATGGCTTGCACGAGGCGCTCCACCTCTGCGTCCAGCGCGTCCAAGGGCACCACGCGGTTGACCAGGCCTTCACGCAGTGCTGCCTGAGCGTCAATGAAGTCGCCCGTCAGCAGCATTTCCATCGCCCGCTTGGCGGACACGTTGCGCACCAACGGCACGCTTGGCGTCGCGCAGAACAAACCAAAGTGGATACCGCTTGTGGCAAAAGTGGCGCCTTCAGCGGCCACAGCCAGGTCGCACTGGGCAACCAGTTGGCAGCCTGCCGCCGTAGCCATGCTGTGGACACGCGCAATGACCGGCACCGGCAACTGCTGGATGGAAAGCATCATGCGGCTGCATTGGGCAAAAAGCTGCTGGTACCACGCAAGCTCAGGGTGGGCCGCCATGTCTTTCAAGTTGTGGCCGGCGCAAAAGGCCTTGCCAGTGCCCGCCAGCACGACCACCCGCACAGTTTCGTCCTTGGCCAGATCGTCGAGCGTGCGCTGCAGCTCGCCCAGCATGTCGCTTCCCAAGGCGTTGAATCGCGCCGGATCGTTCAAGGTCAGCGTGACCACGCCGCGTGGGTCGCGCTGCTGCAGCAGCAAGGCCTCGCCAGGTACTGGTGATGAGGTGTTCATAAAACGTTCCTAAAAAAACGACCGCTGCGCACGGAAGGCCCACAAAAGGATGGCCCGCCCGGCGATGCAATAGGGCCACAGCGCCGCAGCTGCGCCCCGCCACACTACCGCGCTCAGGTGCCCGCCCACGGCCAAGGCTGGCTCATCGCCGCAAAAATGCCGACCGCGAGGTACATCGAAACGAAGAGATAGAAAAGCGCCGGGTTGTCTTGTCGGCTGTACATATTGGCCTTGAACCCGCGAGAGCCGGCCATGACTTCGCCGGTAATCAAGCCCCAGGCGCCCACACCAATCAGCACCAAACCCAGAATTGCGAACATGGCGAGGCTCCTTTTTTAGACACGCACAGTCTACAAATCGGCGAGCACACGCAGATGCGCTTCGACGCTCAGCGCAAGCGGGCGCATCACGTAGCCACCTTCCAGGCAGGAGACGATGCGGCCCTTTGCGTATTTCTTGGCCACATCCTTGATGCGCTGCGTAATCCAGGCGTAGTCCTGCTCGGTCAGGCCCATCTGGCCCATGTCGTCGTCGCGGTGGGCATCGAAGCCGGCGCTGACGAAAATCATCTCTGGCTTGAAGGCTTCCAGACGCGGAATCCACATGATCTCGATCAGCTCGCGCACGTCCATGCCCTTGGTGTAGGCCGGCACGGGCACGTTGACCATGTTGGCCGCGGGCGCCTGATCTCCGCTGTACGGGTAGAACGGGTGCTGAAAAAAACTCACCATCAGCGCGCGTTCGTCGCCGGCCAGGATATTTTCCGTACCGTTGCCGTGGTGCACATCAAAGTCCACCACCGCCACGCGCTTGAGCTGGTGGCGCTCCAGCGCGTATTTGGCCGCTATCGCCACGTTGTTAAAAAAGCAAAACCCCATGGCCTTGTCGCGGCAGGCGTGGTGGCCTGGCGGGCGCACCGCGCAAAAGGCGTTTTCCAGCTCGCCGGCAATCACCGCATCGGTGGCCGCCATCGCCGCACCGGCAGAGCGCAGCGCAGCTTTCCATGTGTGGACGTTGATGGATGTGTCTGGGTCCATCTGCGTATACGCCGGGCCGCCGGCCTCCACTTCCTCGCGCAGCCAGTCGGTCAGGCCGCGCAGCGAGGCGATGTGCAAACGCGTGTGGGCCAACTCGATATCGGCCAGCGCAGCTTCGGGTGCGTCGAAGCGCTCCAGCGCATCCAATATGCCCGTAATCAGCAAGCGATCTTCGATGGCGTCCAGCCGTTCGGGGCACTCGGGATGGCCGGGGCCCATTTCGTGCTTTTTGCAATCGCTGTGGGTGAAATAACCCGTCTTGCCCATAGCTTGTCTCCAACTCCGGCTCGCGCCTGGTCTTTTTCGGATAACGTCAGAGCATGCAAGTGCAGCCCAAAATTCAGTCTATTCTTGATCAGCTTAACACGGTGATTGTGGGCAAAAGTGCCCGCGTTCAGGACTGCGTAGCCTGCCTTCTGGCCGGCGGCCACCTGCTGATCGAAGACGTTCCCGGCGTTGGTAAAACCACGCTGGCCCACGCGCTGGCGCACACCTTTGGCCTGCAGTTCTCGCGCGTGCAGTTCACCGCCGACCTGATGCCAAGCGATCTGCTTGGTGTCTCGGTGTACGAACGCGGCCGAGAGGGCTTCGTTTTTCATCCCGGCCCGGTATTCACCCAAGTGCTGCTGGCCGATGAGATCAACCGCGCCAGCCCGCGCACGCAAAGCGCACTGCTCGAAGCCATGGAAGAAAAGCAGGTCAGTGTGGAGGGCGAGACGCGCTCCCTGCCGCAGCCGTTTTTCGTCATTGCCACGCAAAATCCGCACGACCAACTGGGCACCTACATGCTGCCGGAGTCGCAGCTGGACCGTTTTCTGATGCGCATCTCGCTCGGTTACCCCGACCGTGCCTCTGAGCGCCTGCTGCTCGCAGGCGCCGACCGGCGCGAGATGGCCAGCACCATGCTGCCGCTGCTTTCCACCGAAGAGCTTGCTGCATTGCAGCAGCAGGTGCAGGCGGTGCATGTATCCGAGCCTTTGATCGCCTACGTGCAGGACTTGATTGCCGCCACACGTTCTGGCCGCTGGTTTTTGCAGGGCCTCTCGCCCCGCGCTGGCATCGCCTTGGTGCGCGCCGCCAAGGCGCAGGCCTTGATCAGCGGGCGCGACTACGCGGCGCCCGACGACATTCAGGCCATCTTGCCGCAGACCATTGCGCACCGCCTGGTGCCGGTCGGCGATGCCGGCCGCGGCGCTGTCGAGCAGGTGCGCGCCATGGTCGAAGCCGTGCCCTTGCC
The DNA here is from genome assembly GCA_034676525.1 of Giesbergeria sp. GTDB lineage: Bacteria > Pseudomonadota > Gammaproteobacteria > Burkholderiales > Burkholderiaceae_C > Simplicispira. The sequence continues at coordinate 1,778,438 of JAUCCA010000008.1, forward strand.
CTAAAGGATGCAAGGCGCTTCCACCGTGCCAGGCCAGCCAGCACCCCACGCACCGAGTCGATTGGCCGCACGCCTGAACCCCGCGGCGATGGTGCGGCGGCGCTTTCGCGGCTGGTGGATGGCGCGCTTGCCACGCACCGACACCACGCTGCTGACCCAGCGCAACGTCTACATCCTGCCCACGGGCGCAGGCTGGATGCTGGGGGTGACGTTGGCGGTGCTGCTGGTGGCGTCTATCAACTTTCAGCTCAATCTGGGCTATCTGCTGACATTTCTACTGGCCGGCAGTGCCTTGGCGGGCATGCACATCTGCCACGGCACCTTGCGCGGGCTGACGCTGCATTTGAAGGCGCCGACGCCGCACTTTGCTGGCGACAGTGCCGCGCTTGAGGTGCAACTCACAAGCGAACGCGCTTCGCCGCGCATGGCGATTGCCTTGTCTGTGCAAGGCAGCGGCCAGTGGGCCTGGACCGATGTACCGGCCCAAGGCTCGACCATCGTGCAAGTGGCATTTGCACCCACGCGGCGCGGCCTGCACGATGTGCCGGTGCTGACGGCCGAGACCCGGTTTCCGCTCGGCACCTTTCGCGTCTGGTCGGTGTGGCGGCCAGCGGCGCAGGTGCTGGTGTACCCCGCCCCCGAGCCGCACGCGCCGGCGCTTCCCACGGGCGAGAGTACGGGCGGTGACGCACCCAGCGCGCAAAGCGCGGGCAGCGGCGAGTTTGACGGCGTGCGCGCCTACCGCCGCGGCGATCCGCAAAAATTGATCGTCTGGAAGAAAGCGGCGCAGGCGCTGGCCAGCGGCACGGATGCCCTCGTCAGCCGCGACACCCAGCAAAGCCAGCGCAGCGAGTTGTGGCTGGAGCCCGGCCGCACTGGTCTGGCCGACCCCGAGGCACGCATTGCCCGCCTCACCGCCTGGGTGCTGCAGGCCGACCGACTGGATTTGCGCTACGGACTGCGCCTGCCGGGTACAAGCATTGCGCAGGGAAGCGGCTTCGTGCAGCGCCTGCGCTGCCTGGAGGCGCTGGCCCTGTGTTGACTTCCAGTTCAAAAATATTGGTCAAATTGGCCTCTATCGCTTTATGCATAAGCGCTAGCAGCTATCTTTTTTGTAGTTGTTCAGCACCCGTATGAACCTGCGCGCCACACTAAGCCACCTGCCGCGCGAAGCGCGCGACACGCTGTTTTTGGTCGCCGTGATCGGCTGCGTGCTGCTGCCGCTGTTCCCGCATTTGCCGATCTGGGCCGGCGCGTTTGCCAGCCTGGTGCTGCTGTGGCGCACCGGATTGGCGCTTGGCTCGCGCAGCCTGCCCCCGCGCTGGCTCGTGTTTGCACTGCTTGTGCTGGCGGTCGCCGCCACTTTGGGAAGCTTTCGGACGATTATTGGTCGCGAGGCGGGCGTCACCCTGATTGCCATGTTGCTGGCACTCAAAACGCTCGAAGCGCGCGCGCGGCGCGATGCCATGGTGATCTTCTTCCTGGGCTTCTTCACGATGCTCAGCAACTTCTTCTTTTCCCAGTCCATGCTCACCGCGGTGGCCATGCTGGTGGCTTTGGTGGGTCTGCTCACGGCGCTGGTGAATGCGCACATGCCGGTCGGCCGCCCCCCGCTTGGCCTAGCGCTGCGCTCGGCCGCGCGGATGGCACTTTTTGGCACGCCGGTGATGGTGGCGCTGTTCGTATTTTTCCCGCGGGTAGCGCCGCTTTGGGGCTTGCCCAGCGATGGCCTAAGCGGTCGAAGTGGCCTCTCAGGCAGCATGAAAGTCGGCAGTTTGGCGTCATTGGCTCTGGACGACACCATCGCGCTGCGCGTGCGGTTCGATGGTGACTACAGGTCGCTCCCGCCCCAGGGCGCGATGTATTTCCGCGGCCCGGTGCTCTCCGAGTTCAATGGCCGCGAATGGCAAGCGGAGCCGGTGCGCGATACCGAACGCACCCCCGCCCTGCTGCAAGTGCAAGGCCCGGGCATCGACTACGAAGTGACGCTGGAGCCCAATCAAAAGCCGTGGCTGCTGCTGCTGGACGCATCGCCCGAAGGCCCCAAAGCAAATGGCCTGAAGGCGTACATGGCGCGCGACCTGGAATGGCTGTCGGCCCGCCCGGTGAATGAAGTGCTGCGCTACCGCGCCACCAGCTACCTGCAGTTCCGCCACGGCCCCCTCAGCGCCGGCCGCGAACTGCGCTATGCCACCTTGTTGCCCGCGAACTCCAACCCCCGCACCAAGGCGCTGGCCGCCCAGATGCGGGCCGACCCAAAGCTCGCCGCGGGCGGCGCGCAAGCGCTGGTGGACGACGCTCTCTTGCGGCTGCGCACCGGCGGCTACGAATACACGCTGGACCCTGGCGTTTACGGCGACGAGACTGCAGACGAGTTCTGGTTCGACCGCAAGTCCGGTTTTTGTGAGCACATTGCCTCCGCCTTTGTGGTGCTCATGCGCGCTGCCGAGGTGCCAGCGCGCATCGTCACCGGCTACCAGGGCGGCGAGCTCAATGGGGTGGACGGCTACTGGACGCTGCGCCAAAGCGATGCCCACGCCTGGGCGGAGGTCTGGATTGAGGGTCGGGGCTGGCTGCGCGTGGACCCGACAGGCGCCATATCGCCCGGGCGCATCGGCACCTTCAACCGGCTGCGCGCGCCGCGCGGAGCGCTCGGCAGTGCAATGGACAGCGTCATCAGCCCCAGCATGGTGCAGCATATGCGTGCCGTCTGGGAAGCGGCCAACAACCGCTGGAACCAGTGGGTGCTGAATTACACGCAAACCCGCCAGCTCGACATGCTCAAGGCCATGGGCTTTGATGCGCCCGACTGGCAAGACCTGGTCAACCTGCTCGCAGGCCTGGTCGCCGCGGCAGCCCTTGGCGGCGCCGCGTGGTCGGCCTGGGAGCGGCTGCAGCACGACCCTTGGCTGCGGCTGCTGGCGCGCGCGCGCCAGCGCTTGACGCGCGCCGGTCTGAACCTGCCTGCGCACCTGCCGCCGCGCGGCATGGCGCAAGCGGTGCGCGCGCACTTCGGCGCTGCAGGCGAACCGGTGGCGGTATGGCTGCTGGAACTTGAAGCGCTGCGGTACGCTCGCCCGAACGACACCACAGCGCCCAAGCTTGCGGCGCTGCGCCGCAGCCTTGCCAAGCTGGCCTGGCCGGCAGCTTCTCACTAATATTCATGCATCTGACCTCACGAATAGCTATATTTTTCGTAGCTGCTTGCGCAATATCTACAAGCGCTACAGCACAAAAACATTCAAAAAAACGGGTTGCGACCACTGAGGCCACGCTGCAAAGCCCGCTTTACGCCGGCCGCAGCGACGCAATGCAATTTGCCGACGACTTGGCAGACCGGCGGGACCTGGACCCGGCCTGGGTACGCGCCGTCATCGGCCGCGCCCGCTTTCTGCCCCAGGTGCCGCGCCTGATGCTGCCAGCGCCGCGCGGCACGGCCAAGAACTGGGCGGCTTACCGCGCTCGATTTGTGGAGCCAGTGCGCATCCGTGCGGGCGTGCGGTTCTGGAACGAGCACGCCGCGGCGCTCGCCAGAGCCGAAGCCGAATACGGCGTGCCGCGTGAAATCATCGTCGGCATCTTGGGCGTGGAAACCTTGTACGGCCAGCACATGGGCAACATTCGCGTGCTCGACGCATTGGCCACGCTGGCTTTCGATTTCCCCGCTGCGCACCCACGCGCGGCCGAACGCCAAGCCTACTTTCGTGGCGAGCTGGAGCAATTCCTGAGCATGGAGCACCGCACCGACTCGGACCCGTTCGAGCCCCGCGGCAGCTACGCGGGCGCCATGGGGCTTGGGCAGTTCATGCCGTCGAGCTGGGTGCGCTGGGCAGTGGACTTCGACCGCGATGGCCGCATCGACCTGTTTGGCAGCGCCGAAGACGCCATCGGCTCGGTGGCGAACTACTTCATTGGTCACGGCTGGAAGCCCGGGCTGGCCACCCACTTCCCGGTGCAGTTCGAAGCCGCACGGCTCGACCTCGACGCCCTGTTGGCGCCCGACATCCTGCCAAGCTTCAGCGTCGCCTCAATGGCCGCCAAGGGCGCCGTTGTGCAAGGCGATGGCGCCGCCTACACCGGCCAGCTGGCTTTGATCGAACTGCAGAACGGCGCCGACGCGCCGAGCTTTGTGGCGGGCACCGACAACTTCTATGCCGTCACCCGCTACAACTGGTCCAGCTACTACGCCATGGCGGTGATTGACCTCGGCCAGGCGGTGGCGGCTGCGCGTTCGCGATAGCCCCTTGGCTGAGCGCGCTCGAGGCGCAGCACCGTACGCAAATACACATCAGGACAGGACACTTCCCCAAGCTGCATAAGCGTCGTACAGAGACTGTCGCCTACGCGACTCCTCTCTGGGGTAAGTGCTGCCAAACCAGAGCAGAACCGCTCTCTAGTATTGCGACATGGTCACTGGTATTGAACGCATGAGAACCCGCTCGCGCCGCGCGAGCGCCCCCGAGCCGGCTGAAGATTTCGGGCTCAACCTGATGCCGCCGGGCCTCAGGCTGATGCTGCTTGAAGCCCGCGCCCCCTGGGAAGCCATGGCCATGGCCGCAGTGTCGCCTTGGCTGAGCAAGATGCCTTCGGGCGACGGCCATGCCGTACTGGTGTGCCCTGGGCTCGGCGCCTCGGACATAACCACCCTCGCCCTGCGCCGTTTTTTAAACAAACTTGACTACCAAGCATATGGCTGGAAGCAAGGCCTCAACCTCGGCCCGCGCGAAGGCGTGATTGAGGGCTGCCTGGAGCGCCTGGAGACGCTGCAGCGGGAGCACGGCGGCAAGATCAGCCTGGTCGGCTGGAGCCTTGGCGGCATCTACGCCCGCGAAATGGCCAAGGAAATGCCCGAGCTGGTGCGCAGCGTGATTACCTTGGGGACGCCTTTTACCGGCCACCCCAAGGCCACCAATGCCTGGCGCTTCTACAAACTGGTGAGCGGCCAAAACACGCACGACGAAGAACTACTGGCCGAAGTGCGCAAACCCCCGCCGGTGCCCACCACGTCGATTTACAGCAAGACCGACGGCATCGTGTCCTGGCAGTGCAGCATCAACCCCGCACGCCACGCCCACACCGAAAACATCGAAGTGCGCGCCAGCCACCTCGGCATGGGCATGAACCCGATGGCCATGTACGCCATTGCCGACCGGTTGCGCCAAGACCCAGCGCACTGGAAGCGTTTCGACGCAAAAGGCGCACGGCGCTGGTTCTTCAAGGTGGCGCATCAACCCGAAGCTGTCACGCAGTGGTATTGAAGACGAACGCGGCTTGAACATCGGCCAAGCGCCTCCGACCTGACCGATGGCGCAGCTCTGCAACCGGCCAGCATCGCTGAAATCGACCACGTTTTTCAAGGTCCGCCGGCGATTCATCGCGCAGCGCAGATATTTCGGCAAAGCCTAAAAAAGCTCCCTTTGCGGCCGAAGCGCCGCGGGATTGAAACGCGACACATCAAACCCTTTGCGCTCCTGCGTGTAGCCAAGACGCCGGCAAGCTTTGTCAAACCGCTGGCGCAGCAGGTCGGACCAAATCCCACGCCCTTTCATCCGCGCTCCAAAGTCCGCCTGATAGTCCTTGCCGCCGTGCAAATCCTGCACACGCGCCATGACGCGCGCGGCGCGGTCGGGGTAGTGCAGCTCCAGCCACTGGCGAAACATGGGCGCCACTTCCCATGGAAGGCGCAGCACCTGGTAGAAGGCGCGCCGCGCACCGGCGTCGTAAGCAGCGGCCAGCACTTGTTCCATGTCATCGTTGATAAAGGGAATCTGCGGCGACACGCTCACGCCGACAGGCACGCCCGCCTCGGCCAGCGTGCGCAAGGTGCGCAGGCGCCGATGCGGCGCGGCGGCGCGTGGCTCCAGAATGCGCGCCAGCTTTGCGTCGAGCGTGGTGATCGTCACGTACACCGCCGCGAGGCCCTGCTCGCCCATGGGCGCAAGCAGATCGAGGTCGCGCTCAACGCCACTGCCCTTACTCACGATGGAAAACGGATGCTGGGCGCGGCACATCACCTCAAGGCAAGCGCGGGTGAGGCGCAGATCGCGCTCAATCGGCTGGTAGCCGTCGGTGACCGTGCCCACGGCAATGCCCTCCGGCTGGTAGCGCGGGTGCGCCAGTTCGGCGCGCAGTACCTCTGCCAGGTTGCGTTTGGCGATCAGCCGGGTTTCAAAATCGAGCCCCGGCGAGAGATTCAAATAGCTGTGGCTCGGCCGTGCATAGCAGTAAATACAGCCGTGCTCGCAACCGCGGTAGGGGTTCAGCCCTTGGTTAAAGCCGATGTCGGGCGAGTCGTTGTGCGTGATGGCGCTGCGCGCCTCTTCAAAGCGCACCTCGGTCGCGGGGGGCGGGCCAGAAACGTCGCCGCACTCGTCCGCTGCGCCCCAGCCGTCGTCAAACGCATCCCGCGCGTCGCGCTCAAAGCGGTGCGGGTGTTGGTAGGCCACGCCTCGGCCTTTGATTGCATGCAGAGGCACCAGAATTTCAGACATTGGAATACTGTACATAAAATCAGTATCCTTGGCGCACCACACCGATCCATGCAGCAGGCGCCGGATCGGGTCACAATGCGCGGCCTGCCGCGACTGGCGCCTCTACACAGCGAGGCGCCGCATCTTTCTGCACCTCTCCACCATGTCTTCGACCTCCCCTCCCACCTACCGTACCGACAGCATCGTCCGCATTCGCGGCTTGAGCAAAACCTATGCGGGGGGTTTTCAGGCACTTAAAGACATCGATCTCGACATCCGCCGCGGCGAAATTTTTGCCTTGCTCGGGCCCAATGGCGCTGGAAAAACCACCTTGATCAGCGTTATATGCGGGCTCAGCACGCCCAGCACCGGCACGGTGGTGGCCGATGGACACGACATCGTGCGCGACTACCGCGCGGCACGCGCCACCATTGGCTTGGTGCCGCAAGAGCTGCAAACCGACGCCTTCGAAACCGTGTGGGCCACGGTGAACTTCAGCCGCGGCCTGTTCGGCAAGCCGCCGAACCCGGCGCTTGTGGAAAAGATCTTGAAAGATTTGTCGCTCTGGGACAAAAAGGACAACAAGATTCTTCAGCTCTCGGGCGGCATGAAGCGCCGGGTGTTGATTGCCAAGGCGCTGTCGCACGAGCCTAAAATTTTGTTCCTCGACGAGCCCAGTGCCGGCGTTGATGTGGAGCTGCGCCACGACATGTGGCGCCTGGTGCGCGCTCTGCGCGACGCGGGAACCACCATCATCCTGACCACCCACTACATCGAAGAGGCCGAGGACATGGCCGACCGCATCGGTGTCATCCGCAAGGGTGAGTTGATCGTGGTGGAAGACAAGCATGTGCTGATGCGCAAGCTCGGCAAGAAGCAACTCACCATCACCCTGCAGCAACCCATGGAGCAGGTGCCGCCCGCCTTGGCGCGCTGGCCGCTTGAGCTGTCGCAGGATGGCCAGCAACTCACCTACAGCTTCGACACGCAGCAGGAAGACACCGGAATTGCCGCGTTGCTGCGCGCGCTGGCCGAGCTCGGCATCGACTTCAAAGACCTGCATTCCAGCGAAAGCTCACTCGAAGACATCTTCGTCAGCCTGGTCCACGACACGAAAGCACCCGCATGATGGGACTGAACCTGCATGGCGTGCGCGCCATTTATAAGTTTGAGATGAACCGGGCCTTTCGCACCTGGATGCAAAGCCTGATTGCGCCGGTGCTTTCCACCGCGCTGTATTTCATCGTCTTCGGCTCGGCCATTGGCTCGCGCATGGGCGACATCGGCGGCGTCAGCTACGGCGCCTACATCATCCCGGGCCTGCTGATGCTCTCCTTGCTGTCCGAGAGCATTTCCAACTCAGCCTTTGGCATCTACATGCCCAAATGGTCGGGCACCATCTACGAACTGCTGAGCGCGCCGGTCAACTGGGTTGAGGTGCTGCTGGGCTATGTGGGCGCGGCGGCGACCAAGTCGCTGCTGGTAGGGGTGCTGATTTTGGTGACGGCGCGGCTCTTCGTACCCTACGAAGTCGCGCACCCGGTGTGGATGGTGGGCTTCCTCATCCTCACCGCCATCACCTTTTGCCTGTTCGGTTTCATCATCGGCCTGTGGGCAGACAGCTTCCAGAAGCTGCAGATCATTCCGCTGCTGGTGGTGACGCCGCTCACCTTTTTGGGCGGCGCTTTCTACAGCATCAATATGCTGCCGCCGCTGTGGCAAAAGGTCTCACTGTTCAACCCGGTGGTCTACCTGATCAGCGGCCTGCGCTGGGCCTTCTACGGCCAGGCGGACGTCCACATCGCCGTCAGTGTGGGCATGACGCTCACCTTTCTGGCGGTCTGCCTCGGCGTGGTGTGGTGGGTGTTCAAAACAGGGCACCGCATTCGCACTTGAAGCGGCCCCAGCCGCCAGGGTGGATTACACCAGCCGCCGAATCTTCTTCTTGCGCCAGACGCCGTGGTAGTAGACCGTCTGCAAGATAAGCATGGCGACGAAGTTGATCGGGTAGGCCATCCACACACCATTGAGCCCGATGCGGTGGCTCAAAAACCAGGCCGACGGAATCTCGACGAAGACGATGCAGGCAATGGCAATTGCCGTCGGCACCAACACCGAGCCGCTCGCCCGCATGATTCCAGAGAGCACCGATGCCATGCCAAACACCACCATGCTCCACAGCATGATGTGCAGCAAGGTCTGGGCGACCTCGATCACCGGCGCACTGGTGATGAACACGCCCATCAAGGCGCGCGAAAAAAGGTAACCCATCAGCACCAACCCGCCGGTTAGCACCAAATTCATGACGAGGCCGGTGCGCGCAATCGCGCCCAGCGTAGCTTGCCGGCCCGCGCCAATGGCCTGCGCGCCCAGAATCGACGCGGTGATCGCAATTGAAATGGCCGGGAACTGCACATACGCCACCACCTGGTTGACCGCACCATAAGCGGCAGTGGCGTCTGAGCCGTACGCATTGACCAGCGAAAGCAACACCAGCGATGAAATCGACACCACGATCATCTGCACCCCGGTGGGCATGCCAATGCGCAGCACCCCTTTGAGCAGCCGAAAATCAATGCGCAAGTGGCGCACAAACTCGCGCGTGGGCGCCAGCGGGCTGCCCAGCCTGCGCAGGCGCCAGCCCATCCAGACCGTGGCTACGGTGAACGACACCACCGTGGCGGCGGCCGCGCTGGCCACGCCCATCTGCGGCAGGCCGGCCCAGCCGCGGATCAGCGCTGGCGTCAGCACCAGGCCGACGGTGGTGGAAATCCCGAGCGTGTAGAGCGGTGTGACGGTATCGCCAATGCCGCGCAGCATGGCGGTCGAGAGCAGGTACACAAAAAGGCCGGGCATGGCGATCAACACAATGCGCGCATACAGCGTGGCGTCGGCAAGGATGTCCGCGGGCGTACCCAAAAGCGAGAGCATCGGCTGCGTAAAAACGCCGCCAAACAGCGCCACCAGCAGGCCGAAAGCGGCCCCGACCGTCAAAGTTGTGCCGGTGATGGCCTGCGCTTTCTCTACCTCACGCGCACCCCAGGCCTGGCCGATCAACACCGAAGCCCCTGCGCCAAGACCGATGGTGAACGCAATAAAGAAGAACAGCACAGGGAAGAAGCTCGACACCGCCGCCAGTGCCTTCACGCCAAGCATCTGCCCCAAATAAACGTTGTTGAGCGTGCCCGAAAGTGCCTGCAACACGTTGCTGAGCAGCATCGGGATGAGGAAAACCAAAAAGGCGCGCCACAGCGGGCGCGGCGCGGCAGGAGCAGCAGCTCCTGCTGTTTCAGGAAGGGGCATCTTCTTCAATCCAGGAAGCAGCGGCGAGGCCCTGCAGGTATTGGGAAACATCGGCCGGCCAAAGGGCCAGCAGCGCTGTAAATCGGGTGTGGTCGCCGGCGAACAGCGCACGGGCAGCTTCTTCGAAGCGTTCCAGCCCGCCCGCCATGGCACTCATAAAACGGTAGGCCGCCTCGCGCGACTCGCGCACCGCGTCCCGCCCTTGGTGAATGCGCCGCGCATCTTCTACCAACCTGCGCAGCGCCACCGAGGCGCCGCCGGGCTGGCGGCTGAGCCAGTCCCAGTGGCGCGGCAAAAGCGTGACTTCGCGTGCCACCACGCCGAGCTTGGGGCGCCCGACGCTGCGCGGCGCAGTTTGGTCTGCGGCCTCCTCCGCGGCGTTGGCGTTGGCGTCGGTGCATTGATCGCGCAGATCCAGATCCACCAAAGCACCGCTGGTGTCGTCAAAAATCAGAATGGCTGCGTCGATGGGGCATTGGCGCAGCTGCGCAAACACCTCTGCGCGGCCGCCCTGGGCAATGCGCTGAAAGCCCGCAAAAGCGGTAATGGTGGGGGCGCTCATGAGCACACCTTGCTGCATCCACCGCTAGATCGGCGAGGCCTTGCGTGCGGCCAAAGTAGTTCAAATGTCATACTTTAATTTTACCCGGATTAAATACAAATTTAAATACACCCGGGTAAAATTATTTTGAACTCTTAAACCTCAAGGCCGCTGCATAACGCAGCTGGTCGGCAGCTCTGCCTTTGCCGCGGGAATGTCGCGCACCACGCGAAAGCCGTAGCCCGAGCCTTCCACGTCAAAAGGCACGCCGGGCGAACCCTGCTTGTCCATGACGCCGACCACCAAAGGTTGCTGAAACTGATGGTCGGCCGCGCGCATATGGGCGGTGCGACCGGCCAGGCTGACTTTGGCGTGCTCCAGCTGCCGCGCGACGGCAATGGTGTCCAGGCTGCCCGCAGCTTCCATCGCCTGCGTCAGTGCCTCGATCATGAGCTGCATGCGCACATGCACGTAGTCGTCTTGCGGTTTTGGGAAGCGCTCGCGGAAGGACTTGTAAAAGGCCGCACTCTGCGCGCTCGGCACATTGGGCATCCAGTCGGCCACCGCCACCACGCGCCCCACGCCCGCATCGCCGATGGCGGCAGGCGCACCGAGTGCGTTGCCATAGAAGGTGTAGAAACTGCCGGTGTAGCCGACCTCGCGCGCGGCTTTCACCAACAAAGTGAGGTCGTTGCCCCAGTTGCCGGTGATCACCGCCTGCGCGCCGCTGGATTTGATCTTGACCGCGTAGGGCGCGAAATCCTTCACCCGGCCCACCGGGTGCAGCTCGTCGCCCACGATTGCAACGTCAGGCCGCTGCGCCGCGAGCTGGCGGCGCGCTTCGCGCAGCACCGCCTGGCCAAAGCTGTAGTCCTGGCCAATGAGGTAGACGTTTTTCAGCGTCTGGTCGGCTCGGAGCACATCCATCAGCGCCGTCATGCGCATGTCGGCATGGGCGTCAAAGCGAAAGTGCCAGAAGCTGCACCGCTCATTGGTCAGCACCGGGTCGACCGCCGAATAGTTCAGGAACAGCACGCGCTTGCCTGGCTCGCGTTCGTTGTGCTTGCTAATGGCATCCACCAAAGCGGCGGCCGCGGCAGATGAGTTGCCCTGCATCACCACGCGCGCGCCGTCGTCGATGGCGGCGCGCAGCGCCGAAAGCGCCTCTTCGTTCTGTCCCTTGCTGTCGTAGCGCTGAATCTGCATTGGCCGCGCGCCGCCGGCGCTTGCTGGCAGCGCCACACCGCCGCGCGCGTTCACGCGCTCCGTCGCCCACAGCAGGTTGCGAAACACCGCCTCGCCGGTGTTGGCAAACGGACCCGAAAGGCTTTCGATCAGCGCGAGCTTGATGGGGGCAGGCGCCATGCTGGCAGCACTGCTCGGGCCGTCCTGAGCGTGGGCCAACCCAAGCCCCATAAGCGCGGTGAACCCAAGGGCCAAAGCGCCAATTTTCAAGCGTGCGCTGCGAAATTTATTCATCAAAAAAACCTTCTTGAAATCGCCTTGTCTGTGCGTATCTGCTTCGGTATGCGGCGAACACACCGGGAGCCGCGCAGTGTAAATGGAGTAAACCCTAATGATCTTCGCACCCACCTTGCGCCGCGCCAGCTTCGTCCACGCGCCCCACGCCAGCGATGCTGCACTGCAGCGTTTTCTGCTTTCCGCCGCCCAGGGCACCCCCGCCCGCGCCCCCGTCCAAGTGCAGGACGATGAGAAAGCCACCACCCTGCAACTTGACGTGCCCGGCCTGTCCCGCGAACAACTCGCCATCACCATCGACGGTGCGCAGGTGCAACTCAAAAGCATCGAGGGCGCCCCGCGCCAGGTGCAGCGCAGCTGGGAACTGCCGAGCGAAATCGACGCAGCTGCCAGCAGCGCCAAGCTGGAGAACGGTGTGCTGACCTTGGTGCTGGCCAAGCTGCAGCCCGAGAGCCGGGCGACGCAGCTTGCCATCGGCTAAGGCGCTTCCAGCTCAACCAAAAAAAGGGTGGTCTAGGCCACCCTTTTTATTTAAATTTGATAGCTTGCAGCGCTTGTCCTGATTGCGCTAGAGGCTTTTTTGACCCGATTTTTCACCTATCCCTGCGCCCGAAGTGTTCGTTCAGTCGAAATCGCATTTTTGGCGCAGCCTGCTTGTGCCGAGGGCGGGGCTGGGATGGGCTCCGGCGCAGGCTTGGGGGGCAGAGTGCAACTGGCGGATCAAGATGCAGCGCAGCGAAACTCGTGCTCAGACCCCAATCCCGGAATAGGGGCGCAATACTGTTCGTGCTCGTTTCCACGCCTGCCTAGGGCGTCCGCAAAAAGATAATCCTGACAGCCAAGAATTTCTGCCCTTTGAAGAATTTCTGGTGACAGGCGCTGATCTTGAGTGACTGATCTCGACCCCGAGCCGCCGTTCGAATACGCGCTCCAAAGCGGTTTTGCAAGATTGCGTTTGGCTACAGCTATAGTGCTCGTGGCATGCTGCATCAGAGATGCTCACGCAACTTTTTCGTAGCCGGAGCGGCGGGCTTGATGGCGATATTTAGTAGTGTTTTTTCATACATTGCACAGCCGAGTATTTGGCGCGGAGCAATCTAACAGGGCGCTCTAGCGGACGGCTCGGCCGCCCACTGAGTTTTGGCGGTAGGCCGCACCGAATTCGCCACTCCACGTATAGCGGCAAGAAATTCCTATCCCTATGAGCACTGTGGACGCAAACGCCGAAAACGAACTGCTTGACGCCCGCCAGCGACTGCTTGCATTTGCAGAGGTCTACGATTCGGCGCCCGACACGAAGGCCCTGAATGCGATCTGGGAAAGTGCAAATGAGATTGGCAAGAGCGCCAGCGGCTCCTGGCTCGGTTACCACGCCAATGTCTACTACGCGGGATTTAAGCCGCCACCTGCCGGCGTGCACTTTGACGTTGACAATGGGACAGCGGGTACGTACTTCTCTGGTCCAGATCCCAGCTGGATCGAGCACACTGGCCAAGAAGTCTTCGACCTTCTTGTGGACGAACAAGGCAAGGCTTCCCTTGCTGCCGCAGAGGCGCGAGCAGAAGAGGGGCTGGCCCTATTCAACAGCGCTAGGGCAGACGTCTCATCTTTGCTGTCAGTCTTTCTCGAGGGCCGAGACGACAAGTTTGTTGGTCGAATTGCAGAAGAGATCGAGGCGGCCAAAGTTCTGGACGCAACGAAAATTGCGAATGGGATGTCGCCCAACCGCCAGGTGATCACCCGCGACATGCGTGCTGTCCAGCAGGGCACATGGGCACCACCCCACGTCAAAGTTAAGGCCCGAATCACTGCGGCACATCAGCCAGCCGCGCACTGTCATGAACTGGCCGAAAAGCTTGAGAAGCTGGCCGCTCATTTGGCCCGCGTAGCGAAGCTTGATGTCCGCTCTGCTCGCATCGGTACCAACGTATTCATCGGGCATGGTCGTTCCCCGGTTTGGCGAAACCTTAAGGACTTCATTCAAGACCGTCTGAGACTGCCGTGGGATGAATTCAATCGGGTTCCGGTTGCCGGGATAACCAATATTGCCCGCCTGTCTGAGATGCTTGACTCAGCCGCCTGTGCGTTCGTCATCATGACTGCAGAAGACGAACTCGCTGATGGCAAGACACAAGCCCGAATGAATGTCATTCATGAGGTCGGACTGTTTCAAGGTCGACTGGGTTTCACCAAGGCGATCATATTGCTTGAGGAAGGATGTGAAGAATTCAGCAATATCCAAGGCCTGGGTCAGATCCGGTTTCCGAAGGGTGACCTTGCGGCGAAGTTCGAAGAAATTCGACAGGTTCTTGAGCGAGAAGGTGTCATCGAGGGGTCCAAAGCTGCAGCCTAATTCCACGCGCGAGTCGACCTGCTACGGCGGGTCAGATCGAACTTTGAGTAGCCGCTTGTCGCTGCCGCCACCGACGGCTCCTGGCCGACAACAGCCGCTCATCGCCTCGAACGTTAATGCGCTGCCTCATACATGAATGGCAAAGAACCCGCGCTGCGCCCAGCATTCCGGGATTGGGGTCTGAGCACGAGTTTCGCTGCGCGAAATCGTGATGCGACAGTGGCACTGTGCCCCCAATGCCTGCGCCCCGCTCATCCCGACGCCCGGGGCCGAGCGCAGCGATGGCCCGAAGGGCTGCCCGGCTCCCCACCCCTCTGTCCGTGCCGAGGAGCACAGCTTCAGGCGGATCAGGGCCGCGCGCTGTTTGAGCGCAACGCAGTGAAGCGAGTTTGCGCGGACCCCGCCTGAAGCGAGCACCGCAGGTTGCCCCGAAGGGGTCACGGACAGCGGGGTCGCCTTCTCTTTGGTGTCTTTCTCTTGGCGACGCAAGAGAAAGATACTGCGCCGCCGGGCGCACATCCCGGCACCCGCCTCTGGCGAAGGCATGCCGCCAATCCGGCGGACCGGCTTCGGCAACCGCTGAATTCAACCGTTGCTTGGCCGGTTTCAAAACAAGTCTCTGGCGGCTCCTGGCCCTGAACAGCCCAACGACCTTGCGGTGGAAACTGCAGATGAAGACCCAAGGCGCGAATAGTCCCGCAGCGCCGTGTTCAAGCTCATTCAAATCAAAATTGATAGCTAGTAGCGCTTATACATAAAGCGCTAGAGGCCATTTTCTTTATATTTTTCTCTGCTGCGGGCTCTTCGCGGCACGAGGCCGGGTCAGGGTGCAGCGGTGAATGAGGCCGCGCCCCTTGTTCCGGGATTGGGGTCTGAGCACGAGTTTCGCTGCGCGAAATCGTGATCCGGCAGTTGCACTGCGCCCCCAATGCCTGCGCCGCGTGCGCTGCTAGAGCCGAGGCCGGGGCCTGGGCCAAGCTGCGCTGCAGCGTTCCCCGTCCCCAATGCCTGTGCGCCGCGCTCGCTGCCAACGCCGTGGTCGAGCGCAGCAATGGCCCGAAAGGCGGTTTTTCTCCCAATCCCCTGCTTCTGCGCCGCTAGCCCTCACTCATGCCGCAGCGCATCAATCGGGTCCATGCGCGCAGCACGCCGCGCCGGGAAGTAGCCAAACACCACGCCAATCACGGCTGAGAAAAAGAACGAGGCGAGGTTCACCGCCGGGCTGAAGATAAAGGGAATCCCCATCACCCCTGAAAGTGCCACGGAGGCCAGCGCGGCCAGCACGATGCCAATCAGCCCGCCGAGCGCGGCAAGCACCACGGCCTCAATGAGGAACTGCATCAGCACCTCGCGCTCTAGCGCGCCGATGGCCAGGCGCAGACCAATTTCGCGGGTGCGCTCCGTCACGCTCACCAGCATGATGTTCATGATGCCAATGCCGCCCACCAGCAAGCTCACGGCGGCCACGGCGCCCAGCAGCGTCGTCATGATGCGGGTGGTGCCCGACAGGGTGTCGGCCAGCTGCTTGGTGTCGAGCACGTTGAAATTGTCTTCGTCGCTGTCGGCCAGCTTGCGGCGCTCGCGCAGCAACTGCGTCAGGCTCTTTTTTACCCGCTCGGCATCGCTGCCCTCGGCCATGGAAACCAGCAGGGTGTTGACCAAGGTGTTGCCGGTGATGCGGCGTTGCAGCGTCTTGATGGGCATGAAGACCATGTCGTCCTGGTCGTTGCCAAAAGCGCCCTGGCCTTTGGAATCCAGCACGCCGACCACTTCGCAGCTGATCTGCTTGACGCGCAGCTGCTCGCCCAGCGCCGGGCTGCCGCCAAAGAGCTCACGCTGCACGGTGGAGCCGATCAGGCAGACGGCGGCGCCGGCGCGCAGCTCGGCTTCGGTGAAGACGCGGCCGCTCGACAGCGTCCAGTTGCCGATGGTGAGCCAGTCGTTGGTGCTGCCGGTGATGGCACTGGTCCAGTTGCGGCCGTTGGCCACCAAGGTGCCGCTGGAGCGCGACTCGGGCGCGGCAGCGGCCACGCCGCCGATCTGGCTGGCAATCGCGTCGGCGTCGGTATCTTTGAACGCCGGTGCGCTCGCCCCGCCGCTGCCCGGGCCCATGCGCTGGCCGGGGCGCACTTGCAGCAAGTTGGTGCCCAAACCAGAAATTTGGCTTTGCACGGCCAGCGTGGCGCCGTTGCCCACGGTGACCATGGTGATGACCGCGCTCACCCCGATCACGATGCCGAGCACGGTCAGAAAAGAGCGCATCAGGTTGCGCCGAATCGAGCGCAGCGCCAGCAGCAAGGTGTTAAGCCACATGGGCAGCCTCCGCGGGAGCGGGTGCGGGTCCGGGTGCAGGCGCTTGCAAGCCAACCGGAGTTGGGTTGCGCTTGTCGCTCTCCACCACGCCATCGACAAAGCGCACGATGCGCCGGGCGTAGGCCGCCATGTCGTGCTCGTGGGTCACCATGATCACGGTGATGCCCAAGTCGGCATTCAGGTGCCACAAAAATTCCATGATCTCTTTGCTGCGCGCGGTGTCCAGGTTGCCGGTGGGCTCATCCGCCAGCAGCACGGCGGGTTCGGTGACGATGGCCCGCGCTATCGCCACGCGCTGCTGTTGCCCGCCCGACAGCTCGCCCGGCGTGTGGTGCTCCCAACCTTTGAGGCCCACGGCTTCGAGCGCTCGCGCGGCCATGGCGTGGCGTTTGGCTTTGGGTTCGCCGCGGTAAATCAGCGGCAGCTCGACGTTTTCCTGCGCGGAGGTGCGCGCCAACAAGTTAAAGCCCTGGAAGACGAAACCGAGGTAGCGCCGGCGCAGCCGCGCGCGCTCGTCGCGACTGAGCGACTGCACCTGCACCCCCTGAAACTCGTAGGTGCCCTTGGTCGGCGTGTCCAGGCAGCCCAGGGTGTTCATGGCGGTGGACTTGCCCGAGCCGCTGGGGCCCATGATGGCGACAAAATCGCCGCGCTCGATGTCCAGATCGACGCCTTTGAGCGCCTGGAAGGCCGTCGCGCCCTCGCCATACACCTTGGTGATGCCGCGCAGGCGGATCATGGGTACCTTGGTAGTGCTCACGACCCTGCCCCGCCGCTGCGCTGGTCCGTGATCACCAGCATCCCTGGCTCCAGCTCTTCACCGCGCACTTCGGTATTGCGGCCGTCGCTGATACCGGTGGTCACCTGCAGGGCGACGGGCAGGCCATCTTCCAGCACCCAGATCTGGCGAGCGCCGGGCCCCTTGCTGTCGTTTCGCGCCACCTTGGCGCCACTTCTCGGCGGGCGCGGCATCATTTTCGACAAAATTCCGCCGCCCGCTGGGCCACCGCCCTTGGCCGCTGGCCCGGCGCCGGGCGAGAAGCGCAGTGCGGAGTTGGGCACGACCAATACGTCTTTGCGCTCGGTCGCCACGATGGTGGCCACCGCCGTCATGCCGGGGCGCAAGGCGAGGTCGGCGTTGTCTACGGCCAATGTGGTCGCGTAGGTCACCACGTTGTTGGTGGTGGTCGAACCAAAGGCCACACGCTGAATGGTGGCCGGGAAGCGCCGTGTGGGGTAGGCGCTGACGGTGAAGCTGGCCTTCTGTCCGACCTCCACTGCGCCCACGTCGGCCTCGTCCACATTCGCGTTGAGCTCCAATTGAGCCAGGTTCTCGGCCAACGAGAACAGCGTGACGGCCTGCAGCGAGGCCGCCACGGCATTGCCGGGATCGACCGAGCGGCTGAGCACCACACCGTCGATCGGCGAGCGAATCGAGGCCTTGGAAAGGTTGGTTTCGTCGGTGGACAGCGTGGCGCGCGCTACCGCCACATTGGCCTGGGCGCTGCTTTCTGCGGCGACTGCGCGGTCCAGTGTGGCGCGCGCGCTGTCAAGCTCGGTCGCCGAAGGCACTTTGCCGCCCGAGAGCTTCGCCACTTCTTCAAAACGCGCCAGCGCGGCCCGCGCCTCTTTCGTCGTCGCCCCACTCTGCGCCTGCGCAGCCTGCGCTGCAGCAAGCGCTGCGCGCGAGCGCGTCACTTGGTCGTTGAACTTGGCGGCATCCAGCTCGACCAGCACCTGCCCGGCCTTGACGCGGTCGTTCACGTCCACCAGCACGCGCTTGATGGTGCCCGAGAGCTCGCTGCCGATGTTGACCGAGCGGGTCGGCTGCAGCGTGCCGTTGGCGGAAACGGTGAGCGTGATGTTGCCCTTGGCGAGCGGCGTCGTGACATAGGCTGGTGCGGCTTTCACCGCCTTCTGCTGCTGCCAGTAGTACAGACCGCCTGCCACCAGCACCAGCGCGGCGACGCCCACCCACAGGGCAGTGCGCTGCCACCAGCGCGGCGGTTTGTCTCCCCCCAACAGCGTTTGCAGGTTGGGGGGCGGCGGTGTTGGGGAAGTGGCTGTGGTCATGGAATTTGAAATTTACGAATGAAGGCTGGGCAACGCCTGCGTCAGGGCTTCGCCGTTTCAGCGTCGCCGGGCACCCAACCGCCGCCCAGCGCCTTGTAGAGGCGCACATGGTCGGTGGCAAGGCTGGTCTGCGCGTTGGCCACACCGTCTTGGGCAGAAAGCAGGGTGCGCTGGGTGTCGAGTACGGTGGGGAAATCAATCAAACCGCTTTGGTAGCGCTGGCGCGCCAGCAGATCGGCATTGGCGGCGGCGCCGGCTGCGGCTTGCAAGCGGGCGAGACGCTCGCGGTCGCCCTGGAGCGCCACCAAGGCGTCTTCCACGTCTTGCAGCACGCCCAGCAGCGTGGCTTCGTAGCCGATGCGGGCCTGCCCCAAGGCAGCTTCCTGCACGCGAACCTGCGCGCGCGCTGCGCCGCCATCCAACAGCGGCACAGAAATGCTGGCCAGCAGCGCACTGGCCACACTGGCGCCGCTTGTCAGCGCGCCAAGCGTGGCAGCGCCAAGTCCGAGGTTGCCGCCAATGCGCAGGCTTGGGTAGCGCGCGGCCTCGGCCTGCGACGCCCGCGCCAAGGCCGCAGAGATACGCGCCTCCGCCGCGCGCACGTCGGCGCGCTGGCGCAGGGTTTGTGCAGGTATCGCCAAGGCGAGCTCGCTGGGCGCCTGCGGTATGGCGGCAGCCGCGGCAAGTTCCCCGTCGAGGGCGGCTGGCGGCTGGCCCGTCAGCACCGCGAGCGCATGGCGTGTCTGTGCGAGGCTGCTTTCAAGCACCGGGATTTGCGCGGCGGTCTGCTCCACAGCAGCGCGCGCCTGCTCGGTCACAAGCGATGTGGCCAAGCCGGCCTGCAGGCGCCAGTTGCTGATCTGTAGGGTTTCCTGCTGGCTGGCCAAGTTGCTGCGCGCAATGGCAAGGCGCGCCTGCAGCCCACGCAATGCAATGTAGTTGGCCGCGGCTTCTGCTGCGAGCGACACCTGAGCATCGCCCAGGCTGGCCTCGGCAGCCGCTGCATCGGCGTCGCCTGCCGCAACGGCGCTGCTGCGCGCGCCAAACAGGTCGGGCTCCCAACTGGCATCGAAACCGGCGGCAAAGCGGTTGCCGGTGGCGCCCCCAGCGCGACTGCGCTGCGTCGAGGCCGATGCGCCCACCTGTGGCAACAGGCCCGCACGCTGCACGTCGTTTGCCGCCCGCGCCTGGCGCAGCGACGCCTCGGCTTGGCGCAGGCTGGTGTTGTGGGCCAGCGTCTGCTGCACCAGCGAACTGAGCATGGGGTCGCCGAACAGGTCCCACCACTCGACCAACGGCGTGGCGGCAGCCTCGCCTTGAGCGCCTGCCCACTGCGCGGGCGTCGCCCAGGAGGGCGCTTCGCCAGTGCTACGAGCGGGGGCGGCGCAGCCCGCCAAGAGCACGGCACAGGCCGCCACTGCAAAGGCAAGGGGACGCAAACGCGAGGACGTACAAAAATGGAGCATGGGTTGCCAGGGAAATTGCGCACCGCTTTGGTGCGTAGCCATTGTCGGCCGGAGCCTTGTCACGCAGGCAAAGCCCAGACAAAGCTTGTGTAAAGGCGAGAAGCTAAGCGCCCGGCGGCAGTGCGCGCACCAGTGCATCGAGCGGCCAACGCGGCTTTACATCAAACGCATAGTCGCGGTTTGGCGCCTCGCAGCCAGATTGGATGCGCATCGCGGCCGCAAGCGCAATCATGGCGCCGTTGTCGGTGCACAAATGCAGCTCGGGGTAGTGCACCCGCACGCCGCGCGCGGCGCAAGCGGCATTGAGCTGCTCGCGCAAATGCCGGTTGGCACCCACGCCACCGGCCACCACCAGCCGCTGCAGGCCGGTTTGCAGCAGCGCGGCGAGCGATTTTTTGACCAGCACCTCGACAATGGCGGCCTCTGTGCTCGCCGCCAAATCGGCTTTGCGCGCGGGCAAATCGTCGCCCAGTTTTTTGGCCTGCGTCATCACCGCTGTCTTCAGTCCGGCAAACGAAAAATCAAGGTTACCGCTGTGCAGCAAGGGGCGCGGCAGCTTGAAGGCCTTCGCATCACCCTGCTCTGCCAAGCGCGAAAGCGCGGGGCCGCCAGGGTAGCCAAGACCCATGAGCTTGGCCGACTTGTCAAAAGCTTCGCCAGCGGCGTCGTCTATGGTTTCGCCCAGCAGGCTGTACTGGCCGACGCCATCGACACGCATCAACTGGGTATGGCCGCCCGAGACCAGCAGCGCGACGAAGGGAAATTGCGGCGGGTCCGCACTGAGGAAGGGCGAGAGCAAATGCCCTTCCAGGTGGTGCACACCCAGCACCGGCACCTCAAGCGCAGAGCCCAGGGCGCAGGCCACTCCGGCGCCCACCAGCAGCGCGCCAGCCAAACCTGGGCCTCGGGTGAAGGCCACCACATCGACCTGCGCCAAAGTGCAGCCGGCCTCCTTGAGCACTGCCTCGGTCAGCGGCAGTACGCGGCGGATGTGGTCGCGGCTGGCGAGCTCGGGCACCACGCCGCCGTAGGCCTGGTGCATTTCGATCTGGCTGTGCAGGGCATGCGCCAGCAGCATAGGCACCGGCGCATCGTGCGTGCGGACCAGCGCGACGCCGGTTTCGTCGCACGACGACTCAATGCCAAGGACGAGGAGGAAATTCAAATTCATAGCGTGTGAGAGAGAGTGTAGGCGCCGGGAGCCTGCACAGCAGAGGGGGTTGAAAGCGCCGGGCAAGCTCCTTACAGCATGGGACAATCGCGGGCTTATGAATCCGCAGCAGTACGTTCAAGATAAAGCCGCAGCTTCGGGCAGCAGTTTTTATTACGCCTTTTTGTTCCTGCCCGAGCAGCGGCGCCAGGCAATCACGGCTTTTTACGCGTTTTGTCGTGAAATTGACGACGTAGTCGACGAAGTCACCGATTCTGGCGTCGCCCACACCAAATTGGCCTGGTGGCGCGGCGAAGTGGCGCAGGCGTTCAACGGCGCGCCCAGCCATCCGTTGATGAAGGCGCTCATGCCGCACGCCAAAGCCTTTGGCATTCAGCCGGCGCAGCTGCTGGCCGTGATTGAGGGGTGCGAAATGGATCTGACCCAGACGCGCTACCTCGACTACCCCGGCCTGCAGCGCTACTGCCACCTGGTGGCTGGCGTAGTCGGCGAAGTGGCCGCGGGCATTTTTGGCCAGACGCAAGAGGCGACCACCCGCTATGCCCACACGCTGGGCCAGGCGCTGCAGCTGACCAACATCTTGCGCGACGTCGGCGAGGACGCGATGCGCGGGCGCATCTACCTGCCGGTGAACGAATTGCAGCAGTTCGACGTTAAGGCCAACGAAATTCTGGAGCGCAAGCATTCCGACCGCTTTGTGGCCTTGATGCGTTTCCAGGCCGAACGCGCGCACCGACTCTACGACGAAGCCCTCGCCCTGCTGCCGCGCAAAGACCTGCGCGCACAAAAGCCCGGCTTGATGATGGCCAGCATCTACCGCACGCTGCTGCGCGAGATTGAGCGCGACAACTTTCAGGTGCTCAACCAACGCGTTGCACTGACCCCGCTGCGCAAATTCTGGCTCGCGTGGAAGATGCAAGCCTTGGGGCGGATGTGACGGCCATTTTGGTTTTGACACAGGTCGGGCGCGCATGAGAGTTGCTGTGGTGGGCGCCGGTTGGGCCGGCATGGCGGCCGCTATGGCAGCGGTGGAGCGCGGGCACAACGTGACCGTATTTGAGGCGGCGCGCACGGTCGGCGGGCGCGCGCGCACCGTAATGGCTGAGCAGCCCGATCGCGCTGCGCTCGCGCTGGACAACGGCCAGCACATCTTGATTGGCGCCTACACCGAATCGCTGCGCCTCATGCGCGCATGCGGTGTAGACGTGGAGGCGGCGCTGCTGCGCTTGCCGCTCACGCTGCGCTTTGCCGATGGCACTGGCCTGCAGTGGCCCGACCTTCCGCCGCCGCTAGACGCCATGCTGGGCATCGCCCGCGCGCGCGGCTGGAGCTGGCGCGAGCGCCTGGCCCTGCTGCGCACCGCGCGGCGGTGGCAGCACCAGCGCTTTATTTGCGTGCCCGAGGCTACAGTCGCCGAGCTGTGCAGCGGTTTGCCACAGCGGCTTTTCTCGGAATTCATCGAGCCGCTGTGCGTCGCAGCGCTCAACACGCCCGCACACGAAGCCAGCGGCCAGGTGTTCCTGCGCGTGTTGCAAGACAGCCTCTTCAGCGGCCCCGGCGGCTCGAACCTGCTGCTGCCGCGCACCGACTTGGGTGCGCTGTTTCCGGAAGCAGCGGCGCGCTGGCTGCGCACGCGCGGCGCCATTGTGTGCGCCGGAACACGGGTGCAAGATTTGCAGGCCCGAGTTGCAGGCGTTGGCTGGAATGTGAACGGCATGCCCTTTGACGGCGTGGTGCTCGCCACCGCCAGCTCGGACGCCGCACGCCTGGTCTCGCGTACTGCGCTAACCACGCCTTTGGAGCTGACGGTGCCGCTGTGCGATTGGGCAGGTTGCGCCCAATCGCTGCGCTTTGAAGCCATCACCACCGTGTACGCCATGGCGCCTCCGAGGGCCGACGGGCGCACGCTCAGCGCGCCCATGCTGGCACTTCGGAGCAGCGCAGGTCGGCCAGCGCAGTTCGCGTTTGATCGCGGCCAACTCGGTGGCCCCGCTGGACTGCTGGCGTTCGTGGTGAGCACCAGCGGCAGCGACCGCACGCAGGTCGAGCAAGAGGTTCTGGCACAGGCGCAGGCCGAACTGGGGCTGAGTGGCCTGAGCATCGTGCAAACCGTGGTCGAAAAACGTGCGACCTTCGCCTGCACGCCAGCGCTGGAGCGCCCTGCGGCCTTCATCGCCGCTGGGCTTTGGGCCTGTGGGGACTTTGTGGCAGGGCCCTACCCGGCCACGCTCGAAGGCGCGGTGCGGAGCGGCACGGCGGCGGGTTTGGCGGTCTGCGACGGCCAAGCCTGACAGCGAACCCTTAATTAGCCTGAATTTATGTTACAATTAAGGCTTATAAACTCCAATTACCTTCTTTTTAGTAGTTAATTTGGGGTTTTGGATTGAACGCACTGCTGCGTTGGTTCACCCTCCATCGGCCTCTGAAGCACCGGCGCCCTGCCCGTGCATGGCCGATTTGAAAAACATCTAGCGGGCCCTCAAAAGTTCGCTCGCCACCGCCTTGGTGGCAAGGCAGCTGCGCGCTGTCGTTTCGCCGCCTTGGCTGCTGCCTTCGTCGCTCCTGCTTGGAGCGTCGCGCAGCGCTGGGGTCCAGAGATCGCGGCTGTGTTTTCACGACCGCCACAACAAGAAGGAATCCCTATGAAGAAGCAACGCATCGCCATCTTGGGCGCCGGGCCGAGTGGCTTGGCACAACTGCGCGCATTTGAAGCGGCTGCCAAGGCCGGCGCCGAAGTGCCCGAAATCGTCTGCTACGAAAAGCAGAGCGACCTGGGCGGCATGTGGAACTACACCTGGCGCACCGGGCTGGACGCCCACGGCGAGCCGGTGCACGGCAGCATGTACCGCTACCTGTGGTCCAACGGACCCAAAGAATGCCTGGAGTTTGCCGACTACAGCTTTGAAGAGCACTTCGGCAAGCCCATCGCCTCGTACCCGCCGCGCGCTGTGCTGCGCGACTACATCATGGGGCGCATGGAGAAAAGCGACCTGCGCCGCTGCATTCGTTTCAACACGGCGGTGCAATGGGTGTCGTACGACGAGGCCAGCCAGCAGTTCTCGGTGACCGTGCGCGATGTAAAGGCAGACGAACTGTCCACCGAGCAATTCGACTACGTGGTCGTGGCCACGGGTCACTTTTCCACCCCAAACACGCCCTACTTCGAAGGCCTGGAGCAATTCCCCGGCCGTGTACTGCATGCCCACGACTTTCGCGACGCCTGTGAATTCTCCGGCAAGGACCTGCTGCTGGTCGGCAGCAGCTACTCCGCTGAGGACATCGGCACGCAGTGCCACAAGTACGGCGCCAAGTCGGTCACCTTCAGCTACCGCAGCGCACCCATGGGTTACCAGTGGCCCGAAGCATTTCAGGAAAAGCCCCTGCTGGCCCGCCTGGACGACCGCACCGCCCACTTCGTGGACGGCAGTCGCAAGCAAATTGACGCCATCATTCTGTGCACCGGCTACCAGCACCACTTCCCCTTCCTGCCCGACGATCTGACGCTGCGCACGCACAACCGGCTCTACCCAGAGCATTTGTACAAGGGCGTGTTCTTCATCGACAACCCCAAGCTGGTCTATTTGGGCATGCAAGATCAGTACTACACCTTCAACATGTTCGACGCCCAGGCCTGGTACGCTCGCGACGTCATCTTGGGGCGCCTACCCCTTCCTGACAAGGACGCGATGGAGGCCGACTCAAGAAATTGGGTGGCGCGCGAAAAAACGGCCAAGACGCCTTACCAACACATCGACTTCCAGGCCGCCTACATTCGCGATCTGGTGGGCCCCACGGACTATCCGGCGTTCGACATCGAAGGCATGGGCGAGCTGTTTAAGGAATGGAAGCACGACAAGGAAGCCGACATCCTTGGCTACCGCAACAAGAGCTACCGCTCCACACTGACCGGCACCATGGCGCCGCCGCACCACACACCGTGGATGGAGGCCATGGACGATTCGCTCGAGGCTTTTCTTGACGCGCCAGTCGCTCCGAACGCCACAGCGCAAGCCCAATCCATGCCGCATCGGGCGCCGCAACAACCTGCGCAAAAGTTGCCCGCGCAGCAGCGGGTAGCGGCTTGAGCGGCCTGCACGGCACCGGGCGCAGTACCCGGCTGCACGCCGCCCGGCAAAGCGCATGCGATCGAACGACGCCGCGCGTATTGCTCCGCCCGGGCCTCATCAGCGCGGCGTGCGGCTGCGCATGCGCTTGTCGCAGTGCGGGCGCTGCTTTCCCGATGCAAGTGGCGCGCCTGTTCAACCCGCCGCCGCAACCGCTTAAGCCAAGAAGGCTTGAAATTGATAGCTACTAGCGCTTACCCCATAAGCGCTAGAGGTCATTTTCATTAATATTTGATCGCCCCACAGCGAAGCGTCACGGGAGCGCTCTGGTCGGCTGAGCTTCGGATGCTTCTGGCGCTTCGCCAATCAAATCGGCAAGCACCAGTTCGTCGAATCGTGCCCCCGCCCACAACCCCTCTACATGCGCTCCGCGCTCCAGCAACAACTGCTGCACAAGCGGTGCGAGCGGCGTTGCGTCGTCCGCGAGCAAGATGAGCCGCGGTTCGGCGAGCCGCGCGTCGCTGGTTTCTTCTATGCGCGCAATCCAGTCCAAAGCGAGCAGGGCCGCCAAGGCAGGTTCGAGCTGCAGCACATCGACCCGCATACGCCGCGCCAGTACCGTGGCGCGCAGGCCATGGCCGTGGGTGGAACGCGCGCGGTGCAGGTGCTGCACGACTTCCACCGCCAGCTCAAACGACCAGCCGTGGTGGCCCGATCGCCGCGCCACGCCGGCCATCAGGCTGGGCAGGTAGGCGGCCACCACTGCGCCCAGCAACACGATCACCCAGGCGATGTAAATCCA
The DNA here is from genome assembly GCA_034676525.1 of Giesbergeria sp. Lineage (GTDB taxonomy): Bacteria > Pseudomonadota > Gammaproteobacteria > Burkholderiales > Burkholderiaceae_C > Simplicispira. The sequence goes on from JAUCCA010000008.1 coordinate 1,804,473, forward strand.
GATCAGCAGAATGGGCAGCGTAGCAAAGGTGCCATACACCGCCGAATAGGTCGGCATGCCGGCCAGGTACAGCGCCAACCCCTTCTTGGCCAGTTCAATTCCCACCGACACGAAAACCCCGCCCGCCCACGCGTGGCGCCAACGCACCTGGGTGTTGGGCACCGAGTGGTACAGGCTTGCCATGCCGCCGGCCAGCACGAAGAATTGCACCGAATCGATCAGCAGTTGCACGCCATGCGGCAAGGTGCTGACCAACCCGCGCGAGGCCGAGATGGCGTAGGAAGTCAGCGCCAGACTGCTGCCCAGCAGCAGGGGCATGAAGGTCAGTGCCGCCCAATAAATCAGCACCCGCTGGCTGAGTGGGCGCAGCTTGGGCACGCGCCAGATGTTGTTGAAGGTGCGGTCCACCGTCAGCATCAAGGCCAGCGCAGTAACGATGAGCACGCTGAAGCCGATCAGACCAAGCTGGCTGGCCTTGGCCGCAAACTGGGTGAGGTAATCGAGCACCGGGCGCGAGATGGACTTCGGGATAAGGCTTTGCAGCAGCCACCGCTGCAGCACGTCCTGCACCCTGGCGAACATCGGGAAGGCGCTGAACACCGCCAGCGCTACGGTAAAAAACGGCACCAGCGCCAAGATGGTGGTGAACGTCAGGCTGCTGGCGGTAAGGCCCAGCCGGTCTTCCCGAAAGCGCTCGCGCAGCGTCTGCGCCGTGACCTTCCATGGGAAGACGGAGAGTTCGTGCAGGAGCGACTGGGCGCGTTGTACGAGCCGACCATGTGGGGAATCCATGGCCGGTATGATGCCATCGCGATGCCTGCCCTTGAACCCACCGACCCGCCCTCTCCTGCCCAATTCACAGTGCCCAACGTTCCACCCGCGTCGGTGCGGCGTGCGCGCGACGTTGCCATCGTGAGCCTGCTGGCCCTCATTGCGCTCAGTCTGGCGTGGGAACTGTGGCTTGCGCCGCTGCGCCCGGGCGGCTCTTGGCTGGCGCTCAAAGCTCTACCCCTGTGCCTGCCGCTGGCCGGTTTCCTGAAAAACCGCATGTACACCTACCGTTGGGTCAGCCTGATGGTGTGGCTGTATTTCACCGAGGGCGTGGTCCGCGCCTGGAGCGACCGGGCACCAAGCAACTGGTTTGCCCTCGCGGAGGTGGTGCTGTGCGTTGTGCTGTTCACTGCGTGCACCGCACACATTCGCTTGCGCCTGCGCAAAGCGCCCGTGCTACCAGCGGCATCGCCGGCGGCCGTGTAACCTCCCATGTAGGCCACAGGCCAGCGCTTTTGGCCCCTATACCCCTATGTCTGATTTTTTTGCCACGCTGCGCACTCTAGTCGGCGACACCCATGTATTGACCGAAGGCGACCTGACCGCCTGGGAGCGCGACTGGCGCGGGCGACGCCAGGGCAAAGCCCTGGCCGTGGTGCGCCCAGCCAACACACAAGAAGTCGCTGAAGTGGTGCGCGCTTGCGCCGCTTTTGGCGTGCCCATGGTGCCGCAGGGCGGCAACACCAGCCTCTCGGTGGGTTCAACGCCCGACGCCTCGGGCCGCGAAGTGGTAGTCAGCCTCACGCGCATGAATGCGGTGCGGGACACCGACCTGGCCAACCTCACCATGACGGTCGAAGCCGGCTGCATTTTGCAAAGCGTGCAGGCCGCGGCCGAAGCTGTGGGCCTGCTGTTTCCGCTCTCGCTCGCCGCCGAAGGCAGCTGCACGATTGGCGGCAACCTCGGGACGAACGCAGGCGGCACGCAGGTGCTGCGCTACGGCAATACGCGCGAGCTGTGCCTGGGGCTGGAAGTAGTCACCGCGCAAGGCGAAGTCTGGAATGGCCTGAAGGGCCTGCGCAAGGACAACACCGGTTACGACTTGCGCAACCTGATGATTGGCAGCGAAGGCACGCTGGGCATCATTACCGCCGCCACGCTCAAGCTTTTCCCCCGCCCAGCCGCGCGGCTGACCGCGTGGGCGGCCGTTGCATCCATGGAGCAGGCCGTGGCCCTGCTCGCCCTGGCGCAGCGGCGCTTGGGTTCAGACTTGACGGGTTTTGAGGTGATGGGCCGCTTTGCGCTCTCACTCGTCGCCAAACACATGCCGCAACTGCGCGTGCCGTTTGTGGACCAGGAGGAAGCGCAGTACGGCGTGCTGCTGGAAAACTCGGACAGTGAATCTGAAGACCATGCCCGCGCACGCTTCGAAGCGCTGCTCGAAGCAGCGTTTGAATCGGGCTGCGTCAGCGACGCTGTGGTGGCCGAGAACCTGGGCCAGGCGCAGCAGCTGTGGCACATCCGCGAGAGCATTCCGCTGGCGCAGGCGCAGGAGGGCCTGAACATCAAGCACGACATCTCAGTGCCAATCTCGCGCATTCCCGCCTTTGTCGCCGACACCGACGCATTGCTGGCGCGCGAAATCCCAGGCGTGCGCTTGGTCAACTTCGGCCATTTGGGCGACGGCAACCTGCACTACAACGTACAGGCACCTGAAGCTGCCGATGCCGCGGTCTTTCTGCGCGAGCGCGAAGACGACGTCAACAACCTCGTCTATGCGGCCGTGGCGCGCTTCGGCGGCTCGTTTTCTGCCGAGCATGGCGTCGGCGCACTCAAGGTCGATACCCTCAACCAATATCAGTCGCCGGTGGCACTCGCCATGATGCGCAGCATCAAACACGCGCTGGACCCCCACAACCTCATGAACCCCGGCCGCGTGCTTGGCCCCTTGCCATGATTGCCCACCCCGCCATGACCACCCGCGTGGTGGCCACGCCCTATGAAGACTTCCTGCGCCATGTGCTCGCCCACGGCGTACAAAAAGGCGACCGCACCGGCACCGGCACGCGCAGCGTGTTCGGCCACCAGATGCGCTTTGACCTGCAGCGCGGCTTCCCGCTGATCACCACCAAGAAGGTGCACTTCAAAAGCATTGCGCTGGAACTGCTGTGGTTCCTGCGCGGCGATGGCAATGCGCGCTGGCTGCAAGAGCGCGGCGTCACCATCTGGGACGAATGGGCCGCGCCCAATGGCGACCTGGGCCCGGTGTATGGCGTGCAGTGGCGCAGCTGGCCCACACCCGACGGCCGGCACATCGACCAGATCACGCAGGCGCTTAAGCAACTGCGCAGCACGCCCGATTCGCGCCGCATCCTCGTCAGCGCCTGGAACGTGGCCGAGCTCGACCAAATGGCGCTCATGCCCTGCCACGCCCTGTTCCAGTTCTATGTGGCGCCTGCGCAATTGGGCGAACGCGCGCGCCTGTCGTGCCAGCTGTACCAGCGCAGCGCCGACCTGTTCCTGGGCGTGCCCTTCAACATCGCCAGCTACGCCCTGCTGACGCACCTGGTGGCGCAGCAGTGCGATTTGGACGTAGGCGACTTCGTCTGGACCGGCGGCGACTGCCACATCTACAGCAACCACGAAGAGCAGGTGCGCACGCAACTGACGCGCACGCCGTATGCTTTGCCGCAGCTGCGAATCGTGCGCCGGCCCGACACGCTGTTTGATTACGAGTTTGAGGATTTTGAAATCCAGAACTACGAGCACCACCCGGCGATCAAGGCGCCGGTGGCGGTCTAGGCGATTGGCAGATGCAAGTTAAGCTGATCTACGCCCGCGCCGCCAATGGCGTGATTGGCAAGGACGGGCAAATGCCCTGGCACTTGCCTGAAGACTTGGCGCACTTCAAACGCCTGACCAGCGGTTGCCCGGTCGTCATGGGCCGAAAGACCTGGGACTCGCTCCCCCAGCGCTTTCGCCCACTGCCGGGGCGCAGCAACATCGTCGTCACCCGGCAAGAAAATTGGCATGAAAATGGCGTGCAACGGGCATCCAGCTTGCGCGAGGCGCTACAACTATGCGAGTCGTATGACACCGTGTGGGTGATTGGCGGCGCGCAGATCTACGCGCTGGCCCTGCCGCTGGCCGACGCGGTGGAAGTGACCGAGATCGAGCGCGACTACGCCGGCGACGCCTACGCCCCCGAACTTGGCCCGGAATGGGCTGAAACGGCGCGCGAGCGCGTAACTGCGCAAGACGGCACACCGCTGAGTTTTGTGCGCTACGAGCGCGCCACCAGCTAGGCATCTGTCCGCGCCGCCGCGCGATCGACCTCGCGCCCTGATGCAGCGCAACGAGCGCAAGCTGTGTCCCGCAGTTGACCCGCGTGACGTCCATAGCTTTGCAAAATAGGCCGAACCTAAGGACCGCAGGCCACAAGCCTGCACACACGCAACACCACCGAAATACGCATGAAATTCGACGACGTCATCCAGCAGCGCCGCAGCATTCGCGGCTACCTGAACAAACCGGTTCCCAAAGCGCTCATCCGCGAGGTGCTGGAACTGGCCATGCGCGCGCCCACGTCCATGAACACCCAGCCCTGGAATTTCTACGTGGTCAGTGGCGATGTGCTCGACCGCATCCGCGCCGGCAACGTGGAGCGCAACCTGGCGGGAGTACCCCATTCGCGCGAATTTCGGCTTGGCCCGGAGTACACCGGCCCACACCGCGACCGGCAAATTGGCGTCGCGAAACAGCTGTTTGCCGCTATGGGCATTGAGCGCGACAACAAGGAGAAGCGCCACGACTGGATCTTGCGCGGCTTTCGCCAGTTCGACGCGCCCGTCTCCATCGTCGTGACCTACGACCGCGCCATCCACGGCAGCGACATTGCGCCGTTTGACTGCGGCGGCGTGGTCAACAGCATCGTCAACGCCGCCTGGGCGCGTGGCCTGGGCTGCGTGATCAACAGCCAGGGGATCATGCAGTCGCCGGTGGTGCGCGCCGAAGCTGGCATTCCCGAAGACCAAGTGATTCAAACCTGCGTTGCCATGGGCTGGCCCGACGAGAGCTTTCCCGCAAACGCTGTGGTTTCGCACCGCAAAACCGTGGATGAAGCGGCTACGTTTTTGGGTTTTGCAGACTGACCACAAGCCAACGCGTCGCAATACTCCGATGGCCATGACGACTCGATTGCAAAGCGCGCGTTTCCCAGCAGCAGCGGCAAGCGCATGGCTGCTCGTGGCTGGCTTTGCAGCGTACGCGGCCCCGGCCACTGCCCCCGCTGCAAGCCACACAGCCAGCGAAAGCCGCGCCGCATTGGCGTGCCCGTCAACGTCCAACTGCGTGAACTCCTTCGACACCAGCGGCCTTGGCCCGCTGCGCTTTGAAGGCATACCCAAAGAGGCCGTCGAGGCATTGCGCGCGACGCTGGCGGAGTTTCCCCAAGCGAAGATCGTCAAAGCCGATGCGCTGGCAATTGAGGTGGTATTTACCACCATGCTGGGCTTTCACGACATGGTCGATTTCAGGATCGATGCACAGGCGCAGCGCATCGACTACCGCTCCCGCTCCAAAGTCGGCAAGTACGATTTCGGCAAGAACCGCTCGCGCATGGCGGAGTTTTCCAGTCGTTTCGAAGAGCGTGCCAAGCGCTGATAGCGCCGAAAATGCCGCTCAGCACGCTTGCCTGCAATCTAATTTTCATAGCTGCTGGCGCAATACCAGTAAGGGCCAGAGCCCGATTTCGCATAAGAACCCAGCGCGACTGGCCGCAGCACCAATTGCGCAAGCGCTGCACACTGGCCAAGTATTGCTGCGCAAGCCAATTGAAGCGGGCATCAAAACTCTGCAGACGAAGCCCGCCTTCGGCCCCGCGCCGATGCGGCAGCCGTTTTCTACCGACATCCCACCAGGAGCAACCCAATGACCGTTAAAGCCTATGGCGCCCATGCAGGCGACCAACCCCTCGAATCTCTTGACATCACCCGCCGCGCACCCGGCGCGCACGATGTGCAAATCGCCATTGCCTACTGCGGCGTGTGCCACTCCGACCTGCACACCGTCCGCGCTGAATGGGGCGGCACCCAGTTCCCCTGCGTGCCCGGCCACGAAATTGTCGGCCGCGTGACCGCGCTGGGCGACCAGGTGTCCAACATGAAAGTGGGCGACCTGGTAGGTGTGGGCTGCATGGTCGACAGCTGCCGCCACTGCGCCGAATGCGAAGACGGGCTGGAGAACTACTGCGACCACATGGTTGGCACCTACAACGGCAAAACGCCCGACGCGCCCGGCCACACCCTGGGCGGCTATTCGCAGCAGATTGTGGTGGACCAGCGCTATGTGCTGCACATTCGCCACCCCGAGGCGCAACTGGCTGCCGTCGCGCCACTGCTCTGCGCCGGCATCACCACCTACTCCCCGCTGCGGCACTGGAAGGTGGGGCCCGGCCAAAAGGTCGGCGTCGTCGGCATCGGCGGCTTGGGCCACATGGGTTTGAAACTGGCCCACGCCATGGGCGCGCATGTGGTGGCCTTCACCACCTCCGAATCCAAGCGCGAAGCGGCGCTGGCGCTGGGCGCAGACGAAGTGGTGGTCTCGACCAACCCGAAGGAGATGAAAGCCCATGCCAAAAGCTTCAACTTCATCCTGAACACCGTCGCCGCGCCGCACAGCCTGGACCCGTTCCTCAGCCTGCTCAAACGCGACGGCACCATGACGCTGGTGGGCGCGCCCGCATCGCCCCACCCTACCCCACAGGTGTTCAACCTAATCGGCAAGCGCCGCAGCTTGGCCGGCTCTTTGATCGGCGGCATTCCTGAAACGCAGGAAATGCTGGATTTCTGCGCCGAACACGGCATCGTGTCGGATATCGAGATGATCGAGGCTGCCGAGATCAACGAGGCCTACGAGCGCATGCTCAAGGGCGATGTCAAATACCGCTTTGTGATTGATTGCGGAAGTTTGGGAGCCTGAGAGCATGGCCCGGACCTGAAAAGAGTGCCAAAGGTGTTGAGACGCAACTCTCAGCACCTTTTTTTGTTTGCATCGTTTTTGGTGGCTACTAGCCATCCGAAGTTGTAGGCGGCTTCAAGGCCAATTGCACCATCCGCTTAGTGCACTGAACCCGGCTGCAGCGGCAAACGAGTGGTCGGCGCCAGCGGCATCAACTTCGGTGTCGCACGCTGCCCACTGCGCTACACGTCTTCATCATCCTGCGGGGCCTCGGCCTCGGCATGTGCCCATTGATCAAACTCTGCTTGTGCTTTTCTGCGCTCGCGCCAACTGCTGTATCCGAACAGACCTATCCACAGTAGGAAGCCGTAGACGCGCACGTTGTGTACGTTGGTGCCGCCACTCAACAGGCCCGAGGTGCTCACCAAACCAAAGTGCAAGACGCTGTCCACGCCGTACAGCACAGCCCACAAGCCAAGCGAGAACGCCACCCTTGCAAAGTAATACGGCTCGACCAGCGGAAACACCACGGCCCCCGCAAGAAAGAACCCAGCCGCAGCGGTCCAAAGCAATTTCCAAATCAGTCGCATGGTGGTGCCGCTAAAAAAATGCAGTGTGTCCGGGAAGCCAAAGCAACACGCGCAGTATGTCGCCGCTTGCGCCATCTGGTACAGGGACGCACCGTCCAGCAGTGGTTTATCGGCCGCTACGGGGCAGGCTGCGGCCGAAGTGCACGAATGTATTCGGCGATCGTGACGACCTAGACAAACACAATTTCGGGAAGAACCACTCACGCATAGCTGCGTTATCCACACGGTTCGACGTACGCGCCAAGCGCGCGTGAGCGAGCGTTCAGTCAAGGCACTCCAGCGCCCCCTGCACGGGCCTCCCCAAACCGCCGCGGATGCCGGGCGCACGGCGCCTGCTTACCAACAACGCCACGCGATTGCGGCTGCCCTGCGGCCGCTCTGGCTGCAAGCTCGTGCAGTCTCAGCAATCCACAAAAAATGTAAAAACACCATAGGCAGTGTAAAACTAGGTAGAAAACGCTATATATTGCGCCTGTCGGTATTTTCTCTTTGAGACAGAGCGAATTGAAAAGGGAATCCAGTGCAAGCCTGGAACTGCCCCGCAGCGGTAAGCGAAAACGAAACGTCGCCATGGCACTGGGTCTTCAAACCTGGGAAGCGAGGCGGAGTAGATGGGCCTGAATCTTCAGGCCCGTGTTCGCAAAGTCCGAAGACCTGCCGACACGCTTTGCAGCGGATTCGCCCCCCAATGGGCCGAATCCTCGTTGCAGGCGCGGGCGATTGCTTTCGCGGGTACGCGTGCCGCCAACCGTGGACGACCCGGCGGCGCGTGGTTGCTGTCAGAGCATCGCTTTTTTGGTCCTGCGCGAGGGGGCAGGCATTTTTTCCAAGGCCGGCAGGGAATTGGTTCCTGAAGGCTTTGACTGCGAGATGAACATGCTGGAATCCATCATCAAACGCGACGGCCATTCGGAGCCGTTCACACCTTACAAGCTCAACCAGTGGGGCCAATGGGCCGCGCAGAGCTTGGGCGATGCGGTGGACTGGCCCTCGGCCGTGCTGGAAACCGTTTCGGCGATGTCCACCACCGCCACTTCGCGGGAGTTGCAGCAGCAACTCATCCGAACTTGTCTGAACTTCGATACCTGGTCTTACAACCGCATGGCCGGGCGCCTGTACGCCACACTCATTCGCAAAGATTTGTACCGCAACAGCCGCCCTACCGTTCTGGCCCTGCACCGCAAATTGCAGCAGCTCGGTTTCATGGAGTTGCTCGATTACTCCGAATCCGAGTACGCGGTGGTGCAGGAGTGGATCAACCACGAGCGCGACTTTGAATACGCGCACTACCAGCTGCACACCCACCTGACCAAATACGCCATTGCCGACCGCGTGCAGGGCGTGTTTTACGAGTCGCCCCAGTTCATCTACATGCGCATGGCAATGGCGCTGTCGGCGGATCAGCCACGCGAGCGGCGCATGCGCGACGTGCAGCGCTTTTACGAGCATCTTTCCAAGAACCGCATCAACGCCCCCACGCCCAACCATGTGAACCTGGGCACCTCGCTGCGCGGCTACGCCAGTTGCTGCCTGTACACGGTGGGCGACAACGCACGCTCCATTGCCGTGGGCAACCACATTGCCAACACCATGACGTACATGAGCGCCGGCATTGGCGCGCACATGGCGACACGCTCGATCAACGACCCGGTGCGCGGCGGGGCGATCCGTCACCAAGGCAAGTTGCCGTACTACCGCGCATTGGTCGCAGAGGTGAAGTCGAACCTGCAAAACGGCCGCGGCGGCGCCTGCACGACCTACTTTCCCATCTTCGATCCTGAGGTGGACACCCTTTTGCGGCTGAAGAACCCGATGTCCACCGAGAACAAAAAGATCCGCGGCATGGACTACTCCTGGGGTGGCAACCGCTTTTTTGCCCGCAAGGTGGCGCGCAATGAGGACATCTTCCTGTTCAACTGCCACACCGCGCCAGACCTTCACGCGGCGCTGTACTGCGGCGACGAAGCGCTGTTCGAGTCGATCTACGAGCGCTACGCAAAGGACGACGGCTTCCCCAAGACCTGGATGAGTGCACGCGAGCTGCTCATTACCGCCAGCAACGAGTGGAACGAAACGGGCCGCGTGTACGAGCACAACATTTCGGAGATGAACCGGCACACGCCGTTCAAGGACACGATTTATTCGTCCAACCTGTGCGCCGAAATCGCCTTGCCCACGGCTGCCTACAACCACATCACCGAGCTGTATGCAGAAGAGGATATTTCCTTTGTGGAGGTGCAGCTTATTGACGGCGCGCAGCGCAAAATTCCTGGAAAAACACAAGTCACGACAGAGCGCGGGCTGGTCTGGCCGGACGATTTGCAGGTCGGAGACGTGCTGGACGGCGTGCCGATCGAGGCTGTACTGCGCCGCTCCGCACCCGAGGTAGCTACCTGCAATCTGGGCGGAATCGTGGTCTCCAACGTCGAATCCGAGGAGCAGTACGCCGAAGTGGCTTACTACGCGCTGCTGATGATCGACAAGTGCATTCACCTGGCGCACTACGAGCTGCCGCAGGTGGGCGTGACTTCGCGTCAGCGCCTCAACGCCGGCGTGGGCATTCTCGGTCTGGCGCATTTGATGGCGAAAAATGGCAAAAGCTATACCGACCAGGCTGGCAAACAGTTCATCCACGAGGTGGCTGAGCGCCACTACTACCACCTTCTGCGCGCGAGCCTCAAACTGGGCAAGGAACTGGGCAACGCACCCTGGATGCACAAGACGCGCTGGCCGCAAGGCTGGCTGCCCACGGACACCTGCAACCAGCATGTAGACAAGGTCGCCCCGTTCACCGTGCGCTACGACTGGGAAGCGCTGCGCCGCGACATTGTGGCCAACGGTGGCATTCGCAACTCGGTGCTGGTAGCGCACATGCCCACCGAAACCTCGGCCAATGCCTCGGGCACGACCAATGGCCTGTATCCCGTGCGCGAACTAACGCTCATCAAGACCGACAACCAGCGTGTGAACTACTGGGCCGCGCCCGAGGGCGACACCTTGGGCGCGCACTACCAATCGGCCTGGGACATACCCGCGCGCGACATGACCGAGCTCTACGCCATCGTGCAGAAGTGGACGGATCAGGGCATATCAGCAGACTTTTACCGCAAGGTGATTGGCGACGCTTCCATCGCCTCCACCGAACTGATCGAGGACTACCTCTACCGCGTCAAGCTGGGTCTCAAGTCCAAGTACTACATGAACCAGAAGACGTCCAACGGCATGAAGCCCATGGCCGAAGCCGCCCAGGCCGCCCAGGCTGCCTCCATCGCGCAAGTGGCCGCCATTGCCGACACCGAGGACAGCGACTGTGAAGCCTGCACCCTCTGACACCCAAACGACCCACACCATGACCGATACCGTCTTCAACTACGACAAGACCGACTACCAAAAGCCATTGCTGTTGCTCGGCCAGCGCCCTGGGCTCTTTGATACGGTCAACCGCCACTACCCCGAAATCTGGCAGCTGTACAAAGCGCAGAAGTCGCTGGACTGGGACGAGAACGAGTTCGACTACTCCTCGTGCAACGCAGATTTCAAGTCTTGCTCACGCGCCACCTACGACATGCTGATCAAGACGCTGGCCTGGCAGTGGGAGGCAGACTCGGTCGCCTCGCGTTCCATCGCGCCTGTGCTCGCGCCGTTCATTACGTCAAGCGAACTTTGGGCCGCCTGGCAGCGCGTCTCGGACAACGAAGTGGTGCACGCCGCCACCTACTCCGAGATTGTTCGCAACTCGTTTGACGACCCCGGCGTCATTCTGGACGAGATCCTGCGCGTGCAGGAAGCGCACGAGCGCCTCGGCGAAGTGGCGCGGGCGTTTGCCGCTGGCTACGAGGCTTCGCACAAATACGCTCTGGGTCAGTTGCCGAACGACCAATCGACCTACAACGCCGTGTTCATGACCATCGTGGCCCTGCTGTGCATGGAGCGCATCCAGTTCATGGCCAGCTTTGCCGTCACCTTTGCCATTTGCGACACGGGCCTGTTCCAACCCATCGGCAAAGCCATTCAGAAAATCGCGCAGGACGAGCTCGAAATCCACGTCGAACTCGACCGCGCCGTGCTGCGCAATGAGCTGACCACCGAGCGCGGCCAGACCGCTTTTGCCCAATGCCGCGACCAAATCGAGAAAATGATTGAAGAAGTGGTGGACAGCGAACTGCGCTGGATCACTTACTTGTTCTCTGAAGGGCGCGAACTCGTCGGCATGAACGCTGAGCGCCTTTCCGCCTGGACCCTGTATTGCGCCAAGGACGTCTACCAGCTCTTTGGCTTGAGCACCGAGCGCTACAAGCTCCCCGCGCACAACCCGCTCAAGTTCATGGAGAAGTGGCTCAACATCTCCCAAACCCAGGCCTCGCCGCAGGAGCAGGACATTGCCGCCTACAAAGTCGGCGTCATGCGCCGCACCGACGAGAACCAAGTGTTCGACGTCGATTTCTAAATCTTCCGACCACCCCATTCAAAAGGAAACCCCGATGGAAATCATCATCTACGGCAAAGAAGGCTGCACCCTCTGCGACAAGACCCGCATGCTGTGCCAGATCCAGTCGCTCCCGTTTCAATACCACACCGTGGGCAGCGACATCACAGTGGATGCCCTGCAGGCGAAGGTGGGCGAACCCGTGCGCAGCCTGCCGCAAATTTTTGTGCAGCGTGATGGCGCCGACAATTACGTCGGCGGCTACGACGCGCTGCGCGACATGCTGAAAACCAGTGGCGCACGCCAACATTCGGCGGCGTATTGATCGCAGCTTGAGCACGCCGGAAGCCAGCTAAATTCATAGCTGGTTGCGCTTGCTGCATAAGCGTTTAGACCAATTTGACTGTATTTTTCGGCGAAAGCAGCACGACCTGCTTTGCCCTTTCTGACGATGCCGTGTGATGCTCAATGCATCGGCCCACCAAGCCGCTTGCTCGCGCTCGATATCGCGTAGTTCACCAGGCAGTACAGCAACGCCACCACCAGATACACGGGCACCAGCGCGTGGTAGTTGGCGATGAGCACCTTGGCGTTCTGCATCAGTTCGCCGTAGGTGACGATGTAGCCAAAGGTCGTGTCCTTCACCACGATGACCAATTGCGCAACCAATGCCGGGACGATGTAGCGAAGCGCCTGAGGGAAGACGATCAGGAAGAACACCTGCATTTTGGTCATCCCCAGGCTTCGCGCAGCAGCGGCCTGGCCGCGCGGAACGGCCAGCACGCCCGCGCGGTACACCTCAGCCACCACAGCGGCGGTGCTCAGACCAATGGGCAAGGTCAGCATCCAGTAGGTGCTCAGCTTGATGCCGACCTGCGGGAGCACCAGAAAACACACGTAGATGAGCAGCAGCGTCGGCGTGCCACGCAGAAATTCGATCACCGCAACGCTCGGCCAGCGCAGCAGCCGAAGCCGCGCCAAGCGCCCCAGCAACAGCAGCAACCCCAGGCCCAGCGCAATGGCTGCGGCCATCGCCGCCGAAGCCATCGTGCCGAGCAGGCCTTTGGCCAGGAAGGCCCAGGTCGTTTGCCAGGCGAAGTATTCCCACAACCGCGCGTCGAGCTGCCCTGCGGTCTGGAAGCGGAGCGCGACCGCCGCCGCCAGCACGAGCAACACGGCCACAGTCGCCACGCTCACCGCGCGTGTGGCGGTCTGCGCCTGCGGGCTGGGGTTGCCAAACAGAATGTCTTCCAGAGAGCGGCTCATCGAAGTTTTCTATCGTGCTGCGCACCACCCGCAACCATGAAACTGGCGCTCTCCAGGCCAGCGCCCCCGTGGAACTGGCTTTGCCAGGCCACCGGGTGCGTCCCCCTCCGCGCAGCGAGAGAGGGGGAAGGCGCAAAGCGACTCAGGGGGTGCTTCATTTCAGTATCCGCACCTTTTTTTCCAGGGTCGCGCCCGCCCAGGCGATGAGCAAGCCCGTCGCCACGTACATCGCAGCGGCCACCGCGAACGCGGCAATGCCAGCGGCAGAATCCGTGGCGATCTTGGACACGAGCGCGGTCAGCTCCCGGCCCGGAAACGGCACCTGCGACGCCAGCGAAGTCGACAGCATCAGCGCAATCAGCAGCGAAGTCATCGGCTGCACCACCGCGCGCAGCGCCTGCGGCAACACCACCGAATAAATGACGCGTATCGGCCGCATGCCCAAGCTAAGGGCGGCCTCAATTTGCCCGCCGGCGACGGTGTTGATGCCCGCGCGCAGGTAGTCCGCCGTAAATGCGGAGCACACCAGCACCAAGGTCAGGACCACGCTGGGTTCGTAGTCGATCAACACGTTGAGATCGGGCAGCGCGAACACGATGAAGATCAGCAGCGCGACGCTGGGAATGTTGCGGAAGATTTCGACATAAACGGTCAGCACAAAGCGCAGCGGTGGCAGTGGCAGCAGCCGAAGCACCGTCACGACGATGCCCAGCAAGAAGCCGGGCACGAACGACATCACGGTGAGCTTCCAGGTCAACAAAAGGGCCTGCCCGAAGGCAGGCCCATAGTCGGCCAGGAGTTTGGAAAAGTCGCCCATTCGCTATGGGAATCCGCTATTGAAACTTGTTACGGCAGCGCGGGCGGTGTCGGCACGGCGGTGCTGCCGGTGCGCTCCCCGATGGAGATGGTCCAAAGCTTGGCCCAGGTGCCGTCGGCTTCCACTTTCTTCAAGAAGGCATTGACAAAGGCCACGCCGTCCGAACCCTTGGGCAGGCCAATGCCGTAGGGGTCCTGCGCACCAAAGGGCGCGCCGGCCAAACGTGCGTCCCCGGTTCCGAGGCTCAGCGCGTTGAGCAGCAGCGTGTAGTCGGTCACGTAAGCGTCCACACGGCCTTGGCGCAGTCCATCAAGCGCTTCCTGGTGCGTCTGAAATTCTTGCACCGTCGCTTTGGGCGCGAACTGCGCCAGGATCGCCGGCCCCGTGGAGCCCGCCTGCGTGGCGACCTTCTTGCCGGCCAGATCGTTGACCGACTGGATCGTCTTGTTGTTCGCCTTGACCAGCACCCCAGCCTGCGAGGTGTAGTACGGCCCGGCGAACGCAATTTTCTCGGCGCGTGCGGGGGTGATGGAGTAGGTGGCAAGCACCATGTCCGCCTGGTCGTTGATAAGCACCTGCTCGCGCGTGGACGAGGTCACTTGCGTGAACTTGAACTTGCCGCCATCGCCCACGATGTAGCGCGTGATGAGCTGGGCCACCCCTGCGTCGAAGCCGCGCATCTTGCCGTCTTTTTCGTTCAGCAGCGAGAACAGATTCGAGGTTTGCGTACCGCCCAGGCGCAGCGTGCCAGCCTGCTTGATCTTGGTGGCCCAAGTGCTCGATGCAATGGTGGCAGCGTCGGCCACAGGGCCCTGCGCAACCAGCGCGTCAAACGCCGCGGCGTTGATGGGCGTGCCCTGTGCGAACAGCGGCCCACCGGCAACGACCGCCAGTGCCACCACGGTGGATTTCAGAGTGGATTGGATCGACATGGGTTCCTCTTGGATGGTGGGTGACGCAAAACAATATATAGCAGTTAGAGAATGTGCGGCGTGGACCTGCTCGGCCTGCCGTCGGGTGCGCATCAGGGCCCATCCGCAGCTCACGATCGCCCGCTGTCTTGGCCCGAAGTATTGGAGTCGCTCATTGGTTCCACTCTCTCGGATCGGAATGGGCGGTTCAAGCGTTGACACTTTCCTGCTGCGCCATCTTTCGCCCCGGCCGTCGACGCGTTGAATTCATCGGAATTTTTCAGCAGAGTGTGCGACTGCTTCGCAGCGGTTGCGGTCGGTCGCTGCAGGGGGCTGGATTCACGGAGCCTGGCGCGAAGCTGTCATCGGCTCACCCAGCAGCACGGCGGCATCAATGACAGGTATCGAAAGGGCTGCAGTCATCCAGCGCGGCAGGCCACCGTTTGCACCGCCAACTCGCAGTCGAATGTCCACTGCACGAAGGGTCGAACTCACGCTCTCGACCCGCAGCGGTATTTGTCGCTCCCAGATTCGCCTTCCAAAAGCTGTCGCTCAACGGCCTTGGTCCGGACCGGCACAAGGCCTTTAAGCTCCCGGGGGAAGCTGTTATGCGGAAATTTCGGACACCATTGGGCCTTCGGCGCCAATGGCTTGGAAGCGGTAGAACTTCGCGGCTTCCCCCATGTGACGAAATTTGTGCCGAGCAAGCTGCAACAGCTTCTCGTCGCAAGTTGAGATGACGAACTGCCGCTCGCCTTCCGTAGAACTCTGCAATCCAAGAATCAAGTCCAGTAGGGCATACGTGTTCAGGTCATCGAAGTGAGTGACCGGGTCGTCCATCATGATGGACGAGAAGCCCGACCAGGTCTGCGAACTACAGGCGGTGAGGAATAGACCCAGGACGAGAGTCTGCACCTGTGACTGGCTGAAGAAGTCCGTCGGCCGCAGCGTCTCTCCCTTGCGATGGACACTGATGCCGATGGCAGAGTCCTTGCTGGAGACCTTAATTTCACCGAAGCCATAGACCGGACGAAGCCGCTGTTGAATGACGGCAGTCCTCGGCCCGTACTCGGTGATGAAGTGGTCCGTTGCGAAGGCTTGCTGCGTGCTGAGAAGCTTCTTGACCTCAGCAAAATACTCGACCCACGGCTGAACCTTCTGCGCGCTGTGAGTCGCTTCCTGAAACACAACCTCGTTGGCATGAATGCGTTTGCGGATGTTCTCGAAAGCAGCGGACGTAGCGGCAGTATCAACGGCCACCTCCAATTCCGCAACGCGGTCTCGCAGCCCTAATGCTGAGACCTGGCGTGCCGCGGCAACTTCCACTTGTTGACGGAGCTCGTCCAGTGACGCCGCCCCGTCGATTTTTGCAGCCGTCAGTTCCGACAGTACCGACTGAACGCGGGCTTGATGCCCGATCCAAGCTTGATTTGCCTGCTGGTGGCTGGTTCGAGCGGCCGTAACGGCCGCCTTTGCTGCCGCTTGGACTGCCTTCTGATGGTCGGCCTGCTCGTTCGCCGATTGAGCGGCAGCGCTCGCCGAGACCCTTTGCTCTTCGGTGGCACGTTCCGCATCGGTCAGTGCCTGTAGCCCGCTTGCCAGGTTGATGGAACCTCGATTGGCTTCATTGAGCAACTCGGTCAGGCGCTTCCGGGCATCATTCAGCGCTGCTTCGGTGGCTTGCCTCTGCTCGTCGAGCGCTTGATAGCCCGCCTGGCCAGATGCGAGCGCCGTCTCAGCCGTTTCTAGCGTTTGCCTCGCTGAGCCGACCGCCCCCGCTGCGTTAAGCTCGTTCTCATGCACATGGATATCGAGGCTGTGCATCCGCTGCGGCGTTTCGCTGGTTAGCGAAAGCCCAACTGAAGTCAGCGATGCCTCATAGTTCGCTCGCTGTCTCTCTAGTTGCGACCGCTGCATCTGTTCATGAGTGAGCCGCAATTCCTCCTGGTTTAACCGCTCGGCGAGTGCTTTCCTCTGGCCTACGAGCGTCTGGAGTGCCGCCCGCTGCGTCGCGACAGCCTCACTCAGCTGGACGACGCGGTCATCGTGCTGCATTCGCAGGTCGATAGCTTCCAGTAGGCTTTCCGTACTTCCATGGTCGTGCCCGCAAAGTTGGCAATTCGGCCCATCTACATGGCCCCGAAGCTCTGAAATGAGCTCCTTGAGCCTTGAGTCGCTGCTTCTGGCCTCCGCAAGCTCCCGCTCGACCGGTACGACCAAAAGTTCCTGCGAATGTTCGGCCTGCTGGGCCTCTCCGAATTGCCTGCGCAGCTCCTCGATTGAGGCTTGCAATCGGGTCTCAGCATTCAACAATTCGACGAGGGTGGGCGCAGCCTGTTCCCACGCTGCGCCGACGTCCTTGACCAATTGGAAGCGAGCTCGCCGCTCCGATGCTGCCTTAAATGCGGTCTCGGCCCGTTGAACCGACGCTGCGGCTTCGCGTTGAGCGGCTTGCGCTTGCTCCAGGGTCGCACGTTGTTGGCTCACCTGTGAGGACAGTGTGGCCAGCCCCGCTGCCAGACTCTGAGACCGGCTTGTCAGCTGTTCATACTCGGGCTGGACTGATGCCGCCCAGGTGAACCAATCCCGTCGAAGTTGAGAGCCCTGTTCCTGAGTCTTCAATTGCGCCAACTGGCTAGACAAGGTGCCGAGGCGTTCCGACGCTTCCTTCTCGTGCGTCTCAGCTTGCTGCAGTTGGGCCTGTCGCTCGGTCAGCTGAGCTCGCATCGGCTCAAGTTGCCGCCGAAGGGTGTCCAGCGTCCCAACCTGCTCAATGGCGCGCGACAGCACCGCCCGCCAAGCGACTGCCTTGGCCGCCGCAGCGTCCAACATGGCCCGCAGACCTCGGGTGTCGCGTGACGCAATCCCGGAGATGTCGAAATCGGCGGTCGAGATTGCCTCCTCCAGACCGGCGAAGAGCTCGTCGAGCGCTTCTGAGGAGGTGTTCGAGGCAGCAAGCCCCTCCAGACGTTCCAGTTCCTTGCGCTCATGCGCGATGGCCTGCTGGGCATTTGCTATGTCAGTGGCCGCCTTGCCGCGTTCTTGCCCTGCGAGCTTCAGCACTTCCTCGACCTTCTTGAGGCCGCTCGCGTAGTCCTCGAAGGCGAGCATCCGAGAAGACCAACTCTGACGATAGTTCGCACTTCGAGGCCACGTCCTGCGTGAGTTCTTGGTTCTCCTGGCTGAACAGGTGGGTTGCTCGGAAAAGGTCCACTAGGCTGTCTACACGGTCGGCGCCCGGGGCCGTACCTCCGGTCAGCAGGCTGAGGACCTCTTTGCGTGGTGTCGCCGTGCCGTTAACCAAGGCGTTATTGTGGTCAGCAAGATTGCGCGTGATGACATGCGTCTTGCCTTCCCGCTCGAGCGTTAGTGAGACCTCGGTGGAGTCGCTCTGGCTGTCGAGGTGCTTGGCTACCCGGGCTAATCCGCCAGGTGCTTTGGCGAGACGGCCAACGCCACCGGTGACTGCGAAGTCGAGGGCATCAAAGAACGACGTCTTTCCGAAACCGTTTGGACCGTAGAGGATGGTCACCGCGGAGCCGAGTTCGAATACCTTCTTCGTCCGATAGGCACGGAAGTTCTGGATGGAGATGGATTTCAGGGTAGCTTGAGCCCTGTCTTCCACGACCTCGGGGGTCGCGCTTGGGCCTGCTGCTGACTGCAGAGCGTCCGGAGGACCATAGGTTCCAGCAAGACATTCCGTCAGGATTTTCGATGCGCTGCTCGTCAACGGCACCACGAGAGCCTTCGCAAGGTCCGCCTTGAGATTGCGCTGGCGAAGCAGCGTCTGGGCGGACGGCGGCCTCGTCTGGACACCTGGGGTGATGGGCAAAAGAGGAAGGAAGGGCAGCCTGGCCAAGCTGCCGGCCAAGGCACCGTCAAGACGAACGACATACTTCCTGCAGAAGTACACGTCGACCTCCACACGGGAGCAGAAGTCCGGGTCCACGGTGACGTCCGCAGGGAGGCAGTATACGAACGCCACGTCTTTCGTCGACCACTGTGCGCTGTTCTTCAAGTAGTGCTTCTTGAAGGCCTCATACAGTGGCTGATAGTCGGCTTGGTCCCCGACAGCGAAGGCGGTCAGCGCATGCTGGCGCAACATCATCACCACGGGCAGGCAGCCATCCCGCAGCACCTCTTCGGAGAACGTCGCTCCTTTCATGAGGTCCGCCAAAGTGGATCGCAGTTCTGTCGGCAGGCCCAGAGTTTCAGGAGAGCTTTGCATCAAGTGCCTCCTTCAACTCAGCTTGGTTCCCCGCGTTCCGATAAGCGTTGAGCACGTCGTGGTATCCAACGCGAATGATGGCGCTGGTTGGCTGTGTGAACTTCGCCTCGGTGGACGGCTCATCTGGAACTTGGTCATAGATGGACTTGAAGCGCGGGTCCCACGGGGTGTTGTCCTCATCGCGGCTGATAACTACGAGTTGCCCTTTGTGCGCCGGTAGACAGTTGAGAACATGCTTGTCGCAGTCCTCATGACTGGTTCCCATTACGGCAACGACCTCCAGGCTGGTTTCGCCTTTCATGATGGTCGCCTGAGCGCCATTTCCATGAAACGTCGCTGGATACTGAGCTACGTCGAGAATTGAGAAAGTGTGCAGCAGATGCTTCACGGCATGGCATTCACCAGCTTTCCATTCGTCTGGCGTTCCCTTGCAAGCTGTGAGGCTCGCAAAATTCACGGTGTTGCCGAGGGCGTCTGCCTTTAGCGTTCGTAGCTCGCCGACCGCCCGCTCATGTGCAGTACCAGCCGCAGCGGTCAAGGGCAGATGCTTGTACTTTGTAGCTAATGACTTTGACGGTTCGTCCAACTCGTCGTTCATCCACTTAACGACAGCAGGCACGGCGCCGCCTGGTGCCCTGGGGTCGTCCAGGCCATTGAAAGGGTGTACGCTAGGTTCGCGCAAGGCAAATCGACGTCCTGCGGACCCAGGAGGCAGCGTGGACGGGTGGACTACCAAGAACGAGTGAATGCAGGCTCCGCGCTCGCGAAAAACGGCGTCCCGGAAGTTCTCCAAAATGTCTGCCCGTCGCTGCGGTATGCCCCCGTTGCCATACGTTGGCATGCACTGGGGGCGCGAGAAGCGGCTCTGCGTTACGATGACTGCGGACTGACCGAAGGTGTCAGCCTTGCCGGGCGCTCCCTTGCCCGCGACGTTTGCCATGACCAAGCACGTTTCGTCCCGAGTAACTCTTGGATATTGGGCAGGGTCAAAGAACGGCCCCACCTGGCTCATAAACGAGGCATGGGACGGCGCTGGGTTGCATTGCGCTACAAACAACCAAGTCAGAGGAAGAATGCCGCCCAACTGCCCTGCGCGTGTGGCAATCCCTTCTAGCAGCCACTCCCACATTCGCTTGGTATCCGTTGAACCAATCCAGTCGAAGCAAAGCAGTGTGGCGAACTGATACGGGGCATCGGCATTCGAGTGAATGCCCTTGAAAGCGTAGATTGAACGTCCCTGGTACATCGACATATAGTTGACGTTTAGCTCAACCCAAGCAGGGGAGAGTTTGGGCTGCACCCAGCTACGAACTTCGCCCGTTGGCAGCTTCACCCACGTGACCACGCAGTTCACCCATTGGTGCGCCTGCACCCTGTCAAGGCTGTTCCAGCTAGCGTCATATGTGGTGTTCGGCTTTTGAACAAGTTCAGCGAACTGGTCTTTAGTCAGGCCATCCACCCCGCCGATGACGACCGTTTCGGTTGGCCAGTCCGCTGCCTGCATGGCCGTCGTAATCAGCCCCACACCGTCTAGCCCTGGAATCGTGCACTCTGGGAAGACCGTGAAGTGCGTTTTTTCCGCGCCGTGCGCGCAACCCCGTGAGACCGCCAGAGTTTCATCGACGCACTGAAGAGCCCGTTGCCGTGCTGCAGGAGCCCACGTAAAAGGCTCTTGCGGCACGAAAACTACGTGGGGCTGCGCGATGACCATCGCAACCTCACCGCGCGGAAGGCGCACGCCGAGCGCGTCCAAGTCAACCTCGACGACTGCAATCATCCAATCTCCTTCCCACATTTTTAGATGATTCTGACACGCGTGGTAACAGTTGGACTCAAGAGGCGTTCTACACGCACGCCCTAAATGGCAGCGGCGCCGTGCGTAGTCCTCATTTCGTATTCGCCGCCGCTGCAGTGCCGCAGAGCTGCCATGTTGAGCGTCCGATGATGGCCGAGAGCGTAAACCTGGCGGCATGCTTGGAAGCTGACCTTCATCGTCGCCCGACACCCGTGCAGCCTCATCGGTGGCTGGTAACCCAACGCCTTGGGAGTGCATCCTGTTGAGCCCTCAACTCGATAGGAGATCATCATGGAAACCGAAGGCCAAACCGCACATCGCGAGCCGTGGAACAAAGGAAAAATCGTCGGGCAAAAGGCTCCCTTCAAGGTGAAAGACATCTGGGCACTGCGCGTACGTCTTCAGATGGAGAGGCGGGTTCGTGAACTCGCGCTGTTTAACCTCGGCATTGACAGCAAACTGCGTGGATGCGATCTCGTTGCCCTCAAAGTCCGCGACGTATCCCACGGCGACCAAGTGGCTACGCGAGCCATCGTCATGCAGCACAAGACCAAACGCCCCGTCCAGTTCGAGATCACGGGAGTCACCAGGGAAGCTCTTCAAGCGTGGATCAAGCAAGCAGCGCTGAAGTCAGATGACTTCCTATTCCCCAGCCGACTCCATGAGTCGCCCCATTTGGGCACCCGCCAGTACGCCCGCATTCTTGGACACTGGGTGGAGGAGCTAGGGTTGGATCGATCAGAGTATGGGACTCATTCGATGCGAAGGACCAAAGCAACGTTGATCTATCGACGGACCAAGAACCTGCGAGCTGTGCAGTTACTGCTCGGCCATTCCAAACTTGAGTCCACCGTGAGGTACCTGGGTATCGAGGTCGATGACGCCCTCGAGATCTCAGAGCAGACAGAAATCTGATTTGATCGATATGAGCGGCCATGTCCCAGTGCAGGGGTGTGGCCGCGTTCAATGGCAGGTATGTGGAGCCCGTCCGAAGTAGTGTTCTCGGCCATGAGCAGTCATAGCTCAACGGGAAAGCAGTCGCTCAACGCTCAACGCCTAAATTAAGCGGCGGGCGAAGCCCGTCCGCTTGAATGCCTTGTTGGACCTCTTTTGCGACTCAATCATCGTCGGAGTCTACGAACCAAGTCCACTCTGACCCAACTGCTTTTCTTTCAGCACCCATGTCAACAGGAAGATCAGCTACCAGTTCCAGCGTGGGATCACAAGCGAGCAGGTGTGCAACATGGACTACAAACAAATCTTTCTCCATCGCCCCCTGACTCTCGAAGTCGTGATTGTTGTAGTGGCAATACATCTGCCAGTCACCGCCAGCATGCGAGACAAAGAGCACAGGCTTTGATTTCTCCATGACGCATCTACAAGTAATGGTCCCGAGAGCTTCCGGAAATGTCATTGATGTGATGTCCAACGTAAAAATAACCGGACGGAAAAAGCGCAGCTTTTTACGGTCCGGTTGCTTGCCATGTTAGACCGCAACTTCAAAGCAGCCCCAGCCATCATTCCTGCCGCCAAACGGCTTTGCCAGCGAGGAGAGGCGCGCCTCGGCTCGCTCGATGTTGGCGTACGTGGGGATTAGTGGGATCGTGACCTCTACTTGATAGGTGTAGCCCTCTGCTCCATCGTAGGGGCTCGTGTCGCAAGCCAGTTTATCCACAGCTATCCGTGCGGCGAACTGGCGGGCGGCTGCAGCTGTGGAAAAGACGAGCGAAAAATTGACAGGTCTCTCGATCCAAAGTGCGTCGCCGTTCTGCGCCATCTTGTAGAGAACATCACCACTCTCGGTCTTCGGGAAGATGTGTTCATTCCTTTGCCCAAACAGAAGCTCAGCATCGTAGGCCGAAAGGACGCGCCAACCAGGGACGACTGGGGCCGCGGCCTTAATACGCATGACGACTGGCATGAGGTCAGGATAACCCTCGGCGGACAGAACCAGATCCATACCGTCGTCAGTGGAACCGATGAAGAAATAGAGCCGGCTGTCGACCTCCTCTAGGCAGGATAGAAGCTCCTCCATGGCGGCTTGAGACGGCTCCTCGCCGGCGGTGAGTTGGGGCAGCATACGAAGAAAGTTTCGCCAAAAGGCGTGGACTTGCGCCATCACTGGGCTCCTAAGTTCTAACGTAAAAATGACCGGACCACCAGCATTAGCGGCGAAGCCGCCTCCTGCTGCTGTGGGTCCGCGTCGATTGGTATGTTAAGACCCATGCCCACTCCCCAACGCGCGACGAACTACAACGGCCAGGAGACTTCCCAACGCTGCGCCAATTCCAAGACCAATGGCAAGAATGAAGGCGATTCCAGCCGCGAGACCAATAACTACACCGGCTTTGCCAGCGACAATTTCACCCCATCCACCCCCAAAAGTTCCGCCAAGAACAATGGAAAGAAAGAATGACGGAAAAACGACCACCGTACCTCCAAGAATTGCGCCAATACGCGCAGTTCTAAGTCCGACATTGAATCTCGCGCTCACGGCCGCAATGGATGCTTTTGCGAAAACCAGACCAGCAAATGCGCCGAGTGCGCACCCAATAGCCATTGAGACAAAGGCAGCGTATCCCATGCGTCTTAACGAATGAAAGGGACTTCCCCGTCCCGAGTGATCCGCGCAGTTGCGGGGTACGGCATCAAAGTGCCACGATGGGAAGTGAAACCTCTCATCAACTCACTCGTTTTTGTGGAAGGGGAAGTCCATGTCTGCCATTGTCACCATCGGAATCGATCTCGCCAAGAACGTCTTTGCTGTTCACGGCGTAGATGCCACAGGCAAGAGCGCACTGGTGCGCCCGAGCGTGCCTCGCGCCAAACTGCTCGAACTCATTGCCTCGCTGCCGCCGTGCCTCATCGGCGTGGAAGCCTGCTCTGGCGCCCACCACTGGGCGCGCGAGTTTGAGAAGTTTGGCCACACCGTGCGCCTGATGGCACCGAAGTTCGTCATCCCTTACCGCCTCTCGGGCCGCCGTGGCAAGAACGATGCAGCCGATGCAGCCGCCATCTGCGAAGCCGTCACCCGCCCAAACATGCGATTCGTGCCGATCAAATCAATCGAGCAACAAGGCCAGCTCATGGTGCACCGTGCCCGCCAAGGCTTTGTGGAGCAGCGCACCGCCACATTCAACCGCATTCGGGGTTTGCTCTCTGAGCTGGGCATCGTGCTACCGCTCAAAGCCGCTGTCGTGCGCCGCGAGGCGATGGCCCGCCTGGAAGACTTGCCCGGCTGGGCCAACACCGTCATCGGGGACCTGCTCAGCGAGGTCACCCATCTGGACGAACGCATTGCGCAGTACGACCGGCACATTGCGTTGATGGCGCGCCAAAGCATCGAGGCACAGCGCCTGATGCAGTTGTGCGGCGTGGGAGAGACCACAGCGACCGCACTTTTAAGCACCATCGGCAACGGGCGCGACTTCAAATGTGGCCGCCAGTTGTGTGCCTGGCTGGGCTTGGTGCCTGGGCAATACAGCTCAGGCGGCAAGCAGCGCCTGGGGCGCATTACCAAGGCGGGCGACCCGTACCTGCGCAGCCTGCTGGTGCTCGGTGCCCGAGCAGTGCTGGCAGCGGCCAAGACCAAGAGCGATCCGATCAGCCGATGGGCCGTGAGCCTGGAGCAGCGGCGCGGCTACTGGAAAGCCATTGTGGCCATTGCCGCGAAGAACGCCCGCATGTGCTGGGCGGTACTCAGCAAAGGCGAGGCATTCAGGCTGCCGGCATGAGCGCTTGAACCGCACTGCCAAATAACATGTGACACAGGGGAGGTTTGTTTCGATTTCCACCACCGCGTGCAGCCAGCAACGTTGATGAGTCAAGGTTGGACCTGCGCGGGGCGTGACCGGTTAACTCAAGGAGATCAGGGCGACTGGCAACAGTGGCCATCCTCGACTAACGAATGGGTCCCCCGCGCGCGTCTTTCATCAGGGTCCGCTGCAACAAGCAGCATTAATGACCGTTTGTAGTTTCGCTGTCCGCATTCCTTGCTCGACTGGGCAACGCAGCGCTGGCGTAGATGGTGTGGATTGAATCAAGTCAGTCGAAATGCATTCCGTGATCCATCGCTGCGCGATGCACCACGGTTGGAAATTCGTTTGACTTTTATGGGGAAGCCCTTGTAGTTGCGGTAAACGGCAGAATTTAAGCAGCATTTTTGTGGAAATATTTTACGAAGTAAAACCACAAAAATGCTGCTTAAATTCTGTCCAGTGGAGCGAAGCGGAACGATGTTTGACCGCTTTGTTATAGCTTTTTAACTTGGCGCAAACCAAAAAACCAAGCCGTAAATGCGACCACAAGAGAGTAATAAGCTATTAGTAATGAAAATACAAACCCTCGGGATATTAGCGCCACTATTAGAGCTGGAGCAAGTGCGGCTAGCAATAGAGTTGCTAATGCCAGCTTGTTAAGCAGCCGCAAGAAATACCAAATAATACTGCCGTAAATGATTATGACTATATAGGCAATGCACGCCCCATAAAGACCTACAAATAAAGATTGTAATAAAGATTCAAATAGCTTTCTCAGCGTAAATTCACTCGCTATTGAAGCCAAAGCTAAAAGAAAGGTAGCCGGAAATATAGCCAACGGGCCAACAAGAATTCCCCGCCAAAATGCTACTTTAATTTCCTTTTCTCTACTCATTAGTTTGGCCCGAGCATTTGTTGCTATAACGTAATGTAGACCGCACTTATGCGCAGGCCATATCTGGCGCTTGCGGTCTAAGTTGATCTGACAAATCTTTCGAAACGGGCTTGCAGCAACGCTCAGCGGCCAGTATGCTGTACAAAACAACAGTACTAAATTCAGCCATGAAACCCGCTGCCCCTCCTGTGTTGCACGCCACACGGTTGCTGGATCAGATCCGTGAGCGAATTCGTTACAAACACTATAGCTTGCGCACCGAGCAGGCGTATGTGCAGTGGGTGCGAATGTTTGTCAAATGGCATCACTTGCGGCACCCGCGCGACATGGGGCGCGAGGAGATCGAGAGTTTTCTTGCAATGCTGGCCAATGAGCGGCGGGTGGCGGCGTCCACACACAATCAGGCGTTGAGCGCATTGCTATTCCTATATCGCGAAGTGCTGGCCGTTGACCTGCCCTGGCTCGATGGTGTGCAGCGGCCCCGAACGCCTAAACGCATCCCGTCGGTTTTGACCGTAGACGAAGTGGCAGTAGTGTTGGCGGCACTACCGCCAGACATGGCGCTGCATGCGCGCCTTCTGTATGGCACGGGCATGCGTTTGATGGAGGGGATGCGTCTGCGCATCAAGGATGTGGATTTTGATCGCAGCGTAATCGTGGTGAGGCAGGCCAAAGGAGGCAAGGATAGAGTGGTGATGCTGCCCCGCAGTTTGGCGGCCGACTTGCGCCAGCAAGTCCTTGCCGCGCGGGCGCAATGGGAGCACGACCGTCAAGCCCAGCGAGGTGGGGTTGAGGTGCCCCATGCACTCGAAGTGAAGTTTCCGCAGGTAGGCAATCGCTGGGGCTGGTTCTGGGTGTTTCCAGCCCCGGCGCTTTCGGTTGATCCGCGCACGGGCGTTGAGCGACGGCACCATATCTATGAAGAGCGTTTGCAGCGGGCGCTGAAGAAAGCAGTGGCGCGGGTCAATATCTACAAGCCGGTTTCCGTGCACACGCTGCGCCACAGCTTTGCCACGCATTTGCTGCAGGCTGGCACCGATATTCGTACCGTGCAGGAGCTGCTGGGCCACTCAGATGTGAGCACCACCATGATCTACACCCATGTATTGAAGGTTGCCGCTGGGGGCACCACGAGTCCGTTGGATGCTATGGCCTCAAAGCTGGCATCCCTCTGAATGACTGCTCTGAAGCCTGCAGCTCAAGGTCTGTTCAGGGTCGACAGCACCAGTTCAGCCCATGTGACAGCGGTCATTCATGGATGGCTTTTTGGCAATGAGCATCGAGTGCCCGGTCTCGGCGGTACAGCAGTCATAGGTGTCGTCGCCTGTTGGATGTCCGGTCTTGGTCGCGGCAGTCACGGTGACCGCGGAATCCGAATGACTCAGATCAGCCTGAAGCGGCCGCCGCAAGCATCAGCGCCTTGCCGGCGCAGATCGTGCATTGTCGGCCTGAGCGACGAGAATGAAGTTCATGCCAACAACATCCCTTCTCACACCTTCTGCTCGTTTCTGGTGGCTCCCCCGCCTGCTGGCGATCTTCACCGTAACCGGCTGCGCCTCCGCACCGCCCATCGGCACGCAAGTACCCGCCCGCCCGAACGTCACCAACACCTCTCCAGCACCAGCGCCACCCCCAGTCGCCACCAGCCCGCCACCAACCGCGTCCGACTCCGCCGAACACGACCAGAAATTCGCCCAGTGGATGGCCGACTTCAGCACCAGCGCACGCACAGCCGGCATCACCGAAGCGACGCTGCAAACCGCCTTCAACGGCGTGCGCTTTCTTCCGCGCGTGATTGAGCTGGACCGGGCGCAGCCCGAGTTCACGCGCACGCTGTGGGACTACCTGGACACCGCCGTGTCGGCGCAGCGCATTGCCCGCGGGCAGGACAAGCTGCAGCAACTGCCGCCCGAGGTGCGCGCCATGGTCACGCGCTATGGCGTGCCAATGGAGGTGCTGGTCGCGATATGGGGCATGGAGAGCAATTACGGCAGCTATGTGGGCGACATTCCGACCATCGACGCGCTGGCAACCCTTGGCTTTGAGGGCCGGCGCGAGCAGTGGGCGCAGGGGCAACTGTTGGCGGCTTTGAAGATTTTGCAAAACGGCGACATCGACCGCGCGCAGATGATTGGCTCGTGGGCCGGGGCGATGGGGCAGACGCAGTTTTTGCCGTCGAACTTTTTAGCCTATGCGGTGGATGCCGATGGCGATGGCCGGCGCGACATTTGGGGCAGCGTGCCCGATGTGATGGCGTCCACCGCGAACTTTCTGGCGCGCTCGGGCTGGCAAGCGGGCCAGCCGTGGGGGCTAGAGGTGCGCTTAGCGCCTGGCTTTGACTTTGCGCGGGCCGATGCCGCGGTGCGCCAGTCTTCATCGGTTTGGGCGAGCGAGGGGGTGCAGGCGATGGACGGCGCGGCGCTGCCTTCGTTGCCAGACGCCTCGGTGCTGCTGCCGGCCGGCGCGCGCGGGCCGGCGTTTCTGGTGGGGCCGAACTTTCGCACCATCCTGCGCTACAACAACTCAACCAGTTATGCGCTGGCGGTGGGATTGCTGTCGCAGCAGCTGGCGGGCGGCGCTGGTGTCCAGGCTGCCTGGCCACGCGATGTGCAGTCGCTGACGAAAGCCCAGTTGACAGCGCTACAGACGGCTTTGAACGCGCGCGGTTTTGACAGCGGCACAGCGGACGGCGTGATGGGCCCGGCGACGCGGCGCGGCATTCGGTTGTTTCAACGCAGTTTGAATTTGCCGGCGGATGGATTTCCGACGTTGGAGTTGCTGGAGCGCGCTCAGGTTAGGTGAAGCGAAGGGCTTGCGGGTGTGACCGTTGGTTTGGCTTTGGAAGGCGTGCACGCTTGGTGCGAAATGCGTGCGAAATGCGTGCGATGGGCGCGTTCGGTGAACTCGTCACTTTCCGTCTGTCCTTGCGCTTTATTCGTGTGGCAGCATCATGATTTGCAGTTCACTCCCTGCAAAATTCAATGATATTGATAGCTGGTTGCGCTTGCTACATAAGCGCTGGAGGCCAATTTCGCTTATGTTTTTCTGAGGCTGGCGGTTTGCTGCGGCGGCGCTCGGCGGTCGGGCAGTGGGGTCAGAGCACGAGTTTCGCTTTTCGAAATCGTGATCTGACCCC
Source organism: Giesbergeria sp. (assembly GCA_034676525.1). GTDB lineage: Bacteria > Pseudomonadota > Gammaproteobacteria > Burkholderiales > Burkholderiaceae_C > Simplicispira. Next base: position 1,833,024 of record JAUCCA010000008.1, read on the forward strand.
ATTGCCTGCGCAGGGCTTCCGCTAAAGCCGGCGCGGGATGCGCAGCACTGAGCACTGCGGGCTGCGGGCTCCGGACTGACTGCTTTGGGCGCGACGTGGCGCTGATGCGTGTGCTGCTCTTGCTGCTCACGACGCATTCGACCGTCACTCCCTCACGCAGCTGCCAACTCCTCGCGCAGCGCCTTGGCGGCGCCGACCATGCTGGCGAGCGCTGCTTTGGTCTCCGGCCAGCCACGGGTTTTCAGGCCGCAGTCGGGGTTGATCCACAGGTTCTCGCGCGGCACGACGGATACAGCTTTGCGCATGAGGCGCAAGATTTCGCCTTGTGTGGGCACGCGGGGCGAGTGGATGTCGTACACGCCGGGGCCAATTTCGTTCGGGTACTGAAACTCGCCAAAGCCGCGCAGCAGTTCCATGTCGGAGCGGCTGGTTTCAATGGTGATGACGTCGGCGTCCATCGCGGCGATCTCGGGCAGGATGTCGTTGAACTCCGAGTAGCACATGTGGGTGTGGATTTGCGTGTCGTCCGCCACGCCCGAGGCGCTGATGCGAAACGCCCGCGTGGCCTGCGCGAGGTAAGGCTTCCAACCGGCGCGGCGCAGCGGCAGACCTTCGCGAATGGCGGGCTCGTCGATCTGCACGATGCCGATGCCGGCGCGCTCCAGGTCCACCACTTCGTCGCGAATCGCCCAGGCGATTTGTTCGGTGGTGACGCTGCGCGGCTGGTCGTCGCGCACAAAGGACCATTGCAGGATGGTGATTGGGCCAGTCAGCATGCCTTTGACGGGGCGCGTGGTCAGGCCTTGGGCAAACGCCGTCCAGGCGACCGTCATTGCGCGCGGGCGGGCCACGTCGCCGTAGATCACCGGGGGTTTCACGCAGCGCGAGCCGTACGACTGCACCCAGCCGTTTTGCGTGAAGGCAAAGCCATCGAGCTGCTCGCCAAAGTATTCGACCATGTCGTTGCGCTCGGCTTCGCCGTGCACCAGCACGTCGATGTCCAGCGCTTCCTGTTCGCGCACCGCCAGGGTGATTTCTGCTTCCATCTTCTGGCGGTAGTCGGCATCACCCAGTTCGCCGCGCTTGAAGGCGGCCCGGGCGGCGCGAATGGCGGGCGTTTGCGGGAACGAGCCAATGGTGGTGGTGGGTAGCGGCGGCAAGGCAAAGCGGGCGCGCTGCAAGCGCTGACGCTCGGGGAACGCCGACTGGCGCTTGTCGTCGCTGTCCACCGCGCGGGCGATGCGCAGGGCTACGTCAGCGCGGTGCACGCGGGGGCTGGCGCGGCGTGCGGCGATGGCTGCGCGGGCGGCTTGCAGTTCGGCGTTGACCGATGCGGCAGCACTGCCCAAAGCTGCGCTGAGCACGCGCAGTTCGCTCAGCTTTTCAATGGCAAAGGCCATCCACGATTTGGCTTCGGCGTCCAGCAGGGTTTCCGCCTGCAAGCTAAACGGCACATGCAGCAGGCTGCACGACGGAGCCAGCCACAGCTCGCCCTGGTGCTTGTCGACCACGGTGCGCAGGCGGGCCAGCGCTGCGTCCAGATCGGTGCGCCAGATGTTGCGGCCATCGACGATGCCGACCGACAGCACCTTATGCGCAGGCAACCAGTCGGCCACGCCGACGAGTTCTTGCGGCGCACGCACGGCATCCACGTGCAAGCCCGCCACCGGCAATTGGCAGGCCAGGCGCAGGTTGTCTTCAAGCGGCGAAAAGTAGGTGGCCAGCAGAATTTGCGGCACCGAGCGGGCCAGTTGCCAGTAGCTGCGCTCAAAGGAATTTCGCCAATCGGCAGGCAGGTCGAGGCCGAGGATGGGCTCGTCGATCTGCACCCAAGTCACGCCTTGTGCTTTGAGGCGCACCAGAATTTCTTCGTACACCGGCAGCAAGGATTCAAGCAGGGACAAGCGATCAAACCCCGCTTCTTTTGCTTTTCCCAGGTACAAAAAGCTCAACGGGCCGAGCAGCACCGCCTTGACGGTGTGGCCCAGCGCCTGTGCCTGTGCCACTTCGTCAAACAGGCGGGTCGAAGCCAGCTTGAACGCGGTGGCGGCTGAGAACTCAGGCACCAGGTAGTGGTAATTGGTGTCGAACCACTTGGTCATTTCCAGGGCAAAACCTTGGGCATGGTGGGCGCACTCCTCACCATGTTCACTGTGGCCGGCACTGTCTTCGGTCACGCCGCGCGCCATCGCAAAGTAGCGGTTCAGTTCCGATTGGTTTTGCTCAAAGCCAAAGCGCGCGGGCTCGCAGCCGAGCAGCTGAATGTGGTTGGCCACATGGTCGTAGTAGGCAAAGTCGCCCACGGTGACAAAGCCAAGCCCGGCGTCCGCCTGGGCTTGCCAATGGGCTTGGCGCAACTCGGCGCCGGTTTGTGTCAGGGCGGCTTCGTCGATGTCGCCGCGCCAGTATTTTTCAAGGGCGAACTTGAGTTCGCGGTGGGCTCCCATGCGGGGAAAACCAAGGGTGTGGGTGCGAAGTGTTTTCATGGACACGATGGTCGAGCTTCTGCGTTTATTATTCAAACGAAAAATGTCCAAGTTCAACTTGAATAAAATTCATGACGCAGTCGATTCTTGAAATTCGCCACCTTCGCACCCTCGCCGCCCTGCGCGACACCGGCAGCCTGGTGCGCGCAGCGCAGCTGCTGCACCTGACGCAATCGGCCCTGTCGCACCAGATCAAGCAGCTGGAGGCGCATTTCGACGGCGCGCTGTTTGAGCGTAAATCCGTACCGCCCCAGTTCAGCGCCATTGGCCTGCGCCTGCTCAAGTTGGCCGACACCGTGCTGCCGCTGGTGCAGGAAGCCGACCGCGATGTGGCGCGCCTCGGGCAAGCCGGCGCCGGGCAACTGCGCATCGTGGTCGAGTGCCACACCTGCTTCGACTGGCTGATGCCGGCGATGGACGCGTTTCGGACCAACTGGCCCGAGATTGAGCTGGACATCGTCTCGGGCTTTCACCCTGACCCCATCGCTCTGCTGCTGCAAGACCGCGCAGAGGTCGCCATCGTCTCGGAGCCCGACCCCGATGAGGCGGTGGATTTCCACCCGCTGTTCAGCTTTGAAATTCTGGCGCTGCTGGCCAACAACCACCCGCTGGCCGACAAGGCGCGCCTTGCCGCAGAAGATTTTTCCGACCAGACGCTCATCACTTACCCGGTGCCCGACGACATGCTGGACATCCTGCGCCAGGTGCTCACCCCCGCCGGCGTGGCGCCCGCGCACCGCCGCACCACTGAGCTGACCGTCGCCATGCTGCAACTGGTGGCCAGCGGCAGGGGAATTGCCACCCTGCCCCGTTGGGCGGTGCAGGGCTACCTGGACCGCCACTACATTGCCGCGCGCCCCGTGGGCCCGGCCGGTTTGACCGGGCGGCTGCACATGGCCAGCACGGCGGCCATCAGTGCGCGGCCGTGGATGGCCGACTTTGTGCAGACCACGCGCGAGACGTGTTTCAAGAGCTTTCCGGGGATTGAACTGCTGTAGCGGCGGCGCGCATCGATCGGCTGCGCAACGCGAGGGGTGTGCAGCGAGATTTTTTGGCACACCGCGCGAATCGGCAGTTTCCAGTCACCGATTGCCAATGCCAACACACCGCCCAGCTGCCGGCTGGGGAGCGCCGGCAGCCGACCATCAAAGCGCCTCTATGCGGGGATAGAACTCTGTGTTTTCGCGTTGCATGCGCTGGTGCAAGATGCGCAATACCTCGTTGGCATCGCGGCGGAACTCTGCCTCGTCGTTTCGCAAGTGGTCGGCGTGGCTCCAACGCCTGGAAAACACTTCGTAGGCCGCGGCAATCGCGCCCATGTCTTTTTGCAACTGATTCGACATCTGCGTGAGCTCGGCATTGCCACTGCGCTGCAGCGCGGGATACAGCGCCATGTCTTCCGCAGCCAGATGCAGTTTGATGGTGCTGCTCATGTCCATGATGCCCCGCGCAATCTGCACGGCGTTCTGAACGACGCCTTTATGGCTCAGCTCACGCAGAAGCGACAGCTTTTGCAAGATTTGCACGTGCTGGTCTTTGAATTTATCGATGTTCATGAGCGCGCTTCCTTGCAAAAAGGACCACCATTGATGACGAAGCCAAACTCAAACGCTGTCGTTCGCCTGAAAGCGAACAAGTCACGTTCTCGAGTCGCCAAACTACACACGAACGGTGTGCTGGTCTTGATTTGGAACAGAAGTTGCGCGAAGGGCGCTTGTCCGCCGCAAAGTCGTTATGCGGAGATCGACTTGCTGTAGCGACGAACATCCCAGGCAAAGGGCTCAGACCGCCCGAACGCGCAGTGGAATGAGGGCTGAGCGTGAGAAATCCAGCGGACAGCCGATGTCCGCGACTGCAATTGAATATTTGACTAAATAGGCCTCCAACGCTTATTCAGCAAGCGTCAGAAGCTACCGATTTAATAGCCACCATCAACCGTGCGAGCAGCCACGGCGGGTACCAGACCGCGAAACGATTGCCCTCACACCATGAATTCGCGAATCGAGCCGCACACCGACAGCAGCTGCGGCGCATCCATTCTGCCGATGATGTTGCGCACGACGGTGCCGATCACCTGCTGCGCGCCCTTGAGCCCTACAGCGGCCGACTGCTCCACCAGGAAACCGGCCTTGGCCTTCTTCAGCGGGGCGAGGAAAAAGGCGTCAAAACCGCCTTTCATCAACTCCATCACCACGTCGGACAGCGCGCTGCGGTGCGCGGTGGCGTCGGGCGCGGCTTCGATCAATTCGAGCACGGCAAGCGTCTTCTTGCGCAGTTCCGCAGAATGGTAGAAGCGCAGAAACGGCTTGGAGGGCTCGGCTCGGCGCGGTGCGGGTGGGCTGGCACTTTTTGCAGCGCCAACGGCCTTGGGTTTCGCAGGCTTTGTCTCAGGCTCGGCGGTCTTCTTCGTGGCCATGTGGCGCTCAGCTTTTCTTGCTGCCCATCACCAGCAACAACCCGCCGACCACGATGGCGCCAATGCCCGCCCACAGGGGGATGTTGACGGTTTCTTTCTCCTTGGCGGAGATCTCCAATGGGCCCAGTTTGACCACCGTCGTGTCTTTGGTGTAGCTGAAGCCCCCGTAGGCAAGAGCCAAAACGCCCGCCACGATCAGCGCGAGCGCTGCGATTTTGATTGAGTTCATGGTTCAAGACCTTTGCGTTGAACACCAATACCTCGGCGCTGAAGAGGCTGAAGCTGGTGCGATTGCGCCCATTGAAACACGGGCGCTGGTGGTTGCGACCGCTGTTGCGGAAACCGCAAACCCTGGTGCACAAAGGTGCTTAGGTATTTGTCTTTTTCCCCGTGATCGCTGCTGCAATCAACTCAATCAGCGTCGCCAGGCCAACCAATGCAGCCGCGCCTTTGAATAGACCGACGATGGTGAGCAGGATGGACCCTGCCAGTAGGACTCCTGAGACTACGTGGCGAGTTTTGGTTTTCATGCGTCTCCAGATCTTCAAAAGATGTTGTGGGAAGAGCTGCCCTGTTGTGGTAATTCTCCAGCAGCAAGCAGCCAAGCCACGCGGCCTTAGCCTTGGCACCCCCACAATCCATCTGCCCGATCCCGCAGCAGCACCGGCGCGATGAACACGCAGAGCAACCCAAACGCCGCCATCCAGCACAGCCCCGCCGCCGCCATGAAGGCGATGGAATATTCCCCCGCCCAGGCAGCGCTCGCACGCAACAGCGCGGCGGCCACGATCAGGGCTGCGCCCCAGGCACCCCAGGGGCGCTCGTCAATCGCCAAGCCGCAGTGCGCACGGCCAGCGATGCAAATCACCGCGTAAATAGCCAAACCAATCGTCCCCACTGTCAGCAGGTGGCGCCCCGCCGTCACGCCCGGGCCGCCAGCCAACAACGCCCAGCCCATCAAGCCGTAGCCCAGCGCCATGCACAGGTACACGGTGTAAAGCATGAGCGGCCAGCGCCGCAGCAGCGGGCGGCCTACGTGCCAGTCGCCCAGCAGGTTGAACACAGCGGCGGCGCTGGCGCAGGCCAACCAGCCGGAGGTAACGCTGCCTGCGTGCGCAAACTCGGCGCCGGTGAACAGCACGATGCACAGCACGGCCAGGTTGCGCCGGGGTGGGCGGGCCAGATACGGGTCCGCACCGGTATCGGCCTGCTCGATGGCGCGGTTGACGATGCGCATGGAGATGCGGCTCATGGCGACGATGATGAGCACCATCAGCAGGCCGAGAAAGGCGTGCAGCCAGCGCATGGGGTATTCACCGCGCAACGCATCCCAGTAGAAGCCGACCACCAGCACCGCCAAACTCAAAATCGCCCAGCCAAAAGCGCGGTGGCGCTCACCGGCAGGCGTGCGAAACGCCGGCCAGAGCAGCGCAATGAGGGTGCCCAGCAGCGCAAGCTGCGCCGCGCCCGCCACGGCCAGCGCCGGCAGCCCGGCCACACCGGACAGCCAGAAGCCCGCGCGGCCCAGCAGCCACAGTGCGACCAGCAGGCGCGCAGCGCGGGTGGAGACGCCTGGGGTGTTGGTGAATTCGGGCACGGCGGTGAGCACAAAGCCGCCCACTGCCGCCAGGCCAAAACCCAGCAGCAGTTCGTGCGCGTGCCACACCAGTGCGCCACCAGCTACGGGTGGCGGCGGCAGGCCCAGCGCCAGCACGGCACTCCACAGGCCGATGAGCAGCACGGCCGAGCCCATGACCAGCAAGAAGAAGGGCCGCATGGCGCACGTCCACAGCGGGTGGCGGGCTGAGAGCAGGCTGGGCGAGTGCTCAAGCGTGGCGGCTACCCGCATGAGCGGCTCCGGTGCGGGGCAGCTTGTGCGGCGGGTTGTGCAGTGTTTAGGTCTGTAGGCGCCATGGGCGCACCTGCGCGAGGCAGCGGCCATACGGCGGCTGGCGCGCTCGGGGTGCCCTCTTCGCCCTCTTCTTCCTGCAATGCATCGAGCCCAAAGGCTTCCCGCACCACCGGCACGCGCAGCAGTTCGGCGGTGTTGCGGTACACCGTGGCATCGCTGCGCGCCAGCGCAGCGCCAGGCGGGGTATGGCGGTGCACGATGCGGCCCGGCGCTGCAGCCATGACGAGCACGGTGTCGGCCAGGCGCACGGCTTCCATCAGGTCGTGGGTGATCATCAGCACGGCCGTGCCCTGCTCGGCCTGGTGGCGCAGCAGCAGGCGGTGCAACTGCGCTTTCAAACCAATATCAAGCGCGGCAAAGGGCTCGTCGATCAGCAGCAGGTCGGGTTGCAGTACGAGGGCACGCGCCAGCGCGGCGCGGCTTTGCATGCCGCCTGAGAGTTGGTGCGGGTAGGCAACCATCGCCTCGGCATCCAGCCCCAAGGCGTTGCCCATGGCCTGTCCGCGGGTGCGCGCTTCGGCCCGCGCCACGCCCTGCGCACGCAGGCCCAGGGCGATGTTGTCCGCCGTCGTCTGCCAGGGCAGCAGGCGCGGCTGCTGGAACATGAGGGCGGGGTTGGCAAACGCGTTCTGCAACGTACCGTCCTGCAAGGTGATCAAACCCGCACACAGGTGCAAGAGCGTGGTCTTGCCGCAGCCCGACGGGCCGACCAGCGCCACCACGCCGCCCGGCGGCAGGGAGAGGCTGACGCCGCCAATCACTTCGGTGAGGGCATAGCTGTGGTGAACGTCGCTTAACACCAGGCTCATGCGGGCGTCTCCCGCCAGCGCTCAACTTCGCGCTTGAGGGGCTCCAAAAATCCGTATTCGACCACCAGCAGGCAGCCCACCACCGCGACGATCCAGCCCATGGTGACGGCGGTGTCCAGCTGCGCACGGCTGGCGGCCAGCGCAGCGCCCACGCCGTCGCTGCTGGCCAGCAGTTCGGCCATGACGGTCACCTTCCAGGCGCTGCCCAGCGCCGTTACCCAGGCGGGGAACAGGTAGGACAACACATGCGGGCCATACACCTCGCGCAGCGCCATTCCCGTTGGCAGGCGGTAGGCGCGCGCCATGTCGCGCAGTTGCAAATCGAGCGTGCGCGTGCCTTGCAGCGCGCTCACAAACACGACTGGGAAGCAGGCGATAAACACGGTGAACACGGGCGTGCCGTCGCTCATGCCAAACCACAACATGGCCAGCACCAGCCAAGCAATCGGCGGCGTGCCCAGCAGTACGGTCACCAAGGGGCGCGAAAGGACAGATGCCGTCACCGACAGACCCGCCGCCAGCCCCAGCAGGCTGCCCACCGTGACAGCCATCGCCAGCCCCATGAGCGCGCGACGCGCCGTGGCTGCCAGCGCGGGCCACGCACTGCCCTGCTCCACCAGAGCCCACAGCGCGGCAAAAGCGCCCAGCGGGTCAGGCAGGATGAGCGGGTCGTAAAAAGCGGCCACTGCCTCCCAGGCAGCCAGCAGCAAAAACAGGCTGGCGCACGCACCCCAGCCGCTCCACAGGTAGCCGGGCAACCCCCGGAGCACACGCGCCAGCAGCCGCAGCATTTACGCAGCCTTGGGCAAATTGCTGGCACCCATCCCGTAGAACGCCTCGGCAGGCAGTTTGCCGCCCACCAGCGCCGGGTTGCGCAAAATGAGCTGGCTAAAGAAGAACTCCAGTTCGGGGCGCGCTGCAGCGGCCGGAATAGCGTCGAGCTGGCTCACGGCAATGGCATCGGCCACCGCCTCGGGGGTGAGCAGGTCGATGTGTTTGGCCATCATGGCGCCGCACTCCATGGGGTTCGAGCGGCACCAGACGAGCGACTGTGCATAGGCGTTTGCCACGGCAGCCAAGACTTCGGGCTGCTGGCGCACGGCGCCCACGGCAGCGATGCCCGCCTGCGGCAGGCGGGGTTTGCGCCCAAAAAGGCGCCCCCACTCCTGCTGCAAGTCGGCACCCCGATGCAGCTCAGGCGCAATCAGGCCAATGGGGAAGGACTTGGTTTTGCGCAGCGCCAGCGATACGGCGGGCTCGGCCAGCAGCGCGTGCGAGACCCGGCGCGTAATGAGCAACTGCATGGCCTCCATGGGGGTGGGCACGTAGCGGATGCGGAAGTCTTTTTGCAGATCCAGCCCCTGCTTGGCGGCCAGCAGTTGCAGCACGATGTCGGGCATGTCGCCCTGGAACGGCACGGCGATTTCCTCGCCCCGATAGTCGACCAGCGCCTTGCGGTGGGCATCGCGCGTCACCAGCCACAGCGCGCCCCAGGTCGAGATGTTGAGCAGCGTGACACCGGCGCCCCGATTGAACAGATTCGCCGCCACGTTGCTGGGCATGGCCAGCACGTCGGCCTTGCCGCCCATGGCCATCATGCGCAGTTGGTCGGGGTCGCGCCACGACACAAATGTGGTGCGCGATGCGACGCTGGCCAGCGCATTGGTGTCGGCCATGCGAATGAGCGGCGCCGAGACAATGCCAGGTGGGCCGGACAAAGTGATGCCCTCGCGCAGTGGCGCGGCCTGCGCGACCTGCGACGTGAAGGGCAGGCTAAACGACGCGAGAGCGGCGAGCACTTGTCGACGCGAAAGGCCTGAAGAATACAAAGCGTTCTGCACGATGTCGCCTCCTAAAACTGATAGCTCAGGCCCGCTGTGAAGCTGCGGCCCAGGCCGGGCAAGTAGCCCGGCTGCGCTGCGGTAGCCCTATCACGGATGGCATAGGCGCTGGCATAGCGCCGGTCGGTTACGTTATCGGCTTGCACATACACCGCCAAGGGTCCATCGCGCCATTCGAGCTTGAGGCCCAGCAGTGCGTAAGCGTCCTGCTCGGCACCGGCCGTGTTGGCGTGATCGGTGGGCGTGCTGACAGGCATCCAGCGCACATTGGGACCGAAGCGCCAGGCGCCTATGCGGTAGAGCACTTCGGCATTGATGAGCTGGCGCGGCACACCGGCAATCTGTTTGCCCGCGTATTCGCCGCCTCGGAAGCTGAAGTCGCTGTAGGTCCAGCTGGCGCGGTAGTCGAGTGCACCCACACCCATGCGCTGGCTGCCCGAGAGACCCAGCTCCACACCTTGGTGGCGCGTGCCGCCTGCATAGTTGTACGTTCCCACCTTGATACCGTTGGCGTCCGTCGTCGAGATCAGCTCGTCGGCCAGCATGCTGCGGTACACGGCGGCCGTCCAGTTCAGCGCATTGGCACCCTCACCCCAACGGCCCGCGCCGCCCAACTCGATGGTGGTGGCGCGCTGCATTTTTAGGCGCACCAGTTCGGCCTGCGCCGTGGCGGGGCTGTTGGGCGTCACGGTAGCGCTGACGATTTCCCAGAAGGTGGGCGCCTCGTGGCTGCGGCTCACGTTGGCCCACAGGCGCGTGGTGGGCGTGGCGGCCCAGTTCACACCGATCTTGGGCGTGGCAAAGCTCCAGTCCTGGTTGAGCTGCGCGGCGCTGCTGCGGCTTCGTGCGTCCCGCGTGAGATGGCTCCATTGCACGCTGCCCAACAGCGTCCAACCAGGCGCCAGGCGCCAGTCGGCCGCCGCCAGGGCCTGCAGGTTTTGTGCACCCAGGTCGTAGCTGCCAAAGCGCTGCAACTGCTGGCCGTTGGCGGGGTTGTTGGCGTACAGATCGCGCTCCATGGCGCTGTCGGCCCACGAAAGGGCTGTGCGCCAGCCCAGCGCACCTTCACTGAAAGGCCGTCCGCTGGCCTGCCACTGCGCACCGACTGTGCGGCTGTGGGTCACGGTGTGGCTGGTCATGTTGTTGAACAGGTCGTCCGTGTCCTGCCAGTACACGCCAACTTCCTGCCGCAAGGCATCGTTGCCCCAGCGCGAGCGGTTGGCCAAGCGCAGTTGCGTGGCGGCGCGGCGCGGGTCGCGGTTGTAGACGTTGAGGAGTTTGTCCTGCGGCGTGCTGCCATCGCCCATGACGCCGCGTGGGTCGGAATGGATACGGTCTTTGGGCACCACGGTGGGAATGTGGAAGGCCAGATCCGTCCAAGTGAGGTAAGTGCGGTTCTCGAAACCGCTATCTCCCTGGAACCCTATATTGGCTTGCAGGCTGTCGCGCCGGGAATCTGAATGGTGGCGATAGCCGTCGTAGCGGTCGCGGCTGACCGACACACGCGCATCAAACCGCTCGCCCACCGTACCGACTGCCGCCTGCGCGCCCTGCCGGCCAAAGCTACCGCCCTCCAAGCGCACGCGGCCGCGCTCGTCGGCGCCGGTCATCGATACAAAGTCAAGCTCGCCTCCCAGCGTGGCGGCGGCGGGCGACCTCGCATTGGCACCGCGCAGGGCGCTGATGAACGCCGCATTGCGCGGCTCGATCAGCCCGATGATGAAGGAGCCATCGGCTTCGTTCAGCGGCAGGCCATCCTGCAGCAGGAGCACACCGCGATTCATCGGGTTGCTCTGGATGCCCGAGCCGCGAATTCCCAGCCGCGGCTGGTCGGTGCCGCCAAAAAAATCCTGCAGCACGATGCCGGGCTGGTAGTCGAGCGCGTCGCGCAGCGTGGCCAGGCGCGCCTCCTTTTGCGGCTCGGCCAGATTGGTACCGCCAGGCACCGTCGCGAGCCTTCGGCGCTCTACCTGCACGTTCGCAGCAAGCGGCAATGTTGCGCTGTCGCGGCTCGCGTTCACCGTGACCGCGGGCAGGCTGCGGTCGGATTGCGCGAAGGCCGAGAAGGAACACAAGCCCGCAGAACCGGCGAGACCAGCCACGCAGAGAGAGCGTAAAAGAACAGTCTTATTCATATTGAGAGTGATTCGCATTTGCAATTATTATGCCGAATTTTAGGGACATCCTGCAAAACCTCCCCCCGTGTTTGCTAGATGTCAGCAGGCAGTGGCATCCTCACAGGCTAAGAAGCAAAGCAGCCTTGATCTGAACCTGAGCACCAAAAAGACCCGCAAGCAAGAGTTGCTGGCCCAGATGGAACTCGTGGTTCCCTGGGCCGCTTTGGTTGAACTCATTGCACCGTACTACCCCGAAGGCAAGAACGGCCGCCCACCCTTTGCCCTGCAGACCATGCTGCGCATCCACTGCATGCAGCAATGGTTTGACCTGTCGGACCTGGGCATGGAAGAAGCCTTCTTTGACACGCCCGTCTACCGAGAGTTTGCCCAACTTGATGCCCATGGGCGCCTGCCCGACGAGAGCACCATCCTGAGGTTCCGTCATCGCCTTGAGCGTCACAAGCTGGCCGACCAGATTCTGGCCACCGTCAATGATCTGCTGGCAGCCCAGGGCCTGCTTCTCAAGGCAGGCACTGCGGTGGACGCCACCTTGATCGCAGCGCCCAGCTCGACCAAGAACAAAGACAAGGCACGTGACCCCGAAATGCATTCAAGCCAGAAAGGCAACGAATGGCACTTTGGCATGAAAGCGCACATTGGCGTGGATGCAGACTCAGGTCTGGTGCACACCGTACGAGGCACCTCGGGCAACGTGTCCGACGTAGTCGAGGGCAACAGCTTGCTGCATGGGCAGGAGACGGATGTCTATGCAGATGCGGGCTACCAAGGTGCTGAGAAGCGCCCGGATGCCAAGAAGGACGTCACCTGGCATGTGGCGATGCGCCCGGGCAAGCGCAGAGCGCTGGACAAGGACAACAAGCCCATCGACGCGCTGATAGAACAGGTGGAGAAGATCAAGGCCAGCATCCGCGCCAAAGTGGAGCACCCCTTCAGGGTGATCAAACGTCAGTTTGGCTACACCAAGGTGCGCTACCGGGGGCTCATGAAGAACACGCTGCAGCTCAAGACGCTGTTTGCGCTATCGAACCTGTGGATGGTGCGCCACCAATTGCTGGCGGAGCGGGGATGAGTGCGCCTGAAAACAGGGTGCAGGCCGCAAAAGCGGCGCAAACGGCCAGAAAAGGGTGGAGAACAATGCGCAGGCCCGAGCAAAACGGCGGGAATTGCACTATCTGAAAGATGTGGGCCGTGTAGCACTCACAAATCCGAGTTGTTCAGGGCATCCTTAGGTCTCTCATTTGTTGATATTCGTCAAAACTTCCGTGCTTCCACCGACTTTTCTTAGACACCTGCACGCCCTGAAGCCACCCGCTTAGCAAATGGGACAATGCAAATGGGCACCGCGGCGCGCGCTTGTGGCGGCCCCCGCACCACCGATCTGGCGCGGCCCATCGGCCTGTTTCACGAGACACCATGCAAATTGCCACCTGGAACATAAACTCTTTGAACGTGCGCCTGCCCCAGGTGCTGGACTGGCTGGCGGCCAACCCGGTCGATGCGCTGTGCCTGCAGGAACTTAAACTCACCGACGACAAGTTCCCGCACGACGCTCTGCGAGAAGCGGGCTACGGAGCGGCTGCTTTTGGTCAGAAAACTTACAACGGCGTTGCCATCCTGAGCCGCAGCCCGCTGCGCGATGTGGTGCGCAACGTTCCCGGCTCGCAGGACACGCAAGCCCGCGTCATTGCAGCCACGCTGGACACGCCACTGGGCGCGCTTCGCCTCATCAATGGCTACTTTGTGAACGGTCAGGCCCCAGGCAGCGACAAGTTCGCCTACAAGATGCAGTGGCTGCAAGAGCTGCACGACTGGCTGCACAACGAGATGGCGCAGCACGAGCGGCTGGTGCTGGTGGGCGACTTCAACGTGGCGCCGGAAGACCGCGATTCCTACGACCCGGTGGGCCTCGCCGGCACGATCCACCACACGCAGGAAGAACGCGACCATTTCCAGGCTTTGCTCGCGTTGGGCCTGACGGACGCCTTCCGCATGTTTGAGCAACCCGAAAAGAGCTATTCCTGGTGGGACTACCGCATGCTCGGTTTCCAGAAAAACCGGGGCTTGCGCATTGACCACATTTTGGTGAGCGAGGTGCTGCGCGCCGCAGTGCGCGCCTGCACCATCGACCGCGCGCCGCGCAAGAACCCACAGCCCAGCGACCACACACCGGTAGTCGTGACGCTGGCCGACTGAGCCATTCGCCCCTCGCGACGACTGCAGCATGCTGACGCTCACCGCCGTCCTGCTCGCGCTTGCCTTAGGACTTGCGCTGTGGTTGCGCCCGTGGCAATTTCTGCGCGACGGCGCCTTGCTGTCGCCGCTGCTTGGAAGCTTGGTAGTGCTTCCCTGGCTGTGGGCCTTGCCCTGGATGCACACCATGCCGCTGCAAATGCACTGGTCGTTTGCCTGCCTGGTACTGCTCATGCTGGGTTGGCCGCTGGCGGTGCCCACTTTGTGTGCGATTGCCGTGCTGGCGGGTTTGCTGGGCGGTCAGCCGTGGGAAGTCGTGGTGATGCTGGCTTTTTGGCGCGGAGTGCTGCCCGCCACTTTTGCGCTGGCTTTGGGCGCTGCCATCCGGCGTTGGATCGGGCCGCATTTGTTCGTTTATGTGCTCGGCCGGGGCTTTCTTGGCGCGGTGGTTTGTTTGTTCGCCGCCAGTGCATTGCTACAGTGGAGCGGCCCGACGCAGCCGGGGTTGAATAAAGAGCTGTCGCTGGTGGCGCACTGGCTCACCGCCTGGGGCGACGGCTTCATCACCGGTATGCTCACCGCCGTTTTTGTCGCCTTCAAACCCCAGTGGCTGGCCACTTGGTCGGACACCCTTTATCTGCACAAAACTGATTTGCCATGACCACTGCTTCTGAATTTGACTCCGGACTCGTCGTACAAGGCGTAAGCGCGCCGCTGCGACTCGCCGATTTCCGTTTGATCGCCTTCGACATGGACTCGACGCTGATCAACATCGAATGCGTCGACGAAATTGCCGACGCAGCGGGCCGCAAGGCCGAAGTGGCCGCCATCACCGAAGCCGCCATGCAGGGCGTAATCACCGACTACAAAGAGAGTCTGCGCCAGCGCGTTGCCCTGCTCAAGGGCGTGCCCATGAGCCACCTAGAGCGCGTCTACACCGAGCGCCTGCGCTTCAACCCGGGCGCGCAGCAGCTCGTGGCTGCGGCCAGGGCCGCTGGGCTGGCCACGTTGCTGGTCTCAGGCGGGTTCACCTTCTTCTCCGACCGGGTGCGCGCCGGGCTGGGCATCGACTTCGCGCGCTCCAATCGCCTCGAAGTGAAGGACGACGTGCTGACCGGTCGCATGGTCGATCAAAGCTGGGGCGATATTTGCGACGGGGCTGAAAAGCGCCGCACACTGCTGGAGCTGGCTTCGCTCATGGGCATCACCACGGCCCAAACCATTGCTGTGGGCGACGGCGCCAACGATTTACCGATGATGAAGGCCGCTGGCCTGTCGGTCGCATACCACGCGAAACCCGCCGTACGCGCGCATGCGCAGGTGGCCATCAACGCGGGGGGACTCGATCGCCTGCTGGAAGTGGTTCGACCTGAGGCGTAAACGCCGGCACAGGGATGGGCGCCGAAGCTGCGGGAACGTCGCGACCCGGCAGGCCCGGCACAAATCGCATCGGCTTTTCGGTGGGCGCCCCACCCGGCAGCAATGGGTTGGCGACCAGCAGGTCGGCCAGCGTGTAGCGGTCAAGCGCAGCAAAAAAGCTGTGCATCGCTTCACCCAGAACACTCTGCAGCAGGCAGTGGCTGCTCAAACGGCACTGGTTGGTTGCCGGATCAAAGCACTCGACAAGAGTGAAATCGGTTTCCGTCGCGCGCACTACCGCCCCGACGTTGATCTCGGCGGCAGGTTGCATCAGGCGCATGCCGCCGCCCCTGCCTCGGGTGGTCTCCAGCAGCCCAGCCGCAGCGAGCTGCTGCACGATCTTCGTCAGATGGCTGCGGGAAATCCCATAACTGTCGGCCACCTCGGTGATAGTGACCGGCTGTGCACGGCCGTCGCACGCGGCGCAATACATCAGCACGCGCAGCGTGTAGTCCGTCCACTGGGTCAGTCGCATCGGCACGCTTCCGGTTGAATTGGGGATATCGCCAAAGGACATCCTGCACAAACCCTCTCGACCGGTGTAGCGTTGTGCAGGACGTCTCAAGGGGATTTTATTGCGATAAAATATTCACGCAATATGCTTCTTTAAGGATTAACCCCCATGAACGCACGCGTTGACGCCCTCCATCCCGTACTTACAGTGACCCCGGAATCGACCATCGGCAGCATTGCTGTAGCACTTCCGGGCGCGACCGCGGTGTTTCGCCGCCTGAAACTCGACTTTTGCTGCGGCGGGCAGGTGGCACTGGCACAGGCCGTGGCAGACAAAGGCTTGGCTCTGGATTCGGTGATGGCCGAGCTGGCGGCGCTGCAGCGCCCCGCGAGTGCGTCCGAGACTTCAACGCCCGCAGAAATGGTGGACCACATCATTGCGCGCTACCACGACGTGCACCGCCAGCAACTGCCTGAGCTCATCCGCATGGCACGGCGGGTGGAAGCCGTGCACCGAGAGAACCCAAACGTGCCCGCTGGCCTCGCCGACCTGCTGGACGAAATGCAGGCCGAGCTGCTCACGCATATGCACAAGGAAGAAGCCATCTTGTTCCCGATGCTGAAATCGGGCGGCAACCCCTTTGTCACGCAACCCATCGGCATGATGCGCGCCGAGCACGTCGACCACGGCGCCGCGCTGGAGCGGCTGCTTGCATTAACAAACGACGCCAACCCGCCGCCCGGCGCGTGCAACACTTGGCGGGCGCTCTATACCGGCATTGCGCAGTTTGCCGACGATCTGATCGCCCACATCCACACCGAGAACAACCTGCTGTTTCCGCAGTTTGAGCCGGTGGTAGAAAGCAGCGGCGACTGCGGAAGCTCATGCGGATGCAGCTGAGCACTCCAACAGCCGCCATTGGGCGCGGCCCCGTCACCCGGGAGCGGTTGACCGCGCTGGTGCACTCGTTTTATGCAGACGTGCGCGCCGATGAGCTGCTGGGCCCGGTGTTCGAGCAGGCCCTGGCCGAGCGGTGGGAGCCCCACCTGGACCGCATGGTGGAATTCTGGAGCACGGTGGCCCTGGGCACCAAGTCTTTCAGCGGCAATGTGTTTGGCAAGCACATGGCCTTGTCTGGCGTGTCGCCGGCGCACTTTACCGCGTGGGTTCGCTTGTGGGGTGAGCACACCGAGCGCCTGTTTGAGGCCGACGACGCCCGCGAACTGCAGATCACCGCGCACGGCATTGCGCGCAATCTGTTTCTAGGCTATTTCGGCACCCGTCCGACGTTTGCGCACAGAGACGCCGATTGAAGCGGCGCACAGCCGAAGTGTGAGTGGGAGCGGCACCGATCGCGCGGGTCCCGGCAAACTTCTGAAAGTTACTTGCCGCGCTTGGCGCGCAGGCCGCGTGCGCCCAACTCGACCAGCACGCGCTCGACGTGCTCGCCCTGCAGCTCAATGACGCCGCCTTTGAGCGTGCCGCCCACACCGCAAGCAGCCTTGAGTTCGCGGGCCAGTTGCGTCAGCGCGTCTTCCGCCAGGGCCACACCACGCACGACGGTGACGGCCTTGCCGCGCCGGCCCTGCGTATCGCACGCCACGCGGGCTACGCCATCGCCCGCTGGCGCCGGCGCCGCGCTGCGGCTGCAGATGCAGTCCGTCACCGCTTGGCGGCAGGCTGGGCACATGCGCCCAGCTTCGGTGGAATAGACCAAACCGCCGATGCCGCTGGTGCGCTGCAGACGACTCATGGCAACCTGCTCGAATGGCCGAAATTGAGAATCCGCGTCGCCGCCACCGTCTCAACAAAAAACAGCACCAACGCACCAAGAAAGCACATCACGCCCGTAAGGAAGCTGCCCACCGCCCACCGTGGGCTGTCAAATTCGGTGGTTTGACCCAGAAACAGAAAAAGAATGGTCAGACCGATGCAGAAGCCGCACAAAGTCAGCAGCCCAATGCACAGCGTGACCAACCACCCCCGCGTACGCAAAAGCGATAGCTCGGCCAGGGTGAAGGCGTGGGCCTGTGCATCTTCCACGCCACGCCGCTGTGCCTCCAGGACCCGGGCACGGTCCACAATGCGCGCCAGGCGGTTTGCGACGGTGCCTATCATTCCCGACACCGCGGTTAGCAAAAACACGGGCGCGACCGCCAGCTGAATGCTGTGGACGATGGCCGCCGGGTCGTAGACAAGGTTCATGTGACCGGATTATCGGGGGTGCTCTCGCGCTGGCGCACAATTCCTGCTGCCTTCACGTGGCACCTTGCCTTCATGCTCGCGCCTCGTTCCGCCTCCTTGCGCCACCCCTTTTTTCCGTGTCTTCCATGTCTTTTTCTGCACTCGGCCTCAACTCTGCCCTCGCCCAGGCTGCGCTAGCGCGCGGCTACACCGCGCCCACGCCCATTCAGAGCGAAATGCTGCCAGCGGTGTTCGCCGGGCGCGATGTTCTCGCACAGGCGCCCACCGGCTCGGGGAAGACCGCTGCTTTTGCGCTGCCATTGCTGCAAAAACTGGCCGAACAACCCAACGAGCGACCGCTTCGCACGCTGGCACTGGTGGTGGTGCCAACGCGAGAGCTGGCGGTGCAGTGCGCTGGCGTGCTGCGCGAGTTTGCCGGCGTCTGCACCCCGCGCGTAGAGGTGGGTTTGGCATTTGGCGGCGTGTCAATCAACCCGCAAATGATGGCCATGCGCGGCGGCGCGCACGTTGTGGTGGCCACGCCGGGGCGCCTGCTCGATCTGGTGCGCCAAAACGCGGTGCGCCTGGGCGACGTGCAGACGCTGGTGCTTGACGAAGCCGACCGACTGCTCGACCTGGGTTTTGCACAGGAGCTTGAGGAAGTGCTGGCACTGCTGCCAAAAAGGCGGCAGAACCTGCTGCTGTCCGCCACCTTCCCGGGCAAGGTGCAGACACTTGCAAAAGCCCTGCTGCACGAGCCACTGCAGATTCACGTAGACGCGCCAGAAGAAGCTCCCGCGATCGCGCAGCGCAGCATTGCGGTCGATGCCGAGCGGCGCACGCAGTTGCTGCGCCACCTGGTCACCCAGGAGGGCTGGAGCCGCGTGCTGGTGTTTGTCGCCACGCAGTACACGGCAGAACATGTGGCGGAAAAGCTCTACAAGGCAGGAATTTTTGCCACGCCGTTTCACGGCGGCCTTAGCCAGGGCGCGCGGCGCCAGGTGCTGGACGAATTCAAGGCCGACCGCTGGCAGGTGGTGCTGACCACCGACCTCGCCGCCCGAGGCCTTGATATCAGCCTGTTGCCGGCTGTGGTGAATTTTGATCTGCCGCGCTCCAGCGCCGACTATGTGCACCGCATTGGCCGTACGGCCCGTGCCGGTGAGCAAGGCGTGGCGGTGAGCTTTGTGGTGCCACAAAGCGAACCGCATATGCAGCTGATTGAAAAGCGTCTCGGCATGCAACTGGCGCGCGAGGTGCTCCCCGGCTTTGAGCCCACCGAAGCGCCCGCAGCCGCGGCTTCAGGCACCGGCGGCATCAAAGGCAAGCGCCCGAGCAAGAAGGACAAATTGCGTGCAGCCGGGCTGTTGCCGCCGCTGAGTGAGAGCGCGCCCGATCAATCTTCGACGTAAGGCGCAGCAGAAAGCGGGGTTCCGTCCTCGTTTTCGGTGGGGTGAATGCGCGGCGGGCGCTTGGCTGCACGGGCCAAAATTTCCAAGTAGAACTGCCCAGCCTGCGCTGCCGCAGCGGCATCGACCAGCCCAATGATGTCGGCCAGCGCAGCAGGCTCTGGCGGCTGCGGCGGCACGGCAAAGCGGCAGTCAAAATCCCAGAAGTCCATGCCCTCGGGCAGCGGCTTGGCGCGCTCGCGGCGCAGGTATTTGCGGATTTCGTGCTTGATGGCGTCCAGGCGCCGGTCGGGGTGCAGGCCTTCGACCTGCAAGGGAAAGGTTTTCTTCATGGCCAATGGTAGCGCGCGGCCAGCAGGTGCGAGCGCGTTACACCCTTCCGAACCGCGTTTGCGCTCCCTAACCAAGCTATACGCAGTTTCCTGAAAGCGCTGCCGCACGCTCTGCCTACGTGTTCCTGCCCACTTTCTGGGCTTGCCAGCCCATGCCGTCCACCGCGCTGTGCATTCGCTATGCGCCAGCGAGCATTGCAGGCGTAACCCACAAAAGCCCACACCGAAGAAGCGTTCTATTTCTGATAAAAAAGTTTAGCCAAATGTGCCTCTGACGCTTATGCAGCAAGCGCCATTAGCTATTTATTTTGCAGCTAATGCACGGTACGGCGAAGTCCGATTTTCAATAGTGCGGTGGCAGTTCGTCGCGGGGATTGAACGCGCCGCCAGAATCGGCCATGGGGGTTTGCTGACGCAGCTGCACCACTTCGCGCGCGAGCCGGTCGATCTGCTCCTGCTGGCGGTAGATGCTGAGGTTGAGCCCATCCACCAGGTCTTCCAGGTAGCTGATCTTGACCTCCAGGTTTTCCAGCCGCTTCTCGTCCACACCTGTGTTTTCCATGGCGGTTACAGAGCCTTCGCGAGCCGCGCCACGCCTTCACGAATTCTGGCCACATCGGCCGTGGCAAACGAAAGGCGCAGCGTGGCGTGGTCGGGGTGCGCGCAATAGAACGGCGTGCCGGGCACGAACGCTACGCCTTGCACGATGGCGCGCTTGGCCAGCACATTGCCATCGGCCACTTTGCCGCCAGCGCCGGTCAGGCGCGCCCAGACGAAAAGCCCGCCCTGCGGCTGGACGAATTCGATGGCGTCGCCCAGCTGCGTGCGCAGTGCGTCGCCCATGGCCTCGGCACGCTCGGCGTACACCGCGCGCACCTTCGCCAGCGTGCCCGGCATGCGGCCGGCTTTGAGGTACTGCGCAGCGGTCGCCTGGGCAAAGGTGCTGGTGTGGGCGTCGCTGAACTGCTTGCACATGGTGGCTTTGGCCAGCAGTTCGGGCGGAGCAATCATCCAGCCCACGCGCAGGCCGGGGGAGAGCACCTTGCTCAAACTGCCGCAGTGCACCAGCAGGTCGCGGCTACCCGGCACTTGCGCAGACAGCGCCAGCAGGCTGGGCGGTGGTGGCTCGCCGAAATACAGGTCGCCATAGGGATCGTCCTCGACGATCAGCGTCTGGCGCTTGACCGCCATCGCCAGCACCGCCTTGCGCCGCTCCAGGCTCAGGGTGGCGCCGCTGGGGTTGCCAAAGGTGGGGATAAGGTAGACGAACTTGGGTTTGTGCTCTGCAATCAGTTTTTCCAGCTCGTCGGTCATCACGCCGTCGCCATCGATGGGGGCACTGATGAGTTCGGCGCCGTAGAGGCGGAAGCACTGGATGGTGGCCAAAAAAGTGGGGCCTTCGACAATCACCTTGTCGCCCGGGCCGATCAGCGTTTTGCCAAGCAAGTCGAGCGCCTGCTGGCTGCCGGTGGTGACGATGAGTTGCTCAGGCGCCAAGTCTTTAACGCCCTTGCTGGTCATAAAGGCGGCGAGCTGCTCGCGCAGCGGCTGGTAACCCTCGGTGGCGCCGTACTGCAACGCTGCACCAGGTTCCTCGTCCAGGGCGGCGTTGCTGGCGGCGCGAATGCCGTCCACGTCAAACATGGCACTGTCTGGAAACCCGCCGGCAAAGCTGACGATGCCGGGCTTGCCCAGCAGCTTGAAAAGCTCGCGGATCGCGGAGGTTTCTACATTGTTCAGGCGGTCGGCAAATTGCAGCGGCATGGAAAAGGTCTCGCAGTAGTCTGTGCGCAATTGTCGCCAATTCGGAACGCTTCATTTCGGCGAGGAGCCTGTCGGGCTTGGAGCGTCGAGAGCGAAAACCGAAGGCTTCACCAAAACCGACCCTAACGTGCGCAATCGGGCTTCTCGCGTCGCCGTAGACTGCTTGCATGACCATCGAACTGACCAAGGAGGTGCGCGCTCAGGCGACTGCCTCCATCGAACGCTACTTCTCGGAAGAGCACAGCGAGCGCATAGGCAACATGGCCGCAGGCGCGCTCCTGAACTTCTTCCTCGCCGACATCGGCCCCGCCATCTACAACCTGGCCGTGACGCAGGCGCAGGAACGCATGCAGGAGCGGATTGGGGAAATCGACATTGAACTGCACGAAAGCGCGTTCACCTACTGGAGCCGACGCGGCGCGAAGCGCTGATGTACTACCCAGCGGAGAGCGCTCAGGCCGCCCGTTTGGGCGCCACAACCACCAAGGCTATTCCGCCCAGAATGGCCAAACCCGTCCAGCCCAAGCGCTGCGTCCACGCTTCCCCGAGTAGCAGCGTTCCACCCAGCGCCGCCAGCAGCGGCACGCTCAATTGCACGGTCGCCGCCGTGCTGGAGCGCAGGCGCGGCAGCACGGTGTACCAGACGATGTAGCCCAAGCCTGAAGTTATGGCACCCGAGCACAGGGCATACGCCAAGCCTGCACGGCTGACAGACAACTGCGTGGCGCACACGGCAATCAACATCGCGGCAAAAGGCACGGCGCGCAAAAAATTACCCGCGGTCGCCGCGCCGGCATTGAGCGCCTTCTTCCCATAGAGCGAATAGGCACCCCAGCCCACACCGGCAAACAGCATGAGGGCTGCACTGCCCAGCGGCGGCGCACTCAACCCCGGCAGCAACAGCGCCACCAAGCCGCCCATGGCGACTGCGAGCCCAAGCCACTGACGGCTAGACAGGCGCTCACCGCGCCACAGTCCTGCGCCAATCATCGTGGCCTGCACAGCCCCAAACAACAGCAAGGCGCCAACGCCCGTCGGCAATCGCACGTAGGCGAACGAAAACGCCGCAGCGTAGGCAAACAGCCAAAAGGCGGGCGTCCAACTGCCGCTCGCCACCGGCGACACGCCGCGAAACCGCATAACCACCACCAGCATCGCCGCGCCCGAGGCCAGGCGGATGGCAGCGAAGCTCGCCGGATCGATCGCCCCGCTGGACAGCGCAAAACGGCAGAGCAGTGAGTTGGCAGCAAATGCCAGCATGGAGAGGACTGTCAGCAGAACAATGCGCATCGGAATTTCGGCTTTCCACGGAACCACGGGATGGGCGAATGCGCCAGTTCCCACAGCTTAAGCGCTTCAACGACGCGCTGCCGCTGCAGATCCTGCGGCGCCGCTCCCACAGGCGTTGTCCGCAACACGCCTCGCGTCTCTTCTATAGTTCCGACTGGTCCGCTACAAAAGCCACCGCCACCCATGAAAACCACGCTGATCAAACCCTTTTTCGCCACGCTGCAGTCGGCCAACCCCCAACCGCAGACCGAGCTGGAATACACCACTGTGTTTGAGCTTCTGGCCGCCGTGCTGCTTTCGGCGCAAGCCACCGACGTCGGCGTGAACAAGGCAACCCGCAAGCTGTTTCCAGTGGCCAACACACCACAGGCGATTTTGGGCCTGGGGCTGGAAGGCCTGGAGGACTACATCAAGACGATTGGCCTGTACCGCAGCAAGGCTCGGCACCTGATGCAAACCTGCCAGATGCTCGTAGACCTGCATGACAGCCGTGTGCCCAGCACCCGCGAAGCGCTGGAAGCCTTGCCCGGGGTGGGCCGCAAAACCGCCAATGTGGTGCTGAACGTGGCTTTCGGCCGGCCAACCATGGCGGTGGACACGCACATCTTTCGAGTCAGCAATCGCACCGGCCTCGCGCCGGGCAAAACGCCGCTGGCGGTGGAGCAGCAACTGCTCAAGCGTGTGCCGCCCGAGTACGCCGTGGATTCCCACCACTGGCTGATTTTGCTTGGCCGCTATGTGTGCCAGGCACGCAAACCGCGCTGTTGGGAATGCGTGGTGGCGCCGTATTGCGACTACGCTCCGAAAGCACCTCGTCCCTAAGCCCGCAGCAACGCAAAGCGGGCTGCATTGGGCGCGAATACGTGCCAGCGCTGGCTATACTAAAAATTCAACTCCAGCGCTTCACCACCTACATGAACACACTCGACCCACGCTCAATCATCGTCATGGCGGGCTTCATGGCACTGGTGATGGGGTTGGTGCTGGGTTTTATGCGGCGCTACTACCCGCCTAGCATCCTGGGCTTGGGTTATTGGGCACTTGCTCCCGTGGTCTGGTTGTTGGCTGCGGTTTTTATGGCTGCCCCTGGACCATGGCCGCAAGAACTCGGGCGCTGGATTGGCAATGGATTCGTGCTGGTGGCGTTCACATTGCTTCATGTGGGTTGCCGCCGCTTCTTTGGTCAATCTTCCGCCGGGCGTCGGCTCGGGATTGGCATTGCGCTGACCATGCTGGCGCTTGCATGGTTCACCGTGGTCGACCCTTCCTATCGCCTGCGGGTTGCCATAGTTGCAGCCGCGGTGGCGGCATTGCACTTTGCAGCGCTGGTGTTCCTGTGGAGGCACGGCAATCGGAACTTCCCGGTGCGCATGGTTCAGGCGACGCTTGTCGCGCACATCTGCGTACTGCTGGTGCGGGTGCAGACGGTGCTTTCAACCACGCAAGTGGGCGATCTGATGGAAGCGTCTACGGTCCAAAATTTCTACCTTGGCGCGTACGTACTGTCGGTGCTCTTGCTCTGCATTGGCGCCGTGCTCATGGCGACCGACCGCGTGCGCACGGAGCTGGAACACATGGCTACGCACGATTTCCTCACCAGCACGCTCAACGGCCGCGCCATCCTCAGCTACTGCGCCTACGAGCACGAGCGCAGCGTGCGCTACGGCCAACCGTTCTCGCTGATGATGATCGACCTCGATCATTTCAAGGCGGTGAACGACACCCACGGCCACCAGCATGGCGACCGGGTGCTGGTGCATTTTTCCGAGCGCACCAAATCTGCGCTGCGGCGCGCCGATCGCTTGGGGCGTTATGGCGGCGAGGAATTCCTCGTGCTGCTGCCCAATACGGTGTCCGAAGCCGCGCTGCTTGTGGCACAGCGCATCCGCAGCGGCTTGGCCACCGGCCATCCGCTGGACTGCAAGGTGAGTATTGGGGTGACCAGTTGGCGCGGGCCGGACGATTCGCTTGACGTCATGCTGGGGCGTGCGGACGCGGCGCTTTATCAGGCAAAGGCGCAGGGGCGCGACCAGACCTGCGTCGGCTGAGCCAGCACCTTCAGGCCTGCGCCACCCCGGCCGACTCAAAACTCGCCATCTCGCGCAGCACCGCGCAAGCCGACTGGAGCAGCGGCCAGGCCAGCGCCGCGCCCGAACCCTCACCCAGCCGCAGACCCAGCTCCAGCAACGGCTCCGCCTGCATCTGCTCAAGCATCAAGCCATGCGCCCGCTCGCCCGAGCGGTGCGCAAAAACGCAGCGCTGCAGCACCAACGGCGCCATGCGGCTGGCCACGAGCACGGCCGCGCTGGTGATGAAGCCATCGACCACGATGACGCGCCGCTCGCTGGCGGCCTGCAGCACAGCGCCCACCAACGTGGCCACTTCAAAACCGCCCAGCGCGGCCAGAGCAGCGAGGGGTTCGGTCGCGCCTGCGTTGGCATCCAGCGCCCGCTGCAGCACTGCGCATTTGCGCGCGATGCCCTCCGCGTCCAGCCCGGTGCCCGCGCCGGTGCAATCGACAATTTGCAATCCGGCAAGCCGCGCCAGCAACAGCGAAGCGACCGAGGTGTTGCCAATGCCCATCTCGCCCAGCAGCAGGGCGTTGCCGGGTAAGCCGCGGACGATTTCCATACCGCTTTGCAGGGCGGCTTCGCACTGGGCGATACCCATCGCAGGGCCGAGCGAAGCGTCCTGCGTGCCCGGCGCTACCTTGCGCAGCAGCAGGCGCGGCTGGCCGGGCGCGGCATTGCGCGGCGCAATGTCCCGCGCCACGCCGCAGTCCACCACCGTAAGCGCCAAGCCGTGCTGGCGCGCGAGCACGCTTACTGCGGCGCCACCGGCGAGAAAGTTCTCAACCATTTGCCACGTCACATCGCTGGGGAACGCAGACACGCCGCGCGCTGCGATGCCGTGGTCGCCTGCGCACACCAGCATTTGCGGGGCCTGCAGCTGCGGGCTCTCGGTACCCAAAATCTGGCCCAAGCGCAGGGCCAGATTTTCAAGACGCCCAAGTGAGCCGAGGGGTTTGGTTTTTTGGTCTAGGCGGTGCTGCAGGCGCGCAGTTAGATCGGCGTCGGTCAGGTCGGTAATTGCAGAAATGGCGGAAAAGGAGGAGTGCATAGACGATTTTTTTTGCAAGTCATGCCACCAGAGCGCGCAAAAACTTCGAGTCAAAGCACGCATCCACGGTGCGCGCCAGGCCGTCGAACACCGCATCCAGGGTCGGCACCGGCGCGGCGCCGAGGTCCCCAAAAAGGGCCTGCACCACAGCAGGGTCTTCAAAGAGTCCGTGCAAATACACGCCCAGCACATTGCCTGAGGGGTTCTGCCAAGCAATGCCGGGGATGACTTCGCGCGCCACGTCGCCCTTGGCTGCCATGGCCGGGTGCTGCGCGGTCTGGCCGTGGTGTATTTCGTAGCCGGAGACGGCGACGCCCGAAAGCTTCGTCCAAGCGCCGGGCAGTTCGGCAAAACGCGAGGTAGTGCGGCGCACCGTTTTGGCGGGTTCGAACACGGTGACCAGCGGGAGCAGCCCCAAGCCCGGACCGTTGCCATCGATGCCCGACAGATCAATTCGCCCCTCCCCCAGCATCTGCAGGCCACCGCACACGCCCAGCACCGCCCCGCCCTGCGCAGCATGGGCGGCAATCGCCCGGTCCAGCCCCTGCGCGCGCAGCCAGGCCAGGTCGGCGGCAGTGGCTTTGGAGCCGGGCAGCACCACCCAGTCGGCACCGGCCAGCTCAGCCGGGCTGCGCGCCCACACAAGACGCACGCCGGGCACGTTCTTGAGCGGCTGGAACTCGTCCAGGTTGCTGATGCGCGGGTAGGCGACCACGGCCACCGTGGTGTGCACTGTGCCGCTCGCGCGGCTGCGGTCGTCAAAAATGCCGTCTTCCTCGGGCAGGCCGTGGTGCCACTGCATGGGGATGGTGGCCACGGTGGGCACGCCGGTGCGCTCCTGCAGGTGCTGCGGCGCGGGCGCGAGCAGGCTGGCGTCGCCCCGGAACTTGTTGAGCACGAAGCCGTGGATCAGCGCGCGCTCGTCCTCGGGCAGCAGTGCCCAGGTGCCGTAGAGGTGGGCGAAGGCGCCGCCCCGGTCGATGTCGGTGACCAGCAGGCAGCGCGCGCCGGCATGGCGCGCCACGCGCATGTTCACGATGTCGCTGGCGTGCAGGTTGGTCTCGGCGGGCGAGCCCGCGCCCTCGATCACCACCACGTCGTTCTCGGCGCGGAGCTGGTCGAGCGCGGCGGCGATCTGGGGCCACACCACGGCGCTGCGGCCGCGCCAGGGCAGCGCGGTGAGCGGCTCGCTCACCTGCCCCATCAGCACCACCTGGCTGTGGGTGTCGGCCTCGGGTTTGAGCAGCAGCGGGTTCATGCGCACCTCAGGCACGGCGCGCGCGGCCAGGGCCTGGAAATACTGCGCCGAGCCGATCTCGCCCCACTGGCCGCCCTCGCCCTCGACCACGCGCGCGTTGTTGCTCATGTTCTGCGCCTTGAACGGCGCCACCTTGAGGCCCTGGCGCGCGTAATAACGGCACAGCGCGGTAGTGAGCCAGCTTTTGCCGGCGCCGCTGGTGGTGCCCAGCACCATCACGCAGACGGCGGGGCGGCGAGCTTGAAAGGGAGATGTCATTGCATGTTCTCGGTAGAGGGATGGGCGCTGCAGGCCGCCCGCCAAGCCGTCTGCAGCGCATCCTGCGCGGGCGGCGGCAGCACGCCCAGGCGCAGAACGCCGCTCAATCCAAAGGAGCTGCATTCGCGCAGCTTGATACCCGCCTTGCGCAGGGCGGCAAGCCGCTCAGGCAAATGCTGCTGCGGTGGACGGGCACAGAAAAAGTTGGCCGTGCTGCCCGGCAGCACCGCCCAGCCCAAGGTTGTGCACAGTGTCTGCTGGCGTGTTTTCCAGCTGCGCAGCCGTGGCAGGCAGTCGGCCAGCCAGCGCTGCACCGACGGCTGCACCCAGGCGGCCAGCAAAGCCACACCGTGCGCGCCCAGGGGCCAGGACGGCGCCAATGCGGCGAGGCGGTGGGCCGCTTCGGCATGCGGGGCAATCGCATAAGCAGCGCGCACGCCGGTCAGGCCCAGAGCCTTGTTGGGCGTCCAGAGTTGCCAGACGCCGGGCGCCGCAGCAGGCCAGGGCGTGCCATCGAGCCGCAGCGGCGCATAGGCGCAATCGAGCACCCGCAGCGCCTGCGCCTCTCCCGCATGGGATGCATCGGGCATGTCGGGCGCCAGCAGCCAGCGGGCACGCTGCAGGTCCACATCGCCCAGCGGGCTGGCAGGCTCGCATGCCCATTGCAGCCCCACGCCCGCGGCAGGTTCGTGCAGAACGGCCAGACCCCGGGCCTGGGCGGCCTGCGCGTAGTCGCCATAGCTGTGCCGGGGCACGCTCACAAGCCGGGCACCTTGCAACGCAGCCAGCGCCGTGAAGCGGTGGATGCATTCGCTGGCGCTCGCTGCCAGCACGATCCGCTCGGGCGCCACCGCATGGAAAGCGCCCAAAGCCTCGCGCAGCGCCGTGTAAGTCGGGTCCGGGTAGCGCGTGGCATCGGCCTGCTGCACGGCGGCCAGCGCCTCGGGGCACGGCCCGCAGGCGTTGGCGTTGGTGGAGAAGTCATACAGCGGCACGCCCTGTGCATCCGGGCCACCGTGCATGAAGCGTGCATGTGGCATCAGGCAAGCATTCCAAAAGCCACAAAAACAATAGCTGCCAGCGCAATCAGGACAAGCGCCAGAACAACTTTTGATACTATTTTTTGCGCGCGCTCGGCATCCTTATGGGTGGGCGCGCGGCCCGCAGCATTGAGCTGGTACACGCCCGGCTTGGACAGCCGCACACCCAGCGCCAGCGCCATCGCCGCCATGGGCCAGCCGCTGTTGGGCGATGGCGTCTTGCGCGCTTCCTGCGCCAAGCTGCGCAGCGGCACGCCCCCGGCCACCAGCGCCAGCAGCAACGCGGTCAGCCGCGCGGGCAGCCACGAAAGCACATCATCGGCCCGCGCCGCCCACTTGCCTGCCCATTGCCAGTAGCGCCCGCCGCGCATGCCGGGATAGCCCCACATGGCGTCGGCGGTGTTGGCGAAGCGGTACAGCGCCGCGCCGGGCAGGCCCGCCAGCACGAACCAGAAAATAGGGGCCACCACCGAGTCGTTCAGGTTTTCAGCCAGCGATTCAATGGCCGACTCACGCACCCCAGCGGCATCCAACGCATGCACGTCGCGGCTTACCAAATGCGCCAGCCGCTCGCGCCCAGCCTGCAGCGATTCGCCCAAAGCCGCCTCTACGGCGCGCACTTCGCTTTGCAGCAGGGCCAGCGCCAGCAAGGGCTTGAGTGCCAGGCCCATTGCCGTGGCCGTCAGCAACGCGGCCAGCGTCGTTTGCACCGCACTGGCGCCGGCCATGCCAACGCCTGCAATGTCCAAAGCACGGGTGCTGGAATACATGTGGAGGCCCAGCGCCCACAGCAGACCTTGCACCGCTGAAAAAGCTATGAAAACAAGAGCTGTCAGCGCACACCAAACAAGCGCTGCAAGCCAAAAAACCTTCAAATCCCGGCCCGTCTGCGTCGCTGGCGCAATGCGCGCGCCGCAGGCCGCAAGCGCGCTGCCCATCCACACCACCGGGTGCCAGCGGGCGGGCGGCTCGCCCCACAAGCGGTCGGCAGCCAGCGCCACCAGTACGGCCCACGCCGTGCACGCAGCGCCAAACGGCGGCGAAACAGTGAAGGGATGGAGCCAGTGAAAGAGCATTGAGCAGGCTGCGTCAGTCCTCAATACCCCGTTGTGCTGGGACACCTTCCTTGAATGCGTGTTTGATGAGGCTCATCTCGGTCACGGTGTCGGCCAGCTCAATGATCTCGGGCGGGCAGCGGCGACCCGTGAGCACCACATGCACATCCTTGGGCCGCGTGCGCAGCGTCTCCAGCACGGGTTCGAGCGGGAGCCAGCCGTAGATCAGCGGGTAAGTGATTTCGTCCAGCACTACCAGGAAGTGCTCGCCCGAGAGGATGGCGGCGCGCGCCTTTTCCCAGCCATCGCGCGCGAGCTGCGCGGAATGCTCCAGGTCCTTGCTCTTCCAGCTGAATCCATCGCCCAGACCTTCAATGGGGATGCCAAGCTGCTCGAACATGCGGTGCTCGCCAAAGCGCGCACTCGGCACTTTCATGAACTGGAAGATCCGCACCGCTTTGCCGCGCCCGTGCGCGCGCAGCGCCAGGCCAAAGGCGGCCGTGCTTTTGCCCTTGCCGTCGCCGGTGTGGACGATGACCAGGCCCCGGCGTTCGCCCTCGGGTTTTTCATAGCGTTTCTCGGTGGGAGCGGTTTCGATTTCCATAGGGGTTTCCTCAAGTAGCGAATGCAGGGGCGTGCAACCGGGGCAAGGCCAGCCACTGGTCCTGCACGCAGTGGATGGCGATGCGCTGGCCGAACACGGCTTCCAGCGCGCGGTGGGTGGCCGGATTGTGCGCGGCGCCGTGGTGCTGCAGGCGGCCGCCTTCCAGCACCGCCACGTCGTCGGCCTGCAGCGCCATCGACAGCTCGTGCAGCACGCTGACCACGGTGCGGCCCTCGGCCACCAGACTACGCACCAACAGCAGCCAGTCGGCCTGGTGCGGCGGGTCGAGGTTGGCCAGGGGCTCGTCCATCAGCAGCACCTGCGCGTTGACGGCCAGGGCGCGCGCCAGCAGCACGCGCTGGCGCTCGCCGCCCGAGAGCTGGCCCAGCGGCCGCTCGCGCCAGGCCCAGGCCTGCGTCTGGCGCAGAGCGGCTTCTGCCGCGGCGTGGTCGGCCAGGCTGGGCGGCTGCAGCCAGCCCTGGTGCGGCAAACGGCCCAGCAACGCCACGTCGAGCACCGTCAGGTCATCGGCCGCCGCTTCGTTCTGGCCCAGCCAGGCCATCTGGCGGGCGCGCTCGCGGGCCGACCAATCGTGCAAGACGCGACCGAACAAGGCGACCTGCCCGCTCTGCGCCGGCAGCAGGCCAGCCAGCACCTTGAGCAGCGTGGATTTGCCCGCGCCGTTGGGGCCGACGATACTGGTCCAGCGGCCCGCCGCCAGCGGCAGCGTGATGCCGTGCAATATGGAGCGTTTTCCTATGCCAGCGCTTATCTGGTCTGCGCTGACAGCTATTTTTTCAGGAGCAGTCACAACAACCCCCCAGGGGATGTGCGCCGTTGCATCAGCCACAGCAAATAGCCGCCGCCGAGCACGGCAGTGAGCACGCCCACGGGCAGCTCCTGCGGCGCCAGCAGGCCGCGCGCCAGCAGGTCGGCACCCGCCAGCAGCGCGCCGCCCATCAGACTGGACAACAGCATCAGCCGCCCGTGCGGCACCGGCACGGCAGCGCGCACCAGGTGCGGCGCGGCCAGGCCGACAAAGGCAATCAAACCGGTCTGCGCCACTGCGGTACCCGTGGCCAGCGCCAGCACCGCCACCAGCACCGCGCGCAGCGGCGCCAGCCGCAGCCCCAGGCTGAGCGCAGTGGCTTCGCCCAGCGCCAGGCCATCGAGCCCGCGCGCCAGCAGCCAGGCCACCACCAGACACAGCCCCCAAACGACGGCCATCAGCAGGCACGACGTCCAGCCGACAAAGCCGGTGGAGCCCAGCAAAAACGCCTGCATGGCCTGCAGCGAATCGGGCGACAGCAGCAGGATGAGCGAGGTGAGCGCCCCCAGCACCACGCCCACGATGACGCCCGCCAGCAGCAGGCGTAGCGTGTGCTGCACGCCGCGCGCCAGCACCAGCGTCAGCAGCACCGCCAGCACCGCGCCCACGAAGGCCGCGCCCGTCAGCCCCAGGCGCACCAGCCAGTGGCCGGAATACACCGAAATGGTGACGGCGCTCTGCGCCCCGCCCAGCATGCCGCCCGCGCCCCCCATCAGGGCCAGCGCCAGCGCCACGCCCAGCGAGGCGCCCGATGCACTGCCCAGCAGATACGGGTCGGCCAGCGGGTTGCGAAACAGCCCCTGCGCCACCGCACCCGCCAGCCCGAGCAGCGCGCCTGCACACCAGGCGCCGAGCGTGCGCGGCAGGCGAATGTCCCAGACGATTTGCTGCGCCATGGCGTGCGCCGCGCTGTCGCCCTGCGGGTTCCACAGCGCGGGTAGGAGGTTTTCAAACCCGCTGCTGCCCACCGCCGTGCCCAGCACGAACAGGCACAGCGCCAGAGCGATGAGCACCAGCGCCAGCCAGCGGCCGCGCCGTGCGTGCACGGTGCTGGCGCAGGGGGGCAAGCGGATGGGCGGCAGGGGCATGACGGCGCTCATGGTCGCACTTCTTTGCGGGGCGCCTTGTCGGTGAGGCAGGTCGCCATCAGGCGCGCCGCTTCGGCCATGCGCGGGCCGGGGCGGATCAGCACGTCGGACTGCGCTGCGTCAAACCGGCACAGCCGGCCGTCCCGCAGCGCGCGCATCTGGCTCCAGCCGGGGCGCGCGGCCAGGCCCTCGGCGCTGCGCGCACCGACCATGATCAGGTCGGGGTCGGCGCGCACCACGAATTCGGGGTTGAGTTTGGGGAAAGGCCCGAGCGCTGCGGGAATGATGTTGCGGGCCCCCAGCCGTGCGAGCGTCTCACCAATAAAGGAGGACGGGCCTGCCGCGTACGGCCCGCTGTTGACTTCGAAATACACCCGCGTGCCGCGCACGGTGGGCGGCACCGACTGGGCGGCGGCCTGCACACCCGCGTCAATGGTGCGCCAGACCCGCTGCGCATCCTGCACGCCCAGCACCTGGCCCACCTTGCCGAGCACGCGCTGCACGTCGGCATGGGTCTTGGGCTCCAGCGCCACCACGGTCACACCCAGCGATTCGAGCCGCGCCTGGGCGCGCGACGAGGTCGCCATCAGCACCACGTCGGGCCGCAGGGCGACGATGGCCTCGATGTTCGGGTCCAACCCGCCGCCCACCCCCTGCAGCGGCACCACACTGGCCGGCCAGTTGGAATAGCGGTCCACGCCCACCAGGCGCTCGCAGGCACCGAGCGCGCACACGGTCTCCGTCAGCGAGGGCAGCAGGCTGACGATGCGCTCGGGCGGGTGGGCCAGCGTGACGGTTCGGCCCCGATCGTCCACCACGCTGATGGGCGCAGCCTGCGCCAGCGTGGCCATGGCCAGCACCAGCACCAGCAAAATCGCCAGCACGGTGAGGATGCGTTTGATGGGCGTGGGTTTCATGGGGTGTCCTTCAAGGTGAGCGGCAGGCCGGAGACCATCAGCGTGGCGCGCGCACAGGCCTGCGCTGCCTGCTGGTTCAAAACGCCCAGTGCATCGACAAAGGCGCGCACCTGGCTTCCTAAGGGAATGACCCCCAGGCCGATCTCGTTGCCCACCAGAACAACGGGCCCAGGGGTTTTCGCCAACGCTTCAAAAAAAAGAGCTGCCTGCGCAGTCCAGTCATACGCTGGAGCCTCTTTTTGCATTAAATTTTCATCGAACCCAAACATCCAGTGGGTCAGCCACAGCGTCAGGCAATCGACAACGATGAGGGTGTCCGGCGCGCCGCGCTGCACCAAAACCCGAGCGAGGTCGCGCGGCTCCTCCAACGTCTGCATGCGCGGCACGCGCGCGGCGCGGTCGCTTTGGTGGCGGGCAATGCGCTGGCGCATTTCCTCGTCGTGCGCCTCTGCGGTAGCAATCAATAGCGCGCGGTGCGCGGGGCTGGCCGCCAGCCATTGGGCCGCCAGCGCCTCGGCGCGGCGCGATTTGCCGCTTTTCTGGCCACCCAGAATGAGCTCGCTGCGGGCCACGGAGAGGGTCATGCTGCGCCTCCGAGCAACTGCGCCACCGCCACTGGGTTCGAGGCAAACCAGGCGTGGAAGTAGCTGGCACGCAGGCTGCCCAGCGCATACACCGACTCGCCATCGGCATCCGCCCCACCGGGCCGGCTGCTGCGCGCCAGCACCGGGGCGCTGCAGTCGGCAGTGGAGTAATGAAAGCTGTGGCCGCGCAGCACCTGGCCCGCCAGGTTGACTTGTCGCGGCCCGAGCGATGCCAGGCGCGGCTGCATGGCGGCCTGGCCGGGCAACAGGCCCCACATCGCCTGCACGCTGCCGTCCTGCAGACGCAAGGATTCGAAAAGCGCCAGCATGCCCCCGCATTCCGCCCACAGGGGTTTGCCTGCGGCCAGGTGCGTGCGCAGGTCGTTCTGCAGGCCTTGGTTCGCCGCCAGTTGCGCAGCGTGCAGCTCGGGATAGCCGCCGGGCAGCCACACGGCATCGCAGGCTGGCAAGGTATCGCCTGCCAGCGGCGAGAAAAAGCGCACCTGGGCGCCGAGTTGCGCCAGGGTGTCGAGGTTGGCCGGGTAAATAAAGCTGAACGCGGCATCGCGTGCCACGGCCACAGTACGGCCTGCCAGCAGCGGCGGCACGGGCTGCGGCGCAGGTGGCGCCGGAAAGTCCACCGCCCAGCGCTGCAAATTCGCCGCATCCATCTGCCCCAGGGGCGTCAACGCCAGCGCATCGGCGGCGGCGTCGAGCCGGTCCATCGCGTCGGGGAGTTCGTGCGCGGCCACCAGGCCCAGGTGGCGCTCGGGCAGCAAGGCGGCGTTCTTGCCTGCGGGGGCGGCATGCGCCAGCGCCACACGCGGCAAGGCGCCCAGCCAGTCACCCGGCTCGCGCAGGCCGCGCTGCAGCATCTCGGCATGGCGCTCGCCCGCCACGCGGTTGGCCAGCACGCCCGCCCAGGGCAGGTCGGGCTGGTAGTGCCGCAGGCCATGTGCCAGCGCGCCAAAGGTGCCGGCCATGGCGGCAGCATCGACGACGGCCAGCACCGGCACGCCAAAGCGCCGCGCCAGGTCGGCGGCGCTGGGTTCGCCATCGAACAAGCCCATCACGCCTTCGATAAGCACCAGGTCGGCCTCCTGCGCGGCGGCGTGCAGGCGCGCAGCGCAATCCTCGGCGCCATTGATCCACAAATCGAGCGAATGCACGGGCGCGCCGCTGGCGAGCTGGTGCCAGTGCGGGTCGAGAAAATCGGGCCCGCACTTGAACACGCACACACGCCGCCCCTGCCGGGCATGCAAGCGTGCCAAGGCCGCCACCACCGTGGTTTTTCCCTGGCCAGAGGCCGGGGCGGCCACCAGCAGTGCGGGGCAACGGGCTGTGGTGCTTTGCATTACAGGCGCGGCTCCCACTTAAGACCCAGGTAGAGCTGTCGCCCGCCGGTGGCGTAGGTGGCTGCGGTTTCGTAGTTTTTGTCACCCGCGTTGTCGATGCGGGCCAGCAGCGTGTAGTCGCGGGCGACTCGGGTACTGGCGAACAGGTTGAACAGCGTGTAGCCCCCTAGCGCTTTCTTGTTGGCAGCGTCTTCGAAACGGCGGCCAGAAGCCTGCAGTTCGGCGCCAAGCGTCCAACCAGCGACCACGGTGTCGGCACCCAGCGTGGCATGGCGCTTGGCGCGGCGCCGCAGAAGTTTCTCCGTATCGAGATCACGTGGGTCCTGGAAATCCACCGAACCACGCAACTGCACACCGGCGAGTTTGTAGGAACCTGCCAGCGTGACGCCGCTGTACTCGGCATTGCCGGTGTTGAGGTAGCAGCCAAACGGCTCCCCACAGGTGCCGCCTGCGGCAAAGTTGATCAGGTTGGCCACGCGGTTGCGGTACACCACCGCCGAGAAGGCGCTTGTGCCCTGCCCATAGCGCAGGCCCAGCTCGGCGTTGCGGCTGGTCTCGGGTTGCAGCGAGGCGTCGCCGTACTGGCTGAAGCGCTGGTACAGCGTGGGCGCACGAAATGCCGTGCCCGCCGATGCGGTGGCGCGCCAGCCCGGTGCAAAGGCGTAGCCGTAGGCCAGGCTGCCGGTGCCCTTGCCGCCGAATTCGCTGTCGCTGTCATGGCGCAGGTTGGCTTGCACGGTGTGCGCGCCTGCACTGAAACCGTAGCCCAGCGCCAGCGCGTCTTGGGAACGGCTGCGCGTGGTGCCGCCAGCGCCCACCAGCGAAGCGTTTTCGAGCGTGTCCTCACGGCGCTCCAGCGCAGCGCTCAGGCGATGCGCACCGAAACGCCAATCGTTTTGCCACAGGTAGCCGCGCAACTGCGTTTCCGTGAGGTAGGGCGACGGTACGGTTTCGTAGCGGCTGAGCGACTCGTTCACCGAGAGGCGCGTGCTGTACGAGTCGCTCCACTGGGCGGCCCAGTGCGCGCCCGCCGTGTGCAGGCGGTTCAGGTTGCGGTCGTCGTCCGGCGCCGCAGGCTTGTAGGTGAACCCGTCGTAGCCCGAGTTGAGCCGGCTCACGAGCAGGTTCGCGCCGATGCGATGTTGCGCATTCACGCGGTAGCCCAAGCGCGCAGTGGCGCTGGTGCTGCGGTAATCGTCGTCGTCGGGGTTGTGGGCGCCGCTGTTCTTGCTGTCAAAGCCGCTGCTGCGCGTATGGGCCAAGCCCAACGCATAGTCCAACGCGCCGTCTGGGCCCGTTGCGCCGCTCATGCCGGCCTCGACCTTGCGTGTGCCCTGGTTGCCCAGGCCAATGCCGACATAGGGCGCTGCCGGGCCTTCGCCCTTGCGGGTAAACAACTGGATCACGCCGCCAATGGCGTCTGAACCGTACACCGCTGCAGCGGGGCCGCGAAGCACCTCGATGCGCTCGATCTGCGCAAGCGGAATCTGCTCCCATAACGCACCTCCGGTGGATTGGGAGTCCAAGCGCACACCGTCGATGTAGACAGCCGTAAAGCGCTGTTCGGCACCGCGCAAATAGACGCTGGAGTTATTGCCCACGCCACCGTTGCGCGTGATCTCCACCCCGGGCAGGCGGGCCAGCAGGTCGGCCACGCCCGTCGCGCCGCTGGAGGCGATGGTCTCGCGGTCGACGATGGACACGTCCGCGACCAAATCAGACAAAGGCTGCTCGGTGCGCGTGGCCGTGACGACCGTTTCGGCAAGCTGCGGAGCGCGAAGGTTTTGCGCCAGCAGGATAGGTGCAGCCGCCTCCTGAGCGCTGGCTGCACTGGCAGCGAAGAAGGCAAGCGTGGCAAGGGCGACCGGACGCAGCAACGCTGCGCGGCGCACGTAGATAGAGCGATGATTCATGAAAAAACAGAAAGTCTGCAAACAACCCGTGCTGGCTTCCCCGCCAGCGTATGGGAGACACGGCCGCGTGCACCACAAGGCGCACGCAACCACCGTGTTGGCCGGTATCCGGGCTGGCGGCACGCCTTTCACGGCCTTCCCAGGCGCTTGTTCAAGGCGCCCAGTGGCACTGGGTGTGAAAGGTGAATCGAAAGATTCGGCCGCTGACCGTTGCGGGGGCAGCGCAGGCTCGGCGGACGCCATGATCGGCGCACTCCTCCCTGCTTCCCGTTGAACTGCAGCATGTGAACCACACTGCGAGCACCAACGCTGGCGAGTTTAAGCGATGCCGCGAGCGTGTTTGGCGGCCACAGTGTTGCGTGGCGCACAAACGCGAGGCACCAAGCGCGCACCCGGCGCGCAGCACCCCTACAATGGATCGGCTATGTCCATGGACTCTTCGACACCTTTCGACCGGATTGCAGAGCGCGTGGAGCGTCTGCTGGTGCGCCACGAACAGCTGGAGCACACCAATGCGCTTTTGAATGAGCAGGTGACTGCACTGACGCAAGAGCGCGACTCTTTGCGATCGCGTCTGCAAGCTGCGCGCGCGCGCGTGGACTCTTTGATCGAACGCCTGCCTTCGCCGCCCGTAGAAAAGGATGCGATATGAAACAGCTGGAAGTGCAAATCATGCAGCAGAGCTATCTGCTGGGTTGCCCAGAGGGCCGGGAGGCGCGGCTGCTTGACGCGGTAGAGCGCGTCGACACCGCCATGACAGCCATTCGCGATGCAGGCAAAGTGCGCGCTCGCGAACGCATTGCGGTGCTGGCTGCACTCAATCTCGCATTCGATCTGGCCGACCGCGAAAATATGGATTTGGCGCGCGCATCAACGCCCGCAACAGCAGCTTCTGACGCTGGCGCCTCAAGCGATACGCTCTCCGCAGACGACACCGAGCGACTCGATGCCTTGGTGAAGCGGCTGGACGACGTACTCGGCGCAGACGGTCGATTGTTCTGAAACGCTTTGCATCTGGACAGCACGCGGCCCGCTTTGCAGGCCTACAATAAAAGCGTCTGCGGTGCTGCCGGGCTGTAATTCCTTGAACCAATGCTCATAGAGCCCGGGCTTGGAATATTGCTTGATGAGCGTGATCATCTCGCGTTAGATGAACCCAACGTCAGGCTGCCCTCGCCCACCTGAACCCGCGGTTCAGGATGCCGGTCCGGTGGCATTTGCAGACACCTTGTTTGGGGCGCTGCAGCACGCAAACAGGCGGCGACTGCACTGCGCGCTCGGCCTCCGCCCTCCTCTTCTCTCAAAGTCTTCAATGTCCATATCGCTCGCACTGCTGGCCGGCTTGTCGGCGCTTGGCCTCGTCACAGGGTTTCTTGCAGGTTTGCTGGGCATAGGCGGCGGCATGCTGCTCGTGCCTTTTCTCACCTACATCATGGGCCTGCAAGGCGTTGAGCCGGGGCTGGCGGTGAAGATGGCCATTGCGACGTCGATGGCGACCATCATGTTCACCTCTGTTTCCAGCTTGCGTGCCCACCACAAGCGTGGGGCGGTGCGCTGGGACATTGCCAAGCGACTGGCTCCAGGCATTGTGTTGGGCGGGTTGGCGGCAAGCTTGGGCGTGTTTTCGCTGCTGCGTGGCTCGGTACTGGCCGTCGTGTTTGCGGTATTTGTCAGTTTTTCTGCACTCCAGATGCTCCGCGGCGCCAAACCGGCAGCCAGCAGGCAACTTCCGGGTACCGCCGGTCAGCTTGCCGCGGGAGGCAGCATCGGTTTTCTCTCGGGCCTGGTCGGCGCAGGCGGTGGGTTCGTCAGCGTCCCGTTCATGACTTGGTGCAACGTCCCTATTCACAACGCTGTAGCCACCAGCGCTGCGCTGGGTTTCCCGATTGCAGTGGTCAACGTGGTGGGCTACGTGCTTGCCGGGCGCACCGAAGCCGGGCTTCCGCCTGCGGCGCTCGGGTATGTCTGGCTGCCAGCATTGGCGGCCGTAGCCCTGTGCAGCGTATTCACAGCACCACTCGGTGCCCGTGCAGCCCACCAGTTGCCGGTGGCGCAGTTGAAGCGCATCTTTGCCAGTCTGCTGTTTGCTCTGGCCGCCTACATGCTTTGGAAGGGGCTTATGGCGGGTTGACGGCAGCCGTGGGCTGAGCCGACGCCAGCCACCGCTCAAAATCGGGGCCCGCCATGGCCGCCGCGCACAGGTAGCCCTGGAAGTGGCTGCAGTGCATGGATTGCAGACTGCTGCGCTGTGCCTGGGTCTCCACGCCTTCCGCCACTACGGTGAATTTCAGTGCCTGACCCAAGTGCACAATTGCGCTGACGATGGCACTGTCGCCTTCGTCGTCGGGCAAACCGCGCACGAACGACTGGTCAATTTTCAGCTTGTGGATCGGCAGGTTTTTGAGATAGGCCAGGCTCGAATAGCCGGTGCCAAAATCGTCAATCGCCAATGCAATACCCAGTTCGGCGAGCGCATGCAGGCGCTGCGCCGCTTCCTTCGCATCCTGCAACAGCATGGATTCGGTCAGCTCGAGCTCAAGGAAGTGCGCCGGCAGCTCATGCTCCTGCAGCAGCTGAGCAATGCGTTCAACGAAGTCGGCCTGCCTGAGTTCAAGCGCAGAGACATTGACCGACACCACCAGCGAAAGCCCGGCCCGCGCCCAGCGAGCGGCCTGCATTACCGATTGCTCCAGAACCCAAGCACCCAAGGTCACGATGTAGCCGGTGTCCTCTGCCAAGGGAATGAAGGCGCCGGGCGACACCGGCCCCATTGCTTCGTCGGTCCAGCGCAGCAGCGCCTCTGCGCCGACGATGCGACCCGACTCCAGCTCTACTTGCGGCTGGTAGTGCACCTGCATCGCATTGCGGCCAAGTGCCTGGCGCATGGCGTGCTCAAGCTTCATGCGCTCAAGCAGATTTGCATTCATCTGGGGTTGGTAAAAACCGTAAGTGCCGCGACCGCGCTCCTTGACCCGATACATGGCCGAGTCGGCCTGCTTGATGAGCTCGTCCAGCGACACACCGTCCTGCGGGTACAGCGCCACGCCAATGCTGCACTGAATGGAAAAGCTCATGCCGTCGAGCGAAAACGGTTGCAGCATTTCGTGCAGCATGCGCCGCGCAACGTTCTGTGCGGCGGTGCTGTCGCTGGCGTGCAGATAAACGACGTATTCGTCCCCGCCCAAGCGGCTCAGCATATCGGTCTGCCGAAGGCATATTTGAAGGCGCGCGGCAACCAAGCGAAGTACACGGTCACCAAAATCGTGGCCAAGCGAGTCGTTGATGATTTTGAAGCGGTCAAGGTCAAGCACCATGATCGCAAAGCCCGCCCCACCTGGCCGAACGGCGCGCAAAGCAGATTCCACACGCTGCGACAACTGAAGGCGGTTAGGCAGCCCCGTAAGCACATCGCTGTAGGCCAATTCGTCAATGCGCTTGCGTGCGGCATGGTGCTGTGTGAGGTCGCGCACAAAGCCGATGCTTTGCTCAATCGCACCGGACGCATCGCGCAGTGCCACCCAGGCTAACTGGACTGCGCAGTCTTCGCCTGAGTCGCGCGGCAGCAGCAACTCACCCTCCCAAGGAGCGTTGCTTTGCCACGCAAGCTGCACCTGTTCTGCGAAGCTTTGTTCTTCTGAAATCTTGAAAAGCGACGACGCCCGACGTCCGATAACGCCAGACGTGGGCACGCCAGTGAGGCGTTCAAACTGAGGATTGACCTGGGTGACGACCTGCGCAGCATCCGCAAAAAAAATGGCGTAAGGGCTTGCCTCGAACGCCAGAGACGCAATACGCAGCGCCGCTTCCGCCTGCGTCTGCTCGGTAATGTCTCGGAACGAATACACCCGGCCCGTGACGCTGCCGTGGCTCAACTGCGGCACGCAGCGCCGCTCCACGACCTGGCCACCGTGCAATTCGAGCAGATCTCGTGTTGCAGTAAACGGGTCGCTTGCCATTTGCGCCAATCGCGCCTGGTACAACTCAGGATACAAAACACGGCTGGAGAGATGCGCCTGCAGCGCTGGGTCGTCTC
The DNA here is from genome assembly GCA_034676525.1 of Giesbergeria sp. GTDB lineage: Bacteria > Pseudomonadota > Gammaproteobacteria > Burkholderiales > Burkholderiaceae_C > Simplicispira. The sequence goes on from JAUCCA010000008.1 coordinate 1,873,722, forward strand.
GGCGCAGAAGAATGGCCTGGGGAATCTGCCAGATGTTCACCAGCCTCTGGTTAAAGGCACGGATGCGGCCATCAAGCCCACAAACCAAAATTCCGTCGGCGACCGAATCCAGCGTGGCGCGCAGCTCGGTAAGCAAGCGCTCGAGTTCGCGTTCAGAGCGCTGACGCTGGCTCTGGTCGGTCATGGTTACCAGCATGGCACCCAGACCAGGCGCCAAGGCCAGCGGCGTGACGCGGCGCATGACAGGCACCAGCTCACCGTCACCGCGCAGCACCACCGTCATCGACTCAATGCCATCGGCTACGACTTGCCGGGTGTCGCTCCAGAACAAATGGTCCTGTGGCGTTGCGGCGAAACGTTCGACTTCGGCGCCAAGCAATTGCTCACGCGGCACCCCCAGCAGTTTGGCTGCGCTAGGGTTGGCAAACACAATGCGGCGCGCCGTCGCGTCCACCACCCATACCGCCTCTTGCAATTCGTCAAACGCTGCGCGCCATGCGGGGTCAATGGGGGTTCGACTCATGCGTCGGCTTTCGCACCATGGAGATCGACTGCTCGCTCGAAAAAATAACAAATGCGCTTGCGCGGCGAAAGGTAGTCCAACGCTTCGCGCGGCAACTGGGTTGGTTTCAGGCTTTGGCGAATGCCGATTTCTGGCGTCGATTCAAGATCCAGGATCAGTGCCTGATCCTTGGGAACCGACGGGTCGTGCACGATCACGCGCGGTCGCAAGGGGCGTGAGGTGTTCACCGACACCACGATCGCATAGCTGTCGTTCACCAGCTGAACCACCGAACCTGGAGGGTACACGCCCATCATGCGAATGAACGCTCCCAGCACCTGCGTGTCAAACCGCGCCTTGTCTTTGGCAAAAATGACCGACAGCGCTTCATGGGGCGTAAGTGCCTCCGCCCCATGCAGGGGATTACACAAGCGGTCGTAGTAGTTCACCAAACCAATAATGCGCCCAATGCTGCCAATGGCTTCGCGACGCAGACCAGCCGGAAATCCGCTGCCGTCGAGCATTTCGTGATGCTGCGCGATCCCAGTCAACACTGGCGCAGGCAATTCCATCGCTCGTCCAATGCCCAAGGAATGCGCGACATGCTTTTGGTAGGCCAAGAGATCGGTCCATAGCATGCCTTTGGTTTGCACCCATTGCTGGGGCAGGAGCCGAATCTTCCCAATATCGTGCAACAACGCCGCCAACCCCAAAGCGCGCAGATCGTCAGCGCTGAGTCCTTGCGCCTTGCCAAGCAGTAGGCTGAGCACCATCACATTGACAGGGTGCACCGCATTGCGCTCACCTACCCCTTCCGAGAGTAGGCGAATCAGCGCGTCGCCATTGGACAAAAAATCCTCAACACAACTGCCCACCAACGCCTCACCCTGTGCGCGCGCTTCCAAAGGCTGCTTTTCCACAGTCGACCCAAGGCTAAGACAGGTACGCGTGGCCTCGAGAAAATGTTGATCGCAGGCCGCGAGCGCTGCATGTTGAGCATGAAGCTTTTGCGTGAGCAGCGCTGCAGTTTCGCCACGCAGCGTCTCAGGCGCAGCATTCTTTATCGCGGCAGGCGGCGCGCTCTCAACCCGCACCGCATCGCTGGGCGGAACAAAAAATCGCGGGTCACTGCGCTCCGGGATGTAGCGCACGGTCTTTAACCCGAGGCCACGCACAGTATCCACTTGCTCTTGAGAAGCCAAGCGAAAACTCCCGAGCGGAAATGGATGCTGCATCCAGTTGAGATCCAACTGGATAAACATGCCAACGCGAAGTTGGTCAATGGAAATTTCAACGGCTGTGTGCAACGGGTGGCCTCAAAGTCCCCTGGAAAATGTAAAAAACATTATGTAGCTACGAGGCGCAAAAGACTTGTACGAGCCAGTTTGAATGCAGCGTTAGCGCAACACTGCCAAGGAATGTTTGCTATTGACAAATGAGCGACGGCCGAACGACCAAGTCGTTCCACAGTGCCCAAGCCGCCACGCCACACAGCAGCAGCCCACCCAACCGGGTGCCCCAATCGGCACGCCAGCGATTCGCGCGCTGGCGCAGCGCAAGCCAGGCCCAGGGGCCGCCGAGCAACCACAGACCACTGCCGAGCGCAAACATTGCCATGGTGACAGCCCCTTGCAGCGCACCGCCGCTAAGCGCGGCGACGAGCAAGGCCGAATACAGGAGACCACAGGGCATAAGCGCCCACAAAAATCCCGCGGCAAAAACGCCTCCAGGCGCCTCGACCAGCGGTCGCACCCTGCCCCAGACTTTGCGTCCGGCCGCCTCCACCCACGCAGGCTGGCGCGCGAGCAGCAGCATGATCAGGCCCCATGCAAGCACCGCCACATGCAGAAACGTCCAGACTTGGCGAAAAGCGGTCGCTTGCTGGGTGACCCACGCAAAGCTCTGCATAGCCAGCGCCACCAGCGCGCCCGCGGTGGCGTAGCCAAGCACGCGGCCTGTGTGATAGGCCATCAGACGCGTCCGAGCGCCGCGTGCTTTGTGCCAGAGCACCGGCTGCGCCTGTGCACCCGCCGACGCGTTTGGCCGCGTCACCAAACTGCAAGGGGCTGCGCACATTACCAAGCAGTGCGACCCCCCCACCAGTCCCATCGCCAGCGCCGTCCAGGCCAGCGCACCCAGCATTTCAGATGATGCGCGAGAAGCGCGCGCGGTTGCGGTCCGATTGCAGGTACCGGTCGAACACCATGGCGATACCGCGCACGAAGTACCAACCCATGGGCGTCACTTCGAGCCCATCAGGCTTGAGCTCTAGCAACCCCTGCTGCTCCATTTCGGCAAGTTGCTCGAGTTCACGCGCAAAGTAGTCGCGAAAGTCGATCAGCCACGACTGTTCCACCGATTCAATGCTCAAGGCGCCTTGGCACATGATCGCCATGATCACCGACCGACGCACCAGGTCGTCGCGCGACAGCGCCAAGCCGCGCACGATGGGCAAACGCCCTTGGTTCAGCTTGTCGTAGTACTCCTCCAGCGTCTTGGCATTCTGGCTGTACGTGGCGCCGACGCGGCCGATCGCGGACACGCCGAGTGCGATCAAATCGCAATCTGGCTGGGTGCTGTAGCCCTGAAAGTTGCGGTGCAAGCGCCCCTGGCGCTTGGCCACTGCCAGCGCATCGTCTGGGAGCGCGAAGTGGTCCATGCCCACATACACATAGCCTGCGTTTGTGAAAGCGTCCAAGGATCGCGACAGCATGGACACCTTGGCCGACGCCATGGGCAAGTCTGGCCACACAATGCGGCGCTGGGGCTTGAAGCGCTCGGGCAAGTGGGCGTAGGCATAGAGGGCGATGCGATCGGGCCGAAGCTCGTTCACTTGCGCCAGCGTGCGGTCAAAAGACTCAGGTGTCTGTTTGGGTAGTCCGTAAATCAAATCGACGTTGATCGAATCAAAGCCAATGGCGCGCGCAGACTCGACCAGCGAAAACACCTGCTCGGCCGGTTGAATGCGGTTCACTGCTTTTTGGACGTCAGGGTCGAAGTCCTGCACACCAAAGCTCAAGCGGTTAAACCCCAGATCGGCCAGAACTTTGAGGCGACCTGCATCCACCGTACGCGGGTCCACTTCAATCGAGTATTCGCCACCCGGCACCAACGTAAAGCTGCGCCGCAGCGTATCCATCAGGTCGCGCAGTCCTTCGTCAGAGAGGAAAGTGGGTGTACCACCACCCAAGTGCAACTGGCTCACGACCTGCCCGGTGCCGCAGTGCGCAGTGTGCAAATCGATCTCGCGGCTCAAGTAGCGCAAATACACGTCCGCACGGTCGTGGTGCTTGGTGATGATCTTGTTGCAGGCGCAGTAGTAGCAAAGCGACTCACAAAACGGGATGTGCACATAGATGGACAAGGGCATCGCCTTGGCTGCACTGCCCAGATGGCGCTGCTTCAAGGCCAGCACGTAATCGTCTTCCCCAAATGCCTCGACAAAACGATCCGCAGTCGGGTAAGACGTGTAGCGCGGTCCGGAAATATCAAAGCGGGTTAGTAATTCTGGTGTAGCAACGGTCATGGATACTCCTGGAGAGGGGCAACTGTGCCCCACAGCGCGGCCTGGGACCTTGACCAAAATCAAGTCAGTGCAGCACCCTTAGGGTTTGAAGGTACTGACTGCAATGGTTCATAATTTGATGTATGTCAGCATCTAGTACACCCACAGCACGTTCATCGGGTGCGGCCAAGTCCCCACCACCGGCACGCATTGCTGCGAGCATTCCGATTGACGACGCTTCGCAGGCCATTCGCGTGGCCTGTTCGAACTGCAATCTGCGGGAACTGTGCCTGCCGGTAGGCTTATCCAGCGACCAAATGGAGCGCGTGGAAGACGTGGTGACGGTGCGGCGCAAAATCAAACGCGGTGGCACGCTGTTCAGAAACGGCGAGGCGTTCACTTCGCTGTTTGCCATTCGTACTGGGTTTTTCAAAACCTGCGTGGCGACGGAAGACGGGCGCGATCAGGTCACGGGCTTTCAGATGGCGGGCGAGATCATCGGCCTCGATGGCATCGTAAACGACCACCACAGCTGCGACGCAGTGGCGCTTGAAGACGCAGAAGTCTGCGTCATGCCATTTGACCGCATCGAAGAGATCTCGCGCGAAGTCAATGCCCTGCAAAACCATGTGCACAAGATCATGAGCCGCGAGATTGTGCGCGAGCACGGCGTCATGCTGCTCTTGGGCAGCATGCGGGCGGAAGAGCGTCTCGCCGCGTTCCTGCTCAATTTGGTGCAGCGCTTACATGCACGCGGCTTCTCGCAGACCGAGCTGGTACTGCGCATGACCCGCGAGGAGATTGGCAGCTACCTTGGCTTGAAGCTGGAAACCGTCAGCCGCACTTTTTCTAAATTTGTCGAAGAAGGTATTGTCGAAGTCAAACAGCGACATGTGCGCATCCTTGACGCAGACGCCCTCAAACGCATTGTCAACAGCCAGCAGGAATGCCGCTGAGCAACAAGCTTCGGTCGCCCTCGCTACACCCCGACGCAAAAAAACCCCGCCCCACCCTTGGAAACCCGTTTTTTTGCCATTAGCATCCCTCTGCCAGTGGAGAAACAGGTTTTCGCTGGTCCATAGAACTCTCCAACCAGGAAAAACCAACATGGCAACTGCAAAGAAAGCCCCGGCCGCTGCCGGCGCCACGACAGCCGCTCCCGCAAAGAAGCGCACCCCGAACGCCGCATTCATGAAGGCGCTGACGCCCAGCCCGGCCTTGGCCGCCGTCGTCGGCTCCGCGCCGCTGCCGCGCACCGAAGTCATCAGCAAGCTGTGGGTCTACATCAAGGCGCACAACCTGCAGGACCCTGCGAACAAGCGCATGATTAATGCAGACGCGAAGCTCAAGGAAGTTTTTGGCAAGCCGCAAGTCTCGATGTTCGAGATGGCCGGCCTCATCGGCAAGCACGTGAAGTAAGGCGACTCGCTCGTCTGCTCCAGGCCGGCACTTGCCGGCCTTTTTCTTGCCCGTGACGCAGCCATGTTGCAAAGACGCATCATTGCGAACGCGAATGACTCGCATTTGATTTAAAATAATAAGCTGTAACGAGGCACAGCCACGGTTTTCCCAGCCACTGCTTCTTGCGCCTGATGGGCCCACGCCCACAGGTCCCAAGTCACTGCAACCGGAGAACTCCCTTGGCCCAACACAGCACGTCACGCGCCCCTTCCCTGCCCGCTTCTGCGCCTGATTCCACAATGAGTGCCGATAAGGTATTGATCCCTCTCGGCGCACTGATGCTGCTCGCCTCCGTTGGAAGCTGGGCGCAGACCCCTCCTGCCGCTGGCGGCCAGCTGCCTACCGTCACCGTCAAGGAGCACGCAGAAATCCAGAACAAGGACACGCTCAAGCCCGCCACCACCACCATTGGCAAGGGCAAGCAGGCGCTGCGCGACATTCCTCAGAGCGTCACGGTGTTCACCGAACGGCTCATGGCGGACCGCAACCAGGACGACTTTCGCGACGTGCTGCGCAGCACGGCAGGCGTTACCTTTCAGGCCGGCGAAACCGGCGAGGAAGACATCCGCCTGCGCGGTTTCTCGCTCGGCCAGGCCGGCGACATTTATGTTGATGGAATGAAAGACGCCCCGCTCTACGAGCGCGATACCTTTAACAACGACAGCGTCGAAGTGCTCAAGGGCTCTGCCTCGATGCTCTTTGGCAAAGGCTCAACCGGCGGCGTGGTCAATCAGGTCAACAAGATGCCGCTGCTCATGGACCAGCATGAAATCAGCTACACCTTGGGCACTGGGCAAGAAAATCGGCTGACAGGCGACTTCAACTTCCTTACTGGGGAGAACGCGGCTTTCCGGCTGAACGCACTGGTGCACGACGAGAAGAACTTCGGCGTGACCCAGCGCAAGCTCGGCATCGCGCCCACCTACAGCTGGGGCATCGGCACGCGCGACGAGTTTTCTGTCGGCCTTTACGTGCTCGATATCAAAGGCCGGCCTTTGTACAACCACCCGTGGTTTCTCGACGGTGGAAAGATTGTTCCGTCACTGCCCGCACGCAATTTCTATGGCTTGGCGAGCGACAAGCTCAACACTTCGGCGCAGTACGTCACCTTGGCGCACACGCATCGGTTTGACGACAACGGCGAACTCAAGACGCGCCTGCGCCACGGCCGCTACGAACGCGACCTGTTGGCCAGCGCCGTGCGCTTTGCACCGGGAACCACGCAGGACAACATCAGCGACAGCACTGCCATCACCCGCTCAGCCAAGGGCCGTTTGGGCATCAGCAACTTGACGCAGCTGCAAAGCGACTACACCAACACCTTCAACTGGGGCGGCCGCAAGCACGCACTGATCGCCGGTGTGGACATGTACCACGACGACGCCAAACGCGACCAGCGTTACACCGGCACGGGCAGCATGCCCAGCACCACGGTAGGCACACCCAACGACGGCGCTGTGCGTCCAACGCCACGCGGTGCGCCAACCTTTAATACCTTCGACGCGAGCAATGTCGGGCTGTATGCCCAGGACACCGTCTCGATCACCGACACGGTCAAGCTGCTCGGCGGGCTGCGCTACGACTACTTCAAAGCCTCGTACCACACGCCGACGGCCACGTCGAACGAGCGCTCGGACGGCTTGTGGAGCCCACGCGTCGGCATCATCTATCAGCCAACTGAGTCCAGTTCTTACTACGCCTCCTACGGCACCTCGTACAACACCTCGGGCGACACCTACCAGTTTGGCTTGGGATTCGACAACCGCACGCAGCGGGCATCGCAAACGCCGCCCGAGAAAAGCCGCAACTTCGAAATCGGCGGCAAGTTCGATCTGTTCGACAAGCGCGCGCTGCTGGGCGTCGCAGCCTTCTACAGCGAAAAATACAACGAACGCAACACCGATCCCGATTCGGCCGCCGCTCAGGAACTGCTGTCGGGCAAGCGCCACGCCGCGGGCATGGAGTTCAACCTGGCTGGCCGCATTACACCGAAGTGGGAAGTGTTCTTCAACCACACCTGGATCCCAAGCGCCAAGATTGACGAAAGCAACGTCGTCCTTGCCGTCAGCGGCGGCGGTGCTCAAGTCAAGGGCGACCGGCCCGGGCTCACACCGCGCCACAGCGGCAGCCTTTGGACCACCTATACGGTTGCACCGCAATGGCGCCTGGGTGTGGGGGTGAACTACCGCGGCGAGCAAAACCCTGAAGGTCAGCGCGCCGTCACAGCGGCCAGCTTCGCAGTGGTGGACGCCATGGTGGAATACACCGTGAACGACAAGACGACCGTCAAGCTCAACGTGACCAACCTCACCAACAAGCTCTACGCCGACACGCTGTACCGCGGCTTCTACGCACCCGGTGCAGCGCGCACTGCGCAGCTCACACTAAAAACGCGCTTCTAAGAAGACGACCAGGCCATGTTTTTGCACCTCAAAAACCTGCTGACCGAGGAAGAAGTGGCGCGAACCCGTGGCCTGCTGGGTGACGACGCGCCTTGGGTGGACGGGCGCACCAGCGCCGGCACCCAGGCGCTTGCGCACAAGCGCAACGAGCAGCTCTCTCAGACCAGTGAAGCGGCTGGCGCCTTGCGACCGCTCGTACTGGCCGCCTTGCAGCGGGACCCGCTCTTCTTCTCCGCAGCCCTGCCGCGCAAAATTTTCAACCCGCTGTTCAACCGCTACAGCGGGGAATCGAACTTCTACGGCGCCCACATCGACGGCGCCGTACTGCGTTCGCAGGCGACGGGCGAATGGGTTCGCAGCGACCTTTCGTGCACGGTCTTTCTCACCGACCCCGACGAGTACGACGGCGGCGAACTGCTGATTGCCGGGCCGGGTGGCGACCAGCGAATCAAGCTGCCAGCAGGCGACGCCATCCTGTACCCGGGCTCCACCGTGCACCAAGTGACACCGGTGACGCGCGGCGCGCGCATTGCCAGCTTCTTTTGGGTGCAAAGCATGGTGCGCAGCACCGAGCAGCGCGAGCTTCTGTTCGCCATGGACATGGATCTGCTGCGCCTGCGCCAGACCTTGGGCGAAGTCGACCAAGCCGTCGTGGGTCTCACAGGCACATACCACAACCTGCTGCGTATGTGGGCGGACGCCTAGCTCTGCGCGCTCCAACTACTCATAAGTTTATAGCTGCTCACGCAATACCAGTAAGCGCCAGAGGCCTATTTGACTCAAAAATCACAATCGACCCCAAAGCGTGAGCAGCTGGCGCCGGGTACGCTGAATTTGGCCGACCACGAGCGCCAAGCCCAAGCTCGGCTTGACGCCAATTCTTGGGCGTATTTCAGCGGCGGCGCGGGCGACGAAATCACGCTGACCACCAACCGGCGGGCTTGGGACGACATCGCACTGCTGCCGCGCGTGCTGCGCCCCTTGGCCGGCGGCCACACGCGCTGCAACTTGCTGGGCCGTGAGCTTGCCCACCCGATCTTCCTCGCGCCCGTGGCCTACCAATGCCTGGCCCACCCGGATGGCGAAATTGCCACTGCCTGGGCGGCGGCGGCGCTGGGCGCCGGCATGGTGCTGAGCATGCAGTCGAGCACCACTTTGGAGGAAGTGGCCGCAGCCATGCTGGGCGAGGCGTCTGCTGGCCCGCTCTGGCTGCAGCTCTATTTGCAGCACGACCGTGGCTCGGTGCGCGAGCTGATCGCCCGCGCGGAGGCGTCCGGCTACGAAGCCCTCGTACTCACCGTGGACGCCCCCACCAGCGGCGTGCGCGACCGAGAGCGGCGCGCCGGATTTGCGCTGCCTCCAAGCATCCGGGCCGCCAACTTGAGCACCATGGCCGCACCGCCATCGGCTCAGCTGACCGCAGGCCAGAGCGCATTGTTTGACGACTTGCTCCAGCACGCCCCCACTTGGAGCGACGTTGCATGGCTGCAGGCACAGACCCGCTTGCCGGTGCTGCTCAAAGGTGTGCTGCACCCCGAAGACGCGCGCCTTGCGGCCGCGCAGGGCATCGCTGGCCTGATTGTTTCCAACCATGGCGGCCGCACCCTGGACACCGCTGTAAGCACCGCCCTCGCCTTGCCCCGCATCGCCGACGCAGTGGGCGGCGCCCTGCCGCTGCTGGTAGATGGCGGAATTCGCCGGGGTACAGACGTGTTCAAAGCCCTGGCGCTTGGCGCAACCTCCGTGTTGGTGGGGCGGCCCGCCGTCTGGGGCTTGGCGCATGCCGGCGCCGCGGGCGTAGCGCATGTGCTGCGCGTACTGCGCGACGAGTTGGAAGTCAGCATGGCGCTGACAGGTTGCGCCACCTTGGCGGACATCACCGCAGCCGCACTGGCGCCGACAGCGACGCAGGTTTTTGAAAAATGATTGCTAATGCGACAGATTCGCATTTATAATTTATTCACTTCAGCACCTGTGGGCCCCAGTGGCCTGTTGCCATGATCGTCTGCGTTTGCCGCCGAGTTTCCGACCGCGATATTGCCCGCCATGCCAGGGCCGGTATGGGTTTTGACGAGATCCAATGGGAACTGGGCGTCGCCACCCAATGCGGGCGCTGCGAAGATTGCGCCCGCGACGTGGTAGCACAATGCAGCGTCGGCAGCCCAGTGGCCGCGCTGCGCAACGAGTCCAACCTCGCCTGTGCCTGCGCGCAAGGCGGCACTTGCGCTTGCGCCGCTTGAGGACTGTGGTGCTGGCATTGGCACTGCCGCTCTCCTTGGTCGCCGTGGCCTTGGCACTTCCCTGGATTTTCAGGCGCTGAATTTTTTGAACAAATTGGCAGCCAGCGCCCTATTGGCGAGCGCTGGCAGCTATTATTTTTGATGTCTTCAGATTTCCTCCTCCCGGCGCCGCATCGCAAGCGCAACACCGCCATCGTGGCCGGCATCGCACTGGCGCATGGCGCTGCCTTGTGGGCGCTGCAGGGTGCGCTGAGCCACCAACGTCCGCTAGAAATCATCGTCCCTGCGGTGCTTTTGAGTGAGTTCGTGACGCCGCCCGCGCCCCCTGCCCCGCCAGCGCCACCACCGCCGCAGCCCGCTCCGCCAACCCCACCGCCGCCAGGGCCCACGCCGCGCCCGGCAAAGCCAGTGCCGCGTCCCACCCCTGCGCCAGTGCGCACGCCAGAGCCCGCGCCCGTTGCAGACGCAGCACCCGAAGCGCCGGTGGTGAGCGCGCCAGCAGCTGTCAGCACACCTGCGCCGCCTGCATCTGCAGCGCCGCCTTCACCACCTGCTCCACCTGCTCCCCCAGCGCCGCCGCGCATCGAATTACCGTCAAGCAACGCCGCCTATCTGAACAACCCGCCTCCCGCCTACCCGTCGATCAGCAAACGCATGGGCGAGCAAGGCAAGGTGGTGCTGCGCGTGTTGATCAGCGTCGACGGGCGCCCCGAGCGCGTGGAGCTCAAACAATCCAGCGGTTTTGACCGTCTGGATCGACAAGCCCAGGACACCGTGCTGCGCTGGCGTTTTGTGCCGGGCAAGCGCAATGGGGTCGCCGAAGCGATGTGGTACTTGGTGCCCATCAACTTCGTACTCGAATAATTCACAGTTCTTCAGGAGTTTTCATGGAATCGCAATTCGGCATTGCCAATGTCTGGACCCAGGGCGACATCGTCATCCGCGGCGTCGCCATCCTGCTGCTATTGATGTCGCTGGCCAGTTGGGCGGTAATCGTCATCAAAGCCCTCGACATCGTGCGCTTCAAACGCAACGCCCGCGCCGTGCAGACCTTCTGGCACAGCGACGACTTTGCGGCAGCGCTCAGCACCCTCGGCAGCGACCCCGCCGACCCGTTTCGTGCACTTGCGATTGAGGGGCGCGAGGCCACGGCGCACCACCGCAACACCAAAGGCCAACTGCACGACAGCCTCGACATTAGCGACTGGATCACCGGCAGCCTGCGCAACAGCATTGACGAATTCACCGCGCGGCTCCAATCGGGTCTCGCGATTTTGGCGTCGGTCGGTTCAACTGCACCCTTTCTGGGCCTGTTTGGTACCGTCTGGGGGATTTACCACGCGCTGATCGCCATCGGCACCTCAGGCCAATCGACCATCGACAAGGTGGCTGGCCCGGTCGGCGAGGCTTTGATCATGACGGCGTTGGGCCTGGTCGTCGCGATCCCTGCCGTGCTTGGCTACAACGCACTGGTGCGTGGCAACAAATTCATTCTGGTGCGCATGAACAGCTTCGCCCACGACCTGCACGCCTACTTCGTCACCGGCGCACGCATCTCCAACGGGGACGGCGGCAAAGTGCTGCCGCTCAAGAAGGGAGCCTGAGCATGGCTTTTGGGACGCAGGACAGCACCGATGAGGTGATGAACGAAATCAACATGACGCCGCTGGTGGACGTCATGCTGGTACTGCTCATCATCTTCATCATTACGGTGCCCGTGATGAAGCACTCTGTGACGGTGGACTTGCCGCAGGCAAGCGTGCAGCCCGAGCAGATCAAGCCCGAAACCCTGCGCCTGTCGGTGCAGGCCGATGGCAGCTATGCGCTGGACGGCGCGCCCATCGACGACGAGGCGCTGGAGCAGCGCCTGCAGGCCGCATCCGCACAAACGCCGCAGCCCGACCTGCACCTGAGCGGCGATAAAAACGTCCGCTATGAACGCGTCGCTCTTGCGCTGGCCACGGCGCAGCGCGCCGGCGTGCGAAAAATCGGGTTTGTGACCGAGCCTAAGCAGTAGCGGCAGATCGGGAATTTGCTCAAAAAATCACAAAAATCGTTGACTCAAGGAATGAGAATCAATATCATTAACAGCATGCCAAACACGCAAGTCACAGCAGCCCTCGCGTCAGAATCGCCAGCCGAGCACGGGGCCTCCGAGCAGCCTGCGGTCGATTGCCATCCCATGTGCAGCAACACTTCAGACCCCTGCTTTACTTGGCAGAGCACCGAGCTGCTGCAAGGCAACAAGCGGGTGCACATTGCGCACAACGGCGGCGTGTATCAGTTGCAGGCCACGCGCCAGGGCAAGCTCATCCTGACCAAATAGCTTCATCGTGGGGCGACTCCAGTGCCAAGGGGCACATGTCGTTTTTTGCCAGCCAGCGGGCTCTGCCCTTGTAGCCAGGCTTTTTTTCCAAGCGCACCCAATTGATCGGGTGCTGCCAAACGCAATTCAGTTCAGCGCCGCAATGCCCGCACGGGCAATTTGCACGTCTTCATTCGACTTCACCCCGCTCACACCCACGGCGCCCAGGCAGTTGCCACCCTGCAGAATCGGCACGCCGCCTTCGAGCAGCGCCTCAACCCCAGGCGCGCTCAGGAACGAAGTGCGCCCGCCGTTCACCATGTCTTCATAGGTCTTGCTGTCGCGCCGGCCCAGAGCCGCTGTGCGCGCTTTGCCGGGCGCAATGTGCGCCGACAGGGGCGCCGCGCCGTCCATGCGGTGCAGCCACAGCAGGTGCCCGCCAGCATCAACGATCGCAATGGTCACAGCCCAGCCGTTGGCCACGGCTTCGGCTTCAGCCGCCTCGGCCATCTTGCGCACGTCGGCGAGTTCAAGTTCGAAGGTGGTTTTCATTCGGTCGCTCCTAAAAAATGCCCGGGTCGAAAGAAGTTCGGCCCAAGCGTTGGAGCATAGCGGCGGGTGCGTACAAGGGGAACCAAATGCCGGGCGAAAGAATCATGACTAAAACACGCCCATTGCATTGCATTTACGCAAAAGCGATACCCTTGGCTTGCAATGGTGCACGGCACCACCATCTAGAATCACTTCACCCGCCTTCGTGCGGGCCACTCTGGAGAGACACCATGAACGATCGGGTAAGCCCCTTCCCCTCCGCTGCGGGATACGGTATTTCGCAAGAACAGCGCCACAAAGTGCTGCGCAACACCTACTGGCTGTTGGCCCTGAGCATGCTGCCCACCGTCTTGGGCGCTTGGATCGGCGTTGCCACCGGCATTACGCAGTCGCTGCGCGGCGGCCTTGGCCTCATCGTCTTCCTGGGCGGCGCCTTTGGCTTTATGTACGCCATTGAGAAAACCAAAAACTCCGCAGCCGGCGTTCCTGTGCTGCTGGGCTTTACATTCTTTATGGGTCTGATGCTCTCGCGCATGATTGGCATGGTGCTGGGCTTCTCAAACGGCAGCGAGCTCATCATGACGGCGTTTGCCGGTACCGCGGGCGTGTTCTTTGTGATGGCCAGCTTGGCCAGCATCATCAAGCGCGACCTGTCGGGCATGGGCAAATGGCTGTTTGTCGGCGCCATGGTGATTGTGGTGGGCGCGGTCATCAACGTGTTTGTCGGTTCGACCGCCGGCATGATGGCGATCTCGGTGGCCGCCATCGGGGTGTTCAGCGTGTACATGCTGTACGACCTCAAGCGCATTCTGGACGGCGGCGAAACCAACTACATCAGCGCGACGCTGGCCCTGTATTTGGACCTGTTCAACGTCTTCCAAAGCTTGCTGATGCTGCTGGGCATTATGGGCGGCGACAGCGACTGATTGCGCTCTGCAAACCCCAACAAAGGCTCCTCGTCGGGGCCTTTGTTTTGTCATGAACCTCAAGCCACCGCTTCTGGCGCCGATATGACTTCTATGCGTTTGACTTTCCTGCCCCCGCTTCGCCTTCCGCTCATGCTTGCACTCTTGGGCCTGCTGGCTGCGTGCGACATCCCAGGTCTGGGTCCCGACCCGCGCGTTGCCCAGCGCGAAGAAGAAGCCAAAGCCATAGGCGGGGCCTGCCGCTACGCCGTGCGCGGCATCGAAGACTGCTACGCAAACAATCCCAAATCTTCCAAAGCCGCCATTTTTGCGGGTTGGAAGGATATGGACGGCTATATGCGCGACAACAAAATCGAAGGCATTGCGGCGGGTGGCCCAGGGGCCGCGCCGGTGTCCGACGAAGCCTCCGCACCCTCGGCCAACGCGAGCGACGCGGCCAAGAAGTAAGCCGGACTTAGCTTCAGGCGAGGTCGAAAACCGCCATGCTCTCCACATGCGCTGTGTGGGGAAACATGTTCACCGCGCCCACTGCCGAGCAGCGGTAACCAGCAAGATGCACCAGTACTTCGGCGTCGCGTGCCAAGGTCGCAGGATTGCAGCTCACATACACAATGCGCTGCGGTGGCGTCCAGTCGCTGGCCCCATCGGGCAGCGGCATTGCATTTTCGGCACCAAGCCGTGCCTGCGCAATGTCGGCCAGCGCTTTCACCAGCGCAAGCGCGCCCTCGCGTGGCGGGTCCACCAGCCATTTTTCGGCCGATCCATCTGCTACCAGCATGGCGGGCGTTATCTCAAACAGGTTGCGAACTACGAAAGTAGTAGCTGTAAGCGCTTTACCTATATGCGCTAGAGCCCGATTTGACTCATAATTTTGCTGCGCGCGGGCGACCAGCGCGTCGCTGCCTTCAATCCCCAACACTTCGCCCGCTTGCGTGGCCAGGGGCAGCGTAAAGTTGCCCAGGCCACAGAACCAGTCGATGACGCGCTCGTGCTTATGCACGTCAAGCAAGCGCAGCGCCCGCGCCACGAGCACGCGGTTGATGTGGGGATTGACCTGCGTGAAATCGGTGGGCTTGAACGGCATGGTGATGCCGAACTCTGGCAGCGCGTAGTCGAGCTGCGGACCACCTTCGTCGAGCAAACACACGGTGTCGGGCCCCTTCGATTGCAGCCACCACTGGACTCCATGCGCGCCAGCAAATTCGCGCAAACGCTGCAGGTCGTCCTCGGACAGCGGGTTCAGATGGCGCAGCACCATGGCGGTCACGGTGTCGCCGCAGGCCAGCTCGATTTGCGGACAGGTGTCGCGCGCATCCATACCCCCAATGAGCGCTCGCAGTGGCAGCAGCATCGCGCTCACATGGGGCGGCAGCACTGGGCAGACGCGCATGTCGGCGACGTAGCGGCTTTTGCGTTCGTGAAAGCCAATCAGCACTTCGCCTTTTTTCACGACGTAGCGCACCGACAAGCGGGCACGGTAGCGATAGCCCCAGGCTGGGCCTTCTATCGGGCGCAGCACGGTTTCAGCCTTCACTTTTCCGAGGTGCCACAGGTTGTCTTCCACCACCCGCTGCTTGACCGCCACCTGCGCCGAAGCGTGCAAATGCTGCATCTTGCAGCCGCCGCAGGCGCCTTCGTGGAGACCGAAATGCGGGCAACCAGGGCGCACACGCTGTGAGGATTCGATGTGAATCTCGGTCAGCTGCGCGCGCTCCCAACTTGTTTTGCTGCGCTGGCTGCGGGCGCTCACCTGCTCAAACGGCAGTGCGCCTTCGATGAATACCACCTTGCCGTCGGGCCGCCTGGCCACGCCTTGCGCGTCCAGGTTTAGCGACTCAACGTTCAGCCAATCGGGCGCCTGCACGGGCGCAATTTCTTTCGTATCGCTCATGGGCCGATTGTCTCAGGCCGCAGAGCGGTCGCGCGGCTTTAAGGCGATGCTGAATAAGTCACCGCGATGACGCGCGCCGCGCGTCGGGATGGGATGCAAGGCGCAAATCCTCGTCATAGCCGCAGCTATGACGAGGATTTGCAACGCAGCAGGCCGCCCGAAGCGCGGATGTGCGGCGTGCTGGGCTTGTTCAGCATTGCCTCAATCGCCCTGCGTTCAGGCGCCGCGCGCTGCCCGTGCCGTGCGACCCCTGCGCGCGGGCCGCGTCGAGCGTTTTTGGGCGCGTGCTATCGAGTGCAAGGTGTCAAGCTTGTCCATCTCGAACTGGCAGCCAGAAGGGTCCAGCGCAAACACCAAGCTACCGCCCGGCGCAGCCAGCGGCATGGTCGTGTGCAAGGGCTTGGAGAGGTCTACCGGAGGCTGATATGAGCGGTACACCACGGTGTTGTCGGGTGCGTACACCTGATAGCAGGCCGCATTCGCGGCTTGGCCAAGGCCCACTGCCGCCATCAGCACAAACGCTTTGCTCAGTGCGTGCATGAAACTTCCTCCTGAATGAATGCGATGGCGAACATTATGCAAGGCAAGCAAGACGCGGTCACGTCGAGCTGCGGCCGTCAGCCAATAGCCAGTCGGGTGGAGTGCTTGACTTCCTCCATCACGGCATACGTACGGGTTTCGCGCACACCGGGCAACTGCCACAGCACGGCGCCAGCAAAAGCCCGGTAGGCGTTCATGTCGGCGGTGCGCGTCTTGAGCAGATAGTCAAAGCCCCCAGCCACCATGTGGCACTCCATGATTTCCGGTCGCACCTGGACGGCGGCGTTGAACTGCTCGAACACGTTGGGCGTTGTGCGGTCGAGCAGCACCTCCACAAACACCAGCATTGCAGCGCCGAGCTTGAGCGGATTTAGCCGTGCTTCGTAGCCGAGCACATAACCATCGCGCGAAAGCCGCTGCACCCGCCCCAAAACCGCTGTGGGCGACAGACCCACCTGCTCTGAGAGATGAAGGTTGGAAACTCTTCCATCTGACTGGAGAATCGAAAGAATTTTCCGATCGATCTTGTCGATTTCCTTTAATTCTTCTGCCATGACAATTTTTTAATCCAGCTTCACTAATATTTTCGATATTTTATTCGCCCAACATTCCGACATCATCGGGCATTCGTTTTTTCTGGGTCGTTCACCATGTCGTCCACTTCTCAAGCGTTTGCTCCCCGAGCCTTCATCAGCGCGTTACCGCCCACCGCGCTGCAGGCCCTGTGCCGAGCACCAGAGCCCGAAGCTCTGGCACCCCTGATGGCACTTGCCCGAAACGATGACGAGACGTCAGCTCGCATCCATACGCTCGCCCGGAACTTGGCTGGCGCGCTGCGCGAAGATAAGGGAGGCAGTGGAAGGGCCGGCTTGGTCCAAAGCCTGCTGCAAGAGTTCTCGCTTTCGTCGCAGGAAGGCGTGGCGCTGATGTGCCTGGCTGAGGCCCTGCTGCGCATTCCCGACAAAGCGACCCGCGACGCGCTGATCCGCGACAAGATTGGCAATGGCCAGTGGGAGGCGCACCTAGGCAAAAGCCCGTCGCTGTTCGTTAATGCCGCTACCTGGGGCTTGCTGTTGACGGGCAAGCTGGTCTCCACACACAGCGAAAGAACGCTGTCCTCGTTGCTCACGCGGCTTACCGCGAAGGGCGGCGAGCCCTTGATCCGCAAGAGCGTCGACATGGCCATGCGCATGATGGGCGAGCAGTTCGTGACCGGCGAAACGATTGCCCAGGCGCTCGCCAACGCCCGCGCCCGTGAAGCGGCCGGATTTCGCTTCTCATACGACATGCTGGGAGAAGCCGCACTGACGCAGCGCGACGCCGAGCGCTATTTGCAAGCCTATGAGGCCGCCATCCATGCCATTGGTCGGGCATCGAGCGGTCGCGGCATTTACGCCGGCCCTGGCATCTCCGTCAAGCTCTCGGCGCTGCACCCGCGCTATGTGCGGGCGCAGGCTCAGCGCGTGCACGACGAGCTCTACCCAACCCTGCTGTCGCTGGCCACCATGGCCCGGAACTACGACATTGGCTTCAACATAGACGCTGAAGAAACCGAGCGGCTGGAGCTCTCGCTGGAGCTGCTCGAACGCCTGTGCAAGGAAGAAGCTCTGGCGGGCTGGGACGGCTTGGGCTTCGTCATTCAGGCCTACCAGAAACGTTGTCCCGCCGTGGTGGATGCCGTCATTGCATTGGCCCGCCAGACGCATCGCCGCTTGATGGTCAGGCTGGTGAAAGGGGCTTACTGGGACAGCGAAATCAAACGCGCACAAGTCGATGGCTTGAGCGACTTCCCCGTCTACACCCGCAAGGCGCACACCGATGTCTCCTACATCGCCTGCGCCCGCAAACTGCTCGCCGCGCCAGAGGCGGTGTACCCCCAGTTCGCCACGCATAACGCCCACACGCTGGCGGCCATCTACGAGATGGCCAATCCCGCCGCCTACCAGCCAGGCCAGTACGAGTTCCAGTGCCTGCATGGCATGGGTGAACCCCTCTACGAGCGGGTCGTGCGCGCCGTCAGCGCAGGGGGCCTGGGCAGGCCGTGTCGTGTCTATGCGCCAGTGGGCACGCACGAAACCTTGCTGGCCTATTTGGTGCGACGCCTACTGGAAAACGGCGCCAATACCTCGTTCGTGAACCGCATCGCCGACGAGAGCATTGCCTTGGACGAACTGGTGCGCGACCCGGTCGACACGGTAGACGCGGCGGCAGCAGCCGAAGGCGCCGCGGCGCTTGCCCACCCACGCATCACCCACCCGTTGGCCCTGTACGGAAAAGCGCGGGCGAACTCTGCCGGTCTGGATCTGGCCAGCGAAGTGGTTTTGGAAAATCTGGATGCAGCCTTGCAGGCCTCGGGCGCGCAGCGCTGGCAGGCTGCCCCGATGCTTGCCTGCCAAGCAGCACAAGGTGCACTGCAAGCGGTGCGCAACCCTGCTGACGCAAGCGACATCGTGGGCGAGGTACAGGAAGCGCAACTGCAGGATGTGGAACTTGCCCTGTCCCTGGCCCACACGGATGGGCAGATTTGGCGCACCACACCTGCCGCAGAGCGCAGCCAGGTGTTGCTGCGCGCCGCAGACTTGATGCAGGCCGATATGCAAGCCCTGATCGCCCTGCTGGTGCGCGAAGCCGGCAAGAGTGCCGCCAACGGAATTGCCGAGGTGCGCGAAGCCATTGATTTTCTGCGCTACTACGCCCTGCAGGCAGAAAGCACACTCGCTTCGCCACAAACACAGGCGCTGGGCACGGTAGTCTGCATCAGCCCCTGGAACTTCCCGCTTGCCATCTTTATCGGGCAAGTGTGCGCAGCGCTCGCAGCAGGCAACTGCGTGCTTGCCAAACCGGCCGAGCAAACGCCGCTCATCGCAGCGCAGGCCGTTCGCCTGCTGTGGCAGGCCGGCGTGCCGCGCGCAGCCTTGCAGATGCTGCCGGGGCGCGGCGAGACCGTTGGCGCCGCACTCGCGGCAGACGCACGTGTGATGGGAGTGGTCTTCACCGGCTCCACGCAGGTGGCGCGCGCCATCCAACAAACACTGGCAGGACGGCTCGACGCAGCCGGTCGCCCGGTGACGCTGATCGCCGAAACCGGTGGACAGAACGCGATGGTGGTCGATTCCTCAGCCCTGGCGGAACAAGCCGTTGTCGACATCCTTGCCTCGGCCTTCGACAGCGCCGGCCAGCGCTGCTCGGCGCTGCGCGTGCTGTGCATCCAGGAAGACGCTGCCGCCCACCTGCTGCCCATGCTGCGCGGCGCGATGAGCGAACTGCAGCTTGGCAATCCGGCGCTGCTGGCCACCGACGTCGGCCCCGTCATCGACGCCGAAGCCCAGGCCGGCATCGTGGCGCACATCGACGCCATGCGCGCTCGCGGCTGCGCGGTATTCCAGTCGCACGACGCAGTGGACGCTGGCACTGGTACCTTCGTCTCGCCCACTTTGATCGAGCTCCAAAGCATCGGCCAGTTGGAGCGCGAGGTATTCGGCCCCGTGCTGCACGTAGTGCGTTACGCGCGCAATGCCCTGCCCCGCTTGCTTGAAGAAATCAACGCCACCGGCTACGGCCTGACACTGGGCGTGCACACCCGCATCGATGAGACCATTGCACAAGTGCTGGCAAGTGCACATGCAGGCAACGCCTACGTGAACCGCAATATGGTGGGTGCAGTGGTGGGCGTGCAACCGTTTGGAGGCGAAGGCTTGTCCGGTACGGGTCCCAAGGCGGGTGGGCCGCTCTACCTGCGCCGCCTGGTCGTGCAGGCGCCCGACAGCGCCCGGAGCACGATTTTCGGTGCAGATGAAGCGCCCCCTGCGACTGCACGCGCGCCACTGGATGCACTTGCACAATGGGCAGGCGCGACGGGTCGCCCTGCGCTCGCCGCCGCCTGCGAAAACTTCGCTGCACAGTCGCCCGCGGGCATTGCCAAGTCGCTGCCTGGGCCAACAGGCGAGCGCAACGTGTACACAGTATTGCCTCGCGCTGCCATTGGCTGCCTGGCGGAGCAGGAGGAAGATCTGCTCACGCAACTCGCGGCGGTGTTGGCCGTGGGCTCGCGCGCGTTGTGGCAAGGCGACGCCGCAACGCCATTGCGCGCAACACTTCCTGCAGCCGTGCAGGCGCAAATTGATCTGCCATCGATGGGGGTGCTGCACGCGCCTATGCTCGATGCGCTGCTGCAGCATGCCTCTGCAGCCGAGCTGCAGCGCAGTTGCGAAGTGCTGGCCAAGCGACCGGGCGCCATCGTCCTCGTCCAAGGGCGGTCTCCCGGAGACGCCGTCATTGACCTGGACCGCCTTGTATTGGAGCGCTCGCTCAGCGTCAACACTGCCGCAGCAGGAGGCAACGCAACCTTGATGACGATTGGCTGACCGGGTAGCCTGAGCTTTCAGCGCTCAAAGCGCATGGCTGACCAGCTTGAAGTCTGGGTCTTCGGCAAAAGCTTTGACACTGAAACCCAGGCTGCGCATAAGTTTGAGCATGCCGGGGTTGTTGGCGAGCACCAGGCCTTCCATCTCGCTCAAACCGCGCTCGCGCGCCACGTCCATGATGCTGAGCATCAGGCGCGAACCAAGGCCGCGGCCGCTGAAATCGTCCGCCACCACGAGGGCAAACTCACAGCTGCTGCGGTCCGGATTCGTGATGTAGCGCGAAACACCGATCACGCGCTCAGTCTCCACCATTTCGCCATCCACACCCGGCGCGCGCTGCTTAAACACCGCCACCAGCGCCATCTCCCGGTCGTAGTCGATCAAAGTAAAGCGCGCCAGCATTGAAGGCGGAAGCTGAGCCATCGAGGAGATAAACCGGAAATAGCGGCTTTCTGGTGAAAGGCTTTGCACCAGCGCCTGCAGCATCTGCGCGTCGTCGGGGCGAATTGGCCTCACGATGTACTCGCCCCCGCCGCTCAGTGGCCAAACCTGGCGAAAACGCGCCGGATACGGCGGTATGGCGAGATGGCTGTAATGCGCAGCACTTCCGCTGGCCTGTGGGGCGTGATCGATGACGATGCGCGCATCCACCGCAACCACGCCGGACTCATCGACGATCAGCGGGTTGATATCCATCTCGCGCAGTTGCGGCAGCTCACACACCATCTCCGAGACGCGCAGCAGCACCTGCTCCAGCGCCCCGCGGTCCACCGCGCTTGCACCCCGCCATTCGTCCAGAGTTTCAGCCACACGCGAACGCTCAATAAGCCGGCGCGCCAAGAACTGGTTGAGCGGCGGCAATTCCATGGCGCGGTCGTCAATGAGTTCGATCATGGTGCCGCCCGCGCCAAAGGTGATCACCGGTCCAAAGGGATCGTCGGTGACGAGACCAATGCACACCTCACGCCCACGCCGGGATCGGGCCATTTTTTGCACCGTCACCCCATTGATGCGGGCGTTGGGCAACAGCTGTTTCACCCGCTGCACCATGTCGGTGTAGGTATCGCGGGCATTGGCGCCGTTCATGATGTTGAGCGCAACGCCCTGCACATCCGATTTGTGGCTGACGTCAGGCGAATCGATCTTGAGGGCCACTGGAAAACCCAGCTGCGTCGCAATCATCATGGCTTCGGTAGGACTGCGGGCCAGAATGGTGTTGGTGACCGGGATATGGAAGGCCGCCAACAGCGTTTTGGACTCCATCTCGGTCAGCACCTTGCGCCGCTCGGCCAGTACACCCTCGATCACCAGACGCGCACCCTCGATATCGGGCTTGGCCAAGGTGGTCAGAGGTGGCGGCGTTTGCTGCAGCAACTGCTGGTTTTGGTAGAACGACGCGATGTTTCCGAAGGCCCCCACGGCGGCTTCCGGGGTACGAAAGCTCGGGATAGAGGCCTCCACGAGGACGGCGCGCGCAGCTATCACTGAGCTGTCGCCCATCCAGCAAGAGAGCAGCGGCTTGCTCATCTGGCGCTTGGCTTGCACGATCGCCTCGGCCACCGCAGTGGCGTCCACCCCAGTCTTGGGTGAATAGATGGCCAGCACACCATCGATCTGGCGATCGCGGCTCGCCGCCTCCACCGCCGCCCGAAAATGCTCTGGCCCCGCTTCTTCCGACAAATCCATCAGGTCGCACAGGGACGCCAGCGGCGGCAATTGGGGCTGCAAGGTCGCGATGGATTCTTGCGACAGACGCCCCAGTTCCAGAAAAATCTCGTTCACCCAATCGGCCGCCAGAACTCCCGGCCCACCACCGTTGGTCACGATGGCAAGGCGCCTGCCCACCGGCCGGTAGCGGGACGCCAAGCATTTGGCCGCAGAGAAAAGTTCCACGAACGAGCGCACGCGCACAGCACCTGCACGGCGCAGGACGGCGTCAAACACATCGTCGCTGCCGACGATTGCACCACTGTGGGTCTGGGCGGCGGCATTGCCTGCGGGCTTCCTGCCTGCCTTGAGGATCACCACAGGTTTGGCATTCGCCGCCGAACGCAGTGCACTCATGAAGCTGCGAGCGTTCGAAATGCCTTCCAGGTAGACCACGATGCTGTGCGTTTGGGGGTCGCTGGCCAAATAGTCCAGCACCTGTGCAATATCCACGGCGGTGTTGGGGCCCACCGAGACGACGGACGAGAAACCAACGGAATTTTGTGTCGCCCAGTCCAAAATGGAGGCCGTCAAAGCACCCGACTGCGACACCAGGGCCAGCGACCCTTGCCGCGCCAGCGGCCCGGCCACACTGGCGTTGAGCCCCAACGCAGTGCGCTGAAATCCCAGCGAGTTCGGGCCCAAAAGGTGCACGCCCTCACGATGGGCGATTTTGGCAAGCGTGCTGGCGGTGTCGGCGTCGGTTCCGCTGGAGATAACCAGCGCGGCGCGGCACGCCATCCGACCGGCAACTTCCAGGGCAGCGGCCACATCCTTGGCGGGCAAGGCGATGATGGCCAAGTCCGCGCGCGCTTGTGCCAGATCGGCCAGCGTGCCGGTGGTCTCAATGTCCAGAAACAGCAAACGCCCGCTGTAGCGCTGGGCGCTGATCGCGCTGCGCAGGAGTTTGCCCTGCGTCGTTTGGCTGTCGGGCCGCGCTTCACTGCCAGCGAAAACGACGATGGATTCGGGCGAGAAAAGAGGGGTTAGAAAGTGCTTATCCACTTGGGATCCTCTCGCCCCGCTGCCTTTGAAGCTTGTCGGGGCAGAAAACGAAAACGGGTCACAACACTGCTGCTGTGACCCGTCGTCGGTTGCTTAAATCAATGGTCGGCGTGAAAGGATTCGAACCTTCGACCCCTTGCACCCCATGCAAGTGCGCTACCAGGCTGCGCCACACGCCGTCAAGCCTCAAATTATAGGACCAATTCACGCGGTTACTGACAGCAGGCCCCGGATTTCAAACAATTCTCGGCGCACCGATTCGACGTCTGCAGGAAGCCGCAAAAGCGGGCCTGCATCTGCAGAAAAATTCGCCGACTGTTCCGGCTCAGAGAGCGTATGCAGCTGCGCTCCAGCAAGAGCAATCGAAGTCGCCCCATCCTGAAGCTGGTTGCGGGCACCGCTGATGGTGAAACCCTGGTCGTACAACAAATCCCGAATGCGGCGGATCATCAACACCTCGTGGTGCTGGTAGTAGCGCCTGTTGCCACGGCGCTTCATGGGGCGCAGCTGCGTGAACTCTTGCTCCCAATAACGCAGCACATGCGGTTTTACAGCGCACAAGTCTGCGACTTCACCAATCGTGAAATAGCGTTTGGCAGGTATGGACGGAAGCGCAGAACCCATGGCAAGGAGCGCGTTACCGCGCGCGAGATCGGGGAAACCCATTAGCCTACAGCAGACGCCGTGCTTGCGCCATGAGTTGTAACAGCCCCACAACTGCTGGCTGAAAGCTACTCAACTCCAAATTCGCCCTGAATCTGCTCTTTGAGTTTGCTGCTGGCATGAAAGGTGACAACCCGTCGCTCGCCAATCGGAATGGCCTCGCCGGTGCGTGGGTTGCGGCCCGGACGGGGAGCCTTGGTGCGAATTTGAAAATTGCCAAAACCGGATAAGCGAACATCCTCACCGTCGACAAGACTGCGCGAAATCAGATCGAAAAAAGCGTCCACCATATCCTTGGCTTCGCGTTTGTTCAAACCAATCTGATCGCAGAGCAAATCGGCCAATTGGGCCTTGGTGAGCGCGGGAGTCTCCAGGCTTTCCACCGAAAGTTCGATGTGGTGCATCCGTGCCCCCTAGATCCGCAGGCGAGCGCCGTGGCGCATACCGAGTTGTTCGACGACCGCCTGCACTGCAGCATCAATCTGCGCCTCGGTCAACGGTGCCTCGCCACCCAGCATGAGTCGGATCGCCATGCTTTTCTCGCCTGGTGCAAGCGACGAGGGAACCGCAGCTTCCGAAGTCTTTCCGACCTTGGGACGGTACACATCAAACAGGATCGCTTCGCGCAGCAAACCTGCGTCGAGCGCAGCATCGATGGTGTTCCTGAGTTGTGCGAACGTCGTTTTTTCGGCCACTACCACGGCAATATCGCGCTCTACCACTTGGTGCCGAGGCACTGCTCGGAACACCGGTACCGTGCGCTCCAAGACAGAGCCTAGCTCCAACTCGAACATCACCGGCGCTTGCGTCAGACCCCAAGATTGGCGCCATTTTGGGTGGAGTTCACCCACGTAGCCGACCGCCTTGTCGTCAAGCAACACCTTGGCGCAACGACCGGGGTGCATGGCCGGATGCTCTGCGGCTTCGAAGACCGGAACGCGCGGCGAGTACAAAGCTTCTATATCGCCCTTGATATCGAAAAAATCCACGTTTCGAGGAGCAATCCCCCACTGCACGCGGTCTGCAGGACCAAATGCCAGCCCGGCAACGCGCTGTGGCTGATGAAAGCCTGCCACACTGGTGTCGGAATCTTGCACAGATGCGTCCCGCAAAAACACGCGACCGAGTTCGAAGACGCGCACCCGCTCCGAACGCCGATCTGCGTTATACTTCAAAACTTGTAGCAAAGAACCAAGTAACGATGAGCGCATGACGCTCATTTGAGAGGAAATTGGATTGAGCAGACGGATTGCATCGTCGATGGCCGCCAGATCGCGCTCCCAGCTCTCATCGACAAAGCTGAAATTGATAGTTTCCTGATAACCCAGTGACGCGAGCTGACGCCGCACAACGAATGGGTTGCGCCTGTGCTCCACCCGCAACGTAGGCGTAACGGGCGCGAGCGGCGGCGTGTCGGGCAGCTGGTCGTAACCGACGATGCGCGCCACTTCTTCGATTAGGTCTTCTTCCAGCACCAAGTCGAAGCGGTACAGCGGGGGCACGACTGTAAGTACATCGCCCGCTTGCGAAACTTCCAGACCAAGCCGCTCCAAAGCATCAACACACTGCGTTTGCGTCAGCGGCATTCCGATGACCTTGACCGCCCGTGAGACACGCAAGCTCACGGGAACACGCTGCGGCATACGCGGCTGCTCGTCGGTCACCGGGCCGCAGACCGTCTCGGGCGCGCCGCAAATCTCAAGCACCAGCTGAGTGATGCGTTCGATGTGTGTGGCCGTGTGCTCCGGGTCAACGCCCCGCTCAAAGCGATGGCCAGCTTCCGTCGCAAAGCGAAACTGGCGCGAGCGGCCGGCAACCGCGGCAGGCCACCAGAATGCCGCCTCGATGTAGATGTCTCGAGTGGCATCAGACACGGCCGTCGCCTCACCACCCATGATGCCGGCGAGCGACTCGACCTGAATATCGTCCGCAATCACACCCACTCGCTCATCGAGCTCGACGGTGCTGCCATTAAGCAAAGCCAAAGCTTCACCAGCACGGGCCCAGCGAACATCCAGCCCGCCGTGAATCTTGGCCAAGTCAAAAATGTGGGAGGGCCTGCCCAACTCAAACATCACGTAGTTGGAAATATCCACCAACGGCGAAACGCTGCGCTGCCCGCAGCGTGCCAGCCGCTCCACCATCCAGGCTGGTGTGTTGGCAGCTGGATTCACCTGTCGAACGATCCGCCCGGAAAATCTTCCACACAAATCGGGAGCGCTGATTTTGACCGGCAGTACATCCGAAGTCCCGACGATAGCGGGCTCAATAGTCAGCTGCTTGAGCGGAGCGCCTGTCAATGCAGCCAGCTCGCGCGCGACTCCGAAAACACTCAGACAATGCGCAAGATTGGGCGTGAGTTTCAGCGTGAAAAGCGTGTCGTCCAAGGCCAGTGCGTCACGCACATTGCTTCCCAAAACGGCGTCTGCAGCGAGTTCGAGCAAGCCACCATGATCGTCAGAAAGTTTCAGCTCCTTGGCGGAGCAGAGCATGCCGTGGCTTTCAACGCCGCGCAGCTTGCCCACCCGAATGGCAAATGGCTTGCCGTCCTCACCCGGAGGAAGCTCGGCACCCACACGCGCGCAAGGCACTTTGATGCCCACCCGCGCGTTCGGAGCGCCGCAGACAATGCTGAGCACTTCTAGCCCCACATCGACTTGGCAAATTCGTAGGCGGTCGGCATCGGGATGCTGGACGGCTTCCAGAATTTCACCCACCACAATGCCGCTGAAGGGTGGCGCCACGGGCCGCAGTTCTTCCACCTCAAGACCAGCCATGGTCAAGGTGTCGGCCAACTCTTGCGTGCTCAAAGGTGGGTTACAAAACTCGCGCAACCACGATTCAGGAAATTGCATAGGGAACCAACTCGTACGTCAAAAAGGCGCCGCGGCGCGCATCCATGCGCTGCCAGCGGCGTTCTCGCAGGTCATTGAAACTGGGACAGAAAACGGATATCGCCGTCAAAGAACAGTCGCAGGTCGTTCACGCCGTAGCGCAGCATGGTCAAACGATCGAAACCCATGCCGAAGGCAAAACCTATGAAGCGTTCAGGGTCCAGGCCCATGTTGCGCACCACGTTGGGGTGCACTTGACCGGAGCCTGCCACTTCCAGCCAGCGCCCCGCAAGCGGGCCACTGGGAAATTGAATGTCGATTTCCGCGCTTGGCTCGGTAAACGGGAAAAAACTTGGGCGAAAGCGCAGCACCAAATCGTCGGTCTCGAAGAAGGTGCGGCAAAACGCGGTAAAGACGTACTTCAAATCTTTGAAACTTACGTTTTCACCCACCCATAGGCCTTCACACTGGTGAAACATCGGAGAGTGGGTGGCATCACTGTCCACGCGGTAAGTCCGGCCTGGCGCGATGACGCGGATTTCAGGCATGGCACCACCCGAATCGATGGCGGCGCGATGACGCTTCACGTGGGCAATTGCGTGTCGAATCTGCATCGGACTCGTGTGCGTGCGCAGAAGGTGCGGAGCGTCCTCGCTTCCACCCTCGATGTAGAACGTGTCGTGCATTGAGCGCGCCGGATGGTCTTGCGGCGTGTTGAGCGCGGTGAAATTGAACCAGTCGGTTTCGATTTCCGGCCCGTCTGCCACTTCGAACCCCATGGAGCCAAAGATGTTCTCCACTCGCTCCAAGGTGAGGGACACAGGATGCAAGCCGCCCTGCCCGCGCTGACGGCCTGGCAGCGTCACGTCCAGCGCTTCTGCCTGGAGTTGCGCCTGCAGCTCGGCATCGGCGAGCGCCTGACGACGGGCGGTCAAAGCCGCTTCTATCGCTTGCTTGGCGACGTTGATGGCAGCGCCGCGCGATTTTTTCTCATCGGGCGAGAGCTGTGCCATGCCCTTCATGAGCTCGGTCATGCGCCCCGCCTTGCCCAGAAACTGCGCCTTGGCGTTTTCCAGGTCAGCCGGCGTGGCACTGGCAGCAAACAGCTGCTGCGCAGCGCCAACCAAGGAGTCCAGATCGTTCATAAATGCTCTTGAAAAAGAAACAAGGGCTAGTGCCTTTTCAAGCCCTAGCCCTTGTCATGATTGCGGTACAAGCTATCAATAAAATAGCGAGTCGCTACGCTCAAGCAGCCAGTTTGGCCTTAACCTGCTCCACAATGCTGCCAAAAGCAGCCTTGTCGTGCACAGCCAAATCGGCCAGCATCTTGCGATCGATTTCGATCGAAGCCTTCTTCAGGCCGTTGGCGAACTGGCTGTAGGTCAGACCCAATTCACGAGCACCAGCATTGATACGGGCAATCCAGAGACGGCGGAACACGCGCTTGCGGTTACGACGGTCACGGTAGGCATATTGCCCTGCCTTCATCACCGCCTGTTTGGCGATGCGGAAAACATTACCGCGGCGACCGCGAAAACCCTTAGCGAGGGCCAGAACCTTTTTGTGACGGGCGTGAGCCGTTACACCACGTTTGACGCGAGGCATGTGAGTACTCCTTATTCGTCCGTTGATTAAAGGCCAGCAAACGGCAACATCTGTGCAATGGAACCCATATTGGTCTCATGTACAGCTGTAATGCCGCGCAGATTGCGCTTATTTTTGGTGGTCTTCTTGGTCAGAATGTGACGTTTGAAGGCATGACCGCGTTTGACGGTACCACCCGGGCGAACGCGAAAGCGCTTCTTTGCGCTGCTCTTGGTCTTCATTTTGGGCATGAAATGCTCCTTTTATTGTGCTCGTGAGGCGTTTGCAAAACAGCTTGCAAGCTTGTTGGCCCCGAGACACTTGTTGTTGGCCGGTTTTTCATCCGACCGAGGAGCACCGCCAGGCAGCGCTCCTCTTTCCCGCCCACTCAGGCACGCCTGCGTGAGCAAAACACTTATTCAATTCAAGCTGCGTCAGATCCCGATGCAGCTTCCGCAGCTTCTGCCGACCTCGTGGCCGCAGACTTCTTGCGCGCCGGCGCGATCATCATGATCATCTGGCGACCTTCAAGACGTGGAAACTGCTCCACCAAAATGGTGTCACCCAAATCGTCGCGCAGACGATTCAACAGTGCCAAGCCCAATTCCTGGTGGGTAATTTCGCGACCGCGATAACGCAGCGTGATCTTGCACTTGTCGCCTTCGGCCAGAAAACGCCGAATATTGCGCAGTTTGATGTTGTAGTCACCGTCGTCGGTACCGGGGCGGAACTTGACTTCCTTGATCTCGATGACCGTCTGCTTGGCCTTGGCTTCAGCCGCACGCTTTTGTTCGATGTACTTGAACTTGCCGTAGTCCATCAGGCGGCAGACCGGTGGATTCGCCGTGGCAGCGATCTCTACCAGATCCACATCAAGCTCCCCGGCCATGCGTAGCGCCTCCATCAGGCTGACAACGCCGAGGGGCTCATTTTCGGGGCCCGACAAGCGGACTTCCGGGGCCATGATTTCACGGTTCAGGCGGTGCTTGCGCTCTTCACGGTGGCGACGATCACGAAATTCAGTAGCTATGGTTCTCACCTCTTGTGTAGGTTTTCCAACTCTCAAGACCGGCCCGCTGGGGCTGCATCGATCGATGCGGCCCACCTTTGGTACAGATCAAGTTTTGTCGGCAATTGCGCGGGTGACGATTCGAATAAATTCTTCGACTGGCATCACGCCTAGGTCTTTGTTGCCCCGGGCACGCACTGCAACCGCGCCTGCCGCACGCTCTTTCTCGCCTGCAACGAGGATAAAGGACAGCTTTTGCAACGAATGCTCACGTATTTTATACGTAATCTTCTCGTTCCTAAGATCCAAGGCCACGCGAAGCGGGTGCTGTGGCACCGCCTTGGCGAGTTTTTCGGCAATTTCGCGACAGTAATCGGCCTGCGCATCGGTGATGTTGAGTACACCCACCTGCACTGGTGCCAACCACACTGGCAATGCGCCAGCGTGCTGCTCGATCAGTATGCCGATGAACCGCTCCAGGCTGCCCACAATGGCGCGGTGCAGCATGACTGGCCTGTGGCGTGCGCCATCTTCGCCAACATATTCCGCATCCAGCCGCTCAGGCATAGAAAAATCGACCTGGATCGTGCCGCATTGCCACTGCCGGCCGATTGCGTCCTTCAGCGTGTATTCAATTTTTGGCCCATAAAAGGCCCCTTCGCCGGGTGAAATTTCGTATGCGCAGCCCGAGGCGTCGAGGCTGTTGATAAGCGCAGCTTCTGCCTTGTCCCAGCTTTCGTCGGAGCCGATGCGCGCCTCGGGACGCGTCGCCACCTTGTAGATGATGTCGTCAAAGCCGAAGTCGCGGTACACATCCTGCAGCAAACGGGTAAAGGTCAGCACTTCTGCCTGAATCTGATCTTCGGTGCAAAAGACGTGTCCGTCGTCCTGCGTAAACGCCCGCACGCGCATGATGCCGTGCAGCCCGCCGGTCGGCTCGTTGCGGTGGCACTGGCCAAACTCGCCGTAGCGCAGCGGCAAATCGCGATAGCTCTTGATGCCCTGTTTAAAAATCAGGATGTGGCCAGGGCAGTTCATCGGCTTCAGAGCGTAGTCGCGCTTTTCCGATTCGGTGGTGAACATGTTCTCGCGGTACTTGTCCCAGTGGCCCGTCTTCTCCCACAGGCCTTGATCCAGAATCTGCGGACCCTTTACTTCCTGGTAACCGTTGTCCTGGTAGACGCGGCGCATGTACTGCTCCACCTCCTGCCATACCGTCCAGCCCTTGGGATGCCAGAACACCGTACCTGGCGAGTGCTCGTCGATGTGGAAAAGATCGAGCTCGCGACCGAGCTTACGGTGGTCCCGCTTCTCGGCTTCGTCAAGCATCGTGAGGTACTGCTGCAGTTCCTCCTTGGTTGCCCAGGCCGTGCCGTAAATGCGCTGCAGCATTTCGTTGCGGTGGTCGCCCCGCCAATAGGCACCGGCCAGCTTCATCAACTTGAAGTGCTTGAGCTTGCCCGTGCTGGGCACGTGCGGGCCACGGCACAAGTCTTCAAATGCACCCTCACGGTACAGGCTGACGTCTTCGTTGCTGGGGATGCTGGCGATGATCTCCGCCTTGTAGTGCTCCCCCAGCCCCTTGAAATACGCAACAGCCTCGTCGCGTGGCAGCACGCGGCGCGCGACGGGCTCGTCTTTCGCAGCCAGCTCCGCCATACGCTTTTCAATCGCTACAAGGTCTTCAGGCGTAAATGGGCGCTTGTAAGCAAAGTCGTAATAAAACCCGTTCTCAATCACCGGTCC
Organism: Giesbergeria sp.; assembly: GCA_034676525.1. Taxonomy (GTDB): domain Bacteria; phylum Pseudomonadota; class Gammaproteobacteria; order Burkholderiales; family Burkholderiaceae_C; genus Simplicispira. The sequence goes on from JAUCCA010000008.1 coordinate 1,904,958, forward strand.
GATGGTGACCTGCGCTTCTGGGAACAGGTCTTTGACAGCATAGGCGAGCAGGTGGGCGGTCGAATGCCGGATCACCTCTAATCCATCGGCATCTTTAGGCGTGACGATGGCCACTTGGCTGTCCTGCGCAATTTCGTAGCTGGTATCCACGACTTTGCCGTCGACTTTACCGGCGAGCGCCGCTTTGGCCAAACCGGCACCAATGGAGGCGGCGACCTCGGCGACCGTTACCGGAGCGGCGTATTCACGCTTGGAGCCATCAGGAAGGGTGATATGAATCATGTAAATCCCTGGTCAAAATTTGGAAGGCACACGCCCACCAGATTCAAAAAACAAAAAAGCGCAGAACAGGTCCGCGCTTTGGGGCTGAGAAAGGCTCTCGGGCAAACGCGAATGACCAGCCTTAGCGGCTGGAAAAAATCTCCGATGTAGTTCGCGGTGTCATAACCAAACTGCCTTTCTCGCTCTTATAGGGTGGTCAGGTCGCATATTTTAACCCGTGCGACAGACCAAATGAACCAAGGCCAATTGAGTGGCTGGCGCTGCAGCAATCCAGTCGATCTGACCAGTGTTCTGACTGCGCCCAAAAGAAAAGCGGGCCTTGTCGAGCCCGCTTCTCTGCCAAAGTGCGCGCAAATGGCGCGCGCTAAGCCTAGTGCATCAGTTTGACGCCGGTTTTCGCCTGCAGCGCCTCGAAGGTGACATCGGGCGCCAGTTCGACCACTTTCAGGCCTTCGGGCGTCACATCGATCACGGCAAGGTCGGTAATGATGCGGTCAACCACACCTACCCCTGTGAGCGGCAGCGTGCAGTTGGACAGGATCTTCATATCCTCGGTGCCGTCCTTTTTGCGCGCCACATGCTCCATGAGCACGATCACGCGCTTGACGCCGGCGACCAAATCCATCGCGCCGCCCATGCCCTTGACCATCTTGCCCGGGATCATCCAGTTGGCAAGGTCGCCCTTTTCGCTGACCTGCATGGCGCCCAGTATGGACAGGTTGATCTTGCCGCCGCGGATCATGGCAAAGCTCTCATGGCTGCCGAAAATCGACGAGCCTGGCAGCGTCGTGACCGTTTGCTTGCCGGCGTTGATGAGGTCGGCGTCCACTTGGTCCTCGGTCGGGAACGGGCCAATGCCCAACATCCCATTTTCGGACTGCAGCCATACTTCCTTGTCGCCCGTGAAGTTCGCCACAAGCGTGGGAATGCCGATGCCGAGGTTGACGTAAAAACCGTCTTCGAGCTCCTGCGCGGCACGCGCCGCCATCTGATCTTGGGTCCACGGCATGTCAGGCTCCTTTCTTTTCGCTGAGGGTGCGCTTCTCGATGCGCTTTTCCGGGTTGGGGTTGTGCACGATGCGGTGCACATAAATTCCAGGCAGGTGCACTTGGTCGGGCACCATGCTGCCGGTCTCCACGATTTCTTCCACTTCGACAATGCAAACCTTGCCGGCCATCGCTGCTGCTGGGTTGAAGTTGCGCGCCGTCAGGCGGAATTGCAGGTTGCCGGATTTGTCGGCGCGGTGCGCCTTGACCAATGAGACGTCGGGCACCAGCGAGCGCTCCATCACATAGGTTTCGCCATCGAACTCGCGCAGTTCCTTGCCGTCGGCGACGACGGTGCCGACGCCGGTCTTGGTGAAGAAAGCCGGAATGCCAGCGCCACCGGCGCGCAGCTTTTCTGCCAAGGTGCCTTGGGGCGTAAATTCAAGTTCCAGTTCGCCCGCCAGGAATTGGCGCTCAAATTCTTTGTTCTCGCCAACGTAGCTGGAGATCATCTTCTTGATCTGCCGGGTCTCGAGCAGCTTGCCCAGACCGAATCCATCGACACCCGCATTGTTCGAGACCACGGTCAGGTGCTTCACACCGCTGGACTTGAGCGCCTCGATCAACGCCTCGGGAATGCCGCACAGGCCAAATCCACCCACCGCCAGCAGCTGGCCGTCTGCCACTACCCCTGCAAGGGCCTCCTCAGCCGAAGCAAATACCTTGTTCACGCGTGTCTCCTGATAAATAGGGATGGCTGACGATACTACCTATTGATTTAGGTAGTTGTTCGTAGATACTACTACCATGCCTATCGACTATCGCCTTGCTTTTGAAATGGCCCCAGTGGGCATGGTGGTGTCGCGCAATCGGGACATGATCGATTGCAACGACCATCTCTGCGCCATGTTCGGCGCTTCCCGAGAGCTGCTTATCGGGCAGTCTTTTCGGGTGCTCTATCCGACCGCAGAAGAATACGAACGCTTGGGCGCGCACATGGAGCCCATCCTCAACGCCAAAGGCTATTACTCCGACGATCGCATCATGAAACGCGCCAATGGCGAAATGTTCTGGTGCCATGTCTCCGGGCGCGCACTCAACCGGGCCGATCCCCACTCCTCCGGCATCTGGACGCTGGAAGACTTGAGCGAGCGCCGGGCCATCAAGACGGGGCTCACCGGGCGCGAACGCGAAGTCGCAGCGCGCTTGCTCGAAGGGCTCACTTCCAAGGAAATTGGCAAGACGTTGGGCATCAGCCACCGCACCGTGGAAATTTACCGCGCCAGGTTGATGCGCAAATATGGTGCATCGACTGCTGCCGACCTGGTGCACAAGCTCGTCGCTGGTTGAGCCCTGAACGGCTGGATTGCCAGCTCGCGTAGGCCTGGCTTCATGCCCTGCGCCTATCGCGAAATTCAGCAAATACTATGGAAATGCCATTGCTCATTTCATAGCCAACAACAACAATAAATGCAAATTGAATAGCACCTAACTATTCAATTCGCCAGCTGCCACAGCGCTGTGGTCGCGGCCCTTGTCATCGCCCGCTTGAAAGGTCAAACCATGAGCAAACTCACCACCGCCGCCGGCGCACCCGTGCCCGACAACCAGAATGTGATGACGGCTGGGCCTCGCGGCCCCGTGCTGCTGCAGGACGTCTGGCACCTTGAAAAACTCGCCCACTTTGCCCGCGAGGTAATTCCGGAGCGGCGCATGCACGCCAAGGGCTCGGGCGCGTTTGGCACTTTTACCGTCACGCACGACATCACTCGCTACACCAAGGCGTCCATCTTTTCAGCCGTGGGCAAAAAAACCGAGCTGGTCGCACGTTTTTCGACGGTGGCCGGTGAACGCGGCGCGGCCGATGCCGAGCGCGATATTCGCGGCTTTGCCGTCAAGTTCTATACCGAGCAAGGCAACTGGGACCTCGTGGGCAACAACACACCGGTATTCTTCCTGCGCGATCCACTCAAGTTTCCCGACCTGAACCGCGCCGTCAAGCGCGACCCGCGAACCAACATGCGCAGCGCTGAAAACAACTGGGACTTCTGGACCCTGCTGCCCGAGGCGTTGCACCAAGTCACTATCGTGATGAGCGACCGCGGCCTCCCAAAGTCGTACCGTCACATGCACGGCTTTGGCAGCCACACCTTCAGCTTCATCAACGCGCAGAACGAGCGCTTCTGGGTCAAGTTTCACTTGGTCACGCAGCAAGGCATTGAGAACCTGACCGATGCCGAGGCCACCGAACTCGTGGGTCGCGACCGCGAAAGCTCTCAATCCGACCTGCTGGGCGCCATCGACAACGGCGACTTCCCGCGCTGGAACCTCAAAATTCAGGTCATGCCCGAGAAAGACGCCGCCACCTACCACCTCAATCCGTTTGATCTGACCAAGGTTTGGCCGCACGGCGACTACCCGCTGATCGACGTGGGCGTGATGGAGCTCAACCGCAACGCCGAGAATTACTTTGCGCAGATTGAGCAGTTGGCCTTCAACCCCGCCAACGTGGTGCCGGGCATTGGTTTCTCGCCCGACAAGATGCTGCAATCGCGCCTGTTCAACTACGGTGACGCACAGCGCTACCGCTTGGGCGTGAACCACCACCAGATTCCGGTAAATGCGCCGCAGTGCCCGTTCCACAGCAACCACCGCGACGGCCAGATGCGCGTGGACAGCAACAACGGCGCCGAAGTCGGCTACGAGCCCAACAGCAAGGGCGCGCTGCAAGAGCAGTCAGACTTTGCCGAGCCGCCGCTGTCTCTGGAAGGCGCAGCAGACCATTGGAACCACCGCGTGGACGAAGATTATTTCTCGCAGCCAGGCAACCTGTTTCGCCTGATGACGCCAGCGCAGCAGCAGGTGCTGTTCGAGAACACCGCACGCTCAGTGGGGGGTGCGTCCAAAGCCATTCAGGATCGCCACATTGCACATTGCACCAAGGCCGATCCGGCCTATGGCGCGGGGGTCGCCAAAGCGCTGGCATCAGGTGCCAACGGCCCAACGCCCAACGCAGTCGTCTGACCCGGCTCGGTGCTCAGCGCAGCGTCCGCGAGGGCGCTGCGATTTTTTTCGGTCGCGGCAAACGTATCATGGCTCCAAGCCCTTTCCCCAACCCTGACCCGAGGCCCACCATGACCGCTCGCTACCCCGTACCCGACCTCAACACGCTCCCCGACGACATCAAGGCCAAAGTGCTGCAGGTGCAAGAAAAAGCGGGCTTCGTACCCAACGTGTTTTTGGGCTTCGCCCGCCGCCCCGCCGAGTGGCGCGCCTTCTTCGCCTACCACGACGCTTTGATGGAGCCAGAAAGCGCCGGCCGCACCAGCAACCTGAGCAAGAGCGACCGCGAGATGATCGTCACCACCACGAGCGCGGCCAACAAGTGCCTGTACTGCGTGGTGGCACACGGCGCCATCCTGAGAATCTACGAGAAGAAGCCCTTTGTGGCCGACCAAGTGGCCATCAACCACCGCAAGGCCGACATCACCCCGCGCCAGCGCGCGATGCTCGACTTTGCGATGAAGGTGTGCCAGCAGTCGCACGAGATCAACGACGCCGATTTCGAACCGCTGCACGCGCACGGCTTTGACGACGAGGACATTTGGGACATCGCCGCAATCACCGCCTTCTTTGGCCTCAGCAATCGCATGGCCAGCTTTGCCGGCATGCAGCCCAACCCCGAGTTCTATCTGATGGGGCGCGTGCCGCGGCAGAAGTAAAAATTCCTGTATTGATAGCTGCTAGCGCTTATGGGGTAAGCGCTAGAGGCCAATTTCTCTTCAAACTTGAGCTTGCTCGCTGCAAGCAAGCGTCACGGCAGGACGATGTCCCGCATCCACTGCGGCAAGTCCAGCGCTTTCTGCTTGGGGAAATCCACCCAGATGGTGGTCGCCCCACCCGCCGCACAAATCACGCCGGGCTCGCGCACACGTTCCATCGTTCCCCAGGTTTCAAACGTGGTGCGGCCGGGGTCGCTCACGTACAGCTTGAGCAGCACCTCGTCGGGATATTCAAGCTGCTGGTAGAAGTTGCAGAACGCGTTGACGATCACCGGCCCTTGGCCTTGCGGGTCGGGGTTGCAGCCGGTGGCCACCATCCATTCGATGCGCGCGCTTTCCAGGTAGCGAAAGTACACGGTGTTGTTGACGTGCCCCATCGCGTCCATGTCGCCCCAGCGCACTGGGAAGCGCATCTCGTGCACCAGCTTCTTCGTCTCGGGAATTTCGATCCTCACGCCAAGCCCCTCTCTTGCCGGTCAGACGGCGAAGCCATCGTCGGCGGCGATCACCGCACCGTTCACAAAGTGGCTTTGGTCGCTCGCCAGCATCACGATGAGCGCATCAAGGTCCTGCGGCTGGCCAACACGCTTGCGCGGCAGCATGGAAATCAGCTTCTTTCCCTGCTCGGTGCCCCAGTGCATGTGGTTGATCTCGGTATCGATGTAGCCCGGGCACAGGGCGTTGGTGTTGATGCCAAAGCGTCCCCATTCGAGCGCCATCGCCTTGGTCATTTGCACCACCGCCGCCTTGCTCATGCAGTACGCGCCGATCTGCGGCAACACTTTGAGGCCGGCCATCGACGCAATGTTGATGATGCGTCCGCCAGTGAAGCTGCCCGGCGCTGCACCGCGCGAGCGCGCCAGCATGCGCTTGGCCACTTCCTGGGCGACGAAGAAGGCGCCCTTTACGTTGGTATCGAAGATGAAGTCGTAGTCCTCGGGCATTACGTCCTGCAGGCGCTGCGTGGTGCTGACGCCCGAGTTGTTGACCAGAATGTCGATCGAACCCATCTCGGTTTCGGCGTGCGCCACGGCAGACTTGATGGAATCGTGGTCGGTGACATCAAGCTCCACTACATGCGCGTCGCCGCCCTCGCCCTCGATGCGGGCGCGCAGCTCCTTGAGCTTGTCGATGCGCCGGCTGGCCAGCACCACGCCCGCGCCAGCCTTGGCCAGGGTGCGCGCAAACTGTGCGCCCAGGCCACTTGAGGCGCCCGTTACGAAGGCCACGCGGCCAGAAAGGTCGATGCTGTAGGCCATCACTTCACTCCTTGGAAAATCAAAAAATAGAACGGTCGTTCGTTTATTATGGCGGTTGCTTACAATCAGTCGCCTGCCGGACAGTTGCGCCCTATGCGCTGCCGGGACAATCCTCGTCATTATCAAACGCAGATCCCACGCCATGACCAACGAAGAAATACTGAGCGCACACGGCCCCCGCGAATCCATGGAATACGACGTCGTGGTGGTGGGCGGCGGCCCCGCCGGCCTCGCCACGGCCATCCGACTCAAGCAGCTTGCCGCACAGCATGAAAAAGAGCTGTCGGTGGTGGTGCTTGAAAAAGGCTCGGAGCCGGGCGCGCACATTCTCTCGGGCGCCATCGTGGACCCCAAGGCGCTGACCGAGCTGTTCCCCGACTGGAAAGAGCGCGGCGCGCCCTTGAACCAGCCCGTGACCGACGACGCCATGGTGTTCCTGAGCGAAAAGTCGTCGTTCCGCACGCCGAACTTCGTCCTGCCGCAGTGCTTTCAGAACCACGGCAACTACATCGTCAGCCTGGGCAACCTGACGCGCTGGCTGTCCGAACAGGCCGAGGCCTTGGGCGTCGAGATTTTCCCCGGCTTTGCCGCCGCGGAAGTGCTCTACAACGACAACGGCAGCGTCAAGGGCGTGGCCACCGGCAACATGGGTGTGGGCAAGGACCACGAACTCACAGGCGAGTTCCAGCTCGGCATGGAGCTGCACGCGAAGTACACCGTGTTTGCCGAAGGCGCCCGCGGCAGCCTGGGCCGCCAGCTGATTGCCCGCTTCAAACTCGACGAAGGACGCGACCCGCAGGCCTACGGCCTAGGCGTCAAGGAAGTCTGGGAGATTGACCCGGCCCGCCACCAACCCGGCTTTGTGCTGCACACCGCCGGCTGGCCGATGGACGCCGACACCTACGGCGGCGCTTTTCTGTACCACGCGGAAAACAACACCATTTCGCTGGGCTTCATCACCGGGCTCGACTACAGCAACCCCTACCTGAGCCCGTTTGAGGAATTCCAGCGCTGGAAGACCCACCCCAACATCCGCTGGTACCTCGAGGGCGACGAAGCCAAGGGCATCAAGCCCGGCAAACGCATTGGCTATGGCGCGCGCGCCATCACTGCCGGCGGCCTGATGAGCCTGCCCAAGACCATTTTCCCCGGCGGGGCGCTGGTAGGCTGCGAAGCGGGTTACATGAACGTCAGCCGTATCAAGGGCAGCCACGCCGCGATCAAGACCGGCATGCTGGCAGCCGAGGCTGCCTTCGACGCGATTGGCGCCGGGCGCCAGCACGACGAACTCACCGCCTACCCCAAGGCGTTCGAGAACAGCTGGCTCTACACCGAACTGAACAAGTCGCGCAACTTCAAGTCATGGTTCAAAAAGGGGCTGACCACCGCCACGCTGATGAACGGCATTGAGCAGTTCGTGCTCAAAGGCAACATCCCTTGGACGCTGCACCGCGACAAGCCCGACTACGCCTGCTTGAAGCCTGCCGCAGAGTGCAAGCCGATCGTGTACCCAAAGCCCGACGGCAAGCTCACTTTTGACCGGCTCTCCAGCGTATTCATCAGCAACACCAACCACGGTGAGAACCAGCCGCCGCACCTGACGCTCAAGGATGCCAGCGTGCCGGTAAGCATTAACCTGGCCAAGTACGCTGGACCCGAGCAGCGCTACTGCCCAGCGGGCGTCTACGAGTTCGTGCCCGACGAGGCCAAAGGTGGCAATGCCGAGCGCCTGCAAATCAACGCGCAGAACTGCGTGCACTGCAAGACCTGCGACATCAAGGACCCGACGCAAAACATCGTCTGGATTCCGCCAGAAGGCGGCGGTGGACCGAACTACTCGGGCATGTAGTCAAAATTCATAGCTACTAACGCTTGAAGGGCCTGCGATGCAGGCCTTTTTCTATGGAAATCACAAAGGCAGATCGGCTTTCTTGAGCGTGCGCAGCACAAAGCTGGAGCGGCTGTGGCGGATGCCTTTGATCTTGTAGAGCTTCTCGCGCAGCAGGCGCTCGTAGTCGCGCGTGTCTTTCACCACGACCCTCAGCAGATAGTCGTAATCGCCCGAGACCAGGTGCGCCTCAATGACCTCGGGAATGCTGGCCAGCGTTTCGCCAAACTTCTCCAGCGTGTTGTCCGAATGGCTGTCGAGCGTGACCTGCACCAGCACCGTGTCGCCAAGGTCGAGTGCCTGCGGATTCAGGCGCACGGTGTAGCCCTCGATCACGCCGGCCTCTTCCATCTTCTTGATGCGGCCCCAGCAGGGCGAAGCGCTCAGGCCCACGGCAAGACCGATTTCCTGCAGGCTGGCGCGGGCATTGTTCTGCAATACTGCAAGAATTTTTCTATCAAGTCGATCGACGGCCACTAATTTCTCCAAATTTTCGACATTGCAGAATATTTTTCTGCAATGTAACGAATTTTAGAGAAATTCAGACAATTTATCTCCGCGTGCGGCCGCACAATACATCCATCAAGACGTTCTTACCGGAACGGACGAACTGCCCGGGCCCCCGCTGGTTATCGCCAGTTGGGGCGCTGCCAGCCACCAGTTTGACTGACATTTATCTGACGAAAGCACGCGCCAGCGCGCTGCATTTCGCCCTGTCGCCTTGGCGCGGCGCTCGATCGACCGCCGCCCCAGAACAAACCCGAATGCCGCTGGCGCTGTGCATCCCCATAATGAATCTTCACCGCGCCTGCGCTGCGCCGCCGGCGCAGGCACCCGTTTCTTCGCTCCGTTCAGGAATCCACCATGCAATTGAACAAAATCATCTTTGGCCTGGGCCTTGCCTTCGGTCTCATGGCCAGCGCCAGCGCGCAGACCACGATGCGCATCAGCATCTCCACCGCGCAAAATTCCCACCAGGGCGTGGCCATTGACGTCTTTGCCAAGGAAGTGGAAAAGCGCACTGGCGGGCGCTACAAAGTGCAAACTTTCTACAACGGCGCCTTGGGCGGCGAGCGCGAAGTCCATCGAGGCGGTGCAACTGGGCACGCAGGAGCTGGCGTTCAGCTCTACCGGTCCCGTGCCCAACTTCGTTCCAGAGGCAAAAATTCTCGACGTGCCCTTCCTGTTCCGCGACAAAGCACACGCCCGCGCTGTGCTCGACGGCCCCATCGGCCAGGAAATGCTGACCAAGTTCGACGCCAAGGGCTTCAAGGCGCTGGCTTGGGCGGAAAACGGCTTCCGCCACATGACCAACAGCAAGCGCGACGTGAACACGCCCGACGACCTGAAGGGCCTGAAGATGCGCACCATGGAGAACCCGGTGCACATTGCGGCGTACAAGGGCTTTGGCATCATCACCACGCCCATGGCCTTCCCCGAGGTGTTCACGGCGCTGCAGCAAGGCACCGTCGACGGCCAGGAGAACCCGCTTCCCGTCATCATTTCGGCCAAGTTTGACCAAGTGCAAAAGCACTTGACGCTCACCGGCCACGTCTACTCGCCGTGCATCTTCCTGATGAACAAGGCGTCGTTCGACAAACTCTCGGCAGCCGATAAGCAAGCTTTCCTCGATGCTGCCAAGGAAGGCGCCAAAGCCAACCGCGCCCGCGTGGACGAAGACGACGCCAAGGGCGTGGCCGACCTTCGCGCCAAGGGCATGACCGTGATCGACAACGTCGACAAGGCCAAGTTCGTCGCCGCGCTGGCACCGGTCAACGCCGAATTTGAGAAGCAGTTCGGCAAAGCCAACCTCGACAAGATCCGCAACTACAAATAATTTTGCTTCGATCTTGATAGCTGCACGCGCCCGCCAGTATTGCCCTGGCGGGCTTTTTTATTCAAACTTTTGCACCGCTGCCTTTGCGCCCGGCTGCAACCATGAAAAACGCCTTCCTCACCTTTGAACGCTGGACCACCGCGCTGGCCCTGTTTGGCGCTTGCGCCATGCTGGCGGTGTCGGCCTCGCTCGGCATGTTCCAGATCATCACGCGCTTCGTGCTGGAGCAGCCGGCCGAATGGACGGAGGTGCTGATCCGCTTCTCGCTCATCTGGATGGTGTTCCTCGCCATCCCCTGCGCCTTTCGCCAAGGCGCCATGGTGAGCGTAGACGTGCTCTACCGCTGGAGCGGGCAGCGCGTGCGCCGCGTGCTTGACTGGGTGGTGGCGCTGGCAGCCCTGCTGCTCATGGCCATCATCTTCTGGTGGGGGTTGGACTATTCGGTGCGCGGCCGCGTGCAAACCATGGCCGGGCTTGAATCGCTTTCCATGTTCTGGGCCTACATCGCCATGCCGGTCGGTGCAGTCTTCAGCGCGATTGGCATCGTGGGCAACCTGATCGACCCACGACGCATGGAACTGGAGACCGCGCAATCAGCATTGTGATGATCTCCACCATGGTGCTGTGCTTTGCACTGACCATTTCTGTCGCCGTATCCATCGGCTTGGCCTCCATCCTTGGCATCCAGGCGTCCAACGCGCACATGCTCATTTCCGTCAAGGAAATGTTCGGCGCCATCAACAAGTTTCCGCTCGCCGCCATTCCCTTCTTCATCCTCGCAGGCAATTTGATGGAAGCTGGCGGCATCTCGCGCCGCCTGGTTGAATTCGCCAAGAGCCTGGTTGGCGGCGTACAGGGAGGCCTGCCGATGACCTGCGTGCTGACCTGCATGATTTTTGCGGCCGTCTCCGGCTCGTCGGTGGCGACCACGTTTGCCATTGGCGCCATCCTGATTCCCGCCTTGGTCAAGCACGGCTATCCGGTGACCTATGCGGCTTCGCTCCAGGCCACCGCTGCCGAGCTGGGTGTGGTGATTCCACCGTCGATCCCGCTCATCCTGTACGGCGTGAGCGCCGAGGTTTCGATTGGTGAACTGTTTATCGCCGGGTTCGGTCCAGGTCTTTTGATTGCCGGCGCGCTGATGCTCTTCGTCTGGCTGTACTGCAAATGGAAAGGCTGGGGCAAAACCGACGGCGAAGGCCGCATGCCGCTTGGCCGCTCCACGCTGCAGGCGGGCTGGGCGCTGCTGATGCCCATCATCATCCTCGGTGGCATTTATGGCGGCGTGTTCACGCCGACCGAGGCCTCGGCCGTGGCGGTGTTCTACGCACTGCTGGTGGGCGTGGTGATTTACCGGGAAATCAACATCAAGCAAATGGCGGCGGTACTGCGCCGCTCGGCCATTTCGTCGGCGGTGATCATGTTCATCATCGCGAATGCGGGGCTGTTTGCGTTTCTCATTACGCGCGCCGGCGTGCCCGAGGCCATTGGCCACTGGCTTGAACAAGTGCTCAAGTCGCCAGCCTACTTTTTGCTGGGCGTGAACGCGGCGCTTTTCTTCATCGGCATGTTCATTGAAACCAGCGCTGCCATCATCGTGCTCGCTCCCATCCTCGCACCGGTGGCGGCGCACTTTGGTGTCGACCCGGTGCACTTTGGGTTGGTGATGGTGGTGAACCTGGCGATGGGCATGATCACCCCGCCTTTTGGCGTGAACCTGTTTGCCGCGTGCACGGTGGCGCGCATTTCGCTTGATCAAATCGTCGGCCACCTGATTCCGTTCGTGCTGGTCATCCTGAGCTGCTTGATGGTCATCACCTACGTGCCCGAGCTGTCGTTGGCGCTGCGCGATCTGGTGTACGCCAAGTAGGCCCGCGCTCGCATAGAATTCCTGAGGTCAGGAGAGCGCGCCCGCCCCGCACCGGGGTAGCGGCGCCGCCGAAGGCGCAGGTTCACCGAACGCTCAGGCAAAAGGACTGACAGCCGCCCGCAGCGATGCGGGCGTTTCCTTGCTGGAGAGAGGTCGCGCGCTGCACAAAGCGCAGCAGGCCCACCGAAGGAGCAAACCGCGTGGCCAGCCAGGGCGCCGCGGCGAATCTCTCAGGTAAAGCGGACAGCAGGGCAAATTCCGTGGCTTCGGAGACACTCCAAAGCCACGGCCCGCATTTGCCCAAAAAATCCGCTTATGACCGCTGCTGCAACCGACCTCAAGACCACTCCGCTCAACGCTTTGCACTTGGAGCTTGGCGCGCGCATGGTGCCGTTTGCCGGCTACTCCATGCCGGTGCAGTACCCGTCCGGCCTGATGGCCGAGCACCGACACACCCGCACGGCGGCAGGCCTGTTCGACGTCTCCCACATGGGGCAGCTGCGCCTGGAAGGTCCAGACGCCGCCGCAGCGTTTGAATCGCTTATGCCCGTGGACGTGATCGGCCTCGGAGTGGGCAAGCAGCGCTACGGCCTGCTTCTGAACGATGACGGCGGCATTCTGGACGACCTGATGTTCTTTCGCGAAGCGCAAGACAGCCTGTTCGTCATCGTCAACGGCGCCTGCAAGGCGGCCGACATCGCCCACATTGAAGCTTGCATTGGTACGCGCTGCACAGTGCAGCCGCTGCCCGATCGCGGTTTGCTCGCCCTGCAAGGCCCACAGGCGCCCACCGTGCTGGCACGGCTTGCCCCAGGCACGGAGAAACTGGTCTTCATGACGGGCGGCAATTTCACCATCGCCGGTGCCGAATGTTTTGTCACGCGCAGCGGCTACACCGGGGAAGACGGGTTTGAGATTTCCGTTCCCGCGGAGCAGGCCGAATCGCTGGCGCGCGCACTGCTCGCGCAAGCCGAGGTCGCGCCTATTGGTTTGGGCGCACGCAACTCGCTTCGCCTTGAGGCCGGCCTCTGCCTTTACGGCAACGAACTCGATACCAGCACCACACCGAGCGAAGCGGGCTTGAACTGGGCCATTCAAAAAGTGCGCCGAACCGGTGGCGCGCGCGCCGGCGGCTTCCCTGGCGCTGCCAAGGTGCTGGCGCAAATTGACGACCCAACTTTGCTCACCCGCAAGCGCGTGGGCCTGGTCGCCACGGAGCGCGTGCCGGTGCGCGAGCCCGCGGTGCTGGAAAACATGGACGGCCAGCAAGTAGGCCAGGTGACAAGCGGCCTACTCAGCACCACGCTCAACCAGCCCATTGCCATGGCCTTTATGAGCCCCGACTACGCCGCCCCAGGCACCGAGCTGTTTGCCATGGTGCGCGGCAAGCCAGTGCCTATGAAGGTGAGCGCCATGCCTTTCGTTCCCACGCGCTACTTCCGCGGCTGACCGAGCGCATTCCGCGTTGCCGCCGCCCCCGCAGGCCGCTACAGTGGCCGATTCCGTTATTTCATCCCTTTTTTCTGGAGCTTTCTCATGACCGTCAAATACTCGCGCGACCACGAATGGGTGGACATCAGCAACCACGAGGCCGCCACGGTGGGCATCACGCTGCACGCGCAAGATGCGCTGGGCGATGTGGTGTTTGTCGATCTGCCTGAAGTCGGCGCAACGTTTGCGCAAGGCGAAGTGGCCGGTGTGGTCGAGTCGGTCAAAGCCGCAGCCGACGTGTACATGCCAATCTCCGGTGAGGTGGTGGAAGTCAACGAAGCCCTCCGCACCGATCCCTCGCTGGCCAACACCGACCCCTTGGGCACCGGCTGGTTCTTCCGCGTGCGCGCAAGCGACATGACGCAATTCGACGCGCTGATGGACGAGCCGGCTTACGCAGATTTCGCCAAAGGCGAATAAGCAGCCCCCTAACCTTTGCCCCGGCTTTCAGCTGCGCACTGTGCGCTGGCGAAGGCCATTTTTTCGCTGTCCACGCCGATGACCTCTACCCCTGCCCTCTGCGAGCTTGAGAACGCCGCCGAATTTCTGCCCCGCCACATCGGCATCGACGCCGAAGATGAAGCGCTGATGCTGTCGGTCATCGGTGAGGCTTCGCGCCGGACACTGATCGACTCCATCGTGCCGCGCTCCATTGCGCGCCGCACGCCCATGCAGTTGCCCCCCGCCTGCACCGAAGCCGACGCTTTGGCGCAGCTCAAGGCGATGGCATCGAAGAACCAGGTGCTGCGCAGTTTCATCGGCCAGGGCTACTACGGCACCCACACGCCGGGCGTCATCCTGCGCAACGTGCTGGAGAACCCCGCCTGGTACACCGCGTACACGCCCTACCAGGCCGAAATTTCGCAGGGGCGTATGGAGGCGCTCATCAACTTCCAGACCATGATCTGCGACCTCACGGCCATGCCGGTGGCCAATGCCTCCATGCTGGACGAAGCCACGGCCGCCGCCGAGGCCATGACGCTGGCGCGCCGCTCGGTTAAATCGAAAAGCATGCGGTTTGTGGTGGCTGGCGACGCGCACCCGCAAACCATCGAAGTGATTCAGACGCGTGCAGCGCCCATGGACATCGAAGTGGTGCTGGCGAACTCGCTGGAAGAATGGAATGCTGCACTCGATGGCGAGTACTTCGCCGTGCTGGCCCAGTACCCCGCCACCAGCGGTCGCATCGACGACCTGCGCGCCGACGCAGAAAAGGTGCACAGCAAGCAGGCAGCGTTCATTGCCGCCGCCGACCTGCTGGCCCTTACGCTGATTGCCCCGCCCGGCGAATGGGGCGCCGACATCGTCGTGGGCACCACGCAGCGCTTTGGCATGCCCATGGGCGCGGGCGGCCCACACGCCGCCTTTATGGCCTGCCGCGACGAATACAAGCGCTCGCTGCCCGGCCGCTTGGTGGGTGTGAGCGTGGACGTGCACGGCGACCCGGCCTACCGCCTGGCGCTGCAAACGCGCGAGCAGCACATTCGCCGCGAAAAGGCCACCTCCAATATCTGCACAGCGCAGGTGCTGCCGGCCGTAGTCGCCAGCATGTACGCCGTGTACCACGGGCCACAGGGCCTCACACGCATTGCAGAGCGGGTGGCGAGCTACACGGCCATTTTGACCAAGGGATTGGAACAACTGGGCGCGCCAGTGCGGCCGCAGGCCACCTTCGATACCGTATCGCTCAAGACCGATGACGCTACCAAAACAATAGCTTCTCGCGCTTTATCTATGGGCGCTAACGTACGAATTTACTTTGAAAATTGGCTGTGTATTTCGCTGGACGAAACCACCACGCGTACCGACATTGAACTGCTCTGGAAAATTTTTGCCAGCGATGGCCAGGCTATTCCCAGCTTCGACGCTTTTGAGCAGGGCGTGGAACTTCTGATTCCTGCCGAACTGCGCCGCAGCAGCGCCTTCCTCACGCACCCGGTGTTCAACACCCACCACTCTGAGACCGCGATGCTGCGCTACATCCGCCAGCTCTCGGACAAAGATCTAGCGCTGGATCGCAGCATGATTCCGCTCGGCTCTTGCACCATGAAACTCAACGCCACCAGCGAGATGATTCCCATCACCTGGCCGGAATTTGCGAATATTCACCCCTTCGCGCCCGCTGATCAGCTGGAAGGCTACCGCCTGCTCGACGAGCAGCTGTGCGCATGGTTGTGCGAAGCCACGGGTTATGCGGGCGTAAGCCTGCAGCCCAACGCAGGCTCGCAAGGCGAGTACGCCGGCCTGCTGGCCATCAAGGCGTGGCACGCGGCGCAGGGCCACACTGAGCGCACCGTTTGCTTGATTCCCAGCAGCGCGCACGGCACCAACCCGGCCAGCGCGCAAATGGTGGGCATGCAAGTCGTGGTCACCGCCTGCGATGCGCAAGGCAACGTGGACATGGCCGATTTGCGCGCCAAGTGCGAGCAGTACGGCCCTCGCCTCGCCTGCGTGATGATCACCTACCCAAGTACGCACGGCGTGTTTGAAACGCAGGTGAAAGAGCTCTGCGCCCTGGTGCACCAGCACGGCGGACGCGTGTACGTCGATGGCGCCAACATGAATGCACTGGTCGGCGTGGCCGCGCCGGGTGAATTTGGCGGCGACGTAAGCCACTTGAACCTGCACAAGACCTTCTGCATTCCACACGGCGGCGGCGGGCCGGGCGTGGGCCCCGTGTGCGTCGTGGAAGACCTCGTGCCCTACCTCCCCGGCCACACCACCGGCGGCATCAACCGTGGACAAGGCGGCGTGGGCGCCGTGAGCGCCGCCCCGTTGGGCAACGCCGCAGTGCTGCCGATTTCGTGGATGTACATCCGCATGATGGGCGCCGAGGGCCTGCAAGCCGCCACCGAGGTCGCCATCCTCTCGGCCAACTACATCAGCGCGCGCCTGAAGCCCCACTACCCGACGCTGTACGCCAGCAGCAACGGCCATGTGGCGCACGAGTGCATTTTGGATCTGCGGAGCTTGAAAGACACCAGCGGCGTGATGGCCGAGGACGTCGCCAAGCGCCTCATCGACTACGGCTTCCATGCCCCAACGCTCTCCTTCCCGGTGCCCAACACGCTAATGGTGGAGCCCACCGAGAGCGAAACGCTGTTTGAGATTGACCGATTCATTGACGCGATGATCGCCATCCGTGACGAGATCCGCCAGATCGAATCGGGCGCCTGGCCGCGCGACGACAACCCGCTGAAGAACGCCCCCCACACGGCCCACAGTCTGGTCGTACGCGATTGGACGCACCCTTATCCCCGCGAGCTGGCCGCTTACCCCGTGACCGGTCTGCGCAGCAACAAGTACTGGGCGAGTGTGGGCCGGGTGGACAACGTCTATGGCGACCGCAATTTGTTCTGCAGCTGCCTGCCGGTGGGGCCAGCCGAATAGGCCTATTGCCGTGGCTTCCAGCAGTACCTGCCTGGCTTGCCAGCCTGCCACGCTCAACGCACTGGTGCAGTCCCACCCTGCCTTGGCAGCGCTGTGGCAAGCGCTGCCAAGGCGCAGCTTTGACGCCGGTGCCGTGCTGCTGCGCCAGGGCGACGCCAGCGATCGTTGCTGGCTGCTTGAAGTTGGCCTCGTACGCTTCTACTACCTGAGCGAAGCAGGCGTAGAGCGCAACCGGTCCTTTCACATGCCAGGCAGCTGGATCGCAGGCGCCATGCCTGCGCTGGCTCTGCCCAGCCCTTGCACCATCGAAGCCGTGGAAGCGACATGGGCGCTAGAGTTGGCCTACACGACTTTGCACGATTGGCAGCGGCAGTTTCCACAGATGCAGACCTTGCTGGATGACGCGCTCGGCTACCTCTTCACCCAGCAGTCACGGCGCGAAGCTGAGTTGCTGACCTCGTCACCCGAAGAGCGCTACCAAGCCTTTCTGCAGACCGACGGCGAATTGGCTGCGCGGCTCCCGATGCACCAGGTGGCGAGCTACCTCGGCATCTCGCACGTTTCGCTTTCACGCATGCGGGGACGGCTGGGCATGACACAAGCGCAGCGGCACTAAAGCGAATCAAGAAGGCGGCCAGGCATTCACCGTTCTGGCCAAACCTGGCATGACCACCCGGGGCAAAATCTGCCGGTCCATGACCGCGCCAGAATCCACCAGGCCATTGCGCTGCAACAGATAGGCGGTCAAGGCATAGACCTCGTCGTCGCTCAAGCTTTTGGGTGCCTGGCGGGGCATGGCGCGGCGTATGTAGTCGAACAGCGTCGTGGCATACGGCCAACTTGCCCCCACGGAAAGCACGAGCAGTGGGTATTTGGCAATCCGCAGCGGCCGCAGCGGGTCGCGCCAACTTAAAAATCCGTCGGACCCTACCAGCCGCGCCGCTGGCCCTTCCATGCCCTTCGCCCCGTGACAGGCCGCACAGTGCGCCTGATAGAGCTGCGCTCCCTGCAGCACGCTGCCTTGCCCTGGCGGGAGGTTACGACCATCTGGAAATACGGTGATGGAATAGCGTGCAATCTCCATGCTCTCGAGCGCTTGTCCCAGCCCGATTTTGGCTGCCGTCTGGGCATGCAGCGCACTGGCACCGAACAATGCGCCCAGACACACGGCTCGCAGTACGCGCAGCAGCCAATCAAACATACGCGTTCTCCACACGGCCGTCGGTACCCACGCGCCAAGACTGAACCGCGTTGTAGTGATTGAACGAGTGCATGGCGTAGCGCCGCTTCCATTCACTGCGCAGCGGCTGCACGCGCCCAAGTTCATCGGTGGCGCGGCTCATCAACGTGGCCTTGCGCCCTTGCCATCGCCACGGCAGGGTGAAGCGGGTGAAGGCACGGTCCAGCACCGGGTCGTGCAACTTTGCGGCCACCCACGAGGCGCCGCCATCTAGCGAAACATCGACCCGCGCGATGCGGCCATGGCCCGACCAGGCAAGCCCGGCAATTTCAAAGAAACCTTTGGGGTCGGGCAAGGTCTGCAGGCCGGACGGGTGCGTGATGACGGACTTCACCTCCATAGGGAAAGCAAAGCGCTCGATGCGCCCATCGGCCAGCACCTGGGTGTACAGGCCCGATTCGTCCTTGGAGTACGCAGGCGCATCGGTCACTTCCAGCCGGTGCAACCATTTCACATTCACGTTGCCCTCCCACCCCGGCATGAACAGCCGCATCGGGTAGCCCTGAGACGGCCGCAGGCGCTCGCCGTTCTGGTACAGCGCCACCATCGCGTCCTTCAGCAGCGCGTCAAGCGGCAGGCTGCGGGTGTGCGATGCAGCGTCTGCACCTTCTGCCACCACCCAGCGCGCGCTGGCTTTCGCACCGGCCTCCTGCAGAAGGTACGACAGCGGCACTCCAGTCCATTCCGAGCAAGACACTTCGCCGGCGATTTCACCCAAGGTCTGGTTGAGCGCGAAGGGCGACAGCGCATTGGCCGCCGAGTTGCCGGCGCACTCCAGAAAATGAATGCGACTGATCATGGGATAGCGCATCAAGCGCTCCAGGTCGAAACGCAAAGGCTTGGTGACCAGGCCATGAATCATCAATGAATGCTCAGCCGCTGCGATGTCCGGCATGGCGCTGTGGTGCACGGCGAAATGCAAGCCGCTGGGTGTGACGATGCCGCGCTGGTTCTCCAGGGGCGAGCGCCAGACAGAAAACCCGGCATCGTGATGCTCATGCCGGACGACGTTGCGCTCTTGCGCCGACGGTTGGCCATACGGCAAATCTGCGCCACCCGGCGTCGTCATGACAGCGGGCAGCCGGGTGGCCAGCGGTTCGCCAGCACGGGCGCTTGCCGCCACAGAGCCGGCGCCCCAGGCCATGGCACTCCCCAGAAACGCTCTCCTGGGCATGGGAGCAAGCGTTTGTCCCCGGGTGACGGCTGCGCGAGGGCTCGTCACGTAAAGCTCCCTGGCGCGCCGTTTCTCCTTGCGCCAATCGGGAGAAAAGTTAGCGCAGAGAATTTCTGGCGGTGGGTACAAGTCATATAGAAATTTCCATGGTCAACGAGGTCTCAGGAGGCGTGGGCGCAGTGTCTCCTCGCCGCACAGCAGCGCGCATTAGCTTTGGTTAATGACAGTCCGTACAGACACCAACGCGCCCAACCATTGCGGTCGGCCCGTGCGCAAGTGCGTGAGCGATGGGCCATGGCCCATGCAGCCACGCCAAGCGCCCGCCCACTTACACTGTGGTGCACACCCGCCCCGCTGGCGGGCGAGCCTTAGAGGCGCTTGCCCCATGAACGAGCCCGATCTTTCCTACCTGCTGCGCACGTCCGACCCCTCTGCGTACCCGTCAGAGACGTCGTCGTGGCCTGAGCAAGAACGCCGCAGCACCGGCGATCGTGCGGTGGGCTCCGTGGCGAGCTTGATCGCCCAATTGCGCAAGTCGCAGGCAGATTTGGAGGCGCAAAACAAGGTCTTGCGCTACAGCCAAGCGGCGGCGGAGAGCGCGTCCGAGCGCTTTGAAGCGCTGTTTGCCAGCGTTCCGCTTGCGCTGCTGGTCATTGATACGCACGACATGGTGGTGCAGGCCAATCCCATGGCGCACCGCTCTTTTCAGCCAAGCGAGAACGACCGCCCGCTCACCTCGCTCATGCCGTTTGTGGACATGGCGCATATCCATCGCGTGCAGCACGCCTTTGCGCTGGCGGCCATTGAAGGTCATGCCGAAGCGACGGAAGTGGTGTTTCGCATTGGCGGCGCCACGCAAATCACGGGCGACCTGCACATTGCGCGCATCGAGGCGGCGCAAGACGACGGCGGCGTGCAGCATCAGTTCCTTTGCGCGCTCGTCGACCAAGGCCCGTTGCTGGCCGAACGCCGAGCACTGCAGCAAAGCACCTGGGAACTTCAAGAACGCAACGAGCAGCTCTACGCCGGTGAAAAACGCTTGGCGGCCGTCATCAACTCGGCGCTCGACGCCATCATCTGCGTCGATCAGCAGCAGCGCATCACCGTTTTTAACCCCACCGCTGCCGCACTTTTCCAGTGCTCTGCAAGCGACGCAATGGGCAGCACGCTGGAGCGGTTTTTGCCCCAAGCTGCTGAGGCCTTGCTCTTCGCTCCCCTCGCGACACAGGCGATGCTCGGCGAAATGACGGCACTTACTTCCAGTGGCCACGAGCTGGCGGTGGAAGTGAGCGTGTCGTTCGAGCAGCATGCCGAGGGCGGGACCACCACGATATTCGCTCGCGATATGACCGCTCGCAAGCGCGCAGAAGAGCGGCGCGGTGAGCTGGAACTGCAATTGCGCGAGTCGCACAAAATGCAGGCCGTCGGCACCATGGCGGGCGGCATCGCGCACGACTTCAACAACATCCTGAGTGCGATTCTGGGGAACGTAGAGTTGGCCCGAGCCGATTGCCCGCCAGACTCCCCAGCGCACGAAAGCCTGCGGGAGATCGCCAAAGCCGGCCGACGCGCGCGCGACTTGGTGCGCCAGATTTTGACTTTCAGCCGCAACGAGCCGCCCCGCCGCACTCCCGTGCGGCTTGAAGCCCTGCTGCACGATACCGAGCGCTTGCTGCGGGTCACGCTGCCGCCAACAGTGGAACTGCAGGTGCGCGCATCCAGCACATTGCCCGCCATCTTGGCCGACGCCACGCAAGTGGAACAAACGGTGATGAACCTGTGCACGAATGCCATTCAGGCCATGAACGGGCGCCGCGGCCACGTCACCGTGCAAGCTCATGCAGCGCACCCGGACACACGCACCTGCGAACGTCTTGGTTTGCCTGCGGGACGCTACGTAACTGTCATCGTGCGCGACAACGGCCCGGGCATGGCTCCCGACACGCTGGTCCGCGTGTTTGAACCCTTTTTCACCACCAAGCCCGTGGGTCAGGGTACCGGGCTGGGGCTCGCCGTCGTGCACGGTGTGATGCGGGCACATGGTGGCGCGGTGGATGTGCGCAGCACCCTTGGCGAGGGCAGTTGCTTCACTCTGTACTTTCCTGCCGCCGACGACGCGCTGGAGGTGCCCGAGCCTGAGCAAAGCATGCCCGCGCCGCTCGCGCCGGACGCAACTGGCGCAGGGCCATCTCACCACGTCATGTACGTGGACGACGACAAGGCGCTGGTCTTTCTGGTGCAACGCCTGCTGCGCCGACGGGGCTATCAGGTCAGCGGCTACACGGATCCGCGCGCAGCGCTCGCCGCGCTGGCGCAAGCGCCGTGGGAATACGACCTGCTGGTAACCGACTACAACATGCCGGGCTTCTCCGGCCTGGATTTGCTGCGCGAGGCGCAAAAGCTCCATCCGAAGTTGCCCATCGCCTTGGCTTCTGGCTACGTCACTCAGGAAATCGAACAGGCAGCGATGGATGCCGGCGCGCGCGCACTGGTGCACAAACCCAACGACGTTGAAGAGCTTTGCGCCACCGTGCAGCGTTTGGTGCGCGGGGATGGTTGAATCCACCGCCCAGCCCGCGCTCCTGGAAGCGGTGTTCGAGGATGCCGATCTGCTGGTGCTCGAAAAGCCTTCGGGCCTGCTCTGCGTGCCCGGCCGAGGCGCCGACAAACTCGACTGCCTGAGCCGGCGCGCCGACGCACGTTGGCCTGGAGCGCTGGTGGTGCATCGGCTGGACCAGGCAACGTCTGGCCTGGTGGTGATGGCCCGCAACCCGGCTACGCAGCGCCTGCTGTCCGCCGCCTTTGCAGAGCGGCGAGTTCAGAAACGCTATCAAGCCATCGTGCAGGGAAGCCCGCAAGATTTAACGCAGACAGACGGCGCCGGCGGCTGGCACACGATTGATCTGCCCATCGATGCCGACTGGGAGCGCCGCCCGATGCGCATCGTCGATGCCGCGGGCAAAGCCAGCCAGACCGAATGGCGCGTGCTCGGGCCTGGAGCCTGCGCCGCCAGCACGCGTCTTGAGCTCGCGCCCCTCACTGGGCGAACGCACCAGTTGCGCGTGCACTTGGCCGCCATTGGCCACCCGATTTTGGGAGATGCGCTGTATGGCGACGCAGCAAACGCTGCGCGCCTGGCGCTGCATGCAACCCGGCTTGCGTTTGATCACCCCAGGACAGGCAAGCGCCTGCAGTTTGTCTCGATCCCGAACTTTTAGTGTTTTTGACCTCTAGCTGTAGTTTCCCAAGAGGTTGTTCACCCGAGGTGAAGGAAGATGGAGGTTCTGACATCTGCCAACTTTCTTCAGGACTCCTCAGATGAACATCCATAAGAATGCCTCATTGACGCCCAAAGGTCGAGCCCATCTGGTGGGCGAGATTGCTCGAATCGGGCTCACGCTTGCGGCATTGGCCGCTGGTATCAGCCTGCGCACAGCACGAAAATGGCAACGGCGTCACGCCGCAGAGGGTGCCTGCGGATTGATAGACCGAAGTTCAAGACCCCATTTGTGCCCACGACGCAGTGACTCCCTCAAGATCGAACGCGCAGTGGCGCTGCGCCGCACCCAACGCCTGACCTACGAATGCATTGCCGAACGTGTGGGCCTGTCCAGGAGCGCCGTAGCGCGCGCCTGCAAAGCCGCAGGCATCTCTCGCCTACCAGCCCTGCAGGAGGCTGTGCCCGTGCGCCGCTATGAGCGCGCCTCGCCCGGCGAGTTGCTGCACTTGGACATCAAGAAGCTCAGATGCTTTGAAAAACCTGGCCACCGCGTCACAGGCGATCGTGCGCAGAACACGCGCCGCGCTGGCTGGCAAGCGCTGCACGTGGCCATCGATGATCACTCTCGCGTAGGTTTTAGTCTGATGCTGCCTGATGAGACGGCCACGAGTGCCTGCGCCTTCGTGCTGGCAGCGCTGCGCTACTACAGGGCACTGGGAGTAAAGGTCGAACGCCTGATGACCGACAACGGGGCAGCCTACAAGTCACGCCGCTTTGCCAAGCTGCTGCGTCGCTTGGGCATCAAGCACATTCGCACTAGGCCCTACACACCCAGGACCAACGGCAAGGCAGAGCGCTTCATCCAGACGCTGCTGCGCGAGTGGGCTTATGCTTTTATCTACCCAAGTTCAGGGCACCGAGACCGTGAGCTGCAGCCCTGGATGTACCACTACAACTTTCATCGGCCACACTCGGCTACTTCACATCGTCCTCCCATCACTCGCCTTGGCTTCGAGGGGAACAACGTGTTGAGAAACTACATCTAGCGCTTACGCATAAAGCGCATACAGCTAGCCTATTCATAGCGATCCGTGCGCCATCACACCGGTGTTTGTTCGGTCTCGTTCAAACACAACAACGAACGCTGGCTAGAAAATGTCCTGCGCTCCCCAGTCAAAGGGTCGGTAAAGGCCAAGGAACGAGCCAGTAGTTGCAGCGGGCGAGACCAATCGCCGTCTGACGCATCGTGCACCTCAGGGTACAAAGGGTCGTTGCGCAGCGGCAGCCCAAGGGCTGCCATATGCACGCGCAGCTGGTGGCGCCTGCCGGTTACCGGTCGCAGGCGGTAACGCGCCCAATGGGCGCCCGTTTCCAGTAGCTCAATGTGCGTCAGGCTATTGGGCGCGCCACACACCTCGTGCATGCGAAAGAACTGCTCGCTCTCCTCCAGGCGACTGCTTCGCTCGCTCGGCAGCACGCCATGGCGGAAGATGGGCGCCACGGCTTCATATTCTTTATCGATGGTGCGCTCGCGGAACATCGCTTCATACGTGCCCCGTGTGGCCCGCTGCACCGAGAAGAGCACTAAACCCGCGGTGTCGCGGTCAATTCGATGCAAGGGCACGAGGTCGCTCAGGCCGTACGCCTTTTTCAGACGCACCAGCAGGCTACTGTGCAAATACCGCCCCGCTGGCATCACGGGCATGAAGTGCGGCTTGTCGGCCACAAGCAAATGGTCGTCGCGGTACAGCACTGCCTCCAAGCCCGGCGGCTGGGGCTCGCTCGCCAAACTGCGGAAGTAGAACAGCCGCAGGCCGGGCTCAAACGCGCGATCTGGAAGCGCGGGCCGGCCATGCTCATCCACCACGTCTCCGGCCAGCATGCGCTGCTGCCATTCTGAGCGCGCCACGTTGGGAAGGCGGGCACACAAGAAATCCAGCATCGACCCCTCGCCTCTGGACGGCAGCGCCACGCAGCTGGCGCCCACCCCGTCTCGCATGGGAGGAACGGAGCTGTGGCTGACTTTTTGCATGGACTCCGGGTGTTCGGAAATAAGGCAGAGCGCAGGAAGAATCTTTAACTAATCCATTTTCGCCAAAATTTCTGCCCGCCCTTTGCCATCTTGCCGCGCAAAATTAGTAAAAACCCCAGTGCGCATTCGGCCGCCTCTGCACCACTATGGAGACAGATATCTCGCATTACAAAGGATCGTGGCCACATGCCAGATAGTTCTATGGATTTTCGTTCGTCGGTTTTCGCGAAAACCGCCGTCGGGCAGCAGGAAATCGCGTCCCGTGCCTTGGGCCTTACGCCTTTGGCCAGACGTTTGTTGGTGCTCATTGATGGTCGTAAAAGTGGCGAGGACCTCGCTCCCTTTGTCGGCGACCGCGACGTTGCCGTTTACTTGCAGGAGCTCATCGGTCATTCATGCGTTGAGGTGACTGCGCGTGTTGCGCCGGCGATTACAACTGCCCCCGCGCCCACAGAAACTGCTGCGCCAGCGCAGCTCCCACCTGCAGCGACCGACTGGCTGGCTGTTCTTCCCCCAGCAGAAACGCGCAGCGCCAAAGAGCTAGAAATGGCGCGCAACTTCATGACCAACACGGTCAACAATATTTTCGGTCACCACAACCGCATCAGCCTCGTCGAGTCGATATTCAACAGCAAAACGAGCGATGAATTGCGGGCGGTATATCCAGCGTGGGCGAGTGCTCTGGATACCAACTCCACCGGCCACAAACGACTGCCGGAACTGAGAGAGAAGCTGTTCGCCGTGTTGTAGTTTCGGTTTGGGGCGCATGGCGCTTCCACTTGTAAGGTGGCTTGTAGGACAAATGCGGCAAACGCCTCGAATGTCATTGTTGGGGCTACTACTGGGCGCTGCCCGCTTTAGCATGCCCATGCTATGAGCCCAGCTGAACCCGCACCGCCCTTTGATTCCCCCGCGAAACCTCCGCCGCACCGCCTATGGCTGTGCATGGGCTTGTGGTTGCTCGCAGTTCTGTTGCTGATTCCCTGCGTGATGGCTTTGACCGTAAGCCTGGTCGACTGGAATCGCGCGCGCCCCTGGGTGGCAGAACGGGTCAGCGAGGCGAGCGGGCGCCACTTCGATATCAAGGGAGACCTCGAGGTCCACTGGGTTTGGCCGCAACCTCTCGATTCGGGCTGGCGCCATTGGGTTCCGGGCTTGCTGGTTGAGGCCCAAAGGCTGGAGCTGGGAAATCGCACAGGGTTCGGCAGCTTTGGGGCGCTCGATGCACAGCCGGCGCGCGCCAAGCCACCAGAGCTCAAGCAGCGCGAAACAAAGCGGGAAGCCGGCGAGGCTGGCACCTTGATGGCTCAGGTCGCGCAAGCGAGCGCCACCCTGCGCCTGCTGCCCTTGCTCGGCCGCGTGCTGCTCATCGATACCCTGATACTCAATACACCAGACATATCGCTGGCGCGGCAGGAAAACGGTGAGAACAACTGGACTTTCCCCCGAGACCCGGCGCAGGCGGCAGCTACGAAGCCGAACCCTTGGAAGGTGGACGTGCGTCAGCTTGGACTTTCCAAAGGCGAGCTGTCGTATGCAGACCAAGTACAGCGCCTCGCGCTCCGCGCGTCATTTGAAACACTCGAAGAAGCTTCGTCACACACCGGCGATGGCAAGTACGGCATGGAGGTAGACGTGCGCGGCCGCTTCCGAGACGCAAAACTCGAAGGCGGCGGGCGCGTGGGCCAACTGCTGACTTTGCGCAGCATTGAGGTGGACTATCCGGTCGATCTCGAAGTGCGGGCTGGCGCGACGCACGCGCAGGCACGCGGCACCCTATCCAACCCACGCAAGCTCTCTGGAATGGACCTACAGGTCATGCTGGAGGGAAACTCCATGGCGGACCTGTACGACCTGACTGGCTTAGTGCTTCCCAATACACCGCCCTTCAAAACGACTGGACACCTCGTGGGAAGCCTGGAGCCTGAGGCCGCGACTTGGGACTATGAGAACTTCTCTGGGGCCGTCGGGAAAAGCGATTTGGAGGGCCACCTCACATACACCTCTGGCAAGCCGCGCCCGCGGCTGAAAGGTCAGATGAAGTCGCGCAAGCTGCAGCTGGCCGATCTCGGCCCCATCGTCGGTACACCTGAGGGAGCGGGCGCCAACAAGAAAAAGACCGATCGTGTTGGAAAGGTGCTTCCCGACGACAAGTTTGCGACCGACCGATGGAATGCAATGGATATGGACATCGCATTTCTGGGTGAAAAGCTGCTCGGTCCTTCTGCGCTGCCGCTGGACAATTTGAGCGCTCGCGCCATCCTCAAGGATGGGCAACTGACGCTGGATCCGCTGCGCTTTGGAGTTGCCAAGGGCCGTATCAACGCTCAGGTAAACATCGACAGTCGCAGCAAACCCTTGGCCACACAAATTCGGGCTACGGTGGACGAGCTCATGCTTTCGGCGTTGTTTCCCAAGGTCGAACTGATGGACAAGAGCCTTGGCCGCATGGACGGCGCATTTGCACTTGAGGCCGAGGGAAACTCCATTGCCAGCATGCTTGCCAGCAGTTCTGGAGAGGCGCGCCTTTATGTGCGGGACGGCACGCTGTCCAAACAACTGCTGGACTTGGCTGCGTTGAACTTGGGGAGCGTCATCGTGACCAAACTGTTCGGCGCGGATAAAGAAGTGAAATTGCGCTGCGCAGTGGCAGATTTCAGCGTCAAGGATGGGATGGCGCAGACACGATCGGTAAAGCTCAGCACCGATGAGGCTGTGGTCGAAGCCGTCGGAACCATCGACTTCGATCACGAGCATCTGGATCTGCGCATCAAACCTGAGTCTCTTGAATGGAAGTTCTTATCCCTGCGCACGCCACTCACAGTAAAAGGACCTTTCGCCGACCCGAAGGTTGGAATTGAAGCTGGCCCTTTGCTGCTGCGCGCGGGTGCCGCAGTGGTCGCTGCCATCGCCGCCCCTGCAGCCTTGGCCTTGGTTCCAATCACGGTCCCAGCGGCGGAGGACGAGGCCGAATGCGCCAAACTACTGGCGCGTGCCGACAAGGCAGTAAAGGCAGGCCCTGCGGGCGCTGCACCCAGACCAGAACCAGCTGAAAAGCGATAACGGCTTTTTTGTGGTCGGGTCCGTCGTGGGCAGGAAATTTTGAATATGGCTTCTGCACCACCATTAGTCGCTACCCAGTCGCTCAAGCGACTGTAACAAAGGGTTTCCCCAGTATCAAAATAGGCTAGCATCCAGTGATACTTGGATTCAAGGATAGACGCGCAGTGCGCGAATGTCTTGCCTATTTACTATGGGGGAACGCCTGATGTCACACCACTCCGAAACTCTTGCTCACATCACTCGGCGCCGTGTGGTGCAAGCCGCTGCACTGGCAACGGTTGGCGCACCCGCCTGGGTGGGAGCCCAATCGGACAATTGGCGCATTGGACAAACTGCAGCGCTGTCTGGTCCATTGGCGTACCCGTTTATCGAAGCAAACAAGGGTATAGCTGCTGCCTTTAAGGAAGTGAACGACAAAGGTGGAATCGACGGTCGCTTGGTCGAGCTGTTCAGCCTGGACGACGGTGGATCACCTCAAAAAGCAGCTGCCAATACGCAGCAATTGGTTGAAAAAGACCGGGTCTTTTGCATGTTCGCCTGCGGCGGCACCACGAGCGTTATTGGCGCATTGAAAGTCATCATGCCAGCCAAAGTACCGCTCATTGCTCCGGCGACGGGCTGGGACGCACTGCGGGCTTTCAACCCTTTAGTGTTCCACACGCGTGCCAGCTATTCGCAAGAACTGAACAAAATTGCCCGGCAACTGAGTTCGACGGGGTTTACCAAGATCGCTATCCCCTATTACGACAACGCATTTGGGAAAGCATCCGTCGAGGCGTTCAGCGCTGCAGCGAAAACCTACAAGAACACCGACTGGAAAGCCTTCCTGCTGGAAGACACACCCGAGGGCACAGCGCGCGGCATTGAGGAAATCGTTGCCTTTCAGCCCACCGCCCTTATGTCACTGGCCATCGGAACTCAGACGATTGCGTTCTATAAGGCTTTGCGCAAGCGCATTCAGGCTGTGGGTTTTTCTTTGTCGCTGGTCGGCTCGCGTGCCGGCTTGACTCCTCTTGGGGACGCAGCGATTGGAATCACTGTGTCCCAAGTGGTGCCCCATCCACGATTCTCCGCCCTGCCGGTGGTTCATGCTTACCAGAAAGCCCTGGAGAAGGCAGGCGGCTCGGAACCGGGCTACCAGTCGCTGGAAGGCTACGTCAGCGCACGCATCTTGTTGGAAGCGCTCCGCCGCACCGGACGCAACGGAAATCGCGAAAAACTCATTGATGCCATGCATTCCATGCACCCGTACGACATGGGCGGCTATGAGGTTAGCTTCAGCCCTACCAACCACAACGGGTCTGATTTCGTCGATCTGTCCTATTTCAACGGGCAAAAATTTCGCCGCTGAGCAGGTAGACAGCCTGAACGCTGAGCGATTCGCCACGAGCATTTTCGCAAAGTCAGCGCCCGAAGCAGCGGGCTACCACGATTGATCACCAGTAAACCACCGTCGCTTGGCGCTTTCAGCGCAGTAATTCCGGGCAGCTGCTGAAGCATGTGTAACAAAAAGATTTGTTGAAAAAATTCGACTAGCATCTAAAGCTTCGACGTTCAATGATCGGTCGTAGAGTCCGACTGTACAGAATATTCACCTCGCCGGAGAGCCTAGTGACACACCCCTCTGAATCTCTTGCACCCATCACGCGGCGGCGCGTGGTGCAAGCCGCTGCATTGGCGACGGTTGGCGCACCCGCCTGGGTGGGAGCCCAATCGGACAATTGGCGCATTGGCCAAACTGCAGCCCTTACTGGCCCGTTGGCATTCCCTTTTGTGGAATCCAAGAAAGGCATCGCTGCCGCGTTCAAGGAAGTGAACGACAAGGGCGGAATCGACGGCCGGATGGTCGAGTTGTTCAGTATGGACGATGGCGGGTCGCCCGAAAAGGCTGCTGCAAACACACAACAATTGATTGAAAAGGATCGCGTCTTTTGCATGTTTGCCTGTGGCGGCACTACCAGCGTGATGGGTACTTTGAAAGTATCGATGCCAGCCAAGGTGCCGCTGATTGCACCAGCATCGGGCATGGACGCACTCCGCCCTTTGAACCCGTTGGTGTTCCACACGCGCGCCAGCTACTCACAAGAGATGAACAAGATTGCACGGCAATTGAGCTCCACAGGTTTTACAAAAATCGCAATTCCCTATTTCGACAACGCGTTTGGAAAATCATCAATCGCCGCATTTGAAGCTGCTGCAAAAAACTACAAGAACACCGACTGGAAAGCTTTTCTCGTAGAAGAAACGCCCGAGGGAGTCGCCCGTGCCATCGATGAAATCGCGGAATTTAGGCCCACTGCACTTATGTCGTTTTCGATTGGGGCGCTTGGCATTCCGTTCTTTAAGGGGCTGCGCAAACGAGTTCCGGCGACAGCTTTCTCAATATCGTTTCTCGGGTCGCGCCCCTTGCTTGCAGCGCTCGGGGACGCAGCCATCGGCATTACCGTGGCTCAGGTAGTTCCCCATCCGAGATATTCCGCATTGCCGGTGGTTCACGCTTACCAGAATGCCCTAAAAAATCTCGGCGGCACGGAACCAGGCTATTCGTCCCTGGAAGGCTATGTAAATGCACGCATCTTGCTGGAAGGCCTGAGACGCACCGGCCGCAACGGCAATCGTGAAAAACTCATTGATGCCATGCATTCCATGCACCCTTACGACATGGGCGGTTTTGAGGTGAGCTACAGCCCCACAGAGCACAACGGTTCCGACTTCGTCGAATTGACCTACTTCAATGGCGAGAAATTTCGCCGCTGAGCAGGCGGAAGCAGATGATGCGTCCGAAAGCGCAGCCGTCGTCAGATGCGGTGAAGGGCCGCAGCAGCAATCACAATGCCATCTTGATCGGCGTACAGCCAATCGCCAGGTCGCACCCAGACCCCGAGTATTTGTACGCCGACGTCGCGCTGTCCTTCGTCTCGCTTGACGGTTGGCATCGGCATGAGAGCACGCGCAAAAATACCGACTTGAGCGGTTTGCAATTCAAGCGCGTCGCGCACGCAGCCATCGACGACAACGCCCGCCCAACCATTTACAGCCGCCGCCCGAGCGAGGTTGCCGCCCACCAGCGCACGGCGCAGCGACCCACCGCCATCGACCACCAGCACGCGACCTTCGCCCGGCGTATCCAGTGCGGCCTTCACAAGCGCATTGTCTTCAAAACACTTAACAGTGCTGACTCGGCCCGCAAATTTGCTTCGCCCTCCGAAAGTCCCCAAAGCAGGCGGCAGTACACGAAAGCTGCCACTGTCGTCTGTCTTATGCAGATCGCAGAAATCGCAAGTAGAGAAGTCAGATAGAGCGGCAGCGGTCATGATTTTTCGGTGAAGGCGGACGGTCAATTGTGCACAGGTTCCTTGCGGCAATCATCCGGTCGCTCGCCGTTCGGCACAGGGCAGCGATTGACCTCAAACGGCGAATGCGAAAGCAGCGTCGTGAGGGCACTGGACAAAAATGTCACCGTCCAGAAAAAGAAGAAAGCCACCGTATAGACGCCCTCGCGCGATAGGGCGATCGGCTCACCAAACCAATGAAGATCGCTGGGATCGACCAGCGCAAAAACCAGCATCTCAAGCACGCCCGCCATTAAAAATGCGGGCCACGCAATCCACATCAGGCGTTGGGTCCACATTGGCTTGCTTTCTTGTAAGTTGTTGGGCTGCAGCGCACGTTAGCGAGGCACATGGTTGGCGGGAGTTGCAGCATGGTTGCGACCTTTGAGCGCCGGCGTTAGCGGCGCCTCTTGCGCGGCGAGCGTCTTGTTGATGTCGAGACCACGCTGGTAGTAATTTTCGTCCACCACCGGGTCGGGAGTACGAATGGCCAGCCACAAAGTGACGAAAGATGCGACCACCACGACGGCGGGGCCACCAAAGATAAGCCAGACGTAACCAAACTTCCACCAAGGTTGGGGTTTGGAATTGTCAGTAACAGGTGTTTTGTTCATGTGGGCATTCAGCAAAAAGGGACGCGTGTTACTCAGCGCGGCACCAGGAAGATGGACTTTTCACGTACGCGCGCATCTGTGCCGACAGCTTCAATATCAAAATAGACAGACTGTGAGCCAGGCTCAGCCGAACCATACGGTATTCGCAAATTCACCGGCACCCAGCGCGATTGGGCGGCTTCGATCTCAAACTCAGGCTCGGAAGCGAGCTCAAGACCTTCAAGGCCGGATGCACGGATGCGGTAGCGATGCGTCGTCTCCGTGGCGTTCATGATCTGCAGGCGATAGATGTTCTCGATCTTTCCGCCCGCGACGATGCGCGACAGCGCTGCCCGATCGCGCACCACGTCCACCTTAAGCGGCGTACGGAGCACCAGACTGGTGAGCATACCCACGCAAAGTGCCACCAAAACCGCGCTATAGATAAGCACACGAGGGCGCAGCACCCTGCGGAAAATTTCAGCTTTGCCCCAGCCTTTTTCGACCGCAACCTGTGTAGAAAATCGGATCAGTCCCCGTGGGTAGTGCATTTTGTCCATAACGCTGTTGCATGCATCCACGCACAGACCACAGCCTATGCATTCGTACTGCAGACCATCGCGAATGTCGATGCCGACTGGGCAGACCTGCACACACAAAGTGCAGTCAATACAGTCGCCGAGACCCTTGGCCTTGTAATCCACTGTTTTGATGCGCGGGCCGCGCGGCTCGCCCCGGGCTTCGTCGTAGGTGACGATAAGCGTGTCTTTGTCGAACATGGCGCTTTGAAAGCGCGCATACGGGCACATGTATTTGCAGACCTGTTCACGCAAAAATCCTGCGTTGCCGTACGTGGCAAAGCCATAAAACAGTACCCAGAACATTTGCCAACTGCCTTGAAAGGCCATGAGCTCCATGCCCAGCTGACGGATCGGCACAAAATAACCGACGAAGGTGAAGCCAGTCCAGAAGGAAATCAGCACCCACAGCGATTGCTTGAGCGATTTCTTCCAGATTCTTTCAAGATTCCAGGGACCGTTGTCGAGGCGAACGCGGGCGCTTCGCTCTCCTTCAACTTTGTGCTCGATCCACATGAAAATTTCTGTGTACACCGTCTGCGGACAGGCAAATCCACACCACAAACGCCCGGCGACGGCGGTAAACAGGAAAAGCGACAGCGCAGAAATGATCAGCAAACCCGTCAGGTAGATGAAATCCTGCGGGTACAGCACCAAGCCGAACATATAGAACCGCCGAGCGCCGAGGTCGAACAGCACCATCTGGCGCTGGCCCCACTCCAGCCAAGGCAGACCGTAGAACACGGCCTGAGTAATGAACACCATCGCCCAGCGCCAACGCGCAAAAAACCCGCTAATGGACCGCGGGTAGACCTTCTTCTGTGCTTCGTAGAGCGATGAAACGCCCTTCTGCGCAGAAGGCTCCGATGCCACCGGGGTGATCGGGATGACCTTGCGAGGCTTATCGCCTGGGGTGTTCATGAAGACTGCTCAGTGAATTTCGGTGAATCAAAAGCGCGCGCAACTCGCGACCGAAATTTGCGCGCGTAGGGACTGCTCAGGTTGCAGCGTCGGGTAGAAAACGCTCCAACTTGAGTCCAGCGTCACTGGGCGGCTGCCGGCTGGTTGGACTTACCCCAAACATATGCCGTCAGCACGCGCAATTGCTGCTCCGTCAGCTTACCTTCTTGAGCAGGCATTTCGTTCATTTTGCCGTTGTTGACGATGCTGATAATGGCGGCCTCACCCCAGCCGTGCAGCCAGATGTCGTCGGTCAGGTTGGGGGCGCCCAGAGCTTGGTTGCCCTTACCGTCCATGCCGTGGCAAGCGGCGCAAGCCACGAACTTGGATTTTCCAAGCGATGCCCGTACGGAATCGTTCGGACTTCCCGACAGGCTCAACACGTAATGCGCAACGTTGCGAACATCGTCGGGTGTACCAACGGCCTCCGCCATGGGCGGCATTACACCGACCCGGCCACTGTGGATCGTCTCGCTGATCTTCTCTGCCGACCCGCCGTGCAACCAATCGCCATCGGCGAGGTTGGGGAAACCCTTGCTGCCTCGGGCGTCAGAGCCATGGCACTGGGCACAGTTGTTCATAAAAAGGCGCTCGCCGATGGCCATGGCCGGTGCGTCGCCCGCCAGTTGCTCAGTCGACATAGAAGCAAAGCGGGCATAGACCGGCGCAATTTCGGCATCGCCCTTGGCGACTTCGTCTTGGTACTCTTTGATCTGCGTCCAGCCGAAAGTACCAGCGAAGGTTCCTAGCCCGGGGTAAACCGCCAGATAGCCCAGCGCAAAAACGATGGTGATGACAAACAGCCACATCCACCAGCGGGGCATGGGGTTGTTCATCTCTCTCAGGTCTTCGTCCCAGACATGCCCAGTGGTGTTGTCGTCGCTGGAATCAATCTTCTTGCGCGCCGTCATCCACAGCAGCAGCGCGCAGCCAAAAATTCCGGCCAGTGTCAGGCCGGCCACATAGACCGACCAAAAATTGTGGGTGAAATCACTCATGGGATGTTCTCGTTTTCCGAGCTGTTCGGATCAATCTTGTTCGAATGGAAGTTGCGCAGCTTCTTCAAAGCGTTCACGATTGCGGCTGGAATACGCCCACACGCCAATGCCCAAAAAGCATGCGAACGACAGCAGCGTGAAGACGATGCGCAAGGTGGTGATGTCCATCATTGCGTCCTACTTCAGCGCACGGCCGAGCATTTGCAGATAAGCCACCAGCGCATCCATTTCGGTTTTGCCCTTGAGCTCACCTGGTGCCGCCGCGATCTGTTCGTCTGTGTAGGGGTCGCCCAGCATGCGCAGTACGTTCATGCGCGGTGTGATCTCGCTTGGGTCGAGCATGGTCGTATTGAGCCAAGAGTACGCCGGCATGTTTGACTCGGGCACCAAATCGCGCGGGTTGTTGAGGTGGATGCGATGCCACTCGTCGCTGTATTTACCGCCCACACGGTGCAAGTCTGGGCCGGTGCGCTTACTGCCCCACTGGAATGGGCGGTCGTAGACGAACTCGCCAGCCACCGAGTAGTGGCCATAGCGCAGCGTTTCTGCACGGAAGGGGCGAATCATCTGCGAGTGGCAGTTGTAGCAGCCTTCGCGCACGTAGATATCGCGCCCCATGAGCGGCAAAGCGGCGTAGGGCTCAACACCCTTGACGGCCTCGGTGGTGGACTTCTGAAAGAACAGCGGCACGATTTCAACCAAACCACCGACGGCAACCACCAGGACGATCAACACGATCATCAGGAAGTTGTTGGTTTCGATGGTCTCGTGCGAGAAGCCCTTGGACACTTTTTTATTTGACATGAATCAATCCTCAAACTTCAGGCGTGGGCGGGCTTGAGGGCCGGAATCGCCACTTTGGAGGAGCGCCCCGAACTTGCAGTCGCCCACACGTTCCAGGCCATGATCAACATGCCACCCAAGAACAGCACGCCGCCTATTACGCGGATCACATAGAACGGATACGTCGCTTTTACGCTCTCGACGAAGGTGTAGGTCAGCGTGCCATCGGTGTTCACAGCGCGCCACATCAAGCCCTGCATCACGCCGGCAATCCACATGGAAGCGATGTAGAGCACGATGCCGATCGTCGCCAGCCAAAAATGCAACTCAATGGCCTTGATCGAATGCATCTTTTCGCGACCAAACAGACGCGGAATCAGGTAATAGAGCGAACCCATGGTGATCAAGCCTACCCAGCCGAGCGCGCCAGAGTGCACGTGGCCGACCGTCCAGTCGGTGTAGTGAGAAAGCGCGTTGACTGTCTTGATCGACATCATCGGACCTTCAAACGTAGACATGCCGTAGAACGACAGCGACACGATGAGGAAACGCAGGATAGGGTCGTCGCGCAGTTTGTGCCAAGCGCCCGACAGCGTCATCATGCCGTTGATCATGCCGCCCCAGCTGGGTGCCAGCAGAATGAGCGAGAACACCATGCCGACCGATTGCGTCCAGTCTGGCAATGCGGTGTAGTGCAAGTGGTGTGGGCCCGCCCACATGTAGGTAAAGATCAGCGCCCAGAAGTGAACGATGGACAGGCGGTAGCTGTACACCGGGCGATTCGCCTGCTTAGGAATGAAGTAATACATCATTCCCAGGAAGCCTGCCGTGAGGAAGAAACCGACGGCATTGTGGCCATACCACCACTGCACCATGGCGTCTTGCACACCGGCGTACGCGGAGTAGCTCTTCATGAAGCTGACCGGGACCGCCGCACTGTTGACGATGTGCAGCAATGCAATCGCCAAAATAAAGCTGCCGTAGAACCAGTTGGCCACGTAGATGTGACGCACCTTGCGAATGCCTATGGTTCCGAAGAATACGATGGCATAGGCCACCCACACCAGCGTGATGAGGATGTCGATGGGCCATTCAAGCTCAGCGTATTCCTTTGAGGAGGTGTAGCCCAAAGGCAAACTAATGGCGGCAGCCACGATTACCAGCAGCCAGCCCCAGAAGGAAAACGCAGCCAAGGGACCGCCAAATAGGCGCACTTGGCAAGTGCGCTGCACGACGTAGTAGCTGGTGCCAATCAAGGCACTGCCACCAAAGCCGAAGATCACCGCATTGGTGTGCAAAGGCCGCAAGCGCCCATAGCTCAGCCAGGAAATACCAAAATTGAGCTCTGGCCAGGCCAGCTGCGACGCGATAAACACGCCGACCAGCATGCCGACCACGCCCCACACCACTGCCATGATGGAAAACTGCCGGACAACTGTGTCGTTGTAGTAGCCGGCAGTCGCGGTTGTTGAAGGAGTCATCGATTACCTCTGTAAGTCTGCGAAAGTATTAACCGGATCGGAAGTAGTGTTTTTGACCAACATCAATTCTCGCGAAGAATTCGCTCCGCTTCTTGGTCAACGTTCTCAAACTGGCCGCGATACACCGCCCACCACAAGGCCAGCACCACCAGCAGCACCAAGCCTACGGACAGGGGAATCAGCACATACAGAATGTCCATCGCATATTCCTTAAAAATCAGGCGTGCGCCGGGGTGTGCTGTGTGGGGGCACTTCGTCCACCATCGTCCTGCTGCTTCGTGAGCAGCGGCATCGCGCGGGCCAGGCGGGCTGCGTTCAACACCACCAAGAGCGAACTGGCCGCCATACCCAAGCCCGCAAGCCAAGCAGGCATGAGCCCCGCAATCGCAAGCGGAACACACACGGCGTTGTAGCCTGCCGCCCACCACAGGTTTTGACGGACGATTCGCAAGGTCTTACGCGCGAGCAGCGTCGATTGCGCAATGAGCGGCAGCTGTCCGCCCAACACCACAAAATCCGACCGCAAACTTGCCAACGGGACGGCGCTGCCAAACGCGAACGAAACATCGGCAGCGGCGAGCACCGGTCCGTCGTTCAGGCCGTCGCCCACCATGGCGACCCGGCGGCCTTTCGCCTGCAAGGCGCGCAAGGCGTCAAGCTTGTCTGCCGGTGTACACGCGCCGCGCCACCGTTCAATGCCGGCGCGCCGCGCCACCCTTGCAACAGAAGCAGCTCCGTCGCCCGACAGCACCTGCACACCAATGCCGGCCTGCGCCAAAGCCCGAAGCGAAGCTTGCAGATCGCTGCGCAGTTGCTCTTCAAGTTCAAAATAGGCAATTAGGCGGTCTGACGGAGCAGCATCGCCCCAGGCCATGCACACTTGAACACCATCTGCCCCCGCAGCTGCAACCCCCGCATGTTCTGCAGACCCCAGCAGCAGCGTGCGCACGGCGCCCGTGCCATCCAGCGCGCGCACTTGTGCAGACAATCCCTTTCCGGGGGTTTCTGTGACTGCCACTATTTCCCACGATAGATCGCCGTCGGCGCCTTCAGCTCCTGCAGCCGCCACCAGCGCGCGCGAGGCGGGGTGCAGCGAATGGCGCGCTACAGCGGCAGCGAGGCTCAGCGCCGCTCCTAAAGACCACCCATCTGCTGCGTGCTTATGGCGCAACGCCATGCGGTCGTGCGTCAGCGTGCCAGTTTTGTCGAACACCACAGTGTCGACGCCAGCAAGCGTTTCAAGCGCCTGCAGGTTGCGCACCAGCACCCCTTCGCGCGCCAGCGCACCGGCGGCCGAGAGCATCGCCACGGGCGTTGCGAGCGAGAGCGCGCAGGGGCACGTGACGATCAGCACCGACACTGCCACCATCAGGGCGTGCTGCGGGTCGCGGGGCCACCACCACAGCATCGCCCCTATCGCGGCCAGTAACACAAAAAACAGAAATGGCCGCGCGACGCGGTCGGCCAGCTGAGCCAAGCGGGGCTTTTGCAGCGATGCGCTTTCCATCAGCGCAACGATTTCGCCGAAGCGGGTGTCGGCGCCCAAGCGCATCACTTCCATCTCGACCACAGATTCAAGGTTGATGCTGCCTGCCGAGACCGACGCTCCAACGGTGCGCCAGCGCGGCGTGGATTCTCCCGTCAGCAAGGCCTCGTCTACGCGCGAGCTGCCGGCTGTCAAAAGTCCGTCCGAGGGGAACGCCTCGCCAGGCAGCACGCGCACCACATTTCCCACCTTGAGGCGGCGCACCGAGACGCGAACGAAACCGCCATCAGTGCCGCGCCGCTCGATGCTGTCGGGCAAGCGATTCATGACGGCTTCCAGTGCGCCCGCGGTGCGGTCGCGCAGGCGCAGTTCGAGCCAACGCCCGGTAAGCAAGAAGAAAACGAACATGGTGAGCGAGTCGTAATAGACCTCGCGCCCGAAAATGCCCTCGGGCTGGAAGGTTCCCAGGGAGCTGACACAGAAGGTGATGCCCATGCCCAGCGCTACGGGCAGGTCCATGCTGATGCGCCGGTGGCGGATGTCCGCCAGAGCGCTGGTAAAAAAGGGGCCGCAAGCAAAAAGCACGACTGGAAGACTGATGACCCACGAGGCCCAGCGCAGCAGCGACTCCATTTCCGCGCTCAAGTCGCCAGGCAGGGCGATGTAGGCGGGCCACGCGTACATCATTACTTGCATCATGCAAAAGCCCGCCACCAGCCAGCGCCACAGCGCACGTCGGTGTTCACGCACGCGCAGCTCGCGCGCATGCGAATCGGCTGCAGGAAGCGCCCGATAACCGGCCTTGCGCACCGCCTCGAACCACTGAGATGGAAGCGCCGCCTCCGAATTCCACACCACGCGAGCGCGCTGCGTGGCGGCGCTCACATCGACCTGCTCCACTCCGGGAACCGCACGCAGCGCGTCTTCGATGGTCAAGGCGCAGGCTGCGCAGTGCATGCCTTCAATGACAACGTGCGACTCCCAGCAAGTGCCTTCGGCAGCGCCGTCTGCAGGACGCCCAAATGAAGCCCACTCGTCTGGATCGTCCAACAAACTGGCTGCGCTCAGGCGGTCGTTGAACGCCACTTCGCCGCCAAGTGCGTTTGGCAAGGATGCCGGAGACGCTGGCGCCGAAAGTTGCATTGACATAGCGCAAGCTTAACCCACGCCATCTTCATGGAATTGACGTACATCAAGCTCCCCAGCGCTCCCCGCGCCTACGCTGTGGCTGTTGTTTTCACCTTGGAGGCTTGCCATGTACCAGCGCATTCTTGTTGCCACCGACGGCTCTGAACTCTCCAACAAAGCGGTCCAAAGCGCGACCGAACTCGCTGCGGTGACGGGGGCGACGCTCGTAGCCTTGAAGGTCGTGCCGCGCTACCCGCGCAGCTACATGGAAGGCGCCCTGCCGGTGGATCCCGC
Source organism: Giesbergeria sp. (assembly GCA_034676525.1). Taxonomy (GTDB): domain Bacteria; phylum Pseudomonadota; class Gammaproteobacteria; order Burkholderiales; family Burkholderiaceae_C; genus Simplicispira. The sequence goes on from JAUCCA010000008.1 coordinate 1,944,106, forward strand.
CAACGTCAAACAAATCGAAGCCCAGTGGTCCGCCACCGCTCAGGCCTTGGTCGATGGCATCAAGGCAGAAGCGGGAGCGAAAGGCGTGAAGGTCAAAGCATTGGTGGCCAAGTCGGACCTCGTAGCAGAAGCTGTGATTGCCGCCGCCAAGAAGCACGACTGCGACCTGATCGTCATGGCCTCACACGGCCGCAAAGGCATTTCTAGGCTGCTGCTCGGAAGCGAAACGCAGCATGTGTTGACGCACTCGCATATCCCGGTGCTGGTGCTGCGCTGAGAGCGTCTTCAAGCTGCACATTGCAGCGTTGAAAATTTTTGAACGAAATTGGCCTCTAACGCTTTATCCATAAGCGCTAGCAGCTATATTTTTTGATATTTTTGATTGCGGCGATGTATACGGCGCTCTGCGTGCGCTGGTGCCATTTACTCCAGGAAGTGGGCAGTCAACTCAGCGAGGCTTGGAACATGCAGATGTGGCGTACTGCCTGTGCACTCCCAAGCTTTGCCGTCGCGGTTGACCCAAGCGAACTGCATGCCCACTGCCAGTGCACCCCATCCATCGGAATGCGCATCGTCGCCCACATGCAGCACGCTGCCCACAGACACCCCCGCCACTTCAGCGGCACGCAGGAACATGCGAGGGTCGGGCTTGGCGCAGCCGACATCGTGCGCGCCCACTTTGGCGACGAACAAATGCGCCAGCCCCATGCGCGAGACGTCTGCGTTGCCATTGGAAAGCGCAATGAGCGGGTAGCGCTCGCTCAGGAATTCGAGCGCGGGCAGCGCATCGTCAAACAGGTCCACGCGCTGGCGCTCGGCCAGAAAGACCTCAAACGCCTGAGCGGCGAGCTGCGGGTTGTCGCCGGCTTGTACCAGCGCCAGGCGTATCGCTTCCTGGCGCAACGCGCTCATGTCGTGCGCACCGCCTGGCAAGGCCTGAAGTGCTTCTAACCGCAGCGCTTGACGCACGCCCGGCTGCGCGGTGAGATCGCGGGTAGCGGGTGCATGCTCGGCCAGCCATTGCTGCAGGCGGTCTTCAGCACGCGCGATGGTTGGCCACACGGGCCACAGAGTGTCGTCCAGATCAAGACTGATGGCACGAATACGGGAGAGGTCTAGAGGCACAGGCAGTTTGCGTTGTGGGGTACGGAGCTGGAAACTGAGCGCTGCGATCAAGAATACCTGATGGTCATTGCATCCCTGCCCGCGTAGGCACCAGGCTGCGAGTTTGATCCAGCGCAATGGGCGCTGGCATCAACACGCAAGGGCAAGCAGATTTCAAAGACCAGCACGCACAATGATGCTCCGTGATTGCACCCCGCCCCCTCCACCGCTACCGCGCGGCCAATCTGCTTGCGCTGCTGGCAGTGTTGGCGCAATTGTGGATGGTGCAGCTGAGCCATCAGCATCTGGCCCAACAGGCCTCGGGCTGGCTGCAATGGGGAGAAATCTGCAGCACCAAGAATGCCGGCGCAACAGATTCGGATGGCTCCGACGCGCCCATCGGCATGGCAGGCACGGGCTGCCCGGTGTGCGTGGTGGCGGGCCTCGGGTTGGCTCCTATGCCGCCGAGCCCCGCAGCTTCGCAGCCACCGAAAGCGGTCGATGCACCGCCGCCATCGCGCAGTGCCGATCGTAGGGTCGCGAGCGGGCGGGGCGTGAGGCCGCCAGCTCAGGCGCCTCCCGCAGCGCTCGGCTAACCAAACCCCAAACGGTTTTTCAGATCCCCGTGCACACGCGGGGTCGTCGGGCGCGCCCGCCCAAATCCCATTGTTTTTTCTGGATGCATTCGCATGAGCCACTCTTTCGCCTTTTCCCTGCGTACACGCTTTGTTGAAAAAAGTCCCGCAGCCGCCCACACACTCGCGCCCCTGTGCGCCCTGCTCGCTGTGCTGCCCTTTACCGCCCTGGCCCAGGATGCCGCGCTGCAGACCATTACCGTCAAGGCACCCAAGGCCGGCGTACAGCCCGTGGGCGCCGCTGCGGCCGATGCCGAGGCCCTGCAGTCGGGCCGGGCCTCCAGCAGCGACACCGCCGGCCTGCTGCGCAAGCTGCCCGGTGTGAGCCTGTTTGGCGCTGGCGGCGTCTCCAGCCTGCCCAGCGTGCACGGCCTGTCCGACGACCGCCTGCGCATCCAGGTGGATGGCATGGACCTGGTCTCGTCCTGCGGCAACCACATGAACCCGCCACTGTCGTACATCGACCCCACGCGCGTGGGCAGCGTGCGCCTGTTTGCCGGCGTCACCCCAGTCAGCGTGGGTGGCGACAGCATTGGCGCCACCATCCAGGTCAACTCCCCCGCCCCCGAATTTGCCGCGTCCGGCCAGGGCCGCCTGCTCAAGGGTCAGGCCGGTACCTTCTACCGCAGCAACGGCAACGGCATGGGCGCCAACCTCTCGGCCACCTACGCCACCGAACAAATGAGCCTGCGCTACGACGGCTCCACCGCCCAATCCGACAACTACAAAGCCGCGCGCAACTTCAAGGCCGCAGGCCCGGCCGCCGCCAACAAGCCCACGCAATGGCTGGGTGGTGACGAGGTGGGATCGTCGAGCTACAAGACCCGCAACCATTCGCTGGCCTATGCCCTGCGCAGCGACGAACACCTGGTCGAGATGCGCCTGGGCCTGCAGGACATCCCCTACCAGAACTACCCCAACCAGCGCATGGACATGACCGGCAACGACAGCCACCAATTCAACCTGCGCTACGAGGGCCAATACGCCTGGGGCCAGCTCCAGGCACGGGCTTACCAAGAGAAAACCCGCCACAGCATGAACTTTGGCGAGGACAAGCAATTTTGGTACGGCCCCGCCGGCAACGTACCCGGCATGCCCATGGACACCGAAGGCAAGACCACGGGCCTGCAGGTCAAGGGCGACATCGCCCTGTCGGCGCGTGACACCCTGCGCGTGGGCGCCGAGCTGCAAAACTACCGCCTAGGCGACTGGTGGCTGCCATCCGGCGGCGGCATGGCGCCCAACACGTTCTGGAACATCCGCGATGGCCAGCGCGACCGCGTTGACATGTATGGCGAATGGGAAGCCCGCTGGAACCCGCAATGGCTCTCGCAAATCGGCCTGCGCAGCAGCCATGTGCGCAGCAACAGCGGCGCCGCGCAGGGCTACAACGCCAACTACAACATGGAGGCCAACGCCTTCAACGCCGGTGACCGCAAGCGCAGCGACAGCAACGTCGATATGACCGCCCTGGCGCGCTACACCCCCAGCGCCAACGCCAGTTACGAGTTCGGCTTTGCGCACAAGACGCGCTCGCCCAACCTGTACGAGCGCTACACCTGGTCCACCGGCGGCATGGCCATGCGCATGATCAACCTGGCGGGCGATGGCAATGGCTATGTGGGCAACATGGACCTCAAGCCTGAGACCGCCAACACCCTGAGCGCCACCGCCGACTGGCACGACGCCACGGGCGAGCAGTGGGGCGTGAAGTTCACCCCCTACCTGACCTATGTGAACAACTACATCGACGCGCGGCGCTGCAGCGGCAGCGGGGCCATGTCGGCATGCACACCCGCCAACCGGGCGGCCACGACAGGCTTTGCCTACCTGCAGTTTGCCAACCAGGACGCACGCCTGCACGGTTTTGACCTCTCGGGTTTTACGGACCTGGGCCGCACGGCGAACTGGGGCCAGTTCGCACTGAGCGGCGTCGTCAGCTACGTGCACGGCACCAACCGCACCACCGGCGACAAGCTCTACGGCATCATGCCGCTCAATGCGCGCGCGGCCCTCACCCAGCGCCTAGGCGCCTGGACGGGGACCGCCGAACTGGTCATGGTCACTGCCAAGACCCGCGTCTCCGCCGTGCGCAACGAACTGCCCACGGCCGGATACGGCCTGGTTAACCTGCGCGGCAGCTACGATTGGAAGCAGGTGCGCCTGGACTTCGGCATCGACAACCTGTTCGACCGCTTCTACAACCACCCACAGGGCGGCGCCTATGTGGGCCAGGGCATGACCATGGGAGGCACCGCCGTGCCATGGGGCGTGCGTGTGCCCGGCATGGGTCGGTCTTTCAACATCGGCGTGACGGTGAAGTTCTAGGTCAATCTGCCTAGATTGCTATTTAATATATAGCTTGTTGCGCTTACTGGTATTGCGCTACAAGCTATTTTTATAAGAATTTTTCCGTTCACTGGGCGGCCGCTACTGCGGTAATTGACGCAATCGCAGTCCGACATCACACAGACGGGCTATTCTGGAAGCGTTGCGGGCCAATTGGCGCCCTCGCTTTCAGGAGAACCCCATGACCGAAAAACTAACCACGGCACAAGTAAGTGAACTGCGTACCCTGCTGCTGTCGCGCCGCGCTGAGCTGCAGTCGCAAATGGAGCAAAACCGCGAGAACCTGATGCCTCCAAGCCAGGACGAAGGCGCTGTGCTTCAGCGCAACGTGGCGCGCGAAGTCGACCAGACCCTCACCGACATCGATGCAACCGATCTGGTGCGCATCGACAACGCCCTTAAGCGCATGGACGAAGGCAGCTACGGCGAGTGCGACGAATGCGGCTGCACCATTCCCTTTGAACGCCTGAAAATTGAACCCCAAACGCAGCACTGCGTGGCCTGCAAGTCGCGCTGGGAGAGCCAGCAAGCGGGTCGCTAAGACCTCGACACTTTTGCGCCGGAGGTGTTGCCATGAAAACCTTGCGCTATGTTGCTGCGCTGCTGATCATGGGCTTCGCTTGCGTTCCCGCGTTTGCCGCCGGTCAAGTCGAAGCGCCAGTTTCTGACGGCACAGCCCTCACGCCTACTCCCGACGGCGCAGGAGTGCTCGATCCCCGGGCCCGCACAGTGTGGGCGCGCTGTGTCGAAGGTATGCAATGGAATGGCACCACCTGCACAGGCCGCGCCTTGTTGCTCACGCGCGCCGAAGCGACTGCCCGCGCCAAGTCGCGGAGTGCCGCCGACGGCCACGCTTGGCGCCTACCGCGCAGCCTTGAGCTGCGCAGGCTGGTCGACAAGCAAGCCCAGCCGCCGGGCGTGGACGCCAAGCTCTTCCCGGATGCCCCCAGCGGCCTGCACTGGTCGGGAACAGCCAACGTGCGCCAGCTCTCGGTGAACCCCTACAACTACGACAACGTCGCCAGCGGCCGCACCAAAGGTGGCAGCCGGTTGGCAGCGCTGGAAGGTTGGGCCGTGGATTTAGGCTCGGGTAACGCGCATGGCGATGTCTCGCGGGCCAGCAAGCTTCCTGTGCGATTGGTGCGCGGCGCCAACTGACCTCCCGCGCTTTCGGGCAGTTGCACGACAATTGCGCATGCCTTTTTTTGCCCCTGAACCCCCCTACTCCCACGGAACACCAACGCGCACCGCCGTGCTGCTGTGCAACTTGGGAACGCCCGACGCACCCACGCCCGCAGCCCTGCGCCGCTACCTGGGCCAGTTTTTGGCCGACCACCGCGTGGTGGAAATCCCCAAACCGCTGTGGTGGCTGATCCTGCACGGCATCATTTTGCGCACGCGCCCGGCCAAATCGGCCGCCAAATACCGAAGCGTCTGGACGGAGGAAGGCTCGCCTCTGGCGGTGTGGACCGAGAAGCAGGCCAAGCTGCTGCGCGGCTGGCTGGGCGAAGCCGGCGTGCCGGTGCTGGTACGCCACGCGATGCGCTACGGCAACCCTTCCATTGCCAGCCAGCTCGACGCGCTCAAGGCAGAGGGCGCCACGCGCATCCTCGTGTTGCCGCTGTATCCGCAGTATTCGGCCACGACCACCGCCAGCGTGTTTGACGCGGTCTATTCCTGGGCAGCACGCACGCGCCGGGTGCCTGAGCTGCGGTTTGTGAACCATTACCACGACCATCCGGGCTACATCGAGGCACTGGCCAAAAAGGTGGAGGCGCACTGGCGCGAGCACGGCAAGGGTGAACAACTCGTGATGAGCTTTCACGGCGTACCCGAACGCACCCTGCTCCTGGGCGATCCCTACCACTGCGAAGCACGCAAAACGGCGCGCCTGCTGGGCGAGCGGCTCGGGCTGACCGACACGCAAATGCGCGTCACCTTCCAATCGCGTTTTGGCAAGGCCAAATGGCTGCAGCCCTACACCGAACCGACGCTGATTGAACTCGCGAAAAGCGGCGTGCGCCGCGTCGATGTGGTCTGCCCGGGCTTCACCAGCGATTGCCTTGAAACCCTGGAAGAAATCAGCCAGGAAGCGCGCGAGGCCTTCCTGCACGCCGGCGGCGAGCAGTTTCACTACATCGAGTGCCTGAACGACAGCCCAGCGTGGATCACGGCGCTCTCCGACATTGCGCAGCAGCATCTTTCTGGCTGGCCAGTGCAACCGGCAAACCCCGGCCTGCGCGACGCATCGCGTGAGCGTGCGATGGCCTGTGGCGCCCGCGACTGAGGCGCTTCCTACTCAGGCTTGAGAGGCAAGCGTTTTCAAAAGCAGCTCGGCGATGCGCTGGCTGAGCGCCTCTCGCCGCGGGTCTTGGCTCGCGGCCAGCACAGATGCTTTAGGCGTCTGCGCAAAACCCCGTGCGGGCGCCAGCGCCTGCACCACCGACTGGAGCGCCGCCTGCCCGTCGGTCTGCGCTGCAATCGCCAACTGCTCGGTGGCGGCATGGCCGCGGCGCTCCAACGCGCCCACCAGACGCAGCAGGCTGTCCGCCAAGCCAAGCAAGACCGCATCTTCCAGTGTCAGCTCTTCAACTCCCTGCATTTTGTGTTTGAGCTTGCGCGGCACTTGGCTCCAGCCTTGGCTGACGACGCCGCCGACCGCTGCGCCGAGCGCCGTTGCCGCCCCGAGCGAAAGGCCAGCGAGCGCCACATCTGCCGCCAAACCCACTGCAGCGCCAACCGCAGCGCCCTTGCCCAGCTTGCGCCCGGCGTCCTGCAGCAACTCAGGGTGAAATAGGTCGTCTTGCCAGCGGCCACTGGTCCAAGGTGCCAGCGCAACGTCGGCCTCGTCGGGGCGAAACCCGTAAACGCCCAAAATGGCCTGCACCGCCTCGTGCGTGCGTTCGGAAAATGCTTTCTTAAACCGCCCCAAGGCCTGCGCGCGGCCATCTGCGCTTTGAAGCTCGGCGCGCGCGACGGCCTGACGCTCAGCCGCTGCGTGCACCAACAGGCGCGCCATCAACGTAGCAGCCGCCCGCCGCCGTGCCTGCGCCTGCGCCTGCAACTCTGCTACGACCGCTTGCAACTCAGCCTGGCGTGCGCGCAAGAGCACGCACAAATCCTGAAAAAGCTGGCGTTCCGCGCCTACATAGGGCGCGACGGCGTCGAACTGCATCCAGACGTGCAGGTTGTAGCCGGCGAGCACCTCCCGCCAAGCATCGGCCTGCGCACCCGATGCAGCAATGAAGTTGAGCACCGGCATCACCGGGCGCGCGCAGGCGCACAGCAGTTCAATTTCACTGCGGTACTTGGGCAGCACCTGTTGGCGGCAATCGATGACGTACACCGCGGCATCCACCTCCAACATCTTGCGCAGCACCTTGGCTTCCTGCTCATAGGCTGCATGGGCCTCAGGCCCAGCAAGAAAGGCGCGTACGCGCTCCACCGGGTTGGCAAAGGCTCCGGGCAAGCCGGCCATGTAATGCTGTAGGGCAACGGCATCCTCAAGGCCGGGAGTGTCGAAAAACCGGACTGCCACGCGCCCTTCCACCCGCAGGTCGATGCGCTCGACATGGCGCGTAGTGCCTGGCCGGTTTGACACTTCGCCAAACCCGCCCTGGCGCGTCAGCGTACGCAGCAGCGAGGTTTTGCCCACATTGGTATGGCCGACCACAGCGATGTCTATCGGCGCGCTCATGCCCGACCCTTCGCCCAGCGCGCTGCGGCGTCAAGGCTGTCCAGCACCGTCCACTCGGGAAGATGGCGGTCGGCAGCCCAAGAAAGCCAGCGCTGTATGCCTGCCGCAGCGTCCTCGCCCAGTCCATCCGGACGCGCGCACAGCACCAGAGCGCAGTGGCGCGCGTTGACACCAGCCTCCCGCAAGAACCGGGCCGTGCCCCGGTCGGGCGACGCCGCGGCGTCGCACAGCACCAGCAGCGTTTCAGGACGCAGCGCGGCGAGTTGCCCATAGGCCTTGGTTTGTTCGTGCATGCTTCCGGCAATGCGCGACACCAGCAGAGGGCCTTCTGCCAACTCCGCCGGCGGCCACGCGAAGTGCTCTGGCAACTCAAAACCCAGCACAGCCACGCCTGCGTTGAAACCGCCCGTTGGGGCAGCACGCGGTGTGGCAGAGCCAGCCAGAGGGTGCTCAATATCGGTCACCTGCGCGGGTTCGAGCGCCTGAAAGCGCGTCAGCAGTCGCTGGTAGTACGGGTCTGCGAGCGGAATATCCACGCGCTGCGCCGCCTTTCGAACCTTCCACCAACACCACATAGCAAGCACAGAGCGTGGCAGCAGGCCGTAGAAAGCCAGACAGGCGAGCAGCCACCAAGCAGCCTCTCTGGCCGGCCAATTTCCGGCGCTTTGGCTGCTGTCGGCCAGATGCGGGATCGGCACGCCGAGCAAAGCGGGCAAAGCGCCTGTGGCGCGGGCGAAGCTCGCAAACCAGTCTGGCCCCAAAAGGGTGCTCTCCCAGGTGAGTTGGTATTCGCGAAATGCGAAGGCAAACAGCAAGCCAACCAACATGAACAGCAAGCCCAGCGCCCAGACCACATGGCTCACCAGTCCAAACACCCATGGTGCCAGCCGCTCACGCAGCAGCAGGCGCAGGCCAGCGCGTGCCATAGGCGCCGCCTGCGGCCCGCGCCAAAAGGGCAAACGCAGTGCCAAGCCCGCGAGCAGACGGCCCACAGACAGCGAGGCGCCCGAGCTTGCAGTGCCGCTACCGCCGAATGCGAGGGACATCAGCCAAAAAAACAAGGTGAGCAAGTGCAGACCAAGCGCCGAGACGAGAGCGCTCATGGCGTTGATCGTCCGGCCATCGGCCAGTACCGCAAACAGCAGCCCGTTGGCCAATGCGAGTACGGCCGCCGCCGCGACCACCAGCAGCACCCACGCGGCCTCACGCCAGCGCGCAAGCTGGTCAAGCAGGCCGAGGCGCTCACCCAACAGCCAGGCACGCTCTCGCAAACGGTCTTCCTGCCGACCTTCGGTGCCCAGTGCGCGTGCCAGCGCATGGGCATCGTCGAGCGGACCCTGCTCTTCGATGCACTGCACGGCTTCAGCCACCCAGACAGCCTGCCAACGCGAGCGAATCCGCGCCGTCATGCCCACTCCTGCTGGCAAGGCGCCGCGAATAAAGAAGACCAAAAAAGCGCTTGCGCTTTCGTCTGACAGACAGTGTCTGCGCAAGCAGGTTCAATCAAGGCCAAGCTGCCAGACTCTCTGGCACACCACCCACCCATCGGAGGCCTGCCATGAAATGCCGCGACACACATCGCACCGCTCCCACGCATTCGCTTGCGGCTTTCGCGCTTACGGTGGCATTGGCGCTGGTCGCTTCCCTGACGCAGTTGCTGCCAGACATCACCGCACAGTCGGCAGATGCACTGTCTGCTGTACCGGACGGGGTCGCGTTGGTGATGCTGGACGCGGGCCTCAACTAGGGGCTCTGGGGCAAGCCTACTCAACGGCGGACTCCTGCCCCGCAATCGCCGCCCTGCGGCGCAGCCTTGCAACTTCTTCTTGGTCGCCAGCGCGCTCGGCGAGTTGGATCTGAACCCCCAACCACGCCAGCAACGGTCTGCGCCAGCCTTGGTGTGAAGCGGTGTCCACGGCCAGCTTCACCACCGCGGGCGTCGCTGCGCCACGGGCGAAAGCCGCGCCCGCGGCGACCAATCGAGCGAACGGGTCTGTTTGCACCGCAATGGCCGCCACCAACTGCTGCTCAGCCGCGACTGCGGCAGTGCGCTGCGCCTCCGGCAACTTCGACACATCCGAAACGCTTGCTTTGCCAGCAAGGTAGCGTGCATAGGCGCGCTCTTCGGCCAAAGCGTCTGCTGCCAAGGGCTCGAACCGCGCGCACGGTCCACTCTCCAGGCTGGCCACCTGCGCAGCGCAGCGCAAAAGCTCAAGCTTGGCCAACTGAGCCGCATCGCCGGTGCGCGACAACTCGCTTCGGGCGCGCGCGAATTCGGCACGCTCGACCCTTGCATTGCCTTCAAAGTAGGCTTGCACGGCACGCTCGGCTGCACCGTGCGCGTTGATTTTCCAATCCGGCGTGGGCGTTTTGGAGCTGCAGGCAGCGAGCGCCCCAAGCAGCAAAGCGGCGATCGCGCGAAACAAAATTCCTGGATAAAACATGTCGGTCATGGCAGCACGATCTCTTTATCGCGCGCAAAGGGCCAGCGGCGGTTGATGTCGTTTACTAGGCTGTCCACTTTGCGCAGGCTCGTGTCCACGCTGGCGCGCAGCGCATCCAGGTCGGACGTACCTTCGCGCACGTTGGCGCCCACGGCCTGCGCTTCTACCAATACGGCATCGACCTTGGTCAGGCTGGTCCGGGCGTCGGCGAGGAGTTTGCGAAGTTCCACTACCGTGGCGCGTGCCTCTGGCATGACGCCCTCTTTGCCAAAGACTTGCTCGTCGGCGCGCGCCGCCATGCGATCGATTCGGGCCAGCAAGGCGTTGGTTCTATCAAGCGTCTGCACGATCTTTTTGGCGTCGGCGTCACCCCCCATCAGCACGCCCAGAGCGCCGCCCGGGCCTTGCAAGCGCTCGGTGAGCGTGCGAACGTTCCCCAGACTGGCACCGAGCGCTGAGTCTGCATCGGTCATGGCGGTGAGGTTGCCAAGCAATTCGCGCGCCGATGCCATGAGCTGAGGAATTTCAGCCGTTGCATCGCCCCTGAGCACCGGTCGCTCAGCACCGCCCACAAGCGGCGGGTCGTCCATGATGCCGGTGTAGGCGCGAATGCCGGTGCCGCCGACGATGCCGCGCACCAACGTGAAAACGCTCGACTCGCGCAGCCAGTGTGCGTCCTTTTTCGGTACGTCGATCAAAATGCGCGCGCTGCCGTCGCCGGCCAATTCGACGCGCCGCACGCGACCAATCGGAAAGCCCGAAAAAGTCATGTCCATACCTACGGCCACACCTTCGGAATCGTCGGCCTTGAGCACCAGGCGCTGCGTGGGCTCGAACGCCCCGCGCGCATAGAGCAAATAAAGCGCGGAACCCACAACCAAGAGCAAGGTGAAGGCCAGCAACGCAAAGGCCTTCAGACGCAAATGGGCGACGGGGCGAATGAGTTCCTCTTGCGCCAACTGAGCGTCCAGAGAAGAGGGATTGTGATCAGACGTCATGCGCAAATAAGCAATTCAATAGTAGTTTCCGATCAACGACACCAGTTCTATGAGCAGCAGCACCGCAAACATGCGCGCCAGCCCGCCCAGCTGAGAGCCACGTTCGTTGACACCGAGGTCGTACATACCCGCCGCCATCGGGATCACCGCAATAGCCAAGCTAAAAAATAGCGTCTTCAGCGCAAACACCAGTGTGACTTCAGGCGAGAACACATGACCAAACATTCGGGTAAAGCCCTCCAAGCCAGCAGTGCTCAAGCCGAAAACGCTGAAATACGCCATGACGAGCGCCACCGCGCACGAGAGCGCCGCCAACGTCACGCTGGCAAACGCGGCGGCAACGACACGCGGGAGGAGCTCCATGCGCACCGGGTCCGCCCCAGCATGTTCGAGCGCTGCCAAGCGGCCGCTGCGTCGCAGTTGCGCAAGCTGAGCGCCGCTCGGGATGGCACAACGCATGGCTACAAACATCGCTGCGGTGAGCGGTATCAGTTCAAGCACCAAGACGCGAATCACCATCTCCAGCGCATAACGCGAAAGACCATAGCTGAGTGCCGTGACCACGACTATGCGGGTGATAACGAGGCTCAGCAGCGCAGCCAACACAGTGAACCCCATGAGAATAGGGATCGTCTCGACATAAATGCGCTGGGCCAGCAGCCTGCGCCCCAGGCGGCCATAGCTCGAGGGAGACAGCACGAGCACCAGCACCACCGCGCCCATGTAGACGGTGCGCCACCAAGCGAGCGCCCAACTCCAGATCCGCTGCGCCAAGCGCTCAGGCAGGGTGTGAACGGGTTGGCGCAGCAGCATGCCAACATGATACCGGCGCCAGACAAAAATTACGTAAAATTGGCCTCTAGCGCTTATTCATATTGCGCTAGCAGCTACAAACACTGTAGCGATCCTTACAATTTCAGTAGGCGTTCCGGGCGTTCCTCGGCCGCCCCACCCGCTCAGACCCATGCCAGGAACCCAACACCCCCCGCTCAAGCTGCCTGAGGCGGTTCCGCACAGCCTACTGGAAGACGCCGTGGCCATCTGCACGGGAGTGCTTCTGATCTCGGTAGGTGTGGCCTTGTTTACCAGTGCCGGCCTGCTCACCGGCGGTACCGCAGGCCTGGCGTTTTTGCTGCACTACTCGACCGGCTGGGGCTTCGGCAAGGTATTTTTCGTACTGAACTTGCCGTTTTACTGGTTGGCGCTGCGTAAATTTGGCAAGCTCTTTACTGCCAAGACATTTGCCGCCGTGGCCCTGCTGTCGCTGCTCACCGAGCTGCAGCCGCATTTCTTGAAGTTCTCCGAACTGCAGCCCCTGTATGCGGCGCTTGCCGGCGGCCTCGTCACTGGAACGGGGTTTTTGGTGCTTTTCCGCCACCGCTGCAGTCTGGGCGGCGTCGGCATCCTGGCTCTGTATTGGCAGGACCGCTACGGCTGGCGAGCCGGGAAAATTCAGATGGTGCTCGACTGCAGCATTGTGTTGTTGGCGCTGTGGAGCGTAGAGCCGACGCGCGTGGCGCTTTCGGTGGTGGGTGCTGTGGCGCTTAACCTTGTGCTGGCCATGAACCACCGGCCCGGCCGATACATGGTGGTGTAGCGGCGGCAGTCGGCGTTTAGAGCCGCCACTTCTCCAGAAGTTTTTCCGGATTCAGGCTGTCGTAGGTCTCGAATGGCTGATGAATCCAAGGGTTGGTGGGCAGATACTCCACCGAGTAGTCGGCCTTGAAACTCGATACGCCCTTGGTCCAGATGACCGCACTGCGCATCTCCGTAATCGGGTCGTAGTTGGTTTTGAGCATGTCGATCACAGCGTGCAGCGTGTGCCCGGTGTCGGCGAGGTCGTCGACCAGCAGCACCCGACCTGCGATTTCGCCCTTGGGCGTGGTGATAAAACGCGCAATATCGAGATGCCCTTGCACCGTACCAGCTTCCGCGCGATACGAACTGGTAGACATGATGGCCAGAGGTTTGTCGAAAATCCGGCTCAAGATGTCGCCCGGGCGCAACCCGCCACGGGCCAGACAAAGAATGGTGTCGAACTGCCAGCCCGACTGGTGCACGCGCAGCGCCAGTTTTTCGATGAGGTTGTGGTACTCGTCGTAACTGACATAAAGGTGCTTGCCGTCTTCGGTCAACATGAAAATGCTCCTGATAAAATAGCAGTCAAATCAAACCGATACTGCGCTAAACGCCCATTTACCTTGCAAGAAACGGGTGTTGCAACATGATGGTGTGGTCGCGGTCCGGGCTGGTGGAAACCACCGCCACGGGTACTCCTGTCACATGCTCGATGCGTTGCAGGTAAAGGCGCGCAGCAGCAGGCAGTTCATCGTAGCGCGTCACACCTACTGTTGACTGGGTCCAGCCTTGAAGGGTTTCGTACACGGGGATGCAACGGGAAATATCGTCTGCGCCCATGGGCAGAATATCGATTTGTTCACCATCGAGCTCGTAACCTGTGCACAGCAGGAGCTCAGACAAGCCGTCAAGCACATCGAGCTTGGTAATGCAAAGCCCGGTAAGGCCGTTGACCTGCGCGCTGCGCTTGAGCAATGCGGCGTCAAACCAGCCGCAGCGCCGGCTGCGCCCTGTCGTAACGCCTTTCTCGGCGCCTACGGTGCTCATGTGGTAACCGGGCGTGCCGGGGGTTTCCCAATCGAGCTCGGTAGGGAAAGGCCCGCCGCCCACGCGCGTGCAATACGCTTTGGTGATGCCCAAGACATAGTGCAGCATGCCAGGGCCGACGCCCGCGCCGGCTGCGGCGTTGCCCGCGACGCAGTTGCTGGACGTGACGTAGGGGTAGGTGCCATGGTCCACGTCGAGCAAGGTGCCTTGTGCGCCCTCAAACAGCAGGTTCTCACCGCGAAGGTGAGCCTCGTTGAGCTCGCGCGACACGTCGGCCATCATGGGACGCAAGAATTCTGCGTGGCGCATGGCTTCGTCATAAACGGCGTCAAACTGCACCTCACCGTCACGCAGGTACGGCTCGAGTGCACCGCCCAGCGCGAGCGCTTTGGATCCCAGCCAGGTGGAAAGCACGTGGTTGTGCAGCCCCAGCAGTTCGCGCAGCTTGGTGGCGAAGCGTTCGGGGTACTTCAGGTCTTGCACCCGCAGAGCGCGGCGTGCGATTTTGTCTTCGTAGGCCGGGCCGATGCCGCGGCCGGTGGTGCCAATCTTCTCGGTTCCACCGGTCTCGCGCGCCGCTTCGCGTGCCAGATCGAGCGCCACGTGAAAAGGCAAGATCAAGGGACAGGCTTCGCTGACGCGCAGGCGCGAACGAACTTCGACGCCAGCGCGCTCAAGCCCGGCGATTTCCTCAATCAGCTTGGCGACAGAGAGCACCACACCATTGCCGATGTAGCACTTGACGCCCGCGCGCATGATGCCGCTCGGAATCAGATGCAGTGCCGTCTTCACCCCATTGATCACCAGCGTGTGGCCGGCATTGTGGCCACCCTGGAATCGGACCACGCCTTGGGCGCTTTCCGTCAACCAGTCCACCAGTTTGCCCTTGCCTTCGTCCCCCCATTGGGTACCCACAACAACGACGTTCCGTCCTTTGGTACTGTTCATCTCACATCCGGTTCAAAAATCACACAAGGCTTCAGAGCGCAAGCGCCACCCATTCGCCGCCAACGCTTACCAGCTCCCGATCGCAGCGGAACTCATCGACTTCGCTCTCCTGACCAGGCAAGATGCAGACCACGGTTTCGCCCAGCTTTCGCAGCGCAGCGATGGCGGCGCGCAAGTCTGCTGCATCTGCCCAAGGCGCACGAATGGCACCGCGCAAGCCTCGCGCTGGAACAATTCCGACGAGTTGCTTGAGGTCCATACCAAAACCCACTGCAGGGCGCCTGCGGCCGAACGCGGCCCCCACCGCGTCGTAGCGCCCGCCCTTGGCGACGGCGTCGCTTGCACCGTGGGCATAGACGGCAAAGTGAGCGCCACTGTAGTAGCCGTAACCACGCAGGTCCGCAAGATCAAAACTCATGCGAGTACCCGCCACGCGGCTGGAGATCCACTGCAAATCGTCTAGGGCTTTGTCGATCGCAGCAGTGGCTGGCAGTACACGGCGCGCCTCAGCGAGCACAGAGCCATCGCCGTAGAGTTGCGGCAGCGCGCGCAGACCCTCGCGAGGAGCTTCAGGAAAATCGCGGGAAAGAGATGCAAGCTCGCTGGCATCCTTGGCGGCGAGCGCCGCATAGATCGCGCCTTGGGCGCTCGCATCCAGTTGCAGCGGCTCAAGCAGGCTGCGCACGATGCGAATGTCGGACATATCCACGCAAGCAGTACGCACCTGCGCCACATCCAAACAAGCAAGGGCCAACTCCAGAATTTCAAGATCTGCTTCGCGACCGGCATGACCATAGGTTTCGGCACCGAACTGCAGCGGTTCGCGAGAAACATGGGGCCGATCGGGCCAAGTTCGTAGCACCGGGCCGCAATAGCAAAGCCGCGTCACACCACGTCGATTGAGCAAATGGGCGTCAATGCGCGCCGCCTGCTGCGTGGTATCGGCGCGCAGACCCAGCATGCGGCCTGACATTTGATCCACGAGTTTGAAGGTCTGCAGATCGAGCGCTTCACCGGTACCGGTGAGCAAAGAATCGAGGTGCTCCAGCAAGGGCGGCATGATCAGCTCATAGCCGTAGCTCCTGGCGGTGTCGAGCAGACTGCGCCTGAGCTCTTCGATGTGCCGAGCCTCGGAAGGCAGCACATCGGCAATGTGATCCGGAAGGACCCAAGCAGACATGGATAGAGGGGGATGCAAAGAAAAGAGTCGATTCTACCGGCTGCATTGCAGCGAGCAGGCGAGCCGAGCGCTTGAGCGCACACGCCGCGCACAAGCTGATGGGCTTGGCGCGCCTGCAGGCAGTTGCTTATTTGCGCGTAGCGGCTGAGCCGCTTGCGTCTGGCGTTGGCGAACGCAGCGAGCGGAAGAAGTCTGACGATGCCGGGTCTATCACCACCACATCACTCTTCTTGTTCATGGTCGCCTTGTAGGCTTCGAGGCTTCGATAGAAACGCGCAAACTGTGGGTCGCGACCAAACGCTTCGGCGTAGATTCTTGCCGCTTCAGCGTCGCCTTCGCCCTTGACTTTTTGGGCATCCCGGTATGCATTGGCGATGGCGATTTCACGCTGACGATCGGCATCCGCACGAATTTTTTCGCCCTCGGCAGCACCTGTCGAACGCAATTCATTGGCAACGCGTTTACGCTCCGCTTCCATGCGGCGGTAAACGGATTCGGTGATGGCTTCGACGTAGTCGATGCGCGTAATGCGCACATCCACCACATCCACACCCCAAGGCTTTGCGCCGCGCACAGACTCCAGAACTTCGCGCTTCACATCGGCCATCAAGTCTTCGCGTTTGAGCGACAGCAGCTCTTTCACGGTGCGCTTGTTTACTTCTTCCTGAAGCGAGTTGCGCACCACGCGGTTGAGCTGCATCGCGCCAGCGTTTTCGTCAAGACCAACGTTGCGGATGTACTGCGATGGCTCACTGATGCGCCAGCGAACGTACCAGTCGATGACCACGCGCTGCTTTTCTGCCGTCAGCATGGGCTCGGCATCGGTGCTGTCCAGAGTAAGCAAGCGCTTATCGATATACGAGACGTTCTGGAACGGCGGCGGAAGCTTGAAGTTGAGCCCCGGCTCCGTGATTACTTCCTTGATTTGTCCCAACGCATACAACACACCGAACTGGCGTTGATCGACGACGAAAACCATGGAACTCAGTAACGCCAGCGCCACGAGGATAGAAGTTGCAATAAAACCGACCCTATTCACTCTGATCTCCTAGCGCGACTCGCGCTCACGCGAACGATTCACATCGCGTGCGCGCGAATCTGCGGGTATGGTGGAAGCGTTCGCCGGTGGTGGCGGAGCGCTGGTGGTGGTCTGCGGATCGGGTGTTGCTGTGGCAACACCGGCACCTGCCAGAATTTTGTCGAGCGGAAGATACAGCAGGTTCGAGCCACTGCGCGAATCCACCAACACCTTTGTCACATTGCTGTAGACCTGCTGCATAGCCTCGATGTACAGGCGGTCACGCGTTACTTGTGGCGCCTTTTCGTACTCTGCAAACACCGCTTGGAAACGCTGCGAATCGCCCTGAGCTTGAGCCACCACACGCGCTTTATAGGCATCGGCCTCTTCCTTCAGGCGCGAGGCCGAGCCAACAGCCCGCGGGACGACGTCGTTCGCGTAGGCCTGTGCTTCGTTTTTGGCACGCTCTCGCTCTTGGCCAGCTTTAAGCACATCGTCAAAGGCCGACTGCACTTGTTCAGGAGGACGCACGCCACCTTGCTGCAAATTGATGGCCACGACTTCCACGCCGACCTTGAGACGATCAAGAATGGTCTGCATCAGCACGCGCACACGCGGCGCAATTTGGTCGCGCTCTTCAGCGAGCGCCGAGTCCATGCGCATCTTCCCGACCACCTCGCGCACAGCTGTTTCTGCTGCCTGCACCACGGCTTCACCAGGATTGCGGCTCTCGAACAGCCAAGCGCGCGCATCGCTCAAGCGGTACTGCACGGCGAACTTGATTTCGACGATGTTCTCGTCTTCAGTCAACATTGCAGATTCACGCAGACCGGTGGATTTAATGATGGTGTCACGCCCGACATCTACCGAACGAATCTGCGTCACAAAAACCAGTTCATGGCGCTGAATTGGGTACGGCAAACGCCAGTTGAAGCCCGCGCCGACAGTAGATTTGTACTTGCCGAATTGCGTAATGACTGCTTGCTGACCTTCTTGCACGATGAAGAAACCAGTTCCAAGCCAAATGAGCACCACGATGCCGGCAATAAGTCCCAAGCCTACGCCTGCATTCTTCATATCAGGCTGGAAATTCCCCCCGCCCGTGCCTTTGTTTCCGCCGCCTTTGCCGCCAAAGATGCCGCCCAGCCGCTTATTGAAATCGCGCCACAGTTCGTCGAGATCCGGCGGCTGTCCACCAGGTTTTTGACTGCGTGTGCGTGGGTCGGGCCGCTGCTCGGAGGCAGGTTCGTCTCTGCTCTCTTCATCCCCCCTACCCCACCTGGGGTCATTGAGGTTGAAAACGCCCAGCAGGCGCAAATACCAAGGCGCCGCGCGCTGCGGCGAAGAAGACGAATTCATGCGCAAGTTTCTCGGTTTCTAAAATGGATTGGCAGGAGTGAGAAGTGGGACCAAAAGGAAATAAATCAATCGTTTCCGGACGCAGCATCTTCGGAAACAGTGCTGGCCAAGACGATTTCGCTGATTTTCGCTCGCAGCGGTGCAATGCCCATCGACTTCAATGCACTCACAAACACACGCGGCAGAACTCGACCGTCGAGATCGTAGCTGTCTGCAAGCGCTACCGGTTGCTGCGCTGGCGCAATTTCATCGAGCTTGTTAAACACCAAGAGCTGCGGAATATCCTGCGCGCCAATTTCCAGGAGCACCTTTTGTACCTGTGCAATCTGCTCAGGAAAATTGGCATGCGAGCCGTCCACCACATGCAGCAGCAGGTCGGCCTCCACCGCTTCCTGCAAGGTCGCTTCAAACGCTTCTACCAATCCGTGGGGCAAATCTCGGATGAAGCCGACGGTATCGGAGAGCGATACCGAAGTGCCAATGTCGGCCAGATAGAGCTGCCGCGTGGTGGTGTCTAGCGTAGCAAACAGCTGATCAGCCGCATAGGCGCGCGCTTTCACGAGCGCATTGAACAACGTGGACTTGCCTGCATTCGTGTAACCCACAAGCGAAATATTGAAGACATCGGCGCGAGACCTGTGTCTGCGCTGCGTCGTGCGATGGCGTTTCACCTTGACCAGGCGCTCCTTGGTACGCTTGATGGCCTCGCCAATCATGCGGCGGTCCAGTTCGATCTGCTTCTCTCCCGGCCCGCCCCGCACACCCGCGCCACCCGTTTGCCGCTCCAAATGCGACCAGCGGCGCACGAGACGCGTACTCAAATACTTCAGGCGCGCCAATTCCACCTGCAATTTGCCTTCATGGCTGCGCGCCCGCTGCGCAAAAATTCCCAGAATGAGCAAAGTGCGATCGTTGACTGGCAAATCCAGCACACGTTCAAGATTTCGCTGCTGCGCCGGACTAAGCGATTGATCAAACAGCACCTCCTGCGCGCCATGCATTTGGGCCAAAACCCGCAGCTCTTCCGCTTTTCCGGTGCCTACAAACAGTGCAGCATCAGGGGCGCTGCGCTTGCAAGTAATGCGCGCGACAGGGTTGAAGCCCGCAGTTTGCGCCAGGAGCCCAAGCTCGGCCAACTCACTGTCAAACCCTGGCAAACCCAAGTCAACGCCGACCAGTAATACCGGGGCGGCGGACGATGCTGTGCTAGCAGGCGAATTCAACGGCGCGCGCCTGCCGTTTGCGCCACTGGGCGCGCACAGGCACTCAAGAATTTCATCGCGCTTCGCCTGGCTCGTTCTCGCTCTCCGCCGACTCTGCAGTGGTGAAGTTGACTGGTCTGCCGGGAACGATGGTCGAAATGGCGTGCTTGTAGACCATTTGCGTCACGGTATTGCGAAGCAACACCACATACTGGTCGAAAGACTCAATCTGTCCTTGGAGCTTGATTCCGTTGACAAGATAGATGGAAACTGGGACATGCTCGCGGCGCAGGGCGTTGAGGAATGGGTCCTGCAGAAGTTGACCTTTGTTGCTCACGATATTCTCCGTGTTCAAGATTGTTGTTGTGAGGATGGACCTTAACACAAGGGTGCAAAACTGCCCGCGCAACGGGCATTCCGGCAATTTTCACGGGTTGCGTTCGGCTTGCTGACAACCTGGATCGACGTCTCTCGGTGCGACTGCTCATCGCCAGCGACTATGCTTACTTTTCGCCCTTTTCCGTGTACGGATTGTGCGAAGTCTTCATTTCAATGCGCAGCGGTGTGCCCACCAAGTCGAACTCCTTGCGAAAGCGTGCTTCCAAAAACCGCTTGTAAGCGTCAGTCACATGCTCCAGGGAGTTTCCATGGACGACAATCACAGGAGGATTCATTCCGCCTTGGTGCGCATAGCGCAATTTCGGTCGAAACATTCCCGCCCGCTTGGGGCTCTGGAATTGCACCGCTTCGAGCAACAAGCGTGTGAGTATGGGGGTACTCATTTTGCAGTTGGCGGACTTGTACGCTTGAGTCAAAGCCGACCACAGCGGGCCCAGCCCCTGCCTGCGCTTCGCCGAAATGAAATGCATGGAGGCAAACTTCAGAAACGCCAGTCGGCTTTCAATCGATCGCTCAAGCAATTGGCGCTGATAGTCGTCCACAGCATCCCATTTGTTGACCGCCAAAACCACTGCACGGCCTCGCTCAAGAATGTAGCCCGCGATGTGCGCGTCCTGGTCGGTCACGCCCTGGGTTGCATCCAACAGCAGCAAGACGACATTGGCCGAGTCGATAGCTTGCAAGGTTTTGACCACCGAGAATTTTTCGATAGCTTCAAACACTTTGCCTTTTTTCCGCAGACCCGCCGTATCGATCAGGTCAAATCTCTGGCCATTTCGCTCAAATGGCACAGTGATGGCGTCGCGGGTGGTGCCAGGTAGATCGAACGCCACCAGACGTTCTTCTCCGAGCCAGGTATTGATCAGAGTCGATTTTCCGGCATTCGGACGCCCAGCCACTGCGAGCCGAATCGCCGATTTCTCGCCAGGCTCCAGCTCTGGTTCTTCCTGCACTGGCAGAAGCCCAAGCGCCAAATCGATCAGGTCGCGAATGCCTTGCCCATGCGCTGCCGATATCGCATGCACTTCTCCCAAACCCAGTTCATAGAACTCAGAGAGTTGGATGCCCTCAAGCATGCCCTCAGCCTTGTTCGCCACCAGTACACAATGCTTACCCAGTCGGCGCAGGTAGTTGGCAATGTCGTGATCCTGCGCCGACACACCAGCGCGAGCATCCACTACAAACACCACCACATCCGCCTCGGCCACCGCCTGACGCGTCTGCTTCGCCATTTCGCTGTAAATGCCCGCCGATGCCTCTGGCTCGAAACCACCAGTATCGATGACGATGAATTCTCGCGAACCATGCTTGCCGTGGCCGTAATGCCGGTCACGAGTCAAGCCAGCGAAATCGGCGACGATTGCGTCGCGCGACTTGGTTAGGCGGTTGAAAAGCGTCGATTTACCAACGTTGGGCCGACCAACGAGCGCAATGACTGGGTTCATGGAACTCAAAACGCCTCAGTCCGCGCGGAAGCCGAAAACGCCACCAGCGCGGGTAATGA
Organism: Giesbergeria sp.; assembly: GCA_034676525.1. Classification (GTDB taxonomy): domain Bacteria; phylum Pseudomonadota; class Gammaproteobacteria; order Burkholderiales; family Burkholderiaceae_C; genus Simplicispira. Next base: position 1,965,568 of record JAUCCA010000008.1, read on the forward strand.
CGACGAGCGTGTCGTCCGCCACTACAGGCCCAACATCGATGGCGGAGCCATCTGTTGTCACTCTGTTGAGAGGCGATGCATCCTCCCGCGAAAGAAAATGCACGGTGCCTGAGCCATCTCCGACGACGACCGATCTGCCAAGCAACAAAGGGGCGGAGAGCTGACGATAGCGAAGCCGTTCACTTGCCCAAAGCTGCTTGCCACCCTCACGATCCCATGCAACCAAGTTGCCATTGCTTTCAGAACCTATGACGACGGAGGCATCGCCTGACACTCCGCTGCCACCATTGGATTTCTGCACCCATTCGACGCGGCCACGCGCAATGTCCACACACGAGACGCTCGCCTGAAAAGCTCGCGCGCACAGGCTGGCCTGAGCCCTACTCACTGGGGCCACCAGTTCTACAAGACGCTCAACATCGTTGGTGCCGCGTGCATTCGCCAGCGGCGCGTCCCAACGCACACTTCCAGTATCGGGGTTAATCCCCACCAAACGGCCAGATATCCCGGCCACAAGGGTATCGCCCACACCAAGCAGTACTCCGGCCTGACGCAATACCAATGGCGCGCCGGTGCCGGGCAAGGTCCAGAGCGAACCCCCATTGGCCGCATCGAATGCAACGATGGATCGATCTGCGGCCATCACGAAAACGCGCTCGCCCGCCACCAAAGGCGCCGTAAACACTTGTGCACCAAGCCGATGGCGCCACACTTCCTTGCCAGCGCTCAGCACAACAAGATCATTTTCACGCGAGACGACGGCGCTCCACCGGCCATCGCTACCGACACCCGCGGCAATGCCGTCGGTCAATTTAATACGCCACACATCAGCGCCAGTCCGAGCGTCAATGCTGGCTACGGTTCCATCGGAAGACGCTAATGTTACTGCTCCGCCGCCGACATGCGCTTGCAAAGGTAGGCCAGCTGTGCTGCCAATGCGTGCGACCCACGCCTGACGGACGCCCAGCACAGGCACGTTTGCGCCCAGCTCTGCAGGCCTGGGCCGCTCAGCGCGGCTGCTCCATAGCGAACATGCCGACAGCATGGCCACGCCTACGCACGCCACAAACAGGCGGCTAACGCGGCTATGTCGAATTTTCATTAGGGTCATTTCGTCATGTCCTTTGCTAAGTCAGTCGCTGCCGCATCTGCTTGGACACCCAGGGCATTGAGCTTTACTTCTACAAGACGTCGATATTCCATCGATGGCTCGAAACCTTTGTAGGCCAGTTGGTACTGTGCAATAGCTTCTTCGCGCTTACCCAAAACGGTCAGCACGTCACCTTTTCGGTCGGCCACTACAGCAGCGAACTCGGGCGCAAAACCAGCGCTCAGTTGCACCAAAGCTTCATCGTTTGACCCTTGCGCCATGAGCACACTGGCCAGCCGCAGGCGGGCCACAGATTTGTAGCCTTCATCGCTTCCATTTGCGGCTAGCCAGGTCAAGGCTTCCTTCGCTGCGTCTAAGCGGCCGGCCTCTTCTTCGACCTTTGCCACCAGCAGCGCAGCTTGCGAGGCCTGAGTCGTTCCGCCGTGCTTTGCGCGCATATCGCCAAAAGCCTGCTCCAGTCGGGCCGAATCCTTTCGCACAGCAGCTGCCTCAACAGCGTCGGATAGCGCACTCGCTTGACTCGCCTGTCTAGCCTGCCAGAACTGGTATCCATTCCATGCCACCAGCGCAAGCATGACGGCTGTGAGCACGCTCGTGATAAGCGTGCCCCAAGTTGCCCAGAAATGCTTGAGCTGGTCGAGTTGTTCTTGTTCTTCGAGATCGAGATGATTTGCCATGGGTATAAATCAGGAGGTTGCAGAAGGAACGAGAGTGACTGCCCATTGGGCCGCATCCGCCAGACGCTCCTCCCGTTGTGCGCCTATGCCGTCGCGCAATGATTTGATGAGGCAAGTGCCTCGCGCGAATTCGTCAGCGCCAAAAATGATCGCGTAGTGTGCGCCGCTTGCGTCAGCACGCCGCAATTGCGATTTCATGCTGCCCATGCCCTGCGATGCAATTGCCGGACTGTGCATTTGAACTTGAATGCCCGCCGCGCGCAGCACTTCGAGCACTGCCGACGCCTCGGGGAGGATCTGTGATTCCGGCAACACCGCAAAGACATGGGGCTCACAACGGACGCCTTCCATAGATTGCTGGTTGAGTAGCTCAAACACACGCTCCATCCCGATGGCCCAGCCGACCGCGGGGGCTGATTTGCCGCCAATTTCTTCTACCAGATAGTCGTAACGACCTCCTCCGCAAATCGTGCCTTGCGAGCCGAGCTCGCTTGTCACAAATTCAAAGACTGTGCGGTTGTAATAATCCAATCCACGCACTAAACGAGGATTGAAAGACCAAACTACTCCATTGGCGTCGAGAATTTTGGTCACCAAGTCAAAGTGCGCCAGCGATTCCTCGTCCACATAATCTCGAAGCTGAGGCGCTCCATCAATGAAACTTTGCATCGCAGCATTCTTGCTATCAAGAATACGCAATGGATTGCTGTGCAGCCGCCTTTTAGAATCATCGTCCAAGGCTTCAATGTTTCGTTCGAAATAGGATACCAGTGCGGCGCGGTGCAGCTTGCGCTCTGCTGGCTGGCCCAGCGTATTGAGTTCAAGGCGAATGTTGGTGAGGCCAAGCTCCTTCCACAACGCACTCGCCAGCAAAATAAGTTCTGCATCAACTTCTGCGCCCGGAAAGCCAAGGGCCTCGGCACCAATCTGGTGAAATTGGCGGTATCGCCCACGTTGAGGCCGCTCATGCCTAAACATGGGACCCATGTAATACAGCCGCTTGCCGCCGTCGTGCAGTAAAGAATTCTCGACGACGGCGCGCACAACCCCCGCTGTGCTTTCTGGCCGCAGCGTCAGAAGCTCGCCATTCAATTTATCTTCAAAGGAATACATTTCCTTTTCAACAATGTCGGTGACTTCCCCAAGTCCGCGCACGAACAAGGCCGTGTGTTCCACAATAGGCGTGCGAATATTGCGGTACGCATAGCGAGCCATCAGCTTACGAACGATTTCCTCCAACCATTCCCAGTTCGCCGAAGCCGGCGGAAGGATGTCATTCATCCCTTTCACTGAGCTTATTTTTTCTTTTTTTTTGATTGTGACATTTTTATAATTAATCGTGCGCGCCCAAGAAACACCGCGACTACTAAGAGCCGTGCGACCCTCCAAACCTCTGTTCGATATACGCTTCGACCAGCGCCCGAAACTGGACGACAATATTTTCGCCACGCAATGTTGTTCGTTTCTCACCATCCACGTACACAGGCGCTGCTGGTGCCTCCCCAGTGCCAGGCAGGCTGATGCCAATATCCGCATGCTTGCTCTCGCCCGGACCATTGACAATACAGCCCATTACCGCAACCTTGAGCGCCTCCACCCCCGGATACAACTTCTTCCACTCAGGCATACTTTGACGTAAAAAATCGTCAATGTCTTTTGCCAGTTCCTGGAATGTGGTGCTGGTGGTGCGCCCGCAGCCAGGGCAGGCGGTAACGCTAGGAACAAAACGCCTAAGTTCGAGAGCCTGCAAAATTTCCGAGGCAACAACCACCTCTTGATTACGGCTTTCACCAGGCTGGGGCGTAAGGGAAACGCGAATCGTATCTCCAATTCCTTCCTGAAGCAGGATTGACAGTGCCGCCGTGGAGGCGACTGTTCCCTTGGTGCCCATACCTGCTTCTGTCAGACCCAAGTGCAAAGCATAGTCGCAGCGATTGGAAAGCTCGCGGTACACCGCCACCAGATCCTGCACCCCGCTGACCTTGCAAGAAAGCAAGATTTGTTCACCCGCGAGCCCCATTTCTTCGGCCCGCTTAGCCGACTCAATGGCTGAGGCAATCAAAGCCTCATACATCACTTGGCGGGCATCCCAGGGCACGTGGCGTCGGCTGTTCTCGTCCATAAGGCCCGCAAGCAAATCTTGGTCAAGACTCCCCCAGTTCACCCCGATGCGCACCGCCTTGTTCCAGCGAACTGCGGCTTCAATCATCAAACCGAACTGTCGATCTCGCTTCTCGCCCTTACCCACATTTCCTGGATTAATGCGGTATTTGGCCAGTGCTTGGGCACACGCAGGGTAATCGGTAAGTAATGTGTGTCCATTGAAATGAAAATCACCCACCAAGGGCACATACACCCCCATGCGATCAAGCTGCTCACGCACATACGGGACAGCCGCGGCTGCTTCCGGCGTGTTGACGGTAATGCGCACGAGTTCGGAGCCAGCCAAAGCCAACTCTTTAACTTGGATTGCTGTCCCAATTGCATCAACGGTGTCGGTGTTGGTCATCGACTGGATGCGAACCGGTGCATCTCCGCCCACGGTCACCACATGACCGTTGCATTCAATACGCGCTTGGCGGGTTGGCTTACGAACCGGTTGAGCAAACGATATAGGGTGCTTTTCAATCATCGACTGCCTCAGGGCTTGACCTCGAACCGGGCTACGTTTTCTCGCGCAGTGCTGGCAATATCCAGTTTTTTACCATCTATAACCACGTCGGTTATATCCGCGCGCCCGACGACTACGCTCAACCGGCCCAATTGATTGACAGTTGCGGTATCTCCCTCCCGCAGGATCCGCTCAAGCACCACCACACCCTGCGCATCCTTGACCTGAATCCACGTCTCGCCCCGGGCTGAAAGCTGGAGCCGTGGAGTGGTCAAAGCCGCCACAGACGCAGCTTCAGGAGCAACACTCGAAGGATTTCCCTCAGCTATCGCTGCTTCCACAGGTGCGGCAACTTGCACTGCCGCCGCGGGGTCAGGCAATTCTGTGCGCTCGGTCGTTTGCGACTGTTGCTCGGTCGATTCGATAGCCAACGATGGCGAAACGGTGGTAGTCGTGGGTTGCGTCTTGAAAAATTCCATATTGAGCCAGTCGCTCGGAACCCAAGCAATCAATCCGGCCCCCACCAACAAAACGATGACTGCCAAACCGAGCGGTCGGGACAGTCGCGACATCGCACCACCTCCGCCGAAGCGCTCCGACTCGTCGCGAAAAGCCGCATTGACACCGGCATCGTTGGCAGGCAACCACTGAGCTTTGGCTTGCGGTAGCAACGCCAGAACCGGTGCCGAGTCGATTTTCAATGCGCGACATACACTGCTCGTCAGCGCTCGCGCAAACACCGCATCCGGAAGAGCCGTTAGATCGTCGTTTTCAAGCGCTTCTATCTTGCTGACAGGCACTTTGAGAGAAAACGCGATCGATTCAATATGAACACCCGCCGCGATTCGCGCCTCCCGAAGCAGAAGACCGGCAGAAGTACCACCTACTTGACTGTACATGTCGGACGCATAAGCAACTTCGGAATTGCTATTCATCGAACGCGCTCCGCTGAAAAGCGGCGAACTCACGTGAGTCGGGAAACCGGCGACGCAACTGATCACCAAGTTGGCGCATAGAAACCGAATCGTTCAGCGCCCGTTCAATTTTTATTCCAAGCCAAAGCGACTCGGCGTTTGCGAGCTCGCTGTTATTCAAGCGTCGAATATAAAACTGTGCTCGGCTGTACTCACCACGTTGGTATTGGAGTACGCCAATGTTGTAGGCGATCACAGGGTTTCCGGCATCAATCTCGTAAGCCGTCAAAAGCGTTTTTTCCGCCGCAGCAACATTTCCTGTGCGGGCCTGACACAAACCCTGAGCCATTAAAGTTTTGCTTCGCCCACTGTAAGTTGGATTAGCCAAAGCAGCGGCAAACATCGCATCTGCTTCAGTATAATTTTTCTGCTGACACAACAGCCACCCACGGTTGTGCATCACGTCGGCGTCACCAGGATGCAGCGCGAGGGCGCGCTTAAAGCTCTCATCTGCCTGAGCAAGATCGTTGAACTGCATGTAAACGAGGCCGCTGACGTTGTGCGCATCTGCATAACTCGGGTCTATCGCAATCGACTGCTTTACCTCGTCAAGCGCCACCTTTGTCTGGCCCAAACCAAGATAACTTACCGCCAACTCCAGTCGGATCCGCGCGCGACGGCGCACTTCAGGTTCATCCGACGGCGTCACGTATTGCCCTTCAGTCGCTCCCGGCGAGCTCTTAGTCAGTCCGGCGCAACCCGAAATGCCGACACCCATACCCAATAGCAAACACAAGCTTAATCCCATGCGCATGCAGAAGCTCCAACGTGCAGCAGATTCAGCCAATGTCCGTCTCCTTATAAACAGTCGTCGGTCCATCCGCAATGCGGATAGGTATGGTGCGGCGGTGCGCCATGCGCTGCGCTGCGCGGGTGCGGTCCTTGACTTCACCGGCAAGCTGACCGCAAGCCGCATCGATGTCGTCTCCTCTCGTCTTTCTGACCGTCGTCACAATGCCTGCATCACTCAAAATTTCTGCAAATGCTGCAATGGCGCGCTGACCTGAACGCATCAAACCAGATGCAGGAAAAGGATTGAATGGAATCAGATTAAATTTGCACCAGTTTTTCCCGGGTGCAGCGTCTCGTACGAGTTCAATCAGTTCCCGGGCATGCTCTGCGCTGTCGTTGACCCCATCGAGCATGCAGTATTCAAACGTAATGAAGTCGCGCGGAGCATGCTCCAAATAACGCACACAGGAATCGAGCAAATCCGCGAGCGGATATTTTCGATTCAAGGGAACCAGGTTGTCGCGAAGTGGGTCATTCGGAGCGTGCAGAGAAACAGCAAGCGCCACAGGACAATCGATCGCGAGTCGATCCATAAATGGGACCACGCCTGAAGTGGATACTGTCACCCGTCGACGGGAGAGCCCGTAGGCGTGATCGTCCAGCATGGTACGCAATGCTGGGACAAGTGCAGCATAGTTCTGCAAGGGCTCGCCCATGCCCATCATCACCACATTGGAAATGACCCTGTCGGTTCTGCCGAGAGAGCGGCGCAGTGTGTGCTCGGCGAACCACAACTGCGCGATGATTTCACCTGCGCTCAAATTTCGGCTGAAGCCTTGATGTCCGGTTGAACAGAACCGACACCCGACCGCGCAACCCGCTTGCGAGGAAACACACAAGGTACCTCGACCCTCTTCGGGAATAAACACGGCCTCAATGGCATTGCCCCCTCCCACGTCAAAAAGCCATTTCACAGTGCCGTCATCGGACTGGTGCTCACTGGCAATGGGAGGCGCATCAACAAAGGCATGCAGGGCGAGTTTTTCGCGAAAACTCTTCGCGAGATCGGTCATTTTTCCGAAATCGCTCTCGCCCTGCTGGTGAATCCAGCGAAACAACTGCGTGGCACGGAAACGCTTTTCTCCGAGGTTTTCGCAAAAACCAGCCAACCCTAGCAAGTCGTATTCGAGAAGATTTTTTTTCATGCCTATGCTCCCCAAGTTTTCAAAAACCGAAGGTTTGAAACTGGGGGCGCATCAAGTTCAGCGGGAATACACGCCCATGCCAGGAAAGAAGAAGCCAATCTCGACCTGAGCGGTTTCCGCTGCATCCGACCCGTGAACCGCATTGGCATCGATGCTGTCTGCGAAATCTGCCCGAATGGTGCCGGCATCCGCCTTTTTTGGGTCTGTTGCGCCCATCAGCTCGCGATTCTTCAAGATCGCGTTTTCACCCTCAAGCGCTTGAATCATGACGGGACCCGAAATCATGAAGTCCACCAAATCCTTGAAAAAAGGACGCTCTTTGTGCACAGCGTAAAACTGCTCCGCTTCGCGACGCGAAAGATGCGCCATGCGTGCGGCCACGATGCGCAGGCCTGCAGCCTCAAAGCGGGCATAGATTTGCCCAATGACATTCTTTGCGACTGCGTCGGGCTTGATGATGGAGAGCGTACGTTCAACGGACATTTTTGATGTTTCCTGAAATGGATAAAGTTATCTTTGTCGAGGCGACAAAACCCTTGATTCTATCTTCCGCGGCGATGCGTGCCGGATCGGCCCACCCGTAAGTTAACGACCTCGTCGACGTGGCGCAGGGCCAGAGCGGGCGTCGCGTCGTTGTTCTTGCCGTTGACGCTTCAAGCTGTCCGAACCTATGTAGCCCACGGATGTTTTCAGTGGATCTGGCTGCGCTCCAGTCCCGAGGTCTTTTGGCGCAGGCGACTTTCGTCCAAAAATTGGTGCACCCCTATTACCCTCACGAGGACCTCCGCGGGCGCTTCGTTCCGCTGCGCCACTAGGGCGCTGAGCAGGGGCCGCGTGCTTTTTCGGTGCGCCCGCCGCTTGCATCAATGCCTGAATATCGCCTTCCCCCAACTCTACGAACGTTCCTCGACGCAAGCCCTTGGGGAGCACCATCGCGCCATAGCGGATGCGGATCAAACGGCTGACCGCATGCCCCACGCTTTCCAGCATGCGCCGGACTTCGCGGTTACGCCCTTCTGAAATGGTGACCCGGTACCAGCAATTCACACCCTCGCCGCCACCTGCTTCGATTGAGCCAAAGGCAGCCATACCGTCGTCGAGCTGAACCCCTCCCAGCAAGCGCTCCCTCTCTTCCGCACTCAATGCCCCCAAGACGCGCACTGCATACTCGCGCTCAAGGCCAAAACGGGGATGCATAAGTTGATTGGCAAGTTCGCCCGAGCTTGTAAACAGCAGCAAGCCTTCAGTATTGAGGTCAAGCCGCCCTACAGATTGCCACTTCCCATGCTGTAAGCGAGGCAACTTACGAAACACGGTTGGGCGATTTTGCGGATCGTCGTGGCTCACCACTTCGCCAACAGGCTTGTGGTAAGCGATCACGCGTGCTGGCGGCGGATCAATTCGATAGCGAATCGGCTTGCCGTTCACCTTCACCTGATCGCCATACTGAATGCGCTGGCCGATGTGAGCAGGCTCGTTGTTGACGGAAATTCGCCCTTCCAGAATGAGCTTTTCCATCTCCAGTCTGGAACCCAACCCCTCTTGCGCCAGCACCTTGTGCAACTTTGGAGTTTCCACCTGGGGGAGCAAGACACGCTTGGGGGCAACCGGAACCTCATTTTCAGCCGCGTCCGCATCGAAACGGCCGGAAATTACGTCCGCAAAGGCGTATCCCGAAGGTACCGACGTCTTTACAGAAGCGCCTTTTCGAGCGCTGTGCTTCGCTCCCTCTGCATCGGATGAGGAGGAAGAAGAAGCGCTCGAATCGAGATTCTTGGGAGCCGCAGGATGGTTCATATCGGTCTAGGTGGCGAAAAACGCCAGTTATTGAATGTCGGCCACGTCTTGCCCAAATTCGGTCAATTCGGGTTGCACAGAAGAAACCTCGTCACGCGTCCGAACAGGTGCATCCAGAACATCCAGAGCCTGCGGTAGATCAAGCTCGGGCAGCTGGCTCAAAGATTGCAAGCCTAGGTCGTCGAGAAACTGCCTTGTCGTAGCAAGCAGCGCCGGCCTCCCCACCGTCTCGCGGTGGCCGATCACTTCGACCCAGCCCCTATCCTCAAGCTGCTTCACGATGAGACTGTTCACAGTCACGCCGCGCACTTCCTCAATATCGCCACGCGTCACGGGCTGCCGGTAGGCGATGATGGCCAATATTTCCAGCGCTGCCCGGGAATACCGGGGCGGTTTTTCTGGATGCAATCGGTCAAGGAACTCACGCATCGCAGGCCGCGACTGAAAACGCCAACCAGAAGCCACCTGCACGAGTTCTACGCCACGCTGCGTCCATTCGAGTTGCAAATCTTCGAGCAACTGTTTGATGCTGTCCGCACCGAGCCCGTCGTCAAACAAAACACGTAGCTCTCGCACACTCAAAGGTTGTTGCGCGCAAATCAGGGCGGTTTCGAGAACCCGCTTGGCGTCCACAGTATTCATGGTCGTCGGCGTTTCCGGGAAATGGCTGGCGGCGGCGGCACCAATGCGAAAAAAAAGAAATTACGGCAGCAATGCGCGATGCGCATGCGCAGCTGCGGACCCCACCTTAAAAGTAAGCCGCTCGCATGTAGGCTGGAGGATATCCATTGTAGCGCAGCACCCTTCGGGACATGTCACCCGCTCGCCAGACCTGCAGCCTGCATCGCATCCAAGATGTCCTGAGGCGGGGGGGAGTCAAACGAAAGTGCAGCGCCGCTTACCGGATGCGCAAACTCGAGATGAAGTGCGTGCAAAGCCTGCCGGCACAGCCCAAATTCTTGCGCGCCTCCATAGAGAACATCACCGACCAGCGGCAATCCAATATGAGACATGTGCACCCGTATCTGGTGCGTACGCCCAGTATGCAAGGTGCACCGCACCACACAATGCCCCGAAACTTGGTCCAGCAGGCGAATATCCGTGCGCGCCGGCTTACCCGACTGACGAGTCAGATCCACCACCGCCATACGCAGGCGATTGCGCGGGTCTCGGCCGATGGCGGAATCCACGCGGCGCTCCATCTCGCCCTGCCAGCGCCCTCGCGCAATAGCGAGGTATTGCCGGTGTACCTCGCGTGCGCCCATCATTCGAACCAGTGCGTCCATTGCAGCGCGCGTCCGGGCCACGACCATCAAACCGCTGGTATCTTTGTCCAAGCGATGGACGATCCCCGCGCGTGGCACTTGAGCAGCAGCCGCATCGCGTCCAAGCAAAGCATTTAACAGTGTTCCACTCCAGTTCCCCGGAGCGGGATGCACTACCAAACCGACGGGTTTGTTCACCACCAGCAGATGCGCGTCCTCGTAGACCACATCAAGCGCAATATCTTCTGGACGAAACGCCTGACTTTCCTGTGTCGGGCGCATTTCGAGGACTACGTTGTCCGCCGCCTTCACACGTTGCGACGGCTTTTGCACGACGCAGCCATTGACGCAGACAGCGCTTGCAGCCATGAGTTGCTGCAGATACGAGCGCGAAAACTCTGGCACAAGCTGCGCCAACGCACGATCAAGTCGCTCGCCATGCTGCGATGCGCCTAAGGAGAAGCGGCGTACCTCAAGTGTTGTGGAGGCTTCATCTGGATCGTCCAAATCTTCAAGAAACCCACCCACAAGAGAGGCGCTTTCTGGCGCCTTGGAGCTCATGCGATCAACGCGCCGGCAGGTAGCGAGCAGGATCTACTGGTTTCCCTTGGCGGCGAATTTCAAAATGCAGCTTCACGCGGTCGGAATCCGTATTGCCCATTTCCGCAATCTTTTGGCCGCGTCGTACGGTCTGGTCTTCTTTCACCAATAGCGCGCGGTTGTGCGCGTAAGCGGTAAGGAAAGTGTTGCTGTGCTTGAGGATGACCAGATTTCCATAGCCGCGCAAACCCGCACCCGCGTACACCACTCGACCGTCTGCTGCGGCGACGATGCTGTCGCCGCTCTTGCCGCCAATATCCAAACCTTTGTTGCGTGCCTCATCGAAACCAGCAAGCAAGGCACCCGAAGACGGCCAGATGAAGCTGGTGCCATCTTCGGCAGTGGCGGCACCTGTTGCGGCTGGGGCGGCGGGCGGTGGAGCCTCTGCAGCGGCCGGCGCTCCAGCGACCACCGGCGCAACCGTGACTGGAGCCACCGGCCGCGTCACCACACCAGCATTGGGCTGGGCCGCCGTCGCGACCACTGGCGCCGCGACCCGCAGCACCTGCCCTACTTCAATGAGATTGGGGTTGTCTATTTGATTCCAGCGCGCAATGTCTTTCCAACTCTGCCCCGTATCAAGACCGATACGAATAAGCGTGTCGCCGGGCTTGACTGTATACGTGCCCGGCTGGCCAGCATTGTCGTGCGTCGCCCCCGCAAGAGGCGTCACCACCACGGCCGATGACGGTGCAGAGCTGGCAGCAGTTCCTCTGTCTTCCACAGGGGCACGCGTCATTCGGGTGCTGCACCCCCCGAGCACCAACCCGGCCAGCAACAGGGAAACCCCTAGAACACGAACGCGCGAAACCTGCATAGATATCTTCCTTCAGCCAATCCCCGATTTTAGGGGTACGAAATGAACCGGTTCGAGTACGGTCTGAGTAAAACCTTGTGCCGACCGTTCCACGACCAGTAAAGACTGCACTCCCGAAGCGTCTGCAATAGGCGCCACCAAGCGCCCCCCAACTGCCAACTGCTCGGACCAAGCGGGCGGCAGGCAAGCTCCGCCCGCGGCGGCAAGAATGCCGGCGTAAGGCGCGCCACTGGGGAATCCCAAAACGCCATCACCAAAGAGCAGGTGCACATTGGCAAGACGCAAGGGCCGCAGATTGATACGGGCACGCTCATGCAGCCCTCGAAGACGCTCAATGCTGTACACCTCACGCGCAACCTTGGCCAGCACCGCCGCCTGGTAGCCGCAGCCGGTGCCGATTTCCAGCACACGCCCCAAACCGCCCGCCCGAGCGCCCGGGGCATCGAGCAAAAGCGCAATCATTCTGGCAACCACGCTCGGCTTGGAAATGGTTTGACCAAGCCCAATGGGCAGACTGGTGTCCTCGTAAGCCTGATTGGCCAACCCAGAATCAACAAACCGGTGGCGTTCCACCGCACGCATGGCGTCAAGCACCTGCGGCGATGCGCTTGCGCTGGCTGCCAACCGAGCCACCATGCGTTCTCGCACCGCTGCCGAGTCGAGCCCCAAGCCGGTTGGCGCGGCGGACTTTGTCACCGGAGCATCTCGCCGGGCGGCAGCCGCTGGAGTCGGCGATGCCCTGAGATGCTCGGGCGGGACGAGTCGGGCAGGAAATCCTGGTCGGCGCGGGTTCACGTAGACCCCGCCGCGGCAGCGTCGCGCACTGGCTGGCTCGAAAGCGCAGCACTTTGTGCCCAGTAGCGCAAATTGTCGTGGTCGGTCAAATCCACCTTCAAGGGCGTTAGCGTGACGTGGCCGTGCGCTGCTGCATGGAAATCGGTACCCTCCGTCTCGTCCTTGGCGGCGCCTGCGCTGCCAATCCAGTACATGGTCTCGCCGCGCGGACTCTCTTGCACAATGACGCGCTCAGCCGCGTGGCGCCGTCCCAAGCGGCAAACCTTGAGTGAACGCATCGCTTCCAGTGGCAAATTGGGAATATTGACGTTCAGCAGCCATGGCGCTTGGCCTATCAGGCTCCCTGTACTCATTTGCTGGACGATCTGGGTAGCCTTTTCAGCAGCCGCTTCAATTTCGCCCCAACCTTTGTCGACTTGGGAAAACGCAATCGCGGGGATACCAAACAAATAACCTTCCATGGCGGCGCCCACGGTGCCTGAATAAATCGTGTCGTCACCCATATTGGCGCCGTTGTTGATGCCCGACACGATGAGATCGGGTCGGTAGTCGATAAGGCCGGTGAGCGCAATGTGCATGCAATCGGCTGGTGTGCCATTGATGTACCGAAAGCCGTTTGCGGCCGTCTGAACGTAAAGCGGCGCGTGCAGCGTCAAAGCATTCGATTTGGCGCTGTTGTTGTGCTCAGGCGCCACCACTTCGACCTGCGCCACACGCGACAAGGCTGCGTGCAGCGCCACGATGCCCGGAGCCTGAAAGCCATCGTCGTTGGAAATCAATATTTTCATCTTGGACATCGCGCTTGGATTGTAGGCTGGGCATCCCTGAGAAAGCGCTGCACCCAGCACCGTCGCTGCCGGGACATTGCGTCGCTGCGGGCCGGTCCTATGATTGACGATCATCGAATCTGGAGACACCCCCATGCACGCTTGGCTATGCACCGACCCCACTGGCGTCGAAGCCCTCAAATGGACCGAATTGCCCACCCCCACCCCCGGACCGGGAGAGGTACTCATTGAAATCAAGGCTGCAAGCCTGAACTTCCCCGATCTGCTGATCGTGCAGAACAAGTACCAGATGAAGCCAGCCCTGCCGTTTGTGCCGGGCTCAGAGTACGCCGGTGTGGTGCAAGCCGTGGGGCCAGACGTCACCCATCTCAAGCCAGGTCAAAGTGTGGCCTGCTTGTCAGGAACCGGCGGTTTTGGCACCCACACACTCGCGCCCGCTGCACTTTGCATGCCTTTGCCCGACGGATTTCCGCATGTAGACGCGGCTGCGTTCATCATGATTTACGCGACGTCCTGGCACGGCCTGGCAGACCGTGCAGCGCTAAAGGCCGGTGAGACGGTGCTGGTGCTGGGCGCTGCTGGTGGCGTGGGAACCTCTGCCATCCAGATTGCCAAAGCCATGGGCGCGCGGGTAATCGCCGCAGCATCCACCGACGAGAAATGCGCCCTGTGCAAGTCGCTGGGCGCCGACGCCACCATTAACTACACCACATCGGACTTGCGGGAGGCCATCAAGAAGGCAACCGACGGCAAGGGACCGGACGTAATCTACGACCCGGTGGGCGGCGCTTTCGCCGAGCCGGCATTCCGCTCGATTGCCTGGCGTGGTCGCTACTTGGTGGTGGGGTTCGCCTCGGGCCCCATCCCTTCCCTCCCGCTGAACCTTCCATTGCTCAAGGGTGCATCGCTCGTCGGCGTGTTCTGGGGCGAATTTGCCAAACGCGAGCCCAAAGCCAACGCAGCCATGATGGGCGAACTTGCACAGTGGTACGCGCAGGGGCGTATCAAGCCTGTGATCGACCGCACCATGCCCATGGCAGAGCTGCCCGCAGCTTTCGCCCGCATGGGTTCGCGCGCCGTGCAAGGCAAGCTCGTGATGGTGAACTGACGCAACACTGTTGAAAAGGTGACACGCTGCGGCCCCTGCGCGCGTGTCACACTTGCAGGTCTTTTCTCTGGTGGTGGTTCATGGCCGAACGAAATCCCTCGGATCTTGCGCGCGAAACGCTGAAACAGCTGGCCGTTCGGCGATTGGCGCCTACGCCTGAAAATTTTCGCAGTACGTACGACGAAATCGCGGGAATTCGCAGTGCAGCGCCGTTTCCAGAAGGCCCACTGCGCCAGATTTTGCGCGTGGTCCCAGGCCAAACGCCCGTCCAGCGGCGCTTGCTGGATGATTTTGAGAAAGCAGTAGGCGCCCACGACTGGAGCGCGCTTCAAGCCGTGCTGGTGGGCTACGCCAAACTCGGTTTGAGCAATGCCTCGGTGGCCGACACCGTGCAGGCCGCCCCACCCGCTGTGGCAATTTCCGAAGAACTTGCCGAACAACTCGCAAGACTGGTCGAAAACACGCTTGCCGGATTGAGCACCGACGACGCGCGGGTCCACATGCTCGGCGACCAACTGTTGCAGTTCTTGCGTTCGCCCGCTCCGCCCGCCAGCACCTTGCAACTGATGCTGGCCAACTTCAGCTTCAGACTTTCTTTTGCCACCGAAGACCAGGCCGCTGTGCGCAATTTGCTTTTGCAACTGCTGCACATGGTGTTCGAAAACATGGCTGCGTTGAGCGTGGACGACCGGTGGCTGGCGGGGCAAACCGAGGCCTTGGTGCAAGCCACCGCTCAGCCCTTGTCGCTGCGCCGTCTGGACGATGTCCAGCGGCGCCTGAAAGACGTCATCTTCAAGCAGACCGAGGCCAAAGGTCGCATGGTCGAGGCGCAAGAGCAGATGAAGGAAATGCTCGGCGCTTTCATTGAGCGGCTTTTTGCGATGACGGAGGCCAGCAGCAGTTACCACGGCACCATGGAACAGTGCGCCGAGCAAATTGCCCGCGCCAGCACGTTCGAAGAAATTACCCCAGTGTTGCAGCAAGTCATGGGCGCAACGCGCGCCATGGCGCTCGACAGCCGCGTAGCGCACGATGAATTGGTCGATTTGCGCCAACGCGCCCAAGACAAGCACGACGAACTGGAGCGCCTGCAGGAAACGCTCGATCAAATGAGCAAGCAGGTTCGCCACGACCCCCTCACCGGCTCCCTGAACCGCAAGGGTCTCGACGAGGTATTGGAGCGCGAAATCTCCCGCGGCCGCAGGACGGAAACGCCGCTGTGCGTGGCATTGCTTGACGTAGACAATTTCAAGCAGATCAACGATCGGCTTGGCCATGCTACGGGCGATGCGGCGCTGGTGCACCTTGCAAGCGTCGTGCGCTCGGTGCTGCGACCGCAAGACATGCTGGCCCGCTACGGCGGCGAAGAATTCGTCATCGTGCTGCCCGACACCGCGCTTGCTTCCGGTGTCGAGGCTATGCAGCGCCTGCAACGTGAGTTGACCAAGAATTTTTTCCTCAAAGACAACGAAAAGCTGCTCATTACCTTCAGTGCCGGCGTCGCGCAACTGGCGTCGACTGAAGAGAGCCAGGACGCAATTTCCCGGGCCGATCAGGCCATGTATCTGGCCAAGCGCCAGGGCAAAAATCGCGTCGTTGCGGCCTGACGCCTGTGGCGCACGCCGTGGATGACAGGCGGCGCTTTCTAGCACTCGCTGCGCGTGCAGCCGTCGCGGGAAGCTTGCCCCGCTCAGCATGGGGAGCACGCGCCCTGCACCACGACCCGTTTGGTCTTGGCGTTGCCAGCGGTGACCCGAGCGAGGACGGTTTTGTACTCTGGACGCGGCTGCTCGGCGGCCATTCGCCCTTGCCGGAGGCTGGCGTTCCAGTCCGTTGGGAGGTCGCCGAAGACGCGGCCTTTCGCCGCATCGTGCAGCGCGGCTCTGCCATGGCGATGGCAGAACTCGCACACAGCGTGCATGTGGAAGTTTCCGGGCTTGCGTCAGGGCGCTGGTACCACTACCGCTTCCACCACGGCGAGGCCACGAGTCGCATTGGCCAAGCGCGCACCGCACCAGCATTGCAAGACCTGCCAGCACGCCTACGTCTGGTATTTGCCTCGTGCCAGCGCTGGGAGCATGGCTACTACGCAGCTTGGGAGCACGTGGCACACGAAGCGCCAGATTTGGTGCTCTTTTTGGGCGACTACATCTACGAATACGCAGCGCCAGCAGATTCCATCGGCCTGGCCCGCGTCCACAGCCTGCGCCATGCCCGAGACCTGGCCGATTTTCGCGACCGCTACGCACTGCACAAAAGTGACCCGCAGCTGCAGGCCGCGCACGCTGCCTGCCCATGGGTCGTCACTTGGGACGACCACGAGGTGCAAAACGACTGGGTCGGCGATACCGGCCGGTGGAACAGCGCCGGATTTTCAAGCCTGCGCAGCGCGGCCTTTCAAGCGTTTTATGAGCATATGCCGCTGGCAGCTGCAAGGCTGGGTGGATCGGGGTTCGCCACCCTGCAGCTGCACCGCCGGATCGCCTGGGGCCAACTTGCCCAGCTGCACATCCTCGACGGGCGCCAATACCGCGACCGGCAAGCTTGCCGCCGCCCGCAGGCGTCCGGCGCGGGCGCGGTGCAGCCGGGGCAATGCGCAGAACTGGCGCAGCCCGCCCGCAGCTTTCTGGGCCGCAAGCAAGAGGGCTGGCTCGATGCCGGTTTGGCGCAGGACGCCGCACGCAGCACACGTTGGAGCGTGCTCGCCCAGCAAACGCTGCTCTCACCGCGCCACTACCCCTCAGGCCTGCAGTCGACCGACACCTGGGACGGATACCCCGCAGCACGCGAGCGCCTGACCGCCAGCATCGCGCGCCATGCACCGAAAAGCACGGTGGTGCTGGGCGGCGACATTCATCAGAACTACGTCTGCCGCGTACCGAAAGAGGCACACAAGCCCGAGGGGCAAGCAGTAGCCAGCGAGTTCTGCGGCACCTCGATTTCGTCGCGCTCGGGCACCACGCAGGAAAAGCTCGACGCCATCGTGCGCCGCAACCCGCACGTGCTGCTGGCGCGCTGCGGCGAGCGCGGCTATGGCCTAGCGGAAATCACCCCCACGCTGTGGACGACACGCCTGCAGGTGGTGCAAGACCCGATGCGCATGGGCAGCGCGGTCGACACTTTGGCGCGCTTCGTAGTTGAGCGGGGCAATGCGGGACCGATTCGCATTGAATAGACTTCCTGTGTTTGCTATATTTAGAATAGCTGTTAGCGCTTTATGGATAAGCGCTTGAGGCCTAAAACACCTAAACTTTTAACGCCGATGATTGGAGTGCGAACGAGAGCGCTCCGCATTCACACGTCGATCGCCACCGCCGACCCAGCCTGCTTGCGCAGCTCGAACTTCTGAATTTTCCCGGTGCTGGTCTTGGGCAGTTCGCCAAACACCACCGCGCGCGGCACCTTAAAGCCCGCCAGATGCTGCTTGCAGTGCGCAACGATGTCCTCTTGGGTGGTCTGCGCGCCAACTTTCAGCTCCACGAAAGCGCACGGCGTTTCGCCCCATTTCGCGTCCGGCCGCGCCACCACAGCGGCGGCGAGCACGTCCGGGTGGCGGTAAAGCACATCCTCCACCTCGATGGACGAGATGTTCTCCCCGCCCGAGATGATGATGTCCTTGCTGCGGTCTTTAATCTTGATGTAGCCATCCGGGTACTGCACCGCCAGGTCGCCGCTGTGAAACCAGCCACCGGCAAACGCTTCTTCGGTCGCCTGCGGGTTCTTCAAGTAGCCCTTCATGGCGATGTTGCCCTTGAACATGATCTCGCCCATGGTCTCACCGTCTTGTGGCACGGGCTGCATGGTTTCGGGGTTGAGCACGCGCACGTCGCGCTCCAGGTGGTAGCGCACGCCCTGACGGGCGTTCAGGCGGGCGCGCTCGCCAATGTCGAGCTCGTCCCAAGCCGCGTGCTTGGCGCAGACGGTAGCTGGGCCGTACACCTCCGTCAGGCCATAGACGTGCGTCAGATCGAAGCCCATCTTCTCCATGCCCTCAATCATGGAAGCCGGGGGCGCCGCGCCGGCCACCATGGCCTTGATGCCGGCGGGCACGCCCGCTTTCATGGCATCGGGCGAATTGACCAGCAGGCCGTGCACGATGGGCGCGCTGCAATAGTGCGTAACGCCGTGATCGCGCATGGCGTCAAAAATCGCCTGCGCATCCACTCGGCGCAGGCAGACGTTCACGCCAGCGCGCGCCGCCACCGTCCACGGGAAGCACCAGCCGTTGCAGTGGAACATCGGCAGCGTCCATAGGTAGACAGCGTGCTTGGGCATGTCCCACTCCAGCACGTTGCTGATGGCGTTGGCCGCTGCACCGCGATGGTGGTAAACGACACCCTTGGGGTTGCCGGTGGTGCCGCTGGTGTAGTTGAGCGCAATGGCGTCCCATTCGTCGCCCGGAAGCTCCCACGCAAATTTGGCATCTCCGGCGGCGAGAAAGTCTTCATAGCTGGTGCCGCCAAGCGCAGCCGTGGCGGGGCCATACAGCGCATCTTCCACCTCTATCAGTGCCAGCGGCTGCGTTGAGCTGCGCAGTGCCAACGCCTTCGCGAGCACGCCCGAAAATTCCGGGTCCACGATGACCGCCTTGGCCTCGCCATGGTCCAACATGAAGGCGATGGTCTCGGGGTCGAGCCGCGTGTTTATGGCATTGAGCACGGCGCCCGCCATGGGAATTCCGAAATGCGCCTCCACCATGGGCGGCGTGTTCGGCAGCAACACCGCCACCGTGTCGTTCTTGCCAATGCCGAGCTTTTGCAGGCTGCTAGCGAACTGGCGGCATCGCGCATAGGTCTCGGCCCAGGTTTGGCGAAGGCTGCCATGCACGATGGCCAGGCGGTCCGGGTAGACCTCGGCGCTGCGCTCCAAAAACCCGAGCGGCGAGAGCGGGGCGAAATTGGCAGGCGTGCGCGGCAAGTCGCGGTCGTAAATGCTGGTCATGCGTTGTCTCCGGTGTTGTCTTTGCTATATCCGTAGCGTAAAGCTTTGGCCCACAGCGTGGGTTAGGTAGGAATACGCAATAGCAGCCACCCATGATGATGGGTAGATTGCCGCACGCCGTTCGCTAAGATGCATGCAGCTCTGCCCCAACCCATGCCTGCTCTTAGCGCCCCACCCTCTGCTACCGCGCGCTGGCGGATCGTTCTGCTCGAAGACGACGATGTGTCTCGCAGCTTCTTTGAGCGCAGCATCCGCGCCCATGCCGGGCTCGACCTGCAGGCATCGTTCAGCAGGCTGCGCGAGGCCCAGGCCTGGTTGGAAAACAACCCCGCCGACCTGCTGCTGACCGACCTGTCGCTTCCCGACGGCCATGGGCTGGAGCTGATCTATCGCCTCAAAACCCTGCAACCCGGTTGTGAAGCGCTCGTAATTTCCGTCCTGGGCGACGAAAACACTGTGTTGGCCTGCGTCGAGGCGGGCGCTGTGGGCTACATCCACAAAGACACGCATTCGCAGGATATTGGCGAAATCATCGCCGACGTGAAACGCGGCGCCTCGCCCATCTCCCCAATGATCGCGCGCAAGCTGCTCGAACGCCTGCGCCAGCAGCAAAGCGAGGCACCTGCCGCTTCTGAGGCCGTGCAACCTGTGCACCTGACCACGCGCGAAAACGACGTGCTGCGCCTGATCGCCCGCGGGTACTCCTACGCCGAGATCGCCGAGATGGAGGGCATCAGCAAGCACACGGTGCAGATGCACATCAAGAACCTGTACAGCAAGCTCTCTGTGCACTCACGCAGTGCAGCGGTGTACCAGGCCGGGCTGATGGGCCTGGTGAGCCCCCCTTGGCAATAAAACTGTCATGGCAGGGGCGCCACACGCGCTGGTGGCTGGTCTTGGGCTTGTGGTGGTGCCTGGCTGCTGCCTGGGCACAGCCCGGGATGCAGGCCGGCACCGTGGTCATCGACAAAGCCCAGGCCAGCATCTCCAGCCAAGGCTTGGAGCCGCAGAGGCAAGCGGTTTCCCTGCCTTTGCACTGGAATATTTTTAAGCCAGACAACAATGCGGTGGCGGCGCTGAGCATGCACTTCACGGCACCGCTCGACCCAGGGCGCGACCCTTGGGCGGTGCTGGTGCCTCGGCTGGGCAATGCTTGGCGCCTCGAGGTGAACGGCAACCTGCTGCGGGAGGCCGGCGAACTTGACCGGCACCACGATAGCTGGGCTGCCAAGAAGCCTGTCTGGGTGTCGATTCCCGCCGCACTCTTGCGCGAAGACAACGAGCTGAAAATCACGCTGCGACTCGACCGGGGTCGGCGCGCTGGCCTGTCGCAGGTCATGGTCGGTCCGGCCGAACTGCTGCGCCCCGAGTGGGACCTGCAGGAGTGGGTGCGCGTCACGCTGCCGCAAGCCGCCACAGTACTCAGCCTGCTGGTGGCCGCGTTCTGCATGCTGCTGTGGTGGCAGCAGCGCGACCGACTGTATGCCGCAGCCGCCTGCGGTGAACTCGCATGGGGTCTGCGCCTGATGGACACCTGGTTGGAAGCCTCGCCGCTCCCGTGGTTGTGGTGGAGCGCGGTGGTGCTGGGCTTGTTCTGGGTCTGGACGGCTGCCACCTACCTCTTGGTGCGCGAAGTGTGGGAAGGCCAGCGGCCGCGCGCCGAAGGCATAGGCGCGGTGCTGCTGCTCGCTGCAGCGCCGCTGCTGTATGGCCTTGCCATCTGGCAGCAGTCGGCCGGATGGGTAGTGGCGTGGATGGCGACCTCGCTGAGCCTGTGGGTGCTGCTGACGCTGCGCCTCGCATGGGAGGCTGCGCGCGACCCACAGCTGCCCAAGTGGGCGATGGTGGTGGCGCTGACCGCCTGCCTGGTGGCGATAACCCGCGACATCTACGCAGGCCGGCTCAACACGCTGTTGTACGACGAATCGGCATGGTCGAAGTACGCCGCCGTCACCATGGCGCTGTCGGTGTTGTTGATGGTGGGCATGCGCTTTAAACGGGCGCGGCTCGATTTGGTGGCGCTCAACCAGTCGATTCAGCGGCGCATCGAAGATCGGGAGCGTGAACTCAGCGTTCAGCACGCACGCCTAAATGTGCTGGAGCGCGAAAAAGCCACGGCGGCAGAACGCACCCGCATCCTGCGCGACATGCACGACGGGGCTGGCGCGCACCTCATCGCAGCCATTCACCAGATCGAGAGCGGTGACGCGTCTTCGGCGGAGTTGCTGGCGACCTTGGGTGAATCTCTGGACCAGCTGAGGCTGTCGGTCGACGCAATGAACCTGCCAGACGGCGACATCGGCGGTTTGCTGGCCAGCCTTCGATTCCGGCTGGAGCGGCGCATCCAGCGCGCCGGCCTGCGTCTGCGCTGGAGTGCCGACGAGATTCCCACCGTGGCCCGCTTTACCGGCACGGACATGCGCCATGTGCAGTTCATCCTGATCGAAGCCATCTCCAATGCGATCCAGCACGCGCGCGCAACCGAACTGTCGATTGGCGCAAGCCACGGCGATGGCCAGATCCACCTGGAAGTGCGCGACAACGGCGTGGGGCCTTCCGAGCGTTCCGGCAACGGCATGCGCACCATGCGCGAGCGGGCGGCGCTGATCGGCGCGACGCTCCAATTGGAGGCAGCAGCACCGGGCCTGCGATTGCGCCTTAACCTGCCCGTGGCGGCGCCTTCGGCAGAGCTCTGAGCATCAGCGTCTTTGGTTTCCCGGACAATGGGGGCTTCACCCAGCGCGACCTTCCCTGCTTCTGCCCATGTCCATTCCCGACTCGTTCATCCAGGAGCTGCTGGCCCGCGTCGACGTGGTGGAGATCATTGGGCGTTATGTGCCGCTCAAGAAAGCCGGCGCAAATTTCATGGGGCTGTGCCCTTTTCACGGCGAAAAATCACCTTCGTTTAGCGTCAGCCCGACCAAACAGTTCTTTCACTGCTTTGGCTGCGGAAAGAGCGGAAATGCCATCAGCTTCCTGATGGAACACGCCGGCATGGGCTTTGTAGACGCTGTGGAAGACCTCGCGCGTCAAACCGGCCTGAGCGTCCCGGACGACCACGCATCGCCTGCCGACAAAGAACGCGCCGCAGCCGCGCGCCAACGCCAGGCGACGCTGAACGACGTCCTGGAGAAGGCCGGGCAGGACTACCGCAAGCAGCTGCGCCAGTCGCCGCGCGCGGTCGATTACTTGAAAGGGCGCGGCGTCTCAGGTGAAGTGGCGCAGCGCTATGGCCTCGGTTATGCACCTGAGGGCTGGCGCAACTTGGCGAGCGTATTCCCCAACTACGACGACCCACTGCTCGCCGAATCGGGGCTAGTAATCGTCAACGAAGAAGACGACAAGCGCTACGACCGCTTCCGCGACCGGGTGATGTTCCCGATTCGCAACGTCAAGGGCGAGTGCATTGGCTTTGGCGGGCGGGTGCTTGGAGACGAAAAGCCCAAGTACCTCAATTCCCCTGAGACACCCGTATTCAGCAAAGGCCGCGAGCTCTACGGCCTGTTTGAGGCACGCCAGGCGCTGCGCGAACACGGCTATGTGCTGGTGACCGAGGGCTATATGGACGTGGTGGCGCTGGCGCAGCTGGGTTTCCCAAACGCGGTAGCCACACTTGGCACGGCCTGCACGCCCGACCATGTGCAAAAACTGTTCCGCTTCACCGACAACGTGGTCTTCAGCTTCGACGGCGACGCCGCCGGCCGGCGCGCGGCGCGCAAGGCGCTTGATGGCGCCCTGCCCTACGCCACCGATGTGCGCACCGTCAAGTTCCTGTTTCTGCCCACCGAGCACGACCCAGACAGCTACGTCCGCGCCTTCGGCATGGAGGCCTTCGCCGGCTGCGTTGCCCAAGCCACACCACTGTCGCGCTTCCTTGTCGAGGCAGCCGCAGAAGACTGCGACCTGTCCACCGCCGAGGGGCGCGCACGCCTGTCCTCCAATGCCCGCCCATTGTGGAACCTACTGCCCGAAGGGGCGCTTAAGCGCCAGCTGCTCGGCGAGCTGGCCACCCAAGTGCAGTTGGACGCGCAGGAGCTTGCGGCGCTGTGGGCGACGGCACTAACCAGTTCCAGCGGGAGTGCAAACTACAAAAAAAATAGCGCATCACGCAATACAGACGTGCGCTACAGCCCAAAAACACCCTCAAAATCTGAGCAACGGCGCAACGCCTCGCGCGAACTGCCCACCAGCCGTGCAGACCATGCCGCTCGACTTTTGCTGGGAGATTCTCCGGCTTGGGAAGCCCTTTCGCACGAGGTCCACCACATGCTGTGCGAGTTGCCCGAACCTCACGGCCCCCTCTTCTGCTGGCTCGATGCGCAACTGCACGAGCAGGGTCCGCTGCCTTGGGGAAGCCTGCGCGAGGCAATTGCAGGCCACCCGGCCGAGCCACTGGCGCTCAAGCTGATGGCGGGCGTCCACGAAATGGGGCCTCCCGACAGCGATTGGGCCGCGGAACTCCGCGACCTGCTCAACCGCATGCTGATCGAGCGGATCGAGCGACACCAACGGCAGGCCATTGAGGACGCAAAAACCGACCCCGCGGCACTGCAGGTGTGGCGCGATTTGGAGGAGCGTCGGCGCGCCCTCAAGGCGGCAAGCTGAGATTCAGCTTGCCGGCGCCGCCGCAAGCGGCTTGGCTACATCGACCACTTCCCCGTTGAGGTTCAGCCTGAAGGAAACCTCGTCGTTCCCCCCCAATTTCAATGTCTTGCGTGTCGTCCACGATTTCGCCGCTTGCTTCGCGCGCGGCAATCACGAGGGCACGCGTAATTTTTCCCACGATGCGTTGGCGCTCCACTGACGGGTTGGCTATCAACTCCTCGTCGGTCTTGGTGCGCATGTCTTCTTTGATGGCGTTTTGGAGCTCTGCCTCAAGAATCATCATTTCGGTTTGCAAAGGCGATCGGGGACTGTCCGTTGCACCGTCTTTGGGCGGCAGGAGAGCCTTGAGCATCCCTGTGCGCATCGCTTCCGATTGCAGCGTGTCGTAGATTTCTAGACTGGCCAATGCATTTAGAAAGGCTCCGCGCATGTTCCTGCCCATGAAACGTGTGCCATCGGCAAGGTCTGGGTCCCCCAGCATCAAGCGCCAGCCCAGTTCGTCAAAAATCTGTCGGCGCTGGTAGTCCGTCCCGCGTTCGAAGTCCGCTGCAGCCTCCGCGCCCAGCTCAGCCGTAATCAGTCGCTTCGCGTCTTCCAGCATGTCGGGGCCCATTTCCCCAATTTGTGCGCCCGTGCCCCTGATCTTGCCCGTGCGCAGGTTGGCCGCGTCAATCCGAAACCCGGGGCGAAACTGAAATTCGCCAGCAGGCCTCGTCGACGGTTGGTAGGGCGGAGGCGGGATTTCGCCAAGCGGTGGCGGTGGCGGTGCCGGTGCCGGTGCCGGTGCCGGTGCCGGTGCCGGTGCCGGTGCAGGTGTGGGAGCTGGTGCTGGAGCCGGAGCTGGTGCTGGTGCTGGAGCCGGAGCTGGTGCTGGTGCTGGTGCTGGTGCTGGAGCCGGCGCTGGCGCTGGTGCTGGAGCCGGCGCTGGCGCTGGCGCTGGTGCTGGAGCCGGCGCTGGCGCTGGCGCTGGTGCTGGAGCCGGCGCTGGTGCAGGAGCCGGCGCTGGTGCAGGAGCCGGCGCTGGTGCAGGCGCTGGTGCAGGAGCAGGAGCTGGCGCTGGTGCAGGCGCCG
Organism: Giesbergeria sp.; assembly: GCA_034676525.1. Lineage (GTDB taxonomy): Bacteria > Pseudomonadota > Gammaproteobacteria > Burkholderiales > Burkholderiaceae_C > Simplicispira. The sequence continues at coordinate 1,990,665 of JAUCCA010000008.1, forward strand.
GCGCTGGCGCTGGTGCAGGTGCCGGCGCTGGTGCTGGTGCAGGTGCCGGTGCAGGTGCCGGCGCTGGTGCTGGTGCTGGTGCTGGTGCTGGTGCTGGTGCTGGTGCTGGTGCTGGTGCTGGCGCTGGCGCTGGTGCTGGTGCTGGTGCTGGTGCTGGTGCTGGTGCTGGCGCTGGTGCTGGCGCAGGAGCTGGTGCTAGCCCGCCTCCGCGTACTCCATTGGACTGGCCCGCCTGACTGGCTAGCAGCAGCGGCGAAACGACGCCGCCGGCCGTGCCAGAGTCCGGAAAAGGCGCATTGGCCAGCGTCTTTCTGAGGATCCCGGAGGTCACCTTCTGTCTTCCGCTGCTGTTTGAGATCGACGTGAATGTGCTATTGGCGGAAGTTGCGTTTGAAAAGCCGCTGGATTCTTCTTCGGTTGTGACAACACTCAGGGCACCGCCTCCCAGCGCGCGGACTACGCTATGCGCCTTGCTGGTGCTCGACGAAGACCTCGGTCCTGAGGTCGCGGTGCTGTTCGTTTGCTGATTGGCGTTTTGAAGCACGGGTGTGTAGCCAGAGCCGTCAACCACGCCGGTTTCGCGACTGCGGCTGACGGATAATGAATTGGTACCCGCGCTTGAGGTGACGATCTGGCCCTGCGACACCAGTGCAGATGAATTCACGGTGCCATCCACGCCCGCCGGCGTGCCATTGGCGGGCTGCTTACCCAGGCTGCGCTCGACGGTGTTTGTCGCCTTGTCGACATATTCGAGCTCGCCGGTGCCGCCGATACGGTAGTGGCGCCGTTCATCGAAATTCAGCTGTGACGCATTGCGAAACGCAAACGGTGCCGTGAGATTTTCACCCGACAATGCTTTGGCGATATCAAGGACTGGCTGGCCGCTCGGGCTGAAAACTGTTTGCACTGAGGCGCCGTTAACGGTGCTCTCCACCAGCAAATCGCCGCCGAGCAATGCCCGAAGGAGGGCCCCCGGCTCAACCGCGACAACCACCGGCGTGGACAAGGTCGGCCCCATAAAGTGCAGACGGCGGTCAGCACCACTTTCCTGGATTACCCAGTTCCCCTTGCTGAGCCCCAGCGCCTCAAATTCGCGCTGCGGAAGGTTGAGGTTGACGAATGAGCTGTTTACGGTACTAGTGTCGGTATCCAGAGCCAGTACATGCGTCGCGATCAGGACGCCCGTCGCATCTACCAGATGCGCCTCATAAGTATTGGTCTGGGTGTCGACCTGGATCCGCGCATTGTCCACTCTGTCCCCGGTCTGTGCCTCGGCTTTCCGAAAGGTCACCACCAAGTACCGCCCATCACCAGCTGGTGCGGTGGAGATCACCTCGACATTGCCACGGTTTCTAACAGATTGTTGGCTATTAATGCTGCCCTGATTCAACGTCGATTCGGAAGCACTGTTTGCCAGGAAAACGGGCCCACCTTCCAGCGCGTAGACGAAATTGCCTGTCTCCTGAACGTCCACCCGACCGAACTGAAGCAGACTGAGGCCGGCAGCGTCCCTTCCGCGGGCATGCAATTGCACCGGACTGGATGCACTCGATCCAAGCATGCCCGGCAGATGGACTTCGGCTGACTTGAGTTGGATCAAACCGCCGTTGGCGGCCGGCTGGCCCGTAACAAACGCGCCACCGTCAGCGGCGATCTCCGCTGAGGCGCCCACAGTGACTTTCTGCATCGCCGACAGTTTGACAACGCCTGCATCGGCGCCCGCGTTGCCGGACACGTCCAGCCGTGCATCGCCGTCGATCAGGATTTCGCTGGCGGCGTTGGCAACGATCTGACCTGCCGCGCCCACATCAGAGCGGGCGTTGACCCGATCCGCCAGGCGCACCGTGTCTGCAAAAAATCCCGCCGCGCCGCGTGGCACATCGATAGCGCCTTCAAGGTCAATGCGGCTGCCGGCTGTGCCGGTGAGCGTGAAACTCATTTGGCCGAGCGACGGGCTGGTTATGGTCACATCGCGCGCAGTAGCGGCCATCACCTGGCCGCTGGGCGCTTCGATCAGGCTGCCCTTCTCACTGATGACGCGGTCTCTGGCAATCAACCAGACTTGCCCGCCCTCACCTGCATTGCGGGTGGTGATCTGGCTGCCGTCTTCGAGCACGACACGGTTGTTGTAGGGGTTGAGCGCGTCAACCCCGCCTTCGCAAGCGATGGCGTTGAAGCATTTGAATGTGTAGTTGCCGGACAGAAAGTTGTCGTCGCTGATGTCCAGCGTGGAGGCAATCAGGCCCGACACGTCAACCCGCGCTCCGTTGCCAAACAAAATGCCGTTGGGGTTCAGCAAAAACACCCGGCCGTTGGATTCGAGGTTGCCCAGGATCTGGCTGGGTGTGTTGCCAGTGACGCGGTTGAGCACGGCACTGGGCGCGCTTTGCTGCACGAAGCGCACGGTGTTCCCGGCGCCAATGCTGAAGCGGTCCCAGTGGATGATGGAGCCAGGGGTGTTGGTCACCTGTACGCCATTGGCAAAGCGCTGGATGCCAACCGTGCCGTTGATCACTGTGGCAGTTCCCGGAAGCGTCTGAGCATAGGCTTCGCAGGCCAGCATGGCGGCGAACACAAGGGGGTTCAATCGAATTTTCATGGCGGTTGCCTTGCTGGTTAGCGAAAAGTGGAAGCTCAGAAGGACCAATCGAGCAGCAGGTGCAGGCGCTATGCAGCAGCACCCAGTGCGAGCTAAAGCGCCTCAGTCGGGTGCGGCTCCTGGACATACTCGCCGTTAGGTTTGATCTTAAAAACCACCTCGTCGTTGCGGCCCACTTCGATGGCATCGCCGTCGTCCACGTTTTCGCCGGCTTCTTCGCGCGCGGCGAGCACCATTGCCCGTGCAATCTTTCCGGTCACCCGAAGATGCTCCTCTTCGGCTTTGCGCTTGGCGTCATCTCCTTGGCCATCGGCCAGCATTCGCGCACGCACGGCCTGGTGCAGTTCCGCCTCCAACATCATCAATTCGGTGTTAAGCGCTGAAGGTCGATTGACCGGAACGAAACCATCCGCGTCCTCCGGCCCTGCTTCGTTGCGCTTGCTCAGAAAAGCTTTGCGCAAACCTTCCTGCAATCCAGGGGCATCGAAGGCATCGAAGAGGGACAGGTTTGCCAAAGCATTGAGCACAGCGCCCCGCATGTCCCTGCCCATGTCGCGCGTCAATGTGGCCAGGGCGGTGTCGTTGATCAACATCAACCAGCTCACCTCGCCAAGCAATTCTCTGCGTTGGCCATCAGTCCCGCTGTCGAACTCTGCTGCGGCCTTGTCGCCCAGAAAGTCGCGCACCAGGGTGTGCGCGCTGTCGAGCAACTCGGCATTGACCTCGCTGCGACCAGCACCCATCAACTCGCCGGTGCGCAGGCGCCCTGCGTCGATCGCCAAGAAACCTGGCACGGGGTTCCACTCACCCTCCGGTCGAGCGGCGGGCTGGTAAGGCGCTTTCGGGATGCTGGCTGAAGGAGTTGGTACTTCAGGCGCAGGAGCTGGAGCTGGAGCTGGAGCTGGAGCTGGTGCTGGCGCTGGTGCTGGCGCTGGTGCTGGTGCTGGCGCTGGTGCTGGCGCTGGTGCAGGTGCCGGCGCTGGTGCAGGTGCCGGCGCTGGTGCTGGCGCTGGTGCAGGTGCCGGCGCTGGTGCTGGCGCTGGTGCAGGTGCCGGCGCTGGTGCAGGAGCAGGCGCTGGTGCAGGAGCAGGCGCTGGTGCAGGTGCCGGCGCTGGTGCAGGTGCCGGCGCTGGTGCAGGAGCAGGCGCTGGTGCGGGAGCAGGCGCTGGTGCGGGAGCAGGCGCTGGTGCGGGAGCAGGCGCTGGTGCGGGAGCAGGCGCTGGTGCAGGTGCCGGCGCTGGCGCTGGTGCGGGTGCGGGTGCCGGCGCTGGTGCCGGCGCTGGTGCCGGGGCTGGGGCAGGTGCCGGCGCTGGTGGCGGTGGAGGTGGCGGTGGCGGTGGCGGAGTGACCACCCCACCCAATACACCATTCGAATTGCCCGGCTGGCTCGCCAGCAGGAGGGGCGCAGCGAAATTGCCTGCGGTTCCTGTGGTGGGGAAAGGGGTGTTCTGCAGCTTGCGCGTCAGCACCTGAATGGTGTGCGAGTTATCGATGGAGACTTGGCGTTCAAAGTTAGTCGTGCCGGCGGCCGGGGTTGTCGTCGCTTCATGCAGGACGTGATTGCCTTCGCTCTGAATCATGACCATTGCGCCGCTGTTCAGGGCGCGAACAGGGCCCACGCCCGAGCTCGACAATGACTCGTCCTGTCCAGTGTCTGTACTTACATACTGCCCCGCGTTGCGATTCACTCCGATAGGGGTGAAGACGGCACCTTCCCAAATCCCGACCGTCTGGGTTGATTCTCCCAGCGTGTAGGTGGGCACACCCTTACCCACAATCGCCGTGTTTAGTACGCCAGCGATGCCTGTGACAGGCAGCGGTGTTGTTACAGTACGCTCGACAGTGTTGGTGACATAGTCTCTGTATTCGAGCCCTCCGCCTGATCCAACGAACCAGCCGCGGCGCTCATCGACTGGCGTTTTGGTTATGCCAGAGACAGAAAAGCCTCCTAAAGGCCGCGCCGTCAAGTCCGCCCCTGCCTGCGCACCCGCAAGATCTATCACAATCCGGCCTTGACTGTCGAAGACCTGATACTGGTCAGTCCCGTTGACCCTGGTCTGTACAAGCACGCCTCCGCCGAGCAGCGGCTGGATCGTGGCGCCCTGTGCCACGTCGACACTGACAGCTGGGGCTCCCCCTGCCTGCAGGAAAAGCACGCGCTCGTGTGCACCGCGCTCCAAAATGGCCCATCCGCCTTTGGCCAGACCCACAGGGGTGTAAATGGAACCAGGAGTGGTGGTGGTGACGTCTTGCTCTTGGGAGGTGGCCACGCTGCCCAACGTGTAGCTGCCCAGCGTACTACCGTCAGCACCGATAAAAATTGCCGTGAAAACTTCAGATCCGATGACGCTCTTGAACGACTCACCGGGATTACTGGAGCTGCTCGAAGAAGTTGTATCGCGTACACGTGTCAGCAATAAAAAACTGCCGTCCCCAGAAGGCACAAATGCGTCAAATTCCGTCTTACTTTCAACGGAAGAATATCCGCCACTCCCAAAACCACGGCCAGAGCTTCGAAATTCGCTATGTTGCGTGGACTCAGTGAAAGAAGGCCCGTCGAGCAACTCGTAGGCGAAGACGCCTGACTCGTAGACATCTACCCGACCGTACTGCGCGAGATGCAGGCCGTGCTCACGAGAGCCACGCGCATGCACTTGGATCGGGCTTTGCATGTTAAACCCCGCCAGAGGTCCTGGCAAAACCACCGCTGCCGCGCTGAGCTCAATCACGCCACCCGTAGCCGGTGGCTGGCCGACGACGAAGTCGCCCCCGTCCGCCGCGATCTCCGTCGATGCGCCGACCGTGATGGTTTGCACCGCCTGCAGCGCCACGACGCCTGCATCAGCACCCGGGTTGCCTGAAACGTTCAGCCGGGCATCGCCATCTATCACGATGTTGCTGGCAGCGTTGGCCACAATTTGCCCTGCAGCACCGACATCTGAGCGGGCATTGACGCGCCCGGCCAACCGAACGGTATCGGCGAAGAATCCCGCCGCACCCCGCGGGACGTCGATGTCGCCTTGCAGGTCGATCTTGCTTCCAGCCGTGCCCGTCAACGTGAACGTCATCTGGCCCAGGCTGGGGCTCGCAATGGTCACTTCGCGCGCGGTGGCGGCCATCACCTGGCCGCTGGGCGCTTCGATCAGGCTGCCTTTTTCGCTCACGACGCGGTCTCTGGCGATCAGCCAGACTTGACCACCTTCGCCCGCATTGCGGGTGGTGATCTGGCTGCCGTCTTCCAGCACCACCCTGTTGTTGTAAGGGTTGAGCGCATCGACGCCGGCTTCGCAGGAGATGGCGTTGAAGCACTTGAAGGCGTAGTTGCCGGCCAGAAAGTTTTCGTCGGTGATGTCCAGCGTGGAGGCGATCAGGCCCGACACGTCAACCCGCGCTCCGTTGCCAAACAAAATGCCGTTGGGGTTCAGCAAAAACACCCGGCCGTTGGATTCGAGGTTGCCCATGATCTGGCTGGGTGTGTTGCCAGTGACGCGGTTGAGCACGGCACTGGGCGCGCTTTGCTGCACGAAGCGCACGGTGTTCCCGGCGCCAATGCTGAAGCGGTCCCAGTGAATGATGGAGCCGGGGGTGTTGGTCACCTGTACGCCATTGGCAAAGCGCTGAATGCCAACCGTGCCATTGATCACTGTGGCCGTTCCCGGCAGCGTCTGGGCATAGGCTTCGCAGGCCAGCATGGCGGCGAACACTAGGGGGTTCAATCGAATTTTCATGGCGGTTGCCTTGCTGGTTAGCGAAAAGTGGAAGCTCAGAAGGACCAATCGAGCAGCAGGTGCAGGCGGGCGTCGCCCGAGCGGCTTTGTGGCAACCCCTGTGCCGAGACGACTCGCGCTGCAATGGCCTGCAGGCGCAGGTCGCGGCGAACTTGCCAGTTCCAGGCCAGACCCACGCTTGCCGCATGCGCCGAATCGGGCTCGCCAGGCTGCGCAAGATTTCGTCGCACGGCCGCCCAGTCCAGCAACAGACCCAGCCGGTGCTCTGCCGCAAGCGGCAACCAGTATTCAAAGGCGACAGCAGCGCCGCGGTCGCCGGCAATTTCGCCTTCAGGCAGCCCCCGCATGAGGCTGGCGCCGCCGGCGCGGAATTGCTGCGGCGAGACCAGCGCATCGCCGCTCCATTGCGCCTGGCCACGCAGGACCGCTTCGTGTCCGCCGCCCAAGCTGCGGCGCGCTTCGCCCGCAAAGTCCGCCGTGGTCCAGCGCGGCGTGGCACCGGCCCGGGCAGCTTGGTAGGCGGCGTCGCCTGAGTGGCCGCCCCAACCCGCGTTGTGCCGCAGCCTGGCCTGCCCGAAGACGCTCCAAGCATTGCCCTGCCAAGTGGCGCCCAGCGCCAGCGCGAGCGGCATCGTGCCCACCTTGGAGCCGAGGTTGGTGCCGAAGAAATCAATCACGTCGTCGTACAGCGCACTCTCCAAGCCCACTTCTACATAGGGCTCGAGCGCGCCATTTCGCGCCAGCAGGTGGCGTGCAGACAGATTGAAGCTGCGGCTGTCGCCCGCAATGCCGAAGAATTCCTGAACGACCCCAGGCCGACTGCGGGCACGGGAGAACTCGAGTGCGAACAGCGTGCCCCAGGCCGGCACCGGGTTTTGCAGGCGCACCGCCAGCTGCTGCTGGCGCTGCGGATGGGCCAGCGAAGTGAGCGCCGTAACGTCGACCGAGCGCCCGGGGCCCAGCAAGTCTCTATGCCCCAGTTGCAGCCGCCCACGTGCACGACCGGTGGCGTCCTGACCGGCGTTGTCGATCATGGCCCGGCCATACCAGGGCCCGGGATCGCTGACCGTGACCCGCGCGTCGATCAGATCGTCCTGGCGCGGCAATGCCGAGCCGCCCAGCAGCAGCGGACGCACGACGGGGCCAGGCACTTCCTTCTCGCTGGCCAAAGTCTGTCCCGGGGTGCTGGCAAATGCCGGGGCTGGAACCGATGGCGCTGCTGCTGCGGCGCCCGAAGACCGGAAATCAATGGTCCAGCGCCGCTGCGGCTGTAGGTTGGCCAAACGCAACTGCCGGTCTACCGCATGGAGGTCTGGCGTTTGGCCCACACGCAAAGCCGGCAGCACTTGAGCAATGCCTGCAGCGAGCTCCGGTGCCGGTGGAGTCGACCCATCAGCGGTCGCGGCCAGCACCTCAACCTGCCTGAGGACCAAAGGGTGAATGCGCACCACGGCGATTCCGTCTTGCAGTACGGGCGCATCGATCGCCACAAGACCGAGCCCGGCATCGTCGTGCGCAGCGGCCACTGCGGCTCGGACTTTGTCCAACAACACATCATCGGCCGGCTGGCCCAGCAGAGGCTGCACCCGACGATGCGCTTCGGAAGGCTGCAAAGCGGTGGCGCCGATCAGCAGCATGCCCTTGAGCACTGGAACCTGCGCGAAGGCGGTTGCGGGAGCCAGCAATACCGCCCCCGCTAGCCCCCATCCCCCGAGGCGGAGCCAGGATTTCTTCGGCATCTCAGCCAGCCTACCCAGATAAAACTGCATGTCACATCCCTGCATTCGCTTGAATGTGCGGACTCTAGGCAGAGCGGGTGTTTTGCGCGCCCCATAAATATGGGGGTGAAGCAATTCGAACTTGAAAAGTACAAAACCAGTACAATTTAGGGTTCACTGGCAAGAGCGACAGCAGCACCTCCGGGCCGGGCAACCGTGACAAACGCGCACGACCGCCCACCACTCCGCAAGGACTGCACACCAAATGATCGCCCAGACATCTTGCCTGGAGGCACGCCTGCCTCATTCGTGATGACTTAGTCCTCACTTCGCCATCCGCGCCGGGATATCAGGCGCTTGCGTTTTTTCCGTTCATTTTGATCCCGAGGTCGTCTATGCCTGCTCAAAAGCCTGCGAAGTTGCCCAAGTCTGCCCCTGCCGCCAAGGCATCTCCCGTACCTGCCAAGAAACCGGCCGCCAAGGCTGCTGCGAAAGCAGCGCCCGCACCGGTTGCCAAGAAAGCCGCTTCAGTGACCAAGACCGCAGCCAAGACCACCGCCCCCGAAAAGAAGAAAACTACCGCTCGCGCCAAAGCTGGTGTTGCAGAAACCGACGAAGTCGAATTAACCGCAGGGGCGGCAAAGCCTGCTGCCAAGGCTGCCAAGGCTGCCAAAGCGGCAAAGCCAGCCAAAGCTACGAAGGCGGCCGCCGCTAAGTCCAAAAAGGGCAAAGCTGCAGCCGAGAGCGACGACGCCGACCTCTCCGACATCGAGTCGGACCTTGAGGGCGAGCCTGAAGAGGTTGTCGAGACCGCCACGACGGATGCACCGGTCGAAAAGGTCAAGCCACTGCGCATGAAGATCAGCAAGGCGAAGGAACGCGCCTTGATGAAGGAATTTGGACTGGACGAAACCGTCCTGTCGGAGGAAGACCTGGCCAAGCGCCGCTCACGCCTCAAAACCCTGATCAAGCTCGGCAAGACACGCGGCTACCTCACGCACGGCGAAATCAACGACCACCTGCCCGACAAGCTCGTCGACCAAGAGACGCTGGACGTGGTGATTTCCATGCTCAACGACTTGGGTGTGGCGGTGTACGAACAGACGCCGGACGCCGAGCAGCTGCTGGTCACCAACACGGCGCAGACCGCAGCCACCGAGGAAGAAGCCGAAGAAGCCGCTGAAGCTGCCCTGTCCACTGTGGACAGCGAATTTGGCCGCACGACCGACCCGGTGCGCATGTACATGCGCGAAATGGGCACGGTTGAGCTGCTGACACGCGAAGGCGAGATTGAAATCGCCAAGCGCATTGAAGGCGGCCTGATGGCCATGATGGAGGCGATCAGCACTTCGCCTGCGACGATTGCAGAAATTCTCAACATGGGCGAGGACATCCGCGAAGGCAAGGTCGTGATTTCGACCATCGTCGACGGCTTTTCTGACCCCAACGAGGCCGACGACTATGTGGCCGAAGAAGACTTCGACGAGTTTGACGAAGACGACGACGACGACGGCAAGGGTGGCTCCAAGGCGATGACGCGCAGGCTTGAAGAGCTCAAGAACGAAGCTCTGCGTCGCTTCGACCGCATGCGCGAAATGTTCGAGAAAGTCCACAAGATCTACGACAAAGAGGGCTACGGCACTCCGGCGTACACCAAGGCGCAACACGCCTTGTCGGAAGAGCTGATGACCATCCGCTTCACCGCCAAGACGATTGAAAAGCTGTGCGATATGGTGCGCAGCCAGGTGGACGATGTGCGCAAGAAGGAACGCGAGCTGCGCCGCATCATTGTGGACAAATGCGGCATGCCGCAAGAAACCTTCATCAAGGAATTCCCCGCCAACCTGCTCAACCTTGACTGGGTTGAAAAGCAAGCTGCCGCCGGCAAGTCCTGGAGCTCGGTGATGGCGCGCAACATTCCGCCGGTGCAGGACTTGCAGCAAAAGCTCACCGACCTGCAGGCGCGCGTGGTGGTGCCGCTCTCGGAGCTCAAGCTCATCAACCGTCGCATGAACGAAGGCGAAGCCAGTTCGCGCGACGCCAAGAAGGAAATGATCGAGGCCAACCTGCGCCTGGTGATTTCCATTGCGAAGAAGTACACCAACCGTGGCCTGCAGTTCCTCGATTTGATCCAGGAAGGCAACATCGGCCTGATGAAGGCGGTGGACAAGTTCGAATACCGCCGCGGCTACAAGTTCTCGACCTACGCCACGTGGTGGATTCGCCAGGCCATTACGCGTTCGATTGCCGACCAGGCGCGCACCATCCGCATTCCGGTGCACATGATCGAGACCATCAACAAGATGAACCGCATCTCGCGCCAACACCTGCAGGAGTTCGGCTTCGAGCCCGATGCGTCCGTGCTGGCGGAGAAGATGGAAATCCCGGAAGACAAAATCCGCAAGATCATGAAGATCGCCAAAGAGCCGATTTCCATGGAAACCCCCATCGGCGACGACGACGACAGCCATCTGGGCGATTTCATTGAAGACGGCGCCAATACTGCCCCGCTGGAAGCGGCCATGCAAGCGGGCCTGCGCGACGTGGTCAAGGACATCCTTGACGGCCTGACGCCGCGCGAAGCCAAGGTGCTGCGCATGCGTTTTGGTATCGAGATGACCAGCGACCACACACTGGAAGAAGTGGGCAAGCAATTCGACGTGACCCGCGAGCGCATCCGCCAAATAGAAGCCAAGGCGCTGCGCAAGCTGAAGCACCCCAGCCGCAGCGACAAGCTGCGCAGCTTCATCGATTCCCTCTGACGCGTTTCCCACACGCTTAGACCACAGCCCTGCAGTCGCAGGGCTTTTTTTTATCTTCCCACCAAAGCGATGCGTGCGGCTCCACAGCCGACGCACGCTGTGGGATCCAACTGACATCGCGCTTTCGCATGGCGGGCAAAGATAAAGGCGTCTCTGAGGAATCCCTTTGGGACCCTCAATACTTCAAAAGGAAAATCATGCGAACGAAACTCACTTTGCTTGCCGTACTTGCAAGCGTCTCCTTTATTGCTCAAGCACAGACCACCCCCGCAACGCCAAGCGGTGCGACGGCCAAGAACGTTGAATCAATTCCCGCAGGGAACGCGCCGTACAACGCTGCGCCAACGATGAAGACGCCGTCCAACACCACCCGCAGTGCAGTCAGCGCGGAAGCCGCAGCTGCCGTGAAATCCGGTGATGTCGCCTCTGGCGTGCAACCCCTCGCTCCAATGGTGAACCAGCAATCAAATACCACGCGCGCTGCCACCAGCGCTCAGGGCGAGGCTGCTTTGAAGGCCGGCAACATCGCAACCGGTGATGAGCCCATCGCAGGTATGGCAAACGACAAGGCAATGGCCAAGAAGAAGAGCCATGCCATGTCCAAGAAGCAAAAAGCTGAGAAGCATGCCAAGGCCAAAACCGATGATGTGAGCGCTGTCAAATCGGGTAACGAGCCTTACGCCAACAAGACAACGGCTACGTCTGACACGTCGCGTGCCGCTGTGCGCGCCGATGCGGCCATGAACGGCGGAGCCGAAGCGGTTCCGGCCGGCAACCAGTCGCTCAAGGCTCCAGTCACCGGCACCTCCATGGAGAATCGCGCGGATGTGAAGGCCGAGGCTGCCGCGGCAGTGAAAAATGACAAGCTCGGCACCGGCAACGCGCCAGCGGCGATCAAGCGCTAATTAAGTCTGCGCATAGAAAGGCGGCGTGCTCAGGCACGCCGCCTTTTCCTATTGAGCGGCGCAAACGGCTCCCGCGCCCACCATCGCCGCGATCTCTTGATCGCTGTAGCCGACAGCTTTAAGTACTCGCGTCGTGTCGGTGGCAAAGCGCGGCGGGTCGCTTCGCACGCCAAGCCGCTCACCAGCCATGCGCAGTGGAAGCAGCGCCGTCAAAGCTTGCTCTCCGGCCCGCTCACCGTCTGGGAGCACCATGGATGCCAGTCCGCCAGACGCCTCAAGGTGGGGGTCGTGCAGCAGATCTTCAGGTTTTTCAATTCGCGCGTACGGCAACGCTTCTGCCTCAAACCTATCAGCTAACTCAGACACAGTGAGACGCCCAAAGCGCTGCCGCAGCTGTGGAATCAACGTGTCTCGCGCCCGGACCCGGTCGTTGTTGCTGGTGAGCCCGGCGTCTTCGGCCAAATCATCAAACCCGAAAACGGCGCAAAGCCGCTCCCACTGCGGATCGCTCACCGCCGCAAGGAAGATTTGCCCACCATCTGCGGCAGTGAAGATGTCGTACACACCCCAAGAGTGAATGCGTTCGGGCATAGGGGCCGCAGCCTGTCCAGTGACCGAAAACTGCATCATGTGCTGCGCTACCAAGAAGATGTTGTTCTCGAACAATGCGGAATCCACTTCCTGTCCCCTGCCCGTCTGATTGCGCTGCATCAACGCAGCCATAGCGCCGATGGCGCCAAACATCCCGCCCATGATGTCGTTCACACTGGCACCAGCACGCAAGGGGTCGCCAGATCGTCCGGTCATATACGCCAGCCCACCCATCATCTGCACCACCTCATCCAGTGCACTGCGGTGCGCGTAGGGACCGGGCAAAAAACCCGTGAGGTTGACGTACACCAAGCCCGAGTTGGTTTTGGCAAGCGTGGTGTAGTCCAGACCCAATTTGGCCAGAGACCCGGGCTTGAAGTTTTGCACCACCACGTCGGCTGTTGCAGCCAGACGCAAGGCGGCTTCAACCCCTCTTGGGTGCCGCAGATTCAGCGCTACGCTCTTCTTATTGCGGTTAAACAGCGGAAAAAATCCCGCGCCAGCGCCCAGCAGGTGGCGGGTGCGGTCGCCGTCGACCGGCTCGACCTTGATGACCTCGGCGCCGAGGTCCGCCAGCACCAATCCACAGGTTGGGCCCATGACCATATGGGAAAACTCGACGACGCGCAGCCCAGCCAGGGGCAATTGTTTTGCGTTGGGCTCGGGCGAACTGGTCGATTGCGGGTTGGACTCTTGAGACATAAAGCGAATTCGAACGGCAGGGAGGGCGCGAAGCATGATGCCAGAGCATTTCGTGGCGCACTTGCAACAAATTGGTGCAAAACTTGTTTCTTGCGTCCCTTGCATGAAGGGTCTGGTTTTGGAGCTATTAAACTTGTAGCAAAATCAGTTCAGCGCTATATTGGGCCACCCGCCCAGCATGCACTGACTCGGCACCGAACCACCGCCCCAACCACCGCGAGGAGAAGCCGCATGAGCTCCAAGGAAAACGTCGCCATCAATCAGTTGTTTGAACGGCTCGAATGCCGTTACGCCCTGCGCGTGCTCTGGGCGCTGCGCGACGGCCACCCCCAAACCTTCCGCCTGCTGCAAGACAGCGTCGGCGGTATTACGCCCAATACCCTCAACACCCGCATCAAAGAAATGCGCGAAGCGGGCTTTCTGGACCATGGCAGCGATGGCTACATCGTCACGCCGTCGGGTGCCGATCTGCTCAAGCGTCTGTCAGACGTGCAGGCCTTTGCCAACCGCTGGGTGGCCGCGCGGAACAAAAAATAATCCGCTCGGCGCGAGCGCTTTGCGCTCCAATAGATTTTTTTAATAAAAACAGCCTCTAGCGCTTATGCAGTAAGCGCTAACAGCTATTTTTTCTATAGCATTTAAGGATTCCCATGGCATTCACCACCACCGACTCAGGCCTGCAGTACGAAGATTCCGCCGTGGGCGAAGGCGCAGAAGCCATACGCGGTACGCCAGTCTCGGTGCACTACACCGGCTGGCTCTACAACGATGGTGTGCAAGGTGCCAAATTCGATTCCAGCCGCGACCGCAACGACCCGTTCGGCTTTAATTTGGGCGCAGGCATGGTCATCAAGGGCTGGGACGAGGGCGTGCAAGGCATGAAGGTCGGCGGCCAGCGCACGCTCATTATTCCTGCCAGCCTAGGCTATGGCGCACGTGGCGCTGGCGGTGTCATTCCACCGAACGCCACCCTCAAGTTTGACGTCGAGCTGCTCAAGGTCGGCCGCTAAGCCACTGCCCTAGCGGATCTACATTTCGGTTTTTGGCTGCGGGCGCGGCACTGCTGGCCGCGTCATCCAGCTCACAATGACTGCCGCCACCAGGCCTGTCGGTACGCCAAACACACCGGCCGAGATGGGTTGAATCCCCCACCACAGGCCATTGGCCAACAGCCAGGCAGGCAAATACGCCTGCAGCATGGGCACATGGGACAGCAGGTAATACGCAGCCACGAACAAACCGCTGAGCATCCCTGCGACAGCGCCTTGGCGCGTCGTGCCACGCCAAAAAATACCCAGCACCATCACCGGCACGAAGGCTGAGGCGGCCAAGGAAAACGACGCCGACACGAGCGGCAAAATATCCGCCGGCTTTAGCGCAGCAATGAACGCGGCGGTCAGTGCGACCGCCAGCAATGCAAACTTGGTGAGAATCACGCGCTGCTCAGGCGTGGACTTGCGTGGCCGCTCGCGGAAGTACAAATCCCGCACCAGCGCGTTGCTGATGGTCAGCAGCAAGCCATCGGCGGTGGAAAGCGCCGCTGCGAGCCCTCCTGCAGCCACCAATCCCGACACCACATAGGGCAAACCGCCCAACTCGGGGGTGGCCAGCATGATGAGGTCGGCGCCCAGACGAATTTCGCCAAACTGCACAATGCCGTCGCCATTCATGTCTTCCACCGACAGCAGCGAGGCGTCCACCCGCGCCCACTGCCCCATCCAGTTGGGCAATGCGTCGAAATGGCTGCCCACCAGGTTGTTCATGACCTCGAACTTCACCAGAACAGCAAGCGCAGGTGCGCTCAGATACAAAAGTGCGATAAAAAACAAGGTCCACGCCACGGAAGTGCGTGCGCCAGCCACCGTCGGCGAGGTGTAGTAGCGGGTCAGGAGATGCGGCAGGCCGGCCGTACCCACCATCAGGCAGAACATCAGCGCCAGAAAATTGCGCCGGGAATTACTGAACGCCGCCTGCATTTCCGGCGAACCCTCAGGGTCGCCGGCGTAAGGCTGGGCGTGCGGCGGCAGCCCGCCCAGCGGCAAGGCGCGGGAGTAGTTGTCCAGCATCTGCCGCTCCCACAGCACGCGTGCGGCAGCCGCATCGCGCGGCAGGGCCGAGAGCTCGCGGCTTGCGGCCACGATCAGGCCGACGTCGGCGTTTTGTGCGCGCAGCCGGTGAATTTTCTCTTGCTGGGCCGTCCGCTCACGCTCCAGCGCCTTGTCGA
Organism: Giesbergeria sp.; assembly: GCA_034676525.1. Lineage (GTDB taxonomy): Bacteria > Pseudomonadota > Gammaproteobacteria > Burkholderiales > Burkholderiaceae_C > Simplicispira. The sequence goes on from JAUCCA010000008.1 coordinate 2,005,894, forward strand.
CATCGCCCAACCGCGCTTCGAAATCCTGCGCTCGGCGCAGATAGGCTTGCACCACCTGCTGCTCCAAGGGGGAAGCAAGCAAGCCGGCTTCCAGATCGGCAATCTTGCCGATCTGCTTGCCGTACACCATCAGCGCCACGGGGTTGCCGAGCTGCTTGTATGCCAGCCAGGAGACGGGAATCAGGAAGGCCAAGAGCAGCATCACATACTGCGCAACCTGCGTCCAGGTGATGGCGCGCATGCCGCCCAGGAACGAGCAAAGCAACACACCACCCAGGCCCAGCATGATGCCAATTTCAAACTGCACGCCGGTCAGGCGCGACGCAATGAGCCCGATGCCATAAATCTGCGCCACCACATAGGTAGAAGAGCACATGACAGCGGCCAGGGCGGCAATTACGCGCGGCCAACGCCCGCCGAAGCGCACATGGAAGAAGTCCGGCACGGTGTACAGCCCCATGGCGCGCAGGTGCGGCGCTATCAGAATGGCGACCAAGCAAAAGCCGCCTGTCCAGCCCAAGAGGTAGGCCAAGCCACCCGCCTGATGCGGTGTACCGGAATACCCCTGCAGATAGAGCGCGCCCGAAAGGCTGATGAACGAGGCTGCGCTCATCCAGTCCGCCGCCGCCGCCATGCCGTTGTACATGGGCGGAATGCGCCGTCCCGCGACGTAGTACTCCAGCGGATCTGTCGTGCGCCCATAGACGCCGATGGCGGCGTACATCATCACCGAGAGGAAGAGGAAGATTGGCCCGATCCAGTGGCGCGACAGGCCCTGCTGCTCGGCCCAGGCCATGAGCGCCAGAAACGCCAGCACGCCCAAAACATAGCCGGCCAGAATGCGATGCAGGCGCCGCGCGTAACTGCGCTCGTCGGCAGCCGCGGCGCTCTGACGCTCAGCCAAGCTCGTGCTCCGCAGCCTGGCTCGCTTCGGCCGCCTGAGCCGCAAGCGCATCGTCTCGCTCAAAGCGACTCATCGCCCAAGCGTAGGCCACCACAATGCCAAAAAACACGAAAACGGCGCCTTGCGACGCCATCCACAGCCCCACCGGCCAGTCGCCGACCGAAAACAGCAGGTCGCGGGCAAAGAAACACACCCCGAACGAAGTCAGCGCCCAGACGATTAGCAGCGCGGCCTTGAGCTTGAGATGCCGCACATCGTGAAGATCGGGCGGAAATGCGTGCGCCGTGCCTTCTTCACCAGATACGGGAGCGTCGGGCGCGGCAAGCACGGTGGTATCAGCGCGCCTTTGCCAGCTGCTGCCAGGTGGCGACTACGCTGTCCGGGTTGAGCGAAATCGAAGAGATGCCTTCGTCGGCCAGCCACTGGGCAAAGTCGGGGTGGTCGCTTGGGCCCTGACCACAAATGCCGATGTACTTGCCCTGCGCCAGGCAGGCCTTGATCGCCATGTGGATCAGCGTTTCGACGGCCTTGTCGCGTTCGTCGAAGTCGCGCGCCAGCAACTCCAGCCCCGAATCGCGGTCCAGACCGAGTGTGAGCTGAGTCAGGTCGTTGGAGCCGATCGAAAATCCATCGAAGAACGCCAGAAACTGATCCGCCAGCAAGGCATTGCTCGGAATCTCGCACATCATGATGAGCTTGAGATCGTTTTCGCCACGCTTGAGACCATGCTGCGAGAGCAGCTGCGTCACCCGTTCGGCTTGTCCCAGGGTGCGCACAAAGGGCACCATGACCTGCACGTTGGTCAGGCCCATCTCATTGCGCACACGTTTTAGGGCGTCGCACTCCATGGCGAAAGCCTCACCAAACTCGTCGCTTACGTAGCGCGCCGCGCCGCGAAAGCCCAGCATGGGGTTCTCTTCCTCGGGCTCATAGCGGCTGCCGCCAATGAGTTTGCGGTACTCGTTGCTCTTGAAGTCCGACAGACGCACGATGACCGGCTTGGGCCAGAAGGCGGCGGCAATGGTGGCCACGCCCTCTGCAACCTTGTCCACATAGAACGCCCGCGGGCTGGCGTGGCCACGGGCCACAGATTCGACGGCCTTTTTCAGGTCCGAATCGATGTTCGGGTAGTCAAGAATGGCCTTGGGGTGTACGCCGATGTTGTTGTTGATGATGAATTCGAGCCGCGCCAAGCCCACGCCCTGGTTGGGCAGCTGGCAGAAGTCGAACGCCAGCTGTGGGTTGCCCACATTCATCATGATCTTGGTGGCAATCTCGGGCATTTCGCCGCGCTGCACCTCGGTGACCTCGGTTTCCAGCAGGCCGTCGTAAATATGGCCGGTGTCGCCCTCAGCGCAGCTGACTGTCACCAGCGTGCCGTCTTTGAGCTGCTCCGTCGCATTGCCGCAGCCCACCACCGCTGGAATGCCCAGCTCGCGCGCAATGATGGCCGCGTGGCAGGTGCGCCCGCCGCGATTGGTGACGATGGCTGAGGCGCGTTTCATTACCGGCTCCCAGTTGGGGTCGGTCATGTCGGTGACCAGCACGTCGCCGGGCTGCACTTTGTCCATCTCGCTGATGCTGTGCACCAAGCGAACGGGCCCCGTGCCAATTTTCTGGCCAATGGCACGCCCTTCAGCCAGCACCGGGCCGGTGCCTTTGAGCTTGTAGCGCAACTCGGCCTGGTTGCCGGCCTGGCTCTTGACCGTCTCTGGCCGGGCCTGCAGGATGTAAAGCAGGCCGTCCTGGCCGTCCTTGCCCCACTCAATGTCCATAGGACGGCCGTAGTGTTGCTCGATCACTAAAGCGTACTGCGCGAGTTGCTCGACGTCGGCGTCTGAGAGCGAATAGCGGTTGCGCTGCTCGGCCGGCACGTCGATGGTCTTGATGAGTTTGCCCTTGAGTTCGCCTTCGGCCTTCTCTTGTGCTGTCGTGAACACCATCTGAATCAGCTTGGAGCCGAGGTTGCGACGAATCACGGCCTTGTTGCCCGCGCGCAGCATGGGCTTGTGCACGTAGAACTCGTCCGGGTTCACAGCGCCCTGCACCACCGTTTCGCCCAGGCCGTAACTGCTGGTGATGAACACGACCTGATCAAAGCCCGATTCGGTGTCGATGGTGAACATGACGCCTGCCGCGCCCAGGTCAGAACGGACCATGCGCTGCACACCGGCTGAGAGCGCCACCACGTCGTGCGCGAAACCCTTGTGCACGCGGTAGGAAATGGCGCGGTCGTTGTAGAGGCTGGCAAACACCTCCTTCATCTTGTGCAGCACCTCGTCGATGCCGTGCACGTTCAAAAAGGTTTCTTGCTGTCCGGCAAACGAGGCATCGGGCAGGTCTTCCGCCGTGGCCGATGAGCGCACCGCAAAGGTGGCGTCGACGTTGTCAGCGCACAGCGTGGCGAAGGCTTTGGCGATGGCCTGCTGCAAATCGTCGGGAAACGGCTGCGCCTCGACCATGGCGCGAATCTCGGCGCCGGCAACCGCCAGCGCGCGCACGTCTTCGGTGTTCAGCGCCGCCAGGCGTTTGCTGATTTTGTCGGCCAGGCCGTCATGCGCCAAAAACTGGCGAAAGGCATGCGCCGTAGTCGCAAAACCGGTGGGCACGCGAACGCCATCGGGCAATTGCGAAATCATTTCGCCGAGGCTGGCGTTCTTGCCGCCAACCACCTCGACGTCGCTCATCCTCAGGTTTTCAAACGGTACGACCAAGGCGGTCGCGTCAAAGCGTGCAGACATGGGAGGGCTCCAGAAGTTAAAAGCGGCTCAGTGCACGCGTCGGCCTGCGCAGGCGGACGGGTGGACATGCGGTGCTGCGCGCGCTGGTGTTGTACTTGTGGGCGGCAGAACGGCATGGATTGAATTCGGATAATCGGCGACATTGTAGGTCCCGCCCCCTGTCGCCCTCCTGTCAACCCCCTGTCGCACTCCAGTCTGGCTCCCATGCACACACGCACCGTTTTCTTCGTCTCGGACGGCACCGGCATCACGGCCGAAACTTTTGGTAACGCCATCTTGGCGCAATTTGACCTGGTCCCGCGCCGCGTGCGACTGCCATTTACCGACACCGTGGACAAAGCACACCAAGTGGTGCGGCAAATCAACCATACGGCCGAGATCGAAGGTACCAAGCCCGTCGTCTTCACCACGCTTGTCAATATGGAAGTGCTCAAAGTGCTGCAAGAGGGCTGCAAAGGCATGCTGCTCGACATGTTTGGCACCTTCGTGCATCCGCTGGAGCAGGAGCTTTCGCTGAAGTCACACCACCGGGTTGGGCGCTTCTCGGACATTAGCCGCAGCAAGGAATACACCGACCGCATCGAAGCGATCAACTACAGCCTGGCGCACGACGATGGGCAGAGCCACCAACACCTGGACGACGCCGACGTGATCCTGGTGGGCGTGAGCCGCAGCGGCAAAACCCCGACCACGCTGTACCTGGCGATGCAGCATGGCCTAAAGGCCGCCAATTACCCGCTCATTCCAGAAGATTTCGAGCGCCGACAGTTGCCGCCAGCCCTGGTGCCGCACAAGAAGAAGATCTTCGGCCTGACCATCGGCCCCGAGCGACTGTCGGAAATACGAAGTGAGCGCCGCCCCGAATCGCGCTATGCCAGCATAGAGAACTGCCGCATGGAGGTGCACGAAGCCGAATCGATGATGCGCCGCTCGGGCATTCGGTGGCTGTCGACCACCACCAAGTCGATTGAAGAAATCGCCACCACCATCTTGCAGGAGCTGCAGCCTGAGCGCCTCGTCTATTAAGTTGAAGCAGCGCGCCATGCCCGTTAGCTTCGAAGAATAATGGCCAAAACAGGCTATAGCGCAGAATAGAAAAGCGTATTCAGCTATTTATTTATGAGCGTTTCTCTCCCCACACGCATCGGCTGGTCACACTGGTCCGATCCCAACACCGCGCGATGATCCACACAGCCACGAACGCCCAATCGCCTGCTGCCGATGCCGGCCAGCCGCTGTTGGCAGACGCATCCGATGCCGATCAGATCAACGCGCAACTGGCGCACACAGGGCCGCGTCTGCGCTTTCCCGATTCCCAACTCGAAGGGGCATTTAGGCGCTTTTTTGAGCAATACAGCCTGGTTCAGGTGCGCCCGGCGTTGCTGGTGCTGATGGCGTTGATTGTTCTTTTTGGAGTGGCCGACCTGGCCAACTTCCCGAGCGCCGTTTACCGCTACACCATAGCGCTGCGTTTGTGCGTAGTGCCTTTTCTCGCGTGGACCTACTGGCGCACGTACCGAATCGATACCAAACACAAGCTGGACGCGAGCTTGGTATTGGCCGCCGCAGTCTCCGGTGCGGTAGCGGTAGGGCTGGTCTACATCCCGCACGCCGCCGGGCTGCAGACGCCCTACGAGGGCCTGATGCTGTTCATGTTTGGGATCGGTGGCTTCTTGGGATTGCGTTTTGTCTACGCGGTGTCCATCCTGAGCCTTATGACGCTTTTGTATGTGGCAGCGGAGCTGGCCGCCCATGCAGAACCCGGCTTTCTGGCCAACAGCAGCTTTCGGCTGGCATGCACCGCTGTGGTGGCCTCGTTCGGCGCCTATCTCAGCGAGCGCCAGGTGCGCCAGGTGTACCTGCACCGCATGCTGCTGGAGAGCTACGCGCTGCGCGACGGGCTGACGGGAATCGCCAACCGCCGCGCTTTCGACGCGCACGCCATCCGCGTGGCGCAACAGGCATCTCGTGCACGCAAGCCGATCACGGTAATGATCATCGACGCTGACCACTTCAAGCAGTACAACGACACCTACGGACACGCCGTGGGGGACACCTGCTTGCAGCGGCTCGCCATGGCGATCAAGAAAACCGCGCGGCGACCGCTTGACCTTGCTGCGCGCTATGGCGGCGAAGAGTTTGTGCTGCTCTTATTTGACGTCAATCCCGAACAGGCACAGAAGCTTGCAGCCGAACTGCAAGCGCGCATTGAAAAGCTCGCCCTCCCGCACGCCAACTCGCCTGTGTCGGGCAATGTCACCGTCAGCGGCGGCATTGCCACTCGCGGTGTTTCGGATACGCGCCCTCTCGAAGAATTGGTGGCAGATGCCGACCGCGCGCTCTACCACGCCAAGGCGCGCGGAAGGAATCGCTTCGTCCATTTCTCAAGCTGTGCTTCGTCACCTTTACCGGCAGCACCCAGCACTGCTAGGCCAGTGGTGCCGCCGAATACGCAAAGCAAGTAAAAAGCCCCCGTTCACTGGACAGCGCGGAACCGACTCGTCACGCGAACGCAAGTCATATTATTCAATTTTAATAGCTGCTAGCGCTTACTGGATAAGCGCTAGAGCCCTATTTCACTTAAAATTTATGCCGGCGCAGTCGTACCAATCAAGTGGTCAAACGGCCATCGCGCGGCCTTCGCCCCCTGTCCTACCGCAATCACGATCTGCTTGTAGGGCACGGTGGTGCAGTCGGTCCGTTTGCGCTTCAGCTGCGGTCTTGCGGTTGGGTTCCCTAACGTTTTCTAACCTGACATCGGCCTTTTCCAAGGTATGGTGGCCCAGCAACAGCTCAATATCTTCTGCTAACGGGCGTTCCTTGGTTGCACTCCGCGGTCATTTCTTCGAAAGGTGTTTTCATGGCAAGACTCACAGCAATTATTTATATGCTCATGGTTTTGACGACGTCGGCTGTGGCTGTTGAACGCGAAGAAATCGGAAAAATCAGAGCGAACTTCGGCGGCGAAACTATCGCTCAGCCCACGGTTCTTGCACAACGGAACGGCAAGGCGTCTCCAACGGCGTTCCTGATTTTGCCCGGGGCGGGAATCTCCAGTCTCAACCTCGCGGGTTACAGCCCCGACAACAAGCGGCTCGGTCTTGAGGTGACCTAAATGAGTGAACAGCCGGGCCCTCAGACGGCGCCCATCGAGCTCACCATCACTTATGCGCCCAAAGGCACAAAGGAATACTGGACCTCTATGGATGCGCCAACGCCTGGAAAAATCACGCTCACAACACTAGAGAGGAAGGGCAACGAAGGCCGCGCCGTCGGCACCTTCAAGGCGCTTCTGTGCTTCGCCAAAGACTACAGCTCCGGCCCCGACACCAAGAATTGCCGCCCGATCGACGGCAGCTTCGATACAAAGTTTTTTGTCGAAAAATAGCCAGTGCCGGGTAAAGCCGCTGATGAGTTCAAGCGTGCACTGAGTGGTCGGCTACTAGCTGCCTTGCAGTGGAGCACTAAATTGGTGCTGGGAAGGCCGGCCGATCACGGCGGCGCGCCACAATCAGACATCGCACAGCGCACAACAATTGGGCGCTAGGCCTTGCCGGCGACTTTCGCCCGGCGGGCCCACAGCCGTCGCCCCAGCTTTCGCAATTCACTGAACCACAGCACCCCGCTGGCCAGCACCACGCACACGCCCCACTGGCCGATAGACAGCGGCACGGTGCCGAAGGCGAGATTGAGAAAAGACAAATGCACGACCGCGACTTGCAGCGCGGTGGACAAGGCAACCGCGCCCCACAACCAATGATTCGAGAACGCGGCGCTGAACGCAGACGCGGTTTCCGAGCGCGCATTGAAGCAGTTGAACAGCTGCGTCAGCACCAGCACCGTGAATGCCGCCGTGCGGGCAAGTTCCACGCTGTGCGGGCCTGCGCCTACCCAAGCCGCAATGGGCTCGAACAAACCGCCGGGGAGAAACAGATCCATGGACAGCAAGGTCAGCACCGCCATCACAACACCGGTCTCGGCCACCGCCAAAGCCATGCGCAGATCAATCACACGCTGGCTGCGCGGGCGTGGCTTGCGGGCCATCACATCTTCGCTGATCGGGTCGACGCCCATGGCCAGTGCGGGCCCGGTGTCGGTGATCAGGTTGATCCACAGCATTTGCGTGGCCAGCAACGGCAACACCACAACACCACCCGTGCTGGTTGCCGCACCCGTCAGGCCGATCACCCCGGCGCCGACCACGCCCAGGAAGACCGTCAGCACTTCTGCGATGTTTGACGACAGCAGGTAGCGCAGGAACTTGCGGATGTTGTCCAGCACACCGCGGCCTTCGCGCACCGCTTGCACGATCGTGGCGAAGTTGTCGTCGGCCAGCACCATGCGGGCTGCCTCCTTCGTCACTTCCGTACCTGCCACACCCATGGCAATGCCGATGTCGGCAGCCTTCAGGGCTGGCGCGTCATTGACGCCGTCCCCCGTCATCGCCACCACATTGCCGGCCGCCTGCAGCGCCGCAACGATACGAAGCTTGTGTCTTGGCGCCACGCGCGCGAAAACCGAGGTCTGCTGCGCCGCGGTGGCGAATGCCGCGTCGTCCAGCGCATCCAGTTCTGTTCCCGTCAGTACCGAGGCTCCGGCTTCGACGATGCTCAGGTCTGCCGCTATGCGCACGGCTGTGCGCGGGTGGTCGCCAGTAATCATGATCACGCGGATGCCCGCTCGGTGCGCCTGGCCAATGGCCTGCGCGGCCTCGGCACGCGGCGGATCGATGATGCCCACGGTGCCGATGTAGACCAAGTCCTGCTCCAGCTTGGCCGCTTCCTCGTCGTTTCCAGGAACTTGTGCGTGGACAGCCAGTGTGCGACGCGCCACCCCGAGGGTACGCAGCGCGGCATCTGTCATCGTGGCCACGTCTGCGAGGATGCGTGACCGTGTCGCGTCGTCAAGTGCCACCGCCTCGCCGCCCAGCAAGACCTGTTTGCAATGCCCCAATAAGACGTCGGGTGCGCCCTTGGTAAAGAGCACATGCGCGTCGGCTTCGGCGCGGTCCACCACTAGCACCGACATCATCTTGCGCTGTGAGGTGAATGGGATCTCACCAAGGCGCTCATAGCGCTCGCCCCGCGTGGCGCTCTCGTCGCTGCCGCCGAGCTTGCGCGCGGCCACTAGGAACGCCGCTTCGGTCGGGTCGCCCTGCACGGTCCACGTCCCCGCGTCGTCCTGCTGCAGTTGGGCATTGCCTGCCAGGCAACCACCGTTCAGCACGGCGATCAGCTCGTCGCGCTGCGGCCCCTCGTGCAGCTCCTTCTGAGCCGTCGGATCGGCGCCACTGCTTTGCGCCCGCCCCTCGGGCGCATAGCCCACGCCGGTGATGTGGCTGCGCCCCGAGGCCGTCATCACACGCTGGATCGTCATCTCGCCGCGTGTCAGCGTACCGGTCTTGTCCGAGGCGATGACCGAGGCCGATCCCAGCGTCTCCACCGACGCCAGCTTCTTGACGATGGCATGCTGGCGCGCCATGCGGCGCACGCCCATCGCCAGCACTACGGACAGGATCGCCGGCAGACCTTCGGGCACCGCGGCAACGGCCAGCGAAACGCCCAGCAGCAATACCTGCACCACGTCGGCTCCGCCCTGGATGTCGGAGATGAGCAGGATGGTGGCCACGACCACTGCGGCGATAGCCACCGCGGCAATGCCAAGCACCTTGCCCAGATAGGCAATTTCGGTTTGCAGTGGTGTCGGCTTGTCGGGCGTGGTGTTGAGCAGTGTGGCGATGCTGCCCATCTCGGTGGCCATGGCGGTGGCGGTGACGACGGCATGCCCAGTGCCCTGCGCGATGGCGGTACCCTTGAAAACCATGTTCAGCCGGTCCCCCAGCGCTGCCGGCGCCGGCAAGGGCGCGGCGTCTTTGAGCACCGCCTCGCTCTCGCCCGTAAGTGGCGCCTCCAGCACGCGCAGCGCCGCGGCCTGCGTCAGGCGCGCGTCGGCGCCCACTGCGTCGCCTTCGGCCAGCACCAGCAGATCGCCCTTGACCAATTCGGCACTCGGCACACGCGCCACCGCACCGCCGCGCAGCACGGCCGAGGTGGCGCTCGTCATCTTTGCCAGCGTCGCCACGGCTTGCGCTGCCTTGGCCTCCTGCAGCCAGCCCAGCACCGCATTCAGAACCACCACAGCGGCAATGACGATGGCGTCTAGCGGCCAGCCGGCCACGCCTGCTTCACCCCGGCCGCCGAACCACCAGGCGGCCAAGGCGACGGCCGCTGCCGCCCCGAGCAAATAGACGAGCGGATCCTGCAACTGCGCCAGGGCGCGGCGCCATGCAGGCACCGGGGGAACGGCGCGCAGCTCGTTAGGGCCGTCTGCCGCCAGTCGCTTAGCGGCTTCCTCGGTGGTGAGACCCTGCTCCAGGTCGCTGCCGAGCGCAAGGGCCAGTGCGGCGGCGTCGATTAAGGATGGATCGTCTAGCCCTTTTGGCGCCCGCGCCGTCACGCGCGGCTCTGCCAGCGCCAGTCGCGCACCTCAAGCAAGTCATCGCCATGCTCGGCGATGTAAAGCTTGTGGCGCTCAATCGGGGCCCGGTAGCGCGCGGTAGCACGTTTAATGTTTTTTGCAAACCGGGGCACCCGCCGCACCACGTCCAACGCCAGTGGGCAGCCATCCAGTTCGTTCAGGACCACCATGCCGAAAGAGGCGGTCGTGGTTCCTGCTGCCGGTAGGCCAGCCGCTGGACCAGCGAGCAGGGGGTTGTTCTGCAGATAGATTTGACCCACAGAGAGGCAGTCGGCGGCGCGCCACCAAGCGTGCATCTTGTGCAGCGCATCGGGTTCGAGGATGTCAGACATCGTGGCTCCCATAGTTGTGCATGGCACCTTTGAAGTCCGGCAAGCCTAGGCTGGGCCTTCGCTCAATTCGGCATGGAGTTTGCGGTCGGCGGCGTAGCAGCTACACGCCTGCGCCTGCAAGGCTAGCCGATCCAGCACGGTCAGTTCGCCCCGGTGGTATGCAATCAGCCCGCTCTTCTGGAACTCGTTGGCCGCCACCGTGACGCCCACCCGCCGTACGCCCAGCATGAGGGCCATGAATTCCTGGGTGACGTGAAAGGTGTCTGCTTGCGCGCGGTCCTGGCTCATGAGCAACCAGCGCGCCAGACGCGGACCGATCTCGTGAAAGCGCTCGCAAGCCGACGCCAATGTCTGCTGGTGCAGTCGAACCAGCAGACTGGTTTGAATCACCTGCCGCAGTGCGGGGCTCGCGACACATTCCTGCCTTAAAGCCTCAGCCTCAATACGCCAGCTGTGGCCAGGCCCCTGAACCAGCGCGCGCCACGGCGTTTTGGCCAAGCCCAAGACCAGTTCGGACCCGAGCATGGACTCTCGCCCGACCATGCCTACCTCCAGCTCGGGGTAGGTGTCCACATCGATGACCAATGAAATGAAGCCCGACTTGGGAAAATAGGCGTGACTGAGCGGCTTCCCGCGGACGCTGAGTTCGGCCGATAGCACCAGTTCAAACGGTTCACACTGGTCAAGCAGGCGCGTACGGACGGCCTCGGGTAATTGTTGGATCAGTAGATTTTGGACTTGAGACATAAAGAGAAGGGATGCTTTTCACTGTTCGTTGAGAAACACCAGTTCGCGGTGGCGCCTAGACGCGCATACGTCCAAGCGCATTCTTCGCTGCGACTGCGCTCATGGTGGGCGCCACAGTGAGGGGCGTTGGGACTACGGGCCCAATGCAGTGGCTTGCTTGAACGCGTGGCAGCAACTTCTGGACCGCCAAAGGCGCGCCGCTGGTGGACATGACAGCTTTCTGCTGCTCCAGCGTGAATGGCATTGAGGTTGCGCGTGTGATGCTCATGTTCCGCCCTTGGCTGAGAGCTTCGCACCGTGCAGGCCCTGTGGGCCGATTTAACGACCCACGTCGGATAGCGTCTGTGCGCCAGCGCACCCTTTGCACTGCCCTACCGCGCAGTTTAGTAGGGCAACAGGCGGTCGTATTCGTCTTTCACCACGGCATAACACTCACAGGTGCGCTCCTCCAGCCCAGCACGTTCCAGCACAGTGATGCGGCCGCGGGCGTACTTGATCAAGCCCAACTTCTGAAGTTTGAGCGCCGCCTCGGTCACGCCCTCGCGGCGCACGCCCAGCATGTTGGCTATCAACTCTTGCGTCATCGCCAGTTCGTTGCCCGTGAGGCGGTCCAAACTCAGCAACAACCAGCGGCAAAGCTGCTGGTCAAGGGAATGGTGGCGGTTGCATACGGCGGTTTGTGCCATCTGCGTCATGAGGGCCAGCGTATAGCGCAGCAAGAGGTGCAGCACCGCCCCGGAGCGAGCAAATTCCTCTTTGATGTCCGCCGCGCGCAGCCGGTAGCCCTTGCCGGCACTCTGCACCACAGCCCGGCGCGGCGTGGTTTCGCCACCCATGAAGAGCGCGATGCCCACCACCCCCTCATTGCCCACTACCGCGATCTCTGCCGAATCGCCGTCTTTCAAAACATACAGCAAGGAAACGATGGCATTGATCGGAAAGTGCACGTGGCTCAACCTGCCCCCAGATTCGTGCAACACCAAACCGAGCGGCAAATCCACCTCCTCAAGCAGCGGTGCGATGCGCAGCCATTCGGCTGAAGGAAGCGCGGCCAGCAAACTGTTGGCCGATTGATCTGGAGTGGTACCCATGTGAAAGTGCAAGTGCTCCGGCGGGAATGCGCCATAGACGTTATATGAACCCATCAGCATACGAAGTCAAGCGTGCTTCATCTGTGCGTTAGCGCACAGACTGTCGTTCATCTGCAGATGCCCGGCCGTCTCACATGCAATGACCCAGCCACAAATGCTTGGGCTGCGCTCCAGCATGACGCACATCAAACCAACCTGGCTTTCGACCACATCGGACCGCCCCGTGTTCGCTACCGCACGGACAAGCGTCTCAGCACACGAGATGCTGCATACCGCTGAGTCGACGTGACTCTGCTGGATCGATTCGATCGCTCGCACGGGCACTGCGCATCAAGACCCCGCAAGCTGATTGAACCGCCCCGTGTTCCGTGGAGGCCATTTGGTTTAAGTCAGGCCGCCACCGTGGTGGCCTGCTTGGCGAGTTGCCGGTAGTAGTTTGCCTCAGCTTCTGCCGGCGGGACGTATCCGATGGATCCGAGCAGCCGGTGATGGTTGAACCAGGAGACCCATTCCAGCGTGGCCAGCTCCACCGATTCACGGGTTGGCCATGACCGTCGATGGATCACCTCGGCCTTGTACAGACCGTTGATCGTCTCGGCCAAGGCATTGTCGTAGCTGTCGCCCTTGCTGCCAACAGAGGGCTCGATGCCAGCTTCTGCGAGTCGTTCGCTGTAGCGGATGGACACGTATTGCGACCCCCTATCGGAATGATGAATCAAGGCCCCATCACGCTCGGGTTGCCGTGCATACAGCGCCTGCTCCAGGGCATCCAGAACGAAGTCTGTGTGCATGGAACGACTGACCCGCCAGCCCACGATGCGCCGGGCGTACACGTCGATCACAAAGGCTACGTACAGCCAGCCCTGCCAGGTCGAGACGTACGTGAAGTCCGAGACCCACAGCTGGTTGGGCCGCTCCGCCAAGAACCGCCGGTTGACCCGGTCCAGTGGGCATGGCGCCTTCATGTCGCTGATCGTGGTGCGCACCACCTTGCCACGGCGTACGCCCTGCAAGCCCAGCCGTTTCATCAAGCGCTCCACCGTGCAGCGGGCAATGCAGACTCCCTCGCGATTCATCTGCTTCCAGACCTTGTCGGCTCCGTAGACGCGCATGTTGGCGTGCCAGACACGCTCGATGTGAAGCTCCAAGGTGTCATCGCGTTGGGCGCGCGCGCAGCGCAGTTGAGGATTGCTTTGATGGGCGGCGTGGCGCCAATAGCCTGATGGGGCGATCTGCAACACCTTGCAGATCGACTCGACCCCGTAGGCCTCTCGATGCTGGTCGACGAATTCCCTCAGGATTTCAGACGGCGGTCGAGCTCCGCCTGGGCGAAAAACGCGCTGGCCAGCTTCAGGATCTCATTGGCTTTGCGCAGCTCCTTGTTCTCGCGCTCCAGTGCCTTCATCTGTTCGCGCTCGGACGTGGTGATGCCATCGCGCGCACCACTATCAATCTGGTCGCGCTTGACCCATTCATTGAGCGTCTGCGGCACGCAGCCGATCTTGGGGGCAAGGGATTCGATGGCTGCCCACAGCGATGGGTAATCGCCTCGGTGCTCTTGCACCATGCGAACAGCGCGCTCGCGAACCTCGGGTGAGAACTTGTTCGACTTCTTCATAGCTCAATCCTCTCAGAGAAAAGAGCCTCCTCAAAATACGGGGCGGTTCAGGCTGCAGGTGGTTCATCTCGCGAAAAACCTGGGCAAGGCCAGCGCACTCAACCTTGGACTGCAAATGGCCAAGTCCTCGCTGGTCATCACGATTGATGGGGATTCTTACCTTTACCGCAATGCGCTTAGCAACCTGGTGCGCCGCTACATGAGCGACCCGCCCAACACACGCGCTGTTGCGGGCGCGGTTTTGGTGCGCAACTCGCGAAAAAATATGGTGACCGCTATTCAGGAGTGGGATTACTTTCACGGCATTGCCGCGATCAAGCGCCTGCAAAGCCTTTACCAAGGCACGTTGGTGGCGCAGGGGGCGTTCTCGATTTATGACACAGCCCTGCTGCGAGAGATTGGCGGTTGGCCTTTGACCGTCGGTGAAGACATTGTCTTGACCTGGTCCATTCTGGAGCGCGGGCACAGAGTCGGGTTTGCCGAAAATGCCTGCCTTTTCACGAACGCTCCAGAGACTTGGGGGCAATTCATCCGCCAGCGCCAACGCTGGTCCCGCGGCCTGATGGAGGCATTCAAAGCGCACTGGCGTCTGCTTTTCAAGCCGCGCATGACGACGCTGTTCATTTGGTGGAACCTGCTGTTCCCTTACCTGGACGTCGTCTACACCTTCGCATTTATTCCGGGGCTGGTGCTGGCCCTGTTTGGGGTGTACTGGATTGCAGGCCCAATGACCTTGTTGGTGCTACCGCTCGCGATGCTCGTCAATTACCTCATGTTCACCATTCAGAGCCAAATGTTCGTCGAGCAAGGGCTCACGGTGCGGCGCAATGTCGCCGGCTTCATCTTCTATGCGCTGTTCTACGGCATCGTGTTGCAGCCTGCCTGCGTGGTGGGCTACTTGCAAGAATTGACGCGACGAAAGAAGCGCTGGGGAACCAAATGAAAAGAGCGTTCATCGGCGTCTTCATGGCCTGTGCCGCAACTGGAGCGACCAGCCAAGCCATTACCGGCACATTCAATGCCAGCCACGATTCAGACGCATTCGACGAACGAAAGCAAGCCTTGGCATACACGGGCGCCAATGGATGGGGCATTCAAGCTGGCGCTTCTCATTTCGCGGCGCCAGGCTGGTCCGCGAACGGCAAATCATTGGCAGGCACCTACCAGCAGGCCAATGCGCAGCGGCAGCTTGCTGCGACGCTCGGGTTGTCAAGCGTCGCATCGCATAACTTTGTAGTGGGTTCGTTGGACTATTTGCAGCAGGTGCAAGAGGGCACGTCCTGGGGTGTATCTCTGGAACGCGACGCGGTGAACTCCCAACTCGGCCTCCAGCAAGGGCTTTTGTATACCGCGCTGGCGCTGGTAGGTGACCATGCCTTCACCGACAGATTCGGTGTCGGTATCGCCGCCGGAACTAGCCTTTTTTCCAACCACAACCAACGCCCCATCCTGCGCACCCGATGGACGTATTCGATTGACGAGCAATATGGCTTGAACGGTTTTTTAAAAACCCGCAGCTACCAAAACTCGAATCCTTACCGGCCCCAGTATTTTTCGCCGAAGCGCCTCCATGAAGCGTCTTTGGGGCTTTCAGTACGCGTTACGGTGGCGGACGGCATAGTCCTGAATGCCAGTGTGGATGCGGGGCGTCAGTGGGCGGACGGCAGCGCGCAGCCTATTTGGGGCGCGGTGTTCGGCTTGGCGTCGCCGCGCGCGAGCAAGGTGCAGTGGAAGCTGGGGGTCGAGGTGACCACCTCGGCGCCCGTGGTTGCCTCAAAGGATGTCGCCTACCGCTACGCCACCGCCGCCGCGCGGGTCACCATTCCTTGGTAAACCGCTCGCGGGCTGCGCACCCCGACAAAGCTTGTTTACGACCAGGCGAGAGGTAATAAGGCAAGCGCAGAAGCGCGGTGCATCTGGAAATATTACTTCTATTTTTATAGCTGCTCGCGATTACTACATAAGCGCTAGAGTCGTTTTTCTATAAAATTTTTCTCAGCCGCTCTGCTCCAGCGAGTTGAACAACTCCAGCGCAAGAAAACTTGTGCGCCACTGCCTCGGACGGTGGGCCGCCTGCAAAGGCATCAAAGCAGCGTTCCGCTTCTCTTGGCCTTGCCTCAGTTCGCCGGCCGCTCAGCGTGTGCGCCGCGCAAATACGGATATGGATTGATGGGCGTTCCCGTCCACCAACGCTTCTCGGCATCCAGGCGAAAAATGCCAAAGTGCAAGTGCGGCGCCTCGGGGTTCGCGTTCCCGGTGGAGCCTACATAGCCGAGCAGCTGGCCCTTGCGCACCTGCTGACCCTGCGCCAGGCCGGCGGCGTAGCCATCGAGGTGGGCGTAGTAGTAGGCAAATTTTCCCTTGGGGTCGAACTGGTAGATGGTGATGCCACCGGGCTTGCTTAAAAACAGCTTGGCGATGCTTCCGTCGCCAACCGCCAAAACTGGCGTGCCGCGCGGCGCCATGATGTCCAGCGCTTCGTGGGTACGCTTTCCACCCCCGCGACTATCGGTGTAGGTGTCGCTCAAGTCGGCTGGCAGCACGCCTTGGACGGGCATCGCAAGTCCCGTCAGTTCGCCAGCGGTGGCCTCGTTCGCCAACGATGGCTGCAGCGGCGCAGGTGCACTCCACACCGGCCACGCAAGGAGTACCCCGATCAGGCCTGCCCACCGCCAGTAGTTTGTCTTAGGCATGCACATCCACGATAAAGCCGGTTTTCACCAATTTGGCAAGGCGCAGCACGTCCCAGTTGGTCAAGTGAATGCAGCCGTTGCTTTCCGCCGTGCCCACGCGCGCCGGGTGCGGCGTGCCGTGGATGCCCCAGTGCTTTTTGCTAAGGCCCAACCAGTACACGCCCACCGGGTTGTTCGGCCCAGGTGGCAGGTCTACCTTGGTGTCGCCTTTCTTCGTGCCCTTGAGCAAGTCCGGATCAAACGTGAAGACCGGGTCTTTGGCGGCGTTTTTGATTTCCAGCTGTCCGACAGGCAGCGGGTCCGTGCGGCTTCCCATGCTGATGGGGAAGGCAGCGAGCACCGCTTCGTCGTTGTCCAGCACGTAAAGCACGCGCCCGGCCTTGTCGATGCGCACCGAGCTGGCGCCTGTTGGGGCCTTGCCGGCTTCCTCCTGCATGACGGCAGGCACGACGATTTTGTCGCCGGTGGCAAAGCGGCTGCCGGGGTTGGCACTGCGCAGCCAATCGGGGCTGCAATGGAATTTTTCGGCGAGCGCCTCTTCCACTGTTTCGTAGTCAAGCGCTTTGAGCTTGGCGCGCTCCATCACGTCCTTAGGCAACGCGCCAAACGGGCCCGCCGTGTCGGCTGCCAGGAGCGTGTATTCCTCCAGTACCGGCGCGGCGCCTTCTCCTTGCAGGGCCTTCCAGGTGCTGGCATCGATGCTGCCGGTGTCCTTCAGGCCGTGCGCTTTTTGAAAGGCACGCACGCCGCGCTCCAGGTTGACGCCGAAAATCCCGTCAATTTCGCCTGTCGAGAACCACGCGCGGTCCATCAATATCTGAGCGCGCAACACGGCCTCGCCGCGAGCGCCTTTCTTAAGCACACTGGTGTCGGTGGCGGCGTTGACGCGTTCGAGCAGCGTGGTACCGCCGCTCCGGCTGGCTGCGCCTTTTTTGGCAGCGCGCTCAGACTTGGCGGCGAACGCAGAGGGGCTCACTGCCGCTGCGAACAGATAGGTCAGCACAGGCCGACGAGCAAGGCGGAGCGAGGCGGAATGGGATTGCATGGCATCTAGAGACAACAGCCACTGGGGCGATGCACCATGCTAGGAGCGTTGCCGCACTTGGCTTGTCAGCAGAGGCCGTGTCACGCTGTTGCAGCAACTCGCCATGGGAGCGCGGCGTCTCGCGGCACGGTGCGTCTCACGCAAGCTTCAGCCGTACTTTTTGCTTCCGCCCCTTATCTGCTCTGCGTGGCTTCAACGCCCGCAGCCACGCGGCCCGCCATCCCTGGGCGCACCCCCATGTTCAGCGGCGACTGGCGCTGGCGTTCTCGGTGTCAAGCTGGGCGAGCAGATTGCCGTGGTGATTGCAGATCGCAAACGCTGTGCAACTGCTTAGCTGCCCACACGGTGCGGGCGCGGGCGCAAGCGCCGAAGAAATGGCGAAGATCGCGCCAAATCCCGTCGCTTGAGCGCACACCCAAGATCCGGCCCTTGCGGTCGGGCGGTCATCAAACCCACTGCATCATTCAAAGCACCACGATTGCGCTCGATGGCTGCAACACCGGCCTGGCGACCGCGCCCTGCCTTGATACAGCCTAGGAGCCTGTCGGGCTTGGAAATCGTCGGCTGCAAATCGCTTTCGACGCTCCAAGTCCGACAGCCTCCTAGTGAGCGCATATCCCACCACCCCATAACCGGAGCCAGCCATGCCGTCAGGAACGACTACGAATTCGGACAATCCCTCAGCATCTGCCGGACCTCTGGCGCCTGCGCTCTGTGTCTCGCGTTGGTTCAACGCGCAGGCCGAAATCTCGCTGGAGTCGCTGCGCGGCCGCGTGGTGCTGCTGCACGCATTCCAGATGCTGTGCCCCGCTTGCGTGAGCCACGGCTTGCCCCAAGCGATGAAAGTGCACCACGCATTTGCGCAATCCGACATCGCGGTGCTAGGGTTGCACACCGTGTTCGAACACCACGATGCGATGGCCCCGCACGCGCTGCAGGCCTTTCTGGGGGAATACCGAATCTCGTTTCCGGTAGCGGTGGATATGCCGTCACCAAACGGCCCACTCGTCGACCCTGTGCCCACCACCATGCGGGCCTACGAGCTCAAGGGCACGCCGAGCCTTGTTTTGATCGATCGACAGGGTGTGGTCCGCTTGAACCACTTCGGCAACATTGAGGATCTGGCGCTCGGCGCGCTGCTGGGGCAACTGATCGCGGAGCCCGCTGAAGACCCACAGAAGTCAAGTCGGTCATCGGCAGCCAGTGATGGAACTGGCGCTCCAACACCGGCCCAAGGTTCGCCAGAGGTTGGCGCTATTTCCGAGCGGGGAGCAGCCGGTGGGTCGCCCTGCACGCCATCGCAATGTCCGGCGAGCCCATGATTCCTCGGCACATTGAACCCGTGAATACGCTCTTCCACACAGCGCAACTTAAACAGCAAAAACGGCGTTGCTTCTTTCCAGAACCCCGCCGCTTCTAACTTTATAGCTGCCAGCGCTTACTCCATAAGCGCTAGAGCCCGATTTAGCTTGAAATTCAAGCCGGCGCCGTCGTACGAATCAAGTGGTCAAACGCCGAGAGTGCTGCCTTTGCCCCATCGCCTGCCGCAATCACAATCTGCTTGTACGGCACCGTGGTGCAGTCGCCTGCGGCGAGCACGCCGGGCACGTCGGTGCGGCCGTGGCTGTCCACTTGCACTTCGCCAAAGCGGGTCAGTTCGACGGTGCCCTTAAGCCAGTCGGTGTTGGGCAGCAGGCCAATTTGCACAAAGATGCCTTCGAGCGCGATGTCTTGCGCTTCGCCGGTGGCGCGATCGGTGTAGTTCAAGCCGGTGACCTTGTTGCCGTCGCCGGTCACTTCGGTGGTTTGCGCGTTTGTGATCACTGTGACGTTGGGCATGCTGAGGAGCTTCCTTTGCAGCACCGCGTCGGCCTTGAGTTCGGGCGCAAATTCGAGCACCGTGACGCGCGCCACGACGCCGGCCAGGTCAATCGCGGCTTCGACGCCCGAGTTGCCGCCGCCAATGACCGCCACATGCTTGCCCTTAAAGAGCGGGCCGTCGCAGTGTGGGCAGTTGGTCACGCCCTTGGTGCGGTACTTCTCTTCGCCCGGCACGCTCATGTTGCGCCAGCGCGCGCCGGTCGAAATGATGACGGTGCGGCTCTTGAGACTCGCGCCGTTCTCCAGCTTGACCTCAATCAGCCCGCCCTCGGTGCTGGCGGGCACCAGCGCGGTGGCGCGCTGCAGATTCATGATGTCCACCTCGTAGTCGCGCACATGGCGCTCCATGGCGGCGGCGAACTGCGGGCCTTCGGTGTGCTGCACCGAGATGAAGTTCTCGATGCCGACGGTGTCCAGCACCTGGCCGCCAAAGCGTTCGGCCGCGACGCCAGTGCGAATGCCTTTGCGGGCGGCGTAGACGGCAGCCGCCGCGCCGGCCGGGCCGCCGCCAACGATCAGCACGTCAAACGGCTCTTTGGCGTTGAGCTTCGCGGCATCACGCGCACCGGCGCCGGTGTCGAGCTTGGCCACCACTTCGGCCAGTTCCATGCGGCCTTGGCCAAAACGCTCGCCATTCAGGAACACGGTAGGCACGCCCATGACTTCGCGGGACTCGATTTCGTTTTGGAACACGCCGCCGTCGATGGCGGTGTGGGTGATGCGCGGGTTGAGCACGCTCATCAAATTCAGCGCCTGCACCACGTCTGGGCAGTTGTGGCACGAGAGCGAGTAGTAGGTTTCGAAGTGAAAGTCGCCGTCCAGCGCCTTGATCTGTTCCAGCAGGTCGGCCGCTTCTTTCGATGGGTGGCCGCCCACTTGCAACAGCGCCAACACCAAACTGGTGAATTCGTGGCCGAGCGGCACGCCGGCGAAGCGCACGCCGCTGTCGACACCAGGGTTGGTGATCAGGAAAGAGGGTTTGCGAACTTGAAGGTCGTTGTTCTCGACCACGGTGATCTTGTCGGACTGGGCGCGAATGTCTTGCAGCAGTTCGCGCAGCTCGTTCGACGTTGCGCTGTCGTCCAGCGTGGCGACCAGCTCCACCGGGCGCTGCAGGCGCTCCAGGTAGGCTTTCAACTGGGTCTTGAGGGTGTCGTCGAGCATGCGGAAACTCCTGAAATTTGAATTTTTGGGCGTAAAAAAGCCCGGGCGCCAGGCACCCGGGCGTCTTGGTGCGCTTAAAGGCTGAGCTTAGATCTTGCCGACCAGGTCCAGCGAAGGGGCAATCGTCTTGTCGCCGTCCTTCCACTTGGCTGGGCAGACTTCACCTGGGTGCGCAGCGGTGTACTGGGCCGCCTTGAGCTTGCGCAGCGTTTCCTTCACGTCGCGGGCGATTTCGTTGGAATGCACTTCCATCGTCTTGATCATGCCATCGGGGTTGATGATGAAGGTGCCGCGCAGTGCCAGGCCTTCTTCGTCGATGTGCACGTCAAACGCACGGGTCAGGTGGTGCGTTGGGTCGCCCACCAGGAAGAACTTGGCTTTACCCACCGCTGGCGAGGTTTCGTGCCAGACCTTGTGCGAAAAATGCGTATCGGTGGTGACGATGTACACCTCGGCACCGGCTTTTTGGAATTCTGCGTAGTTGTCGGCAGCGTCTTCAACTTCGGTTGGGCAGTTGAAAGTGAAGGCTGCGGGCATGAAGATGACCACAGACCACTTGCCTTTGATGCTCTGGTCGGTCACTTCAACGAACTTGCCGTTGTGGAAGGCCTGGTTCTTGAATGGCTGGACTTGCGTATTAATCAATGACATTGTTGGTTTCCTTTCGTTGATTGAACTGATCACAGGCCTAAGTCTAGGCACAATCTTGCAATTAAGCCAATCAATTGATTGAATGATATTGATGCCTTTTCACTATCAATCCTTGTTTTGGTCGGTGCTGCTTCACAATGGTGCTTTATTGCAGCCATAGAAAACAGGAGTTCCCATGCAAGGCGACGCACAGGTTATTGGTTACCTCCAGGCACAGCTGAAAAACGAGCTGACCGCCATCAACCAGTATTTTTTGCACTACCGCATGCTCAAGCACTGGGGGTTTGGCAAGCTGGCAAAGAAGGAATACGACGAATCCATCGGCGAGATGAAGCACGCCGACCTGCTGATGGACCGGATCTTCATGCTCGACGGCCTACCCAACCTGCAAGACTTGGGGAAACTGAATATTGGCGAGGACGTTCCTGAACTGCTCGCCTGCGACCTGGGCCTGGAGCGCGGCGCACAGGCGACGGTGAAGGAAGGCATGGCGCATTGCGAATCGGTGCGCGACTATGTCTCACGCGATTTGCTGCAGAAAATTCTGGACGACACCGAGGAGCACATCGACTTTCTCGAAACCCAGATTGAGCTCATCGCGAAGGTCGGTGTGCAGAACTACCTGCAGTCGCAAATGAGCGAACTCGACTGAGCGCCGGCCAGCCGAACCGTGAAGCGGGCCGAGGCCCGCTTTTTCATGCGCTGCGCTGACGCGCAGCCGCGTTGATGGCGCTCAAGGTCGTGCGCGTGCTGATGAGGTTGGGGTCCACGCGCAGCAAAATCAGGCTGCCGCCTGGCGCTGCCAGCGCCTGCACAAGCGCGGCTTCAAAGCTGGCGGCGCTGTCCACTTCGCAGGCCGCATAGCCGTACGCACGCGCCAAGGCACAGAAATCGGGGTTGCGCAGATCTGACCCCAGGCGGTGGTCGGGGTACTCGCGCTCCTGGTGCATGCGGATGGTGCCGTACATGCCGTTGTCCAGCAGCAGTACGATGCTTTTGCCGCCGTGCTGCACAGCCGTGGCGAGCTCTTGCCCATTCATCAGAAAGTCGCCATCGCCTGCAATCGTGAACACGGTGCGCCCGGTGGCGAGGCTGGCCGCAATGCCAGCCGGCACGCCGTAGCCCATGGCGCCGTTGGTAGGGGCGAGCTGCGTCTTGTGGCCCTTGGCCAGGCCGTGGTAGCGGAAGTAGCGCTGCAGCCAACCGGCAAAGTTGCCGGCACCATTGGTCAGCACCGCGTCCTGCGGCAGGTGCTTTTGCAAGGCGGCAATGCACGCAGGCAAGTCGATTGCGCCTGGCGCCACCGGCTGCGCCTGCGGCTTCAAATTGGCCAGATAGTCGGCATGCGCAGCCTGGGTCCAAGCCTGCCATACGCACTGCTCGGGCGGCTCCAGCTGCGCAAGCGCACGCGCAGCTGCGGGCAGGGTGGCGCACAGCGCCAAGTCTGCCCGATACACACGGCCAAGCTCTTCAGCGCTGGGGAGCAGATGCACCAAAACTTGCTTCGGGCGCGGCGCTTCCAGCAAGGTGTAGCCACCCGTCGTCATCTCCCCCAGGCGCACGCCCAGCGCCAGCACCAAGTCCGCGCTGCGAATGCGCTCGGCAAGTTTGGGGTTGATGCCGATGCCCACATCGCCCGCATACAGCGGGTGGTGGTTGTCGAATGTGTCCTGAAAACGGAAGGCGTTGCCTACCGGCAGTTGCCAGCGTTCGGCAAAAGTTTGCAGCGCACGGGCTGCCTGTGGCGACCAGCCGCTGCCGCCCGCCAATACCACTGGTCGCTCTGCTTTTAATAGCATGTCGCGCAACTGGTGTAAGCGCTGGAGGCCGATTTCGCTCTCAATCGCATCTGCCACAGGCAAAGGCCGGCCGCGCACTTGCGCGGTGAGCATGTCTTCCGGAAGTACCAGCACGACCGGGCCGGGGCGCCCCTGCACGGCGGTGGCAAAGGCGCGCGCCACATATTCGGGAATGCGCGCCGCATCGTCGATGCGTTCCACGCGCTTGGCCATGCCGCGGGTGCCGGGGCCGAAGAAGCCCGCGAAGTCGAGCTCCTGAAACGCCTCGCGGTCGCGCATGTCGCTCCCCACGTCGCCCACCAGCAGCACCATGGGCGTGGAATCCTGATACGCAGTGTGCAGGCCGATTGCCGCGTTGGCCGCGCCGGGCCCACGCGTCACCATGCACACCCCCGGCCGGCGCGTGAGCTTGCCGTAGGCCTCGGCCATGAAGGCCGCCCCGCCTTCCTGCCGGCAGGTAATGAAGCGAATCTGGTCACGGCGCGCATGCAGGCCGTCGAGCACTGCGAGGTAGCTCTCGCCGGGCACACCAAAGGCAATTTCCACCCCTTGGGCGATGAGGCAATCGACCAGCAGGTGGCCGGCAATTTGAGATTCCATGGCAGGGCCCACAGGCAGAAACAGAAGAACTTTGATTGTGCGCGAGGCAGCAAGGCCAGGGGCCACAGCGTGGTTTGCGACAATTGCCCCCTGCTTCCGCTCGCCCCACCATGTCCGATACCCCTATCCCGCCTGAGGCCGCGCCAGTACCGCCCGACGTTCTCCCTTCAAATAAGCCGGTCAGCCAGCCGCACAACCCTTTGCACGGCGTGACACTTGAAACCATGGTGCGCGCACTTGAAGAGCACTACGGCTGGCCAGGGCTGGCCGAGCAAATGCCCGTGCGCTGCTTTGAGCACGAGCCCAGCGTGGGCTCCAGCCTGAAGTTTTTGCGCAAAACGCCTTGGGCGCGCGCCAAACTTGAGAGCCTGTACCTCTTCATGCTGCGCGAGCAGCGCCGCGCCGCGCAGTAGCCCGGCGAGCGCGTAGGGCCGACTACGGCGCGTCGTGCTGCCAGTAGCGCCTACGGGTGTCGCGTTCACAAAGCACTTGCTCGGGTAGGGCCGATTGCCAGGTCGCGGCGCCGCAGTGCGCCGTATCCACCACCCGCGCACCGTGCTCGCGCAGACGCTGCACCACGGGCGGCGCTGGATGGCCAAAGCGGCTGCGGTAGGCCGCCTGCACCAACGCAATTTTCGGCTGCACGGCGGCAAGGAAAACGTCACTCGACGAAGTTTTGCTGCCATGGTGCGGCACCAGCAGCACATCGGCATCCAATGCCGCACCCGTGTCCACCAGCGCTTTCTCTTGCGGTCGCTCGATGTCGCCAGCCAGCAGCGCGCTGGCGCCGTTTTCTGCCCGCACGCGCAGCACGCAGCTTTGCGCATTGGGTTTTTCACCGCGCGCCAACTCAGCAGATGCCGCCTGAAACGGGTGCAGCACTTCGAACTGCACGCCGTCCCAGCGCCACGCCTGGCCCGCCACACAAGGTGTCCAGGCACGCAGCGCCAGCAGCGCTGCCTCGCCCGCCACCGATCCAGTCAACGCTGCCTGGGGCTGTTGGGCCAGCACGGCGGTAGCGCCGCCGGTGTGGTCGCTGTCGCGGTGGCTGAGCATCACCGTGTCCACGCGCTCGCCCAGTGAGCGCAGCAGCGGCACGAGCACGCGGTCGCCGGCATCGCTGGCCATGCTGTAGCGCGGCCCGGTGTCGTAGAGCAGCGAATGCTGCGCGGTCCGCACCAGCACGGCGTTGCCTTGGCCAATGTCGGCCGCCAGCAACTCGAAACTGCCCGCGACTGGCCGCGGCGCCTGCCAGAGCAGTGCCGGCAAGATCAAAAGCAAACCGATGAGGCGCAGCGCAGTCGGAAACCGCCCCGCCAGCAGCACGCCGCCGGCAACCGCTGCAAGCCCAGCCCAAAGGGGCGCCGATGCCACATCAAACTGTGCCCATGGCAAGCCCGCCAACCAGCCGAGCCAGACGCCCAGCGCCTGCACGCACCAAGCTGCCAGCTGCCACAGCGGCGCCCAGAGCACGCCCGCCAAGGACAGCGGCGTCACCACCAGCGTCACCCAGGGAATAGCGACGAGGTTGGCGACGAACCCCACGACCGACACCTGTCCGAACAACAGGAGGGTGAGTGGGGTCAGCGCCACCGTGATGGTCCACTGCTCGCGCAATAGTGATAAGAATCGGGCTCCAGCGCTTATTTCACTTGCGTTGATAGCTATCGGGTTGAGAGCAAATAGCACGCCTACGGCGACGAAACTCAGCCAGAAACCCGCTTGGAGCAACGACCACGGGTCGAGCAAAACCACCACCGCACAGGCCAACAACCAGACCAACGGCCACGGCCAGCGCAGCCCTGCGATCCTGAGGCCAACCACCACCGCGAGCATCAGCACCGTGCGCTGCGCCGGGATGCCCCAGCCACTGAACAGGGCATACAGAGTGGCCAACGCAAGGCCACCAAGCAGGGCAGCAGACTGCGCTGGCCAAGCCAGGCACAGGCGCTCCACCCGCCGCCACAAGGCGCCCAAGACGAGGGCGGCCAACCAGGCAAACAGCGTGATGTGGATGCCTGAGACGCTGATCAAGTGCGAAACGCCTGTCGCTCGGAACACATTCCAGTCGGTTCGGTCGATCGCGCGCTGGTCTCCCGTCACCAAGGCCGCTACCACGCCCGCAGCCCGCACGTCGCTCGGGTCTGACTCGCCGCTGGCCAGTTTGATGAGAATGGCATCGCGCACATGCTCTCGCAACTGCAGCACCGGGTAGCGCAGTGCAGCGTCTAGGCGCTGGGGCGCTGCATCCTTGGGCCCGGCGCGCACATAGCCCACCGCCTGAACGCCCTGTTCCCACTGCCGCAGTTCGTAGTCGAAACCGTTCGGGTTGCGCGCGCCATGCGGCGCCTTGAGCCGCACCACCATGCGCCAGCGCTCGCCCGCATGGGGTTGCTGCTCGGAGGGAGGTGCGCTTGCACCGCCCTCGCGGTACCAGGCCAGGTCAATGAGCGAAGGTAAGTCAATCGCACTGCTTTCGTCACTTGCCGACTCCACACGCAGGCGAAATCGAAGGCCGGTCTCCATGGCGTCTGGCAGACCAGCCACGGTGCCGATGACGGTAAGGTCACGCCCCTCCAGCGCAGGCTTGAGTGCCGTGCTGGCGAAATGCACGGCACGCAGACCGCACAAGGCAAACACCGCGATCGCAACAGCCAGGAACACGAGGGCAGCCGCTGCACGCCATTTCCCAACTGCGCTTGAACGCAGCGTGGCCAACGCAAGCGCACTGCCGGCGACACCCAACGCTGCATAGACCATCGGAGCCCACAAGCTCGGCTGCTGAATTTGCACTGCGGAGCCCGCGACCGTGCCCAGCAGTGCGGGCGTCAGCCATCGCGCACGTACCGGTTCGATGGTCTGCCGTGGCGCTTCTTGCAAGGTGGGCTCAGGCCGCGCTGCGCCATCACCCGTTGAGGCTGCACATACAGGCGAGGATTGCTGGCTCATGGACGGTGCGCAGAACGTGAAAAGCCCTGCTGTGTACCATGCTTGCTTTCCTTACCGTGAGAGTGCTCCATGAACGTTTACGACAAGCTCAAAGAGCTTCAAATCACCCTGCCGCCAGTATCGGTGCCGGCCGCAGCGTATGTGCCATTTGTGCAAACTGGCAATCTGGTCTTCTTGAGCGGCCACATTGCGCGCAAGGATGGCAAACCATGGGCAGCGCAGTTTGGCAAGAACATCACGACCGAAGAAGGCAAGGCTGCCGCCCGCGCCGTAGCAATCGATTTGATGGGCACCTTGCAGGCTGCAGCCGGCGGCGACCTGAACCGAGTCAAGCGCATCGTGAAACTGATGAGCTTGGTGAACTCCACCGGGGACTTCACCGAGCAGCATCTGGTAACCAATGGCGCCAGCGAACTATTCGGCCAGGTTTTTGGTGAGGCCGGCGTGCACGCCCGCAGCGCTTTTGGCGTAGCGCAAATTCCCATGGGTGCGTGCGTGGAGATTGAGCTGATTGCCGAGCTGGCGTAAAGCAGGTGTGAATCGTTTGGCGCAGGCCTAGCCCGCGCACCAAACGGGGCCTAGAACGACTCCCAATCGTCGTCAGCCGCCGCCGCAGACGAGGCGGCCTTGGGCGCAGCCGCTGGTGCGCGCAGGGCGGGCCGAGCTGCTGCCGAGGGAGCTTTGGGCGTTGCCGCCTTCAGGCGCGGCGGCGTGCTTGCCTTGGCCACTGCAGGCGCCGCTGGCCGGTGCACCGCACGCGGCACTGGCGCAGGGGTCGCCCGGGCATGCAAGCCAGCACCGCCCAATTTGAAGGTGGAGACCACTTGCGCCAGTTGCTCAGCCTGCTCGCGCAGGCTTTGCGCCGCCGCTGCGCTTTCTTCCACGAGCGCTGCGTTTTGCTGCGTCATCTGGTCCAGGTTGCCCACCGCCTGATTGACTTGGGCAACACCGGTGCTTTGTTCGCCCGCTGCCGCGGTGATCTCGCCAATCATGTCGTTGACGCGCTGCACCGACTGCACGATGTCTTGCATGGTGGTGCCAGCGTCTTGCACCAAACGCGAGCCAGTCTCGACCTTTTCTACCGAGGTGTTGATGAGCTGCTTGATCTCCTTGGCCGCTTCGGCGCTGCGCCCGGCCAGGCTGCGCACTTCGCTGGCGACGACGGCAAAGCCCCGACCTTGCTCGCCCGCACGCGCCGCTTCGACCGCGGCGTTGAGCGCCAGGATGTTGGTCTGGAAGGCAATGCCGTCAATCACGCTGATGATGTCGGCGATCTTCTTGCTGCTGTGATTGATCTCGTCCATGGTGGCAACCACTTGGGTCACCACTTCGCCGCCGCGGCGCGCAACGCCTGAGGCGCTGGCAGCCAGGCTGCTGGCCTGCTGGGCGCTGCCAGCGCTTTGCTGGATGGTGCTGGTGAATTGCTCCATGGCGGCAGCCGTCTCTTGCAGGTTGCTTGACGTTTGCTCGGTGCGCGCCGAGAGGTCATGGTTGCCGCTGGCAATCTCGGCGCTGGCGGTGGCAATGCTGTCCGTGCTCTGGCGCACGCGCTGCACGGTGCCTGCAAGCGATGCGCTCATGGCGTAGAGCGAGCGCAGCAACTCGCCAAATTCGTCGCCTCGGGTGATGGTCTCTTGCTGGCTTAGGTCGCCTTCAGCAATGTGCGCGGCCAGAACGTTCGCTTGCTCCAGCGGCTGAGAAATGCTGCGGATCAGGTAGTACGCGCCAAAGATGATGGCCAGCAGCAGAGCCGCGACTGCGGCGCCAGCCATCTTGACCGTGTCCGTGCCGGTGCGGCTCAACTCGTCGCGCGTTTCCTGCATGATTTGCTTTTCCAGCGCGACAAAGTCCCTCAGCGTTTGCAGGTAGGCGGCAGAAGCCGGGTTGTAAGACTGCCGGACGAAGGCTACTGCCTGCTCGACCTGCCCATCAGACTTGAGCTTGCGTGCCTGGGCGCGCTGCTCGGCCATATTTTTGCGGGCGGCCGCAATCTTGACCATTTGCGCTTTCTCACGCTCTGACAGATTGAGGGCTTCCAGCGATTTCTGTACTGCGCTGATTTGCTGCGAGGTGGCAGTAATCGCATCTTTAAATTCGGCTTGCACGGCAGGCTCTTCGCTCAGCACCAAGGCCAGCGTGCGCACTGCATTGGTTTCCGTCAGGCCCGCCCAAGTCACCACAGCGTCGTGCCGCTGCACGACGGCATCCAAAATGGCGTCGCTCTGCGCTCTGGTACTGGCCGACCGAGCGCCAGAAAACCCCACGACTGCGGTCAAAAGCACCACGATGGCCGCCACCGCCAGCCACAGCTTGTGGCTCATTTTTAGTCTTTGAAGCATCAGAGGGTCCCTTCCTGCCGAAAAATTGTGTTTATCGGAAGGATATTGCGCTATTTTTGCTTCAGCACAAAACGGCAGCTCCGCGCCCGTTGCTTGAGCACGACTTATCTCGCAATTGCTGGGTTACTAGATCAATGGCAGCCACATCGCGACCACCACATCGAACGGGCGCGCAGCGACTGCCAACTCGGCCTAGAACGACTCCCAATCGTCGTCAGCCGCCGCCGCAGGTGAGGTGGCCTTGGGCGCAGCCGCTGGTGCGCGCAGGGCGGGCCGAGCTGCTGCCGAGGGAGCTTTGGGCGTTGCCGCCTTCAGGCGCGGCGGCGTGCTTGCCTTGGCCACTGCAGGCGCCGCTGGCCGGTGCACCGCACGCGGCACTGGCGCAGGGGTCGCCCGGGCATGCAAGCCAGCACCGCCCAATTTGAAGGTGGAGACCACTTGCGCCAGTTGCTCAGCCTGCTCGCGCAGGCTTTGCGCCGCCGCTGCGCTTTCTTCCACGAGCGCTGCGTTTTGCTGCGTCATCTGGTCCAGGTTGCCCACCGCCTGATTGACTTGGGCAACACCGGTGCTTTGTTCGCCCGCTGCCGCGGTGATCTCGCCAATCATGTCGTTGACGCGCTGCACCGACTGCACGATGTCTTGCATGGTGGTGCCAGCGTCTTGCACCAAACGCGAGCCAGTCTCGACCTTTTCTACCGAGGTGTTGATGAGCTGCTTGATCTCCTTGGCCGCTTCGGCGCTGCGCCCGGCCAGGCTGCGCACTTCGCTGGCGACGACGGCAAAGCCCCGGCCTTGCTCGCCCGCACGCGCCGCTTCGACCGCGGCGTTGAGCGCCAGGATGTTGGTCTGGAAGGCAATGCCGTCAATCACGCTGATGATGTCGGCGATCTTCTTGCTGCTGTGATTGATCTCGTCCATGGTGGCGACCACTTGGGTCACCACTTCGCCGCCGCGGCGCGCAACGCCTGAGGCGCTGGCAGCCAGGCTGCTGGCCTGCTGGGCGCTGCCAGCGCTTTGCTGGATGGTGCTGGTGAATTGCTCCATGGCGGCAGCCGTCTCTTGCAGGTTGCTTGACGTCTGCTCGGTGCGCGCCGAGAGGTCGTGATTGCCGCTGGCAATCTCGGCGCTGGCCGTGGCAATGCTGTCGGTGCTCTGGCGCACGCGCTGCACGGTGCCTGCAAGCGATGCGCTCATGGCGTAGAGCGAGCGCAGCAGCTCGCCAAATTCGTCGCCTCGGGTGATGGTCTCTTGCTGGCTTAGGTCGCCTTCGGCAATGTGGGCGGCCAGAACGTTCGCTTGGCACAATGGGCGCTGGATGCTGCGAATTAGCAGAAGAGCGCCCATGCCGATCGCCAATATCACCAGCACCATGGCGGAGATGCCCACCCGGATGGTCGTCACGCGTGAGGCGGCGATCCGCTGCAACTGGGCTTGCTCGGTCTGCTGCTGCAGCTGTACGAAGTCGCCCAGCGCCTTCAAGTACGCGTCGGCAGCCGGTGTATAGGTTTTTTCCATGAACTCGACCAGCTCCGGAATCTGCCCCGCCAGCTTGAGCTGGCGCGTCTCAGCGAGCGCGTCGTCCGCCGCCTTCTGGGCAGCGCTCACCTTCGCCAATTGCGCGCGGTCTGCATCCAATAGCGGCAACGCCTCTATCTTCTTCTGCGCTTCGCCGGCCTGGGTTGCAGTGGTGCCCATGGCGCCCTTCAAGGCTTCTTCCACAGCCGGGTCGTTGCTGACGATGATTGCCTGGGTGCGCGCGGCCTGACTTTCTGCCAGGCCCATCCAGCGCGTCGCCGCATCCACGCGCACTTTCATGGCTGCAGTGACGGTGTCACTCTCCACCTGTGCACGCGCCGAACGCAGGCCAGCAAAACCCACAACGCCGGCCAGCATGACGACAATGGCCAGCACGGACAACCACAGTTTGTGGGCAATTCGGAGCTGCATCATCGGTTCCTTCGCACGTATGAAAATGTAACTTTACTTCCCGTGCGAGGGTACATCCAAAGCCGTGCGACGCTGCCAATCCCCTCAGGTATGCCGCACTATTCGATTCTTGTGACCGTGGCCGGTTTAAAGCCCAGATCTGCCGCCTTGCCCTTGCGCGCACGGGCCGCGCGGGCGTTGTTGAGCGAACGGATCTCCAGCGTTTCATCGCGCAGCTTGCCGCCCCGGCCAATGCCGTCGAGCCTGATGCTGCGGGTGTACGCCGCGGCGCCTGCAAGGGTGTCCTTTGCCTCCAGGTCGATCAGCATCAGGCCGCGGCCACCGTTGGCCATGGTCTTCAATTCCGCAATCTCGAAGGTGAGAATGCGTCCGCCCGTGGAGGCGCAGGCAACATGGGTTGCCGGCAGCAGGTTTTTGCTGCCCGTAATGCCTGCCGCGTGCGAAGGCACGCACAGCGTTTCGCCCTCGCCCAGCGTGACAAAGGCCTTGCCCCCCTTCTGGCGCGAGACCATGTTCTCTACGGTCGCCAAAAAGCCATAACCACCCGAGCCGGAAAGCAACAAGGTCGCATTGGATGGGCCGGCAAAGTAATGGAGCAGCTGGGTGCCGGCTTCGAGCTCGATCAGGGTGGTGACCGGCTGGCCATCGCCCCGCGCGCCGGGCAGCAAAGCCACCGCCACGGAGTAAATGCGGCCGTTGCTGCCAAAGGCGAGCAAGGTATCGACGGTGCGGCATTCAAAAGTGCTGTACAGCCCATCGCCCGCCTTGAAGGCAAAGCTGGCCGCTTCGTGCCCGTGGCCGTTGCGTGCGCGCACCCAGCCTTTTTGTGACACGACCACCGTGACAGGCTCGTCCACCACCTTCACTTCGGCGACAGCCTTTTTCTCGGCCTGGATCAGCGTGCGGCGCGGGTCGGCAAAGGTTTTGGCATCCGCTTCGATCTCGCGGGTCATGGTGCGGCGCAGCGTGCCCGGGTTGTTCAGAATGTCTTCGAGCTTGCCTTGGCTTTCGCGCAGCTCTTTGAGTTCTTGCTCGATCTTGATGGCTTCGAGCCGCGCAAGCTGACGCAGGCGGATTTCCAGGATGTCTTCGGCCTGCCGGTCGCTCAGATTGAACCGTGCAGTCAGTGCGGCCTTGGGGTCGTCCGCCTGGCGGATGATGGCAATCACCTCGTCGATGTTGAGCAGCACAATCTGCCGCCCTTCGAGGATGTGAACGCGATCGAGCACCTTGTTCAGGCGGTGCTGCGAGCGGCGCGTGATGGTGGTTTGGCGAAAGGCAATCCACTCTTCCAGCATCAACCGCAGCGACTTCTGCACCGGCCGGCCATCGAGCCCGACCATGGTCAGGTTGATGGGCGACGAGGTCTCCAGGCTGGTGTGCGCCAGCAGCGCGGTGATCAGCTCTTGTTGCGGCGTTTTGCCCGTCTTGGGCTCGAACACGAGGCGCACGGCCGCGTCTTTACTGGACTCGTCACGCACCACGTCGAGCACGGCCAGAATGCTGGCTTTGAGCAAGACTTGGTCCTGGCTCAGCGCCTTCTTGCCGGTCTTGATCTTGGGGTTGGTGATTTCTTCAATTTCTTCAAGCACGCGCTGGGTGCTCACACCCGGCGGCAGCTCGTTAACCACCAGTTGCCACTGGCCCCGCGCCATGTCTTCAATCTTCCAGCGGGCGCGCACCTTGAGGCTGCCACGGCCCGTGCGGTAGGCGTCGGCGATGTCGCCCGCACTGCTGATGATCTGCCCGCCACCTGGATAGTCCGGCCCCGGCACCAGCGCCAGCAACTCGTCCTGGCTGAGCGCAGGCGTCTTGATCAGCGCCACGCAGGCGTCGGCAATCTCGCGCAGGTTGTGGCTGGGGATTTCGGTGGCCAGGCCCACAGCAATGCCACTGGCGCCGTTCAGCAGCGCAAACGGCAGCCGCGCGGGAAGCTGGCGCGGCTCCTCGGTACTGCCGTCGTAGTTGGGCATGAAATCGACCGTGCCTTCGTCGATTTCATCGAGCAGCAGGCTGGTGATGCGCGAGAGCCTTGCCTCGGTGTAGCGCATGGCAGCGGCGCCATCGCCGTCGCGGCTGCCGAAGTTGCCCTGGCCGTCGATCAGTGGGTAGCGCTGCGAAAAATCCTGTGCCATGCGCACCAGCGCGTCGTACGCCGACTGGTCGCCGTGCGGGTGAAAACGCCCCAGCACATCGCCCACCACACGGGCGCTTTTGACCGGCTTGGGTGCGCTGTTGCGCGTAGGGCCGCTGTAAGACAGCCCCATGCGGTCCATGGCGTACAAAATGCGCCGCTGCACGGGCTTGAGGCCGTCGCACACGTCGGGCAGGGCACGGCCCTTGACGACAGAGAGCGCGTATTCGAGGTAAGCGCGCTGTGCGTAGCTGCCCAGGCCCGGTTCGTCGGGTGTCTCAGGTGCGGAAAAGGCGAGGTCGGGTTGCTCACTCATGGATCAATCACTATATTTTTAATAGCTATCAGCGCATACTGCATATGCGCTAGATGCCAATTTGGCTTGAAATTCAGACGTCAATCTCGACACTGTCGCCGTGCAGCTCCATCAGCTCGCGCCGCGACGCTGCCTCGCCCTTGCCCATCAACTTGGTGATGAGTCCTTCGGTGGCAGCAAAGTCCATACCGCCCAACTGCACCGGCAGCAGGCGGCGGGTGTCGGGGTTGAGCGTGGTTTCCCACAGCTGCTCGGCGTTCATTTCGCCCAGGCCTTTGAAGCGGCTGATCTGGCATTTGTCACGCGCCACGCCGTCTTTCACAGCCTTGTCGAGGATGGCCTGCAACTCGCCGTCGTCCAGCGCATATTGTTTGGCTGCCGGCTTTTTGCCACGCGCCGGCACATCCACACGGAACAGCGGCGGGCGGGCCACGTAGATGTGGCCGGTCTCGATCAGCTTGGGGAAGTGGCGGAAGAACAGCGTGAGCAGCAGCACCTGGATGTGCGAGCCATCCACATCGGCATCTGACAGGATGCAGACCTTGCCGTAGCGCAGGCCGCTCAAATCAGGCGAATCGTTGGGTCCGTGCGGGTCCACGCCAATCGCGACCGAGATGTCGTGGATTTCGTTGTTGGCAAACAGCCGGTCGCGCTCAACCTCCCAAGTGTTGAGCACCTTGCCGCGCAGCGGCAGGATGGCCTGGCTCTCTTTGTCGCGCCCCATCTTTGCGCTGCCGCCCGCCGAGTCGCCCTCGACCAGAAACACTTCGTTGTGCGCCAGGTCACGGCTCTCGCAGTCGGTCAGCTTGCCAGGCAACACGGCCACGCCCGAGCCCTTGCGCTTTTCCACCTTTTGACCGGCCTTCTGGCGGGTTTGTGCGGCCTTGATGGCGAGTTCGGCCAGCTTCTTGCCGTACTCCACATGCTGGTTCAGCCACAGCTCAAGCGCCGGACGAACAAAGCTCGACACCAGCCGCACCGCGTCGCGCGAGTTGAGTCGCTCCTTGATCTGGCCCTGGAACTGCGGGTCAAGCACCTTGGCGCTCAGCACATAGCTGGCGCGCGCAAACACGTCTTCGGGCAGCAGCTTGACGCCTTTGGGCAGCAGCGAGTGCAACTCGATGAAGCTCTTGACGGCAGTAAACAAACCATCGCGCAGGCCGCTTTCGTGCGTGCCGCCCGCGCTGGTAGGAATCAGGTTGACGTAGCTCTCGCGCACCGGCTGGCCGTCTTCGGTGAAGGCCACGCACCACGAGGCACCCTCGCCTTCGGCAAAACTCTCGTGGGCGCTGTCGGCGAAACCTTCGCCCTCGAACAGCGGGATGACGGGCTCGCCGTTAAGCGTTTGCTGCAGGTAGTCGCGCAGACCGCCTTTGTATTGCCATGTTTGTGCGTCGCGGGTCTTCTCGTTGACCAGCGAGACGCTGACCCCTGGCATCAGCACCGCCTTGCTGCG
This sequence comes from Giesbergeria sp., assembly GCA_034676525.1. Classification (GTDB taxonomy): domain Bacteria; phylum Pseudomonadota; class Gammaproteobacteria; order Burkholderiales; family Burkholderiaceae_C; genus Simplicispira. The sequence continues at coordinate 2,040,778 of JAUCCA010000008.1, forward strand.
CAGCAGGTGCGTGAGCTCTGCCATGGGCAGGTTGCTGGATTCGAAATATTTAGCGTCCGGCCAGGCACGCACCGAGGTGCCCTGCTTGCGGTCGCCTTCGCCTTTGGGCTGCGTCGTGAGCGGCTCGATCACATCCCCGGCCGAGAACACCAGGCGCGCGACCTTGCCTTCGCGGTAGCTTGTTGCCTCGAGCCGGGTGGAGAGCGCGTTGGTCACGCTCACGCCCACGCCGTGCAGGCCACCCGAGAAGTTGTAGGCGCCGCCCTTGCCTTTGTCGAACTTGCCGCCGGCGTGCAGGCGTGTGAAGACCAACTCGATCACCGGCGCTTTTTCTTCAGGGTGCATGCCGAAGGGAATGCCGCGACCGTCGTCTTCCACGCTCACCGAACCGTCGGTGTGAAGGATGACCTTGATCTTCTTGCCGAAGCCGGCGAGCGCTTCGTCGGCCGAGTTGTCCAACACTTCCTGGATGACGTGCAAGGGGTTGTCGGTGCGGGTGTACATGCCCGGCCGCTGCTTGACGGGCTCCAGGCCCTTGAGCACGCGGATCGAGCCTTCGGAATATTCGTTGCTGGAAAGAGGTGAAGGTTTGGCTGCCATGGGCGCGGATTGTAGGACTGTATGAAAAAACAGGAGCATCCATAAACCCGCCAGCAACACACCAGGCATTTGGATACATTTGCTGCAATGCACACAAACCCACCGAAGCTCTCGATGTTCCAAGTGCTTGCCTGCGGCGCTGCCGTGGTGACGCTCTCCATGGGCATTCGCCACGGCTTTGGGCTCTGGCTGCAACCGATCACGCAGGAGATGGGCTGGACGCGCCAGTCGTTCGCGCTGGCGCTCGCCATTCAAAACCTTTCCTGGGGGCTGATCGGCGTGTTCGCCGGCATGGTGGCCGATCGCTTTGGAGCTTTCCGCGTGCTCATTGGCGGTGCGGTGCTGTATGCGCTCGGTCTGGTTGGCATGGCGCTGTCGCCCACCGAAACGCTGTTTGCCTTGACCGCTGGGGTGCTCATTGGCGCAGCGCAGGCGGGCACGACCTACGCCGTGATCTACGGCGTGATTGGCCGGCAGGTGCCGGCAGAGAAACGCTCATGGGCCATGGGCGTGGCAGCAGCGGCGGGTTCGTTTGGCCAATTCCTGATGGTGCCGACAGAAGGCTTTCTCATCACCGCGATGGGCTGGAAGGAAGCTTTGCTGGTGCTCGCAGCGATGGTGCTGGTCATCGTGCCGCTGGCCTTCTGGCTGCGCGAGCCACGTTTCGCGGGGACCGCACCGGTGCACCAGAGCCAAGGCATCGGCGAGGCGCTGTCCGAGGCGCTGCGCTACCCGAGCTTTTTGATGCTGACCGCGGGCTATTTCGTCTGCGGCTTTCAGGTGGTGTTCATTGCCGTGCACATGCCGAGTTACTTGCGCGACCACGGCCTCTCGCCCCAGGTGGCGAGCTATTCACTGGCGTTGATAGGCCTGTTCAACGTGTTTGGCACCTACATCGCGGGTACGCTGGGCCAGCGCATGGCCAAGCGGCACATTTTGATGTTCATCTACTTCACGCGCGCGGTGGTGATCTCGGTGTTCCTGCTGGCGCCGCTCACCCCCACCTCGGTCTACATTTTCTCCGCTGTAATGGGTGCGCTGTGGCTGTCCACCGTGCCGCCGACAAACGCTGCCGTGGCACAAATTTTTGGCGTGCAGCACCTCTCGATGTTGGGCGGCTTCGTGTTCTTCAGCCATCAGGTCGGCAGTTTCTTGGGCGTCTGGCTGGGCGGCTACCTCTACGACCGCACCGGGAGCTACGACGTCGTCTGGGCCATGGCGATTGCCTTTGGGGTACTCGCTGGCCTGATCAACATCCCCGTGCGCGAGCATCCGATTGCGCGCGGCAGTGCTGCTCTGGCTGCATGATGGGCAACGATCCAGCGCGCAGCGCATTGCCGCCCAATCGTTGGCGCCGGCGATTGTTCTGGGCCGTGGTGCTGCTGGCTTTGCTGGCGGTCTTTGCGCTCTACCAGCGGCCCGATTTTCTGGTGATGTTGGCAGACCAAGCTTGGGCGTGTTTTTGATCAAAATACGTCTCTACCGCTTATCTGGTAAGCATTAGCAGCTATTACTTTTAAATTCTCTATGTTTTCCACAGACGCCTCTGAATGGATACGCCGTTGGTCGCACCTGGCACCACAAGGAATGCAGGTGCTCGACATCGCATGCGGCAATGGCCGGCACATGCAATGGTTCGCAGCACGCGGCCATGCTGTGCTGGGTGTGGACCGCGCTCCTGAAGCCCTGAAAAGCGCAGCTGCGTTTGGCGAGGTGCTGGCCTGCGACCTCGAAGCATCGCCCTGGCCGTTGCCCGGCCAAACCTTCGGCGTGGTGGTGGTCACCAACTACCTGTGGCGCGCGCTGCTGCCGCGCATTGTGGACAGTGTTGCGCCGGGCGGGGTGCTGCTCTACGAGACCTTCGCCCGAGGCAACGAGACCGTAGGCCGGCCGGCCAATCCCGATTTTCTGCTCGCGCCCGGGGAACTGCTGCGCGCCTGCGCGGGTCTGCACGTGGTGGCGTATGAAGACGGTTACCTGAACCACCCCGAGCGCTTCGTGCAGCGCATCGCGGCGGTGCGGCTACCCGGCGACGCCGCGGCGCCCATACGCTGCCCGCTTCGGGCGCCCGAGTGAAATCCAGACCACGACAGGCGGGCGTCCCCCGCTAGAATGCCCCTTTTGCGCTTTTTTCAGCCGACATGACATCTCCAAGTCCGTTTCTCACCGGCAGCATCGTCGCCCTCGTCACACCCATGCACGAAGACGGCAGCGTGGACTACGGGAGCCTGCGAAAGCTCATCGACTGGCACATCGCCGAAGGTACGGACTGCATAGGCGTGGTAGGCACCACCGGCGAGTCGCCCACGGTCGACGTCGAGGAGCACTGCGAAATCATTCGCGTCAGCGTTGAGCAGGCCGCTGGCCGCGTGCCGGTAATGGCCGGTTGCGGCGCCAACTCCACCAAGGAAGCGATTGAACTGGCGCGCTTTGCCAAGGGCGTCGGCGCCGACAGCCAGTTGCAAGTGGTCCCCTACTACAACAAGCCCACACAAGAAGGCCAGTACCAGCATTTCAAGGCGATTGCCGAAGCGACTGGTGAGTTGCCCATCGTGCTCTACAACGTTCCGGGCCGCTCGGTCGGCGACATGCAGCACGACACCGTACTGCGCTTGGCGCAAGTCCCCGGCATTGTGGGCATCAAGGAAGCCACGGGCAACATGGAGCGCGCCCAATGGTTGATTCGCGACCTGCCCAAGAACTTTGCCATTTATTCGGGCGACGACCCAACGGCCGTCGCCCTGATGCTATGCGGTGGCCACGGCAACATCAGCGTCACCGCCAACGTGGCGCCGCGCCTGATGCATGAGCTTTGCGACGCCGCGCTGTCGGGGGACATTCGCCTCGCGATGGACATTCAGTTTCGCTTGATGCCGGTGCACAAAAACCTGTTTGTTGAGGCCAACCCAATTCCCGTCAAGTGGGCAATGGCCCGCATGGGCTTGTGCGGCGGAGCCATGCGCTTGCCCATGACACCACTTAGTGCAAGCAACGAAGCCGCAGTCGAAGGCGCGCTGCGCGCCAGCGGTCTGATCTAAACGCGGCGCTTTGGGCTGCATTCGAATTCAAAGAGGATTTCCTGCGTGAAAACTGCTGCACGAATCGGCCTGTTGGGCCTGACCATCGCGATGTCCGCCTGCTCGGTACTCGAGGGCGACAAGATCGACTACAAAAGCGCCTCCAAAGGTCAGTCGCTCGAAGTGCCTCCTGACCTCAAGCAGCTCTCGCGCGATACGCGCTACACCGTACCCGGCGGCGTGGTTTCGGCCAATGCGATGGACGCTGGCAAAGCCGCACAGACGCCGGGCGGCGACACCGCCCTCAACCGTATGGGCGATGTGCGCATCGAACGCAATGGCGACCAGCGCTGGATCGTCGTGCAGCGCCCGGTCGACAAGCTCTGGGACCCGGTGCGCGATTTCTGGCTTGAAAACGGCTTTACGCTGTCGCTCGACCAGGTCAATCTGGGCATCATGGAAACCGATTGGGCAGAAAACCGCGCCAAAATTCCGCAGGACTTCATCCGCTCGATGCTGGGCAAGGTTCTGGACAACCTCTATTCCACCGGCGAGCGCGACAAATTCCGCACCCGCCTGGAACGACGGCCCGACGGCAGCACCGAAATCTATGTCAGCCACCGCGGCATGATTGAGGTGTACAACACTGCCAACAAGGATTCCACAGTCTGGCAGCCCCGTCCCTCCGACCCGGAACTCGAGGTGGAATTCCTTCGCCGAATGATGGTCAAGCTGGGCGTACCTGCAGAGCAGGCACGGGCAGCGACAGCATCGGCGCCTAAAGCCGCCGTCGTGCGCACCACCATGCAGGCTGGGGTTCCAGTGCTGCAAATGGAGGAAGGTTTCGAGCGCGCTTGGCGCCGCGTCGGCCTGTCGCTCGACCGCACAGGCTTTACGGTTGAAGACCGCGACCGCAGCCAAGGCGTCTACTTCGTGCGCTATGTGCCACCAGGCACCGACCAGAAGGAACCCGGTTTTTTTGGCAAGGTGCTGGGCGTGTTCGGCAGCGCAAAATCGGCAACCGCTCCGCTCAAATACCGCATCGTAGTGCGCAGCGAAGGCAACGCCAGCGTGGTGTCTGTGCTAGACGCCAACGGCGCGCCAGAAGCGTCTGAAAATGCCCAACGCATCGTCCGCATTCTTGCCGACGATCTGAAGTAAAGCCCGCCCAGAGTGCTGCGCTTTTGCAGCCTGGGCAGCGGCAGCGCAGGAAACAGTACAGTCGTCGAAGGCCGCAGCGGCGGCGTGTCGCGCCGCTTGCTTGTCGATTGCGGTTTCGGGCCGCGCCAACTCGCGCAGCGCTTGGCGCGCGCCGGCCTTGCGTGCAGCGATCTTCATGCGATTTTCGTGACGCACGAGCATTCCGATCACGTCGGCTGCGCCGTCGCATTGGCGCAAAAATTCAGCATTCCATTGTGGATGAGCCATGGCACGTATAGCGCCATTGGCAGCCCGCCCATCGGCGACCTGCTGCGCCTGGCGAGCGACTCCGATGGAATCGATCTGGACGTCTTCGAAGCGCGCCCGTTCACCGTTCCGCACGATGCCCGCGAACCACTGCAACTGCGCTGCAGCGATGGAGAATCCCACTTGGGGCTGGCAACAGATTTTGGGCACGCCACAGCGCATGTGCTGGCCCAATTGGCCGGGTGCCATGCGCTCCTACTGGAAGCCAACCACGACGTGGAGATGCTTTCCCAGTCGGACTACCCGCCTTTTCTCAAGCGCCGAGTGAGCGGCGACTGGGGCCACTTGTCAAATACCACTGCCGCAGAAATCCTTGCTGCCTTGGCACATCCGGGTCTAAAACACGTTGTGGCTGCCCACCTCAGCGAACGCAACAACCGCCCCGACACAGTGCGCCAACTGTTTGCCAAAACGCTCGGGTGGGACTCAGACGCGATTGTCATTGCCGAGCAGCGCACAGGAACGCAATGGCTCCCCGTCGGCTGAGCCCCAAGCGCATTCGCGAATAAAAAAGCCCCGGCCAGAGACGCGGGGCTTTCGTGCGTGACCTGCGGAAACCGCAGGGATCGACGCCTATTTACTTGGCAGCAGATGCGGCAGCAGCGGCGGCCTGATCGGCAGCTTCCTTGGCGGCATCAACAGCTGGCATAGCCGACGATTCGCCAGCAGCAGGTGCAGCGTCCGAAGCAGTTGCTGCTGCAGGAGCGGCAGGATCAACAGCTGGAGCTGCAGGCTCAACAGGTGCAGGGGTAACAACTGGCGCCTCAACGGGAGCAGGTGCTGGCGCTGGAGCCGGCTCTTCCTTCTTGCCACAAGCGGCCAGAGCGGCAGCGGCGATTACGGCGGCGATTACAAAAGACTTGTTCATTTCAGTTCTCCTCGGGGACAGTTATAGACAAATTTGCCAAGACGTCCAGCCTCTTGCAGCCCGGCTACGCTTTGGAAGAGTTTTGCGATACGCGATCATTCACTCCGGCGGGATTATAGAGATGCTTTGTCAATTGGCGTTTATACGAATTGACACAAATCTCTAACAATTTCGATAAAGGTATTTTTTGCTCTCCGAAATGCGCCCGCCAAGAGCGCATTGGGCATTAACGAAGTCGCCCCATGTCCGGTTGACACGGTGAGAAAAATTCAATGCGGTGGGCTCAAATACACGCTTGGAGCAGCCTCTACGCTCCGCCCAAGCTGCGGAAACGCCTCTTAAAGACCCAACGTACTCGCCGAAAAAGCTGGACTGCTCTTGGTCTGGAGCCATTCGCGCAGAAGTTCTTTTGCAGCGACACGACGCCCAGGCTCCGACCCTGCGACTCCGATGGAACGCACCGGGTCAAGCCGGTGCATCACCCAGTCTGGTGACCAGATCATGCTGGGAATGTCCAGTGCGTCAGTGTTCGGGCTTGCACGGCAGTGGATGATGTGATCCCACGTCGTTCGCCAGCGCACAAACCGCGCGTGGCGACGAACCACCTCGTCGTAGTTCTTGGCGAGGATGGTCAGCTGCCGACCACTGCGTGCCCAAGCGTTCAGTGCGTCAATCACGGCCCTCTCACCAAGCGGCCAATCGGAAAAACTGGCGTCGCTCAAAATAATTTCTCGCCAGCCTGCCCGCCCAGCCTGCACCAAGGCATCGCGAACCAACTGTTCAAAATCATTTCGCCCTTCGAACCGGCCTTCTAGCAGGGCGACGGGCAGTTCGGGTTCCAGCGGATCCATGTTTAAGCTCCTTAGAAAGTGCCTCGTTGGTCAGCACAGGCGACTCCGGGGGAATTGCAAATCTTTCCATGCAACCGGCCGAAGGTAATGCGAGAATTCTCCTATGGAAATTACAGAACAATGCGTCGTCGCCCTGACTTGGGTACTCAAAGACACTTTGGGCGAGGAGCTCGACGTGCTTGACGAACCTGTGGAGTTTCTCGTTGGCGGCGGCGATCTCTTGGCCCGCATCGAAGAGGCACTCCAAGGCCACAGCGCAGGCGCAACGCTCGACCTGCATCTTGAGCCGGAAGAAGCCTTCGGAGACTTTGACGAAGAGCTGCTTTTCCTGGAGCCACTCTCCATCTTCCCCGAGGGCATCGAGGAAGGAATGAGCTTTGACGGCACGGCGCTGCCTGAGGGCGTTAGCAAAGAGGCGCAACGAGAGGGGCTGTACACCATTTCACAAATTTATCCCGAGCGTGTGGTTCTTGACGGCAACCACCCGCTTGCCGGCATCGCCCTTCGTCTTCATTTAGTCGTAGTCTCTGTCCGCTCTGCCACTTCAGAGGAAGTGGAAAGCGGCAGCGCGGGCACCGGTTTTTTTCGCGTCCAGCCCCATGCACCTGGAAGCTCCAACCTGCACTGAGGGCAGGAGCGGGCGTTAATAGCGGGAAATTTGCCCGTTGTCGACGCGAACCCGGTCGCCCACGCGCAAGTCGCCTGGCGAGCTGACGTCGTAATCGCGTTGGCCGCCTTGATCAAGACCGATCACGATGCGGTACGCGCCGGAGCCTCGATTGTCACCATTGCGCGCCTCGACAGCGTTGCCCGCAAGCGCGCCACCAACGATGCCGACGCCGGTAGCTGCTGTGCGGCCGCTGCCTTTACCGATTTGATTGCCGAGCACCCCGCCCACGACGGCACCAAGAATGGCTCCGGCTCCTGAAGTCTGTTGTGAGCCCTGCCCCTGCAGCGCATAGATGTTGTTCACCCGGCCATATTCTGTGCCGCGCGCGGGAGCTTGGTACGCCCCTTGTTGGTATCCGTTGCCGCGGTACTGTTGGTTCGGCGATGCGCACGCAGCCAAGCTTGCCGCAACGATCACACTGGAAACCACCAGCCCGGCACGTTGAAATTTTGAAACATTCATGCTTATTCTCCTAAGGAAAGAGGGGTTCGCGCCCGATAACGCAAGGCTTGTAGAAAGCTCTTATTGAACGGGCTCAGGGCGCTGAGCGGTGCAAGGCTTGGCGTTTGTAAAGTGTCGGCCAGAGCGCCTCAGAGATGTAGTCGCAGGACTACGGCCCGACAAATCCAGGTTTCAATGCTTGCCGGTGGAGCCGTAGCCACTTTCACCGCGCGAGGTGGGTGCAAACGCATCCACCACTGTGAATTGCGCTTGCAGTACCGGCACTATGACCAACTGCGCGAGCCGCTCCATGGGCGCAATGGTGAAGCCGACGGCACTTCGATTCCAAGCGCTGACCATCAACTCGCCTTGGTAATCGCTGTCGATCAGCCCCACCAGGTTGCCAAGAACAATGCCATGCTTATGTCCGAGGCCCGAGCGCGGCAGGATGAGTGCGGCATAGCCAGCATCTGCCAAGTGAATCGCAAGCCCCGTACGCACCAATTCGCACGCTCCGGGCGCAAGCATCAGCGGAGCGTCCAAGCAAGCGCGCAGATCCAGACCGGCACTTCCGGGGGTGGCGTACTTGGGCAGGCCTTCGGCCATGCGCGGATCGAGAATCTTGATGTCAACGTTCATTTTCTAGGGGGCTGTTTGCTCTTTTCCTGTGCCAACGCCTGCAATTGCTGCTGCAGCGTCGCAAGCGGCGACGCAGATGGTGAACTTGGCGTGTGAGCCGAACTGAGGGCGCGCTTCCAGCGGCCCACCACCCACCAAGCCACCACCGCAACTGCCACGCCTAGAAATGAACCCAGACCTGCCAGTGCCAGCACGGCGACTTGCACCAACACCACCAACATCAAACCCAGTTGCGCAAAATTAAGCATGCCGGTCAAAGGCGCTTTAAACAGCGAGTGGAGGTCCGGCAATTCGCTGGAGACCGCTGGAGCGGTGCGCGGCCGCGCACGCTGCAGGGATTCGGCTGCGTGAAGTACGCGCCCCGGCTCTTCGGGCAATTGCACAGTGTGCGGGGCTGTCAGACGCTCCACGTAGCGGGCGAAATCACCATCTTTGGGGGCATCCCATTCGGGATGCAGCGTGTTTGCCTTCGGAAGCTGGTTCATGGTTCAACTCCCACTACGCCGTGAAGCGATTTGCGCGACCAATTGCTGAGCGAGCACGCGCTTGCTCGCACGCGGAATGTCGGTGTAACCGTCTTCGTCCACGAGCAGCAAAGCGTTGTCGTCTTTGCCAAAAGTGGCTGGGCCTATATTGCCCACCAACAACGGCACCCCCTTGCGCACACGCTTGGCAGTGGCATGCGCCAAAAGGTCGTGGCTTTCGGCGGCAAACCCGACGCAGTACAGATCGCCGCTGCGGGCACGCTCGGACTGCGCTACGGCAGCCAGAATATCGGGGTTTTCAGCGAATCCAAGCGTAGGCGTTGCGCCGCTGCCGTCTTTCTTGATTTTTTCCTGCGAGGCGCTCGCTGGGCGCCAATCGGCGACGGCAGCTGTTGCCACAAAAATAGTAGCTTTCTGCGCAAGCGGAATCACCGCATCGTACATATTTTGTGCAGAAACCACATCAATTCGGCGCACGCCGCGCGGGGTAGCCAAAGCCACCGGCCCGGCCACCAAAACCACATCGGCGCCGGCTTCGCGCGCAGCGCGGGCGATGGCAAACCCCATCTTTCCGCTTGAATGGTTGGTGATGCCGCGCACCGGATCAATGGCTTCAAACGTCGGGCCAGCGGTGACGAGCACCTGCTGCCCCGCCAGCAACTTGGGCTGAATAAAGGCGACTACCTCTTCCAGCAGCTCTTGCGGTTCCAGCATCCGGCCATCACCGGTCTCCCCGCAGGCTTGGTCACCGCTGCCCACGCCAAGCACCACGGCGCCGTCGTGCTGCACCTGCGCAAGGTTGCGCTGCGTGGCTGGGTGTGCCCACATCTCGCGGTTCATGGCGGGCGCGAGCAGCAGCGGCACGCGGCAGACCGGCCGCGCCATGCACATCAGCGCCAGCAAGTCGTCGGCTGCCCCGTGCGCCAATTTCACGATGAAATCCGCACTGCAGGGGGCGATGACGATGGCATCGGCCTCGCGGCTGAGGTTGATGTGCGGCATGTTGTTGTCCGCCCGCGCATCCCACTGCGAGGTGAAGACAGGCCGGTTGCTCAGCGCCTGCATGGTGACCGGCGTAATGAACTGCTCGGCCGCTTGCGTCATCACCACTTGCACAGTAGCGCCGGCTTTGACGAGCGCGCGGCAAAACTCGGCCGCCTTGTAGCAAGCGATGCCGCCAGTAAGCCCAAGGACGATGTGTTTGCCAGCCAGATCGGTCATGGCGGCAATGTAGCAGAGGGTTTTGGGCTCTCTGGCATTCTGTCGGGGACACCTAGCCAAAAAAACGTTCCTTCTGAGGCGGCCGAAAATCTGCATCACCACGTGCACCGTACGGAACTTTGCAAATTTACGAGCGGTTACAGTATCGAATCAACCGTAACTACTGCGCGGCTTCCGCACACATCCTCATGCCCAGCGACGCCTCATCTGATCAACAGCTTGGCCTCCGCCGGGGAACCGCATGGTTTCTCCCTGCATTGGTCGTCATAGCAGTCATTGGGCTCGCCTTAGTCTCAAGTCGGCAAATTTCCCAGCTTAAGACCCAACTCGGTACTTTTACGACCACCGTGCAAGAGTTGCGCGCCGGCATCGATCAACAAGGAGCACTCGTGCATCGAGTCATTGGCTCGGTCCTGCCAGTGAAGATCCCGGAAGGGATCGAGCAGGACCTGGTACACATCGAGCGGAAACTCGCCGCTTTCGAGACGCTGCTCGCAGCAAAGGACGAAACGAAAGCGCTCAGCGGGGAGCTTACTCAACTGGTTGATCGCTTGCCTGTTTGGGTGCAGACGGAACTCTTCCCACGAATTCTTCCCCTGCGCTGGCAACTCGACGCACTTCAACTGTTGCAACGCGAAGCACCCAAGGACGTAGATGGCTTGCAGGATCTGGCCACCGACCTCTCAGAGCACACGCTGAACCACCCCAATGGCACACCGGATGCACTGGAAGTCCAGTTGCTCAAACGTGCCGAACAGGTTGCCCAGGAAGCAGCAAAGCGTGATGAAGAGCGGGCGGTGCAGCAGGCCAGGGAAACGTTGCACCAGAATTTTCTCGATCAGATTGAAGCGGTGCGTAGTGATTCGGCCGTATTTGATCGCCTCACAGATCCGCTGCTGAAAGAGAGACTGGCGGCCACTCTCTACAACACGACGCAAGAGCTGAAACTGCTGGCACTGACCTCAAAACTCGACGAGCCGAAAATTTTGGGCGATCTTGACGCCCTTGCTTTGACAGCCCAAACCCGTTTGCAGGACGTGCAAAGAACCGCCGCAACCCGACAAGCAGCACTTGCGCGCAAGTATCAAGTTTGGGGGTTAGAACAATTGCGCGACTTTCCAAACTTGAAGACATTGGATGACCAGCATGTGGCTGCCATTGGGAAAAATATTGCCCGCATTACTCCCTTCGGGGATAAACGGGAAACCGCACACGCCAACGCACAGGATGAGCTTGCTAACACATTGATTTCAAAGCTCTCCGTCATCGACACAAGCCTGCTCGATGACGCTGTCAGTGAGTGGTATCGCAAAGTATTCAGCAGTCGGTTCGCGAGCCTTGACGATGTCCATCAGCTCAAGGTGGTGGAAGGCTTTGCAAACTCAACCAAACGAGCGCCGGAGGAGCTTCCGTGATGCGCTCGATTGCTTTGGTGCTGGGCCTGATGAGCTTTCCATGCCTTGCCCTAGCCCAAACCGCCGCGTCCCCCGGACGCGTGTCCGCTGCTAGCTACGCGGCCGCTAAGGCAAAGCATGAATCGTTTCTCACCACACAGCCAACGCGCGCTCAGCGCTTGGACGCACTGCGCAAAATCGTACGTTCCGGAACTCTTGGCGAACGCGGCTTGCAGCGTATCTTTAACAACTTTGAAGGCCAGAGTGCCATCGACCCCACCATTCCGGGCGTAGAAAAAACGGCGCGTTTGCTTGCGTCATCCAGTCGCTCACAGGTAAAGGGGCATACGCGGGAGCTTTTGTACGCCAGCAGAATCCACACGGACAGACGTTTTCAACTCGTAGAGATGAACCGCAAACTGCCGAGCCACGACAAGGTGAGCGGCAAACTGCTGCGCAGTTGGGGCAGTACCGACGCAGACATCGTCTTTCGCCATCGAACTAGCGGCATGTATGGCCGCATAGAGGTAAAGAACTATTCACTAGCTTCCCAGAGAACGAACCGAACGTATCTCGAAAAACAGATGACGAAAATGGCGCGTGAAGGCAATCGCACGGGTCAGCCACAGCTCTGGATCAACCGCGGTGGCGTTGATCGAAAACTTGCGGAATTCGCAAAAAGCAAAGGCATTGTGGTCTATGACCGCGTTGCCACTGGCATGCAGCGCCCTAGCAATACCCAGTCGTTCAACGCCGTGCGCAAGCGAATGGATGCGCACATGGTCAACATTGCGCAGCGGCGCGGAATGGTGGGTGGCACGGCGGTAGGGCTTGGGGCCAGCCTGCTCCTGGCTCAATTGCCAGAGGCTTGGGCTGCCATGGGAGACATTGCAGCACTCGGGCAAGCGTCGACCGAAGCACGCTTGCGAATGGCCAGCAGCGGTGGCTACAGCCTTGGAGGCGCGGGACTCATGGCTTCTGGCAGTGCGTTTGCCTTTGCACCTCGCTTCAAGGAGGTTACGCAAAACCGGCTGTACGCCTTTGGAAAGTTCGGCGGGCTTTTGTCCTTGACTCCCATCGTAGCGGGTATGGGCGTGGATGTTTATCGCTACCGCAGCGGAGCAGTGACTTCTGAGCAATTTTGGGAAAGTGCAGTGCAGGCCTCCGCACAAGCTGCTGGGGCCACTGCAGGCGGATGGTTGGGATTAGGCGCGGTCACGACCTTGTCTGCAAACCCGATTGCAGGCGCGCTCGGCGCCACAGCGGGATCCGTTGCAGGCGCAAAAATGGTGGAGTACGCAGGAGGCACTGTCGTTGAAAAAATAATGACGGCAAAGCGCCAACGCCTCGATCAAGCCTTTGGCGATGCGGTCTATCGGCAATATTCGATGTGAGGGAGCACCTATAAAGCGCCTGCAGAAAGGCGCGGTTACGCCGCGGCCAGCCGCTCGGCTCTTGTAGCGTTCCTATAATCGGTATTTCCCACCACCTAGAAACGACATGACCAAATTTGTCTTCGTCACCGGCGGTGTGGTGTCTTCCCTGGGCAAGGGAATCGCCTCAGCCTCCCTTGCCGCGATTCTTGAGTCGCGGGGCCTCAAAGTCACCCTCATCAAGCTCGACCCGTACATCAACGTGGATCCGGGCACCATGTCACCGTTCCAGCACGGTGAAGTCTTCGTCACCGACGACGGCGCCGAAACCGACCTCGACCTGGGCCACTACGAGCGTTTCATTGAAACGCGGATGAAGAAGACCAACAACTTCACCACCGGCCGCATCTACCAAAGCGTGCTCGAGAAAGAACGCCGGGGTGACTATCTCGGCAAGACGGTGCAGGTGATTCCGCACGTCACCAACGAAATCCAGGAATACATCAAGCGCGGCGCAGGCGTCGGCACACCCGACGCAGTGGATGTCGCCATCGTGGAAATCGGCGGCACGGTGGGCGACATTGAATCGCTCCCGTTCCTGGAAGCCGTGCGCCAGCTCAGCCTGAAACTTGGCCCGAACAACGCGGCTTTTGTGCACCTGACCTACGTGCCTTTCATTGCGGCCGCCGGCGAGCTTAAAACCAAGCCCACGCAGCACACGGTGCAAGAGCTGCGCAAGATTGGTATCCAGCCCGACGCCCTGCTCTGCCGCGCCGACCGCGCCATTCCCGACGAAGAGCGCGCCAAGATTTCGCTGTTCACCAACGTGCCCGAGTGGGGCGTGATCAGCATGTGGGACGTGGACACCATCTACAAAGTGCCGCGCATGCTGCACGAGCAGGGGCTGGACGGCCTCATCTGCGACAAGCTGCGCCTGAACACCCCACCCACCAGCCTCAAGCGCTGGGACGCGCTGGTGCACGAAACCGCTAACCCGCAGGGCGAAGTGACGATTGCCATGGTGGGCAAGTATGTGGAGCTCTCCGACAGCTACAAATCGGTCAACGAGGCGCTGCGCCACGCCGGCATGCAGAACCACGTGCGCGTGAAGATCGAGCACCTCGATTCAGAAATGCTGACACCTGCCGATGTGCAAAACCTGGGCCGCTTCGATGGCATTTTGGTGCCCGGCGGCTTTGGCCAGCGCGGCGTAGAGGGCAAGATCGCCACCGCCCAATACGCACGCGAGCGCAGCGTGCCGTATTTGGGTATCTGCCTGGGCATGCAGGTCGCCACCATTGAATACGCGCGCCACGTGGCGGGCCTGACAGGCGCCAACAGCACCGAATTTGACCCCGCCACGCCGCACCCGGTGATCGCGCTGATCAACGAATGGCAAGACAAGGACGGCAGCATTCAGAAGCGCAGCGCAAGCTCTGATCTTGGCGGCACCATGCGCTTAGGCGCGCAGAGCTCAGACGTCGAGCCCGGCACGCTGGCGCACGAGATCTACGGCGACGTGGTGACCGAGCGCCACCGCCACCGCTACGAGGCCAATAAGCATTACCTTGACCGCCTGCGGGAGGCGGGGTTGGTGATTTCGGCGCTCACCCAACGCGAGCACCTCACGGAGATCGTCGAGCTGCCTCGCAGCGTGCACCCGTGGTTTGTAGGCGTGCAGTTCCACCCGGAATTCAAGTCCACGCCGTGGGCAGGGCACCCGCTGTTCAACGCCTTCATTCGCGCCGCCATTGCGCACCGCGGCGAAGCGGCCATGTTCTCTACAGCCGCAGCACCCAAGCCCGAGGAGACCACGGCATGAAGTTGTGCGGTTTTGACGTGGGCCTCGATCGCCCCTTTTTCCTGATTGCAGGGCCTTGTGTCATCGAATCGGCCCAGTTGCAGATGGACGTAGCCGGCCAGCTGAAAGAAATCACAGCCTCGCTTGGCATCCCGTTTATCTTCAAAAGCAGTTTCGACAAGGCCAACCGCTCGTCGGGCACCAGCTTTCGCGGACCTGGTCGCGAGAAGGGCCTGGAGATTCTGGGCCGTATCAGGACTGAACTCGGCCTGCCAGTGCTGACCGACGTGCACACCGAAGACGACATCCGCGAAGCGGCGGCCGTGGTCGATGTGCTGCAAACGCCGGCCTTTCTGTGCCGCCAGACCGATTTCATCCGCGCCGTGGCGCAATCGGGCAAGCCGGTGAACATCAAAAAAGGCCAGTTCCTCGCGCCCCACGACATGAAAAACGTGATCGACAAGGCTCGCGCAGCTGCCAAAGATGCGGGGCTGCTTGAGGACAACTTCATGGCCTGCGAGCGCGGCGCCAGTTTTGGCTACAACAACCTGGTGAGCGACATGCGCAGCCTGGCGATCATGCGTGAGACGAATGCGCCGGTGGTATTTGACGCCACGCACAGCGTGCAGCTGCCCGGGGGCAACGGCACCAGCAGCGGTGGCCAGCGCGAGATGGTGCCGGTGCTGGCTCGCGCAGCAGTGGCTGTGGGCGTGGCAGGCCTGTTCATGGAAACGCATCCCGATCCGGCGAATGCCATGAGCGACGGCCCGAACGCCGTGCCACTTAAGCACATGCGCGCACTGCTGGAAACGCTGCTGGCGCTCGATACCGTCACCAAAAAGCACGGTTTTCTTGAAAACAACTTTGGAGTTTGAGCATGCCCAGTGGATACGTCATTGCCAATGTGCGCGTCACCAACCCGGCGCAGTACGCGGAATACAAAAAGTGGTCCACCGCGGCCTTTAACTCGCACAACGCGGAGATCTGCGTGCGCGGCGGCCAGGTCGAAGTCATGGAAGGCGACTGGCAACCGGATCGCGTGGTAATCGCCAAGTTCGAGAGTTTCGAGGCCGCCAAGGCCTTCTACCATTCGCCTGAATACGGCAAGGCCCGTGCGGCACGCGAAGGTGCAGCGGTCATGCGGTTGGTGTGTGTCGAGGGCCTCTGATGCGTGCTCTGTTCAGTATCTTGGCGGCGCTTGGAGCCTTGATTCCTGGAGTGTTCTTCGGTTTTCAGCTCGGAAGCTGGGCCGCTCCCAAGTTGTGCCCTGCACCCGATGGACCCAACTTCTGCGCATTGGCGGGCACTATCGTCAGCATGGGGGTAGTTCCACTGTTGCTAAGCCTTGTGGTTGGCACAGTGGTTTGGCGTGCGATGGCACGCACCCCAGGAAACGAAAGTCTGCTGGAATGAACCGAGCATCCATTTACCCAATGATTTCAACAATTTTGAGCCCCGTTTCGCATTCATTCGAACGGTTTGTTTTCAATTTTTAAAGGTGATCCCGTGAGTGCAATCGTAGACATCGTCGGCCGTGAAATTCTCGACAGCCGCGGCAACCCCACCGTCGAATGCGACGTACTTCTCGAATCGGGCGTGATGGGCCGCGCTGCCGTACCGTCTGGTGCCTCCACCGGCTCGCGCGAGGCCATGGAGCTGCGGGACGGCGACAAATCCCGTTACCTCGGCAAAGGCGTGCTCAAGGCCGTAGAACACATCAACACCGAAATCAGCGAATCGGTGCTGGGGCTGGACGCCTCGGAGCAGGCCTTCCTCGACAAGACTCTGATTGACCTGGACGGCACAGACAACAAGAGCCGTTTGGGCGCCAACGCCATATTGGCGGTGTCGATGGCTGTGGC
This sequence comes from Giesbergeria sp., assembly GCA_034676525.1. Taxonomy (GTDB): domain Bacteria; phylum Pseudomonadota; class Gammaproteobacteria; order Burkholderiales; family Burkholderiaceae_C; genus Simplicispira. The sequence goes on from JAUCCA010000008.1 coordinate 2,057,467, forward strand.
GCGCGCCGCAGCCGAGGAATCGGGCCTGCCGCTGTACCGCTACCTCGGCGGCATGAGCGGCATGCAGCTGCCGGTGCCGATGATGAACGTGATCAACGGCGGCGCACACGCCAACAACACGCTCGACATTCAGGAATTTATGATCATCCCCGTCGGCGCGCCGAGCTTTCGCGAAGCCGTGCGCTGGGGCGCCGAGGTGTTCCACGCGCTCAAGAAGATCATCAACGACAAAGGCATGAGCACGGCCGTGGGCGACGAAGGCGGCTTTGCCCCCAGCGTGGCCAACCACGAAGCAGCGATTGAACTGATCCTGCAAGCCATCGATGCCGCCGGCTACACCGCAGGCGAGCAGATTGCGCTCGGCCTTGACTGCGCCGCCAGTGAGTTCTTCAAGGACGGGCAGTACCACCTGGCTGGCGAAGGCCTGTCGCTCAGCGCCCAGGCCTGGACCGACATGCTTGCCACGTGGTGCGACAAGTATCCGATCATCAGCGTTGAGGACGGCATGGCCGAAGGCGACTGGGAGGGCTGGAAGATTCTGTCGGACCGCCTCGGAAGAAACGTGCAGCTGGTAGGCGACGATTTGTTTGTCACCAACACCAAAATCCTGCAAGAAGGTATCGACAAGGGCATTGCCAACTCGATCCTCATCAAGATCAACCAGATCGGTACGCTGACTGAGACCTTCGCCGCCATTGAAATGGCCAAGCGCGCCGGCTACACCGCCGTGATCAGCCACCGCTCGGGCGAGACCGAAGACAGCACGATTGCCGACATCGCCGTCGGCACCAACGCGGGCCAGATCAAGACTGGGAGCCTGAGCCGCTCAGACCGCATGGCGAAATACAACCAGTTGCTGCGCATCGAGGAAGACTTGGGCGACATTGCCCACTACCCCGGTCGCCGCGCGTTCTACAACCTGAAGTAATGACCCCCACGGTCGCCCACTGCGTGTGGCTCCCTGCCCCCCAAGGGGGCCGCGTTCCGCCTTGGGGCGGCCCGGCGGCGAAACCCCGCGCACAGGTCTAGCAAACCATGGGCTCACGCATCGTTACTGTGGTGCTGGTGTTGCTTCTGACCACGCTGCAGGGGCAGCTGTGGTTTGGGCGTGGCAGCATTCCGCGCGTGGCGGGCATGCAGCAGCAATTGCGGACGCAAAACGATGCCAATGAGGCAGCGCAGGAATCCAACCAGCGGCTGGCCTCGGAAGTTCAGGACTTGCGCGAGGGCCTGGACATGGTGGAAGAAAAGGCGCGCAGCGAACTTGGCATGGTAAAACAAGACGAAATTCTGGTGCAGTACATGCCGTAAGCATCGCGCTTAATGCACTATTAATTCAATAGCTTTTGGCGCTTATGCAGCAAGGGCTAGAAGCTATTTTTATTAAAATTTTTTGAGCGACTGCGGTGCAGAAAAAATTTACTGCACGCCTGGAGGCACAGGCGGCTGGTGCACCGGCCCAGCGGCAAAAATCTGCGCCGCATCCACCGCGTCGAAGCGGTACTGCTGGCCGCAGTATTCGCAACCAACCTCAATTTGTCCCTGCTCGGCAAGAATGCTCTCGGCCTCGGCGCGCCCCAGCGTCTCCAGCATGCGGCTGACGCGCTCGCGGCTGCACGAGCATGAAAATCGGGGGCCTGTTTCGCCCTGCTGGGGCGAAAAGCGGGCGATGTTTTCCTGCCAGAAGAGGCGGCGCAGCACGGTTTCTACGTCCAGCGTCAGCAGCTCCTCGCGGGTTAGGCTTGCGGCCAGCGTGGCGATCCGGTTGTATTCCTCATCGGCACCGTGCGCGGCCGACTCGCCCAGACTTCCGCCCAGATTGGCCTCGCCCTGCATTGGCATGCGTTGAATCAGCAAGCCTGCAGCCACCTGGTCGTCGGCCGCCAGCACCAATGTGGCTTCCAATTGCTCAGATTGCCGCATGTAGTGCGCCAGCACTTCGCTCATGCTCGACAGCGGCCGCTCGTGCGCGTCCGTCAACGGCACTACGCCCTGGTAGGGCTGCTGGCCAGGAAATTTGTCTTTTGGGTCGAGCGTGATCGAGCAGCGCCCGCCGCCGGCCACGTTGACCAGCGCCGCCAGCCCAGCGCCCTGCGGCACTGCACCTGTGATTGCCGCCGTAGCGCGCAGCGACAAGTCGGACTGCACTTCTGCCACGGCGAGGCGCAGCGGTCCGTCGCCAAAAATCTGCAGCACCAGCGCGCCATTGAATTTGATGGACGACTGCATCAGCACCCCCGCCGCCGCCATTTCACCGAGAAGTTCACGCACGGGCACGGGGTAGGCGCCGCTGGTGGTGTTGGCTGCGCGGCGCGCCAGCATTTCGCGCCAGGCGCCATCAAGGCGCACGATGGCGCCGCGCACCGGTAGGCCTTCGAATATGAATTTGTGCAGTTCGGACACTTGCGCCTTCCCTCAAATCTCGTCGATGCGGCGCAGACCGTCGCGAAAGCGCCGCGTATTGTCGATGTAGTGCTGCGCGCTCATGCGCAGGCCCTGCATCTGCTCGGGCGTCAGCTGCCGCACTGCGCGGGCGGGGCTGCCAATGATCATCGAACCGTCGGCAAATTCTTTGCCCTCTGTGACCAGTGCACCCGCACCGACCAGGCAGTTCTTGCCAATCTTCGCGCCATTGAGCACCACCGCGCCAATGCCGATCAGGCTCTCGTCGCCAATGGTGCAGCCGTGCAGCATGACCTTGTGACCGATGGTGACGCGCTCGCCGACGACCAAGGGTTGGCCGAAATCGGCGTGCAGCACGCTGGCGTCTTGCACATTGGAGCCCGCGCCAATGGTGATGGATTCGGTATCGCCGCGCACCACGGTGCCAAACCACACGCTCGCATCCTCGTGCAGCACGACAGCGCCCATCACCTGCGCGCTGTCTGCCACCCAGGCGCTGGGCGCAATCTGCGGCGCTTTGTCTTCCAATGCGTATATAGCCATACCGATCCTCGTAATAAGCTGCCCGCCGGCTCGGTGCCGGGAGCTTTCTACAATTGTAGGGATGGAACTCCGACAACGTGCTTTGCAACTTCTCTGCCTTAAAGATCCTGACCAAAAGGTGGCCGGTACGCTTGCTCTACCTGCGCAGGCAGCTTCATTTTCAATAGCAGAAGTCGCCCCAGAAGCGCCACTGGATTTGCCGGGCCGACCCGAACGCCCGGTCCTGCTGACCCACAGCGAGGTGGCGCGCCGCTCGCCCTCCACCCCGGAAGGCCGCGCGGTGCTGCTGCACGCCATCGCACACATCGAGTTCAATGCCATCAACCTGGCACTGGACGCCATCTGGCGCTTCACCGGCATGCCGCGCGACTACTACCTGGACTGGATGCGCGTCGCGGCCGAAGAGGCTCTGCACTTCTCGCTCCTGCGCGACCACCTACGCAGCCAAGGCTACGACTATGGCGACTACCCAGCGCACCAAGGCCTGTGGACGATGTGCGAGAAAACACAACACGACGCGGTAGCCCGCATGGCACTGGTGCCGCGCACGCTGGAGGCTCGCGGCCTGGACGCCACGCCGCTGATTCAACGCAAACTGCGCCAGACCCGCGCCGCCGATGCACTGGCCGCGGCCGACATCCTGGAAATCATCTTGCGCGATGAGATTGGCCATGTCGCCATTGGTAATTTTTGGTATCGATGGCTCTGCGAGCGTGCCAAACTCGACCCGAACGTGCACTATGCGCACTTGGCTGCACACTACGAGGCACCACGCGCCAAGCCGCCGCTGAACATTGAGGCAAGGCTCAAGGCCGGTTTTACTGAAACCGAACTGGCTTGGCTTGACCATGGGGCGCCGATATCGGACGCGCCGAGTGGTACCTAGCATGGTGCGGCGGTAGATTGAAGGCAAGCTTGAAGGCAAGTGCGTTCTATTGTTTTTCCCAGTTTTGAGTATCGATCAGATGTCCAGTCCAGCTTCATTTGAACAATCCGCCCCGCCGCCCATAGCCCAAGCTTCGGTCGCCATGATCGCGCGCCAGGCGATTGTCAATTCCCAGCAGGCAGTCATTGGCTACGAGTTGTTCAACCGCTCGCGCACAGGTGCAGACCACACGGCAGCGACCGATGTCGCCTTGGTCTTCACCGCGCTTTCCCACGCGGGCACTGAAGATCTCGTGGGCAAGAAGCTGATTTTCGTCAACTGCACGCACGAGAGCCTGGCGGGCGGCCACCTGGAACTGATCGACCCCGACAAGGTGGTGCTCGAGATCCCGCCCCTGGGCCACCTCGCCATCGACGAAGTGCGCACCCGTTTACCCATGCTCATGGGCCTGCGCGAACGCGGCTTTCACCTTGCGTTCAACCACACGGTATTGCAGTCGGCTTATGCGGCTTGGCTGCCGCTTGCGGACTACATCAAGCTCGATCTTCTCGGCCCTTGCACCCGACCAACTCGCAGTCCTCATCAGCTACGCCGGCCGCCACTCGCAGGCCGAGTTGGTGGCCGAAAAGGTGGAGACGGCGCAGCAATACGATGTTGCTTCCAGCCAGGGCATTGCCCTTTTCCAAGGGTATTGGTTCGCACGACCCTCGCTGGTGCAGGCGCGACTCGTGTCGCCCTCGCAGGCAGCCATCCTCGAATTGATGAGCCTGGTGCGCAAGCAGGCCAGCACGGACGCGATAGAAGAGGTACTCAAGAAAGACGCCGGTCTGGCTTTCAACCTGATGCGCCTCATCAACTCTTCAGGCTTTGGGCTGACGCGGGAAATCACCTCGTTTCGCCAGGCCGTGATGCTCATGGGCCTGAAAAAACTCTTCCGCTGGGCCGCCCTGTTGATGACGGTGTCGCGCAATGGCGGCCCGCCGCCCTCGGTGGGCAGCACCGCGGTGGTTCGCGGCCGCCTGATGGAGCTTTTGGCACTGGAACTCTACGACCAGGAGCTGGCCGACGAGGCTTTCGTGGCGGGCATTTTCTCGCTGCTCGACGCCATGCTCGGCATGCCCATGGAGTCGGCGCTGCACCTCATCACGGTTCCAGATCCCGTGGCGGATGCACTCCTGCGACGCGAAGGTCCGCTCGGCTTGCTGCTGCTGCTCGCAGAAGCCTGCGAGAGCAGCGACGATGGCGCTTTCGACCATGCAGCGCATGCATTGGGCCTCTCCAGTGCGCAGATCAACGGCGCACATCTTCAAGCGTTGGCGTGGGCCGATCACATCAGCGACTGAGCGCCATGTACCCTGCGGCCTAGAATCCGGCTCAGGCGTGCCCAAGCACGCAACCTAATTTTCTCCCTCAGTCGACCATGCCCCAAACCACAGAAAACGCCCCAGACGCTGCTCCCTCGCCGGAAGCAGCCGCTGCGAGCGACATGGCGGTGATTGCCCGCCAAGCCATCGTGGACGCAAGCCGCACGGTGATCGGCTACGAACTGTTCGACCGCTCCACCGCCCGCGATGCGCACACCGCTGCCAGCGATGCCGCACTGCTGTTCAACGCTCTGTCGTATGGCGGCGCCGAGGCTCTGGTGGGTAAGCTCACCGTGTTCATCAACTGCACGCACGAGAGCCTCGCAGGTGGCCACCTGGAGCTGATCCACCCCGACAAGGTGGTACTGGAAATTCCGACTTTGCCCGATGGTGCAACGCCAGAAGCCATTGCCGCCTGCATCGAGATTTTCAGCGGACTCAAGTCGCGGGGATTTCGACTGGCATTCGATCAGCAGGTGCTGCGCCGGCCATACTCCGGCTGGCTGCCGATGGCGTCCTACATCAAACTGGACATGATGGCCTTTAAGCCCGAACTCGCCGCCCCGTTGGTGCAGTTCGCCCGCAACTACAGCCAGGCCGAAATCGTCGCTGAAAAGGTCGAAACCGCCGAGCAGTTCCAGCGGATGGCGGACCTGGGCGTGAAGCTCTTCCAAGGCTACTGGTTCGCCAAGCCCTCCATGGTGCAGGCCAAGACGATCCGGCCGTCGCAGGCGACCATCATCCAATTGATCAACCTGGTGCGGCGCCAAGGCAGCACCGCAGAGATTGAAGATCTTCTCAAGAAGGACCCCACGCTCTCGTTCAACCTGCTGCGCTTTATCAATTCATCCGGCTTCGGTCTGCAGTGCGAGATCACGTCCTTCCGCCACGCGGTGATGATTCTGGGGCTGAAGAAACTGTTTCGCTGGGCAGCGCTGTTGCTCACCACCTCGCGCACCGGCGGCTCGCCGCCCGCCGTGGGCACCATGGCCGTGGTGCGCGGACGTTTGATGGAACTGCTCGCCCAAGAGCTGCTGCAACAGGAAGACTGCGACAACGCCTTTGTGGTGGGCGTGTTTTCGATGCTCGACACCATGCTGGGCATGCCGCTTGAGAGCGCTTTGAACTCGGTCGCCTTGCCGGAAACCGTGGTGGATGCGCTGCTGCACGACCGCGGCATCTTCGCGCCGTTCCTGGCCCTTACCAAGGCCTGCGAGAGCGGCGACGAAGCCGCGTTCGCTTACAACTGCGAGCAGTTGCACCTCTCCAACCACCAGGTCAACTGGGCACACCTGCAAGCCTTGACCTGGGCCGAAACCCTGGGCGAATAGGCAACGCTTTGCGCGCCTAGCCCCGCGGATGGTGGCGGGCGTGCAGCTCGCGCAGGCGCTCACGCGCCACATGTGTATAGATCGTCGTCGTGGAGATGTCGGCATGGCCAAGCAGCAATTGCACGACGCGCAAATCCGCGCCGTGGTTGAGCAAATGCGTGGCAAACGCATGGCGCAAGGTGTGGGGTGACAGCGGCGCAGTAATTCCAGCCGCCAGCGCGTGCTCGCGCACGATGCCCCAGAAACGCACCCGCGTCATGCCGCTGCCGCGTGCGGTAACGAACAAATCCTCGCTTTGCTGGCCCGCCAGGATGGCAGCACGCGCATCGCCCAGATAGCGCTCAAGCCAGACGCCCGCCTCTTCGCCAAAAGGGACCATCCGCTCCTTGTTCCCCTTGCCCAGCACGCGCAGCACGCCAGCGCCCACGTCCAGATTCCAGGTTTTGAGCTGCACCAGTTCAGACACCCGCAGGCCGCTGGCGTACATCAGCTCCAGCATGCTGCGGTCGCGCAGGCCAAGCGGCGCGCGCACGTCGGGCGCTGCCAGCAAAGCCTCCACCTGCCCCTGCGAGAGCGTTTTGGGGACACGCAGCGGCTGGCGGGCTGCCTGCAGGCGCACGCTTGGGTCAGCGCTGATGCGGCGCTCGCGCAGCGCCCAATGAAAGTAGCGGCGCAGCACGGTGAGGCGCCGATTGGCAGTGGTGGCGCGGGTGCCCTGGTGTCGCACGGCAAACCAGGCCTGAATGTGATGCTCGGCGGTGTCGTCCAGGGCCAGTGGATGGTCCTGGGCTGCCAGCCACGCAGCGAAATGTCGCAGGTCGCTGCGGTAGGCGGAGAGCGTGTTGCGCGACAGCCCATCTTCGAGCCAAAGCGCATCGGCGAACTGATCAATGGCGGTCTGGCTGGCATCGGGCAAAGGCATACGAAACAATAGCAGAGCGGCCCGCTGGGAAGTCCAGCTCGCTCAAGTGCACGGGTTGACGCCCAAGTTATCCTGCGTGCCGTGTATTACGCGCAAATTCTCTTCCCCGACTTCTCGCTGATTTTGCTGGGCTACCTGGTGTGTCGCTTCACCGCCCTAAACCGCACGGTTTGGCAACCGGTCGAAGCGCTGGTGTACTACCTGCTGTTCCCGGTGCTGCTGTTTCAAGCCATCGTGCGCAGCCCGATTGAACTGGGCGCCGCCTCGGGGCTGATGGCAGCGGGTTTGCTCAGCGGTATCTCGGGAATTGCCTTGGCCTATTGCCTGCCGCACCTGCCCTGGCTGCGCGAGCGGATTGCGCCGCGCGCGCATGCTGGCGCAGCCCAGGTGGCGTTTCGCTTCAATTCGTTCGTTGGCCTTGCGATGGCCGAGCGGATGGCGGGCGCAGAGGGCCTGCAGCTGATTGCGGTGTTGATCGGCATTTCAGTGCCGCTGTTCAACGTGGCTGCCGTGTGGCCCATGGCGCGCCACGGCGAGCACCACTTTGCGCGCGAGCTGCTGCGCAACCCGCTGATTCTGGCAACCACCGCTGGCCTCGCCGCGAACTTGGCGGGCCTGCACATTCCTGAGATTTTGGTGCCCAGCGTGTCGCGCGTGGGCGCTGCTGCCATCGCGCTCGGGCTTATGGCTGCTGGCGCCGGTTTGCAGTTTGGATCGCTCAAACACGACAAGGCGCTGACGGTATCGGTGCTTTCCATCCGCCACCTGCTGCAACCGCTTATCGCCTGGATGGCGGCTCGCCTGCTGGGGCTGGATGCTGTGCAAACCACCGTGCTGCTGACCTTCTCTGCCCTGCCCACGTCATCAAGCTGCTATGTGCTGGCGGCGCGCATGGGCTACAACGGGCCGTATGCAGCGGGGCTGGTGACGCTCTCGACGGTACTGGGTCCGGCCAGCCTTGCATTCGCGCTGGGGATCTTGGGGCCTGCGCCTTGAGTTAATTTTGATAGCTGGCAGCGCTTTATTAATAAGCGTTAGAGGCCAATTTCATTCAACAGATTCATTCGCTAGCGCCCAGGCTACGTGCTCGCGAACAAGTGCGCTCTCGTGGTCTGCGCGCGTACCAAGCGCTGCCCGAAGCTCCGGCGCATGCGTTTTCGCCAGCGCATTGCCCAGCGCAACCGCCACATTGCGCAGCCACCGTTCGTGGCCGATGCGGCGGATCGGGCCGCCTTCGGTCGTCTTCAAAAATGTCGCCTCGTCCCAGGCGAACACATCGACGAGCTGCTGGCCGGTGAGGCCAGTGCGTGCGTCAAAGTCCGCCAGCGGGCTGGTGCGGGCGTATTTGTTCCAGGGGCAGATGAGCTGGCAGTCGTCGCACCCGTAAATGCGGTTGCCAATCGGGCGACGAAATTCGAGCGGGATGGGGCCAGCGTTTTCAATCGTCAGGTACGAGATGCAGCGCCGAGCATCGAGCCGATACGGCGCAACGATGGCCTGCGTCGGACACACATCGATGCAGGCTTGGCAGGTGCCGCAGTGGGCCGTCACCGGCGCGCTCTCGGGCAGCGCCATGTCGATGTAAATCTCGCCTAGAAAGGCCATAGATCCGGCTTCCCGGTTGAGCACCAGTGTGTGCTTGCCGCGCCAGCCTTGACCACTGCGCGAGGCCAGCTCGGCTTCCAGCACCGGAGCAGAGTCGGTAAAGACGCGGTAGCCCGTGGGCCCCACTGCCTCGGCGATGCGGTCGCACAGCTTTTGCAGGCGCGCGCGCAGCACCTTGTGGTAATCGCGCCCTCGGGCGTAGACCGACACCGCGCCCTGCAGCGGGTCGTCTAGGCGCGCAAATTCAATCGCCTGCCAGCCCTCGGGCGTGTCTTTGGGCAGATAGTCCATGCGCACGGTGATCACGCTCACGGTGCCCGGCACCAGCTCGGCTGGGCGCGCGCGCTTCATGCCGTGCGCCTCCATGTAGTGCATGTCGCCATGAAAACCTTGGGCGAGCCAGGCCTGTAAACCGGGCTCGGCCGAAGACAAATCCACACCGGCCACGCCAATTTGGGAAAATCCCAGCTCGCGCGCCCATTGCGCGATCTGAGGAACGAGTTGACTGCTGCCGAACACCATCGCCCGATTGTAGAAAAGCCCCACACACCCAAGACCCGCTCGCTGGTGTGGGCGAGCGAGGCCGACACCGAATCTTTCGCGCGCGAGCTTGCCGCGCAACCTAGCATTGCCAACGCCTTCATCAGCCTGCATGGTGAGCTGGGCGCCGGGAAAACCACGCTGGTGCGCCACCTGCTGCGCGCGCTGGGCGTGCAGGGGCGAATCAAAAGTCCAACCTACGCAGTGGTAGAGCCGCATGAGGCGGGGCCACTCGCCATCTGGCACTTCGACTTCTACCGGTTCAGCGATCCGCGGGAATGGGAAGACGCTGGTTTTCGTGAGCTGTTTGCCAATCCTGGACTAAAACTGGCAGAATGGCCGGAAAAGGCTGCAAGCCTGATCCCGCTTGCAGACATTGCTATCCACATTGAAGCAATCGACGACACCACACGCAAAGTCTGTGCAACTGCAGGCACTGCGCTCGGTGAACAAATGCTGCAAGGACTGCGCTCATGAAACCCACCGCCCCCCACGAGCCCACCGCGAGCGCACGGCGCGCGCTGGCCTCGCGGCGCGCGCTGCTCCAGGCAGGCTCTTTGGTGCTGCTGCTGGGGCGCGCGCAAATTGCCCGCGGCGCCACCATCGTGGCGGTGCGCGTGTGGCCGGCGCCTGAATACTCGCGCGTCACGCTGGAATCGGACCAGCCCCTGCGGGCCAAGAAGTTTTTTGTCAGCACGCCGCCGCGCTTGGCGGTGGACATCGAAGGGCTGGACTTAAGCCCCGAACTGCGCGAACTGGTGGCCAAGGTGCGGCCAGACGACCCCAACATTGCGGGCATCCGCGTTGGCCAGAACGCCCCCGGCGTAGTGCGCCTGGTGGTGGACCTGAAGCAGGCCGCGCTGCCGCAGGTGTTTTCGCTCGCGCCGGTAGCGGCCTATGGGCACCGGCTGGTGTTCGATCTGTATCCCGAAACGCCAGTGGACCCGCTGGAAGCATTGATTGCCGAGCGGCTGCGCGACACGGGCGACGCCACCGCGACGCCCCAGCACGCAGCCACCAGCCCCCCGGCCCTGAGCCTGGAAACTGCCGACCCACTGGGCGAATTGATTGCGCGCAGCGACGCCCCGCGCACATCGGCCTCGCCAGCGCCCGCAGCAGTTGTACCTGCGCCCACACCCTCGATCACGCTCAAGGCGCAGCACACCGACCGCCTCATCATCATTGCCTTGGACCCCGGCCATGGCGGTGAAGACCCAGGCGCCATTGGCCCGAGCGGAACGCGCGAAAAGGATGTGGTGCTCAAGGTGGCGCATCTGCTGCGCGAGCGCATCAACGCAACCAAGGTGGGCGGCAACCCAATGCGCGCCTACCTGACGCGCGACGCCGATTACTTCGTGCCGCTGGGCACGAGGGTGAAGAAGGCGCAGCGCGTGCAGGCCGACTTGTTCGTCAGCATCCACGCCGACGCATTCACCAACCCGGCCGCGCGCGGCGCCAGTGTTTTTGCGCTCAGCCAGAGCGGCGCATCGAGTTCGGCAGCGCGTTGGCTGGCCAACAAGGAAAACAGCGCCGATTTGGTGGGCGGCCTGAACGTGCGCGCGAAAGACCAGCATGTGCAGCGCGCATTGATCGACATGAGCACCACTGCACAGATCAACGACAGCCTCAAACTCGGCAGCGTGCTGCTCGGGGAGATCGGCAACGTCGGCAAGCTGCACAAGCCGCGGGTGGAGCAAGCCGGCTTTGCGGTGCTCAAGGCACCCGACATCCCGAGCGTGCTGGTGGAAACGGCCTTTATCAGCAACCCGGAAGAAGAGGCTCGCCTGCGCACCTCTGCCTACCAAGAGCAACTGGCCGATGCGCTGATGCGCGGCATCGTGCGCTACTTCGCCAAAAACCCGCCGCTTGCGCGCAGCCGCTCAGTTTGAGAGACTGACTCCACCATTTTTGGAGAACGTCATGGCCCTCACGCACACACCGTCCTCAGAAGTCGTTCGCGTGGCCCCACTTGGGCCCGCACTCGCTGGCGCAGTGACAAATGCCATCCTGAAGGCCGACGAGCTGGAAGTCATCCGCATCGTGGTGCTCAAGGGCAAAACCCTGCCGCAGCATCAGGTGCCAGGTGAGATCACGCTCTACTGCATCGAGGGCGAGGTGGAATTGCAAACGGATGGAGCAGTGCAAATCCTGGCGGCGGGAGATTTTGTACACCTGCGAGGCGGCGCAGCCCACGCGCTCACGGGGCACACCGATGCCTCGCTGCTGCTGACGATCAGCCTCTGCACGGCCCGCGAAGGTCTGCCCGGCTGACAGCGCTGCCTGCTGACGCCTGATGCGATGGGCGTCCTACACGCATGCCGCCGGGACTGCACGATAGTGAATGCATCGGCTTGGCGCGCAAACATTTCGTTTGTGGCGCCAGTGTTCCACTCAGCAGAAAGGCCCAAGCCATGCAATACCGTACTTTTGTTCTTGCCGCCGCTCTTGCCGCCACTTTGGGGCTGGGCGCCTGTTCTTCCAACCCCACCAATGCGCAAGTAGGTACCGGCGTCGGTGCTGTCGCCGGCGGTTTGGTGGGCAATGCCATTTTGGGCACGCCGGGCGCCATTGCTGGGGCCGTCGGCGGTGGCTTGGTCGGCCACGAACTGGGCGAGGACCGCGACCAACGCCGCCGTTAAGCCTTGGCGCCAACGGGGCGCAAATTCTAAGCAAAAACAGCTGCCAGCGTAGGCCCCACCTGCGCGAGCAGCTATTTTTTTAGGAACTTTTCACCGCCTCATTTTTGCTTTGCTCGGGAGCTTCGCCAGGCGCCGTACAAGGCAATCAGCCCCGGCACCAGAATCAGTGCCCAGATGATTTTGTCCAAGTGCTCGCGCACGAACGGTAGGTTGCCAAAAAACAGGCCCGCGCTGGTGATGCCCACCACCCACAGCACGGCACCGCCCACGTTGAAGGCGGTAAAGCTGCCGCGCGACATCTCCGCCACGCCCGCCACGAACGGCGCAAAAGTGCGAATGAACGGCATGAAGCGCGCCAGCACAATGGTGATGCCGCCATAACGCTCGTAGAACGCATGCGCCTGATCAAACGCCCGCCGATTGAACCAGCGAGAAGATTCCCACTGAAACACACGCGGCCCGAACCAGCGACCAATCGAATAGTTGCACTGGTCGCCCAACACGGCGGCCACGAGCAACACGGCCACCGCGGGGAAGAACTCCATCATTCCTGCGCCGCACAGCGCCCCGACGATGAATAGCAGCGAGTCGCCCGGCAGAAAGGGCATCACCACCAGGCCCGTTTCGACGAAGACGATGAGGAACAGTAGCGCATACACCCACAGGCCGTAGGTGGCGACAAAGGCTTCCAGATGCGTATCTACGTGCAGGATGAAGTCGATGAGAAAGGCGATGGCGTCCATGCGTGGCAAATTCAAGATGAGGCCGGCATTATCCCGACCCGCAGCAGCCCGGCCCCGGCGGGGGCCCAAAGGCAGGCCGGCCAAGTCCATGCGCCAGCGACCGCATCAATAGAATCCCTACGTGCTTGAACCTTCCTCCCCTCCCTCTGCCCGCCGACCCATCCGCGACCTCCCCGACGAACTCGTAAGCCAAATTGCCGCCGGCGAGGTGGTTGAGCGCCCCGCCTCGGTCGTGCGCGAGCTGGTAGACAACGCCCTGGACGCGGGCGCCACCCAGGTCACGCTGCGCCTATTGGCCGGCGGCGTGCGCCTGATTAGCGTGGAAGACGACGGCTGCGGTATCCCGCAAGCGGAGTTGGCGGTGGCGCTGCGCAGGCATGCGACAAGCAAGATTGGCAATCTGGAAGACCTCGAGAGCGTGGCCACCATGGGCTTTCGCGGTGAAGCGCTGGCCGCCATTGCATCGGTGTCCGATCTGGCACTGCTCTCGCGCCCCGCCGGGCAAGAAAGCGCCTTTTTGCTCGATGCCCGCAGCGGCGAGTTGCGCCCGGTAGCGCGCGCAGTGGGCACCACGGTGGAGGTAAAAGAGCTCTTCTTCAGCACGCCGGCGCGGCGCAAGTTTCTTAAAACCGACGCTACTGAGCTGGCCCATTGCGTTGAAGCTGTGCGCCGCCATGCACTGGCGCGGCCCGATGTCGGCTTTGCCATCTGGCACGAGGGCAAGTTGGTCGAGCAGTGGCGGGCGGCACTGGTGCATGGCGAGGGCCGCGCGACCGGTGCGCTCGACCGCCGCCTGGCCGACGTCTTGGGCGAAGCGTTCCTAGCGCAGTCGATCGCGATTTCGCACAACGAAGGCCGCGTCACCCTGACCGGCCGGGCTGGCCTGCCCGATGCGGCGCGCGCGCGCGCCGACCAGCAGTACTGTTATGTGAATGGCCGCTTTGTTCGCGACAAAGTCGTCGCGCACGCTGCCCGCAGCGCCTACGAAGACGTGCTGCACGGCCAGCGCCAGCCGGTGTATGCGCTGTACATCGAGATCGACCCGACGCGCGTCGATGTCAACGTGCACCCGACCAAAATTGAGGTGCGGTTTCGCGACAGCCGGGAGGTGCATCAGGCGGTGCGCCACGCGGTGGAGAACGCGCTGGCTGCGCCTCGCGCGGCGCTACTCACAGCACTGCCCGCACTGCCGTTTGCGCCAGCATCCCCAGCTTCAATTTCTGGCGAATGGCCAAGTAATTTTGATTCAAATCGGCCTCTAGCGCCCGTCCATCAAGCGCAGTCAGCTATTAAATTTGATGACCGTACTGGCCACAAAGTGTCGGATCTGGGCGCGCTCTGGGCAGCGTCGCGCACGCCCGAACCGACTTGGCCGCACGCCGCGCAATCGAGCGACGGCGCTGAGACCGCATTCCCATCGGCCACACCGCAGGGTAAAGGCCGGGAAGACAACACCGCCATCTGGCCGCTGGGCCGCGCGCTGGCGCAGCTGCAAGGCATTTACATCCTGGCCGAGAACGCGCAAGGACTGGTCGTGGTCGATATGCATGCGGCGCACGAGCGAATCGTCTATGAGCGACTGAAAAGCCAGTGGGACACTGCGGCGCGCATCGCCAGCCAGCCCCTGCTGATTCCAGCCACTTTTGCCGCGACGCCACAGGAAGTCACCACGGCCGAGCAGTGCACGGACGCCCTTGCCGCGCTTGGGCTGGAAGTTGCGCCCTTTTCGGCCCGCACCTTGGCGGTGCGCGCTGTGCCGGCCAGCTTGGCGCAGGGCGACGCGGTGGAACTTGCCCGCAGCGTACTGGCCGAGCTTGCCTCGCACGACGCCAGCGGCGTGGTGCAGCGCGCCCAGAACGAGTTGCTGGCCACCATGGCATGCCACGGCGCCGTACGGGCCAACCGGCAGCTCACTCTGGCTGAAATGAACGGCCTGCTGCGCCAGATGGAGTCGACCGAGCGCTCCGACCAGTGCAACCATGGCCGCCCCACCTGGCGCCAGCTGAGCTTGAAAGAGCTGGACACGCTCTTTTTACGCGGGCGCTGATTCGTCTTACCCCCGATCGTCTGCGGCCTGTTGGCCCCGCAAGCGGATTTCTGCGCCCTGCTTTGTGGCGGCCTTGCACTCAAACAGAGCGTTCTGCACCAAAAGCAACAGCTTGCACACCTGTTTCGCACATGCCGACTGAACTTTACGCATAAGTCCATACCGGTTTGGCATAATGTCATGCTGCACCGCCGCAACATTCGTTTTTTCGAGAAAGTCACCGCCATGAAATACGCGTCCGTCGAAAGCTTCCTTGCTGAGGTCGCTGAGCGCAACCCCCACCAGCCCGAGTTCCTTCAGGCCGTCACCGAAGTGATGGAAAGCCTGTGGCCGTTCGTTGAAAAGAACTCGAAGTACGCTGAGCACAGCCTGCTCGAACGCCTCGTGGAGCCAGAGCGCGTGATCATGTTCCGCGTCTCTTGGATGGACGACCACGGCGCCGTGCAGGTCAACCGCGGTTACCGCATTCAGCACAGCATGGCCATTGGCCCCTACAAGGGCGGGCTGCGCTTTCATCCCTCTGTCACCCTGTCGGTACTCAAGTTCCTGGCGTTTGAGCAGACCTTCAAAAATGCACTCACCACCCTGCCCATGGGCGGCGGCAAGGGTGGCGCCGACTTTGACCCCAAGGGCAAGAGCCCAACAGAAGTAATGCGCTTCTGCCAAGCCTTCGCCAGCGAACTGTTCCGCCACATCGGCGCGGACACAGACGTGCCTGCAGGCGACATCGGCGTGGGCGGGCGTGAAGTCGGCTTTATTGCCGGCATGTACAAAAAACTCAGCAACCGCGCCGACTGCGTGTTCACGGGCAAAGGCTTGTCGTTCGGCGGCTCGCTCATCCGCCCCGAAGCCACCGGCTACGGCACGGTGTACTTCGCACACGAAATGCTCAAAACCCGCGGCAAACATTTCGATGGCTTGCGTGTATCGGTGTCGGGTTCCGGCAATGTGGCCCAGTACGCCATCGACAAGGCCATGGCGCTGGGCGCCAAAGTGGTGACCGTGTCGGACTCCAGCGGAACCGTTGTCGACGAAGACGGGTTTACCACCGAAAAACTTGGCCTCCTGATGGAAGTCAAAAACCATCTGTATGGCCGCGTCAGCGACTATGCTGCGCGCACCGGTCTGAAGTTCGAAGCCGGCAAGACCCCTTGGCATGTGCCTGTGGATGTAGCGCTGCCCTGCGCCACCCAGAACGAACTGGACGCAAACGACGCGGCCACCCTCATCAAGAATGGCGTTCTGTGCGTGGCCGAAGGCGCCAACATGCCCTCGACCAACGAGGCTGCCCGCGCATTCGAGGCTGCTGGCGTTCTGTATGCGCCGGGCAAGGCCAGCAACGCCGGCGGCGTCGCCACCTCGGGCTTGGAGATGAGCCAGAACGCCATGCGCATCAACTGGACGGCAGAAGAGGTGGACAACCGCCTGCTGATGATCATGCAAGGCATCCACTCCGCCTGCCTCAAGCACGGCACGCGCGAAGATGGCTCGGTGAGCTACATCGACGGCGCGAACGTAGCGGGATTTGTGAAGGTGGCCGACGCCATGCTGGCGCAGGGCGTGCTGTAAACCGCAGCTATTCACTCGCCAACAAAAAAAGGGACCAAGTGGTCCCTTTTTTATGCTGCTTCAGAGGTTTTTATCAGCTTGAACTCAGCAGCTACAGGTTCAGGTGAGGCCGCAGACAGCTCTGCAAAGCGCGCCAACACATGGCGCGTCCAGTAGCCGATGTCGTAGCGCTGCACCTGAGCGTGCATGCGGCCCATGCGCAGGCGCTGCTCGGCGCCGCTCATGGCGAGCGCTTCGTCCAGCGTGTCGTCAAGCGAACTGCGGCTGAACGGATTGACGAGGATGGCGTCTTCCAGCTCCATCGCAGCCCCCGAAAATTCCGACAGCACGAGCACGCCCGCTTCGCCCTGCTTGGCAGCGACAAACTCCTTGGCCACAAGGTTCAGACCATCGCGCAGCGGCGTGATCCAGGCGATGTCGGCAGCGCGGTAGGCACAGACCACTTCTTCAAACGCCAGCGGCGTGGTCGAGAGGTGGATAGGCAGCCAGTGCAGCGTGCCAAAGTGGCCGTTGATGCGGCCCACCAGCTGCTCGATCTTCTGCTGTTCGGCGCGGTAGACCTCCATGCCCTCAGCTGCGGCCACAGTGACCAGCAAGAGCTTGATACGGCCCAGCAGATCGGGGCGGCGCTTAAGCAGGCGCTCAAACGCTTCGAGTTGCTGGCGTCCGCCCTTGGCGTAGTCCACACGGCTCACCGACACAATCAAGGTCTCGGTGTTCATATCCTCGCGAATGCGCTTCGTGCGCGCCTTGCCTTCAGGCGAATTGACGGTGCTGGCAATCAGCGCCGGCGCTGTGCCGATGGGGCAGGTGTCTATCACGATGCTGCGCCCTTCGACCTCAAGACGCACTGCCACGCGCGGCTCCGACAAGGCGCAGGGCCGCGAGATGATGGGCAGGCTGACCGGCGCTTCGTGGCGCACGACGCCTTCGCGCAGGCTCTCGACGACCGCGCAGAAGTTCTGCGCAAAACGGGGCACATGAAACCCCACCAGATCGCAGGAAAGCAGGCTGTCGATGATCTCGTCCCGCCACGGCATGATGTTGAAAGCGTCGGGCCCCGGGAACTGCGTGTGGTGGAAGAATGCAATTTTTAGATCCGGGCGCATCTTGCGAACAAAGCCCGGCACCAGCCAAAGGTTGTAGTCGTGCACCCAGACAACTGCGCCCTGCTCTGCTTCGGCGCACGCTGCCTCAGCAAACCGGCGGTTTACTTCCCGGAAATCGGCCCAGTGGATGTTTTCTGTGGAGTACAGCCACGGAAAGGTATGGATCACCGGCCACAGCGCCTCCTTCGAGGTGACGTGGTAGAACTGATGAATCTTGGCGGCCTCCAGCGGCAAGCGCACCACGTCGTAATTTCCGTAGCTGTCGCTCACCGTGATCCGGCGCTCAAAATCTGCGGCCTTGCCGGTCGTCGCCTTTTTCTTCCAGGCCACCCAGACGGCCTTATCGACGTGGCTAAAAAAACCTTTGATGGCCGGAATGATGCCGTTGGGGCTGCGCGGCTCGCGCATCACCGTCTTACCGTCTTCCACCACTTCTTCATAGGGTTGGCGGTGGTAGACGACGACGAGTTCGTTCTTCAGTTGCTGTTGTGTCGTGATGGTCATGTATGGGTACTTTCAATAATTAGTGCATGCGGTGCAGGGCGTCAAGCACGCCAGCGGCGCCGTTGTGGGCGCTCCAATGCACGTTGGGGAGGCTGGCTGCGGCCTCGGCCAGCAGCGGTTCGCGGTTTGCCACCACGACCCCTTGCAGCCCGGTCTGGAACAGGGAGAGATCGTTCAATGTGTCGCCCGCAACAAGAGTGCGCTCGGGCGACAGGTCGAGCGCACTCAGGGTGCGCAGCAGCGTTGGGCCTTTTTGCACGCCGCGCGGCAACACGTCGAAATAGCGCTCAGCCGACAGCAGCACGTCGTAACCGGCGGCCTCCAGCTCGATGCGTGCGTCGCCCGCCAACTGCGCATCTGAATAGAAGCACGAGACGCGCCGCCCCTCGACCACCGGCTGCTCAGTGAGGTGCGGGTGGCGCGCCAGAATGCCGCGCACTGACGAGGGGCTGTCTTGCGGCCAGCCAGCGTCCAACCAATGCTCGAGCGCAGGCAACGGTGTACGCGCTGCGCCAGCGTACACGGCAGTGCCAACGTCCGAAATGATGTGGTCGGGCTGCAGCGGCAACTCGTCGAGCACGTCGCGCATGGTGGTGAGGCTGCGGCCGGTGACGTAGATCAGAACGATCTCGTCTCGGCGCTGACCTATCCAGTCGTAGAGGGCAGCGCGCTCGGCGGCGCTGCCGCCCAGGAAGGTGCCGTCCAGGTCGGTGGCAAGAATGGTTTGGCGCATGGGCGCTCCTTTCGGGAATGCGTAGGACTGCTGATCACCGCGATTGCCGTGCGCGCTGCAGGGCAGGTGGTGGGGACTACGCGACGATGAAAAGAGACCGGAGCCGCAACGGCTCCGATGAAGAATTCGCGGGCAGTGCCGCGAAGTGGGAAGCGCTGCTAGGCGGTGGGAGCAACGCTGTCGTCTGCTGGCGGTGCTGAGGCAGGTGTCTGTGCCAGCGACACCGCCAAGCCGTCTTTGCTCGCTTGCAGCACGGTGCGGCTCGAGACTGCGAAATCAACGCCGATGGCCGCGAACTCGCGCATCATCCCCAGACTGATGGCCTGCTGCGTGTCGCGGTAAGCCGAATAGTCGGGCGTGCGCATGTAGTACACCACCTCGAAGTCGAGGCTGGCGCCACTGAAGCCGGTGAAATGAGCCCTGTCGAACCGCGCCTGCTCCAGCGCCCCAATGACCTTCTTCACTGCGATGGGGACCTGCTCGATCTGCTCAGGCGTCGCACCAAACGACAGACCGAAAGTAAAGGGAATGCGCCGCTCTTGCATAAGCTTGTAATTGCGCAGCCGAGACTTGGTGAGGTCACCGTTTGAAAAAACCAGCACCTCGCCGCTTAAACTGCGCAGGCGCGTAGTCTTGAGACCGATATTCTCCACAGTTCCACTAAATTCGTCGATAACAACAAAATCACCGACTTGAAACGGCTTATCCAGCACAATACTCAAACTGGCAAACAAATCGCTTAGAATATTCTGCAGTGCCAAGCCAATAGCAATACCACCAATACCAAGTCCGGCCACCAAGGCATTAACGTCAAAACCTAGATTATCCAGCAGCAGCAAAAGCAATATCGCCCAAGCCACAGTGCGCGCAATGAAGCTCAGAATGGAAAGCGCACTCGTGGTGGAGGGGTCTTTTTCCAGAGAATCCTGGCGGACATTGACGATCCAGCCGCGAATAAAGGCGCTGGCACACAGTGCGAGCTGCAGGAAGAACGCTACGGTGGCGATTCCCGATACCCAGCGTTCGGATCTTGAACTCAGATCCAGTTCGCTGCCTGCAAAGTGAACGGCAATGAGTGCCACAAGAAACCAGCGAATGGCGCGCAACGCCTCAACCAGCGCGTCGTCCCAGCGCGTGGTGGTGGTCGCGGACCATCTGGACATTCTTCGTACAACCAGCGGCAAGAGAATTTTCATGAGCACTACTGCCCCAAGCACCCATGCCGCGGAACGCAGCCAAGCCTGCACCTCATTTCCCGCAAATGTCATACCAAAAATTTCCTGCATCCTTAGACTACCCTTTTAGTAAAAATATCTTCCACAAATTTCTGAATAAATTAAAAATATTCAAATTATCTATTGACGGAAATTGAAATGTCGCAGTAAATGCGACAGACGAATTATAACACGGAATACAAATTTCGTCTATTTAGATATTTAAACTAAATAATCTTATATATTAAAAATTAATATTTTGAATATATTTGATTTCGCAAAATCCGTTCAAGCCCTGCACATACGGCCCCCTCTGGTACCCTCAAAACAATGGCGTCCTCCACCCTTGCAGCCTCTGCGACAGTGCCCCTTGCACCAGTGCCGCCCGGCTTGGCGGTGGTCGTTCTGGCGCTGCTGCTCAGCATCCAGCCCGTCACCACCGACCTGTACCTGCCGGCGCTTCCCGCGTTGACCCACAGCCTGCGGGCATCGGTGGCGCAGGCACAGCTCACGCTGAGCGCGCTGCTGCTTGCCTTTGGCGTCTCGCAACTCGTGTGGGGGCCGTTTTCCGACCGATTCGGCCGCAGACCCGTGCTGCTGCTGGGGCTTGGCCTATACACGCTGGCCTCGATCGGCAGCGCGCTGGCGCCGTCGATGGATCTGCTGATCGTCTGGCGCACGCTGCAGGGCGCGGCCATGGGCGCCGTGGTGGTCTGCGCACGCGCCATCCTGCGCGACCTCTACGCACCGCTCGCAGGGGCACGCGCGATGTCGCGCGCACTGACTGGCTTGGGCATCGTCGCCTGCTTGAGCCCGCCGACGGGCGCACTTTTGTCCACCTGGCTCGGATGGCGCGCAGCGCTCTTGGCGCTGACCGTCTTTTCCGTTGCCACATTGGCACTGGTGGCGCTGCGCATGCCCGAAACACTTGCGCGGCCCAATCCGCAAGCGCTCGCCCCAGCCACACTGGCGCGGACTTGGGCGCAAGTGCTTCGCAACCCTACGTTTTGGGCGTTTTCCCTTCTCACCACTGCGTCGTACGGTGGGCTGTTCACTTTTCTGGCGTCGTCTTCTTTTGTGTTCATTGAGGTTTTGAACCTCTCCCGCACGCAGTACAGCCTCACCTTGTTTTTCGGCGCCTTTTCCTATTTTTGCGGCACCTTTGTATGCCGAGCAGTGCTGACACACTTTGGTCTGCGCCGCACCGTAGCGATAGCAGGGGCATTGAGTCTGGGCGGTGCGCTGACCATGCTGCTTTTGGCCTGGGCCGGCGTACGCCATCCCGTCGCCTTGTTGCTGCCGTTTTATTGCTTCATGGTGGCGCACGGTATGCACCAGCCCTGCGGGCAGGCGGGGTGTGTGGGGCCGTTTCCGCATGCCGCCGGAGCAGCATCGGCGCTCAACGGCGTCATGATGATGTTGGCTGCATTTGCCGTCGGCGGCTGGATCGGCACCCACCTGGACGGCACCATTTGGCCACTTGTGCAAGGTGTGTTCTTTTGGGCCGCGTTGCTGGCCACAGTGGCGTGGACGTTGGTGCAAAGGTTTGGGGCGCCGCTAGAGCGCCGCTGACGGTTAGCGCGTCAAGCCCGCGCGTAGCCATCGGCCTGTTCGTAGCGTTGCACGCCCCTACCTACCTGAGGGCGGCGAACAGCTGGTTTTCTCTGGACCGCTGTTGTAGCGCCAACGCCGCATGTGATCCCCCTGCGCCGGCACCCGTTCGGCTGACTGTCTTACGACCACGTCCAGCTGCCGCGCGCACGATCTTTGCTTCGCATCGACTTGTTGCTTCCTTGAACGAAAGACACCGCACCATGGCTAAAAAAATCCTGATGGTTTTGACCTCACACAGCGCGCTTGGCGATACCGGAAAAAAAACCGGCTTCTGGCTGGAAGAATTTGCAGCGCCCTATTACGTATTCCTTGATGCAGGCGCCGACGTCACGCTGGCATCGCCCCAAGGCGGCCAGCCACCAATTGACCCCAAGAGCGACGACCCCGGCGCACAGACCGATGCCACGCGGCGCTTTAAGGCTGATGCCTCAGCTCAAAAGACGTTGGCGCACACCCACAAATTGGCCGAAGTAGCCGCGGCTGATTTCGACGCTGTCTTCTACCCTGGCGGCCACGGGCCGCTGTGGGACTTGGCCGAAGACAAGCAATCGATAGCGCTGATCGAGCAATTGCTGGCTGCCGGAAAGCCGGTGGCCGCCGTGTGCCACGCGCCCGCGGTGCTGCGCCATCCGAAAATGCCAGACGGCCATTCTGTGGTGAAGGACAAGGACGTCACCGGCTTTACCAACACGGAAGAAGCAGCCTCCGGCTTGACGGATGTGGTGCCCTTTTTGGTCGAAGACATGCTTAAAAAGAACGGCGGCCGGTACTCCAAAGCGGGCGACTGGCAGCCTCATGTGCTGACGGACGGTTTGCTCATCACCGGCCAGAACCCGGCCTCGTCGGAGCCTGCGGCCCTCGCGCTGCTGAAAAAACTGGGCTGACGTATTTGCAGCAGACGCTGCGCACTTAGGTGCGCGCAGCGTCTGCTACGCTTGCGCGGCCATGCCCTTTGCCCACGTTTTGCCTGCTTTAAGCGTTTCTTACCCAGCCCCTGCGGCTGCTTTTTTTGCTTTGAGGTTACGGTTTTCCGCTGTCTACACGGCCACACCATGAGCGCGGCCACCCTGCCCTGCATCGCTATCGCGGGCCCGACGGCCTCAGGCAAGACTTCAGCCGCGCTGGCTTTGGTCAGCGCGCTGGCATCGCGCCACCCGGTCGAAATCATCAGCGTCGATTCGGCTTTGGTGTACCGCGGCATGGACATCGGCACGGCCAAACCTACTGTCGCCGAACGTGCCGCTGTAACGCACCACCTCATCAACATCCGAGAGCCCGGCGAGCCATACAGCGCCGCCGCCTTCGTGCAAGACGCCACCCGCTTGATTGCTGAGATTCGCGCCCGTGGCGCGCTTCCGCTTCTGGTCGGCGGCACCATGCTGTATTTCAAGGCGCTCATGGATGGCCTCGACGCCATGCCCGCCGCCGACGCACAAGTGCGCCAGCGCATCGAAGCGCGCGCCTTGGACTTAGGTTGGCCAGCGCTGCACGCCGAGTTGGCGCAGGTTGACCCAGTGACCGCTGCGCGCCTGGCGCCGGCGGACGGCCAGCGCATTCAGCGCGCCCTGGAAGTGTGGGAACTCTCCGGCCAAACCATTTCTTCTTTTCATACTATTGAAAAGAGAGCTGCTAGCGCTTATGGAATAAGCGCTGGAGGCCTATTTAGCCTTGAACCAAGCGATCGCACCTGGTTGCACACCCGCATAGCGGCGCGCTTTGACGCAATGCTGGAACAAGACTTTGTCTCTGAGGTAAAGCGCCTGCGCGCCGACCCGCGGCTGCACGCCGACTTGCCATCCATGCGCTGCGTTGGCTACCGCCAAGCCTGGGAGGAATTGGACGCCCAGTCGACTAGCGGCGGCGCACTGAACGTCACTCGCCTAAGGGAGCGCGGCGTCGCGGCCACACGGCAGCTGGCAAAGCGGCAGATCACCTGGCTGCGCAGCATGCCCCAGCGCCAAGCGATCGCCTGCGACCAACCCGGCATGCAGGCCACACTAGAAGCCGCTGTATTCAAACGGCTCGAACTCGCTGCGCTATGAACGCCGAGGTGCGCGTCGCAGGTCTGGCCAAACGCTATGGCGACAGCGTGGTGTTTGAACACGTCGATTTCACGGTGGCGCCGGGCGAGTTCGTCGCCATCATTGGCGACTCGGGCGTCGGCAAATCCACCTTACTCAACTGCTTGGCAGGGTTGGACGATTGGAGTGCCGGAAGCATCCACCACGGCGCCACCAATCTCGCAGCGCTCGACGCCACCCAGCGCGCGCTGTGGCGCCGGGCGAACGTGGGCTTTGTGTTTCAAGCTTTTCATGTGCTGCCGCACCTCGATGTCGCGCAAAACGTGGCGTTGCCACTAATGCTGCTCGGCCAGACGGATTGCGCTGCAAGGGTAGAAACAATGCTGGAAGCCGTCGGCCTTGCAGGCATGGGCGCACGATTGCCTCAGCAACTCAGTGGCGGTCAGTTGCAGCGCGTGGCGCTGGCGCGCGCCTTGGTGCACCGCCCGGCACTGCTGCTGGCCGACGAGCCGACCGGAAACCTTGACCCAAGCACGGCAACGCGTGTGCTGGAGCTGCTGGTGGCGCAGACGCGCGAACATGGTGCGTCGTTGGTGCTCGCCACACATTCGGATGCTGCCGCCGCACGCGCCGACCGCGTGCTCAGGCTTACTGCTGCCGGCATCCAAGTGTCGCAGGCGCTGGTCCCTGCCCGAGAAGTCAACGCGCGTTCTGCGTACCTATGAGTTGGGCCTGAGCTTGTCGCTGGTGGCCAGGCATGACGGCGTTGCCCCAAGTTCGCTGTTCATATTCCGCGCCGCAGCCTCAAAAGTGGGAGTTGGGCGCCAAACCGATTTTGTGCGTACCAGTGCTCACTGGACCTGCCATGCTGCGTCGGAGCGTGAGCTTGGCAGGCGCCTGACCGTTCGTTCCTGCGGCTCCCTTACTCGACTTCCAGACGCTGGCCACTCCCACAATGCATCGTGGGCAGGTCAAGCTCGGCACGCGTTGGTGATGCGGACAGGCCCGAGCGATTAAAGCGTTGGGGATACTTTGCGCCCCTTGCACAATCGCGCCGTGTTCCGCCTGTTTCGCGTCTGGTCCCAGCAAGCGCTCGCCCGCCACCCCTGGCAGAGTGGCGCCGCCGTATGCGCAGTCATGCTAGGGGTAGCGCTGGCCTTCGCGGTGCACACCATCAACGCATCAGCGCTGGAAGAATTCGCCCAAGCCTCACGCAGCATCAACGGCACACCCGACCTGCAGCTGCGCAGCGCGCAAGGGCACTTGGACGAGCGCCTGTATCCGCTTCTGGCGCGCGAGCGGGACGTGGCGCGCGCCAGCCCGGTACTGGAGCTGGAACTGCAGGCCAGCGCCAGCAGCACCGCAGACCAGAAGCCAAGTACGTCTATCCGCGTGCTCGGCGTCGATGCGCTCTTGCTGCCGGCCGCCGCACCCGAACTCATGCCGCGGTCCTGGGCCAGTCTTCCTGCCGACCGCCTGGCGCTGTTTGCACCGGCGACGGTGTACCTCAATGCTCAAGCCCTTCGTGCGTTGGCGCTCCAGGAGGCACCACAGCTGCCACCCGAGATCGTGCTGCGACGCGGGTTGGAGCAGTTCGCCGTGCGCGTCGCGGGCACGATCACAGCGGGCGGCCCGCCGCTGGCCGTCATGGACATTGGCGCCGCGCAAGGCCTTTTTCGAGTTGCTGGCAGCCTGAGCCGAATAGACCTGCAACTGCGCCCAGGCACCGTGCGCAGCAATTTCATGCAGCGCATGGCCGCAAGCCCCGACTGGCCACAAGGCCTGGTATGGGCGCAGCAACAAGACGCCGGGCAGCGCCTGGACGCGCTCTCACGCGCCTATCGCGTCAACCTGAGCGTTTTGGCGCTGGTGGCGCTGTTTACCGGCGCATTCTTGGTGTTCTCGGTGCTCTCGCTCAGCGTTGCTCAGCGCTCAAGCGCTTTTGCCCTGCTCGCAGTGCTCGGCGCCACGCCGCGCCAGCGCCTGCTGCTGGTCTTGCTGGAGTCGGCCACGCTTGGGGTGCTTGGCAGCGCAGCCGGTGTGGCGCTGGGCACAGCGCTTGCCGCTGGCGCGCTGCGCCTGCTGGGGGGCGATTTGGGCGGCGGGTATTTCAGCGGCGCGGAACCACATCTGCAGTGGAGCGCCGTCGCGGCAGCAAGTTATGGGGCACTTGGCGTGCTGGCCGCGCTGCTAGGCGGCTGGTGGCCGGCGCGCACGGCTGAAGCCTTGCCGCCTGCGCAAACCCTAAAGGGGCTGCACACGGCAGGAACCCATGCGCCCTCCCCTCGCACAGGACAGGCGCTGTTGGTCGTGGCGCTGGTGCTGGCGTTTGCGCCCGCGGTGGCAGGCTTGCCGGTGGCAGCCTATCTATCTGTCGCGGCGCTGCTGCTCGGCGGCATCGCGTTGCTGCCAAGTGCCGCTGCGCTGCTGCTCAAGGGGCTTGGCGCGGTATCGCGGCGACAACCTCTAATCCTGCTGGCTGTGGAGCGGGCACGCCGCACACCCGGACTGGCGGCCGTAGCTGTTGGCGGAGTGGTGGCGAGCTTGGCACTGGCCGTGGCGCTGACAATCATGGTCAACAGCTTTCGCGGTTCGATGGTGGAGTGGCTAGACGCCGTACTGCCCGCACCACTTTACGTGCGCGGTGCCTCGTCCGACGGCCAGGCGGTTTTTAGCGAACGCTTTTTGCAGGCGGCGCGCGACCTGCCCGAGATCGCGCGGGTCGAAGGCACGCGGCTGGTGCAACTCCAGCCCGATCCGGCACGCCCAACTGTGGCGCTGATTGCCCGCTCCCTGCAGGCTGGCGCAGACAAGGTGCTGCCTTTGACCGGCCCCGCGCTTGAGGTTCCGATTGGTCGTATTGGGGTGTACGCGAGCGAGGCCGCATCGGAGCTTTGGGGCGCAAAGCCCGGATCTAATCTTGCGCCATTTTTAGAGTCTTTTAGGGCTCTAACGCTTGATAGACAATCGCCAGCAGCTTCATTTTTTGTAGCGGGAGTGTGGCGCGATTACGCCAGGCAAACGGGTGCGCTCGTTGTCGACAGCTCTGCCTTTGCCGACCTAACAGGTGAGCGCGGTGCCAACGATCTCGCACTGTGGCCCGCTGCGGACGCCAATCTGGAAAGTGTGCGGCGTGCCATCACCCAATTGGCCACGCAGCAAGCGGGCGCAGCAGCGGCCACGGCCATGGAATTTTCGTCCTCAGGCGAGATACGCGAACGGTCGCTGCACATTTTTGACCGCAGTTTTGCCGTCACCTATTGGCTGCAGGCGCTGGCGATCGGCATCGGCCTGTTTGGCGTGGCGGCGAGCTTCAGTGCGCAGGTATTGGCGCGGCGCAAAGAATTCGGGCTGCTGGCGCATTTGGGGCTGACGCGCAGACAAATTCTGGCCGTGGTGGCAGGCGAAGGCGCAGCATGGACGGGAGTGGGTGCCGCCGGCGGCCTACTGCTGGGCGTTGCGGTGTCTATGGTGCTGGTGTTGGTGGTGAATCCACAGAGCTTTCACTGGACCATGGAGTTGCGATTGCCGTTTGGCCGTCTGCTGCTGCTGTGCGGCGCCGTGGTGCTCGCCGGCACCGCCACCGCCTGGCTGGCCGGACGCGCTGCGGCGGGGCGCGAGGCCGTCATGGCGGTCAAAGAAGACTGGTGAAAGGCCGCGCGGGTTGCACCACAATCTGCGCATGAGCCTCTTTAGAAGCCTCCGCACCAGCATCAGTGACGAAGTCGACGCAGCGAAGCGCGTGTCCAGTCCGCGTTTGGCGGTACTTGACGCAGCGGCATGGTCGCGGCGCGACTGGCTCGCCTTGTGCCTTGGAGCATGCGCTCTGCCAGCCAGTGCTGCTGTGCAGACATTGCCCGCAGGCCCGCTCCAGTTCCCACGCGACCATGGCAGCCATCCAGAACTGCGGACAGAGTGGTGGTACCTGACTGGTCACACGCTGCTCGGCGAGCGAGCGTTCGGATTCCAACTGACATTTTTTCGCAGCCGCGTGCCTGGCACGCAGGCGCTGCGCTCAAACTTCGCGGCGCGCCAATTGATCTTTGCCCACGCCGCTCTCACAGACGTGCAGGGCAGCCGACTGCTGCACGACCAGCGCATTGCGCGCGCAGGCTTCGGCCTGGCAGAGGCGAGCGAGCACGACACCGACATCACGCTCGGCAATTGGTCCTTGAAGCGCAGCGAAGCCGCGGGCCGGAGCACCTACCGTGCACGGATGCAGGGCGAAGCGTTCACGCTTGAACTGGAGTTGGAGGCGACCCAGGATGTGCTGCTGCAGGGCGAAGGCGGGCTGTCGCGGAAAGGGCCGCATCCTGACAATCTGAGCTACTACATCACCGAGCCGCAACTTCGGGTGCGAGGCGACATCGCCATTGGACGCGAACGCTTCACGCTGAAAGATGCCGCTGCGCGCGCTTGGCTCGATCACGAGGCCAGCCATGCCATCTTGCCCACGGAGGCCGTGGGTTGGGACTGGACGGGCATGAATCTGGACGACGGCAGCGCTTTCACCGCCTTCCAGCTGCGCCGCGCCGACGGCACGGCACTTTGGGCGGGCGGCTCTTGGCGCGCACCGGGGGGAAAAGCGCGCAGCTTTGGTCCCGACGAATTGGAGTTTGCTCCACTGCGCTACTGGACCAGCGGCGCGAGTGGCGCCCGCTACCCCGTGGCTTGGCGCATCGTGACACCCATCGGCGCATTCGAAATCCATGCGCTTCTGGATGCGCAGGAACTCGACAGTCGCGCCTCTACCGGGGCTTTCTATTGGGAAGGACTGAGCGAATTGCGAGGCAAGGATGGCCGACCCGCGGGACGCGGCTACCTGGAAATGACCGGATACGCCGCGCGCCTGAGTATGTGACTAGACCTTGCCGCCTCGGAGCCTCTGCAGCCAAGCAATCAGCTCCCCCATGATGCCGCGGCGGAAGGCCAACACGCAGATCACAAATATCAGACCCGTGACCATGGTGACCGACTCGCCCAGTGTGATGAACCATTCGACACTGGTCACGTTGGCGAGGAACTGGCCGATCTCGCCCAATTTGTCTTCGAGCAACACCACGACGGCGGCGCCAATCAGCGGGCCAGACAAGGTGCCCAAGCCGCCGACGAGAGTCATCAGCACCACGTGGCCGGACTGCGTCCAATGCACGTCGCTCAGGGTGGCAAAACCCATTACCAAAGTCTTGAGCGAACCGGCAAGCCCGGAGAGCGCAGCCGACAGCACAAAGGCCAGCAGCTTAAAACGGTTGGTGTCGTAGCCGAGCGACGTAGCGCGAGGCTCGTTTTCCTTGATGGCTTTCAGCACTTGGCCGAATGGCGAATGCACGGTGCGCACGATCAACAGGAACGCTGCAACCACGATCACCAGGACGACGTAATAGAGCACCATGTCGTTCTTGAGATCAAGCAGACCGAACATCTTGCCGCGCGGCACCGCCTGCAATCCGTCCTCACCACCGGTGAAGGGTGCTTGCAGCGCGACGAAGAACAGCATTTGCGCCAGCGCAAGCGTGATCATGGTCGAGTAGATGCCCGTTCGGCGAATGGCGAAGAACCCGACAATCAGTCCCAGCAAAGCCCCGCTCGCCGTACCGAGGAGCAAGCCAAGCTCGGGCGAGAAGCCCCAGTTCTTGATGGATTCCCCGGTGATGTAGGCGGCCCCGCCCAAAAACGCGGCATGGCCGAAAGAGAGCATGCCGGTGTAGCCGAGCAGCAGGTTGAACGCTGCAGCAAACAAAGCGAAGCACAGCAGCTTCATCACAAAGATGGGATAGACACCTACGAACGGTGCCACCAGCAGGCCGACGAACAAGAGGCCGTAGCCGAGTGCAGCAAGATTCTTGAGATTCATGGTAATGGCCCCGTCAATTTTCTTTGCCGAACAGGCCGGCGGGGCGAATCAGCAGCACGATCACCATGATGATGAACACCACGGTCGACGAAGCTTCTGGATAAAAAACTTTGGTGAAACCTTCAATCACTCCCAGCCCGAGGCCGGTAAGGATCGAGCCCATGATCGAGCCCATGCCGCCAATCACGACGACGGCAAACACGACAATGATCAGGTTCTGCCCCATCAAGGGCGAGACTTGGTAGATTGGCGCCGACAGCACTCCAGCAAACGCCGCCAGCGCGGCGCCAAATGCATAAGTCAGCGTGACCATGACAGGCACGTTGACACCAAACGCTTCTACCAGTCGCGGATTTTCCGTTCCGGCGCGCAAATAAGCGCCCAGCTTGGTCTTCTCGATCACAAACCAGGTTGCGATGCACACCGTGATCGATGCCACCACCACCCAAGCGCGGTAGTTCGGCATAAACATGAACCCAAGGTTCGTGCCTCCCGACAACAGCTCTGGCGTGTCGTAACGCAGACCCGAAACACCGTAGATAGAGCGAAAAACCCCTTCGATCAACAGCGTCAGGCCCAGAGTCAGCAGCAAACCATATAAGTGGTCAAGCTTGTAGATCCAGCGCAAAAGCAGCCGCTCGATCACCACACCGAAAAGCCCCACCACCAAGGGTGCCACCAGCAGCATGACCCAGTAGTTGACACCCAGGTAGTTCATGGCCATCCATGTAACTACCGCTCCCATCATGAAAAGCGCACCGTGCGCAAAGTTGATGACGTTGAGCAGGCCGAAGATAACGGCCAGCCCGAGACTAAGAATTGCGTAAAACGAGCCGTTGACCAGCCCCAGAAGGAGCTGGCTCAGCAAGCCTGGCAATGAGACACCAAAGATTTCCATGGGAGAGGCGGTAAGAAGCGATTCGGTAGGGTTTAGCTCAGGAAATTATTTCCAGAGCGCGCAGGTGCTCTCGGCCTTGGTGGTGAACACCGAGTCGCCGGGGAGCGTCTTCACGATCTTGAGGTAGTCCCAAGGCTTCTTCGATTCCGCTGGCGTCTTGGCTTGCACCAAATACATGTCGTGGATCATGCGACCGTCTGCACGCACCATACCGTTCTTGGTATAGGCGTCGTTGATAGGCGTCTTCTTGATGTATTCCATGACCTTGTCGGAATTGGTCGTCTTGACCGCTTCCACTGCCTTGAGGTACGTCAGCGTGGCCGAGTAGTCGGCAGCTTGCACGTCCGTGGGCATGCGCTTCGTTTTGGCGAAGTACTTGTTGGCAAACGCGCGCGAGGCATCGTCTTTGTCCCAGTACCAGCTGGTGGTGTGCAGCAGGCCGCCCACGTTCTTCAAGCCCAGGCTGTGAATGTCGCTCAAGAACACGAGCAGACCCGCGACTTTCATCGTCTTGTCAATACCAAATTCCTTGGCCGCCTTGACAGAGTTGATCAGATCGCCGCCCGCATTGGCCAAAGCCAGCACTTGCGCCTTGGAGCTTTGCGCTTGCAGCAGGAAAGATGAGAAGTCAGACGCGTTCAGTGGGTGACGCACGGCGCCCACTACCTTGCCTCCCTTGGCTTCAACAACAGTGCTGGTGTCTTTCTCAAGCGAGTGACCGAAGGCGTAGTCGGCGGTCAGGAAGAACCAGGTCTTGCCGCCGGTGTCAACGATTGCACCACCGGTACCTTTGGCCAACGCAACCGTGTCGTAAGCGTAGTGAATGGTGTAGGGGCTGCACGAAGCATTGGTCAGCGCGGACGATCCAGCGCCGCTGTTCATGTACACGACCTTCTTCTCCTGGGCCACTTTGGCGCCAGCCAGCGCCGTGCCGGAGTTGGTGCCCCCGAAGAGCATGGTTGCGCCTTCGGTATCGACCCACTCACGCGACTTTGACGCAGCGATGTCTGCCTTGTTCTGGTGGTCCGCCGTCAGCAGCTTGATCGGCTGACCCAGCGCTTTGCCACCCATCTCGTCGATGGCCATCTGGATGGCTTCTGCGCCGCCCTTGCCTTCAACGTCCGAATACAGGCTGGACATGTCGGTGATGAAGCCGATGGTGACTTTTTCCTGAGCCTGAGCGGCGCCAGTGGCCAAACCTGCAGCGGCTAGCATGAGTGCCAGGGTGGTGTGCTTATATTTCATGTGGTGTCTCCTTATGGACGGTTGGAAAACAGAAAATTAAAAATACTTGACTTCGACAAACGCTAAAACGGAACTCAGATTCCGAGCAACTGATTGAGTACCGGCATGCGGGACTCCAGCTCATCGGCGCGAAATTTCTGGACGACCGTTCCATGCTCAATGACATAGAACCGATCCGCGAGTGGCGCGGCAAAGCGGAAGTTCTGCTCAACCATGACCACCGTGTATCCCTTGGCGCGCAGCATCGTGATCATGCGTGCGAGGGCCTGGACGATGACCGGCGCGAGGCCCTCAGAGATCTCGTCAAGCAGCAGCAACTTGGCGCCGGTGCGCAGAATGCGGGCCACCGCCAGCATCTGCTGCTCACCGCCAGACAGGCGCGTGCCCTGGCTGTTGCGGCGCTCGGCCAGATTGGGAAACATGTCGTAGATTTCTTCAATCGACATGCCTTGATTGCCCGTTTTCAGAACGGGTGGCAACAACAGGTTTTCTTCGCAGGACAGGCTGGAAAAAATGCCGCGTTCTTCTGGGCAGTACCCTACGCCGAGGTGCGCAATGCGGTGCGTGGCCATGTTGATGGTTTCATGGCCGTTGATTTTGATCGAGCCTTTGCGCGACCCAATCAAGCCCATCACAGAGCGCAGCGTGCTGGTCCGGCCTGCGCCGTTGCGCCCAAGCAGGGTGACCACTTCGCCGGGTTGCACAACCACATCGATACCGTGCAGGACGTGCGATTCACCGTACCAAGCTTCGAGTTTGCTGATTTCCAGGGCGGGGGTCTGGCTGGCGTTGGTTGCCATGTCAGTGTGCTCCCTGCAATTTGGTATCGGTACTGCCCATATAGGCTTCCATCACTTGCGGATTGTTTGAAACTTCGGCGTACGGACCTTCGGCCAGAACGGCGCCGCGCTGGAGCACGGTAATGCGGTCAGCGATGGTGGACACCACCTTCATGTTGTGTTCGACCATCAAAATGGTGCGCCCGACGGAAACCTTGCGGATGAGGTCGGTCACCCGATCAACGTCCTCATGGCCCATGCCCTGGGTTGGTTCGTCCAAAAGCATCAGCTCTGGCTCCATGGCGAGCGTGGTGGCAATCTCAAGAGCGCGCTTGCGTCCGTACGGCAAGTTCACGGTGACTTCGTCGGCCATATCCTCAAGCCCCACTTCGGTCAGCAGCTGCATGGCCCGATCGTCCAGCTGCCGCAAACTGCGTTCGCTGCGCCAGAAATGAAATGCGGTGCCCAGCTTGCGCTGCAGGCCAACACGGACGTTTTGAATCAGCGTGAGGTGGGGAAATACTGCCGAGATCTGAAACGAGCGAATCACGCCCCTGCGCGCAATCTGCGCTGGCTGCTCGCGGGTGATGTCGCGGCCATTGAAACGGATGCTTCCAGACGTCGGCTCCAAAAATTTGGTCAGCAAATTGAAGCAGGTCGTTTTTCCAGCACCATTGGGCCCAATCAGCGCATGAATGGAGTGGCGCTGAACGTTCAAGGTCACATCGCTTACTGCGGTGAAGCCTTTGAACTCCTTCGTCAAATTCCGAGTCTCAAGAATGAAATCGCTCATCGGTGCCTGAAATGCTTTCGTGAAAATGAGTGCGGTGCAGAGCACAGCATGCAGAACTGTCGAGGGGGATCGTAAGGCCCGCGAAGTCCATAGGCACTAGGACTAACGCGTATGTAAAACTGCCTACAGCGGCGCCCGCCATACACTTATCGCCATGGCCACCATTCCCACCAATGCCCCACCGAAAGGTGCTCCACGCTCGCTCTCTGGCCTACTGCCTTTCATGCGGCCTTACCGCATGCGCCTGGCATTGGCGTTCCTGTTTTTGCTGCTGGCGGCCATCGCAACCCTGGCTTTTCCGATGGCCTTGCGCACCCTCATCGACGGCGGTTTGACACCGCAGAGCGGTGGCGAGCAGGCGCTGGCACTGCGCAACCATTTTTTCGCACTGTTTGGCGTGGCCATCATGCTGGGGCTGTTTTCGTCGGCCCGGTTCTACATGGTCAGCTGGCTGGGCGAGCGCGTCACTGCCGACCTGCGCAATGCCGTCTACGCCCACGTCCTGCGCCAAAGTCCGCAATTTTTTGAAACCACGCAGAGCGGCGAAGTCCTGTCGCGCCTGACCGCGGACACTACACTGGTGCAAACCGTGGTTGGGTCGTCGCTGTCGATGGGACTTCGGAACGCCGTGGTCGGGGCCGGCGCCATCGTCATGCTGGTGTGGACCAACCCGCGCATCATGCTGATCGTGCTGCTGATGTTGGTCGTGGTGGTGCTTCCAGCGATGTGGATTGGGCGGCGGGTGCGCAAGCTCTCGCGCGCCAGCCAGGATCGGGTGGCGGACGCCAGTGCCATTGCGGCCGAGATACTCAATGCGGTGCCCGTGGTTCAGAGCTTTACCGCCGAATCGAGCGAGTCTCGGCGCTTTGCCTTGGCAACGCAGAGTGCGTTTGAGACTGCGGTGCGGCGTTCTCGTGCCCGCGCGGCTTTGGTCGCGTTCATCATCATTGCAAACGCCGCCTTGCTGTTGTGGGGGCTCTTCAAGGGCACACAGGCGGTGCTGGCGGGCAGCATGACCGCTGGGCACCTTGGCGAGACGGTGCTGTACGTCGGCCTGCTGGCAGGCGCCGCCGCGGTGTTGGGGGAAGTCTATGGTGACGTATTGCGCGCTGCAGGTGCGACCGAGCGCTTGATGGAGCTGCTGGCCTCGCAGTCGCCAGTGGCATCGCCAGCAAACCCACGCAGCTTCGCGCCGAGCGATGCAGGTCTGGAAGTGGTGTTCGACCGGGTGAGCTTTCACTATCCTTCTCGGCCTACCCAAGCGGCATTGAGCGACTTCACGCTCCATCTTCGCCCTGGAGAAACCGTGGCACTCGTGGGTGCGAGCGGGGCCGGCAAGACCACGGTGTTTCAATTGCTGCAGCGCTTCTACGATGTGGACGCAGTGACGCCGGAGAACCCAACGCTACCACTTCCGGGCATACGCCTGGACGGCATTGATGTGCGCGATTTAAAACTTGAGGATCTGCGGCAGCGCATCGGAACCGTTCCGCAGGACGCCGTGATTTTTTCCGCCAGCGCGCTGGAGAACATTCGCTACGGCCGCCCGAGCGCGAGTGACGACGAAGTGCGCGCCGCCGCGCGCGATGCCTTCGCCGACGACTTTTTGAACGCGCTGCCGGAGGGCTACAACACATTCTTGGGGGAGCGCGGCGTGCGCCTCTCGGGCGGGCAGCGCCAACGCATTGCCATCGCCCGCGCAATGCTCAAAAACCCACCGTTGCTTTTGCTCGACGAGGCGACCAGCGCGCTGGACGCAGAGAGCGAACGCGTGGTGCAGGCGGCGCTGGACTCGGCCATGCACAGCCACGCCGGCCAGCGCACCACGCTGGTCATCGCTCACCGCCTGGCCACCGTACAGAATGCCGACCGCATCGTGGTGCTCGAGCACGGGCGCGTGGTTGAAGAAGGCACGCACAGCGAGCTCATTGCACGCGGGCAAACCTACGCGCGCCTCGCAGCGCTGCAATTCACCACCTAAAAAATATAGGTAAAAATGGCCTTAAACGCTTATCCAGAAAGCGCTGGCAGCTATCATTTTTAGAGCTTAATCAGTGCAGCGTATCGCTCAGCGCAGGCGGAACAGGCAACACCAAAATACCTTCCGAGAGCAACTCGCGCGCCTGCTCTGCACTTGCGACACCGCGTATAGACCGATTGGCTTGCTCGCCTTCGTGCATGGCCCGTGCTTCGGTGGCGAACCGCTCCCCAACATCTTCCGCCTGCGCCACCATGGCGCGTGCGCGCTGCATCCATTCGGCGGATGTGGTTTCCTGGCTTTCGGGCGGCGGTGTCTTCGCCGACACGGATGTGGCTTGGGTTGCGCTGCGCTGAATGCGCGGCGCGCTCAGGAGCTTGTGCACCGCGGCGCTCGCGCACACAGGGCACTCTAAGTACCCATCTGAAAGCTGGCGCTGGAACGTAGCTTCATCGGCAAACCAGCCCTCAAACACGTGGGCCTTGTCACATTGGAGATCGAGAACCTTCATCGCTCAGTGTGGCTCAGGGCTGAAGCCCCTGCTAGGCGCGGTGGCGCAGCAGGTAGCGGTACACAAAACCGGGGAAGGCGAGCGTAATGAACAGCGTCCCGGTGACGGCATAAAACTCCCACTTCTGGGGCGCAATCTGGCCAGCACGATGCTCCAGCAGCAAACCAATGCCGCCAACCACGAAGTACAGCACGACCATTTCCACGAACCTCAGCACGAGTCGTTTGTGCGGCTGCAAACGTGGGCCAAAGCCCAGCACCCGGTGGTTGGCAAACGGCAAATTGGCTGCGATGCAAGCCAGTAGGATCACGAGCCAGACGGCTCCGCTCTGGGACACCGTGGCCTACGAAGCGAGCGAACGCAGAATCGCGTCGCTGCACAGCGCCATAAGCCCACCCGGCAGCAGGCCCAGCACGAACAATAGAGCACCGTTCAGCGTCAGCACCACGCGCACATCAAATGGCGCGTTGATGGCGGCCGTTTGCACGGGTGCGTCGAAGTACATCACCTTCACCACGCGCAGGTAGTAGAACGCGCCGATCAGCGACATCATCACCGCGAAGACAGCCAAGGCGATGTAGGCCGTTTCGCCCGTCGCCACCAGTGCCTGCAATACAGAGAGCTTCGCATAGAAGCCGACCAGCGGCGGCACGCCTGCCATCGAGAACAAACAGACGGCCAGAATGCCGGCGTAAAGCGGGCTGCGCTGATTCAGGCCTGCCATGTCGGAAATGTTGTCGCTCTCAAAGCCGCTTCGCGCCAGCAGTAGGATCACGCCGAACGCGGCCAGTGTGGTCAGCACGTAGGTCACCACGTAGAACATGGCGGCGCTGTAGGCAGACTGAGCCGTTGCAGCGTCCACACTGCCGTTGACCACGCCCGACATCAGGCCCAACAAGACAAAGCCCATTTGGGAGATGGTGGAGTAAGCCAACATGCGCTTGAGGTTGGTCTGCGCAATGGCTGCGAGGTTGCCGACCAGCAGGGAGCCTATGGCGAGCACTGCCAACATCTGCTGCCAGTCGATGGCCAGAGGCAGCAAGCCGTCTACCAAGAGCCGCATGATGATGGCAAAGGCCGCCAGCTTTGGCGCAGCGGCGATCAGCAAGGTGACCACCGTAGGTGCACCTTCGTAGACGTCAGGCACCCACATGTGAAAAGGCACCGCGCCCAGCTTGAAAGCCAGCCCCGCGACCACGAAGACCAAGCCGAACACCAGCACCTGATGGCGGATTTGCCCTGAATTGACCGCCTTAAACACTTCGCCTATGTCCAGCGACCCGGTAGCGCCATAGAGCATCGACAAGCCATAGAGCAAGAAGCCGCTGGCCATCGCACCGAGCACGAAATACTTCATCGCAGCCTCGGTCGCCACGCCGTCGTTGCGACGCAGCGCCACCAGCGCATAGCTTGACAGGGTGAGCAGCTCAAGGCCCAGATACAAGATGAGGAAGTTGTTGCCGCCGATCATGATGAACATGCCAAGCAGTGAGAACATGCTGAGCGTGAAGAGCTCGCCGCCGCGCAGCATGTCCCGGTCGCCGGCGTATGGACGGCCATAGACCAAGGTCACCATCAAGGCCACCGTGGCAAAGCACTTGAGCCAATTGCCCATGGCGTCGCTGACGATCATGTTGCCAAAACCGTAAAAGGTACTGCCGCCGCTGGCGTACACGCCTTGCAGCACAGCCACCACGCCCAGCGTCAGCATGCTCAGCAGATAGGTGGCGGTGCGCCGTGGGCTGGTCACTGCGAGGTCAACCAGCGCAATCACGCAGGTCATGACCAGCAACACTATCTCGGGATAAATCGCCAGCCAACTGATGTTGTCAATCATCGGGATACTCTTTTTCGATCAGGTCAGTTCAGCTTGGAGACAGCCACATGCTTGAGAAGCTTGGCCACAGAAGCATCCGTCACGTCGGTCACTGGCTGTGGATACAGGCCCATGGCAAGAATCGCCACTGCAAGCACGCCCAGCACGAAGAATTCGCGACGGCCGATGTCGAGCATCGCGCGCACATTGGCGTTGCCCGGCGCCCCCAAGTAGACACGCTTGAACATCCACAGGCTGTAGGCGGCGCCCCAGATGATCGCCGTGGCAGCAGCCATGCCAACCCAGAAGTTGGCTTTGACGGCAGCCAGAATGATCATCCATTCGCCCACGAACCCAGCTGTCCCCGGCAAGCCGCAGTTCGCCATCGTGAACAGCAGCGCAAACGCAGCGAAATTGGGCATGGTGTTGACCACGCCGCCGTAGTCGGCAATTTCGCGCGAGTGCACGCGGTCGTACAACACGCCAATAGACAAGAACATTGCGGCAGAAACGAAACCGTGGGCAATCATCTGGGCAATGCCGCCCGAAACGCCCAAGTCGTTGAAGATGAAAAACCCCAGCGTAACGAAACCCATGTGCGCGACCGACGAATAGGCCACCAGCTTCTTCATGTCCTTCTGCACCATGGCCACAAGGCCAACGTAGATCACCGCGATAAGCGACAAGGTGATCATGAGCCAAGCCCACTCGCGCGAAGCGTCTGGCGCTATCGGCAGCGAGAAGCGCAGAAAACCATAAGCGCCCAGCTTGAGCATGATGGCCGCCAGCACGGCCGAGCCACCGGTGGGTGCCTCCACGTGCACGTCGGGCAGCCAGGTGTGCACCGGCCACATGGGCACCTTGACCGCAAACGCAGCGAAGAAAGCGAAGAACAGCATGGTCTGCGCATGGGCTGAGAGCGGCAATGCGTGCCACGTGGCGATGTCAAAGCTGCCGCCTGCCTCGTTGTAGAGATAGAGCATCGCTATAAGCATCAACAGCGAGCCAAGCAAGGTGTACAGAAAGAACTTGAACGCCGCGTAAATCTTGCGCGGGCCGCCCCAGACGCCAATGATCAGGTACATCGGAATCAGCGTGCCCTCAAAGAACACATAGAACAGCATGCCGTCCATTGCGCTGAACACACCAATCATCAAGCCTGAGAGGATCAAGAACGCGCTCATGTACTGATTCACGCGTGTGGTGATCGACTCCCACGAGGCAATGACCACGATGACCGTAATGAAGGCTGTCAGCGGCACAAACCAGAACGAGATCCCGTCCACGCCGACGTGGTAGAAAATCTGGAAGGTATCGATCCAATGCGCCTTCTCGACAAACTGCATGTCTGCCGTGCCAGGCACAAAACCAGCCATCAGCGGGAAGGTGACCAACAAACCGGCCAACGCGCCGACCAACGCCAGCCAGCGGACTGCGCCAGCATGCTCATCGCGGCTAAAAGCCAGCAGTAAAACTCCGAACGCGATTGGCGTCCAGATAGCAAGACTCAACACACCCATTTTTATTCTTCCCCTACTTGTTGAGCCAGACGAAGTACGTCATGAGTACGAAGATGCCCAAAATCATGATGAGGGCGTAGTGGAAAACGTAGCCGGTCTGCACGCGCCGGACCAAGCCTGCGACCCAGCCCACCAGCTTCCACGAACCGTTCACCAGCGCTCCGTCAATCACTGCTTGGTCGCCGCCCTTCCACAAGGCCACACCAAGCCCGCGCGCGCCGCGCGCCAGAATGTTCTCGTTAATCCAATCCATGTAGTACTTGTTGTCGAGCAAGGTGTACACCGGATGGAAGATGCGCTTGATGGCCGTCGGCAACGCCGGGTTCACCATGTACATGTAGTACGACGTCACCACGCCGGCCAACGCCAGCCAGAACGGTGCAGCCGTCAGGCCGTGCAAGGCCATGGCGACCGGACCATGGAACGCCTCCGCAAGTTCGGCCATTGCCGGGTGGCGCGCAGCGTCCACAACAATAACGTCCTTGAAAAAATCACCAAACAGCATCGGGCCGATGGTGAGGAAACCCACGACCACCGAGGGGATCGCCAGCAGCACAAGCGGCACGGTTACTACCCACGGAGATTCGTGCGGCTTGGCATGATCTGCATGGTGGTGGTGCGGGTCTGGCTCGGCATCCGCACTTTCGTGGTGGGCATCCGGGTTCTGGGCGTAGCGCTCTTTGCCGTGGAACACCAGAAAATACAGGCGGAAAGAGTAGAAGGCCGTAACGAAGACGCCAGCCAACACCGCAAATGTGGCAAACCCGGCAGCCGGCAACTGGCTCGCATGCACCGCCTCAATGATGCTGTCCTTGGAATAGAAGCCTGCAAAGAGTGGCGTGCCGATCAACGCCAGCGAGCCCAGCAGGAAGGTGATCCAGGTGATGGGCATGTACTTGCGCACGGCTCCCATCCAACGGATGTCTTGGTTGTGGTGCAAGCCCATGATCACCGAGCCGGCTGCCAGAAACAGCAGGGCCTTGAAGAACGCATGCGTCATCAAGTGGAACACAGCCACCGAATAGGCCGACGCGCCAAGCGCCACGGTCATGTAGCCAAGTTGGGAAAGCGTGGAATAGGCAATCACCCGCTTTATGTCGTTCTGAATAATTCCAAGGAACCCCATAAAGAGTGCCGTGATGGCGCCAATCACCAAAATGAAGTTCAGCGCTGCATCGGAGAGCTCAAACAACGGCGACATGCGGGCAACCATGAAGATGCCTGCCGTAACCATGGTGGCGGCGTGAATCAATGCGGAAATTGGCGTGGGACCCTCCATCGAGTCGGGCAACCATACGTGCAGCGGAAACTGCGCGCTCTTACCCATGGCGCCGATAAACAGGCAAATGCAGATCACCGTGATCAACATCCAGGAAGTCCCTGGAAGCGACAGCGCGCCCAACTCGCCAGCCTTGGCGAAGACCTCGCCATAGTTGAGCGTATTGGTGTAAGCCGCAATCAAACCGATGCCCAGAATGAAGCCAAAGTCGCCTACCCGGTTGACGAGGAAGGCCTTCATGTTGGCAAAAATCGCTGAAGGCTTGTTGAACCAAAAGCCAATGAGCAAGTAAGACACCAAACCCACAGCCTCCCAACCGAAGAACAGTTGGAGCATGTTGTTGCTCATCACCAGCATCAGCATGGAGAAGGTGAATAGCGAGATGTAAGCGAAGAAGCGGTTGTAACCCTCATCTTCTTCCATATAGCCAATGGTGTAGATGTGCACCATGAGCGACACAAAGGTCACCACGCACATCATCATGGCGGTGAGACTGTCGATCAGGAAGCCGACCTCCATCTTCATGCCGCCGACGACCATCCAGGTGTAGAGGGTCTCGTTGAAGCGCGCACCGTCGACCGCGACGCTTTTGAGCGTCATGGCCGAGACGACGAAGGCGACCAAGACCCCGAGAATCGTCAGCGTGTGGCTCATGCGCCTGCCGATCCAATTGCCGCCGAAGGTGGTGCCGAAGATGCCGGCGAGCAACGCGCCCGCCAATGGCGCCAAAGGCACGATCAGCAGAGTGGAAGCAGAGAGGGTTTGACTCATTGTGCGAAGCCTTGCGTGTCTGTCGTCTCAACCCTTTAGGGTGTCGAGCGCGTCCGCATTGATGTTGGACTTGTTGCGGAACAAAAGCACCAGGATGGCCAAGCCGATGGCCGATTCGGCCGCTGCCACGGTGAGAATGAAGAACACGAACACTTGCCCGTGCATGTCGCCCAGATAGTGGGAGAACGCGACGAAATTCATGTTGACCGCGAGCAGCATGAGCTCAATCGACATCAGCAGAACGATGAGGTTCTTGCGATTGAGAAAAATGCCGATTACCGCGAGCGCAAACAACATTGCGCCCAGCGAAAGAAAGTGGCCAAGGGTCAAGGTGAGACTCATGCTTTGGTCTCCTGTGATGCGGGGTCCACAGCCGGCTCCGGTGCTTGCACGGTCGCTGCGAGTTTGACGATGCGCATGCGGTCCTGCGGCCGCACCCGCACTTGAATCGAAGGGTCGATCGCTTTGCTGTCCTTGCGCTTGCGCAGCGTCAAGGCTATGGCGGCCACCATCGCCACCAGCAAAATCACCGCGGCGATTTCTACCGGCAGCAGATATTGGGTGTACATCAATACGCCCAGCGCCTTGGCATTGGAGAAAGGAACGACCTGGCCAGCAGCATTGAGTGCGGCCGCCATAACCTTGGGCTCCTCAATTCCCCGGAAGCCAGACATCACCACTGCTGCCATTTCAAGCGCGATTAGCCCGCCGATCGCAGCAGCCAAAGGGAAATGCTTCCAAAAGCCGCGTCGTACGCCCGACATGTCGATGTCGAGCATCATCACCACAAAAAGAAACAGCACCATGACCGCGCCCAGATACACGAGCACCAGTACGATGGCGAGAAACTCTGCTTCCAACAGCAGCCACAAGCCGGCCGCCTGCGAAAAACCCAGCATCAGGTGCAGCACAGCGTGCACGGGATTTCTCGCCGTGATCACCCGGAAGGCTGCATACAGCAGCACTACCGAGAAGAGATAGAAAAAACCAGTCTTGGCATCCATGAATCGGTTCTTTTCAAGAAGTCTCGCGTAGGGGCCCGTCCCGCCTTAGCGGTACGGCGCATCTGCCGCTCGGGCAGCAGCAATTTCGGCTTCGTAGCGGTCGCCCACTGCGAGCAACATGTCCTTGGTGAAGTACAGGTCGCCGCGCTTTTCGCCGTGGTATTCAAGAATATGGGTCTCGACGATCGAGTCGACCGGGCAACTCTCTTCACAAAATCCACAGAAGATGCACTTGGTCAGGTCGATGTCGTAGCGGGTCGTGCGGCGCGAGCCGTCGTCACGCACAGCAGATTCAATGGTGATCGCCACCGCAGGACAAACCGCTTCACACAGCTTGCAGGCGATGCAACGCTCTTCGCCATTTTCGTAGCGACGCAGAGCGTGCAAGCCACGAAAGCGCGGCGAGAGCGGCGTTTTTTCTTCAGGGAACTGCACAGTGACTTTGCGGCGGAAGGCGTAGCGTCCCGTGAGCGCCATGCCTTTGACCAGCTCCACGAGCATAAAGCTCTTGAAGAAATCCTTGATTGAGAAAGATGCAGCAGAAACGGCAGCCATAGATGTTCTCCGCTTATTTCCAGATGTTCCAGGGCGACAGCAGCCAGCCCGCAACTACGAGCAGCCACACCAGCGTTACTGGAATAAAAATCTTCCAGCCCAGACGCATGATCTGGTCGTAACGGAAGCGCGGGAAGGTAGCGCGTATCCAGATAAACATGGACACCACAACGAAAGTCTTGATGCCCAGCCAGATCCAGC
Source organism: Giesbergeria sp. (assembly GCA_034676525.1). Taxonomy (GTDB): domain Bacteria; phylum Pseudomonadota; class Gammaproteobacteria; order Burkholderiales; family Burkholderiaceae_C; genus Simplicispira. The sequence goes on from JAUCCA010000008.1 coordinate 2,100,458, forward strand.
CCGGAATGAAATCGAGTGCAGCAAATGGAGACAGCCAGCCACCCAAAAACATGATCACTGCGGTAATCGACACCAGCCACATACTTGCGTATTCGGCCAAGAAGAAGATTGCGAAGCCCATGCCGGAATACTCCACCATGTGCCCTGCCACGATCTCAGCCTCCCCCTCGACAACGTCGAAAGGGTGGCGGTTGACTTCTGCTACACCCGACACCAGGTAGACGATGAAGATGGGCAGCAGTGGCAACCAATTCCACGACAGGAACGACAGTCCATAGGCAGCCATGGTGCCGCGCGCCTGCCCCATCACGATCTCGGTCAAGTTCATGCTGCCCGAGACCATGATGATCACGAGGAAACAAAAACCCATCGCAATTTCATAGCTCACCATCTGCGCCGAAGCACGCATGGCACCAAGAAACGCGTATTTTGAGTTCGATGCCCATCCGGCGATGATCACCCCGTATACCTCGATCGAGGTGATCGCCATCAACAACAGCAAGCCCGCGTTGACGTTCGTGAGCGCTACTTCAGGCCCGAAAGGGATCACTACCCATGCCGCCAAGGCCGGCATGATTGCCATCACCGGGCCGAGCACAAACAAGCCCTTGGAGGCTGCCGTAGGCTGAATAATCTCCTTAGTAAGGAGCTTCAGCGCGTCGGCGATGGGTTGCAGCAAACCCAAAGGTCCCACGCGATTGGGCCCGTGACGGACTTGCATAAAGCCCAGCAGCTTGCGCTCCCACAACGTCAGATACGCCACAGCACCCATCAACGGCAGCACCACCACGACGATTTTTATCAAAATCCACAGTACCGGCCAAGCAGCGCCGGTCCACCAAGACTGATCCAGCGCGTTAAGCCCGCCGTTGTAGAGCGCATCAATCATTGCGAGCCTCCGAAGCAGCGGCCAATCGGCCATCGCGCGTCGCCTGCAAGGACGGGGCACGCCTCACCAAACCGTCAAGCATGTAGATGGCTGCAGCGACGGGTGCTTCACCCTCCACACCATCCAAAGTGGTCACGACGCAATCAGAGCGATTGTTCAATTGCTCTGCAGGAACCGCGCCAGTGCCGGTAGTCGCTGTAATTTTGGCAAGCACTTCTTGCGAAGTTTCGAAGTCGGTCTCTGCCACACCCATCAGGTTGGCAAGTACGCGCAGCACCTTCCAGCCCGGACGCGTCTCGCCCAATGGCCGCACCACCGCGTGAAAGCTTTGCAGCCGCCCCTCTGCATTCACAAAACTTCCAGAAGTCTCGGTGAATGGCGCAATGGGCAGCAGCACATCGCTGAACGCCATATTGGTCTTGAAGGGGCTGAGCGTGACGACCATTTCGGCCTCGGCAAGCGCAGCTGGCGCACGGTTGCCCGCAGCGCTGTCGTATTCCGGTTCAGTATTCAGCAGAAGTACACCCTTGAGCGCACCACCGAGCATCTGTCCGGCGTGTAAAGCTCCAGCGTCTGGCAGAACCCGCACCCACTGGGCGCCCACGGTATTTGCTGCCTCCGTCAGATAGCCGACGGTAGCCCCTGTCTGCTCGCCAATCCAGTTGCAAAGCGCGAGCAATTGCGAGGCCTGACTGTGGTGGGCCGCAGCGTTCCCAAGCAGGACGGCCTTTTGCTCGCCGCGGACCAAGGCGGAAGCAAGGGCAGTTGCCGCTGCGCTTGGCTCGCCCGATTGGACGGGCGCCGACACCTGACGCTCCCGCGCGACTGCTCCGGCTACCTCGGCGAGGACTCGCAACCAATCGGACGCCGGGACCGTGATTGAATGGGCTACAGGCATGGCCCAGTCGGTCTGCACCGCGTTGACTGCGCTGACCACGCAGCCCTTGCGCGCTGCTTGGCGAATGCGCTGAGCGAACAATGGGTGCTCTTTTCGAACGTTGGAACCGACCACCAGCACGCTGTCCAATGTGGACAACGAAGCGATGGAGCGCCCCAGCCAGCGTACTCCTTGGGTCTGCGCAAAATCAGCATGGCGCAAGCGGTGGTCGATATTCCCGCTCCCAACACCGCGCATCAAGACGCCGGCCAAATACAGCTCTTCCAGCGTGCTGTGTGGGCTAACCAATGCGCCAATGCTGGCAGCACCATGTTCTGCGTCGATGTCCTGCAGGCCGTTGGCAACGTATTCGAGCGCAGTCTGCCAATCCACTTCGCGCCACTCGCCACCTTGCTTGATCATCGGATGTTCAAGGCGGTCGGGACTGGAAAGTGCCTCGTAAGAAAAACGGTCGCGATCGGCGATCCAGCACTCGTTCACATCTTCGTTTTCAAACGGCAGCACGCGCATCACGCGGTGGTTCTTGACCTGCACAATGAGGTTGGCACCGGTAGAGTCGTGCGGGCTGATGGACTTGCGGCGCGACAGCTCCCATGTGCGCGCGCTGTAGCGAAACGGCTTGCTGGTAAGTGCGCCCACCGGGCAAATGTCGATCATGTTGCCCGAGAGCTCTGAATCGATCGTGTCGCCGGCAACCGTCGTAATCTCGGCATGCTCGCCTCGGTTGATCATCCCGAGCTCCATCACGCCGCCGATTTCTTCACCGAAGCGGATGCAGCGCGTGCAGTGGATGCAGCGCGTCATCTCTTCCATAGAGATCAGCGGGCCCACGTCTTTGTGCAGCACCACGCGCTTTTCTTCTTCATAGCGCGAGGCCGACGCGCCATAGCCCACCGCCAGATCCTGCAACTGGCACTCACCACCCTGATCGCAAATCGGGCAATCCAGCGGATGGTTGATGAGCAAAAATTCCATCACCGACTTCTGAGCCTTGATGGCCTTGTCGCTGGTGGTGCGCACCACCATGCCTTGCGTCACCGGCGTGCAGCAGGCCGGCATCGGTTTGGGAGCCTTTTCCACCTCCACCAAACACATGCGGCAGTTTGCGGCAATCGTGAGCTTCTTGTGATAACAGAAATGCGGAATGTAGGTGCCCACCTTTTCGGCAGCATGCATCACCATGCTGCCTTCGGCGATTTCCACCTTCTTGCCGTCGAGTTCGATTTCAACCATATGCTTTTCTCATGGTCAGGCCGAGGCCGACGTCCGGGGATTCGTATTGGAAATCATCGCTGCAAACTCAGGACGGAAGTGCTTGAGCATGGCGCGCACCGGCATGGCCGCAGCATCGCCCAAAGCACAAATCGTGCGTCCCATGATGTTGGCCGCCACATCGTCCAAAACGTCCATGTCGGCCGGCCGGCCATCGCCGCGGTGAATGCGATCGACCAAGCGCCACAGCCAACCTGTGCCTTCGCGACACGGCGTACACTGCCCGCACGACTCGTGCATGTAAAAGTACGACAACCGCTTCAAGGATTCGACCATGCAGCGGCTGTCGTCCATGACGATCACTGCTCCAGAGCCAAGCATGGAGCCAGCCTTGGAGATCGAGTCGTAATCCATCGTGCAGTCCATCATGATGGAGGCAGGCAAAACTGGCGACGACGATCCGCCTGGAATAACAGCCTTGAGCTGACGCCCCGCACGCACCCCGCCAGCGAGCTCCAGCAGTTTGGCAAACGGCGTCCCCATCGGCACCTCGTAGTTGCCAGGCAACTCAACATCGCCAGACACCGAGAAAATTTTCGTGCCACCATTGTTCGGCTTGCCGCAGGCCAGGTACGCCGCCCCGCCGTTGCGAATGATCCAGGGGACCGCCGCAAAAGTCTCAGTGTTGTTGATGGTCGTCGGCTTGCCGTACAGACCAAAACTTGCAGGGAAAGGTGGCTTGAAGCGCGGCTGACCCTTCTTGCCTTCGAGCGACTCCAACAGCGCGGTTTCTTCGCCGCAGATGTAGGCGCCAAAGCCATGGTGGGCATGCAACTCGAAGTTAAAGTCGCTGCCCAGCAACTTGGAGCCCAAATAACCCGCTGCGCGCGCCTCCTGCAAGGCTGCTTCAAAGCGTTCGTACTCCCGGAATATTTCACCGTGGATGTAGTTGTAGCCCACGCTGATGCCCATTGCGTAGGCTGCGATGATCATTCCCTCAATCACGCTGTGAGGGTTGTACATCAGGATGTCGCGGTCCTTGCAGGTACCTGGCTCACCCTCATCCGAATTGCAAACGAGGTACTTTTGACCAGGAAACTGGCGGGGCATGAAGCTCCACTTCAATCCCGTCGGAAAACCTGCACCGCCGCGCCCTCGAAGCCCAGACTCCTTGACCGTGGCGATTACCTGATCCTGTGTCAGAGCAGCTGCCCCATCAGCGCCGAGCATGGTGCGCACTGCTTGGTATCCGCCACGTTTTACGTAGGCGTCTAAACCCCAGTTCGAGCCATCGAGCTCGGCGTAAATTTGCGGGTCAATGTGGCGCCCATGGAAACAGGTCTCCAGACCGGCCGCCTGAAACTGCGAAAGTACCTGTGCGGCCTTCATGCTTGTCCCTCCGCCGAGCGCAGGCTGTCGACGAGCTGATCGAGCTTGTCGTCCGACATGAAGCTGCACATGGAGCGGTCATTCACCAGCATGACCGGCGCGTCGGCGCACGCACCGAGGCACTCGCATTGATACAAGGTAAACATGCCATCGGCCGTCGTGCCGCCCATAGCAATACCCAGTTTCTTTTCGAGATATTCGAGCGCCTTGCCGCCATCGCGCAGCAGGCACGGCAAATTGGTGCAGACGTTGAGCTTGTATTTGCCCACTGGCTGCTGGTTGTACATGTTGTAGAACGTAGTCACTTCGTGAACAGCAATTTCCGGCATCTCCAGATAGGCTGCAACCGCCACTTCACTGGCTTTGCTGATAAAACCTTGCTCTTGTTGCACGATGGCCAAGCAGGCCATCACTGCCGATTGCTTCTGCTCAGCCGGATACTTCGCTACTTCACGCGCGAAACGCGCCAGTGTGGATTCAGAAATCATCGGTCAATCTCTCCGAACACGATGTCCATGGTGCCAATAATCGCCACCACGTCCGCGAGCATGTGCCCCTTGGCCAACTCGTCCATCGCGGCAAGGTGCGGGAATCCAGCAGCGCGAATTTTGAGTCGATAGGGCTTGTTGGCACCATCGCTTACCAGGTAGATGCCAAACTCGCCCTTGGGATGCTCCACCGCAGCATAAGTCTCCCCCCTCGGGTACATGCATACCTTCAGTGAAGAGCTTGAAATGGTGTATCAGGTCTTCCATCCCGGTCTTCATGGATTCACGCGATGGCGGCGCCACCTTGTGGTTGTCCGTGATTACTGGACCAGGATTTTCGCGCAACCAGGCGATGCACTGCTGAATGATCCGATTGGATTCCCGCATCTCTTGGACGCGCACCAAGTAGCGGTCGTAGCAGTCGCCCGTGACGCCCACGGGAATGTCAAAGTCCAAACGGTCGTACACCTCATAAGGCTGGGTCTTGCGCAAGTCCCACACCACGCCAGAGCCGCGCAACATCGGACCGGTCATACCCAGATTGAGCGCGCGCTCAGCAGAAATCACCCCAACGCCAACAGTGCGCTGCTTCCAAATACGGTTGTCGGTGAACAGTGTTTCGTATTCATCCAAACACTTGGGAAACCGCTGCGTGAAGTCCTCAATAAAATCAAGCAAGGAGCCTTGGCGAGCCTCATTGCGCTTGGCAAGAGATTTGGCATTGCGCACCTTGCTCGCCTTGTACTGCGGCATGCTGTCTGGCAGGTCGCGGTACACGCCGCCCGGACGGAAATACGCCGCGTGCATACGCGCGCCGGAAACCGCTTCGTACATATCAAACAGGTCTTCGCGCTCGCGAAACGTGTACACAAGGATGGTCGAACTGCCACAGTCGTTGCCGTGTGAACCGAGCCACATAAGGTGGTTCATGAGCCGCGTGATTTCCGAAAACATCACCCGGATGTATTGAGCGCGGATCGGAACCTCGACACCCAGCAGCTTCTCGATCGCCAAGCAATAGGCGTGCTCATTGCACATCATCGAGACGTAGTCCAGCCGGTCCATGTAAGGCAGCGACTGGATAAAAGTCTTGTGCTCAGCCAGCTTTTCGGTGGCCCGATGGAGCAGACCAATGTGGGGGTCTGCGCGCTGCACGACTTCACCGTCGAGCTCGAGCACCAAACGCAGCACACCGTGCGCCGCCGGGTGTTGCGGACCCAAATTCAGGGAGTAGTTCTTGATTTCAGCCATGGCAATCGGTCAGCACGCGTCAGTGCAGGCCTCCGTATTTGTCTTCGCGAATGATCCGCGGAGTCACTTCGCGCGGCTCGATGGTGACCGGTTCGTAGATCACACGGCGCTGGTCGGCGTCATAACGCATTTCGACGTGACCCGACAAAGGGAAGTCCTTGCGAAACGGGTGACCAATAAAGCCGTAGTCGGTAAGAATGCGGCGCAGATCGCCATGTCCATCGAACACGACGCCATAAAGGTCAAAGGCTTCGCGCTCGTACCAGATCGCAGAATTCCACAACTCACTCACCGACGCCACCACCGGAAAGTCGTCGTCGGGGCAAAACACCTTGACGCGCACACGCTGATTAAGACTCACGGAAAGCAACTGCGAGACTACGCTGTAACGCGCACCCTCTGTGCCTATATCGCCATAGGTGGAGTGATCAACACCACACAGGTCGATCAGCTGCTCAAATCGGCAGGCCGGCGCATCCCGCAAGGTCTGCATGGCTTCCAGATAGCGCGCCGCAGGAATTTCGGCAATCACCTGACCCAGTGCAACATGGACCGTGCGCGCCGCATCACCCAAAGCACTAGCAACCGCATCACGAATGGCTTCTGGGCGCATAGCAACTGATGTCATTGGTAACCCTTCAGACGCGCGCAATGGTATTGGTGCGGCGAATCTTCTGCTGCAGCTGAATGATCCCGTAGATCAAGGCTTCCGCCGTCGGCGGGCAACCCGGCACGTAGACATCTACGGGAACAATGCGATCGCAACCGCGCACGACCGAATAGCTGTAGTGGTAGTAGCCACCGCCATTGGCACAAGAACCCATAGAGATCACCCAACGCGGCTCACTCATCTGGTCGTAAACCTTGCGCAGAGCCGGGGCCATTTTGTTGCACAGCGTACCGGCAACAATCATCAAATCGGACTGACGCGGGCTGGCGCGAAACACCTCAGCACCAAAGCGACCAATGTCGTAGCGCGCGGCCGCGGCGTGCATCATTTCCACGGCACAGCAAGCCAAACCAAAGGTCATCGGCCACAGCGAACCAGTCTTGGCCCAGTTCACCACCGAGTCGTAACTCGTAGTGACAAAGCCTTCTTTCATTACACCTTCAATCATCGCGTCAATCCTTGTTCAGGGCACTCATTCCCAATCGAGCGCACCTTTTTTCCACTCGTAGGCAAAGCCCACCACCAAAATGGCGAGAAAAATGGATACAGCAATAAACCCCGTCAAGCCCACTTCTTGCAGCGACACCGCCCAAGGGAAGAGAAAGGCGATTTCGAGATCAAACAGGATAAAGAGAATGGCTACCAAGTAGTAGCGCACGTCGAACTTCATGCGAGCATCTTCGAAGGCCTCGAAGCCGCATTCGTACGGGGAATTTTTTTCTGGGTCGGGGCGATTGGGACCAAGGATATAACCCAGCGCCAAGGGCACGATCCCTACCGCAATCCCGATCAGGATGAACAAAAGAACGGGGAGATACTGATTGAGGTTCATCTTGTGGATGTGCTCACCGCTAAAAGCCTGCTGAGCTCGCAGTGCGCGATGGCACTGCGGTCAGGCTTTGATTTTTGGTGCCGTCGGCGAGACTCGAACTCGCACAGCTTTCGCCACTACCCCCTCAAGATAGCGTGTCTACCAATTTCACCACGACGGCTAAGTCTTATCTGGGTGGCATGAGGACCAATGGGCTTTGGCTTCCCAGACAGCCTCGAATTCTACTCGGGAAAAACCCTGCTTCGAACCAATCGAAACAGTTTTTGGGGCCTTTATTTTGTCGGAATCTGCGCCGCACCCGAAGCAGGGGCGGCGGGAGGCTCGACGCCCGCCGCGGCAGAGCTGGCTTCGGCAGGAGCCACCCCGACGGCAGGCGCTACCAGCGCGGCATTTTCAAGAACACTGCCCGTACTGACCGGCCGTGCGTTGCCGAAATAAGCGAGCGCCAAGGTGCAAGCAAAGAAGGTCGCCGCCAGCACTGCGGTTGCCCGGGAAAGGAAGTTGGCGCTGCCGCTGGCACCAAACAGGCTGCCCGAACTGCCACTGCCAAAGGCCGCACCCATGTCGGCGCCTTTGCCATGTTGGATGAGAATCAGGCCGACCATGACCAAAGCGGTCAGGATCTGTATCGTCAAAATCACGTTTAAAAGCATATTCATTCTAAATTCACTCCGTTTTTTATTCGTATTCTGGCGCTCAGTGGGCGGCGGCAATGATGCTGAGGAAATCGGGCGCTTTAAGCGACGCGCCTCCTACCAAGCCACCGTCGATATCTGGCTGCGCCAACAACTGCGCTGCGTTTGCGGCGTTCATGCTGCCGCCATACAGCAGGTGCATTGCGCCCGCCTGCACGGTTGCGGCAGCCAGTTGCGTGCGCAGCGCCAAATGCACTTGCTGCGCCTGCTCTGGGGTTGCAGTCTTGCCGGTGCCAATGGCCCATACAGGCTCATACGCCACCACCACTTCACTTATGCAGCGGCCATTGAGGTGAATCACCGCAGCCAACTGACGGCGCACAACCGCCTCCGTCTGACCGGCTTCGCGCTCGGCAAGCGTCTCACCCACGCAGACGATCGGCGTGATGCCTGCGGCGAGGGCGCGCTGCGCCTTCTCTGCCACAGTCTGGTCGCTTTCTCCGTGAAACTGGCGCCGCTCGGAATGCCCAACCAGTGCGTAGCGCACGCCGAAATCACGCAACATGGCTGCCGCGACTTCACCCGTAAACGCACCGGCTTCATGTTGGGATACGTCCTGCGCGGCCACATCGATGCCACTGCCCGCGCAAAGCGCCTGCATTTGTGCGAGGTAAGGCGCAGGCACGGCCAATGCGACGCCGCACGCCAAATTCTTGGTCAACCCAGCGCGCAGCGCCTGGACGAGCGAATCGTTCGCCGCCAAGGCGCCGTTCATTTTCCAATTGCCGACGATTAGCTTCTTTTTCATGGTTTCCATGTCAGAACAATTTTCCCCACGTGCTTGTTCGATTCCATCAATGCATGGGCCTCGGCCGCTTGGCCCGCTGGGAACACGCTGTGCACGACCGGTGCCACTTTGCCCGCTACCAGCAGCGGCCAGACTTGAGCCTGCAGCGCGCGCGCAATGGCAGCTTTGAACGCTATCGACCGCGCACGCAAAGTCGAGCCCGTGATGGTCAGGCGCTTGCGCAGCACCAAGCCAGCATTGAACCCGGCATCGATGCCGCCTTGCACAGCAATGATGACAAGCCGGCCATCTTCCGCCAGACACGCCACTTCTCGCGCGACGTAGCTGCCAGCGACCATATCGAGCACTACGTCAGCGCCCCGCCCCTCGGTGAGGCGAAGCACTTCCGCGCTGAAGTCTTGGTTGCGGTAGTTAATAGCGTGGTGCGCACCAAGCTTGACGCACGCCGCACACTTCTCGTCAGACCCAGCGGTGACAATCACGGTAGCACCCAAAGCGCGTGCCAGCTGGATCGCCGCGACGCCTATGCCGCTGCTTCCGCCTTGCACCAGCAAGGTTTCACCTGCCTTGAGCTGGCCACGGTCGAAAACGTTGCTCCACACGGTGAAGAAGGTTTCGGGCAGAGAAGCCGCCTCTTCGTCCGACATTGTGTCCGGCACCGGCAAGCATTGCTCGATAGGCACCACACACAGCTCGGCGTAGCCACCGCCCGAGACCAGCGCACAAATGCGCTGACCTATGCGCAGACCAGCGCGCGATAAGGCCGCCGCGTCGCCCGACTCGATGATGCCCGCGACTTCAAGGCCGGGAATATCAGACGCGCCGGGCGGCGGCGCGTAGTGGCCTTTGCGCTGCAACACATCCGGCCGGTTGATTCCGCTGGCGGAAACCCGCACCAAGGCTTCGCCCTCGCCTGCCACAGGAGCAGGACGCTCTGCCAGACGCAAAACCTCTGGGCCACCAAACGAGGTGATTTCAATGACTTGCATCGGTTCGAACTCAGATTTCAAGCAATTTGGCCTGCTAGCGCCCATCCATCAAGCGCTAGCAGCTACCAAATAAATAGCAATTACGCGTCGTGACCGGTGCGACCGTCGCCAGCAGGCTGTTGCTGCGGCTCCTGCTCGCGCGCCGGATGCTCATTGCGATCGCGTCGTTCACCGCGGTCGTGGCGCTCGCCACGATCTGCGGGTGCACGGTCGCCACCGCCGTTGCTGCGCTCAGCCAAAGCCTTCATGGACAGCTTCACGCGACCCTTTTCGTCGGTCTCAAGCACCTTGACTTTGACGATCTGGCCTTCGGTCAAGTCGTCGCTCACGCGCTCTACGCGCTCGTGGGCAATTTGGCTGATATGCAAAAGGCCGTCTTTGCCGGGCAGGAGGTTGATCAGCGCGCCGAAGTCCAGAATTTTTGTGACTGGGCCTTCATAAACCTTGCCGATTTCGACTTCGGCTGTGATCTGCTCGATGCGGCGCTTGGCCTCTTCAGCACGTTCGCCATCGGTCGACGCGATGGTGATGACACCGCTCTCGTCGATGTTGATCTGGCAACCGGTTTCTTCCGTCAGCGCACGAATCACCGCGCCACCCTTGCCGATCACGTCGCGGATTTTTTCCGGATTGATCTTCATGGTGTAAAGCTTGGGCGCGAAGCTGCTCACTTCCTGCTTGGCTTCGCCCATGGCCTTTTGCATCTCGCCCAAGATGTGCATGCGCGCTTCCTTGGCCTGAGCCAATGCGACCTGCATGATTTCCTTGGTGATGCCCTGGATTTTGATGTCCATCTGCAGTGCGGTGATGCCGGCTGTCGTGCCAGCGACCTTGAAGTCCATGTCGCCGAGATGATCTTCGTCGCCCAGGATGTCGGTCAACACGGCAAAGCGGTTGTCGTCCTTGATCAAGCCCATCGCAATACCCGCCACATGCGCCTTCATGGGCACGCCTGCGTCCATCAGCGAGAGGCAGCCGCCGCAGACCGAAGCCATCGACGAGGAGCCATTCGATTCGGTGATTTCCGACACCACGCGCATGGTGTAAGGGAATTCTTCCTTGCTTGGCAGCACGGCAATCAGCGCGCGCTTGGCGAGGCGACCGTGGCCAATTTCACGGCGCTTGGTCGATCCCATACGACCCACTTCGCCGGTGGCAAAGGGAGGCATGTTGTAGTGGAACAAGAAGTGGTCTTCGTATTCGCCCATCAAGGCGTCAATACGCTGCGCATCGCGTCCGGTGCCGAGCGTGGAAATCACCAGCGCCTGCGTCTCGCCGCGCGTAAACAGCGCCGAACCGTGGGTGCGGGGCAGCACGCTGGTGCTGATTTCGATGGGGCGCACGGTGCGCGTGTCGCGCCCGTCGATGCGCGGCTCGCCCGCCAAAATCTGGCTGCGCACGATCTTGGCTTCGATGTCGAACAGCATGCTCTCGACCTTGACGCCGTCAAACTCGACGCCCTCTTCCTTGAGCGCAGCCTTAACCGCTGCGTAAGCGTCGCGGCAAGCGTGCGTACGAACCTGCTTGTTACGGTTCTGGTAGGCGGCGCGCAGCTTGTCTTCACCCAGCGCGTTCACCTTGGCGATCAGCGTCTCATCTTTCGCCGGCGCCTGCCAATCCCACATTGGCTTGCCGGCGTCGCGCACAAGTTCGTGAATGGCGTTGATGGCCACGCGGCTCTGCTCGTGACCAAACACGATGGCGCCGAGCATGACGTCTTCAGGCAACTGCTGTGCTTCGGACTCAACCATCAGCACAGCCGCTTCGGTGCCTGCAACGATCAGGTCCATCTGGCTGCTCTTGCGTGCCGTCTGGCCGGGGTTGAGCACGTATTCGCCGTTGATGTAACCGACGCGGGCCGCGCCAATCGGGCCATTGAAGGGGATGCCGGAGATCGCCAGCGCTGCGCTTGACGCAATCAATGCAGCAATATCGGCATCGACTTCGGGGTTCAACGAAACGGTGTGGATCACCACATGCACTTCGTTGTAGAAGCCTTCGGGAAACAGCGGGCGAATCGGGCGATCGATCAGGCGGCTTGTCAGCGTTTCGTGCTCGCTGGGCTTGGCTTCGCGCTTGAAAAAGCTGCCAGGGATCTTGCCTGCGGCGTAGGTCTTCTCGATGTAATCGACGGTGAGCGGGAAGAAATCTTGCCCAGGCTTTGCACCCTTGGAAGCCACCACCGTCGCCAACACCACCGTGTCGTCGATGTTCACCAACACCGCACCAGACGCCTGACGAGCCATCTGACCGGTTTCCATGACGACCGTCTTGTCGCCCCATTGGAACGTCTTGCTGACCTTGTTGAAAATGCTCATGTTTGCTCCTAATTAAATAGCTGGTAGCGCGCTACCAGTATGTGCCGGAGCATATTCAGAACACGATGCCATTCCAGCGAATCCGCACGCGGAACTTCAGTGGAATGACACAGCTTCGCTCTGATATGGCGACCCGGCAAAGTAAAAAACGCCTGAGCTAGCGTGCTAACCCAGGCGTTTTTCGTGGCCTTGTGATTACTTGCGCAGGCCGAGTTTCGCGATCAGCGCAAGGTAGCGCGAACCGTCCTTGCCCTTAAGGTAGTCAAGCAGCTTACGGCGGCGGCTCACCATACGCAGCAGACCACGGCGACCGTGGTGGTCCTTGGCGTGCTGTTTGAAGTGAGGCATCAGTTCGTTGATGCGGGCGGTCAACAGTGCCACTTGCACTTCCGGGCTACCGGTGTCGTTGGCGGCGCGGGCATTGTCTTTGACGACCTCGGCCTTGATGGAGGATGCGATCATTTGAGGGTTTTCCTGAAAATATGGCAGCATGCGGCGTAGCGCCGTGCTGCACTGGTTCTACTTGCGCTGGCAGCTGGAAGGGTTGCCGGCGTGCGTCTTGCACCGTGCAAAACCCGTCAAGTGTACACGGAGGGCTACGCTAAGGGAATGCTCGCATTTTCGACCCGTCGTTCCCTCGGCACGATCGCCTACCTTATATAAAGAAATCTTTTGTTCAAACCCGATCAGGGGGCCATCAATGCAGCTCTTGCCACAAGCTTCTCTTTCCTCCCTCCGTCCAAGCGTTAGCCGCATATCCCTACGTCCGGGGCTCGCGCTTCTTGCGCTTGTGATCATTGGCGCGTTGACGGCACCAGATGGCGCATTCGCCAAGAGTCGAAAAGACCACTTGCCGAACACGGGCCAAAATGTTCAAAAGAAGGGTGTCGCAAAGACAACGTACCGCGCCAGTTCGTCTGAAGAGACCCGAGCCGAGCGCGATCGACGTCTTTTTCGGGAATGCAAAGGCATGCACAACGCGGGGGCATGCAAAGGGTATACCCGACGTTAAAGAGCACCTCATACGCATTCAAGCTCTACCGGTCTGCTCCAACGGCTGCCTACACCCGACAAGCGGCCTGTCCGACTCTAGGCTTGCGTCTTAACATTGCGCTCAGAAAGACCATGAACATGCCCCTACTCCCTACTTCCCGAACGCAAAAAACTCATGGCTTCTCGCTCATTGAAGTCTTGGTTTCCATCATCGTGTTGTGCTTTGGCGTATTGGGCGCTGTGGGTCTTCAGGCGGCTTCGCTTCAGTCCAACCGCGAAGCGAAGCTGCAGGCGGTGGCAACACGCTACGGGGAAGAACTTGCTGAGTTGATGCGAGGCAACAAGGGAGTAGCCGTTCTGACCTCCTCCAACCCCTATCTTGTGGCGATCAAGTCCGGCGATGGAGACCCCACCAATCCGAACTGCGGCTACCCCGGATTAAGTGCGTGCACTGACGCTGCAACAACTGCGCAACGCGATGTGTACGAATGGTGGAAGCGCCTAGATCAAGCGCTACCTGGCGCACGAGTGGCGGTGTGCCAAGACAGCACGCCTTACGAGGCTACTTCTGGACTGCCGCAATGGGCCTGCAGCGGATCAGGTGGTGTGTTGGCAATAAAAATCGGGTGGACCCGCGGAAATACGCTGCGCGGCGCCACCGGAACCGACGCAACCAGCACCAGCACCACCAATACAGGGGCATTTGACCGTGCGCTTCGTCCAGGCATTGTTTTCCCCATCACCCCAGGGAGCACCTCCTGAAATGGCCACATCTTCCACATCACCATTCAGCTCTCAGCGAGGATTAACGCTGGTTGAACTGCTCATTGCATTAACATTGAGCACTTTAATTGCATTGGCCGGCATTGCAAGCCTTACCGTTGCGCGCCAAGGTTTTTCTGCTGTCGATGCTTCTTCGCAGCTGGACAACAACGCTCGCTTCGCTACGAGCATCATGCGTCGCTTAATTGTTCAGGCTGGTTATCTGGAAGAAAAATATGCAATGGATTTTGGTTCTGAATTCCAAACCCAGGCCGCATCCGATATTGAACCCAATTTAAAGGGATTCAATAACGCAGCCTATAACCAGGCACTGGTAATAGGCACCAGCACAACCGTGACCGGCACATCAGTCAACAGCAGCGACATGCTGGTGCTCCGCTTCCAAGCGGGCGAAACCGTTTTTAACAGCGGTATCCCGGACGAAACCATGATCAACTGCAGTGGCGGGGCATTGCAACTCACCGCGGGCCTAAATTCGACGGACCGCATGGTAAGCGTCTTCCATGTGGCGACCAGCGCACAAACCGGCCAGCCATCGCTTATGTGCACTTGGCAAACAGAAGCAGGAACTTGGGCAACTCAACCTTTAATTGAGGGCGTTGAAAGCATGCAGGTTCTCTATGGTGTGGACGGAGTTTCGGCAGGCGCCGCCGCCACGGCGACGCCGACCAGTGTGCCCACCGCCTATCTTCGTGCAGACCAGCTCACCGTGTCGGGTAACAACCCAGCCACCCTTTTGAACTGGCGCAGGGTACGGTCTGTACGCATTGGTTTGGTCATGCGCGGCCCGCCCGGCTCTGCTCCGGAAGTCACGGTGCCTGCTCAGTATCCCTTGGGAGTAAAAGATATTATGAACTCCACGACCGATGCGGGCAGTGAATTTGCCGCCAAGACAGACCGGCGCTTGCGCCAGACGGTGACGTTCACCGTCCACCTGCGCAACCCTCAGGACAACGTATAGCGAGAAACGAAATGCGTTCAAAAATCCTTCACAATATCCAAAAACGTTCCGCAGACTCTACGGAACGCGGTGCATCTCTGATCATTGTTCTGATTCTCTTGGTAGTTATCGCCGGAATCGGTATTAGCGCCGTTCAGTTGTCCATCATGTCAGAGCGCGGCGCGCGAAATGACCGCGACTACCAAGTGGCGTGGCAGGCTTCTGAGGCAGCACTAATGGATGCTGAATACGATATGCGCGGCCCCGGGACGGCGACGCGCAAAGACTTGTTCGCAATCAATGACCCCCAAGCCTTTTTAGCAAGCTGCGGAACGTCCGGAACGAATAAAGGCCTTTGCATTCCGAGTGATGTCGGCATTCCCATTTGGCTCGCGGTGGATTTCACCGATACGTCTGCGAGTGCGGCTAGTGCCGCCTTCGGAGACTTTACCTCTCGTTCGTTTGATTCAGGTTCGGCGGGACTTAAGCCAACCAAAAAACCCCGCTATATTATAGAAGTGCTGCCAGATACAGGGGCATATGGCAACGCCGCATACAGCGCAGAAAAGAAATATACCTACAGAGTGACCGCAATGGGATTCGGTCCTCGCGAAGACATTCAAGCCGTCACGCAGATGCTTTTCCGTAAGCAGCTATAAATAGTGCAGACAACGTGAGACGATTATCATGAAATTAATGCCCCAATCCAAAGCTGCGAAATTTGCCATTTTTACTGGCGGAAGCTTGTGCTTGATGTATGGCCTGTACGCCGTCAGTCAGACTGTCGGCACGCCGCCCGACATTGCGCCAGTCAATCTAGCGGCCGAACCGCTCTACGCGCAGGGCTCTGGGCAAAAACCCACTTTGACACTGGCGTTATCCGTGGAATTTCCAACGGTTGGCGCTCAGTACCGCAAAGCTTACAGCAGCAGCACAGAGTATCTAGGCTATTTTGATGCCGACAGTTGTTATTCTTATGATGCATCCGCAGCTGACGCCGATCAATACTACATACGCAGCGGTGATGCAGCTACCCATCAGTGTGAAGCGACGCTGTTTAGCGGGAACTTTTTGAACTGGGCGGCCAGCTCTTCAGTGGATGTACTCCGACTTGGACTAACGGGCGGCGACCGCATCCGAGACGAGGGGTCGCTCACAGTGCTCCAACGAGCTGTGTTACCGAAGAACTTTTATGGTAGCGGATCATATTTTCCACAAAAATCAGTCACGAGCGCGGTAGCAGCCGGAGCAATTCCGTCTGCGATGATCAATTCCACAACCGACGACGTTGTTATAAACAGTTGCCTAGAAAAACTGTTTATTTACCCTCGTGGTATCAGCCCAAGTAAAGGCGGAGGGACAACTGCATGCGACAATCCAACTTCAGTGATGGGGAAATCAACAAACCAAACCACTAATATTCCCAACGACTTTAATTCCTGCGCAAATGAAAATGGCACCTGCAATTTCACCGGAACACGGGAGCTGGCTTATGGCACAAACAAAAAATGGACAAGTAGAATAGTAACTGACGGCGCGTCTTGTACCAATGCCATCTTAGGCGATCCAGCGCCAAACGAGGCAAAAAAATGCTACATCCGATCCACCAGCTCTACACTTCCAGTGACAACCTACAATGCCCGCGTCCGGGTATGCGAATCCAGCGGCGGAGGATTGTCAGACCCACGCACCGAACTCTGCAGGAAATACCCAAACGGCAACTTTAAACCCGTAGGAAACATGCAAAAGTACAGCGATCGCGTGCGGTTGGCTGCATTTGGTTACCTAATGGACAATGGGAATACGCGCTATGGGGGTGTACTTCGCGCACCTATGACCTATGTGGGCGAGAAATCTTATGACGCCGACGGGAATGCTGTCGCCGGAACGAACCCTTATGTCGAATGGCGGTCTGACAATGGAATTTTCATTAAAAATCCAAGAGGTGATACGGGCGAAGCCAACAGCGGAGTTATCAACTACCTCAACAAATTTGGAAGAGTAGGCGCATCTCCGGGCGTCTACAAAAGCAACGACCCAATGGGCGAACTCTATTATGAGAGCCTTCGTTATCTTCAAGGCCTTAGCCCTACACCGCAAGCAGTTTCTTCAATTGATTCTGCCAAACGAGCAGGCTTTCCAGCGTACGAGAGCTGGATAGATCCATTTGATGGGGGCTCGAACACCAAGAGTTATGCATGCCTGCGGAACAGCATATTTTTGATTGGAGATAAAAACACCCACAAGGACAAATCGCTACCAGGGAATACCCGTACCGCAAGCGGTGACGATTACGACTTTGATCGAAGCGGCGAAGTCAGCCTCGCCAACAATATTCCTAATTTTGTAGACTGGACCAAGGTCATCGGCGGATTTGAGTCGGGCAATGGCGTTACCTATCTTGATGGCGCCGGAGCTACCCGAACAACCTCCAACCCGACATCGACGACGGACACTTCGTTGTGGGGCATGGAGAGCAAAAATACTGGCTCTTCAGCAGCTGCGTATTATCTTGCCGGCGCAGCATACTGGGCAAAGACCCACGATATTCGAGGAGCGGATTGGAGTGAAGAAGCCAAGCGGCGACCTGGTATGAGAGTAACGACTTACGTTTTGGATGTGAATGAGGGCTCGCAGTCTGACAACGCCACGACCCGCCATAGAAGCCAATTGTTTTTGACGGCTAAGTACGGTGGTTTTAATGATGTCGACGGCGATGGAAATCCATTTACGCCTGCGAATGATTTGGGAGGATTAGATAATCGCCACTGGGAGAAAAGCACCGATCCGGGTGAAGCTAAAAACTATTTTTTAGCAAGCGATGCAAAAACGGTTCTGAAGGCCATTGACGATATTTTTATCGCTGCCACAAAAGTAACAAATGCAATTACGGCGCCTGCAGTTTCCGGTACACGACTGACGACAGACGATGGTTACTTCTACCTTCCGAGTTTTGACGCGGAGTTTTGGTCTGGTGACGTAAAAAGGAATACGATCAAGCTCAATGCGTCAGGAGATCTGGAGCAGGGAAATCCCGCGAGTGCGCTGTCGGCTGCCAAAAAGCTGGACGCGCTAACCGACGCAGCAACAGGGAATCGAAAAATTTTCGTTGGTAAAACTTCAGGGATTGCGACGGGATATGCCACTGCGTTTACCTGGTCCGCGATTCAAACAGATCTGCAGGCAGACCTGAACAAAGGCTCGCCTACAGCGACTCCGGACGCAGCAGGAGAAAATCGTCTGAAATTTCTTCGCGGGGAACGCGTGCTGGAAGCCACTACCTTCCGAAAGCGTGCATCACGTATGGGCGATGTGATCAATTCAGGGGTCGCGTATTCAGCCGCACCCTCAACTCGCTATGCGAGCACCGCCTATAAAACTTTTTACGCTGCCAATAAGAGCCGCACCAAGGCAGTGTTCGTCGGCGCGAACGACGGCATGATGCATGCCTTCAATGCAGATACGATGGATGAGTTGTTTGCGTATATACCGAGTTGGATGGGTCCAAAGCTCTCGCTCTTGACTGCACCCGATTACGAGTCTGCTCGGCACACCAGCTACGTCGATGCTACGCCCGTAGTGGCAGAAGCTCAACTTGGCAACGACTGGAAGACGGTGTTGGTGTCGGGTACGGGCGGAGGCGGTCAAGGTGTTTTCGCCTTGGATGTCACCAACCCGAGCGATTTCGGCGCCGACAAAGTACTCTGGGAATTCACGGATGCCGACGATGCCAGCCTGGGCAATGTGGTCGGCACGCCAAAAATCGTAAAACTCCGGACGAGTGCGCCCAGTGCGACGACAAAGACCTACAAATGGTTTGCCGTGGTGCCTAGTGGCGTGAACAATTATGTCAATGACGGCGTTGGACGTTTCAGCGCAACCGGTAAACCAGCGCTCTTCTTTCTGGATCTGAGCAAAGCCAGCAGTGCGGCATGGTCAAAAGGAAGCAATTACTTCAAGGTGGAGTTGCCGATAAGCAATGACTTAACTCTGGGAACGCAGGTCTTAGATGCCAGCGGCGGTGGGACCGGCACGGCAATCGCTACCGGCCTCATTAACTTTGAAGCCACAGCGAATGCCGACGATTCGGTGCAGTACTTCTATTTTGGTGATTTGCATGGACAGTTTTGGAAACTGGACATGAATCTTGCCGACCTCTCTACCAGCACCGAGTCGGCCTGGGATCTTGACAAAGTATCGTACTATCAGGTGAGCGGCCAAGCGCGCCCCATGTTCATCGCGAAAGCGCCGGGCGCTACAGGCAAGGTGCAGCCTATCAGTATGGTACCTACCGTCTCCTACGGTCCTAGCGGCACGTACATTCTGGCATTTGGTACCGGGAAGTATCTTGAGGCGAAGGACAACGCCATTTCTACAGCCACGCAGACCCAGTCTTTCTATACTTTGTACGACATGAACGGGGACGGAGCAGACGGAAAAACGCTAGCGTCGGGCAATGCTGCACGATTCGCAGGGCGGGCACAACTGCAGCAAGGAACAATCGCTTCAGGTGTAATCTCCATGGATGCTTTCTATTGGGCATATCCAAATAAGATAGGGTCCGATACCCAGAAAAAAGCTGGCTGGGTAATCGACTTCCCGAAAAGCGGACCGAATGGCGGCGAGAAACAAATCACCAATGCCGCCTTGTTTGGAAATCGCATATTCTTCAACAGCATTCTTCCACCCACAGCATCTACCGATGCTTGCGGCGGCGGGGTCAGCTATCAGTACAGTGCAAACCTGGCGACCGGAAAAGGGGGCGTTTCGTCAGCGACGAATGGCGCAGTCGGAGCCCCTCTGGTTTTCATAACAAAAACCAGTGAGAGCGGTAGCAACAGCACGGGGGGAAGAACGGTAACCACCACTGCAAAGGTTGGTGCCCCTACTACCAACGAAACCAGCCCAGCGCAGAATGCTGAAACTGTCACCGCGACAAGTCCGACCGGCCGGCTCTCCTGGAGGCAGATTAACAACTACCAAGAGTTGAAGAATAAATCATGGTAAATCTTAAAAAATCGCAGGGCTTTACCCTTATTGAGTTGATGATTACCGTGGCAATCATTGGAATATTGGCTGCCATAGCTTATCCATCGTATCAAGACTCCATTCGAAAGTCTCGACGAGCTGAAGGCAGAACCGCCATGATGCAGGTACTTCAGCAGCAAGAGCGATATATGACGCAAAATAACAGCTATTTGGCTTTTGCTGAGACTGCAACCGACAAACCGTTCAAAAACTTTTCTGGCGATGATCGGAATAAGGCTGCGTATCAAATCGGTGCTCGCGCTTGCTCAGGCGACATAAAAATCTGCGTTGAAATTTTTGGGAAACCATACAAATACACTGACCCGGACATCACCGAGCTGAAGATTACCAGCACGGGTGTGAAAAGTTGCACCGGCAATAAGCCTTCAGTATGCTGGAATTGAGACGTAGCATGAATGCCTACCAATATCGGTCGTGTCAGCGTGGTTTTACGTTAATTGAGTTGATGGTGACGCTGTCACTGCTCGCCGTTATGTCCGCAATTGCAGTGCCTAGTTTTGTCTCGTATAGACGCAATGCAGAGCTTACTTCCATTACCAATAGCTTGGTTGCCGCACTGAATGCCGCTCGATCAGAGTCGATGAAACGAAACATGAATGCTATGGTGGTGCCCACCAATAATGACAACGTTTGGTCAAAGGGCTGGCAAGTGTTTGTAGACATTGATCGGGATGGCACATTCAGTACTGGCGATCTTGTGGTGATGTCGCAAGCAGCACCGCCTAGTTACATTGCAGTCACAGGCAACGGAACAAGCTCGGAAACGCCCAGTTATGTTCTATATGACGGCTCCGGTTTTTCGAAGAATAAAGCGGGCGGGTTTGGCGCGAATACGATTCAAATTGCGCGGTCTGACACTGCTTCCACGAATTTCAGAGAAATCCGGAGGTTAAAGATCTCCTCAACTGGCCGTATTCGCGTGTGCACGCCCACATCAGCCAGTGATTCGGCATGTAGCAGCTCCGGAGCAGACACTTGAGCAGGGAGCAGTTGTTGGTCAGTTCGGTTCCCCAGTTAATGCACCAAGCGCTTGGGCTCGCCGCCCAGGCGCTTTTTCTTTCCAGCCCCAACCCGCGGGTTGGCTGCGTCTTGGTGTCTGCAGACGGCGTGGTGCTCGGACAAGGCTTCACCCAGCAGGCCGGCGGCCCGCACGCGGAAGTCGCGGCGCTGCGCGACGCAGCATCCCGCGGGCACGACGTGCGCGGGTGCACTGCCTACGTCACGCTTGAGCCTTGTGCGCACCAGGGCCGCACAGGGCCGTGCTGCGACGCCTTGGTCGCCGCGGGCATTGCCAAGGTGGTGGCATCCATTGAAGACCCCAACCCGCTGGTGGCCGGGCAAGGATTCGCGCGGCTGCGCGCTGCGGGCGTGGTGGTGGAGGTGGGGCCGGGCGCTGCTGAGTCGCGCGAGCTCAATATCGGCTTTTTCAGCCGCATGGTGCGCGGCAGGCCTTGGGTGCGGCTGAAGGTGGCGGCTTCGCTTGACGGGACTACCGCCCTGCACAACGGCGCCAGCCAGTGGATTACCTCGCCAGAAGCGCGCGCAGACGGCCATGCCTGGCGAGCGCGGGCGTGCGCGGTGCTCACCGGCATTGGCACGGTGCTGGCGGATGACCCGCGCCTGGACGTGCGCGGCGTCGCCACGCCGCGCCAGCCCCAGGTGGTGGTGCTCGACAGCCAGTTGCGCACGCCGCCGGATGCTCATTTATTCGTAGCTGGTCGCGCAGTCACCATCTGCGCAAACGGCCATTTTGATGCAGAATTTTCTGCCCGACAGGCCGCGCTCGAAGCGCGCAGTGCCACGGTACTGCGGTTGCCTGGCGAGGACGGCAAGGTGGATATTCCGGCCCTGCTGCGCGCGCTGGGGCAGAGCGGCATCAACGAACTGCATGTGGAAGCAGGGCATAGGCTGAACGGCGCACTGCTGCGCGAGGGCTTGGCGGACGAGTTGCTGCTCTATCTGGCGCCCAAGCTGCTGGGGCCGGGCCGCGGCATGGCGGACATGGCACCGCTCGAAGCCTTAAGCGGCGCCGTGGAGCTGGAGTTTCGTGATGTGCAGCGCATCGGCCCGGACCTACGGGTGGTGGCGCGGGTGGCGGGGCGCGACCAGTTTTGAAGGGGCCGTGCGCCGCTTCCAGCGCGCGCTCCTGCGACAATCGCCCGCATGTTTACCGGAATCATCACCCACGTCGGGCGCATCGCCCAAGTCGAGCCGCTGGGCGGCTCCAGCGCCCATGGCAAGCGTCTCACGCTCGAATGCGCCCCTGCGTTTCTTGAAGACGTCGGGCTGGGCGACAGCATTGCGCTGAACGGCGCCTGCATGACGGTGACCACGCTGGCGCACAGCGCGGGCCGTTTCACCATCGACATTTCGGCCGAATCGCTGGACAAAACAGCGGGCCTGACCGAGACCGGTGCGGTGAACCTCGAAAAAGCCTTGCGCGCGAACGACCGGCTGGGCGGGCATCTGGTGTCGGGCCATGTGGACGCGGTGGGCACGGTAACGCACTTCGCACCCGTGGGCGAGAGCTGGGAACTGCGCGTACTTGCCCCGCACGGTCTGGCACGCTACCTGGCCTACAAGGGTTCGATCACGGTCAACGGGGTCAGCCTTACGGTCAACCGCATTTCCGATCTGGCAGGCGGCTGCGAGGCCAGCATCAACCTCATTCCGCACACGGTCGAGAACACAGCGCTGGGCCGCCTCGCGGCAGGTTCGCCCGTGAACCTGGAAGTAGATTTGATCGCCCGCTACGTAGCCCGGATGATGGATGCGCCAGCGCCGGCGCGCGACCTTTAGCGGAGCACCCAGCACGCCGGCGCCTTCCAGCTCACAGCGCGCAGCGCGCACGCGATCCGGCTGCCCTGCCCTCCCGCCATCTTCAGGAACCTTCATGAGCCACCGTGGCCCCGTAACCGTCGACGATCGTCTGGCGTTTGATACCGTGATCGACGCACGCTCGCCAGCGGAATTTGCCATCGACCACATTCCCGGCGCCATCAATTGCCCCGTGCTGGACGATGAAGAGCGCCGCATTGTCGGCACGCTGTACAAGCAGCAAGGCGCGTTTGAAGCGCGGCGGGTGGGCGGTGCTTTCGTTGCCGCCAATCTGGCGCGCCATTTGCAGGGGCGCTTGGCCGAGCAGCCCGCCCGCTGGAAACCATTGGTCTATTGCTGGCGCGGTGGCATGCGCAGCGGCTCCATGGTGACCTGGCTGCGCATGGTCGGCTGGGATGCACAGCAGCTCTCGGGCGGCTACAAGTCCTGGCGGCGCCATGTCATGGCGCAAATTGCTGCGCGCTCGCCGCAGCTGCAGATGCGTGTCGTCTGCGGCCCGACCGGCAGCGCCAAAACGCGGCTGCTGGAGGCGCTGGCGGCGCGCGGCGAGCAGGTGCTTGACCTGGAAGGCCTGGCGCGGCACCGCGGTTCGGTGCTGGGCGCCTGGCCGGGGGTGGAGCAGCCTTCGCAAACCGCGTTCGAAACCGCGCTGGCGCACGCCATGGAGGCGTTTGATGTCTCGCGCCCGGTGTGGGTGGAGGCCGAAAGCAGCCGCATCGGCCGCCTGAACGTGCCGCCCGAACTGCTGCAGCCGCTGCGCGCCAGCCCATGTATGGAGATTGCCGCAAGCCCCGCCGCGCGCCTGGACTTTCTGCTGCGCGACTACGCCAACCTGGGCGACGACCCCGAGCGACTGGCCCAGCAACTGAACGCCCTGCGCGAGCTGCATGGCCGCGAGGTCATTGCCCGCTGGCAAGCCTGGGCGCATGACCGCGACCTGGCGCCACTATTTGGCGAGCTGATGGCGCTGCACTACGACCCGCTGTACGCGCGCTCGCAATCCACGCATCTGTTTCAGTGGTCGGAGCGGCTGAACGTAAGCGCAGAGGCGCTCACCCCTGAGGACATCGCGCAGCTGGCGGCTGTGGCGGCAGCTTTGCCGTGGCCAGCGCATGTGCTTGGCACGCCCAAGATCGGGGCCGCCAAGAAAAATTCTATGAAAAATGGCCTGTAGCGCTTACCCAGTAAGCGCTAGCAGCTCATATATTTATAGTAATTCTTTATTCACACCCGCACAAAATCGATCACGATGGCGCCGGGTTCGCGCTGCTGGTAGGTGATGTCCACAGCGCTGCCGTAGCGCGCTTGCAACTGCTGCAGCAGCGGAAGCGGGTCGTGGTCGTTGACGAAGCGCATGGTTTCACCGGGGTGCAGCGAATCGAGCGCCCCAAAGATGGCAGCGTGGCGAAACCTCTTGGCGACGCCGCGCGCATCGAAGGGGTAAATGGCGTCGGGCGAGGTGTGGACGTGGGCGTTCATGATTCGGAATTTAAAGATTCATTGCGTTGGAATCTTTAGTGTACTTCCGGGCCATGCCGCACAGCGCTTGCCCCTGCCGCCAACGGGGCCGATGCGCGTGTACCGCAGCGCTAAACCATGTCTTCTGGCCGCACCCAGGCATCAAACTCCGCCCCGGTCAGGTGCCCGCTGGCCACCGCGGCTTCGCGCAGGCTCAAGCCGCCTTTGTGCGCGGCCTTGGCAATCTCTGCCGCTTTGTCGTAGCCAATGTGCGTGTTCAGGGCGGTCACCAGCATCAGCGAGCGATCCAGTAGCTCTGCGATGCGCTCGCGCCGCGGCTCGATGCCCTGCGCGCAGTGGTGGTCGAAGCTGGCCATGCCGTCTGCCAACAGTCGCACGCTCTGCAAGAAGTTGTGGATCACCATGGGGCGAAACACGTTCAGCTCGAAGTTGCCCGAAGCGCCGCCGATATTGATGCCCACGTCGTTGCCCATCACCTGGCAGCACAGCATGGTCAGCGCCTCGCACTGCGTCGGGTTGACCTTGCCCGGCATGATGGACGAGCCCGGCTCATTCTCAGGGATGGAGATTTCGCCCAAGCCGCTGCGCGGCCCGCTGGCCAGCCAGCGCACATCGTTGGCGATTTTCATCAGGCTGGCGGCCAGACCTTTGAGCGCGCCGTGGGCGTGGACCAGCGCGTCGCAGGCGGCCAGGGCCTCGAACTTGTTCGGCGCGGTGACGAGCGGGAGGCCGGTCAGGTCGGCCAGCTCCTGCGCCACGGCCTGCGCATAGCCATCGGGCGCGTTCAGGCCGGTGCCCACGGCGGTGCCGCCGAGCGCCAACTCACCAAGGTGCGGCAGCGCGGCGCGCACATGCGCCTCGGCGTGGTGCAGCTGCGCCACCCAGCCCGAGATTTCCTGCCCCAGGGTGATGGGCGTGGCATCCTGCAAATGGGTGCGGCCAATTTTGACAATGCCTGAAAACGCCTCGGCCTTGGCGCCCAGCGTGGTGCGCAGGGCCTGCAGCGCGGGCAGCAGTTTGCGCACCAGCGCATGCACCGCCGCCACGTGCATGGCAGTGGGGAATACGTCGTTGCTCGACTGGCTCTTGTTCACGTCGTCGTTGGGGTGCACCAGCCGCCCCTCGCCGCGCGCGCCGCCGAGCAGCTGGCTGGCGCGGTTGGCCAGCACCTCGTTCATGTTCATGTTGGTCTGCGTGCCCGAGCCGGTCTGCCAGACGACGAGCGGGAATTCTCCCGCGTGCGCATCGGCGATCACCTCATCGGCCGCCGCCACAATCGCCGTCGCCTTGGCGGTGTCCAGCAGGCCAAGCGACTGATTCACGTACGCGCTGGCGCGCTTGACCTGCGCCAGCGCCCGCAGCAGCTCGGGCGCCATGCGCTCGCCAGAGATGTCAAAGTGCTGCAGCGAACGCTGCGTTTGCGCGCCCCACAGGCGCTCGGCCGGCACTTCGATCGGGCCAAAGCTGTCGCGCTCGGTGCGCATGGCTTGGGGATGGGACAACGTCATGAACAACTCCTTTGCATGGGCTGGCAGCCTGCGCGTAACGCAGCATAGCGATGCGAACCGTCGCTGCCTATCGGCATGACAGCCGCGTGCAAGGCGCCGGCGCGATAATTTCAGCTTTCGCGCACCCCACAACAGCCCTGCCATGACCACCAGCATCCGCCAAGAAGACCTGATCGAATCCGTTGCCGCTGCGCTGCAATACATCAGCTACTACCACCCGGCAGACTACATCGCCCACCTGGCGCGCGCCTACGAACACGAACAAAGCCCCGCTGCCAAGGATGCGATGGCGCAAATCTTGACCAACAGCAAGATGAGCGCCACCGGTCACCGGCCGATTTGCCAGGACACCGGCATCGTCAACGTATTCCTCAAGGTCGGCATGGACATCCGCTGGGAAGGCTTCACCGGCAGCCTCGACGACGCCATCAACGAAGGCGTGCGCCGCGGCTACAACCACCCCGACAACACCCTGCGCGCCAGCGTGGTCGCCGACCCGCTGTTTGCCCGCAAGAACACCAAGGACAACACGCCGGCAGTGATCTTTACCGAGCTTGTTCCAGGCGGAAAGCTCGACATCACCGTCGCCGCCAAGGGCGGCGGCTCGGAAAACAAGAGCAAGATGATCATGCTGAACCCCAGCGACAGCGTGATCGACTGGGTGCTCAAAACCGTGCCCACCATGGGCGCAGGTTGGTGCCCACCGGGCATGCTGGGCATCGGCATTGGCGGCACGGCAGAAAAGGCCGTGCTGATGGCCAAGGAAAGCCTGATGGACGACC
Organism: Giesbergeria sp.; assembly: GCA_034676525.1. Taxonomy (GTDB): domain Bacteria; phylum Pseudomonadota; class Gammaproteobacteria; order Burkholderiales; family Burkholderiaceae_C; genus Simplicispira. The sequence goes on from JAUCCA010000008.1 coordinate 2,127,209, forward strand.
TGGACATGTACGAGCTGCAAGCCAAGTCGTCCCGCGGGGAAGCGCTCACGCAGACCGAAGAATTGCGCCTGGAGCTGTTCACCAAGGTGAATGCCCTGGGCATCGGCGCGCAGGGCCTGGGCGGCCTGACCACCGTACTCGACGTCAAAATCAAGATGTACCCGACGCACGCGGCCAGCAAGCCGGTGGCCATGATCCCGAACTGCGCCGCCACCCGCCACGCGCATTTCGTCATGGACGGCTCGGGCCCGGTCTACCTGGACCCGCCATCGCTCGACCTGTGGCCCAAGGTGGAATGGGCACCCGACACGCAAAGGAGCCGCCGCGTGAACCTGGACGCCCTCACCCCCGCCGAAGTCGCCAGCTGGAAACCCGGCGAGACGCTGCTGCTCAACGGCAAGATGCTCACCGGGCGCGACGCTGCGCACAAGCGCATCCAGGACATGCTGGCCAAGGGCGAGCCGCTGCCGGTCGATTTCACCAACCGCGTCATCTACTACGTGGGCCCGGTGGACCCGGTGAAGGGCGAAGCCGTGGGCCCTGCCGGCCCGACCACCGCGACCCGCATGGACAACTTCACCGAAATGATGCTCGCCCAAACCGGGCTGATTGCCATGATCGGCAAGGCCGAGCGCGGCCCGGTGGCCATCGAAGCCATCAAAAAGCACAAAAGCGCGTACCTGATGGCCGTGGGCGGCGCGGCCTACTTGGTCTCTAAGGCCATCAAGACCGCTCAGGTGGTGGGTTTCGCCGATCTGGGCATGGAAGCCATCTACGAGTTTGACGTGGTGGACATGCCCGTGACGGTGGCGGTCGATTCCGGCGGCACCAGCGCCCACATCACCGGCCCGGCCGAATGGCAAAAACGCATTGCGGCGGGTGACTTCATCGAACTGGCCAGCGCCTGAACCGGTTTTGCCCGGCGTGTCTGCACCCTCCTCCACTGGCGGAGCAGTGAGCGCAGTAGAGGCGCCCATTGGCGTCTTCGACAGCGGCATTGGCGGCCTGAGCGTGCTGCTCGCCCTTCGCGCCGCACTGCCCGCGGAGCGTTTCGTCTATCTGGCCGATACCGGGCACGCGCCTTATGGCGAGCGCGGGGACGCCTTCGTGGCACGGCGCACGCACACACTGGCGCGCTACCTGGTGCAGCAGCACCGGGCCAAGGCGCTGGTGGTGGCCTGCAATACGGCGACAGCGGCCGCCATGGACGGCCTGCGTGCGCGCTACCCCGGTCTGCCGCTAATTGGCGTGGAGCCCGCCCTGAAGCCCGCCGCCAGCGCAACGCGCACCGGGCGAGTGGCGGTGATGGCGACGCGCGGCACGGTCGCCAGCGCACGCTTTGCGCGCCTGCTTTCCAACATGCCGGAGGGCAGGCAGTTTCGCGTGCAGGCCTGCGATGGGCTGGCCAGCGCCATCGAAGCCGAGGTCGCCTGCACGTCCAAGGAAGCAAGCGCTGCGCATGCCCACACCGTCGCCCTGTGCGCGCGGTACCTGGAAATGCTTGGGCCGTTTGGCAATGCGCCGGGAGAGGCCGACACCTTGGTGCTTGGCTGCACACACTATGTGTTTGCCGAACCTGCCCTCAGACATCTGCTGGGGCCGGTGGTCAACATTCTGAGCACCGGCGCGCCCGTAGCCCGCCAAACCCAGCGCCTGCTGGCCGCACAAGGCCTGCTGCAGCCTGCCAAGACAACGCAGGCCAAGCCTGACCTGTGCCTGCTGACGACCGGCCTGCCCAGCATCTTGGCAATGGCTGCACAGCGGTGGCTGGGCGCACCACATTTGGCCCGTTCGCTTTCCGCTACCAGCCGAAAATTTAAGTAAAAACGGCCTCTAGCCCTTTATTATCAAGCGCTAGCAGCTTCAGTTTCGATAGCATCTGGCTGCCACAAACGCGCACCCGTCTGCTCGCAGTACGCAAGGTACATGCGCAGGTCAAATTCAAGCTGGTGGTAGCGCGGCTCCATGTGTTCGCAGAGCTGATAGAACGCCTTGTCGTGCTCCTCCTCGCGCAGATGGGCCAGCTCATGCACCACGATCATGCGCAAGAAATCTTCAGGCGTGTAGCGAAACACCGAGGCAATGCGGATTTCACGCCGAGCGCTCAAACGGTTGCCCTGCACCCGCGAGGTGCGAATTTGCAGCCCCAGCGCGTTGCGCACCGCGTGCATGCGGCTGTCGAACAAGGCTTTGTGCAGCGGCGGCGTACTGCGCAGATGCCGCGCCTTGAGCGCCGACACATAGTCAAACAGCGCCTTATCGCTGCGCACCTGATGCACCAGCGGGTATTTGCGCAGCAGCAGACCAGCAAGCTCTTGGCCATCGCCCATGAGCAGCTGCGTTGCCTGCGCCTGCAGCGCCTGCGGATAGCCGCCCAGCAGGCGGGCAACCACCGTGCTGGGGTCGGCGCGCTTCAATGCAGGTGGCGCGGGCGCCGCCCGCCGCTCCCGCCGTGGCTGCCACCCGCACCGCCCGAGCCACGTGGAGGTTTGCCGATTTCAAGCGAGTTCACCAAGGCGTCGAACCGCTGCGTGAAGAGCTTGTCGATCTCGGCAACAACGCCAACCAGCTCTGCACCGTCGAAATGGCGCTCCATCATGTTCACCACGTCTTGCACCAGCAAATCGCGCTGCACCTGCATGATGGCAGCGGGCGTCGGGCCTACAAATACGATGCTGAAGTCATCCCGCGAGTCGCCCTCGTCCTGCTCTTCGTCTTCATCGAACTCAACGTCGTAGAACGTGACTTCCAGTGCCGCGCCCTGCTCTGCCAAGTCGTTGAGGTTCATGCACATTTCGTCAAGCGCCTGGCGGAAATCGTCGTCACCGCGCACCGTCCAGCACAGCTGCAACATGTGGCGCTTGGCTTCGAACTCGATGCCGGGCTCTTCTTCGTAGGCACTGGCCGCGCCATCGGCCAGCGAGCGGGCGCCAGCGTACTTCCAGAGGGGCTTGAGCGCCTCCTGAAGCTGCTCGTAAGCGACCTCTGAACGCAAGAGCACCTCACCGTGCAGGTGGATTTCGAGAGGAGCGTTGAAATTAGACATTTTTAATCCTGGTGGTGCCCCGAGCCGGGGTCGAACCGGCACGCCCTCTTTCGAGAAGCGGCGGATTTTAAGTCCGCAGTGTCTACCAATTTCACCATCGGGGCGCTGGCATGGCCAGGCTGACGACAGCGTAACGCCGCCGCGGCAGCTGCGCAATGCAGTTCTGCGCTCCAGATGCACACGTTTCACGACAGACAAAGAAAAAAAGGGAAGCTTTGCAGCTTCCCTTTTTTGAAGTTGGAGCGGGAAAAGAGTCTCGAACTCTCGACCTCAACCTTGGCAAGGTTGCGCTCTACCAACTGAGCTATTCCCGCATAGTCTGCCTGGCTAACTTTGCACTGAAGCTTAAGAAGCTCGACAGCCAAAAATTATAACCCGTTTTTTTGATTGTGCGATCCGCATACACGGAAAATCAAAAAATTTGGAGGCGCGGACCAGAGTCGAACTGGTCTAACCGGATTTGCAATCCGGGGCATAACCGCTTTGCTACCGCGCCCAATTGTGCGAAACCATAAAAAAGGGAAGCAGAAGCTTCCCTTTTTTTCGGAATTTGGAGCGGGAAAAGAGTCTCGAACTCTCGACCTCAACCTTGGCAAGGTTGCGCTCTACCAACTGAGCTATTCCCGCGTTTTCTGCAGCCTGCCATTCTACGACAACAGCGCTGCGATGGTGAAATTGTAGCGCAAGTTTGGGACCCTGCGCCAGCCTCACTTCAGTGTTTTACAGCTTGTACGCCTGCAGCCTGCGCCGCCCGCTCAGCCGCCGCCACGCTGGCCGCAGCGACCTCTTCGTCCGTCAGCGCAACCGGCTTGCGCTCCAGCGCTACCTCAAGCACCTGGTCGATCCACTTGACCGGGACGATCTCAAGGTCGCTTTTCACATTGGCCGGGATTTCCTGCAAATCCTTCATGTTTTCTTGCGGAATCAACACCGTCTTGATGCTTCCGCGCAGCGCGGCAAGCAGCTTTTCTTTCAGGCCACCGATCGCCGTGATTTCCCCACGCAGGGTAATTTCGCCGGTCATGGCAACGTCGCCGCGCACCGGTATGCCCGTCAACGCTGAGACAAATGCGGTCGCCATGGCAGCGCCGGCGCTCGGCCCATCCTTGGGCGTGGCGCCATCCGGCACGTGAATGTGCACGTCGCGCTTTTCAAACACCTCGTCCTTGATGCCCAACGACCGTGCCCGACTGCGCACCACCGTGCGCGCCGTCTCGACCGACTCCTTCATGACATCGCCCAGCGAGCCGGTGCGCGTAATCACGCCCTTGCCAGGCATGGTGGCAGCCTCAATGGTCAGCAGGTCGCCCCCTACTTCCGTCCAGGCCAGACCTACAACTTGGCCGACCTGGTTCTGCTCTTCCGCACGTCCATAGGTGTACTTGCGCACCCCGAGGAAATCAGGCAGGTTGTCGGCGGTGACGACCACACGCGGCTCCATGTTCTTGAGCAGCAAGCCTTTAACCACCTTGCGGCAGACCTTGGAGAGGTCGCGCTCCAGCGAGCGCACGCCGGCTTCGCGCGTGTAGTAACGCACCATGTCGCGGACCGCACTTTCGGTGATTTCCAGCTCTTCCGCGTTGACGCCGTTGTTCTGCATCTGCTTGGGCAGCAGATACTTCATGGCGATGTTGATCTTCTCATCCTCGGTGTAGCCCGAGAGGCGAATCACTTCCATTCGATCGAGCAGGGCCGACGGGATGTTCATGGAGTTGGACGTAGCGACAAACATCACATCGCTCAGGTCGAAATCAACTTCCACGTAGTGGTCGCCAAAAGTGTGGTTTTGCTCTGGATCGAGCACTTCCAGCAAAGCGCTGGACGGGTCGCCGCGGAAATCGGTTCCGAGCTTGTCGATTTCGTCCAGCAGGAACAAGGGGTTGCGCGTGCCAACTTTGGAGAGGCTCTGCAGCACCTTGCCCGGCATGGCGCCGATGTAGGTGCGGCGGTGCCCGCGGATCTCGGCCTCATCGCGCATGCCGCCCAGCGCCACGCGCACGTACTTGCGCCCCGTCGCCTTGGCAATGGACTGGCCAAGCGAAGTCTTTCCGACACCTGGCGGGCCTACCAGGCACAGAATGGGCGCCTTCACCTTGTCGACACGCTGTTGGACCGCAAGGTATTCAAGGATGCGGTCTTTCACCTTGTCGAGACCGTAGTGGTCTTCGTTCAGCACTTCCTCGGCGTTGCCCAAGTCGTGCTTGATTTTGGTTTTTTTGCTCCACGGGAGCGAGAGCAGCACGTCGATGTAGTTGCGCACCACCGTCGCTTCCGCCGACATCGGCGACATGAGCTTGAGCTTTTTGAGTTCGCTCTCGGCCTTTTTGCGCGCCTCCGTAGGCATTTTGGCCAGCTTGATCTTCTTGTCGATTTCTTCGAGGTCGGCACCTTCTTCGCCCTCGCCCAGCTCTTTTTGAATCGCCTTGACCTGTTCATTCAGGTAGAAATCGCGCTGGTTCTTTTCCATCTGGCGCTTGACGCGGCCACGGATTTTCTTGTCCACGTTGAGAATATCAACCTCGCGGTCGAGCTGCTCAAACAGGTTCTCAAGGCGGCCCTTGACCTCGGAGAGGTCGAGCACGGCCTGCTTGTTCTCCAGCTTAAGCGGCAAATGCGCGGCAATGGTGTCGGCCAGGCGCCCGGGGTCGTCGATGCCGGAGATCGACGTGAGGATTTCCGGCGGGATTTTCTTGTTCAGCTTGACGTACTGGTCAAACTGCTGCATCACCGCGCGGCGCAGTGCCTCGATCTCGCGGGGCTTCTCTGCATCGTCCAGCATCTGCAGCGGCGTCACCGTGGCGGTGAAATGGGTGTCGTGGTCGTCGATCTCACCCACGCTTGCGCGTTGTTGACCCTCGACCAGTACCTTCACGGTGCCGTCGGGCAGCTTGAGCATCTGCAAAATGGTCGAGACGCAGCCCACGCCAAACATGTCCGTCACCAAAGGCTCGTCTTTGGCTGCCGCTTTTTGCGCGACGAGCATGATCCGGCGGTCGCTCTCCATGGCGAGTTCCAGCGCCTTGATGCTTTTCGCGCGCCCCACAAACAGCGGGATCACCATGTGGGGGAACACGACCACGTCGCGCAGCGGCAGCAACGGAAGGCTGAGCGGTTCAGCGGGAAGAATAGGGTGTCCGGACATTGGGTTCCTTATCAAGAGTCCTGAAGATATGGTCCAAAGACACGAAATTTCAAGCGCCGCGCCCTAAGGCACGGCCGAACGCTTACGCCTTTTTAGCGGCTTCGCGGTACACCAGCAGTGGCGGCTTGTTTTCTTCGACGGTCGATTCGTCGATCACCACCTTTTCGACGTTGCTGCTGTTGGGCAGGTCGAACATGGTGCCAATCAAGGTCTGCTCGAGGATGGAGCGCAGTCCGCGGGCGCCGGTCTTGCGGGCCAGTGCCTTGCGTGCAATCGCTTTTAGGGCGGCTGGGCGAATCTCCAGCTCGGCGCCTTCCATGGCCAGCAGCTTGCTGTACTGTTTGACCAGCGCGTTCTTGGGTTCCGTGAGGATCTGCACCAAGGCATCTTCGTGCAGCTCGGCCAACGCCGTGACCACTGGCATACGGCCTACCAGCTCTGGGATCAGGCCAAACTTGATCAGGTCTTCAGGCTCAATGTCCTGAAACACCTCAGACAGCGCGCGCTGCTTCTTGCTCTTGACGGCAGCGCCAAAGCCAATACCCGAGGCCTCTGTGCGATTTTCAATGACTTTTTCCAAGCCCGCAAATGCACCGCCGCAGATGAACAGGATGTTCGTCGTGTCGATCTGCAAGAAATCCTGATTCGGGTGCTTGCGCCCACCCTGCGGCGGCACGCTGGCCATGGTGCCTTCAATGAGCTTAAGTAGCGCCTGCTGCACGCCTTCACCCGAGACGTCTCGCGTAATACTGGGGTTGTCCGATTTGCGCGATATCTTGTCGATTTCGTCTATGTAGACAATGCCGCGCTGCGCACGCTCAACCTCGTAGTTGCAGCTTTGCAGCAGCTTTTGCACGATGTTTTCGACGTCTTCGCCGACATAACCCGCTTCGGTCAGCGTGGTGGCGTCCGCCATCACAAAAGGCACGTCCAGCATGCGCGCGAGCGTTTGCGCCAGCAGCGTCTTGCCCGATCCGGTGGGGCCAATGAGCAAAATGTTGCTCTTGGCGAGCTCAACGTCGTCCTTGCCGGCTTTGTCCTTGTAGCGCAGGCGCTTGTAGTGGTTGTAAACCGCGACCGCCAAAGTGCGCTTGGCGACATCTTGACCGATGACGTAGTTGTCCAGATTTGCCTTGATGTCCGCCGGCGTGGGCAGCTCGCTGCGAGCGAGCCTATCGGCTTGCGCTGGGGGCAGTTCGTCGCGGATGATCTCGTTGCACAGGTCAATGCATTCTTCGCAGATAAAGACCGATGGTCCGGCGATCAACTTCTTCACCTCGTGCTGGCTCTTGCCGCAGAACGAGCAGTAAAGCGTTTTTTCGCTGGAAGAGCCTTTTTTCTCGGCCATGGGAACGTTGCCTTGTATTCGGTGGAAAGTGAAAGGAATGATAACGAAATGCAAACGGCGCTTCCCGAGCCGGGAAACGCCGTTCTGCGTGACGCAATAGCGTTTAGGGGCGCTTGGAGATCACTTCGTCAATCAGTCCGTAGTCCTTGGATTCGTCCGCGGTCAAGAAGTAGTCCCGCTCGGTGTCTTGCTTGATTTTTTCCAGCGGCTGGCCCGTGCGCTCGGCCAGGATGCGGTTCATCTGATCCTTGGTACGCAGAATGTCGCGCGCATGAATTTCAATGTCGGTCGCTTGGCCGCGTGCGCCGCCCAGCACTTGGTGGATCATGATTTTCGAGTTGGGCAGCGAAAACCGCTTGCCTTTGGCCCCGGCGGCCAGCAAAAAAGCGCCCATGCTGGCAGCAAAACCGCAGCACAACGTGGAAACATCGGGCTTGATGAAGTTCATGGTATCGAAGATCGCCATGCCAGCAGTCACGCTGCCGCCAGGTGAGTTGATGTAGAACGAAATGTCCTTTTCCGGGTTTTCGCTCTCCAGAAACAGGAGCTGCGCCACCACCAGATTGGCCGTCTGGTCGTTCACCTCGCCAACCAGGAAAATCACGCGCTCTTTCAGCAGGCGCGAATAAATATCGTAGGACCGCTCGCCGCGGCCCGACTGCTCGATGACCATGGGGACCATGCCCAAGGCTTGTGTTTCCAGTGCGCTCATTGTTTCTCCAGATTCTCACGGGTACTGTACCCAGAAACGACTTGGGGCCGGCGCCCGAAAGCACAAGCCCCTAAATAGAAGGTCGGCGCCGGCTAACCGGCATCGGAAGCCCCTGACTTAGCCTTGCTGGCCCATCAATTCCTCAAAGCTCACTGCCTTGTCGTTGACTTTGGCCTTGCCCAGCACGTAGTCGGCCACGTTGGTCTCAATGACCACCGCTTCGACCTCCGCCAGACGCTGGCGGTCACCAAAGTACCAGCGCACCACGTCTTCAGGCTTCTCATAGCTCGCTGCCAGCTCGTCGATGTGGGCCTTGAGCTGCTCGGGCTTGGCGTGCAGGTCGTTGGCTTTTACCAGCTCTGCAACCACAAGGCCCAGGCGCACTCGGCGCTCGGCCTGCTCGCGGAACACGTCCGCTGGAATGTCCATCTTTTCGGCATCTTTTACGCCGCGCTGCTTGAGGTCGGCGCGGGCCGCTTCGCGCAGCCGGTCGATTTCAGCTTCCACGCTGGCGTTGGGCAGGTCCAGCTCAGCCTTGGACAGCAACGCATCCATCGCGGCCTGCTTGTTGCGGGCCAGCAGGCGGAACTTCACCTCGCGCTCAAGGTTGGTCTTGATGTCGGCGCGCAGGCCAGCGACTGTGCCGTCGGCAATACCGAGCGACTTGGCCAAGGCATCGTTGACTTCGGGCAGGTGCGCCGACTCGAGCTTCTTCACCGTCACCATGAAGTCGGCGGTCTTGCCGGCGACGTCTTTGCCGTGGTATTCCTCAGGAAAAGCCAGCGGGAAGGTCTTGCTTTCGCCGAGCTTCATACCGCGCACGGCGTCTTCAAATTCCTTGAGCATCTGGCCTTCGCCGACCAGAAACTGGAAGTCTTCGGCCTTTCCGCCCTCGAAGGTTTCGCCGTCGATCTTGCCTTCGAAATCTACCGTGACGCGATCGCCTTCATGTGCGGCGGCGTCGAGCGCGCGCTGGGCGAAGCTGCGGCGCTGTTTGCGCAAGATGTCCACCGTCTTGTCGATGGCGCTGTCGGTCACTTCTGCTGAGAGTTTTTCCACTTCAGCGTCGGCCAATTCGCCAATTTTTACTTCTGGGTAGACCTCGAAAATCGCATCGAACGCCATTTCACCTTCAGGCGCATCTTGCTTTTCAGTGATGCGCGGCTGGCCGGCAACGCGCAATTGCGCTTCGTTTGCAGCCTGTGCAAACGCTTCGCCCACTTTGTCGTTCAGAACGTCGTACTGCACCGAATAGCCATAACGCTGCGTCACCACATTCATGGGCACCTTGCCGGGACGGAAACCGTCCATCTTCACCGTGCGGGCCAGGCGCTTGAGGCGCGTTTCCACCTCGCCCTGAATGCTTGCCAGGGGCAAATTGAGGGTGATCTTGCGTTCGAGCTTGTCGAGGGTTTCAACGGTGACTGCCATAACTGCTCCTGTAGGAAATTCGTTCGTGCGCCAGCGTGAGCCGGCGCGTTGTTGCGCACTTGCGCAAAGCTTCTTAATGGTGGTGCGCGGAGCCGGACTCGAACCGGCACGCCCGTGAAGGCGTCAGGACCTAAACCTGGTGCGTCTACCAATTTCGCCACCCGCGCGCTTCAAGCAGAAACGACAAGAAACCCTTGTCTTCACCTGCTTGAAACTGGTCAACCTGCGATTTTAACCTGCGTGCAGCTCACTCCGGCACGTGCACCTCAGGGCGGCTCACGCGGAACCAGGCCGCATACATCGCGGGCAAGGCCAGCAGCGTGAGGACCGTTGCCACAATGAGGCCGCCCATGATCGCCACAGCCATCGGCCCCCAGAACACGCTGCGGGACAGCGGAATCATCGCCAGCACCGCTGCTGCTGCCGTTAGCACAATGGGACGCAGGCGCCGCACCGCCGATTCGACGATCGCATCCCAAGCCGGCACCCCGCGCGCGCGGTCCTGCTCGATCTGGTCGATCAAGATCACCGAGTTGCGCTGGATCATGCCCATAAGCGCAATCACCCCCAGCAGGGCGACAAAGCCAAACGGGCGACCGAGCAGCAGCAAGGCCCCTGCCACGCCGGCAATGCCGAGCGGGCCGGTGAGGAACACCAGCATCGCCCTGCTGAAACTGTGCAGCTGCAGCATCAGCAGCGTAAAGGTGATGAACAGCATCACCGGCAAACCGGCAGCAATCGAATCCGACCCCTTGGCACTTTCCTCCACAGCGCCGGCCACTTCGATGCGGTAGCCGCTCTGGCCTTCCAAGTGCCAGCGGCTTTCAAGCTTGCGCAGGTCCGGCAGCAGCGCGTTGGTGACGGTGGCGCCTTGCAGACCCTCGACCACATCGCCCTGCACGGTAATCGCGTAGTCGCGGTTCTCGCGCCACATCACGCCAGGCTCCCAAGTGAAATGCGGCTTGGCAATCTGCGTGAGCGGGATGGACTGGCCAGACGCCGTTGGCAAATACGCGTTCGCAATATCGGTGATGGCGCTGCGCTCATCCGCAGGCTGGCGCAGCACGATGTCGATTAGCTTGTCGCCCTCACGGTACTGGCCCACGGTGGTGCCCGACTGCATCACACGCGACGCTTGCGCGATGGACTGGCTGGTGACGCCCAGCGCCCGCGCCTTGGCTTGGTCTACTTCCAGCCGCATCACCTTGATCGACTCGTTCCAGTTGTCGTTAACACCGCGCATTTGGGGTGAGTCGCGCAGTGCCGCCTTCACCTCGTCGGCGCGCGCACGCAAGGTGGCGGGGTCGGGGCCAATCACGCGGAATTGCACCGGGTAGGGCACCGGCGGTCCATTGGGCAACAGCTTGACGCGGCCACGCACCTCGGGGAATTCGGTAGCCAGCATCGCCGGGAATGCCACGCGCAACTGCTCGCGCACCTTCAGGTCCCGCGACACGACGATGAACTGCGAGACGTTGGTCTGTGGGAACACCTGGTCCATCGGCAAATAAAACCGCGGTACGCCCGAACCCACCCAGGTACTGACGCTGGCTACGCCTGGCTCAGCGCGCAGGCGCGCTTCAACGCGCTTGGTAACGGCCTCGTTTCCCGCGAGCGAGGTGCCCTCGGGGAACCACACGTCGACAATGATTTCGGGCCGGCTTGAATCGGGGAAGAACTGCTGCTGCACCCGACCCATGCCCACAATGCCCAACGCAAAGATGGCCAGCGTCGCTGCGATGGTGATCCAGCGGTGCGCCACGCACCAATGCACCGCGCGGCGAAAGGCGTTGTAGAAGGCGCTGTCGAATACCTCATGCGGGTGCGGCGAGATGGCGCCATCGGCAGGGCGAGGTTGCACATGCTCTGGGGTTTTCAGCAGCAGCGTGCCCAAGTACGGCACAAAGTACACCGACACCAACCACGAAACCACCAAGGCTATGACGGTAACGGCAAAGATGGCAAAGGTGTACTCGCCCGTCATGGATTTGGCCAAGCCAATCGGCAGGAAGCCGGCAGCCGTGATGAGCGTGCCCGTCAGCATGGGTATGGCGGTGATCTCGTAGGCGAAAGTGGCCGAGCGCACCTTGTCGTAGCCCTCTTCCATCTTGCGCACCATCATTTCGACGGCAATGATGGCGTCGTCCACCATGAGGCCGAGCGCGATGATGAGCGAGCCCAGCGAGATCTTGTGCAGGCCGATGTCCCAGTAGTGCATGCCCAGAAACGTGACCGCGAGCACCAGTGGAATCGTGATGCCCACCACCAGCCCCGGGCGCGGGTCCACATACCAGCGGCGCCACCAGCGCTGCTCGCCACTGCGCTTGTGCAAGCCCAGGCTGATGAAGCTCACCGCCAGCACGATGACGACCGCCTCGATCAACACCTTGACGAACTCATTGACCGAACTGGCCACCGACTTCGGCTGGTCCTGCACGTTCACCAGGCGCACGCCGGCAGGCAATTGCGTACCGATGCGTTCAACGACGTGGTGCAGCGCCTTGCCCAGCGCAATGATGTCGCCGCCCTTGGTCATCGAGATGCCAATCGCTATCACCTGCTGACCGTCGTGGCGCACCTTCACTGCTGGCGGGTCCACATAGCCCCGGTGCACTTCGGCAATGTCGGAGAGGCGCAGTTGGCGGCCCGACGCCGCGCGAATCGGCATCGCGCGCAGATCGTCGATGGCGTGGAACTGGCCTTCGACCCGCACCTGCAGCTGATCGGTAGGCGTTTGCACCACGCCAGCGCTCTCGACCGCGTTCTGCTGGCCAAGTTGCGCCAGCACTTGGTTCATGTCCAGGCCCAGTTGCGAGAGGCGTTTCTGCGAGACTTCGATGTACAGCTTTTCATCCTGAACACCAAATAGCTCAACCTTGGCCACATCCGGCACGCGCAGCAGCTGCTGGCGCACATCGTCGGCAAACGCCTTGGACTCGGCCAGGCTGAAGCCCTCCGCCTCCAGCGCGTAAATCACGCCGTACACATCACCAAAATCGTCGTTGAAGAACGGCCCCTGCACGCCCTGCGGCAGGGTGTAACGCATGTCGCCCACCTTCTTGCGCACGGCGTACCACACGCCCGCGACTTCCGCGGCCTTGGACGAGTCCTTGATCTGGAAGATGATCTGCGACTCGCCCGGCTTCGAATAGCTGCGGATTTTGTCGGCGTACGGCACCTCCTGCAGCGTGCGCTCGATTTTGTCGGTCACCTGTTCGGCCACCTGCTGCGCCGTGGCGCCAGGCCAGTAGGTGCGCACCACCATGGCGCGAAAGGTGAACGGCGGGTCTTCGTCCTGGCCGAGCTGGAAATAGGCGAACACGCCCATCAACAGCAGCACCACCATCAGGTAGCGGGTCAGCGCAGGGTGGTCAAGTGCCCATCGTGAGAGGTTGAAGCCGGCTGCGGGCTCGGCCCCGTGGTCCGCGGCGCTCATGGCCTTGAGGCGGCCGGCGCCGCAGCAGTTGCAGGCTCGGCAGCCGGTTGCACTACGGTATTAATAGCTGCTGGCGCTTTATCCATAAGCGCTGGAGCGTATTTTTGCTCATATATCGTGACCTTCTGTCCGGGCGAGAGCACGTGCACGCCCGTCGCCACCACGCGCATTCCGGGCGCGAGCCCACTGGCAATCACTGCTTGGTTGCCATCGGCCGTGACCACTTCCACCGGCTGCGTGCGCACCGTGCTGCTGGCGGCGTCGAACACCCAGACGGCGGTGCCACTGCCCTCTTTCATCAGCGCGGTGGTCGGCAGCAAAATGGCTTGCGCGCCTTGCGCTGCAAGGCTGGGAGGGGTAACTGTGATGGTGGCGCCGAGCGGCGGTGCGTCGGCGCCTGCAATGGCCGCCTTGACGGCAAAGGTGCGCGTTGCCGGGTCGGCACTCGCCGCCACTTCGCGCACTGTGGCGGTCAGCGGTGCGCCGCCCGCCCAGCGCTGCACTTCGAGCTGCTGGCCCACGGCGATGCCGGACAACTTGTCCTCTGGCACCGCAAACACCACGTCGCGTGCGCCGTCGCGCGCGATGCGAACCACGCTGGTGCCCGCCCCAACCACTTGGCCCGGCTCGGCGTCGATGCCGGTGACCACGCCGTCTGCGTCCGCCACCAGGCGGGTGTAGCCAGATTGATTGCCTTGCGAAGACGATTGCGCCTGCGCCTGCGCCAAGCTCGCCTGCGCCGCCTGCAGCGAAGCTTGCCGGCGTTCCAATTCGGCGCCGCTGATGAAGTTTTGCGCCTTCAGCGCTTCGTAGCGCCTGGCGTCGGCTGCGGCCAAGTCGCGCTGCGTGCGCGCTGCACTTACCTGCGCCTGCGCAGCGGTGGCCGCAAGTTCAAAGTCGCGTGGGTCGAGCTGCGCCAACAACTGCCCAGCGCGCACCCGCTGGCCAAGCTCGGCCTGACGCTGCAGTATTTTCCCCGGCACCCGAAACCCAAGGCGCGACTCGGTGCGCGCACGCACCTCACCTGCATATTCGATATGTGCGGTAAGCGGAGCCAGGCCCACAGTCAGCAACTTGACTGCCCGAATGGGTTCGGGTGGTGGTTCGGGCCTTGAACAGGCGCCGAGGGCAAGCGTCAGCGACAAGACCAGCAGCGCAGGCAGGCGCTCAACAATGGCAGCAAAAGGGTGCGGCATAAAACGGCAATGCGTGTGGTTCGAGGTCAGCATTATTACTGACTGACTGGTTAGTTATATAGAACTCCCGAAATTCCCGGCGGCGACAATGCCCGGGTGTTGCCCGAATCTTTTGACCACTCGCCCGTGCCGCCCGGCACGCTCGCCCCTTCCCCACCGACGGGAGGGCCTGTGCACGCCGCACCGCTTCCGGTGACGCACTACGAGAACTTTCCCGTCGCCTCTTGGCTCTGCCCGCCGGCGCTGCGCGCGCCCATCGCAGCGATTTATGCTTTTGCCCGCACTGCCGACGACATCGCCGACGAAGGCGATGCCCCGGCGGGGCAGCGACTCGCCGATTTAAACGATTTCGAGCTCGAACTGCAGGCCGTCGCCGCCGGCGCGCCGTCCGGTGCACGCTGGCCGGAAGTGTTTGCCCCGCTCGCCGTGATGATCGAACGCCACGCCCTACCGCTGAATTTGCTTACTGACCTGCTCAGTGCCTTTCGCCAGGACGTGGAGAGAACGCAGTCGGCAGAGCCTTACGCCGACCGCGTGCAGCTGCTCGACTACTGCCGCCGTTCTGCCAACCCAGTGGGTCGATTGCTGCTGCATCTTTATGGCGTGGACGATCCCGAGGCGCTGGCACAAAGCGATGCCGTCTGTACGGCGCTGCAGTTGATCAATTTTTGGCAAGACCTCAGCGTGGACTTGCCCCGGAAGCGCTGGTATGTGCCGCAGAGCGACGCCGCTGTGCACGCCTTAAGCGCACAAAACTTGCTGGGCCAGGCACGCACGCTCGCCAGCGACCGCCTGGTGACGGATCTGGCCCGCTGGGCGCGAAGCTTGATGCTTGAAGGTGCACCGCTGGTGCACCGCCTGCCCGGCCGCGCGGGCTGGGAGCTGCGCATGGTTGTGCAAGGCGGTTTGCGGGTGCTGGACAAAATCGACTCGCTGCAAGGCGCGTGCATCACGCAGCGCCCTCGTATCCGCGTCTGGGATGCACCGCTACTGTTGGCGCGCGCCGTGACCATGTAGACAAAAATAGGTCATAACGCTTATCTGTCAATCGGTTCTAGCTATTTTTTACGTAGCGAATAATTGTGCTGCAGCATTTCAGGCGCTTCCACTTTCTGCCTCAGGTGGCCGAGTTGCTACCAGCGGTCCGAGCGCATGCGTAGCTCCCAGTTGCCGCGGCGCAGCTCGTACACGCCCACTGCCGCATAGTGCTGCTCGCCCTTATCGTCCCACTTCATGGTGCCGGTGACGGGGGCGTAACCATTGATCTTGTGCAGCGCTGCCGTAATGTCTGCGGGCTTGGCCGAATTGGCTTGTTTCAGCGCTTGCGACAGCACGTACATGCTGCCGTAGGAGTAGTGGCCGCCGTACGCTGGGGGCTTGCCGAAAGCAGCGATGTATTTCTCAAGAAACTGCGGGCCGGCGGTAAATTCCTTGGCTTCAAGAATGGGTGACGTAGCAAAAATACCGTCGATGATGCCGGCGCCCTTGAGCATGTCGGTGGTCTTGGCGGTGTCGCTGCCCAGCAGCCGCACAGAGGTGTAGTTGATTTTCTTGAGCGCCTGGAGCAGCGCCAGCACTTGGAAATCGTTGAGCGCCGAAATAATGACGTCAACCTTCTCAGACTTCAGCTTGGCGGCCAGATCGTCAAAAGCCACCGTTTTGTCGTCAAACGACTGGCGCAGCACGACGCTCTTTTTGCCTGCCTCAAGGCGAGTCACCGCGCCGGCGGCGAGGTCCTTGCCGTAGGGCGTTCCGTCGTCCACCGTGGCATAGCGCTTGCCGCCCAACTGTTCGGCAGAGAACGTAGCAATAGCCGCCGCCTGCAGGTTGTCGTTGGCCACCATGCGCAGCGTGGTCGGAAAACCCAGCTCTGTGTATTTGGGGTTGGTGGAAATGGCAATTTGTGCAATGCCATGTGCTGCGTAAATGGGTGCAGCAGGGATGCTCACACCCGAATTCAAATGGCCAATCACGGCCACCACGCCGGCATCGACCAACTCTTGCGCCACTTTCATGCCGGTCTCGACGTCGGACTTGTCGTCCACGGACACGATTTCCAAAGTCACTCGCTTGCCGTCCACGTTAAAGCCCGCCGCATTCAGCTCTTGAACCGCCAGCGTGACGCCATTGAGCAAATCCTGCCCAAGCGCAGCAATCGGCCCGCTGAGCGGCTGCGCCACGCCGATGCGGACGGTGTCCGGAATGCGGCTGCAGCCCGCAAGCAAACCGCCTGCAGCGAAGGGAGTGAGCGCAAGTCCAGCTGAAAAACGGCGGCGATTGAGGTCTTGGGTCATGGCGTGCGTAGGCTCATAAATGGAATGGGCCTAGGTGTAAGCCGCTGTGCCACATGTAAGCGCAAGGGTTAGCCCTTGTATTAGCAAATGTGATCGCCGCTAACCGATTGCCATATCGGCCGCTGCGCGGGCCTATGTCAAAGTGTTGCGCCGATCAAAGGCTCACCACCCGAACGCAGTTATACGGCTTGCGGGCGCGATTACCGCACGCCCCCACCGATGTAGTGCGTCATCTGCTCGATGATGAATTTCTGCTCGGAAATGATGTCCGCCACCAAGTCGCCGATAGAGATCATCCCCACCAGTTGTTCGCCGTCCATGACCGGCAGGTGACGCAAGCGTTTGTCGGTCATCAGCTGCATGCAGTCTTCACTGGTCTGCGTGGGATGCACAAACATGACCGATCGCGTCATCACCTCGCGCATGGGGGTATCGGCAGAAGTGCGGCCCATCAGCGCGATCTTGCGGGCGTAATCGCGCTCGGTAAATATGCCTTCAATCTCGCCGTTGTGCACCACCAGCAGTGCGCCAATTTGCTTCTGCGCCATGGTGCGCAATGCCTCAAGGACTGTCGCGTCCGGCGAGATGGTCTGCACTTCGGCGTTTGCCTTGGCTTTGAGTATTTCTGCAACAACCGTCATCTTCTGGCTCCCTGAATAAATCGACTCAAGCATTTCAGCCGATCGCGCTCCGAAGCGCAACAGCACTTGCTCAGGGTTTGTGAGCAAGCGCAACAAAACGCAAGCTGCGCCCAAACGTCGAAACACAAGCACATGAATAATTCCTAATACTGGAATAGTCAGTTTGCGACTGAGTGGTTTTTATGCGGACTGACAAGACTTACAGTTCAAGCCATCGATGAGCCGAACACAACAAGGCGACTCACCGAAACCGCTTCCCGGGAAAGCTGGCAACAGGCTTCAGGCAGCGGGTCCATTTGAGTACGTTTGAACCTAAGGAAACCATCATGAACACCGCACGCATTCTCTCCATCGCCGCTGTCGCCGCTTTCGCATCCATTGGCGCCCAAGCCGGCGAACTGAACGGCAACCTGTTTGGAACCGACTTTGAGGCCCATGCGCAGTCGATTCGCAGCCGCGCCGAAGTGCGCGCTGAGGGCCGGCAGGCACTGCCCAACTTTTCCAAAGGTCCAGTGGCTGACTATGCTGCGCTCGCCACCAGCACCATGGAGCGCGCCGCCGTCCGTTCGGACGCGGTGATCGCGGCCCGTGCCCACAAGATCGCCACCGGCGAACGCAGCTAAGCCCTGCACCAAGGCGCCCAAGCGCCACAGCCTCACAAGGCCCGCACCGTGCAAACGGTGCGGGCCTTTTTTGCGTCCGCCGCAATGGCACAGCCCCCCCCCTGCGACGAACCACCCTTGGGACGACGCCCCCAGCATGGTGCATGCATCGCATACGCCCCACGATTAGGCCCTGGCGCACCTCCATGGTGCTCAAAAACGGTTGCCACTCCCTGGCACACACAGTCTTCATCACTGGCACGGTCATTGCATTGCATTGCTTATCGGCGCAAACCTCACGCGCCGATGGTTTGCAGTTTGTTTGCCCAAGGAGTGCTTCTATGAAAAAACCCAAGCTGGTGATGGTGGGCAACGGAATGGCCGGAGTGCGTACGCTCGAAGAGCTGCTGAAGATTGCGCCCGACCTGTACGAGATCACGGTCTTCGGCGCAGAGCCGCACCCCAACTACAACCGCATCCTGCTCTCGCCGGTGCTCGCCGGCGAGCAGGCGGTGGAAGAGATCATCCTGAACGACCACGCGTGGTACCAGGCACATGGCATCACCCTGCACACCGGCTTTACCGTCACCGACGTAAACCGCGCGCAGCGCGCGGTGAGCGCCACCAGCGCAGCGGGCGAAACACTTGCGGCCCACTACGACCGGCTGATCATGGCCACCGGGTCGAACGCGTTCATCCTACCGATTCCGGGCAAGGACATGCAGGGCGTGTTGGCCTACCGCGACATCGCCGACACCGAGGCCATGATCGACGCCGCCAAACGCTACCGCCACGCGGTGGTCATCGGCGGCGGCCTGCTCGGCTTGGAGGCCGCCAACGGCCTGATGAAACGCGGCATGCAGGTCACCGTGGTGCACGCCGGGGAATGGCTGATGGAGCGCCAGCTCGACAGCGTGGCCGGCAAGCTCCTGCAAGAATCGCTCACGGAGCGCGGCATGCAGTTCTTGATGCAGGCGCAGACCGCCGAGCTGCTGGGCAATGGCGCGGGGCGCGTGCGTGCCGTCAAATTCAAAAACGGCAGCGAAGTGCCGGCCGACCTGGTGGTGATGGCCGTGGGCATTCGCCCCAACACGCAGCTGGCCGAAAAAATGCGCCTGCACGTGGACCGGGGCATCGTCGTCAACGACACCCTGCAAACCACCACCGACGCCCGCATCTACGCCGTGGGCGAATGCGCAGCGCACCGCGGCATTGCCTACGGTTTGGTGGCGCCGCTGTTCGAACAGGGCAAAGTGCTGGCCAACCACCTGGCCGAGTTCGGCATTGGCCGCTACGTGGGTTCGCTCACGTCGACCAAGCTCAAGGTCACAGGCATCGACCTGTTCTCAGCGGGCAATTTCCAGGGCGGCGAAGGTACGGAGGAAATCGTGCTCTCCGACCCGTATTCGGGCGTGTACAAAAAGCTCGTCATCAAGGACGACAAGCTGGTGGGCGCCTGCCTGTACGGCGACACGGTCGATGGCAGTTGGTACTTCAAGCTGCTGCGCAACGGCCGCGCCGTGAGCGACCTGCGCGACAAGCTGATGTTCGGCGAATCGAACATGGGCGACGCGGGCCACCAGGGCCAGAACAAGGCCGCCGCCATGCTCGACACCGACGAAGTCTGCGGCTGCAACGGCGTCACCAAGGGCCAGATCTGCAAGGCCATCCAGGAGAAAGGCCTGTTCACGCTGGACGAAGTGCGCAAGCACACCAAAGCCAGCGCGAGTTGCGGCTCGTGCACCGGCCTGGTCGAGCAGATCCTCATGGCGACCGCCGGCGGCGACTATTCCGCCACGCCCAAGACCAAGCCCCTATGCGCCTGCACCGACCACGGCCACCAGGCGGTGCGCGATGCCATCGCGGCGCACCACCTGCTGACCAGCGACGCGGTGTTTCGGTTCATGGAATGGAAGACCCCCGACGGCTGCCCCACCTGCCGCCCGGCCATCAACTACTACCGGCTCTCGAGCTGGCCGCACGAGGCCAAGGACGACCCGCAAAGCCGCTTCATCAACGAGCGCAGCCACGCCAACATCCAAAAGGACGGCACGTACTCCGTGGTGCCGCGCATGTGGGGCGGTGAGACCAGCGCCGCCGAACTCCGCCGCATTGCCGACGTGGTGGACAAGTACAAGATCCCCACCGTCAAGGTCACGGGCGGTCAGCGCATTGACCTGCTGGGCGTCAAGAAAGAAGACTTACAGGCCGTGTGGCGCGACATCGACATGCCCAGCGGCCATGCCTACGCCAAGGCGCTTCGCACCGTGAAAACCTGCGTCGGCAGCGAATGGTGCCGCATGGGCACGCAGGACAGCACCAAGATGGGCCAGGACCTGGAGCGTGCCTTTGTCGGCATGCAGGCGCCGCACAAGGTGAAGTTCGCCGTCAGCGGTTGCCCACGCAACTGCGCCGAGAGCGGCATCAAGGACGTGGGAATCATCGGTGTAGACAGCGGCTGGGAGATGGTCATCGCCGGCAACGGCGGCATCAAGACCGAGGTGGCGCAGTTCTTCGTCAAGCTCAAAACCGCCGAAGAAGTGATGGAGCACACCGGCGCTTTCATGCAGCTCTACCGCGAGGAAGGCTGGTACCTGGAGCGCACGGTGCACTACGTGGCGCGCGTCGGGCTGGACCATGTGAAGAAAAAAATCCTCGGCGACCCAGTGGGCCGCGCGGCGCTGTGGGCGCGGCTGCAGCACGCGCTGGCGGGCGAGCCCGACCCGTGGTTCGAGAGCCAGCGCGCGCAGGTGGACGAACGCCAGTTCATCCCCATTGCCGTCGCCTGATGCCCCTGATTTCGAGAAACTTTAAGCAAAAACAGCCTCTAGCGCTTATCCCATAAGCGCTAGAAGCTACTAAAGGAATAGCAATGACCGCTTGGACCCCCATTTGCCGTGTGGACGACATTCCCCGCCTGGGCGCGCGCCGCGTGGCGCGGGCGCAGGGCCTCGACGTTGCCATCTTCCGCAGCGCCGACAACCAGGTCTTCGCCCTGCTCGACCGCTGCCCGCACAAAGGCGGGCCGCTGTCGCAAGGCATCGTCTTTGGCACCAGCGTGGCCTGTCCGCTGCACAACTGGACGATTGGCCTGTGCACCGGCCAGGCGGCAGCGCCCGACGAAGGTTGCACGCCCAAGTTCGCTGTGAAGGTGGAAGGGGACAACGTGTTCCTCGACACCGTTGAACTGGCCAGCCACGCCACTACCGAAACGCGCCCGCTCGCCGGGCCCTGCCAGCGCACGCTCGCCGCTGCGCCCGCCACTGCCTGACCCCATTCCCAACTCCGAAAGCACCCCATGGCCTATATCGTCCCGTCAGAATTCGTCACCAAAATGGTGGACGCCGGTGAATCCAAAATCTTCATGTCCACGCGCGACACACTGATCCGCGCGTACATGGCGGGCGCCATCCTCTCGCTGGCCGCCGTGTTTGCCATCACGGCCACCGTGATGTCCGGCTCGGCATTGGTTGGCGCCATCTTGTTTCCGGTGGGCTTTTGCATGCTCTACCTGCTGGGTTTTGATTTGCTCACTGGCGTGTTTGTTCTGGCGCCGCTGGCACTGCTGGACAAGCGCCCCGGCGTCACCCTGAACGGCGTACTGCGCAACTGGGGCCTGGTGTTCGTCGGCAACTTCGCGGGCGCGCTCACCGTGGCCTTCTTGATGGCCTTTACCTTCACCTACGGCTTTTCTGTGCCGCCGAACGAAATCGCCACCAAGATTGGCCACATCGGCGAAGCGCGCACGCTGGGCTACGCCAAGTACGGCCTGATGGGCTGGCTCACCATCTTCGTGCGCGGCATGCTGTGCAACTGGATGGTCTCCACCGGCGTCGTCGGCGCGATGATTTCCACCACCGTGAGCGGCAAGGTTATTGCCATGTGGATGCCGGTGATGGTGTTCTTCGCCATGGGCTTCGAGCACTCGGTAGTGAACATGTTCCTGTTCCCGTCGGGTCTGATGCTGGGCGGCAACTTCTCGGTTCTCGACTACCTCGTCTGGAACGAAATACCCACCGTGCTGGGCAACCTGGTGGGCGGCCTCGCATTTACCGGCCTCACGCTTTACGTCACGCATGTGCGCACTGCACCCAAGCGCAAGCTGGTCTGAGGCTCGCCTGCGGCATGCCCGGCGATTTGCAGGTTCGCATCGGCCAGTATTCGGACCGGGGCCGCAAGGCGCTGAACCAGGATTTTCACGGCGCCTGCGTTCCCACTGGCGAGGCCCTTGCAAGCAAGGGCGTGGCGCTGGCGCTTGCCGACGGCATCAGCAGCAGCGAAGTCAGCCACCTCGCCAGCGCCGCTGCCGTGCACGCGCTGCTGCAGGACTACTACTGCACCAGCGAAGCCTGGAGCGTGCGCCGCTCGGTGCAGTGCGTAGTGGCCGCCACGCACTCCTGGCTGCACGCCCAGACGCGGCGCAGCCCGCACCGCTTTGATGCGGATCGAGGCTATGTCTGCACGCTCAGCGCCCTGGTGCTCAAGGGCGCCACCGCGCATCTCTTTCATGTGGGCGACAGCCGCATCTACCGCGTGCAAGGCAAGGCGCTGGAGCAGCTCACCGAAGACCACCGCGTGGTGCTGGAGGGCGGCAGCAGCCACTTGAGCCGCGCGCTCGGCGTGCACCCGCAACTCGACCTCGACTACCGCGCCGTGGCGGTGGACGCCGGCGACGCCTTCTTGCTCGCCACCGATGGCGTGCACGAACATGTGCACGCCGCCTTCGTCACCGAGGCGCTGCGCGAGCACGCGGAGGACCTGGATGAGGCCGCCCGCGCCATCGCCGTGGAGGCCCTGCGCTGCGGCAGCGAAGACAACCTCACCGTGCAAATCCTGTGCATAGACGCGCTGGACGAAGACGCCGGCGAGGCACTGCAGCGCCAGCGCGCAGCGCTGCGCCTGCCGCCGCTGCTGGAGCCACGCGCCGTGCTGGACGGCTTTGAGATCGTGCGCGAGCTGCACGCCAGCCACCGAAGCCACGTCTACCTCGCCATCGACCAGGAGAGCGGCGAGCGCGTGGTGCTCAAAACGCCAGCCGTCGACCTGCAAGCCGATGAAGCCGCGCTGGAGCGCTTCCTGCTCGAAGAATGGATAGCGCGCCGCATTCACAGCCCGCACGTGCTGCGCGCCGTGCCCAACCAGCGTCGGCGCGAACATCTGTTTGTGGCGCTGGAATACATCCCCGGCCAGACGCTGGCGCAGTGGATGACAGACCACCCGCGCCCGCCGCTGGCCGAGGTGCGGGGCATCGTCATCCAGATTGCGCGCGGCCTACAGGCTTTTCACCGCATGGAAATGCTGCACCAGGACCTGCGGCCCGAGAACGTGCTGATAGATGCCACCGGCACCGTAAAAATCATCGACTTCGGCGCCGTGCACGTCGCCGGGCTGGCCGAATCGCAAGTGGGGCTGCGGCAGGCAGGCATCCTGGGCACCCTGCAATACGCCGCCCCCGAATACTTCCTTGGCGAAGCGGGTACGGCGCGCTCTGACCTGTTTTCGCTCGGCGTCATCACCTACCAGATGCTCACCGGCCGCCTGCCCTACGGCGCGCAGGTGGCCCAACTGCGCAGCCGGGCGGCGCTGCGCAGGCTGCGCTACAGCAGCGCGCTGCACGACGAGAGCCTGTCCATTCCCGCCTGGGTGGACGCCGTGCTGGAACGCGCCGTACACCCCGACCCTTTGAAGCGCCAGGAAGCCCTGTCCGAATTCGTGCACGAGCTGCACCAACCTAGCGCAGCCACGCTGGCGCGCACGCGCACCCCGCTCGTGCGGCGCAACCCGCTGCGGCTTTGGCGCACGCTGTCGCTGCTGCTGGGCTTGGCGGTGGTGGCACTGATCGGCGTGCTGCACGCGCGCGGCTGAGCCCGTTGCCCATCGAACCTGCGCTTTGCCGGCTGCGCTCGTCTTGGGTGTGCACCGCCTGGTACTTGGCTCGTCGGCACCGCCTCGCGCGATCTGAGCGGGTGCGGTCTCGGCCTGGCGCGCTCCTTGCATGGACCGTGTCTTTGGGCCCAAGGCATCTGGGCGACAATCGATCTTCCTTTATCTTCGAACCTGTGCATGGCGATAGGCCACTACCTCAAAACCATCGCCCGCGGCGCCCAGGGTGCGCGCCATCTGCCGCGCGAGCAGGCCTGTGACCTCTTCGGGCAGGTGCTCGATGGTGGACTGAGTGAGCTTGAAATCGGCGCCTTCTGTATTGCCATGCGCGTCAAGGGCGAGACTCCGGAGGAGCTCGCGGGGTTTCTCGACGCCGTCCACGCCCGCCTGGCGCCGCTGCCCGCCAGCACGCGCCCCCTGGTGGTGCTGCCCAGCTACAACGGCTCGCGCAAGCTGCCTGTGTTGACGCCGCTGCTGGCACTCTTGCTGGCGCGGGAGGGCTTGCCGGTGCTGATGCACGGTGCTTGCACGGAAGACAGCCGCGTCACCAGTAAAAATGTACTTGCAGCGCTTGGTGTATCAGCGTCAAAAGCTATCGAAACAATAGTTCCTGGAACGGTGATGTTTGCACCTACGCACCTGCTGCTGCCCGGCTTGGCACGCCTACTGGAAGTGCGCCGCGTGCTGGGCGTGCGGAGCAGCGCGCACAGCCTCGTCAAGCTGATGAATCCGCTGGCGCCTGTCGGGGGCCGCGCGATCGTGGTCGGCAGCTACACCCATCCGGAATACGCGCGCTCCATGGCGGCGACGTTTGCGCTTACCCAAGCCGACGCCATGCTGCTGCGCGGCACCGAGGGCGAGCCCGTGGCAGATGCGCGTCGCATGCCGCAGATGGACGGCTTTCTTGCCGGCACGACGATGCGCCTGCAAGACGCGCAGACCGGCGCAGTGCCCGCACCATCAGAAGGCGCGGCGGCCGGGAATTTGGCGCATTCGCCCGAATCCCTGCCGGTGGGTGCAAACGCCGAGCAGACCGCTGCCCTGACCCGCGCTATGCTCGACGGCGCTGTGCCTGTGCCGGCACCGATTGCCCGGCAGGTGGAACAACTCTTGCATCTGGCGAAGCAACTTGAATCTGCCACGCCTGCACCATGACGCACCCACTTCCCCCCCGCCCGCTTCAAAACCCTTCGCCGATGGGCCGCTGCACGCTGGTGGGCGCCGGACCAGGCGACCCAGAACTGCTCACGCTCAAAGCGGTGCGGGCCATACAAAGCGCGACGGTGCTGCTGGTCGACGACCTGGTCGGCCCCGAAGTGCTGGCGCTGGCCCACCCTGGCACTCGAGTGGTGCACGTAGGCAAGCGCGGCGGCTGCCGCAGCACGCCGCAGGCCTTCATTGAAAAGCTGATGCTGATGGCGGTGCAGGAAGGCGAGCATGTCGTGCGCCTCAAGGGCGGCGACCCTTTCGTATTTGGGCGCGGCGGCGAAGAAGTGCAAGCCTTGCGCGCAGTAGGCGTGGAGGTGGAAGTTGTCAGCGGCATCACGGCCGGCATCGCCAGCGCTGCCGCTCTGGGTGTGCCGCTCACACACCGTGCCCATGCGCACGGCGTGATTTTCCTCACCGGCCATGCGCAGCCCGGGCGCAGCGACGACTGGGCGCAAATCGCTCGCACGGCGCACAGCGCTCGCCTGACGCTGGTGATCTATATGGGTGTGACCCATTTGGCAGAAATTGCGAACGGTCTGTCCGCGGGCATGCCGGGAGATACACCCGCCGCCATCGTCGAGCGGGCCAGCCTTGCCGGCCAGCGCCACGCCGTCTGCACGCTGGCCACGCTGGCCAACACCGTGGAACGCGAAGGGCTGGCCAGCCCCAGCGTCGTGCTGGTAGGGGATGTGCTGCGCGGCCTGGACGCAGTCGGCGAACAAGGCGACGGCGCTCAAGACCCGGGTTTTGCGGCGCGTGGCTGACTTTTCCGCGCTGAGCACATTGAGAAAAATTCTCGTTTTTTATAGCTGTCAGCGCTTGCTGCATAAGCGCTGGAGCCGTATTTGATGCAAATTTTTGATGTGGTCGTCGTGGGTGCTGGCGCCGCCGGCCTGTTCTGCGCCGGCCAAGCTGGGCAGCGCGGGCTCAGGGTTTTGCTGATCGACCACGCAGACAAGGTGGCTGAGAAGATTCGCATCTCCGGCGGGGGCCGCTGCAACTTCACCAACCGCGAACTGGACCCGCGCGCACCGCACAAATATTTTGTCGGCCAGAACCCGCAGTTCTGCCGCTCGGCGCTCTCTCGCTATACACCGCAAGACTTCATCGCCCTGCTGGAACGCTACGGCATCGCCTGGCACGAGAAGCACAAGGGCCAGCTTTTTGCCGATCGCTCGGCTGAAGACATCATCGCCATGCTGCTGGCCGAATGCGCTGCGGGCGGCGTAACGCACTGGCAGCCCTGCAGCGTCAAAAATATAGCTTTTTTGGCCTCTAGCGCAGATGGGACTTACGCTGGCAGCTACAAAATTGATACCGATCGCGGCCCCGTAAGCGCGCGCAGCCTGGTGGTGGCCACCGGTGGCCTGTCCATCCCCAAGATCGGCGCCACAGATTTCGGCTTCCGCCTGGCGCAGCAGTTTGGCGTGCCGCTCATCGAGCGCCGGCCCGGTCTGGTGCCGCTGACTTTTGATGGCGCCGCCTGGGCGCCGTATGCACAGCTCTCTGGCCTGGCACTCCCTGTTGATATCAGCACCGGAGCGAAGAAGGAACGCATGACTTTCCAGGAAGACCTGCTGTTCACCCACCGCGGCCTCTCGGGCCCGGCGGTGTTGCAGATATCCAGCTACTGGGCCGAAGGAGCGCCGCTCTCCATAAACCTTGCACCAAGCGTCGATCTGCCTGCGGCGCTTGCAGAGGCCAAGCTGCGCTCACGCAAATTGTTGGCCAACGAACTTTCCACGCTGGTGCCCAGCCGGCTCGCCGATGCCTGGGCTGCACAAAGCAGCGACTGGCAACGGCCCATGGCCGAAGTGCCCGACAAGGCACTTGCCCGCTTGTCGCAACAACTCGCGCATTGGGAGCTGCTGCCTACCGGCACTGAGGGCTACAAAAAGGCGGAGGTCACGCTCGGCGGCGTCGACACGCGCGCGCTGTCGCAGCAGACCATGGAGTGCAAGGCGCAGCCGGGGCTGTATTTCATTGGCGAGGTGGTAGACATCACCGGCTGGCTGGGGGGCTACAACTTTCAGTGGGCTTGGGCCAGTGCGAAGGCGTGTGCAGAGGCACTGGCAACTTGACTCGCGCTTTTTCTAAACTAAGCGCTCGCGCAATGGATATAATATTTGGCTTTGCTGGCAATACCCCGTCGGCCAATACTAGTTATAGACGGGGAAACCGCTTCACATGGTGCCTGGGCCCGATCTCCCGCGCACCCTCTGGGGGCACCAAAAATTGGAACCATTAGCTGATGACCACTGTACGTGTAAAAGAAAACGAGCCCTTTGACGTAGCTCTCCGCCGCTTCAAGCGCACCATCGAGAAACTCGGCCTGCTGACCGACCTGCGCGCCCGCGAGTTCTACGAGAAGCCCACCGCCGAGCGCAAGCGCAAGAAGGCAGCAGCCGTCAAGCGCCACTACAAGCGCGTGCGCAGCATGCAGCTGCCCAAGAAGATGTACTGATCTTCTGATCGGGAGCTTCTCCAGATCACAAAAACCCGCGCCAGGGACGCCCAGCGCGGGTTTTTCCGTTTCAAGGTTTGCCAAGAGGCGCTCGGGGTTGGTTCAGCAACCACACCAGATCGAGTTTTCCCCTTCCAGGGTTTGCCAAAAAGTGTTCTGGCTAGGCGCAGCGCCGCAGACAGTAGCACCGCTACGGCAAGGCGTTGCAACGACGCCAGAGCGCTTTTTAGTAAACCCCGCACCGACCCATCCAAAAAGACAGGACACGTCATGAGCCTCAAAGACCAGATCACCGAAGACATGAAAACCGCCATGCGCGCCAAAGACAGCGAGCGCCTAGGCACCATCCGCCTGCTGCTGGCCGCGTGCAAGCAACGCGAAGTCGATGAGCGCATCGTGCTCGACGACGCCGCTGTGGTGGCCATCGTCGACAAGCTGATCAAGCAGCGCAAGGACAGCATCACAGCCTTCGAGGGCGCAAATCGGCAAGATCTCGCCGACAAGGAAAAGTCAGAAATGACCGTGCTGCAAGGCTATCTGCCCGAGCGCATGTCCGCAGAAGAAACGCAGGCCGCCGTGCAGGCCATCGTTGCCGAACTGGGCGCCAAAGGCCCAGCCGACATGGGCAAGGTGATGGGCGTGGTCAAGACGCGCCTGGCGGGCAAGGCCGATATGGGCCAGGTGTCGGCCGCGGTGAAGGCTGCGCTGGCTGCCTGAAGAGAAGACGCACTATGCCCGCTCACAACCCATTTAAGGCGGCGCTCGCGGCAGGTCAGCCCCAGATCGGCCTGTGGCTGTCCATGGCCGACACCTATCTGGCTGAGATCGCAGCCACGGCGCACTACGACTGGCTGCTGATTGACGGCGAACATGCACCCAACGACCTGCGCAGCATGTTGTCCGCCTTGCAGGCCATTGCTGCCTATCCGGACAGCCACGCAGTGGTGCGGATCCCGCACGGCGACACAGCGCTGATCAAACAGGTGCTCGACATTGGCGCTAAAACGCTTCTCGTGCCGATGGTAGACACAGCCGAGCAGGCGCGCAGTCTGGTGTCCGCCATGCGCTACGCGCCCGCTGGCGTGCGCGGTGTGGGCAGCGCTGTGGCGCGTTCGTCACTTTGGACCGACCGGGCGGATTACATGGCGGTGGCCAACGACGAAGTTTGTCTGCTGGTGCAGGCCGAAACCACCACCGCACTGCGCAACCTGCAGGACATCTGCGCGGTCGACGGTGTGCATGGCGTGTTCATCGGCCCGGCCGACCTGGCGGCGTCCATGGGACACCCCACCGACCCGGGCCACCCTGAAGTCCTGGCCGCCATAGAAGCCGCCATGCAAACCATCCTGGCCAGCGGCAAGGCAGCGGGCACGCTCACTTCAGACCCAGCGCTGGCGCGGCGCTACCTGGAGCTGGGCTGCAGCTTTGTGGCTGTGGGCGTCGATGTACTGCTGTTTGCCCACGCCGCACGCCGCCTACGATCGCAGTTTGGCGGCGCGCCCCAAGTGCCGCAGGGAGCGCGCAGCGCCTATTGAGGCGAGGGCTCCGAAGCCTCGGCCCGCGCCAGAAACGCATCGACCAAAGCCCATTGGTTGGGCACGTTGAGCGCGGGAGCATGCCCACAGTCGGGCACCTCCACGACCTGCAATTGCCCCCTTGCCCCAGGCCCGCGCTCGCGCATCTGCGCCACGGCTTCTGGCAGGACCAGATCGGAGTTCTCGCCGCGCAGGCACAAAACGGGGAGGCTCAGCTCGTCGTAGTGGTCCCAAATCAGGTACTCGTTTTCGTGTTGCGTAAATTGCCGCACCATTGCCGGGTCGTAGTGCGGGGTAACGCGCCCATCGGGCAGGCGGCGCACCGAGCTCTCAGTCAGCAGCTGCCACTGGGAGTCCGGCAGCCAGCCATACGGTGCATAAACTTGACGGAAAAATGCCTCAAGCTCGGCAACCGTGGCGAAGGCCGGCGGGTTGCCCGCGTAGGCCTTGATGCGTTCAAGTGCCGGCGCCGCGAGCTCTGGCGCGTTGTCGTTGAGAAGCAGGCTGCGAATGGCACCTTTGAGCGATGGCTCAAAAAGTCCGCTGGCGCAGACCGTGCCAATGGCCCCCCCCATGGATGTGCCGATCCAGTGCGCCTGCTCAATCCCCAGCTCGCGAAACAAATCCGCCGCAATACGCGCATAGAAGCGCAGCGTGTACTCCTCGTCGGGTTGCCTGCTCCACTGGCTCAAGCCACGGCCAACCGTGTCTGGGCAGATCACCCGATAGCGTTCTGCCAGGTGAATGGCGAGCGGGTCCATATCGCGGCCGGTACGGGCCAGCCCATGCCATGCAACGACCACTGGCGCGTCTTCTGCACCCCAAGCGGTGTAGTGGATTTCATATCCGCAGCACACGACGTAGTGCGAGCTCGGTTGCATAGAGACACCTTCCTGTAGCAGCGCTAAGTGCACACACGCGCCGCCAGCCCACACGACTGGTTCGACCACGCTGGCACCGCACCATGCGAAGCTAACTGTGAAAAAAAGAGGCGCGCTGCGTCGCCTGCTGGTGGGCACCAAGATGGCGCCCACCAGCATCTAAATAGGCTAGGCCTGGCGACGAGTCCGAGCCCGAGCCATCGCCGTTACTCCGGTACGGAAATTACCCCGGCGGTGACCGCGATGCTGTTCGCGGCAACCGGCACGGTCGCAATGGCAGGCAAATTCGTCGCCGTCAGCGCAGGCGCACTGCCTGCTGTGCCGCCACGTGGCAGCGTACGCACCACCTGGCTCGCCGGAAGGGCTGCTCCGCTGGTCAAATGCGCATACATCGCATCCAGAGCGCGGTTCAGATAGACGTGCAGCGGGATATAGCGGCTGTCGTACCCAGGAAGCACAGCGGGCAGGCCGATGAAGCTGTCGAAGTGCTGCGCGTTGGCGACTTCGATGTAGCTCAAACGGCTGCTCGCTCCTTCCACCTTTTTGTTCAGCGCAACATACGGACGCGAGGTGTGGTTGACGGGCAAAAGTGCGTCGGCTCGGCCGTGCACGATGATCGCCGGCTTGCCGCGCAAATTGCCGTTGCGGCGGGTTTCATCCACCCCAGCTTGCAGCTTGATTGCGGCTGCGTCGGTACCGGTTACGAGGTTGCGCAAGCAAAGCGCACCCGCCGTGTTCCAGTCGGCCACGCCTGCATCAGTGAACGAGAGGAAATCGCGTGCTGGGCCGAATTTGCTCAGGTTGTTGATCAGCTGCACGCCGCCGGTAGGTGGCACGCCGTTGCCGAAGGCAAACATGCCCGCAGTCGCAGCTGGTGGCAAAGGCGTTACAGCGCCTGCTGCAGTCGCGGATGCGTAGCTGAAACCGCACAGGTTGTCGGCCACGCTGGCGCGCGATAGGCTGTTGGCAAACGTCACGGCAACTGCTGGGGCCACTTCAAATGCGATGAGCGAGGCATGCAGTGCGTCCGAATCGCTCTCCCAGCCGTAGTCGCGCAGCTTTTGCAAAGCTTCTTCTGCCTGGGCCGACGTGGTGCTGGCACTGAGCAAGCCCTTGGCAGCCAAGGCTGCGCAACGGTTGGGAGCAATCGGCAGCGCAGCGCTGGCAAAACCAGCCGCAAAGGCCGCGGCATAAGGCGTTGTGGCAATCGACGGCGCCAAGGCCGCGCAGGCTTGGTACACGTTGGCCATTGTGGTGAAGTCGATCAGGGTCTTGCCGACCGTGGCAACAGCCACCCCGCCGCGCTCCACGCGCACACCTGGGTTGGCTGGAAGCTCAAGCGCCGGCTCGGACACCGCCACGCCGCTGATCCAGCCTGCGCTGTCTTGCTCGGCCGCTGCAATGGCGGCACCACCGCCGTTGGAAATGCTGGAAGCGATGGCGATCGTGTTCTTTGGGGTAAACGTTTTGACGCGCTTGCCATCTTCGACGGCGCCATATTGCTCATTGATCGCCCAGTAGGCAAACTCAACTGCCTGCAAGGTGGTCTTGCCCCAGTCGCGCTCAGCGTTCTGGCCCGAGTGCGCGTGCTTGAACGCGAACCGATCGGGGGTTGCAGCATTGAATGCCGTCAGTTGCGCCGGTGTGAGACCAGCGTTGAACGCTGCGTCCTTGCCCGCTGCAGCCGCAGTGGTGCGGGTGCCGTCGATGAGCGGGACGGTGTCGTTCTTCAGGTCGTGTGGAGCAGCCCCGGTGCCTTTGTCCGAATACGCCACGGCGCAACCGCGCTTGAGACCCCATTCGCCCGTAGAAATACCGGCATAAACGCCGCGCGAACCCGAGGCCGTGGCAGTAATGATGCAGGGCTTCTTGGGATCAAAATTGGCTGGCAGTTGCACCATCAGCGTAACGTTCTGGCGTCCGCTGCCGTCGTCGGCAAAAGCAATGAGTTCCGTTCCAGCAATCTTGCCTTCGCCGGCCAGGACCGCACCGTCGAGAGCCACATTGGGTCCATAAAACCGGCCATAACCGCCAGCGGTAGTCATGTCGAGCATGGCACGGTAGCTGGTATGAATGGCAGCGCGGCGCAGCTCGACCGCAGTAGGTTTAAGCGGATCTGCAAATGCTGGCGCTGCGGCCGCAGCAAGGCCGGTAGCGCCCAAACCTGCCGTCAACAAGTCGTTGCTCACGCCATCGTAGGCGGTACTTTTGACTGCGCCCAGGAACGCCGGCTTGGCATTCACCGGCTCCGAATCGCCGCCTCCGCAGGCGCTCAGTACAGCCGCCGCAAGCAATGCCGGCACGAAAGGGATCAACCGTTTATTCATACATGTCTCCTGTGGGTAAATTGATCGTCGAAAAATTTGTACGCGCTGCTGGCCGTCACGCGCTGCGTCGTGAAGCGCCCGCGCGCAATCGCCCGACCACTCCCGTCGGGAAGTAATAGACCGACAAAACGAACAGCACGCCCAACCAGAGCAGCCAGCGGTCGGGCGAGAGCAGCGCCGACAGCCATGGCAGGCTGCTGGCTGCTTCGCTGCCAAGGCGCAAAAGGTCCTGCAGATAGCTTTGCGCCACCATGAACAGCACGGCGCCAATAGCCGCGCCGTAAATCGTGCCCATGCCGCCGATCACAACAATGAGCAACACGTCCATCATGATTTCAAAAGAAAGCGAGGTGTCTGGCCCGTTGTAGCGCAGCCAAATGGCAAGCATTGCGCCGGCCAGGCAGGCAAACAGGGCCGACAGCACGCTCGACGTGGTGCGGTACAGCACCACGCGATAGCCAATGGCTTCGGCACGAAACTCGTTCTCCCGAATGGCCTGCAGCACGCGACCAAAAGGCGAATTGACGATGCGCAGCATCATCAGCACCAGCACGATCGCAGTGACGAAGAGCAGGTAGTAGGTAAGCAGCCGACCATCGAGCGAGACGCCGAGAAACGGGTCTTCGGCAAATTCAAAACTGGGCGACAGCAGCTCGGGCAGTCGGAAGGTCAGGCCATCTTCGCCTCCGGTAATCTCAAACAACTGCGAGGCCAGGGTCTGGAAAGCAGCCGCAACTGCCAAAGTGATCATGGCGAAGAAGATGGCCCGCACGCGCAGCGAGAACAGGCCAACCGCAAGCGACAGCACAAAGGTGAGTGCCAGCGCACCCAGAATACCCACCGCCAGCGCATCCCAGCCAGCGCCCATGCGCGTGCTGGCCACGGCCACGCCGTACGCACCAATTCCAAAAAACATGGTGTGCGCAAAACTCACGATCCCGGTGTAGCCCAGCAGCAGGTCAAAGCTTGCGACCAGGACGATAAAGATCAGCACTTTGGCCGCAACCGACAGCGCTTTTACGCCAGGAAACAGGAACGGTGCAAACGCCAAGCCAAGCAGGATAGCGATCAGCACGGCGGCAAGAATGCGACTGCGCGGGTAGTCGCCAGAGAGAATTCGATTCAACATGATGCAGGCTCCCGTTCAGCGGCTCGTGACCGGGTACACACCTTGCGGGCGCCACAGCAATATGCCGACCATCAGTGCGATGTTGGAGAAAAGTGCGACTTTCGGCAGCAGGAAACCGGTGTAGTTCGCCATCAAACCCACCAGCAGAGCCCCAATCAATGCGCCGCCGGTACTGCCCAGCCCGCCGATGATGATGACGATGAAGATCAGCACGTTGACCTGCGCGCCCATTTGCGGAACCACGCTTTGCTGGTACATGCCCCACATCACACCGCCCAAGCCAGCCAGTGCACTGCCGGCGACGAATACGCCGATGAACAGGCGGCGAATGCGGTAGCCCAGCGACTCGACCATTTCCCGGTCTTGAACCCCGGCGCGAATCAACAGGCCGAGCTTGGTGCGTGAGAGCGTCCACGCCAACACGGCGAACACCAAGATCCCCACGACGACCGCAATCACGCGGTACTTCTCGATGGCCGCATCGCCAAGCAACAGCGAGCCGCGCATGCCGGCTGGCAGCGGCAGCGGTATCTGCGCGGGGCCCCATACGACCTTGATCAGCTCCTCGCCGATGATCATCCCGCCCATGGTGATCAGAATCTGCTTGAGGTGGTTGCCGTACACCGGACGCACGATGAAGCGCTCAAACGCGAGACCCACGGCGCCGGCCACCAGCATCGCCACCACCATGGCGGGAATGACGGCCACCATGTTGCGCCAGAGTTCTTGCGATTGGGTCCAGTCGCCCATGCTGCCCAGCACGCTAACGGCGACGAAGGCGCCCAGCGCAATGAACACACCGTGGCCAAAGTTGAGCACGTCCATCAGGCCAAAGACCAAAGTCAGGCCCGAGGCGATGATGAAAATGATCATGCCCATCGCCAAACCGGCCACCGTGAGCGTGACCCAGGTCGAGGGCGATCCGATAAACGGCAACACGACAAGCGCGAGCACGGGCACAAGCGCCAGCGGCTTCCAATCCAATTCACGCCAGTTCATGCCATGCCTCCGCAAGCGGTATTTCTCGCTACACTATTTATAGCTATTAGCGCTTTATGTATAAGCGCTAGAGGGTAAAAACACTTGAAATTCATAGCGCCAACCCCAGCAGCGAGCGCTGCAGCGCCTCGTCTTCTGCCAATGCCAACATCGCACCGGCATGCACCACACGGCCGTTGTCCATCACGGCCACGGTGTCGCCGAGACGCTTGGCAAAGCTGATGTTTTGCTCAACGAGCAAGATCGTCACGCCACGCTTCTTGAGCTGATCGAAGGCGGCGATCATGTTGTTGATGATGGCGGGCGCCAAGCCCTTGCTGGGCTCGTCCACGATCAGCAACTCACGCGGCTCAATGATGGCGCGCGCGACGGCCAGCATTTGCTTCTGCCCGCCCGAAAGCTTGCCTGCCGGGTGGTTCCAAAACTTCTCCACCGCAGGGAAAAGCTGGAAGATCCAGGCTAGGCGCTCCTGGTCCATCTGCGCCACGCTGCGCGCACTGCGGGCGGCAAGAATCATGTTCTCGCGCACCGTCAAGTCGGCAAAAATTCCCATGTTTTCGGGGACGTAGGCGATGCCCAGAGCGGCGATCTGCGGGGTCGCCAGCTTGCTGATGTCTTGGCCAGCAAAGCGCACCGTTCCTTTGGAGGCCTGCCACAGGCCCATGATGGTGCGCAGCGTCGTCGTCTTACCTGCGCCATTGCGGCCAAGCAGCATAGTGACTTGGGCACGCGGCACGACGAGGTCGACGCCGTGCAGGATGTGGTACGCCTCAATGTGGGTGTGGACTCCGGAGAGTTCGACCAACGGGCCAGTTGTTGCGGTGGTGGCTTGTGTGCTCATGCTGCAGCCTCCTGCGTCACGCCGAGGTAGGCTTCCTGCACCACGGGCGAGGCGATCACCTCGGCGGGTGCGCCATCTGCAACCAGCGTGCCGTTGGTCAGCACAATGATGCGATCGGCCAGTTCGCCGACCACGTCCATCTTGTGTTCGACAAGCAAGATCACTTTGGTCTTGTCCTTCTTCAGCGCGCGGATCAGATTCAGGATCACCGGCGCTTCGTCGTGGCTCATGCCCGCTGTGGGTTCGTCGAACATGTAGACCTGCGGCTCAAGCGCCATCAACAGCGCGACTTCGAGCTTGCGCTGGTCACCGTGCGGCAAGCTGATCACCGGCGTATCCGCGCGGCTCTGCAGAGCGACGCTTTCCAGAATGCTGTCGGCCTTTTCCATCAGCTCCGCGTGGTCGCTCCAGATGCTCCAGAGGTTGAATCCACGCCGATGTTTGCCGTCGTGCGTCGCCTGCACGGCCAGACGCACGTTCTCCTGCACCGTCAGTTTGGGAAAGAGATTGGTCAACTGGAACGCCCGGCCCAAGCCCGCCCTTGCGCGATCTGGCACCGACAGATTGGACAAGTCGCGCCCGCCAAGATGCACCTGACCTGCCGACGCCTTGAGCTGCCCGGAAATCAGGTTGAAATAGGTGGTCTTGCCCGCGCCGTTGGGGCCCACGATCGCAGTCAAGGTGCCTGGCTCGAAAGCGCAGCTCACCGAATTGACTGCGACGTGGCCGCCAAAGCGAATCGTCAAGTCCTTGGTCACCAGAGTGCTCATTGCGTCTGTGTCTCTTTCCCGGTCGTCGTTGTAGTGCCCTCCTCGGCCCGCGCATGGCGCAGGCCGGAGGAACACCGGCTTATGGGCAGGTTCCGATCACGTAGTAACCGGGGCCCGTTTCTTTCAAAGTCTTGGTGGTGTAGATGTTCCACAGCCCCATGTTCTGGTTGGAACCCTTGGCATACGTCACGCCCCACGACGCATACGCGCGGCCGGCAATGGTGTGTGCGTAGTTGCTCGCTGTCGTGCACGTTGCAGTCCCACCACCTGAGCCGGCCGAAGTTGTCCCCGAAGCAGCAGCCGACGTGGCACCTTCTGCGCCGCTCGAATCGACCGCGCGCACCGTCCAGCTGTAGGTGGTGGATGCCGCCAAACCGTTGTCGGTATAGCTCGTGCCATACACAGGCAAGGCATTCGTTTTGTTGGAATTGCGATAGACGTTGTAGCTCGCTGCGCCAGTAACTGCGCTCCAGCCCACGTTCATGCTGTTTGCCGTGGCACCGGTAGCGCTCACACCGGCAGGTGCTGGAAGTGCAGCTGGCGGATTGCTGCCACCGCCGCCGCCCGTGCTGCCCGTACCGCTGGAAATTTGATCCACCATGGCCTTGATGGCGGCCATCTGGGGTCCAGACTTCTTAGAGTAATTTGCGCTGTCGTAACCCCACCAGTCCCAGCAGCTGTTGGTCGCCGCCGTGCTGGTTTGCGGGTACAGCATGACGATGTTGTTGCTGTCGCCCCAGCGGTTGTAGCCCGTGTTGCGGACATACTGCTGCTGGACGTTGCTCACGTTCTGCTGGCAGCCATGGAACACCACATGCAGCTTGCACGTCTCGGCGCCACCCGCTTGACAGGCCTGCGGCACATACGCCCAACCCGTAGTTGCCATGCCGTGGTTGGTGACAAATGCGCTTTGCTTGAATTCGATGAAATTGCCGGCTGGAAGCGCCGCGTTGTTGCGCGGGTTGAGCGGGCCGTACAAATGCTGGAGGATGTTGCCGGCAAGGTCAAAATTGCAGTCGCTGATGTACGGCGAGGCCTTGGTGGAACAGCCATTGCCGTAGTCGTCGGTGATCATCGCGTGCTCGGCCGCAATGTCCTTTTTGTAGACGATATTGGCTGTCGGAACAAAGCTCTTGTAGTAAGTGTTCAGGGCGTCCATCACACCCTGCTTCACGGTGCTGTCTATCGACCCCGAAAACAGATAGACCTTGGAATTTTGCAGATTCGACACTGGATCGATGGAACCTTGCGACGCCCAGTTGTTGGTCGTGTTGATCAGCGTGCTCGTAGAAATTCCAGCCGGGCTTGCCATGCAGCGGCCTGTGGCGTTCACGATGGAGCCTTCGGCGCAATAGAACGGCCCACCGGCCACTACACCCGCACCCTTGGCGAACGTGGCCGAGTACGCAACGTGCAGCTGCACCGCCATAAAGCCGCCAGACGAAAGGCCCGAAACCGTCGTCTGCGTCTTGTCGATCTTGAGCTTTGGCAGGTCAACGGCTGCCCAGACGCTTGCCCCTGCTGCGGCCAACGCTGCGAATGCCACTGCCGAGCGGATAAATGCTGCTTTCACCACGATATTTGTCTCCTGGATATTTACGAACGCACCGATCCGCCCCCCGTGTATTCCGGGAGTGCATGCTCAGTAGAAAAAAAGGGGCGGCCGCCCCTGCGCGAAAGCGCCCGGCGGCTTGCGCCGGGCACGCAAAGCGGCTTATCGCTTGTTGCGGATTGGAATGTCCATCTCTTCGGGCTTGATCTCATGCACGAGCTCAGGCACGCCCCAGGCGAAAGCCGGATCGTTCTTGATCTTGAAGTGGTACATGCTTTGCATCGCCTGATGGTCTTCCTTGCGGAAGGTCATCTTGCCCTTGGGCGTATCAAAGCTCATGCCTTCCATGGTCTTGATCAAGTTGTTCGTCTTGGTGTCGCCATTGGTCTTCTTGAGCGCGGTGACCAAAGCCATAGCAGCCGAAAAACCGCCCGCCGTGAAGAAGTCTGGCGGTGTTTTGAATTCCTTGTAGTGAGCCGCTACCAGCGCATCGTTCACCGGGTTCTTCGGAATGCCAAAGTAGTAGTAGGTTGCACCTTCCATGCCGGGGAAGTTCTTGTATGCAGCCATGGCCGGCAAGATGTTGCCGCCAGTGAACACGTCAATGCCATAGCGCTTCTTCAGGTCTTGCGCAGCCAAGGCGTTGAAGGGCGGCGTGCCACCGGCCCAGATCACCTCAATGGCCTTCTTGCCTGGCTTGTCCTTGAGTGCATCGACGATGCGCTGAATACCAGCCGTGAAGTCGGTTGTGGTCTGCGGCAGGTATTCCTCGTGGCCAATCTTGGCGTTCTTGAGATTGGCTTTGAAGGCCTTCACACCGTCGCGGCCGAAAGCGTAGTCCTGGGCCAGCGTGGCAACGGTCACGCCTTCCTTGTCCATGGCCACGGCGTTGCTGATGGCGTCCTGGCTGGAGTTGCGGCCGGTGCGGAAGATGTACTTGTTCCACTTGTCGCCCGTGATCGCGTCGGCCACTGCGGGCTCAACCAACAGAATTTTTTTGTATTCCTCGGCGACTGGCAGCATGGCGAGTGCGACACCCGAAGACGTCGGGCCAACTGCGATGTCGGCCTTGTCGTCGGCATACGCTGCAGCGAGCAGGCTCTTACCCAAGTCGGGCTTGCCCTGATCGTCCCGCTCAATCAGCACGATCTTTTTGCCGCCGACCATCATGGTGCCGCCAGTAGCGTACTCCAGGCCCATCTGCAAACCCGTTTGGGTCTGCTTGCCATAAGCCTCGAGCGGACCGGTCTTGCTGTAGATGTGTGCGATGCGGATCTCTTCGGCCGCAAAGGCCGAGAGGGAAACGGTGCTGGCGAGGGCCGCGAGGGCGATCAGAGTACGACGTTGCATGAAAATATCTCCTATTGACAACTTTATGGGTATCGCACACTTCGTGCCAGGCTGCAAACCGTTGCTGCGTATGGCAGCACGGCTCCGAACTCTGCAGAAGTATGAATTTCAGGCATTTTTATTGTCTGAAATTCAGTCGTTTGATTGAATATTTAACAGTAGTAACCCTGTTAGCGCTTGTTTCGAATCGGAATGTTCATTTCTTCCGGCTTGATCTCATGGACCAGGTGCAGGTCCGCCATGGTGCCCACCCGCGCACCGTTCGACACCCTGAAGTGGTACATGCTCTGCATCGCCTGATGGTCTTCTGCACGGAAGGTCATGGTGCCTTTGGGCGTCTCAAAACTCATGCCTTCCATGGTTTTGATGAGGCCGTTGGTCTTGGTGTCGCCGTTGGTCTTCTTGAGGGCGGTCACCAGCGCCATCGCAGACGCGAAGCCGCCCGCAGTAAAGAAGTCGGGAGGCGACTTGTGCTTGATGTAGTGGTTGGTCACCAACCACAGATTGGCCTGGTTGCGTGCAAAGCCGTAGTAGTAGTACGTCGCACCCTGCATGCCAGGGAACTGGTTGTAGGCCACCATGGCCGGCAGGATGTTGCCGCCGGTGGAAATCTCGATGCCATAACGCTTGAGGTCCATGTCGGCGATCTTGAAGGGGTTGCCCGCCCCCGCCCAGATGATGAAGATCACCTTGCGGCCGGGCTGATCTTTGAGCTTCTCAATGAGGCGCTGGGCACCGGCCGTGAAGTCGGTGGTGTTGGCAGGCAGGTATTCCTCGTGCACCAGTTTGGCGGTCTTCAAAGCGTCTTTAAACGCCTTCACGCCGTCACGACCAAAAGCGTAGTCCTGCGCCAAGGTGGCAACGGTGACGCCGGGCTTGTCAATAGCCACCGCATTGCTGACGGCGTCCTGGCTGGAATTGCGGCCAGTGCGGAAGATGTATTTGTTCCACTTTTCGCCCGTGATCGCATCGGCCACTGCGGGCTCGACCAGAAGAATTTTTTTGTACTCTTCTGCGACGGGCAGCATGGCGAGCGCGACCCCTGAAGACGTAGGGCCAACCGCAATGTCGGCCTTATCGTCTGCATAAGCGGTCGCCAGCAGGCTCTTGCCCAGATCGGGCTTGCCTTGGTCGTCTTTTTCAATCAGCACGATCTTCTTGCCGCCAACCATCATGGTGCCGCCAGTGGCGTACTCCAGGCCCATCTGCAGACCCGTTTGGGTTTGCTTGCCGTAGGCCTCCAGCGGGCCGGTCTTGCTGTAGATGTGCGCGATGCGGATCTCTTCAGCCGCAAGGGCTGAGATGGAAATGGTGCTGGCGATGGCGGCAAGCGCGATCAGAGTGCGGCGGTGCATGGGGTCTCCTTAGGTTGTTTCAATATGTTGCAACAACCATGCCATGCAATGCGCCCCCGAAAAATACTACTTCATCGACCAAATTGCACAAAATTCAGGCAACCAATAAGTCTTCTAATCAGACAAATGCTCAATATTTAATCAGGGTTTTCCAGCCTTTGGTACAGAGTCGCGCGCGATATGCCCAGCTGCCTTGCCGTCGCCAGCTTGTTGCCACCGTTGGCCCTCATCGCGGCGGCAATCGCGCTGCGTTCGAGCTCGGCCACCTGCACCGCCATCGGACGGAGCAGGTCGTCCTGCGTGCGGGAAGCCTCTCCGGCTGCATTGGTTTCGTCGATGGGCGCCGCAGGCTCCACGCCAGTTTCTCGCAAGATGCTGCGCAAGTTGGCTGCATCAATCGATTGCGAATCGGTTCGCATTGCTGCCTGCTCCAACACATTGCGCAGCTCGCGGATGTTGCCGCGCCAAGGTTGCCCCATCAGCAGCGCCAAGGCATCGGGACGCAGCTCAGGCGGCGCCGAGCCGCTGCGCAGGGCCATGTCTTCCGCCAGCAATTCCACCAGCGCGGGAATGTCGCTGCGGCGCTCGCGCAGGGGGGGCACCCGAAGCGGCAAGACATGCAAGCGGTAATACAGGTCTTCGCGAAAGCGGCCGTCTCGCACCAGCGCGTTCAGATCGCGTGAGGTGGCAGCCACCACACGTATATCGAAAGGCACCAACTGGTTGGAGCCGAGCGGCTCGATCTCGCCCTCCTGCAGCGCGCGCAACAGTTTGGCTTGCAGGTTTTGCGGCATGTCGCCAATCTCGTCGAGAAACAGCGTGCCGCCATCGGCCAACTTGAATTTGCCTTCGCGTCCACGGCGATCGGCTCCGGTATACGCGCCGGGCGCTACGCCAAAAAATTCTGCTTCCAGCAGCGTGTCGGGCACCGCGGCAATATTCACGCTGACAAAAGGTCCGTCGGATCGCGCAGACGCAGCGTGAATGGCATGCGCCAGCAACTCCTTGCCGGTGCCCGTCTCGCCAAGCAGCAGCACCGGGCTCATCGACTGCGCCGCGCGACGGGCTTGGCGTTTCACCTCCGCGGCGGCGGGGCTGGAGCCCACAAAACTTGCAAAGGTGTGCTTGGCGCGACGCGTACCGTCGCCAGTCGGAGCATGAAGCTGCCGACCCCGCTGCACCGCCAGTTCGCGCCGCGCGTCGTCCAGGTCGCGCTGCAGAAGCGCAAACTTGCTGATCAGCGGCTGCAGCGTCGTCTCGGGGTGGTCGAAAAGCACAATACCAATGGCGCCAATCACCCGTTCGTCGTCGCCCCGCAGCGGAATGCGGCTGACCACGAAAGTGCCGGCGCGGTTGGTGAGCAGATCGATCAGCACCGCCTCGCCCGTCTCCAGCACTCGGCGCATCTGGGTATTGGGAATAACGTCTTCGACCATGCGCCCCAAAAACTGGTCCACATGGGTCAGACCTAGCTCAGGCAAAAATCGTTGGTAGCCCTCGTTTACCCAGACGATGCGACCGCTCAAGTCCACCAGGAACATGCCCTGGCTCACGCTGGAGAACAAATGGAACATTGAGCGCGCCGCCAGCGCGAGTATTCCTTCCGCATCAAGCGGCAGCGCGGGGGTGTTGGGGGCGAGCGCATCCATGGAGGAATGGTAACGCCCTGTAGCGGCGAGCCCATTCGCTATACAAAAAATAGCTGTTAGCGCAGACCAGTAAAGGGCTATAGGCCTTTTTTACTCTGATTTTTCTTATTTTGGCTGTACAGCGCCATGCCGCGCGTACAAGCAAAATACGCGGCATGGAAAAAGCCGATACGGTGCGCATCGACAAGTGGTTGTGGTGCGCGAGATTCTTCAAAACCCGCAGCCTCGCTGCAGACGAAATTACCAAAGGGCGGGTGCGTGTCAACGGCGCCGTCACCAAGGCATCACGCGAAGTCAAGCCGGGCGACACAGTCGACCTGCGCCAGGGTGTGGTGCCGCGCAGCGTGGTCGTGCGCGGCATCAGCCACGCTCGGGGTCCGGCGCCGGTAGCGCAGCAACTGTACGAAGAAACCCCTGAAAGCCTGGCTGCCCGCGCGGCGGCGGCGGAGCGCCAACGCCTAGCGCCCGAACCGGCGGCCGCACTGCACGACGGCCGCCCCACCAAGCGCGACCGCCGCGACATCGACCGGGCACGCGACTGGGGCAGCCGCTGGAGCGCATCGATCGATGAATAAGGGTTGGCAAGCAAGGGGCTTATAGTGGACTTGGGTACGGCACTGTCTGCGCAACCCGTCGAAGGAAAGAGAAACGATGTTCCCTGAATACCGCGACCTGATCACCCGACTCAAGACCACCGACCACCACTTCACCCGACTGTTTGACCAGCACAACCGCCTCGATCAGAAGATCACGGCCATGATTGCCCAGACCGGTCCGTCTGCGGATCTGGAGATTGAAGCGCTGAAGAAGCAGAAGCTGCAACTTAAAGACGAGCTTTACGCGCTGCTCAAAGCCAAGGCAGAGCTCACCTGAAATTTCAGCCTGCCGCGCAAACCCCGCGGTGGTGTCTAGCCGCGCTGCCACGCTGCCTCGCTGCGGTTGGCTAATGTGGCGCCGCACCATCCGAAGCCGCATCCGCTTTCCCAAAACGAAGCATGCGCAAGCCGTTGGCCACCACCAGCAAGCTGGCGCCCATGTCTGCAAACACGGCCATCCACATGGTTGCTTGCCCGGCCAGCGCCAGCCCAAGGAAAACGAGCTTGAT
The DNA here is from genome assembly GCA_034676525.1 of Giesbergeria sp. Taxonomy (GTDB): domain Bacteria; phylum Pseudomonadota; class Gammaproteobacteria; order Burkholderiales; family Burkholderiaceae_C; genus Simplicispira. Next base: position 2,170,106 of record JAUCCA010000008.1, read on the forward strand.
GCCGAGCGACAGCGCGATGTTTTGCACCAGCACCGAGTGCGTTTGGCGCGACAGCCGCACCGTCTCCGCCACCCGGCGCAGGTCGTCGTTCATGATGACCACATCGGCGGTTTCCATGGCCACGTCGGTACCGACTGCGCCCATGGCAAAGCCGATGTCTGCCTTCGCCAGCGCCGGGGCGTCGTTGATGCCGTCGCCCGCCATCGCTGTCAGGCCGTGCGCCTGCTGCAGACGCGCAATCGCGGCGAGTTTGTCTTCGGGCAGTAAGCTGGCATGCACCTCGTCAATGCCGGCCTCGCGCGCGGCCGCCTGCGCGGCGCCGACGTGGTCGCCAGTCAGCATGACTGGTCGAATGCCGAGGCTGCGCAGCTCAGCTACGGCCTGAACCGCCTGTGGCCGCAAGGTGTCCGCCACCGCAAACAAGGCGTGTACCTTCTCGCCATCGGCCAGCAGCGTGACGCTGCGCCCCTGCGCCTCATGCGCAGCGGCCGCCAATTCGATGGACTCGTTCCACAAACCGAGCTCGCTCATCCAGCGCCGGTTGCCGAGCTTCCACAGCCGCCCATCCACTTGGCCCAGCACGCCCCGCCCTGCCGACGCGGAGAAATTTTCGACCGACGGCAGGGATGCTCCGACCGAATCCAGACCCAAGGAAATCGCCTGCGAGACGGGGTGGTCCGATCGGAACGCCAGCGCCTGCGCCACATCGTGCGCTGCGTCGCTGCCAAACTGCTCCTGCCCCACCAGCGCCGGCCGGCCTGCGGTAATGGTGCCGGTTTTGTCAAACGCCACCACACGTATGCCGCGCGCCTGCTCCAGCCAGACGCCACCCTTGATCAGGATGCCGCGCCGCGCAGCCGCCGCCAGACCGCTGACGACCGTTACTGGAGTGGACAGCACAAGTGCGCACGGGCAAGCGATAACCAGCAGGACCAACGCGCGGTACAACGCATCGAACCACTCCCATCCGAGCAGCAGCGGCGCACCCAACGCAACCGCGACGGCAATGGCAAACACCGCCGGTGTGTAAATGGCGGCAAAACGGTCGACCATTCGCTGCATCGGCGCTCGCGTTGCCTGCGCCTGCTCCACCGCACGGATGATTCGGTCCAGCGTGGTGTCGCCCGCTGCCGCCGTGACGCGCATCTCGAGCTCCGCCTGGGCATTGAGCGTGCCCGCATAGAGCGGCGCGCCAGGCAGCTTGTCCACGACCAGACTCTCCCCAGTCACACTCGATTCATCGACGGCGCCCTGCCCGCGCGTGACGGTGCCGTCCAGCGGTACGCGTCCGCCCGGCCGAACGCGCACGGTGCTGCCCACTTTCACCTGATCTGCCGGCACGCTCGCCCACCGCCCGTCAACGCCCAATACCTCGGCGCGATCGGGGCTCAGCTCAAGCAAAGCTCCAATGGCGTGCCGCGCGCGCCCGACCGCAACCTGCTCAATGCGCTCAGCCAGCACATAGAGCGCCATCACCATTGCAGCCTCGGGCCATTGGCCGATCGCGAATGCGCCCGTCACAGCCACCGCCATCAAGGCGCTAATGCCCAGTCTGCCTTGAAGCAGCGAACGCAGCCCGCTTTTGTAAACCCCCAGTCCGGCAAGCCCAATGGCCAGTGCTGCCAATGCCATTCCGGCGACGTGCCACAAGCTCGTGTCTGGCCCAAGCAGATGCAGCAGCTCAGCTCCAATCGCCGCAAGCAGCGCGCTGGCGATTCGCCACCACCCCGGCAAGGCGCTGTGGTCGTGACCGTCGTCTTCGCTGTGGGCGTGTGCATTTGAGGCAGGGCCACTTACGCTGGGCTTAGCGTCGCCTGGGCAGCACGACAGGTTAATTCGCGCTCCGATCTGCGCCGACGCAGAGGTCTCTACAGAGTGCGGAAGGTCAGAGCCAGCATGGTGGTGATCGGCGCAAGCCGGTGCGGCGGGTTCAGTGCGGCCATGGGCGTGTGCGGTAGGCGCAGCGGAATGCAAGGTGGTTGAATCGCTCATGTCATGATTGGAATCCATGAAGTCACTCGAAGGTCAAGCCATGTTCGAAGAAACCTCGGAAAACACGGGAAATAGCGCCCGCTGGCGCATCGGCGAGGCGGCGCGACGCTCAGGTGTTACGGCGGCCAACATGCGTTACTACGAAAAGGAGGGGCTGCTGCGCCCGGGTGCACGCGAGGAAAACCGCTATCGGCTTTACAGCGATGCCGAGGTGCACCGACTGCGATTCATCCGCCTCTGCCGCGCCATGGACATGTCGCTAAACGAAGTGCGTACCTTGCTGGAACTCGACCAGCGCCCACCGGCCGACGCACACGCCGCTTGCCACACGCTGGACGAGCACATCGCCCACGTCCACACGCGTCAGCAAGAACTGCAGGCGCTTGAGCAGGATTTGCGCGACCTGCGCAGTCGCTGCGACGGCACCGACGCGCACTGCCATGTGCTCGACGCGCTACACAAACAAGCCGACTCTCAGCCGATTGGCTTACCCGCCAGCGCGCTCCCTAAACGTCACGTCTGACTCAGCACTCTGGGGCAGGCTGTGGGCGCTAGGCAACGCCCAGTGCGCTCAACTTTCAAGGGCGAAGCGCACTAACTTTTCGCGCTACAAAGCCGCAAGACAAGCTCTTTCATCGGCATGGCTTTCGCATACAGCCAGCCCTGCGCATGTTGCACACCGTGCGCACGCAGGTACTCCGCCTGCTCCTCTGTTTCGACGCCCTCTGCAATCATTTGCAGCTTCAGCGCCTTGGCCATCTCGATGATGTGAGATACCACTTGGCAGGTGGCGGATTCGACCCCTATGGTGTCGACAAACGCCTTGTCGATCTTCAGAAAATCAAGCTCAAAGGTTTCGAGATACGACAGGCTGGAGTACCCCGTTCCGAAGTCGTCGATGACCACCCGGATCCCCTCGGTGCGCAAGCGCTGCACTGCCTCACGCGCGACATCGGGCTTCATGAAACCATGCTCGGTGACCTCCACCACAAGGTTGCCCTGCCCTGCCTTCATGCGTCTGGCTACGCCTTTCAAGAGCTCCACGGAATCCAGTGCGTGCAGGTCGCGGGGTGATTTCGCTCCGCCGCAGCACATCGCGTGCAACGACGAGTGCGTGTCTCGTTTCACTCTCCAATCCCCATTGGCGCGCCTTATAGATCGTGAGCGTGATTGGAACTGCAACCGCACAAATTCCTACTGTCACGGCAATAACCGTGGCGAGCGGTTTCTTCATTGAGTTTCCTGATGAAGGACCTCAGTTTGTCGTCACAGAACTTCCCTGGACCCATGGGCTATTGTTTTTGTCCTACAGCCAGTGGCAGAGAGGCGACAACAAAATAGTTTTCGGCACAAAATTTTTCTCCACCACCTGAGGTTCCGCATGAAGACAATTTCTCACACCCTGAAGACAGCCATCGCTGCCGCTGGCATCACCGCCCTCGCTGGCTGCTCGATGATGGGCATGTCCCACGACACCGTCACGTATTCCGCACAATTGTCGGGTGCAGCCGAGGTACCTCCCAACAGCTCGCCTGCCACCGGCCACGTCGACGCCAAACTTGATAAAAAGACCCAGATGCTGAACTGGACCGTCAGCTACTCCGGCTTGACGGGGCCCGCCAAAGCGGGTCACTTTCATGGCCCTGCAATGGCAGGCTCAAACGCAGGTGTTGTAGTTCCGTTCACCGGATCGGTGGCAAGCCCCATCAAGGGTGAAGCCAAATTGACAGAGGCCCAAATGAAGGACTTGATGGCCGGCAAGTGGTACGCCAACATCCACACTGCGGCGCATCCTGGCGGCGAGATTCGCGGGCAACTGTCTCCTAACCGGTAAGGTGGGACGGTGGGACGCCGCTGCCTGACACCAAAACCAAAAAGCCCCGCAAACACCAGGTTTTCGGGGTTTTTTAGTGGCTTTATGAGACTGCATAAAACCCATTTTTGGCGGAAACGGAGGGATTCGAACCCTCGATGAGGCTCTACACCCCATACTCCCTTAGCAGGTAAACCACAGTCAATATAAATCAATGACTTATGAACGTAATTTTCACATGGTAAAGGAAAAACCACCAAAAAACCACTAGGATCCACATATGAAATCCCGCGAACTGCCAATCGGAATACGTGCTTTCGAACTCCAAGGCGGAGGCACCACATACGAAGCACGTGTGAACCGGCGCAACGCCAAGCCCATGAGTCGGCGCTTTAAGACAGTCCTCGAAGCGACGAACTGGAAGGCACAGGCGGATGCTTTGATTGAAGGGGGAATGGACCCCCGTTACATCGTCGGAAAGAATAGGCGGTTGAACCCTCCTCTGGGCACTCAACCGCCAAGCGCATCTCTTAGCGGGTCGAACTTCGAGGCCGAGCTGACCGTCAAGCAAGCTGTAGAGAAGTACCTGACGTTTCGGCAACAGTCACACAACCCCCTGCCCGCGAACTCGATGACCGACTACCAGCAGGTGGCGAACGATCTCGGCGTCTTCCCTGTATCAGCGTTGCGCAACGAAGACCTCGCAAATTACATCACCGTCTTGCTGCGCACACCGATCAAGCGTGACGCAAAGAAGCAAGCTGAGGGAAAGCTCAAAGGGTCTCCGCGCACCTACCAACCGGCGTCAGTCAGGAAATTCATTTACGCGCTGAAGATTGCCTTGGAGTGGAACGCCAAGAACGGCAAAGCAGATTTGAATCCTCACCTTTTCGCTTTCGAGAAAAAGACAATGCCAAGTGCCTGGGCCGGAAAGCGGGACCGAAGGCTATTTGATGGAGAAGAGGCACAGCTCTACGCGGCCGCTTTGTCCAGAGGCAACTTCACGTACAACGAAAGTGACTGGCAGGCAGCCATTGGATTTGCTCTTGAAACGGCTATGCGCGAACAGGAAATCACCCTCGCTCGCTGGGTGGATATTTCACCTTCTGGCCTGAAGATGCATATCCCAGCCAGTCATACCAAAACCAAGACGGCAAGAACAATACTTCTGAGCCAAAAGGCCAGGGAGATTTTGGCACTCCAAAAGGAGAGGTGTCCGAAGGGCGAGGCAAGGGCCTTCCACCAATTTCCTAACGCCCAAGCCTTGTGCGAAGCGTTTGCAAGACTAAGAGAACGCGCTGGAATTTCGGACCTTCATTTTCATGATCTTCGTCATGAAGCGACAAGCCGACTTTGCGAATCAGGGCAATTGAACATGATGGCCATTATGGAAATGACTGGTCATCGGAGCCTCGCCACCTTTCAGGGATATGTCCATCTGATTGCCAAAGGCGACTCAGCAACTCTCGACTGATAGGGCTATGTTCTCGCATCGAACCACTGCCCCCAAGGGAAAAACTGGATCCCCAACCAGTGGAGGCCGCTTATCCCTGGCGGCATAGGTAGGCTATTTTGCGACAGGTTTCGCGCGGGCCAGATTGCGGTAGCGGAGATGACGTTGGCGCAGTCGAAGTGGATTTCGGGCACCACTCCTATGCACATCTGAAAGGTGTGCTCACTCGGTTGCCCAAAGACTGAACTGAACCGCCCCGGCATTGAACTGACCCCCAGAAGTTGGACGGTTGCCTTGTCGCCAATCAGGCGGCAGTGCTCAGCCGGTATTCGACCGGGCTGAGCCCGTTCAATCTGAGCTTTATGCGCTCGTGGTTATAGTAATTGACGTAATCATGCACGCCCGCTTCGAGCGCATCAAGGCTGCTCGGCGCTTCAAGACGGAAATATTCAGCCTTCAGCGTGCCGAAGAAGCTTTCAATTGCCGCGTTGTCAAAGCAATTGCCCTTGCGGCTCATGCTTTGCTTGACTCCACGCTGCGCAAGCATCCATCGATAGGGCTGCATCTTGTAGTGCCAGCCTTGGTCCGAGTGAACGATCAGTTGCGCAGTGCACGCGGTCCGCGAAAGCGCTGCCCGCAGCGTGCTGGCAACCAGCTCGAAGACGGGACGCCTTGCCATTTGGTGCGCGATGATTTCGCCGTTGTAGAGGTCCATGCAGGCTGACAGGTAGAGCTTGTGTCCGTTCACGTTGAACTCGGTGACATCGGTCACCCACTTCTGGTTGGGAGCCTTCGCGAAGAAGTCGCGCTGCAGGACATTGGGTACGTGCACATCGCTCGTGCCCTGGATATGCCTGGAGCTCTTCTTCGCCCTGATCAAAGCACGCAGTCCCATCTTTTGCATCAGACGCTGCACGCATTTGTGGTTGATCGCTTCCGCCATTGAATTGCACAGCGCTGCCGTAATTCTTCTGTATCCGTAGCGGCCCTTGTGCTCGTCATAGACGGCGCGGATCTTGCCCTCCATGTCGCTCTGCTGTTCGGTACTCAAGATCGCCTGGCACTGGTAATAGAAAGTGCTGCGAGCAAGACCGGCTACCTGCAAAAGGTTCGCCAGTTTGTGATGATGCCTCAACCCGGCAATCAGACGCGCTTTGTCAGCGCCGCTGATCTCTTTGACCGAATCAAGGCTTGCAATTTTTTTAGGTACGCCACCTCCGCGCGCAGTCTCTCGTTCTCTTCGTGCAGGGCCTGCGCCAAATCAGTGATGGCCGTGCTTGGCGGCGCTGGGGAGCGTCGTTCTTTCTTCATACTGGGGCTCTCTTGCTCCCTGATCCCGAAGGCCTGTACGCCGCCTTCATCAAGCTTGCGTCGCCAGACCACGACTTGGTTGGGGTTGCGGATGTCATAGATCGCCGCCACCTGACGGCTCGAAAGCTGTTCGCGGTTCTGGTGGGACAGCACCTGCAGCTTGAACTGCCCACTGTACGTGCTGCGCTTGGGTAGCAACCCGTCAATGCCGTGCAGGCGATAGTGGCTCACCCAACTGCGGATCTTCTCTTCAGGCACTGACCACTGCCGCGCCAGCAGCTTCGCTCCGCCGTCCCCAGCCAAAAAGCTCTTGACCACCTTGAGCTTGAAATCTGTTTGGTACTTCTTCATGAAACCCTTTGAAGTTTGTCCAACTTCTGGGGGTCAGTTCAAACCCGGGGCGATTCACTTCTTCATGTCCGTCATTCTCCTGGTGGTTGACGAACTTCACTAACTTCAGCCTGGTACGGCTGGCGGGGGGCAGGTCACCTGCTCAGAACGACATCTTCACTGTCGGACGCATGCCGCTCCAATCGACATTGCACGGGTGATGCCAACTGCCTACTTCGGCTTCGTGACCACCCTCAAAAGCCCTTCTTGCATAGTGGATGCCACCAACCGCCCATCCTGAGCGAATACTGACCCTCTGCATATAGCGCGGCTTCCGTGCACACTGGGAGAATCGATTTGGTAGAGAAGCCAATCATCAATTCTGAACTCACGATGAAACCAGACGGAGTGGTCAATGCTAGCCAGTTGGACCTCTCCGTTCACTAGGCTAAGTCCATGGGGAAGGATCGCGGAAAGGAGAAGGCCATGGTCGGATGCGTAGGCAAGGAGCGCTTGATGTATAGGTCGCGAATCAGGCAAAGGTCCCGACGTGCGTAGCCAGATTTGGCTTTTGGCATCTCGTGCGCGCGGCTTGAGGTGATCAAAAGGTACGAGGGGTCGGTACTCCATTCCCGTTGGTAGGATCGCTTTTTCCCTCCACCTCTGTGGCATCCTGTCCGCGATGCTCTGTCGAATCTCAAGCTCGCTAAAAATTCCTTGAGGCCCTGGCACTGAAGGCATGGGATCCTGCCGATCGATTCCCAGCTCTTCTCGATGAAAGGAAACCGAGGCCTCAAAGATTGTTGCATCCTCTTGATGAGCACTTACGCGGCGTGTTGAGAAGCTGCCTCCATCTCTGACCTTGGCGACCTGGTAGACAATGTCTTCATGCCTCCCCGGCAACAGAAAGTAGGCATGCATCGAGTGAGCGGGCCTATCGTCCGGAGCAGTCTTTGCAGCGGCCATCAAGGCTTGGCCGAGAACTTGACCACCGAAGACGTTTCTCGTTCCGATATCGACGCTATGACCTCTGAAGCAATCAAGCTCAGTTGCCTTCACGTCGATGAGGTTGACCAGTTGCTGAAGTGGCTCAATCTGCTTTTCAGCTGGCATGTCGCCCTCCTCGTCCTGCTTGCTCAATGGCAAGTCTCAACGCTGCGCTAAGCTCGTTATGAACGGCGTCCAGAGAATCGCTATTGCGCGCAACACGGCACATGGCAACGGTCCCTTCAATGGACGCAACAACCAGTATGGCCAAGCTTGCAGCTCTGTCGTGAGAGACACCTTCCTTCTCCAAGGTTGCGCGAAGCAAGGTTTGCCAATGAGAAAAAGCACCATGTACCAGCTGACGTAGCCGCACCTGCCCCATGGCGTCGTCTGGGGACTCACCACCATCGGGCACAAGCGGCTCAATCGCAGCAGCCAAAACGGGGCACCCCGCCTCGAAGTTAGACATTTCCAGAATCCGGCGCCACCAATCCAAGAATGCTCGCAAGCCCTCTACGGCCCCTCGATCAAGCAAGTGTGAAGCTAGCGGATTGGCCACTGCGTCCGCTGCGTATCGGACTGCCTCCTCAAGCATCTGCTGCTTCCCTCCGGGGAAATGGTACGAAATTGACCCGCGCGGCGTTCCAGTGTGTTGAACAACATCACGCAGGCTCGTTGCATGAACGCCCCTGCGGCTTAGCAAGTCCGCGGCACCCGCGATCATCTTTTCTTTGGTAGACATCAACTCCCAATCACGAATATGTCATCTGACATACTAAGTGTAATTTAGAAATTGCAGGGATGCCCACCAACCTTAGCGCATACCTTGACATCGCCACTGATGGGTCACTTTCGAGACATAACATACCAAATGTTTGTTTAGCATATGAAAGGCCAAGGTTGGCTAGCTCGTACGCGAGTCGCACTGGCTACCCGTCGTCGCTCGCAGCCGACAGCACGGAATTCACTAGAACAAGGAGATAGATGATGCAGGAGACAAGCCAGAATCAGCCACCTTGGCACGCCAGCTATCCCCCTGGGATCAGCGATCAGGCACCAGGAATTGAAACCCAAACCATTTGCGCGCTGCTGGAAAAGGCGGTCGAGAAGCACGGTACAGCTACGGCACTCAGCGCGATGGGGAGGAACATCAGCTATCTGGAGCTCGACCGGCACACCCAAGCGGTCGCAGGATGGCTACTTGAACAAGGCTTTCGGCCAGGTGACCACATAGCGGTGATGCTTCCAAACGTGTTGGCTCACCCGATTGCCTACCTGGGTATCGCGCGCGCAGGTATGACAGCAGTTTGCCTGAATCCGCTGTACACCATTGCAGAGGTTTCTCATGCATTTCGATCGAGCCCGGTACGCGCGGTGATCGTTTTTGAACCGATGGCGCACATAGTTCAACAGGCTCGCGTTGGAAGCGACGCTCACACAGTCGTAGTTGTCTCGCCGGGGGCGATGCTGGGATGGAAAAAACCTCTCGTGAATTTGGTGGCACGGCATCTTCGAGGATTGGTTCCGTGGTATCTCCGTGAAGGCACCGTTGCTTGGGATTTGGTGCTGAACTTTTGGTCTGCTCACGGGACTGCTGTGTCGCCTACCCCGCAGGACCATGCTGTCATGCTGTACAGCGGCGGCACTACGGGTCAACCGAAGGGCGTTCCACTGACCCATGCTGGGCTAACCTGTAACGTCGCCCAACAGGACACCTGGATCTCATCCAGCCTCGACCCAGATCGCACCTACACGCTCATGCTGGCAATACCGCTGTATCACATCCTTGGTTTCGGCAGCCTGCTGTTCTGCATTTTCCGCGGGGGGAAGGCAGTTTTGGTGATGAACCCTCGGGATCAGAAGCAGTTTGTAAGAGAGTGGGCGCGACATCAAGTAACCAGCTTCCCAGGGGTCAACACACTTTTCGCGTCACTACTGTCTTTCGAAGCATTTTCAAGGCTTGATTTCGCGGCCCTTCGATTTGCACTTGGGGCAGGCATGCCAGTTCAAGAACGCACTGCGCAGCAATGGAAATCCGTCACTGGATGCGAAATTACTGAGGGTTACGGCTTGACTGAAACAGGCCTGGTGGCTTGCAATCGCATCGGTGCTTCCCGAATCGGCTCCGTAGGGCTGCCAATTCCCGGTGTAGATATCAGTCTCCGAGGCGATGGAGGCGAGACGCTAGGCCTTGCGGATACTGGAGAGATATGTATTCGCGGAGGGGCGGTCCTTAGGGGTTACTGGGCCAGCGCAGAGAACACCACCGCATTCACAGAAGACGGCTTTTTCAAAACCGGAGATATTGGCACGTTTGACGCCGATGGATTTCTTCGCCTAGTAGACAGGAAGAAGGAGATGATCATCTCCTCGGGATTCAAGATCTATCCCTCTGAGGTTGAGCGCGTGCTGTTAGCTCATCCCGAAGTTGTTGAGTGCGCGGTTGCCCCTGCCATTGACCTGCGTGCGGGAGAAATTCCGGTAGCATACGTGGTGAGCAAAGAAGATTCGTTGACGGCTGACGAATTACTCAACTTCTGCGAAGCCAAGCTCGTTGCTTACAAGCGACCACGCAGAATCATCTTCCTGAGCGAACTCCCGAAAAGCAGTGTCGGGAAAATTCTGCGGCGCCAGTTGCAAGAGAAGTCCTAGCACGCTAAGAAGTGGCCGCGGAGCGGCACAATGAGCGTCATGATGACTTCTACGGCTATTCAACAGGGCAAAGACAATGGGCGCTCAGAAGATCTCGCGTGACGAGCTGTTGCTGCGATGCGCAGAGACGTTCAGGCGGCTGGGCTACAACGGCTCCACCATGGATGCATTGGCAATCGCATGCGGGCTCAGCAAGGGCGCTTTCTACCACCACTACCCCAACAAAGAGACATTGGCCATCGAGGTGCTGCAGTGGACACATGCGCGAATAGCAGATCGCATGCTTGCAATTGCATATGAAAAAGATGCGTCGCCGACAAGTCGGCTCAAACGCATGCACCAAAAAACCAAGAAACTCTTCAACGAAGACCCGAGTGGCTGCCTGATGGGCATAGTGTCAGTGGATGCTTTGCATTCATTTCCCGGATTGATGGCTGAAGTGCGAGCCTTCTTTGGCGCATGGGTCGGCGCGCTGCAGCACATCTACGAAGAGCACCATTCTGCCGCCCTTGCGCGAGCACTTGCAGAGCAAACCGTAGCGGACTACGAGGGAGCGATTCTCATGGCGCGCATATTCGACGGTCGAAGCAGCATGCTCCTTGATGCAGTGGGCACACGATCTCTCACTCACATCCCGGCCTGACTTCCAGTGTGCGTCGCTCTATGTCACCTTGGAGTCTCTCGGTAGTGCAGATCTCCTGAAGGAGCTTTTACACTACCAAAGAGAATATGACAATTGACATAGGAGAAATCAAACATGCACGTGAGCGAGGCACTAGCCACCCGCAAGTCAGTAAGAGACTTTCTGGACCGCGAAGTTCAGCTGGACGTCGTCCAGCGAGTGCTGCTTAAGGCACTTCGAACGCCTTCCGGAGGCAACCTTCAACCATGGCACCTACACGTCGTCACAGGCGAAAAGCTGGTGGCGCTGAAATCGCTGATGCGCAGAAAGGTTGCGGAATTCCCGCAGGGTGAGGGAGCTGAATACGACATTTACCCTCCGAACTTGATGTCACCCTATCGTGAACGACGCTACGCGATAGGCGAGCATATTTATTCGCAGCTCGGAATTTCCAGGGACGATAAGCTAGGGCGGGCTCGGTGGTTCGCTAAGAATTTTGAGTTCTTTGGTGCGCCGGTCGGAATTTTCTGCACAGTAGATCGACGTATGGGCCCTCCTCAATGGTCCGACCTTGGGATGATGCTCATGTCAACAATGCTTCTCCTTCGTGAAGAAGGTCTCGACAGTTGCTCTCAAGAGTGCTGGGCACTCTACCCAAAGACTATTGGGGAGTTCCTTCAAACTCCCGGAGAACAGATGCTTTTCGCAGGGATGGCAATTGGCTATGCAAACACGGCAGAGGCAGTCAACCAGTTGCAAACACCGCGCGCGCCCAGCGATGAGACCTTGAAATTTTTCGATTGATCACCCCAGTCAACCTTGGGCGTCTCTTGAATCGCCCAGGTTTTTCTAGACACCTCTGAGCCTCAAACCTGAAGCCCAATAGGAGGTGCCATGAGTAAGCAGAGATATCCCGAAGAATTCAAGGCCGAAGCGGTTAAGCAGATCACAGAGCGCGGCCACAAGGTGGCCGATGTGTCGGCCCGGCTGGGCGTGAGTCAGCACAGTCTTTATCAACGGATCAAGACCCACCGCATGCCGGTCGGTGATCGGCAGGCACAGGCCTCTGGCAAGAGCACGCCTGGTGCCCCTGCAGACCACAGGGCGCGGCGGCACCTTCGCGACCTTGACCTTTGGCCCGGACGAGGCCTTCCAGCTCGACTGGAGCGAGGGCTGGGCCGTTCTCGCCGACGTACGCACCAAGCTGCAGATGAACAACTTCGAGCAGGCTCGACCTAATTGAGTAAGGCGACTACCAATTTTGGCTTGTCGCCTTGGACTTCTTCATCAAAAAGCAAATGCGTCTTCGTCCATTTGCAGCAGCACTTCGACACCAGAGTCCAGGGACTCCAGATGGCCTAGTACGCGAGGCAAGATCTTCTTGAAATAGAACTGCGCCGTCTGAACCTTCGCCTTGTAGAAAGCCGCCTCTTGTGAATGGATCTTCAATTTCTCCAGTGCAACCTTGGCAGTCCAAGCCCAGATGTAGGCCATAGTGACGTAGCCTGAAAAGTAGGTGTAGTCGACTGCCGAACCACCGACTTCATCTGGATTGACCATGGCTCGCATGGCTGCGCGCATGGTGATGTCGCCCCAAGTTTTGTTGAACTTGGCGAGCGGCTTCACAAACTCAGCCATTTGGGGATCAGCACCTTGTTCCTGACAGAACTTGTGGATGATCGCGGCGAAGTCCATCAACAGCCGCCCCTGCGACTGCAGTACCTTTCGGCCCAACAAGTCCAACGACTGAATTTCTGTCGTGCCTTCATAAAGACAGGAGATGCGGGCGTCGCGAGCAATCTGCTCCATGCCCCACTCGCGAATGTAGCCATGGCCGCCGTAGACCTGCATGCCGTGTTTGGCCGCCTCGGATCCCATTTCAGTCAAAAACGCCTTGGCAATCGGCGTCAGCAAACTCATCATGTCGTCAGCTTGTTTGCGACGGCTTTCATCCTCTGAGCCCTGAACGATGTCCGCTTGCATCGACAACCAATAGACCAGCGCACGCCCACCTTCAGAAAACGCTTTTTGTGTCAACAACATGGCCCGAACGGCTGGGTGAACGATGATGGGATCAGCCTCCTTGTCCGGAGCTTTAGGGCCTGAAAGCGCACGCATGGCGCCCCGCTCTTTGGCATACTTCAGTGAGCCTTGGAACGCGCCCTCCGCCGAGCACACGCCTTGCACGGCGGTACCAATGCGAGCCTCGTTCATGAACGTGAACATGCATTGAAGCCCCCTGTTGGGCGGTCCGATCAAGTAGCCAGTTGCACCGTCAAAGCTCAATGCGCACGTGACGGACGCCTTGATACCCATCTTGTGTTCAACGGCTGTGCAGACCACTATATTGCGTTCACCAATCGACCCATCCTCTTTGGGAACGTACTTGGGCACAATGAACAGCGATATGCCCTTTGTCCCTTTCGGCGCATCCGGAAGGCGGGCCAACACGATGTGCACGATGTTGTCAGCCATATCGTGGTCACCAGCCGAAATGAAGATCTTGCTACCGGTTATACGATAGGAGCCATTGACCTGAGGCTCCGCCTTGGTGCGGATGAGTCCCAAATCTGACCCGGCGTGTGACTCAGTCAGACACATGGTGCCCGTCCACTCGCCTGAGATCAGCTTGGGCAGGTACAGATCCTTTTGCTCGGGTGTGCCGTGGGCCTCCACAGTTCTGGTTGCTCCATGTGAAAGACCGGGGTACATCCCCCAGGACCAGTTGGCTGTGCCATTCATCTCACCCAGAACGATGCCCAACGACGGGGGCAGCCCCTGGCCACCATACTCGGTCGGCGCGGCAATGGAGCCATATCCCAAGGACACATAGTTGGCATAGGCCTCTTTGAATCCTTTGGGTGTCCGGACTTTGCCGTCTTCCAAGCGGCAGCCCTCTTCATCACCAATGCGATTGAGAGGGGATAGCTCTTCTTCTGCGAACTTGGCGCCAGCTTCGATGATGCTGTCTACGAGTTCACGGGTAGCTTCTGAATAGGCGGGGATGGACGCATAGTGCGCATCCATATTCAACAGCTCGTGCAAGGCAAAGTGAATGTCGCGAATAGGTGCTCGGTACTGAAGCATGTTTTACCCCTTAGAGAACTTCAAAGACCGCAGCAGCGCCCATGCCACTGCCCACGCACATGGTGGTGCAGACAAGCTTGCCGCCGCGGCGTTTTCCTTCGATCAACGCATGACCAGTGATGCGCTGCCCTGTCACGCCATAAGGATGCCCAATGGCAATGGCACCTCCGTTGACGTTGAGCCGCTCATTGGGAATGCCCAACTTGTCGCGGCAATAGAGCACCTGAACAGCAAAAGCCTCGTTCAGTTCCCACAGATCGATGTCATCCACCGTCAGCCCTAACTTCTTGAGTACCTTGGGAATGGCGAACACCGGCCCGATGCCCATTTCGTCGGGTTCGCACCCTGCAATCGCAAATCCTAAGAATCGACCAAGGGGCTGCAGGTTGTGCCGCGCCGCGTAGGCTTCGCTGGTCAAGACACAAGCACCAGCACCGTCGGAAAACTGACTGGCACTGCCGGCAGACACCACGCCGCCTGGCATGGCCGGACGAATACCTGCGATACCCTCTTTGGTCGTGCCCTCACGCGTACCTTCGTCCCGCGAGACAGTCACGGTTTTCGTGCGCATGCCCAACTTGGGATCGGCCACGCCAGCCACCACGGTGATGGGCACAATTTCCTCACCAAAGCGACCGGCTGCTTGAGCAGCACAGGCTTTTTGCTGACTGGCCACCCCATACTCGTCCATGGCGTCGCGGCCGATCTTGTAGCGCGTCGCCACCAGCTCAGCCGTTTGCAGCATGCTCCAGTAAATTTCTGGCTTCAGTTTTTGCAACTCAGGGTTGAGCAACATGTGCGTGTTCATGTTGTTCTGGACGCAAGAGATGCTTTCCACACCACCGGCCACATAAACATCCGCCTCATTGGTGGCGATCCGTTGTGCGGCCATGGCTATCGCTTGCAGGCCAGAGGAGCAAAAGCGATTCAGCGTCATGCCGGATACCGTCACGGGTAATCCGGCCAACACGGCGCCTTGGCGCGCGACGTTGATACCGGTGGCGCCCTCAGGATAAGCGCAACCCAGGATGACATCATCAACGTCAGCCCCGTCAATACCGGCTCGCTCGACGGCATGTGCAATAGCGTGAGCCGCCAACGTGGCGCCGTGCGTCATGTTGAAAGATCCCTTCCAGCTTTTTGCTAAAGGGGTACGTGCAGTAGAAACAATCAATGCATTGGTCATGGCAATTCATCCCATCAGTAGTTGGCGTTGCATGGAGTGATCAGGCGTCGCCAAATCGTTTGAAGGTTGCGGCCAGGTCTTGCAGCAAGGCCGCGGGCTGCCAGAATTTGGAATCGGCATGGGGGTTTCGAGCGAAGCACCGCATCGTTTCCGCAACCTCGTTGAGACCAACCTCGTTGGCATAGTGCATCGGACCACCGCGCCACGCGGGGAAGCCATAGCCGAAGATGTAGACCATGTCGATGTCGCTGGCGCGAGTTGCGATGCCCTCTTCCAGAATCCGAGCCCCTTCATTAACAAGGGCATACACCAGGCGCCCAACAATCTCCTTGTCAGAGATCTTGCGGGGGGTGATGCCAATTTCCGCGCGGTGTGTGTCAATCTCGGACTTCATCACTTCACTGGGGATCGGATCTCGGCGGCCTGGCACGTAGTCATACCAACCACCACCATTCTTCACACCGTGGCGCCCCAGCTTGTAAAGCCGCTCTCCGATCAGGCTGTAACGCAACTCTGGGCGCTCCGCCGCACGACGTTCCCGGATGAACCAGCTAATGTCATTGCCCGCCATGTCGGCGACCTTGTAGGGGCCCATCATCATGCCGAAAGATTCCATCGCTTTGTCGATCTGCTGAGGGCTGGCGCCTTCGTCGATCAAATAGCCACCCTGGCGCAGCAACTCTTCGATCATCCGATTGCCGATGAACCCGTCGCAGACGCCAGAAATGACAGCGGTTTTTCGAATCTTGGGCGCGATGACCAGCGCAGTGGCCAGGACGTCCGGCGCGGTTTTGTCGCCGCGAATCACTTCCAACAACTTCATCACATGAGCCGGGCTGAAGAAGTGCAGACCCACGACGTCCTGAGGGCGCTTGGTGAATTGCGCGATCTTGTTCAGGTCCAGCATGCTGGTGTTGCTCGCGAGAATCGCCCCCGGCTTGGCAACTTCGTCAAGTTGCTGGAACACCCTTTGTTTGATGGACATCTCTTCGAACACGGCCTCGATCAAAAGGTCGCAGTCTTTGAAATCGGCATAGTTCAAGGTGGGACTGAGCAAAGCCATACGAGCGCTCAGCTTGTCTTCGCTGAGTTTGCCTTTGGCTGCTTGGCCGGCGTAGACCTTGCGAATCGATGCCTTGCCCTTATCCAGCGCTTCTTGGCTGACTTCCAAAATGGTGACCGGAATTCCCGCATTAATGAAGTTGATGGCAATGCCCGTTCCCATGAGGCCGGCCCCCACGACACCAACACTCTTGATATCGCGGGGAACTGGACGTATCCCCGACGCGTCTTTGATATCCAACTTGCCTGTGGCCTTTTCGGCCAGGAACAGGTGCTTGAGTGCACGGAACTGAGGGGACGCGGCCAAACCGAGGAAGTGCTGACGCTCCACGGCCAATCCTTCATCAAAATTCTTGCTGACCGCCGCTTCCACGCAGGCGATGCACAGCTTGGCTGCTTCACTCTGAGGGTAGGCCGCTGATACGGTGGTCTTCACAAAGTGGAAGTAGCCCTCTTTATTGGGGTGCTTGGCTCTGAGGTCACGCAGCCTAGGCGGCTCAGCACCGTCGGCCACTTTTTGAGCCGCTTCGCTTGCAAGCGCTAATGCCTCATTCAGCAAGGCTTCCGGTGAAGTCGTCAGTCGATCAATCAGTTTTTGTCCTGGGATCGAATACAGCAGCTCAGCGGGAATGGTCTCGCCGGTTAAGATCAGATTCAAAGCCGTTTCGACATCCAGGGCGCGCGGCAGGCGTTGCGTGCCGCCTGCGCCCGGCAAAAGCCCTAACTTCACTTCAGGGAAAGCGAACTTTGTACTTGTCGCAGCCACACGGTAGTGGCATCCCAGCGCCACTTCAAAGCCCCCGCCCATGCAGACCGACTGGATGGCTGCCACCACAGGCTTGTTGCACTGTTCCAGCGCCGCAATCAGGGTCCAAGCCGTAGGCTCGGCCGTTGCCTGCGGTGTATCAAACTCCTTGATGTCAGCGCCGCCACAAAAAGCGTTTCCGGCGCCAGTCAGCACGATGGCTTGCACTGCAGGATTGGTCTCTGCCTCGCGAAGCGCCTTCACGGTTTCCACACGCATGGGATAGGACAAAGCATTCACGGGCGGATAGCTCATCGTGATGACGGCCACTTTGCCGTGCACGGCATATCGTTGGGTCATTGGTATTTCCTTCTCTTGCCCAAAATTTGGGCGTAGAAATCCCCTGTGGGCATCCTGTTTCTGGATGCCGCCTTGAAGAGGATCTGGGTTTAAACAAGGGCCTAGTGCGCCAAATGGAAGCCGATGAACAGCGCCGTGAAGCCGGCGGGCACCGCCATGGCTGAGAGCTTGTCCACCATGTAGGAGTACTTCACCAGGCCGTTGAAGTCGTTCACACGGGCAGCCCACTTTCTCCGGACGATGGCGTAGATACAGCCGACATTTCCAAGAATGGCGGTGAGGCCTGCGCAAACCTTGACTAGATAAAGGCCGGTGAGCGGATGACCATTCGACATCATCAAACCCGTGATCAACACCGTGATGAATGCGGGCGCTTCAAGGTACAGGTCGACGTTGTAGTGGATGTCTGCGACAGCGTAGCCATGGTCTCTGCTACGCGTTCTACCTTGTTCAAGGATGAACTCCACACCCAAGACACCAAACCAGAACGCGCAAGCGAATAAGTGAATGCTGAGCAGAAGTGAGGGCGCCATGCTGTTTCTCTGAAGGTGTTTGGGTGGGACGGATCAGCGGCCGGTGAAAACGGCAGGGCGGCGCTGCATGAAAGACATCACACCTTCTGCCGCGTCTTGGGTCACCATCAAGCGCTTGATTTCAGGCACCAGTTCGGCAATGGAGGCTTCCACGCCCTTTTCCTGAGCCAAGCGTGCTGAGCGCAAAGTGGCCTGAACGCCCAGGGGCGCTTGTGCAGCGATGGTTTCGGCCAGTGCCAGCGCACGTGGGAGCACTTGATCAGCGGGCACCACTTCTTGGGCAATGCCCATGCGGTAGGCCTCAGCTGCGTCGAACTCATCGCCAGTCAAGAGGTAACGCATGGCATTACCCCATCCGGACAACTGAGCCCAACGCTGATTCGCGCCACCGAACGGGAAGATGCCGCGCTTAATCTCGATCTGAGCCATCTTTGCGTTCTCAGCCACGATATTGATGTCAGATGCCAGCATCAGCTCGATCCCGATCGTCAGACACAAGCCCTGCACGGCACACAACATGGGCTTTGTACGCGCTTTACCGTGAACACCCAGAGGGTCATAGGCGCCAGGCGAAACGATGCCATCGCCACTGCCCATGGCTGGAGCCACATCCATCAGATCCAGGCCCGAAGTGAATACTTCGCCGTGCGCAAAGATCACGGCCGCACGCAACTCAGGATTGGCTTCGTATTCACCGATGGCCGCAGACAGCTCGCGCAGCATCGCCAGGTTGAAGGCGTTCTTTTTAGTGGGGCGATTCAGACCGATCAGAAAGACATGGTCACGGATTTCGCGGGTGATGGTGGACTCTTTTTCAGACATATGTACCTCGTTCAGTTGGACAAGTTAGTTCCATTTTGGAACTGACGAGGCGGATCGTAGGTTCCAAAATGGAACCTGTCAAGCTATACTCGCTCTATGAAGTGGGAAGAAATTGATCAACTTCCGTGCTCCATCGCGCGGACCCTGTCCGTCATCGGTGATCGATGGACGGCTCTTATCGTGCGCGAGGCCTTCATGGGCGTGCGCCGTTTTGAGGCCTTGCAAAAGGGACTGGGCATCACAAGACACCGCTTGTCAGATCGGCTTGAACGCCTCATTGAAGAAGGCGTCATGGAGCGACGCCCTTATCAAGACAATCCCCCCCCGCTTTGAATACCGGCTTACTGAGAAGGGACGCGATCTGTACCCCATCATTCTGATGATGCGGAAATGGGGTGATACGTGGATGGCCGGTGAGGCTGGACCGCCAACTTTGCTGAGGCACAACACATGTGGCCACATCGTTCAGCCCAAGCTGGTCTGCTCAGAGTGCAATGAACCGATCTCGCCGTTTGACATCACGCCGCTTCCAGGCCCTGGTATTCAGGGCCATGAGATTCCTGCCGCCTACCGCAGGCCTGAGGCATCCCCATCTTCTGCCTCAAAAAAAAAGGCATCAAAGGCGAAGGCTGTGACCTAAAGCACAGCGCGCGACGACGGCTGCGATGTCGGCATCGACCTCTTCGTCGAGCAGGCTCTTCTGCGCGGCGTCGAGTTGTTCGCTGCGGGCGCTGAACTTTCAGCGCTTGGGCACGGCTATCTAGTAGGTCAGCTGTTCAATGCGGGCCATGCCTCAGGCCAGCTTGCGGTCCTTCGCCTGTCCACCTATTGCCGTTGGTGGACACCATGCTGACCCGTCCGCCGCCCTCAATCAAGGTAGGTTTTTCGGACGCATACCCCTGTTCATTGCTGGCGACAGAACAGCCCATCGCACGTCAAGGGTCGAAATATTCAGAATCAGGCGCCACAACGTCGGAGGCACTTATAGCTACTCCACGAGACTCTGCTTTTCAACCACGCAAATACTGGCCTCAAAACCAGCTGACCTGCAGTCTGCACAGTCTCTGCCGCTCACCAACTGAGGCATGACACCCAAGCATCCGCGTCGCACTTTTTGGTGCGATGCACCACATCCGCAATATAGGAGCAGTAGCGTCACGCTGAAGACCATCCATTTTATGGATAGGCCATAGTCCATACCCCTATGTCAAGTGACATAAAAAGTCTACAATGGAAAAAATATGACATTTGTCATATTCACCTGCGGCGCTTTTCTCTAGCTCCCTAGCGCCGAGTCACTTTCACTTCCTACCAAGCCAGGAAACAACCATGACCATCATCACAGTTACGACACCACATGACCGCCTGTCGGTTGAGCAGCGCCGCCAACTCGCCCAGTCTCTCACCGATGCAGTGCTGGAGCCTGAGGTGGGACAGCTGGCACCTCCAGCTCGGGTGGGTTTTCAGGTGCATTTCGTTGAGCGGTCGCTCGACCAGATCGCTATCGGAGGCGTCCTCCTTGCGGATCAACCCAATGCGCCCGACGTGGCAACGATTGATATATGCGTCATGGACGGTGCCTGGCCTCCAGAGACTCGCAGAGAGGTGATTGAAAACACCCTGGCGGCCATGGCCAAGGGATGCGGAGCCGAGAAGCCATCGCCTGCTTGGTGGGTCACATTCAGAGTCATTGATGAAGGCAGTTGGGGGTCGCGCGGCGGTGTAACCTCAATCTTGGACCTGTTGGCCAGCGGAGTGTTCACTCCCGCCAAGATCGATGCAATTCGCCAGATGCTGGCTCGCTGAGGGTGTAAGGAGATACCCGCGCCGTGGCACCGACCAGCCCTAACATGCGGGTCATGGTCAGGGCGCAAATTCGGCTCACCCGGCTATCAGGCCTCGGGAGCCTCAAAAGTGTGGTCTAGCGCGATCATGATGTAAGCGACAGCCTCCGCACTTTCTTGCTCGAAGTTGCCGCCCATCGCAGCCTTTTCCAACGCCAACCCAAAGATTGCCGCCCAGAATGACCGGGTGATCACGGCCGGGTCCGCTCGGTTACGCCATCCAGTCCTTCGCAATGTGTCTTCCATGGCCGCTTCCCCGGCGTCGTGAAGTTGTCGCAGGGTTTCGCGGATCATCACCTGCAATGCCGGCTTTCTCCGTGCGAACAACATGGCATCGGCAAACAGCATGACGGCAGGTGCGCCCGGTCCGAGCAAGTCACCGATCAAGCTTCTCGTGTGTATCTCAGCAGTTTCACTGGCGCGCGTGATGCTCTCCGCGTGCTTTGCCGCGCGTAGCATCGCGCGAGAGGCCGCTTCCACAAACAGAGGCTCCTTGCCCCCAAAATGGTACGTAACATGGTTCGGAAAGGCGTTCGACGCTTTAGCGATTTCCGACACGGGCACGTCGTCATAACCTCTCTGGAGAAACAGAACGATGGCGGACTCCAGTAAGGAGGCGCGCGTCTGAGCTCCCGCAGGCTCTCGGGATGCGCGCCTTGGCAAGGTTGCGCCAGGGTTGGATGCGATTGACATGCGTTGGACAGAAGTGAAGAGTAGATCTTCAATAAAATTCATCGAACGCAGCTTGTAGTCACAGGATCTACAGGACCTGATCCTTGCAAAGCTGCTTTGGCGTTGAATGGTACTCGCCTGCTACCCGTCTACGCCTGACAGCGTCCTACTCCGCAACATCCAGAAAGAACGCCCTAGACTGCGGATTTTTGACCTGGAAGAGTTCGATCTTGACGTTGTCCGGCGCCGCGGTCATTGCAAAACCGCCTCCCGGCGTCTCTACGAGGTCCGAGACTTGCACCCCTGCCTCTCGAAGTCTGCGCACAAATGTGGGCAAGTCTTCCACCATCATCCCCAGGTGATGAAAGGCATTGCGGTCTCTTGGTGGCTGGCTTTTTGACTGGAAAAAGTGGATGCGCCCCTTGCCGAACGTCATGAAGACATTGCGATCGCCATCGATGTCATCGTCGAAGACGATCTTGCCGCCAAAGTGTCGGATGTAGAAGGCGCAGGTTTCAGCCATATCGTGCGTGACCAGGTGCACGTGGTGCAGAAATACGTCGGGTGTCATGAAGGTTCCTTGGTGATGCTATTTTTTCCAGCGCTTGCGGTCTCGCAGGTCATGAAGGCCTGGCGTGCTGGGTGAGAATCCATTGGGAAAGATCTTGTGCTTCTGGACCTTCTGCGTACCCGTGATTGGCAGCGCATCCACGAAGTAGATCCAGCCGGGTGTCTTGAAGTAGGCAAGTCGCTCCGCTGCTTGCTCATGCAGCGTTTTGGCAAGCGCGCTATCGGCAGCAACACCGGCCGCCGGCACCACGCACGCAAGGACCTCTTCGTCCCTCAGCTCGTCCGGCACTGCGAGCACCGTGACCTGACCCACTTGGGGGCTGGCCGCCAAAGCGGCCTCCACCTCAGCGCTCGAAATGTTCTCGCCGCTGCGGCGCACGATGTTCTTGCGTCGGTCAACGAAAGTGAACATGCCGTCGGACGACTTGGTACACAGGTCTCCGCTGTGGAACCATCCACCGGCCCATGCAGTCTCAGTCGCTGCAGGATCGTCCAGATAACCGCGGAAGAAGCCATGCCGAGGGTTGGCTGCGCTGTGGCGTACGACCAGTTCCCCGACACTCCCATCAGGAAGAGTGTTGCCCCCCTCGTCCACCACGCGGGCCTCCAGGCCCGCCAACGGACGGCCACACGCTCTGGTGTCGATATATCGAGGCTCTCGATCCACGATAAGGAAGCGCCCCGTCTCGGTCATCCCCCAGACTTCCATGAGCGCGATGCCAAAACGCTGCTCAAACCGCTCGTGCATTGCTGGATCCACCCCTGCTCCGAAGGCGTATTTGATGCCATGGCTACGGTCACGCGGTGACTCCGGCTGAGCCATGAGTGCCGGGATCATGATCCCCAAATAATTGAACCGCGTGGCTCCGGTGTCGGCAATGTCGGACCACCAGTGGGTAATGCTGAACCGCCCAGGCAACACGAAGCAGGCACCCCGCAGCATGGATACTCCCAGTGTGGAAACCATGGAATTCATGTGGTAAAGAGGCAGAGGGTTCATGAGCCGCTCGGCCCCCCGCGCTATCTCGATCGCACCCGTTAGACTGGCGTTGTAGGCCGCTGCCTCTTGCAGATACACGTTGGTCAGCACACAGCCTTTGGGCTTGCCTGTAGTACCTGAGGTATAGAGGATCGCAGCAGGCAGGTCCACGGGATCGACGTTTGGCTCAACCCACTCTGGGCCACGCCATAGGGCACCAATGCCTTCCGGCCCTGCGGTACTCAACGGTATAGGCTGACCAGTCTCCTCAATCGCCTTTGAAAGCAGGCTATGCAACGCTGGCAACCCCAGCACCGCATTGCATTTGGAATGTCCTATCTGGTATGCCATTTCACTCACCGTCAAGTCAGTGTTCAGCGGCACGACGCAGACACCCAGCGCATTCAGGGCCACGTAGTGGAAGATGTACTCGGGGCGGGACTCAAAGGCCAGTGCCACGCGATCGCCGATGCGCACACCCGCATCAGCATATTCGGTGCGCAAGACATTGATGCGATCTAGTGCTTGCGCGTAACTAGTCTCACGAGCAACGCCCCACAACTGTGTATGCCGGCTAGGCACGGCGAGGAAAGGCCTGTCTGCATAGGTTGTTGCCGATGCGAGGAAGACCTCGTAGAGGCTATTCTTGAGCTCCATGATTTACCTTCAGCGAAAATGGGAAGAGTGAGTCGACGCCTTCAGGCGCGCAGATGTTGGCGTGCAGCGCGCTCGCGCAGACGACCGACGATTCCAGCGGGGAAGAAATACACGACAAGGACGAACAGGATCCCGAACCAGAGCATCCATCGCTCCGGAGAGAAGATGTGGCCCAGCCAGGTGTCACCTCCCAATTGGCCACCCAGCAGACCCAACGCGGCCTGCAGGTAGTTCTCCGCAACGACGAAGAGCACTACGCCCAGAACCGCGCCGTACACTGAGCCCAGTCCGCCGATCACTGCCATCAAAAGGATGTTCAGCATGACGTTGAACCCCACCGAAGTCTGCGGCCCAACGTAGCGCATCCAGAGCGCCATGAGGACGCCCGCTGCTGTTGCGATCAGGGCGGCCAAGGTGCTGATGCCCAGGCGGTAGGCAAAGGTGCGATAGCCGATGGCCTGGGCCCGGAACTCGTTTTCCCGCATGGCCTGCAGCACGCGGCCAAACCGCGAGTTGACGATGCGCAGCATGACAAGAAAGAGTGCCCCCGCGCAGGCCAGGATCAGGAAGTAGGTTAGAACACGGCCGTTGTACTGCCACACCCAATCTCCCACCGTCCATTCGCGAATGCCGGGCATTAACGCCTGTGGAATGCGGAAGCTGCGTCCATCGTCCCCTCCGGTCACATCACTCCAGCGAAGGACTATCGCGCCAAATGCCGAGGCCACGGCCATCGTCGTCATGGCATAGAAAATGGTGCGAACGCGCAGGGCCACGAGTGCGAGTACAAAGGCCAGTGTCAGAGATACCCCCATCGCACCTGCCACGCCAGTGGCCAGCGCCCCCCAGGTCGGCCCGAGGTAATGGAAGGCGATGCCCACGCCATAGGTGCCAATGCCGTAGAACATGGCATGCGCAAAACTCACCATCCCGGCATAGCCCAGCAGGAGGTCATAGCTGCCCACCAGGACAATAAAGATGCATACCGTGACCGCCACGTTCATCATTCGCGCGCCCGGAGCCAGCCAGGGAACGCAGATCAGATACAGCGCCAGGGCGCCCAGGAGACATGCCAGCCAACGGCTGCGCGGCAGGTCGTCGGAAAGCAAAGAGTGAAGAATGGACTTCAACATGTGCTCCTTTCAGCGCCCTGCGGCGTACAGGCCGGTGGGCCGCCATAGCAGCACCGCCACCATCACCACCACGTTGGAAACCAACGCCAGCACGGGGGCCAGGTAGCTCACGTAGTTCTGCACCAAGGTCAGCAGAACTGCGCCAACGAAGCACCCGCGCACCGATCCCAGGCCACCGATGATCACCACGATGAGCAGTTGCACCAGGAGGTCTGCGCCAATCAGGGAGTTGAACTGTTCACGGTAGAAGCCCCACATCGCACCACCCAGGCCGGCCATGGCCGCACCCGCAATGAATACCAGGAGGAAGACGGTTCGAATGCGGTACCC
The DNA here is from genome assembly GCA_034676525.1 of Giesbergeria sp. GTDB lineage: Bacteria > Pseudomonadota > Gammaproteobacteria > Burkholderiales > Burkholderiaceae_C > Simplicispira. The sequence goes on from JAUCCA010000008.1 coordinate 2,195,246, forward strand.
AAGAGCCTCCACCATCTCGCGGTTCTCGACCCCGGCCCGTATCACCAGGCCGATGCGCGTACGGGAGAACAGCATCTGCAAACCCGCATACATCAACAGGCCCACGATCACAGCCAGCAGCCGGTAGCGCTCTACTGCAACTCCGCTGAAATCGAACGTGCCGCGCATGAACTCGGGCAGTCGCAGGGCCATCTGTTGGGGGCCCCAGATCGCAAGGATCAGCTGCTCCACGATAATCAATGCGCCTACCGTGATCAAAATCTGCTTGAGGTGGTCTCCGTAGGCAGGGCGAACGAACAGGCGCTCAAACACCCAGCCCACTAGGGCTGCAGCAACGGCCGCGCCCAGGAAGATCAAGCCCATGCTGAACAGCGCTGAGCCCACACCACTTTCGTAGAGCGACTGGGTTGCCAGACCTGCAAGGGATGCACCTGCATATGCGCCGACTGCGACGAAGGATGCATGGCCCAGATTCATCACGTCCATCAGGCCAAAGACCAAGGTGAGGCCGCTGGCCATGATGAAGAGCAGCATTCCCATGGACAGGCCCGCCAGCGTGAGGGTGAACCACACAGGAAGCGATCCGATCAACGGCAGGGCAGCCAATGCAAGGCCTCCCAGGACCACCAAAGGCAGCCAGTTTTGCCAGGCAGAGCCCAGCGGCGGCAGCATGTCGGTCTCATCCGGCTCGGCACTACGCGGCACCTGAGCCACAACGGGGGCCAAAGGTACGGCCAGCGAGTCAGAAAGATGGGGCATGATCTACCTCCGCTATGTCCAGACCGAGAAGCCGCTCCTGCAGCTGCTCATCGTGCGCCAGGGCATCCATGGAGCCTTGATGCACGACACGGCCGTCGTCCATTACAGCCACGTGGTCCCCCAGGGATCGCACGAAATTGAAGTTCTGCTCCACAAGCAAGATGGTGGTGTCCGCCTCCTTCAGGGCCTGCAACGCCTGCGCGAGGCTTTGCACCATGCTGGGGGCCAGGCCCTTGGTCGGCTCATCAATCAGCAACAACTGCCTCGGTTCAATGATGGCCCGGGCGACGGCCAGCATTTGCTTCTGCCCGCCTGACAACGAGCCGCTGGGTCGTAGCCAGAAGCGACGCAGTGCGGGGAACAGACCTAGCAGCCACTCCAGCCGCTCGCCGTCAGGTTCACCGTTTAAGGCCGCCAGGCGCACGTTTTCCTGCACCGTGAGGCTGGCAAAGATACCCATATCCTCCGGCACATAGGCGATGCCGCGGCGGCTGAGTTCAGGGGTGCTGCAGGAAGTGATCGCCTCTCCCTTGAAGTGCACGGAGCCCTGACTCGCGTGCCACAGTCCCATGATCGTGCGCAGGGTTGTGGTCTTACCCGCTCCATTGCGCCCCAGCAGCACCGTGACGCCACGCTGCGGCACCCGCAGAGAGACGCCTTGCAGGATGTGGTACTGGCCGATGTGGGTATGCACTTGGTCGAGATGCAACAGGTCAGTGCTGGACATCGGCCACCTCTCTTGCCACAGGGCGAACACCCAGGTAGGCCTCTCGCACCACTGGCAAGGCCATGACTTCAGCCGGCTTTCCGTCGGCAACCAGTGCTCCGTTGTGCAGCACGATGATGCGGTCCGCCAGTGACCGAATCACATCCAGTTTGTGCTCCACCAGCAAGATCGTGCAGTCGCCACGCGCTTTCAGACGATGGATCAGCTCCAGCACCATAGGCACGTCGTCCGCGCTCATCCCGGCGGTGGGCTCGTCGAACATGAGGATGCGTGGCTCGATCGCCAGCAACAGGGCAATCTCCAACTTACGCTTGTCGCCATGCGACAGGCTGGCGGCGGATTGCTGCGCCCGGTCGTGCAACCCTGTCGTGTGAAGGTGGCCGTACGCCTTTTCCACCAGGTCAGCCCGCTTGCTGGCGCGTTGCAGGAAGTTGAAACCCGCATTCGCGCGGCTCTGCACCGCCAGGCGCACGTTCTCCAGGACCGAGAGCCGAGGGAACAGGTTGGTCAATTGGAACGCTCGGCCCATGCCCATGTCCGCCCGTTCGGCAGCGGAGGTCTTGGTGATGTCCTGTCCATGCAGCACAACGCTTCCAGCCGTTGCACGAAGTTGGCCTGAGAGCAGGTTGAAGTAGGTGGTCTTGCCGGCGCCGTTGGGGCCGACAATCGCCGTCAGCTCGCCCGCGCGGAAGTCCGCGCTCACGCCGTTGACGGCAACATGGCCGCCAAACTGCACACTCAGCGCACGCGAAGATAGCGTGGTCTCTTGCATGTGTATGGCCACTCAACGGGGGTTGACGGTCAAGGGCACCGGCAGTTCAGCTGCGGGGATCTCACGCACCAGGTCAACCAGATCCCACGCATCCGAGCCGGGCCCCTTCTTCATGCGCAGGATGTACATCGGCTGCATTGCCTGGTGGTCTTCCTTGCGGAATACCATCTTCCCCTTGGGCGTGTCGAACTCCATGCCCTCCATGGCAGCGATGAGCTTTTCGGAGTCGGTGCTGCCGGCCTTTCGGATACCCGCCAAGATCGCAGCCACGCTGGAAAATCCGCTGGCAGTAAAGCTGTCCGGCGGCGACTTGTAGCGCTTGATGCTTTCCGCTACGAATGCATCGTTCATCGCATTCTTCGGGAAGGTGTGAAAGTAGGTTGTTCCCCCCATCAAGGGCATTCCTGCCCACAGCTTGGCATGCTCGTGGTTGGGTCCGCCGACAGAAACGAACTCGATGTTTTCACCCGCGGGCACCAGCTCGGAAATCTTGCGCAGCGGATTGCCCGCACCCCAGACGACCACGATGTACTTCTTGCCAGTGGCCCCCTTCATGCGGCCCAGGATGCGCTGCATCGGAGCCGTGAAATCGGTCGTCGACTGTGGAACGAACTCTTCATGGGCCACGCCGACCTTCAGGTTAAGAGCGGCCACGGCGGACTTGAACGCGGCCACGCCATCCTTGCCGTACACGTAGTCGGGCGCAAGGAACGCTACGGAGTCGCCAGGCTTCAGCAGCGCCGCAGATGCCAGCGCATCTTGGAAGGAATTGCGGTTAGCTCGGAACAGGTACCGATTGAAGGCACTACCGGTCAGGGAGTCAGCCACGGCAGGATCGACCATGAGGATCTTGCGGTACTCGGCGGCGACAGGGGCCATCGCTAGTGCTCCGCCCGACCAGGAAGTGCCGATGGCGATGTCCGCCTGGTCATCGGCATAGGCCTCGGTCAACAGCGCTTTCGACATGTCCGGCTTGAACTGATCGTCCTTCACGATCAACTCGATCTTGCGACCGAGCACGGCCATGGTGCCGCCCGTGAGCTGGTCCAACGCGATGCGCACTCCGCGTTCGGTTTCCCGGCCGAACTGCTCGGCCGGGCCCGTCTTACTGGCGATCAGCGCAATCTTGATCGGCTTTTGCGAGGGCTGTGCCACAGACAGGCTGCACAGGCCACCCAATGCGACGGCCATCAGGCCGCGGCGCCACAAACTGACAGGAACAGAGCAAGCACGCATGAATAGTCTCCTTAGTTGTTGGTGTAAGAAAGGCTGATTTGTACAACATACAAATATTGTTGTATACCGTACAAACCCTAGGCCGTAGTTTGCTTCGATGCTGAAAATCCAGCCCCTGCGCCGCTATGCTTGCAGCGATGCGATTGGAAGATCTGGACGTTTTCTGCGCCGTTCATGAGACCGGTAGCTTTCAGCGCGCGGCACAGCGATCCGGGTTGACCCAGTCAGCGGTGACCAAGGTCGTGCGCAAGCTGGAGGATGAATTCGGCATGCAACTGCTGGAGCGAGGGGCCGGAACCCTGGCGCTGACGCCCGCTGGGCGAACCCTGTATGCGCGGGCGCTGGAGTTGGGGCGGCTGGCGGCAGTCACCCGGTACGACATGGCCAGCGAAGCCGCAGCGTTGGCAGGAACGGTACGGGTCGGTGTCACCCCGGCGTTGCTTCACAGCGTCGTCACTCCGGTGGTAGCCCGCTTCTTGTCGGGAGCCCACGCCGTGCAGGTGCACCTGAGCGTCAAGCCTTCGACCGAGCTGGTGCGGCTGGTTGAGGAAGCCAAGCTCGATCTGGCCGTCGGATTCGGGGTGCAGCATATCCAACCTCATGTCACGCGTTCGCTGGTTGGCCGCCAACGCTATCGGCTGGTGGTGCGTGCTGGACACCCGCTCGCGGGAAGTGTGCCCAGTCTGCGTGAGCTCTCGCACATGCGTTGGCTGCTGCCCGCGCCAGAGGTGACGCTGAGGACCGATATCGACCGCATGTTCGCTGACGCAGGCCTGGGTCCTCTCGATGTGCGCGTGGAGACGGACAGTTCAGCAACATTGCTCCTTCCCCTGCTACTCCAGAGCGATCTCGTGGCTGTCCTAGCCGAACAGAAGCTACAGCCGCTGGCCAGCCAAGGACTCGCCGTCCTGAACATGGAGTTGGCAGCGCTGGAGGGTGACGCGGCGATCTACTACCGACGCCAGACACCGTCCGTAGGCGTTCTGATGACCCTCAAGAGTGAGCTAGAAGCGCAGGCGCGCGCCAATTTCCCCCCAGCGCCGCACTCCTGAATTCCTTCGAGGAATGCAATCAGGAACAAAAGTCGTCAGGCGGTTCCTACAGTTCATACCAGCGCCGCAGATCACTGCGGTGAAGTTGCAAACCCCAATACCTCTTGGGGTCGGCCAAAGCGCATCGCTCGATATCTGGTCTGCCGCGAGACCGAGGGTCGAGCCATGCGCCAACTCATTGACCCGCGACCATGGACCTCAAGAACAGCCTCTACGACCAGTTCCGCCTTTCAGCCAAGGCCTATGCGAACCACAGTTTTCTGGCGATGCCACGCCGCCTTGCAAAGGAGTGGAACGTCCCGAATGAGATCACCTACGCCGCAGCATTGAAACGCATCGACGCGCTGCAGCATGAATACGCAGCCATTGGCGTCGGCGAAGCTGACCGGATTGCGCTGGCCTTCGAGTCGCGACCCGACTTCGTTTTTCACTATCTTACGCTCAATGGTCTCGGGGCCTGCGTGGTGCCCCTCAACACCGACCTGACTGTGCCCGAACTTTCCTATCAGCTCGGGCACGCGGGGTGCGGGGCAGTGATCGGTCTCCCGTCGCTCGCGCCGCTCTTGGATAAGGCCATAGAGGCGACTGGTCGCGACATTCCCCTGAGCACCTACGGAACAGAGGTACTTCGCCGTCCTTGGCGAAGTCACGGGCGAGCAGCCCACAATGGGGCAGCGGTTGAGCGTCAGGCCGCCATTCTCTATACGTCCGGGACCACGGGCCAGCCCAAAGGCTGCGTGCTCACCAACGTGTATCTGCAGGAAGCCGCAGCCTACAACCTGAAGCTTCCGCCTCATCTCGCACTTGCCAAGGGTGCTGAGCGCCAGATGAATCCTCTGCCGCTGTACCACATGAACGCGATCAATACGCTCGGCGCCGCGATCCTCACTGGATCCTGCTACGTGATGCCTGGGCGGTTCAGCGCAACACATTGGTGGGATGACATCGCCGACACGCGCACCACCCGCTTCAAGTACCTCGGGATCATGGTGCCGGCGCTGCTGGGGCAGCCGCCAAGCGAACGCGATCGAGACTCCGGGGTGAAAGTTGCGTTTGGCGCCGGCGTGGACCCCGTGCTGCACGAGCGCTTTGAGGACCGCTTTTCCATTCCCCTCATTGAAGTGTGGGGCATGACGGAGAGCGGCCGCTACATGTGCGTAGATCGCGAGCCCAGGCAGATCCACACCAGGGCTTGCGGACGTCCACTGCCAGGTCTGGAGGCGCGCATCGTTGACGACGCCGGCACGGAGGTGGCGGACGGAATCGTGGGCGAGTTGGTGGTGCGACACTGAATCGCCCCGGGTTTGAACTGACCCCCAGAAGTTGGACAAACTTCAAAGGGTTTCATGAAGAAGTACCAAACAGATTTCAAGCTCAAGGTGGTCAAGAGCTTTTTGGCTGGGGACGGCGGAGCGAAGCTGCTGGCGCGGCAGTGGTCAGTGCCTGAAGAGAAGATCCGCAGTTGGGTGAGCCACTATCGCCTGCACGGCATTGACGGGTTGCTACCCAAGCGCAGCACGTACAGTGGGCAGTTCAAGCTGCAGGTGCTGTCCCACCAGAACCGCGAACAGCTTTCGAGCCGTCAGGTGGCGGCGATCTATGACATCCGCAACCCCAACCAAGTCGTGGTCTGGCGACGCAAGCTTGATGAAGGCGGCGTACAGGCCTTCGGGATCAGGGAGCAAGAGAGCCCCAGTATGAAGAAAGAACGACGCTCCCCAGCGCCGCCAAGCACGGCCATCACTGATTTGGCGCAGGCCCTGCACGAAGAGAACGAGAGACTGCGCGCGGAGGTGGCGTACCTAAAAAAATTGCAAGCCTTGATTCGGTCAAAGAGATCAGCGGCGCTGACAAAGCGCGTCTGATTGCCGGGTTGAGGCATCATCACAAACTGGCGAACCTTTTGCAGGTAGCCGGTCTTGCTCGCAGCACTTTCTATTACCAGTGCCAGGCGATCTTGAGTACCGAACAGCAGAGCGACATGGAGGGCAAGATCCGCGCCGTCTATGACGAGCACAAGGGCCGCTACGGATACAGAAGAATTACGGCAGCGCTGTGCAATTCAATGGCGGAAGCGATCAACCACAAATGCGTGCAGCGTCTGATGCAAAAGATGGGACTGCGTGCTTTGATCAGGGCGAAGAAGAGCTCCAGGCATATCCAGGGCACGAGCGATGTGCACGTACCCAATGTCCTGCAGCGCGACTTCTTCGCGAAGGCTCCCAACCAGAAGTGGGTGACCGATGTCACCGAGTTCAACGTGAACGGACACAAGCTCTACCTGTCAGCCTGCATGGACCTCTACAACGGCGAAATCATCGCGCACCAAATGGCAAGGCGTCCCGTCTTCGAGCTGGTTGCCAGCACGCTGCGGGCAGCGCTTTCGCGGACCGCGTGCACTGCGCAACTGATCGTTCACTCGGACCAAGGCTGGCACTACAAGATGCAGCCCTATCGATGGATGCTTGCGCAGCGTGGAGTCAAGCAAAGCATGAGCCGCAAGGGCAATTGCTTTGACAACGCGGCAATTGAAAGCTTCTTCGGCACGCTGAAGGCTGAATATTTCCGTCTTGAAGCGCCGAGCAGCCTTGATGCGCTCGAAGCGGGCGTGCATGATTACGTCAATTACTATAACCACGAGCGCATAAAGCTCAGATTGAACGGGCTCAGCCCGGTCGAATACCGGCTGAGCACTGCCGCCTGATTGGCGACAAGGCAACCGTCCAACTTCTGGGGGTCAGTTCAATGCCGGGGCGGTTCAGAGCAGACATGGCAACGGTGGGTGTATCGCGTGTCCGCGCCACCCTAGCATCCCGCTCAATAGACGTGATTCGCGTCACCCACACGTTAATGGCAGCCGCCCCTAGCCCCTCGGGGGAGGCTTGCACCAGTTGTCAAAAGTGGGCCACGGAATGGCTGATCAATTGGTTGGGAGCCACTGCATCCCATCTGCGCATAATGCTGACACTGCGCACAGTCCGACGATAGGCAAGCGCCTCGCGGGACCTTTTTACACTGAACTTGCGAGCGCACGATCTGCTTTGACGGTTTAGGTCTGGATGGACGACAACAAGACACCCAACGTCGAGCACTCTCGGTCGCCGCCGCTTGCCGGCGACGCGGCTCGGCAGGCCATGGACTCAATGGCGGGCTATGACTACCAGATCCTCAGAACGGTCGAGGCATGGCTCCAACTTGACGTCGACGGGAAGATCTACATCGAGTGCGCGGAGGATTACGACGTGATGAGCCCTGAGGGGGCCTCCGCCACCCAGGTTAAGAACTCGCCTGCCAACATCACTCTCAACTCGGAGGACGTGCGCGAAGCGGTCCGCAATTTCTGGGACCTTGCCGAGCGCAACACCGGGCGCGAGCGGATCGGCATGCGTTTCCTTACCAGGGGGGCGATCGGGAGGGAAAAGAAGTCGGCACTCGGTGAGCCGGGCATTCTTGTTTGGCGCAAAGCTGCGGCCGGCGACGATACCGCCACGTTGCTCGTGCGGGCGCATCTCCTCGGCCAAGGCGGGTCCGAGACTTTCGTGAACTTCCTTCAGACAGCGGATGCAAAGCGGCTCCGCGAGGAATTTCTAAGCCGAATCGAGTGGGTAACCGACGAGCCGTCTGCCGAGGTTGCGCGCCTTGTCGTCAACAGGTTGGCGATCAACATGGGCCGGAGTGCGAAGATTCCGCCGGGAATCTGCGAGAGGGCCGTGCCCGGCCTGCTGGACCACTGCCGGCAAGCTGCGATCAAGAAGGAGCCAGAACTCCGCAGTCTCACGCTTGCCGACGCCCAGTTGGTCTTCGAGCGGCATACCAGCGTGGCGGTCTCGATCACCCATGCCTTGGCCAACTCCATGGGTATGCTCATGGCTGCCTCCTCCGGAGGCCCGCAGACGCCCATAGCGTTCGCGGCGGTTTTCGATGGGGAGCTGCCGGAGCTGCCTGTCGAATGCATGCCTCGCGCTCAATTCGTCTCGCATTTAAAGTCAGAACTTTTCGTCGCTGGCGCCGTGCTCGTGGTCGGCGCTGAAGGCGAAGGCAAGAGCACTACCGCGAACTTGGTGGCGCGGACGTTCGCCGGCGCGTTCTGGATGGATCTGCGCGGCGGAGACGAGGCGATTTCCGCGGCGGCAATCGAAAACGCGATCGTGCTGACGCGGAGCGGGAAGCCGGTGCATTGCCTGGTTCTCGACGACGTTCCCGCCTCCCAGGGGGTTTCCGATGTCTTGTGGGGACGCTTGAAGATCCTCATCGACAGCTGTCGGCGCAACGCCATTCCTTTTGTAATGACGTCGAAGGGCGTGCCCGCTGACGTCGTCGATCCGCGCTTCCAGACCGCTGGCGCTCCGACCGCATCCGTGCCCCGGATCTCGGAATCTGAGCTCATCTCATACTTGGAACTCCTCGGCTGCAGTCACAAGAAGTCCGAGAGCTGGGCTCGAATCACCCTGGCGCACACGGGCAGCGGGCATCCAAAGCTCGTTCACTTGGCGTCGCTGGAGCTTCGTGACCGCACGTGGACCGCCGCCAATGCGTCCGAGTTCGTCACCGCTCCCAAGTCCGTCCAGGAGGCACGCGTGGCGGCCCGCCACCACGCCTCGAAGAATGTGCCGCTTCCAGATCGCGAACTTTTGTTCGCTCTGGCCCTGACGACATCGCCGTTCAGGCGGGATGTCGCGTTGCAGCTCGCGACCAGACTGCGAATTGACGAACCCGGTGCCGCCTTCGACCGTCTGGATGGTCGCTGGGTCGAGCGCATCGGAAAGACGCTCTACCGTGCGACTCCCCTTCTCAGCGGTCAGACGGCCGAAATCTGGGCGGCCGAGAAGGTGCAACAGACTCATGGCTTGTTCTTCGACGCCTACATTGCGACGAGAACCATCTCGCCCTCCCAAGCCATGACGCTAATCCTGCACGCATTGCAATCGCGTGACGGCCGGCGCCTTGCTGGATTCCTAGCGAGCCTTTGGATGCAAATAGAAAGCACGGAGGGTTTGCTTGAAGCTCTTGAGCTACTGGTGCACCTCGGTGCCGAGGACGGCGCGCACGCGGTCGACTTTGATCCGCAGACTTCCTTGTTGATGCGATACCTGCAATTCCACGTCGCACGCGCTCTCCGTCCGGAGATGCTGCCCGATATTGCCCGTCGTTGGCTTTGGGAAATCAATCAGGAGAACCGTTCGCAGATTCGTGGTCTTTTTCTCGGCATGCGCGGTATGTGCATCGCCACGGTGATCGAAGGCGCGTTCCCCGCGACCGTGGTAGTCGAAGGCTTGCAGCACGTCGCTCTTCTCGAACAGATACTTGAAGCCGAAGGCATGGGCAGACTTCTTATCGACACCCTGGGCGGCCAAGATCCGCTCGCAATGATGTTCCTAATGGCGCAGTCGACCTTCCGCGCGCGCGAACAGGTCTCGGACATGCTTTCAGCCTTGGAAAGCGCCCCACCTGGAATCAGGGCACGGCTCTTGAAAGCGTTTGACTTGCCAATCTTTCAAGGCGGCATGGGTATGTTCGACCGGGTGCTCGTGACCGAGCACCAATCCCCGACGCCCGATTGGGTCGAGTTGTCGCACTTGCTCGAACGCGCGATAGCTCTCGCGCGCCAATGGGGGGCGGCGGCGTGGGAGGAGCGTGCAGTCAGGGTGCTCTCAATTGTCTATGCCGAACATCTGGACGACGACAGAGCCGCTCAGCGCGTGCTCGAAGACGCGGGGTCAGGTGGGCGCCACGTGCTAAAGGAGCAGTCTGCCAACCTTGCCTACGGGCGAAAGGACTACGAATACGCGATAAGGATTTGGGAAGAATGTCTCTGGGACTCGTCCGCCGGCGAGGAAGGCGTTCGTGACCCTTTCGCGTTGAGAAAGGCTGGGATGGCCTGCGCAAAGCTCGGACGTTACGCTGACGCAGCGCGCTGGTTCGAGCGCGCGACCGCGCTCGTAGAGGCAGAAGTGCACGAGATGCCCTCAGCCTTGTTCAGGATTGAGGCGAGCCAATGCTGGTTCAGGTCCGGCGCATATGCCGACTCGCTCAGAGAGCTAGGCCTTGCATGGCTCAGCGTCAATCGTTCCGTCGACACGCAGGAGGAGCCAAGGCTCCACGCTGCCCAGAGGTTCCTGGGTAACTTGGCGGGATGGATGACGACCACAATCGAGCAGAGCGCCCACGCCCAGCCGGTCATTTGGATCGGCGGAGCGAGTCGTCCCGACTTGGATATTGAGGCGGTACGCGCAGAGCCCCCTGCGCAGCTCGACCTGCTCGCAGGCGTTTTGGTTCGAATCTGCTCGCTCGTCGGCGTCGACATGCCCGGTCTGGCCGATGCGATCGCGCTGGCCGAGTCGTCCAACGACCCCATCGTCGCCATGATGTGTCGGGTGGCGCAAATAGGAAGGCTGGTTCGCGAAGGAAAACTCACCGAAGTTGGACCCGAGGTCGGAGGGATCCTGGACGACGTTGCTCGCCAGCAAGCGCTAGTGGCAGACGGCGGCGTGATGTTGGCCGAACAGATGAAGCAGGTGGCGAGCTACGCCTTCGCCTGCTCATTGTCCTTGGCGACCTTGGACGGCGGGGACCGACCCGCTCTTGTGACCGCCTGGGAAGCGTCACTGTCCGGGCCGAATGGCAATCAGCTGGCGCTTTCGCTGGCCAAAGAAGTGGCAGCAAAGTTCGACGTCTCCCCCGCGTCCGTGATGGATTTAGTTCGCAATGCGCATGGTTGGGTCGACAGGATTGGCGCTGCGTCCGTCGCGCTCGCCAGCGACGCTTTGTCGACGCTCGAAGCCGCGCAAGCCCAGTGGGTGCTGGCTTACAACCTGACCGCGCCGGCGGGCCCTGAAGTGCTGCATGTAGATCTTGGCACGCTCGCCGACGTGTTCTCCCGAGAGTGGCAGCGGCGGCTCGCTGCCCCGGCGCTACTAAGTTCGCCTCGCGCGTCCGTCCCATCCCTGCGGGCGGCGATCAGATTGGGCGGCGCGCCGGCCACGCGTATATTGGCGCTTGCTTTGGCCGCTGCGCAAGCGTGTGGCAGCTCGGCACCAGAGCCCATGCTGGCTGCGCTTCGCGCAGCAGCGGCGGCGGCTGACGCGGCCGAAAGGCGGCTTCGTAGCGTTGGAGAAGCCTTACCGGCCTAGGTCAGCGGGTGGTAAGCATCCGGTCGACCCGCGCCGAGTCGACAGTAATCCCACAGCTTCTTCGATGTGTTACATAAGTATCGCGAGGAGCTCGTCCGACGAAATCTGCAGCTCTACGCGGAGCCATTCCTTCGTGATCCATTCAACTTCCGCCCTCATAGTGATGGCTGCCGCTCCTCGGATCAGCCAGTGGAAGCTCGCTGCGTTTCCAGGATCTATTGCCGCCACCGTGTATGAGAAGCCGAGGTCTACGTCGGGGGCTTAAAAGACGGTCTCGATGCTGCCTTCGATTCCGATGCAGCGAGCCATCGCGGCAAGCAGGCCAGGCTGCCTTCCACTTAGACGCTCTCTATGATTTGAAGCGCGTAAACAGAAAGGCTGACTTCTTTCTGGGCGCGCGTTTGCGCATGGCATGTATAGATCAGCTTTGGGTCGGGAGTGTCACTTCGTCCATGCGGAAACCGGCCCTTCAACCAGGGCTTTGCTCCATTCAGCGGCCAGTGTCCGGTGTTGAGGGTGAAGCGGTCGCTTGTGTGGTCACTGCCTGAATGACTGCTGGCGAGCTTCGCAACGTTTCGACACTGCCATCACCGAGTGACTCAGTCCAGCCTGAAGCCGTCCTCACAGCCTATGCCGTCTGTGCAGCGTTTGCCGTCGGTCGAGGCGGAGGGCTGGATTTGCAGTGCTTGGTTTGAAGCCGTCTTCGGCTCACCTAGCAGCACGGCGACGTCACTGGCAGGTGTCGAGCGGTCTGCAGTCATCCAGCGTGGCAAGGCGCCGGTTGTTTCGGCAACTAGCTGTCGACTGGCAGGAACACTTTTTGGCGACTCACTACGACATAGCAATGAAAAGCAGATGCGTCATTCTGAGTCGACCGCACAGTCGCCCGATTCCAATTCGATTGTCGAAAGCACTACGCGTCCTTTTGCACGACTGCCCTCACTCTGCCCATGCAAAAGTCAATCTCCGCGCAGGTCAGTGCCCAGTCTTTGCGATGCAGCGCCTCCGTGATGAGTCCGAGCAAAGCATCGCTTGTGCGTTCGGGAGCTTGCGCTTTCTTCCGTATGTAGTACGCGCAGAGCTGCGAGACTAAGTCCGTGCAGTTGTCGTATCGCGCGTCCAGTTCCTCTGGCGTGTACGTATCCGCGTACTTGCCTTCGACGAGCCGGACGGCAAGCTTGGGTTGAGTGCCTGCAAGTGAGGCTTGGGCAGGTCTGCGTGGGAAGTCGTCAGGTACGTCCATGGGAGCTCCAGTTCCTCTTCATATTGCTTACATAAATGGATCCATTGCACCGGAAATTGCCCAAAAGTGCAACAGATACTGGCTGTTGATGTGAACAATACTGGCAGTTCACTTCCTTGGTGGTAGATGGGCAATTTTCTGCAATCGAGCAGCATTGATGGCACAGCCTTCATCCCCATTCTTATGAAAACAACCCTATGTCAACCGGCGAATTCCAACAAGGCAGGGATAGCGCATGCGTGCCCCGCTTCACTTGAAATTCCGACTCTCCGTCGCCAGCCTCCCCAGCAGCGGCGACAAGTCCGCCAGCTTCTCCGCAATCAGATTGCACACCTCCCCCTCTCGCTGCCAGCGCCCCTTCACCGCCAGCAGTCGCGCGCCCAGCAAGACCTCACGCTGCGCCTCTCGCACCCCGCGCCAGACAATCACCTGGATGGAGCCATGCTCGTCTTCGAGCGACACAAAGATGGTGCCGTTGGCGGTCTGCGGCTGCTGACGCACCGTGACGATTCCGGCGGTGCGGACCAGTCGGCCGTTGGGTGTCTGGCGCAGTTGCTCTGAGTTTCTAAGCCGGTAGCGCTCCAGGCGCGGGCGCAGCAGTGCCATCGGGTGGCTTCGCAGCGTCAGCCCCACCGAGGCGAAGTCCCACAGCACCTCTTCGCCTTCCTTGGCTTCTTCGAGCTCCAGCACGTCTTCGTCCACTGGCGCGTCGTGCAGCAGTTCGGGCACGGAGTGCAACGCCGCCGCTTCCCACACCTGCTGACGACGATGCCCGGCCAGGCTTTGCAACGCACCGGCAGAGGCCAAGAGCTTGATCTCGTGCAGCTCCAGGTGGCAGCGCCGGGCCAGGTCTTCGGCGCTGTCAAACGGTGCAACCATCCGCCCCTGCACGATGCGTGCAGCGCTCTTGCTGCGCAGCCCGCCGATTAGTTGCAAGCCCAACCTTACGGCGGGTGCTTTGGGCAAGTCTTCAAGCGTGGATTCAACATCGCTGTGCATCACATCCACCGGCCGCACTTCCACGCCATGGCGGCGCGCATCTTGCACCAGCTGGCTCGGGGAATAGAACCCCAGCGGCTGGCTGTTGAGCAGCGCTGCGAGAAACGCCGCCGGCTCGTGGCACTTGATCCAGCAGGAGGCATAGACCAGCAGCGCAAAACTGGCTGAATGACTCTCCGGAAAGCCGTACTCCGAGAACCCCTTGATTTGCTCAAAGATGGATTCGGCAAACGCCTGCTCGTAGCCCCGCGCGGTCATGCCATCGACTATCTTGCTGTAGTACTTCTCCAGCCCACCTTTGCGCTTCCACGCTGCCATGGCACGGCGCAGGCCATCGGCTTCGCCCGGGGTGAAACCCGCAGCCAAAATGGCCACCTGCATGACTTGCTCTTGGAAGACGGGGATACCCAAGGTACGACCCAGCGCCAATTCCAAGTCCTTGCTTGGATACACCACCGGCTCCTTGCCCTGGCGGCGAGCCAAGTAAGGATGCACCATGCCGCCCTGGATCGGCCCGGGCCGCACGATGGCAACCTGAATCACTAGGTCGTAAAAGCAGCGCGGCCGGTGGCGCGGCAGCATGCTCATCTGCGCGCGGCTCTCAATCTGGAACACGCCCACGGTGTCGGCCTTGCAAATCATGTCGAAGGTGGTGCTTTCCTCTGCCGGAATGTCCTGCATCCCGAACTCGTAACCTCGGCGAATCGAGATGAAATCGAGCGCGCGCCGAATCGCCGAGAGCATGCCCAGCGCCAGCACGTCCACTTTGAGCAGGCCGGCGGCGTCGAGGTCGTCCTTGTCCCACTCAATGACGGTGCGGTCCGGCATGGAGGCGTTCTCGACCGGCACCATGCGGCACAGCAAATCCCGCGTAAGCACGAAGCCACCCGTGTGCTGCGACAAATGCCTGGGAAAGCCGATGAGTTGCCCCGTTAATTCCACCAGTTGGCGCACCGCCAGCGATTCGGTCGCCATGTCGAGCTCGGCAAAGCGCTCCAGCCGAACGCTCTTGCCGTCGAACCACTGCTGGCCTTTGGCGATGGCATCCACCGTTTCCAGGTCAAAACCCAGCGCCTTGCCCACATCGCGGATGGCAGAGCGCGGCCGGTAGGTGATGACAGCGGCAGTGAGCGCAGCCCGGTCGCGTCCGTATTTGTTGTAGAGGTACTGAATCACCTCCTCGCGCCGCTGGTGCTCGAAGTCGATGTCGATGTCGGGCGGCTCGTTGCGTTCCTTGGAGATGAAGCGCTCGAAGAGCGTAGACATGCGGGCCGGGTCCACCTCGGTGACCCCCAGGCAGTAGCAGACCACGCTATTGGCAGCTGACCCCCGTCCCTGGCAGAGGATATGGCGTGAGCGCGCGAAGGCGACGATGTCGTAGACGGTGAGGAAGTACGGCTCGTACTTGAGTTCGCAAATCAGTTCAAGCTCATGCTCGATTTGCTCGTGTACCTTGCTTGGGATGCCGCCAGACCAACGCCGACCGGCTCCTTCGTAGGTCACTTGGCGCAAATAGCTTGCAGCCGTGTGGCCTGCCGGAACCACCTCATCCGGGTATTGGTAGCGCAACTCATCCAGGCTAAAACTGCATCGCTCGGCCACGCGAAGCGTTTCTGCCAGCAGTTCAGAGGGAAAGGTCTGCGCCAACCGCACCCGACTGCGCAAATGCCGCTCGGCCCCGCGCTGCAAGGCATGGCCGCACTCGGAAAGTGGCTTGCCGATGCGCGTAGCAGTCAGCACGTCTTGCAGGGGCTTGCGCGAGCGCACATGCATGTGGACATCACCGACTGCCACCAGCGGCAGCGCCGTCAAAGTGGAGAGCTCACGCATGCGGTGCAGCCAGAGCTCATCGTCCAACTGGCGCACTTGCTCGACGCCAACCCAGCAGCGGCCAGTGAATTCCTTCAAGGCCCAGCGGCCCAGGCGTTCCAATCCCCCATCGCTGGCGGCGCGTTCCGGGCACAGCAACACCATGCAATCGACCAAGGCGTTTCCGGTGAAGTCCTCCATGGTGGCGCGGTATGTGCCCTTCTCGGAGGCACGCCGAAGGCGGGTGATGAACGCGCACAGATTGCCGTAGCCGTTCAGGTTTTGCGCGAGGACCACCAGAGTGCAGGCAGGCTCCGAAGCAGCCTGCGGCTCAAGAGTGAACTGCGAGCCGAGCAAGAGTGGCAAACCCACCTCCTTGGCCGCCACATGCGCACGCACCACACCGGCCATGCTGCATTCGTCGGTCATGGCAAGGGCGCTGTAACCCAGCGCCTTCGCGCGCTCGACCAGCTCTTCAGGACGGCTGGCCCCGCGCAGGAAGGTGAAATTGGAGACGCAGCGCAGCTCTGCATAAGCTGGCAAGCCCCGGGCGGACGAGGTAATGGACGCAGGCACAGCCATTCCTTTTAGCCAAAGTGCCCGTGCAGGAACCAGGCCGTCTCATCCCCCGCCAAGCGCTGCTGGAACACCCACAGCACGCCTGCGTGCGGACTCAGTGCCAGCCAGTAGTCGCGCTGCACGTTGAGGGGCTGCGCGTCGGCGTCCTCACTGCTGCGGTGCCACCAGCCACCCTCGACACGGTCGGGGCCAAGCAACATCTGCAATCGACCTTGATAAATAGGAACGTGTTCGCGCTCTGGCAGGCGCAACGGCTCCGGCAACACCCAAGTGGGCAAAGGAAGCGCGTAGGGTGCGCTTGCTCCTGTAATTCTCGCTGCGCGCGCACCTCTGACCGTGGATACTTGGGCTTGAGCACTCTCCCAGCGCTGCATCCACTCCAGGCGGTGGTCGGGCGCGAGCACCGGGCGCCGCACGCAACTCTCACCCAGACGCGCCTGAATCCGCTCTAGCGCCAGCTCGATGCTCGCGCCTTTGGAGGCGGTCTCGGGCAATAGCGATCGGCTGTTCTCCACCACGGGTGCCACCTCGGTCGCGACCAACTCGATATCGCCAACGGGTGCTAGCAGCTTGGTCTTGGCCAGATGCTCAGACAGCAGCCGTGCAAAGTGCGCCACGCTTTGCATGGGCTGCGCGGTGCGGATGGTGAGCTCGCCGCTGGTACCGGCGTCCTTGGGTCGCATCACGTCGTGGAACCACCGCAGGGTGAACGCCGTAGCGCCCAAGCGGCGCGCGCAGAGCCAGGACGCCATCTGCACCAGCAAGCGGTGCGCGCCAAAGAGCAGGCCAGGAGCAGTCTCGACCCGGGACATGAACTCCAGCTTGGCGGAGAAGCTCTCGGGCAGCGTGAGCCATTCATAGGCTTCAGGACGCAGTCCATAGGCTTGGTCGAGGGTGGCGAGCAACTGCTTGTCGAAACGCCGCCCCAGTCCACCGCGCGGCAGTGCCCGCACTGCGCCCAAGGTACGGCAGCCGACGCGCGCCAAGGTGGCCTCATGCCGAGCCACTTGCGTGAGTGAGGAAAGGGGCAGTGCGTCGAGCACCTTCGCCAAGGGATGGCTGAACCCATCCACTCCTCCGCTGCGGGCCAAAGCCAGCGCCGCCAGCCCCGTTGGCGCCCAGGAGATGCTCGCACCTAGCTCGGCTACGCCGTCTTCCATGGACTGACGCAGCGGCTCCCAGCCACCAAACAGCCGCGCGCTTGCCTGCACTTCTGCCAGCACAGCCTCTTCAAGCAAAGTCACTCTTGGCGTGAACTGGAGTGCCCAGATGCCAAGAGATGCTGCATCAATGGGCGAATGGCTGAGCGATTGCGGGGCGATGGGTAGCAATGCGGCCCAGTGCCCGTGCATCGGGGGCCTCCTGACGAAATGGAGTGAGAGCTGCCGTTGGCGCAGGGACCGTCCTGAGCCTCGGAGGCAGCACGCCCACCAGCTGCCCTGGTATGGCCGACAGTTGCAGGGCGTCGTCCATAGATGCACCTCGGCGCTTGGGTATCCGCACTTCTAGGTGCCAGCCCGCGCCGAGCGTGACAGCAAGCCGCAGCGGTGCCGACGACGCATCGCGCAAGGCCGTCACGGGCCGAAGCAGAAACACCGGCGCCTCGCAGCCGTGCGCCTGGACCTGGAGTCTGCGAATTTGCTCAGGTCGCGCCTGCGGCAGCCAGGACAGGATGGCGCCAGCCGGGTCGGCCTTGATGACCTGCTCGGTCGCCCATAGACGGTCCGCCGGGGTGGCGGCCTCTATCCAGACCACTTGGTCGGCAGAAAGCCCCAGTTGGCAGAGCCCGCCAACGTGGGGCTCTTTCGGCGGTGCAATCAAATACAGGCGGCCTCGCTCACTGGTGAACGCTGGAATGGCTGGGCCAAGCAGCCGCCATTCGCAGACTGCGGCTTGCGCGGTGAGTAGCTCCGTCAAGCTGCGGGTGGGCCAACCCCCTCCTGGCAGCTCCGCATCCAACACCGCAAAGCCAGTCGACACCGTGATGGAATCCCGACCGCCCAGCTCTGTGCCGCGCCAAAGGGCCTCTGCCACATGCGCTGGCAAGGGCCTGGGGTCTGGTGCGCACGGGCGCATCCCGACTGCTTGATGGAGCAGTTCGGACTCGTCGTCGGTGCAGGGAAGAAGGGCAGATGCGGGTGGCAAAGCGATAACCAATACTGTATGAAATAACAGTATATGTGCCGCTTGCTCGCACTCGCCAAGGGAATTTCTTATGCCTCTCAAGCGCTGCTGAGTGCATTCCGGGTTTGATAGCAAGCGATGTCGATGCGGTGCGCAGTGCCCGTTATCGTCTCCTCCAAACCCTAGGGAATAACCACTCACAACGCTCGGAATTAGGTCTGGGCTGACCCTTGCTTCAAGATGACCCAGACATCGTCTTTCAGGCCCTCCACCACATATCTGCCATCGTCATGTGCAACCGCTACACCCCACCCGCACTGCTCGACATCGAACGCGAGTGGGGGCTCGGGCGGCAAAACCCTGTCCAGTGGTGGGATGAGGTCTTATTCCCGCGCGGCACTGGCCCCTTCATCCGCCGCGCACGGGATGCCGTGGGCTACGAGCGCGAGCTGGTGGTGGGCCAATGGGGTTTGATTCCTTGGTTCGCCAAGGAGCCAAAGCTCAAATACCCGACCAACAACGCACGCAGTGAAGAGCTTGCCGAGAAGGCCAGCTACAAGCATCCGTGGGCGCGCGGTCAGCGCTGCATCATCCCGGCTGCTGACTTCGACGAACCCAACTGGGAGTCGGGCAAGAATGTGTGGTGGCGGTTCAAACGCGCCGACGGCGCTCCCTGGGGCCTGGCCGGCCTGTGGAACGTCTGGACCAACAAAACGACCGGCGAGCAGCACGAGAGCTACACCATGCTGACCCTCAACGCCGACGCGCACCCTCTCATGCGGCGCATGCACAAGCCCGACCCCAAGCTGGCGGCAGGCGCGCAGGACAAGCGCAGCGTGGTGCCTATTAAGGCTGCCGATGTCGATGTCTGGCTGGCAGGGACGGTCCAGGAAGCGAGCAAGTTGGTACGTCTTGCGCCGGTGGAAGCGTTTGAGGCTGGGCCAGCCACTTAAGCGGCCGGCGAGTTGGCCCCGACCCCGATGAAAGAGCGTCGGAGCAGCCCGTAAAACGTCAGCTTGACACCTGCCACCACTTCGGCAGCAGCGCACGAACCTCTGCACGACCAAATCGGTCATCAATGAGGAACACAGAGCCTTGGTCGTCTTCCGTGCGAATCACCCTCCCGGCCGCCTGCACGACTTTGCGTAACCCCGGGAACAGGTAGGTGTAGTCGTAGCCTTTGTGCCTCCCGAAGTGTTTGTCCATGGCGAGCTTCATGCGCTCGTTAACGGGATTGACCTGCGGCAGTCCCAGCGTCGCCACAAAGGCGCCAATGAGCCGCTGCCCCGGCAAATCAACACCTTCAGAAAACACTCCACCCAAAACTGCAAAGCCGATGCCCTGCCCCAGCTCGGTGAAGCGTGCAAGGAACGCCTGCCGGTCACCTTCGTCCATGGCTCGGGTTTGCAACCACATCGACAGTTGTGGCTGGACGCGGTGAAGACATTCCGCCACCTGTTCCAAATATTCAAAGCTGCTGAAAAAGCACAAATAATTTCCGGGCTGCTTTGCATACTGCTCTGCAATTAGATCGGCAACGGGCAGCAGGCTTTGTTCTCGGTCCCGGTAGCGCGTCGAGATGTGGCCCGCAACCTGCACCTTGAGCTGCTCTGCGTGAAACGGGCCTTCCACCTCCAGCCAGTCTGCGCACTCTGGCAAGCCCAACATGTCGCGGTAGAAGCTCGATGGGCTTAAGGTGCCCGAGAACATCACGCTCGCGTGCGCAGCGGCGTGTCGCGCAACCAGGTGCGGCGCAGGCACAACGTTGCGAATGCACAGCGTGGACTTGAGTGTCCTTCCTCGTCCGGCCGAGTTGGGGGCCAAGCTCACGTCAAAAAGCGCGTGGCCACCCATCTGTTCGGCAAGCGCCATGAACGCCAAGGCTTCCCAATAGAAGATGAGCAGCGGGTCGCCAGGCAGCATTGGAGCGTCTGCAAAAGCCTCAGAGATGACGCCAACGGCGCGCTGCACCGCACCCAGCACGGCGCCAGGCACTTCTTCGTGCGCTTGGTAGGCATAGCTCTGTTCCTTGTTGATGGCGCTCCAAACGCGGTGCAGTCTGTCCAGCGATTTCTTCACGAGCCCCGTGGCCGCTTTGCGTGCGGCAGCCAATGAGAACTGCGACAGCTCTGCGGTGTACATGCCCCGTGCGCGCTCGACCAGGTTGTGGGCCTCGTCCACCAGAACACCTACTTTCCACTGCTGCGCCTGCGTCAGCGCATACAGCATCGCAGAGGTGTCGTAGTAGTAGTTGTAATCTGCGACCACTACATCGCTCCAGCGCACCAGTTCCTGCGCCAAGTAGTACGGGCAGATTTCGTGATGCAGCGCCAGGGTTCGTACCGCAGGTGCGTGCCAAGACTGGGGCGAGCGTGTTGCCGCTTCTTCGCGCAAGCGGCAACCGGTCATAAAAACCGCGCGCCAATGGGCAGGAGTCGCCATGGCAAGCCTTGTCGGGGTGCTCGCACGCTTTGTCTTCGCGCCCTCACATCCAACACGCGCAACTGCAGTGACGGTGGCATCTTCGCGAGTTGAAGGTTAATGGTTGCCAGCGAATGCAATGCCAGGCCATGGCCTGTTCCCTTGGCGGTCAAGAAAAATACCTTGTCCAGCCCTTGGTTCGTGCTGGCCTTAAGCATCGGGAAAATCGTCCCCAGCGTCTTGCCGATACCCGTTGGCGCCTGCGCCATGAGGCAGCGCCCGCTGGAGTCTGACTGGGCGCTGCGGTAGACCGCAACGGCGAGGTCTCGCTGGCCCTCCCGAAACTGGCCCATCGGAAACGTCAAATCCTTCAAAGCTGCGTCGCGCTTCTGTCGATGCGCTGCTTCGCTGTGAGACCAGCTTAAAAACCGGGCACACAACGCCTCGAAGAAGTCACGAAGCGCGCCGGCGTCGTGCTTTTCAACCAAGACCGTCTCTTCCTCAGTGGCAACATTGAAGTACACGAGAGCTACGTTGACCTGCGACATCCCTCGGGCTGCACAAAGCAAATGGCCATAAACCTTTGCCTGCGCCCAGTGCAAAGCTCGGTGGTGGGGGCGCACGCCTTCAAGCGGGCCTCGGTAGGTCTTGATTTCTTCCACCTGCACAGCCAACGGATCGAAACCGTCAGCCCGACCCTGGACTGTGAGGCCCTGAAACCGACCGCTCAGTTTGACCTCTTTCTCATAGTCTTTGCCTCTACGCCCTTGAACGAGCGCGTGACCAGCGATTCCTTCGAGGGCGTTGGGCGCAGGGGTAAAACGCAGGTCCAAGTCACCCGTCCGGGCAGTAAATTCGCACAGCGCTCGAACCGCCACCGAATAGGTCATGTCCCAACCATCAGGGCGTCTGCAGTTGTCGACTGCTGCGCCTGGGGCGCCTCAATCCACCGAACATGGCAAACGCTCGCCGGGATGCCGTGTTCACTGAAATACCGCAGCCACCGAATCTGGTTGTCTTGCAGCTTGTCACCAGGGCCTTTTACTTCGACCAGCTCGTAGCGCTGCTCTTGAGGCCAAAACCGCACCAGGTCCGGAAAACCCGTTCGGTTTTCCTTGATGGCAACGAGCATGCGGCTAAAGAGCAATCTGAGGTGGTCCGCCGGAATGCACTCAAGTGCCAAGTCCAGCAGCTCCGGGGTCAGCACCCCCCAGAACATAAAGGGCGACTGCACGCCGTGTTTTTCCCCGAAGCGTTGCCGGATCAAGTCACGGTAAGTACCGTCGCCCAGGAGCGCCAAGCAGGCGTCGAATTCGGTTTTACGCCGCTGCACGAAATCGGGCGCTCCCAAATCCGCAGGGCCGCTTTGGAATGGGTGAAAGAACGCACCAGGGAGCGGCGCAAAAATAGCAGGCCAACACAGCAGGCCGAAAAGCGAGTTGATGAGCGCGTTCTCTACATAGAAAACCGGAGTGAGCTCGCTGTTTAAGTGGTCGCGCAACGCGATCTCAACCCGCGTTGGGACTGGAGGTTTTCCAAGTTCCGCCACTGCCGAGGGCGGAATTACAGCCGACGCCCGAACCTTTCGGGAGTCCATTCCCACTGCTAACTGGCGTCGCAGGCGAGGGAGCATTCGAGCCAGACGCTGACTCTCTTCTTCACTCTCGGGTGCCGCGTCCGCCGCCTTTGCCAGGTCAAGTGCTTGGACGAAGCGGCCGGTACGCTCATAAACACGCAAACGCCGGTGCCGGGCACCTGGATACCGAGATTGGGCGTAGGCCTCTTCGGCAAGCTCCCACTCCTGGGTTCGCTCACATGCCTGTCCGATTCGCAGCAGCAGTTTGGCTCGCCGCAGCTCCAGCCAAGGGTTGGCGCTGGAAAGGGAGGCCGCATCCAGAAGTATGGCTCCCAGAGCCTCCCCGTTTTCTAGAGCTAGGCGGCAATTGTGAATGGCGATGTAGCCATCGACGTCCTCTCGGCGCTCAAACACGCGAGAGGCGTCAGCGAGCTGGACTTTTTCGTATTTGAAGATGCCCAAATCTGCCAAGACGAACTCGGACCAGTTTTGATGCAAATTTCCAAAAAACATCAAGCGCAGGCGTTCGCATTGGTCACCCACCATGACGCGCCATGCGCCGTGCTGAGACTGCGGGTTCCATGCGAAATACGCTTGTGCCTCGGGGTACTCAGAGCACACGACCTCCAACATCTTCTCTTTGCGCATGGCTGTGTGGATCGGTGCTCGGGGAAATAACGGGAGAAGTTCGACCTTCGTATGAAGCGCAAAAACTTCGTCCACTCCCATCAGATGCTGCGCATCGAACAAGCCTAGTTTGAGCAGCGGAGCGGCCGCTTCGCGCAGGTCCGGAATTTCTTCGTAAGCGACCTTGCTTTCAAGAAACCAAGGGCCCCGGCGAAGCAGCAAACGCACGAACAAGGCTTGGGACAGCTTCGGCAGTTCATGAAGTTGAGAGAGAAATTTCTGCTCGGCTTCGACCAACACATCCGCGTAACGCTCGCGGACCCAGTCCATTGCGAACAAAAAGTTGTGGAGGTAATAGAACGACTGTGGAGACTGCACTGGATCGGATGTGGACGAGCCGAAGTAGCTGTCATTTTATACAGCCCTTGGTGGGCCACTCGTCTTCCCGAACCACTTTTTTAACTGCCGGCAGGAGGTGAGAAAAGTGGTCTTTGATGGCCTGTTCTCATAGAACGCATCCACTCCGTCATCGAGGAATTTGGCCAGGCGCTTCAAGTTGTAGCACGCAGCCATCATGGTCATCGCCGCCGTAGCGCGAACCTGACCAATGGTGCGAATGACTTGGCCGCCCATGTGGCGCATTTGGGCAAAGGGGTGTTCCACTCGGGCCCAGGTCTTGGCAATGCGCTTGTTGCGCCCCTTCGGACACTCGCTCAAAGGCTTGCCCGCCTTAGGCTAGCGCTGGATGTGCTCGCGATATCCCAGGGCGTTGAACATCCCACTGTGCTGTGGGCTGGGGTAGCCCCGGCGGCATACACATCGCCGCTGGTGTTGTGCTCGTCGAGCACGTCGTCAAAGTGCGTGCTGCCATGCTCGCTGGCCGTGCCGGTGGTGATGCTGCGGATGAACTTGTGCCGCACGTCCACGCTGATGCTCAGCTTGTAGCCGTGGTAGCCCTTGCCGTGTTTCTTGGTGTGGGTAGCATCCAGTTCTTTTTGCCTGCGCTCGGCCTCGCTCCAGTCGCTGGGGATGTTCCTTGGCCGAGCTGCTCTTTGTCTGCTTTGGCGAAGTGCTGGTTGGGGGCGGGTACCAGTGTGGCGCCGATGATCTGCCCGCACCGCGCCAAGTAGCCATGGCGCAGCAACTGGCCGACCAGCGCCTGAAACAGTGCCGCCGCACCATCTGCGCCCAGGCGCTGCTGGTAGTGCCAAATGGTGTTGCGATCGGGGATGTTGACACTGTCAGTGAGCAGGCAAAAGCGCTGGTAACTCATGCGGTCCAGAAGCTGATACTCGGCTTGCTCATCGCTGAGGTCCTAGAGGTGCTTGAAGACCAGAATGCGCACCATGACCTCGGTGGGTTACGGTGGACGTCCGCCCCTGCTGGTATCGCCTCTGGGCAGCAACTGATCGACGACGCGCGCAAAGTGAGCAAAGTCGATATGCCGGGTAATCATCTGCAGTAGATCGCCAGTGTTTCTATTTTGCGCTTGCGCGCTGCATCGGCGAAGAGGTTGAACTTGAAGGCGCTGCGGGCTTGGGGCTTGCTCATCGGGTGATCCTCGCGTTGGATGGGGCGGTTTGGGCCAACAGGCGGGGTTTTTAGAGGCTCCCGCAAGTACTGGTCGCAAAAACAAGAGCAAGACTTGGGAAATAACGCAAGAGAGGCGCACAACGCAATACACGACAAGATGGAAATATGTGCCGATTGCCATAGCCTGACTACCGAATTTTTTCGGGATGCACCTATTTCAAACCAAAGAAGTGAGTTTTATCACATTCTTTTGAAATTACATTGTAAATAATAAAAATATTCTCAATATTTAATAATTTTTTGCTTTTATTCGCAATTTCGGTTAGAATTCGATCTCGGTAGCTACTTATAATAGATTCGACCGAACAGGTCGTTTATAGAAGACTCACGACCGAACAGGTCGTTTATAGAAGACTCACGACCGAACAGGTCGTTTATAGAAGACTCACGACCGAACAGGTCGTTTATAGAAGACTCACGACCGAACAGGTCGTTTATAGAAGACTCACGACCGAACAGGTCGTTTATAGAAGACTCACGACCGAACAGGTCGTTTATAGAAGACTCACGACCGAACAGGTCGTTTATAGAAGACTCACGACCGAACAGGTCGTTTGAAGAGAAGTACCATTCGCGTTGTCGGAGTTTCTCGCTCGGGTGCGCACCTTGCTGCGGCGCGGCAAGGGAAGCATTGAACCGACAGTGCTACGGCTTGCCGACCTGGAACTCGATTTGATGCGCCGCCGGGCACAACGCGGCGGAATTCGTATTGACCTCACCGCCAAAGAATTCGCGCTGCTCGAACTCCTGCTGCGGCGCCAAGGAGAAGTGCTGACGCGTTCGCTGATTGCATCGCAGGTATGGGATATGAACTTTGACAGCGACACGAATGTTATCGAAGTCGCCATGCGCCGCCTACGGGCAAAGATGGACGACAACTTTGAGCCCAAGCTGCTGCGCACGATTCGCGGCATGGGCTATGTGCTGGAAGTATCGGACTGATGGGCTCGCGCCTGACGCTCACGGCCCGGCTGACACTGCTGTTCACCATCGGGTCAGTGGTGGTTCTATTTGCATTTGGCGCACTGGTAATGGCCGCAATCGCCTCGCACATTGAGGAGCTCGATCGGGAAGAACGCGCGGGCAAGCTGGACTATGCCGCTCAAATTGTCGCCACCAAGGATCGCCCGCTCAGTAAGGACTTCGTGGCAAAAGAGCTTGCCTCCTCTTTTGCCGGCCACCCTGAACTTGTGATGCAAGTGCGTAGCCCGAGCAGAATGGTCTGGCTTGCTTCCCCCGGCGTGGACTTTCCAATGAGTTTGCTCACCGGCCCCCATATTTCTCATTGGCGCTCAGGCGGGCGAACGTTTCACGGATTTGAAAAGACATTGCCGGTCGGCCGCTGGCGGCGCTCTTACCCTAGTCTTCGCATGGGACACAGCACACCACGAACGATTTTTGCAGAGCTTTCGCGTCACGCTTTGGCTGTTTGTCGCATGCGCCGTGAAGCTCATGGGCGTACTGGACTGGGTTTCGGCGCGGCGAGGTCTCGCTCCCTTGCAGGCCATGCGCGAGCGCGGCGCATCGTGGGCTGGCGCGTGAGCAGTTCCATGCACACAGACCTTGTTCTCGATGCCTTGGCGCAGGCGCTGTACGCCAGGAAGCGCGAGCGCAATGGTGCCTTGACCCACCACTCCGACAGGGGATCGCAATACGTCAGCATTCGCTACAGCGAGCGGCTTGCAGAGGCAGGGATTGAACCTTCTGTGGGCAGCCAGGGAGACAACTACGAGAGCGCCCTGGCCGAGACGATCAACAGCCTGTACAAGGCGAAGGTGATTCATCGCCGGTCCCGCCGATCAGAGAATCTGTAGAAGTGGCAACGCTCGAATGGGTGGCTTGGTTCAACCACCGCAGGCTGGTCGGGCCCACTGGATATATCCCTTCTGTAGAAGCTGAGGCATGAACTGTCTCGTGTAGTCCAAGTTTTTTGACGGCATCGCTGAAATTTAAAATGCAAGGCTATACCCAAGGTAGACATAAAATTTCTACCGCATAGCTGGTCGGCCTTGAAACGGCAGCGGCTATGGGAAATCCGGTACTGTGGGACAGTCTTGAGACACCGGAGTGGGCGGCGAAGTTAGCACCCAAAGACTAAAGGCTGACGGGTGATGCCGGCTCCGGAAAGCAGCATTTGAAGGTCGTCTTGGTTATGTACCAGGACGGCTAAGTTCGCCTCACCAAAAAGCAGTCTTTTAAAACTCTTCCAGAAAATAGAAGACTTCTTACTCTCTATGAGACTTTAATCTTGGAGTAAAGCTTCTGCGTCCCTCCATCCCGTGTTGACGAATGGGCCAGCTGCTTTCTAAATGAGATCTCGTCCCGTGGGTGAGTCTTGTGCCTGGACATGCACTGCCCGTCAACCCCAAGGCCGGTAAATACCTTCCCACGCCGCACGCTGTGGGCCAGGGCTTTGGCGGTGGCAGTGCCATCCTGACCTGCCCCCTTCTGCCAGGTCAACCGCAACCACGTGGCTCAAGCGTGAACGGCGAATCGAGCAGAGTGGCACCCCGACCTCGTTAGCCGCCACGTGCGCACGACCACGCCCGCCCTGCTGCGTTCGCCGGACCTTGCTAGACCGCTGTAGCCCAGCGCTTTCGGGACGGCTCGCGCGGCGTAGAAAAGTGAAGTTGGAGGCGCAGTGCAGATCGGTATTAGCCGGCAGGCCGCGAGCCGCAGCAGGCTTGCACGTACACAAAGGCATGTCTCCACTCCCTTCAGCCAAACTGCCCATGCAGCAAACAGGCTTATCCAGTAAGGCGCTTCTTTTTCGCTTGTCGGCGGGCTGGGCTCCTTGGACAGTGCCTGCCCAGTTGAAGGATGGCAAGCATGGTCGCCGCTCCATCGCCTTTGCCGGTCACACCACAACGATTCGAGTCCCGGCCAGTAAGACCCTGCCACTCAACCGGTAGCTAGCTCCGGGGATCACAACGTGGCTCCGCCACCGATACAGACACGCGCAACAAGCGGTTCCGAAGAGTGGACGGCGCTTCGCTTGGGAATTCGACTTCCTCGTCGCGTATTCGACAGACGGCGCTAAGCAATCGAATCCCAACCACAAATCCATTGGCCATGAATTAGGCGCACGTACTTGTTCACGACTGACGCTCAGCGAACTGGCTAACTAACGAAGTTCACATTCAAAGCGCAGCTAGTTTGCTCGTGGCAAGGGCGTCCCACACCACGGGCCGCATTTCCATTCGCTACACCGATCGTGGTTTGACCCGCGAACTCGCGACACAGCGATACGTTGTGCAGCGCCGCTTTCATGGCCGGATCGCTCAGCGTGAACCACTGCTGCAAGAAGCGCACTCGCAGCATGGTCTGCACCGCGAATGGCGGGCGTCCGCGCTTGCCTTGCGTACGGCTTGACCAAAGCAACCAGCTCGGCCCACGGCACCACGCGCTCCTTCTCCCGAAGGAACTCGCACTATCGCGTGCGCTTTGTTGTCAGGTTCAGGCCAAGGTCCGCTTGTTCATGGCTTAGATGTTCTCAGCTCATCGGCTCGCCAAGCAAATCGGGAGGCAATTTATGCAGACTTTCCCGTAGCCTGGCAGCGCGTTTGCGATTGACTTGCCGACATCGGGCAACTGCGCATGCCGATGGCGAGACGGTCACCTCAGGCTCAACCAAATAGAACCCGACTTTATAACGTCAAATCACCTCCTCTCAAAGCCTCCAAAAAAACTATTTTCAATTTTCTCTATTTTTAGCGTGCACTTCGAACATTTATAGCTACACAAAGAGTACTCAATTTTCTAAAACGAAGAGCACAGAGGAACCACCTAATGTTTGCATCTTAAAGCAGGCTGAAAGACATGTATGAAAAACAAGGCAATTGGTATTAAAAGCGCTGACGCCAGAATGGACGAACTGATTGAACTTCTCGTATCTACGGCAACCCAGCAAACAAAAAACTCAAACGAACTACTGGAATCCAAAACGACATGCATGCAGCAATATACGCACGATATTCAACCGATGACCAACAAGCAACCAGCATCGACGACCAGATTCGAAGATGCAAAGAAATTGCCTCACGGAACGGCTATGAAATAGACGACGAATTTATATTCAAAGATGAGGCAATTAGTGGCGGCGCAAAATCTCGAAAAAGGCGCCTTGGATATCAGGCACTACATGATTCGATAGAAGCAAACAACGTGCGAATAATTTTCACCGATGAGCTTTCTCGTCTGACGCGCGATGTGGAAGAAATTGGCCGCTTGATAAAAGTAGTGGAAGACAACGGACTACACATCATTACGCCGAACGGCTTGGATACAAGGCGAGAGGGATGGCAGACGACCATTATGGTGAGTGCCTTGCTCGCTAAATCCGAGGTAGCGGCTCTAGCATTTCGTACTGTACGTGGAATGACTGGGCAACTAGAGCGAGGATATATGATTGCGCAAGCGCCTTTTGGCTACAAGCGCGTACGAGATGTGGATGCCAAAGGAAAATCGCAGGGCACGCAATGGATTATCGACGAAAAGACATCCGAAATTGTTCGGCAGATATTTCTTTGGCGCCACAGTGGGATGACGGGAAATGAGATTGCGAGTCGATTGCAGGCGAGAGGAGTCCCTTTGCCGATGGAGAGCCGCTGTAAGGCAGCACCATGTTGGCGACCGGCAAATGTGTTTCGTTTATTAAACAACACGATTTATCGTGGTGTGTTTATGTGGAACGGAAGCGGGTTTACGCAAAGCAAGGCAAAAAAGACAGGAAAAATTATCGTGCAAATTCCGTTTGAACGACCGGAATGTCGCTTGGTAAGCGATGAAATTTGGCACGCATGCAATCCTGAAAAGCAGACCAAGACACGTTCGAATAGAGGAGGCGGAAAACATCTTTTTTCCGGTCTCGTCCGTTGCGGTCTGTGTGACGCTGGGCTTTGTGCGGGAGGGAAGACGGGAGCTAGTCTTTACTGTCCTCAGTGCGAAACCCTAGTTCGAGTTGGGGGCCAGAAAGACTGGATTGGATACAGTTCGACAGCCGCTGCCATGAAAGCGCTTACGTATGTTCTGGAGAAATTGTTTACCGGTGAGGTTTGCGAAATTTTCCATGAGCGTTTACGAGAACGCCTTGAACAAGGACCGCGGGTCGAAATGGAAAATCTAAAAATAGAAATATCTTCCAAGGAGAGCAGGCTTAATCAGGTGAGTAGACTCCTACTGGATCCAGATTTAGACACGCCTGAGTTTCGTATGGAGTTTGTGGCGCAGAACAATGCACTGTTGATTCTTAGGACGCGTTTTCAATCTCTAAAGCGCAGGGAAAAAGAAGCTTCGCCGGAAACCCTTGCTCAACAGTTGGCGACGAATCCATTGGAGGTATTGACGAAGGTGTTGACCGGAGCACAGCCTGTCTACAAAGTTCGAGCTGTTTTGAAGCGGTTGATCCAATCTTTCGTGCTTGTCAGAAGGCCAAAAAGAGGAACAAGTGTATTCAGAATTGTTCTCAGACCAGGCGATTTTGTGGCGGAGATTTCTGAAACTTCGGTGTTGGGCCCGGTGCCTCTTGCATTCGAGGTCGCGGCTAGTGTAGGCGCGGCAAGGCCACCTCAATGGTCGGTCACAGCGAGGCTGATTGATGATTTGTAGTCGTATGACTCGTTTGGGGGCTTCGGCCCCCATTTTTTTTGCTTGAGCCTACGCAGAGCCGTTGCGAGAGAATGCTGCGCCCAACTTGACACCCCCTATTCCACACGTTTGGGTCCCTGAACGGTACCAATTGGGTACGAGACGGACGACAGGTACGAAGCGCAGTTAAGCGCATACACGCGACCTGGTTGATCGTGTAGCAGTCTCATACTCCGACAGCGATCTCGCTTTCGGTGGTGTGCGGGGTGGATTGGGAATGGACGAGCACATCGGCCAGACAGGCTGCACCGACAGGCTGGCTGCCAGACACTGGCGCAGGCCGGAGCATAGGCAGATTACTCAGTTAGCGAAGATGAAGGCGCCCAGCCACAAGGGCGCGTGGACGAGGCACGAGCACTTTTGAGCGAAGCCTATGCACTTAAGGGAACCTCTAAATACCCCCGCCTCCTGACCAACCCCGCCCCAGCCAACGCGACAATCACCCGATGAGCACACCCCAGGCCCGCAGCGCCATCAAGTTCGACCTCTTCGCCGATGCAGCGCGCAAGCGCAAGATAGAAACACTGGGCGATCCACTGCAGATCATTACCCGGCACATCGACTTTGCTCACCTGGCGCGCGTCGTCGATCAATTGCTTCCCAGAGGCGATACCAGCAAGGGTGGGCGTCCACCGTACCCCACCGAGGTCATGGTGCGCATTCTGGTCTTCAAGCACCTCTACAACCTCAGCGATGAGCAAGCCGAGTATCAGCTTCTGGACCGCATGAGTTACCAGCGCTTTTGCCTGCTCACTGACAGTGTCAACATCCCCGATCGCAACACCATTTGGCACTACCAGCAGCGCCTGGGCGCAGATGGTGCGGCGGCACTGTTTCAGGCGCTGGTCGGCCAGTTGCTGCGCCATGGCTACTTGGCGCGGTGCGGGCAGATCATCGGCGCCACACTGGTACCCGCCCCCAACCAGCACTTCGCCAAAGCAGACAAAGAGCAGCTCGGCCAAGGAACATCCCCAGCGACTGGAGCGAGGCCGAGCGCAGGCAAAAAGAACTGGATGCTACCCACACCAAGAAACACGGCAAGGGCTACCACGGCTACAAGCTGAGCATCAGCGTGGACGTGCGGCACAAGTTCATCCGCAGCATCACCACCGGCACGGCCAGCGAGCATGGCAGCACGCACTTTGACGACGTGCTCGACGAGCACAACACCAGCGGCGATGTGTATGCCGCCGGGGCTACCCCAGCCCACAGCACAGTGGGATGTTCAACGCCCTGGGATATCGCGAGCACATCCAGCGCTAGCCTAAGGCGGGCAAGCCTTTGAGCGAGTGTCCGAAGGGGCGCAACAAGCGCATTGCCAAGACCTGGGCCCGAGTGGAACACCCCTTTGCCCAAATGCGCCACATGGGCGGCCAAGTCATTCGCACCATTGGTCAGGTTCGCGCTACGGCGGCGATGACCATGATGGCTGCGTGCTACAACTTGAAGCGCCTGGCCAAATTCCTCGATGACGGGGTGGATGCGTTCTATAAGAACAAGCCATCAAAGACCAAGGGTAAGCGCACGGTCATCCCACCCTTGAAGGGATTGGTCTAAGCGGCAACGATGGTGTCCACCAAAGATTTAGGTGGACACCATGAATGAAGCCAAGAAGAAGACCCGCCGGCGGCACAGCGCCGAGCTCAAGCAGCAGATCATTGCTCAGTGCGCCGAGCCGGGTGCATCGGTGGCCAGCATTGCCTTGTCGTACGGCATCAACGCCAACGTCGTTCACAAGTGGCGCCGCGAAGCGGGTGGCGCGCTGCCTGCACTCCAGGCCCCCGCATTCGTTCCAGTGCCGCTGCCGCCAGCGGCATGTTCACCAGGGCCTGCACTTGCACCAGACATCCGCATCGAGCTGCGCCGTGGCGCCACCACCGTCTCGGTGACCTGGCCATTGGATGCGGCCGACCAGTGCGCCGTGTGGATGCGAGAGCTGCTCAAGTGATCCGGGTTGATGCGCTGTGGCTGGCCACTGAGCCGCTGGACATGAGATCGGGCACCGAGACGGCGCTGGCTCGCGTGGTGTCGGTCTTCGGCGCAGCGCGCCCGCACCACGCCTACCTGTTCGCCAATCGACGCGCCAACCGCATGAAGGTGCTGGTGCACGACGGCATCGGTGTGTGGCTGGCAGCGCGTCGCCTCAACAGCGGCAAGTTCGTCTGGCCGCGTGATGCGGCAAGCACCGCCTCGCTCACCCGAGCCCAGTTCGATGCGCTGGTGCTGGGCCTGCCCTGGCAGCGCCTGGCCGACGGCGGTGTCATCACCGTGGTCTGACTCTGAAGCGCAGACCGGCGCTTGCCAATTGGGGCATGCGCCAATGGTGCGCGTGTGCCAGTGCTGGCACAGTGAATGCCCATGGTGGTCGAGCCTCAATCCCTGCAGAGCCTGAGCGCAGAAGAGCTGCGTGAGCTGACCACGCGCCTCATGGCGCAGCTGCGCCACCAGAGCGCGCTGCTGGACAAACTCACCCACGAGAACGCGCTCTTGAAGCGCATGAAGTTCGCGGCTCAATCCGAACGCTTCAACCCCGAACAGAAGAGCCTGCTCGAAGACGAGATCGAGGCCGACTTGGCGGCCGTGGCCACCGAGATCGATGCGCTGCAAGAAGCGCAGGCGCCCGCCAAGGTTGAAGAGAAGAAGGTACCCAAGCGCGCGCCGCTGCCAGCAAACCTACCGCGGCGCGAAGATCCGCCACGAGCCCGAGTCCACCTTGTGCCAGTGCGGCTGCCAGATGAAACGCGTCGGCGAGGACGTGGCCGAGAAGCTGGACTATGTACCCGGTGTGTTCAGTGTCGAGCGTCATATCCGTGGCAAGTGGGCCTGCGCGAAGTGCGAGACGCTCACCCAAGTGCCTGTCGATCCTCACGTCATCGACAAGGGCATCCCCACCACCGGTCTGTTGGCGCAGGTGCTGGTGGCCAAGTACGCCGATCACCTGCCGCTGTACCGCCAGGAAGCGATCTTCGGTCGCGCTGGTCTCGCCATCCCGCGCTCCACACTCGCTCAGTGGGTGGGCTCCTGCGGCGTGCAGTTGCAGCCACTGGTCGATGCGATGAGAAACGAGCTGCTGCAGCACCGCGTGCTGCATGCCGACGAGACGCCAGTGTCCATGCTCAAACCGGGCAACGGCAAGACACATCGCGCCTATCTATGGGCCTACGCCACGGGCGCCTTCGAGGCTACCCGGGTGGTCGTCTACGACTTCTGCGAATCACGCTCGGGCGAACATGCCCGGCGCTTCCTGGGCGACTGGAGAGGCAGCCTGACCTGTGACGACTTCAGTGGCTACAAGGCCTCGATCGCCAGCGGCGTGACCGAGGTCGGCTGCCTGGCGCACGCGAGGCGCAAGTTCTTTGACCTGCATGCGGCCAATCAAAGCCAGATAGCCGAGTTCGCGCTGCAGCAGTTCGGTCGGGTCTACGAGATTGAGCGTGAAGTCAAGGAGCTCAGCGCCGATCATCGCCAAGCCATCCGGCAACAGCAAACGAAGCCGCTGCTCGATGCCTTGCACCGGTGGATGCTTCTGCAACGCCAGAAGGTACCCGAGGGTTCAGCGAGCGCGAAGGCGCTCGACTACAGCCTGCGGCGCTGGGAGGCACTGACCCGGTTCACGGGTGACGGGCAACTACCCGTGGACAACAACTGGATTGAGAACCAAATCCGGCCCATTGCCATTGGCCGCAACAACTGGCTCTTCGCTGGCAGCCTGCGCGCGGGTCAACGCGCAGCCGCCGTCATGAGCCTGATCCAGTCGGCGCGCATGAATGGGCATGACCCTTACGCCTACCTGCGCGATGTGATGGCACGCCTACCCATGCAGCGCGCCAGCCGCATCCATGATCTTTTGCCACATCGCTGGCAGTCCACCACTGCTTCAAATCTGTAGCGGAGGCGACTGCCTCTCCATTGCCGCAATCAGCGGGCAACGGACTTTGCCTCTCCCAGAACTGCAGAGATCGATCAGTTCAGAGAGTACGGCTTCCATTCGGTGCAGGTCTGCAAGCTTGAGTTGAACTTCGGCGAGCTTGGACTCTGCGTGTGTACGGGCTTGAGCGCAGCTCGCACCATCGTCGAGTTGCAGCAACTGCGCGGTCTCATCCAGGCTGAACCCCAGCCGCTTCGCAGTCTTGATGAAATGCAATCGCGATAGGTCATTCTGGTCATATCGCCGAATGCTGCCCTGGGGCCGTTCTGGCTCGGGCATCAGCTCCTTGCGTTGGTAGAACCGTATGGTCTCTACATTGACACCGGCCGCCTTGGCCAGATCACCAATGGTCAAGCCGGGGTGGGCATGCGGAAGAGGAAGGCTCATGGTACTTGACTCCGTACCAATGTACGGGACTAAGCTTAAGCCATGTCAACAAAATCTACAGACATTTCTGCCCGTGCCACTGGCGGTGGAAAGGCCTTGATCGCGGGTGGCCTGTCCGCGCTCCTTGCGTCCGCCTGCTGCCTTGGCCCTCTGGTGCTGATCATGCTGGGCATCTCTGGAGCATGGATCAGCACGTTGACGCTGCTGGAGCCGTACCAACCACTGTTCATTGGTGCAGCCACTATCGCCTTGATCTTTGCGGCGCGCCGGATATGGCGCCCGGTTGTGGCCTGTGAAGCGGGACAGGTATGTCAGCGGCCGATGGTCAGCCTCTCCTACAAGGTGCTGTTTGCCCTGGTGACCCTGTTGCTGGTGGCCGCGCTGGTGTTCCCCCTGTTCGCCCACTGGTTCTACTGATGAAAGGCTCCGACATGAAGCGGTTGATCATGACCACTGCAGCACTCTTGCTGCTGACGCCCGGCTGGGCTGCCCAACAAAGCGTCACTCTGTCGGTGCCCGGCATGAGTTGTGCCACTTGCCCCATCACGGTGAAGAAAGCACTGACCCAGATCGACGGAGTCATTGGCGTCAAATCCAACCTGGCCAAACGAGAGACCACGGTGGTCTTTGATGACACCAAGGTCAAGGTGGACGTGCTGACCAAGGCCACCACGGAAGCTGGATTCCCGTCATCTGTTGCCCCGGCAAAGCCGTAATGGATTTGATCTTGGACTCTGTTCTGACGTGCCCTGAGTGTGGGCATGCCAAGAACGAAACAATGCCGACGGACGCGTGCCAATGGTTCTACGAGTGCGAAAGTTGCCACACGGTCTTGCGCCCAAAACCGGGCCATTGTTGTGTGTTCTGCTCGTTCGGTTCGGTGCCGTGCCCTCCAATCCAGGCCGGTGGCGACGAAGCTTGCTGCGGCTCCAAAACGTAGGGGTCACTCCACCTCTGCGACTTCCAGCGGTAGATCAGGGTGGGGTGCCCGGACGCTTACGACCAAGGTGCGCCTGCAAGGGGCGAATGCGTGAGGAGTGGGGAGCAAAGGGGCGAAAAACGCGTCAAAACAGGACGAATTTGCTCAAGAAATGAGCACAAACGGAAATTGCAACGCGCCTGAGCCAATGTTGAGCTGAAAACAGCGGTTTTTAGAGGTTCCCTTAAATCGAACCGGGTTTTCTAGACACCTCTGAGCCTCAATCCTGAGGCCCAATAGGAGGTGCCATGAGTAAGCAGAAATACCCTGAAGAATTCAAGATAGAGGCGGTCAAGCAGATCACGGAACGAGGCCATAAGGTGGCGGACGTATCCGCCAGGCTTTGCGTCAGCCAGCACAGCTTGTATCAATGGATCAAGCGCTATACGTTGCCGGTTGGCCAGCGGCAGGCGCAGACATCGCAGACTGATGAGTTGCGCCGAATAAAGGCGACTGACGCATCGCCGCCTTCAGCAAAGATTCGGCAATCTTCCGCGCGGCGTGCAAGCGCAACTTGCGGACCGAGATGGCGCCGAGTGCGGACAGCCGCGAAACATTTAGGCTTTCCCCCCGTAGGCATCTTGGTGCTTTCCGCCAATCAATTCGATGCGCATGAGTAAGACAGGTAAACCCAGGTTGCTCCAAATCGCGTCCAAATGCTTCCGCGACCCGATTGCCGAAAAATCGCGAAGACACCTCTGCTCCCACATCCGAATTCAAAATGTGGGTAAGCGTACCGTGCTCGCCGGCGAGCCGCTAAGCGAAAAGCGGGAAGTCACGGTCTACCGAATACGTCTTTGAGCCGCTCTACCGTATGCCGCCATTTCGGCGTGGTGGGCTGGCACACGGTGTTTTGGTTGCCGAAAAGCCCCATCGCGTTAAAAGCCCTAGCAGCATCAACCGTTTGCAGCCATTTGACTCTGACGAAGTATTCGCTCATCTCAGGCAGTTGGGCAGTCGCCTTGTACTTTTCGCCGTGTTGCACAACCTCCATCACCGACTGTTCGCCTTCCTCGGTTGTCACCATGAACTCGCTGGCAGGCTGCACCGCTTGCTCGACGACGCCAACGCCCACGTAGCCCTTCTTCGGGATATTCACCCACACCCTGTCACCCGGTGCCAACAGCTTGAGTGTCTGGCTGTACCAGGTGCCACCGCCAGCGCTGATGTAGCCGTACTTGCGCGCGTCGTCCCAGCTGCGGCTGGTGGCGTCGCCAAACGACACGTAGAACTCACCGTTCCAAGGCTCTTTCTCGCCCACAGTTCCCTTGCCAACTGCCGCATTGGCCTGCGTTTCGCTCGGGTCAATGAGCCAGGTGCGGCTGAGCAACTGGTGCTCG
This sequence comes from Giesbergeria sp., assembly GCA_034676525.1. Lineage (GTDB taxonomy): Bacteria > Pseudomonadota > Gammaproteobacteria > Burkholderiales > Burkholderiaceae_C > Simplicispira. Next base: position 2,232,173 of record JAUCCA010000008.1, read on the forward strand.
CCGTGCTGAAACACCTGGAAGAACAGCACGTTGATCGGGATGTCGCGCTCGTTCAGGTAGGCCACGATGCGCTCGGTGGATGGGTCCAGCTCGGATGCGGCAATGATGATCTGGTGGCTTTTGTTCAGCGCATCCTCGTCCAACGCGAAACCGTAGCGCTGGTGAAACGCTGCTTCCAGGCTGGCGCCCTGGTTGAAGCGGCTGTAGATCTGCACGATTTGCTCGGCTTTCAAAGCTTGGACCCACGACGCATAGTCCAGCGCCTGCGCCACGATTTCCCTTGGTGTGCGGTCGCGCTTGAGCTCAATCAGCACCAATGAGCCGTCGGGCGTAATGGCCAACAGGTCAATCCGGCCGCCAAAGCCCGTGATTTCTTGTCGACCGATCAGCATCCACTCATTCGACAAGATGCGCGGATCGCGAACGATCATGTCTTCAAGCAACTGCTCGCTGACCAGCCGACTGTTGCTCAGGGGCAGCGGCTGCAGGCCGACCTGCCAGATGGCGTGTTGGATGGGCACGGCTGTTACTCGACCCCAAGCGGTATCACCCGGGCATCCAGCCCCATTGATTGCAGCTCACGCCGAAAATGCGTGATGACCAAAGGGTAGGCCTGTGCTACCAGCAGGTATTGGTAATCATGGTCTTCCAGCAGCGGCGCAACGGTTTCCTCCGTCACGCCAGTTGCGTAATAAAACTTCGCCTCGTACTCGCCCACAAATCTTGCTTGATCGTTTGCATCGTCAACATTGACCGCTGTCGACTCCAGCTTGATCTTGACCACGGCCACCAATGGAGCCGATGCCACGCTGGGCACGTTCAAGCCCACCTCGATATGGTTGCGCGTTGTCAAATTTACTTGACCGCCGGCGGCCTCACCTCTGTTTTCGCCCTCGAAGGCGAGCACGCGAAACGTGTGCAGCCGAGGTCGTAGCGTCTTCATGGCTGACATGACGCGACCTCTTCGGCCACGAATGGCCGATACGCCCTGGGCGCGTAGTGCACGTCGGCGCTGCGAGCGTCTCTGCGCACTGCGTTAATCGAAATCACATTAGCGCCCGCACTCAAGCTGGCATCGATGCGTACACGCTGCTGCGTGAACTCGGCCTGCATGCCTTTTTCTTCCACCAGCGCCCAGAACGCCTCGGGACTGCGGCGCACCAGGCGCAGCAGCGTATCCATGGCCTCGGACTGCGCCACATCGTCGTTTTCGTACTTGCTGAACGCCACTGGGCCGCCGCCAAACAGACGGGCGGCCTGGGCTTGGGTCAGCTTGTACTGCTTGCGCAGCACCGTAATCTCTTCGCCGGTCAGCAGCGCATCCACCTGCTTGCGAAATGCCATCACGAAGCGCTTGTTAAGCTTCGATTCGGCCATGCCCGCATAGTCTGACGTGCAGGTATCGCACAGCTGGTAGTGCATGGGCAGCAACGCCTTGGTGCCTTTGTAGTCCGTCTCTACCGCGCGCACCTGCGCGGTAATGTGACCTTCGCCGCAAATGGCGCACAGCGTCTTGTTTTCCATGACGGCTTCTCCTTTTAAAGGTGGCACGACACCAGCAACACCAGCTGCCCCGTCTTGCCCACCGCAAACTTCACAAAATATTCAACACCCATCTCTTTGCCCGCAGAGGCCACCCACTCCAAGCGGCGAAGCGCATAGGCATCGCACGCTGCCCAAGCGTTGCGGCCATTGGTGCACCACTCCGAATCCCGGTAGTCCGCAGGGCGCAAATGCGCCAAGAGATCGGCCACCGCAGCCAGGTCACCTGCAAACAACCCATACACCGCCTTATCGCAGCGGTCTGTCCAGGTATTCAACCCTCCGGCTGCAGCCAGCTTTTGCACCCGAACCAGGTCGTACAGCGGCGCGTTGGCGATCTTGACCCGCCCCTGCCCATCCAGGGGAGGATTCAGACTGTACTCCGAAACGACGAACATTTTTACCATGGTGGTAATTTTAGGCAAGACTAAGGGGTTATCCCGCCACAGACGCGACCAGCGCCTCGGCCAGTTGGGCCTGCGTAGACTCGCTGGCCGCCAGACGCTGGCGCAGGTCGGCGCACAGGTGGCGCAGGCAGGCTACGCGGGCGACGATGCGGGATTGCTCGGGGACGGGTGGGAGGGGAAAAGGCGTGCTTTCAAAGTAAGCACGCGGCAAGCGCTTCTGCCCAGCCGAACCTGTCATGACGCTTTCCCCCGCCGCCAGGAAAGCCGGAGACTTAAGGAAGAGCAACACGTATTGCGGAATGAGCCCACAAAGCGGCCTGACCACATGCAACTCCGTGGTACCGGCGCCAACACCATTACTCAGCTTCTGGAAAACTGTGGATTTTCCGTTTTCAAAGCAAGGAGTGATTTTGGCAACACCCACGTCGCCCTCTGCGAAGTGAGTAAAACCCGACTTGATGTCGCGCCATAGCCTTTCTTCTGAAATATGAGCCTCGCCAAAAGCTACCGGTATCGAGCGCATCTCGACAAATGAGGCGAAAGCATCATCGGCAACATAATTTCTAGGGCTTATGACACCAACGGCAGCCAAAGAAGCCCACTCCCACCCCACCGGCAACTCAAACGGCTTTTCCTCGTCGGTGATGGGCGCCAGCGGCTTGTCGCGCTTGATTTTCCCCTCGGCGATCAGGCGGTCTTTCTCGGCGCGGATACGGGCCAGCAAGGCGCTGGCGGGTTCGTCCTGCGGGTCTTGGGGTACGAGCAGGCCGCGCACTGCCAGTTGCAGCAGGGTTTGCTCCAGCGCATCCACGGCCTCGGGGCGGTCGAGCAGCAGGTCGAAGTGGGTGCTGACGCGCTGCCAGTTTTCGGCCAGGGCTTCGGGATTGGGGCTGTCGGTCAGCGTGGCCAGCAGCTTGCTGACCAGCCGGGCGTGCTGCGCGGCTTCGAGCCGACCCTTGGCTTCCAGCGCGTCGCACAGTTGCATCAGTTCTTCCACGCGGGTGACGATGCGGGATTGTTCAGCGAGGGGGGGATAAGGAACGACGATCTTTTCCATTTTTTCTTTGGTCATGTGCACCATTGAGACGCCATGCCCAGCTGCTTTGATTTCTGCTGTCTTTTCCTTCAGGTAGATATGGAAGTAGCGCGTGTCGAATCCGTCACGACTGAATGGCTCCAACTTCCAAATGTGATAGTGGTAAATCGCCCTCGGCCCACTCCAAATAAAAGGGCCGAACGATGCCGACCAAGCGTACAAAAGATCGCCTTGTTCGCAATATTTGGCTGGCTCTAACTCCAAGTTGGAGTAATACCAATGATTAGAGGTGAAGAGATTTCCAACGCGGAGAACCGGCGTACCAGCGTCTAGAAGTTCCTGTTTGCCATAGGCACGGCCGTTTAACACTTGGACAACATCAGCAAGACGCACCCACTCCCAACCGGTTGGCAAAGCAAACGGTTTCTCCTCCTCAGAAATCTCCGCCAACGGCTTGCCCCGCTTGATTTTCCCCTCGGCCACCAGCCGCTCTTTCTCCGCCTCAATCTTCTCCAGCAGCCTGCTCGCCGGTTCATCCGCCGGGTCTTGCGGCACCAGCTTGCCCTGCACGGCCAGCGTCAAAATCAGTTCGCGCAGACGCGCCACTCCACCGGGGGCGGTCGCCAATAAATCCAAATTTGATAGCAGCATGCGCTTACCCTTCAAGCGCTAGCGAGCGATTTGGCCAATATTTCTTTCAGCTCGTCGCGCAGCGCCTGCGCCTCGTGCTGCAGCCGTGCGTAGTCGGCCAGCAGCACGTCGGGGTCGTGGCTGACTTGTTCGCCGACGTGCGGGTTCTTCTGGTCAAGGTTCCAGTGGGCGGCGCGGAGGGTGTCGATGCTGACCTTCCAGGCGCGCTCGCTTTCGACACGTGCTGCAAAGCCATCTGCCTCACTGCCCCACCAGGCTTTCTCGGCATCGAACTCTTCGATGCGGATGGGCTTGGTCTTGTTGTAGTTTTTCACGCCCGGCGGGTACGGGTGCTCGTAGTACCAGACATGCTGCGTGGGCTGGCCCTTGGTGAAAAACAGCAGGTTGGTCTTGATGCCGGTGTAGGGCGCAAACACGCCGTTGGGCAGGCGCACGATGGTGTGCAGGTTGCACTCTTGCAGCAGCTGCTCCTTGATGCGGCTTTTGACGCCTTCGCCAAACAGCGTGCCGTCGGGCAGCACCAGCGCGGCGCGGCCGTTCACCTTCAGGATGTGTTTGATGAGCACCAGAAACAGGTCGGCGGTTTCCTTGGTGCGCACGTCGGCTGGGTAGCCCTGCTCGATGCCGGGCTCTTCAATGCCGCCAAAGGGCGGGTTGGTGAGTACCACATCGACGCGGTCGGCTTGGGTGATGTCGCGCAGCGGGCGCGCCAGCGTGTTGTCGTGGCGCACGTTGCTGGGCACTTCAATGCCGTGCAGCAGCAGATTGGTGACGCACAGCATGTGCGGCAGCTGCTTTTTCTCAACGCCGCGAATGCTGGCTTGCAGCAGCGCCTCGTCATCAGCGCTGTGCACCTGTTTGCGCAGGTGCTCGATGGCGCAGACCAGGAAGCCGCCGGTGCCGGTGGCGGGGTCGAGCACGACTTCTCCCAGCTGTGGATTCACCATGTCGACCATGAACTGGGTGACGGCGCGCGGTGTGTAGAACTCGCCCGCGTTGCCAGCGCTTTGCAGGTCTTTGAGGATTTTCTCGTACAGGTCGTTGAACTGGTGGCGCTCGCTTTGGCGGTTGAAATCGATGACGTTGAGCTTGTTGACCACCTGGCGCAGCAGGTGGCCGCTCTTCATGTAGTTGTAGGCGTCTTCAAACACGCCGCGCACCACGTAGCCGCGCGGGTTGCGGGCGGGGTCGGCGCTTAAATTCTTGAGCGTGGCAAAGAGCTGGTTGTCCACGAAGTCGAGCAGTTCTTCGCCGGTGATGCCTTCGGCGTTCGCGGCCCAGCTGCGCCAGCGCATGTCTTCAGGCAAGGGGCTGCGGTAGTCGTCGCGGGTGGCTTCGAGTTCTTCTTCGAGGGCGTCAAACACTTTGAGGAACAGCAGCCAGGTCAGCTGGCTGATGCGCTGGGCATCGCCGTCCAATCCGCTGTCTTGGCGCATAACGTCTTGGATGGATTTAATGGTGCTGGAGATGTTGGACATTTATTTATAAAGAAAAGTGGCTCTAGCGCTTATGCAGCAAGCGCTAGCAGCTATCAAAATAATAATTACGCTAACGAGGAGAGCCGCTTTTATGCAACGGCTGGCGCGGTGGCGTACAGCTCGCGCTCCAGCAGTTGCAGCGCATTGAGGTATTGCGGGCGTCCGCCAAAGCTGCGTACCAGCTCCACCGGGCTGCCCATAGCGCCAAAGGGCTGCAGCTTGAAGACGTCGTTGCTCTCGATGGTGGCGACACCCTCATCGGCGTATTTGTCGAGCAGCGCGTCGAGCACCTTGCGGGCCACCGGGCCGTACTGCGTGAAGACGTTGCGCTTTTTCACGCGGCGGGCGCGCTCACGGCGGGTGAGGGGCGGCTGATCGTAAGCCACATGCAGCAGAAGGTCGAACGGGTCAAGGTCTTTGCCGACTTCGTCGGCCAGGGCTTCGAGCAGCACGCCCTGCCCCTCCAGCTCCTGAAGCAGCGCGGCCTTGCGGTCGGCTTGGTGCCAGGTCTGCAGGAACTGGTCTAGCGATTCGAAGCGCTTCTTAAGATTGATGCGGGTGTAGTCGCGCAAGCTTTCGGTAATGAGCTTGCCTTCGGCGTTGAGGTACTGCACACGCTCGCGGGCGACCAACACGGTGACGTTGTTGCCGAGGATGTATTTCTTGGGGCCGTCGCTGGTGCCGCCGCCTGCGAAGGGGCCGAGCGGGTCGCTTAGCAAGTCAACAGCGGGATTGCTTTGTGCGGAGTCGCCGAATGGGCTCGTGGGTTCCGGTGGTGCAATGGGTTCGCCGGCCGTGGGCTCGTAGATTTGCACGGGTTCCCCGTCAAACTGCGGGTCAGCAAACAGCTCGGTAGCGCGCTTGAAGTCGAGGATGGTGAACCAAGTTTTGCCAAAGTCTTCACGAAGCCGGGTGCCACGGCCAATGATTTGCTTGAACAGCGTCATCGACTTGATGTTCTGGTCGAGCACGATGAGCTTGCACGTTTGCGCGTCCACGCCGGTGCTCATGAGCTTAGAGGTGGTGGCGATGACGGGGTAAGGCTTCTCAGGGTCGATGAAGTTGTCCAACTCCAGCTTGCCCTCTTGGTTGTCGCCGGTGATCTGCACCACGTATTTGGGCTGGGTCGCGCAAATATCGGCGTTAGCGTTGCTGAGCGCCTGGCGCATGCGGGCGGCGTGGTCGATGTCTTCGCAAAAGACGATGGTCTTGGCGTAGCGGTCGGTGGCCTTGAGGTAGTCGGTGATTTTGGCCGCTACCACGGCGTCGCGCTGCTCTAGCACCAGCTTGCGGTTCATGTCGGCGCCGGTGTAGATGCGGTCTTCGATGGCGTGGCCGTGCTTATCCTGCATGCCCGCAGTGGGGCGCCAGCCAAAGGTGTCCTTGTCCAAGTCCACACGGACGACCTTGTAAGGCGCGAGGTAGCCGTCTTCAATGCCTTGCTTGAGGCTGTAGGTGTAGATCGGCTCGCCAAAGTAGTCGCTGTTGGAAACGTCTTTTGTCTCTTTGGGCGTGGCCGTCAGGCCGATCTGTGTGGCGCTGCCGAAATAGGTGAGAACGTCGCGCCAAGCGGAGTCTTCGGCGGCGCTGCCCCGGTGGCATTCGTCGATGACGATGAGGTCGAAGAAATCAGGCGAGAACTGCTTGTAGATGTTGCGCTCATCTTCGGTGCCGGTGACTGCCTGGTAGAGCGACAGGTAGATCTCGAAGTTTTTGTTCACCACCTTGGTGGTTTTGTTGACGGCCAGCTCGACGTCTTCGACCGACACTTGGCCTTGCGCATCGACCCGCTCTACGCCCTTGGCGTTGGGGCTGAGCTTGGCCATGGCGCCCTTGAACGGGCGAAAGTCGTTGACCATCGTCTGGTCGATGAGGATGTTGCGGTCGGCAAGAAACAGGATGCGCTTCTTAGCGCCGCTCTTCCACAAGCGCCAGATGATCTGAAAGGCGGTGTAGGTTTTTCCTGTGCCGGTCGCCATGACCAGCAGCACGCGGTTTTGGCCGGTCGCAATGGCTTCGACCGCGCGGTTCACGGCGTTCAGCTGGTAGTAGCGAGGCGTTTTGTGGGGGGCGTAGTCAAAACCGGCCACGCGGCTTTCCTCAGCGGACCAGCCTTTCCAGGCGCAATAGCGGCGCCACAGCTCTTGTGGCGTCGGAAACTCGTCCAAGGCAAGGGTCTGCTCAAGCACGCCCGTGGCCAGGGTTGCGTCGCGGAAAACAAAGCCATCCCCATTGCTGGCAAAGCTGAACGGCACATCAAGCAGGGCCGCGTAATTCAGGGCCTGCCCCATGCCGGCGCCGACGCTGTGCTTGTTGTCTTTGGCCTCAACGACCGCCAGGGGTATGTTTGCCTTGTAGAACAGGGCGTAGTCGGCACGCAGCACCGTGCTCTTGTCTCGGTAGGCCTTGTTGCCGCGCACCACCACGCGGCCCGCTCGCAGCGGATATTCACGAAAGATTTGGTCCAGTCCGTGCCACCCGGCTTGCTCCATGGCGGGGCGGATGAATTTGTCGCAGATGTCGCTTTCGGATAGGTGGGTCTTGTCCATTCGGCAGGTGGCCCGAGCCCTTGATGCGGCTCGGTGAGGTTCGGTGAAGCGGGAGTATTTGTTACCGAATACTACCGCCACTGCATGCGGCGCTGTACAACATCGCTGGCATTGGCGAAGTGGAAGTCGCACGACGCTTCGTCAAGAGCGGGGGATTCTTTGACTCTGAGTCAAAGCCTCCCGAGTGAACCTCGAAGTCAAGCTTCTTATTTGCGCGGACTACATAAAAAATGGTCGGGCTGCACGAAGGAAGGTCTTGCATCGGATGCGAGCACGCCGGATCGGCAGGCTGGAGCATCCACTGCTGATGCCGCCTTCCCCACGATACGGGGTCGAAACTGAGCGAGCCGTGGTGAAAGCACTTTGCGCATGGAGATTTTCAGTAGCCCACCGTAGCAAGAATTGATTTACGTCGAACGTAAAAAATGGCCATCGCCTTTCACAACTCCCCTCTCCACAGCGAAAATGTCAGCAGAGGGAGGCAAAAAATGAAATGGTTAAAAACCACACGATGGATCACACTTGTCACCATATTGCTGGCAGGCAGTTGGGCGGGGGCATTTCAGATTGGTCCTCAGGGGACCAAGCATGAAGAGCGTTTGACCAATGAGTCGAGCTCGACGCTGGCACGCATAGCCGGGACGCTGGGAGTTCTGATCAAAACGCCCGTCCACGAAGAAATTACGCATCTTGGCAAGTGGTGTCATGTGGATCGCAAAGACCTCGCCACAGACACCTATTGCAGTGGCCGTGACGTGGGCTTTGCATCACCATATGTGATCTATGGAGTGCGGTGGAACGACCTGCCACCGTTTCGTCTAGACAAAGACCAGGGAAACTGCGACTACTTGGGAAGAAAGAATGTTTGTCGCGCAGACCAGACCATTCGGTTCTCGACGCAGCCTGCGTGCTGGTACTACCTTTTCAAGGATGCAGAGGAGAAGGCGCAGTCGAAGGCTATCGTGGGTTGCAACAAAACCGCCAACAGCGTCCCGGGCAACCTGATGACTCGATCGCATTTTGGCGACCTTCAGTTCCTGCATGGGATGGCCAATGCAGCCGATGTCCATCCCGTCGACACCAGGGCACAGATTTTGGATTGGCTTTAGTTCGCGTGGAAGGTATCCGCGAAAGAGATCATGCCTCAAACCTACTTGAAGCATATCGACAACCCGACCGTCAAGCTGCACTTCGGCTGCACCGAATGGCGAGTCGTAGATCTGTATCTACTTGGTCGACAGGATTCGTCAAGTGGGTTGATCTCCCAGATCCGTGAAATCGCCTTTGGCTCAGTCCTACACACCGTACAAGACTCATTCGCTGCCGATCATGCCGAGCGCGAGCCGGAGCCGACTGGTGAGCAATGCGAGGGCTCAACGTTCACGACACCGGCAAAAATCGTTGAGTTCCACGCCTATGGTGCTCAGGACGGCCTTCTGCATGACCACGACGACAGTCGGGAAGCCATGGCTGCTGTGGCGAAGGAACGATGGCCGGAGGCGGTGGACGTCACCCGAAACCTGTTCGAGTTTCATTCCGATGGAGCTAAGTGGACAGATGCCAGCAGCTATCTTCAATGCGTCTTCGCCTTGAGTGACCGGCGCAGAGGTTCCTCGGCGGGCGAGACGTATAGGCGTGCCGTAAACCCTCGCTGATCGTGAGAGGCTTGGATGTGTATAGACACCGATGGGCTGTTATTCCAGCTCGGCCGTAGGCAGAACGCTGTTGCGAATTTTAATGATTTAGTCGAGATGAGTCGCACACTTCGTGGTGTTGAGTGACTGCTATAGGCTGTTATGCAGAGGTCCTAGTTATATGCAGGACTCCGACGCCGTCAGGCTGCAGGCCGCATGAACGCTGGCGTTGCCGGCGTCAAGGACGAGGACGTGCTGCACATAACGTTTGATTCCCGACAAGGCGAGATCGAGGGCAAACAGTCTTGTCACACGGTAGCCACCGACGCGATGACGAGGGCACACCGCCCCAACCGACTTCGCCTGTTTGTGGCGGGTCTTACCTCGACAGCGGCCAATCAAACTCCTGGGATTGGAACAGTTCGCCGCGCGGCTGGAGACGAAGCCGCGATGCGCAGCCTCAGCAAGGATTCATCGCCTTTGGCACCTCTGAGCATGACGAAATTTTGGATAGCCTTCGTAGCGCATGCACGCGCCCCGGACCAAGGAGACTCGCACGAGCACCCACCGAGCTACTCATAACGGAGCACTGTGCATAACAGCCTTTATGTGGAGCTCTCCATAAAGGCTGATGTGAGTCATTCATGGCAGGGCACCTGAACGGCAGCGACCATTAACACCAGTCGTTGAACACCACTGATCCTCAGCGGCTGCATCACTTTCGGAATCGGGCGCTCGACTGCGCTGCTCAATTCGTACCGCCTTAAATCACAGCTGCTGCGCGCCGCAACAGGCTCACGTTGACCTAATGCAGACAGCCATCAATGAATCGCCCCGGGTTTCGTGGAGGCCGGTTGGTTTAAGTCAGACCTCGACCGTGGGGGTTTGACTGGCGAGTTGCCGGTAGTAGTTTGCCTCAGCTTCTGCCGGCGGGACGTATCCGATGGATCCGAGCAGCCGGTGATGGTTGAACCAGGAGACCCATTCCAGCGTGGCCAGCTCCACCGATTCACGGGTTGGCCATGACCGTCGATGGATCACCTCGGCCTTGTACAGCCCGTTGATCGTCTCGGCCAAGGCGTTGACGCTCCTATGTCAAGAGATGCCGCCGAAATGATGAAGATCGGCCAAGATCAAAGGGTACAGCTGACGCACGATGTAGCGTTTCAGACAACGCTGAATTTCCTTAAGCGACAGGCCCTGTGCGGTTCGGCGCGCCACGTACTCGCGTGTGCGTTGATCGCTCCTCATTCGAACCATGGCAATCGTCCATAGAGCATTGTTGGCGGACCTGTCGCCGCCTCTGTTCAAGCGATGGCGCTGCGTTTTCCCAGATGAGGCTTGCAGCGGGCTCGCGCCGCACAGGGCAGCAAGTGCGGCTTCGCTTTTTATTCTGTCTGGGTTGTCTCCCGCCACGCATATCAGCACGGCCGCTGTCTGTGCCCCGACGCCGAACTCTTTGCGCAGACTCGGCGCGTGCTCGCTGGTGAGATGTTCGAGCTGGCCGTCGAGTATCTTGATCTCGGCTTTCAGCGCCAACCAACGCCTTGCCAGAATCTGGAGGGTCGTGGTCAGCGATCGCAACAGCGGGGTCTGGCCCAACGATCTGATCCTCGCGCAACCGCTCACGCATTCTTCAGTTTTGACGCGCAGCAGGCGTTCACGAATGTCCTGCGGGGCGCTGACAAGAATTCCGCGTAGCTGATTGATGGCCTGGGTTCGCGCCTTGACTGCGCTTCTCCTGGCGACGGACACAGCGCGCATCGCGTACGCGGCGCCGGACTGTTCCTTCGGAATCGCAGTAGCTCTGGCAGACAGCACAGCGCACGCAGCGCTTTCAGCGTCGGTTGGGTCAGCCTTGCCGCGAAGCCTGCGTGAGGCGCGATCGGGGCGGTTGACCTCGAAGACGGCAATGCCGTTGTTGCGTAAAACTTTTGTCAGGCCAGAGCCGTAGGTCGCAGTGCCCTCGACGCCGGCACGCTGCACATCTCCTAGCGTTCGCGCCCAAGTCAACAACTGCAGGTAGCCGGAAGCTGTAGTCGGCACGGCCTGCGTTGCAAGCAGTTTGCCGGTGATGCTGATCACCGCGCCCACGTGCATGTCCAGATGGGTATCAACCCCGAGAATCACTTCGTCTTGATTCATTCAATGTCCTCCACGTTGCAGAAGGCATCGCCAATCTCAACAGCCGGACAGGACACTCAGGGTGCAGAGCAAGGCTCCTATAAGGTCACATGCGATGAGCCCGGCGGTGCACGGGGAACGCCGGCTTGGCCGACAGGTCAACGCGAAGGCAACATGGCCAGTCGTAGCTCGGGTCAAACCAGGTCAGCGTTCAGGTGCGATTTCAACTGAGTGTCGTAGCTGTCGCCCTTGCTGCCAACAGAGGGTTCGATGCCAGCTTCTGCGAGTCGTTCGCTGTAGCGGATGGACACGTATTGCGACCCCCTATCGGAATGATGAATCAAGGCCCCATCACGCTCGGGTTGCCGTGCATACAGCGCCTGCTCCAGAGCATCCAGAACGAAGTCTGTGTGCATGGAACGACTCACCCGCCAGCCCACAATGCGCCGGGCGTACACGTCGATCACAAAGGCCACGTACAGCCAGCCCTGCCAGGTCGAGACGTAGATACCGTCTTAAATGTCAATCAGGAGCCTGCCGTTTTTCGCTCTTCGAGCGGCATATAGTCCTTGCCGGACTTGAGCACGCCGAAGCACAGATGAACCAACTTTCGCATGCATGCACCGAGTGCCGACATCTTGGACTTGCCTTGGGCACATAGTCGCTCGTACAGGTCTTTGACCTCCGGGTTGATCTTCTTGGCTACGACCGCCGCCATGTACAGTGATGCGCGCACTCGCGGGTTGCCAGCCTTCGACAGGTGGGAACGGCCCTTTACGCTCACACCAGATTCTGACTTGACCGGCACTAGGCCAAGGAACGCCGCAGCCTCCTTCGCGCTGACGAAGGCGTTTGCGCCAAGCACAGCAGCCATCCGGTTGGCCGTCTTCTCGCCGATGGCTGGAATAGTGCGAAGGCGCGCCACGCTCTCGCTCAAGGCTGGGCTGGCTTCGATGAAACCTTCGATCAGCTTGCGCAGCGATTTACGCTGGCCTTGCAAAAACTCGATGCACTGATCAATCGAGAGCAGAACGCACTCCGCGGATCCGCGAACTGCGGCTTGCTCCCTGCGGTTCTGCTCGCGCCGTAGATCCGCTTCGATGCAGTCAAGGCGCATCAGCATGGCGTTGAAGTTCCGCAGATCCTGTCGCACCGGGCGCCATGGTCTGGGAGCTGCCAAGCGGGCATAGTGGGCCAACAAGACTGCATCGATTGCGTCCGTCTTGCTGAGAATTCCAAGGCCTCGCGCCAGGGAGCGAACCTGCGCCGGATTGACCACCGATACGGCCAGCCCAGCGCCATGCAGTCGAGTGGCGGCCAGTTCATGGTAGGCAGCGGTTGCCTCCATGACAAAGCGCCGCGGCTGTTCGACTGCGACTGAGCGTGCCCATGCGATCAAGTCCAGAACTCCCGGATGGTCATTGGAAAAAGTTCGCGACCGCTTGACGCGCTGGCCGTTGTCATCAAGAACTGCGCAGTCTAGTTTGTCGCGGGATACATCGATACCGAAGTTAAGCATGACGAGTCTCCTGGTTGCCGCGCCACGCCCTTGGGGCCGATCTACCTTGTCAATGCAGGCTCACCGCGAGGAGCGGGGCCTCTGCTACCGTCCGATCTCTGTATGGCGCAAAGGTGAGGCGGGGCGCCACATCTACATCCCAGGCTTGATGCCTTACGTGAAGTCCGTGCTGACCCCGCCTCGTGTGACGATAGCAAGTCGCCACGGCCTCAAGATACAACGTGAAGTCCGAGACCCACAGCTGGTTGGGCCGCTCCGCCAAGAACCGCCGGTTGACCCGGTCCAGCGGGCATGGCGCCTTCATGTCGCTGATCGTGGTGCGCACCACCTTGCCACGGCGTACGCCCTGCAAGCCCAGCCGTTTCATTAAGCGCTCGACCGTGCAACGGGCAATGGGAACTCCCTCGCGATTCATCTGCTTCCAGACCTTGTCGGCTCCGTAGACGCGCATGTTGGCGTGCCAGACACGCTCGATGTGAGGCTCCAAGGTGTCATCGCGTTGGGCGCGCGCGCAGCGCAGTTGAGGATTGCTTTGATGGGCGGCGTGGCGCCAATAGCCTGATGGGGCGATCTGCAACACCTTGCAGATCGACTCGACCCCGTAGGCCTGTCGATGCTGGTCGACGAATTCCCTCAGGACTTCAGACGGCGGTCGAGCTCCGCCTGGGCGAAAAACGCGCTGGCCAGCTTCAGGATCTCATTGGCTTTGCGCAGCTCCTTGTTCTCGCGCTCCAGTGCCTTCATCTGTTCGCGCTCGGACGTGGTGATGCCATCGCGCGCACCACTATCAATCTGGTCGCGCTTGACCCATTCATTGAGCGTCTGCGGCACGCAGCCGATCTTGGGGGCAAGGGATTCGATGGCTGCCCACAGCGATGGGTAATCGCCTCGGTGCTCTTGCACCATGCGAACAGCGCGCTCGCGAACCTCGGGTGAGAACTTGTTCGACTTCTTCATAGCTCAATCCTCTCAGAGAAAAGAGCCTCCTCAAATGCCGGGGCGGTTCATCAACGCAGAGCCAGCTGATAGCTAGCCGGCTCGCAAAGCGCCGCTTTTGACTGCCCAGCGAACGGAGTGAGCAACAGTTGAGCGCATTGTTATGTCTTCACTCAAGATAGTGGCTCAGGCTGTCGGCGATTTTTTTAAGTGATTTTGACTCTTTGTAGAAAGTTACTCTCAAGCCATTTGGGGTTGGCGTTACTGTCTTGAGTCTCTTGGACACGATCTCTGGGAGGGATGTCGTGTCGGTTAAGTAATATGACTTGCCTCTCTTGACTAGGAGGCCATCGTTAATTAGCTTTTCAAAATCAATTGGCACGGCAAAGGCATGTGCTGACTTGGCTATTTCTTTTGTCATTTCTTCGTCGTTCATACAGGTCTCACTAAAAGACTGAATTGACCAGCTTTTCCTAGATGGCCGCAAGCCTCACGGAATTACGCCTCTCGAACTCTATCGGAGAAAATCCCGATGTAGCTAAAACATCGCTACGTGCTTCTTATCTTTTCGCATAGGTCTGTTTGCGAATCCGTTCACGCTTGAGCAGTTGGAGGAAAATCTCCGCCACAGCATTAGCGTGAAATTTTTTCGTCTGCTCATACTGTCCGATTCATATCCGAAGAGGGAAATGGCCTTCCAGCAGCTGCAATAACTGACGCGAATTCTCATGAAGAGTATCTGCAGCTTTTGCGTGAGGGACACTCCAAGCGGTGCTGAGGTGCTCAGCTGTCAAGTCATCGCACCAGGGCATCAAGGGCTCTCCATTTAACTGTGCAAATGGGCCATCACTCTCTGGAATCACCCGATCCTTTGGCAGAGCAGTCGCCAATCTCCGGCCGCTTGCCGAGTTGAACATGGCTGGTCCAACGCTAAACCAGCAGCCCATAGCGGCAGCCGCTTTGAGCTCTGACATAGTTCCCGAGAACCAATGCATGACCGCAACCCCAAAGCCGGGGTGGCGCGCAAGCTCTTCCAAAATCTTCGTAGCGGCAGCTCGCGAGTGGATGCTCAGAAGGCGCCCGCCAAGCTCGGCGCTTCGAGCAAGAACGGCCGAAAAAATCGTGCGTTGCACCTCAAAGGTGGCCTTGTACCGGGAAGACCCGTCGAGGCCGACCTCACCGACACCTTTGCTGTAAGCCATCTGTTCGAGCAACTGACTTAGTTCGTTCGACCGTTGCCCTGCAATCTCAGGGTGAAGTCCAGGGGTGATGAGCACCTTCTCTGATTGACCAAGCGCCACCGAAGTCGCAGCGTACGCCCTTGGGCTGGTGGTAACTAACCAGGTGAACTCATTGCGCAGCACAGCTTGCTTGTAGACTTCCCTCGGCTGCTTATACAGGTCAAGGTGACAATGGAAGTCCATCACAGGAGACCATCCCCCGTGAGTAGTTCTTCAAGTTCGCCCAATCCAGTCTCAAGCACGCGTCGGTAGCCCTGTCGTTCCGTTGTCCCTGAAAACGCAAGGGACGCTCCGAGAAAGCGGTCAAGGCCTTGCTCCCGTGCCGTCAAGACCGCAAGAGCCGCTGCCATCGGGTCGTCTGGACCGCTAGACTTGGCAGAGTCTTTGACGTTTTTGTGTACGTAGTCTGTGGTGTCTTTGGCAGGGCCTCCCCACTCCAAGAACGCTGCCCGCCGAATCATGCAGGGTACGCAGCGACCGCAGTGCGTCCTGTTGTAGGTGCGGTACCGTCCACAGCTGGTAGTGTTCGCAGCAAGTTGGTCAAGCTGAGTCTGGTTAAGGCATTCAGACAGCATCTCACCCTTGGATTTGAACTTGTAAGGAAGCTTGAACTCAACCGGCACGCCAAGTCCGTCCAACAACTCCTGCATCTGCTGAATGAAGTGCGGGTGCGTGGTCTTGGTACTGAGGCTGCCCATCCGACCGGGGACGAGTGGAGGATTGATGCAGATGAATCCATTCTCGGGAACGAAGACTTCCACTCGCTGGTCCGGGATGCGAGATGCTCCAAGAACGGCGAATGCATAGAAGGCTAACGAGCGGCCCCTCGTCGATGCTTCACGTTGACCGGAGAAGCTAATTTTGTGGCTCCACTGACAGTGCGCTGCATCTCTGCCAAGCGCGGAAGCATACCGAATCTGCTTTTCCGAATCCTCGTATGCCAGTTGCGAGACAAACATTGGGCGTCGGCCTTGCGCAACAAGGTCAATGCCACCAATTAAGCTATCCAGCCCACCAGACAGAAGTGATACGCAGTCGCTGTCATGGGCCTTTGGCTTACCGTTTGGGGGCGGTTGGCCTCCATCTACAAAGTGGAGTGTCCAGTAGTCCCCGGTTAGGACCTTCAGCATGTGCTCAACGTGAGACTTCCAAGGCTCCCAGCGCAGGGGCTCAGACATCGCGACTGTGAGTTCAATTGTCCGTGTCCATCCATCCGCGCTGTTTGCCCGAAGACATGCAAGGTCAGCGGCGCAAACGGACAGGCAAAGCTGGACAAAGTCCCAGCAAGCGGGGGATGGTGCAAAGCCTTTTCGTTTGATTGAGCCCCGCCAGCCCTTCGCAATGGTGCCGACACCTTCTCGCTTCGCGGTCTTATTGAAGGTGAAGACCCGAGTGTTTGGCGGGAGCTGTGGTGGAAGTTGTTCAACCGTGGTGCAGAGGACTTTCATTCGGAACCAAACACTTTCCAGGCCATTGAGTGAACCTTCTTCGCTAGAACCTCCGGAGGCTGGCCCTTCATACCAGGCTGCTCCATCAAGGCGCGGACTTGTCCTTGGACATACTCCTGCATGTCATTCCTGCAAACCTGGACCTGCTGAGCGTCGTACTTGAGTTTTTCGTAGGCTTGGCCAAGCTGCAGGTCCATGCGGTTGCAAACCTCGTTTGCGACAGTGATTGCGATAACTTCGTCAATCTGGTCATCCGTGAGGTTGAAAACATCCACGTCAGGGCTGTCTTCATACAGCTCGCCAAGAGCATCTGCTGCTGCTTTGCGAAGAGACTCGTCATCAAGGCTCCCAGACTCTGGCATGACCTCCTTGATGATTTCAAGGATGAGGTCATTGGCCGCAAGGTTTTGCGAACGGATTTTTGTGACCCAATTCGTGACCTGTGGGTTTGAGCCGTCGCGGGCGGCAGCCAAGAAGGAGCCCAAGCGACCGGCGCCTGCTGCGGCGCCTCGGGTGCTACTGGCCGCTCGCCGGGAACCGCCCATACCGGAGTTGACCATCTTCCGGGCTGCCTTCTGCAGGGCACCCCGGCCTCCACCGCCCAAGTACGACGCCATGCTCGATTTCGCCGAGCCATAACGTGGATGCATCGATATGGAGCCTGAGGTGTCCTCTCCGCTGACGTCATCACCCGTCTCACCCGAGTCACTGATTCCGTCAGCACCGCCGTCGGCATCGCTTCCGTTTGAACTACCCACGTCTTGGCTATCGGAAGTGCCGTCGCTGCCGTCGGCAGCATCGCCATCACCTCCTGGGTCTGGCGCTAGCCACTCAGGGTCGAAAGGAGAACCAGTCTTGCCGCCCTTGGAAGAAGTTGAAGTACCCATTACTGCGATTGCACCTTCGCTGCATTTATTGCTCTTCTGGTCGGCTGCGACAGATTGGTGTCAGCCAGCCAACGCTCAAGAATGGGCCGAGCCCATTCCTCTGAATACAAAGGGGGAATGACGCCTGGCCCCAGTTCTTTGACAGGAGCCTGGACCAGTAGTGCCGAGGCCTTCGCTCCCAAGTCCCCAAAAACGCGGCATGGTTCGATGAGCACCAGCATGTCTTGTCGAGCCTTCCAAGTGCGTCTTCCCGTCGTGAGTTGCCAGGCTCGTTCCATTGCAAACTGCGCCTGGTTTGCTCCGGCCTTTCGGATGATTCCAGTAAGGGCATGGTTCGAGCTACGAGCGGCTATCAACGCGTCTCTCACCTCACGCCCGTCGGCGTTTAGCTCATCGACACCAAAATCGCGGACTACCGTGTCCCTGCTTAGATGGAGCAGGGGGCGTAGATCTTCCTCGCCCAGCTTGGGCTCTAGGAGCAGCCAGTCGGCAGCGAATGGCTCTTTTGTAAAGAGTTCGGGTAGAGACTGGTTCGCTGCTGCGGCGGCTTCGGCTTCCCTGAGCAGTTCCACCCGCCCATCTAGCTTGGAGGTCACCATGCCGGCAATAGCATTGGCCAAGGCGCTGTCGCAGCGCTCGACTAAATGCCATTTAGCCAGAGCTGGGATGTCCAAGTTGATGTCTTGAGGTATTGCAAGGGATTGGCGCAAATACACGGTGTTCAGGAAGCGCTTCATCAGGCGGGGGTTGCCCTGCACATCTCGGGATTGGCTGAGAAGTGGGGCGAGACCTTCTACCAGCTTCATGAGCTTGACCATATCGTCATTGCCTACGCCGACCGTGGACACCAAGAATTCCGAGGTGATACCCTCTCCTTTCCAGCTAGAGCGCAGGCGCTCAGGAATGGACTTCAATGCGTTTTCAAACAGGAGTTGCTCAAACTTTCCCTGCGAATGGGCTCGTTGCATGAGGAGAAGAGCCAGGTAGGCTTTCACCTCATTGACGCCAAGCCTTGGAACCAATAGTGGGACTTGGATGAGTTTGTCGAAATAGTTTGTCGCGATGTCCTTTGTGATACCGCTCTGTGCGAAATGCATACGCACCGCACCTTCGATGAAGTCGTTGTCGGCCGCCACCACGAAAGCGCTGCGTTTGAGGAAGAGCAGCAGTCGAATGGATTCAAGGGTGGCAATGGCTGTTTTGGGAAGGCATCGGTCCAAGTCATCAACAAAAACTACCAGCGTAATTTTGAGCTCATCCAGCAGTTCCTCTACCGCTTCGCGGAAGAGATGAATTTCGCTAGGCAACGAGATGGGTTCTGCTGGCTTAAATAGGCCATCGAAATCTTTACTCTTTATCTCTTCGCCTTGGTCGTTGTCAACTCCGTCTCCGAACCCGAAGAATCCCGCAACTTGCATGGCCGCTCGGCCAGAAATACCAATTGGGATACCAGTAGCGATGGTTGCAGCGACCTCTCCACCCATCTGGGCCATGCGGAGGACGTTTATGCGAGCGATGAGGCGCTTGGCTTTCTTAAGCAGTCCTTCGTCTTTGCTGGCTTGTCGAAGAAGTTCGTCGCCAACCTGCTGAAGTAAAGCACTGCGTGCGCCGTCGAAGTCTTGATAGAGCCACGGATTGAATGTGACTACAACGTAGGTGTTCTTTTCTGCCTGCTTCTCAAACGATGGCAAAGCCTGATGCGAGGAATTGCGTGCGGTGGCTTTGTCATCATCATTGGGAGCGCTGAGCCTCTGTTGAATCATGCGAACAAGCGATGATTTCCCTGCGCCCCATCCGCCAGAAACTCCGATGGATATTGGCTCGCCACCAGCCGCCCGCAGGAGATTGGCACATGCGTCAGCCACAACACCGAAGTTTAGATAATCGACCGTCGTCTCATTGTCATGCCACACCGATAGCGCCCTCCCTTTTTCATTAGGTTACATCATTTAGCGCAACCTCAGGGGTGAGCTAGCCCCCTGATTCCCCGGCCCCGTCCTATCGCTTATCTTTCAGATAGGAGTAGGACTATGAATACGACTAGACATATGGAGTCGGTAGAGGTGATTTTGAAAGACCAGCGCCGCAGGCGCTGGTCCCTCCCCGAGAAATCAGCGCTGGTTCGGCGCACCTATGAACCGGGCATGAGCGTGTCACTGGTGGCTCGGCAGGAAGGCGTTGCCGCAAGTTTGCTGTTCATGTGGCGCAAGCTCGAACGGCAAGGCGCTTTGACCGCTGTCTCGGCAGGCGAGGCCGTAGTGCCGGCTTCTGACCTAGCGGCCGCCCGTGCAGAAATCGCCAAGCTCCAGCGCGTTCTCGGCAAGAAGACCTTGGAGAACGAAATCCTCAAGGAAGCCGTGGAGTACGCCGCCGAAAAAAAGTGGCTTGCGCGCTCGCCCTTATTGCCCGGGGAAGACCTGTGAAGACGGTCTGCCGCACGATGGGGTTGGCGCGCTCGCATGTGCACGATCTGCTCAAACGTGGAGATGACTGGACAGACGGCCGCAGCCATCGCACGCCCCGCGGCGATGACGCGCTGCTTGGCCAGTTGCGTCAACAAATAGCCGACCTGCCCAGCTACGGCTACCGCCGGGCCTGTGCCCTGGTGAACCGCCAGCGTGCGGGCTGCGGCGATGCGCGAGTCAATCCCAAGCGCGTCTATCGCGTGATGGCTCAGGCGAGTCTGCTGCTGCCCAAGGCGCCGCGCCGGCGCCAGTCGGCCCGCACACACGCGGGCCGACTGAACCGCCCCGGAGCGGTTCAGTGACACACATTCGAAAAATGCGACCGACAGCTTGGGCTGGACAGGCAAGATGCATGGAGCTCCTGTTCGTACCCAAGACCTCGATCACTCCAGAGACTTGATCATGCAGGATGGAACAGGAAGGAGGTCGCGGGCAGGGATGAAATCAGCACCGAATTTGTATTTTGATTCATCCGCATCAGCAATAGTGCGGATCTTCATTTTGTTGCTACACGAAGTACGTGCACGTGCACGGCTTCTAAAAGGACATCATGAATAAAAGTAAAAACCATGCATTGCGCATTGCAGGAACCACCCAGACACTTCTCCCAACATGCCAAGAAACCTTCGTGGTGGGTCAAATGGCGGATTCCGCTAGTGAGACCCGAGAAGAGCGAGTAAAGCGACTGTACGCGTCCGGCGGTGGCCCATTGTTGGGATGGCTGTTTGACGAATGTCGCGCACGAGCGATGACAATGAAAGCGTTAGCAGCGGAACTTGGCGTGACCTATGGCTATGTCAATCAGCTTCGTTGTGGCGTGCGCGAGGTACATCAGGTATCAGGGCAATTTGCTAGGCGCGCAGCGCGTTTTCTCGGAGTTCCACCGATTGTCGTCAAACTGTTAGCCGGGCAGTTGAGTGTGTCTGACTTCATACCTGCGCAGCAGTCGGAAGAAGAATTCGTCGAGCGTGCCCTATGCCGGATGATGAGAGATCCAAAAGCCGGGATGCTCGTCAGTTTGGAGATTCTCTCAGCGGAGCTGGCTGTACAGAAAGACTTTCTGTCGCTCTATGCGGAGGTCAGTGGCGATGACGTCTTCAATATGAGAGGGCTGCCGGAGACGGTGCGTTGGCTACAGCGTGCAACGATAGTGCACGCTGAAAATACCGAACCCTCGTCGATCAGTGAGAAGGAACCTGTTAAGCGGCAGTGCGTTGCATAGATGCTTGATTCAAAAGGCGGGCCAATGAGCCCGCCTTTTTTGAGAAAATGTGGCGACTTGAGAAGCGCGAGCCGCGAGAACACGAATCTCACGAGTCGCGAGCCGGTGGTTCACTACGCGTCTACAGCCCCGGCAAATCGAACCGGAGTTCGTACTCTTGAACATCGAAGCTGTGACCAGACACAACACAGCGAAAGAGTGTTCTCCGTCCGTCCAAGAGAATCAATGTCGTCGGAACTTGAGGAGACACATAGCGCGCGTCTGTCAAGCGGTCCACCAATTCCAATTCTGCGTCTCGCAAACTGTGGTGAAGTGTGGCTTGTTCCGAGGAGGCGCCTTCGATTGAGATGTCTCCAACCGCAACCGTGACTCTGTACCTCGGCCCCCTACCGCTAACCGCTTGGGCAACTCCAAGCAAAAAGTCCTTCTCGTCACCCACGAACCTCGCGGCGTAGCGCTCGATGTCCTCCGCGCGATCATGTCGCATCGCGAGTAGAGCCTGCGCCATGGGTGTCATCAATGTCGAATCCAAGTTAGCTACCGCAACGGGGCTCCCCTTAGTCGACTTGCGTGACGACTTCCTCGTCGGCATGGACTCGATGGCCGAAGTCGACTGAGTGACCTCCTCCGCAGCACCATTGGTTGACGCCAACCACCCTGCTACCTGGAAGATATCAACACATTGCCGACTCCCAAGAAACTTCACCTTGAACGGCAAGCCATCGCGCGAAATAAGGCTGGTGATCGCCTTTTCCGATTTGCCAAAAATTTTGGCCATGTCTGGCACATACAACACCAACTGCCCTGCAAATTGCATTTGGAGGGTTGCAGCAATGTCAGCAGCGTCCATGGGTTAAAAATCTCTTCGCACTAGAAGCAAAAAAACCCACCAAAAAACCACAGCACAGTGGGTCTTGGTGGGTTGTTTTGGGTATCATCAAAAACCTTGTCTGTGTCAAAAACACACCTAAGTCATTGATTTTCCTTGCTTGGCGGAAACGGAGGGATTCGAACCCTCGATGAGGCTCTACACCCCATACTCCCTTAGCAGGGGAGCACCTTCGGCCACTCGGTCACGTTTCCAATCCTAATATTATGCCCGAAGAAATCGGGCATTTCGCCCCGGATCAGGCAGTTGGCTGGTCCAAACCGAAGGCGGTGTGCAGGGCGCGTACGGCGAGCTCTAAATACTTTTCATCGATGACGACCGAGGTCTTGATTTCGGATGTGGAGATCATCTGAATGTTGATCCCTTCTTCGCTCAGGATACGGAACATCTTGCTGGCCACGCCCACATGGCTGCGCATGCCAATGCCGACGATGCTGACCTTGCAGATGTTGGGGTCGCCCACGACTTCTTGCGCGCCCATGGCAGGCGCGACCGTTTCGCGCAACAGCTCCAGCGTGCGGGCAAAGTCGGCCTGGCTGACGGTGAAGCTGAAGTCTGCTTTTCCGTCTTTGCTGATGTTCTGGATGATGACGTCCACTTCAATATTGGCGTCGGCCACTGGGCCCAGGATGCGGTGCGCAATGCCGGGGGTATCGGGCACGCCGAGAACCGACACCTTGGCCTCGCCACGGTTGAATGCGATGCCAGATACGACGGCTTGTTCCATTTTTTCGTCTTCCTCAAAAGTGATCAATGTGCCCGACTTCATTTCTTCTGCCAAGTCGATGTCCCAGGGCGTGAAGCTCGAGAGCACGCGCATGGGCACCTTGTATTTGCCGGCGAATTCGACTGAGCGAATTTGCAGCACTTTGCTGCCCAAGCTCGCCATCTCCAGCATCTCTTCGAAGCTGACGGTGCCCAAGCGGCGCGCGGCGGGCACCACACGCGGGTCGGTGGTGTAGACGCCATCCACGTCTGTGAAGATGAGGCATTCGTCGGCGCCCATGGCGGCGGCAATGGCTACGGCGGAAGTGTCCGAGCCGCCGCGGCCCAGCGTAGTGATGTTGCCCAGTTCGTCGATGCCTTGAAAGCCGGTGACGATGACCACGCGACCGGCATCCAAATCGGCTTGTACACGGCTGCCGTCAATCGATTCGATACGCGCTTTGGTGTGGCTGCTGTCGGTGCGTACTGGCACTTGCCAGCCGGCGTAGCTGACCGAAGGCTGGCCTTCAGACTGCAGAGCAATGGCCAACAAAGCGGAAGAGGCTTGCTCGCCGGTGGCGGCCAGCATGTCAAGTTCGCGGTGGTAGGCGGTGGTGCTGCGCTCGGGGGCGAGTTCGGCTGCGAGGGCAAGCAGGCGATTGGTCTCGCCGCTCATGGCGCTGGGCACGACCACCACCTGGTGGCCAGCGCGCGCCCACTTGCTGACGCGGCGTGCTACGTTGCGAATGCGCTCGGGCGAACCCATGGAGGTGCCGCCGTATTTTTGAACGATCAAGGACATTGGGAACTTGGGTGCGACGGGAACCGGAAAGCGCGGCGCAGGTTACAAGGCGTTTTGGGGGGCGCCGCCGGCTCTGTTGCTTAGGATGCCAAAACCTGCGGATTGTACCAATCGAGCCGGTCGTTGCTGCGCCGCACAAACCCCGCACCAAGCTTGATTTGTATGCGGTGCCCGCGCGTCGTGCAGGCGGCAATCTGGCGCTGCAACTCGGCAAGTTGCGCGGTACTCGGCGCGCACTTGTGCACACTCGCCAGCCAGTGGCGCAGCACATTGGCTTGGCGTGCTGAGCTCAGGTGTTGCAGGGCGCGGATCTGAGGCGGCACACCTACTTCGGCAAGGTCTTGTTCGGCAAGTTCAAGCAACAGCTCCTGCGCCTGCGCTGCGTGTGAGCTGCTGCGGGCAAAGGTGGCGCGAAAGGCCGGGAAGCAGGTTTGGAGCGCTGGCAGAAGCTGAGCGCGGATGCGGTTGCGGGTAAAACTGTGGTCGGTGTTGGTCGGGTCTTCGACCCAACGCTCGCCGCGCGCACGCAACCAGTCGCGCACCGCACTGCCCGGAACCGCGAGCAGGGGCCGGTGCCAGGCAATGCCTGCGCGCTGCCACTGCGACGGCATCGCAGCGAGCCCCGGCAGGCCGGCGCCGCGCGAGAGTGCGAGCAGCAAGGTTTCGACCTGATCGTCCGCGTGGTGGGCCAACGCTATCGAACCGATAGCTGCTTGCGCAATACCAGAAACCGCTAGAGCCTCAAAAGCCTTATATCTTGCAATGCGCGCCGCATCTTCCGGGCTTTGCCCAGGCGCAGCGTCTGCCTGCACCCGGACTACGTGAAGCGGAACGGCCAGACGATCGCACAATGCTTTGCAATGCGCAACGAAGTCGTCCGCCGCAGCCTGCAGGCCATGGTGCACATGAATGGCGTGCACCTGACCGGGCCAGCGCTCGGCACAGGCCAAGAGCAAAGCCGTGGAATCTGCTCCGCCGCTCAAACCTACGGCCAGAGGCAGTGTTGGCTGGAAGTGTGCGAGCGCTTGCTCGAAGGATGGCGGCATGACACGTTTTACAGCCTGCGCGGCACGCTGGCCCCGAGCCGCACTCAGCGGCTGTCTGCCTTGGTGTCGGTAAAGCGTCCGTAGCTCTGCAACCTAGCGTAGCGCCGGTCGATCAGCTCTTTGACTTTGAGATCGGCGACTTGGCGGAAGGCGTCGCCGAGCGCGCGCTTGAGGAAGGCCGACATCTGCTTGGGGTCGCGGTGCGCGCCCCCCACGGGCTCGCTCACGATCTTGTCCACCAAACCCAGCGCTTTGAGGCGGTGCGCAGTAATTCCCAACGCCTCTGCTGCGTCTTGCGCCTTGTCGCTGGTTTTCCACAAGATGGAAGCGCAGCCTTCCGGACTGATGACCGAGTAGATGGAGTACTGCAGCATCAAAAGCTGGTCGCAGACGCTGAGCGCCAGCGCGCCGCCCGAGCCGCCTTCGCCAATGATGGTGGTGACGATGGGCACTTCGAGCTGCGCCATCTCATAGATGTTGCGACCAATGGCTTCGGACTGGCCGCGCTCCTCGGCGTCAATGCCCGGGAATGCGCCGGGGGTGTCGACGAAGGTGAACACGGGCAGGCCGAACTTCTCGGCCGTCTTCATCAAGCGCAGTGCCTTGCGGTAGCCCTCGGGGCGCGTCATACCGAAGTTGCGCGCGGCGCGCTCTTTGGTGTCGCGCCCTTTCTGGTGGCCCAGCACCATGCAGGCATGGCCGTTGAAACGTGCAAGCCCGCCGACGATGGATTTGTCGTCGGAAAAGTGCCGATCGCCGTGCATCTCGACAAAGTCGGTGAATAGGTCGCGCACGTAGTCGAGCGTGTAGGGGCGCTCGGGGTGGCGGGCGATCTTGGTGATCTGCCAGGGTGTCAGGTCCGAATAGATGTCCTTGGTGAGCTGCTGGCTCTTCTTGCTCAGCTGGTCGATTTCTTCAGAAATGTCGACCGCGCTCTCGTTTTGCACGTAGCGCAGCTCTTCGATTTTGGATTCAAGTTCGGCAATCGGGGACTCGAAATCCAGGAATGTTTTTTTCGCCAACGTCGTTCTCCTTTTGTGTCATCTGCTGGGCACATTCCCCATCCATCTTGCTATGCACGGTCGTCAAAACCTGCACTGCCCAAACCAGGGCCGCCGAGCAAGGCCCGCCCCGCAGCGAGGGCGGCGTCCCCCTTCCCGAAGGAGAAAGGGGGAAGGCGCCAAGCGCCTCAGGGGGTTGCCTAATAACTAACTGGCAGTGGGTCCAGCGATCGCCAAATATACCAAGTGGCCACACTGCACCAGGGTTTCCAGGCCTGGGCCACTTCGCGCGCATCGCTGCGACTGACCGGGTCGCCCGAGAAGTAGTTGCGGCTGATGCCGTTGAGCAGGCCGACGTCGTCGAGCGGCAGCACATTGGGCCGCATCAGGTGGAAGATGAGAAACATCTCTGCCGTCCAGCGGCCAATACCGCGAATGGCCACAAGCTCGGTAATGATGGCCTCGTCGTCCATGCCCTGCCAGTCGTCCACGTGAAGTTTGTTGCCGTCGAAATGCAGCGCCAAGTCCACCAAATATTCGACCTTGCGCGCCGACAGCCCCGCCGCACGCATGTCGTCGATCTTCAGGCGCAGCACGTCGGGCGGGGTGAGCGTGGGCGTCAGCAGCACAAAGCGGTCCCACACGGTTTGCGCCGCTTTCACTGAAATTTGCTGGCCGACGATGCTGCGCGCCAGCGTCACGAACGCGTCGCCGCGGGTCTGCAGGCTGGCTTCGCCAAACTGGGGGATCAGGCGCTTCATCACCCGATCCTTCTTCATTAAATGCGTCCGTGCCTGGGCCCAATAGTCTGGGACAGCGAGATCGGCAGTGCTTGAAACAGCTATCACTTTTGCAGCAGTCACCGCTTATCCTTTATGCGGAAATTGCCAATTTCGTTCGATTTTTCGCTCACGTCGCGGCTTCCCAAGTGGTGCCGGCGGCGCTGTCTTTCAGCACCACACCCTGCGCCAGCAAGGCCGCGCGAATGCGGTCGGCCTCGGCAAAGTTGCGCGCGGCTTTGGCGGCGGTGCGTTGGGCGATTTGGCCTTCGATGGCGGCGGCATCCAGCGCGCTGCCCAGCTGCAGGAACGCCGTGGGTTCGCCCTGCAGCAGCCCCAGGCATCCGCCCAGCGCTTTGAGCAAACCCGCCACCTGCGACGAGCGGCTGCGGTTCACTTCGCCCGCCAGATCAAACAGCACGGCTATGGCTTCGGGGGTACCGAAATCTTCGTCCATGGCCGCCTTGAAACGCGCGGCCCACGGGTCGGCCCAGTCGATGGCCGCCACGTCGGCGGGAACCACCTGGCTGAGCGCCGTGTACAGGCGTTTGAGCGCTGCACGGGCATCGTCGAGGTGCACGTTGCTGTAGTTGAGCGCGCTTCGGTAGTGCGCGCGCACCATGAAAAAGCGCAGGGTTTCCGCGTCGTACTCCTTGAGCACGTCGCGGATGGTGAAGAAGTTGCCGAGCGACTTGCTCATCTTCTCGTTGTCCACGCGCACAAAGCCGTTGTGCACCCAAAAGCGTGCCAGCGGCTTGCCGTGGGCGCCTTCGCTTTGCGCAATCTCGTTTTCGTGGTGCGGGAACTGCAGGTCGGCGCCGCCGCCGTGAATGTCGAAGGTCTCGCCCAGCGTGGCGCAGCTCATGGCCGAGCATTCGATGTGCCAGCCGGGGCGCCCGGCGCCAAAGCCGCTGCCCCATTTGGCCTCGGGCGGCTCTTCCTGCTTGGCCGACTTCCAGAGCACAAAATCAAGCGGGTCGTGCTTGCCGTCGTCTACCGCCACGCGTTCGCCGGCGCGCAGTTCGTCGAGCGACTTTCCCGAGAGCTTTCCATAGCCGGGGAACTTGCGCACGGCGTAGTTCACATCGCCACTCCCAGCTCTGTATGCCAGGCCCTTGCCTTCCAGCACATCGATCAGCGCCAACATCTGCGGCACGTATTCGGTCGCGCGCGGCTCCACGTCGGGCGGCTCGATGCCGAGCTTGGCAATGTCCGAATGCATTGCGGCAATCATCTCGTCGGTCAACTCGCGAATGGTGATGCCGCGCTCCAGCGCACGCCGGATGATCTTGTCGTCGATGTCGGTGATGTTGCGCACATAGGTGACGCGGTAGCCGCTGGCGCGCAGCCAGCGCTGCACGATGTCAAACGCCATCATCATGCGGGCGTGGCCGATGTGGCACAGGTCGTATATGGTCATGCCGCACACATACATGCGCACGTGGCCAGACTCCAGTGGAGAAAATACTTCCAGGGCACGCGAGAGCGTGTTGTAGATGCGCAGACTCATGGGGAACGGTGTCGGAGAAACAGGACGAAGCAAGGGGCAGCAAGCAGGGCTGCGGGGCGCAGAAAAAGTGCGTGCGCGGCCTGTCGGTCGCCTCGGGGAAATGCCCGTTTCTTGCTCGCCTGCCCTCTGGCCGCAAGCTTTCGCCACGACCATCCCCTCAGCTACAATTCGCGCCAGTATAAGCCCCGACCTTGGCTCTGGCTGACCACCACACGGACCCTCATGACCTCTTCACGCCGCTCTATTTCTCCGCTCGTGCGCGCTGCGCGTCTCGTTGCTTTTTCGGCATTCTTCAGCATGGGCTTGGCCCACGCAGACGACTATTCCGACATCACGACACTGCTCAAAAGCGGCAAGGCAGCAGAGGCGCTGACGAAGGCCGACCAACGCCTCACGACGACCCCGCGCGACCCGCAGTTGCGCTTTTTGCGCGGCGTCGCGCAGGCCGATTCCGGTAAGCCCAGCGACGCAATCGCCACCTTCACGCAGCTCACGCAGGAGTATCCCGAGTTGCCTGAGCCGTACAACAATCTGGCCGTTCTGTACGCCGGCCAGAACCAACTCGACAAAGCGCGCACCGCGCTTGAGATGGCGATTCGCACCAACCCGAGCTACTCGACGGCGCACGAAAATCTGGGCGACATCTACGCCAAGCTGGCCGGTCAGGCCTACAACAAGGCACTTCAACTGGACGCCAAAAACAGTGCCGCGCTGAACCCCAAGCTGGCACTGATCCGCAACCTGTTTGCCCCAGGGCAGACGACGGCAGGCACACGCGCCGCCGGCACGGTCGTGGCAGATGCGACGCCTGCACGACCAGCAGCACGGCCTGCACCTGCACCCTCCGCAGCACCAACGCCCGCACCGGCGCCGGCACCAGCACCTGCGCCCGTGGTCGCTGCGGCACCAGACATCAAGACACCAGTAGCGGCTGCCCCAGTAACGGCCGCGCCCGTCACGCCGGTGGCACGCACCCCGGTGGTCGAACCCGTCACGCCGCCAGCAGTCGAGACTGCAAAGGTATCGGGAGCCGAGACCGCTGCCGAGCAAGATGTAGAAGCCGCCGTCAAGGCGTGGGCCGCCGCCTGGTCGGCGCGCGACATGAAGGCATATCTGGCTGCCTATGGCAAACAATTTAATCCGCCAGGCAAGCAAAGCCGCAGCGCGTGGGAGAAAGAGCGCGAAGCGCGCATCGTGAACAAATCGCGCATTCAGGTCACGATCAGCGACCTTTCGGTCAAAGTCGACGGCGACCGCGCTACGGCGAAATTCCACCAGGCCTACAACGCCGACAGCCTCAAAGTGGCCAGCCGCAAAACACTTGACCTGACGCGGGTTCAAGGGCGTTGGGGCATCGTGCGCGAATCCACTGGCGGCTGATGCGGTTGCGCGATTTTCTGCGGCGCGGTTGCTGCGCCGCCGCCCTGCATTGAGCGCGCTGACCTTGCGCACCTGGTGTGCGCACTTGGCGCCTGCGCTGCTGGCGCTTGCCCTGCTCGGCGCAAGCGCAGCGGGGTCCCCTGCCCTCGCACGCAAGCACAAGGAAAAAACCACAGCCACCAAGCGAGTGGCAGCAGCTGCGCCTGCTCCTGCTCCTCCAGCAGCGCGGCCGGCAGACGACGCAGAAAAGCGCCTGCTAAGCATCTACCGCTTGACCGGCCAGGGACGCGCCGACGTAGCTTTGGTGCAGGCCCGCAGTCTGGTGCGCGACTTCCCGAACTTTCAGCTCGCCCAGCTGGCCTTGGGCGACCTGCTGTCGGCGCGGATACGACCACTTTCAAAATTTGGCGACGTCAGCGAAGCGCAGGCCGAACCGGTACTGGCGGAGCTGCGCCAAGAGTCGCTCCAGCGTGTGTCCGCGGAGCGCCTGCGCCCACCGCCCGGGGCCATCCCAAGTGCCTTTGTTGAAATTGCCGACCGCTCGCGGCACGCGATTGCGGTCGACGCCTCCCGCTCACGCCTGTACTTGTTTGAGAACGGCAAGCAGGGGCTCAAGCTCATCGGGGACTACTACGCCTCCGTCGGCAAGCTGGGTACCGAGAAGGAATTTGAAGGCGACCAGCGCACGCCGCTGGGCGTGTACTACATCACCAGCCGGCTCGATGCCAAGCAGCTGGCCGACTTGTACGGCTCTGGCGCGCTGCCGCTCAACTACCCCAACGCGCTCGACCTGCGCCGCGGCAAGACCGGCAGCGGCATCTGGCTGCACGGCACGCCAAGCGCGCAGTTCTCGCGGGCGCCGCAGGCCACCGACGGCTGCGTCGCCATTGCCAACCCCGACCTCGAGCGCATACTGCGCACCGTGGAGCCGCGCAGCACGCCGGTGGTGATTGCGCGCAAGCTTGAGTGGGTGGGGCCGCAAGGCGTAATGGGCGAGCGCCATGAATTCAATGAGGTGCTGGACGCCTGGCGCAAAGCCAAGACAGACGGCGACCTTGCCCGGCTGTTGGGGTTTTACACCTACGACTTCCAAAGCTTTCGCAACCAATCGATCACCGAGTGGCGCGTCACTTTGCAAGAAGAGCTTCGCGCGCTGCGCGGGCGAACGCTGGCGCTCAAGGACAAGTCGGCCCTGCATTGGCAAGACAGCAGCGAGACCATGGTGGTGACCTTCGCCGAAGTGCCCGCCGGAGCGCGCAGCGGCGTGGTCAAACGCCAATACTGGCGCCGCCAGGACCACCGTTGGCAGATATTCTTTGAAGGAGTAATTGGATGATTTCCAGAAGAAAATTGGCTCTAGCGCTTAATGCATTCGCCCTGACAGCTATTTTTTCAATAGCTAACCCGGTGGCTGCCGCAGACAATGCACCCAAAGTCAAACTTGCCACTTCGATGGGCGACATCGTGGTGCAGCTTGATCCGGAAAAGGCCCCCAAGACGGTGGCCAACTTCCTGCAATACGTGCGCGATAAGCACTACGATGGCACCATCTTCCACCGCGTCATTGGCAGCTTCATGATTCAGGGCGGCGGTTTCACACCCGACCTGAAGCAAAAGCCCATGCGTGCGCCCATCCCGCTTGAAGCGGCCAACGGGCTCAAAAACGACCAGTACACGATCGCCATGGCGCGCACCAACGTACCCAACTCGGCGACCACCCAGTTCTTCATCAATGTGAAGGACAACGCCATGCTCAATGCCCCCAGCCCCGACGGCCACGGCTACGCCGTGTTCGGCAAAGTGATCAGCGGCATGGATGTGGTGGACAAGATCAAGGCGGTTGCTACGGGTCCCGCAGGGCCTTTCCCGACAGACGTACCGACCAGCCCCGTCATCATCAAATCGGCCACCGTGGTCGAATAAGCCCCTTCGCTAAAGGAACACCCATGAGCAATCCAAAAGTTGAACTCCACATTGCCGGCTACGGCGTCGTCACCCTGGAACTGGACGAAGCCAAAGCGCCCAAGTCCGTCGCCAACTTCCTCTCTTATGTGAAGAAGGGCCACTACGACAACACCGTGTTTCACCGCGTCATTCCCGGGTTCATGGTGCAGGGCGGCGGTTTTGCCCCCGGCATGACGCAGAAAGACACCGACGCAACGGTCGAAAACGAAGCCCAAAACGGCTTGAAAAACGACAACTACACCGTGGCCATGGCGCGCACCAGCGATCCGCATTCGGCCAGCGCCCAGTTCTTCATCAACGTGGCCGACAACGGCTTCCTGAACCACACTGCGCCCAACGCCCAAGGCTGGGGCTACGCGGTGTTTGGCAAGGTTGTGGGCGGCACCGATGTGGTCGACAAGATCAAGGCCGTGAAAACCGGCCGCAAGGGTTTCCACGACGACGTGCCCAAGGAAGACGTCGTGCTTGAAAAGGCCGTCGCGCTTTGATTTGACGCGTACAGCCCGCTCGTGAATACGGCCTTGCCCCGGGCAGAAGAGCTCATTGCTCCACCGCACTGGCGCACGGTCGATTTTTTGTCTGACCTGCATTTGCAGGCGGGCGAGCCCGAAACGCTTACCAGCTTTGAACAGTACCTAGGCAGCACAGAGGCCGATGCGCTGTTCATCCTCGGCGATCTGTTTGAAGTCTGGGTCGGCGACGACGCCTGCGACGAGGCAGGCAGCTTTGAAGCCACCCTGGCCCAGACCCTGGCCGCAGCGGCTTTGCGGCGCCCCGTGTACTTCATGCACGGCAACCGCGACTTTCTGGTCGGCGAGGCGTTTTTCAAGCGCACCGGCGTTATCGGGCTGAGCGATCCGACGCTGCTGGTTTTCCGCGGGCAGCGCCTGCTGCTGAGCCATGGCGACCTGCTGTGCCTGGACGATGTCGACTACCAGCGCTTTCGCGTTCAGGCGCGCAGCGCTGCTTGGCAGCAGCAATTCCTTGCCCAGCCACTGGCGGCGCGCCGCGCGCTTGCACGCGACATTCGCGCGCAAAGTGAGGCCCGCAAGCGCAGCGGCGAGCACTATGCCGATGTGGACGGCCCCGCCGCGCTGGCTTGGTTGCAGGCGTGCGATGCCGCCACCTTGGTGCACGGCCACACCCACCGGCCTGCCGAGCACGCCCTTGCCGCCGGCTACCGCCGCGTTGTGATGAGCGACTGGGACGCCGCAGCCCAGCCGCCAAGGGCCGACGTACTACGCGCGACCGACTCGGGGCTGGAACGGATGCGCATCGGCCCCATGTAGCGCGGATGCGTCCATTCCTTAACCGCCTGCGCAGCAGCCTGCGCGCCACCTTGGCCCCGGTGCCCGACATTTCTGCCGATCTGTGGCTGCAGACCTTGTCGCGCTACCCCTTTCTCGCCGCGCTGCCGCTGGAGCACCAAGCCAAGCTGCGCGCGCTGGCGGCGCTGTTTCTGGATCGCAAGGAGTTCCATGGCGCGCACGGCCTGGAAGTAAGCGACGCCATGGCCATCGACATTGCCGCCCAGGCCTGTCTGCCCCTGCTGCACTGGGGCGATGCGCACGAGGCGCTGGACCGCTACGACGACTTCGTCACCATCGTCGTCCACCCGGCTGAGGCGGTCGCCCGACGCGAAAGCCGGGACGCCGCTGGCGTGGTGCACCAGTACACCGAAGTGCTGGCGGGCGAAGCCATGGAAGGCGGCCCGGTGATGCTGAGCTGGCGCCATGTGGCCGAATCCGGCGCCAGCGCCGGGCACGGCAGCAATGTGGTGGTGCATGAGTTCGTCCACAAAATCGACATGCAAAACGGCCATGCCAACGGCTGCCCGCCGCTGCCACGCAACTTGATGGGTGCACGCGGCCCGCGCGCCGCGCTGCGTGCCTGGCAAGCGGTCTGGGAGCCCGCGTATGCCGACTTTCGCGAAGCCATCGCCAAGGCCGATCGCTTTGGCGCCGAGCGGCCTTGGCTCGATGCGTATGGCGCCACCGCACCAGCAGAATTTTTCGCCGTGGCCTGTGAGGCTTATTTTGTGAGCCGGGAGCGCTTCGCGCAGGAATTTCCTTCGCTCATGCCCGCGCTTGACGGGTTCTTCAACCGCCCGGCCTGACGCCGCAGCCGCAGCCGCAGGCCAGTTTTAGGGCTTTGCCGTGGCGACCGCGCCGGTCGCCACCAGCGCCCGCAAGGCTTTCAGGCGCGCTTTCAGCCGACGCTCGTTCACCAGCCCCATTCGCACCATGATTTTTTGTCCGCTCGACAGCGCCTGCAGTTGTGGGTCGGCAAACTCGTAGCGTACCCAGGGGCGCGTGGAACTCACCTCACCCTTCACCTCGGTAAGCCGCACACGCACCGGCCCTTCGGGCTCGGGCGCCTGCAGCAGATGGTCAATCACGGCCACCACGCGGTCGTTGAAATAGCGGCCGGGGTAGCCCAGCTCTTCGTAAGCCTGCTGAAACAGCGGATACAAGCGTGCGTAGACACCCACGGCGCGCTGCAGATCCACCCCTTCCACCCACTGCACCACCGTGCTGTAGCGGACCGCGTTGTCGAGCGCGATGTGCTCGCCCTCCCCCGCAGTTTGGACAGTGAAGCGGCCCTGCGCCGGCTGCACCGGCCACATGCTCGCGGGCGCCTGCGGGCGCGTCAGGTTGTCTACCGTGGCGACCACGCGGCGCACCAGCCCGTCGATCTGCAGAAAGCTCGCCACCTGGCGCTGACCCAGCAGTTCGGTGATCGCCTGTGCGACGTAATCGTCCGCGCTGGCCAAGGCGGGCAGCGCCGCGTCGGGCAGCGCAAGCGCGTCCACCAGGTTTTGCGGGCCCGATGGCGGTTCAGCGGCTGTTGCAACGGGCGCTGCGGCGGGCGGCGCTTCTGCCGCTGGCGGCGCCACCAGTGCAGGCGCAGCCTGGCGCTGCCACCACCACCAACCGGCGCCGGCCGCCAGCAACATTGCAATCACCAACGCGACCAGCGGCCAGCGCGTGCGCTCTGGGGGTGGAGTGAGGGTGCTGCGTTCTTCTGGGGACATTCGGCGTTCCTTCCTGCGTGGCATGGGGACAAGCCCGTTGGAAGGATACGGCACACGGAAGTTCGACCAATCGGCCGGCTATGCCTCGCACGACCTGAATGTACGTACTTGCCTTGATCAAGTAGCTTAGAAAATTCTAAGTAAAAAACGACTCTAGCGCTTTACCCATAAGCGCTAACAGCTATCATTTTTGAATATATCGGCTTTGCACAAAATGACGGAACATCGCCGCCCTTGCCCGCCCAACTAGAACGGGTTGGGCGTCGTACTCAAACCTTCCAGCCAGTTCAGCGTGGCCGCAAGCTCAGAGGGGCGAATTTCATGCTCGCTCGGAAATTCGCGGTAGGTGTACGCCAGCGGCAAGGGCGCCACGTGGTGGGCAATGGCCTGCGCGTGTGCAATTGGAATCACACCGTCGTGCGTGCCGTGGCTGACCCAAAGCGAACGACCGCGAAACGCATCGGCCGGCGCAAGCGCAGCAAGAGATTGCTCCATCAACCGCCCGTGCCAAACGATGGCAGCGCGCATCAGCGCGGGCTGCGTGAGCATCAGGCTGAGCGCCATCGCCCCGCCTTGGCTAAAGCCGGCCACCACGGTGCGCTCGGGTGGAATGCCCAGCTGCTCAGCGGCGCCGGTAGCCGTCTGCGCCAGCAGCGTGCGGCTCGCGGCCTCTTGCGCCTCGTCTATGGTGCGCGCGCCGCCCGGCTCGATCGAGTAATCGAACCAGGTGAACGACCCCGGCGCCATGCGGTACGGCGCCCGTAGGCTGAGCACGTAGTAGCGCTCAGGCAGCTGCGTGCAGAGCGAAAACAGGTCTTGCTCGTTGCTGCCCACGCCATGCAACAGCATCAGCAGCCAGGGGCGCGGCACGTTGGCGGCGGCGGGGCGCTTCAAAAAGGTGAGCGGTAGATCCAACATATAAGAGCGCCAGCGGCAGTTACGGGTTTAGAAATCTGCAGGCAATTGGCCCCTGCAGGCTTGCCATTAAACGGTGCCCAAGGCGAAACAGGGCAGCGCTTCCTTTGATGGCAAACCGACATCAAACCAACGGCTGCAGCGCGAATGCATCCATCGCAAGCATGCTGTACATCACCTCGCGACTCAAGTAGTTTGCGTGCAAATCTTCGCCTGCCGCGCCAAGCGCAAAGAA
Source organism: Giesbergeria sp. (assembly GCA_034676525.1). Lineage (GTDB taxonomy): Bacteria > Pseudomonadota > Gammaproteobacteria > Burkholderiales > Burkholderiaceae_C > Simplicispira. The sequence continues at coordinate 2,267,573 of JAUCCA010000008.1, forward strand.
CAGCGGCAGGAAGTGGTCTTCCGTCGGGTGCGCCCGCTCGGCCTGCGGAGCCAGGCGGCGGTAGTCCAGCAAGGCCGCCACATCGCGGCGCGCAAGCGCTGCTTCGATCCAGCGGGCAAACGCCAGCACATAGGAAGCGGGCTCGCGTGCGCCACCAAAAAATTCACCCAGGTTGTGCGTCATGCTGCCCGAGCCCACCACCAGCACGCCATGGCTGCGCAGGCTTTGCACCGCCGCGCCCAGCGCATACACCTCTGCCGGGCCTGCGTGCTGCGGCAGGGCGAGTTGCACCACCGGCAAGTCCGCCTGCGGGAACAAGTGCATCAGCGGCACCCAAGCGCCATGGTCGAACGGGCGCTTCGCATCGCCCTCGGCAGCGATGCCGGCCGCCTGCAGCAGGTCAAGCACCTCGCGCGCCAGTGCGGGCGAACCAGGGGCCGGGTACTGCAGCGCATAAAGCGCCGGCGGGAAGCCGCCGAAATCGTGCAAGGTGGCGGGATGCTCGCCCGTGGTCACGCGGGCACCCGGTGCCATCCAGTGCGGCGACATGATGAGCACGCCGCGCAAGCTCGGGTACTGCGTGCGCAGCGCAGCGCCCCAGCGGGTGAGCGCGGGGCCTGTCTCGCCAGCATCCAGCGCAAACAGCGGCGCGCCGTGGGAGACATACAGCGCAGGAATGCGCTGCTCGGACGATGAAGGGTTTGCAGCAGTGGTTGGCATAGTGGGCATTCAGGGATGCCTCTCACTTTAGGCCGCTGGCGCCGCATGACAAGCACCGCGCCAAGACATACACCGTTGCAGCAAGCAGACGAGTGGCGCGCACCGCACTGCAGCGCCCTCTCAGTCCCGCACCGGCCCGCGCAGTGCTTTGGTTTCGCTGCGCTGGCTTTTGCCCTCAAGGCGGCGCATCTTGGCGCCGTAGGTGGGCCGAGTGGCGCGTCGGGCCTTGGGCGGCACGGCAATGCTGTTGACCAGCGCGTTCAGTCGCTCCAGCGCATCGGTGCGGTTTTGCAATTGGGTGCGAAACTGCAGCGCCTTGATCACCACCACGCCCTGGTCGGTGATGCGCGCATCGCGCAGTGCCAGCAGGCGCTCGCGCACATCCTCGGGCAAAGAAGATGCATGAATGTCAAAGCGCAGGTGCACCGCGCTCGACACCTTGTTCACGTTTTGCCCGCCCGCGCCCTGCGCGCGTATGGCTGTGAACTCCACCTCGCGCTCGTCCACTTGCAGCAGGGGTGTGGCGCTCATGGTTCAGGTCCGCAGTGCGGCCAGCAGGGCGGCGTTGAAATCGTCGGCACGCTCAAACTGCACCCAGTGGCCGGCGCCCTCAATCAGCGTCATGCCGCGAAAATCGGGCGCGGCGGCGGCGTAGGCGCCTTCGAGCTGGTGAATGTATTCGCGGTACAGCACGTCGTGCCGCCCATAAATGGCGTGCACTGGGCAGGCGATGTGCGGCAGCGAGCGCGCCAGAACGTCGGTGCCTGAGAGGCGCCTGCGCGGCATGCGGTCGCCCTGCATGTTGTCCAGATGCAGGCCCAGCGCCAAACCTTCAATGTGCTGCGGGTCGTGCAGCATCAGCGCGGCAAGGTTGTGGCGATGCACGGCAAGCTGCGCCGCCGGGTCGGCCAAGTGGCGCCAGGCCTTCAACTGGAACTGGCGCTTGGGCACGACGCCCATGGCAGGCGCACCCACGAGCACCAAGCGCTGCGCCAGCGCAGGGTGCGCCGCAAGCAGCAGCCCGGCCGTAAGACCACCAAACGAAAACCCGACCAAATCCACCGATTTCCCGCCAGTCAAGGCCTGCAGGCCTGCGCACAGTGGTTCGACCAAAGCGTCCGCATCGGTGCCCGTGGCGGGCAGTGCCGACGCACCAAACCCGGGCAAGTCGGGCACCCAGACCTCACGGCCGGCGGCGACCAGGGCGTCGATATTGCGCACCCAGTGCGTCCAGCTGCCGCTGCCACCGTGCAACAGCACCACCGGCGCCACGCTTGGCTGAGGCTTGCCCCACATGTGCCACACCAAATGGCCTGCGCCGCATGGCGTTGTGGCGCGCCGGGCCTGCGCGGCCAGTTGCCGCACTTCTTCAGGCGGGCCCACCACAACAGCGCCGGCAGGCAAGCTTGCGCTCACAGCTGCGCCAGCCCCTCGATCGCCAGCGCGTAGCCCTGCACGCCAAAACCGCACACCACGGCCCGGGCGACGGCAGAGATCGTGGAATGGTGGCGAAACGGCTCGCGGGCAAAGACGTTGCTGATGTGCAGCTCAACAAGCGGCACGCCCGTACCCTTGATGGCGTCGTGCAGCGCGATGCTGGTGTGGGTGTAGGCGCCGGCGTTCAGCACCACGCCGGCCAGCTCGCCCTGCTGATGCAGGCGCCCAGCTTCGTGGAGCCAGTCGACCAGCGCGCCTTCGTGGTTGCTTTGGTGAAAACGCAGCGCAAAGCCCGCCTTGGCGCAGGCGGCTGCGCACAAGGCTTCTACATCTGCAAGGGTGTGGTGCCCATACACCGCCGGCTCGCGCGAGCCGAGCAGGTTGAGGTTGGGGCCGTTGAGTACGAAAAGAGTGGACACGGGGACGCTTTCAGGCTGGGTGCGGCCGCCCTTGCATTGTGCAAAGCGGCCCGCAAGCGGATGAAGCGCAAATTATGCGGCGCCCAGCCCAAGGCGCCGCATTTGCCAGCAATCGCGCTTAGCGATCGTGGCGGTGGCCACGGTGACCGCGGTGGCCTCGGCGGTCATCGTGACCGCGGTAGTAGCCCCGGTCACGGTAGTAGTACGCAGGCGGCTGCGAATACACCACGGGGGGTGCGTAGTACACCGGGCGGGGGGGGCGCGTAGTACACCGGCGCTGGCGGTGCGTAGTACACGGGCGCAGGCGCGCGATAACCGTAGTTCGGGTAGTAGTTGTTGCTGGCACCGACCACCACGCCGGGCACGCCAATGCCGATGGACCAATTGACGTTGTCACGCGCCTGCGCCACACCGGCCGAGGCCGCCAGCACAACCCCAAAGCCCACAACGGCCAGCTTGCTGAAAACGGTCTTGAACATATGCATCTCCTGGTTAAACAGACTGACTGCAATTGCCAGCCCTTTGACGCCTTAACGCGCCACATGCATGAAAGGATGGCACGAAAGCGTGTCTAAAGTGTGTCTGTGCGTACAACTCCTTGTTTCCATGCGTAAAACCGCACGAACGCGCCGCCTAAAATGCCCGATATGACCGCCTCTGCCCCCGCACCCACGCCCGCCGCCAACCCTGCGGACGCCACCAAAACCAGCAATTTCCTGCGCCAGATTATTGAAAACGATCTGGAAAAGGGCACCTACGCCAGCCGCCGCTGGGCCGGCAGCCCCGGCGACGCCGCGCACCAAGCCGGAGGCGCGCCCGACCCCGCCAAGATTCGCACCCGCTTCCCGCCCGAGCCCAACGGCTACCTGCACATTGGCCACGCGAAAAGCATCTGCATCAACTTCGGCCTGGCACGCGACTACAAAGGCGTGTGCCACCTGCGCTTTGACGACACCAACCCCGAAAAAGAAGACACCGAATACGTCAACAGCATTAAAGATTCGGTGCAGTGGCTGGGCTTTGGCTGGGAGAACGGTGGCGAGACCAACCTCTACCAAGCCAGCGACTACTTCGACTTCATGTACCGCGCGGCCGAGTACCTGATTGAAGCCGGCCATGCCTACGTGGACGAGCAAACTGCCGAGCAGATGCGCATCAACCGCGGCGACTTCAGCAAGCCCGGCGTGGACAGCCCCTTCCGCGCCCGCACGCCAGCCGAAAACCTGCAAATCTTCCGCGAGATGCGGGATGGCCAGCGCGAAGACGGCAGCATGGTGCTGCGCGCCAAGATCGACATGGCCAGCCCCAACATCAATATGCGCGACCCGGCGATCTACCGCATACGCCGCGCCACGCACCACAACACGGGCGACACCTGGTGCATCTACCCGATGTACACCTACGCGCACCCGATTGAAGATGCGCTGGAGCAAATCACCCACAGCTTTTGCACGCTCGAATTTGAAGACCAGCGCCCGTTCTACGACTGGCTGCTGCAACGCCTAATCGAAGGCGGCCTGCTCATCGCCCCGCCCCCGCGCCAGTACGAGTTCTCGCGCCTGAATCTCACCTACGTCATCACCAGCAAACGCAAGCTGGCGCAGCTGGTGTACGACCACAAAGTGAAAGGCTGGGACGACCCGCGCATGCCCACCATCGTCGGCCTGCGCCGGCGCGGTTACACCGCAGCCGCGCTGCAAATGTTTGCTGAGCGCATTGGCGTGACCAAAAGCGACAGCTGGATCGACTACAGCACCCTCGAAGGGTGCCTGCGCGAAGACCTGGAGCTCAAAGCCCACCGCGGCATGGCCGTGCTTGACCCCGTCAAGCTGGTGCTAACAAACTGGGACGAAGCCTTTGGCGCCGGCCACCTTGAGCCCTGCACCCAGCCCGCTCTGCCCAACGTGCCAGAAGGCACCGAGCCACCGCCCGCGCGGCATTTCCGCATGGGCAAAGAGGTGTGGATCGAACGCACCGACTACGAAGAAGTGCCGCCCAAGGGCTACAAGCGATTATTTCCCGGCAACAAGGTGCGGCTAAAGGGCGGCTACGTTATTGAATGCACCGGCGCGAACAAGGATGCAGACGGCAACGTCACCGAAGTGCTCGCCACCGTCTTCGCCGACACCAAAAGCGGCACCGCCGGCGCCGACAGCGTGAAGGCCAAAGCCGCCATCACTTGGGTCGGCGTGGCGGACGGCGTGCAGGCCGAGGTCCGCATGTACGACCGGCTGTTTCTGGACGCCCAGCCCGACGCGGGCGGCAAGGACTTTATCGAGAGCCTAAACCCGGACAGTTTGAAAGTGGTGACCGCCATCGTTGAGCCTTCATTGGCGCAGGCCCAACCGGACGACGAATTTCAGTTTGAACGGCACGGGTACTTTGTGGCGGATCGGGTGGATCATGTGCAGGGGACCAAGCCGGTGTTTAATTTGGCGGTGGGATTGAAGGATAGTTGGGGGAAATAATGGTTCGCCCCCAAACCATCCAAATATTCCTCCCCGCCGGCGATCCGCGCGGCATGCGCGTGGCCGAGATCACCACGCGCATTGTTCGCGTCATCGAGGTGCCGCGCAGCGAGTTGTCAGATTTCCTCAAGTTGCCCGAGGCGCAGCAGGTGGGCGTGTACTTTTTGATGGGCGAGTTGTCTGAGGCGGGCTTGCCGCGTGCCTACGTTGGACAGTCTGGCAACGTGGGCACCCGGCTGGTCCAGCACAACCAGAACAAAGACTTCTGGAACCGCGCGCTGGTGGTCATCTCGCTTACCAACAGCCTGACGCAAACGCACGCGCTGTTTCTGGAGTGGTTGGCCATTGCCGAGGCCACCAAGGCCGGGCGCTACAGTTTGGAGAACGGCAACGCGGGCTCGCAGCCGTACACGCCCGCACCGCTACAAGCCGACTGCCACGAGATTCACGAAACCGCCGCCACCCTGCTGGCCACGCTGGGCCAGCCGATTTTTGAACCGCTGGCCAACGCCCCTACCGCCAAAGGCGCGCCAGAGCTGTTTTATTGCAGAGGCTCTGGCGCCGATGGCGTGGGTGAGTACACGGCCGAGGGGTTTGTTGTGCTCAAAGGCTCACGCGGGCGGCTGGAAAATGTGGCTTCCATCCAAGGCACCTCCAGTGAGCGTTTTCGCGAAAAGCTGTTGAAGGAAGGCATCTTGGCGCTGGAAGGCGGCGGGGTGGTTTTTACCCGCGACTATTTGTTTTCCAGCCCAAGCATGGCCGCCACGGCTTTGCAGGGTCGCTCGGCCAACGGATGGGTGGAATGGAAGAACGCCAGTGGGAGAACGCTGAATGAAATGAAACGACAGGTGGTGGCTGAAAACTACTAAATTTCGCTCTACTTTCAGTAGCTTATTGAGCTTACTGCATAAACGCTAGAGCACGATTTCATCATATTTTTTCCAACAAACCCAATTGAGGTGCGTTCCACCCAAATTTGGGTATTTCACCTCGCAGCGAGCCGAAAACAGCCGCCGAAGATGGCTGCAGCTGACAACGAAAGATCCCACCTCGCCCTTCGTTTTTCTTCCTTTCTTCACATCGGGTTTTCTCACGCCTTCGGTGCCCTTTTTACTCCGAGAAAAAACATAAACATGCGCGCTATCACGCCCATCATCGCTTTGCTGTCTCTTGGGTTCGCTACATCAAACTGCAGCGCGCAAGCCAGCGCGACAGCCAGCGAATCGTTTTACGCTGTCAGCAACGTGGCCACCGACAAAGAGCCAGGTTCGCTGATCCGCACAACGGATTACAACGCGTCGCGTCTTACCGGCAGTACGAACAGCCGCATCATGTACCTGTCCGTTGATGCAAACGGGCAGACGGTTGCAACAACTGCGGCTGTCGCCGTACCAAAGGGAACTGCACCAGAAGGCGGCTGGCCGGTGGTTGCTTGGGCACATGGCACGGTAGGAGTTGGTAAATCCTGCGCACCGTCGATGACCGACAACCTGAGCAAATACGGTCCGTTCATCCAAGGCTTTATTGACAAAGGCTATGCGGTGGTTGCAACGGACTACAGCGGCCTGGGCACAACAGGACGACATTTCTATTCGCACCGCGAGTCCAATGCACGCGACACGATCGAATCTGTTCGTGCAGCAATGACGGCCTACCCATCGTTGAGCAAGTCTTTCATTGTCATGGGGCATTCGCAAGGTGGTTTGGCCGCAATTGGAGTAGCCGAAACGATTGCGGCGCTGCCCATCGGACCGCTGCAATACAAAGGCGCCATCGCCATCGCGCCCGGAACAGGTGGAGTTCAACAATATTTCAAAGCGATGGAACGGAATGGAACGTCCGATCCGACGACGCTGGCTTACATGCTGTACTACACCGCGACTCTGAAGCTGTCGAACCCCGGAATTCCGTATTCGGACATCCTGTCGCCGGATGCCGTCAGTCTGATGCCTGCAGCGGAATCACAATGCCTTGACGAATTGCGATCCACGCTGAAATCCACACCCAACCTCCCAAAATACTTTGTGAAGTCTTCATGGCCGTCGCACCAGGCGCTTGCGAGCTACTCAAAAGCTAATCACGCCGGCCAAACGAAGGCCACCGGCCCGCTGTTCATTGCGTGGGGAACCTCGGATCCCGCGATTTCGAGGGCTTCCCTTGATACGTTTGTCTCTTCATCCTGCAGACTTGGCAGCACCGTGCAATTCACCAAATATGCCGGAGCGAACCACAGCACGGTGCTGTCAGATGCCAAGACGGATATGTTTGCCTGGATGAGTCAGCAGTTTTCAGGGACTTACAAAGCGCCCGAATGCGGCACATAGACCGCCTAAGTCGCAAGTAGCAGCACTCCAACCTTGGTCGTTGGGTTTTGATCGATGCTTGCGCTTACTGACCTGCCCCGACAGCCGCCAGCCGCTTCCGCTGATAGCAAGATCGCCCCACCCGCCAGCGAACATTCCAGTATGTTTCGGATGGATGTCATTGCACTCGCATCGATCATTGTTATCGCCGCACGCCGGTGCAAGCCGACGGCCACGAGATTCACGAAACTGCCGCCACGCTGCTTGCCGCGCTGGGCCAGCCGATTTTTGAACCGCTGGCCAACGCCCCCACCACCAAGGGAGCGCCAGAGCTGTTCTATTGCAAAGGCTCAGGCGCCGATGGCGTGGGTAAGTAGCGGGCCGAGGGGTTGTGGTGCTGAAAGGCTCACGCGGGCGCTGGAAAACGTGGCCTCCCTTCGGTGCACATCTGACGAGCGCTTCCGCGAGATGTTGCTCACGGAAGGCATCCTCACCGCCAGCAACGGCGGCGTGGAATTCAGTCGCGATTACCTGTTCTCCAGCCCCAGTATGGCCGCAGTCGCATTGCAAGCTCGTTCTGCCAACGGCTGGTTCGAATGGAAAGACGCCAGTGGCAAAACGCTGGATGAAGTAAAGCGACGAGCGGTGCCTCCAGCAGGTTAGCTGTCGGTTCACTTTGAGCAACAGTTGACGCCTAATGCTTGTTCGCTAAACCTCGAAACCACTCACGCCTTGACCCACTGCAGACCTGGGGCACCGCAATAAACAGCCTCAAAACCAATGGCAAGCACCAAATCAAACAAACGAAGCCCGCTCGTGCTCCACGCTCTTCAGGTCGCGGCTGTCGTGGCGTGTGTGGCTGGCGTCGCGGTGCTGCTGTTGCCGCTTTTCGAAATCCAATTTCGGCTGATCACCGCCACGCCGGCAACGCTGAACAACTTCGGCTGGATGGCCCTGGCATTCGGTGTGGTTTTGCTGGTTTTGGAACAGCTAATCAAGGCCGCTCACAAAGCGACGGGTGAGCCACTCCAAACTCCCAAAGCCAACTGGCGCCATCGCAAAGCCACAACTGCGGGCTTTGCGAGCGCGGCGAGGTCGTCGTCCACCAGCACGCCCACGCTTGTCTCTGGCGCAGCGGCAGTCGTCGGTGATTCTTCGTCACGGCCCGAAGTCTGGAGCGCCGAAGTGCTTGACAACATCGAGTGGCGCAGATTCGAGGCGGTGTGCGAAGCTTTGTTTGCCCAGCCAGGGTTGGAGGTGCAATCTCAGTCGCATGGTCCGGAGGGCGGCGTTGCTATCTGGCTCTACACCCGTGGCGTCGAAGGCTCCGTCACCATCGTCAAATGCAAACAATCGCATGGCAAAGAGGTCGATGTGCGCGAACTACGTACATTTTTGGGCGGGGTGGCTTCGCACCAGCTCAAGCGCGGCACCTACGCCACGACTGAGACCTTCTCGGCCGCCGCGCGCCAGTTTGCCGAGGCCAACGGGATCAAAGCGCTGGACGGTGCCGATTTGCTCAAGATGATCAGCGCCCGCTCACCCGAAGAGCAGCAGGCCTTGCTGCGCGAAGCATTCGACGGCGACTACTGGCGCCCGATGTGTGCAAACTGCGGCGTCAAAATGGTGGAGCGCACTGGCCCACAGGGTGGCGCCCGCTTCTGGGGCTGCAGCACCTACCCACACTGCAAGTTGCGCTTGCCCATGGTGGACAAACTTCGACAACTTTCGCTATTGGTTGAATAGCGGCCAACGCTTTCTGGAAAAGCGTTGGAGCACGATTTTCAACCAAACTTTACGAGTCTCGTCCCCTTCTCAACCGAGCCTGATTACGAGCACTCAAGCGTCAAGTCAACGTCGTAGGCGGTGTCCTCGGGCTTGTTGGGCGCGGGCTTGAAATGCGCCTTGAACGACAGACCCTTGGTGGACATCTTGACGTTCTTGCTCGCGCCGAACTTGTAGACCTTGCCGCCGACGAGCATGGTGAAGGCGGCTGCCTGCTGGGAAAGGTCGCCACTGACGGAGACCGCGATGCCGTCGCCATTGCGGTCTTTGGCATCGACCCCCATGCTGGGGTCAGACCTGGCGATGAGGAGGTCCATCGTCCCGACCTTGTTTCGCTCGCAGACGACCTTTACATCCAACTTCTTGCCCTCGATTTCGCCCTTGACCGTGCCGTTGTAGGCGGGTGCTGAGTTGGCGAGGCCGCCGATCAGCAGGCCACACGCGGCGAATAGGTAAATGGATTTCATGGCGCATACCCTCTTGGATGGTGAAGCTTCACTCTACCGTGAACCTTTGACCTTAGACCAGCCTCAGCGTTGCCTGCCCAAAACGCAATGCCTGCGGCGCCGGCGAACCGCCCTATTCGGCCTGCCATTGCACTAAGCGTCGGCCAGCTTGTAAAGGGCCAAGGTTCTCAAATTGTTGTGCCTATGGCGTGTCCGATGCGGAGCCTACGCCACGCGCCCGCACGCATGGCAGCGCGACAGCGCTGCGCATGGTGCGGCGGGATTCCTACGCATCACGGCGCGCTTGGCATGGAGTTGAACGAGGCAATACTTCTGCGGGAAGGTGCAGGGCGGTATTTCCCAAGGCACGCCCGCTCTGGCCGCGCCGTTGAAATTAACCTGCCCCACCTTCCCGCTTGCGTTTGGCTCTACGCCAAGCGCTGCGGCTAGGCCGTCGTCAGACGCCCGGCGTCCAGAGCGCGCACTTGTGGTCGACGGCGAAGTTGCTGGCCACCGCCGTTGCCGAGGGGGCAAAGCGGATCAGCTTGTCCTGCGCGTCGTAGGCGGGCCAGGTGGCGTCGCCCGTTGCGTTGGGGTTGCCGGTTGCGGCAAAGCGCGACCACATGCCCAGCATCGAAGATGCAAGCTGCTGCTGCGGCGTGCTGAGCTTGCTGCCCAGATCAAACAGGTACTGCAGTTCCGAGGCGTGGTAGGCCTTGTACGGGAAGCTGACGGGCGGCTGCAGCGTCATGGGTGCGTTGGCGTCGTTGAACTCATACATGTACAGCTTGGCGCCTGCAGCGGTGAACTGCTTGGCGATGCGCCGTGTGGGGCACGAGAACAGGTAGTCGCCGACCGCTGCACTCAGCGCCAGGCTTGGGCTGTCGAATGCGCTCAGCGGGTACGTCGCCGCAACTGCGTTGGCAAGCGTCGGCAGCTTGAACGTGGCCAGCAGCGCCCCCGGGTAAGCCGCTGCAGGCAGCGGCGTGCCGCTGGTGAGCTCGGCCTGGCCCTGGAAGCTGGTGTACTCGTCGTGCGCAGCGCCAATGATCACCGGCACTTTGTTGTAGTTGCCACTGGTAATAGCAGTCGCGATGTCGGTTTTTTGGAAGCTTCCATCGACGATGGGCCCGTTCACTGGCGAGAACGCACCGGGCTGTTTGGCCACGATGGCATCGATCGATAGCGCGCGCAGGCAGGCACCCGCGGTGGCAGGGTCGGTGCAGCCAAAGGCGGTGGCCGCTGTGGCGCTGGCCAGCGCTTTTGCCTCAGTCGCGGTGGGCTGGGCCATGCCAGGCGTGCTTTGCACGATGGCCTTCTGGAAGAGCCCGGCCGACATGGGCGAGGCAATGTGCGCCATCACGCTCATGGCGCCGGCCGATTGGCCAAACAGCGTGACGTTGCTGGCGTCGCCGCCAAAGGCTGCAGCATTGGTCTTCACCCACTTGAGGGCGGCAAGCTGGTCCAGGAGGCCGTAGTTGCCTACGCTGCCCGTGGCATCGGCAAAGGCGGGGTGCGCCAGATAGCCCAGCGCGCCGAGCCGGTAATTGACGGTGACGACCACGTTGCCCTGCGCAACAAACGGCGCGGGGTTGTAGCCGTTCGACCGCCCAAGCAAAAAGGCCCCGCCATGCAGCCACACCATGACCGGGTGCGGGCCGGGGGTGGTCGGCGTGAAGACGTTGAGGTAGAGGCAATCTTCCTTGCCGCCCGGCGTGCCGTATTCCAGCGGAGAAGTGTCGGGCTGCGGGCAGTGCGGGCCGAAGGCGGTGGCTTCGCGGGTGGCCTGCCAGGGCGCGGGAGCCACCGGCGCCTTCCAGCGCAAATCGCCCTGTGGGGGCGCCGCATAAGGGATGCCCAAGAACTCGCGCATGGCGCCACTGGCGGCGCCATGCACCGCGCCGTCGCTGGTTTTGACGGTCAGCGGGTCTGGCGGTGGTGGGGTGTCGCTGCCGCCGCCGCAACCGGCCAAGGTCAGCGCGAGGCCCAAGGCCGTCAGGCCCCCGGCGATGTGGCGACCCGAAATAAAACTGCTCATACCTATCTCCTGATGTTTTTGAAATGCCCGGCGCGCTGCATGGGCGCCGGGGCAGTCCGAGACTAGGAGGCTGCGCTTGGGGTGTCTTTCAGATTCGTGCGCAGCACACGGTAAGTGCAGCCCTTGGGCCAAATTCGCTTCAGCGGCCCGCCTGCAGCCGCTGCGGCGTGGTGCCAAGCACCCGCCTGCAGGTCGTGGTGAGGTGGCTTTGGCTTGAGAAGCCGCAGGCCAGCGCCACCTCGGCTACGGATAGGGCACGCGCCTCAAGCAGCGATTGCGCACGCTGCACCCGCAGGGCAATCAGATGCTGGTGCGCGCTGGTGCGGTAGGTGAGCCGGAACATGCGCGCAAAGTGAAAGCGGCTTAGGCCCACCACATCGGCCAGGTCTTGCAGGGCGATGGGCTGGCCCAGATGCAGATAAAAAAATTCATCTACCCGCCGCCGCTGAGGGTCGCTCAGGCCATGCGCCGGCGCGCGGGCGTGCCAGCGGTGCGTGCGGCCGTACAGGTGCATGGCCAAACGCATGGACAGGGTTTCGGCGTGCAGCGGGCCATCGGGGCAGCCGGTGTGCAGCTCGCGCCACATGGCGGTAAGCACCGCGGCGATGTCGCGGTCCTGAAAGCTGGGCGCGGGCGCCAGCGACGGCGAGTCGATGGGGCAGCCGAGTTCGCGCAGGCGCGTGGGGTTGAGTTCTACGGACAGCACCTGCGCCTGCCCCTCGGTGCGCCAATCGGAGCGGTCGATTTCCATAGCCCCGCGATAGAGCGTGAGACTGCCCGGCGCGTACGTCAGATCGGTCGAGCTGCTGGCGATGCGCAGCCGCATCTGCGCGTGCCCCGACACCAGCATCGAGACGATGGGCGAGGCGCTGTAAATATGTCGGTCCGTGTGCTGTTTGGGCAGGCGAAACTGCCCGATCGACAGGCCACTCCAGTTCAGCAGCGCCCGCGGCTCGTATGCCAACTGCTCCCCCAGCAGTGCGCGGCGGCCAGCTTTTTCAACCCATATTTCTTTGGAGGACATCGCTGTTGGTTCGATAGTGGGACTTCAAACGGCGGGCCGTCGCCGAAACTTCTCTGACGCGCCCGCACTGGGTAAATGGGGCGAAGGACGCCATGGGGACGATGGGGGTGGTCGTCCTGCGGTTCGCCCTTGCTCGGCCGCGGGGTTATACCGTCCATACCGCGATCAAGCGCGTCGCCTAGGCGATAGACTCCCTCAGCATGGACACCGCCCGCCCACCCAAGCAGCCCACCGTCGTGGTGATCGGCGGGCCGAACGGGGCCGGCAAATCGACCGCCGCGCCTTTCCTGCTCAAAGGCGCCTTGGGTGTGCTCGAATTTGTGAATGCCGACCAAATTGCCGTGGGTCTTGCCGCCTACGCGCCCGAGACGGTGGCGTTTGAGGCGGGCCGGATCATGCTGCGGCGGCTGCACGAGCTTGCGCGTGCGGGCAGCAGTTTTGCATTTGAGAGCACGCTGTCGAGCCGCACCTTTGCGCTGTTTTTGCAGCAATGCAAAGCGCGCGGCTACCGCGTGGTGCTGTTTTATGTGAGCCTGCCCAGCTCCGCCTTGGCGGTGCAGCGGGTTGCGCTGCGTGTGCGCCAGGGTGGCCACAACATCCCCACACCCGATGTGCACCGACGCTTTGCGCGCAGCCTGCACAATCTGTTCGAGTTGTACCTGCCGCTGGCCGACAGTTGGTCGGTTCTCAACAATGCCAGCGGCGCCCTGGAAATCATTGCGTCCGGCACCCCGCGACGCACTGCTGTGAAGGATTCAAACAAATGGCTTCTGCTGCAGAACCTCGCAAAAGCGTAAAGCCTGCAAAGGCAGGCAAAGTCGATGCGCTCGACAAAACGCTCATGCCCGAAATGCCGGAAAAGGCTGAAAAGCTTGCAAAGCCTCGCAAAACCACCGCGGAGCAAGCCCGCATTGAGGCGGCACTCAAAGAGACCACCCGCCACGCGCGCCAACAGTTGGCCGCGCAGGGGCTCAAACTCCCGACGCAGGGCTGGAAACGCGCCACCATCCACAACCGGTTGGACTAGCCGGCGGGGCCACCAACCAATGAATTGCAGTGCCTCAGTTTCTTGAATTGCGATCATTTTTATAGCTGCTTACGCTTACCCGAAGGGCGTTAGAGGCAAATTTGACCTAATATTTTTCTGCCATGCACTTCGCTAAGCGTGCCGGCATCCTGCCGCCGACGCAGCCGGCCGACGTGGCCTAATATCCCTGCGGGGCCCGAGCGCCCGAACTCCTTCTTGAAAGAACAACTGTCATGAACGCCTCCACCTCCCTTGTCGAAGATCTGATGGCCCAGTTGCAGGGCGCCCCGCTGCAACAGATGGCGCAGCAACTTGGCGCCAGCCCCGCGCAGACCCAAGACGCGGTGAGCGCAGCCCTGCCGCTATTGCTCGCCAAACTGGGCCGCAATGCCAGCGAGCCGCAGGGCGCGATGGACCTGTTCGGCGCGCTGCAGCGCGACCACACCGGCGGCAACGATCTGGGCAGCCTGCTTGGCTCGCTGCTGGGTGGCAGCAGTGGTGCCGGTGGTGGCCAGAGCGACGGCGCAGCCATCCTCGGGCACATTTTTGGCGGCAGCCAGCAGCGCGCCGAGGCGGGCTTGGGCCAAGCCACCGGGTTGGGAGCCAATGCCGGCCAGTTGCTGCAAATGCTGGCACCCATCGTGATGTCGTTTCTGGCGCAGCGCATGAGCAGCAGCGGCATGAGCGCCGGCGGTCTGGGCCAGGTGCTGGGCCAAGAGCAGGCCCGCGTGCAGCAGCAGGGCGGCCTGGGCGGCGGGCTGCTGGGCAGCCTGCTCGACCAGGACGGCGACGGCCAGGTCGGCCTGAGCGACTTGATGAAAATTGGCGGCGGGCTGCTGGGCGGGCGGCGCTAAGGCTCTGCCCTAGCCAGGGCAGAAACGGGCGCTGACTTGAACGCTCGCAATCCCCAAGCTTCCGCACACTGAGATGGCGCGCCCACACCACCACGTCTACGTGGTGGAACTATCCACCGAAGTGCTCAGCGAGAGCAAATTCCGCAAGTGCAACCCCGGCTATGTGGACGGCAAGCCCTGCGTCTACGTCGGCATGACCGGGTTGGACCCCGACATTCGCTTTGACAAGCACAAGGCAGGCATTCAGGCCAACCGCTACGTGACGCAGTACGGCCTGCGCCTGCTGCCCGATCTGTACGAGGGCTTTAACCCAATGCGCTACGACGACGCGGTGGACAAAGAAATCGAGGTTGGCATCGACCTGCGCTCGGCAGGCTTTGGGGTGTGGCAAGCGTGAACGGGCGCAAAGCGCGTGCCGTGTCTTTGCCTGCCGCACAACTCTTGGCCATGCACAGCCGCAGGCGTTCGTTGGGCAGCGCCGGCCCCTACGGCGTTAGCATGATGCACCCCTTTGGAGACCGCGCCATTCGCATCTTGACCATGCTCATGATTCCACTGTTCGTTGGCGCCTGCTCGCTGCCACCGCCGCCGGAGCGTGTGCTCTCGAGCGCCTTTGGACCGGAGCAAACTGCAAAGACGCGCCTGGGCCGCGCCTCGGCAGCGCAGGTCGCCCGCCAGCCTGCCGGAAAAAGTGGCGTCCACGCCTTGTTCGACCCGCTGGAAGCCTTTGCTTCCCGCATGCTGCTGGCGCTTGCCGCCGAGCAAAGCCTGGACGTGCAGTACTACATCTGGCACGCCGACCAGACCGGCACCTTGTTGATGCAGGCGCTGGTAGACGCGGCCGAGCGCGGCGTGCGGGTGCGCTTGCTGCTGGACGACGGCGGCACATCAGGCCTGGACGACAGGCTGGCCGCGCTCGCCGAGCACCCGCAGATTGAGGTGCGACTGTTCAATCCGTTCGTGCTTCGCTGGCCCAAGCCGATTGGCTATGTGACCGACTTTTCGCGCGCCAACCGGCGCATGCACAACAAGTCGTTCACGGCCGACAACCAAGCCACCATCATCGGCGGGCGCAATATCGGCGACGAGTACTTTGGCGCGACCGATGGCGTGTTGTTCAGCGACCTGGACGTGCTGGCCATTGGCCCGATCGTGCCCGAGGTATCGGCAGACTTTGACCGCTACTGGGCCAGCGCCTCGGCCTGGCCGGTGCAGCACATCTTGCCCGCCCCTCAAGGCACCGGCTTGGAGGCGTTGGAGGAACAAGCCAAGCGCATCCACGCTTCCCCCGAGTCGCGCGCCTATGCCGACGCCGTACGCAACACCGCGTTTGTCACCGAGCTGCTGGAGCAGCGCCTGGCGCTGGACTGGAGCGTGGTGCGCATGGTCAGTGACGATCCGGCAAAGGGCCTGGCCAAGGCTGAGCGCAGCGGGCTGCTGGTCGATCAGCTGTACCACCTGCTGGGCGCCCCACAGCGATCGCTCTCGCTGGTGTCGCCCTACTTCGTTCCCACCGCCTCTGGCGTGCAGACTCTGGAAGCGCTGCGCAAGCGCGGCGTGGCAGTGCAAATCCTGACCAACGCCTACGAGGCTACCGATGTGCCGCTGGTGCATGCCGGCTACGCGCAGTACCGAAAGCCCTTACTGCAAAGCGGCGTGGCGCTGTACGAAATGCAGAGCACCGCGTCCGGCGGAAAAGACCAAGTCGCGCGACTCAAGCCGCTCGGCAGTTCGGGCTCCAGCCTGCACGCCAAAACCTTTGCGGTGGACGGCGAACGCGCGTTCGTCGGCTCGTTCAACTTTGACCCGCGCTCGGCTCTGCTCAACACCGAGCTGGGTTTTTTGATCGACAGCCCGGTACTGGCCCAACAGATTGAGCGCTCATTTGAAACCCAGGTGCCCAAGCGGTCGTACACGCTTGGGCTCTCGGACAACGGCGAGGTCGTCTGGCGCGACTTCGCCGATCCGCCGTCGGAGCATAGGGTGGAGCCAGGCAGCAGCTGGTGGAGCCGCGCGGGGCTCGCGGTGCTGGGGTGGCTGCCGATTGAATGGTTGTTGTGAGGGCTTGCGGCGTGGGCAACTGCCGCCGCGCCCACTGGGCCGGGATTGGGACCTGAGTCCCATTTCACAGGGGCCAGACCAAAAAAATTAGGCAAAAACGGCCTCTAGCGCTTACTGCTAAAGCGCTAACAGCTATTGTTTTTGATATTCAATCACGTTTGTTTGGGGGCAGACGCGAACCAGGCTCCAACGCCTCTGCGCTCTTGCCCGCAGCGCTCACCTTATCGGGCATGCGCGCGCCGATGTGCGGCTTAGCCCGTTGGCGCGCCAAATTCACTTGCCTTTGCCGCTCGGCCAGGCCGGCCAGCGCTTCGGCACTGCGCGTGCCATGGCAGTAGGGGCAGCTGATGCCGCGCTCAAACAGCGGCGAGGCGATCTCAGCCGGCCCCAGCGGCCAGCGGCACGAGCGGCACAGCTCGTGGTGGCCGGGCGCAAGGCCGTGGCCGACGGAAACGCGCTCGTCAAAGACAAAACAATCGCCCTGCCAGCGGCTCTGCTCGGCCGGCACGGTCTCCAGGTATTTGAGGATGCCGCCTTCAAGATGGTAGACCTCGTCGAAGCCCTGCGTGCGCAGGTAGGCGGTCGATTTTTCGCAGCGAATGCCGCCCGTGCAAAACATGGCCACGCGCGGCTTTTGACCGCCAGCGCCGGCGAGTGCGCCGCCGGGCTGGGCCTCACGCTCCACCCAGCCGGGAAGTTCAGAGAAGGTTTTGGTCAACGGATCAATCGCACCGTCGAAGCTGCCAATCTTCACCTCGTAGTCGTTGCGCACGTCGATCAGCACCACATCGGGTTGATCGATCAGCGCGTTCCAGTCGGCAGGTTTGACGTAGGTGCCGGCGTTTTTCGAGGGGTTGAGCCCGGGCACGCCCAGCGTGACGATTTCACGTTTTAGGCGCACCTTCATTCGGTAAAAGGGCAGCACCTGTGCCGTGGCTTCTTTGTGCTCCAAACCTGCCAAGCGGGGGTCGGCGCGCAGCCAGGCCAGCACCGCCTGCACGCCCTCGGGCTTGCCAGCAATGGTGCCGTTGATGCCTTCTTCTGCCAGCAGCAGCGTGCCTTTGACCCCGTGCGCTTCGCATAACGCCTGCAGCCGTGCGACCAGTGCGGCGCAGTCGGGTAGATCGACGAATCGGTAGAGGGCGGCGGTGAGGTAATGGGACATGGGAGGGAAATCATAGCGAGGACGTTGTGGCTGCCATCGCACCGGCCATCTTGGCCGGCTGGGGTCACGCGCACGCGGAAGGCGCGCTAACCCAACGATTGCCGAAACGCCATCACCGCCTGGTTGCGCAAGGTGCGCAGCATGGCGAGTTCTTTTTCATCGACCGCGAGGCTCCCCTGCTCTGCCTTGTCGGCGTAAATCATGCCGAACGCGCGGCCTTTGAGCAGCAAAGGCAGGATGAGGAACGTGGGCGCATCTGCGGCCTTGCGGTACCAGTCGGGCAGGCGCTCGGCAATGCGGGGGGCGCTGGCGTCGCTGATAAACGTGTCGGACCCTTTGGCGCAGATGGTGGCAAACAGGTCGGGCTTACCGACTGCAGTATTCATGGGCACGCGAAACTGCTTGACGACGCCTTCCACACCCAGACCCAGACCGAAACGACCGGTCAGCACGTCGGACTTGGCGTCGCGCATACAGAAGACGATGCGGTGAAAGTCCAGCGCGCGGAACATGGTCTCCAAAATCATGCGCAGCACATCGCTCAGCTTGAACTCTTCGACCATCGCGTTCGTAATGTCCTGAATGCCAGCGGCAAGGGTCTCGGACACCTGCTCTTTTGCTTCTTGGGCGGCGTTCAGCGGTGGGGCCGGCAGCTTTTGGGTCGCTTGCAGCTCTGTCGCGGCCAATGCGTCCTGCGCGCCGTTTGACGACGCGAGGTTTGGTGTCACCACCACATCCGTCGCCTGAAGCAATTGCGCGGCGCGCGAACTGGCGCGCACGGTGATGTCCATCGCGTGCGCAAGCTCTACCAGTTTTTTGCGCGCCGCAAGCGTCGCCGCTTGCATGTGTTCCACGCTCAGTCCGAGCGACTTTCCATAAGTGTGGGCGGCCTGGGACAAGCGTGCGTCGACTTCTCCCGGGTCGGCGTGGAGCATGGCGTCGGCCATTTCATTAGCTGCGCGGGAGCTCCAGCGCAGTCGCTCCAATGGGTCGGTGGGCACTTTGCCGGGCGGCGCGCCAGGCGGCTTGACGATGCAGCGCTGAATGCTCTCGGGCAACCCCCAGGCTTTTGCGACGCCCAAACCCAGCGCTTCATAGCTGATGCCCAGCACTTGGGTGGAGGCAAGGTCCTCAGCAATAGGTTCCCGCGGCGCGGCAACCAGTTTGCGCACATTGGCCGCTTCTTCGGCGAAATAAAACTGCGCCAGCATGCGGCCCAGGTTTTGAAACAAGGCGCCAATAAAGGCTTCTTCGCCTTCTTTGGCAGAGCGGCCCAATTCAGAGGCGACTGAGCCAGCCATCAAGGCGCGCAAGAATTCTTCTTTGAGCAAATGCGCGTTGGATTTGTCCTGCATGTGCTCCAGCAGCACCAGGCTCAATGCCATGTTGCGAACGTTGTTCAAGCCCACCAGGCTCACCGCCCGCGACACTGTGCCAATGCTGGTGCCGCGTGCGTAGTGCGCGCTGTTGACCAAGCGCAGCAGCTTATTAGTCAGCGCGACGTCTTTAAGGATTTCGTTGGTGACGCTGCCCACGCTCTCCTTGTCGGAGGACGCCATGCTCTGGATCTTGCCGATTGAGTCGGACAGCGCCGGGAAGTCGCTCTTGCTGCGCATACGGCGCAGCAAAAAGTCGAGCGTACTGTTCTGTTTGGCAGCGCTGACCGCTTGCGCTTCGGTCGCATGCGCACCCGACCAGTTGCGCAAGGCGTCAAGAAAGGTTTGGGCGTCGGCATGCCGCTGCTGGGCGTCAAACGCCGTCGCGCGCAGCATGATGGCGCGCAGCGCATCATCAAGCCCGTTAAGCAAGCCCGCAGGTAGCTGCAGTGGTTCATGGGCGGCGCGCTGCAAGGCCTGCATGGCATCTTTGCCGGTACGGATGGGTTTCCCCCACAGCAATTCGGCCAGCAGAAGGCCGGCGCCGTACACATCCATCAAAGGTGAAATGGCTTCGCCGCGAATGGCTTCCGGCGCCATGTAGCCGGGGCTTCCTGCCGCATCGGGCTCTTTGCTGCCTGTCTGGGTTCGATTGATGCGCGCGGCAATGCCGAAATCCATTACCCGAGCACGCCCATTGGGGTCGAGCAGCACGTTGGAAGGCTTGAGGTCGCGGTGCACCACCCCATCGGCATGGGCCACCACCAGGGCACTGAGCACATCTTGCACAGCAGACACCGCCTCCACCGCGGGCATTGCGCCTTTCGCCATCAGGCGCTGGGCCAGCGTCTCGCCGGCCACATACTCAAACACCAGGAAGGGTCCACGCTCGTGCACATCGGCTTCAAACACCGGAACGATGTTGGCGTGGGTCAGTCGGCTGACACTGCGCGCCTCCTGCAGCCATTGCTGGACGGCCGATGCATCCTGCTGGGGCACCGACTTCATCTGCTTGATGGCCACCTCGCGCTCCAGGTGCGGGTCAAATGCGAGCCAGACCTGCGCCTGCGCGCCCTCCCCCAACAATCGCCCAAGTTCAAACCGACCGATTTTCTTTTTCATGGGAGTGCGCGAAGCCAAATTGCTTGGGGAAGTATGGCACGGCGCGGTGCGACCGCTTCTGTGGAAAAGCCTGAGAATCGCCTTGGAATTCCCACTGCCTGCAGCCCATGTGGCTGCGGCCTTTACTAGCCAGCGCCCGGAACTTCGCAGGCTGTGGACTGCCAGGCTTCCCGCAGCGCAGTCTTGAGCACTTTGCCGTAGTTGTTCTTGGGCAGCGCCTGCACCACCCGGTAGTGTTTGGGCCGCTTGAAGCGCGCCATTTGCGCCAAGCAATGGCTGTCGAGTGTTTCTGTGGTGGTCTGGGCGCCGGGAAGCAGCACCACAAATGCAACCACCACTTCGCCCCAGGCAGCATCCGGCGCGCCCACCACGGCCACCTCGGCTACGCCGGGGGCGGTGAGCAGCACTTCTTCAACCTCGCGCGGGTAAATGTTGGAGCCGCCGCTGATGATGAGGTCCTTGCTGCGGTCTTTGAGCGTGAGGAAACCGTCCACATCGAGGCAGCCCACATCGCCGGTAAACAGCCAGCCGTCCCGCAAGGCCGCCGCCGTAGCGTCCGGGTTCCGCCAGTAGCCGGCCATCACACTGTCGCCCCGCACCAGCACTTCGCCGACCTCGCCGAGTGGCAGCGCAACGCCGTGCTCATCGGCTACGCGCAACTGCACCGGAGTTTGGGCGACACCCACGGAGGCAATGCGCTCCAGGTAGCGCGGATGCTCGGTGTCGGCAAGTTGCGCCCGCGAGAGCGCCGTGGCGACCATCGGCGTTTCGCCCTGGCCATAAATTTGCACGAAGCGCGGCCCCATGACGACGAGCGCGCGCTGCAGGTCGGCGACGTACATGGGCGCGCCGCCGTAGACGATGGTTTTGAACGCCCGCGCACAGGCCGCGTGGTCCAAGCCTGCCTGCTGCGCGTAGTCCACCAGCCGATTGACGATGGTGGGGGCGGCAAAGGTGGACAGGCCGCCCATCTCCCAGCCCAGTGCAAACAGTTCGGCTGGGTCCACCCCGCCAGATTTTGGCACCACATGTCGGGCACCGGCCATCAAATGGGGCACAACATACAGCCCGGCGCCGTGCGACATGGGCGCGGCGTAGACGATGGCGTCCTGCGCGGCAACTGGGTCCACATCCACGAAATACGTCAACCCCATGGTCATGAGGTTGCGGTGCGTGAGCATCACACCCTTGGGGCGGCCGGTGGTGCCGCTGGTGTAGAACAGCCAGGCGACATCCTCCGGCGCGCGCTCGGCGGTGGGCACGGCAAAAGCATCCAGTGCAGGCGCGAGCAGCGCATCGGCCTCGGGCGATTCGATGTCGATTTGCCGCTCCAGCCCTGCCAACGGCGTGGGCGCCACATCGGCGGTGACGAAGGCCCAGCGCGCCTCTGCGTTCTGCACGATCCATTCCGCTTCGCGCGGGTGCAGCTTGGCGTTGACCGGCACCACCACCAGGCCCGCCCACCAGGCGGCGCACAGCACTTCCAGGTAACGCGGGTGGTTGCGCATAAACAGCAGCACACGGTCGCCGGGCACAAGACCAGCAGCGCGCATGCGCTCGGCCAGCGCTGCACTGCGCGCGGCCCATTCGCCGTAGGTGGACCACAGCTCAGTGCCTTCATAGATGGCAGGTCGGCTTGGCGATAAGCGCGCGTGGCGCAGCAGCAGGTGAACGAGGCTCATGCAGCCATTTTTGCCCAACTTGCCACGCTTTTAGTCACTTCAGCCATCGGCTTTCCTTACAGCCAGCGGCGCACTTTGGCGCAGTACGCGGTGTAGGCAGCACCAAAACGCGCCGTCAGCGCCTGCTCTTCTGGCCGAATTTGAAAGCGCGTGATGTAGGCCACAAAGCCCACCGGACCCAGCAGCGCCCACGGCGAGGCCAAATACACCGCCAGCCCCAGCAGCATCAACGCCATGCCCAGATACATGGGGTTGCGCGTGATGCGGTAGACCCCCGTGCTCACCACCTGCGTGCTGCGATCGGGCCGCAGCGGATTGACGGTGGTTTTGGCTTTTCGAAATGCCAGCAAGCCCCAAATGTCAAGCCCAAGCCCCACGCCGACCAACGCGACAGCCAGCCCGATTCGAAAGCCGTCTGGCAGCCCAATCACGGTCGGGCTCCACAGGGCGACGCCGACCATGGCGCCCGCGGCTGCAGCACCGATGAGCGGCGGTGGAATTCTGTGGTCAAGCGTAGACATGGCAACAAGTAGCAATTGAGAGGCGCCCATCATGCCGCCATGCGTTGGCACGCGGCGCCAGCGGGGTATAAGGTCAGTTTCATCATTTGGCCAAACTCCATGAAAAAACTTCGCGTCACTCTTGAGCTCGACATGTCTGTACCCGACGACTGGGAACTAGCAAACACCTCCGAAGGCACCCCGGTAATCAAAATGCCGGATGGCAGCTACATGGACCTGACCATCGAGCCACTGTTCACCACCGACCCGGAAGACACTTGGGCCACCACCGACGACGAAGACCTGCTCAACGATGTGCTGGACATGGTGGACAACGAAGCGGTGCGCTACGAGTTCGTGACGCATTGAGCCAAGCGCGCTATTCGCTCCTGAATTGGTAGCTTCTAGCGCAATATCCATAAGCGATAGAGCCCATTTTTACTTGAATTTCCTGCGCAGCGCCCCAACCACGCAGACAAATGCGAAATGCGCCTCTCCTGCAAAAAGGAGCCTATTTTTTGCGCCCCCAAATCCCGGCGGCAAAGGCAATCAGGCCCAGCAGTACCAACTGCAAGGGCAGGCGCGCGACCAGCACCCAATAAGGCAGAGCGGGAAACTGCTCGGCGTCGAGCAGCATCTGGATGTTGGCCGGTGTGACTGCTACCGTTAACAGCAGCAGCCCCCAACCGGCCCAGCGCCGCGTTCGCTGCCACAGCAGGCCCGCTGCGCCCAGCAGTTCGGCCGCGCCGGTCAACCACACCGCTGCGCGCGGCCAAGCAATCCAGGACGGGACAATGCGCATTTCCGCATCGGTGAAAACGAAATGCGCCACGCCCCCAATGGCGAACCACAGGAAGACGAAGACCAAGGCCGCCCAGCGCCAGCGGTGAAGTTTGTCAGCGGATGTGGAAGTTGAAGTCGCGGCGTGCATGGCCGACTATCCCCAACGTGCGCTGCAGCGAGCGTGCGCAGGCGGCGCGCTTGCTGGTAGGCTGACGCGCCATGGCTATGCATTCACCCCCTCGCTCTTCTCTCCCTGCTTCCCTTACAGAGCCTTTGTCGCGCCGCAGCGCACTGGTCGCGACCTTGGGCACTTTGAGCTTCCCCGTGTGGGCAGCGTCCACGTCGGCCGTATCCACGTCGGCTGCCTCCACGCCTTCGCGTTCAAATGCCCGGCCACGAGCGCTGCTCGTGCCCGGGGGCGTGGCACGGCTGGCGCTTGGGGCGGCAGAGGCGCGCCCCAGCGCCTTCACGATGGCGGCAGATGGAGCTGGCGAAGTGCCTCTGCTGGTGCTGGGCGGGCCTGAAGGCTGGACGGCGCTGCTGGGCATTCCCCTCTCTGCCGCCCCCGGCAGCGCGCACATTCGTGTGGAGGGTGCAGTCGGTGCCAGCCGCACGCTAGGCTACGCCATAGCCGCAAAAAAATACCGCGAGCAGCGCTTGACGGTGGCGCCGCGCACCGTGGACCTTTCGCCCGAAGACGAAGCCCGCTGGCAGCGTGAGCGCGCGCACCAAGCCGGCGTGATGGCGACGTTCAGCACACCGCTTCCGGGCAGCTTGGCCATGCAGGTTCCTGTGCCTGGCAGGCGCTCAAGCTCTTTCGGTCTGCGCCGGGTGTTCAACGGGCAGCCGCGCAATCCACACAGCGGTATGGACATTGCCGCCGCCACTGGAACGCCAGTACTGGCGCCGCTGCCAGGCCGCGTCATCGACACGGGCGACTACTTTTTTAACGGCAACACCGTATGGCTGGACCATGGCGGTGGACTGCTCAGCATGGTGTGCCACCTGAGCGCCATCGACGCGCGAGTGGGAGACGTGGTCGATGCAGGTCAGCGCGTGGGCGCCGTCGGCGCAACGGGGCGGGTAACTGGCCCGCATTTGCACTGGGGTGTGATGCTGAACCGCACCATGGTCGACCCAGCGCTTTTCCTGCCGGCCTAAAGCCGCAGGCGCGCCGCGCCGCGGCGTCAGAGAAACAATTCCAGGCGCTTTCGGTCCAGTTCGGCCAAGGTCTTTTCTCCCAGACCGACCAAGGTTTTCGCTGCCTCGGGCGTTGCAACGTCGATCCCCAGACCGGCTTGGGCAGGCCAGTCGGCGTCGATGCGCAAATAGCGTTCTTCCAGTCGGTCTTCCATGACCGCCTTCACATGCTGCTGCTGGACGGAAATCATGGTCAGGATCAAACGACCATCGGTGAGCCAGCCGACGGCGCCCGCGTCGGCATCCACCGCTTCGGCCGGCTGGTAGCCCATGGTGGCTGTGCCAATCGACAGCATGCGTGTGCGGGCGTGTTTGGCACCCATGAAGTGCTCAGCCTCGTGCAAGGCGACGTGGTCGGGCGCTACAGCGAAAAGTCCGCCATCGGCATACAGACGGTCGCCCACTTGCACGCAAGGGAAGTACGCCGGCGCCGCGCAGGTGGCCAGCGTCACATCCACCGCAGGCAAACTTTCGTCACCCAGTGAACCCTGCGTATGCGGCGTTTTGAACACTTTGGTGACGCTGCGGCCGACGTCCACCGCCGGCACCACAACAGCGTGCAGCGCATCGCCCATGGTGCGGTCGCCAAAATGCTTTTTCAGCTCGCGCCTGAGCGCTTCGCCGCTGTATTTGGGGCCAAGCACCGAGCGCGTCATATCCAGCAGGCGAGTGACCGTTCCGCCGGGCAGGCGGCGTGATGAAAACACTTCGTCGCCGCGCTCAATGAACAGCTGCACGATGTGCGCCATGGGCACTTCGAACGCGAGCGCCATCGCCAGCAGCCCGCCGACCGAGGTACCTGCAATCAAATCAAAACGTCTGCCCAGGGGCTCGCCCACCTGCTTTTCAAGATCGGCGAGCACCACCGCGGTGTAAAGGCCGAGGTACCCGCCACCACTGAGCGATAGGATGCGAAATTCTTTGGTGTTGGCTGTGGTCATGGGCGATAGGGGCAAGAAAATGGCGCATCACTGCGCCTGAGGAATTTGGAAAATATAGCCGCTCTAGAAGCAGCGCTGCGTCAGTCCAAGCCGCAAATGCCCCTCAGGCTTGCGCGCTGCGCTGCTGCAGCCACTCGGTAGCCGCCTGCTCGGGCATGGGCCGTGCGAAGTGGTAGCCCTGCGCCTCTTGGCAATGGTAGAGGCTCAAAATCCGCGCCACTTCTGCACTCTCGACCCCTTCGGCCACGACGCGCAGCTTGAGGCTGCGCGCCATGCCGATGATGGCGCGCACGATGGCGGCGTCTTCCGGATCGCTGACGATGTCGCGTACGAAGGATTGGTCGATTTTGAGCTTGTCTACCGAAAAACGGCGCAGGTAGGCGAGGCTCGAATACCCGGTACCAAAGTCGTCAATCGACAGGCACACACCCAGCGCTTTAAGCCGGCGGACGGTTTCCAGATTTTTCTCGGCATCGTCGAGCATGAGGGACTCGGTCAGCTCAAGTTCCAGCCGCCCAGGGTCCAGCCCAGACTCTTCGAGCGCCTGCGTCACACTCGCCAGCAAGTCGCCCCGCCGGAACTGGACTGCCGAGAGGTTGACCGCCATGGTCAGCTCAGGCAAGCCAGCCTGTTGCCAGCGGATAGCTTGGGCGCAGGCCTCGCGCAGCACCCATTCGCCAATCGGCACAATTTGGCCGCTGTCCTCGGCTGCCGGAATGAAGCGGGCAGGCGGTATGAGCTCACCGTCGCTGCGCTGCCAACGCAGCAAGGCCTCGACCCCGACCACCGCGCCGCTTGCCAAGTCGACCTGCGGTTGATAGTGCAGCACGAATTCCCGTTGGTCGAGCGCCCAGTGCAGGGCTGAGCGCATCTTGAGATTTTCGAGCGCCTGGACGTTCATCTCACCGGTGTAGAACACGTAGGTGTTGCGGCCAGCGTCCTTTGCCCGGTACATCGCCGTATCGGCGCGCTGCAACAGGGTATCGAAGTCCGCGCCATCGTCGGGCCAGAGCGCAATGCCCATGGACAGGGTGGCGGCAAGCTCATGGCCGTCGATGTGAAAAGGTCGCTCCAGCGTCTCGATCACCTTGGCTGCAATGCGGCCGACCGACTCCACATCGACCACATCGGTCAGGGCGATCAGGAATTCGTCCCCGCCCTGTCGGCTGATGGTGTCGGTATCGCGCAGTGTGCTGGCCAAGCGCTGCGCCACCTGCTGCAGCAACACGTCGCCCACCGGGTGGCCGAGCGTGTCGTTGATGTTTTTGAAATGGTCCAGGTCCAGGTACATCAGCGCGAGCTTGCCGCCGCTGCGCTCGGACCAAGCCTTGGCCAAGTCGAATCGGTCGCGAAACAGTACGCGGTTGGGCAGGTGCGTGAGCGGGTCGTGGTGCGCGAGAAAGTCGATGCGTGCGGCAGCCTCTTTGCGCTCGGTAATGTCTTGCACAAAGGCGACCACATGGGGCTCTTCGTTCAACAAGATGCGCTCGGCGGAAAGGCTCACCTGGCGCCGCTCACCCGACTTGGTTACCCATTCGGTGTGCAGATCCAAGGTGGTGCCGGTGCGCTCAAAATCTTCCAGCCAGGCTTCACGCGCAGCCGGGTTGGCCCAAAGGCAGGCCTGTGCGACGCTGGTGCCGATCAAAGCTTCAGGTGCCCAACCAAATACGGTGCGGTAGCGGTCGTTCACCTCCACAAACACACCATCGCTCAGGCGCACGATGGATGCAGCCAGAGGGCTTGCGCGGAACGCCACCTTAAAGCGCATCTCGCTCTCTCGCAGATGGGTGATGTCCTGCATGGCGCCACTGAGCGAGATCGTATTGCCAGCGTCGTCACGAAGGACGCTGCTGCTCGAAAAACCAACGCCAAGGCTGCCGTCCTTGCGACGGAAACGGAATTCCATTTCGCAAGCGCTGCCAGTGGACAGGGTTTCCAACACCGCGGCGCGCACTTTCTCCCGATCTTCGGGCTCGATGTGAGCAAGAAACCCATCGAACGTCGGGGCCAGCTCGCCAGGCGCGTAGCCAAAACATCTCAGGACTTCGTCGCTCCAGCGCAGCTCTTGGCTGGGGATATTCCAGTCCCAATGCCCCACGCGCGCGATGCGCGCTGCTTCGAGCATGCCGCGCCTGGTCTCATGCATCTCGGTCACGTCGTGGAACAGCTCCAGCTTGCTGATGCTGCCGTCCGGGTTCTTCAGCGGAATATCGAATAGATCGTAGGTTCGACCTTTGGGCGACACCCACTGCCACTGCACGGTGTTACCGGCCAGCACGGCCGGGTTCTTGCACCATGTGCATGGGGATGCGCTTTTGTGGAAATACTCGTGGCATTTCTGCCCCATCACTTCGCCGAACTCACGCTTGAGCACGGGGTTGATGTATTCGATTTCGTGCGCCGCATTGACGATGTACACACCGTCGGGCAAGGCATCCAGTATGTCGAGCAGCCTTTGGCGCTGCGCCGCCAACTTCTCGGCCACCGACTCGATGTGCTTGATCTTGCTGATGTCCGTCCAGGTCAGTACCACGCCGTCGCCCTGGCCCTGCGCGCCCTGAATCGGCAGCATGCGCTCAAACACCCAGCGCCCATCGGGCAGTTGCACTTCTCGCTCTACGCGCTGCTCTCCGGTCGCGCAGCGGCGCAGATCGTCAACAAACGATTCCTGCGCACCGAGGCGGTAGCGCATATCGCCCACTGGCCGGCCAATGTCGCTGGTTCTGAGGGCAAGAAAATCGTTCACTCCCAGGCTAAAGCGCCGCAGCCGCAAATCGCCGTCGAGGAACACGGTACCAATCTCCGTGCTGTCGAGCAGGTGGTCGTAGTCGCGGTTAAGGGCGTCGAGTTCGTCGTTGCGGTTTTCAAGCTCTTTGTTCAGTGCGTACAAATCTTCGTTGACGGACTTGAGCTCTTCATTCGTGCTTTGCAGCTCCTCATTGGACGCCGTCAGTTCTTCGTTGCCCAAGTCCAGGCGCTCGTGGCTGGCCTGCAGTTCCAGCACCATCTCATGCAAGCGCTCACGCGTGGAATCGAGCGCTGCGGCCAAGCCTTCGGGCGACTGCTCGTCTTCTGCGTGCGGCATGGCAGGCATAGCCGGAACGACTTGGGCGTTGATGGTGTGGGCATCAAAGTTGCGCTGCAGCACGATAGGCTGCTTGCGAAACAGCTTGTGTGTGCGGTCCACCACCGTAAACGCGTTCGATTCAAACGTGCCGACGTTTTCGCTCGCGCCCAGCAGCAGCAGGCCTTGGGGTTTGAGCGCGAAATGCAGTTGCGACAAAGCGCGAAACTGCGCTTCCGGCTTCAGGTAAATCAGCAGATTTCGGCACAGGGCCAAGTCGATATTGGTGAACGGCGGGTCGGACAGCAGGTTGTGCCGGGCGAACACCAAATGGCGGCGAAGGCTGCCGTCGGCGCGCATGCCACCGTCAGAATCAGCCTGCAGATAGCGCCGCTGCAAGTCCTCAGGCACGCTGGCAAGTGCTTCTTCCTCGTAGCGCCCGCGCGACGCCCTATCGAGCACCTCGGCAGCCAGATCGGTCGCAAAAACCTTCACGTTGCCGTGGAAACCGAGTCGGCCGGCAGCGTCGAGCGCGAGCATGGCAATGGAGTACGCCTCTTCGCCGCTGGCGCAACCTGCGCACCAGATGCGCAGGTCGTCGCCTGAATTGCGGCCGCGCAGCAAATCGGGCAGCACCACGCTGGTGAGCCGCTCGAACACCTCGGCGTCGCGGAAAAACTCGGTGACGTTGACCAGCAACTCGCTGCAAAGCGCCTCGCGCTCGGACGCTTGCTGGTGCAGAAGTGTCAGGTAGGAATCGGGGCTTTCGATGCCCTGCCTTGCCATGCGCTGGCGCACCCTGCGGGTCAGCGTGGTGGTTTTGTAGCCCGAAAAGTCAACACCGCAGCGCTGGCGCAGGACGGTGAGCATCTCACCCAGTTGAGCGAGCGGATCAACTGCCGTCTCCGTCCATTGGCTGGAGTCTTCGGGATGGTGCACAGGCGCGTCCATCGCTCCATTATGGCCGCGCTGTGCTGAAGGTTTTACAAATTGCCACTTGTGCGGCCGCCGTCCCCCACGATCGGATTATTTGGCATCCGAGTCGGATTGCTCCGGCGAATCTTCCAGCAAGTAGCGCTTCACGATGTCAAAAAAACTGTCGTAGAACTGCTCGGAATTGACCGTTTGGCTGCCCACCTTCACCAACGACTCACTGCCCGCCATGAACGGCAGCGAGAGCGAGCCAATCGCGGGCACGCCAAGACTGGCCGAATTGTTGCCCTTCTTGACGGTGTAGCTGTCCTGCAGCGCCGTCACAAAGCCAAGCGTGACCGCGCCTGAAGCGCCGTCGGGGGCGCAGACCACGCGGATGGTCATCTGCATGTGCGATTCGGCGTCCGGCTGAAAGCTCTTGCTGCCTTCCACCAAGTCGGCTCTGGCGGTATTGACGAGGTAACCCTGACTGAGCAGCGCCCGGCGCCCAGCCTCACAGGTGCGCGCAGGCGGAGCGTCAAACAATCGGGAATGCATGTTTCCCGAGCCAAAACGCTCCTGCACCCCATAGCTCGCGGCTGTCGATCCGCATGCCACAAGCAGGAGCGCAGCGCATGCCGCCAAAGGGGTGCGCAGGCGGGCTGGAGAAAACTTGGGAAACCGCAAAAAATATGCTCCAGAAAGAAGGCTAAAAACTCACCAAAGCATAGCAACAAATCAACTACAGATAAGCGCAAACGGCATTTTTAGCTTGGATTTTTAGACGCCAGCTGCCCGCGAAGTATCGTGCGCAGTGCATCGACCACCAGCACGCCCACCGCCGCAAACACCAGGCCGTACAGCAGCCACTGCCCCGGCGCCAAGCGCTCGCCCAGCAGCAGTGCGACCAGCGCCAGCAGCACAGGCTCCACATAGGTCAGCAGGCCAAACAAGCCCATAGGCAACAGGCCGCTGGCCGCCATGTAGAGCGCCAGCGCCACGGCGCTGAGTACGCCGACCAGCAGCACCAGCGCGGCCAAAGCGCCATCGCCGGCCACCGTCTGCAGCGTGGACGGCGCCCGCAGTACAAACCACAGCGCGACGGGAATCGCCAGCGCCATGTCCACCCAGTGGCCCCCGAGCTGCTCGGTGCGCAGGCGCCGGCGCAGGGCGAAGTACAGCGGGTAGCCAATGGCCACCAACCAGGTCTCCCAAGACACACCGCCAGCACGCAGCAGTTCTGCTGCCACGCCAACTGCCGCCAGCGCAGTGGCCAGCTTGTGCGGGCCAGACAGGCGCTCGCGGTGCAGCACCCGGCCCACCAGCACCATCACCAGTGGCAGCAAGAAGTAGCCAAGCGACACGGGCAGCGCGCGGCCGACCATGGGCGCCCACATGAACAGCCAAAGCTGCACGCCGACCATGGCGGCGCTCAGCAGCAGCGCAGCGCCCAGCAGCGGCCGGGCGCGCACGCGCCTGGCAATCTCACGCACCTGGCGCCACTCACCGCGCCAGAGCAGCAGTACGGTGGTGAACGGCAGCGTTGCCAGCACGCGCCAGCCGAAAATCTGTTCGCCGTCCAGCGGCGAGAGGAAAGGCGATATCCAGTAAATGACGCCAAACAGCACCGACGCCAACACCGACGCGACAACCCCTTTCAGCATGGGCAACAGCTTTGAAACAAGGGCGGCATATGCAAACGGTTGCTCACCTGACTTGACCGTCGAATCGCCCGGCGAGCAGCTCGGGCAGGCGCGCCGCACTGGTCTTGAAGCCGCAGGCCTGTGCGTGCCCACCGCCGCCCATGCTTTGCGCCAGCGGTATGCAGTCGTAGCCGCGCTGCGAGCGCAACCCCACCTTGACCACGCCGCCTTTGCCCGCGCTCCACATAAAGGCAAACGTGCCGGAGCGGCGCGAGAGCAAATCGCCCACCAGGCTGTGAAACACGCCGGGCGCGTTGACCATCAGCCCCGCCTCGCCGTTGAACACCAGCGGCTCGGCGCCCTCAGCAATGTCGGCGGCGAGTTTGGCGAATTTTTCGTCCATGGCCTGGCCGCGCGCCATGAAGTGCGCGCTTTGCTCAGGCGTGAAAGCCGCGATCTCGTCCCAGCGCTCCAGCGCCTGCGGCTCCATGTCGAGCGCGGCGAGGTAGGCGGCACTCTCGGGGAACTGCCAGTTCCACAGGTCGCGGTCTTCGACGTAGCGCACCAGGTCGGGCAGCGGCTCATTGGGCAGAAAGAACTCCCACGCCAGGCGCGCACCCGACTTGGCCATGTCGAAATGCACCACGCCGCAGCGGCAAACAAAGCCGTCCAACGCATCGGCAGCACTCTTGTGGTGGTCCAGCAGCACCAGACGCGCGGCGCGATCGTCGATGGCGCGCAGGATCTCGGCGGGAAATGAAAAGTCGAGGATGTAGACCGCCCGGCCCTCGATGGATGGCAAGTCGGCAAGGCTTTTCACCTCGCCATGGTCCAAGCCGCGCAGCTCCACCTGGCCGCCATAGAAGCGCCAAGCCGCGAGCGCCGCGGCAAAACCGTCTGGGCAGCCGCGCCCGTGGTAGAGCACCAGAGGCGCGGGGTCGTCGCGCTGTGGCGCCATCAGCAGTTGAAGTGGGAGAATCGTTTTCATCAGGCTGCGATTGTCGCGCGCCAGCCAGCGCACAAGCTGACGGCCGGCTGGGAACCTTGCAGCACGCCAGAAGTCAAGACAACTTTCTGCACACACCGCTTCACCCCATGTTCCAGAGCTTTAAGGACTTTCTCGCCGACATCACCGGCAACCCCACGCCGCCCACCCCCGAAGAGCGGGCCGAACGGGTGCAGTTGGCGGCTGCCGTGCTGTTGGTGGAAGTGGTGCGCGCCGATGGCGCCATGGACCCGCAGGAGCGGGCCGCCGCGCTGGCGGCACTGCGCCAGCGCTTTGATTTGGCGCCGCAGGCACTTGAAGCGCTGCTCGCGCACGCCGAATCCAGTTCAAAAACCGCATACGACTACCAGCAGTTCACCGGCCGCATCAACGACGCTTTCAGCCACGACGACAAGGTGCGGCTGGTGGAAGCGCTGTGGCAAGTCGCCTACGCCGACGCACGCATCGATGCGAACGAAAACCACGCGATCAACAAGATTGCTGGCTTGCTGTACGTCACCCACGGCGAATACATCGCCGCAAAAATGCGTGCAAAGGCTGCAGCGCACATCGAGTAGTTGCTTCTGAAAGCGTAGCTGCTAGCGCTTTCTGAATAAGCGTTTGAATCCAATTTCGTTAGAAATCTTTCCTACTTGCGACGCGCGTAGGCTTGCACCGACACCTTGGCGCGCACAAGGCTGGTGGCACAAAACGTGCGGCCACTGCACATTGGCGTGCATGCCTTCAATAACCTGCCTTCGCTCTTGCGCGCACCGCCATGGCTGAAGCCTGGAGCCAGATTTCAGCCACCGTTGCGGCAGAGTTCTCCGACCTGACCGACCTGTCGGACGCCACCCGCATCGTGGTGCGTCTTCTGGTCGCTGGCGTGCTCGGCGGCATTCTGGGTTGGGAGCGCGAACACGCTGGAAAGGCTGCGGGGGTCCGCACCCACATGCTGGTTGCCATGGGCGCCGCGCTTTTCGTGCTTACCTCACAGCAGCACGGGATAGGCGCGCCGGACATGAGCCGCGTCGTCCAAGGCATCGTCGCCGGGGTCGGCTTCCTGGGCGCCGGCACCATCCTCAAAGGAGCTGGGCAAGATCAGGTGCATGGCCTGACGACTGCCGCGGGGATTTGGCTGACCGCAGCCATTGGCACGGCAGCTGGAATGGGGCTGGAAGCCACGGCGGTGTTGAGCGCTGCGCTTGCCTTTGTGGTGCTGTGGGCAGTGCCTTTCCTGCAGCCTGCAACGACAAAGCGCACACCACCGCCACAAAACTGAACGCTCCGAACGCACCGACTCGCTACACTTTGCCGGCGCTTGTTCTGCAGTCTGCGCAGACTGGCATCTCTTAAATCCTATGACCCCCACGTCCCCGGCTTTGCACGGCCACGGCAACCTGCGCGGCGTGCTCGCCATGCTGGCGGCCGTAGGGTGCTTTTCCCTGATGGACGCGCTGCTCAAGACCCTGGCCGGCCACTACCCGCCCATGCAGGTAGCGGCGCTGCGCGGCCTGGCTGCGCTGCCGCTCGTGGTGGGCTTCGTGCTGTGGCAGCGCCAAGTGAGCAGCTTGCTGCAGGTGCGCTGGCGCCTCCATTTGCTGCGCGGTGTGCTGGTAGTCGTGATGCTGGCGCTGTTCACTTTCGGCCTGCAAACCCTTGGCCTGGCCGAGGCCTACACGCTGTTCTTCATCGCGCCGCTGCTCATCACCGCGCTTTCCGCCCCGGTGCTGGGCGAGCGGGTTCGGCCCAGCCATTGGCTGGCCATTGGCATCGGCCTGGTCGGCGTGCTGGTTGCGCTGCGGCCCGATCAGCGTGCGATGCTGTCGCTGGGGGGATTGGCCGTGCTGGCGGCTGCGACCTGCTATGCGGTGTCGGCCGTGGCCGGTCGGGTGCTGACGCGCACCGACTCCAGCGCAACCATAGTTTTTTGGACCACCACCATGCTTGCTGCAGGTGCGGGCGTGCTGGCGCTGCCGGGGTGGGTGGGGGTGTCGGTCGAACATTGGCCGCTGGTCGCCGGGCTTGCCATTACCGGCTTCCTGGGGCAAACCGCAATCACCGAAGCTTTTCGCCACGGGCAGGCGGCGGTGGTGGCGCCCTTTGAATACACCGCACTTGCTTGGGGCGTGGGGCTGGACTGGGTGCTGTGGCAGGCCCTGCCCGACGGGACTACGCTTCTGGGCGGCGCCATCATCATCGGAAGCGGCATCTACCTGGTGCGCAGCGAACGGCGCCGAAACAAAGCAAGCGCGTAGGCCAAGCGCAGGGATTGGGCACATTGCGCGCTCGTCCCACACGAGAACTCAAGTTGCGCGGGTTCAATGGCCTGCCCAAGGAGATGCACACCATGACCCAAAAAGCCACCATTTGCGGCGACGTGACCTACACCCCAGGCGACGGAGCGCCGATTGCGATTCCACCCGGCCCTGTCGAAATCGACCGCAGCGAAGACAGCACGACGCTCTCGTGGACTGCCGACAACAACGCCACCGGGTCCGCCGCCATGCCCCGCACCGAATTCGAGAGGTATGTGAGCGAGGGCAAGATTGCTTTTGACGACGCGAGCAGCACACCCACGTAGAATAAATTTGATAGCTGCTCAGGCAATCCAGATAAGCGCCAGAGGCCAATTTGACTGATCTCTCTCTACCAAATACGCAAGACGTGCTCAATTTCTGGTTTGGGGAAGTGAAGCCGCAGCAACACTTCGCCAAAGACGCCGCGCTGGACGCCCGCATTGTCGAGCGCTTTGGCGCCCTGCTTCGGGCGGCGGAGCGCTGCGAACTAGCGTCTTGGCGCGCCACGGCGGGCGGGAGACTGGCCGAAATCATTGTGCTCGACCAGTTCTCGCGCAACATCTACCGCGACCAGGCGCGCGCCTTTGCCAATGACGCGCTCGCGCTCGCACTTGCGCAAGAACTGGTAAGCGGTGCGCACGACGCTGAACTGCCCATCGAGCAGCGAGCCTTCGCGTATTTGCCGTTTATGCACAGCGAGTCGTTGGCCATCCATGCCCAGGCGATGGTGCTGTTTGACCAGCCGGGGCTGGAGAGCAACATGCGCTTCGAGCGCGCCCACATGGACATCCTGCAGCGCTTTGGCCGCTACCCACACCGCAACGCCGCCCTGGGCCGCGCCTCGACCGCGCAAGAGCTGGAATTTCTGTCGCAGCCCGGCTCGTCGTTCTAAGGCGATGCTGAATAAGTCACCGCGATGACGCGCGCGGCGCGTCGGGATGGGATGCAAGGCGCAAACCGCAGTCATAGCCGCAGCTATGACGAGGAGTTGCAACGCAGCAGGCCGCCCGAGGTGCGGATGTGCGGCGTGTGGGGGCTTGTTCAGCATTGCCCTAAGGCACTGGACCGTACTTAGTCGGCCAGCCGGCGCGTCAGGTACACGCCCTCGCGCCCGACGATGGGCTCGCGCGTCGGCATAAACACCGTGCAGTCGTCGCACAGCGCGCGAATTTCACGCGCGCCGTCGGTGGCGATGAGTTCGCCCTTGGCAAAAGTCTCAAAGCCCACAAGCGGGCGCACGAAGGCAAACGCGGGCGTCTCAACCATGAATGTCTCCAGCAGTTCAAAGCGACGAGGCGCCGCTGCTGCAGGCTGGGCGTGCTCAATCAGCCCGAAATGCCCCAAGAACCCCAGCGCTACGGCAATCGCCGTGTCCCCCGAAGACTTGAGAAAGTGCTGGCCGCACTCTGCTACCAAGGCCACGCCGCCGTGGTCCGCCTGGCCATGTTGGCCATGCTCGATCAGCGGCACGCCGCTGCCCAGGCCCTTGGGCATCACGAAATGTACCGCAGGAATGCCAATGGCGAGCGCCGCCTGCGCGTTTCGCTTAAATGCCGGGTACACCCAAAACGGTTCGACGTCCTGGCTGGTCGAGTGCAGGTCGAGAATGTGGTCCGCAGCCGCCACCACCGGGCGCAACTCGCGGGCGCGCAGCAGTTCGGGGCTGACCGCCGTTCCTTCCAGCTCGGCCACCGACCACACGCGGTTGAGGTTGTGCACCAGTTGGCGGCTCTCGAAGGGCCGGGCCGGGTCAAAACTCTCATACGCCGCTACGTTGGCAAAGCTCACGGTCAGCGTGCCGATGCGCGCTCGCACGCCCGATTCGAGCAGGTGCAGCGCGGCCACCATGCCGCAGAACTCGTTGCCGTGCGTCAGTGCGTTGACCAGCACATGCGGGCCTGGCTTGCCCGAATCAAAGCGGTGCACGTAGTCCACACCGGTGTTGCCGATGCGCCAGGGCGAAAGGTCGCGGGGAAGCACTTCGAAGCGGGGCATAGAACTCATTTCAAAATCAAGGCGAACCCATCGTGCCTCATTGCAGCACCAGTTCCACACGTCGGTTCTTGGCGCGGCCCTCTTCAGCCGCGTTGCTGGCCACCGGGGCAAGCGAGGCAACGCCATTGCCAATCAACCGCGAGGCGGCAATGCCGTATTCCTTGCTGAGCACCGCGGCCACGGCCTCGGCGCGGCGTTTGGAGAGCGCCAAATTGCTGTCGAAACTGCCAACGTTGTCGGTATGGCCCACGACATGCAGCTTGACCGCGGGGTCGGCCTTGAGGAATGCGGCAATCTGGTCCAGTGAAGCCTTGGAGGCGGGTTTGACCTCGGCCTTGCCGGTGTCAAACAAGATGCCGTAAATCGCCACTTTGCCCTGTGCAGTGAGCGATTTTCCAATCTCACTGGCGCTCACCACCACCATGTTTTGCTGCATGGCTTTTGATTCAAGAATGTCGACTGCGATGTAGGCGCCCTGACGGGACTTGTAATCGTGATCGTCCTTGTTCCAGTCGATGGCGATCAGGCGAACCGTCGTGCCGTCTTTCTGAAACGTGCCAGTGCGAATGGTGTTGTCCTGCGCGGCAAACATTACATATTCCGAGCGGTTGTTCTTGATGAAGTCCTTGCCGCTACTGCTGAAGCTGGCCAAAAAGTTGGTCCACTTGCCCGCAGCCGGGTCTGCGGTCGAGTCGTAGAGGGTCGCGAAGCCGCCGCTCTTGAGTTCGTTCGCATAGTTGCGGTACAGCTCCAGGGCGCGCGTGTCGCCGGGCGCCTCGTACCACAGTCGCGTCAGCTTGCCTTCTTGCGCCAGTGGCGGCTTCATGTAGACGCGCTTGCGCCCATCGAGGTCGAATTCCTTGAACGTCGACGTTTGAAAGTCGATCGCATCAAAGTTGCGCGCGTCGTAGCCCACGATGCTGCTGCCGGCAAAGCGCTTGAGTGCGGGGTGATCTTTTGAGCCAGCAAGGTCCTGCGTGGCAGCCCCGGCCGACATCAGCGCGCCAAGAAGCACAAGCGCCAGGCAGTGGCGCAGCAAAACAAAGAATCGCATGGTGATGTCACCTATTCGGGTTGTGCATGCGCCTGACTGGGCGGCAGGCGGCATGCATTCGCCTGACGATCCCGAAAAATCATAGCGAAATGCGTGGGGCTTCACGCACTATTTTTGCGCTTTTCGTTCAATACCGCACAAGTTCCACGCGCCGATTGCGCGCGCGGCCGGCTGGGGAACTGTTGTCCGCAATGGGCGCCAGCGGGCCGACGCCGTGCGCACTGAGCCTGCCGGGAGCAATGGCGAAATCGCGCTCCAGCACCTCAACCACGGCTTGGGCGCGCAGGCGCGCGAGTTCCAGGTTGCCCTCCAGCGAGCCGACGCTGTCGGTGTGGCCGACCACATAAAGCCGCGCTTGCGGCTGCGCCTTGAGATAGGCCGCTGCCCCAGCCAGCGCTGGGCCGGCGTCTTGATCGAACTGAGCGCCGCCCGATACAAACTGCACCCCGGCCAGCGTCGCCCGGCCCGCACCCGAGAGCGCCTTGGCAAGTGCCGAATCGCTGGCAGCGGTCGGCGCCGCGACAGGAGACGAGAGCGCACGAAGCGCGCGGGCCTCGACGATGTCAATTGCGATGTAGGCGCCCTGGCGGGCTTTGGACGCCGCATCGCCCTGCGGCCAGTCCACCGCCACCAAGCGCACCGTAGTGTTGTCTTGCTGAAAGGTGCCGGTGCGCAGACTGGCGGGACGCGCTGAAGAAAACACCTGCGGCGAGCGGTTGTTCACCAAAGCATCGCGCTTGCCCGGCGCAAAACAGGCAAGAAAGTTCACCCACTTCGCCGGAGTGGTGCCCTTGTCTTGGGCCGAGTCGTAGAGTGTTTGAAAGCCCTGCGCCAGCAAGGCACTGGCGTGGCTCTCGTAGAGCTGCGCCGACGTGGTGTTGCCCGGCGCCTCGTACCACAGCCGCGTCACATGGCCGTCGAGCGTCAAAGGGGGTTCGGCGTATCGGCGCCGCCCGGCGTCTAGGTCAAAGCCGGTGTACGTGGTGGTTTGAAAGTCGATGCTGCCCTGCTGCAACTGCGCATAGCCGACCAGCACGCTGCCTGCAAAGCGCTTGACCAGCGGGTGGTCACGGCCCCCAGCCACATCCTGCGGCGCTGCACCTGCCGCTGTGCACAAGGCGAACACCAGCAGAGCCAGCAACCGGCGCCAAAAATTGCGAACCATGCATTCCACCTGTTCTTAGAAAATTCAAGCGTAGAGCGCGCGCTGCAAAAAACGTTCTTACTCTGGCTTCACTTGCGTGCCGCCGCGCTGCGGCGCACCGCCCTTGCGCTGTTTGCGCGCCGTCTTTTTTGCTTCGCGCGCAGCGTCCTCCAACAGGCCTGCCGCACGCCAAGCTTCGAACTCTTCGGGCCGCTCCAGGGTGATGCGACCAAGCACCGCAGTGCGAAAGTCGGTGAGCACGATTTCTGCCGTTTTTTGCACGTTCACCCGGCCACCGGCCATCACCGCACCGCGCTTTCGGCCGATGGCTTCGAGCAGCTCCTGGTCGTTCATTTCGGCAAGCGCCTGCGGCGCCAGGTTCAAGCGGTAGCGCGCTTCGAGCAGCGGCGCGTAGTGCTCCTGCAGGCGGCGCAGCAGCTCCAGCGCCACCAATTCCTCGTCGTAGGCGTTGCGGCCAACGGCGCCACTGGCCGCAAGGTGGTAGCCGCTTTCGGGCGCGGCGATGCGCGGCCAGAGCATGCCCGGCGTGTCCCACAGATAGAAGTCGTCTGCCAGCGTGATGCGCTGCTCAAGCTTGGTGATGCCGGCTTCGTCGCCGGTCTTGGCCTGGCGCTTGTTCGACAGCGTGTTGATGAGCGTCGATTTGCCCACGTTTGGCACGCCACAAATGAGCACGCGCATGGGCTTGGCCATGCCGCCACGGTTTGGCGCGAGCAAATGGCAGGCGTCAATCAGCCGGCGGGCCGGCGCGCTTTCCGAGGCGTCAAGCCCCATTGCGCGGGTGCCCTGCTGGGCGTTGTACCAATTGACCCACTCCAGCGTGTGCTCCGGGTCGGCCACATCCTGCTTGTTGAGCACCTTGAGCGTCGGCTTGTGCCCGGTGAGTTCCGACAGCAGCGGGTTGGCGCTGGAGCCGGGCAGGCGCGCGTCCAGCACCTCAATGACCACGTCTATATCTTTGATGCGCTCGCCGATTGCCTTACGCGTCAAGTGCATGTGCCCTGGGAACCACTGAATCGCCATCCAACCGCCTTATCGAAGTTGCTCACTGCCGTCCCGCGCGCTAGAGCGCGGGGGTGCAAGCTTAAGGCAATGCACCAACAGGCCTACCGCAAGCGCAGGCATCGTGGCGCCACCGCCTTGCACGCGCCACGTCAAACCAGCGCAGCCACCACGGAATTGACCCGGCTCAGAATGCCGCGCCGCCGCAGGCGTTAGGCTTGCGCCCCATGGACTACGACATTCTCATCAGCGGCGCCGGCCCTGCCGGCTTGTGTCTGGCACGCTCGCTCTCGGGCTGCGGGCTCACCATCGGCGTCGTCGAGCCGCAGCCGCTTGCCGCGCTGGAAACCCCGGCCTACGACGGGCGCGAGATTGCGCTCACCCAACGCTCGGCGCAGCAGATGCGGGCGCTCGGCCTGTGGGAGCGCATCGAAGGTTACGAGCCCACCGCCTTTTCAGCGCTGCGCGACGCGCAGGTGCTCGATGGCCACTCGCGCTACGCGATGCGCATCGAGCACACCCTCTCGCGGCACGACGAGCTCGGTTGGCTGGTGTCCAACCACCTGATCCGCCGCGCTGCCTTTGCTGAAATGCGCGCCGCCCAAGAAAAAAACGGCGACATCACGCTGCTCGCCGGCGAAAGCGTGGCCAAGGCG
Organism: Giesbergeria sp.; assembly: GCA_034676525.1. GTDB lineage: Bacteria > Pseudomonadota > Gammaproteobacteria > Burkholderiales > Burkholderiaceae_C > Simplicispira. The sequence goes on from JAUCCA010000008.1 coordinate 2,307,700, forward strand.
CACACCGATGAGCAGGTTGCCTACGCAACGCTGGCCAGCGGCAAAGAACTGACGGCGCGGCTGCTGGTCGCCGCAGACAGCCGGTTCTCCGGCACCCGCCGCGCCATGGGCATCAGCGCGGACATGCACGACTATGGCCGCTCGATGCTGCTGTGCACCATGACGCACGAGGTGCCGCACCAGCATGTGGCGTGGGAATGGTTTGGCTACGGCCAGACTCTCGCCCTGCTGCCCATGAACGACGCGCCGGACACCGGCGCGCACCGCTCCTGCGTGGTGCTGACACTGCCGCACCACCAGCTTGAAGGCCTGAACAAGCTCGAAGCGCCGGAATTCGGCGATGCGCTGACCGCCCGCTTCTCGCAGCGCCTGGGCCGCATGGAGCTTGCCAGCACGCGGCATTTGTACCCGCTGGTCGGCGTGCGGCCCCACCGTTTGGTGGCGCAGCGCTTTGCCTGCGTGGGCGATGCCGCGGTCGGCATGCACCCGGTGACGGCGCATGGCTTTAACTTCGGCCTGCTGGGCATTGGCACGCTGTCGGAGGCGATTCGCACTGCACACGCTGCCGGCGGCGACATTGCCGCGCGCCGCTTGCTGGCCGACTACGAGCGCGTGCACCGCCGCGCGACCCTGCCGCTGTATCTGGCCACCAACCTCGTGGCCCGGCTGTACACCGAAGACGCTGGGCCTGCGCGCATCCTGCGCGGCGCTGCCCTTCGGCTGGCGCAGAACTTCCCGCCATTCAAGCGCATGGTGGCGGCATCGCTTTCTGGCAGCCACTAATTTGAAAATTGATAGCTGTTAGCGCTTACTAGGTAAGCGCTGGCGGGCTATTTCATTCATTTTTTTCGCAGACCTTCACCCACCGTCGGATGCGCCAGGCGCAGACCCAGCTCACACACCATGCGCGTGGTGTCCAGGCGGCGCGACTCGCTCATAAAGCTCATCTGCATTTCGCCCAGCTGCGCCGCCATCTCGCTGCGGGCGATGCGCGGCGGGCGCGGCAGGCCGTACAGGTCGGCGGCCAGGTCGAAGTAGTCGCCCATGGGCATCTGGCTTTCGTCGCTCAGGTTGTAGATGCGCTGCGGCGCGCCGCGCCACAATGCCGCCAGGCAGGCGCGGGCCAAGTCGTCGGCGTGAATGTGGTTGGTAAACACGTCGTCCTGCGCCCGCAGCACCGGCGTGCCCCGGCGCAAGCGCGCCTCGGGCGTGCCGTTGGCGCGGTTGGGTGCGTAAATGCCTGGCACGCGCAGCACGCTGGCACGCACGCCGGCGCGACCGAAGCGGCGCACGCTTTGCTCGGCATGCACCCGGCGCCGGGCTCGCGCGGTGCTGGGCGCCACAGCGCGCGTTTCGGGCACCCAGGCACCGCCGCAGTCGCCGTACACGCCGCTGGTAGAGGCGTACACCAAAGCGCTCGGCAGGCTGCGCAGGCGAAGCGCGGCCAGCAGTGCGCCCGTTCGCGGATCGGTGGAGCCTACTTGCGGCGGCGGCGCGAGGTGAATGACATGCGTGGCGAGGCCGGCCAAGCGGCGCAGCGTGGCGGGCGCATCCAGGTTGCCCAGCAGCGGCTCGGCGCCAAGCGCGCGCAGTTCGGCCACGCGGTCGGAGCTTGAGGTCAATGCCAGCACGCGCAGGCGGGGCGGCTTGCCATTTTTCGAGAGCGCGCGCAGCACGCGCACGCCGACGTCGCCACAGCCGACGATGAGCAGCCGCGGACGGCGAAAGCGCGCGGGCAGCGCGCCGGAGGGGCTTTGGTTTGAAGGCAAAATCAATCGGCTTTTTGCAGAACCACGAGGATACCCAAAGCATGACCAGCGCCACGCCCGCAGCACCGCCCTTTCAGATTTCTGTGCTGCCCAGCGGCCGCACGTTTGCGCAAGAAGCCGGCGAGCCCATGCTGAGCGCGGCGATCCACTCAGGCGTCGGCCTGCCCTATGGCTGCAAAGATGGCGCCTGCGGTTCGTGCAAGTGCAAAAAGATCTCGGGCACCGTGGTGCACGGCGAGCACCAGCAAAAGGCGCTCAGTGACGCCGAGGAAGCCGCCGGCTTTGTGCTTACCTGCTGCGGCGTGGCGCAGACCGACGTGGTGCTCGAATCGCGCCAAGTGACGGACGAAGGCGCCTTCCCCATTCGCAAGCTCCCGGTGCGCATTGCCGCGCGGGAGCAGCTCTCGCACGATGTCATGCGCCTGCGCCTGCAGCTGCCGGCGACCGAAGCCTTCCGCTACCACGCCGGCCAGTACGTCGAATTTATTCTTCAGGGAGGCGTGCGGCGTTCGTATTCCATGGCCAACGCGCCGCACACGCAAGAAACTGTCGGCGGCGTTGAGCTGCATGTGCGACACATGCCCGGCGGCAAGTTCACCGATCAAGTGTTCAGCACCATGAAAGAGCGCGACATCCTGCGCATCGAAGGGCCGTACGGCAGCTTCTTCCTGCGGGAAGACTCCGACAAACCCATCGTGCTGCTGGCGTCCGGCACCGGCTTTGCACCGGTGAAGGCGCTGATAGAGCAATTGCAAAAGAGCGGGAGCACACGGCCCGTAGTGCTGTACTGGGGCGGGCGCCGCCCGCACGACCTGTACATGGACGGCTGGGTGCAAGAGCGCCTTGCCGAACTGCCGCAGCTGCGCTACATCCCAGTCGTCTCCGATGCCCTACCCGAAGACGGCTGGAGCGGCCGCACCGGGTTTGTGCACCAGGCGGTGCTTGACGACCTTGCCGACCTGTCAGGCCACCAGGTGTACGCCTGCGGCGCGCCCATCGTCGTGGACAGCGCGCGAGAAGCGTACTGCAGCCAGCGCGGCCTGCCGGCGGAGGAATTTTTCGCCGACGCGTTTACCTCAGAGGCCGACAAGCACGGCGCTTAAGCGGAGGCGTCGGCCGGCAGGCGGGCTTACGGCTTACCTTAATGCGCCATGGCACGGCAAGCGTCGGCACAGCGCTTGCACGCCGCAGCACAGGCCTGACAGTGGTCCATTTTGTGGCTGCCACATTCTTTTGCGCAGGCATCGCAGGCCTTGGCACACAACGCACAGAGGGCGGACGCATGCTCGCTGTCGCGCGCCATCAGCGTCGCGGCCAGCGCGCACAAATCGGCGCAATCGCGGTCCAGCACGATGCAGCGGGCCATGGCCGTAACGTCGCTCTCACGCAAGCACGCGCTGGCGCAGCCCTCGCAAGCGAGCACGCAGGCTTGGCATGCGGCAATGCAGTCGGCATAGCGCTTGGGGGTGTTGGGTTGGTTGGTGGCGGTATTCATCGAGGTTCTCCAAAAAAGTGAAGTCAATGCACCCTTTTAGAGAAAGAACCGATAGCCGTGTGTAGGAGATGGGCCGCCTACCACGTAGACGCCGGCTTTTTTGCACAATAGGGCCTATGAAACTCCGCACCCTCCTCCTCGCCAGCGCCGCCGCGGCCGCGCTGTTTGCCACCGGCGCGCAGGCGCAAGACGCATCCAAACCCATTCGCCTCATCGTGCCGTACGGCCCCGGCGGCCCGGTAGACATCACCGCGCGGGCACTGGCCGAGAGCGCCAAAGACGCCTTGGGCACGGTCATAGTCGAGAACAAGCCTGGCGCTGGCGGCAACATCGGCGCCGACATCGTCGCCAAGGCTGCGCCCGACGGCAACACCATCGGCATCGCCGCCACGGCCACGCACGCGGTCAACCCGTGGCTGTTCAAGCGCATGCCCTACGACGCCTCCAAAGACTTCGCCGGCATCACGCAAATGGTGCGTGTGCCCAACGTATTGGTGATGAACGCCGAGACCGCGAAAAAACTGCACATTGCAAGCTTGGCCGACCTGATCGCCTACGCCCGCGCCAACCCTGCCAAGCTCAACTACGGCAGCGGCGGCAACGGCAGCGCCGGCCACCTTGCAGGTGAACTGTTCAAAAGCCAAGCCGGCATTTTTGCCGTGCACATTCCCTACAACGGCGGCAGCCCGGCGCAGCTCGCCTTGCTCTCAGGCCAGGTCGACTTCAACTTCGACAACCTTGCCACCGCAGCGCCCAACATCAAAAGCGGCAAGCTTGTAGCGCTCGCAGTCACCAGCGCCCAGGCCAGCCCGGCCCTGCCCGGCGTGCCGCCGGTCGCCAATACGCTCAAGGGCTTTGAAATCGACACTTGGTGGGGCTTGGTGGCGCCAGCCGGCACACCGAAAGCCGTGATCGATAAGTTGAACAAGGCGTTCGTGGCAGCGTTGAATGCGCCAGAGACCAAAACCCGCTTCGGCCACCTGATGGCTGAACCCGTGCCCACCACGCCTGAGCAGTTCGACAGCTTTATGGCGGCGGAGCGGGCGAAGTACCAGAAGCTGGTGAAGGCGTCGGGGGCGACGGTGGATTAACCGAGCAGCGATAGATTTTATATAAAAACGGCTGCTAGCGCTTACTGGATAGGCGCTAGCAGCTATTTTTTTGGGAGCGTTTGGGTCGGCGATGGCGCGTACGCCACCTGATCAACAAGAAGATCTCAGGCTCTGACTTCTACCCTGAGCCGACATCCAGATTGGAAGGTCAATTCGATCTGACTCCGGCGTACCGGCGCAAAGTGCAACGGCTTGTGCTGAATCGATGATCGTCTCAACGTCTATTTCTCAATGAGCCAGCAAATGACAAAACACACACTCCGTGCCCTGGGCCTCGTTGCAGCAATTTGCACCGCCGCCTATCCCTCATTGACTGCTGCACAACCGGCAACCGACCTCAGCAAAGGGCAAACCGGCCGTGTTGAGTTCACGTCTTCCACACCCAAACATCGATGGGCTCTGATACGTGGCAGCCTGGGACCTGAGGTAACGGTCTATGGGGATTTGCTGATGCCGAACAATGGGTCGAATGGAAGGGTGCCCGCGGTGGTGTTCTCGCATGGCAGCGAAGGCGTGAGCAGGCTGTACTTCGATGTTTGGGCCAAAGCACTGAACGACGCGGGTTATGCCGTTTTTGTTGTGGATAGCTTTAAGCCGCGCGGAGAAGACCGCGTAACTGGCCCAAGCAAGCAGTTGACATGGAACACCATGGCGAACACCACAGACGCCCTGTATGCACTCAAGCTGCTGGCGACGCACCCGCAAATCGACAGCAGTCGCATTTTCCACATGGGTTGGTCACGTGGTGGACAAGCGCTGCTGGATGCAGCGTGGCCGACCTACCAACAGCACATATTGCCGGTGGATGTGAAGTGGGCTGGCGGCGTGGCGGTGTACCCCGGCTGCAACATGCGCTACCGGGTAGACCACCACAGCAAGCTGCCAGCGCCGATCTTCATCGTGCTGGGTGAAAAAGATGACATGACCTTGCCCAAGCCCTGCATAGAGTTGGCCGATGAGTACGCCTCAGCAGGGCATCCAGTCAGCTACAAGGTCTATGCAGGTGCCACGCATGTGTTCGACCGACTGAACCAACCATGGAAAAAGTACAACGAGGGCAACTTCAATGGTTGTTCATTTGATGTACGCATGCCCTACGGTGCCAACGACCCCAGTTGGGGTCCAGCGCATGACAAATATTCGGGCAAGACGTTCACCGATAACGGGGAGTGGAACGCGTATTTGGCCAAGTGCAAGCAGACTTCCTGGGTCACGGTAGAAAGCAACGACAAGGCCCGCGAACAAGCGGTAAAGGACGTTCTGGCATTTCTGAAAAGCGTTCAATAAAGCTTGCCAGCATGCACTCAATGCGGCTGCTTGCAATCGAAATAGCTGCTAGCGCTTACTGAATAAGCGCTGGAAGCTATTTTTTTGGGAGCATCAAGCTCGCGCCAGCGCTTGCGCGACCTGATCCATCCGATCCTGACCCCAAAAAAACTCGTCACCAACGAAGAAGCTGGGCGCACCGAAGACTCCGCGTGCCACCGCTTGTTGGGTGTTGTCCTTTAGCCGGTCTTTCACCGCCTGCTGGCCGATCTGCTCCATGAACTGCGCCGCATGGAACCCCGCCGCCGTCAGCACGGCCGCCACCACGGCCGGGTCGCCCATATTGCGCGGCGCGCCAAACATGGCGTGGTACATCGCCTGCATATAGCGCTGGAAGGGCTCATCGCCCTGCATCTGCATGGCGACGGCGCCGCGCATCAGCGCCAGCGTGTTGATGGGGAATGCCGGGTTGCTGGCAATCTGCAGGCCCCAGGCCTGCGCCCAGCGCTGAAGGTCGATGTCCAGGTAACGTGCCTTGGCCGGCACCTCGGCCGGGCTGGCGTTGCCGGTGGCCTGAAAGATGCCGCCCAGCAGCACCGGCGTATAGACGATGGCGGCGCCCTGCGCTGCTGCCACCTTGGGCAACTGGTGCCAGGCCAGGTAGCTGTAGGGGCTGCCCAGATCGAAAAGGAATTCAACGGTTTTGCTCATGGTGTGCTCCAGCAGGGTTTATTCGGTTTCTCAGTCCGTCGAGTACGCGAAGGCGAAGGCGAAGCGCAGACAGTACTGGCGTACTGGCGAAGCGAAGCCGACAAAGTAATCGTTGGATTTGGCAATGGAATTACCAGCGCTCCATCCAAGGGCGCAGGTCGAGTTCATGGGTCCAGGCGTCGCGCGGCTGGGCGTGCAAATGCCAGTAGTTGTCGGCAATGTGGTCGGGGTTGAGGATGCCGTCCTCGTCCTTCAACGCATAGCGCTCAGGGAAGCTCTCGCGGATGAAATCGGTGTCGATGGCGCCATCGACCACCACGTGCGCGACGTGAATGTTCTTCGGCCCGAGTTCCCGCGCCATGCTCTGCGCCAGCGCCCGCAGCGCATGCTTGGCGCCCGCGAAAGCCGCAAAGTTGGCCGAGCCGCGCAGACCGGCCGTGGCGCCAGTAAACAGAATCGTGCCGCGCCCACGCGCCACCATGCGCCGGGCCACCTTCGCGCCCGGTAAGGAAGCCACCGAAGCAGGCCATCTCCCAAATCTTGAAATATTTGCGCGCTGTTTCGTCGAGGATGCTGCTGGGCACATTCGCGCCGATGTTGAACACCATGACTTCAATCGGCCCGACTTCGCGCTCGATGGTGTCCACCAGCGCCACCACTTCGTCCTCCTTGCGGGCATCGGAGGCAAAGCCGCGTGCCTGGCCACCCAAGCGGACGATTTCATCTACCAGCGGCGCCAACTTGTCGGCGCTGCGGCGGGTAACGCAAGCCACCAGGCCTTCGCGCGCAAAGCGCTTGGCAATGGCGCCACCTGTGGCGTCGCCCGCGCCAACAATCAGGGCTGCGGGGCGCAGCAGCGGTTCAGTTTGTGTGGTCATGGTCAAAGTATTTAAGATAACGATCGTTATCGTAACGAACGTTATGTCACACTGCAAGCGTTTTCTAGAAATCGACATGCGCTACCCCAGTACCCACAAACAAGACACCCGCGCCCGGCTGCTCAAAACCACGGGCGCGCTCGCCAAACGCCAGGGCTTTGCCGGCACCGGCGTCGATGGCCTGATGGCGGCGGCCGGCATGACCTCAGGCGCGTTCTATTCGCACTTCCGCTCCAAAGGCGAGCTGCTGGAAGCCATTGTTCAGACCGAGCTGCAGCGCTCGGGCAAGCTGTTCAGCGGCAAATCGCGCAAGCAACTGATGCGCATCGTCGAGGGCTATTTGAGCCCCGCCCACGTCGCGCAGCCGGAATCGGGCTGCGCCATCCCCGCGCTGGCGGGCGAGGTGGCACGCGCCAACGACGCCACGCAAAAGGCGTTTGAACAAGGCGTGGTCGCAATGAAGGACAACATGGCGACTGCGACGGCCAGCGAAGCTGAGGCCTGGTCGGTGGTGGCACAGCTTGTGGGGGCGGTGGAGCTGGCGCGGGCGATGCCGTCGGAGGCGCTGCGCGAGGCGTTGCTCAACGGGGTGTTGGAGAACGTGCGGCGGCAGCTTGAGGGGGCGCAGGGGGTTGTGGATCCAACTTGACATTTTCCGAGAGCGCCTGCTGGTGGCCTGCTTGGACGCGCTATAGGAAAGCGAAAAGCGCGGGGCCAAAGTGCAGGCAGCCGCTGGCGCTCGTCTTGGCCTAGATATTCTCAGCGCTGACCGGCTACATCCAATCTAAAGGCGACGGTGGGAATTACTCCCCAAAGCATTCACGCAATGAACAGTAAAGACGTTCTTGGCGGGATCGATTCCAATGGTGACAATGGTAGACATGGACTTTCCCTTCCACAAAAGCAAATGAGTTGATGAGAGGTTGCACTTCCCATCGAGGCACTTTCATGCCATGCCCCCCAACTGCGCGGATCACTCGGGACGGGGAAGTTCCTTTTCATTCGTTAGCGTAAAAAAATGATATTTGCAGTCTCTCCAGGAACAGCCGGCTGTGGCGAGGAACGCTTCATCGCAACGCTACCGTTTCGGTTGTCTCCAGGCTCGATCCTGCAGTTGCCTGACGAATCGACTCAGTTCACCGGAACAACTGGCCGTCTAACGATAGAAAGGCTTCATCATCTGTACGCCGCGTCGCTCGGGCCATATCCTTCAACGGATGCCGCCGAACAAGGCCTCGCGGAGCTACGGGCGGCAGTCCTTTGGTGCGCGATTGAATTCAGTGCCGGCGTGCGCTATCCCATTGAGACCGGAGCAGTAACCCTATTTGACGAACCAATCACGATTCCAGCTGTGCAGCCGATGGCGCACATTCGAGAAGTCACCGGATGGACCAGCACAGACGGCCACTACGAGGCCGGAGAGGCACTTGTTCGACCTGACCACAAACGCCTAGTTCGATTCGAATTCGGGCAAGCAACGGTGACCGCTGGAATTCCTATTGAACGCTTCGTTGCGAAAGCAGAAGAGGCACTGTCCTTCAAGCATCTGTCGAAAATCGCCCGCGACGAAAAACTGAAGCTGGCAGTCGAAGTGGCAATGTCCCACAGATTTGAAGCAAGTGACAACGCCCAATTCATCACGTTGATCACGTCACTGGAAGCACTGCTACCAGACCTCCCTGTTTCGCCCGAAGCCTCAGTGGCTATCACTGAAGCTGCACAGATCATCCGCAACAAACGAGACACCTTTCCGCGCGCGGACCCCGAATGGTCAGCACTGGAGCGACTTCTAGGCCGGATTGACAAGCTGAGAGCGGATTCCATCGGCGAAGGTATGCGTAGCTTCATCAATGCTGCCTTGGAAAGGCACCCTGGCCTGGGTGATCGCCAAGCCATCTCGAAACAAGTCCTTGACGCCTACAACGCACGCAGTCGGCTATTGCACGACGGTCATGTTTCGCAAGCACAACTTAGCGCCGGTCTGGTATTCCTCCGCGACTTCGTTCCACGCCTGCTCCGCTGTCTTTTTAGAGAGGCCGCGTCGGCCTAGCCCCGCGAATGCGCCCTAACCCCAGCTTCAATCAGTCGAGCTGACCAACTGCAGCAAGCTGCAGTCTTCAACTCACCTCGAACGTTGAAGGACAGCACCTCCATGCGCCCACCGGCTGCTCCAGGCCGGCAAGTGCCGCTCATCGTCTGGGACTTGAATGCTCCGTCTCAGACACGAATGGCAAAGAACACGCGCTGTGCACACCGTTCCGGGATTGGGGTCTGAGCACGAGTTTCGCTGTGCGAAATCGTGATCCGACCCCAATGCCTGCGCCGCTCGTGGGCAAAGCCCGATGCCTACGCCCGGCTTTCGCTCTCGGCAAAAGCATGGCGTCAAAGGCAAGCACGGCACCAGTGAACGCCTCGAGCCAGTGAGGCATGAAAATTCACAATGAAATCGACCGCCAGCGCTTATGGGTAAATCGCAAGCAGCTATATTTTTCGCAGTAAATCAGTCTGAATCTTTGGCCCAACCAAGCGCATCGCAACGCTCAATCGCCTGCTCCCGCACGCCCGCAAGCCACTGCGGCAACACCCGCTCAGGCGCCAGTTCCGCCAATGGCAATAGCACAAAGGCCCGCTCTTGCATGCGCGGGTGCGGCACGGTGAGCGTGGAGCTGTCGAGCTGCAGGTCGCCATACAGCAGGATGTCCAAGTCCAACGTGCGCGGGGCGTTGCGGTAGGGCCGCTCTCGGCCGGCGGCGCGCTCTAGTGTCTGCAGGTGCTGCAGCAAGGCGAATGGCTCAAGGCTGGTGGCTATTTCTGCGACGGCGTTCAGGTAGTCGGGGCCGCCGGCGTCCACCGGCGCGCTGCGGTAGAGCGATGAGATGCGCAGCACGCGCGTCCCGGGCAAAGCGCCGATGCCCGCGAGGGCATTGCGCAGAGCGGTCTCGCGCTCGCCAAGGTTGGCGCCCAGGCCAACGAAGGCGGTCGTCTCTAGCGCTACAGCCACAAGCTGCCGAACCTCAATCGTCGCTGTGCGGCTGGGTCGCCGGCGCTGCGCCCCCATCCCCTGCACCACCCGAAGGCTTGCGGCGGCGGCGGCGGCGCTTCTTCGGCGCGCCGGTATCAAAGCCTTCGGAATGCTCTGCTTGCACTGGCGCTGCACCGCTGCCCGACGGAGCAGCCGCTGCATCGCGCGGCACGCGCCGCGCTGCCGGTGGTGCGGACCTGGCACGGGACTTTTGCTCTTCCCGCGCCTGCTCCATGAGGTCTTCGCGGCGGAATTCATCGGCGGTACTGTATTCCTGCCACCAACTGGCCAGCGCTTCATCGACTTCGCCGATGTCGGCGCGCAGGCGCATGAAGTCAAAGCCGGCACGAAAGCGCAGTTGCGCCACCATGCTTTCGGGCACACGGCCGGCGCGCTTTTCAAAGCGCGGCTGCATGACCCAGATTTCGCGCATGTCGGCGGCGAGCTTGCCGCGGCCCGAGACATCGCCAATGCGGCGCTCAAACACTTGGTCGATGGCGTCTTGCAGCGCAGGCAGCGCAGGCTCGCCCTGCCCCATGCGTCGCTCCCAGCCGGTTTTGACGTCTTGCCAGAGCACGCAGGCGAGCAGAAAGCTGGGCGCCACGGGCTTGCCTTCTTTTACGCGGCGGTCGGTGTCGGTGAGTGCAGCGTGCACGAAGGTCGTATCGGCGCGCTCCACCACCACGTCGAGCAGCGGGTAAATGCCTTTGGCCATGCCCAGCTTCTTGAGCTGCTCAATGGTGGCGATGGCGTGGCCCGTCTGCAGAAGCTTGAGCATTTCGTCGAACATGCGGCTTTGTGGCACGTCGGCCAGAAGCTGCTGCGATTGCACCAGCGGCGCGGCAGTCTTGGGCTCCAGCGTAAAGCCCAGGGCACCGAGCTTGGCGACAAAGCGCACGGCGCGGATGATGCGCACCGGGTCTTCGCGGTAGCGCGTGGCCGGGTCGCCAATCATGCGCAGGGTTTTCTTCTTCGCGTCTTCAATGCCGTGGTGGTAGTCGACCACGATTTGCGTCTCGGGGTCGTAGTACATGGCGTTCAGGGTGAAGTCGCGCCGTGTGGCGTCTTCGTCCTGCGGGCCCCAGACGTTGTCGCGAAGCACGCGTCCGGTCGAATCGACCGCATGCTGCATGCCCGCCAGGGCGGCGCGCGAGGTTTTCTCGTTGCCGGCGACCTGCTCGGCCGCTGCGTTGTCAAGGTAGGCGCGGAAGGTGGATACCTCAATCACCTCGTGCTCGCGCCCGCGCCCGTGCACTACGTGCACGATGCGAAAGCGCCGGCCGATGATGAAGGCGCGGCGGAACAAGCCTTTGACCTGCTCCGGCGTGGCGTTGGTGGCGACGTCAAAGTCTTTGGGTTTGAGGCCGAGCAACATATCGCGCACCGCGCCGCCGACGATGTAGGCCTCAAAGCCCGCCTGCTGCAAGGTGCGCACCACGTCGATGGCACGGCGGTCCACCCGCGCCGGGTCGATGCCGTGCACCGAGGCGGGCACCTCGACGCGCTTGCCATAAGGGTTTGCCGCGCGCTTGCGCCCGCCGGAGCCGGCCTTGGAGAGCAGCTTGTCGATGAAGTTCTTGATCATGGTGTTTGTGGAAACAGGTCGAGGATGCGCCAGCCACGCTGCGCAGCGATGGCGCGCAGACGCGCGTCGGGGTTGGTGGCGACCGGCACGTTCACGCATTCGAGCAGCGGCAGGTCGTTGGTGGAGTCGCTGTAGAAGGTGCTGTGCACCCCGCTCCAGGTCTGGCCGCGTGCTGCCAGCCATTGCTCCATGCGCTGCACTTTGCCGCCTCGCATGGAAGGTACGCCGCGGATTTCGCCAGTGAACCAGCCGCTGGCATCGCGCTCCAGTTCCACCGCCAGCAGGTGCTCGATGCCCAGCAAGGCTGCAATCGGGCGGGTGACGAATTCGTTGGTTGCGGTGACGACAACGAGCGTATCGCCAGCGTCGCGGTGCGCCTTGATCAGTTCAAGCGCGGCCGGGCGAATGGCCGGTTGCACCACTTCGCGCAGGAACTGCGCGTGCGCCGCTGCAGCTGCCTCAGGGCCGCGCCCGCGCAGCGCTTCGGTGGCAAAGCGCACATAGTCGTGCACGTCAAGCGTGCCCGCCTGGTAGTGGGAATAAAACTCGGCGTTTCGGCGGCCGAACGCTACCGGGTCGGTCCAGCCGATGCGCTGCGTGAACTCGCCCCATTCGAAGTCGGAGTCGATGGGCAGCAGCGTGTGGTCCAGGTCGAACAGGGCGAGCCGGGGGTGATGGGGCTGGATATCAGTCATGCATAGTTGAAGTGCAACAGACCCCGCAGCCGCAGCAACTGGCGCGACCCACGCCATGGCTCCCGCGCAAGCGCCGCCCCGCAGCGCTGGGAGCGTCCCCCTGCCCGCAGTGCGCAGCACTGCAAGAGCGGGGGGAAGCCGCGAAGCGGCTCAGGGGGGTGTTTTTCATGCTTGTTCAAGCATATCTTTGAGCAGCGGCACCGTAATGGCGCGCTGCTTGCGCAAAGCGTGGCGGTCGAGCCGGTCGAACAATTGCATCAGGCTGCCCAGGTCGCGCGAGAAGCGGCTGAGCATGAAGTCCATCACCTCGTCGCTCAAAAACAAACCACGCGCATCGGCATGCTGGCGCAGCACCGCACGGCGCTCGGTTTCGCCGAGCAATTGCAGTTGGAACACATGGCCCCAACCAAGTCGGGTGCGCAGGTCGTCGCGCAGCGGCAGATCGGCAGGCGGCACGCTGCCCGCCGCTAGTACCCAGCGCGGCGCGCCGGTGGCGGGGCTGAGCGCATTGACGAACCAGTTGAAGGCTGCAGCCTGCTGCTCCGTGTTGTAGAGGTGCACGTCGTCGAGCAGCACCGCGTGCCATTGCTCGTCAAAATCGGCGGCAACGCCGGTTTCTGCATCGCACCAACCGCAGGTCACCCCTTGCTCACGCAAAGCTTCGCGCACTGCGCGCAGCAAATGCGTTTTGCCGGTGCCGGCTTCGCCCCACAGGTAGGTGGGCACTGGTGAACGTGCATTCGCACTTTCCACTGCCATGCGTACATGCTGGAGCGCCGCGGTGTTCGGCCCGCCGAAAAAACTGCCCAGCGTAGGCACTGGAGCCAAACCGATATCGAGCGCCAGCTGCTTCATGCGCCAAGGCCACTTGGCACGAGAAGCCCCCGGCCGCGCTGGGCCAGCGCCGACGCAAAGCAAGCGGGGCAAAAGGAGGAAATGCGAAATTTCACAAAAAAGAGACGAAAGAGAGCGGCGGCATTCTGCGGCAGAGCAACTGCGCGTGCAGCCGGGACGCAAGGCGGCAAGAGCGACCAAACATGCCGCGAAAACGTACATTTTAGTGCCCCAAGCTGCTGCGCGATGGAGCCAGGAGCTCACCAGCGCCCGCACGCGGAACTCAGCGGCGTGCCCGTCGCCTAAAATTCGGGCGTTTGCGCGCCGGGCGCGCCCACCCTTGCAGCCACTAGCCCTTTTCCATGAGTTCTTCCAAGCCAACCAACACCAGCTCGCCCATTTCCTACAAGGACGCGGGGGTCGACATCGCCCTCGGCGACGCCTTGGTGGACCGCATCAAGCCACTGGCCAAGAAAACCATGCGAGAAGGCGTGCTTGCCGGCATTGGCGGCTTTGGCGCTCTGTTTGAAGTGCCCAAGCGCTACCAGGAGCCGGTGTTGGTTTCCGGCACCGACGGCGTGGGCACCAAGCTCAAGCTGGCGTTTGAATGGAACATGCACGACACCGTGGGCATTGACCTGGTAGCCATGAGCGTCAATGACGTACTGGTGCAAGGCGCCGAACCGTTGTTTTTCCTTGACTATTTCGCCTGCGGCAAGCTCGATGTGGACACCGCCGCCGCAGTGGTCGGCGGCATCGCCCGCGGCTGTGAGCTTTCGGGTTGCGCGCTGATCGGCGGCGAAACGGCCGAAATGCCAGGCATGTACCCGGCCGGCGAATACGACTTGGCCGGTTTTGCGGTCGGCGCTGTGGAAAAGTCAAAAATTCTCAACGGCACCAGCGTGCAGGCGGGCGATGTCGTGCTTGGCCTGGCGTCAAGCGGCGTGCACTCCAACGGCTTTAGCCTGGTGCGCAAGTGCATTGCCCGCGCCGAAGAAAACGGCAAACTGCCCAGCACGCTCGACGGCAAGCCATTTCGCGCCGCGTTGATGGAACCCACGCGCCTTTACGTCAAACCCATGCTGGCCGCGCTGGCCGCCCACCCGGTGGCAGGCAAAGGCAGTCGCGGCATCAAGGCGCTGGCGCACATTACCGGCGGCGGCCTGCTGGAGAACATTCCGCGCGTGCTGCCAGACGGCCTTGCAGCGCACCTCACGCAAGGCAGCTGGCCCCAAACCGAACTCTTTGCCTGGCTGCAGGCGACGGCCGCCATCTCCAATGAAGAAATGAACCGCACCTTCAACAACGGCATCGGCATGGTGTTGGTAGTGGCGCCGCAGGACGCGCAGGCGGTCACCCAGCTGCTGGCAGAGGCCGGCGAATCGGTGCACGCTCTCGGTCAGATTGCGCCGCGCGGCAACGGCGCGGCAGTGGTCGTGGCGTGAGCCAACCGCCGCCTGCGGCGCGAGCGCCGCAACGAAAGCCTGTGCGCCCAATAGCGCTGCCCTTACTGCCCCGTGGCGTAGCGCTGGCGAGCTATCTGCTGATGGCGGGCGGTTTGCTGCTGGTGATGTGGCGTGGGCTGCTGCCTGGCCTGCTGTCCCTGTGTCTGGGCTTTATCGTGACGCGCGCACTCACGCGCTGGCTGGTTCCCATGTGGCCCGGCGCACGCAACGCGGGTATGCCTGCGCGCAGCGTACAGGTGCTCGCTGCAGCAGTGGTGATGCTGCTGCCGCTCAGTTTGCTGATTTTCGGCATCACCCATTCGCGGGGCTACATCGTGGAAGCGCCGCAGCAGTATCGGGAGCTGCTCGACTACATGGCGCGCACCGTGCTGGAACTGCGCCACAAGCTGCCGCCCGACATGGCAGCGCACCTACCCGACGGCGCCGAAGGCATTCAGCGCACCATCGCGGCCTACCTGGCGGCCAAGGCGGGAGCGTTGGCCATGGCTGGGCGCGCCTGGCTGGGTGGCCTGCTTTACGCCTATGTTGGCCTTTTGATCGGCGCACTGGCTGCGGTGCGCACTGTGCCGCTGCAGAGCGGGCCACTGGTGATCGCACTTGCAACGCGGCTGCGCGTGTTTGGCGAGGCCTTCAGGCAAATCGTCGCCGCGCAAATCTGGATTGCAGCCTTTAACACCGCGCTCACGGCGGTGTTCCTGCTCTTTCTCATGCCACTGTGGGGCGAGACCCTGCCCTACACCCCGGCCCTCATCACCCTGACCTTCGTGGCGGGATTGGTGCCCATTGTGGGCAACCTGCTGTGCAACGCCGTGATCACCATCGTTGCGCTGTCGGTTTCGCCGCAGGCGGCGGCCGCGTGCTTGGGCTTTTTGGTGCTCATTCACAAAGCCGAATACGTCATCAACGCGCGCGTAGTCGGCCAGCGCACCCATATGGGCGTGTGGGAGCTGCTGACCGTCATGTTCGTTGCCGAAGCGGTATTCGGCCCGGCTGGGCTGGTGGCGGCGCCGCTGTTTTATGCGTACCTGAAGAAAGAGCTGGCGGCGGCAGCATTGGTGTAGGCGAGATCCAGATCCTTTTTTTGGGCGACGGGCACACCCGCCAGAATCAAACTTTCATCGCCGCATTCACTATTGTTTTTATAGCTGATAACGCTCGTCGGTATTGCGCTTTCGGCCGTTTTTGCGCTATTTTTCTTCGAACTGGCGCGCCATGAACGCCCAGATAAGTGCCGAAGCATCCGGCCCGCTCGGATCGCTGTACGGCGTGCGGGCCGTGCCGCCGCTCCAGGCATGCCCGAGCCCATCAATTTCGCGCAGCACCACTTGCGCCTTGCCACGCGCGCACCATTCCGTGACGCGTGCGGCGCGCCTTGCACCGCGCTGCTGCACGCGTGCCGCGCTAGCGCGCGCACCCATTTCCCCTGCCCACCACGTAGCGGTACGGCGGGCGCTTTGTACCGCCACCACGCCGTCGGCGTCGCCATGCAGCAGTAGCAGTGGCGGCAGGACAGTCGCGGGCGACACAGATTGGGCATCCGAAGGCCAGTGCGGTTCGCGCTCACCGCGCATCGCTGCCAGCGCGGTGGCTGCGGAATCCGCACTGCCCGGCGGCGCGCCGGAATGCATGGCCACCGCGCAAAAGCGCTGCGGCGCAAGCAGCGCCATGTGCGCGGCCATGCTGGCGCCGGCCGAGAGGCCCGCGACGCCAATGCGCGCCGGGTGCACTGGGTAGCGCTCGGCCACCTGGTCTATCGCGGCAATCAAAGTGGCGGCTTCGGCATCTGCCCGGCCATTGCGGCGCGCAAACCAGTTCCAGCAGCCCTGGGCGTTGGCCACCCGCTCCTGTTCGGGGTAGAGCACCAGAAAGCGCTCGCGCGCAGCCCGCTGGTTCATACGCGTGCTGGCGGCAAAACCATGCGCCGTCTGGCCGCAACCGTGCAGCATCACCAAGAGCGGCACGCGCGTGCGGCTGGCGCGGCTGACGCCGGGCGGGACATAGAGCTGGTAGCGTCGCGCCCCTGCGGGACCAGGCGCAATGCCCGAAAGCCATTGGCCCAGCGCCGGTTTTGGCGCCACGCGGGCAGGCTTGCTGGCCGGCAGCGCACGGGCTGCGACCGGCGCAGGCGAAATTGACAACTTCGGCGTGCGCTTGACGCGAGTCTTGGCTTTTGGCGTCGCTGTTGGCTGCAGGGCGCGCGCCAAACTTCGCAGGTTGCGCTGGTAGGCGCGCGACAGGGAGACCAGTGAAGGCATTTTTGGGCGACGGGCCATGAATCTCCGGAATGATTTTTCAAAAAAAGAAATGCATGCGAATCGCCTTGAACAGACGTCGCTTGCTCTGCTGCGCAGCAGAGGATGGCTGACGGCGCACCGAAAGCGCAGCACTGTAGAAGTTTGGCGGAGGAGCGCCGCAGCAGCGCTAGAACATTGCGCGGCGCAGCGTCTGCAGCCGGTTGGCCAGAATTTCGGTGTTGTCGTCGCCGCGCACATGCGACAGATAGGTTTCAAGGTCGGCCACCGCCAACGCAGCATGCCCGCACTCGGCATGTGCCAGCCCGCGGTCGCGCACCTCATCCCACGCTGCGGGCAGCAGAACCACAAGCCGCTCCTGCACGGCGAGCAGCCGCTGCCAGTCGCTGTTGGAGCGGTGCACTTCCTTCAGGTTGCGCAGCATTCGGGCAACGATCTCGCGCGGCTGGGCGGCCTGGAGATACAGCCCGAGCGGTGGCTCAGCGCCCTCAGGCAGGCCGCCGGGTTGAAACGGCGCCAAACGTTCAAGCAGTTCTTCTCGTGAGAGCGATTCGCCGGTAAACGGATCAATCAGCACCTGGCCGCGCGGCAGCAGTGCTTTGACCATAAAGTGGCCGGGGAAGGCCACCCCTCGTACATGCAGGCCAAGGCTTTGCGCCAACTCCAGCCAAAGCACAGCCAAGCTGATGGGAATGCCGCGGCGGGTGTGCAGCACGCTGTTGAGGTAGCTGTTTTCGGCGTCGTAGTAGTCGTTGACGTTGCCTGCAAAGCCACGATCAACAAAGTAAAACTGATTCAGTGCGCGCAGCCGCTCTAGGGCGGGTGCGTCGCGGGCAACGGTTCGTCCGAGCCGAGCCGCCAGCTGGTCGACGTCGTCCAGAAGCGCCTGCACATCCAGCGATGGGTACTCGTCCATCGCAAGACTGGCTACCGACTCAAGTAGGGGAAACTGGGCGTCGCTGTCCACGAGCGAAGCGAAATACTCAAGCGGCGTAGGAATGGCGAGGCTAAGCGGCATGTTGCCATCCTAGCCGTTCGCAGGCCGCACCGCGCGTAGGTCAGTGCCGCACTAGCGCCGTAACAATGCGCCCACCCGCAGCCCGGAAAGCCACAGCACACCGAAGTACAGAAGCATTGCACCTGCCATGCAGGCGGCGAGCAGCGCAGCCCTTGCACCCCCGGCGTCTCCCATGGAAACCCATGAGAAGTGGGCGCTGAACCACGACAGCAGCGCGCCCAGCAGCAAACTGCCCGCGAGCACCTGCGCCCCGAAAAGGCCCCAGCCAGGCCTGGGCCTAAAGCTGCCGCGCCGCAGCAAGCCAAGCAGCAACCACGCGGCATTGACCAATGCGCCGATGCCAATCGACAGCGCCAAGCCAGCATGTGCGATGCGCGGCACCAGCACCACGTTCAGCAGTTGGGTGATGACCAGCACGGCAATACCAATCTTCACCGGCGTGCGCACGTCTTGGCTGGCGTAGTAGCCGGGCGCGAGCACCTTGATCGCCACCAGTCCGAGCAGGCCAGCACCATAGCCAGAAAGCGCCACGGAAATCTGCGCCACGTCGCCCGCCCCAAGCTCGCCATGGTGAAACAGCGTGGCCACCAAAGGCGTTGCGAAGGTGAGCAATGCGACGGCGCTGGGCACAGCCAGCAGCACGACAATGCGCAGCCCCCAGTCGAGCATGGACGAATAGCGCTCTGCGTCGCCCGCAGCCCGTGCGGCGGTGAGTTGCGGCGTCAGCACCACGCCCAGCGCCACCCCGAGCAGCGCGGTGGGAAATTCCATCAGCCGGTCGGCATAAAACAACCAAGTCACGCTGCCTGGCGCCAGGTACGAGGCAATTTGTGTATTGATGAGTAGGGAGAGCTGCGCCACGCCAACGCCCAGCAAAATCGGCGCCATCAGGCGCAGCACCCGGCGCACACCAGGGTCGCGGGACGCCTCCCGCAGGGTCGCCCACTGCAAACCGATGCGCGGCAGCAAATCGAGCCGCAGCAGCGCGGGAATCTGGATGCCCAGCTGAAGCATCCCGCCGACCACCACGCCGCCGGCCATCGCATAGATCGGCTCGATGCCCCAGCCACGAAAGAGTGGCGCGCCAAACCAGGCGGCGCCAATCATCGCAAGATTGAGCAGCACCGGCGAAGCGGCTGGCACGGCAAAGTGCTTCCAAGTGTTGAGAATGCCAGCCGACAGCGCGACGAGCGACATAAACCCGATGTAGGGGAACATCCAGCGCGTCATCACCACCGCTGCGGCATACCCTTCCGGGCTCTGGCGCAGGCCACTGGCCAGCGCCCACACCAAAAGCGGTGCGCCAAGCACGCCCACGATGCAGGTCACCAACAAAGCCCAGAACAGCAGCGTTGCCACACTGCTGATCAACACCCGGGTGGCTGCATCGCCTTGCTGGGTGCGGGTGGTGGCGAGCACCGGCACGAAAGCCTGGCTGAACGCCCCTTCAGCAAACAAGCGGCGGAACAGATTGGGAATGCGAAACGCGACGTTGAATGCGTCGGTCAGCGCGTTGGCACCGAAAATGGACGCCATGAGCAGATCGCGCACCAGCCCCGTGACGCGGGACGCCAGCGTGAGCAGAGAGACGGTGGAAGCGGCTTTGAGCAGAGACACAGCCTGCGAAGTGTATGCGCAGCGGCGCCTGTGAATCTGCTGCGGGCTATAATGTCGGGCTTAGCTGGCAACATCCTCAGACCTTTAGGAAATACCAATATGGCATCCACCAAGCCCAAGAAAAAGAACCCGCGCCTCGCGTCGGGCCGCAAACGCGTCCGCCAGGACACCAAACTCAACGCCGCGAACACCTCGCTGCGTTCCAAGTACCGCACGGCGGTGAAGAACGTCGAAAAGGCGCTTCTGACCGGCGACAAAGCAAAAGCCACCGAACTTTTCGGCAAGATGCAAGCTGTGGTCGACACCATTGCCGATAAGGGCATCTTCCACAAGAACAAAGCCGCCCGCGATAAGAGCCGCCTCTCCGCCAAGGTGAAAGCCTTGGCGCTCGCAGCGTAAATGCTCCGCCTGCCTCGGCAGGCAAACAGCCCGGGTGGCCCGCCACCCGCCGTTTGAAACGGGTGCGCTGCCAGCTAAGCAAAAAGCCGTCGAAAGACGGCTTTTTTGTTGGGCGGCATCTTACCTGAGCCTTCGACTCAGCTACCACCCGGCTCCACATCGGGCAGCAAACACGCCTCGGCTACCTGCAGGTCGTTGTCGCGCGCAAAGTGCAGGACAAAATCCCAGGCCATGGGTTCGCACTCCCTCAGCTTTTCGTTGACCACCACACACTTGACGCCGTTGATGACCTTGGGAATGCACCAAGGCGAATAGCTCAGGTGGCTTCCCGGCTGAACGCCACCAGGCCGAAAGCTGCTCATCACGCCCGCCAGCCGCTCGGCCCAGTCGCTGGGACGAAAAGTCTTTCCGGCAGAGGTAATGCCCTGAATGAAGACTTCCTTGGACGAAGAATGGACCATCGGCTCGTTGAACTTGGTGCGATAAATACTTGTTGCAGTGCAACGTGAATTCTAACTCTTATATAAGACTGAAAGACGCATTGGCGACTCCGAACCGGTTTTGGTGCGCAATGCCGACATCGCTGTAATGCGCAATCGTCAACAGCGCGCTGCGCCATCCGCCCTAGAATCCACTCTCATTTTTGCGTGCGGGACCGCCCCGCCGCCCCCGTTCCGGAGAATCCCGCATGACCGCACCCATTGAGGCCGCCTCGCCCCACGTGATGAACACCTACGGCCGTGTGCCGATTGCACTTGAACGCGGCCAAGGCTGCCGCGTCTGGGATGTCAATGGCAAGGAATACCTCGATGCGCTGGGCGGCATAGCGGTGAACACGCTGGGCCACAACCACCCGCAGCTGGTGCCCGCCCTGTGCGACCAGATCGGCAAGCTCATCCACACGTCCAACTATTACCACATACCTGGACAGGAGCAACTCGCGGCAAAGCTGGTCGAGCTGTCTGGCATGAGCAAGGTGTTCTTCTGCAATTCGGGCCTCGAAGCCAACGAAGCCGCCTTGAAGATTGCCCGCAAGTACGGCGTGGACCGCGGCATTGCCAAGCCGCAAATCGTGGTCTACGAAAAAGCGTTCCATGGTCGCTCCATTGCCACCATGTCGGCCACCGGCAACCCCAAGATTCACAGCGGCTTCGGTCCCTTGGTCGAAGGCTTTATCCGCGTGCCGATCAACAACATTGAAGCGATCAAGGCGGCCACAGAAGGCAACCCGGATGTGGTCGCGGTGTTCTTCGAGACCATTCAGGGCGAAGGCGGCGTGAACCCCATGCGCGCCGACTACCTGCGCGACCTGCGCGCGCTGTGCGACGAGCGTGAGTGGCTGATGATGATCGACGAAGTGCAGTGCGGCATGGGCCGCACCGGCAAGTGGTTTGCCCACCAGTGGGCCGGCATCGTGCCCGACGTCATGCCACTCGCCAAGGGCCTGGGCTCAGGCGTGCCGATCGGCGCTGTGGTGGCAGGACCGAAGGCGGCCGAAGTGCTGCAACCGGGCAACCACGGCACGACTTTTGGCGGCAACCCACTGGCCATGCGGGCTGGAAACGAGACCATTCGCATCATCGAAAACGACGGCCTGCTCGCCAATGCCGCCGGAGTGGGCGCTCACCTGATGCAAGCGCTGCAAACCGCACTGGGCGGCATGGCCGGTGTGGTCGAGATTCGTGGCCAAGGCCTGATGATCGGCATCGAACTCGATCGCCCCTGCGGCGCTCTGGTGGGGCGTGCTGCGGAAGCGGGGCTTTTGATCAGCGTGACGGCCGACCGCGTCATCCGCATCGTGCCAGCGCTCATCCTCACGCCTGCCGAGGCAGACGAAATTGCCAGCAGACTTGCACCACTGGTGCAGGCATTGTTGGCCGAATAATCGCGACCAAAGCGCCACGACCATGAAACATTACCTGCAGTTCAACGACCTCACCGCCGACGAATACGCCTATCTGTTCGAACGTGCTGCCGTCATCAAGAAGAAATTCAAGGCCTACGAAAAGCACCACCCACTGGTCGACCGGACGCTGGCCATGATTTTCGAAAAAGCCAGCACGCGCACGCGGGTGAGCTTTGAGGCGGGCATGTACCAACTGGGCGGCAGCGTGGTGCACCTGACCACCGGCGACAGCCAGCTCGGCCGCGCTGAGCCAATTGAAGACAGCGCCAAGGTCATCAGCCGCATGGTCGATTTGGTGATGATTCGCACCTTTGAGCAGACGAAGATCGAGAACTTTGCAGCCCATTCGCGCGTGCCCGTCATCAACGGCTTGACCAACGAGTTCCACCCTTGCCAGATCCTGGCCGACATCTTCACCTTCATCGAGCACCGCGGCAGCATCGCCGGCAAAACGGTGGCCTGGGTCGGCGACGGAAACAACATGGCCAACACCTGGCTCCAAGCCGCTCAGCTCTTGGATTTCAAAGTGCACGTGAGCACGCCACGCGGCTATGAAGTAGATGAGAAATTGGCCGTTGGCGCAGGCGGTATAAGCGCTGACAGCTATCAATTTTTTAGCAACCCTATGGACGCCTGCAAAGGTGCGGACATGGTCACGACCGATGTGTGGACCAGCATGGGCTACGAGGCCGAGAACGAAGCGCGCAGAAAAGCCTTTGCCGACTGGTGCGTGGACGAAGACATGATGGCCGCGGCCAAACCCGACGCCCTGTTTATGCACTGCCTGCCCGCCCACCGCGGCGAGGAAGTAACCGCCGAAGTCATAGACGGCCCCCAATCCGTCGTCTGGGACGAGGCCGAAAACAGGATGCACGTGCAAAAGGCACTCATGGAGTACCTTTTGCTCGGTCGAGTTGCATGAAATGCAAGTCGGCGGCACGCCAGTGCCGGCATCCCGTTTCGGCGCAGGCTCACATCCGCGCAGCGGATGTGAAGCGGACGCAGTCCGCGTGCCAAAGCCAAAATCGCTCGCACGTGCAGAAGGCACTCATGGAGTATCTTCTGCTCGGTCGCGTCGCATGAAATGCGGTGCGGCGACGCGACAGCGTCAGCATACGATTCCGGCGCAGGCTCATGCCCGCATGGCGGGCGTGAAGCAGCCACAGGCTGCGTGCCAAAGCCAAAATCGCTTGCACGTGTAAAAGGCACTCACGGCGTACGCTTTGCTCGGCCGGGCTGCATCAAATACAAGTCGGCGACGGGCCCGTTTCCGCCTCCCGGCAAACTCCCCTGACCATCAGCACCCATGACCCACCCCTGCCTCTCCTGCGGAGCCTGCTGCACAGGCGTTCGCGTGGACTTCGCCGTTCAAGAACGCAGCGATCAGGGCGGATGCGTGCCCGAGGGGCTAACCGTGGAAGTCACCAGCACCATCAGCCGCATGCGTGGTACCGACCACGCCTTGCCCCGCTGCGCTGCGCTGACAGGTGTGGTGGGAAAGCAGGCAGCTTGCGGCATTTACGAATGGCGGCCGTCGCCTTGCCGGGAATTTGCCGCCGGGTCTGATGCCTGCGAACGCGCGCGCTTGCGACGCGGCATGGCGCCCTACCCTTGCTAATACGCCGGCGCGCACCGGCGCCGGCAAGCGCTCAGTCGAGCGTGAGAATGGTGCAGCCGGTGGTTTTGCGCGCTTCCAGATCGCGATGCGCCTGTTGTACCTCGGCGAGTGGATAGCGCTGATCGATGTGGATCTTGACTTGCCCGCTTTCCACCACCGCAAAGAGATCGTCCGCCATGGCCTGAGTGCTTTCTCTCGATGCAATGTGGGTGAAGAGGGTCTGGCGGGTCACGTAAAGCCCACCGCGTGCGCCGAGCGAAGCTGGAGCGAACGGCGGCACAGGTCCCGAGGCATTGCCGAAACTTGCCATCAGGCCAAACGGGCGCAGGCAGTCGAGCGATTTTTCCCAGGTGTCCTTTCCGACCGAGTCGTACACCACCTTCACGCCCTTGCCGCCTGTGATGTCCTTCACGCGCGCCGCAAAATCCTCAGTGCGGTAGTTGATGGCATGCGCTGCGCCGTTGGCGAGCGCCAGTTGGCACTTCGCGTCTGACCCTGCCGTTGCAATCAGCTCCAAGCCGAGCGCACGTGCCCACTGGCAGGCGATTAGACCCACGCCCCCAGCAGCTGCATGGAACAACACGGCATCGCCCTGCTTTAGGCCCTCGACCGGCAAGGTTTTCTTCAGTAGATACTGTGCAGTGAGGCCCTTGAGCATCATCGCGGCGCCGGTCTCAAAGCTGATGGCGTCGGGCAAACGGCAGACGCAACGCGCCGGCATCACCCGCTCGGTGCTGTAGCTGCCAGGCGGGTTGCTGGCGTAGGCAACGCGATCGCCCACGCTCAGGTGCGCCACGCCTTCGCCTACGGCCTCCACCACACCTGAGGCTTCCATGCCCAGCTGCAGCGGCATGGGCAAGGCATACAAGCCTGTGCGCTGATAGACGTCGATGAAGTTGAGACCAATGGCGCGGTGGCTGATGCGCACCTCGCCCGGCCCTGGCGCGCCAACGGACACCTCAACCAGCTGCATTTCTTCCGGGCCGCCGTTCTGGCGAATCTGTATGGCAAGGCTCATCACCGCTCCTCAAAACATCAAAACGAACATGCTGCCATGTTTCTGCAAGCTGCGTGCCCATGGGGCCGCTACAGTGGCGGGATGCAAGAAAAACTCAGTGCCCGCACGGCTGTGCTGCTGGGCATTCCGCCACTGCTCTGGGCCGGAAACGCCGTCGTCGGCCGCTTGGTGCATGAAATGGTGCCGCCGCTCACCCTCAATTTTCTGCGCTGGCTGCTGGCTTTCCTGATTCTTCTGCCGCTTGCCTACCGCGTTCTGCGGGTGGGAAGCAGCTTGTGGCCGCACTGGCGTCGCTATGCCCTGCTCGGCTTGCTGGGCATTGGGCTGTACAACGCGCTGCAGTACATGGCCTTACAAACCTCTATGCCGATCAACGTCACGCTGGTCGGCTCCAGCATGCCCGTGTGGATGCTGACGATTGGCGCGCTCTTTTTTGGCGTTCGCATTACCTCTCGCCAACTCATGGGCGCGCTGTTCTCCATGACGGGCGTCCTCATCGTGCTAAGCCGGGGCCAGTGGAGCGAACTGCTGGCGCTGCGCCTGGTGCCGGGCGACCTGTTCATGCTCTTGGCCACCATCGCCTGGTCGTTCTACAGCTGGCTGCTCGTGAAAACCAGCGAACCGGCGCAACTGCGCGGTGACTGGGCTGCCTTTTTGATGGCGCAGCTGATATTCGGTTTGGTCTGGTCTGGCCTGCTGGCAGGTGGCGAATGGGCCAGCGGCGGCCAGTCCATTGACTGGGGCTGGCCGCTGGCGGCCGCACTGCTGTTTATTGCAGTGGGGCCTGCCGTGGTGGCCTACCGCTGCTGGGGGATGGGAATACAGCGGGTAGGCCCGACAGTGGCCGGTTTCTTTGCCAACCTCACGCCGCTGTTTGCCGCACTGCTTTCGGCTGCGTTTCTTGGTGAAATGCCGCACGGCTACCACGCAGCAGCATTTGTGCTCATCGTAGGCGGAATTTTGGTGTCTTCTCGCCGCTAACCGCGGGCGTTGCGAGCGTCGCTCAGGCTGCCGGCAACATAGCCAGAAGGTCCGAAACCGGCATGGGTCGGGCCAGCAAATAGCCCTGGAAGTAGCTGCAGCCATAGCCGCGGAGCAAATCGCGCTGCTCCTCGGTTTCCACCCCTTCTGCAATCACCTCCAGCTCGAGGTTGTGCGCCATACCAATAATGGTTTGCACAATCACTTCGTCTGTGGGTCGCGAGCCGAGATTGCGCACGAAAGATTGATCGATTTTGAGCTGGTGCAGCGGAAGGCGCGTCAGGTAGGCCAGCGACGAATAACCGGTACCAAAATCGTCCACCGAAAAACGGATTCCGCGCGTGCGCAACTGGTGCATGCGGGCCACGCTTTCGACCACGTTGTCGAGCACCAGCGATTCGGTGAGCTCCAAGGTCAGCAAATGGGCCCGCGGTCCCAACTGCGCTACCTCTTCCAGCACCTGCTCGACAAAACCCGGATGGCGGAACTGGCGTGCGCTCACGTTGACCGACAACTGCAACCGCTCGCATCGGGGATCGGTCTGCCACTGTGCGAGCTGCGCACAGGCAGTGCGCAGCACCCAGCCGCCAATGGCAACAATGAGGTCGCTTTCTTCGGCAGCGGCAATGAAGGCGCCCGGCGGCACCAAACCCCGCTCGGGGTGCTGCCAACGCAGCAGCGCTTCGGCGCCGACCATGCTGCCGTCGTCGGCGAACTGTGGTTGGTAAAAAAGCACGAACTCTTCTTTGCGAAGTGCCTGTTTCAGATCGGCTTCGAGCTGAGCCCGACTGCTGATCGCCGTCTGCATCTGCGGGTCGAAAAAGCACAACCCGTTGCCCCGGCGTGCCTTGACCTGGTACATCGCAATGTCGGCTTGGCGCAGCAGCTCCGCTGCGGCTTGCGGCACCTCGCCAAAAAGCGTGGCGCCCAAGCTGGCCGTGCTTTGGTGGGTTTGCCCGTTCAATTGGTAGGGCTCGGCCAGGCTGGCCAACAGTTTTTCCGCCACGCGCTGTGCCTGCGCTGCTGCCTCGAGCGCAGAATTTGAGAGATCAATCAGCATGATGACGAATTCGTCGCCACCCAGCCGCGACACGGTATCGGCCGAGCGCACGCCGTCGCGCAGCCGATGCGCCACCTGCTGGAGCAGGGCATCGCCCATGTCGTGCCCCAAGGTGTCGTTGATGGTCTTGAACTGGTCGAGGTCGAGAAACAGCAAGGCGCCGAGCTGGCCGGAGCGCTGCGCACGCACTGTGGCCTGTCCAAGCCGGTCCAGAAGGAGCCGCCGGTTGGGCAAACCGGTCAGCGGGTCATAGAACGCCAAGGTTTCGATTTCCGCCTGCGCATGGCGCATGTCGGTGATGTCGCTGTAGCTGATCACCATGCCGCCATCGGGCGTGCGGTGTTCCATGATTTGCAAGGTGCGCCCATTGGGCAGCACCTGTTCATGCGGGCCCTCTGAAGTTTTTTGCATTTCGAGCCGCTGGTCTACCCAGTGGCTGCGCTCCTCCTCAGTAGCCTGGGGCAGATGGTGGGAGACCGTGGCCTCAAGCACTGTACGAAACGAGAGCTTCGGCGCCATGATGCCAGCGATCCATGGAAAGAATTCATCAAACCGCTGATTCCAATGCAGCACCCGATCTTGTTTGTCGAGCAGCACGAAGCCGCTGACCATGGCCTCCAGCGCCTGGTCGAGTTGTGCTTTTGACTCGTGCAGTGCATGACGCACCTGCGACATGCGGCGCAGATATTCGGTGAACATGTAGCCGGCCGCGACGATCAGCAGCGAAAACACTGCGCCGACAACGGCGACGATCGTGGCCTCACCTCGCCAAGTCTCCAGCGCAGAACGCTCCGGAAGGCTGGCCGAAATCCACAAATCGTCGTATAGCAGCGAGCGCACCATCACACGCCCGCGCTCGCCGCTCAAGCGCGCTGGCGTACGCCAGCCATCCGCTCGCGCAGACGTCTCACGCAAAGGCGACAACGCACTCGCGTCGCCGCCAGCGACAGGTACTGTAAGGATGCGCGTACCGCTGCCCGTCTCGAGGACCGATTCCAGACCCTGAATTTGCGCGTCCTGGGCCAACACCGATTCAAGCATGCTGATCGGCACTTCGGCGACGGCCACGAGATCCTCACTCCGTAGTGTGCGCAGATGGCGGGCCAGAAAAACGACATTTTCAGAGCTTGTAAAGCTCTGCACCGGAGCACTGAGCACGACGACCGCGACCGCGGGCGCCAACGCTTTTTGCACCAAGCCCTCAGGCAGGCGCAGGTCCAGTTGCGCTCCGCGCGGATCGGAAGAAGCGAGCACCTTGCCTTGACTATTGAGCACCGCGAGCATGCGGATGCTCAAGTTCGGGCGCGAGATGTGCGCCAGCATGCGGCTCGCAGCCTCGGGATCGAGCTGCGCAGTCGGGACGACGTCCAAGTCCAGCACTTCGCCAGCGCCTGCAAGCAGGACGTCCACCCCGAGGAATGAACGGTTCAGCGCCGCTTCGGCGCCTGAGACATAGCGAGCGAGCTGTTGATCGGCCTCCTCAAGCGCAGAATTTCGCGTGACGCCAATCAGCACGGCCATGGCCACCAACAGTGCGGCAACAAAAAAAGCCACCACCGCCCAGACGGCCGCCTGAACGCGCCCAGCGAGTGCAATTCTCATGGAGAACGCACCGTCGGACTGTGGATCGGGCCAATGGTTTTGGACCAGACCTCAGCACAGCGTGGCCCGCAGCGCTCCTGCCAGCGCGGCAACACCGTTTTTGCAAACAATTGCCGGCTGAGCAGCTTATCGGCTGGTGCGGGTTGCACGACTCGCATCTTGCCTGGTTTGCCCATCGTGCAACCGGGCTGACCGGCGCTGCACAACAGCCCTTGTGCGGTATCGCGCTCCGATTCCGCCCAGATGGCGGCTTCGAGCTTGGGCAACTCGCGGCGCAGCAAATCCTGCAAGTCGCTCGGCAACGCCTCCCACGCGGCGCGGTTGGCACCAAAAATGGCCATACCCCAATTGATCGGCAAAGCGTAGAGGTGCGAGGTGAAGTCGGGCAGACCAATGGTGTTGCCAGACAGCGACCCGGTGACCGCGCAGTCAATACTGTCCGACTCAAAGCGCGAGACAATTTGGGCAAACTCGGTGTGCACGGGGGTAGCTTCCAACGCTTGCACGAAATCTGCTTGGGCCGCCGAGGAAACCCGCACGCGCCGCCCCTTCAAATCGCTCAGAGTAGCGATGGCCTGCTTGCAAAACAGCATTTGCGCGGGATATATATAGAGCGCCAAGGCTTCAATTCCCTGATCTTCTCGCAGCGAGCGTTCAAGGTACGGCCGAAACGCTGCAACGTGCTTGCGCAAGCTTGGCATATCCGGGTTTAAGCCGGCAAGGTCTGGCGCCGCGTACTGTGGAAACCGCGCATTGAGCGAGCCCATGAGCACGGTTCCAAACGGCACCACACCCAGCCGCAACAAGCGCAGCATGTCTGCGCCCGGCACGCCAGCCCTGTCGAACGGGACGATGCTTGCCGTGTACTTGCCACCGCTTAAGCGCGCCAGATCGCGCGACCAGAAAGGCTCTTCGAGGCGTGTGTATTGGCTGACGCCCGCCAAGCCACCGACAACGCGAAGCGCAGCTACAGGCTGCGGGGCCTTCCCTGTGACTGCCTGCTGCGCACCGGCACCGCTGCTCGCGGCCATTCCCAGGCAAAGTGCCAGTGAGCAAGAGAGCATTCGCATCGGTGACATCAATTTGGAAGAGGGCCAGCGCGTCGGACGACTCATCGTCGGTAATGAATCATTCTGCATGCCTGAAGCCTCCTGTCCATAGCGTTGTCTCAAAATCAGAACGCTCCGGGATACGCCCCGCCATCGACCAGCACGTTCTGCCCGGTGAAGTAGCCCGCGTGCGCGCTGCACAAAAAGGCGCAGATAGCCCCGAATTCGTCTGCGTGACCAAAACGCCCGGCTGGGATGCTGCTGCGCTGCGCCAGCCGCACTTCGTCTGTTGTTTTGCCGCTGCGCGCAGCGGCGCCGGCAAACGTCGCAGCCAGCCGGTCGGTATCGAACTTGCCCGGCAACAGATTGTTGATGGTGACGCCCCGCCCAGCCAGTGGGCTGCGCGCAACACCCGCCACAAAACCCGTGAGCCCACTGCGCGCACCATTGGACAAACCCAAGATGTCGATCGGTGCTTTTACGGCGCTGGAAGTGATGTTGACGATGCGCCCGAAGCCCCGCTCCGCCATGCCATCGACCGTCGCGCGGATGAGCGCTATCGGCGCGAGCATGTTCGCGTCCAGTGCGGCGATCCACGCCTCGCGATCCCAGTCGCGAAAGTCCCCCGGCGGCGGACCACCGGCGTTGGTGACCAGGATGTCAAAATTGCGTCCAGGCCCGCCGGCAACCGACAACGCAGCTTCACGGCCCGCCTCTGTGGTGATGTCGGCGGCAGCGCTCAGCACGACAATTTTCGATCTATTTTGGCCGCTAGCGCTTATGCTGCTTGCGCTAGCAGCTTCTAATTCAATAGCGACTTGCTGAAGCTTCTCTGCACCGCGCGCATTGATGACGAGGTTCACCCCCTCGGCTGCAAGTGCCCGGGCGCAGCCCAGGCCAAGCCCCTTGCTTGCGCCGCACACCAACGCCCATTTGCCCGCAATACCTAAATCCATAACAATGCCCCCGCGCCATCATCCGTGGCGCCAACGCATGATAAAGGGACTGCTTGATGAAACCCGGACCGATTTCGCGCGCTCTGTTGGCGGCGGCTGTGGCAGGCGCTGCGCTCGCCCTGCCAGCACACGCGCAGCAAGACGCCTCCGTAATCCAGCGCGCCACCGAGCTGCGCGACGCACCCGGCAGCGGCGGTGCGAGCCTGGGGCCACTGGCTGCCGACAGCCCGGTTGAGCGCACCGGCGAGCGAAAAGGCTCGTGGATCAAAGTGCGCACGCCGCAAGGCACTGCAGGGTGGGTGCACATGTTTGACGTCGGCACGCGCGCCAGCGCTGCGGCACCGTCGGGCAACGCCGCCACCAGCGGGCTGCGCAGTTTGGGCAACCTGTTCAGTGGCGCAAGCACCACGACCACAGCAACCGCTACTGCGGGCATACGTGGCCTGGAAGCGGAAGACATTGCGAACGCACAGCCCAACATGGCCGCCGTGTCGCAAGCGGAGCAGCAGCGCGTCAGCGCCCAACAGGCCCGTCGCTTTGCCAGCTCTGCTGCCTTGCAGACCTACAACGTGCCGGCCTTGCCAGAGCCGGCAAGGCCCAACGCCCCCGCTGGCGGTGGGGACCCGATGGAAAATTTCAGCCCAGGCTGATGGAGTTGAAATGCTGAAAAACACACGACTGGGCCGACCAAGCAGACTTGCGCGCGCCCTGCGCCCCGCCCTCGCCGGCATGCTTATCGCGCTTGCACCAGCGTTCGCGCAGGCGCAAGACGTCATGAACCTCCTCAATTCGCTGGGCAATCGGGGCGGCAGCACCTCGCCTGGCGGTTTTCTCGGCGCTTTGACTGGAAGCACACCTGCGCCTGCAGCTGCAAGCCAAGGCGACGACCTGATGAGCTTGCTCACCCGATCGGTCGAGAGCATCGACGAAGCGCAGGAAATCGAGATCGGTCGGCAACTCGCCGCCGTGCTACTGGGCAGCAAGCCGCTGCACCCAGACGCACGTCTGCAGAGCTACGTCAACCGCTTGGGCCGCTGGATCAGCCTGCAATCGGAACGCCCAAATTTGCCCTGGACGTTTGTGGTGCTGGACGACAACGGCTACAACGCTTTTGCTGCACCGGGCGGTTATGTTTTCGTGACCAAAGGCTTGGTCGACCGCTGCGCGGACGAATCCGAGCTTGCCGGAATTTTGGCGCACGAAATCACCCACGTGACGGCGCGCCACCACCTGCAGGCCATGCGCAAAACGGCGCAATCCGGGATGTTCACGCAACTACTTGCCTCGCAGATACGCACCAATGCCGTGGGCAACTTGGTGGCTTCACAATTGCTGGCACTCGGACGCAACCTGTATGCGCGCGGTCTTGACCAGAGCGACGAGTTCGAGGCCGACCGCCATGGCGTTGCCCTGGCGGCGCGCAGCGGCTTTGATCCCTACGGGCTTCCCGCGGCCCTGCAGGTGCTGCGCGCCGCAGCGCCGGGCAATCCGCTGTTCACACTGTCGCTTGCCACGCACCCACCGGCGGAGCAGCGGCTCGATCAGCTTCAGCAAGCCATGGGCAATCGGCTTGACGGCCTGGGTGGCGCACGGTCCGTCACCGTGGCGCAGCGCCTGCAAGGCGGCGCAAGCGCAGCTGCGCCTGCGGCAGCCGCAGCAACCGCGCCCGCAGCGCGGCAGGTCAGGAAACGCAAGAAGCAATAGGCTCAGGACCGAGCGGGCCGCACGGGCCGCGAGGCGCGCGAGAAGACAAAGATGCCGGCAATCACCAGCGCAGTGCCCAGTGCAATGGCGCTGGTGAATGGCTCGCCCAGCCACCACACGCCCATAAGGATGGTGGCCATAGGGCCGACCATGCCGGCCTGAGACGCCGACGCGGCGCCAATGCGCTCGATCGCCATCATCACCATCAGGACTGGCACCGCAGTGCACAGCGTCGCGTTGAGTGCGGAAAGCCACAGCACCTCGGGCGCCACCAGAGCGGCGCTCATGGGCCGCAGCAGCGCAAACTGCAGCAAACAAAGCACACAGGCGACGGTCGTGGCCAAACCAACAAGCCGCAGCGAGCCCAGGCGCTTGACGAGTTCACCGCTGTAGACCAAGTAAACGGCGTAACTCACTGCACTTAGAAACACGAGCAGCGCGCCCCATGCGGCGCCCGGACCTTGATGCGCCGCCTCCTGACCAAATACCAGCGCCACGCCACAGTAGCTCACCGCCATGCCCAGCAGCTGGCCTGCGCGCACGCCCCGGCCATACAGCGCCCAGCCAAGCAGCAGCACCAAGGTCGGATTAAGGTAGAGGATGAGCCGCTCAAGACTCGCAGTGATAAACGCCAGCCCGGCAAAATCCAGAAAGCTCGCCAAGTAGTAGCCCGAAAACCCCAGCCCAAGGATGCCGCGCCAGTCGCGAGCGGTCAGCGGCGGCTTGCCACGGCTGGCCCACCAGGCCATGCCGGCAAACAGCGGCAGTGCAAACAGCATGCGGTACATGATGAGGGTGACCGCGTCCACCCCGTAGCGGTAGGCAAGCTTGACGATGATCGCCTTGCCGCTAAATGCCACGGCGCCGAGCAAGGCCAGCAGCAAGCCAATCGCTCTATTTTTAGTAGCTTCTGGCGTAGACGGGATAAGCGCTGCAGGCACTTTTTATTGATTTTTTTCGAGGCGCAACAAAAAGGCCGGCGGGATGGGCGCCACTGTGCGACTGACGGCGTTCACAAACACCACACCGATCTTGCCGCGCGCCACCTCGCGACCGCTGCTGCGCTCGGTCATGCAGAACACTAGGTCAAACCCGTATTTGTTGAAGTCTGTGGGCAGCATTTGCACACGCAGCGTCTCGCCGTGAAAACCTTCGGATTTGTACTGCGCGACGATGTCGCCAACCACAAGGGAGTGACCTTCGACGCCGGATTCGCGGTAGCCGAGCGACTTGAAAAATCGCAAGCGCGCCTCGGACACCAGCGTCAAGAGCTGGGCGTTGTCCAGGTGGCCGCCTTGGTTGACGTGGCTGATGTAGATCTGCATTTCGGTCTCGAAACTGAAATGCACGGGAAGCTCAAAAACAATGCGTGGCATAACGAAAAAATTAATGATTGGCGTGAAACATGCGCCGGTGCATGCGGCGCAGCGACCACCACACCGAGCCGGCGACCACCGGAATAGCCAGTGCAGCCGAAACTTCGGGCGACAGCGGCCAGCCCAGGTTTTGCCCACCCTTGGCGAGGTAGCTCACCAGCCCGGCGATGTAGTAGGTGATGGCCGCAACCGAAAGCCCCTCGACGGCGGCTTGCAACTTGAACTGCAGATCTTGCCGACGGTTCATGCTGGCCAGCAGCGCCTGGCTGCTTTGCTGCTGCTCGATCTCGACGCGCGTGCGCAGCAGGTTGCTGATGCGCGAGACGCGGCGCGAGAGCGCCTCTTGGCGCCGAGCGGCCCAGTCGCAGGTGGCGCGGGCGGGCGAGAGGCGCCGGTCCATAAACTCAGCAATGGTTTGCATGCCGGCGAGGCGCGATTCGTCGATGTCGACGATGCGTCGGTCCACCAGTTCGAAGTAGGCGCTGCTCGCAGAAAAACGCGAATGCGTGGCAGCAAACTGGCTCTCCACCTGGCCGGCCAGGCGGGTGAGGCGGTCGAGCAGGCCGGCCTCGGCATTGCGGTCGGCGCTGCGGATGGCATCGGCGAGCGCCGCGAGTTCGCCCTCGGCACTGGCCAGCACCTGCGCCGCCTCGCGCGCTGCGGGCAGGCCGAGCAGCGCCGCCATGCGGTAGGTCTCGATTTCTTGCAGGCGCTGCACCAAGCGGCCAGCGCGGCGCGGCGTCATGCCGCCCACGAGGAGCACCATGCGCGAGCTGCCGTCGGCGTGGATGGCAAAGTCGGTGTAGACCTCGCCATGACCACCTGCCACGGTCGAGGCCACCAGCGTGTCCTCGTGCAGGACATGGCCGACCAGGCTCGCGTCGCTGCCGAAATCGCGCGTCTGCAGCACCCACAGGTTCAGGCTGCACAGGCATTTTCCGGGCAATGCGGCCAGCCACTCACGCGGCACGGCCTCACCCGCGCCCACCGGTGAGCGCTGGCCAAAACCTTGGGTCTGCAGGGGCACCGTGAAGGTCCAGACGACAAACTCGGTATGCAGCTCCCAGCGAATGCGAAACGCCCCCAGATCGAGCCGCAAATGCGTGGTGTGCGCGTCGGGCAGCGGGGCGTGGTGGTCGCGAAGCAAGGCGCTCAAATGCGCCCGGCTGGCCTCTCGACCCGCCTCGTCGGCGAGCATGACGACGTGCAGGCACGCTACTGGCGCCGTGATGGCCTCAGGCGGACGGGCGTGGACTTCGTTGTGCAGCTGCGCGCGCAGCGGGTGCTGCGCAGGGCCGGTCGCATCCGGCGCTCGAATAGAAGCGTTCATGGTGATGAAAGAGACGGTGTTTTGAATTCAGTCCGCGCGCAGGTGGGCGCGCGCTTGGTGGGCTGCATGCTGCGGATGCTCGGCCAGCAAGGCGCGGGTGACGCCGTTGGTCCAGCCAAAGCCGTCCTGCAGCGGGTATTCGCCGCCACCGCCGCCGCACGCTGGACCGTCCGACAGCTCGCGCAGCGCGTATTTTTCCACCAGTTTGCCCTCCGTCTGGTAGACGCATGCGACCGTAGTGAGCCAGCGGTGCGCAATCTCCTGGGCGAGCGGGCCATGTCCGTACAAACTCAGCCCGCGAATGCCCATCCACTGCAGCGGCGCCCAGCCGTTGGGGCGATCCCATTGCTGGTCGCTTCCGCATTCGGTGGTGGCGAGGCCGCCGGGGGCCAGCAGGCGCTTTTCGATGGTTTTCGCCAGCGCGTCGGCATGGGCTTGCTCAGCAAGGCCAACGAACAGCGGCGTCAGGCTCGCAGCAGTCAGGCAGCTGCGGCGCTTTTGCTTGCGCCAGTCGTAGTCGAAGAAGGCGCCGTGCCTGCCGTCCCAGCACAAGGCCAGCACGGCGTCGCGCCGCGCCTGCGCGAGCTGCGCGTACGACTCACCCGCAGAGACATCCCCTGCGCCGTGGCACAACACCGACAGCGTGGTTTCAAGCTTGTAGAGAAAGGCATTGAGATCCACGGGCAAAATGTCGGTGGTGCAGATCGCAGTCAAGGTGTCTGCCGAAGCGGCGCGGGCCGGGTGCGTGGCATTGTCCTGCGGGCTCGGCGGGGCCTCCTCGCTCAGCCAGCGGCTGCTGAAGTCCCAGCCCGATTCGGCCGCAGCGCGCAGGTTGCGGTACACCTCTTGCGGCTCACGCTGGCAGGCGCGTGCGGTGGCCACGTCTTCCAGCCAGGACTCTTCGCGCGGCGTATCGCGGTCGTCCCAGTAGCGATTGAGCAGCGCGCCGCTTGGCAGTCGCACCACGCGGCGCGATGCATGGCCATTGGCGAGCTCTTGGGCGCCGGCCATCCAATAGGCGTGCTCCTGCTGCAGTTGGCACAGATGGTCGCCGGGGCTGGCTGCGCCGCACTTGCCCGCGAGTTCCAGCATGAGCACAAATACCGGCGGCTGCGACCGGCTCAAGTAGTAACTGCGCGTGCCGTTGGGAACGAACCCATAGGTATCGATGAGATATGAGAAGTTGGCCACCATGTCGCCGACGAGGTCGCTGCGCCCGCTGGCCGCAAGGCCAACCATGGTGAAGTACGAATCCCAGTAGTACAGCTCGCCAAAGCGGCCGCCTGGTACGACGTAGGTTTTGGGCAGCTGCAAGGCCGACGAATGCGCGGCGTGCGTGCGCGGGTGGCGCGTCAGCACGCTCCACAGCGCGTCAATGTGGCCGCAAAGGCTCTGACCCGACTTCGATTCGTACTCCGACTTCTGCGGATGGGTGGGCGCGAAGTGTCGGCGGACGAATACAGTCAGATCAAAGTCCGGCCGGCGGTGCTGCGCGCGGTACGCCTCCAGAATGGCGGCGGGGTCTGCGAGCGGCGCGCAATCGACGAAGGTTTTGCTGTCGTCGAATACGCCGCCGCTTTGCACCGCGACAAATAATTCCTGGTAGCGGTCGGCAGGCGAGAGCCGGTCGGGCGCGGGCGAATGCGCCGCTTGACGCGCGCGTTGGTCGCGCGATGGCGCCTTCTTGATCGTCTTGGCCTTCATTGCGCGCGATGGGTCCGCGCCACCAGCAGCAGCATCATTTGAGCTCCAGCGGCGGCGTGGATGAAAGCACCTCTTCGAGCGTGGTCAGGCCTTCGGCCACGCGCAGTGCGCCGGCCAGGCGCAGCGGGCGCATCCCGTCTGCAACGGCCTGGCGGCGCAGCGCAGAAAGTGAAGGCTCCTTGCTCAATTCGTGCTTGAATTTGTCGGTAACGCTGAGCAGCTCGTACAAACCCATGCGACCACGGAAACCCGTCATGCGGCAATCGACGCAGCCCACAGGTTTGTAGGGTCGGTAGTCTCCCGACAACTTCCAGGGCTTGACCGCCTCGGCCAGCGCCTCTTGCGACGCCGCTTCGTCGGGCTGCTTGCAGGCCTTGCACAGTGTGCGCACCAGGCGCTGCGCGAGCACGCCGAGCAAGGTGGCGTGAATGAGGTAGCTTGGTACGCCCAGTTCTATCAAGCGGGTAATGGCACTGGGCGCGTCGTTGGTGTGTAGGGTGGAGAACACCAGATGCCCGGTGAGCGCGGCCTGCACCGCCATGTCTGCGGTGGGCAGGTCACGGATTTCGCCGACCATGATGATGTCGGGGTCCTGGCGCATCAGGGCGCGCACGCCCTCGGAAAAACTGAAGTCGAGCTGCGGCTGCACCTGCGTCTGGTTGAAGCTCGGCTCGATCATCTCGATCGGGTCTTCGACGGTGCTGACGTTGACCTCTTCGGTGGCGACCCGTTTGAGCGTCGAATACAGCGTGGTGGTTTTTCCAGAACCCGTGGGACCGGTGACCAGAATGACGCCGTGCGGGCGTTTGATGAGCAATTCCCAACGCTTTGCGTCGTGCGGCGTAAAGCCGAGCGCGTCCAGGTCTTTCACTGCTGTATCGGGGTCGAAGATGCGCATCACCATCTTTTCACCAAAGGCCGTAGGCAGCGTGGCGAGGCGCATTTCAACCTCTTCACCGCGTTGGTTGCGCGTCTTGATGCGGCCGTCTTGCGGGCGGCGGCGCTCGACCACGTCCATACGACCGAGCAACTTGATGCGCGCCACCATTGCGCTCATCACACCAAGCGGCATCTGGTACACCGGGTGCAGCACGCCGTCGATACGAAAGCGAATCACGCCCTGCTCGCGTCGGGGCTCCAGGTGGATATCGCTGGCGCGCTGGTCGAAGGCGTACTGCCAAAGCCAGTCGACCACCTTGACCACGCCCTGGTCGTTGGCGTCGAGCTGCTTGCTGCTCTTTCCAAGCTCGACCAGCTGCTCAAAATTGGTGGTGGCAGCGTTGCCACCCGCTTTTTGCGCAGCGCGCACCGATTTGGCCAGCGCAAAAAATTCGGCGGTGTAGCGGTGGATGTCCTGCGGGTTGACCAAGACCCGGTGCACGCTGCGGCGCGCCTGCCGCTCCACCTCGGCCACCCAGTCGGCAATGAAGGGCTCGGCGGTGGCAACGACGACTTCTTTCAGGCTAACCTGCACCGGCAGCACCTTGTGGCGCTCGGCGTAACTTGCGCTCATCGTCTCCGCCACCTTGCCCACATCGACCTTGAGCGGGTCAATGCGCAGGTAGTCCAGGCCCACGCGCTTGGCCAAGTATTCGGTGAGCATTTCTATGTCGAGCGGCTTGCCATCGCTGGCGCGTGCCATAGCCACACTGGCCAAGCGCACCAGTGGATGCTGGGCACTTTCTGCCTGCGAGCAGCGGGCCACGGTGCGCGCCGACTCCTCAGCGCTGATCACACCATCGGTCCGCAGCCATTCGACGATCTGGCGCCACTGAAGTGGGCCGGTGGATGCGCTGGGAGCGAGGGCGTGTGAATGCGTCATGGCGCTATTTTGCGGCCTCAAACAACCACCGGCCGCAGGCCGCGCACCCAGCGCGCTGTGGGCAGGCCCCAGCGCTCCTGCACGAGGGTGCAGCGTTCTGCAAGCTCACCGCGCTTAAAGCGCGTCGGGGTGCGCTGCGCCAGCACGACGGTATTGCCTTCGCGCGTCGGCTTGAAGGCCCACAGCGCATCTTCACCAAAGGCCAGTGCCATCTTTTCCAGAGTTTTCTCGAAACTCGACGAGCGGCCAAACAGGTTCACGCTCAGACAGCCGTCGTCCGTCAAAAGTGCACGGCAGTCGGCATAAAAAGCTTCGCTGTCGAGCACGGGTGTGGCTGCGTTTTCGTCGTACAGGTCCACCGCCAGCGCATCCACAGTGCCGCGCCACTGCGGGTCCTGAATTTCCTTGCCCGCGTCGGCCAGCACCACTCGAAGCTTGGGTCCGTCGGGCGGGAGCTTGAACCAGGCACGGCAGACTGCCAGCACCTGCGGGTTGAGCTCGATGGCCGTCGTGCACAGTCGCAGCTTCTTGTAGCAAAACTTGGTGATCGCCCCCGCGCCAAGGCCCAGCTGCATGGCATGGCGCGCGCGCACGGTGTCCGGGTCGACAAACACCAGCCAGGCCATCATGCGCTGGATGTATTCGAGCTCCAGATCAAACGGCGCAGCGATGCGCATCGAGCCCTGAATCCAGGGCGTTCCCAGGTGCAGATGGCGCACTTCTCCATCGTCGGAGACGCTGACTTCGGGCAGCGCTGCAGCAGCAGCGGAGCGGGAACGGGGAGATGCCATGGAAGAAACCGGGAAGTACAAGAAAACGTGGCTGCTTGCTGGAGCACCACACAGTGCGCAAAGATGCTATCGAATCCATTGCTGCCAGCGCTTGTACCACAAGCGCTGCAGGCCATTTTCGCTCAGAAAGCCATCCTGGGCAAAGCCGCGCAGGCATTGCGGCAGGTCTGCTCCGCCAGGACTTCGGGCGTCTCGCCACGAAGCTCAGCCAACACGCGTGCAATGCGCGGCAGCTCGCCGGGTTCGTTGCGCGCCTGCGCCCGGCCAGCGCCGCGCTCCGCCGCGGTGCGGTACAGCCAGTGCGGCGGGATGTCCGGCGCATCGGTCTCAATGACGATGGCGTCGGGCTCGACGGCCTGGGCAATCCTGCGCACTTGATGCGCACGATCAAAGGTCAGCGTTCCGCCAAAACCCAACTTGAAGCCCATGGCGATGAATTGCTGCGCCTGCTGCTCGCTGCCGTTGAAGGCGTGTGCAATGCCGCCCTGCACCGGCAGTTCGCGAAGCGCCTTGAGCACGCGGTCCACCGAACGGCGGACGTGCAGCAGCACCGGCAGCTCAAACTTGCGCGCCAGGCGCAGCTGCGCGCGCAGCAATGCTTCCTGGTGGTCGGAGTTCAGCGCCGGCACAAAGTAGTCCAGCCCGATTTCGCCGACGGCGACGAGCGCGGCATCGTCCCGCGCAGCCTCCAGCGCCCTTGAAAGCGCCTGTAGGTCCGCCTCACCTGCACCGGGCGAGCACAGCGGATGGATGCCCAGCGCATAGCTGTCGCCATGCTGGTGTGCAAGCTGACGCACAGCGTCAAAGTTGTGCACGTCCACCGCGGGAATCACGATCTGCGCCACCCCGCCAGAGCGTGCCCGCGCGTGCACCTGCTCCACGTCGGCGGAAAATTCGTGCGCGTCGAGGTGGCAATGGGTGTCGATCCAGCGCAACATAGCGGTCATCATGCCGCAAGCCAGCGAGGTCGGGCGCGTGCAGGGCGACCCTGCGGGTGCTACTGTGGACGTCTACCACCATGCTTCACCGCCTTCTACACCTCTTGGGCCAGGCACTGGCGCGCTATCTGTCGCAGCCCCATGCCAGCATCCAGACCGGCATGCCCACCGACCGCACTGCCCTGGCACGCAGCCTGCGACCGGGCGACGTACTGCTGGTCGAGGGCAACAGCCGCATCTCCAGCGCCATCAAGTACCTGACGCAGTCCACCTGGTCGCACGCGGCGCTGTACGTTGGGCCGGCGCTGGAAGGCTGCAATGCGCAAGGTCAAACGCTGTTGCTGGTTGAAGCCGACATCCTCGACGGCGTCTGCAAACGCTCGCTGGAGCACTACCAGCACTACCCAACGCGCATCTGCCGGCCGGTGGGCCTGTGCGCGGAGGACGTTGCGCGAGTACTCGCGAACGTTACCTGCCAGATCGGCATGCAATACGACCTGAAGAATGTGGTGGATCTGGCGCGCTACCTGCTGCCACTGCTGCCCCTGCAAGGGCGTTGGCGCCGCCGCATGATGGCCGCTGGCAGTGGCGCCCCGACACGGGCCATCTGCTCAACGCTGATTGCGGGGGCTTTCCAAGAGGTGGGCTACCCGCTGCTTCCCGCCATCACGTTCGACCGCCACGAAGATCCGGAGCGCCACCGCGCGGTAACGCAGTCGATTTTTCACATTCGCAATCGGCGGCTCTTCGTGCCGCGCGATTTCGATGTCTCCCCGTGGTTCGAGGTGGTGAAGCCTGAGCTGGATGCGGACTTCGACTTTCATCGCATCCACTGGGAGTCTGACGCGTAGGAATTAGGTTTGGGCCGGCCCTGCCGCCCAGAGCGTGAGCACACGCTCCATCTCGGCGCCCACCTCCTGCAAGCTGAAGTTTCGCGCACGCTCAAGCGCCAGTTGCCCATCGAGGTAGAGGCGCAGCACAGGCAGACTGAAAACACCTTGCTGCGCACACAGGGCTGGGGCTTGACCGCAATCGACGTAGGCCATGGCAACGGCCGGAAATGCCTCGCGCACTATGTCTTCAATGCGCGGGCGAACGGCTTGGCACACGCCGCAGTGCGCACCGCCGAAAAGCACCAACAGCGCACCGGCGGTCGACTGCTCGCGCCAATGCTGCTCGTCCAAAATGCTCTGCACCGCAATGCCCCCGTCTGTGCCGCCGCGCGCAACTTTCAGTGCGCGGCTGTTTTGGAAAAGAGCTGGATCACCGCCACCCCGGCCAGAATCAGCCCCATGCCCAGAACAGCAGGTGCGTCCAGGCTTTGCCGGAACAGCAGGTAACCCACCAGACTGATCAGCACGATCCCCATGCCCGACCAGATGGCATAGACGACCCCAACCGGCAAGCTCTTGAGGGTGAGCGAGAGGCAATAAAACGCGATGCCATAGCCGAGCACCACGACCACCGATGGCAGCAAGCGGGTGAACCCGGCGCTTGATTTGAGGGCAGACGTAGCGACCACTTCCGCCGCGATGGCAATCCCCAAAGCAAGGTAAGCGTTCATGCGCGCAGCCTTTACCGGCACCTAAACTAGGCGCCCTGCAACCAATCGCAGTTGCCGGTCGCAGCGCGCGGCCAATGTCTCGTCGTGGGTGACCATCACAAACGCCGTGCCTTGCTCACGCGCGAGCTGCAGCATGTGCTGAAACACACCTTCCGCCGTACTGCGGTCCAGATTGCCGGTGGGTTCGTCGGCCAGCACGCACGCCGGGCGCGTGACCAACGCGCGCGCAATGGCGACGCGCTGGCGCTCGCCGCCCGAGAGCTCGGCGGGCCGGTGCTGCACGCGGTCGGCCAGGCCTACCAGCGCCAGCATGGCCTCGGCTTGGCCCGTGCACTCAGCGTAGGGCAAGCGGCGGATGCGCAGCGGCATGGCGACGTTGTCGAGCGCGCTGAATTCGGGCAGCAGGTGGTGAAACTGATAGACGAAGCCCAGGTACTTGTTGCGCAGCTCCCCTTGCTCGGTGGCAGAACGCTGCGCCAGGTCCTGGCCGTGCAAGCGCACGCTGCCCGAGGTCGGTGCATCGAGCGCGCCCATCAGGTGCAGCAGCGTGCTTTTGCCCGAACCCGAAGCACCAACGATGGCCAGTGTTTCCCCGGCGTGCACATCCAGATCGACACCCTGCAGCACCGTGACGTCCAGCCGCCCCTCAGTGAACCGCTTGGTCAGGCCGCGTGCTTCCAGCACCACGGTATTCTTGGAGCTTTTTATGGCTCCCGCGCTTTCAGCATAAGCCTTGATAGCTGCATTATTCATAGCGCAAAGCCTCCGCAGGGTTGACCCGACTGGCGCGCCAGCTCGGGTACAGCGTGGCCACAAAGGCAAGCACCAAGGAGATCAGCGCAATCGGCAGGATGTCCGATTCTTGCGGTTCGCTCGGCATCTTGCTGATGAGGTAAATGTCTTTGGGCAGGAAGCTTGCATGCAGCATCTGTTCGATTGCCGGCACGATGACGTCGATGTTGAACGCGATACCAAGGCCCAGCAGCAGGCCGGCAAAAGTGCCAATCACCCCCACCATCGCCCCCTGCACCACGAAGATGCCCATGATGCTGCGCGGGCTCGCACCCAGAGTGCGCAGGATGGCGATGTCGGCGCGCTTGTCCTGCACCGTCATCACCAGCGTCGACACCAGGTTGAACGCCGCCACTGCAACGATAAGCGTGAGGATGATGAACATCATGCGTTTTTCAAGCTGCACCGCCGCAAACCAGGTGCGGTTTTGCTGGG
The DNA here is from genome assembly GCA_034676525.1 of Giesbergeria sp. Classification (GTDB taxonomy): domain Bacteria; phylum Pseudomonadota; class Gammaproteobacteria; order Burkholderiales; family Burkholderiaceae_C; genus Simplicispira. The sequence goes on from JAUCCA010000008.1 coordinate 2,350,465, forward strand.
TCCAGTCGCGAATGAGCAGGTTGCCGCTGAGCGAGCCCGCAAGCTCCTGCGCCACATTGCGCGCCTCATGCAGGTCTTTGAGCTTGAGGCGAACTCCCGTGGGGCCTTCCAGCCGAAAGATGCGCTCTGCATCCTCAATGTGCAGCAGCACCAAGGCGGAGTCGTACTCATAGTGGCCCGAATTGAAGGTGCCGGCGACAGTCATCTGCTTGAGCCGCGGCACCACGCCAGCAGGCGTCACTTGGCCGGACGGCGCAATGAGCGTCACCGCATCGCCCACCGCCACCCCAAGCGCACTTGCCAGCTCGGACCCCAACACCACATGAAACGACCCCGGAGTGAGCTGCGCCACGGCAGTTGCGTTGGCGCTGGCAAGCTCCGTCACCTCGGCTTCGTGCGCTGGGTCGATGCCCCGCACCAGGGCGCCCTTCATGTCCTCACCGCGTGCCAGCAGCGCCTGGGCGGAGACGAAGGGCGCAGCCCCAATCACCTGGGGATTGCGCCGCGCTTCTTGCATGGTCAGTTGTGGGTCCGCCATCGCCGCACCGCCGGGCGCGAAAATTTCAATGTGCGAAACCACGCTGAGCATGCGGTCGCGCACTTCTTTCTGAAACCCGTTCATCACGGAGAGCACGATGATTAGCGCCGCCACGCCCAGCGCAATGCCAAGCATGGAAACGCCGGAGATAAATGAGATAAAGCCATTGCGCCGCGTGGCGCGGCCGGCGCGCGTGTAGCGCCAGCCCAAAGCGAGTTCGTAAGGGATTTGCATGAAGGCGCGATTGTGCCCCGGCGCACAATCGCGCCCATGTCGGACATTCCCCATTTGCTGGTGCCCTGGGCGGCGGCCAGCCCGCAGAGCCATGTCAAACCCCTTGAAGGCCTGCATCTCCCCCACCTGGAACGCTTGATCAATCGGCTGGCTCCGCTTCCGGCAGATATTCAGGACGAAGACTGCTTTTCTCCACCCCACGAGCGGGCATTGGGCCGCGCACTCGGCTTGGGCGACGCCGATGGACGCATTCCCTTTGCCGCCTGGCACGCAGCGCGCTCCAACACCGCGGCGAATGCCGGGGCGGGCGAAGCCTGGGCATATGTCACGCCCTGCCACTGGCAGGTGCGCACGGACCATGTCACCCTGTCGAATCCCGACGAGTTGCAGCTCACAGAGGACGAGTCGCGCGCGGTGCTCGCCGCCATGGCGCCCTGGTTTGCGGAGGACGGCATCACGCTGCACTACGAGCAGCCCGGTCGCTGGCTGGCCAGTGGCGCACCGCTGGCCAATGTGGCGACCGCCTCGCTCGACCGCGTGGTCCAGCGCGACGTGCGCGCATGGATCAGCGACGAACCCGCCGCCGCGCCCCTGCGCCGCCTGCACAGCGAGATGCAGATGCTGCTCTACACGCACGCCCTGACCGATGCCCGCGAAGCGCGTGGCCTGGTGCCGGTGAACGCCTTCTGGCTGCACGGCGCCGGCGCATTGCCACCAAACCTGCCCGACGTGCAGGCGCCCCATATCGTGGACAGCTTGCGCGGCCCTGCGCTGCGCGACGATTGGCCGGCCTGGCGGGCTGCCTGGCTAGCGCTCGACGCTGGCCCTGTGGCGGCCCTAGAGGCGCGTGCAGCCAAAGGCGAACCCGTGCGCGTGAGCTTGTGCGGCGAGCGCAGCGTGCTTGCCTGGCACAGCGCACCGCGCAGTGTGAGCGCCAAAATTTCAAGCCTTTTCAGGCCCCAGCGCTTTCCTGCTGTGCTGGAGCAGCTATGAAAATTACAGCAAGACAAGTGCCGCCCCGCGCCGCTTGGGCGCTGGAGCAAGCGGGCGTGCACCCACTGCTGGCGCGCCTCTACGCGGCGCGCGGCGTACAGAGCCACGACGAACTTGACGACGGTCTGGCGCGGCTGTTGCCGCCCGCCGGTCTCAAAGGTATTGACGCCGCAGCACGCCTGCTGGCCGACGCCATAGCCGTGCAACAGCGAATTTGCATCGTCGCCGACTACGACTGCGACGGCGCCACTGCCTGCGCCGTGGCCCTGCGCGGCTTGGCCTTGCTGGGTGCCCAGCACGTGGATTACTTGGTGCCCGACCGAGTGGTCGACGGCTACGGCTTGACGCCTTCCATCGCCCGGCGGGTGAAAGCGCGCGGCGCAGACCTGCTGGTCACCGTCGACAACGGCATTGCCAGTGTCGAGGGCGTGGCCGAGGCCAAAGGCCTGGGCCTGTCTGTGCTCATTACCGACCACCACCTTCCCGGCGAGCGCCTGCCGCTGGCGGACGCCATCGTCAACCCCAACCAGCCGGGCTGCGATTTCGAGAGTAAGTCCATGGCTGGCGTCGGGGTCATGTTCTACGTGCTGCTGGCCCTGCGCACCGAGCTGCGCGCGCGGGGCATTTTCGACAAAGCCACGCAACCTCGCCTGGAACCGCTGCTGCCGCTGGTGGCGCTGGGCACCGTGGCCGATGTGGTGCGGCTCGATGCAAACAACCGCCGGCTGGTGGCGCAGGGTCTCAAACGCATTCGCGCCGGGCATGCGCCGGTGGGCATTGCGGCCCTGTTCAATGCCGCCGGCCGCGAGATGGAAGCGGCCACCAGCTTTGATTTTGGCTTTGCGCTCGGCCCGCGCATCAACGCTGCCGGGCGCCTGTCGGACATGTCGCTGGGCATTGAGTGCCTGCTGACCGACGACGCCGGCCATGCTGCGCTGTTGGCCAACCAGCTCGACACCATCAACCGCGAGCGTCGGGAGATCGAGGGCGGTATGCGCGAGCAGGCCCTGCTGATGGCCGAGAACCTGTTTGAAGAAGGTGCCGATCCACCGCCTGCAATCAGCGTGTTCGACGCCGAATTTCACGAAGGCGTGGTCGGCATCGTCGCCTCGCGCATCAAAGACAAGCTGCACCGCCCCACCTTCGTATTTGCCGCGAGCGGAGCGCCGGGAAGCAACGGCGAACTCAAGGGCTCAGGCCGCTCGATTGCCGGGTTTCATTTGCGCGACGCGCTCGACCTGGTCGCCAAGCGCCACCCGGGCGTGCTCATCAAGTTCGGCGGCCACGCCATGGCGGCAGGCTGCACGCTTAGCGCTGGGCAGTTTGAAGTGTTCGAGCAGGCGCTGGCGCAGGTGGCGCGCGAATGGCTGGACGCTGCCGCGCTGACGCGGCGCATCGAGACCGACGGCGCCTTAGCGCCCGAGTACTGCCGCGCCGACCTGGTCGACAGCCTGCACCGCGAGGTCTGGGGCCAAGGTTTTGCGCCGCCCACTTTCAGCGAGGAAGTGCAGGTGCTGAGCCAGCGTCTGGTGGGCGAACGCCACCTGTCGCTCAAACTCATGCATCAAGGCCGCCCGGTGGACGGCATTTGGTTTGGCCACACCGACCCACTGCCGGGCCGCGTGCTGCTGGCGTTCCGCCTCGATGTGAACGAGTGGAAGGGCGAGCGCAAGGTCCAGTTTCTGGTTGAAGGCGCGCAAACCTGATTTTTTGGCAAAAATGGCCTGGAGCACTTACCTGTAAAGCGCTGCCAGCTATCAATTGGTGAGTGATAGCTGCGACTGCAGCGCGGCTGACACGCCCCGTTTAGAAGCTTTCCCAGTCGTCGTCAGCAGCGGTCGCATTGTTCGCCTTGGCACTTGGTGCGGGCGCAGCCGACAGGCGTGGGCTGCCGCCCGGTGCGCTGGCGACAGGCTTAGCAGGAGCAGCCACTCTTGGGGCAGCTGAGGTGCGAACCTGCGCAGTCGGCCGTTTCACGGGCTGCTGAGCGCGCACCGGGGCTGGTCGTGTGCGCGCCACTGCCGTGCTGGCGCTGGCGCCCACGTTGAACACCGACACCACATGCGCCAAGTGCTGAGCCTGGTCGCGCATAGCCGTGGCAGCAGCTGTGGACTCCTCGACAAGGGCAGCGTTTTGCTGCGTCATTTGGTCCAGATTCGTCACCGCCTGGTTGACCTGCGCGATGCCATCGCGCTGCTCGGTGGACGAGGCCGTGATCTCGCCGATCAGGTCGCTCACGCGTTGCACGCTGGCTACGATTTCCTGCATGCTTTGGCCAGCTTGCGCTACCTGCTGCGAACCCGATTCCACGTTGTCAACCGAGGCACCGATCAGCGTTTTGATCTCCTTGGCGGCTTCTGCGCTGCGCTGCGCCAGCGAACGAACTTCGCTCGCCACTACCGCAAAACCTCGGCCTTGCTCGCCTGCGCGCGCTGCTTCGACTGCAGCATTGAGCGCCAGAATGTTGGTCTGGAAGGCGATCGAATCGATCACGCCAATGATGTCGGAGATCTTGCGCGAGCTGTCGGTGATGTGCTGCATGCTGGCCACCACCTGCCCCACAACTTCGCCGCCGCGCGTCGCGGCCTGGGCTGCGTTGGCGGCAAGCTGATTGGCTTGTCGGGCTGTGTCGGCCGACTGGGTCACGGTGGCCGTCAGCTCTTCCATGCTGGCCGCCGTCTCTTCGAGGTTGGCCGCCGTCTGTTCGGTGCGGGCCGACAAATCCTGGTTGCCGCTGGCAATCTGCGTGGATGCGGAAGACACCGACTCCACCCCCGAACGCACCTCGCCAACGACCCCGCGCAGGCGCTCCGCCATGGCAGAGAGGGAACGCAACAGGTGGCCCAGCTCGTCCTTGCGCTCATCGTGGGCTTCAGCGGTCAGATCACCGGCCGCAATCGCATCCGCCAAGTCCACCGCCCGCTGCAGCGGCTGCGTGATGGATCGGACCAGAACCGCGGCAAACGCCATGGCCAGCGCGAGCAGCGCAACGGCCAGGCCAACGCCAATCCAGTTGGCTGTTGCGTGCAGCTTTGCCCCTTCAATCTTGGCATCGTCGCGCAGACGCTCTTGGCGCTGCACAAAGGCGTCGAGCAACGCCACATACTGCGCCACTGCTGGGCGCATTTTTTCTTCAACGATTTCGGCGGCGCTCTCCATATTGCTCGCCTTGCGCGCTTCTTGAGCCAAGTCGCTCAGTTGCACCACCTCTGTGCGTTTTGCGGCAATGTCGTCGAGCATCTTCTTGCCGTCTGCACTGGTCAAGCCTGCCCCGAGGCGCGTTTGCATCTCGATAATTTTTGCAATGCCCGTCTTGGCCTGCTCCAGCATTTGCCCGGCCAAAATACCATCGTAGGAGACCGCCGCGATCACCGCTTGTTCCATGCTCAGCGCCGACAAACCCTGCCAGCGCAGCGCAAGGGAAATGCGGTCCTCGTTGAACTGAACGTTTTTCTCTACTTCTGCATTGATGTTCGCCAGATACATCACCAGCCCCAGGCCCAGCGCCATCATCGCCAACATCAGCCCGAGCAAAACAGCCCAGAGTTTGCGCACCATGCGAACGTTATTGAGGGTCATCGCAATTTCCAAAAAAATTGAGGGTCAGCCAACGGCACCGGTCCAAAGGGATCGCGGATCAGTGTACTTCTGATCACACTTGTATCTTCTCGCATATAGGCGTCCCGATCCGACCTCTGCCTCCATAAGACACAAAGCCCAGTCCTACAATGGCGCGGTGTCTACTTACCTCAACGCCGACCTGCACTGCCACTCCGTCGTCTCCGACGGCACGCTCACCCCTGAGGTGCTCGCGGCCCGAGCGCACGCCAACGGAGTCGATCTCTGGGCGTTGACCGACCACGACGAAGTCGGTGGCCAGCAGCGCGCTCTGGCGGCCGCCCAAGCGCTGGGCATGGCGTACCTGAGTGGCGTAGAAATTTCTGTCACTTTTGCCGGAAGCACCGTGCACATCGTAGGGCTGGGGTTCGACCCCAGCAACCTGCAGCTGGTGCAGGGCCTTGCCGCAACGCGCGGCGGCCGCTTGGAGCGCGCCCGCGACATGGCGGACCAACTCGCCGCTGTAGGCATTCAAGACGCTTACGAGGGTGCGCTGCGCTATGTGGGCAACCCGGAGCTGGTCTCGCGCACGCACTTCGCGCGCTTTCTGGTGGAAACAAAGGTCTGCCGCGACACCTCAGAGGTGTTCCGCAAATATTTAATAGAAGGCAAGCCCGGCTTTGTGCCCCACCGCTGGGCCACGCTTGGGCAAGCAGTGCGCTGGATCACCGAAGCCGGTGGCGTTGCTGTGGTGGCGCACCCCGCACGTTACAAATTCACTGCGAACGAAGAATTTGCGCTGTTCTCCGAATTTCAGCAGCATGGTGGGCGGGCTGTCGAGGTGGTCACCGGCAGCCACTCGGCCGCAGAAGCTTTGCGCTATGCCGACCTGGCGCGTGAACTGGGCCTTGCCGCCTCACGCGGCAGCGACTTCCACAGCCCCGACGAGTCGTACACCGATTTGGGCACCTTGCCGCCTTTGCCGGCTGCCCTAACACCAGCGTGGGACCTGGTGGCCGCGCATATCCACCCCGGTCGCTAAAGCTTGCCATGGCTCTGTATTTCGAAGTTCATCCCCAAAACCCGCAGCCGCGCTACATCAAGCAGGCAGCGGCCATGCTGCAGCAGGGCGGCGTGCTCGCTGTCCCCACCGATTCGAGCTACGCACTGGTCTGCCAACTCGACGACAAGGCGGCGGTAGACCGCCTGCGGCGCATTCGCGGGGTAGACGACAAGCACCACCTGACGCTGCTGTGCCGCGATCTCTCGGAATTGGCCAACTACGCGCGCGTCGACAACCGGCAGTACCGTCTGCTCAAGCTCGCCACGCCCGGCGCCTACACCTTCATCCTTGACGCGACAAAAGAGGTACCTCGCCGGGTCAGCCACCCCAGCCGCAAGACTATTGGCCTGCGCGTGCCCGAGGGTGCGGCGCTGCAGGCCTTGTTGGAGGTGCATGGCGGGCCGCTGCTGGGCACCACCTTGATTCCACCAGGCGAGTCGGAAGCAATGAACGACGCCCAGGAAATTTTGCAGCGCTTTGACAAGTTGATTGACGGCGTGATCGATGCGGGAGCCTGTCCATCGCAGCCCACCACTGTGCTCGACCTGACACCGATGGAAAAGGGTGGCGACCCCGAAGTGGTGCGCGAAGGACGCGGAAAGCTGTCAGCCATCGGCCTGTAAACATAGGGCGAAATTGGTCTTAAGCGCTTACCAGTTGAGCGCTAGTAGCTATTTATTGGATAGCAACAAGGGCATCTTTTTGCGCCGACATAAGGAAGAAGTTGCTGCACAGACAGCATCCGTGCAAACGGGCGGAATGAGACACAGCGCGCCATAAGGGACAATGCAGCGGGTGAACTTTTCCAACATCCTCCAAACCGTCCTCATCTACGCCCTGCCGGTGCTTTTCGCCATCACCGTGCACGAAGCGGCACACGGCTATGTGGCACGCCACTTTGGCGACCCCACCGCGGCGCGCTTGGGGCGCGTCACGCTCAACCCGTTCAAGCACATCGACCCCGTCGGCACCATTCTGATGCCGCTGATCCTGTATTTCGCCACCTCAGGCGCGTTCCTCTTTGGCTATGCCAAGCCGGTGCCGGTAAATTTCGGCGCTCTGCGCAACCCCAAGCGCGACATGGTGTGGGTCGCGCTTGCGGGCCCGGCGTCGAACTTCCTCCAGGCCATTTTTTGGGCCCTCCTGCTGGTGTCGCTTCTGACGTTCGACGTGAACGAGCGTTTTTTCATTGAGATGGCGCGTGCTGGGGTGTTGGTCAATCTGGTGATGTGGGCCTTCAACCTGTTTCCGCTGCCACCGCTGGACGGCGGGCGCGTGCTGGTGGGGCTGCTGCCCTGGAAGCAGGCACAACTTGTCTCGCGCGTGGAGCCCTGGGGCTTCTTCATCGTGATGGCTCTGGTGCTTGCTGGCGTCGTCGGCACTCTGTGGCTGCGCCCGCTGATGACACTGGGTTACGCGGCCATCAACCTGTTGCTCTCGCCACTCGTCGCGCTGTTGAGCTAAGTCCTCGTCTGATTCTGATTGTTTCCATGAGCACCACCCGCTACCTCACCGGCATCACCACCACCGGCACACCGCACTTGGGCAATTTCGTCGGCTCAATACGTCCGTCCGTTGCCGCAAGCCTTCGACCCGAAGTAGAAAGCTTTTACTTTTTGGCCGACTACCATGCGCTGATCAAGTGCGAAGACCCCGTGCGCATTCAGCGCTCAACTTTGGAGATCGCAGCGAGCTGGCTGGCAGCCGGGTTGGATCCTGAAAAAGTAATTTTCTACCGCCAGTCGGACATCCCGGAAATCCCCGAACTCACTTGGCTGCTCACGTGCGTGACGGGCAAGGGCTTGCTCAATCGCGCCCACGCCTACAAAGCCAGCGTGGACAAAAACCAAGAAGCGGGCCGCGAGAGCGACGACGGCGTAACCGCCGGCCTGTTCATGTACCCGGTGCTGATGGCCGCCGACATTTTGGCCTTCAAGGCGCACAAGGTACCAGTCGGGCGCGACCAAGTGCAGCACATCGAGATGGCGCGCGACATGGGCGCGAGCTTCAATCACCTCTACAGCGAGCATTTCGTGCTGCCCGAGGCCGCCATTGACGAGCACGTCGCCACCCTGCCTGGCCTGGACGGCCGCAAGATGAGCAAGAGTTACGACAACACCATCCCACTATTCTCAAGCCGCGCACAGTTGCAAAAACTCATTGGTGGCATCGTCACAGATTCGCGCGCACCGGGCGAACCCAAGGACCCCGACGGCTCGGCGCTGCTGCAGATTTACCAGGCCTTCGCCACTGAGCAAGAAACCGCCGCCCTGCGCCAACAGTATGCCGACGGCATCGCCTGGGGCGAGGCCAAGCAGCTGCTGCTCGAACGCGTGGATTCGGTCGTCGCCCCGATGCGCGCTGAGTACGAGGCGCTGATAGCCGACCCAGCCCGCATCGAGGCCACGCTGCTGGCCGGCGCCGAGCGCGCGCGCGCGGTGGCCACGCCGTTCCTGCGCGAACTGCGCGCCGCGGTGGGCCTGCGCAGCCTGGTGCAAGGGACGGAAAAAAAGGCCGGCAAGGCCAGCAAGACGGCCGTCCCCACGTTCAAGCAGTACCGCGAGACAGACGGCAAGTTCTATTTCAAGCTGCTTGCCGCCGACGGCCGGCTGCTGCTGCAAAGCCAGGGGTTCGACGCTCCCAAGGACGCGGGCGTCGCCATTGGACGGTTGCGGCACGATCCGGAGGCGCTCAGCACTCTGGCGAACCAGCTCGTCCCCGCAGCGGGCGTCGCCGTGGCCGATGTGGCGCATGCGCTGGAGCAGCTGCGCCCATAGTTTTTTGTATAGCTATAAAGCCATACCGCATAAGCGCTAGGGGCCCAAAACCCCTGTAGTGTTGGTGCCATCTGGCCGCGGCCAACGACCGAACCGGCCAGATCGTAGACTGCACCCCTGCGGCCAACCGCGCATTGAATCGAATGCGGTTCGCCCATGCCCAGGCAGCCAACCGGCACGCCGTGGGCTCATTCAGCAGGAGCGGATCCTCGTGACACCACAGCAAGAAACCCACCCACCCACCAACGCCTGGCCGCCCCTGGCCAGCGCAGCACTGCGCGTGGCCTTTGGCATCATCTGGATCGTCAATGCCGCGTTCACCTGGACGCCCAGCTTCGCGGCCAACTACGCGGGCTACCTGCGCAACGCCGCCGAGGGGCAGCCGGCCTGGTCGGCCTGGTGGTTCGACGCCTGGATCGCGCTGGTGGAGCCGCAGCCCACGCTGTTCCTGTGGCTGACGCGGCTGGCCACCACGGCGCTGGCGCTGGCGCTGCTGTTTGGTTTTGCGCGCCGCACGATGTATGTGATTGGCGCGCTCTACAGCCTGCTGATCTGGAGCACCGCTGGCGGCTTTGGCGGCCCCTACACCATCGGCGCGTCCAACAGCGGCGTCGCGCTGACCTATGTGTTGATCTTCGCTGTGCTGATCGCCATCAACCACCGCACGGGCACCAGCCCCTACAGCCTGGACTACTTCATCGAAGCGAAATGGCCACGCTGGAGCTGGGTGGCCGAATGGCGCGAACGGCGCCTGTCGGACGCGCCGCGCGTGGGCTGGTGGGCGCAGACCGGCATCCTGCTGGGCGTGGCGGCGGTGGTGTTCTTCCTGGTGGCCGGCTTGACCAGCAGCCTGAACGTCAGGGCTCCAACGCCCGCCGCCGCTGCGGCCGCGGTCTCGCCGCTGCAGCTGATGAGCAAGGAGCCGGTGGCAAAGGCCTACGACGCCACGCTGCCGCCGCTCACGCCGGGCAAGGAAGTGCAACTGGTGATCGACATCACAGACAAGGACGTGGAAATCGCCAGCGGCGTGATGTACAAGGCCTGGCCCTTTGGCGGTACGGTGCCCGGCCCGATCGTGCACGTCAAGCAGGGGCAGATGGTGAAAGTCGTGCTGCGCAACAAGGCATCGATGCACCACTCGATCGACTTCCACTCGGCGCTCACCCCGCCCAACACCAGCTTCGCCGACATCAACCCCGGCGAGCAGATCGAATTCACCTTCGAAGCCAAGGTGCCCGGCACCTTCGTTTACCACTGCGGCACGCCGCCCATCCTGCTGCACATGGCCAATGGCATGTACGGCGCGATCGTCGTCGACCCGGCCGACGACCCGCGCCCCAAGCCCGACAAGGAATACGTGCTGGTGCAAAGCGAGTGGTACACGCAGCAGCTTTCGGGCAACCTGATGGGACCGGACTTCGGCAAGATGCAGAAGATGCAGCCCGACATCGTCGCCTTCAACGGCGTGGCCTTCCAGTACCAGCACCACCCGCTCACCGCGCGCCCCAACGAACGCGTGCGCCTGCACGTGGTCAACGCCGGCCCCAGCCTGTGGAGCGCCTTCCACATCGTCGGCGCGATCTTCGACAAGGTCTATCCGGACGCCAACCCCAGGAACGCACTCAGCGGCGTCTCGACGTACAGCGTGGCGCCCGGAGCCGGCATCGTGTTCGACGCGGTGATCCCCGACGCCGGCCAATACGTCTTCGTGGACCACGCCTTCGCGCACCTAGACAAAGGCGCAGCCGGTGTGCTCGACATCAGCGAGCCGGGCCAGGAATCGGGCAAACCCAACATCAGCAAGATCGAGGGCCATACCGCCGCCAGCGCCGCGGCGCACGCCCCCGCGGCGGCTGCAGGGCCGTACAAATTCGATGCCGCGCGCGCCGCGCAGCTCTACACCAACACCTGTGCCGCTTGCCACCAGTCCAATGGAATGGGCCTGCCCGGCGCCTTCCCGCCGCTGGTGAAGAACCCGGCCGTGATCGCCGCCGACCCGACGGCGCACATCCGCGCCATCCTGCACGGGGTGAGCGGCCAAGTGATCGAGGGTGTGTCCTACCCGAGCCCGATGCCGCCTTTCGCTGAGCAACTGAGCGACGCCGACGTGGCCGACATCGTCAACCACGAACGCAGTTCCTGGGGAAACCAGGCCAAGCCGGTCACGGCCGAGCAGGTCAAGGCGTTGCGCTGAGGGGCGCGGACGACCTCCTGGCGTCCAGACGCACAAGGTGCCCGTTGGTTCGCGGCCAGATGCAGCCTATCGAGAAGGCGCGCGACACAAGACGTGAGCTTCAACGAGACCACGCTGCTGGACACTGTGGGCCGGCTGCAGCCCCAAAGCCAGGGGTTCGACGCGCCCCCAAGGACGCGGGTACTGCCATCGGCCCGTTCGGCAAGCCGACCCAGGCCCTGGGTGCGCTTGCGACCGACTGTGCCGGCAGTAGGCGTGGACGCCGCTGCCGTAGGAGCCGCACTGGTTCTGGTCCGGAAATAAAACAAATTGATAGCTTCCAGCGCTTTTTGCATAAGGGCTAGCTGCCAAAAACACCAAAACTTTTCAGCCGCGGCGGTGGTACTTGTCGGTATACCCGAGGACGGCGGGAACAGCCAAGAAAAAGCCCCAACTGAGAACAGTTGGGGCTTCAATGGTGGTGGAGCTGGCGGGAATTGAACCCGCGTCCGCAAGCCTTCATCGGGCAGATCTACATGTTTAGCGGTCTGATTTGAGTCTCGCCACCGGCATCGCGCAGTCGCACGCTATACCGGCCGCCAGTACCCTATTGTCTTGTCCCAACCCAAGGTACCCGGATCGGAACCAGCCCATGTAATTATCCTTGCAGCCGGGAGGCGTCGATTGCTCGATACCCCCTTGCCCAGCCCATCGGCCAACTGTTGCAAGGCTCACTGGCAATTAAGCAGCGAGTGCGAAACGTTCGTCGTTTGCAGTTAGTTTTTTGAATGCAGATTTACGAGCGCCAATCAAGCTCGACATGCACCACGCCGATTCCGAACCCACGTCGAAACCAGGGCAGCCCCAAGCACCCTATCTTATGCCGCTAGGGAGCAATTGCAATAGGGCGAGTGGAGAATTAATTTCTACGTCCGCCCCCCAGTCTGCTACCGAAGCCGCGGCACCCAAGTAGCCGTAGTTCGCGGCGACCGTCGGCATGCCAGCGGCGCGGCCGGCGACGATGTCGCGCTCGTCGTCACCCACGTAGAGGCACTGCTCTGCAGCCAACCCCAACCGGCGGGCGGCTTCTAGCAGTGGTGCCGGGTGCGGTTTGGCGTGAGCAGTGGTGTCGCCGCTGATGGCCACCGCGCAGCGGGCGAACAGCGGCAGCCATTGCAACAGCGGATCGGTAAAACGCGCAGCCTTATTGGTCACCACGCCCCACGGCAGTCCGCTAGCCTCTATGCCGGCAATGACTTGGGGCACCTCGTCAAACGCGGCGGTGTAGTCGAACATGCAAGCTGTGTAATTGCCGAAAAACTCTTCGCGCAGATCGTCGAACTCAGGATGGGCGGGTGAAATGCCAAAAGCCACATGGAGCATGCCGCGCGCTCCGGCACCCGCCATGGAACGGTAGTCGGCCAGGGGCCGCGGCGCAAGGCCACGATCGGTGCGCATCTTGTCGGCGGCGCGGCCTAAGTCGGTTGCGCTGTCGATCAGTGTTCCATCAAGATCGAAAAGTACTGCGCGAATGCCGGTAAACATATCAGCTGGGCTTTCGTGCTGCAATCAGATAATTGACGCTGGTGTCCGCGCTGAGCCAGTAGCGACCTGTCAGCGGGTTAAATTCCAGACCGCGTGTGTGCGCGATATCCAGTCCCGCTGAGCGGCAGTTGCGCGCCAGCTCGCTGGGGCGAATGAAACGCGCATATTCGTGCGTTCCTCTCGGAAGCAGTTTTAGCAAATACTCGGCACCGAGAATGGCAAATGCGTAGGCTTTTGCATTGCGGTTGATGGTAGAAAAGAACACCCAGCCGCCGGGTCGAACCAATTGCGCGCAGGCGGCAACTATGGAAGCAGGGTCTGGAACGTGTTCCAGCATTTCCATGCAGGTGACGATGTCAAAACCAGCTGGCTGCTCAGCAGCAAGGGCTTCGGCACTGATTTCACGGTAGCTCACGCGAGGCGTCTGCGCCTCCAACGCATGCAGCTGCGCCACTTTTAGCGATTTGGTTGCCAAGTCGATGCCAAGCACATCGGCGCCCTTGCGCGCCATGGCGTCTGCAAGAATGCCGCCGCCACAGCCTACATCGAGCACCCTGCGGCCTTCAAGCGGGGCAATAGCATCGATCCACCCCAAACGCAGCGGATTGATTTCGTGCAAGGGGCGAAATTCACTTTCGCGGTCCCACCACTTGTGTGCAAGCTCAGAAAACTTGGCAAGCTCGGCTGGATCGACGTTGGTAGCGTTGGACATGGCGGCAAAAGAAAAGTATCACAAGCAGCTGCCCATGAAAAAAGCCCCGTTGCCGGGGCTTTTTATCGAGCAATCAAAGATTACCGGGTACCGACCACTTCGATTTCCACGCGGCGGTTCTTGGCGCGGCCTTCCTTGGTCTTATTGTCGGCTACAGGTTGCTTCTCGCCCTTGCCTTCGGTGTAAACGCGGTTCTTTTCGATGCCCTTAGCTACCAGATAAGCCTTGACAGCTTCAGCGCGACGGATCGACAGCTTCTGGTTGTAAGCGTCGGAACCGATGGAGTCGGTATGGCCTACAGCAATGATGACTTCCAAGTTTATGCCTTGGACTTTAGAGACCAAGTCGTCAAGCTTAGCCTTGCCGGATGGCTTAAGGACGGACTTGTCAAAGTCGAAGAATGCGTCAGCGGCGTAGGTTACTTTGCTTGAAGCGGCAACGGCAGGGGCTGGTGCTGGCTTTGCTGCGGGAGCAGCAGCAGCAGGTGCAGGTGCAGGAGCAGCAGCCGCAACAGGAGCCGCCAAGGCGCCGTCGCACTTAGGAGCAGCCGTAGCTGGCGTCCAAGAAGCATCGCGCCAGCACAGTTCGTTCGTGCCGTTCTTCCACACGAGTTCGCCGGTACCGTTTTTCCAGTTATCAATAGTCTGGGCGCCAGCGGCGGTAGCAAGCGCTGCAGAGGCAAACAACATCGCCACTTTGTTCAGTTTATTCATGGTTCTCCTCTTGGGGGCAAAGGCCGCAGCAGCGCTGCGAAACAAGGACGTCATTCGGTGACCATCACCAAAAACGTTGATCTAATTGTGCCATACGTAACCGCCACATATGGTTGCGAGTTGGCTAGAGATCGTAGGACAAAAGCACCTGGAAGCGAAAATGTTGCGCTATGGCTACAAAGCCTTGCGCCTAAAATGGCCGATCCTTGCCGCTTCGTACTATATCCATGACCCAGTTCGCCAAAGAAACTCTACCGATCAGCCTAGAAGAGGAAATGCGGCGCAGCTATCTGGATTACGCCATGAGCGTGATCGTGGGGCGGGCGCTGCCCGATGCGCGCGACGGCCTCAAACCGGTGCATCGTCGCGTGCTGTTCGCCATGCACGAGCTGAACAACGATTGGAACCGTCCATATAAGAAGTCGGCTCGTATCGTCGGTGACGTGATCGGCAAATATCACCCGCACGGCGACAGCGCGGTGTACGACACCATTGTGCGCATGGCCCAGGATTTCTCGCTGCGGCATATGCTGGTGGATGGCCAGGGGAATTTTGGCTCTGTCGATGGCGATAACGCGGCCGCCATGCGGTACACGGAAATCCGCCTTGCGAAAATTGCACACGAAATGCTCGGTGACATTGACAAGGAAACCGTCAATTTCGGCCCCAACTACGACGGCAGCGAGAAAGAGCCGCTCGTTCTGCCCAGCAAGCTTCCCAACCTGCTGGTCAACGGCTCCTCGGGTATTGCGGTGGGCATGGCCACCAACATTCCGCCGCACAACCTGAACGAAGTGGTCGACGCATGCTTGCATCTGCTGCACCACCCGGAGGCCTCCATTGATGAGCTGATGGAAATCATTCCGGCGCCCGACTTCCCAACCGCCGGCATTATTTACGGCATCAACGGCGTGAAGGACGGCTACCGCACCGGCCGTGGCCGCGTCATCATGCGCGCCAAGTGCCATTTTGAAGACATTGACCGTGGACAGCGGCAGTCGATCATCGTGGACGAACTGCCTTACCAAGTGAACAAGAAGACGCTTCAGGAGCGCATGGCCGAGCTGGTGCACGAGAAGAAAATCGAGGGCATCAGCCACATTCAGGACGAATCCGACAAGTCGGGCATGCGCCTCGTCATTGAGCTCAAGCGCGGCGAAGTCCCTGAAGTGGTGCTGAACAACCTGTACAAGCAGACGCAGCTCCAAGACACCTTCGGCATGAACATGGTGGCGCTGATTGACGGCCAGCCGCGCTTGTGCAACTTGAAGGATCTGGTCAGCGTCTTTTTGCAGCACCGCCGCGAAGTGGTCACCCGCCGCACCGTGTTTGAGCTGCGCAAGGCGCGCGACCGCGGCCATGTGCTGGAAGGCCTCGCCGTAGCGTTGGCCAATATTGACGATTTCATTGCCATTATCCGCAACGCGCCGACCCCGCCGGTTGCCAAGGCCGGACTGATGGCGCGCACCTGGGACAGCAAGTTGGTGCGTGAGATGCTGACCCGCACGCGGGCCGATGGCGGCGTGATCAATGCCGACGACTACCGGCCTGAAGGGCTGGAACTCGAATTCGGTATGGGGCAAGACGGCCTGTACCGCCTCTCGGACACGCAGGCGCAGGAAATTTTGCAGATGCGCCTGCAGCGCCTGACGGGGCTGGAGCAGGACAAAATTGTTGCCGAGTACAAAGAGGTGATGTCGGTCATTGAGGACCTGCTGGACATTTTGGCCACACCGGCGCGCGTGTCCACCATCATTGGCGATGAGCTGACCGCCATCAAGCAAGAGTTCGGTCAGACCAAACTGGGTGCGCGTCGCAGCCTGGTGGAATACAGTGCACAAGACCTCTCGACCGAAGACCTGATCACGCCCACCGACATGGTGGTCACGCTCAGCCACACCGGCTATATCAAGAGCCAGCCCTTGTCTGAATACCGCGCCCAAAAGCGCGGCGGCCGTGGCAAGCAGGCCACCGCGACCAAAGAGGACGACTGGATCGACCAGCTGTTCATAGCCAACACTCACGACTACATCCTGTGCTTCTCGAACCGCGGTCGCCTGTACTGGCTCAAGGTGTGGGAAGTGCCGGCAGGTTCGCGCGGTTCGCGCGGGCGGCCCATTGTCAACATGTTCCCGCTGCAAGAAGGCGAAAAAATCAACGTCGTGCTGCCGCTCACCGGCGCCATGCGCACCTTCCCGGCCGACCACTATGTGTTCATGGCCACCAGCATGGGCACCGTGAAAAAGACCACGTTGGACGACTTTTCCAACCCGCGTAAGGGCGGCATCATCGCCGTCAACCTTGACGAAGGCGACTACCTCATTGGCGCTGCGCTGACCGATGGCCAGCACGACGTCATGCTGTTCTCTGACGGCGGCAAGGCCGTTCGCTTTGACGAAAACGACGTGCGCCCCCTCGGTCGCCAGGCACGCGGCGTGCGCGGCATGATGCTCGAAGAAGGCCAAAGCGTGATTGCGATGCTGGTCGCTGAAGACGAGACGCAAAGCGTACTCACCGCCACCGAAAACGGCTTCGGCAAGCGCACCAGCATCATTGAATACACGCGCCATGGCCGTGGCACCAAGGGCATGATTGCCATATCGCAGAGCGAGCGCAACGGCAAGGTGGTCGCGGCCACGCTGGTGCGCAGCGACGACGAAATCATGCTGATCACCGACAAGGGAGTGCTTGTGCGCACGCGCGTCAGTGAGATCCGGGAGTTGGGCCGTGCAACGCAGGGCGTGACACTCATCGCACTGGACGATGGCACGCAGCTGATTGGCCTTCAGCGCATCGTTGAAAACGATGCCCAAAGCGCCGACTCGGCAGACGGCGACTCGGCAGACGGTGAGGCGCCAGACAGCGACGCTCCAGACGCCGGCCCACAAGCAGATGCGGAGTGAATCGAGTAGCCAGCTTCACTCCGTTTGGTTTTTGACTTTTTGATAGCTGCTAGCGCTTACCAAATAAGCGCTGGAGCCTGATTTGACTCATATTGTCTGATGCAACGCCCCTACAACTTTTCCGCCGGCCCAGCCGCCATTCCCGAGGACGTACTGCGCCAAGCAGCAGACGAGATGCTCGACTGGCACGGCAGTGGCATGAGCGTGATGGAAATGAGCCACCGCGGCAAAGAGTTCATTTCCATCTATGAAGCCGCCGAAGCCGGGTTTCGCAGTCTTTTGGCGGTGCCACCGGAATTCAAGATCCTGTTCATGCAGGGCGGCGGCCTGGCGGAAAACGCCATCGTGCCGCTCAACCTCTCGCGTGCCGCGGGCGTGGATTTCGTTGTCACCGGCAGCTGGAGCCAAAAGTCGCAAAAGGAAGCGCGCAAGTACGCGGCCGAAGTCAACATCGTCGCCTCGGGCGAAGGCAGTGGCTTCACCACCCTGCCCGCCCCGGCCAGCTGGACGCCCAGCGTCGGCGCCAGCTACCTGCACATCTGCAGCAACGAAACCATCCACGGCGTGGAGTTTCACGAGCTGCCCGACCTCAAAGCGCTCGGCTGCGACGCGCCTCTGGTGGTCGATTTTTCATCGCACGTCGCCTCACGCACAGTGGACTGGTCGCGGGTCGGCCTCGCCTTTGGCGGCGCCCAGAAAAACTTGGGCCCTGCGGGGCTGACCATCGTCGTGGTGCGTGAAGACCTCTTGGGCCAGGCGCTGCCGGCCTGCCCAAGCGCTTTTGATTACAAGCTGGTGGCCGACAACCAGTCCATGTTCAACACGCCACCCACTTGGGGAATCTACATGGCGGGCCTAACCTTCGACTGGCTCGCCCGCCAGACTGAAGGCGACGCGCAAGGGATTGCCGCGATGGAACGGCGCAACATCGCCAAGGCGGAGCTGCTGTATGGCGCCATCGACGGCTCGCAGCTGTATTTCAACAAAGTCGCGCACAACTGCCGCTCACGCATGAACGTCCCGTTTTTCTTGCGCGACGAGTCGCTGAACGACTCGTTTCTGCTTGGCGCCCGAGAACGCGGCCTGTTGCAGCTCAAGGGCCACAAATCGGTCGGCGGCATGCGCGCCAGCATCTACAACGCCATGCCGCTGGCAGGCGTGCAGGCGCTGGTGGATTACTTGCAAGAATTCGAAAAATCGCACGCATGAGCTCCACCACAACCCCCGCCGTGACGACGGCACTTGCCTCGCCCGATCTCGCCAGCCTGCGGGTCCAGATCGACAACATCGACCAGCAGTTGCTCACCCTGCTGAACCAGCGCGCGCTGGTCGCAGAGCGCGTGGGGGAAGTAAAAAAGCGCGAAGGCACGCCGTTCTTCCGCCCCGACCGCGTGGCACAGGTGATCGAGAAAATTGTGCGTGCCAACCCAGGCCCCCTGCGCAGTGGCCATGTTTCGGCGATCTGGCGTGAAATCATGTCGGCCTGCCTGGCGCTCGAATCGCCGCAGCGCGTGGCGGTGCTTGGCCCCGCTGGTACGTTCTGTGAGCAAGCCGCCATCGAATTTTTTGGTGGCGCTGCCGACATCGTCTATTGCGCCAACTTCGACGAAGTGTTTCACGCCACCGCCTCGGGCAGTGCGCAGTTTGGGGTGGTGGGCGTTGAGAACTCAGTAGAAGGCGTGGTCACGCGCTCGCTCGACCTGTTCCTGCACACCCCCACGCATGTGGTGGGCGAAGTCAGCCTGCTGGTGCGCCACAACCTGCTGCGCACCAGCGACTCTGTCGAGGGCATCGAAGCGGTGCTGGCGCACCCGCAGGCGCTTGCGCAGTGCCAGGCCTGGCTCTCCAAGCATTTGCCGCACGCTGAGCGGCGTCCAGTCTCCAGCAACGCCGAGGGCGCTCGCATGGCGGCGGGCAACCCTGCGCTGGCGGCACTGGCCAGCGACCGCGCTGCCACGCAGTTTGGTCTGCACATCGTGGCACACGCCATTCAGGACGACGCTTACAACCGCACGCGCTTTGCCGTCATCTGCCTGCCGCAGACGCTGGAAACCCCGCCACCATCGGCACGCGACTGCACCAGTTTGATCATCTCGGTACCCAACAAGCCGGGCGCCGTGCACGATCTGCTGGTTCCACTCAAAAACCACGGCGTTTCCATGACGCGCTTCGAGTCGCGGCCGGCGCGTACCGGTCAGTGGGAATACTATTTCTACATCGACATCGACGGCCACCCGAGCCAGCCGCATGTGGCGGCGGCACTGGCCGAATTGCGCAGCTTGAGCGCGTTCTACAAGGTGCTGGGCACCTATCCGGTGGCGCCATGAACGCGGTGACTCTTCAAAGGCATGTCCATGTTTGAACAACTCGGTCTGATCGGCTGCGGCCTGATGGGCGGCTCTTTTGCCCTGGCGCTCAAGAAAGCGGGACTCGTGAAACGCGTTGTGGGCTACAGCAAATCGCCCTCCACCACGGACCGCGCGCGCCAGCTTGGCGTCATCGACGTCGAAGCACCCTCGGCGCTCTTGGCCGTAGCCGGCGCCGACATCGTGCTGGTGGCCGTTCCCGTGTCGGCGACGGAGGCAACGCTCAAGTCCATCAAGCACTTGGTGACGCCGCAGATGCTCATCATGGACGTGGGCTCGACCAAGTCCGACGTGGTGCAGGCCGCCCGCCGTGCGCTGCGCGACCAGGTCGGCTCATTCGTCCCGGCGCACCCCATTACGGGGCGGGAAGTGTCGGGCGTGGAGCACGCCGACGCCGAAATTTACAGCGGCCGCCAGGTCATTCTCACCCCCACGGAACGCACGCTGACCGCACAACTGCAGAGGGCTGAAGAAGTGTGGACGGCACTGGGCTGCCGCGTGACGAGCATGTCGCCGGAATCGCACGACGAAGCTTTTGCCGCAGTGAGCCATCTGCCGCATTTGCTCGCCTTTTCCCTGGTTAACAGCATTACCGGCCAAGAGCGCGCGGATGCTCTTTTGTCGCTCGCCGGCCCCGGTTTTCGCGATTTCACGCGCATTGCCGCCAGCGACCCCAAGATGTGGCGCGACGTGCTGCTGGCCAATCGTGACGAACTGCTGGCGCAGTCAAAACTGTTCCAGCAGGCGCTCTCACAACTCGAGAGCGCCATCCGCACCGACGACGCACAGGCGCTGGAAGACATGCTGACGCTGGCCAGCGAGACGCGCGCGCATTGGCGCATGGGCGCGCAGAGGAAGAAATCCCCCTGAGTCGCCTGCGGCGCCTTCCCCCGAGGGGGACGCACCCGGTGGCCTGGCAAAGCCAGTTCCACGGATGCACTGGTAACAGGGCGCGCCGGTCGCATAGGCCTTGGGCCGTAGAGACCTGCTCTGCGCCCTGCTCATTCGGTTTCTCAATCAATCGAGTACGCGAAGGCGAAGCGCAGACAGTACAAGCGTACGGCAAGCGAAGCCGACAAAGTAATCGTTTGATTTAGAAATCGAATCGCACTGGACGAACTTACCGATGTACAGCACCGCATTTCTCGATATCCCCGCACTCGCCTCAGCAGGCGGCACCGTGCAGCTGCCTGGATCCAAAAGCATTTCCAACCGCGTGCTGCTGCTGGCGGCGCTGAGCAGCGGCACTACGCTCGTGCACGATTTGCTCGACTCGGACGACACCAGCGTCATGCTGGACGCCCTGCGTGCACTCGGCTGCCATGTGGACCAGACGGAGGGCGAAACCCGCATTACCGGCCTGGGGGACAGTCGCCCAGCCTCGGCGCTGCAGCTGTTTTTGGGCAATGCGGGCACTGCCATGCGGCCCCTGGCCGCCGCGCTGGCATTGCTGGGCGGTGATTTCACCCTGGATGGTGTGCCGCGCATGCGCGAGCGCCCGATTGGCGACCTGATCGATGCGCTGCGTCAGTTGGGTTGCCACATCGAATACTTGGGTACGGACGGCTACCCGCCGCTGCGCATCGCGCAAGGCGCCGGGGTGCCCCCTCTGGCACTGGGGCAGCCGGTGCGCGTGCGCGGTGATGTTTCGAGCCAGTTCCTCACCGCCCTGCTGATGGCGCTGCCGCTGGCGGCAAAGACCCAGGACGTGGAAATTGAGGTTGTGGGCGAACTCATCTCGAAGCCCTACATCGCCATCACGCTGGCGCTGCTGGCCCGCTTTGGCATTGCCGTTGCCAACGAGAACTGGCAGCGCTTTCGCATCCCTGCAGGCAGCCGCTACCAGTCGCCCAGCAGCATCCATGTAGAAGCAGATGCCTCGTCTGCTAGTTATTTCATAGCGTTAGGCGCAATCACAGAAAGCGCTAGCGGTCAAAATGGCATAAAAATCTGCGGCGTCGGACTAGATTCCATTCAGGGCGATATCCGCTTCATTGACGCGATAGAGGCTATGGGCGCCAAGGTGAACGGAGGGCCGAATTGGCTCCAGGTAGAGCGCTGCGAGTGGCCGCTCAAAGCCATCGACCTCGACTGCAACCACATCCCCGACGCCGCCATGACGCTCGCCGTGATGGCGCTGTACGCCGACGGTCCCACGATGCTGCGCAACATCGCCAGCTGGCGGGTGAAGGAAACCGACCGCATCGCCGCGATGGCCACGGAACTGCGCAAGCTCGGTGCCGTGGTCGAAGAAGGCCCCGACTGGATTCGCATCACCCCCCCCCGCATCGCGCAACGACTGGCATGCCGCGAGCATTCACACCTACGACGACCACCGCGTGGCCATGTGCTTTTCGCTCGCTGCCTTCAACCCGGCCAGTCTGCCGGTGCGTATTGAAGACCCGCGCTGCGTCGCGAAAACCTTCCCGGAATATTTCGAAACCTTGTTTTCCGTCGTCCAGCCCGCGCCCGCCGGCGTGCCCGTGATCTGCATCGACGGCCCAACAGCTTCGGGCAAAGGAACCGTCGCAGCCAAAGTGGCCGAGGCGCTGGGCTATCACCTGCTCGATTCCGGGTCGATTTACCGCATCGCCGGGCTGGTGGCGCGCCGTGCTGGCCTTGAGATCAACCAAAGCAACGAAGCACCCATCGCCGAGCTCGCGCGCCGCATGGCGCTGAAATTTGAGCCGGCGCGCGTGCTGTTGGCGGGCGAGGACGTCAGCGAGGCCATTCGCACTGAGCAAGCGGGCATGGACGCATCGCTCGTCTCTGCGTTGCCGCAGGTGCGGGCCGCGGTGTTTGATGTGCAGCTCGCATTTCAAACCCTGCCTGGGCTGGTAGCAGACGGACGCGACATGGGCACCGTCATCTTTCCGGCGGCCCCGCTCAAGGTGTACCTCACCGCCAGCGCTGCCTGCCGGGCCGAGCGGCGTCAACAACAATTGCTTGCGCGCGGAATAGACGCTAAAATCGCAGACCTTCGCGCAGACCTTGAGGCTCGCGACGCCCGCGACATGAACCGCAGCGTCGCCCCATTGAAGCCCGCGCAAGATGCTCTGGTGCTGGACAACTCCGAACTCACGATCGAACAGGCCGTGACGCAGGTGCTGGTCTGGTGGCAGCAGCGCCAGCCCTTTGCGCAGCCCGCAGAGGTCTGAAGTACGGGGCAGCAATGCCCCACATTGGTCCACATGGCCTCCAGCCCGCGCCGCAGCGCACTGGCCTTGTGGTTGTTTCACTCTAACCCGCGGCATCCGCCGTACCCCAACCACCACGGGCAGCCTTTCAAACCGCAGCAATGGTGCTGCTGTCAACCTGCACGTGGTAAGGAAATACATGTCTGAATCTTTTGCCGCCCTTTTTGAAGAATCCCTGCAACGCACAGAAATGCGCCCAGGCGAAGTCATCACCGCCGAAGTCGTGCGCGTGGAACACAGCTTCGTCGTGGTCAACGCTGGCCTCAAGTCTGAAGCCTACGTGCCACTGGAAGAATTCAAGAACGATCAGGGCGAAGTCGAAGTCCAAGTAGGCGACTTCGTGTCGGTGGCCATTGGCTCCATCGAAAACGGCTACGGCGACACCATCCTGTCCCGCGACACGGCCAAGCGCCTCGCTTCGTGGATGAGCCTGGAAAAGGCCCTGGAGTCCGGCGAATTCGTCACCGGCACCACCAGCGGCAAGGTCAAGGGCGGCCTGACGGTGCTGGTCAACGGCATCCGCGCCTTCCTGCCCGGTTCGCTGATCGATACGCGCCCCGTCAAGGACCTGACGCCTTACGAAAACAAGACGCTTGAGTTCAAGGTCATCAAGCTCGACCGCAAGCGCAACAACGTGGTGCTGAGCCGCCGCGCTGTCGTGGAAGCCTCGATGGGCGAAGAACGCGCCAAGCTGATGGAGACGCTGAAGGAAGGCGCCATCGTGCACGGTGTGGTCAAGAACATCACCGAATACGGCGCTTTTGTGGATCTGGGCGGCATCGACGGCCTGCTGCACATCACCGACATGGCATGGCGCCGCGTTCGCCATCCTTCGGAAGTGGTCACGGCAGGTCAGGAAATCACCGCCAAGATCCTCAAGTTCGACACCGAAAAGAACCGTGTCTCGCTGGGTCTCAAGCAAATGGGCGACGATCCATGGATGGGCGTATCCCGCCGTTACCCACAGAGCACCCGCCTGTTCGGCAAGATCACCAACATCGCCGACTACGGCGCGTTTGTGGAACTCGAGCCCGGCATTGAAGGCCTGGTGCACGTGTCCGAAATGGACTGGACGAATAAGAACATCGCTCCTTCCAAGCTGGTCACGCTAGGCGACGAAGTCGAAGTCATGGTCCTCGAGATCGACGAAGACAAGCGCCGCATCAGCCTGGGCATGAAGCAGTGCAAGGCCAACCCATGGCAAGAATTCGCGCAGGACACCAAGCGCGGCGACCGCGTCACGGGCCCCATCAAGTCGATTACCGACTTCGGCGTGTTCGTCGGCCTGGCTGCCGGTATCGACGGCCTGGTGCACTTGTCTGACCTGTCCTGGAACGAAACCGGCGAAGCCGCCGTGCGCAACTACAAGAAGGGCCAGGAAGTCGAAGCCATCGTGTTGGCTGTGGACGTGGACCGCGAGCGCATCTCCTTGGGCATCAAGCAGCTCGACGGCGACCCGTTCACCACCTTCGTGACCGTCAACGACAAGGGCCAGACCGTGACCGGCAAGGTCAAGACTGTGGATGCCCGCGGCGCTGAAATCGACCTCGGCGAAGACATCATCGGCTACCTGCGCGCTTCGGAAATCTCACGCGACCGCGTGGAAGACGCCCGCAACGTACTCAAGGAAGGCGACGAAGTCACCGCTGTGGTGGTCAACGTGGATCGCAAGACCCGCAACATCCAGCTGTCCATCAAGCAGAAGGACATGATCGACGAGCAAGGCGCCATGGCCAACCTGAGCCAGCAGTCGAGCCGCGAGAGCGCCGGCACCACCAGCCTGGGCGCTCTGCTGCGCGCCAAGTTGGACAACTCGGACAAGTAAAACTTGCCTCTGCCTGCGCTTTCGGGCGCGGGCACTGTTTGCCATTCGGGTGGGTGCACAATGCACCCACCCGTTTTCATTTCGTTACCGCATTCATGACCCGATCCGACCTTGTGCAGGCCTTGGCCGAGCGTTTTGACCAACTCACCCACCGCGATGCGGAATTGGCTGTGAAGGCTTTGCTTGATGCCGTGGGCGAGGCTCTGGTGCGCGGCCACCGCATCGAAGTGCGTGGGTTTGGCAGCTTTTCAGTGAACCACCGCTTACCCCGCATGGGCCGCAATCCGCGCAGCGGTGAAGCGGTGGCTATTCCGTCCAAGCGCGTCCCGCATTTCAAGCCAGGCAAAGCGCTGCGCGAAGCGGTGGACCAGCGCACCGATCTGCTCGCGGACCAAAAGACCACTGCGTAAAACTATAAGTTTTATAGCTACCAGCGCTTACCCATCAAGCGCTAGAGGCCAAAAACCCTTCATTTATTCGACTTGCGCCGATCTGGGCGCTGGTTTGGCGGCCGGGCTTCGTAGAATCGTCCTACCACTGGGGACGCCATGAAATACTTCCTGTGGCTGCTCAAGGCAGCCATTTTTTTTACATTGTTCGCCTTTGCGCTGAACAACCAGCAAGACGCC
Organism: Giesbergeria sp.; assembly: GCA_034676525.1. GTDB lineage: Bacteria > Pseudomonadota > Gammaproteobacteria > Burkholderiales > Burkholderiaceae_C > Simplicispira. The sequence continues at coordinate 2,375,691 of JAUCCA010000008.1, forward strand.
ACCGTGCACCTCTTCTTTGGAACGCAGTGGCGCGCGCCGCTCGTGCTGGTGGTGTTGACCGCTTTTGCCTTTGGCCTCATCGCCGGGGTGCTGGGCATGGTGCCGCGCTGGTGGAAGCACCGCAACGCCGCTCGGCGCGTGCACGCTGGCCTGCCCGCAACTCCTGCCGAGCCCCTGCCGGTCGATTCGATCCCGCCCCATGGAGTTTGACCTCACCTGGATTTTGCTGGGGATCCCGCTGGTGTTCATGCTGGGCTGGGGCGCCTCGCGCCTCGATCTGCGTCAACTGCGCGCGCAAAACCGCGATGCGCCAAAAGCCTACTTCAAGGGCCTGAACTTCTTGCTCAACGAGCAACAGGACAAGGCCATCGACGCTTTCATTGAGGCGGTACAGAACGACCCGGATACGTCCGAACTGCACTTTGCACTTGGCAACCTGTTTCGCCGGCGCGGCGAATACGACCGCGCGGTGCGGGTGCATGAGCACCTGCTCTCCCGCGGCGATCTGACCGGGGCCGACCGCGACCGCGCGCAGCACGCGCTGGCGCTCGATTTCTTGAAAGCGGGCTTGCTTGACCGGGCGGAAGATGCGCTGACCCGCCTGGAAGGCACAGCCTTTGAAGGCGAAGCAAGGCTCGCACGGCTGGCCATTTTTGAACGGTCACGCGACTGGCCGCAGGCCGCGGACGTAGCCCGCCGCATGCACGCCGCCGGCCAAGGCGATTTCAGCACGCGCCAGGCGCACTATCTGTGCGAGCAAGCGCAGAGCGAGCGCGCAGCTGGCAACAACACCGGCGCCGTCGCCCTGCTGGAGCAGGCACTGGCAGCGGCGCCGCACGCCGCACGCGCGCGCATTGAACTGGCGCGCATCGCCCAGCAAACCGACAACAGCCTGGAAGCCCTGCGCATGCTTCGCAGCTTGCGCGAGCAGGCACCCACTGCGCTGCCGCTTGCCGCCGGACTGCTGACGGAAGTCGCCCGCAGCAGTGGGCGCGAAGCCGAAGTATTGGCCTTATTCACCGAGCACTATGCCCAAGCGCCTTCTCTGGATGTGCTTGACGCCATCGTTTCTCTGTCGTCCCCAGCCACGCAGGGCGCGCCGGACACTGAAGACAGCCGCATGTGGTACCTGCGCCATCTGGAGCGCGAACCCTCTCTCGTCGCGGCAGCGAAATGGCTGGCCGGGGAGCGGTTGGAACACGAAGAGTTTCATCCTCAAATTCAGGCGGCACTCGACACCGCTGCGCGCCCGCTCACACGCTACCGCTGCGCCGCCTGCGGCTTCGAAGCGCGCCAACACTTCTGGCACTGCCCCGGCTGCCAGGCTTGGGACAGCTACCCAGCCAAGCGGGTCGAGGAGCTGTAGGCCATGTCCATTCGAAATATCCATGCAGCGGTAGTCGCGGCGGCGATGCTGTGGTGCTGCAGCGCATTCGCGCAGGTCGACATCAACAAGGCCACCGAGGCCGAGCTCGACAGCATCCGCGGCATTGGCCCGGCGACCACGCGGCGCATTCTTCAAGAGCGTGCGCGCCAGCCATTCGCAGACTGGAGCGACTTCGTGGCGCGTGTGCACGGTGTCGGCACAGCAAGTGCGGCCCGCTTTTCGGACCAGGGCTACACGATCAATGGCCAAGCCTACGCTCGCTCGCGGCCTGCGTCTTCCACTCCCGCGCAATAGATGGACTGGCCCCAACTGCCCCTCGCCCTGCTCGTCGCGCTGCCATTTGGTGCGAGCCTGCTGGCGGCCTTTTTGCCGTCGAACGCACGCAACACCGAATCCACCATTGCGGGACTGATTGCACTGTTTTGCGCAGTGCAGGCGGCCCTGCTGTTCCCGCAAGTCTCGGCCGGCGAGGTGCTGCGCCAGGAATTCGACTGGGTGCCGGCCCTGGGTCTGAAGTTTGTGCTCCGGCTGGACGGCTTTGCCTGGATGTTCTGCATGCTGATACTGGGCATTGGCGCGCTGGTGGTGCTGTACGCGCGCTACTACATGTCGCCCAAAGACCCTGTACCGCGCTTTTTCGCGTTTCTGCTTGCCTTCATGGGGTCGATGGTCGGCGTGGTGCTTTCGGGCAACCTGATACAGCTGGCGCTCTTCTGGGAGTTGACCAGCCTGTTTTCTTTTCTGCTGATCGGCTACTGGTACCACCGCAAGGACGCCAGGCGCGGCGCGCGCATGGCGCTTACTGTGACTGGCGCAGGCGGCCTGTGCCTCTTCGCAGGAATGATTGTGCTTGGTCACATCGTTGGCAGCTACGACCTCGACCACGTCCTTGCGGCGGGCGCTTTGGTACGCGCGCATTCGCTCTACCCCATCGCATTGGGCTTGATCTTGCTCGGCGCACTGACGAAAAGCGCCCAGTTCCCCTTCCATTTCTGGTTGCCCCACGCCATGGCCGCACCTACGCCAGTGTCTGCCTACCTGCATTCGGCCACGATGGTGAAGGCCGGCGTGTTTCTTTTGGCGCGCATGTGGCCGGTGCTGTCGGGCACTGAGCCCTGGTTCTGGATAGTAGGTGGCGCGGGCCTGATCACGCTGCTGCTTGGCGCCTACGTCGCCATGTTCCAGAACGATCTGAAGGGCGTGCTCGCCTATTCAACGCTCTCGCATCTGGGGCTCATCACGCTGCTGCTGGGGCTCAACAGCCCTCTGGCCGCCGTGGCGGCGGTGTTTCACATCATGAACCACGCGACCTTCAAGGCATCGCTGTTCATGGCTGCCGGCATCGTGGACCATGAAACCGGCACGCGCGACATGCGCCGGCTCTCGGGGCTTGCCCACGCCATGCCGATTACTGCCACGCTTGCTGCGGTGGCGGCCGCAGCCATGGCGGGCGTGCCCTTGCTCAACGGCTTTCTTTCCAAAGAAATGTTCTTTGCCGAAACCGTATTTGTGTCCGCAAATCCGCTCGTCGAAACCCTGCTGCCATGGGCGGCTACGCTGGCTGGCGTGTTCAGCGTGGCCTATTCCGTGCGCCTGTGCATGCAAACTTTTGCGGGCGCCCCAGCCACCGATCTTCCGCGCCAGCCACACGAACCACCACACTGGATGCGTGTACCGGTTGAGCTGCTGGTGCTCGCGTGTTTGGTGGTGGGCGTGCTTCCCCAGTGGTCGGTGGGCCGCGTGCTGGACGCTGCGGCCCGGCCCGTCGTGGGCGGGGATTTGCCGGCCTACAGTCTGGCGGTGTGGCATGGATTCAACACGCCCTTTTTGATGAGCCTGGTCGCATTGTTCGGCGGCGTGCTGCTTTACGTCCTGTTGCGTCGGCGTGGCCAAGACTCGGATCGCGCGCCTGGCCTGGGCTGGGCCGACGGCAAGCGCGCCTTCGAAACTTGGCTCGCGGCGTTGACCTACGCCACGCACCGGGGGCGCGCTCTGCTGGGTACCAGCAAGCTGCAGTGGCAGCTGCTGTGGCTGGTGGTGTTCACCCTGTTGGTTGCGGCGCTGCCGCTGTGGAGCCTTGGTTTGCCGATCGGCAACCGTACGGCGCTGCCGTTTGAACCGTCGTTTGCAATGCTTTGGGCGCTCGGCATGGTCTGTGCGCTCGCGACGGCCTGGCAGGCCAAGTACCACCGACTGGCGGCGTTGACCCTGCTCGGCGCGACCGGGCTGATCACCTGCATTACCTTTCTGTGGTTTTCCGCCCCCGACCTGGCCTTGACGCAGTTGACTGTGGAATCGGTCACCACCCTCTTGATCCTCCTTGGGCTGCGCTGGCTGCCCAAGCGCCAAGAAGAATTGCGCCATGCGGTGCCCAACGCTCAAGCGCGGCGCGCTGCACGGCGCCGGGCACGCGACTTCTTCGTCGCCATGTGTGCAGGCACCGGCATGGCGCTGCTCTCCTTCGCCATGCTCAACCGGCCGTTTCCCCGCAGCACTTCGACATTTTTCCTGGAACACGCGCTTACCGGCGGTGGCGGCGCAAATGTGGTCAATGTCCTGTTGGTGGATTTCCGGGCCTTTGACACGCTTGGCGAGATCGTCGTGGTTGGTATCGCCGCGCTCACCGTCTACGCCTTGCTGCGGCGCTTTCGCCCTGCCATCGAGATGCTGGACCTGCCGCCGCAGCAGCGCGCTCTGCCAGCCGACCTCGACACCGACCTGATCAACCCGCGCCTGGCCGCCGACACCGCCGTCGGCTACCTGCGCGTGCCGGCGGTGCTGGTGCGGCTGCTGCTGCCGTTCGCCACGCTGGTGGCGGTGTACCTGTTTCTGCGCGGGCACAACGCACCCGGCGGCGGTTTTGTCGCCGGCCTGGTGTTTTCTACCGCCATCGTGCTGCAGTACACCATTTCCGGCACGCAGTGGGTCGAGGCCAACCTCGCCCTGTACCCGCGCCGCTGGATGGCGGCGGGCATGCTCATCGCTTTGGCTACGGGCCTGGGCTCCTTGATCTGGAACTACCCCTTTATGACGACGCACACCGCCCATCTCACGCTGCCGCTGGTGGGCGAAGTGCATGTGGCCAGCGCGATGTTCTTTGACACCGGCGTGTTCCTGCTGGTGGTGGGCTCGACCCTGCTCATCCTCACCTCCATTGCCCACCAGTCGGTGCGCGGCCACCGCGCCCACGCCCGCCGCATGGAGGAAGCCGCCGCCCTGGCGGCCGCTTCCACGCAGCCACCGGCTTTGGCGGGCAACACCCCGGGAGGCACCACATGGAGCTGACCCTCGCACTGGCGATCGGCGTACTCACCGGCTCCGGTGTGTGGCTGCTGCTGCGCCCGCGGACCTTTCAGGTGATCATGGGGCTGTCGCTGATTTCGTATGCGGTCAACCTGTTCATCTTCAGCATGGGGCGCCTGGGCTTGGCCACGGGCAAAGAGCCTGTGCTGCGGGACGGCATACCGCAAGACCTGGCCCACTACGCCGACCCGCTGCCCCAGGCCCTGGTGCTGACCGCCATCGTCATCGGTTTTGCCATGACGGCGCTGTTCCTGGTGGTGCTGCTCGCCTCCCGAGGGCTGTCGGGCACCGACCACGTCGATGGCGTCGAACCGCCCGAAGGCATGGAGCCTGAGGATGACAGGGTGCTGCCATGAGCGCGTGGCTGCTTGCACTGGCCAATGATCAGAACCTGATCCTGGCCCCCATCCTGCTGCCCATGCTCACCGCCGGCGTGATGATGCTGATGGGCGAGGAACGCAACCGTTTGAAGATGGCACTCAACGTCGGCGCGTGCGCATTGCTGTTCGGCATCGCCTGCTTGCTGCTGCTGCGCACGGCGCAAGCGGGCGCGCCGCAGGCGGTGGGCGTCTATTTGCCCGGCAACTGGCAGGCGCCGTTTGGCATCGTGCTGGCGCTCGACCGCCTGTCTGCGCTGATGCTGCTGCTCACCAGCTTCATCGCCCTGGCCGCCGCTCTGTTTGCCTGCGCGCGCTGGCACCGGGTGGGCGTGCATTTCCACATGCTGTTTCAGCTGCAGCTCATGGGGCTGTGCGGCGCCTTCCTCACCGCCGACCTGTTCAACCTGTTCGTATTTTTCGAGGTGACGCTGGCAGCTTCGTATGGCTTGCTGCTGCACGGCTCGGGCCGTGCGCGGGTGCTGGCGGGCATGCACTACATCGCCATCAACCTGGCGGCGTCGGCGCTGTTTCTGATTGGCGTGTCCATGCTCTACGGCATCACCGGCACGCTGAACATGGCGGACTTGGCCCAGCACATTCCCGCGCTGCGGGAATCGGACCGCGGCCTGTTGCATGCCGCCGCCGCGATTCTGGCCACGGCGTTTTTGATCAAGGCCGCCGTGTGGCCGCTCAACTTCTGGCTGGTGCCAGCCTACAGCGCGGCGACGGCGCCGGTGGGCGCGCTGTTTGCCATCATGACCAAGCTGGGCATCTACGCCATCCTGCGCTTATGGACGCTGATGTTTGGCCTGGAGGCCGGCGCCTCGGCACAGTTTGGCAGTTTGTGGCTGGTCGGTATGGGCATGCTCACCATGGCGTTCGGCGCCATCGGCATGCTGGGTTCGCAGCGGCTGGGGCACCTCGCGGGGTATGCGGCGGTGGTGTCATCCGGCACGGTGCTGGCGGCGGCCGGGTTTGGCCAGAACCTGCTCACCGCCGGCATGCTGTACTACCTGCCGGGCTCCACCTTGGCGGTCAGCGCGCTGTTCTTGCTGGGCGATGTGCTCGACCGTTGGCGCGTGCCCAGCGACGGGCCCGACCCGTATGAGCCCCGGGGCGACGCCGCGCCGTTCCTCAACGCCCGCCTGGAGCCCACCCTCAGCTTCAATCTGGATGAAAACGAAGAGGCTGTGGTGGGCCTGCCCATCCCCGCGGCCACCGCCTTTGTCGGCCTGGCGTTTCTCGGCTCGACGCTGATGCTCTCGGGCATGCCGCCGCTGAGTGGTTTCGTCGGGAAATTTGCCATGCTTTCGGCACTGTTCAACCCGCTGGGGTTGGCGTCTTCGGCCGGCCAGCAGCCGGGCTGGGCGGGCTGGACGTTTCTCATCGTGCTGGTGGCGTCGGGCTTTCTGGCACTGACGGCGCTGGTGCGCGCAGGCATCACGCACTTCTGGGCGGCGCAGGAACGCGGGCCGCTGCGCGTCCCGCTGGCCGAGGGGATTCCCATCGCCGGACTGATGCTGGCCTGCGTGCTGCTGGCGGTGGCCGCCGGCCCTGCCCTGCAGTACACGCACGCCGCGGCCGACGCGCTCCATGCGCCGCGCGCCTACGTGCGTGCCATTCTGGGTGCCGAGCCGGTGCCCAGCGCCGCAGCCAGTTCCACGCCCGATGCCGCGCAGGGTGCCCTGCCATGAAGCGCCTGCTGCCTGCACCGCTGCTCTCGCTGGCGCTGTTCGCCCTGTGGATGGTGCTCAACCGCAGCCTCAGCGCAGGCGATGCGCTGCTCGGCCTCGTCCTCTGCGTGCTCATCCCGCTGCTGACGCGGGGGCTCCGCCCGCTGCCGGTGCGCGTGCGCCACCCGCTCACCATCCTGCGGCTGGGGCTGCGCGTCGCCGCCGACACGGTGGAGTCGAACTGGGTCACACTGCGCCTGTTTCTGTTCCCGGGCTCGCGCCGCCACCCCTCGGGTTTCGTGCACATCCCGCTGGAGCTGCGCGACCCAAACGCCCTGGCGGTGCTGGCCATGATCGTCTGCATCACGCCCGGCACCTCTTGGGCCGAACTGTCCATGGACCACAGCATGCTGATGCTCCATGTGCTGGAGCTGGGCGACCAGCCCGCCTTCGTGGCGATGGTCAAGGAACGCTATGAGCGCCCTTTGATGGAGATCTTCGAATGAACCCCGTCCTGTCCTTTGCGCTCCCGATTGCGCTCTTCATCCTGACGCTGGCCATGGGCTGCGCCCTGGTGCCGGTACTGCGCGGCCCTACGGCGCAAGACCGGGTGCTGGCGCTTGATTGCCTGGCGCTCAACGGCATGCTGCTCATGCTGGTGCTGGGGATTCACCAGGGCAGCAGCAACTACTTCGAAGCCGCGCTGCTGATTGCGCTGCTGGGCTTCGTCAGCTCCATGGCCATGGCCAAATTTCTGCTGCGTGGCGAGGTGATCGAATGACCGCCCTGCCGCTGTGGGCCGACATCGCCGTGTCGCTGCTGGTGCTTGCCGGCGCAGTGGTGGCGCTGATTGGCTCGCTCAGCCTGGTGCGGCTGCCCAATTTCTTCGAGCGCGTGCATGCGCCGGCAGTCATTGCGACGCTGGGCTGCTGGTGCGTGATGTACGGCACGGTGCTGTACTTTTCGCTGCAGAACCACGTGGTGGCGGCGCACGGCATGCTGATTGCCGTATTCCTGGCGGTCACCGTGCCGGTGACCAACATCTTCTTGATGCGCACCGGCCTGTTCCGCGCGCGGCTCGCCGGGCGGGACGTGCCGCCCCCACTCAGCGGCAGTGGCGAATCGAGGGCCACCCAATCGGCGCGCGCAGCGCCAAAAAACTCCTGAAATAATAGCTTCCAGCGCTTACTGAGTATACGCTAGAGGCCATTTTCACTCTAAGTTTCAGGGCTGCCGAAACCGCCACCACCGGGCGTCGCAATCTCGAACACATCGCCCGGCTGCATCTGCGCCTGGCCGATGTGCGCCAGCACCTCCACACCGCCACCGGCGCGCAGCACGCGGTTGGTGCCCAGCGCGCCAGCACTACCGCCCGCCATGCCAAACGCTGGATGCACCCGGCCGTTGGAGAGGATGCTGGCCGTCATGGGTTCGAGGAAACGCACACGGCGCACGCCGCCGTCGCCGCCGCGCCAGCGCCCGGCGCCGCCCGAGCCGCGGCGGATGGCAAAGCTCTCCAGCAGCACGGGGAAGCGGAACTCCAGCACTTCCGGGTCGGTCAGGCGCGAATTGGTCATTTGCGCCTGGACCACGCTGGTGCCGGGGAAGCCGCCAACCAACTTGCCGGCATCGTCGAACTCGCCACCCGCGCCGCTGCCGCCGGAAATCGTTTCGTAGTACTGGTGGCGATCGCTGCCGAAGGTGAAGTTGTTCATCGTCGGCTGGCTGGAGGCCATGACGCCCAGCGCACCGAACAGGGCATTGGTGATGCAGGTGGAGGTTTCCACATTGCCCGCCACCACGGAAGCCGGCGGATTGGGGTGGAGCATGCAGCCGGGCGGAATGCGCACTTCGATCGGTTTGAGGCAACCGGCGTTGAGCGGAATGTCGTCGTCTACCAGGCAGCGGAACACATAGAGCACCGCCGCCATGCACACCGCCGTCGGCGCGTTGAAGTTGTTGCTCTGCTGAGGCGAGGTGCCGGTGAAGTCCACGACCGCGCTGCGCGTCGCCGCATCCAGCCGCACCGCCACGGCGATCTGCGCGCCGTTGTCGAGCTGCAGCGTGAATGCACCATCCTGCATGCGTGCTGCCAGGCGCGTGATCGCCCGGCGCACCGATTCCTCGGCGTTGTTCTGCACATGGCCCATGTAGGCCTGGACCACGGGCAGACCGAACTGCTCGGCCATGCGGCGCAGTTCCTGCACGCCTTTTTCGTTGGCGGCGATTTGCGCTTTCAGGTCGGCAAGGTTCTGCTCGGGGTTGCGCGAAGGGTATTCGCCAGAACCCAGCAAGGCCAAAATTTCCGCCTCGCGCAGCACCCCGGCATCGACCAGCTTGAAGTTGTCGATCTGCACGCCCTCTTCCTCGATGCGCGTGGAAAACGGCGGCATCGAGCCAGGCGAGGTGCCGCCCACATCGGCGTGGTGCCCACGGCTGCCCACATAGAACGTAGGCGGCTGGCTGGGCTCCAGGTACACCGGCGTGATGACCGTGATGTCCGGCAAATGCGTACCGCCGTGGTAGGGGTCGTTCAGCACGTACACGTCGCCCGGCTGCATGCTGCCGGCGTTCTCTCGAATGACGGTCTTGATGCTTTCCCCCATGCTGCCAAGGTGCACCGGCATGTGCGGCGCGTTGGCGATGAGCTGACCCTCGGCATCAAACAGCGCGCAGCTGAAGTCGAGGCGCTCCTTGATGTTCACCGAGTAGGCGGTGTTCTGCAGCTGCAGCCCCATCTGCTCGGCGATGTTCATGAACAGGTTGTTGAAGACCTCCAGCAGCACCGGGTCTGCCTGGGTGCCCACCGCGTAGCGCTCGGCGCGCGGCACACGGCGCTTCAGCAACAAGTTGTCTTGCGCGGTGAGCTCAGCCTCCCAACCCGGCTCGACTATTGTTGTCGCGTTCTGCTCGGCAATGATGGCGGGGCCCGCCAGCCGGTCGCCCGCGCGCAGGTCTTCGCGGACAACCAGCGCGGCGTCGTGCCAGGCGGGCACGCCATCGACGCCGCCGGTGTACATGCGCGCCGTGGCGCGGCGCGGCACTTCGCGCTCGGGGTGCACGGCCAAGTCGGGCGTGGCGGGTACGTCGCCGGGCAATACCGCTTCGACCGATACGGCTTCGACCACCAAATGCTTGCCTTGCATGACGAAGGCGTAACGCTGGCGGTAGGCGGCTTCAAAGCCTTCCCGCAGCAGGTCCGCCCGCACGGCGGCATCGGCCGAGGTTTCTGAGGTGTGGGGAATGACCAGCGCCGCATCGCTGCCTTCGTAGCGCAGGTGCACGCGCTGGTGCAGGCGCACGGCGGCAGCTTCCTGTGCGGGGGCTGGTGTGCCGCCCTCTGCCGCAGCCCGCTGGTCGGCCAGCTCTTGGCGGGCCACGTCGCCCAACTGTTCCAACAGCGCTTCGACTTCCACCAGCATGCCCGCGCCCAGCTGGCGCTCCACGGCTTGCTCGCGAATCACGTTTTGGTCGGCCAGGCCCATGCCATAGGCCGACAACACGCCGGCCAGCGGGTGCACCAGCACCTGCTGCATGCCGAGCGCATCGGCCACCAGGCAGGCGTGCTGGCCACCAGCGCCGCCAAAACACTGCAAGGTGTAGCGGGTGACGTCGTAGCCGCGGGCCACCGAAATCTTCTTGATGGCGTTGGCCATCTGTTGCACGGCGATCTGGATGAAACCGTGCGCCACGTCTTCCGGCGCCCGGCCGGTATCCAAACCCAAGGCGGCAAACTTCTGCGCCGCTGCCGCCGCATCCAATGGCTCGTTGGCGGCCGGGCCAAACACCTGCGGAAAATGCGCCGGCTGGATTTTCCCAACCATGACGTTGGCATCCGTCACCGCGAGCGGCCCACCGCGCCGGTAGCTCGCCGGGCCGGGGTTGGCGCCCGCGCTCTCGGGGCCGACACGAAAACGTGCACCGTCAAAACTGAGCAGCGATCCGCCACCCGCAGCAACGGTGTGAATGCTCATCATCGGCGCGCGCATGCGCACACCGGCTACCTGCGTTTCAAACTCGCGCTCAAAGCTGCCGGCGTAGTGGCTCACATCGGTGGACGTACCCCCCATGTCGAAACCAATCACGCGGGTGTGCCCGGCAATTTCCGCCGTGCGCGCCATGCCGACGATGCCACCCGCGGGGCCCGAGAGGATGGCGTCCTTGCCCTGAAAGGCGTTGGCGTCGGTGAGGCCGCCCGAGGACTGCATGAAGTACAGCGGCACGCCCGGCATTTGCTCTGCCACCTGCGCCACGTAGCGGCGCAGGATGGGCGATAGGTAGGCATCCACCACCGTCGTGTCGCCCCGGCCGACGAACTTCATCATCGGGCTCACTTCGTGCGAGCTGCTGATTTGCGTGAACCCCAATTCACGCGCAATGCGGGCGGCTGCCTGCTCGTGCTGGACATAGCGGTAGCCGTGCATGAATACGATGGCGCAGGTGCGCAGACCAGCGTCGTACGCGGCCCACAGGTGCTCGCGCAAACTCGCTTCCTCGAGCGGGGTGAGCACGTCTCCGTGGGCGCCAATGCGCTCGCTCGCTTCAACCACGCGCTCGTACAGCAGTTCGGGCAGCACGATGTGGCGTTCAAACAAACGCGGACGGTTTTGGTAGGCAATTCGCAGCGCGTCGCGAAAACCGCGTGTGGTGATGAGCAGCGTTGGCTCACCCTTGCGCTCAAGCAGCGCGTTGGTCGCCACGGTGGTGCCCATCTTCACGCACTCAACGAGTTCGGGGGTCACTGGTGCATCGCCCGCCAACCCAAGCAGATGGCGAATGCCGGCCACTGCCGCGTCGGGATACTGCTCGGGGTTCTCGGACAGCAGCTTGTGGGTGATCAGGCTGCCATCGGGCCTGCGGCCGACCACGTCGGTGAATGTGCCCCCGCGGTCAATCCAGAACTGCCAGCGGGGAGTGGAGATGGAGTCGGTCATGAAACACTCTCTATTTCGTAGCTGCCAGCGCTTATGGGTATTGCCCTGGAGGCCATTTTTACTTAAATTCTTACAAAGACGCCGCAGCCCGCGCCGCTTGGTCGTACATGCCCGAGAGCACGCGCAGCAAACGGGCCAACTCGCCAATGTCCCGGTTGAGCGACTCGTCTGCGTTGAGCGCATTGATCAGGCAGCTTTCCCGGATTTCCCGGTAGCGCTTCACATAGGCACGGCCCTGCTCGGTGGCGGCGTAGGTGACCTCTTTGCCACTTTTCGTGGACTGCACCACTTCGAGCCCTTGCAGTTTTTTCAGCGCGTAGTTGACCAAGTGCGTGTCTTCCACGTTCATGATGAAACAAATATCGGCCAAGCGCTTGTCGCGGGCGCGGTGCGTGACATGGTGCAGCACCAAGACGTCCAGCGGAGTCAGCTCCTTCAGGCCGGCAGCGGCCATGCAATGCACCACCCAGCGGTGAAAGGCGTTGCCCGCCACGATCAGGCCGAACTCGAATTCGCTCAATTCGGCACTGTGCGCCGACACCAGATGTGCCGACGAGACGATGGGGCCCGACTCGGGCTTGCCGCGCTTGGCAGGTTTCATGCAGTGCTCCCGCTGAGCAGCCGCAATGAGCGCAGCTGCAGCGGCGGATTGTAGGGATCGATCTCAATAATTTGTCGACGATTTGTCGACATTTAAGGTAAACACCTAGACATTGCCTTGGGGGGCGGCGCTACAGTCAGACCGCTTTCCCCTCAACCCAACCGCAGTGGAGCATTCCCCATGAATCGTCGAACCCTTTCCACCGCCGCCCTTGGCCTCGTGCTGGCCGGCGGCCTGGCCTGCGCGCCTGCATTTGCCCAAACCAAGTGGGACCTCGCGGCGGCTTACCCAGCCACCAACTTCCACTCGCAAAACCTGGTGCAGTTCGCTGCCGACGTGGACAAAGCCACCGGTGGCGCGTTCAAAATCACGGTGCACGCCAACGCTTCGCTGTTCAAGGCGCCGGAAATCAAGCGCGCCGTGCAAGGCGGTCAAGCGCAACTGGGCGAAATTATTTTCGCCAACTTCCAGAACGAATGGCAGATTTTCGGCGCCGACGGCCAGCCTTTCCTGGCCACCAGCTTTGCCGACGCCAAGAAGTTGTACGAAGCACAAAAACCTCTGCTCGACAAGAAGTTCGCCGAGCAGGGAATGATGATGCTGTACTCGGTGCCATGGCCTCCGCAGGGCCTGTACACCAAGAAACCCATTGAGTCTGCTGCCGATTTGAAGGGCATCAAGTGGCGCGCCTACAGCCCGGCCACCGCCCGCATTGCCGAACTGGTCGGCGCGCAACCCGTGACCGTGCAGGCGGCCGAATTCTCGCAGGCGCTGGCGACGGGCGTGGTCGAATCGACCATGACCTCCGGCGCTACCGGCGTGGACAGCAAGCTCTACGAGCAGCTCAAGTACTACTACGACCTACAGGCCTGGTTGCCCAAGAACGCCGTCATCGTCAACAAAAAGGCTTTTGACGGGCTGAACAAAGGCAGCCAAGAGGCATTGCTCAAGGCCGCGAAGGACGCCGAAACGCGCGGCTGGGCAGCCGCCGAAAAGGTCAACACCGACACGTTGGCCGCACTCAAGGCCAACGGCATGCAGGTGCTGTCGCCCTCGCCACAGCTCAAGGCCGACATGACCAAGGTGGGCGAAACCATGCTCAAGGAATGGCTGGAGAAGGCCGGCCCTGAGGGCAAGACGCTGATCGACGCTTACCGCAAGTAAACGCAGCACCGCAATGCGCCGCCTGCTCGATGGCCTCTACACCGGCGCTGCGGCGCTGGCGGCGCTGTGTATGGTGCTGCTGCTGGGCACGGTGCTGCTTTCCATCCTGAGCCGGCAATTGCAGTTCATGGTGCAGGGGCTGGACGCCTACGCCGGCTACCTGATGGCCGCCGCCGGTTTTCTGGCATTGGCCCACACCTTGAAACGCGGCGAGCACATTCGGGTCACCTTGGTGATCAACCTGCTGCGCGGTCGCTGGAAAAAGGGCGCCGAGCTGTGGGCGCTCGCCGCGGCCACCTTGCTCGCGCTGCTGTTTGCCTTCTACAGCTGCAAGCTGGCCTGGCAGTCGCACGTATTCAACGACATTTCCACCGGCAACGACGCCACGCCCTTGTGGTTGCCGCAAATTGCCATGGCTCTGGGCACGGTGGTGCTTGCGATTGCCTTCGTCGATGAGCTGGTGCTCGAATTTCTGGGCCGTCGCGTGCAACTGGACAGCAGCGAAGCGCTGCGGAACGAATAGGCATGAGCGATCTGGCCATTACCGCGCTGCTGGTTGCCACGCTGTTTGTCATTCTTGGCAGCGGCGTGTGGATCGGGCTCACGCTTTCGGGCGTGGCCTGGATCGGCATGCAACTGTTTTCGTCGCGCCCGGCGGGCGACGCCATGGCGGTGACGATCTGGGGTTCGTCGTCGAGCTGGACGCTCACCGCCTTGCCGCTGTTCATCTGGATGGGCGAAATCCTGTTTCGCACGCGGCTCTCGCAGGACATGTTCAAAGGCCTTGCGCCCTGGGTGCAGGCGCTGCCAGGACGGCTTTTGCACACCAACGTAATTGGTTGCACCATTTTTGCAGCAGTGTCGGGCTCAAGCGCCGCCACCTGCGCGACGATTGGCAAGATGACGCTGCCCGAGCTGACGCGGCGTGGTTACCCCGAACACATGGTGGTGGGAACGCTGGCGGGCTCAAGCACACTGGGGCTGCTCATACCGCCGTCGATCATCATGATCGTCTATGGCGTGGCGGCGGACGTGTCGATCTCGCAGCTCTTTATTGCCGGGGTGTTCCCCGGCATTCTTCTGGCAAGCCTGTTCTCGGGCTACATCGCCTTGTGGGCGCTGCGCCATCCCGATCAAATTCCAAAGGCGGACGAGCAGCTGTCGTTCGTGCAAAAGTTGGCCGCATCGCGCAGTCTGATTCCGGTGATTTTGCTGATTGCCGCCGTGCTGGGCAGCATTTACGTCGGTATCGCCACCGCCACCGAGGCGGCAGCCGTCGGGGTGACCGGCGCGCTCATTTTGTCGACCGTGCAAGGCTCCATGAACTGGCAGACCTTCAAGGACGCACTGATGGGCGCTACCCGCCTGTACTGCATGATTGCGCTGATTCTTGCAGGCGCCGCCTTCCTGACGCTGTCCATGGGCTACATCGGCCTGCCGCGCCACCTGGCCGAGTGGATTGGCTCGCTGGGTCTGAACCAGGCGCAACTGGTGGCGGCGCTGGCGGTGTTCTTCATCATCCTCGGCTGCTTTCTCGACGGAATTTCCATGGTGGTATTGACCATGGGCGTGCTGATGCCCACCGTGCAGGCCGCGCACATCGACCCGCTGTGGTTCGGCGTGTTCGTGGTGCTGGTGGTCGAGATGGCGCAAATCACCCCGCCCGTAGGCTTCAACCTGTTCGTGCTGCAAGGCATGACCGGGCGCCAGCTGCCCTGGATTGCCAAGGTGGCGCTGCCCATGTTTTTGCTGATGTGCGCCGCAGTGGCACTGATTTATCTGGTGCCGGGTATCGTGACCTGGCTGCCGCAGCAGATGAGCGGCCGCTGAACGGGCGGCGGCGCGCAGGGCGCCCGCGCTAACATCGCGCCCCATGTTGAACGTGTTTTCCATTTGCCTGGGCGCCAGCCTCGGTGCTCTGGCCCGCTGGCGGCTGGGGCTGTGGCTCAGCCCCGGCGGCCTGCTGCCTTGGGGCACGCTGGCGGCCAACCTGATTGGCGGCTACCTGATCGGGTTGGCGGTGGGCGCGTTTCAGGTCATGCCACAACTCGACCCGGCGTGGCGGCTGGCGCTGATCACGGGGTTTTTGGGTGCGCTCACCACGTTTTCCAGCTTTTCCATCGAAATCGTCGAGATGCTGCAGCAGCAGCGCGTGGCGCTTGCGTTCGGCACCCTGGCGATGCACCTGTGCGGCTCGCTGCTGCTGAGCTGGCTGGGCCTGCAGACGGTGGCGCTGGCGCTGCGCAGTTAAAAAAGCGGCGTTAAACCGCTCAAATGGGTCTCCGCACCAGCTTCAGCGGCACGCGCGTCCAGCCGCTGGCGGGGTGCGCGGCGGGCTCGGGCGCTTGGCCGGGCACGGGCTCCAGCGCGGCGCCAATCGCCAGAAGCTCTTCCAGCACCACGCGCAGCTCCATGCGGGCCAGCGGTGCTCCAGGGCAGACGTGAATGCCAGCACCCCACAACAGATTGGCCTCCTGCGAGCGCTGGGGGCGGTATTCCAGCGCGTCGTCAAATGCCTGCGGATCGCGGTTGGCCGCCGTCCAATGCAGCGTGACGCGGGCGCCTGCCGGCAAATGCCGGCCCCCGAGGTCCACCGGGCAGGTGGCCACGCGCCGGTTGGTGGCCAGCGGCCCACGCAGGCGCAGGATTTCTTCTATCGCATCCGGAATCGCCTGCGGCTGCGCCCGCAGCTGCGCCTGCACCGGTGCATGGTGCGCCAGCCAGTCGCACAAAATCCCCACCGACGCGGCAATGGAACCGATCTCGCCGACCGTCCAGTTGCGCAGGATGCTGGCAATCTCGGCGTCCGTCAGCGGAACACCATTGACCTCCTCCCGCATCAAGGAGGCGGTGATGTCGTGCAGCTGTGCACCGGGCGCGCGCCGCCGGGCCAACTGGCCAGCCACGATGCTTTGGAACTGGATAGCCAGGTCGGCCAGCAGCGACCGCTCCTGCGCCAGCGTGGCCGCGTGGTTGGCATGCGTCCACGTTGCCAGCGCGGCGTAGTCGTCTTCGGTCCAGCCCAGAAAGGCGCACTGCACCTGCACCGCAAAGGGCAGCGCGAGCTGCGCCATGGACTCCACTTCAGCGCCCGGCGGCAGCGCCTGCACCAGGCTGCGGGCAATGGCGCGGCACTGCGGCTCAAACGCGGCGACGCGCTCGGGGGAGAAGTAGGGCTCGATGGCGCGCCGGTAGGCGGTGTGCTGCGGTGGGTCCATACCGTTGGGCACCGCCACATGCTGGGACACCACGCTGCTGAACGTGGCGGGGTCGTGCAGCACGCGCAGCACATCGGCATGGCGAAACAGCGACCAGTGCAGCAAATGGCTGTGGGCCACCGGGCACTGAGCGCGCAAGGTGTCCGTAGCGGCCTGGGGGTCGCGCTGTACTTCTGCAGCACGCGGATCCCAGTCGGGTTCAACAGGGCTTGTCATAGTGGCATTTTCCGGCAATCTCCGCGGCGGTTGATTGACCCAGCTCACACCCTCGCTTTAGAAGGCAGAATCACTATCTCTTTCATAGCTCCTAGCGCTTGCCAGATATGCCAAAACATCGTTTTCCCTCACAAAAATTCGTCCCGAATTCGGAGCTGAACCAACGCCGTCTGAGCGATGCCCTGGCGGAAATTCAGCCCGACCCCACCGACACAGCGGCCGTCGAACCGCACTCCAACCTGCTCGCCTTCGCCGATCCGGAATTCATGCTGCGCCGCGAAACGCGCGGCATTCGCTTTCAGCTTGAAATGCTCAAGCCCGACCTGGGCCAGGCGGCGCAGGGCATTGAAAACACGGTGGTGGTCTATGGCAGCGCGCGCTTTGTCGCGGCCGATGAAGCAGCGGCCTTGCTGGCGGCAGCCCAATCCAGTGGCGACGCCGCAGCGCTGGCGCTGGCCGAACGCGCCGTGCGCAACGCGCGCTTCTACGAGCTGGCGCGCGAGTTTGCCGGTCTGGTCGCCCGGCACAGCAACGCGCAGGAACTGGCGAACCGCCTCTACGTGTGCACCGGCGGCGGCCCTGGAATCATGGAAGCGGCCAACCGCGGCGCCCACGAAGCCGGCGCCCTCACCGTGGGCCTGAACATTGCGCTGCCGCACGAGCAAGGGAGCAACCGCTTCATTACCCCGACGCTGAGCTACCAGTTCCACTACTTCGCCCTGCGCAAAATGCATTTCATGATGCGCGCCAAGGCGCTGGTGGCCTTCCCCGGCGGCTTCGGCACGATGGACGAGTTGTTCGAGGTGCTGACACTGGTGCAAACCGGCAAAGCCAAAGCGGTACCCATCGTGCTGTTCGGCACCGAGTTCTGGAACCAGTTCCTCAACTTCGACGTGCTGGTGGACACCGGCACCATCTCAGAGGCCGATATCGGACTGTTTCACATGACCGACGACCCGCAGGACGCCTGGGACCGCATCAAGTCTTTCTATCAACTTTGACGCTGGGGCGGACGCGAAGCCGACTCAAGGCACGATTCGAATCGGGGGACGAATAGGAAGACCGATCGGGGCAATGGGAGGCAACCTTACGGGCGGAATCACCGTTATCGGAGGCCTCACGCCGCCGGGCAACGTCACCACTGGCGTCGTGCCACCGGTCGTGGGACCCACGGGAGTGGTCCCACCCGTCGTTGGTCCACCCGGGGTGGTGCCACCTGTGGTTGGTCCGCCCGGAGTTGGCCCAACGGGAGTGGTCCCGCCCGGAGTTTGCCCACCCGGGGTCGTTCCGCCTGGCGTGGTTCCACCCGTCGTTGGCCCACCCGGGGTGGTGCCACCTGTGGTTGGTCCGCCCGGAGTTGGCCCAACGGGAGTGGTCCCACCCGGAGTTTGCCCCCCCGGGGTCGTTCCGCCTGGAGTAGTCCCACCCGTCGTTGGTCCACCCGGGGTTGGCACACCCGGAATCGTCCCGCCCGGGATTGCTCCTCCAGTTCCCGGCGGGATCGGCGTCCCTGGAACTACCGCCGTGCGCGCGAGGAACACCGACGCATTGCTGCCATCGCTGCGCACCTGCTCGCCCTCGGCATATGGGAGGGGAGGCTTGGGCAAGGGAAGCAGGGCTTGCGTATTGGTATAGACCGCGAGCCGGTCGCTCGACAGCACCAGCACCGATTCGCCCACCTTCAGGCCGACGCATCCAGCCTGTGTGCAGACTTCGATTTCATCTTGCTCACCCCCGACTTCGAGCAGGCCCTGTTCGTTGAAGAAGGCCCGATAGGCAGAGCCCCGAATCCCGACCACTGCCGTCGGCGTGGTCAGTTTGTAGTTGGCCGGATTGCGCTTGCCAATCAGCCCCGTAATCGCCCGCATGCCGCCTCGAAGCAGGTCGACGGCAAAGCTGTCCTGCGCGGCATCGCCACGGTCTGCATAGCGCGTCACCGTGAACTGCGAATCTGGGTACAAGGACACAAGGCCACCGTCTGTAAAGCGAAGTTGCGCACGGCCTGTGGCGCCAGTCAGCACCGCATCTCCGCTTTCCAGAGGGGCACCACTCGCCAACGCCGCCAGCGCACTGCCCCGGCGCAGCTGAACGTCACCGGTCGCAAACTGCACTGAACCAGCAGCAGCCAGCGCCGACAAAGGAAACCCTGCTGCTGCCAGCACTAGGAGTAGGCGTGCAATGCGATGCTTATGTTTCATGACACTTCTCCGTCAGGCGGGTATCCGGATTGAATTCAGAAGTCACGCCGCACCGTGACGGAAAACACCCGCCGGTCGTACTGGGTGACCGGCAGGCTGGAATCGTTCTTCACCAGCATCCATTGCGGCGTAATGCGCCAATGCTGTGCAGGCACCCAAGACACACCCAGCGAAACGCTCGCCTGCTGGTCACGCCGTTGCACCGCAAAGAAGGGATCGTTCGCACCGTAATGCCGCCTCTCCCCGCTGAGCGCGGCAAACAGCGCAAGACTGTGGCTCAACGGCACCTGTGCGCCCAACTGCCAGCCCATCAGGTCCTGTCCAAGGTCTTCTACCCCCGCAGCTTTGGGAGACTCCCGCCCGCCATACACACTGCCATAGGCCAGCACCCCATTGCGAAACACCTGGGAGTAAGAGACGCCGGCAACCGAACGCCGCACGCTTCGGATGGGCTGCTCCGGGTAGCGCACATCCAGCCATTGCACAAAAGTGCCCCATTGGCGAAAGCCATCTACCCGGTAGATCCACTCACCCTGAACCCCGCCCATATTGCGCAGGCGCGCGCCATCCAGCAATTGCGCGCCATACACGCCCGAGAGGATGATTTCGTGGCGCTCGCGGCGCCATGCCAAGCCGGCTTGGGCGTCAAGTTGGCTGTTGTCGTAGGCGCGCGCATCTTGGGCATGGTGCCGCGCGCTCGCCGAGGCCGCACCGACGAACGACCAGCCTGCGTCCAACACGTAGCGGCCACGCACGGCCAGCAGCGCGGAACCAAAATTTGCAGCATTAGCCTGCGCCCCGGGAGCTAATATCCAAGCGGGGATCCCCGGCAAAGGAGCCGCCAGTAGGGCATCTGCATCGGGCCCAGCATTGACATTCGAATCGCGGCCTGCCGAGATTTCGGCGTAGCCTTTGATGCTGGAAGTACCCCGGTAGTCGGCCCGGTCGTAAGCGACCAAAAACTGATCAATGTCCAGGGCCGCGTCGACGGGAATCCCTTGATCGCGCACCACCTTCGACAGGGCCAGCGCTGTGCGCTTGTCGCCCACGGCAAACAGCGCACGGCCAAGCTCCCACTGGGCGGTCGCGTTGTCTGGCTGCACGGCCACCACACGCTCCCAGGCCAGCACGGCGCGCGGGTACTGCGCCGCGGCGTAGGCGGCGCGCCCGAGGGCGGCGTCAAATGCGGGATCTCCGGCGCGTTGCGCTTCCTGCGCGGCGAGCCTCGGAAAATCTTCAGCGGACACGGTCTGTGCGCTCTCGGGGCTCACGGAAGAAGTCTCAGCCGCCTGCGCCGCACCTCCAGCGCAGGCCGCCAAAAATACACACCCGGCGACGACCCAGGGGCGGCGATCGAAAGCATCGACTGGCATGCAACCCTCCTGCTCTTGTTAGATTGCCCAATCTACCCCAGTTGCCTGCGTTTGAGTGGTTTTGGCGTACGAAGACCCAATTGCGTGACGAAAATCACTGCGCGAACAGGTCCGTCCGCGTGCCGGCGTCCATCAACCAGCCCAAGCCGCGCTATTCGCCTTCGTCCCGTGCGCCGTCCACCAACGCGGGCGGGAGCGCCTTGGTGGGTTTGATCCCGAGCTCCCGCAGCATTTCGGCTTGGCGAATGACATTGCCCCGACCTAAGCCAAGTTTGCTGTGGGCCTTGGCGTAGGCGTCCTGTGCCTGACTCAAATTCTTGCCCACGCGCTCCAAGTCTTCGACAAAACCGACCAGCTTGTCGTACAGCTCGGCACCGCGTTTGGCGATTTCCTGAGCGTTGCGGCTTTGCGCTTCCTGGCGCCACAGGTGGGCAACGGTGCGCACGACAAACAGCAGGGTCGAAGGGCTGACCAGCAGCACGTTCTTGTTCCAGGCGTCGCTGTAGAGCTGACTGTCACCGGCCACCGCCAGCATGAAGGCGGGCTCGATGGGCACAAACATCAGCACAAAGTCGAGCGATTGCAGGCCGTGCAGCTGCTGATAGTTGCGCTCAGCCAGACCCTTGATGTGTTGGCGCACCGAATCGAGGTGGCGTCGCTGGGCGGCGGCGCGCTGCAAGTCGTCCTCGGCGTTGGCAAATTCCTCGTAGGCGATCAGCGAGACCTTGGCGTCCACCACCAGGTGGCGGTTCTCCGGCAGGTGGATGACCACGTCGGGCTGGGCGCGCGTGCCATCGTCGCGCAGGTGATTTTCCTGCACGTCGTATTCGATGCCGGGGCGCAGGCCGGCGAGTTCCAGCACGCGCTCCAGAATCAGCTCGCCCCAGTTGCCTTGTGCCTTCGTAGATCCCTTGAGGGCGTGGGTGAGGTTTTTCGCGTCTTCGCTCAGCGCCTGGTTCAGGCCCATGAGCTGGTGCACTTGCTGACTGAGCGCCGAGCGCTGCTTGCCTTCGGTGTCGTAGAACAACTCGACTTTGCCCTGGAATTCCTGCAGCCGCGTGCGCAGCGGGTCGAGCAACTGGCCCAGGGTTTGCTGGTTTTGCTCGGCAAAGCGCTTGCCTTTTTCTTCCAGAATGTCGTTGGCCAGGCTCTTGAACTGGTGGGTCAGCGCTTCGCGCGCCTCGGTTAAAAGCAGCAGCTTTTCTTCGGATGCGCGGTGCTGGGCCTCCAGTTGCGCGGCCTGCACCGCCAGCTGGCTTTGCAGCTCGGCGACCTGCTGGCGCGCGGCCTGGGTCTGCTGGGTCTGCTCCTGCGCCTGGATCTCCAACGTGGGCACACGGGCGGCGCGCTCGGCCAGCTGGGCGCGGTCGTCGCGTGCAAGGTCGAGCGCCTCCCGCCAGCCCTCGCCCTGCGCCCGGGTGTGTTGCAGCTCGGCCAACAGGTTGGCGCGCTCGCCCTCCAGGCCGCGCACCCGCTCCTGCGCCGTGGCGATGTGGGCATTGGCGGTGGCCTGCACCTCCATTTGCGCCTGCCTGCGCGCCTGGGCCGCAATCTGTTCGTGCTGTGCGACTGCTTCGCGGCGCGCACGGGCCGCGCCCCAAAGCCAGCCCAGGCACAAGGCTGCCAGCGCCAACAAAGCGGCCACCAGGGCAGTCGTGGTGTCAAAATTCAAGGCGTTTACTTTCAATTTGATAGCTGGTTGCGCTTACTGGATAAGCGCCAGAGTCACTTTTGACTGCTATTTGTGCGCTGCGGGCACATTCACGGGCGTCAGCGCCCCCCGGCCGTCAAAGAAGGCGATCAGGTTGTCCGCCGCCAGCGTGGCCATGGCCAGGCGCGTCGCCACGGTGGCGCTCGCAATGTGGGGGGTCAGCACGATGTTGGGCACCGCCAGCAGGTCGGGGTGCACCTGCGGCTCGCCCTCAAACACATCGAGCCCGGCCGCGGCGATGCGGCGCTCGCGCAGTGCAGCCGCCAGCGCGGCGTCGTCGACGATGCCGCCGCGGGCAATGTTGACCAAGGTCGCCGTAGGCTTCATCAGGGCGAGTTCTGCCGCACCGATGGTGTGGTGCGACTCCGGCGTGTAGGGCAGCACCAGCACCACGTGGTCGGCCGTGCGCAGCAGTTCTTCTTTGCTGACGTAGCGCGCCTTGCAGGCGGCCTCCAGCTCGGGCGCCAGGCGCGAGCGGTTGTGATAGACCACTTCCATGCCAAAGCCATGCGCGCCGCGCCGGGCAATGCCCTGCCCGATGCGCCCCATGCCGATGATGCCCAGGCGGCTGCCATGCACCTCGGCGCCGGCAAACATGTCGTAGCGCCAGTGCTTCCACAGACCCGCACGCAGGTAGTGCTCGCTCTCGGTCATGCGCCGCGCCGTGGCCATCAGCAGGGCAAAGCCGAAGTCAGCCGTGGTCTCAGTCAACACGTCGGGAGTGTTGGTGCCCTGCACGCCGGCGCGCGTCATCGCCTCCAGGTCGAAATTGTTGTATCCCACGGCCATGTTGGCCACGATGCGCAGTTGCGGGCAGGCCGCGAGCAATGCGGCGTCGATGCGCTGGGCGCCCGTCGTGAGCGCCCCCACCTTGCCCTGCAGGCGCTGGGTCAACTCGCCCGGCGTCCACTCTTTGTCGTCGGTGTTCGCCTCGACGGTGAAGTGCTGCGCAAGTTTCTCCAGCACGTCAGGAAAGATGGCGCGCGCCACCAGGATTGCGGGCTTTTCCATCGTGCAAGCCCTCCGATCAGCGGAACCAGATGAAGGTCATCACCACAAACAGCGGCACCAATATGCCAAACGACCAGAGCATGTAGCCAAAGAAGCTGGGCATTTTCACGCCCCGGTCTTCGGCAATGGCCTTGACCATGAGGTTGGGCGCGTTGCCAATGTAGGTGTTGGCGCCCATGAACACGGCGCCGGCCGAAATGGCCGCCAGCGTGGGCGCCAGCGTGGTCATCAGCGTGGCCGGGTCACCACCTGCGGTATTGAAGAACACCAGATAGGTAGGCGCGTTGTCGAGGAACGAGGACAAAATCCCTGAGGCCCAGAAGTACATGGCCGGGTCGGGCGAGCCATCGGGCCGGGTCACGGCGCGGACGATGGCGCCGAAGGGCCCATCCACGCCGGCCTTCAGCATGGCGATCACGGGAATGATGGTCAGGAAGATGCCCGCAAACAGCTTGGCCACTTCCTGCATGGGGCCCCAGCCGAACTGGTTTTTTTCGTGCACCAGCTTGGGCGTGAGCCAGAGGGACAAGCCCGTGATCACCAGCAAGCCCACATCGCGCACGATGCCGGGCAGCCCCACTTCGGTGCCCGCGACGTTGAAGACCACCGAAGACTTCCAGAAGCCGCTGAGCAGCACCAGCGCCACCACGCCGCCGAGCAGCGCGAAGTTGACCTTGCCGTCAAAGCCGATGCCACGGGTATCGGGCGTTGGGTCGGGAGCGGCCGTCTCCCCGCTCTTGCTAAAAAACCAGCTGTCGAGTGCAAAGAACAAGACCAACAGCACCCCGATAAGAAACAGCGTCTCCTGGAAGATGTGGCTCACCGTCCAGAAAAAATCGATGCCCTTGAGAAAACCGAGAAACAGCGGCGGATCGCCCAGCGGCGTGAGCGACCCCCCGGCGTTGGAGACGATGAAGATAAAGAAGACCACCAAGTGCGCCTTGTGCGTGCGGTTGTCGTTGGCGCGGATCAGCGGCCGGATCAGCAGCATCGACGCGCCGGTGGTGCCCATGAAACTGGCCAGCACGGCGCCGATTGCCAGAATGGCCGTGTTGAGCAGCGGGTTGCCATGCAGGTTGCCGCGGATGTAGATGCCGCCCGCCACGGTGAACAGCGCGGTGAGCAAGATGACGAAGGGCAAGTATTCCGCCAGCAGCGCGTGCACCAAGCTGACGCCTGCCGCCCCACCACCAAACACCACGGCAAATGGCACAAGAAAGGCCAACCCCCAGCCAGCCGCCACCTTGCCGAAATGGTGGTGCCAAAAAATTGGCGCCACCAACGGCACCAGGGCAATGGACAGCAGCAAACCTGCAAAAGGTACGCCCCACCACAGCGCCAGCGCAGCGCCGTCAATGTCTGCGGCACGGGCCAGTACAGGAAGCATCAGCAGCGACAAGGCGGCGAGATTGCGCGTGAGTTTCATGGGGCGTGTCTCCAATCGTTCTTGTGAAGGCTGCGGCCCAAAGCCGCAGCGGCGCCTCTGTGGGAGCCGGGTTGCGAAAGTGTAGGCCGCAAACGCGACCCGCGGCTTCAGCGGACGAGCAAGCGCTCCAGCACGGTGCGCAGCTGGGGCGGGAGCGCCGCCGGGCGCCGTGTGGCGCGGTCTACATAGACGTGAACAAAATGCCCCGCGGCCGCACTCTGCGCCTCGCCTTGGGCAAACAGGCCAACCTCGTAGCGCACGCTGCTGCCGCCGATGCGCGCGACGCGAATGCCGGCATCCACCTGCTGCGGAAAGGCAAGCGGCGCAAAGTAATTGCACTGGGTTTCCACCACCAAACCAATGGTCTCGCCGGCGTGAATGTCCAGTGCACCCGCTTCGATCAAGTGCGCGTTGACGGCGGTATCGAACCAGCTGTAATACACCACGTTGTTCACATGCCCGTACACGTCGTTGTCCATCCAGCGCGTGCTGATGGGGCGAAAAACCGGGTAACTGCTGCGGTGCTGAGCCACCACACGCGAAGGGGGAGTAGGCGCGTTCATGCGGTGCATTTTGCCAGCCTGCCGCGACCGTTCTTGCACCCGCATGGATTCACTCGAATCCTCGCAGCGGACCGCCTGACAGACAGCGAAAAAGACCCGAAGTCGAGATGGCTCTCTAAACTTTATGCTGCACCGCAACAAAATTACTTGCATTTCTCCGTGTTTACCCTAGAATACGCCACATGCTGCACTGCAACATACCTACCGGGATGATGACCAGCGCAGATATTTTGAGGTTCCCTTTCCTAGCGAACCTCCATACCTCAACTGGAGAATAGACATGACCCTGACCCCTGAGCAAATTCTGGCCGCACACAAAGCCAACATCGAGACCCTGTTCGGCCTGACCAACAAGGCTTTCGAAGGCGTGGAAAAGCTTGTCGAGCTGAACATGACCGCATCGCGCGCTGCGCTGACCGAAGCCTCCACCCACACCAAGGCGGTGATGGGCGTGAAAGACGCACAAGAACTGATGTCCCTGCAAGCCAGCCTGTTCCAGCCTTTGGCTGAAAAGGCAGCTTCGTACAGCCGTCACCTGTACGACATCGCTTCCGGCACCGGCAGCGAGTTCAACAAGGCGATGGAAGTCCAGACCGCCGAAGCTCAAAAGAACTTTGCCGGCTTGGTGGACAGCGCCTCCAAGAACGCACCCGCAGGTTCCGAAACCGCCGTTGCCGTGATGAAGAGCGCAGTGTCTGCTGCCAACAACGCCTTTGAGTCGGTCCAAAAGGCCGTCAAGCAAGCTACCGACGCTGCTGAAGCCAACTTCAACGCTGTTGCTGCTACCGCAGCAGATGCTGCCAAATCGGCTGCACCCCGCAAGCGTTAATTAGTTCCTGCAGGCGGCTTTGGCCGCCGCTTGAGCCCAAAAGCCCGGTTTTACCGGGCTTTTTTTATTGCCCTCCCGATGCTCATGCCGAGCGCCAACGGTTCGGCAGGCAGCCTTAAATGAGGACTTTTTTAGATACGAATGACTCGCGTTTGCGTTATCATCCTAGGTCGTTTCACGCTCCCATTTGCACACGATGTCCACCACCCACTTCATTCGCTGGACGGCCCCCTTGCTTGTGGCGGCCAGCCTGATCGCGCCCGTACACGCTGAGGACGCCGTCGTCAATCTTTACTCTGCACGCCACTACGCCACCGACGAGGCGCTGTACTCGGGCTTCACCAAAGCCACTGGCATAAAGGTCAACCGCGTGGACGCCGACGACGCAGGCATCATCGCGCGCCTGAAGGCGGAAGGCGAAGCCTCCCCGGCCGACGTCATCTTGCTGGTGGACGCGGCCCGTCTGTACCGTGGTGAGAAGGACGGTTTGTTCAAGCCCGTGCAGTCCAAGGCACTGAACGACGCCATCCCCCAGAACCTGCGCAGCCTGCCCGCAGCCGATGGCGGCATCTCTTGGTTTGGCCTGTCGACCCGAGCACGCATCATCGTTTACAACAAAGTCAAAGTGCAGCGCGACGATGTGGACACCTACGAGGAACTCGCAGACCCGAAAAACAAAGGCAAGCTGTGCATTCGCTCGGGTTCGCACCCGTACAACCTGAGCCTGTTTGGTGCAGTTACGGAACATATGGGCGCAGAAAAGGCCGAAGCTTGGCTTAAAGGCATGGTGGCCAACCTGGCACGCGACCCCAAAGGGGGCGACACCGATCAGATCAAGGCCGTGGCATCCGGCGAGTGCGACATTGCCGTTACCAACAGCTACTACCTTGCCCGCCTGATGCGCTCCTCCAAGCCCGAAGACGTCGCCATCGCGAACAAAGTGGGCGCGGTATTTCCCAATCAACAAAGCTGGGGTACGCACGTGAACATTGCCGGCGGCGCCGTTGCCCGCTACGCAAAGCACCCGGAAAACGCGATCAAGTTCCTGGAGTACCTCGCTACGCCCGAAGCCCAGAACTACTTTGCCAACGGCAACAACGAATGGCCTGCGGCCAAGGGCATTCATCCAGAAAACCCTGCACTCAAAGCTATGACGGGTGGAAAGCCCTTTAAAAGCGAGAACATACCGATCAGCGCGGTGGGGGCCAACATGGGCGCTGTGCAGCAAATGCTGGACCGGGTAGGTTTTAAGTAACTGCCCAGTCGCCGAAGCCGCCTCAGCACGAGGCGGCTTTTTTTTCGTGCCGCCACTCCCGCATAATTGACGTTTACGTCAACGTCAATATCAGCATCATTTAGAGGAGTCTTGGCATGCAAATCAAGGGCAAAGTATTCATCGTTACCGGCGGCGCCTCGGGCTTGGGCGAAGGCACAGCGCGGCGCCTTTCCGCGCACGGAGCGACCGTCGTCATCGCCGACATGCAGGCGGACAAGGGTGAGGCGGTGGCTAAGGATATTGGCGGCGCCTTTGTGCGCTGCGACGTGAGCAGCGAGCAAGACGGACAGGCCGTGGTCGCCAAAGCGGTGTCGCTGGGCAAACTGATGGGCTTGGTCAATTGCGCCGGCATCGCACCCGCCGAAAAAACCGTTGGCAAAAACGGCGCGCACTCACTCGCCGTATTCAGCAAGACCATCGCAGTGAACCTCATTGGCAGCTTCAACATGATTCGTCTGGCCGCCGACGCCATGGCGAAGAACGAGCCTGAGGACACCGGCGAGCGCGGCGTGCTGATCTCGACCGCCAGCGTCGCCGCCTACGACGGCCAGATCGGCCAGGCGGCGTATGCTGCCTCCAAAGGTGGAGTGGTCGGAATGACGCTGCCCATCGCCCGCGACCTGGCCCGCAGTGGCATCCGCAATATGACGATTGCCCCGGGCATCTTCGGCACACCGATGCTGTTCGGCATGCCCAAGGAAGTGCAGGACGCGCTGGCTGCGGGCGTGCCATTCCCAAGCCGCCTGGGGACGCCAGAGGACTATGCCAAGCTGGTGCAGCACATCGTCGAGAACGAAATGCTCAACGGCGAAGTGATCCGCTTGGACGGCGCCATTCGTCTCGCACCGCGCTGAAATAAATACGCAGCTTCGCCACAGTTCAGACCTCTTCGTTTTGAACTGCGGTGGCTGTACTTCTGGCAAGCCACACCAGCAGCCCACTGCTTACGTTTGTTGACCCCACGGCAAGTAGCAGGCGTTATGGTGGGCGGCTTGATTCATCGGAGATGTTCCCCCATGCACACCAGGTTCTTCGCCGCACTGTTCGCTACCACCCTGATTGCGGGATGCGCCGCTCCCGAACGCGCAGCACCCATCGACGTTCGTCCCGTAATTCCCCCGCCGGGCGGGCGCTGTGACGCGGGACCCGCCCAGTCGGCCGTTGGCCAAAGCAGCACTGCGCGGAACGTCGAGTCGGCGCGGGTTGCAGCCGGCGCGCGCATGGCGCGCATTCTGCGGCCCGGGCAGATGGTGACCAAGGAATACGACGCTGAGCGCTTGAACCTGGATGTGGATGCCAAAGGGCACATCCTCGCCGCGCGCTGCGGCTAAACCCGCGGCATCGCGTCAACCTGGCAGGAACAGCTCCTGCAGGTCGCTCAAGAAGTCAAACCCCCGCTCCGTGGGTCGTACATGCACCATATCGCGGGCAATTAAGCCCTTGGCTTCGGCTTCCTCCAGTGCCGGGGCAATGGAAGCAAGGCTCTGGCCAGTGCGCTCGACAAAATCCTGCAACGCAAAGCCGCCGCGCAGTCGCAGTGCGTTCAGCATGAACTCAAACGGCAGGTCGGCGCGCCGCACTTCGGCGTCCTGTGCCAGCGCGTGGCCGGCAAGCGCGTTGTCCATGTAGCGCGCAGGTTCACGAAACCGCGTTTGCCGCACCACGCGGTGCGCAAAACTGATCTTGCTGTGCGCACCGGCGCCGATGCCCAAGTAATCGCCAAACTGCCAGTAGTTGAGGTTGTGCGTACATTCGTGTCCGGCCTGCGCATAGGCAGACACCTCGTAGCGCTGCAGACCGCTGGTGGCCGTGCGCTCAGTGATGCGGTCGAGCATGGCGTAAGCCAAGTCGTCCTCGGGGATCGCCGGCGGGTATTTCGCAAAGAAGGTGTTGGGTTCAATCGTCAGGTGGTAGATCGACAGGTGCGGCGGCGCCAGGGCCAGCGCGATGTCGAGGTCGGCGTCCAGCGCGGCCATATCTTGGCCGGGCAGCGCGTACATCAGATCAAGGTTGAAGGTGTCAAAGGCCTGCGCCGCCTCCTCAACCGCTGCGCACGCCTGCGCGCCGTCGTGCACGCGGCCCAACTTTTCCAAATAACTGTCGTTGAAGCTCTGCACGCCAACCGAGAGGCGCGTGACGCCAGCGCCGCGGTAGGCGCGAAAGCGGTCTTTCTCAAAGGTGCCGGGGTTGGCTTCCAGGGTGATTTCAGCGCCAGCCGCCAGTGGCAACAGCGCGCGAATGCTGCTGAGCAGTTGGTCGATAGAAGCGGGCGAGAACAGGCTGGGTGTGCCGCCGCCAATAAACACGGTCTGCACCGGGCGTCCCCAGACCAGCGGGAGCGATGCTTCCAGGTCAGCGTGCAAGGCATCGAGGTAGCGCGCTTCGGGCAAGGCGCCCGCACCGCCCACCGCGTGCGAATTGAAATCGCAATAGGGGCATTTTTTCAGGCACCAGGGCAGGTGCACATAGAGCGACAGCGGCGGCAGCGCCGGCAGCTGCAGCAGCCCTGGGCGCATGTAGTGCTGAATGCCCTGCTGCAGCGCTGGCGCAGTCTCGTTGGCAGGAAGGATGGGAATGGTCATGGTGTCAAAGCGCGCATTAGCGCTAACAGCTCGTCATCCCATCCAGTTGGCGCGCATCAGCGCCAGCATGGCCTGCGCAGCCCGGCCCCGATGGCTGAGGCTGTTTTTGACCGCCGGGTCAAGCTCGGCAAACGTCTTGCCGAGTTCGGGAATGTCCATCACCGGGTCGAAGCCGAAACCCTGGCTGCCGCGAGGCATTCGGGCAATATTGCCGACGACGCGGCCCACCGCAATCAAAGGCTCTGGGTCTTCGGGGCTGCGCAGCGCCACCAGCGTGCTGACCAGCGCGGCGCGGCGATTGTCCAGGCCCGCCATTTGCTCCAGCAAGGCGCGGACGTTGTTGTCGTCGCCCTTGGGGTAACCGAACTGCGTGGCGTAGTACGCCGTGTCCACACCCGGCAGACCGCCAAACGCATCCACGCACAGACCAGCATCGTCGGCCACGGCAGGCAGACCGGTGTATTGCGAGGCAAAGCGTGCCTTGGCCAGCGCGTTTTCTACAAAAGTGCGGTGCGGCTCTTCGGCTTCGCCCACGCCCAAGTCGGCCTGGCGCACCAGTTCCACGCCCAGCGGCGAGAACAGATTTTGCAGTTCAGCAAGTTTGCCCAGGTTGTTTGATGCAAGCACTATCTTCATGGTCAAAATGGCCTCTAGCGCTTACCGGTGAAGCGCATACAGCTATCAATCAAGGAGTGCGCTGCGCTGCAGGCGCACCAGCTCGGCAATGCCCGACTGGGCCAAATCAAGCAGCGCGTTCATCTCACTGCGGCTAAATGCGGCGCCTTCGGCCGTGCCCTGCACTTCGACAAAATCGCCGGCGCCGGTCATCACCACGTTCATGTCCGTGTCGCAGGCAGAATCTTCCACATAGTCTAGATCCAGCAACGCCTCGCCCTGCACCACACCGACGGATACCGCTGCCACGGCGTCGCGGATGGGCGAGCGGGTCAAAACACCGCGGGCCATCAGACCAGCGACAGCGTCTTGCGCCGCCACCCAGGCGCCAGTGATGGCGGCGGTGCGCGTGCCGCCATCGGCCTGCAAGACGTCGCAATCGAGCAAGATACTGCGCTCGCCCAGCAACTCCAGATCAAACACCGCGCGCAGCGAGCGGCCAATGAGGCGCTGAATTTCTTGCGTGCGACCGCTTTGCTTGCCTTTGGCGGCCTCTCGGGCGCTGCGGGTGTGGGTGGCGCGCGGCAGCATGCCGTATTCGGCGGTTACCCAGCCCTTGCCACTGCCGCGTTGGTGCGGCGGCACCTTTTCTTCGACGCTGGCGGTGCACAGCACTCGGGTGTTGCCGAACTCGATCAGCACAGAGCCTTCGGCGTGCATGGTGAAGTTGCGGGTGATGCGCACGGGGCGCAGCGCATGGCTGGCGCGGTCGCCAAAGCGGGAGACGGGGGTCATACTGGTCTTTCGGTCGGTTGCCTGCGCAAGCCACCAAAGCGTCGGTGGTATGGCGCTCAGGCAAGAGTTTTTTGCTGCTGCGATTTGCGGCAAGGTTCAGCGCCTGCGCTCTGCAGAACGCCGAATGGCTTCGTTGATCTCGGCGATGGAGCGCTCAATGGCCGCGTCGTCCAGGTCGTCCGCCAGGCCATCGAGCGGGCCGGCCTGAATGGTCGAAGCAAACACCTCGTCGCTGATGCTGTCGGTCGAGACGCCCTGGGTGGACTCGAATGCATCGGGCGTTTCCCATTCGATGGCCAGGACGGTCACGTTGTCGCTGCTGTCGCCCGCCTTGCGCAGCGCCGACTCCACCAGTTCGGGAACGGCTTGCGAAACGGTGTTGCGGCCAAGTTCGCCCGCAATGTCTTCGTCGCTCAACGTGCCCCAGAGGCCGTCCGAGCAGAGCAGCAGGCGGTCGCCCTGCTCCAGCGGCACCGGGCCAGTGGTGTCGTAAATCGGCTTGGTGGGCGAGCCCAGGCAGGTGAACAGGATGTTGCGGTTGATGCGCTCCAGCCCCTCGGGCATGTTGCGCAGTTCCAGATAGGAGTGGTCCCGCGTGCGGGTCAGCAGTGCACCGCTGCGCACCATGTACAGGCGCGAGTCGCCGCAGTGCACCCAATGCACGCAGCCCGCCTGCACCACCGCCACCACGAGCGTGGTTCGGGGCGAGTCGATCATCCCCTTATCGCTGGCGTAACGCAGGATCTGGTGGTGCGCCGCCAGCAAGGCGTTCGAGAGAAACTCTGGCACATCGGCCAATTGCGGCTTCGCTTGGCGCTGAAACATCGCGGCGACGGTCTGCAAGGCAATTTGCGCGGCCACCTCCCCTTCCGGATGCCCGCCCATACCGTCTGCCAACACGAACAAGCCCGACTCGCGCGTGTAGCAATAGCCCATCCGGTCTTCGTTCTTCTCGCGGCCGCCGCGCCGGCTGATCTGAAATATGGAGAACTTCATTTGGGTTTGGCTCCTGCCGCAGCGGGCATGTCACCTGGCTTGGTGACGCTTTTGCGCGTCTCAGCCACCAAGGTATCGAGCTGCATGCGCATTTTTTCCGTGACAGTCAGTTTGGTATAGCGCCGCTCCCCTTCGCGCGACAGCTCTTTTTGCAGCGCAAACACCGACTGAGGACGCGAAAGCGGGTCGAGCGCCATGCACCATTCCACCACCTCGATCAAATTGTCAGAGTACACGCCGCGCAGCTTGGCCAAGGCCAGCGAAAGGCGGTCTTTGTCTTGGCGTTGCGGCGCCTCGTTGGGTGGAAACCCCTGCATGCATGCGTACATGCAGGCGCCGATGGCATAGATGTCGGTCCACGGCCCCATGGAAGAGTCGCGCCGGTACATCTCTGGCGCGGCAAAGCCGGGGGTGTACATCGGCCGAATGAAATTGCCCTCTTTGGACAGCACTTCACGCGCAGCGCCAAAGTCGATCATCACCGCCTTGTTGTCGTCGGTGATGAAAATATTGGCCGGTTTGATATCCAGGTGCAGCATCTTGTGCTGATGCACGATGCGCATGCCGCGCAGCACCTCGTCGAACAGCGAGCGAATGGTGGATTCGCGAAACACCTTCTGCTGCTTCAAGTCGCGCGCGGTGATGATGAAGTCCTGCAGGGTGGCCCCCTCCAGGTAATTCATCACCATGTACACAGTTTCGTTCTCGCGGAAGAAGTTCAGCACGCTCACAACTGAGGCGTGGGAAATTTGCGCGAGCGCGCGCCCTTCTTCAAAAAAGCTTTTTAGACCCAGTCGATAGAGAGAGAGCTTTTCTGGCTGAACTTTGGGCAGCAACTCGCCCGGGGTACGGGTGGCGAGCGAAGAGGGAAGATATTCTTTAATGGCGACCTGCTGGCCCTCAGGGTCCATGCACAGGTACACCACACCGAAACCGCCAGAAGACACCCGCCGAATCACCCGGTAGCCACCAATCACGGTGTCGGGGGGCAGCGGTGCCGGTTTGATTTTGGACATATTCTTCGCGTGTAATTCGAGGGCGGACGAGAACCCGGATAATTGCCGGTTCGCTAGCTATCAAGAAAAGTCCCATGGCAGTTTACAGCATGACCGGCTACGCCAGCGCCCAGACGGGCGCGCCTGCAGGGTCCGCCGAAGGCGAGTCACGCGCAGTGCCACAGCGCCGACTGGGCCTAGAAATGCGCTCGGTTAACAGCCGCTTTCTCGACCTGTCGTTTCGCCTGCCCGACGAGTTGCGCAGCTGTGAGCCAACGCTGCGTGCACTGGTCACTGCAAAAATCAAACGCGGCAAGATTGAAGTGCGCGCCGCTATGGAGGGTCAAGACAGCAGTGCACTACCCGACCCGCCACCCCGTATGCTGCAGCGGCTTGCCTCGGCTCAAGACTCTGTGCAGTCTTGGCATCCGGACGCAGCGCCTCTTTCGGTCGCCGAGGTGCTTCGACTGTGCAGCGGAGCAAGTTCCCCAGTTGAAATATCGGTCGACGCGGTGTCGCAGTTGGCAGAAACGGTTCTGGCGGCGCTGCTGGCCGCGCGCGCCCAAGAGGGCGCGCGGCTGGTCACCATGCTAAGAGGACACCTCAAGCTGCTGCGCGGGTTGACCGAACAGGCAGCGCCTCTGATCCCCCAATTGGTTGAACAGCAGCGCCAGCGCTTTATGGATCGCTGGCGAGAAGCCATGGGCCTGGCCGAAGGCAGCGCCACACCCGAAGCGGCGCAAGACCGTGCGTTGTCCGAAGCGACGGCCTTCGCCATTCGCATCGATGTGGCCGAGGAAGTCACACGGCTCGACTCCCACATCACAGAGATCGAACGCCTACTGGCCAAGGGTGGCGAAGTCGGCAAGCGCTTGGATTTTCTGATTCAGGAACTGCACCGCGAGGCCAATACATTGGGCTCCAAATCGTCTGCACTTGAACTCACACGCATCAGCGTGGATATGAAGGTCTTGATAGAGCAGATGCGCGAGCAGGTGCAGAACCTGGAATAAGCCATGCAGAAAAAACACATCCCGACAGACTCAGCCCGATCATGAGCAGCTCCAAGGAATACCCCGGCAATTTGTTCGTTGTCGCCGCGCCCAGCGGAACCGGAAAATCGAGCTTGGTGAAGGCGTTGCTGGAACTCGACTCCTACGTGCATCCTTCCATCTCGCACACCACGCGCGCCCCGCGGGGCCAAGAGAAGCATGGGCGTGAATACTTCTTCACCTCAGAGCCTGAATTTGACGCCATGGTTGCCAGCAACGCCTTCGTCGAATGGGCACTGGTGCACGGCAACCGCTACGGCACCTCTAAAAGATCGATTGAAGAACGCATCGCGCAAGGCAACGACGTGATTCTGGAGATCGATTTCCAGGGGGCCTTGCAAATTAAGCAGGCGTTTGCCAATGCGGTCCTCATTTTCATCCTCCCACCCAGCTGGGGCGAATTGCGCTCACGCCTTGAGCGCCGGGGCGAAGACTCACCCGAGGTGATTGAGAGGCGGCTGACAAACGCCGCCACCGAAATGGCGCAGGTCCACAAATTCGACTTCGTTATAATCAACGAGTTATTTGAACGCGCGCTGTTTGACCTCAAAGCCATTGCACACGCCCAGCGACTCAAATACGCGGCGCAGCGCCGCGCTCGCTCGGAGACGTTCGAATCGCTGAACGTCGCTTGACCCACCCGGAGAATTCATGGCCCGCATCACCGTAGAAGACTGCCTCGTGCAGATCCCCAACCGTTTTCAGCTTGTGCTCGCAGCGACTTACCGCGCGCGCATGCTCAGCCAGGGACACACCCCGCGCATTGAGAGCCGCAACAAACCCGGAGTGACGGCGCTGCGCGAAATTGCCGCTGGCAAGGTAGGCATTGAAATGCTGAAGAAAGTCCCAGGCTGAATTCCCTCGCTTCCAGCCTAAAAGGCACCGCACTGCGGTGCCTTTTTTCGTTCTGGGGCGCAGGTATGCTGGCGGGCGCTACATTTAGCGCATGAACTCGGAGTCCAATCAGGCCACTGCCAGCGAGGGCCAAGCGCTTGAGCGCACGCAGGAAATCAACAATGCCGCTGCAGCCGCCAACGCTGCAGCAGCCAGCTTTGCTGCGTTGACGGACGCCCTCGACTATTTGGAGCCGGCGCAGGTTGAGCTGGTGCGCCAAGCCTACCGCTTTGCCGATGCTGCCCACCTGGGCCAACTGCGCAGCAGCGGCGAGCCGTACATCACCCACCCGATTGCAGTCGCAGCACAATGCGCCGAATGGAAACTGGACGCGCAGGCATTGATGGCGGCCCTCCTGCACGACGCTATGGAGGACTGCGGCATCACCAAGGGCGATTTGGTGGAGCATTTCGGCACCAGCGTGGCAGAGCTCGTAGATGGGCTCACCAAACTCGACAAGTTGCAGTTTGATACCAGGGAAGAAAACCAAGCGGAATCGTTTCGCAAGATGCTGCTGGCGATGGCGCGCGATGTTCGCGTCATTCTC
Source organism: Giesbergeria sp. (assembly GCA_034676525.1). Classification (GTDB taxonomy): domain Bacteria; phylum Pseudomonadota; class Gammaproteobacteria; order Burkholderiales; family Burkholderiaceae_C; genus Simplicispira. Next base: position 2,411,430 of record JAUCCA010000008.1, read on the forward strand.
ATCAAGCTGGCCGACCGAAGCCACAACATGCGCACACTGGCCGACATGCCGCGCAGCAAGTGGGGAAGGATTGCCTCAGAAACGCTGGAAATCTACGCACCCATCGCCCACAGGCTGGGCTTGAACCAAACCTATCGCGAACTGCAGGATTTGTCTTTCCGGTATCTGCATCCGTGGCGTTACACCACACTGTCCAAAGCGGTCGCCAAGGCTCGTGGCCGGCGCCGGGATCTGGTGCAAAAGGTTCAGGCGGACGTGGACGCGGCATTTGCCCGCGTTGGTCTTCCGGCACGTTTGGCGGGAAGAGAAAAAACTCTCTACGCCATTTACCAAAAAATGGAGCAGAAGCACCTGAGCTTCGCACAAGTGACCGACCTGTACGGCTTTCGGGTCATTGTGAGCAGTGTGACGGAGTGCTACACCGCGCTTGGCGTGCTTCACCAAATGTACAAGCCGGTGCCAGGCAAGTTCAAGGACCACATAGCTATTGCGAAGATCAATGGCTACCAGTCGCTGCATACGACCTTGGTTGGCCCCTCTGGAGTGAATATTGAGTTCCAGATGCGCACCGAGGAAATGCATCTGGTGGCCGAGGCCGGCGTGGCGGCGCACTGGCTCTACAAAGAGCAGGACACAGACGGTGCAGCAGCCGAACGGTTAGGAACGAAATGGCTGCAGTCGCTCCTGGACATTCAGAACGAAACCCGCGACGCAGCCGAGTTCTGGGACCACGTCAAAGTGGACCTTTTTCCCGATGCGGTCTATGTATTCACCCCGAAGAGCCAGATTTTGGCACTGCCTCGCGGCGCCACGGTGGTGGATTTTGCCTACGCCATCCATAGCGACGTGGGCAACCACACCGCCGCAGCAAAGGTCAACAACGAGCAAGTGCCGCTGCGCACCGAAATCCACAACGGCGACATTGTGGAGATCATCACCACACCCACCACCACCCCCAATCCAGCGTGGCTGGGTTTCGTTCGTACCGGGCGCGCACGCTCCAAAATTCGCAGCCACTTGAAGTCTCTTGCGCAAGCAGATTCGGAATCGCTCGGTGAGAAGCTGCTAACCCAGGCCCTACGCGCTGAAGGACTGGAGCGGCTGCCAGCCGACACAGAAGAGATGCAGCCGCTGTGGGACAAACTGCTGCGATTCACCGGCAGCCGGTCTCGCAGCGAACTAATGACCGACATCGGCTTAGGCAAGCGCATTGCAACCATCGTCGCCAAGCGCCTCCTCGGGCTGATGGCAGAGCATGGCTACCGGCCAGACGCGCTATTGTTGACGCGCGAGCGCTATTCGTCTCACGAAAGCATCTCGCAAGGGGGTGTATCGCTTGATGGCAGCGAGAACGCCTCCGTCAAATATGCTCCATGCTGTCGCCCGGTACCCGGCGACGAGATCGTAGGCTACCTCGGGCGCGGCGAAGGTTTGGTCGTTCATGCCGCCTCGTGCGCAGTCGCCAGACGCTTGCTGGCCAAAGACAGCGAGCGCTTCATCTCGGTAGATTGGAGCGAAGAACCGACCCGAATGTTTGAAACCGGTGTCGTGGTCACCGTTAACAACGGCAAGGGTGTTCTCGCACGCATCGCAGCAGACCTTGCAGGTGTCGAGGCCGACATTACGCACATCGACATGGACGACGAGGTAGCGCTCGACACAGTCAACCTCCGCCTGGTGATCGGCGTGCGCGACACGGCGCATTTGGACGCCGCCCTGCGCCGCTTGCGGCATTCGCCAGCTGTACTGCGCGCGGTGCGCGCGCTCCTGACCGCATAAATAACGCTCAGCGAGCGTCTTTTATGCTTCTGGATATGTCACATCCAGAATTTCCAGATAACGGGTCCCGAAAGGCGTTGCAAGTTGCACTTCATCGCCCACACGCGCCCTTAGAAGCGCTCGCGCCACCGGTGAAATCCAGCTGATCTCCCCTTCGTGCGTGTTCGCTTCGTCTACTCCTTTGATGGTGACAGACGCCTCTGAGCCTTGGTCGTCTACGTATAGCACGGTAGCACCGAAAAACACCTGGTCATTTCCTGCATGCACCGAAGGATTGACGATTTCCGCTGCTTCCATACGGATGGTCAGAAATCGGATGCGACGGTCTATTTCCCGCAAGCGCTTCTTGCCGTAAAGGTAGTCACCGTTTTCCGACCGGTCGCCGTTTTTTGCCGCCCAGTGCACCGTTTCGACGACTTTGGGGCGCTCTGTATCTATCAACTGCAACAGCTCATCACGCAACTTTGCATAGCCTAGGGGCGTAATGTAGTTGCGCGTACCGCCAAGCTGCGCCGCCGGGGGCAAAGAGTCGTCTGGCTCTTCGTCGATTTCGCGGGTGAATGCCTTGCTCATGACGCCTCCTTGCAATGCACTGTGCTCTGCGCTGTCAAATTGCGGCGCGGCAAAGGAAAAAGCCCTGAGCCTTTGCAGACTCAGGGCTTACCTTTTTTGGTGCGGCTGGCAGGAATTGAACCCACGACCCCTTGGTTCGTAGCCAAGTACTCTATCCAACTGAGCTACAGCCGCCAAGACTCAAATTATAGCGTCAATCTTTGCTCTGCCCCTGCAGTGAGTAGAAAACTGAGCGCTCTTTTTGCACTTATCGCACAAATGATGGTGCCGATTGTCGGGATTGAACTGACGACCTACCGCTTACAAGGCGGTTGCTCTACCACTGAGCTAAATCGGCAAAAGTGTAATTTTAAACGTGAAACGCGGTGACTTATTAGAGTGCAGACTACTTCACGCGCTTCAGAGAAGCCCGTCGCAGCACACCGCCAGATGGAGGCAACCGCGGCTCTTCAGGCGCATGCTCGGAACCAAAATTCTCTACTTCCGGCACAAGCTGAACCACCGACTTGGGTGCTTCTTCTGTCGCGCCCTCGCCCTCACTCTGCTTTGCATGCTGGACAACTCCCGAGAGGACATCCACCGGCGGCGGAAAGGCCATACCTTGGCCATTCTCCCGGGCGTAGATGGCCACAACGCGCCCAATTGGCACCAAAATATCGCGCGGCTTTCCGCCAAAACGGGCCTTGAACTCGATGAAATCATTGCCCAGTTGCAACCCACTTGTTGCGTCCAGCGCTATGTTGAGCACGATCTCACCATTGTTCACGTACTCGTGCGGCACCTGCACAGACTGGTCCACTTTCACTGCAACATGGGGCGTAAAACCGTTGTCGCTGCACCATTCGTGCAGTGCACGAATGAGATAGGGCCGAGTCGAGTTGGAGTCTTGGGGCTTCATGACACGATTTTTACTGACAACTAACTGTGCGCGCAGAGTTACTTGCGCATGACCTTTTCAGACGGCGTGAGCGCCTCGATGTAGGCGGGTCGCGAAAAAATTCGTTCAGCGTACTTGAGCAAGGGGGCGGCATTCTTGCTCAGATCGATACCGTAGTAATCCAAGCGCCAGAGCAGAGGCGCAATTGCAACGTCCAGCATTGAAAAGTTGTCGCCCAGCATGAACTTATTCTTCAAAAATACGGGCGCAAGCTGGGTCAGGCGGTCGCGAATGTGCGCACGCGCTTTTTCAAGAGCTTTCTCGTTGCCTTTGCTGGCACGCGACTCAAGACTGTTGACGTGCACAAACAGTTCCTTCTCGAAATTCAGAAGAAACAGGCGCACGCGGGCGCGATCCACTGGGTCGCCAGGCATCAGCTGGGGATGCGGAAACCGCTCGTCGATGTACTCGTTGATGATGTTCGACTCGTACAGGATCAGGTCGCGCTCCACCAAGATCGGCACTTGGCCGTAGGGATTCATCACCGCGATGTCTTCCGGCTTGTTGTAGAGATCCACATCGCGGATCTCGAAGTCCATGCCTTTTTCGAACAACACGAAGCGGCAACGGTGAGAGAAAGGGCAAGTCGTACCCGAATAAAGCACCATCATTGAGCGAAACTCCTAAAAACCAAAAGAGTGGAACGCCAGCGGCGCCCACTCTTGCTAAGACGCTGCATCGTCAGATGCAGCATGGCGAAACTTGGGACTACTTGACGTCTTTCCAGAAGGCTGCGTTCAGCTTCCATGCCAGCACTGTCGTGAAGGCGAGGAAGATCAGAACCCAGACGCCAATCCGAACCCGTGTTTTTTGCGCAGGCTCACCCATCCACTGTAAGTATCCAACCAGATCACCGATGGCGTCGTCGTACTCGGCCACGCTCATGGTGCCGGGAGTTTTTTGTTCCCAACCCTTGAAGACATGCGTCTTCTCGCCATGGCTTTCGTGCTCTTCGAACACGGGGCTTCGGTCGCCCTGAAGTTGCCATAGAGGATGCGGCATCCCAACACTTGGAAACACGAGGTTGTTCCAACCCGTAGCCTTGGTGCTGTCGCGGTAAAACGTGCGCATAAAAGTGTAGAGGTAATCCGAGCCTGTCCCACCCAAGCCTGCGCGCGAACGCGCAATGACGGTCAGATCGGGAGGATTGGCGCCAAACCAGTCTTTGGCTTGGTGTGGATCAATGGTGGCCTTCATGGTTTCACCGATCTTTTCGGTGGTGAACAAAAGGTTGTCTTTGATCTGCTGCGGCGTCAGACCGATATCGGCCAGACGGTTGTAGCGCATGAACGCGGCGGAGTGGCAACCTATGCAGTAATTGACAAACAACTTTGCGCCGTTTTGCAGCGCAGGCAGGTCGTTGATGCGATTGGGCGCTTTGTCCAAGGCAAGCGAACCAGAAGAAGCATGCGCAGCGCCGGCAACAAGCGTCAGAGCGGCAAAAAACGAGAGGATGATTTTTTTCATGGTCTGCATCTCCCGGCTCAATGCGCCGCAAAGGTCACACGGTCCGGCACGGGCTTAGGCTCCCCCAAACGGCTCCACCAAGGCATAAGCAGGAAGAAGCCGAAATAGAACAGCGTGCCAATTTGCGACAAACGTTCACCCAAAGGCGACACCGGTTGAACGCCCAGATAGGCGAGCATGAAGAAGTTAATGACAAACACGCCATACAAATACTTGTGCCAGCTAGGACGATAGCGAATGGACTTGACCGGGCTGCAATCGAGCCAAGGCAAGAAGAACAAAATCACCACTGCGCCGCCCATGATCACCACGCCCCAGAACTTAGCGTCAATGTTGAGCATGAGCAGAATGCCCACTGCAGCCGCTGCCACGATGACAGCCTTGAAGATGGCGGGCATACGGCCTTTGAGCACGCCAAACCCGGCGCCGAGCACCACACAGGCAATCAGCGCATACACCATTTCGGTAGTGATGGCGCGCAGCATGGAGTAGTACGGCGTGAAGTACCAGACAGGGGCAATGTGCGCTGGTGTCTTCAGCGGGTCGGCTGGGATGAAGTTGTTGTACTCAAGGAAGTAACCTCCAGCTTCAGGCGCAAAGAAGATGACCGCGGTGAACGCCATCAGGAACAGACAGACACCCAAGATATCGTGCACCGTGTAGTACGGATGGAAAGGAATGCCGTCCAGCGGATGACCCTTTTCGTCGCGCGGTGCGTTGGGGCCCTTGATTTCAATTCCGTCGGGGTTGTTTGAACCCACATCGTGTAGCGCCAGCAGGTGCGCCACGACAAGGCCGAGCAGCACCAGAGGTACAGCGATGACGTGGAAGCTGAAGAAGCGGTTGAGCGTTGCATCACCAACCACATAGTCGCCACGAATCAGCAGAGCCAGATCAGGGCCGACAAACGGGATGGCCGAGAACAAGTTCACGATTACCTGAGCGCCCCAGTACGACATCTGACCCCAAGGCAGCAAGTAGCCCATAAAGGCTTCGGCCATGAGTGCAAGAAAAATCGCGCATCCGAAGATCCAGACCAGCTCACGGGGCTTCCTGTAGCTGCCGTACAGCAGGCCGCGGAACATGTGCAGGTAGACCACGATGAAGAACGCCGAGGCACCTGTGGAGTGCATGTAGCGGATCAACCAGCCCCAAGGCACATCGCGCATGATGTACTCGACCGAGCCAAATGCCAGCGCAGCATCGGGCTTGTAGTGCATTACGAGGAAGATGCCGGTGACGATCTGGATCACCAGCACCAAGAGCGCGAGGGATCCGAAGATGTACCAGAAGTTAAAGTTTTTGGGAGCGTAATACTCCGACATGTGAACGCGGTAAGCGTCAAATGCGGTAGGGAACCGGTTTTCAAACCAGTTGGTGAGCTTGGCGCTTGCCGAAGCGTTGGGGGAAATTTCCTTGAACACTGCCATGGTGCGGGCCCTCAGGCTTTCTTGTCGTCGCCGATGAGCAGGCGGGAATCGGTGAGGTACATGTGTGGAGGCACCTCAAGGTTGTCGGGTGACGGCTTGTTTTTGTACACGCGACCAGCGAGGTCAAACGTAGAGCCGTGGCATGGGCAAAAGAAACCACCCGGCCAGTCGTCTGGCAAGGACGGCTGTGGGCCTTCCGTAAAACGATCAGAAGGCGAGCAGCCCAAGTGCGGGCAGATGCCGACCGCCACGAAATACTCGGGCTTGATTGAGCGCTGCTCGTTGCGGGCGTACGGCGGGGTGAACTCGTCGGGCTTGCGCAGCGACTTGGGGTCAGCCAGTTTGGCGTCGTTTTCGGGCAGTTCAGCCACTTGTTCAGGCGTGCGGCGCACCACCCAGACAGGCTTACCACGCCATTCGACCGTGAGTTTTTCGCCTGGTTTCAAGGCAGAGATGTCCACTTCGACCGCTGCACCTGCTGCTTTGGCCTTCTCGGATGGCTGAAAAGAGCTCACGAAGGGTACGGCGGTTGCTACGCCGCCCACCGCGCCAGCACAGCCGGTTGCTATCAGCCACGTCCGTTTGCTGGAGTCGATTGGGGTGTCACTCATGGGGGTCCTCGAAATGCATCGCTGGGGTAGGGAGACAGCCCGAAATTGTAGCGGAGTGCAAACACGCAGCGCCCATATGCGACGGCTCGACACGGCGATGGTTGACCTCAGACAACTTCAGCAGCCTTGAATGCAGCTGATACATACTCCAGCCCGTTCAACAAAACCGGAGAATTTCATGGGAATGATGAAGGAATTTCGCGAATTTGCGATCAAAGGCAATGTCATTGACCTAGCTGTGGGCGTCATCATTGGCGCAGCGTTTAGCAAGATCGTCGACTCGATCGTCAGCGATCTGATCATGCCGGTGGTCGGATTGGTGTTTGGAAAGCTTGATTTTTCCAACCTTTTTGTGGTCTTGGGCACCGTACCTGAAGGCACGGCGATGACGCTCGACGCACTGAAAAAGGCTGGCGTTCCTGTGCTGGCCTACGGCAACTTCATTACCGTCGCCGTCAACTTTTTGATCCTTGCTTTCATCATTTTCTTGATGATCCAGCAGGTCAACCGCCTCAAGCGCAACAACCCGGAACCCGCGCCAGCGCCTGCTGCAACGCCGGAAGACATCGTGCTGCTGCGCGAAATTCGCGACAGCCTCAAGACGCCTGGATCAAGCGCCTAAGTTTATTTGGCACTCAAGCGGCGCGCCCAGCGCACCGCTTCAATGAGGCTCGCCGGATCGGCCTTACCGGTTCCAGCGATGTCAAACGCGGTTCCGTGATCCGGACTTGTTCGCACCAATGGCAGACCTAGGGTCACGTTTACGCCCTTGTCCACGCCCAAGTATTTGACGGGGATGAGGCCTTGATCGTGGTACATCGCGATCACCACGTCGAATTCTCCACCGCGTACAGGCGTACTGCGGGCGCGCATGAAGACGGTGTCTGGCGCCCAAGGCCCCGTTGCATCCATGCCTTCTCGGCGCGCTTGTGCAATGGCCGGCGCAATCACCTCAATTTCTTCCCGGCCGAATAGACCGCCTTCGCCCGCGTGCGGATTCAGGCCTGCAACGCCGATACGTGGCGCCCGCCCCAGACTCTTGAGCAGCGCCATGTGGGTAATGCGCAGGGTCTGCAGCAAGTTCTCGAGAGTGACCGCTTTCAAGGCATCTCGCAGTGCCATGTGGATGCTCACCAGCACCGTAGACAGCTCCTCGCTCGCCAGCATCATGCGCACTGGCATGTCGGCCAGTGGCACGCCTGCGTGCGTCGCCGCCTCGGCCTGCAGCAGTTCGGTGTGGCCGGGAAAATCTACGCCTGCCAAGTGGAGGGATTCCTTGTGCAGGGGTGCAGTGACCAAGCCGGTGACTTCGCCGCGCAGTGCTGCCCGTGCGGCCCACACCACACAGTCGGCGGCAGCGCGCCCGGCCTCAGCACTCACCCTGCCAAAAGGCACAGCGGATGGCAATCCTTCCAAAGGCAGCACAGGCAGGCAACGCGGCGGCACAGTGTCCGCCTGCGCCGACGACTGCAGCACCGCCACAGGCAGGTCTGGCACTCCGGGCAAGCGCACGCAGGCCGCGGCGCGCCGCATCGTGTCCAGCTCGCCGACTACGAATGCGCCGCGCATCTCCTCTGGAGCGTCGCGAAACGCCTTGGCAATGATTTCAGGACCAATGCCGGCTGGGTCACCTTGGGTGATCGCTAGGGGCAGACGTATTTCCATAAGATATAGGTGAAATTGGCCTCTAACGCTTTATTTATAAGCGCCATAAGCTATGTTTTTAATAGCTATCGATCTGAAATCGATACGTCAGGCCGGGTTGTCGATCTCGATGAAGCGGTGCGTTAAACCCAACTGCTGCGCTATCTGTTCCGCCACAGCCGGAGCTCCGTACCGTTCGGTCGCGTGGTGGCCGGCAGCAACAAAGCCGACTCCCATTTCGCGCGCTAGGTGCGCCTGAGGCTCGGATATCTCACCGGTCAGATACACCTGCGCGCCCGCTGCCGCTGCCGCCTCAAAATATCCTTGGGCGCCCCCGGTGCACCAGCCCACCCGTGTCACAGGACCCTCGTAGGCTGACACACACAGTGGCGCACGCCCCAACACTTTGCCCACGTGCGCGCAGAGTTCTGCAGCATTGGCGTACTGCACGTTCGCAAGGCAACCAAGTTCTTGCTCGCCAAAGTTGGCATCTACCGACCATCCAAGCGCAGCCCCAAGGCGCGCGTTGTTGCCAAATTCTGGATGGGCGTCAAGCGGCAGGTGGTAGGCAAACAGGTTGATATCGTGCGCTAGCAATCGCTGCAGGCGCTGCTTCATCCAGCCGGTCACGCGCCCATCTTGGCCGCGCCAGAACAATCCGTGATGCACAAAAATGGCGTCGGCGCGCGCCTCAATGGCAGCGTCGATAAGCGCTCGGCTGGCCGTAACGCCGCTGACCAGCCGCTCAATCGTCGGCTTGCCCTCCACCTGCAACCCATTGGGGCCGTAGTCTTTGAACCGGTCTGGCTGCAGCAGGGAATCAAATGCATGCAGCAAAGCTTCGCGCGATGTACTCATGGCGCCATTGTGGCCCGCCCTGCGCGACAATAGCGGTGCTGGCCTCGACATAGGCCAAGCTGCTTTCTTCCACCAACCCTTGAAGCTTCATGAAACGCCTTTGGCTGCTTTTTTCGCAAACCATTACGGTGCTGCTCGCTGTTTGGTTCGTGGTTGCCACCTTGCAGCCCGGATGGTTGCGCGGCGCGTCCTTTCCGGGACGTTCCAGTATTTCGCTGATTGAAGCGCCCCCTGCAAGCACCGCAGAGCCCATGCCAGGCAGTCTCAGCGGGGCGGCGCGCAAGGCTGCGCCGGCCGTAGTGAGCATCAACACCAGCAAGGCGCCGGTGCGCGATCCGCGCAGCGACGACCCATGGTTTCAGTTCTTCTTTGGCAACCAGGGGAGCCAACCGCAGGCCGGTCTGGGAAGCGGAGTCATCGTCAGCCCGGAAGGCTACGTCCTGACCAACAACCACGTGGTCGACGGCGCCGACGAGATCGACGTCACGCTCAGCGACAGCCGCAAAGCGCGCGCCCGCGTCATCGGTACCGACCCAGAAACCGATTTGGCCATCCTGAAAATCGAACTCGACAAGCTGCCGGTGATTGTGCTGGGCGACTCAGACAACGCCCAGGTGGGCGATCGCGTGCTCGCCATTGGCAACCCCTTCGGTGTCGGGCAAACCGTGACCAGCGGCATCGTCAGCGCTCTGGGACGCAGCCAGCTGGGCATCAACACGTTTGAAAACTTTATTCAGACCGACGCCGCCATCAATCCCGGCAACTCGGGCGGCGCGCTGGTCGATGTCAACGGCAATCTGATGGGCATCAACACCGCCATCTATTCGCGCTCAGGTGGCAGCCTGGGCATTGGCTTTGCGATTCCCGTTTCTACAGCAAAGATGGTGCTCGCCAGCATCACCACCACCGGGCAGGTTACGCGCGGCTGGATTGGTGTCGAGCCAAGCGAGCTATCGCCTGAAATGGCGGAGACCTTTGGCGTCAAGGCGCCGGTCGGCGTCATCATCACCGGCGTACTGCAGAACGCGCCAGCTGCGCGTGCAGGCCTTAGGCCAGGCGACGTGATCACCGAGGTCGCAGGAAAACCGGTGGTAAGCGTGGCGGGGCTGCTGAGTGCCGTGGCGGCGCTTAAACCTGGGGAAGCTTCAAGTCTGCGGGTACAGCGAGGCGATCAAGTGCTCAATTTGGATGTGGAGCCGGGTGTGCGCCCGCGCCCACAGCATGGGCCTGTTCCTCGCTAATCTTGGCTCTCCGGACACGTTCTCGTGTCCATCACCATCGAAAAAATGAACAATAAAAAACCGCCCGAAGGCGGTTTTTTATTGTGCGCAGTGCGCAATCAGGCGGTTTCGCCGTAAACGGAGACCGTCACGTCCACCAGCACGTCGGTGTGCAAAGACACGCTGACCGTGGTGTCGCCCACCACCTTCAAGGGGCCATTGGGCAAGCGCACTTGGGCTTTCAGTACCTTGAAGCCTTGCTTGTTCAGCTCTTCGGCGATGTCGCCGTTGGTCACCGAACCAAACAGACGACCATCTACGCCGGCCTTCTGGGTCAGCTTGATGATCTTGCCTTCCAGCTTGGCGCCTTCGGCTTGCGAAGCAGCGAGCTTGTCAGCCGCGGCCTTTTCCAGTTCGGCGCGCTTGGCCTCGAACTCAGCCTTGGCGGTTGCAGTGGCACGGCGGGCACGGCCCGAGGGAATCAGAAAATTGCGGGCGTAGCCGTCTTTCACCTTGACGAGATCGCCAAGGGTGCCGAGGTTCACAACTTTGTCGAGCAGGATGATTTGCATAACTCGTGCTCCTTAGATCTTGTGCTGGTCGCTGTAAGGCACCAGAGCCAGGAAGCGTGCGCGCTTGATGGCCGTGTTGAGCTGGCGCTGGAAAATCGCGCGCGTGCCGGTCAGGCGCGCGGGGATGATCTTGCCGTTTTCGGCGATGAAATCGCGCAGCGTATCCACATCCTTGTAGTCGATTTCTTCGACGCCAGTGACGGTGAAACGGCAGAAGCGCTTGCGCTTGAACAGCAGCGACTGGGTGTTGCGCTTAGGGCGCTTGTCTTTGTTGAATTTCTTGAACGTGGCCATTTGCGGACCTCTTGAAAATTAATCGGGTTGAATATCCTGAACGTGCAGAACTGCATGCTTGCCGTTTCGCGGAGTGGCGAGAAAACCAGTGAAGCGCCAAAGGCTACCGATGGGCTGCTTGGCGAGGCGCTCGGCCATCGCTCCAAAAGCCACGGCCTTCATTGCCGCCTTCACTTCACGTTGCGCTCCTGCTTCCTCCTGCTTCGAGCAGTGCTCAAGCAGCAGTTCAATTGCGGGCAAACCGGCCGGTGTAAATCGAAGGGCCTGGGCCTCGGCGATACCGGCGGTAAGCACAACGTGGTTCTCCACTCCTTCCAGCAAGCGCAGGGCTTAACGCTCGGCGCGTTCCGTACGCTCTGCGCGCTCGCCACGATCCGGACGATCGCCACCGCGGTCGCCGCGATCACCGCGCTCGCCAGAAGCAGCGTATTCCGCCTGGCTGGCCTTGCGGGCTTCTTCGCGTTCGACGGTCTTCATCATCGACGAAGGGCCGGTATCGGCCTTCTTCTTTTGTACGGTGAGATGGCGCAGTACGGCGTCGTTGAACTTGAACGCGTGTTCAAGTTCTGCCATGACAGCTTGATCGGCTTCGATGTTGACGCACAGGTAGTGCGCCTTGGCGAGCTTGTTGATCAGGTACGCCAGTTGGCGGCGACCCCAGTCTTCCACACGGTGCACCTTGCCACCGCCAGCGGTGATCATGCCCTTGTAGCGCTCGAGCATGGCGGGAACCTGCTCGCTTTGATCCGGGTGGATCAACAAAATAATTTCGTAATGACGCATGCATACTCCTTCTGGTTGAAAACCACCCGCAGCGTCTTGAAGCGGTGTGGCAAGGCAAAGCCGATCATTATAGTACGCACCCGCTGTCAACTCAATCGACGCGAAACCCCGGGCCGCGCTTGAAATACGCAGCCTCGGCCCCAATTGCGGCCGAACAAGACTATTTCCTGGAACCTCAGACATGCAAGACAACCAGAACTTTGCCGACCAACCCGCATCCCCCGAAGAAGTCGAAGCCGCTCTCGCAGCCAACACCGGCGACGAATTGCAGCGGCTCCAAGCCGAACTGGCTGAGTTAAAGGCCAAGAGCGCCGATCTGGCCGACCAGTTTCTGCGTGCAAAGGCTGAAGCCGAGAATGCCCGGCGACGTGCTGAAGACGAAGTCTCCAAGGCGCGCAAGTTTGGTATTGAGAATTTTGCTGAAGGCCTACTTCCCGTCTGCGACAGTCTGGATGCGGCACTGGCTATCCAGAACGCCAATGCCCAGCAACTGCGTGAGGGCACCGAAGCCACACTGCGCCAACTGGTCTCGGCGCTGGAGCGCAACCGGGTTTTGGCGATCAACCCGCCTGCGGGAGAGAAATTTGACCCCCATCGTCACCAGGCGATCAGCATGGTGCCGGCAGATCAAGAGGCCAACACCGTCGTGACGGTCTTGCAGAAAGGCTACCTGATTGCCGAGCGTGTGCTGCGCCCGGCCTTGGTCACGGTCGCCGCCCCTAAATAAATAATCGCGCCCCTGCTTGAAGCTGAGCACGCAAGCCCTACGTTATTGCTATTCAAATCAACTGCCTCGCGGAGAAAAATTATGGGAAAAATCATCGGTATCGACCTCGGCACGACCAACAGCTGCGTTTCCATCATGGAGGGCAACACGACCCGCGTGATTGAAAACAGCGAAGGCGCGCGCACCACGCCGTCCATCGTGGCGTACCTGGAAGACGGCGATGTGCTGGTCGGCGCATCGGCCAAGCGCCAAGCCGTTACCAACCCCAAAAACACCTTGTACGCCGTCAAGCGTCTGATCGGCCGCAAGTTCACTGAAAAGGAAGTGCAGAAGGACATCGATTTGATGCCCTACTCCATCGTGGCGGCCGACAACGGCGACGCTTGGGTGGAAGTGCACGGCAAGAAGCTTTCTGCCCAGCAAGTCAGCGCCGACATTCTGCGCAAGATGAAGAAGACAGCGGAAGACTATCTGGGCGAGCCAGTGACCGAAGCGGTCATCACGGTCCCTGCGTATTTCAACGACGCTCAGCGCCAGGCCACCAAAGACGCCGGACGCATTGCTGGCCTCGATGTGAAGCGCATCATCAACGAGCCAACGGCAGCAGCTTTGGCCTTTGGTCTCGACAAGCAGGACAAGCGCGATCGCAAAATTGCGGTGTACGACCTGGGTGGCGGCACATTCGACGTGTCCATCATTGAAATCGCCGACGTTGATGGCGAAAAGCAGTTCGAAGTACTCTCGACCAACGGCGACACCTTCCTGGGCGGCGAAGACTTTGATCAACGCATCATCGACTACATCATTACCGAGTTCAAAAAGGACCAAGGCGTTGACCTGTCCAAGGATGTACTGGCACTGCAGCGCCTGAAAGAGGCTGCTGAAAAGGCCAAGATTGAGCTGTCGAACTCGGCTGCGACCGACATCAATCTCCCGTATGTCACGGCCGACGCCTCGGGCCCCAAGCACCTGAACATCAAGCTCACCCGCGCCAAGCTCGAGAGCCTGGTGGACGAACTGATCGAGCGCACCATCGCCCCTTGCCGCACGGCCATCAAGGACGCCGGCATCAGCGTCTCCGACATCAACGACGTCATTTTGGTCGGCGGTATGAGCCGCATGCCCAAAGTGCAGGAGAAGGTCAAGGAATTCTTCGGCAAGGAACCCCGCAAGGACGTGAACCCTGACGAAGCCGTGGCAGTTGGCGCCGCCATTCAGGGCCAAGTGCTCTCGGGCGACCGCAAGGACGTGTTGCTGCTGGACGTGACGCCGCTGTCCCTGGGCATTGAGACGCTGGGCGGCGTGATGACCAAGATGATCACCAAGAACACCACCATTCCGACGAAATTCGCACAGACTTTCTCTACAGCCGACGACAACCAGCCAGCCGTGACCATCAAAGTGTTTCAGGGCGAGCGTGAGATCGCCTCGGGCAACAAGTTGCTGGGTGAATTCAACCTTGAAGGCATTCCACCCTCCACACGTGGCACGCCGCAGATTGAAGTGAGCTTCGACATCGACGCCAACGGCATTCTGCACGTGGGCGCCAAGGACAAGGGCACCGGCAAGGAAAACAAGATCACCATCAAGGCGAACTCGGGTCTGTCCGAAGCCGAGATCCAGCAGATGGTGAAAGACGCCGAAATCAATGCTGCCGACGACAAGAAAAAGCTCGAACTCGTTCAAGCCCGCAACCAGGGCGAAGCCGCCGTGCACAGCGTGACCAAGAGCATCGCCGAGCATGGCGACAAGCTGGACGCTGGCGAAAAAGAGGCGATCGAATCCGCCGTCAAGGCCCTGGAAGAAGCTCTTAAGGGTGAAGACAAGGCCGCAATCGACGAGAAGACGACCGCACTGATGTCGGCGAGCCAGAAGCTCGGCGAGAAGATGTATGCGAACGAGCAGGCCACTCAGGCTGCTGCAGGTGCAGCGGGCCCTGAATCTGCGCAGCAAGGCGCTGGTGCAGCGCCTGCCGACGACGACAACATCGTCGACGCCGAAGTCAAAGAAGTAAAGAAGGGCTGAGCCCGCAGGCGCTGCGCTCCGTAGCGTTGACGCCATGACCGAGCCGCCGTGCGGAAGCTTCACAAGCTGCCGCGCGGCGTTCCTGTTCCAACCGGGCTGACGATTCATGTCAAAACGAGACTATTACGAAGTCCTCGGCGTTCCGAAGAATGCCTCTGAGGAAGAGATCAAAAAGGCCTATCGCAAGCTGGCGATGAAGCATCACCCTGACCGCAACCAGGGCGACACGGGCAAGGCTGCAGAAGAAAAGTTCAAGGAGTCCAAAGAGGCATACGAGATGCTTTCGGACGCGCGCAAGCGGTCGGCTTACGACCAATTCGGTCATGCCGGCGTCGATCCGAACATGCGTGGCCCTGGCGGTCCAGGCACAGAGGGCTTTGGCGGTTTTGCCGAGGCTTTTGGCGATATTTTTGGCGACATGTTCAACGGCCAGGCAGGCCGTGGCCGTGCCGGTGGTGGCCGTCAGGTGTACCGCGGCAGCGACCTGAGCTACGCCATGGAAGTGACGCTGGAAGAAGCCGCACGCGGCAAGGACGCGCAGATCCGCATCCCCTCGTGGGATGCCTGCGATACCTGCCACGGCAGTGGTGCCAAACCCGGCACCAGCGCCAAAACCTGCGCCACCTGCACGGGCTCGGGTACGGTACAGATGCGCCAGGGCTTCTTCAGCGTGCAACAGACCTGTCCGCATTGCCGCGGCACTGGCAAGATCATTCCAGAGCCCTGCCCCACCTGCCAAGGCCAGGGCAAGCTCAAAAAGCAGAAAACGCTTGAGGTGAAGATTCCTGCCGGCATCGACGACGGCATGCGCATCCGCAGCACGGGCAACGGTGAGCCCGGCACCAATGGCGGGCCGCCCGGTGACCTGTACATCGAAATCCGCATGAAGAAGCACGACATCTTCGAGCGCGATGGAGACGATTTGCACTGCCAGGTCCCGGTGAGCTTCATCACCGCCGCATTGGGTGGCGAGATCGACGTGCCGACACTCGAAGGCAAGGCCGCTATCGACATCCCCGAGGGCACGCAGGCCGGCAAGCAGTTCCGCCTTCGCGGCAAGGGCGTCAAAGGTGTGCGGGCCAGCTACCCCGGCGACCTGTACTGCCACATTGCGGTGGAGACACCGGTCAAGCTGACCGAGCACCAACGCAAGCTACTGCGCGAGCTGGAAGAGTCGCTCCAAAAAGGCGGCGCTCGACATTCGCCAAGCGGCGAGAGTTGGACGGACAAACTCAAAAGCTTTTTTAGCTAGAGCGCGTCGGAACGAGCCGAAAAACCGCCATCGGCCAACTGCGGTCGGTGCGCTGTGAACTGAGTCCGCCATGTCGGACACTGCAGACATCTCCGTTTGCGATGGCTATTGGCCGTTTATTGCGAGAAAATAGAAAGACTTCGCATTTCAAGATGTCTTTCGACCATGCTCGCTTCCGAGCGCAACTTTGCGCGCCGCATTGACCTGACCTCGCTGCAGCTTTTCGTTGCAGTGTGCGAGCTCGGCAGCATTGGGCGCGCGGCCGAGCGCGAGTTTCTAGCGGCATCGGCGGTGAGCAAGCGCTTAGCGGATCTGGAAGCCGCCGTGGAAACCCCGCTGCTCTACCGGCACAGCCGCGGTGTACAGCCCACACCAGCAGGCGAAAGCCTGCTGCACCATGCACGCGCGGTACTTTTTGGGCTTGAGCGCATGCAGGGTGAGTTGGGCGAATACGCCGGCGGCGTGCGAGGGCACGTGCGGGTGCATGCCAACATTTCCGCCATAGTGGGCTTCCTGCCTGAAGACTTGGGCGACTTCACGCGGGCACATCCGCACATCAAGATCGACCTGCAAGAACATTTGAGCAGCGCCGTGCAACATGCAGTGCAAGAAGGCGCTGCCGATTTGGGGCTTTGCAACTTGAGTGGCACGCATACGGCCGCCAACTTGCAGACCCGGCACTATCGCAGCGACCGGCTGGTGCTGGTCGTACCCGAGGGGCATGCCCTCGCCGAGCGGGAACGTGTGCAATTTGCCGAAATTCTGGACTGGGACATCGTCGGCCTGCACGCGAACAGCAGCATCAGTCTGGCGATGCGCGCAGCCGCTGCAGACGCAGGCCGCCCCTTGCGCCAGCGCATCCAAGTGACCGGCGTGGACGCCATGTGCCGAATGATTGCCAATGGCCTGGGCATTGGTCTGCTCCCCGACCGCGCATTCGCGCTGCTGCAGGGCGTTGGCCGCCTGCACGCGATTGTCTTAGCCGAACCGTGGGCCGAGCGCCAGCTCAGCCTGGTGTCGCGCGACTTTGCTGCGCTGCCCCCTGCAGCCGCACTGCTGGCGGAACACCTTACGCCAGCGGACACCTAAAATTCAATTCCCCACCTGAAAGAGAAGCACCATGGGACGCACCCTGTACGACAAGATTTGGGACGAGCACATCGTCCACACCGAGGAAGACGGCACGTCCACCCTCTACATCGACCGCCACCTGGTGCACGAAGTGACGAGCCCGCAAGCCTTTGAAGGCCTGCGCCAAGCCGGCCGAAAGGTCTGGCGCACAAGCTCCATCGTGGCCACGGCGGACCACAACACGCCGACCACCGGCTGGGAGCAGGGCTACGACGGCATCACCGACCCGATCAGCAAAGAGCAGATCACCACGCTGAACGACAACATGGCGCAAATCACGCCCGCAGCGTTCTTTCCGTTTCTGCACAAGCGCCAGGGCATCGTGCACGTGATTGGCCCTGAGAACGGTGCCACCCTGCCCGGCATGACGGTTGTCTGCGGCGACAGCCACACCAGCACCCACGGCGCGTTTGGCGCACTGGCCCACGGCATTGGCACCAGTGAAGTCGAACATGTGATGGCGACGCAAACCCTGCTCGCCAAAAAGTCCAAGAACATGCTGGTGCAAGTCGATGGCAAGCTTGCCCCTGGCCTCACCGCCAAGGATGTCGTCCTGGCCATCATCGGCAAGATTGGCACGGCGGGCGGCACCGGTTACACCATCGAATTTGCCGGCCCTGTCATCCGCGCCTTGAGCATGGAAGGCCGCATGACGGTCTGCAACATGACCATTGAAGCCGGCGCCCGCGCGGGCTTGGTTGCGGTGGACGACAAGACCATTGAGTACGTCAAAGGCCGCCCGCTGGCCCCCACGGGCGTGGAATGGGACCAGGCGGTGGCGTATTGGAAAACGCTGCACTCCGACGCCGACGCGGTGTTTGACACCATCGTCAAGCTCGACGCCGCGGACATCGTGCCGCAGGTTACCTGGGGCACCTCGCCGGAAATGGTGCTCGGCATCGATGGGCGCGTGCCCGATCCCGACAAGGAAAAGGACGCCAACAAGCGCAGCGCCATCGAACGCGCGCTGACCTACATGGGGCTGCAGCCGGGCAAAGCCATGAACGACATCAGCATCGACAAGGTGTTTATCGGTTCGTGCACCAACAGCCGCATCGAAGACCTACGCGACGCTGCCGCTGTGGTCAAAAAACTGGGCCGCAAGGTCGCGAGCAACGTGACGCTGGCCATGGTGGTTCCGGGCTCGGGCCTGGTAAAACAGCAAGCCGAGCGCGAAGGTCTGGACAAAATTTTTCTCGCCGCCGGTTTTGAGTGGCGCGAGCCAGGGTGCAGCATGTGCCTGGCCATGAACGCCGACCGCCTGGAGCCCGGCGAGCGCTGCGCGTCCACCAGCAACCGCAACTTTGAAGGGCGGCAGGGCAACGGTGGCCGCACCCACCTCGTGAGCCCAGCCATGGCAGCTGCGGCTGCTGTGCATGGGCACTTCGTCGATATTCGCAAGTTCGCTTGATTCATTTGTCCTTCTCTTCACCACCTGAAGGAGCTTCGTCATGAAAAAAACCGCAACCCTCATAGCCCTGTCCCTGGCCTTTGTGCTGGCGGGCTGCAACACCGTCAAAGGTGTGGGCCAAGACGTCCAGCGTGCCGGTGGCGCCCTTGAGCGCGCCGCCAACAAATAGGAATTCCGCAATGCAGCAATTCACCATTCTCAAGGGCCTTGTCGCCCCGATGGACCGCGAAAACGTCGATACCGACGCCATCATCCCCAAGCAGTTCTTGAAATCCATCAAGAAAACCGGTTTTGGCGTGAACCTGTTCGACGAATGGCGCTACCTGGACCACGGCGAGCCCGGCCAGGACTCCGCCAGCCGCAAGCCCAACCCCGACTTCGTGCTGAACCAGCCGCGCTACCAAGGTGCCTCCATCCTGCTGGCGCGCAAAAACTTTGGCTGCGGGTCAAGCCGCGAGCACGCGCCTTGGGCGCTGGAGCAGTACGGCTTTCGCTGCGTGATCGCACCGAGCTTTGCCGACATCTTCTTCAACAACTGCTTCAAAAACGGCATGCTGCCCATCGTGCTGCCCGAAGCAACGATGTCGCAGTTGTTTGACGAAGTCGCCGCCTTCCCGGGCTACCAGCTCACCGTCGATCTGGAGCGCCAAGTGATCGTGCGTCCGCAAGGTGACGAAGTTGCATTTGACGTGCAGGCCTTCCGCAAGTACTGCCTGCTCAATGGGTTCGACGACATCGGCCTGACGCTGCGCCAATCCGACAAGATCAAGGCATTTGAAGCCGAACGCTTGGCCACCAAGCCGTGGCTGGCGCATACGTTCAGCACATCGGTGTAACGGGCGCGCAGCTCTCACGCCGAACCGGCGCTGAGAGACATCCTTAAGAAAATTTTAGTAAAAATGGGCTCTAGCGCTTACTGCATAAGCGCTATCAGCTATCAAATTGAGAGTTCGCAATGAAGATCGCAGTTCTACCAGGTGACGGCATTGGTACAGAAATCGTCGCCGAAGCCATCAAAGTGCTCGACGCGCTGGACCTGAAATTCGAAATGGAATCCGCCCTGGTTGGCGGCGCAGCCTTCGAAGCCCACGGCCACCCGCTGCCCGAATCGACGCTCAAGCTTGCCATGGAGGCCGACGCCATCTTGTTTGGCGCAGTGGGCGACTGGAAATACGACACGCTCGACCGGCCCCTGCGCCCTGAGCAGGCCATTTTGGGCCTGCGCAAGAACCTGGGTTTGTTCGCAAACTTCCGCCCCGCCATTTGTTACGAGCAACTGGTGGACGCGTCCAGCCTCAAGCCTGAGTTGATCGCCGGGCTCGACATTCTCATCATCCGTGAGCTGACGGGCGACATCTATTTTGGCCAGCCCCGCGGCCGCCGTGTGGCGACCGATGGCCACTTCCCCGGTGCCGAAGAGGCCTTCGACACCATGCGCTACAGCCGGCCCGAAATCGAACGCATCGCCCACGTCGCCTTCCAGGCCGCACGCAAGCGCAGCAAGAAAGTGACCAGCGTGGACAAGGCCAACGTCCTCGAAACCTTCCAATTCTGGAAAGACGTGATGACCGAGGTTGGCCAGCAGTACCCCGACGTGGAGCTGCAGCACATGTATGTGGACAACGCCGCCATGCAGCTCGTCAAAGCGCCCAAGGCGTTTGACGTGATCGTTACCGGCAACATGTTTGGCGACATCCTCTCCGACGAAGCCTCCATGCTCACTGGCTCCATTGGAATGCTGCCCTCGGCATCGCTCAACAGCAAAAATCAAGGCTTGTACGAGCCCAGCCACGGCAGCGCGCCCGACATTGCCGGCAAAGGCATCGCCAACCCGCTGGCGACCATCCTCAGCGCTGCGATGATGCTGCGCTTCTCGCTAAACCAGGAAGCCGCAGCGCAGCGCATCGAAGCTGCCGTGCAGCAAGTCCTCGCACAGGGGCTGCGCACCACGGATATTTACAGCATTGGCACCACCAAGGTGGGCACTGCGCAAATGGGCGATGCCGTCGTCAAGGCGCTGGGCTGAAATCGCGAGTTTTTAGAGCTTTGGGGCCGTTCGGCCTCAAAAGCCTAGAGATAGCGGTCTTGAAAAACAGCGACTGACCACAGCGCAATGAGCGCCTGTCACCTAAAAGAAAAAAGCCTTACAAATCATAGATTTGCAAGGCTTTTTAAATTTCTGGCGGAGAGGGTGGGATTCGAACCCACGGTAGTATTGCTACTACGCCTGATTTCGAGTCAGGTACATTCGACCACTCTGCCACCTCTCCGCTCGAAGCCTGCGATTCTAGCAGCAGATTGGAGGGCTCAAGACGTCAAAGCCTCCACGCCTTCCATGCACCGGCGCAACACTTCGGGCACCACCCCGCTGCCGTCTGCCTGCTGGTAGTTTTAGTTCCGGCACGCTGCGCTTAAGTTTCGCTTTGCGAAGTGAGCCTGCACTGAAACCATACGCTCATGTCGGCGCAAGCTCCGACACTCCGCCCATGTAAGGACGGAGAACGGACGGAACCGCTACGGTTCCGTCCGCACGCTGATAATTTTCCAGCACCGCCACCAGCGTGCGCCCTACGGCCAATCCTGAGCCGTTCAAGGTGTGCACCAGCTCGTTCTTGCCCTGCGCATTTTTGAAGCGAGCCTGCAAACGACGCGCCTGGAAGGCTTCGCAGTTGCTGATCGAGCTGATCTCGCGGTAGTTGTTTTGACCGGGCAGCCAAACTTCCAGGTCGTAGGTCTTGGAGGCACCAAAACCCATGTCGCCGGTGCACAGGCTCATCACGCGATACGGCAGACCAAGCTTTTGCAGTACGGCCTCAGCGTGGCCGGTCATCGCTTCCAGCGCCTCGTAGCTTTTCTCGGGGTGGACGATTTGCACCATTTCCACCTTGTCGAACTGGTGCTGGCGGATCATGCCGCGGGTGTCGCGGCCGTAGCTGCCGGCCTCGGAGCGGAAGCAAGGCGTATGCGCGGTGAGCTTGATGGGCAGCTCTGCCTCAGCCACTACGACGTCGCGCACGAAGTTGGTGAGCGGCACCTCGCTGGTGGGGATGAGGTAGAGCGCGGCGTGGTCGGGCACCGGCTCGGCGTCTTGCCCGCCCTTCTTGGCGGCGAACAGGTCGCCCTCGAACTTGGGCAACTGGCCGGTGCCTTTGAGCGAATCGACGTTTACTGCGTAGGGCACGTAGCACTCGGTGTAGCCATGCTCCTGCGTTTGCAGGTCGAGCATGAACTGGCTGAGCGCGCGGTGCAAGCGGGCGATCGGGCCTTTCATCACGGTGAATCGCGAGCCCGATAGCTTCACACCCATGTCGAAGTCGAGGCCAAGCGGTGTACCGACATCGACATGGTCTTTCGGTTCGAAATCAAAGCTCGGCTGCGTGCCCCAGCGGCGCACTTCGACGTTGTCTTCTTCGCCCGCACCGCGCGGTACGCTGGCATGGGGCAAGTTGGGCACCGCCAGCAGCAGGTCTTGCAGTTCAGTCTGGATTTGCTCCAGACGCGTGGCCGATTGCTCCAGCTCCAACTTGGATGCGGCCACTTGGCCCTTGGCGGCTTCAGCGGCGTCTTTGTCGCCCTTACCCATCAGCATGCCAATCTGCTTGGAAAGCTGGTTGCGCTGCGCCTGCAGCTCTTCGGTGCGGGTTTGCAGGGTTTTGCGCTCGGCTTCCAGCGCCTGGAAGGCGGCTATGTCGAGGAAAGGTTGCGGATTTTTGCGGGCTTCGAGCCCGGCGATGGCGGTGGCAAGGTCTTTGCGGAGGAGAAGGATGTCGAGCATGGCAGCGATTTTAGGTCGTGCGTGCTCAAGCCGATAACATGCTGAGGGCTACGCGACGCATCCCGCGTGCAGGAGAGCGCCATGTTTTTTGTCTTTGGCCCCTCGGGGCAGATGTACCGGGGTGGCCCGGAGCAGATTTCGCGTGTGGCGTCGGTGCGCAGGGTGCAGCGCCCGCAGGCGCTGCGCGCCACGGGCCCGCGCGGGGTGGCAGAAGCGGAACCTGCCGCGCCGCCCGCACCCGCGTACGACAGCGCGTTCGGCAGCCTGCGTGCGCAAAGCGGCATCAGTGCGTACGCCCAGACGGATCAGGGCCCCACAACTGCGCGCCAGCCCCTGACGCTGGTGCGCGATGTCATGACGCGCGGGTCGCTGACGGTGCCGCTTGGCTCGCTGGTGAGTGAGGCGTGGGGCCTGCTGGCAGAGCATGGCGTGGCGCAAGCGCCTGTGCTCGACCAATTGGGCCGCGTGGTGGGCCTGCTGCTGCGCGCCGACATGGTGCCACTGGAGCTCATTCCGCAGGCTGGTGGCGTGCAGGCGGCCATTGCCCGGGCAAGACGACTGGTGGATGCGGTGATGGTCTCGCCCGTACCGACAGCGAGCGAAAACACCGGGCTGCGCCAGGTGGCTACCGTACTGCTGGACACCGGTTTGCCTGGCCTGCCAGTCACCAACGAGCTGGGGCTGCTGGAAGGCTTTATTTCGCGCACGGACATCCTGCGCGCGGTGGCGGCAGACCCGCCACTAGACCTGTGGACCTAACCGAAAAATTTATAAGAAAACTGCCTGTAACGCTTATCTGGTAAGCGCTGCAAGCTATAAAAATAGGAGCAATTAGCTCTCTTCACCCGCCGCTGGTGCAACGCCGTCCATCCGCAAGCCTTTGGGCAGCGGAAATTTGATGGATTCTTCAATGCCGCTGAGCGTGCGCACCGACACCGCGCCAAGCGTCTTGACGCGCTCGATCACTTCGGTCACCAGCACCTCGGGCGCCGATGCGCCGGCGGTCAATCCGACGCGGGCAATGCCTGCGAACCATGCTGGCTGTAGCTCATCAGCGCTGTCGACCATGTAGGCGGTCGTGCCAAGGCGCTCAGCGAGTTCGCGCAAGCGGTTGCTGTTGGAGCTGGTCGGGCTACCCACCACGATGACCAAATCGACCTGCCCACTCATCATCTTCACCGCGTCCTGCCGGTTTTGCGTCGCGTAGCAGATGTCTTGCTGTTTGGGCTCACGCACCTGCGGGAAGCGCGCGCGCACCGCGGCCATGATTTCGGCTGCATCGTCCACTGAGAGTGTGGTTTGGGTCACCACAGCCAGCTTTTCCTGCTGCGACGGCGCCACGTGGGCAACGTCCTTCACGTCTTCCACCAGGTGAATGCCGCCGTCCAGCTGGCCCAGCGTTCCTTCCACCTCGGGGTGGCCCTTGTGGCCAATCATGATGAATTCGTAGCCCTCCTGCGCCAGCTTGGCCACTTCGACGTGTACCTTGCTGACCAGTGGGCAGGTGGCGTCAAAGATGTGAAAACCGCGCGCCTTGGCCTCTTCCTGCACCGCCTTGCTGACGCCGTGGGCGCTGAAGATCAGGGTGGCGCCGGGGGGCACATCGGACAACTCTTCAATGAAAATCGCGCCCTTGGCCTTGAGGTCATTCACCACGTAGGTGTTGTGCACGATTTCGTGGCGCACATAAATGGGCGCGCCGAACTTGGCCAGCGCCCGCTCTACGATCTCTATCGCACGGTCCACCCCCGCGCAAAAACCGCGCGGCTCGGCCAACAGCACTTCTTGCGGCAGCCTCACAGCACACCAATCACGTGCGCTTCAAAGCTCACCGCGCGGCCCGCCAGCGGGTGGTTGAAGTCCACCAGCAGCGCGCGCGGGTCGCCCTCATTGCCCACGCGCACCACGGCGCCGGCGTAAGTGCCATGCCCGTCGGGCGTGGGGAATTCCACCACTTCGCCTGCGTGGTACTGCTCATCCGGATCGCCCAAGGCGTCGAGCAAAACGCCCGGCACCCACTGCTGCATCTCAGGGTTGCGCTCGCCGAACGCCTCGCCCGCAGCCAGCTCGTAGGTCGCGCGGACGCCTTCCTCCATACCCACCAGGCGCGCCTCCAGCGCCGGCGAAAGCTCGCTGTTGCCCAGCGTCAGCGTGGCCGGTTTGTCGTCAAAGGTGTTGATCACATCGCCCGCTGGGCCAGCCAAGCGATAGTGAAGCGTAAGAAATGAGCCTTGTTGAACGATTGCCATGCATGCCTCTATAAACTGGCCTCATTTTAGGATTTTGGAATTCCCCCTAGGGAAACTGCGCCTCCATGCCCCTCAAAGACCTGCCCGCCGACGCCCAGCCGCGCGAAAAACTGCTCGCACGCGGCCCCGCAGCGCTGAGCGACGCTGAGCTGCTGGCACTGCTGCTGCGCACCGGCATCGTCGGCAAAGGCGTCCTGCAACTCGCGCAGGAGCTGCTCGATGCCCCGCGCACCTGCCCCGACACCGGCCGCGCTGTGGGTGGGTTTGGCGGCATCGCCGGCCTGCTGCATACAAGCTTGGCCGACCTCGGCCGCATCAAGGGCCTTGGCCCTGCCAAACGCGCAGAGCTGGTGGCGGTGCTCGAACTTGCCCGGCGCGCTCTCGCCCAGCAGCTGCGCGAGCGCGAGGTGTTTGATTCGCCCGACGCAGTCGGCCATTTCCTGCAACTGCACCTGGCAGCCAAGGGCCACGAAGTGTTCGCCGTGCTGTTCCTCGACAGCCAGCACCGGCTGATTGCGCTGGAAGAGATGTTTCGCGGCACGCTCACGCAGACCAGCGTCTATCCGCGCGAGGTGGTATTGCGCGCGCTGCACCTGCAGGCCGCCGCCGTAGTGCTGGCGCACAACCACCCCAGCGGCAGCGTGCAACCGAGCCGCGCAGACGAAGCCCTGACGCAAACCCTCAAAAGCGCGCTGGCGCTGGTCGATGTGCGCGTGCTGGACCACGTCATCGTCGCGCCCGGCCAGTGGTTGTCGATGGCAGCCAAAGGGCTGGTGTGAACCAGCCGAGCAAGCGCTTCTTTGGCCTGGCTTCGCTTGGGCCCTTGGCACGCCACCTGCGTGAGCAGCAAGAGCTGCGTGCGGCTCAGGAGCAGGCCGCGCGCGAAGCCGCTGCCCGGCGCGAAGCAGAACGGCAGCTTTTTTCGCGCAGCGTGGGCGCCGTGACCGCGCTGCGCCGCCACAACCGCGCGCACCACGCGCCCGAATTGCCCGAGCCGCTGCCGTTGCAGCACTGGCTCGACGAAGCGCGCGTGCTGGTTGAGGCCATGAGCGACGAATTTGATGTGAGCACGCTGCTCGACATCGACGACCAGATGAGTTTTCGCCGCCCCGGCATCGGCACCGATGTGACTGCACGCCTGCGGGCTGGCCACTGGAGCATTCAGCGCCAACTCGACCTGCACGGCCTGCGCGTGGACGATGCGCGCGAAGCTTTGGGTGGCTTCATCCGCAGCGCCCACAAGACTGGCCTGCGCTGCGTGCGTGTGGTGCACGGCAAGGGGCTGGGTTCACCGGGCAAGACGCCTGTGCTCAAGGGACGGGTGCAGCGCTGGTTGGCGCAAAAAGCTGAAGTGCTTGCATTCGTGCAGGCGCGCCCAATAGACGGTGGTGCCGGAGCGCTGGTCGTACTGCTGATTCAGGCAGGGCGAAATACTGGCTAGCGCTGATTTTTTAAACGCGCAGCGCGCGCTGAGACAAATGCCCCATTTGCGCCGTGGCCTGGGTCGTCAAGCGGTGTTCGACCCCCGGACGTGGAAAGATGTTCGCCGCAATACTGCGCACCCTTGCAAGCTGCTCGCTCGATGCATCCGCAAGCAAGGCGACCACCAAATTTTCTAGCGCAATTACGCGGATTTGCAGCTGCACCAACTCAGCATTGGTCAGCGGCGGAACCGCTTCCCCCGCATTTTCTGCCCCGCCCGCAGCAGTGCCCAGCAAGTGGCCGCCTTCGTTGTCCCAACGCGAGAGCGACTTACGCAAAAGCCGTTCTCGCTCCAAGTTTTTTGATGCAGGCTGAGACATAGACCGACCCTCAAAAAAACGGCAAGAGTGCCAAGGCTCTCCATTTTGGCTACTGAACCCAATTTTGTGCGCCCTTTGGCGGGCGATATGAGCAATCCTCCTACAAGGCGCAGACAACGCAATCCTGAAAATGATTTATTAGGAGAGCGCCAATGGACACCTTGCGCGTAGCCAGCCTCAGCGCCACCACACGCTCGCGGCTCGCCATACTCTCGCAGCAAGCTCTGCTTCTGGAAGCAGCGCAACGCTTGTCTGAGACGCATATTGGCTTGGTTGTAGTGTGCGAAGCCGGCGGCTCCATGTCCGGTGTTATCGGCAAAAGCGACATCGTTCGGCAGATCGGTCATTGCGCAGGAAGCGCCTGCCACACGCTCGCGAGCGATCTGATGACGAAAGATGTCGTCTCCTGCCAACCCACAGATTTATTGTCAGATGTGCTGGCGCTGATGCAAAAGCACGGCCTGGTGCATGTGCCGGTGCTCGATGCTGCGGGCTGCCCAGTGGGCGTAGTCAACGCACGCGACGCCCTGCGCGCAATGGTCGCCGAAGGGCAATACGAACAATCCCTGCTGTTTGATTACGTCATGGGCGTGGGCTATCACTGACTCCAAGATGTCCAAAGTTACCCGCACTCCCCGCCCTCGCCCTGTGTTTCTAAACTTGGCGCAGATCACACTTCCGGTGGGCGCCGTCACTTCCATTCTTCACCGGTTGAGCGGCGTTCTGTTGGCCACTGGGGTGCCAGCGCTGCTGTACCTATTGCAGGGCTCATTAGGCGACGCAGCCGATTTTGCAGACACCACGGCGCTGCTGAGGCACCCCGTAGTGAAGGTATTTTTGATAGCGCTGGCTTGGGCGCTGGCGCACCACATGCTGGCTGGCGTGCGCCACATGCTGACCGACATTGACGTGGGCTCAAGTCTGGGCAAGGCGCGGCGCAGTGCATGGGGCGTGAACCTCGCAGCGTTGGCCATCGCGGTACTTGCAGCGGGAGCCATCCTGTGAAGCGCGGACCCACCGGTTTGCCCGCTTGGATGGTGCAACGTGCGAGCGCCTTGTATCTGCTGCTGTTTCTGATTTTCGTGCTCGCTTCGTTCGCGCTTGCGCCGCCGCACGGCCGTACTGAGTGGTTGCAGTGGCTGGCGCACCCGGAGAAGCGCCTGGCGTTGGCCGTATTTTTTGCAGCGCTGCTGGCACACATGTGGGTCGGCTTGCGCGACGTGCTGCTCGACTACGCACAGCCCGTGCGCATTCGCCCCTACCTGCTCGCCGCACTCGCTGCAGGGCTGGCCGGTTTGGGTGTGTGGGCCGCATTTATTTTGTTGCGCATTCCAGCCTAGCGCCCTGCACACCCATTCCACGCCAACGCCCTTGAACAGGGCTAGAGAGGCCATGATGCGATTTTCCATCTCACGCTTCGACCCCGATCGGGACGAGGGTCCCCGGCTGCAGCACTACGACATCGACTTGCAGGACAGCGACCGCATGCTGCTGGACGTGCTGCTGCGGATCAAGGAGCAGGACCAAAGCCTGTCCATGCGCAAATCATGCCGGGAAGGCGTCTGCGGGTCTGATGCCATGAACATCAACGGCCGCAACGGCCTGGCCTGCATCACCCGCGTGCGCGACCTCAAAGATCCTGTCGTGCTGCGGCCGCTGCCGGGCTTCCCCATCGTGCGCGACCTGATCGTAGACATGACGCATTTCTTCAAGCAGTACCACTCGATCCGCCCGTACTTGATCAACGACGTACCGCCCCCCGAACGGGAGCGCCTCCAATCGCCCGCCGAGCGCGAAAAACTCAACGGCGCGTACGAGTGCATTCTTTGCGCGTGTTGCAGCAGCCAATGTCCGTCGTTCTGGTGGAACCCTGACAAATTCGTCGGACCTGCAGGCCTGATCCAGGCCTACCGCTTCATCTTCGACAGCCGCGACCAAGCCACCGAGGAGCGACTGGACGACCTGAACGACGCCTATCGGCTGTTTCGCTGCCGCACCATCATGAATTGCTCGGAGGTCTGCCCCAAGGGCTTGGAGCCCTCGCACGCAATAGAGCGTGTGCGGCTCAAGATGATCAAAAAAGAGGGCGACAGCGGCGCGCTGCCGACGCATCCGGTGCGTCCCGTCACCTAATCGGCGATGAATTTTGCATCGGACGGGTTCACGCAAGCCTGCACGCTGCGGCCGTTATCTAACGCATGCTGCAGGCGCAAACCCAGCTGCTCTTGAAAATTACCAATGTTGTCTGAGCGCTCACTGATCGCCACGCGCTGACCCTGCACCTGCGCTCCAGCCCAATCAAACTGGTAGCGCGCCGCAAGTCGGTAGTTCGTCGATTTGCTGCCGCGTTCCTTGATTGACTGCGCATGCACCAGCGCGACATACACCGGCTGCCAAGCCACAATCCGGCCTTGCGTTGCCCAGGGGTAGCGGACGCGGCCTTTGCACCGCTCCTTCCTCGCGAGTTCGTCATTCAGAGATGGCGCACATACGGATCGACCAGCGACGCCAACGAAGGCCCTCCCGTCTGGGCGACCGCACCAGGACCACGATGCGCTTGCTCGGGTGGCTCATGCACCGGGGTGAGCGGCAGCGGCGCCATGCGCCGGCCATAAACGCGGCGCACCCGGTCGTCCAACGTGGGGTGCGAGTCGAGCCGGCCAGCAAGGCGCGCGGCCAGCCCTTCGCCCCAGCGGCCAGTGGTTTCTACGTCGACCAACAGCATGTGCTGCACGCTGGGGTGCGCCAAGCCACTGCGCCGTGCATCTTGCTGCCCGCCACGCTCGGCCATCTGCCGCTGGCCAAGCACCTTGCGAAGCACTCCGCCGAGACCGTCTTTGCTGCGCGTCCATTGCACGGCGCGAGCGTCGGCGAGGTATTCGCGCTGGCGCAGAGACGGCGGCCTTGAGAATCTGGCCGGTGAGCCACCCCGCAAG
Organism: Giesbergeria sp.; assembly: GCA_034676525.1. Classification (GTDB taxonomy): domain Bacteria; phylum Pseudomonadota; class Gammaproteobacteria; order Burkholderiales; family Burkholderiaceae_C; genus Simplicispira. The sequence goes on from JAUCCA010000008.1 coordinate 2,440,906, forward strand.
GCCGGCGAGCATGACGGCCGAGCCGAACCACCACGCCAGCCCGCCGCGCTCGCGCATATCGTCGCCAAAGTTATAGACAAGCTCCAGACCGAAGACCATGCCGGCCAGGCGCATCTTCAGGCGCGTGTCGCCCTCGTGCAGGTGTGAGAGCTCATGCGCCACCATGCCCTGCATTTCCTCGCGCGTCAGGTGGTCGAGAGCGCCCTGGGTGACGGCGAGCACGGCATCGTGTTCATCCCAGCCAGCGGCAAATGCGTTGATGGCGTCCACGCGCGGCAGCACCATGATTTGCGGGCGCGGCATTTGCGCGGCGATACACAGCTCATCGACCACGTTGGCCAGCCGCTGCTCTGCGTGCGAGAGGCTTGCACGCAACTCACGCGCGCCAATGCGCTTGGCCAGCTTGACGCCGCCGGCGCGAAGGTTGGACGTCTCGACCCACCAACCACCCAGCACCAGCAGCAGCGAGACCCCCACGTTCGCCACCAGAAAGCCCGCGGGAAAAGGCAGCCGCACCGGCAAGAGCAACGCCATCAGCCACCAGGCCAGCACCAGCGATGCATGCACGGCCAAGACCAGAACCACCGTGGCCACGGCGAAAGCCAGCAGCAGGCGCCGCGTTTCGCTGCGCGCGTCGTGTTGTTGGTCCCAAAAGCGCATGCCGGCTAAAGGTGCTTGCCGTGCTTAAAACTGCACGCGCGGCGCGCGGCGCTCCTCTTCGCTTTGCGTGGACTCCAGCATCGCTGCCGGCGCAAACCCAGCCAGCCGCGCGACGATCAGTGTGGGGAACTGCTGTGCGGCGTTGTTGAAGTCCAGCACCTGGTCGTTAAATGCTTGGCGGGCAAAGCCAACGCGATTTTCGGTGCTGGCCAGTTCTTCGGAGAGTTGCTGCATGGTGGCGTTGGCCTTCAGATCGGGGTAGGCCTCAGCCACCACCATCAGGCGCCCCAGGCTCGCTCCCAATACTCCTTCCGCCATGGCCAAGCCGCCCACCGCGCCCGCATTCGTGGGCGCTGCACGCGCTACGGCAGCTGCGCTCTGCGCCTGGCCGCGCGCTGCGATCACGGCCTGCAGCGTACTGGCTTCGTGCTGCAGATAGCCGCGTGCGACTTCGATCAGGTTGGGAATCAGGTCGTAGCGACGCTTGAGCTGCACGTCGATCTGACCGAAGGCATTGGCAATGCGGTTGCGCAATTCGACTAGGCGGTTGTAGGCGGCAATGGCCCACCACACCAGCACCACCGCAATGGCAAGAAGAATCCACCCTGTTGTTGTCATGTCGCTCCCTCGCTTAGGTTTTCTGGAAGCACAATCTTAGAGGCAACTTCCAAGCCGGAAAAAAACAAGGAAAATATGCCTCTAGCGCAATATCCACAAGCGCTAGCAGCTACCAATTATGTAGCTACTCTGCCGCACTGCGCAGTGTTTCCACCACCGGCCGCGCCAACACATCCCGCAGCCCCCACCAGCCTGCCAAAAGGGCCAGTACCGCGCCCGCCACGCTGCCAGCGAGCGGCACCAAGGGTGAAGCGGTCCAGGTGAAGCCGAAAACATAGTGCGCCAAGGCCCAGCCCACGGCCACGGCCGCAGTACTGGCCAGGAGGCCCGCGAGCAGGCCAACGCCCGCCAGTTCAGCCCGCTGCACCTGCCGCAGCAGACGACTGCCGGCCCCCAGCGCCCGCATGATGGCGAATTCGCGCGCGCGCTCTTCGCGCGTAGCGGTAACCGCGGCAAACAGCACCACCAGCCCAGCGGCCAGGGTGAACGCAAACAGGAATTCAACGGCCCGAATCACTTGGTCGAGCACGCCTTGAATCTGCGCCAAGGTGGCGCCCATGTCCACATTGGTCACGTTGGGGAAGCGCCGCACCAGCGCGTTGTCAAACCCCGGCGTCTCGGGCGCGCGGTAGGCAGCAAGGTAGGTGATGGCCACATCCGGCATGGCATCCACCGGGTACATGACGAAAAAGTTGGCATGCAGCGAGCCCCAGTCCACCTTGCGCAGCGAAGTAATGCGCGCTTCAGACTGCACGCCGCCCATGTCAAAGCGCAGCGTGTCGCCGAGCTTCAGGCCCAGCGTTTTGGCCAAGCCATCTTCGACGCTGATAGCGCCAGCTTCACCTTCCTTCCACTCGCCCGCCATGACGAGGTTGTGCGGCGGCTGCGCCGCACTGTTGGACAGGTTGAACTCGCGCTCCACCAGGCGCTGAGCGCGTTCGTCGGCATAGCTGCCTTCTTCCACCGCCTTGCCATTGATGGCCACCAGGCGGCCCCGAAACATGGGGTACCAGTCGTAACGTGCCACGCCTGCGCCTTCAAGCACAGCGCGAAAATCCTTGGCCTGGTCGGGCTGCACGTTGATGACAAAACGGTTTGGCGCATCCGGTGGCGTGGCCTCACGCCAGCTGGCAATCAGGTCGGTGCGCAGCAGCACCAGCAGCACCAGAGCCAGAAGGCCCACCGCGAGGCTGCTGATTTGAACGACCGCATAGGCAGGGCGTGCCGAAATCTGCCGTGTTGCCAGTACCAGCCAACGCGGCGCTGTGGCTTCGTTCACGGTGCGGCGCAAAAGACGTACCGCCAGCCAGCTGAGCAGTGCAAACAGCAGTACAGCCGCGGCAAAGCCGCCAATGGCAATCAGGCCCAGGCGCAGGTCGCTGCTGACCACCAGCAGCAGCGCGGCAAAGCCGGCAACGCCGACCCCGAGCACGGCAAGCGACGCCGGCCGCAATGCGCCCACGTCGCGCCGGATGACGCGCAGCGGCGGCACCTGGGCCAGTTGCAGCACCGGCGGTAGGCCAAAGGCGAGCAAAAGCGTCATGCCCACGCCCACGCCCAGCAGCGCCGGCCACACACTGGCCGCAGGCAGGCCAGCCGTCACCAGCCCAGAGAGCAGATAGACAAACACGTAGTGCACGGCAAAACCCAGCGCTACGCCCAGCAAGCTCGCCAGCAGGCCGACCAGCGCAAATTCCGCCGTGTAGCTAGCCGCAATGCGCCGCTGGCTCTGGCCGAGTACGCGCAGCATGGCCGACGCATCGAGATGGCTGGCGGCAAAGGCGCGCGCTGCCAGCGCTACGGCCACCGCCGACAACATGGCCGCGAGCAATGCGACGAGGCTGAGGAAGTTCTGCGCACGCTCCAGCGTCTGCTTCATGTCGCTGCGCCCGGAATCGAGCGATTCGACGCGCATACCGCGCATACCGGTTTGCTGCAGCTGCGCTTCGACAAATGTCTCGAACTGGCGCACTGGCAACGCTGCCCCCGCTACCACAAGCCTGTAGGTCACTCGGCTGGCTGGCTGAACCAGGCCAGTGGCAGCAACGTCGGCATCGTTGACCATGACGCGGGGTGAAAAGCTCATGAAGCCAGCGCCGCGGTCGGGCTCCAGCGTGATGATGCGGGAGATACGCAAACTGGCATCGCCAAGCAGCAGCGGATCGCCCAGTTTCAGATCCAATGATTCGAGCAGGGATGGATCGACCCAGACCTCTCCAGCTGCTGGAATTTCGCGCGTCGGCTGGCCGGGCACATTGACGGCTTCAGCGACGCTCACGCTGCCACGCAACGGGTAGCCGGGCGTCACGCTTTTGAAGGCCACCAGCCGGCTCGCTCCGCCTTGCGCGTCGTCGGCACGCGCCATGGTGGGAAAGTTCGCCGTGCGCACCATAGAGAGCCCCAACGCACGGGCACGCTCCACGATGGCCTCGGGCGTGGCGTGGTCGCTGGCCACCACGAAATCACCACCGATCAGTTGCAGTGCGTCACGCTGCAGGCCGCCCTGGAGACGGTCGGCAAAAAAGCCGACCGCCGTCAAAGCGGCCACAGCGAGCGTGACCGCCACGATCAGCAGGCGAAGTTCGCCCGCGCGCAGATCGCGCCGGAGCGTGCGCCAAGCAAGCCCAAGGAAGGGAAAATTCATGGTGTCGATAAAAAAAGATGAAGAGATGCGAACTGCAGGATAGCCGCCCGTGGCCTAAGCCGCTGCAGACACCGCCGCCCGCATGGCGTGGCCATCCCGCCGGCGAACGCCGCTCTGTGCCAAGCCCCAGCGGTGCGCAGCGCGGGAGTGCCGTTCAAGGCGCGTACAAAATACCGCGCGGCGCGCGGCAAAGCCCCCAAAGGCGCAGGCCCGCGCGTTCGGCCAGCAGCACGCCCGTGGCCGTAGGTGCAGAAATCGTGGCCAGCGCGGCAATACCCACCCGCGCGCATTTGCGCACCAGTTCGTGGCTGCCGCGACTGCTGAGGATGACGAAACCCGGCTCTCCCAGGCGCTGCGAGCGCGCAAGCCACCCGATGAGTTTGTCGAGTGCGTTGTGCCGGCCGATGTCTTCCGCCACCCATGCGAGGTGCACGCTTCCCCGCTCTTCCAGTACGGCCCAGCCGGCGGCATGGAGCGAACCCGTGTGCGCGTTGTGCGGCTGCTGCGCTCCCAGCGCTTCGAACGCCGCCAGCACGGCCTGCAGATCCACGCGCTCGGCCCATTCGCGCTGAGGCACAGACGCAGGCGACATATCGAGCGCCGCCAGGCTCTCCACGCCACAGACACCGCAGCCGGTGCGACCTGCCAGGCTGCGGCGGCGGTCTTTCAGGCGCGCAAAGCTGCGCGGCGATACCTCCATATGCACTTCCAGGCCTATGACACCCACAGGCAACTGCGCCGCCTCCCCCGCCAGATGCACGACGGTGCTACGGCAATCGGCAGCGCTGTCCAGAATGCCCTCGCTGAGCGCAAAGCCGAGCGCGAAATCCTCCAGGTGCTCGGGCGTCGCCATCATCACGGCGTGCGAAATTCCGTTGAACACCAGTGCCACCGGCACCTCGGCGGCCAGCACATCGGACCGCACTTCGCCCGATAAAGGCAGGCCCGGTTCGCCAAACACGCGCACCCGGCACTGCTCCGTGGCTCCTAAGGGCTTGGCGATGCTCATGCTGCGGACCCCTCTTGGTTCGGCACCTCAGAAACGCCCCCCCAAAATCGCGCGGCCCGCGTCCGTCAGGTGCACCAGCCAACGCCCGTCGCTCTGCTCCACACGCACCCAACCGGGGCCAGCTCGCCCCGCCATCACCGCACTGCCCATGGTGGAGAGTTCGCGCAGCAGCACGCTTGCGCCCTGGCCCAGGTGTTTCCCCAGTCGCGGCAGCGATACGCCGGCGCTGGAGTCCCTATTGCTGCTGACCATGGTCTCCAGGGCCGCAAGAATCGAATGCGCAAGAGGCGAAGGAGCGACGGTCATGCTGGCGCCGGCGCAGCCTGCCACGGACTCGCCACGGCAACGTCCTCTCCATGGGGCACCAGCAGGACGGGAATCGACTTTGAGGTCGGCGTGCCCGCCGCATCGGCGACGGCAGAGAGCGGGACCAACCCATTGGTTTCGGGGTAGTAGGCCGCCAGATTGCCGCGTGGGATGTCGTATTCGACCAGGCGAAACCGGTCGGCGCGGCGCAGCTGGTCGTCGTGCCAGACGGTGTGGATGTCCACCCAATCACCATCGGCCAGTCCCAGCGCGCGGATGTCCTTGGCGTGGATGAACACGACCCGGCGCTGGCCATAGACGCCGCGGTAGCGATCGTCCATGCCGTAAATGGTGGTGTTGTACTGGTCGTGCGAGCGCACTGTCGCCAAGGTAAACACCACCTGGCCCTGGTGCCGTGCCCGGGCCAGATGCGACGGTGTGTCTTGCGGCACCGTGGGCGCGTGCAGGCTCGCCTTGCCGGAAGGCGTCTTCCACAGCCGCTCGCTGGCGGTATTGCGCAGGCGAAATCCTCCGGGCACAGCGACACGCGCGTTGAAGTCGTGAAAATCGGGGAACACGCGTTCAATCAGGTCTCGAATGCTGGCGTAGTCGTCCACCAACTGCAGCCAAGGAACGGCGCTGCGCGCGCCCAAGGTGGCCGCCGCCAGGCGCGCAACGATGGCCGGCTCGGACAGCAGGTGCTCAGACGCCGGCGGGTTGATGCCCGCCGAGAGGTGCACCATGCCCATGGAATCCTCGACCGTAACGCCCTGCGGGCCACCGGCTTGCACATCGATCTCCGTGCGGCCCAGGCACGGCAGGATGAGCGCCTCATTTCCATGCACCAAATGGCTGCGGTTGAGCTTGGTCGCCACATGCACGGTGAGCGCGCAGCGGCGCAGCGCCTTCCAGGTTTCCAGCGTGTCTGGCGTCGCCACGGCGAAATTGCCGCCGAGCGCAAAAAACACCTTGCCGTGCCCATCGAGCATCAGGCGAATGGCCTCGACCGTGTCCACGCCCGGCGTGCGCGGTGGCTTGAAACCAAACACCGTTTCCAAGCTGTCGAGCAAGCTGGCCGGCGGCTTTTCCCAAATGCCCATGGTGCGGTCGCCCTGCACATTGCTGTGGCCCCGCACTGGGCAGGGGCCCGCGCCGGGGCGGCCAATGTTGCCGCGCAACAGCAGCAGACTCACGATCGCCTGGATGGTGTCCACCGCATACTTGTGCTGCGTGATGCCCATGCCCCAGCACGCAATGACGCTGCCGGCGTTCAGGTACAGGTCGCCGGCGGCGCGCAGCTCTGCCTCCGCCAGGCCAGACTCCTGTTCCAGCTCAGCCCAGGATTGGACGTGCAGCGCCTCAGCCATGGCGTCAAACCCAGTGGTGTGCTCGGCGATGAAGGCGTGGTCCAGCACCGTGCCGCCGCGCAGGGCGTCCTGCTCCAGCACATGCTTCATCATTCCCAAGACCGCCGGCAGGTCGCCGCCCACGCGCAGCTGAAAGTAGTGGGTGCTGATGGGTTTGGACCCCAGCGTCGCCATTTCCAGCGCGTTTTGAGGGTCGGCAAAGCGCTCAAGGCCGCGTTCGCGCAGCGGGTTGAAGCTGACGATGCGCGCGCCGCGCTGGTGTGCAGCGCGCAGCTCGCCCAGCATGCGCGGGTGGTTCGTGCCGGGGTTCTGGCCGAAGATGAAGATGGCGTCGGCCTCCTCAAAATCTTTCAATGCCACCGTGCCCTTGCCGACGCCGATTTGCGGCGTCATGGCGCTGCCGCTGGGCTCGTGGCACATGTTGGAGCAGTCGGGGAAGTTGTTGGTGCCGTAGTGGCGCACGAACAACTGGTAGAGAAAAGCCGCCTCGTTGCTGGTTCTACCCGAGGTGTAAAAAATCGCCTGGTTCGGGTCGGGCAGCGCGTTCAGATGCCGAGCCACCAGCGCAAATGCGTCGTCCCAGGCAATGGGTACATAGCGGTCGCTCGCGGCGTCGTACGTCATGGGGTGCGTGAGCCGCCCCTGGTCTTCCAGCAAGAAGTCGCTCTGCTCCATCAGCTCGGCCACCGTGTGGCGCGCGAACAGCTCGGGCCCGGTGCGCCGCGCCGTCGCTTCAGCCGCAACCGCCTTGACGCCGTTTTCACAAAATTCGAACGTAGACGCGTGGTTGCGGTCGGGCCACGCGCAGCCCGGGCAATCAAAGCCATCGGGCTGGTTGGTGGAAAGCAGCGCCTTCGCCCCCTTGAGTGCAATGTCGTGGCGCAGCAGCGTGTTTTTTACACTGGCCATGGCGCCCCAGCCACCGGCGGCGCCTTTGTAGAGCTCAATTTTTTGCTGGGTCATGCGGGTCTCCTGACGTCTGCTTGCACCGGGCGCTTACGCATCTGGCAGCGGGAGAAGAATTGTGGCTGTTCCCTCGGGAACAAGCCGATGAACGGGGCGCCGACGCGATGAACATGGTGGGAAAAACGCCATGGCTCTATGAATTTTTACCAACAATATATGCCTGACAGAAATGCCACCGGCGTACCCACCATGGTGGCGTATCACTGGCATGGTTTGAGGAAATCCAAGTACTGATTGAAGCAGAAGAACCACCAAATCCGGACCGCCGAATACCGCACCCGTCACGATCGACAAAGGCGTAAAAACAACATCGTTCAAGTCAAAGTCGAAAAGATTTGTGCGTCATTGGTTTAAGCGAAACCTTGACTAGACTTTGCACACACCTTATATCTTTGAGCCCACAGCTCACACCTTGACACTATGCATCGCTGAGAAGCGGGTTGCTTTATGTGCTTTTGGAAAAATCATTCCTCAATGATCCACGATCAATTCACTGCAGCGTCATGGTTTGGGATGCTGCTGGCCTGTGGTACGGCAGCCATATTGCCTCCCAGTGCCCAGGGGGGAAATCGTTCACCAAAATATCGTCGCTTCCAGCGCCGCAACGACTGAGCAAAGCGTGGTAACGCTTCCGCTGCGCCAGTGGAAAAGCAGCTTCAAAAACCTTGGCCTGTGCACACCGCTGACACTGCGGGGGCTGGAGAGTGAAGGCAGCATTGGCGTGGACGTGCGCCGCGACGAGCTGGTCGAGTCGGCCCGGCTGCACCTGACTTTCACGCTGTCGCCGTCACTGTTGCCCACTCTGTCGCACCTGAAAGTGCTGCTCAACGACGAGTTGTTGCAGACCGTTGTGCTCAACAAGGAGCAGTTGGGCAAGCCGCAGACGGTTGATCTGGACATCGACCCACGCTACTTCACGGACTACAACCGCTTTCGCTTCCAGTTCATTGGCCACTACACGATGGAGTGCGAAACGCCCACCCACAGCAGCCTGTGGGCAAGCGTGAGCAACGAGAGCAGCCTGACGCTGGCGCTGCGCCAACTGCCGCAACGCGACGATCTGGCGCTGCTGCCGGCACCATTTTTTGACCCGCGCGACAACCGGCCGGTGCGTGTGGCTTTTGTTTATCCGAACCAACCGGACATGGCGCTTTTGAAAGCTTCGGGCTCGGTGGCCAGTTGGATGGGGATGTTGGCGGGCTACCGCGGCAACGAGTTCGCCACTTTCGAAGATCAGTTGCCCGGGCGCCACGCGGTAGTTTTTGCGACCGATGCGCAGCGTCCGGCCTTCCTGCGCGACCTACCGCCCATCACGCAGCCGACGCTGGCAATGCGCGCGCACCCCAGTGTGCCGGGCGCCAAACTGTTGTTGGTGCTGGGCAAAGATTCGGCCCAGCTGCAAACGGCGGCCGATGCGCTGGCGCTGGGCAAGGCCGCACTGTCGGGCACCAGCATGACAGTCACGACGCTCGAGTATCCGCCAGCGGTTCGCCCCTACGACGCACCGCGGTGGATCACCAGCGAACGCCCTGTGCGCTTGGCTGAACTTGTGCAAAACCCGTCGGACCTGCAGGTGCATGGCGCCTCGTGCTGGCGGGTGCGATGGCGGTCATTGTGTTCATCTATGCCTTGTTGGCGCGGCGCATCCGATTTGCCACCTTGACTCTGGCTGGCATTCTGAGCGTGCCAATAGTCTCCCACCTGTCCGTTGATCCAGCAGTAGCCATCGCTGACGGGGCCGCGCCCACCCCCGGCGGTCAACCCACCACTCCGGACGGGCTGCTGAAGACTTTCTATGCTGCGCAAAGTCAGCTGCACCTGCAACTGCAGCGCAGCGAGACCTCCACTGCGCCCTTTGACATCGTCGTGCTGCACGTGTGCTCGCTCTCTTGGGACGACATGGCGTTTGTCGGGATGCGCCAGCACCCGCTGCTGCAACGCTTTGACGTGGTGTTTAGCAACTTCAACAGTGCGGCCAGCTACAGTGGGCCAGCTTCGCTGCGCCTGTTGCACGGCACCTGCGGGCAGCAGACGCATAAGCAGATCTACGACAGCGAACAGCCCTCGTGCTATGTGTTCCCCAGCCTTGAGAAACTCGGCTACCAAACCCAGGCCCTACTCAACCACGACGGTGTGTATGAAGGTTTTGGCGCTACCTTGGAGGAAAAGGGCGGCCTGGCTGGCAAGTTCCTGCCCAACAAGAACGCGCCCGTGCACATGGAAAATTTCGATGGATCGCCCATCTACAACGACTACGCGCTGCTCTCGCAGTGGTGGAAAAAGCGCCTGAGCCAAAGCGACGCGCCGGTGGCGCTGTACTACAACACGATTTCACTGCACGACGGCAACCGCGTTCCCGGCATGGCTTCACGCAGCAGCCTCGATACCTACAAGCCGCGCTTGACGCAACTTCTGACGGACATTGATCGCTTCATCAGCGATCTTGAAGCGGCAGAGCGTCCGGTGGTGCTGGTGTTGGTGCCCGAGCATGGGGCAGCCCTGCGCGGCGACAAAATGCAGATTTCAGGGATGCGCGAAATCCCCAGTCCGAACATCACGCTCGTTCCCACTGCAGTCAAACTGATCGGGCTGAAAGCTCTGGTGGCCGGTGGCGCGGGCACTTCAAGTCCACCCTTGGTAGTGGACGCCCCCATGAGCTATTTGGACCTGTTCGCGCTGCTCGGCGACTGGCTGGCCGACAGCCCCTACGCCGCGCAGCCGCTACAGAGCTTGGCTGAGCGCGTTGAAAAACTGGAAGGAACGCGCTTTGTCGCGGAAAACGCCGACGTCATCACGATGCGGGGCGACGGTGGCCAGTACGTACTGAAATCCGGCAACGACCCTTGGATCCGCTACACGCCCTAAAGCCAGGGAAATCCGAGCCTCAGGGCGGCCTGCGGGCGCTCAAAATCAGCTGTTCAGCTCGTCTGCCCGCGCCTGCGCCGCTGCGAAGTCGAGGTCGCCCGAATAGATGGCGCGTCCGCAGATGACGCCCTCAACGCCCTCGCTCTCCACGGCGCAAAGCTGCTCAATGTCGGTCATGCTGCCCAGCCCGCCGGAGGCTATGACGGGAATGGTGAGCGACTGCGCGAGCTTTACCGTCGCCTCGATGTTGATGCCCGAGAGCATGCCGTCGCGGCCGATGTCGGTGTAGATGATGGACTCGACGCCCCAGTCCTCGAACTTTTTGGCCAGATCGACGACTTCGTGCCCCGTGAGTTTGCTCCAGCCGTCGGTAGCGACCTTGCCGTCTTTGGCATCGAGCCCCACGATGATGTGGCCGCCAAATGCCGAACACGCGTCTTTCAGAAAGCCGGGATTCTTCACTGCCGCTGTGCCGATGATGACGTAGCGCAGGCCGCCGTCGATGTACTTTTCAATCGTGTCGAGGTCGCGAATGCCGCCCCCGAGCTGCACGGGAATGTCTTGGCCCACCTCGCTCAGGATGCTTTTGATGGCGCTGTAGTTCTTGGGCTTGCCTGCAAAAGCGCCATTGAGGTCCACCAGATGCAGCCGGCGCGCGCCGGCGTCCACCCAGCGCCGCGCCATGGCGGCCGGGTCTTCGCCAAAAGTAGTCGATTGGTCCATATCGCCCTGCTTGAGGCGAACGCAGTGGCCGTCTTTGAGATCGATGGCGGGGATGAGCAGCATGGCAAGTGGGTAGGATTGGTGGGCCCGAAAAACGCGCCCGGACGGGTGAAAAAACGCTGCGTGACCGGTAAACCCAGAAGCAGCAAACGATGCCTAGAGCCTGTTCAAGGGTTCCAGTGCAGAAAATTGCGGTACAGCCTCAGCCCCTGGTCGGCGCTCTTCTCAGGGTGAAACTGCGTGGCAAAGATGTTATCGCGTGCGATGGCGGCTGCAAAGTGCTGACCGTATTCGGCTTCGCCTGCGCAGTGCTCGGCATGCGCTGGCGCTGCGTAAAAGCTGTGCACAAAGTAGAAGTAGCTGTTGTCGGGCACGCCGCTCCACAGCGCATGCACCGGGCCGCCGTGGGGCACTTGGCGCACCTGGTTCCAGCCCATTTGCGGCACCTTGAAGCGGCTGCCGTCCTGCTGCAGGCGTCCGGTCAAATCAAACCGCAGGACTTCACCCGGAATCAGGTTCAGGCCGGGCGTGTCGCCCTCGGCGCTGTGGCCGAGCAGCATTTGCATGCCGACGCAGACGCCAAACAGCGGCTTGCTTTCGGCCGCTTCGAGCACCGACCGCTGCAGGCCGGACTCGCGCAGTTCGCGCATGCAGTCGCGCATCGCGCCCTGCCCCGGCAGCACCACGCGGTCTGCCGCACGCACCGCATCTGGATCCGATGTAACCAACACTTGCCAGTCTGTCTCCTGCGCCGCAGCCCGCAGGGCCTGCAACACCGACCACAGGTTGGACATGCCATAGTCCACCACCACCACCGTTTTCGCTTTGGTATTCATAGCTGCTAGCGCTTACCCAATAAGCGCTGGAGGCACTTTTTGTTTATAAAACACCCTTGGTGGAGGGGATGGCGCCCGCGCTGCGTGGGTCGCGCTCGACCGCCGTGCGCAGAGCTCGGGCAAAGGCCTTGAACGCTGTTTCACACTGGTGGTGCGCATTGATGCCGCGCAGGTTGTCGATGTGCAGCGTCGCGCCAGCGTGGTTGACAAAGCCTTGGAAGAATTCGTGCGTCAGCTGGGTGTCGAACTGGCCGATCATGCCGCTGGTGAATGGAATGTTCTGCGTCAAGCCCGGGCGGCCCGAGAGGTCGATCACCACCCGTGTGAGCGCTTCGTCCAGCGGCACATAGGCGTGGCCGTAACGGCGCAAGCCCTTCTTGTCGCCGATGGCGTGCGCGACCGCCTGGCCGAACGTGATGCCGACATCCTCTACCGTGTGGTGGCCATCAATATGCAGGTCGCCTTCGCACTGCACCTCCAGGTCCATGAGGCCGTGGCGGGCAATTTGCTCAAGCATGTGGTCAAAGAAACCAATGCCGGTGGAGAGTTGCGACCGACCGGTGCCGTCTAGGTTGAGCCGCACCGTAATGCGTGTCTCGGCCGTGTTGCGGCTGACTTCGGCAGTGCGGTCCGTGTTGGAGGAAGTGACGAGTGCAGAAGAAGTCATAAAGAAGCCTGTAGAGCGGCCAGCATCTGCGCGTTCTCGGTGTCGGTTCCAACCGTGAGGCGCAGGCACTGGGCCAGCAGTGGGTGCATTGTAGAAACGTTCTTGACCAGAACCTTGCGCTCGCGCATTCCGGCGAAGCTTTTGGAAGCGTCCGCCACGCGCACGAGCACCATATTGGCCTCGCTGTCCCAGACGCGCTCGACGCCCGGCAGAGCGCGCAGTTGTGCGACCAGCAGGCTGCGCTGGGCGCGCAGCTCGGTCGCCTGCTTTGCGAACACATCGGCATGTTCCAGCGCGAAAAGCGCGGCCTCGCAATTGAGCACGCTGACGTTGTAGGGCGGGCGCAGCTTGTCGATTTCTGCCACCAGCGCCCGTGGCCCCATCAAGTAACCCAAGCGGACACCTGCCAGGCCGAACTTGGACAGCGTGCGCATCAGCAGCACATGGGCGTTGCGCTCGGGCTCGGCGCGCATTCGATCGACCCAGCTGCGGCTGGCAAAGGGCTGGTAGGCCTCGTCGATCAGCACGATGCCGCCCACGGCGGCAACGGCGTCCACCACCGCCTGCACCGAGGCCTCGCTCCACAGCGTGGCCGTCGGGTTGTTGGGGTAGGCGATGTGGGTGAGCGCGGGCCGATGCTCGGCAATGGAGGCCAGCATGGCGGGAATGTCCAGCTCGAAGTCTTCGGTGAGCGGGAGGCCGACAAACTGCAAGCCAAGCAGCTGCGCCGACACGGCGTACATGACAAAGCCCGGCACCGGCGCCAGCACTACGGGGCGCGGCTGGGCCTGATCCCACGGCTGGCCGACGGCCTGCGTGACCAAGCTGATGAGTTCGTCCGAGCCATTGCCCAGCATCAACACACAACCGGCCGGCATGCCTACGTAGTCTGCCAACGCAGCCTTCAGGTCTTCACTGCGATTGCCGGGGTAACGGTTCAGCGCCAGTGCACCAAGGCGCTCGCCCAAGGCGCTTTGCAGCTCGGGCGGCAGGGTGTAGGGGTTCTCCATGGCGTCGAGCTTCAACATGCCGTCTGCCGACTGCACCACGTAGGCGTGCATGGCGCGCACGTCGGCGCGGATGCGGTTCAAGGCTTGGGCGGTGCTCGTCGTCATTCGTTGGTGTCCAGTGCGGCCGGGGCCACAAGAAAAGGGTTGATCGGGCGTACGGCATCGAGCAGGGCGTCGTGCGGCAGCGCCTCGGTCAGCAGGTAGCGGCAGCCCTGCTGGTGGGCAGACGAGAGGATGAGCGCATCCCAATAGCCCAGGCCGTAGCGGTCTTGCAGGTCCCAGGCGCCATCGACCGTATAGGCGTCAAGGTGCGGCGGCAACCAGACGCGCAGGCGCCGCACTTGGGCGCGTACCTGCGGCAGTACCCGCGGGCCGTCAAAACGCTCAATGGCCTGGCTGTACAACTCGTTCAACACCTGCGAGCTGATGCGCCCACAGCGGGTTTCCCAGCAAAAACGCAGCCATTCCCGGGCGCGCGCCTGGCGCTCGGGATCGCGCTCGTCCACGCTGGCCAGCAGGACTTCGGTGTCGACAAAAATCGGGACGGTTGCCATCGCTCAGCGCTCAAAGAGGGTATTGCGCGGCACGTAAGGTCCGCTGGAGGCGCCCCAGCTCTCAAAGCCCAGCGCTTCGCGCATTGCCTGGGCATAGGCGTCTTCTTGGCGCATTTTGTCGGCCATCCACTCTCCGAGCAGCCGCGAGACGCTGCTGCCGCGCTTGGCGGCCTCGACGCGCACCCATTCGGCCACCGCGTCGTCCATAGTGATGGTGACGTTTTTCATGCATTGAATGTTACACGAACTTCGTGTTGCACGAAGTTCGTGGCTAAACGATTTCTTTGTCAGCGGGACGGATGACCTCTGCGCAGACCCGATTGCGCCCTGTCTGTTTTGCCACGTAAAGCTGAGCATCGGCACTGGCGACCACCGACTGGGCGCTTGGGTCTCCCGCCTCAAGAGTGGCGACGCCAACGCTCACCGAAAGCGTTGGGAAATCGGCTTTGGCATTGGGCAGGTCAAGTTCAAGCACGCAGTTGCGAATGCGCTCGGCCACCGCACGGGCGCTGTCCGCGTCGGTGTCGGGCAGCACACAGGCGAATTCTTCGCCGCCATAGCGCGCCACCAAATCCGTCGTGCGCGGCACGCCTCGCTCCAGGGCACGCGCCACCGCGCGCAGGTAGTCGTCGCCCATAGCGTGACCGTAGTGGTCGTTGACCCGTTTGAAGTGGTCGACGTCGATCATGAGCACGCTCAATGGCGCATTCGTGCGCCGATAGTGCGCGTACTCGCGCGCCAGCACGCGGTCGAACTGGCGGCGGTTGGCCAAGCGGGTGAGGCCATCGGTTTCGCTCAGTCGTTCCAGTTCCTCATTGGCGACTTGCAGAGCCTGCTGTTGGGCAAGGATTTGCGCATGGCTCGCGGTGAGCCGAAGGGTCAAGCTGCGGTGCTTGCGCAGCGCCAGGTAAGACGCCAGCGCCAGCAGGGCCGCAACCACCATAGCGGCCAGCAGCAGTGTGCGCTGGCTGCGCTGTGCCACATAGCGTTCGATCATCTTGCGCTCGCCCACCTCATGCGCTTCGAGCGCCGTCGACGTGTCCATGGCTGCCAGATAGCGGTCAAACAGCGCGACGACGCGCTGGTGCTCAGGCGTGCGACTGAAATAAAAACCGTAGGCCCGGGGAAACTCCGTCAGCGTGTGGATGGCTTCCAGATCAAAAAGCTCGTGGAGGTAACGCTTTTCCGAGAAAAAAATCGCGATTGAACACCGCTAGGTCAATCGCGTCGCTGCGCAGCGCCCGAAACAGGCTCAATCCATCCACAGAGGTATCGAAGCTGTGCAATTGGGCTGACGGCACGATGCCTCGCAGAATCGGCTCCAGCGCCACACCCCGTACAACGCCCACGCGGTACTGCGCCAGGTCTTCGCTGGTGCGAATGGAAAGACGCCTGCCCTTGCGGGCAATGACTGCGTAGTGGCTTTCGTAATAGGGCGCCGTGAAAAGACCCTCGCGCTCACGTTCGGGCTGACGGCTGAGCGGCACCAGCACATCGGCTTTCCCCTGCTGCACCTGCTGGATTTTTTCGGCCACCGTCTGCGGCGCCGTGATGTATTCGTAGCGCAGACCCGTCTCACGCGCCATAAAGCACAGCACGTCCGCGCTGATGCCGACGTAGGTGCCGAGGTCAGCGTCGTACTGCATCATCGGCGGCGCATCGACCGCCACGATGCGCAGCGGCGGCATGGCGCCCAACTGAGCGCGCTCTTGCGCGCTGAGCTTCACCGGAGTGCGCAAGCGGATGCGCTCCGCCCCATCACAGGCCATGGCGCTGCCGGCTTGGATGAGCAGAGCGGCGCAGACGAGCGCACGCTGCATCCCCCAGCCGCGGCCAAGAAAGGCAAAACAATCTACCGTCGTTGCTACGATAAATCTAGCTGCATGCGCGCACTGCCAAAGGCGTGCAGGCGCTTTTCCAGAAGTATTCACCGCAGTCGCCGCCGACTTTGAAAGACCGCAGCCTAGGACGGGTCGGGGTTCAAGCGCAGCTCCGCAGCCCGCGCGTGGGCCTGCAGCCCTTCGCCATAGGCCAGCGTGGCGGCAATAGGCCCCAAAACCTGAGCGCCGGCTTGGCTGACTTCAATCAAGCTGCTGCGCTTTTGAAAGTCGTACACGCCGAGCGGCGAGCTAAAGCGCGCGGTGCCGCTGGTGGGCAACACGTGGTTCGGGCCGGCGCAATAGTCGCCCAGGCTCTCACTGGTGTACATGCCCAGGAAAATCGCGCCAGCGTGCTTGAGCAGCGGTTCCCAGCGGTGTGGGTCACGGCTGGAGATTTCGAGGTGCTCGGGGGCGATCCGGTTGGAAATTTCACAGGCCTCTTCCATGCTCCGGGTATGAATCAGTGCGCCACGCCCGGCAAGGCTTTTGGCGATGATCTCGGCGCGCGGCATGGTGGGCAGCAGGCGATCCATTTCGCGCTGCACGGCGTCGATGTAGGCCGCGTCGGGGCACAGCAGAATCGCCTGCGCCAGCTCGTCGTGCTCGGCCTGTGAAAAGAGGTCCATCGCCACCCAGTCGGGCGGTGTGCTGCCGTCGGCCAGCACCAAAATTTCGCTTGGGCCGGCAATCATGTCGATGCCCACGGTACCAAAGACGCGCTTTTTTGCGCTGGCGACGTAGGCGTTGCCAGGGCCAGTGATCTTGTCCACCTTGGGCACCGTCTGGGTGCCGTAGGCGAGTGCGGCCACCGCCTGCGCGCCGCCAATAGTGAAGGCGCGCGTGACGCCGGCCACAAAGGCCGCGGCGAGCACCAGCGGGTTCTTCTCGCCACCCGGCGTCGGCACGACCATGATGATTTCGCCCACGCCCGCCACATGCGCGGGAATGGCGTTCATCAGCACGCTGCTCGGGTAGGCAGCCTTGCCGCCGGGCACGTAAATGCCCACGCGGTCGAGCGGCGTCACCTTCTGGCCGAGCAAGCTGCCGTCCGCATCGCGGTAGCTCCAGCTCTCGCCGCAGGCCTTTTTCTGTGCCTCGTGGTAGCTGCGCACGCGCGCTGCAGCGGCTTGCAGGGCATTGCGCTGCGTGTCCGGCAAGCCATCGAACGCGGCCTTCAGCTCGGCCTGCGTGAGTTCAAGCTCAGCCAGCGCGCCAACCTGCAAATGGTCAAAGCGTGCCGTGTATTCCAGCACCGCTGCGTCGCCGCGCTTTTGCACGTCGGCGAGGATGTCGGCAACGCGCTGCTCGATGGCGGCGTCCTGGTCGGCAGACCAGTGCAGGCGCTTTGAAAAATCCGATTCGAAATTGGCTTCAACGCTTGATAGGCGTGCGGGAGCAGCTACGAAATTCATAGTTCTATCCATCAAGGTGCCGGGCCGATGGCCTTGGCAAACGCATCGATGATGCGGCGCAGCGGCGCCTGCTTGAGTTTGAGCGCCGACTGGTTCACGACCAAATGCGAGCTGATGTCCATGATGCGCTCCACTTCCACCAGGTGGTTGGCCTTGAGCGTATTGCCGGTGGACACCAGATCGACAATGGCGTCGGCCAAACCGGTGAGCGGGGCGAGTTCCATGCTGCCGTAGAGCTTGATCAGGTCTACGTGCACGCCTTTGCGCGCGAAAAAATCGCGTGCGATGGCGGTGTATTTGGTGGCGACTTTCAACCGCCCGCCCGGCTGCACCGTGCCGGCGTAGTCGAAGCCTTCACGCACCGCCACGCTGACGCGGCAGCGCGCAATGCGCAAATCAAGCGGCTGGTACAAGCCGGCGCTGCCCGCCCCGCCCCACTCCGCGCTGTGCTCAATCAGCGTGTCCTTGCCGCAGACGCCGATATCCGCGCCGCCGAACTGCACATAGGTGGGCACATCGGTCGCACGCACGATGACGACGCGCACGTCCGGCTGGTTGGTCGGCAAGATCAGCTTGCGCGACTTTTCCGGGTCTTCGAGTACTTCTATGCCGGCGGCAGCCAGCAGCGGCATGATTTCATCAAAGATGCGACCTTTGGAGAGGGCAAGGGTGATCATGGTGTCGTGCGTTGTGAATACGTTGAGCTTGATAAGCTATTGGAAATCGTCGTCAGGCCGGGCGCAAACCACAGCGATAGCACCGCTATCGCGCGGATTTGCAACGACGCATGGCGGTGATTTACGGTAGCTTTTCGAGAAGTATTTGCAAGGCACGGCACTACATTCTTTCAACGTCGGCGCCGAGGCCGCGCAGCTTGGCTTCCATACAGTCGTAGCCGCGGTCCAAGTGGTAAATGCGATCGACCACGGTTTCGCCCTCGGCCACCAGGCCGGCAATGACCAAACTGGCAGAGGCGCGCAAGTCGGTGGCCATCACGGTGGCGCCAGAGAGGCGTGCGCCACTGCCAGCAAGGCCTTCCACCACCGCAACCCGGCCGTCAACCTGGATTTGTGCGCCCAGGCGCGTCAGCTCATTGACGTGCATGTAGCGGTTTTCAAAAATTGTCTCGGTCACCGTGGCTGTGCCCTGCGCCACGCAGTTGAGCGTCATGAACTGGGCCTGCATGTCGGTCGGAAAACCGGGGTATTCGGTGGTGCGAAAGCCTTGGGCGCGCAGTTGTTCGGCGCCGGGACTGCGCACCCGAAGGCCGCCTGCTTCGGACTTGATGTCGACGCCTGCATCGCACAGTTTGTCGATCACCGCGTCCAGATGGTCGGCCCGGGCGTGGCGAAGAAAGGCGTCGCCGCCCGCCGCCGCCACCGCACACAAAAAAGTGCCCGCTTCAATGCGGTCGGCCACCACTGCATGCTCGCAGCCGTGCAGCTTGGGCACGCCGACGATGCGGATGCGGCTGGTGCCGTGGCCTTCGATCTGCGCGCCCATTGCGATCAGCATTTCGGCTAAGTCGGAAATTTCGGGCTCTTGCGCAGCGTTTTCCAGCACCGTCTCTCCTTCGGCCAGGCTGGCGGCCATCAGGAAGTTTTCTGTGCCGGTGACCGTCACCATATCGGTGGTGATGCGCGCGCCCTTCAGGCGCGTGCGCCCTGCTGGCAAGCGCGCAATCATGTAGCCATGCTCGACCACGATCTCAGCGCCCATAGCCTGCATACCCTTGATGTGCTGGTCCACCGGGCGCGAGCCAATGGCACAGCCGCCGGGCAGCGACACCGTCGCTTCACCAAAACGCGCCAACAGCGGCCCGAGCGCGAGCACCGAAGCGCGCATGGTCTTGACCAGCTCGTACGGCGCTTCAGGCGTGTTCAGGCCGCTGGCGTCAATTCGCATGCTGCCCTGCTCGGTGCGCTCAATTGCTACGCCCATGTTGGCGATGAGGCGCTGCATGGTAGCGACATCTTGCAAGCGCGGGACGTTGGTCAGCACCACCGGCTCGGCAGTCAGCAGCGCCGCGCACAGCTCGGGCAACGCAGCGTTTTTGGCGCCAGAGATGGCGACCTCGCCCTGCAACGTGCGGCCGCCTCGAATCAGGAGCTTGTCCATGCCTGTCTTATGCCTGTTTTGTGCCGAAAAATATAAGGAAAATAATGCTCTAACGCTTTCTGAGTAAGCGCTATCAGCTACTATTTTTAGAGCAAAAAGCTCACTGCTGCGCCTGCGCCCACTCGGCCGGCGTGAAGGTTTTCATGGAGAGGGCGTGCACTTCGTCGGTCTTCATCTTCGTGCCCAGCGTGCCGTAGACGCGCTGGTGGCGCTGAATGGCGCGCAGCCCTTCAAAGGCCGGCGAAACGATGGTGGCATACCAATGCCGGCCGTCGCCTTCAAGGGTGATGTATTCGCAAGGCAAGCCGGCGCTGATGAGGTCTTTGATTTGGTCGGCTGTCATTTGATTTCTCCAAAATACTCATAGTTAGCGCACAGCGCATGAATCGCGGCCAAGCCAGCGGCCGCCGTGCAAGGTCCGCCCCGCCGCACCGACTGCATCCCCCTGGGCCAAGCCGAAAAGCGGCAAAGGGCGTACGTCATGTTCTTATCTTGTAGCCAATGCGCAGCAGATGCATTGCCAGCAGGCTCACAGCCAAACAGGCACTGCCAACAATCGCCAAGCTCAGCCATGGCGAAGCGTCGCTCTGGCCAAAGAAGCCGTGGCGAAAGCCGTCGATCATGTAAAAAAACGGGTTGAACAGGCTCACCGTCCTCCAGAACGGTGGCAGCGAGCCGACCGAATAGAACACGCCCGAGAGAAACGTCATCGGCACGATGATGAAGTTCTGAAACGAGGCCATCTGGTCAAACTTGTCCGCCCAAAGACCGGCCACCACACCCAGCGACGCGAGCAGCGTGGCGCCCAGCACGGCGAACACCAAAATCCACAACGGGGCGGCGAACTGCGGCGCGGCGAAGTAAAACGACACCAGCAACACACCCAGCCCGACCACCAAACCGCGCACCACCGACGAACCCACATAGGCCACAAACCAGGCGCGGTGGGAAAGCGGCGTCAGCAATTGAAACACCAAGCTGCCCATGATCTTGCTCTGCACCAGGCTCGACGAACTGTTCGCAAAAGCGTTCTGCAGCACGCTCATCATCACGAGGCCAGGTACCAGAAACGTGGTGTAGCTGATGCTGTCGTACACCTTGACCCGGTCTTCAAGCACATGGCCGAAGATCAGCAGGTACAGCATGGACGTGATCACCGGCGCCGCAACGGTCTGAAATCCCACCTTCCAGAATCGCAGAATTTCTTTGTAGAACAGCGCGCGCCAACCGGTCATGCCGCGACCTCAGGGAGTATGGGAAGGCTGGGCACTTTGGCCTCCCAGTCGGCCGGCGCGTTGCCCGCCATGATTTTCAGGAACACATCCTCAAGATCGGCGCGGCGAATTTCGATGTCCTGCACTTCGACGCCCGCCTCGCGCAGCTGCGCCAGAAAGTGCTCCACCTGCTGCGCGTCTTGCGCGACCATCTGCACCACGCGCCCGGTAACGCGCGCGAGCGGCACCATGGCTGCGGGCAAAGGGTTATCGGTCTTGAACACCAGCACATTCCCCGCTGCCGCCTTGAGCAGCTCTGACGTGCGGTCAAGAGCCACCACATGACCGCGCTGCAGCATGGCAATGCGGTTGCACAGCGCTTCGGCTTCTTCCAGGTAGTGCGTAGTCAGGACCACGGTGTGGCCCTGCTTGTTTAGTTTGGCGATGAACTGCCACAGCGTCTGGCGCAGCTCCACATCTACGCCAGCCGTCGGCTCATCGAGCACGATGATGGGCGGCTTGTGTACCAGGGCCTGCGCCACCAGTACGCGCCGCTTCATGCCGCCTGAGAGCTGGCGCATATTGGACTGCGCCTTGTCGGTCAACCCCAGGCTGTGCAGCAGTTCGTCGATCCAGGCGTCGTTGCGCTCTACGCCAAAGTAGCCCGATTGAAATTTAAGCGCTTCTCGAACACTGAAAAACGGGTCGAACACGAGTTCCTGCGGCACCACACCGAGCTTGCGGCGCGCGTTGGCGTAGTCGGTCTGCACATCGCAGCCCTGCACCAAAACCCGGCCAGACGTGGCGCGCGCAAGGCCCGCGAGAATGCTGATGAGCGTGGTTTTGCCCGCGCCGTTGGGGCCGAGCAGACCGAAAAACTCGCCTTCTTCAATATCCAGCGAGACCCCATCCAGAGCCTGAAAAGGGCCTTGTGGGGTCGAATAGGTCTTGGTGACGGACTGAAAGGAGACTGCGGCCATGGAAGCCCGCCATTTTAGCCGGCCGGGCTCGCAGAGGCTTTGGAATCGGTCAGTAAGCCCTCAACACCGTACAACCCGGCAAGGCCACGAAGGGCTGATGGCAGGCCGGACACCGAAAAATTGTGTCCGCAGGCAATCGCTGCACGGCGGCATTCGAGCAGCACCGCCAAGGCAGAGGAATCAAACACTTTCATTTCTTGCGCCCGAATGCAGACGGCAGCACCCTGCTCGCGCAGCGCGATGGCAGCTAGCAGTCGCACAAGCGTGTTGCTCGCCTCGCGCAGCGTCAGCCGTTGCGGCAACGCAAGGTCGGCGGTCACGGTGGTCATCCGTTTGCGGCGTTGCTCTTGTTGCGAGCTTCCAGCGCAGTGATCAGGCCGTCAATGCCACGCGCGTTGATTTCCTGCGCAAACTGGCTGCGGTAGGTTTCCACCAGCCACACGCCCAGCACGTTGAGGTTGTAAATTTTCCAGCCGGCGCCTTCGCCGGGCGTTTTTTCCAACCGGTAGTCCAGCTGCACCGGATCGCCCTTGCCGCGCACCTCTGTGCGCACCAGCACGTCGGTATCGCCCGCTGCCGCGCGCAGCGGCTTGACCACGACGGTTTGGTCGCCCACTTGCGCCAAAGCACCTGCATAGGTGCGCACGAGCAGCGTTTTAAAGCCGTCCTGCAGGCGCTTTTGCTGCTCGGGCGTGGCGCTGCGCCAAGCCGGGCCCACGGCGGCGGCCGTCATGCGGCGAAAGTTGACATTGGGCATGATGCTTTTGTCGACCAGTGCGACGATGGGATCGATGCTCCCCTTCTTGAGCGCCGGGTCGGCACGCAGCTCGCCCAGCACGTCGTTTGAGAGCCTTCGTACCAGCGCGTCTGGCGCCTCTTGCGCCTCTTGCGCGGCCATTGCCGGTGCAAAAGCAAGCACGCTCAAACACAGCGCCATCAACTGGCCAATAAAACGTCTTTGCATCTTTCAATCCTTCCAGCCCGACCAATGCGCGGGCAACGTACAAATTTTGGCCGGCAACGCTGCGCGCTTGCGTCGGCGAGGTTCGCAACCGCAAGCCGGCGCAACCCCTGACGCAGGCTCAGCCGCCTTCAATCAATCGGGTTCGGGTGGCAACCTGCCGTCGCTCGCTGGCGGAGCACGGCGGCGAAGAATGCGACCACTGGTCTCGTCCCGACGCACCTGCAGATACACATCTCGTGTAAAGCTGTATTTGTCGAGCGCAGCGCCGTCGAGCACCTGCCCAGCGCGGAGCAGATTGGCACGCGCGTCCACTGCGCGCAGCAGATACAGGCTGTTGCGCGCCGACACCGGATCAACCGTGCCAACCAAGTTGCCCTTCATATCCAGTGGCAATGCAGCAGTGTCGCGAATGGTGGAAGGGCCAAGAATGGGCAGCACGAAGTACGGCCCCGTCGGCACGCCCCAGCGGCCCAAGGTCAGGCCAAAGTCCTGTTTGTAGCGGTCAATGCCCATCTCGCTGGCGACATCGAGCAAGCCGCCCAAGCCCATGGTGGTGTTGATCGCAAAGCGAAAAAAGCTGGAGACGGCCGGCTCCAGGCGCAACTGCAGCGTGTTGTTGACGAACGACCACGAGTCGCCAATATTGGCGAAGAAATTGCTCACCCCCGTGCGCACCAGCATCGGCGTCACTTCCTGGTACGCAGTAGCCACAGGTTTAAGCACGGCGTCGTCCACCACTTCGTTGAAGTTCGACATGCTGCGGTTGTAGGGCTCCAACGGGTCGTCTGGATGCACGTTCGGACCGCTGGCGCAGCCTGCAAGCAGGCTGCTGCACAAAAGTAGGGTCCACACAGAGGCCTGTGTACTGCGGTAGAAGGCTGTTTTCATTATTTGATTGCGCTGTCCGCTGCTGGCGTGCTTTCGGCCGCCTTGCTGAAAAGAAATTGACTGATCAGATTCTCAAGAACCACCGCAGACTGCGTGGCCACAATGCGGTCGCCCTCGGCCAGCATTTTTTCTTCTGCACCCGCCTCGATGCCCAAGTACTGCTGACCGAGCAGACCGCTGGTGAGGATTTTGATTGAGCTGTCCTTGGGGAAAGCATAGCGATCCTGCAAAGCAATGGTAACGGTGGCCTGGTAAATCTTGTCGTCAAACGTGATCGACTCCACGCGCCCGACCACAACGCCCGCGCTGCGCACTGCCGATTTCGGCTTCAGCCCGCCAATGTTGTCAAAGCGCGCGGTGACGCGGTAGCCACTGCGAAAATCCAGTTGCAGCAGGTTGGCCGATTGCAGCGCGAGAAACACCACTGCCGCAGCGCCGAGCATGACAAAAAGCCCTACCCAAATGTCTGTTCGCGACTTTTGCATTGAAGATTCCTTAATTTCGGTGGCGTCAGAGGCTGAACATCAACGCCGTCAGCACAAAATCCATCGCCAGCACCGCCAGCGACGCCACCACCACCGTGCGGGTCGTCGCGCGCGCTACGCCGTCGGGCGTAGGCTTGGCGGTGTAGCCTTGCAGCAGCGCTATAAAGGTAACAACGAAGCCAAAGACCACGCTTTTCATCACGCCGTTGCCGACGTCGCTGAACACATCCACACCGCCCTGCATCTGGCTCCAGAAAGAGCCGCTGTCGATGCCGATCATGCCGACCGCAACCCACCAGCCGCCAATGACACCGACGGCACTGAACACGGCGGCCAGCACCGGCATGGCGATCACGCCGGCCCAAAAGCGTGGCGCAAGAATGCGGCGCACCGGGTCCACCGCCATCATTTCCATGGCGCTGAGCTGCTCGCCAGCACGCATCAAACCGATTTCAGCAGTCAGCGATGTACCGGCTCGCCCGGCAAACAGCAGCGCCGTAATCACGGGGCCGAGCTCACGCAGCAGACTGAGCGCCACCAATTGCCCCAGCGCCTCGGTCGAACCAAAGCCTTCGAGCGTGTAGTACCCCTGCAGCGCCAACACAAAACCGACGAACAGGCCAGAGACTGCAATGATGCCCAGCGAATAGTTGCCCAAAAAATGCACCTGATCGCGCACAAGCGCCGGGCGCTTGGCGGTGGCGGGCAGCAGCAGAACAAGGCGGACAAACAGGCGTGCGGCGCCGCCCACGCGCACCAGCAGATCTCGCGTCGCCAAACCTACATCTGCAGGCTTGAACCAGCTCATGCTCTGCTTCCCGGCTGCACGCCGAAATCTTCTTCAATGCCGGGTCCGGCGTAATGAAAAGGCACTGGCCCAGTGGGCAGCGCATGCACAAACTGGTGCACCAGCGGATCGGTGCTGGCGCGCACCTCCTCGGGCGTGCCTTCTGCAGCCACCACGCCCGGACCGAGGATGACCACATGATCGGCCAAGTTGAACGTGGCCTCCAGATCGTGGGAGACCAAAATGGTGGTCAAACCCATGGCATCGTTCAAGTGGCGAATCAGCTCTGCCGCGGTGCCTAGCGAAATCGGGTCCAAGCCGGCAAAAGGCTCGTCATACATGACCAGCTCGGGATCAAGCGCAATAGAGCGGGCCAGCGCAACGCGCCGCGCCATACCGCCGGAAATCTGCGACGGCATCAGGTCGCGCGCGCCGCGCAAGCCGACCGCATGCAGTTTCATGAGCACGATGTCGCGCAGCAGTGCTTCTGGCAGATCGGTGTGCTCACGCAGCGGAAACGCCACGTTTTCAAACACGCTCAAGTCGGTGAACAGAGCGCCGTATTGAAACAGCATGCCCATGCGCCGGCGCGCGCGGTAGAGCTGGTTGGCATCCATGCTGCCGACATCTTGGCCATCAAATAGGACCTGGCCTGCGCTGGCGCGCTGCTGGCCGCCGACAAGCCGCAGCACGGTCGTCTTCCCGCCACCCGAGGCGCCCATGATGGCGGTGATCTTGCCGCGCGGGACCCGCAGCGACATGCCGCTGAGTACTTCACGTTCGCCATAGCCGAAGTGCACCCCGCGCAACTCAACGAGTGCGTCAAAATTGGTGGGAAGTGGCGAAGACATGCAACGAGGTGGTGTTGCCGAACCCTGCTGGGTTGAGGCTGGGTAACCCGCCATGATAGGGGAAATCCCGCTTGCGCTGTCGATGCGTCGTTCTAGCCAGTTATAATTTATGGCTGTGGTGCAAGCGGGATTGCCTTTTTTACGGTTGATCGCCCTGCACCAAAACCCGCCCAGCACACAGGGCGGAGCACTGTCAGGCTTGCCCCGGCGCGTCTTTGCGCCAACCGAACCCCAAGGTGCGAGCGCTGCTTCCCCTTCGTTCCCCGGCTGTTGACAGTGCGCTGCGCGCGGCGCGGCCGCAACGCGGCGCGCCGGTTTTTGCCATCCGCAAGAAAAGGAAGCTCGCCCTATGCCCCAACTGTCCAACGCTGTTCCCGTAGCACGCCCCCTTATGCGCCAGGCAACCGGCCTGCATCTGATCGGCGACCTGTACGGTTGCATCTGCGACAGCCGCCTGATGCTCGACGCCGATCACCTCGAGCGCTTCTGCAAAGAGCGTGTTGAAGCTGCAGGACTGACTTCGGTGGGTAGCCTGTTCCACAGTTTTGGCGTGGGCGGCGGCGTCACGGGTGTGGTGGTGTTGGCAGAGTCGCATTTATCCATCCACACTTGGCCCGAGGCGGGCTACGTGACGCTGGACGTCTACGTCTGCAACTACTCGACCAACAACCGGCCGAAGGCACAGCAGCTGTTCGACGACATTCAAGCTGCTTTCAGCCCTGCCGACCCGCATCTGCACAGCGTCGAGCGGGCGTGACCAGAGTGCATCCCCCTGAGCGGCTGCGCCGCCTCCCCCTTCTCTCGAACCGCTGCGCGATTCGGGAAGGGGGACGCCACCCGTGCGGCGAGGCGGCCCTTGCACGGTGGCCGCTGGTGGTTCGCGCACTCATTCCGAAGTTTGGCTTTGCAGTCAGCGTTGGTGGCAACTGAAATGGCTTTATCGCGATATTTGGTGGAGCGTCTTACGCCCGACTTCGGCTTCTATCTGCGAGCAGACGAACTGCTGGCACAGACACAGTCCGAGTGGCAACGCATTGAAGTTTTCGACAACGCGCTGTTCGGGCGCGTGATGCGCATCGACGACTGCTTTATGACGTCCGAGCGCGATGAATTTTTTTTACCATGAGCCCATGGTGCACCTTCCCGCCATTGCCCACCCAGGGCCCCGAAACGCCCTGGTGGTGGGCGGCGGCGATGGCGGCGCGGTGGAAGAGCTGCTCAAGCACCCCACCATGCAGCACGTCGTTTTGGCCGAGCTCGATGGCGCAGTGATTGACATGGCCCGCACATGGCTGGGCGGCATCCACCACGGCGCGCTGGACGACCCGCTGCTCGAAATCCGCTTGGGCGATGCGCGTGAATTCATCGCTGGCAGCAGCGAACGCTTTGATCAAATCGTGTTGGACCTGACCGACCCGTTCGGGCCGGCGCTGGACCTGTACACCGTTGAGTTTTATCAGGCTTGCCGGGGCATCCTCGCGCCGGGCGGCGTGCTCTCGCTTCACTTGGGATCGCCCATTCACCTGCCGCAGTCCATGGCGCGCATCGCGGCTTCGCTGCGCGCTGCATTTCCCATCGTCAGGCCGTACCTGCAGTACGTGCCGCTGTACGGCACGCTGTGGTGCATGGCAATGGCGTCGGACAGCACCGACCCCGCCTTGCTGGACGCCGATACGGTCGATCGGCGCATTGCCGAGCGCGGCCTGAGCGACCTGCAGCTCTACAACGGCGCCACGCACCAGGCCCTGCTGGCGCAGCCCAACTTCGTGCGAGAACTGCTTAAAAAACCTGCAGAGTCGATCCGTCGGGGCGGCACTCTGCCAGAGGCAATCGACCCGGACAGCCTGCCGGGCGTGGTGGTGGTGCCTGCCTGAAGGGCCGATCAATTCACAAAGTGATTTGATCAAAACGGCCTCTAACGCTTATAAATAAAGAGCGAATAGCTACGTTTTTTGTAGCTATCCGAGGTATTTAGATGCTTAGTTTGGCCTTAGAGCCTCGTCTCGTCGCCGCCAGGACGCAGCGGGGCTGACCACGCCCTGGGCCGGCGGGTGGCGCACTCTGCACGCGACCCGCCACTTTTCCACATTAATTGCTCAGCACAATCTGGGCAATAACGCCGGTCGCGATTGCGACAAGCAAGTAGTCTGCGCCGTTTTGCACCCAGTAGTGGCCGCGTGGCGGCGCATGCAATCGGTGGCCGCGCCAGTCGCGCACGACGTAGTGCTGTGTGCGGTACGAAGGCGGCAGCCGCGAGCCACGGTGCCAGTTGTGGTTGGGACCGGCGCCGCGGTACGCATGAGCCGGAGGTGGACGGTAGGCCGGCGGACGCACTCCATGCGCATAGCCGGGTCGGTAATCGGGGCGCACGGGTCGGTGCGCTTGCTGCGGCGGCCTCGTATGCGGACGTTGTGCCTTGTGGCGCGGCTTGCCCTGCGAGTGGCGCGCATCGGGGCGCTGGTCCCCGTGACGGGAATGGTTGGGCTGCGCAAAGGCCACGGAGGCGCCGAAAACCAGTGTGGCGCAAGCGACCAGCAAAGATCGGGTCAGGGTGGTCATGGGAATTCCTTTCATCTCTCGTTGGATATCGCCTGCTCAGAGAAATTTCCCCGCGCAGCGCCAGACCATCGCTTTGTACGAAAGCCGCAATCTGGTGTGAATCCGATGCCGCCGAGCGATGGCTGCGTCCATAGTGCCCGCTTTTGCATACAAATGGCCCTAAAGCGGCCTAGGTTTACATAGCTTTGCCTATGAGAGTCGCGCCCTTTGCCGTCTAAGCCCGCGCGTTACACCTTTTCGCCCAAGTCCAAACTTTTTGCCAGGGTCGCCGTGTGCCTGCATCTCACAGCAGATGCTGCAGAAAAGCCCGTGTTCGTTCATGCTGGGGCGCGGCAAAAAACTCTGCTGCCCCCTGCTCTTCGATGACCTGTCCTTCGTCCATGAACACCACGCGGTTGGCAACTTCGCGCGCAAAGCCCATCTCGTGCGTGACGACCAGCATCGTCATGCGCTCGTCGGCGAGTTGGCGCATGGTGCGCAGCACTTCTCCAGTTAGTTCCGGGTCAAGGGCCGAGGTCGGCTCGTCGAACAGCATGATGTCGGGCTCCATGGCCAGCGCACGGGCGATCGCCACACGCTGCTTTTGCCCACCCGAAAGGCGCGACGGGTAGCTCGCGGCCTTGTCTTTGAGGCCGACCTTGGCCAAGAGTGCTTGCGCCCGCGCCTCGGCCACGTCAGGCGAAAGACCCAGCACGAGCCCCGGCGCAAGCGTGATGTTTTCCAGCACCGTAAGGTGCGGAAACAGATTGAAGTGTTGAAACACCATGCCGGTCTTGCGGCCGATGCGGCGCACATCGCGGTCGCTGGCATAGACGCAGCGCCCGGCGGCGTCGGTGCTGGCCAGCGCCTCACCCTCAATCGCGATATCCCCGCTGTCGATGGTTTCAAGGTGATTCAGGCAGCGCAGCAGCGTGCTCTTGCCGGAGCCCGAAGGCCCGATCACGGCCACCACTTCGCCGCGCGCAATCTGCAGCGACACATCGCGCAGCACCTGCAGGCTGCCAAAGCGCTTGTGCAGGCCACGTGCCTCGATCATGAACTCAGGCATCTTGTCGGGCATAACGGCTTTCGAGACGCGCAAAACCCCAAGTGAGCAGCAACGTCATCATCAAGTAGAACGCGGCGGCCACGATAAAGGGCGTGGTAGTGAAGTCGCGCTGCACGATGCCGCGCGCGGCGCGCAGTAGGTCGTTGAGTGCCAGCACGTAGATCAGCGAGGTGTCCTTCACCAAGGTAATGGTCTCGTTGCTCATGGGCGGCAAGATGCGCCGCGCCATCTGCGGCAGCACGATACGGCGCATGGTTTGGCGGTAGTTCAGACCCAGCACGCGCGAGGCCTCGTACTGGCCGCGATCCACCGATTCGATGCCACCGCGAAAAATCTCTGCGAAGTAGGCAGCGTAGTTCAGCGCAAAGGCCACCACGGCCGCAGGAAAATCGGGCAGCCGCACGCCCACCACCGGGACAAAAGGCAGAGCGAAATAGATGAACAACATCTGCAGCATCAGCGGCGTGCCGCGCATCAGCCACAAATAACCGCTGACGGCCGCGCGCAGCGCCGTCCACCGCGACAAGCGCGCCAAAGCCAGCGCCAGCCCCAGCGGCAGAGCCAGCGCCAGCGTTATAAAAAACAGCTTGAGTGTGACCTGCGCGCCTTGCCACAGCGGCGGGAGCATTGAGAGCAGATAGTCCATAAAAGGCGCGAGAGTTCAGTGTTTCCTGATTAGCTACATGTCTCAGATCGACGTCCGCACGGCAATTCTCTTTGCCCTATTCGGCCTGAGGCACATCGCTAATCAGGCAGTGTTTCATTCAGCTCGCTGCCATTGCACTTGGCATGACCCAGACCAGCAGACGCCGCGCAAGGGCCGCCCCGCCGCGCTGGCGGCGTCCCCCTTCCGCATCGCTTAGCGATGCAAGAGAAGGGGCTGAGGGCCGCGGCTCCAAGCCTGCCTGCGCAGGCTTGGACGGTACCGAAGAGCTGGCGCCTCTGGCGCCCGCACGGAGGAGCAAAGCGACACAGGGGGTTGTACTAAAGCTATTTGGTGATGTCCTTGCCAAACCACTTGGTGGCAATGGTCGCGGCAGTGCCGTCCTGCTTCATGTCAGCGAGCGCTTTGTCGAGTCGGGTCAGCAATTCGGTGTCGCCCTGTCGCACGCCGACGCCGTAGTCTTCGGTGCCAAAGTGTTCGTCGAGCACCGCGTAATCCTGCGGTTTTTTAGCGACATAGTAGCGCCCGACGACCTCGTCAACCACCACAGCGTCGAGCCGACCAGTCGCGAGATCCATCAACGCCGTCACGTTGTCACCGAAGGTCTTGAGTTCCTTGAACGACTGGAAGACTGCCTCGTCTTTCTTAACGGCATCCACGGCGCTGCTGCCGTCTTGTGCGCCAACCACCTTGCCCGCCAGATCGGCCTTGGTCTTGACGCCGGAGGTGGCGCCCACCACCACGATCTGGTGGTTTTCCATATAGGGCGCGGTGAAATCGATGTTCTTTTTGCGCTCTTCGGTGATGGTCAGGCCATTCCAGAGCACGTCTACGCGTTTGCCAGCGAGCTCGGCCTCCTTGGCGCTCCAATCGATGGGTTTGAAGTCCACTTCGACGCCCATGCGCTTGGCAGCTTCGCGCGCCATGTCGATGTCAAACCCAACCAGTTCGTTCTTCTCGTCACGAAAACCCATGGGAGGGAAGTTGTCGTCCAGCCCAACGACGATTTTGCCGATCGCTGCAGGCACTGGTGCAGCAGCCGTGGCGCTTGGCGCGGTCTCCTGCTTGCCGCAGGCGACCAGCAGGGCGCTGAGGGAAAGGGCGATCAGGGCGGAACGTTTGTTCATGTCAGGAGGGTCTGCTTGGGGAAAACCCGAGATTGTCCCAGACGCGGCGTGCAACATCCCCGGTACCCCTTCGCCGCCTGCGAGGGATTGCTACAGTTTGCTACAGTTTGCTACAACAACAATAGCTTTCCGCGCTTAATCTGCAACCGAAACCGCCGAAAATGGCCTAAGTATTTTGTAGGGGTAATTCGAATTTCCCGGCAAGAAATGGCGTCCCCAGGTGGTTTTTTGCCGTTCGTGTCAGCGCACAGCGCCGGGCAACGCAGCACACAACCCGCCCAGCTTTGCCTCAAGCCCAAAGTCGTTACCTACTTTTTTCGACCTTTCTCATGAACGCATTCGATTCCCGCTCGCGTGATCGAACCCTTTCCCGCCTCCTGCAGCGTGCTGCCGCAGGGTTTGCACTTTTCCTGGCGGCAAGCACACCGGCACTTGCCCAGGACAACCGCCTGCAAGTGGCGCCAAGCGAAATCGTCTTGTCGCAAAGCACTTGGCGCTTCCATGAAGACGCTACCCAACAGCAGGAGGTGCAGGTGCAGCGCCGCGCCTTAACGGACCAAGGCGCCTTGCTCATTGGCCGACAGAGCTTTTCATTCAACAAAGACCTGGAGCAACTTGAAATCCTTGAGGCCTACACCCTCAAGGCAGATGGGCGCAAGATCACGATCCAGCCCGAGCATGTGCAGGTACAAAACGGTGTGGCTGCTGCGGGCTTGGGCCAGAGTTGGCCGGGTGTAGAAATCCGCCTGATCACATTCCCGGATGTGCAGAAGGGCGACAGCATCGCCTGGCGCTATCGCAAAACCACAAGCGAACCGGCATTGCCCAGCTGGGCGAATGGCTTCGAATTCGCCTACCCGTGGGAGACCATTCGCGCACAAAACATCCGCATCGAAGCGCCCAAAACCCTGGGGTTGCAGGTGTTCGCCGCAGATTACCAAATGAAAAAATCCGTCGAGGGGGTGTTGGATGTCTGGTCTATAGAGGGCAACCACGACGCCTACTCCATGGAGCCCCACAGCGCAAATTCCCTTGTCTGGATGCCACGGGTCTATATGTCTACCCTGGCCACCCACGAGGCCTGGGCCGACAGCTTTGCCCAAGCGACCATGGCCAAAGCGGTGGTGACGCCAGAGATTCAGGCGTTGGCCGACCAGATTGCACAGGGCAAGTCGTCAAATCGTGACAAAACCAAGGGCGTGTACGACTGGGTGCGTCAGAACATTCGCTACGTGGCCGTGTACATCGGCACCGGCGGCTATGTGCCCAACAGCGTGAAAGACATCCTGAGCAACCGCTACGGCGACTGCAAGGACCATGTGTTGTTGATGGTGACGCTGCTCAAAGCGATGGGCATCGATGCGGTGCCCGCCTTGCTCAACACCACCGCAGAGTACGCGTTGCCGGAACTCCCTATCGGGTTCACGCACGTCATCGTCTACCTGCCAACGCTTCAGCAATTTGCCGACCCCACCGCCAGCACCATTCCCTTCGGAGCCCTGCCTTGGGACGACGCCGACAAACCCACCGCCGTGGCGCTGGCAGGCGGCGCGCAGCTGATGCGCACGCCGCCTTTCACCGCTGAAAGCAACCGTCTGGTGGTCAAATCTTCTTGGACGGTAGACAGCAGCGGCAAGTCGCAGGCCGTGGTCGAGGTGAACGCCGCCGGCAATGCTGCCACCATGCTGCAAGACCGCCTGCAGCAAATACCCGCTGGCATGGGCAGTGCAGCGGTGCAGCGCATTCTGGAGGGCAGCAAGATGAGCGGAAAAGGCTTCATCACCTACCCGGCCGTGCAGCGTGAAATGCAGACGCAAAGTATGAGATTGGAGCTGGAGGACGTGCGGCAAATGCTCGCCGACCCGGCGGCCGGCAGCCTGGCACCCCACCCGCGCCTGCAATTGCCGCTGTACATCGCAGATGCGATGGGCAATTACACCGCCGAAACTCGGCGCAACCCCATGACCTGCACGCCGGCGCACCTGCGCGAAGAGTTCGAACTGACACTGGACCCGGCTTTCAAAGTGCTGCGCGTGCCCAAAGACATGCACGAAACGCAGGCGGACGGCATCGTGTTCAACGCGCAGTACCGGTTGGAGGGCAACCATCTGACCGGTTGGCGCGAACTGGTGCTGGACCACGGCCGCCACTGGTGCAGCCCAGACCAGTATGCAAAGCGCCGCGAAATCATGCAGCGCATCGCCCAACACCTGCGTTCTGGCCTGCTCTACACGCAGTAAGCGCACCGCATTTCAACGGGGCAGTTCGCTCGATCCCATCAGGAACTGGTCCACGGAGCGCGCCGCTTGTCGGCCTTCACGCCGCGCACGCAGTGCGCGTTCACGCCTTCCCGCCTTTGGGCGACCGGGAAGGCTGGGCACTCACGATTAACGGGGCAGTTCGCTCGATCCCATCAGAAATTGGTCCACGGAGCGCGCCGCTTGTCGGCCTTCACGCCGCGCACGCAGTGCGCGTTCACGCCTTCCCGCCTTTGGGCGACCGGGAAGGCTGGGCACTCACGATTAACGGGGCAGTTCGCTCGATCCCATCAGAAATTGGTCCACGGAGCGCGCCGCTTGTCGGCCTTCACGAATCGCCCACACCACCAGGCTTTGCCCCCGGCGGATATCCCCCGCCGCAAACACGCCCGGCACGTTGGTGACGTAGCCGCCCTCTTCCGTGCTGGCGCGGATGTTGCCGCGTGCGTCTTTGTCGATGCCAAAGGCGTCGAGCACGGCAGCCACCGGGTTGACAAAGCCCATCGCCAGCAGCACCAAGTCGGCCGGGTAGTGCTGCTGGGTGCCCTCCACCTCGGTCAGCTTGCCATCCTTGAACTCCACCTGCACGGTAGTGAGGCCCTTCACCTTGCCTTTTTCGCCGGTGAATTCCTTGGTCGAGATGGCGAACTCGCGGGTGCAGCCTTCGTCGTGGCTCGAGCTGGTGCGCAGTTTGATCGGCCAGTACGGCCAAGTCATCGGCCGGTTTTCCTGTTCGGGCGGCATGGGCATCACTTCAAACTGCGTGACGCTGGCCGCGCCGTGGCGGTTGCTGGTGCCCACGCAGTCACTGCCGGTGTCGCCGCCACCAATGACGATGACGTGCTTGCCGTCTGCGCGGAGTTGCCCCTTGAGCTTGTCGCCAGCGTTGATTTTGTTTTGCTGCGGCAGGAATTCCATTGCGAAATGGATGCCAGCGAGGTCGCGCCCCGGCACCGGCAAGTCGCGCGACTGCTCAGCGCCGCCGGTGAGCAGCACTGCATCAAAGTCTTGGCGCAGTTGCTCGGGCGTGATGGTTTCCTTGGCCCAGTTGGTGACCTTGGAGCCCCTGCCTAGGCCGTCCTGTGCCGGCCCGACAAAAACGCCGGTGCGAAACACCACGCCCTCGGCCTCCATCTGCGCCACGCGCTTGTCAATGTGCACTTTGTCGAGCTTGAAATCGGGGATACCGTAGCGCAGCAGGCCGCCGATGCGGTCGTTCTTTTCAAACAGCGTCACGTCGTGTCCGGCACGCGCCAGTTGCTGCGCCGCCGCCATGCCGGCCGGGCCGGCGCCCACCACTGCCACGCGCTTGCCGGTCTTGTGCGCCGGCAGCTTGGGCGTAACCCAGCCGTGCTCCCAGGCCCGGTCGATGATGGCGTGCTCGATGCTCTTGATGCCGACCGGGTCGTCGTTGATGTTCAGCACGCAGGCCGCCTCGCACGGCGCGGGGCAGATGCGGCCGGTGAACTCGGGGAAGTTGTTGGTCGAGTCGAGCACCACGAATGCGCTCTTCCAGTCGCTCTGGTAGACCAGTTCGTTGAAGTCCGGAATGATGTTGTTCACCGGGCAGCCGCTGTTGCAAAACGGCGTGCCGCAGTCCATGCAGCGCGCGGCCTGCACCTTGGCCTGTGCGTCGGTGATGCCAATGACAAATTCCTTGTAGTGCTTGACACGCTCGGCCGCAGGCGGGTAGCCCTCTTCGATGCGGTCGAACTCCATAAAGCCCGTGATTTTTCCCATGTTCTTGTCCTCGTGAGGGGTTTACCGGCTTACTTGGCAGCCACGGTGGTCGCGTCGGGCGCGGCCACGGGCGGTGTTGCTGGGTCTTCCAGCAGCTGCCGCTCGTGCATTTCCAAGAGTGCGCGCTTGTATTCGGTCGGGAACACCTTGACGAACTTGGCGCGCGCCGCGGCCCAGTTGTCCAGCAGTTCGCGCGCGCGCTTGCTGCCGGTGTAGCGGTTGTGCGCTTCCAGCAAACGTTTGAGGTGCGCTTCGTCGCTGTCGCCTTGATGCCACGTGCCGCGCGGATGGCGGGCGTGCTGCTCTTCCTCCGGCACGATACGTTCCAGCGCCACCATGGCCATGTTGCAGCGCGTGTCGAACTGGCCGTCTTCGTCGTACACATAGGCGACGCCGCCGCTCATGCCTGCAGCGAAGTTGCGGCCGGTCTGGCCGAGCACCACCACGGTGCCGCCCGTCATGTATTCGCAGCCATGGTCGCCCGTGCCTTCGACCACGGCCGTGGCACCCGACAGACGCACGGCAAAGCGCTCGCCCGCCACCCCAGAGAAGTACGCCGAGCCGCTGGTGGCGCCGTACATCACGGTGTTGCCGACGATGGTGTTGCGCACCGCTTCGCCGCGAAACTCCAGGCTGGGGCGCACCACCAGCCGTCCGCCGGACAGACCCTTGCCGGTGTAGTCGTTGGCGTCGCCAATCAGGTACAGCGTGATGCCGCGGCACAGGAAGGCACCAAACGACTGGCCACCCGTGCCTTCGAGCTGAATGTGGATGCTGTCGTCCGGCAGCCCCTCGGGGTGCGCGCGGGTGACCGCCCCCGAGAGCATGGCGCCGACCGAGCGATTGACGTTGCGCGCCACTTCAATGAAGCGCACGCGCTCGCCCTTTTCAATGGCCGGCTGGCTGCGCTCAATGAGCTTGCGGTCCAGCGTGTGCTCGATGTTGTGGTCCTGCGCATCGACATGAAAGCGCGGGACATCGGCCGGCACCTTGGGCTGGGCAAACAGGCGCGAGAAGTCGAGGCCGCTGGCCTTCCAGTGCTCCAGGCCTTTGCGCATGTCGAGCAGGTCGCTGCGGCCCACCAGGTCGTCGAACTTGGCGATGCCCAGCTGGGCCATGATCTGGCGCAGCTCTTCGGCGACAAAGAAGAAGTAGTTCACCACGTGCTCGGGCTTGCCCGAGAATTTCTTGCGCAGCACCGGGTCCTGCGTGGCCACGCCGACGGGGCAGGTGTTGAGGTGGCACTTGCGCATCATGATGCAACCTTCGACGACCAAAGGCGCGGTGGCAAAGCCGAACTCGTCTGCGCCGAGCAGTGCGCCAATGGCGACGTCGCGGCCAGTTTTCATCTGCCCGTCGGCCTGCACGCGAATGCGCCCGCGCAGGCGGTTGAGCACCAGCGTCTGCTGCGTCTCGGCCAGGCCAATCTCCCAGGGGCCGCCCGCATGCTTGATGGACGACCAGGGCGATGCGCCCGTGCCGCCGTCGTGCCCGGCAATCACCACGTGGTCGCTCTTGCACTTGGCGACGCCTGCGGCCACCGTGCCTACGCCCACTTCGGACACCAGCTTGACGCTGATGCTGGCGTGCGGCGCGACGTTCTTCAGGTCGTGAATCAGCTGCGCCAGGTCTTCAATCGAATAGATGTCGTGGTGCGGCGGCGGCGAGATGAGGCCGACGCCCGGCACGCTGTGGCGCAGCTTGCCGATGTAGTTGCTGACCTTGCCGCCGGGCAGCTGGCCGCCCTCGCCGGGCTTGGCGCCCTGGGCCATCTTGATTTGAATTTGGTCCGCGCTCGACAGGTATTCGGCGGTGACGCCAAAGCGGCCCGAGGCCACCTGCTTGATTCGGCTGCGCAGGGAGTCGCCGTCCTGCAGCGGCAAGTCGACCTCGACGTTCTCTTCACCGATCACGCTTTTGAGCGTATCGCCGACCTTGATCGGGATGCCTTTGAGTTCATTGCGGTAGCGCGCCGCGTCTTCCCCGCCTTCGCCGGTGTTGCTTTTGCCGCCCAGGCGGTTCATGGCGACGGCCAGCGTCGCATGCGCTTCGGTGGAGATGGAGCCCAGCGACATGGCGCCGCTGGCAAAGCGCTTGACGAGGTCCTTGGCGGGCTCGACTTCGTCCACCGGGATCGCCTTGGCTGGGTCGAACTTGAACTCGAACAGGCCGCGCAGCGTCATGTGGCGCTTGCTTTGGTCGTTGATGAGCTGGGCGTACTCTTTGTACGTGTTCCAGTTGTTGGACCGGGTGCTGTGCTGCAGCTTGGCGATGACATCGGGCGTCCACATGTGCTCTTCGCCGCGCGTGCGCCACGCGTATTCGCCGCCCGCATCGAGCATGGTGGCGAGCACCGGGTCGTCGCCAAACGCCGCCTCGTGCATGCGGATGGCTTCCTCGGCAATCTCGAACACGCTGATGCCTTCGACCCGGCTGGCCGTGCCCGTGAAGTACTTGTCGACCGTAGCACTCGACAGGCCAATGGCTTCAAACAGCTGGGCGCCGCAGTAGCTCATGTAGGTCGACACGCCCATCTTCGACATGATCTTGGACAGGCCCTTGCCAATCGCCTTGACGTAGTTGTAGATGGCCTTGTCGGGGGACAAATCACCCGTCAGATCCTTGTGCAGGTCGGCCAGGGTTTCCATGGCCAGCCAGGGGTGCACGGCCTCGGCGCCGTAGCCGGCGAGCACCGCAAAGTGGTGCACCTCGCGCGCGGTGCCCGTCTCGACCACCAGGCCGGCGGTGGTGCGCAGGCCTTCATGCACCAAGTGTTGGTGGATGGCCGACAGCGCCAGCAGCGAAGGAATGGCCACCTGCGTGGCGCTCATGGCGCGGTCGCTGATGATGAGGATGTTGGCGCCGCTCTTGATCGCATCGACCGCCTGGGCGCACAGCGACGCAAGCTTGGCTTCCACGCCGGCACGCCCCCACGCCAGCGGATAGGTGACGTCAATCACGCTGCTGCGGAACTTGCCATGCGTGTGGCGCGCAATGTCGCGCAGCTTGGCCATGTCGGCCACGTTCAGCACGGGCTGGGTCACCTCCAGCCGCATCGGCGGGTTGACCTGGTTGATGTCCAGCAGGTTGGGCTTGGGGCCAATGAAGCTGTTGAGCGACATCACGATGGCCTCGCGGATCGGGTCGATCGGCGGGTTCGTCACCTGGGCAAACAGCTGCTTGAAGTAGTTGTACAGCGGCTTGCTGCGCGCCGAGAGCACGGCCAGAGGGCTGTCGTTGCCCATGGAGCCAATGCCCTCTTCCCCATTTCGCGCCATGGGGGCGAGCAGGAATTTGATGTCTTCCTGCGTGTAGCCAAACGCCTGCTGGCGATCGAGCAGGGAAGCTTGCGCGGCTTCGCTCGCAACCGGGGCAGGCGCCTGCGCAGGCGCATCGTCGTTGCCAATGCTGTCGAGCTTGATGCGCAGGTTCTCGATCCACTGCTTGTAGGGCTTGGTGTTGACGATGTTGGCCTTGAGCTCTTCGTCGTCGATCATGCGGCCCTGCTCCAGGTCGATGAGCAGCATCTTGCCGGGCTGCAACCGCCATTTGCGCACGATGCGGTTTTCCGGCACCGGCAATACGCCGGATTCCGAACCCAGAATCACCAAGTCGTCGTCGGTCACGCAGTAGCGCGACGGCCGCAGGCCATTGCGGTCGAGCGTGGCCCCAATCTGCCGACCGTCGGTGAACACGATGGACGCCGGACCGTCCCAAGGCTCCATCATTGCCGCGTGGTATTCATAGAACGCGCGCCGGCGCGGGTCCATGGTGGTGTGCTGCTCCCAAGGCTCGGGAATCATCATCATCACGGCCTGGCTGATGGGGTAGCCGGCCATGGTCAGCAACTCTAGGCAGTTGTCGAAGGTGGCGGTATCGGACTGATCGGCAAAGCTGATCGGGTAGAGCTTTTGCAGGTCGGCGGCCAGCACGGGCGAGGCCATCACGCCTTCCCTTGCCTTCATCCAGTTGTAGTTGCCCTTGACGGTGTTGATCTCGCCGTTGTGCGCCACATAGCGGTACGGGTGGGCCAGCGGCCATTCCGGGAAGGTGTTGGTGGAGAAGCGCTGGTGCACCAGGCCGATGGCCGAGATGCAGCGTGGGTCTTGCAAATCGAGGTAGTAAGTGCCCACCTGATCGGCCAGCAGCAGGCCCTTGTAGATGACCGTGCGACTGCTCATGCTGGGCACGTAATACTCCTTGCTGTGCTTGAGGCCCAGCGCCTGGATGGCGGCACTCGCCGTCTTGCGAATCACGTAGAGCTTGCGCTCCAGCGCGTCCTGCACGATGACGTCGCTGCCACGCCCGATAAAGATTTGCCGCAGGATGGGCTCCTTGTCGCGCACGGTGGGCGACATCGGCATGTCCCGGTTCACCGGCACATCGCGCCAGCCAAGCAGCACCTGGTTTTCTGCACGAATGGCGCGCTCCATCTCTTGCTCGCAGGCAAGGCGGGACGCGTGCTCCTTTGGCAGGAAGATCATGCCCACGCCGTACTCGCCTGAAGGGGGCAACACGACGCCGATGGAGCCGTCGGGGGCGAGGCCCTTTTGCGCCATCTCCTCGCGGTACAGCGCGTCGGGAATCTGGATCAGGATGCCCGCGCCGTCGCCCATCAACTTATCTGCCCCTACCGCCCCGCGATGGTCGATGTTTTCCAGAATTTTGAGGGCCTGGGTCACGATGTCGTGACGCTTAACCCCCTTGATATGGGCCACGAAACCCAGGCCACAGGCGTCGTGCTCATGCCCGGCTGCATACAGGCCATGTTGTGTCAGGTGCGCAATTTCGGCGGCGGTGGTCATGGTGCATCCATCTCTGGGGTTTTCGCAAAGAACGCCAGAATAGTGCAATGCAACATTTCTCCGCAAGGAGAATAATTGGGGTCAGATTCCAATTATTCTAAATAAAATGACAATCTTATGAAATTAGGGACATATCAAGTTTGATAGCATTAGGCTTACCTATTATTTGCGTTTGAGGCCTATTTCTCACCTGGCTTCGGAGGCGATTGTGGCCTTCCAGGCTTTGCTCTGCTGACACGACGCCCTGATTTTTTCTGCACCGACGCCACAAAATCTTCACTTCCGAGCGCCCAGCCACTCAAAGTGGCGTCGGTGAGCGCAAGTTGCTGGTCCGAAGCTATTCCCGCCTGCACGAGCGCCTCGTACGCTCCTTCACGGGCAAACGGCGTATTGCCAAGCGCCCAATACAGCGCGTGTGGCGTGACAAGCCGGTCGGCGCGAAGTCCAAGACTGTGCGCATGGCTAGACCATCGCCAATCCGGTGCCTGCGTCACCATGCCCGCCCGCACCGGGTTCAAATCGATGTAGACCATGCAGGCGAGCAAATGGCGCTCGCTTTCAATCAACGTGGATCGGTACCGACCTTCCCAAAGCGTGCCGCTTCGACCGTGGCGCTGGTTGAAATAGCGCACATAACTGCGCCCCACTGCCTGCATCATCAGAGGAAGCGCCTCTGCCGTCGGCGGCGTAGCCAACAAATGAAAGTGGTTGTCCATCAAGACATAGGCATGCACCGCAACGGCGAACTTCTTTGCGCTGTCGGCCAGCAAGGAGAGCATCGTCTCGAAGTCCTGCGTGTCGGCAAAAATGATCTGCCGGTTGTTGCCACGCTGAATGATGTGGTGCGGATAGCCCGCAAGGGTCAGGCGGGGAAGGCGGGCCATGGGCCTCCAACAAGAAAGATGGTTGCCTCCATCTTAAATGGTGTCTGACCCCAATTGAATTCTGATTTGGTTGGCAGGTGCATGTGCCACCACACGCATGCATCGCTTCATCCGCTGCCGAGGACGACAAAGGCGGCGAACAAAAAATGATAGCTGATAGCGCTTATCCAGAAAGCGCTAGAAGCCAAAAAGACTCAAACTTTTTCGGCCTCGACCATAGAGGCTGCAAGCAGCGGCGCAGGTGCCAATCCAAAGCGGGTTCCCAAAGTTTTCTCCAGCCCAAACTCCACCAAGATGGCGCGCAAGCGCTCGGCGGCGCTGCGTTTTTTCTGGCCGGTGTAGCGCGCGATGATGAGCTCGTTCTTCATGCTGTGCTCCCAGCCCACCAGTTCCGTCACTGTGACCTGGTAGCCGCTGGCCTCAAGGTGCAGGCAGCGCAAGACGTTGGTGATCTGGCTGCCCATCTCGCGCGTGTGCAGCGGGTGGCGCCACAGTTCGGCCAGCGGCGTGCGAGAGAGCTGCAGCGCCTTGCCTTGGCGCAGGCATGCGGCCACTTCGGCCTGGCAGCAGGGCACCAGCACCATGGCGCGGGCCTTTTTTTGCAAACCAAAGGCAATGGCATCGTCTGTCGCCGTGTCGCAGGCGTGCAGTGCGGTGACGATGTCGATGCGCTCGGGCAGCTCTGCAGCGTCTGCCGACTCAGCCACCGACAGGTTGAGGAAGGACATGCGCTCAAAGCCGAGTTGCTTGGCCAGCGCACGCGACTTGTCCACCAGCTCGGTGCGGGTCTCAATGCCGTAAATATGCCCGCGCCCGAGTGCCTTGAAATACAGATCGTAGAGGATGAATCCAAGATAAGACTTGCCGGCGCCGTGGTCGGCGAGCAGCGGTGCATGGCCATCGGCAGCCGTCTCATCCAGCAAGGGCTCGATGAACTGGAACAAGTGCCCAACCTGCTTGAGCTTGCGGCGAGAGTCCTGGTTCAGACGGCCATCGCGCGTCAGGATGTGCAGCTCTTTGAGCAGCTCAATCGACTGCCCGGGCCGCAACTCGAGCAGATCGGAGGCCGACGCGGCCGGTTTTGTGCTTTTGCCCTGCTTCATGCGCGGGCGACGTCGACGTCGGCGTGCAGAGTGAATGACTGATCCCGCCCGGCGCCCACCTCCAAAGCGGCCCAGCCGTCTGCACCCAGAGTTTCCAGCAGCTCCATATTGCGCTCGTAAATGGTTTCAGCTTCAGGAAACGCTGCTACCGCACGTTCGATGCTTTCCTCGCGCAGCAGATGCAAGGTCGGCCATGGGGCTCGGTTCGTGCAATTGCTGACGTCGTCTTCCGCGGTTCCAGCAAACTGAAACCTCGGGTGAAAGCTGGCAATTTGCAGCTCGCCCACCAATTCCAGGGTTTCAAGCAACGCATCGCTTTCATCGAGAAAATCGTTGAAATCGAGAAAATCTGTCAAGCAACCTGGCAGCATAAGCAAGGTGGTATCGCGTTGCTCGGCTGGCAGCGCGGCAAGCGCCAGCAGTTCGTCTTTCAGCGTGCGCAAAACGTCAGCGGCGTTCGTCGCATGGCAAACGACATAGTGAATTTGCCCCTTGCTGTGCACGCCCTTGGCAAAAGGGCACAGGTTGAGACCTATCACCGCCCGCTCCAGCCAGCGCACCATGTCTTGCACGACCTGCGCGTCGGCGGCATCGCGCAAAGGCGCATCTCCCGAATGGGGGCAGGAAGACGGGTTCATGGAGCGCACCGGGTAAACATGAGGGAGGCAAGTTTAGCGGGCAGTGCCCGAGCGCCGCATTGGCAGGCGCCACCCAGCCATCAAGGTTTTTTCCGGTCCAGTCGCTCGAGCGACGCGATGTCGATCTGCTTAACCAGGCTGCGTACCGCCGCGATGTCCATGTTGTCGGCAGACACGCTTACCAGCACGCCGTTTTTGAGCGCCATCTTGGACTCGGCGCTGCTGCCATCCTTGGAATAGCTCTCATGCAAAGTGCGGCCGCCTTCCTGCCAGGTCTTTTCTGCGCGGGTCTGGGTTTCCTTTTCCCCTTGCGCCATTCCCATCGCAGCGGTCGCCATCGCCCCGAGGCCGCCCAAATCCATGATCTCCACCCGCACGGTTCGGTCGCCGCTGCCGTACTCGGCACTTGCCTGACTGGTCGGCAGACCGAGCGCTGCGCCGTCTTGCATCTCAAACGAAGTGCGTGCCAGACCGGCCAACTGCTCAGGCAGCGCTGCTTTAAGCGCTTGCGCCGCAACTGCCTGGCCGCCGCCCAGCATGCCCGCTGCCGCGGCGGTCGCGTCCCGGGTCGCGGCAGCCATGGCCGTGGGGTCGTTTTTGCTGCGCGCTTGCTCCATGCTGCGCGCGGCCTGCTCCATCTTGGCCTGCGCTGCAGCGATGCCGGCGCCGTCGATGGTGATTTCGCCGCCTGGCGTGCGCACCGACACGGCAGCGCCGTCGCCCGCAGCAAAGGGGCTCGCGCCGCGCGGTGTGATCAGCGCGCTGATCGCACCGACCACCAAGCCCAACACGATGGCGGCCAGAATCACGACTGCTGTGTAGGCACCCGATTTTTCACGGTTGCTCTTCATGAGCACAGGCAGACCCGTATAGAGCAAGTAAATCGAATACAGCGAGGCCACCAGTCCCAGCATGGCAAGCGCCGGCAAAAGAGTGAACACGCCGCCGACAAGCGCCGCAGTACTGGCATATACCGCCACCTTGAGCGCCTGCAGCTGGTTGGACTGACCGCCAAACTTTGGTGCCAAGGCATTGATGATGAGCGACAGCACAAAGACGCCCACCAGACTCAGCACATAAGAGACCACCATATTGACAAGACCGGACACAAACGGCGCGCGCACCGAGACGCCCATGAATCCCATGCCGATCACGGACATGCCAATAAAACCGCACACGGCCGGAATAGCCGCCAGCAGCATCAGATACCCGGTGTAAAGGCCCGCTGTGTCGGCCGGCTCGGTATCAATCGTCTCCCAAGTGGGCTTCGGCGACAGCAAAATGGCTTTCACGCGTTCGACAACGTTCATGGTTTCCTCCCAG
Source organism: Giesbergeria sp. (assembly GCA_034676525.1). Classification (GTDB taxonomy): domain Bacteria; phylum Pseudomonadota; class Gammaproteobacteria; order Burkholderiales; family Burkholderiaceae_C; genus Simplicispira. The sequence continues at coordinate 2,484,859 of JAUCCA010000008.1, forward strand.
TGGTGATTTCTTCGCGGCGCCGCACTGCACGGAACCGGTGAAAGGGCGAACCATAAGCGCTGCCTTGAAACAGGGCAAGTCCGCCAGCGACTTGATTGCGCAAAACGTGGAATATGTCCGCTTGCGGCAAACGCGCCAGACGACGCAAGCGCCGACGAGCCGCAGGGAGCCTCAGTCGCGCTCGAATGCCACCTGGCCACCCACCAGCGTGCAACGCACCCGGCCCGGCAGCTCATAGCCGCCAAAAGGCGTGTGCTTGCCCTGGCTGCGCAGGCTCTCGGCCGCCACCGTCCAGTGGTCAGCCGGATCCACAATGGCCAAGTCGCCAACGCCACCCTCTACCAGCCGCCCGACGCTCGCGGACAGCGTGCCGAGCGCGCCGCCGAGCACCCGCGCCGGCTCGCAGGTCACCACCGCCAGCGCACGCGCCAGCGGCACCTTGCCGTCCTGCGACCACTTGAGGGCGAGGCTCAGCAACAGCTCCAGCCCGGTGGCGCCGGGCTCGGCCTCGGCGAACGGCAGCGTTTTAGCGTCTTCATCCACTGGGTTGTGGTCCGACACCAAGGCGTCGACCGTGCCATCGCGCAAGCCTTCGGCCAGCGCGTCGCGGTCGCGCTGCTGGCGCAGCGGCGGTGAAAGGCGGGCGCGGCTGTCAAAAAAGCCGATGTCGTTTTCCGTGAGGTGCAGGCTGTTGATACTTATGTCGCACGTGACGGCAAGCCCTTCGGCCTTGGCGCGACGCACCAACTCTACCCCGGCCGCACTGCTGATCCGGCACAGGTGCACGCGCGCCTGGGTACCGCGCAGCAGCTCAAAAATGGTGTGCAGCGCAATGGTCTCCGCTGCGACGGGAATGCCGGCCAAGCCCAGCCGCGTTGCCAAGGAGCCGCTGGCGGCCACGCCCTTGCCCAGGCTCAGGTCTTGGGGACGCAGCCACACGGTGTAGCCGAAGGTGGCGGCGTACTGCATGGCACGCTGCAGCACCTGGTTGCTTGCCAACGCCACGTCGGCCTGCCCGAAGCCGACGCAGCCCGACTCGGTCAGCTCGGCCATCTCGGTCAGCACTTCGCCAGCCAGGCCGCGGGTGAGCGCGCCCAGCGGGAAAAGGCGCGACTGGTGCAGTTTTTCGGCCCGGAACTTCAGCATTTCCACCAAGCCGGGCTCGTCGAGCACCGGGTCGGTATCGGGTGGGCAAACAAGACTGGTGACGCCACCCGCCACGGCGGCTGCCATTTCGGACTCCAGCGAGCCTTCGTGCTCATGACCGGGCTCGCGCAGACGGGCGGCGAGGTCCACCAGGCCGGGAACCACCAGACAACCGGAAGCATCGATGCGCCGAGTGGGCGCGAACTCACCCGGCACGCGGCCGAGGCCGACAATCCGTCCGGCTGCCAGCGCTACATCGCAGATTTGATCGAAACCACTGGCAGGGTCGAGGACTCGACCGTTCTGGATGAGTATCTTCATAATTTTAAGTAAAAATGGCTTCTAGCGCTTACTGCGTATACGCTAACAGCTATTAAAACAGAAGCATTCATAGCCTCAGGCTGTGTTCCCGGCGACGATGGACATCACCGCCATACGCACCGCAATGCCGAAACCCACCTGCGGCAGGATCACGCTCTGCGGTCCGTCGACCACCGCCGAGTGGATTTCCACGCCCCGGTTGATGGGCCCCGGGTGCATCACGATGGCGTCGGGCTTGGCTAAGCGCAGCCGCTCGGGAGTGAGGCCAAAGCTCTTGAAATACTCTTGGCTGGACGGCAACAAGGCGCCGCTCATGCGTTCGTTCTGCAGGCGCAGGGTAATGACGACGTCTGCATCTTTCAAACCCTCTTCCAGCGTGTGGCAGACCCGCACGCCCATGGGGGCCATATCGGCCGGCACCAGCGTGCGCGGGCCGACCACCCGAACCTCGGCGCAGCCCAGCGTGGTGAGCCCGTGAATGTCAGAGCGCGCCACCCGCGAGTGCAGCACGTCGCCGACGATGGCCACGGTGAGGTTGGCGAAGTCCTTTTTGTAGTGCCTGATGGTCAGCATGTCGAGCAGACCCTGCGTCGGGTGCGAATGCCGCCCATCCCCTGCATTGATCACATGCACATGCGGGGCGACATGCTGGGCAATCAGGTAGGGCGCGCCCGATTCGCTGTGGCGCACCACAAACAGGTCGGCCGCCATGGCCGAAAGGTTGGCAATGGTGTCGAGCAGGGACTCGCCCTTGCTCGCTGAGCTGCGCGCAATGTCGAGGTTGAACACGTCGGCCGAAAGGCGCTTGGCGGCAATTTCGAAGGTGGTGCGCGTGCGCGTGCTGTTTTCAAAAAACAGGTTGAACACGCTCTTGCCACGCAGCAGCGGCACCTTCTTCACTTCGCGGTCGTTCACCGAAACGAAGCTGGCAGCGGTATCAAGAATGTGGGTGACGATGTCGCGCGGCAGCCCTTCGACCGAGAGCAGGTGCACCAGCTCACCATGCTGGTTGAGCTGCGGGTTGCGGCGGTTCAGCACGATTCGGCCTCCCGCACTTCAAGTTCGAAGGTACCGTCCGCAGCGCGCGCCAGTGCCAGAGCCTGCTTGGCCGGCAAGGCGATGCGCGCAGCGGCGTAGTCGGCCTGCACCGGCAGTTCGCGGCCACCGCGGTCGACCAGCACGGCCAGGCGCACGCGCGCTGGACGGCCATAGTCGTACAGCTCGTTGAGCACGGCGCGCACGGTGCGGCCGGTGTAGAGCACGTCGTCGAGGAGCAAAATGTCGGCGCCGTTGACGTCAAACGGAAGCCGCGTTTGCGCGCTCGCAGCCAGGCCGCGCTGGGCAAAGTCATCGCGGTGCATGCTCGACGAGAGCACGCCCGCATCGCCCACAAGCCCTAGGTCGCGCTGAAGGCGTTCTGCCAGCCAGGCGCCGCCCGAGGCGATGCCGGCCAGTTGCGTGTCTGCACGCCGCAAAGCGCGCACACCTTCCATCAGCTCGCGGTACAGCGCCTCGGCGTCGAGCGAGAGCGCGCGCGGCCCAGCACCGCTGGACGTGGGAGATGTCATGGAAGGCTCCTCAAAAATTGTTCCAGGATGATGCAGGCCGACGCCGCATCGGCGTCTTTGGCGCCGCTCGCCAATGCTTCGGTGGTGCTGTAGCGTTCGTCCACTTCAAACACCGGCAGGCCAAAGCGGCCGTGCACCCGGCGTGCAAAGCGCTGGGCGCGGCGCGTGTTCTCGTGGCTGGCGCCGTCGGGGTGGTACGGGACCCCCACCACCAGCGCGTCGGGCTGCCATTCGCGAATGCGCTCAGCCACTGCCGCGAATCGCGCGTCGCCCTCTGCGCGTATCGTCGGCTGCGGGCTGGCAGAGCGCAGCATGCGCGTGCCGACGGCAACGCCGGTGCGCTTCAGGCCGAAATCAAAAGCAAGAAAACTCTGAAGGTGCGCAGCAACCGCTGGCGCCTGCGCGCGCTGGTCGCCGCCCTCGCTCATGCGTGGCCCGCGCCAGGCGAGATTCGCCAGGCTTCAAGGCCCAGAAGGCGCAGGGCGCTGTCGTAGCGCGCATCGACGGGCGTATCGAAGATGACGGCAGTGCTTGCCCCCACGCTCAGCCAGCTGTTTTCCGCCATTTCCGATTCCAGCTGTCCCTCGCCCCAGGCCGAGTAACCCAGTGTGACCAATACCCGCCGCGGGCCGGCGCCAGTGGCCAAGGCTTCAAGCACGTCCTTGGAGGTCGTCATCTCCAGCCCCCCCGGAATCACCATGGTCGAGGCGTACGCCGGTTCGTCGTCCGTTTCCAGCTGCACGCGCTCATGCAGCACAAAGCCGCGCTCCGTTTGCACAGGACCACCGAGAAACACGGGCGAACCACTCAAGTCGCTGCGCCCCAACGAAAGATCGACTTTCTCAAACAAGCCTTCGAGGCTAATGTCGGTGGGCTTGTTGATGATGAGCCCGAGCGCGCCGCGCTCGCTGTGCTCGCACACATAGACCACGCTGCGCGCAAACGAGTCGTCCTCCATGCCCGGCATGGCAATCAGGAAATGGTTCGTCAGGTTCATGGGCGCAGAATCGGCAGGCATTGTTCAATTTTACGGTCAACATGCCTGAGCTTTTTTCCCATGGCCTGGTCTGGTTCAGGCGCGATCTGCGGGTGCACGATCACCCGGCCCTTCACCACGCGCTGCGCGAATGCGCGCAAGTGCACTGCGTATTCGTCTTCGACACAGAAATTCTTGCGCCGCTGCCGCGGGCCGACCGTCGCGTGCGCTTCATTCGGGACTGTCTGATGGAGCTTGGTGCCGCCCTGCGAGCGCTGGGGCAAGACGAAACCTGCGGTCTGATGGTGCTGCATGGGCTGGCGAGTGATGCCATTCCTGAACTCGCCGATCGGCTCAACGTGCAAGCGGTGTATGCCGGTCGCGACGACGAGCCTTCTGCCTTAGCCCGCGATGCGCGCGTGCGCACCGCCCTCTCGGCGCAAAGGCGCGAGCTGCGGCTGTTCAAAGACCACGTCGTCTTTGAACGCTCTGAAGTGCTGACCCAAGCCGAAAAGCCGTATTCCGTCTTCACGCCTTACAAAAATGCGTGGCTGCGCAAGATCGACCCGTTTTACTTGAGCTCGTACGCCGTCGAGGGAGGAAAGGGTGCGCTTGCACCGATACCAGACTTGGCGATTTCTGAGGTGCCCAGCCTCTCTGCGCTGGGCTTTACCGCCAGCGAGCCTCTGACACTGCCGATACCGCCGGGCACTTCAGGCGCAGGGACTCTGTGGCAGGACTTCACCAGCCGCATGGACGCCTACGACGAAGCGCGCAACTATCCGGCAATCAAAGGCCCAAGCTATCTGGGCGTGCATTTGCGCTTTGGCACCTTGTCCATTCGCGAACTTGCTCGTGAGGCCCACGCCCGCGCGCAGGCAGGCAGCAAGGGCGCCGCCACCTGGCTGTCAGAGTTGATTTGGCGCGATTTCTACCAGCAATTGATGGCGCACTACCCCCACGTGGTGGACCGCAGCTTTAAGCCGGCCTACGACGCCGTCGCATGGGAAACCGGCCCAGAGGCTGAGGCGCTGTGGTCAGCGTGGACGACTGGGCGCACAGGCTACCCGCTGATAGACGCCGCCATGGCGCAAATCAACCAAACGGGCTACATGCACAACCGGTTGCGCATGGTGGTGGCCAGCTTTCTGGTCAAAGATCTGGGAATTGATTGGAGACGCGGCGAAGCCTATTTCGCACAGCATCTGAACGACTTTGAGCTGGCCTCCAACAACGGTGGCTGGCAGTGGGCAAGTTCCAGCGGCTGCGACGCACAGCCGTGGTTTCGCATCTTCAATCCTGTAGCGCAGAGCCGCAAGTTCGACCCCAAGGGCCGGTTTATCCGCCGCTATCTTCCAGAGCTTGCAGGCCTGAGCGATACCGATGTGCACACCCCGTGGCTCACGGATCCCGACTCACGTCAAGCAGCTAAAGTGACTTTGGGTGAGCACTACCCATGGCCAGTGGTGGACCATGCTGCAGCGCGGGAGCGCACCTTGCGCCGCTACGCGGTGGTCAAAGAAGCCGGGCGGGCCGACACCCAATAGCCAGACGCCCTTAAACCCGCGGTACGACGGGCTGCATCCTAGGAGCGTCGGAGGTTTCCAGGTCTGCCATTCGCATTCCGGCCACTTCAAGTGGTGCTCCGGCGGCAAGGCGCAGCCGCAGCGTGAGATCGGTGCGGTTGTCGGCGTACGCGAGCATGTCGTCGCGGCTGATCGCGCCTCGCTCATAGAGCGCAAAAAGCGATTGATCGAAGGTGCACATTCCCACCTGGCTGCTTCGCTCAAGTGCGGTGCGAATCTCATGCACCTGCCCTTTTTGCAGCAGATCGGCGATGAAATTGGTCAGGAGCAAGATCTCTACTGCCGGCACCTGCCGGGCGTGGATGCCGGGCACCAAGCGCTGGGCGACCACGGCCTTCAAGTTGAGTGACAGGTCAAGCAGTATCTGCGCGTGCGCAGTCTCAGGGAAAAAATTCAGGATGCGCTGAATGGATTGGCTTGCATTGTTGGCATGCAAGGTGGACACGCACAGGTGGCCAGATTCGGCGTAGTGCAGAGCGTGCTGCATCGTCTCGCGATCCCGGATCTCGCCGATCATGATGACGCTGGGCGCCTCGCGCATGGCATGGCGCAGAGCTTCGCCGTACGAATGGGTGTCAAGGCCCACCTCGCGTTGGCTCACCAATGAGCGCTTGTGCGTATGCACATACTCAATTGGGTCTTCAATTGTCAGAATGTGGCCAGGTACACGCGCATTCCGATGGTCCAGAAGCGATGCAAGCGTGGTGGTCTTTCCTGCGCCGGCGGCGCCGACGGCAAGCACCAAGCCGCGCTTGAGAAACGCAAGTTGATGCACGGCCGCAGGCAGGCCCAAAGTCTCTAGGGTGGGAATCTGGGCGGAGACATACCGCACGACCATGCCGGTCTGTCCACGTTGCAGATGGACATTGATACGAAAACGCCCTGCACCGGGCACCTGCAGCGCCAAATCGCATTCCTTACGGGCTTCAAACGTCTGCGCTTGCGCTGGGCTCATCGCCGCCAATGCAAAAGCTCGAATTTCTAGGGCTGTTAATGGCGCTTGACCAATCGCAAGGTAGTCGCCGTGCCGCCGCACGGTGGCCGGGGCTCCTGCTATCAGAAACAGGTCAGAAGCCTCTTCCCGCACCATCGCAAAAAGCAGCTCCTGCAGCGCCCGCAAGGGCGCGGCCTCATCAATACTTGCCATCGTCAATCCGAAAATTTTTAAACGCTCGCCGACTCAGCAGCATTTACTTGGGCGTAGTGCTTCACCAAGCTGAGCAGTTCTTCATCGGAATAAGGCTTGCCCAAATAGTGGTCTACCCCGAGCTCGATAGCGTGATCACGGTGTTTTTGCGCAATGCGCGACGTGATCATGATGATCGGCAAGTCGCGCAGCGCGGCATCGGCGCGAATATTTCGCGCAAGGTCGAAACCGTCCATGCGCGGCATTTCAATGTCGGACAGTACCACCGTTGGTCGCTCATCCTGGAGCCGTTCGAGCGCCTGCAAACCATCGGCAGCCAATGCCACACGGTAACCTTCGCGCAACAACAAACGCTGCGTTACGCGGCGCACGGTGATGGAGTCGTCGACCACCAAAATCAACGGCACTTGCCCGACAGTCGGTACTGCGGTCAATGCAGGAACATCGCCGCTTGTATCTCCCGCCTCGATCAGCGCGTCCCTGGTGTCGCTCAACTGGCTGCCGTACACGGTGGCGAGTGCCACCGGGTTGTAGATCAACACTACGGCACCCGATGCGAGCACCGACATGCCTGCCAAGCCGGGCAGCCGAGACAGCTGTGGCCCCAGGTTCTTCACCACGACTTCCTGAGTGCCCAACACGTCGTCGACGTGCATGGCAATGCGCTGGGAAGCACTGCGGAAGATCACGATGGATCGGGTCTTCCCCACACTTTCCTGGCTGCGCCGTGAAGCCTGCAGCAAGCCACCAGCCCAAAAGAATGGTATGGCTTCACCACCAGCGTCGAGTTGCCCTGTTCGATAAGCCGCTTCGACCTCAGCAACGGGGACCCGGCGAACCAGTTCAATCACATTGGCCGGCACGCCAAAGGCAAGGTCGCCGGCGCGGAGCATCACCACCTGCGTGACTGCAGTCGTCAACGGCAGGACCATTCGGAAGGCGGCGCCGGCGCCTGCCGTGGTTTCAGTCTCAATTCGTCCGCCAAGCGCCTGCACCTCGGAGCGCACGACGTCCATACCGATTCCCCGCCCGGAGAGTTCGGTCACTTCATTGGCAGTGGAAAACCCTGGCATGAAGATCAGGTTAGCCGCTTCGCTGTCGGTGACCTCTTCCGGCGAGCCAATCAGACCTTTCGCTAGCGCATGGGCGCGAATACGCTCCAAATTCAGACCCGCGCCATCGTCTCGAAACTCTACGGAGACGTCGTTGCCTTCGTGCTTCAAGTGCACACTCACGGTGCCGGTGGCGAGCTTCCCGGAATTTACGCGATCCTCAGGCAGTTCGATGCCGTGCGCCACACAGTTGCGCAGCAGATGCTCAAAGGCAGGCGTCATGCGGTCAAGCACGCCGCGGTCCATCTCGATCGAACCGCCCGTGATGTCCAGCTTGATTTGCTTGCCAGTGTCCTTGGAAGCTTGGCGGACGACGGCATAAAGACGTTCGGCAATACCCTCGAACTCGACCATGCGAGTACGAAGCAGGTCTCGCTGCAGCTCCCGCGCTTGGCGTCCTTGGGCAATCAAGTCGTCCTCGGTGCCTTCGACCACACGCTGCAGGTTGCGCTGCACGGTCGCGACGTCGTTGACGGACTCGGCCATCATGCGCGTCAGTTCCTGAACGCGGGTGAACCGGTCAAACTCCAACGGATCAAAGCCTGCCGCCGTGTCTTTGGACAGTGCCAGTCGCGATTGCATTTGCGACTCCGACTGGACCTCAATGTCTCGCAGCTGCTGACGCAGTCGATCGAGGTTGATCGACAGGTCGCCCATTGAGCCCTTCATCTGGCCCAATCGGGAAGCGAGGCGCGACCGGGTAATCATCACTTCGCCCGCTTGGTTGACCAAGCGGTCCAGCAATTGCGCACGCACCCGAACCGACTGGTTGGCCGCAGCACGCGCAGCACTGGGCTTTGCGACCGTTTTCGGCCGGGTCAGCACCGACGGGACCACAGCGGTCTTCGGCGAGCTCTCGGCGGCTTCGGCATAGCCAGCAGCATCGGTTGCAGCGGCAATGTCGGCGGGCGCCTCTGACGGCTGCTCCTCCAAGTCGCGAAGCCCTTGGAAGTTTGCCTGCATCGAGTCGAAATTGGCCAGTAAAGGCTCTATTTCTTCCGCGCGCAGCGTCTCCATATCCAGCTGCTCGATCGCCGATTCAAGCCTGTGCGCCATTTCACCCAGCCGCATTGCACCTGCGAGGCGGGAACTGCCCTTAAGGGTGTGCAGCGCCCGCAGTACCTCGTTTCGTGCCCCCAGGTTGTCTGGGTGCGCCGCCCACTGCCGCAGTGCACTGCCCAACTGTGGGAGCAGCTCGGCCGCCTCCTCTTCAAACACAGGGAAGAGGTCGGGATCAAGCACGTCGAGGACGTCGATGTCGTCGTCGAGGTCGTTGCTCCGCTCAACAGGGACGTTCGCGGGCTCTGCCTGCTGATCGTGCTCACGTACGGGCGCCGACAAGGCTGGAGCCACAACACCATGCACGATCGCCTCGGGCATTGCGGGCTCTGGCTCTAGGACCTCGGGTGGCTCAACCGGTGCCGGCTCAACTTGAGCCTCAGATTCTGGAGCGGTAAGAATCGCTTCAGAAGCATCGCCCGACGCGACCTCATTGAGGTCGAGCGACGGGGAAATTGTGGTGGAAATCTCCGTCTCGAGAATACTGCGCAGTGCTTCGTGAATTTCCTCGTCGGCAGGCTTGAGAAAACCTGCGGCAAACTGATGCAACAAACGACGAACTTCGTCGGCCGCGCTCAAAAACACTTGCGCCTGCTCTGCTTCTCCCGCGGGTTGTAGCTGCACATGCTCCAGCGCGTGCTCGAGCAATCTCGCTGTCTGGGAGAGTTCTCCAAAACCCACCGTAGCCGAGCTGCCAGCAAGTGAGTGCGCCAATGCCACAGCGGCATCTGGCAAAGGCTCATGCAATTCCAGCGACCATTCCTGCAGACAGGTAGCCAAACGGCGCGACCACTCGTCTGCCTCATTGAGGTAGACGTTGTAGAGTGGAATACCAATACGCAAATGCCCTATCGCTTTGATGCTGTCGTCCGCAGATGCGTCGTAGTCCGTTGCAAGCAAAGGCACTTCCGATTCGTCACTTTGCAGCGAAGCCTGTGCATCCGCGAAGACGCCATCCATTTCTTCGTCAGGCGCTTGCGCCGATTGAGTGGCCTCTGCAAGCGGTGGAGTGTGTGCAGTGAAATCCACATCACTGGGAGCATCCAATGCCGCCTGGAACTCTGAAAAATCGATTTCACTGCTTTGTGCGGGCGCATCAACAGACGCAGAAGTCGCATCAATCGGTTCGGCAGGCTCGCCAGCTTGCTGAGTGAATTCGTCAACAGACTTGCTATCGGTCTCATACGCCAGATTGGCGTCGACAAATGCGACTTGTTCCTCCTCGAACACCAAATCCATTGGCGCCGAATCCAGCTCTGCTGTGTGCATCGCGTCTTCATCGGAACTAGGAACACCCATCAGATCTTCGGGCGCTGGTGTCGGTGCGTTTGCAGCGACTGCATCACCAAACGCTTGCGGCAATTTGAGTGCCAGTACCTTGCCCTCTAGGCGCATGGCCTCCGCAACAGTGCTGAAAGCCGTCTCGTCCCAAGCGGAGTCGTCACCAGCAGCAATGTCCAAAGCCCAGCGACCAAACCCTTGCAGTGCCTGACGAGAAATCTCCCGCAATGGAGACTCGATCGGTTTTTGCTCAGCTAGCCACGCGTTCAGCAGTTGCTCCATCGACCAAGCCGCTTCGCCGAATCGATTCAACCCGACCATGCGCGAACTGCCCTTAAGCGTGTGGAACGCGCGGCGCAACGTGGTTTGCTCGCTGAGATCGCCTGCATCCTCGTCGAGCATCGACACCGCGTTCAAACCATTTTCGACAACTTCGCGAACTTCTTCCAGGAATATTTCCAGCAGTTCGTCTTCTACTTCTGGCTCGCGCAGATGCATTTGCGGAGCAGTTTCTTCCTGCGGCGACTCTGCCACCACATTCAACAGCACTTCATCTTGTTGCGAAGACGGAGCCTCTTCGCTGGGCATCTCCACGCCGTCAAGTTCGGAAATCGGCAAGGTGTGGTCGAAATGCAGGCTGGGTACTTGCTCCTCAAGTACAGGCTCTGCCGCGACCCGAGGGACCACATCCGGAAGCGGTACAGCAGCACGCTCCTCAACTTTAGCCGCCAGCTCCTCAACGTCTGCAGCCACATCCGACGAGCGTGTGCGGGACCGCCCAGCAATAAGTCGAAGTTCCCCAAGTGCTTCGTCGTATACGAACAACTTGCGCGCCATGGTCCGCTGGTAGCTCAACATGTCGACCATGAAGCCCAGCGCACCCAGACTGTTTCCAAGCTTCTCGAAAAGGGATTTGCGCTCGTCTGGGTCCTCCACGCCACCGACGAGCAAGCGCTCGACCGTGTCGCGCATCCGTAGTACGGCGAGCGATGCCTGATCCAAGCCGAGTACGGACAGCACACCCCGCATTTGCGAGAGGCGATCCGGAACCGATGCGAGCGGGCCAACATCTTCGGGATTGCGGAAGAACTGATCCATTGCGCGCTCAGCCTCACCCAAGGTGGCACGCAGTTCATCGACCACACTGCCCATCGTCTGGTGATCGCTGACTCGGCGGTACAGCTCTTCCATCCAGGATTCAAGCGGCTCAGGCTCCTTGCCTGCGGTGACACTGTCGAGCCGCTGCGCAAGGTGCTCGGCACGTTGCACCATTTGAGCGTCCGACACGTCCGCGTCTTCCAGCGCAGCCTGCAGGTACAGGACGGAAGTAGCGACCTCCATCGCCAGAGCGGCAGGAGGTGGCTCGGCAGAACGCACCGTCACATCCAGCGCTCGGGTCAACGACTGGGCCAGGCTTTCGCTGTTGCGATTGAGTTTACGGAGCGAATCGCACACCAGACTAAATTGGTCGGCTGCGGGCTTGAGCTTGTTGCGATCACCACCGGCGAGTGCCGACCATGTCTCAGCCGCAGCAGAGATGCGCTTGCGCGCTTGCGCCAGCACCGCTGGGTCAAAGCGCCCAAAGCGCCTTGCTTCGTAGTCCACGGGTTGAAAGCGCTGCAGCCCAAAAGACTCGCGGACCGCATTGAGCAGCGGAAACGATTCGCCTGCGCCTGGGCGCGCCTGGGCGCAGAAAAACAGCAAATCCTGCACCAACCTGTCTGGAATGGTGCTCTCGCCACGCGCCAGAGCGGCATATTGCAGCAAGATGCGCGAGGCCACCCGCTTGACATAAACGTCTGCAGTGAACATGCCCTGCGAGAAGGCATCAAAAAACGCCGCGCAGATTTTCCAAAATGCACGTCCTTGCCGATCAGAATGGGCAACAGCAAGGCCGAGCGAGAGATCGCGCAGATCTTTCGCCGCATCAAAATCGCCGTCTTTGACCATGCGCAGCACGCCTTGGTCGAGTCGGCTTCGCGCAGCCGGACCGTAGTGAACCGCAGACTGCGTAAGCTCGAAATCGGGCTCACGAAAGCGTCGCTCAGCGGGCCACAAGTCGGCCGGATGTACACGTTCCGCTCCGGTCAGCGCCTGGACGTCCCGGTACTGCGGAAACAAGGCCACGGGAGACACCGACTTACCTGCAAGCACGATCTCCAAGTATTCACATAGGGCAAAACTCGCCCGCTCGATGGCTCCTGCCGCATCGTCCGTGCACAGCTCGGGGCGCTGCACGAAACGCTGCACCGCCGCCTCCATCGCCCGCAGCACAAGCGCGGCTGAGGCCATGCCGACCATTTCAAGCGCGCCTGTTGCCTGATGCAACTGCTGACGCGCCATGCGCAGCGTCGCAGTATCCAGGGAGGCGATGTCCGATTCGCGGGCAAGTTCGGCGTCGTAGACAAAACGCCGCAAGGCCTTGACCGATCCGTCAAGCGACTTGCGCAGCTCGTCCAGTACCCAGGCCAGAGGCCCTAAGTCCAACTCGCCTGCCCCCTCTTCATGACCACTGACAACGGCGACTTCATTTGGCGACATGGATTCGTTCCCGGCGGCGTGCGGCCTGCTGAATGTTCGACAGAATCAAGCGATTTTGAAGCGCGCAACAGACTGTCGCAGCTCTTCGGCCATGGTTGAGAGTTCTCGCACCTGCTGTGCCGTGGTGCGCGTGCCTTCACCCGTCTGCTCAGTCACCGCAAAAATGTGCTGAATGTTGTCTGCAACCTCGTTGGCCATAGTGGCTTCGCGGGATGTTGAAGACGAAATCTGCTCAATCAGCTCGGCAAGGCGGCGCGAAACGCGGTCAATTTCCGTAAGTGCGGTACCCGCGCTGTCAGACAGCCGCGCTCCTTCGACCACGCCTTGGGTCGAGCGCTCCATAGCCGCGACGGCGTCCTGAGTGTCGGTTTGAATGGCCTTCACGAGCGCCGAAATTTGGCGCGTCGCGTCGCCGGAGCGCTCTGCAAGGCGCTGCACCTCTTCTGCCACCACTGAGAAGCCTCGACCCGCTTCACCTGCGGAAGCAGCTTGGATGGCGGCGTTCAAAGCCAAAACGTTGGTCTGCTCCGTAATGTCAGAGATGAGTTCGGTAATTTCACCGATCTCCTGCGACGATTCGCCCAAGCGCTTGATGCGCTTGGAAGTGTCCTGAATCTGATCGCGGATGGAATTCATACCGCCGATGGCGTTCTGCACCGCCTGCAGGCCCGAATCGGCCGCCTGCAGCGACTGCCGCGCCACAGTGGCAGACTCTTGCGCTTGAGTAGAGACTTCGTTGATTCGAGTCGCCATATCGAGCACCGAGCGACCCGTTTCCCTAATTTCACGCAGCTGTTCGGTCGAAGCCGCCAAAAGTTCGGTAGAGGTGTTGTCCACCAGCGCCGTCGTCTGCGCCACCCGCGTTGCCGTGTTCTGAACGTTCCCCACAATCTGCCGCAGCTCTTCAACGGTGTAGTTCACAGAGTCGGCAATTGCGCCTGTGATGTCTTCGGTCACCGTGGCTTCCTGGGTCAAATCCCCTTCCGCAACCGATTGCAATTCGTTCATCAACCGCAAAATGGCGGCCTGATTGGCGTCGTTGACCCGTTTGGCCTCCAGCTCCTGGCGCAAAGCGCCGCGCTGGTCGGCTTCTGCGGCGTTCTGGCGACTGCGGCTGTCGAGCAACTGCACCCGCGAAATACCTACGCCGCACAAAATCACAAAGAGAGCAGCGAGTACCAGCGCAGAAAGTTGGCCCACACCCATACCCGACTTTGCGGTCAGGCGAGTCTGCAGCACCTCAAGCTGTTGGCGCAGCGGCTCACTGTCGCCAATGATGGCGATCTGCGCCTCGCGGGCCGAAACCAGACCTTGCAGGTTACCCAAAATCGCACCAGCTTGCGAACGCGTCTCCTCAAACAACTTGATGAGACTGGTCAGCTGCTCACGCGTTTGCGGCTCTCGAGTGGCGCTCAAGCGCAACTCAGGACTGCCGTCCAGTAGGCCTTGCGCGATTTCCTTGAAGGAATTCAAGTCTTTGCCGAGCAAAAATACCGCCTCAGGACTTACGCCCTCGGAGGTTTGAAACTCGTTGGCCGATTTACCTATACGCTGCGTCAACATCACCAATTGGCCGGCGGCTGAAATTTCTGCTGCGGGAGCGTTTTGCTGCAATTTGAGCGACGAGACGGTCTCCGCAATCTCGAGCAAATCGGCAGATTGGCGGTTGATGGTGCGCAGCGCATCGCCCACTTGGGTCAGAATTTTTTCCTGCGCCATCACCACGGCTGTTTTCTGCACGGCCCGATCTGTCAACGGCTCGATGGCCTTCAGGTCGGACTCATAGGTGCCGCCCAAAGCAGAAACACCGAGTTCGTCGTCACCCGACTGAAGCGCCTTCACGTTGCGAGCCAACACACCCGAGCTCTCCATCACATCGGGAAATGCTTCCGGGCTTCCCACCAAAGCCTGGGACACCGATTTGGCAAGCCGCTGCGACTGCATCAGGGACTGGCCTGTCGCGGCCAACTGCTGCGCAGAGCGCTCCGACTGCCGCAATACCCAGCCGGCAATCAGCGCAAGTACGACCACGCCCAGCGCGAGCAGAATCAGCAACCGCTTTTGATGGACCGCAGCACTGGCTTCACCAAGAATGGGAAGCGAAATGCGCTCGGCAGCTGGCACAGCACCTAGCACACCGGAAGTTCCGGGATCTCCCTGAACGCTGTTGAGACCATCGGCCACTTCGGATTCCGAAAAGGAATCAGCTTGGGAGGCACTGTTAGCCCGATGCGCTTCGTCGAGCGCATCTTGTTCAGATGGCATAGGCGCACGGTTGGACGATGTTTCAAAGTTTTGAGCAACAGACATGGAGCAGCCTTACAGAGAAATTCAAGCACCGATACTCAAAAATTCAGGATGCTGCGAGAGCACCTGCAAATTGAGTTCCAGCCAGTGGACACCACTGGCATCGATATAGGTTGTTCCGAAAAAATCGGCATCGTCCGCACCCGGGGGTTCGGAGCGCACAAAGGCCTCAGTCCCGCGCAAGCCTGCCAAACGATCGACGAGCAATGCCGCATTGACCTCCAGCGAGCCATTGAGCGAGAGCAAACTGCAATCACCCAATTCTTGCTCACTGCGCACATTGCCGTGACCCAAGAGCTTGGCCAAATCGACCACACCAGTCAAACCGCCTCGCAGGTTCGCAACGCCGAGAAACCAGTCACGGGTGTACGGCACGGGCTGAACGGCATTCCAGGAAAAGATTTCTCCCGCTTGCACAAGCGGGAGCAGGTAGTTTTTTCCAGCAGATTCGACGGCAAGCCAAGACGACACCGACTCCGTTTCACTGCGCGCAGCTTGAAGCCGATTGGCCAAGCGAATCTGCAGTTCCCTCAGCGCTTCACGATTTGCCATACAGCCTGCGCGCGCTCAGTTCAGAGCGTCAATTTTCGCCTGGAGCTCCGCCGGATCCACAGGCTTCGTAATGTATCCACGCGCGCCTTGGCGCATTCCCCAAACGCGATCGGTTTCCTGGTTCTTGCTGGTGCACATGATGATCGGCACATCCGCATACAAGGGGTCACGGCTGATGGCGCGCGTCAACTGAAACCCGTTTTGGCCGGGCATCACGACGTCCATCAAAATCAGATCGGGTTTCTCTTCAGCAAGACGACGAAATGCTTCGTCGGCATTTTCTGCCGTGCGCACCTGCATTCCCTTTTTTTGGAGTAAATCGGTGAGAAACATCAACTCGGTCTTCGAATCATCGACGACCAGAACTTTCTGGATTGCCATTACATCGCTCCTTGGGAAACATTTGCAAATTGCTGCACTGCCTGCAGCAATTGGTCTTTGGTAAATGGCTTGGTAAGATAATCTTGACAACCCACCATTCGCCCGCGCGCCTTATCGAATACACCGTCTTTTGAAGACAGCATGACGACGGGCGTTTGAGCAAATATCGGATTTCTCTTGATTATTGCGACCGTCTGATAACCATCGAGTTTGGGCATCAATATGTCGCAAAATATAACCTGCGGATGATAATCGTTGACCTTCGCCAACGCATCAAAGCCATCGTCTGCAAGAAGCACTTCATGCCCTCCTTGCTTTAAGAAAATTTCAGCACTACGGCGAATGGTATTGCTGTCGTCTACCACGAGCACTTTGAAAGAGGCACCGGTTGTAGTCAATTGTCACTGCTCCGATGGTAAATAAGACACATTTGTTTCACCGCACCTCAGATCTGCACCATCTCGAAATCTTGCTTGCCGGCCCCGCATTCTGGGCACATCCAACTATCGGGCACGAGCTCCCAAGCGGTACCTGCGGGAATCCCTTCCTCGGGATAACCCTTGACTTCTTCGTAAATCCAGCCGCAAATAACGCACATCCAAGTTTTGGGTTCAGTCACAGCTTATCGGGCCTTCACATAGAATGCAACAATTGTATCCAGCCCAACCAAAGGGTTGCCGTTTTTACGCCACCACCGGCGCCCTTGAAGGTTCATGACGCACGCGCCAACTTCTTCTTCCACTGAAACCGACGGGATTATCGCAGCGGCGGGCTTGCCCGCTTGCGTTATATGCGTCAATGCCAACGACCCGAGCGGCGCCGCTGGGCTTACCGCAGATATCACCACCATTGCCTCGGTTGGGGCGCACCCGCTTGCCGTCGTGTCGGGGACTTATGTGCGGGACACTGGGCAATGCTTTGACCATTACGCACTCGACGATGAAGCTGTGACGGAGCAAGCCCGCACTGTGCTGGAGGACGTGCCTGTACAGGTCATCAAGATTGGCTTTGTCGGAACGCCCGAAAACGTGAGCGCGCTGGCGGAGCTGACGTCCGATTACCCCGATTTGCCGGTAGTGGCCTACATGCCCAACCTGTCTTGGTGGGAAGACGATCGCATCGACCAGTATCTCGACGCCTTTGGCGAGCTGCTGCTGCCGCAAACTACAGTGTTGGTAGGAAACCACAACACCCTGTGGCGTTGGCTGCTTCCCGACTGGGATCGCGATGCAAGTCCCGGGCCGCGCGACATTGCTGCAGCGGCTGCAGAAATGGGTGTGCCCTACACACTTGTAACGGGCATCGCCCTGCCTGAGCAATTCGTCGAAAATGCCTTGGCGACTCCGGAGACGGTGCTCTGCACCTCCCGCGTCGAGCTGTTTGACGCCACATTCACTGGGGCCGGCGACACGCTTTCGGCCGCTTTTGCCGCATTGCTGGCTTCGGGATGTGAACTGACCGAGGCTTTTACGGAGGCCTTGGGCTATCTGGATGAATGCTTGAAAGCCGGTTTTCGCCCTGGAATGGGCCATGTGCTGCCCGACCGCATGTTTTGGGCGGAGCCCGAAGACGACGACGAAGAACCGACACCCGACATTGAAGACACACCGAGCGCGCAAGAGTTCGGGCTGCCACCCTATGACACAAAGCACTGACTTAAATCTTTCCCTTTTTGAGCGCGCACGCGCCGTGATCCCTGGCGGCGTGAATTCGCCGGTGCGCGCTTTCAAGGCCGTCGGCGGGACGCCGCGATTCATACAGCGCGCTCAAGGCGCCTACATGTGGGACGCCAACGGTACGCGTTACCTCGACTACATCGGCTCTTGGGGGCCGATGATCCTCGGGCATGGCCATCCCGCGGTGCTGGAGGCTGTGCAGAAGGCTGCTGTGGGTGGCCTGTCGTTTGGTGCGCCCACGGAGCGCGAGGTGGAACTGGCCGAAGCGATTCTTGAGCTGATGCCTTCGATGGACATGGTGCGCCTGGTCAGTTCCGGCACCGAAGCGGGCATGAGCGCCATTCGCTTGGCACGCGGGGCCACTGGCCGCAGCAAGATCCTCAAGTTCGAAGGCTGCTACCACGGCCATGCCGACGCACTGCTCGTGAAAGCAGGCTCTGGGCTCGCGACCTTTGGCAACGCCACCAGCGCCGGCGTGCCCCCTGAGGTCGTGCAGCACACCTTGGTACTCGAATACAACAACGTGGCCCAGCTGGAAGAGGCCTTCGCGCTGCATGGGCGCGAGATTGCTTGCCTGATGATGGAACCCATCGCCGGCAACATGAACTTTGTGCGCGCCAGCGTCGCGTTCACCCGCCGCTGCCGCGAGCTGTGCACTGAGTACGGCGCGCTGCTGGTCTACGACGAGGTCATGACCGGTTTTCGCGTGGCACTCGGCGGTGCGCAAAGCATTTACGCCCGCGAAATACCGGGCTTTGCGCCAGACATCACGGTGATGGGCAAGGTCATTGGCGGCGGCATGCCGCTGGCTGCCTTTGGCGGTCGGCGCGAAGTCATGGAGCAACTCGCCCCTTTGGGCGCGGTTTACCAAGCCGGCACGCTTTCGGGCAACCCCGTGGCCACCGCCTGTGGTCTGGCCACGCTGCACGAGATTCGCAAGCCTGGTTTTTATGAAGCGCTGGCGGGCCGCACGCGCTCGCTCGTCTCGGCGCTGCAAGCTGCTGCTGCAGACGCAGGCGTGCCGTTTTGCGCCGACAGCGAAGGGGGTATGTTCGGTTTCTTCCTGATGCCCGAACTGCCGCAGAACTATGCGCAGGTGATGCGCACCGACGGCGCGCGCTTTAACACCCTGTTCCACGGCTTGCTCGACCGCGGCGTGTACATTGCACCGGCGCTGTACGAAGCCTGTTTTGTCAGCGCAGCCCACAGCGAAGAGGACATTGCGGCCACAGCCGCGGCAGCGCGCGAAGCGTTTAAATTGCTATCGTAAAAATAGCTACTAGCGCTTACTAAGTAAGCGCTAGAGGCCTAAAACATCTAAATTGACGTCTCCTGTACGTCTTACTGATCCATGTTCGCTGCGCTCAAATTCCTGTTTGCCACACTGGTGTTGGCGGTCAACACGCTGGTGCTGGTGTGTTCCATGATTCCATTCGCTTTGGCCAAGCTTGTGTTCCCGACCAAACCGGTGCGCCACGTGTGCGACCGCGCGCTCATGGGCATTGCTGCTTTGTGGATGGACATCAACGCCTTTTGGCTGGGCGCTGTGAACAAGGGCCGCTGGGACGTAAGCGGCACCGATGGCCTCAACCCACAAGGCTGGTACCTGGTGGCCAGCAACCACCAAAGCTGGGTGGACATCGTGGTGCTGCAGCGCATCTTTAACCGCCGCATCCCCATGCTCAAGTTCTTCACAAAAAAAGAACTGATTTACGTGCCGGTGATCGGCTTTGCCTGGTGGGCTCTGGATTTTCCATTCATGCAGCGCAGGGGGGGCGCAAGCGCTCGTGCCGATCTTGAGGCGGGGCGCAAGGCCTGCGCTAAGTTTCGCCTCGTGCCCACCTCGGTGATGAGCTTTGTAGAAGGCACACGCTTCACGCCCGCCAAGCAGGCACAGCAAAAATCGCCCTTTCGCCACCTGCTAAAACCCAAGATTGGCGGCATTGGCATGGCGCTTGAAACTTTGGGCGACGCTTTCACCGGTTTTCTGGACGTCACCATCGTCTACCCACAGGGCACTCCGACCTTCACAGACGCGATGGCCGGCCGGCTGGGCAATGTGGTGGTGCGCGTGCACCTGCGGCCGATCCCACCTGCCGTCCTCCCGGCTCCAGGCGAGCCCGCGCCGCGCGCTGCCGTTCAGGCCTGGGTGAACGAGCTGTGGCAGGCCAAGGACCAAGAGATCACTGAGCTTCTGGCGCCAAAGCCGAAAGCCTGAGCGGCCATCGCCTTCCAATAAAAAAAGCGGCCCCTCGGCCGCTTTTTTGTTCTCCCGGACTGGCGCCTCAATGGCGGAAGTGGCGCACCCCCGAAAACACCATGGAGACGCCGCGTTCGTCCGCAGCGTCGATCACTTCCTGGTCGCGCATGCTGCCGCCAGGTTGAATGACACAGCTTGCGCCTGCGTCCACGACAACATCGAGGCCATCGCGGAACGGGAAGAAGGCGTCGCTCGCCACCACCGTGCCTACCAGACTCAGGTCGGCATGCTGCGCCTTGATGCTGGCGATGCGCGCCGAATCCAGTCGACTCATTTGCCCAGCACCGACGCCCATGGTCATGCCGCCCTTGCAGAACACGATGGCGTTGCTTTTGACGTACTTGGCGACCTTCCAGGCGAACAAAAGGTCTTCCATCTCTTGCAGCGTGGGCTGCTTCTTCGTCACCACCCGCAGATCGGTGAGGGAGAGCTCATGGTTGTCCGCCGTCTGCAGCAGCAGCCCAGAGCCAATGCGCTTGGTATCCGTGGCGTTGCGCCCGCGCTCCCAGGCGCTCGCGCCGCCATGCTTGGGCAACGCGATCTTGAGCAGACGCACATTGGCCTTGGTCTTGAACACCTCCAGCGCGTCGGCGGTGAAGTCCGGTGCCATCAACACCTCGACAAACTGCTTGCTGATCTGCGCAGCGGCGGCGCCGTCCACGACCCGGTTGAGGGCGATGATGCCGCCGAAAGCGCTGGTGGGGTCGGTCTGAAAGGCCTTGGTGTAGGCCGACAGCGCATCAAGCGCAACAGCCACACCGCAAGGGTTGGCGTGCTTGACGATGACGCAGGCGGCAGCATCAAAGCTCTTTACGCACTCCCAGGCGGCATCGGCGTCGGCGATGTTGTTGTAGGAAAGCTCTTTGCCCTGCAGTTGCACGCCGGTCACGAGCGAGCCGGGCGCCGGGTGCAGGTCGCGGTACAGCGCCGCCTGCTGGTGGCTGTTTTCGCCGTAGCGCAGGTCCTGCACCTTGGTGAAGATGCCATTGCTCTGGCCGGCAAACAGGGTGCGCTCAGGCACATAGCCCTCCGACAGCTTTTCTTCTTCAAACGTGACAGACGACAGGTAGTCGCTGATGGCGCCGTCGTACTGCGCAATACGGTTGAACGCAGCGACGGACAGCGCGAAACGCAGCTTGTCCGACAACTTGCCGTTCGCTTTCAACTCCTCCAGCACGGATGGGTACTGCGAGGCATCGGTCAGCACGCCCACGTCCCTCCAGTTCTTGGCAGCGCTGCGCACCATCGCCGGGCCGCCGATGTCGATGTTCTCGATGGCGTCCGCCAACGTGCAGCCGGCCCTGGCCACGGTCGATTCAAAAGGGTACAGGTTGACCACCAGCAGGTCGATGGTGTCGATGCCGTGCTCCTTCAGCGCGGCCATGTGGGCGGGCAGTTCGCGACGCGCCAGCAGGCCGCCGTGCACTTTGGGGTGCAGGGTTTTAACGCGGCCGTCCAGCATTTCAGGAAACTGTGTGACCTCGGCCACCTCGGTCACGGGCAGGCCCTCTTTGGCGAGCAACTGGGCTGTGCCGCCGGTGGACAGCAGCTTGATGCCCAGCGCATGCAAGGCTTTGGCAAATTCAACGATGCCGGTTTTGTCGGAGACGGAGAGAAGTGCGTTCATGAAGTGGGCCGCAGAGTTTTAATTAAAAACGGCTCCAGCGCTTATCCAGTAAGCGCTGGAAGCTATAAAAATGATATTGCTTAGAGCAGCTTGTGTTCCAGCAGCTTCTTGCGCAGGGTGTTCCGGTTCAGGCCTAGCCATTCGGCCGCACGCGACTGGTTGTTTTCTGCCTGGCTCATCACCACTTCGAGCAGCGGCCTTTCAACGGCCCGCACCAGCATGTCGTACATCCCATCGGGCGTTTCGCCGTCCAGGTCGCGAAAATAACTGTGCAGGCTCTCGCGCACGCATTCGTCTATATGTTGCCGGCTCATGCCAACCATCCCTCTGTGTGTTCCGTGGCAGATTGCACCACCACGCTCGATGCAGGCAATCGGTCCATGGTCGTTCCCAACGCTCGCAGGTACTGCGCGACGGCGGCTTGCTGCGCCACGCAGTCGTCAATGGAATTCATGCGCTGGCGAAAATCCTCGCCCCCCGGAAGTGCACGCAGGTACCACGCAATGTGCTTGCGCGCACTGCGCACGCCAGTCTCAGCGCCGTACAGACTGTAATGCTCGTCCAGATGGGCGAGCAGCAGGCGCTCAAGCTCCGCGACCAGCGGCGGCGCCAAATGCTGGCCGGTGGTTAAAAAGTGGTTGATTTCTCGAAAAATCCATGGACGGCCTTGCGCCGCCCGGCCAATCATCAGTGCATCGGCGCCGGTCGCGGCGAGCACGCTTTGCGCCTTCTCCGGCGAGTCGATGTCGCCGTTGGCGACCACCGGGACACTCACCGCGGCTTTTACAGCCGCTACGGTGTCGTATTCGGCAGCGCCGCGGTAGCCTTGCTCGCGCGTACGACCATGCACGGTAAGCATCGAAATGCCCACTGCCTCGAACTGGCGCGCCAGCGATACGGCGTTCTTGTGCTCGGCGCACCAGCCGGTGCGCATTTTGAGCGTGACGGGAACGCCGTGTGGTGCACAGGCATCCACCACCGCACGGGCAATCGACACCGCCAGCTCTTCATCCTGCATGAGCGCTGAGCCAGCCCATTTGTTGCAGACCTTCTTGGCCGGGCACCCCATGTTGATGTCGATGATCTGCGCGCCGCGTTCCACGTTGTGCACAGCCGCCTCGGCCATCATCACCGCATCGGTGCCGGCGATCTGCACGGCGATCGGCCCCGGCTCCCCAGTGTGGTCGGCACGGCGCGAAGTCTTCAGGCTGCTCCACAGGTCGCGCCTGGAAGTGACCATTTCACTGACCGCGTAGCCAGCACCCAAGGTCTTGCACAAACGGCGAAAAGGCCGATCGGTAACGCCGGCCATAGGCGCGACGAAAAGACGATTTGGAAGCAGGAAAGACCCGATATGCATTGCGGACGCAGCAGGCTTGGAACAAGGAGGCGGGATTGTAGCTGCTTAAATTTTCAGCACCTCGAAAACCTCGCCTACTAAGGGCTGCGACGCCCTCATGGATCAGCGCACCGCCAATTCCAACGTCTGCAGTTGACCTTTTTTGACATGTGTCGGTTCGGCGCCCGCGGTCTGGAGTGTGTGACTGCGCAAGGCTTGCTCAAGCCAATTGCGGTTGTACTGCACATCCGGTGAAACGTTCGGGCCTTTGCTCACATCCACAGACTCCCCATCGGCCAAGGGGCCGCGAAGCACTTCGCTTGCCCGTTCCGAATCGAGCACCACAAGCTGGAGATTGCCCTGCTGCAGATTGCCCGTGCATGTCCGTCGCAAAGCCAGACCTTGTGCGCGCAGCCCAGGCTCTACCGCTCGAATGGTGCTTTCATCGGCTTGGTTGGTACAGCTGCCACTCCCGCTGTGCAAATTTACGCTCTGCGCCACGATGCTGCGTTCTGCGGCCTGCGGGCTTTGCATGCACCCGGTGCTGAAAAGTGCAGCGATCAGCAATACAGCTGGGAATTTGAACGGGTGATTGAGCGCCATGGACACCTCCTGAAGTGCTGTGCTTTTGTGTGCTGTGAGCTTACGAAGCCTGGCAGGCGCCACACGGGCGCCATGGCCCCGCTCAGCCGTAGGACAGCGCCGTGCGGTGCGCTGCGCGCGCCTCAGCCCGCCTACACTCCCGGCGATGGAAATTTGGACCCAAATGCTGGAATGGCTAGCGTTGCCGCAGTTCGGGCTGAGCACCGTGTTCGTCGTGGCATTGGTGTCCGCAACGCTGTTGCCCCTTGGATCAGAGCCTGCCGTGTTCGGCCTGATCACACTCAACCCCGAACTCTTCTGGCCTGCTGTGCTGGTGGCTACGGCAGGCAACACGGTGGGCGGCGCGGTGAGCTGGTGGATGGGGTTGGGCGCGCACAAAGCGGTGGACCGGGTGCGCGGCAGCAAAACCCAAGGGCGCGCCTTGGCATGGCTGGAGCGGTTTGGCGCGCGCGCCTGCCTCCTCAGCTGGCTCCCCGTGGTGGGCGATCCGCTTTGCGCGGTTGCGGGCTGGCTAAAACTTCCATTCTGGCCATGCGTGTTCTACATGGCCATCGGGAAGTTTTTTCGCTACCTAATCATGACCAGCGTGCTGCTGGTGATGGTGCCGGAAGGCAACTGGAAGCAGCTGATCGAACTCATATTTTGATAGCTGCTTGCGCTTTACCAGAAAGCGAAACCATCGAATATCCGCTGATTTTTAGAGGGCGGCCGACCGGGAGTCTTCAATAAACCCGGCTTCCTCTACCAGCAGGAAGTCCTCGTCTTCATCGATGTCTTGCAGGCCAATATCGCTAGCTGGCGGGAGCATCGCGCCTTCATCATCGTCCACGGCGCTTTTGTCCACAGGCTCTTCGACCACCACCTGGTTGCGCCCACCCTCTTTGGCGAGGTAGGTTGCTGTGTCGGCGCGGGAGAAGAATTCCAGCACCGACTCGCCCCGAACATACTGCGTGACGCCAATAGAGACCGACACCCGGCAGCGCATGTCGGCGGCCCAAGCGTGCGCCTCCACCTGCGCACGCACGCGCTCGCAGGTATTGAGCGCGGGCAGCAAGGATGTCTGCGGAAATATCAGCAGAAACTCTTCGCCGCCATAGCGCCCAAAAATGTCCTCATCGCGCACACTTTGCTGGGCCACGCGCGCAAAGGTGCGCAGCACCTCGTCGCCGCCCAGATGGCCCATTTCATCGTTGATGCGCTTGAAATGGTCGAGGTCCAAAATTGCAATGCATAGAGGCAGGCCGCTTTCATCGGCAAGCTGCTTTTGCTCTTCAAGCGCTGCCACGATGTAGCGCCGGTTGTAGCAGCCGAGCAGTGCATCGCGCTGCGCATCGGCCTCAATGCTGCGTATCTTGCGACTGGCTTTGTTGAGCACCATGTGCAGCAATGGCGCCTTGCCCGTAAGGTACACAAACCCCGGCAGCGCCGCACTCAACGCAAAAAAGTGCATGAGTTCAAGCTTGAGCAAGGCAAGATTGCTTTGCTCAAAGTAATGCAGAGCGATCACGGCCCCGTAGCCCACCATTACGCCGATGGCCAACACAAAGGCCACATTGCGCGAAATGCGGTACATGCCGTAAGCAAGTGCCACGAAGGTAAAAGGCACCAGCAGCATCTGCATGGCGGCGTCCAGATAGACGAGCCAGAGCATGCTGACAAGTGCGCACACCACGATCGGAAGCTTGAGGCGCTTTTCGCGAAATTTGTGGTTTAAGCGGCCGCGAAACAAGGCGAAGAATACAAGCGGCACCACCACGGCGAGGGCGGCCATCGCAAGCACTGTCTGTGCCTGCACATACCCCATGGCCTGATAAACCGAAGCGACGCCGACAAACCCGACCATCAGCAGCAATACCACGGCCCACTTTTGCGCCGTGGAGCGTGTGCGACGCAAACGACCCAGGTCAGACTGCCGCCGCCCGAAATGGCTTCCATGGGAAGACGAGTCCCCGAAACCGGACACCATCTCTTCAGACAAGGGGAATCCTTCGCTGTGAGCAAAACCCATCTGTCTGCGAGTCGAAAACAGCGAGAGAAAGGGGATTCCCATGGGGCTTTACACCGTATGGACGAAAAAGGAAAAGCGAATAAAGTTTGGCGGATGCACAGTGCACGCTGGCGAATGGCATCGCGAACATAACAGATTTTCTAAAAAAATACCGATTGTTACAAAAGACCAAACAGATCCGCGTCTAACTCAGACGTTGAACAGGAAATTCAACACATCGCCGTCTTTGACCACGTATTCCTTGCCTTCAGCGCGCATCTTTCCAACATCCTTCGCGCCCTGTTCACCTTTATATTTGAGAAAATCCTCGAACGCGATGGTCTGCGCCCGGATGAAGCCGCGCTCGAAGTCGCCATGAATCACACCCGCGGCTTGAGGAGCTGTATCGCCAATGTGGATCGTCCAGGCGCGCACCTCTTTCACTCCAGCCGTGAAGTAGGTCTGCAGGCCTAGCAGCTTGAAGGCGCCGCGAATAAGCCGGGCCAGCCCGGGTTCCGACTGGCCCATTTCGGCCAGAAACATATCGCGGTCTTCGTCGCTCATCTCGGCCATTTCGGCTTCGATTTTTGCGCAAATAGCAACAACTGGAGCGTTTTGACTCAGCGCGAATTCTTTCAGTCGATCAAGGTACGGGTTGTTTTCAAACCCGTCCTCACTCACATTGCCCACAAACATGGCTGGCTTGGCCGTAATCAGGCAAAACGGCTTGAGCAGTGGCACCTCTTCCTTGGACACCTCTACCGATCGAGCAGGCTTGCCCTGATTTAGCGCCTGCTGAATGCGGGTCAGCAGGTCCACGAGCTTGGCGGCTTCCTTGTCGTTGCCCGACTTAGCGGCTTTGGTGTAGCGGTTGAGCGCCTTGTCCACCGTGGACAGGTCGGCCAGACACAGTTCTGTCTGAATCACCTCGATGTCGGAAATAGGGTCGACGCGACCAGCAACGTGAATCACGTTCTCATCGTCAAAGCAGCGCACCACATTGACGATGGCGTCCGTTTCCCGGATGTGCGCGAGAAACTGGTTTCCAAGCCCCTCGCCTTGGCTTGCGCCCGCCACAAGCCCGGCGATGTCGACAAATTCGACAATTGCTGGAACGATGCGCTCCGGCTCAATGATCTGAGCAAGCTGTTGCAAGCGCGGGTCGGGGACTTCCACCACGCCCACATTGGGCTCGATGGTGCAGAAGGGATAGTTCTCGGCCGCGATGCCAGCTTTGGTCAGCGCGTTGAAAAGGGTGGACTTGCCGACGTTGGGCAGGCCCACGATGCCGCATTGGAGGCTCATGAAATATCCTTGTGGTGGCGCCGCATGCAGATGAAACGGACGTGACGCGAGAAAAATCGCCGCGCTGCGCGTCCGAAGACACCATTGCAAAGGGCAGACGCGGTCAGGCCCGGCATTCTAGCCAGCAGGCAAGGAGCTGGGCCACCCTCCTACAATCGTGCCATGGTCAAGCACTACGACATTTGCATCCGCGGCGCAGGCATTGTGGGCCGCGCCCTTGCCTTGCTGCTGGCCCGCGATGGCTTTAGCGTCGCGTTGGTGGCGGCGCCCCAGGCTGCAGATGGAGAACGCAGCGACATTCGCGCGTATGCGCTCAACGCGACTTCGAGAGCGCTGCTCGAATCGCTGCGTTGCTGGCCGGATGGCGAGCACACGACGCCCATACTAAATATGCAGGTGCAGGGGGACGACGGTGGGCAAGTGCATTTCAGCGCAGCTGCACAGCAGGTTCCCGCGCTGGCGTGGATTGCCGACGTCCCCGCCCTTGAGGCCCGACTCATGGAAGCAGTGCGCTACCAGCCGCACGTCGAGCTGGTGCATGAAGCAGTGCCCGCGCCATTGACAGTGGTGTGCGAGGGCCGCGCCAGCATCACGCGAGCAGAGCTGGGCGTTCATTTTGAGGCCTCGCCCTATCCCCAAACGGCTGTTGCCGCGCGTGTGACGTGTGCGGTGCCGCATGGCCAGACAGCGCGTCAGTGGTTTTCCGAGGCGGGCATTTTGGCCTTTCTGCCGCTTGGTGGCGCCGAAGGGCGAGAGGTCGCCGTCGTCTGGTCTGTTGCGCCTGAGCGCGCGCGTGAGCTTCTGGAACACAACGATCCGACTTTTGCAAGCGAGCTTGCCGCGGCGAGCGGCGGTGCGCTCGGTGCCCTTCAAGTAAGCGGCAGCCGCTGCGCCTGGCCGCTGCAACTGGCTCGTGCAGAACGTTGGTGCGGCGCCTTTGCGCACAGCGAAAACGCTTCCTGGGTACTCGCTGGCGATGCCGCCCACACCGTGCACCCCCTTTCCGGGCAAGGCCTGAACCTGGGTTTGGGTGATGTTAAGGCGCTTGCGCGCTTGCTCAGCGCACGCAGCAGCTGGCGAAGCGTCGCGAACCTACACGTGCTGCGCCAATACGAACGCGAGCGCAAGGCGGCACTGCTGCCGATGCGCTTATCGACCGACTTGCTGGCGCAACTGTTTGCCCATCCCCAGCCCGCTTTGCAGGCTCTGCGCAACTGGGGCATGCAAGGCTTTGACCGCAGCGGACCGCTCAAAAGTTGGGTTGCACGCCAAGCGATGAATTCCAATTCCACTTCCCGATTTGCTTCAGCTACAGGACACACCGCCCCATGAAGACTCTCTCTTGGCTGCTCGCCAGCGCTTTATTTGCCACAACATTCAGCGCTGGCGCGCAGGAAAGCGCCATTCGCAAAACTTTGGCGGAACGCATTCCCCAACTTGAAAAGATTGAGGAAGTGCGGGCCACACCGATGGCCGGCTTGTACGAGGTGCGCGTGGGCACCGACTTGTTTTATACCGACGCCAAGGGCAATTACCTGATCCAGGGCGAGCTGATCGACACCAAAGCCCGGCGAAACCTCACGGAAGACCGCATCACCAAGCTCACCTCGGTCGATTTCGCCACCCTGCCCTTGGCCGACGCTTTCAAGGTGGTGCAAGGCAATGGCAAGCGCAAGCTCGCGGTGTTTGAGGACCCCAACTGCGGTTACTGCAAGCGGTTCGAGCGGGATTTGCAGAAAGTGAAAGACGTCACGGTCTACACCTTTCTCTACCCGATTCTTAGCCCCGACTCGGCGGAAAAATCGCGCGATATCTGGTGCGCCAAGGATCGCGTAGCGGCCTGGCAGGACCACATGCTGCGCGAGAAGGTGACCACTGCCGCAAGCTGCGATACCGCTGCGCTGCAACGCAACCTCGCATTTGGGAAGAAGTACAAAATCACCGGCACGCCAACGCTCATTTTCTCGGACGGCACCCGCATTCCCGGCGCCATCAACGATGAGGAAGTGGAAAAGCGCTTGGCGCAGGCAGAACAAGCGGGCAAATGACGGCGCGCGCCAGCAAGGCAGCGCAGCTGCGCAAGGTTCCAGAGAAAGCCAAGCAAGGTCCTGCTGAAGCGACCGTTCGCTTTCAGGTCGCCTTGCACGACCTACACGCGCACTTGTACCAGGTCAGCCTGCGGATTGAAGCGCCACACGCACAGCAACTGTTGCAGTTGCCGGCCTGGATTCCAGGCAGCTATCTGGTGCGTGAATTCGTCAAGCACTTGCAGGGCATGCGCGCCGAGCAAAGTGGCCAAATCATCGCCTTGACCCAATTGGACAAGGCCACTTGGCGCGCCGAGTGCCAGGCCGATGCACCGCTTGAACTTGAATACGAGGTGTATGCGGCAGACCCTTCGGTGCGCAGCAGTTGGCTCGACACCGCGCGCGGGTTCATCAACGGCACCAGCCTCTTTTTGCGCGCCCTCGGCCACGAGCATCTGCCGCATGGCCTGCACATTGAACCGCCGCAAGGCACCAATCAATGGCAATTGGCCACAGGCTTGCAAGCTGAGCAGATCGACGCTGCGGGCTTCGGTCGCTACTTGGCAGTCGACTACGACACTCTCGTGGACTGTCCTGTGGAAATGGGGCGCTTCTGGAGCGGAACCACACTGGTTGCCGACATTCCCCACCGCTTCGTGGTCAGCGGTGCAGCCGCTTCCTTTGACGGCGAACGGCTGCTTGCCGACACCCAAAAGATCTGTGCCACCTGCATGAATTTTTGGCATGGCACTGCGCAAGCCCCCGTCGACAGCTATCTTTTTCTTCTCAACGCTGTGGACGATGGCTACGGGGGCTTGGAGCACCGCAATTCCACCGCCCTGATTGCCGCCCGGCGCGACTTGCCTCGGCTCGGCGATGGCGCGGGCAATGCATGGAAACCAGGCGACGGCTACACCACGCTGCTTGGGCTGATCAGCCACGAGTACTTCCACACCTGGAACGTCAAACGGCTGCGTCCGGCAGAGTTTGAGCGCTACGACTATGCAGCCGAAAACTACACGCAGCTCCTGTGGTTCTTCGAAGGCTTCACCAGCTACTACGACGATCTGCTACTTGTACGCGCAGGCCTGCTGGAGCCTGCCGCGTACCTCAAGCTTCTTGCCAAAACCATCAATCAGGTACTGCAGACGCCGGGGCGGCACATTCAGAGCCTGGCGCAATCGAGCTTTGATGCCTGGGTGAAGTTCTACCGCCAAGACGAAAACACGCCGAACGCCACGGTGAGCTACTACGGCAAGGGCGCTTTGGTGGCGCTGTGCCTGGACTTGACGCTGCGCCGCGAAGGGCGCAGCACGCTAGACGACGTCATGCGCGCGCTTTGGGTGCGCTGCAAGGCCGGGCCGATGTCCGAGTCCGACCTGCTTGCCGCGCTGGAAGAGCTCGGCGGGCGCAGCTACGCCGTCGAGATATCCGCTTGGGTGCATTCCACCGACGAATTGCCACTTGCTGAGCTGCTCGCCGCACACGGCGTGCGCCTGCAAGCCGACACCGCGCAATGGGCGCAGCGCCTCGGACTGCGCCTGGCTGTGGGCGACGACCTGCGCATCAAGACCATACTGCGTGGTGGCTTGGCAGAGCGCGCGGGCTTTTCGGCTGGCGACGAGTGGCTGGGCATCGAAACCCCCACCGGCGCATGGCGTTTGAAAAAGCTCGACGATCTGTCGCTCTATGCCACGGCTGAGACGCGCGAAGTCACAGCGCTGGTGGCGCGCGATCAGCGCCTGCTGCGCCTAGAGCTACAAATCGTCCACAGCGGCGATGCACCTCAAGATACGGTCTTGCTGCAAATGGGCGATGCAGCACTCGCGGCGCGCTGGCTCTCGAATGCTTGACCGCACCCAGTGCGCGCCTGAACCGGCTTCTATATAGTTTCCCGCTTGGCAACCTCCTGGAGAACACTGTGTCCTACGCAATGATCGAAGTGCGCACCGAAGCCGAAAAAGTCGGCATCGTGACGCTCAATCGCCCCAAGCAACTCAACGCGCTCAACGACCAATTGATGGACGAGTTGGGCGAGGCCCTGCGCGCTTTCGACGCCGACGAGCGCATCGGCTGCATCGTCATCACCGGCAGCGAGAAGGCATTCGCCGCGGGGGCCGACATCGGCGCCATGGCGACCTACAGCTTTGCCGATGTGTACAAGGGCGACTACATTGGCCGAAATTGGGAGGCGATTCGTTCCATCCGCAAACCTGTAATCGCTGCCGTGAGTGGTTTTGCCTTGGGCGGCGGGTGCGAGCTGGCCATGATGTGCGACTTCATCATCGCTGCAGACAATGCGAAATTCGGCCAGCCCGAAATCAAGCTGGGCGTCATTCCCGGCGCTGGCGGCACGCAGCGCCTGCCGCGTGCGGTGGGCAAAGCCAAGGCCATGGACATGGCGCTGACCGGCCGCATGATGGATGCTCAAGAAGCCGAGCGCGCCGGTCTGGTGAGCCGCGTCGTCGCGGTGGACAAGCTGCAGGACGAAGCGCTGGGCGCCGCGCTGGTCATCAGCGACTTCTCGCGCATAGCTGTGATGGCAGCCAAGGAGTCGGTCAACCGCGCATTTGAGAGTGGCCTGTCAGACGGTGTGATGTTTGAGCGCCGCCTGTTCCACGCGCTGTTTGCCACACAAGATCAGAAAGAAGGCATGGATGCCTTCATGAATAAGCGCAAAGCGACGTTCACGCACCTGTGATTTCACGCAGGCGAAGTGCAGGAGCGCCAAAATCTGTTCTATAATTTTGGTCGCGGTGATATAGCTCAGTTGGTTAGAGCGCAGCATTCATAATGCTGATGTCGGTGGTTCAAGTCCACCTATCACCACCAGTATTTAACCCCTTGCAGGCTGCCTGCAAGGGGTTTTTGCTTTGTCTGCCGAGCTGCGGCCGGCCTAGAATCCATCTCTTTCAGCCGCTGGATAGAACCATGACCCGCTGCCCCATGCCGCCCAACCGCCGCGCCCGCCCAACCCTTCCCGCTGCATTCCTTGCGCTGGCTGCTCTGCTGGCGTTTGCGCCTGCACCAGTTTTCGCGCAAATGCACGGCGAACTGGGCGGCGTGCGCACCTTTCCGGTGGAGGCCAAGCGCGCCACACTGACCATCCTTTCCACGGTGGAAGCCCAGCTCGACGGCAAACCGGTGCGCATGGCGCCTGGTATGCGCTTGCTCAGCCCGCAGAACGCGCTCGTGATGCTGCACTCTGTCATCGGTCAGAAGTTCATCGTGAACTACCGCATCGAAGGCAGCAGCGGCATGCTTCTCACCGCTTGGGTGCTGAGCAAGGCCGAAATCGCCCTGCCGCGTGCCGGTAGCGGCGAACAGCGCAACTTCACCTTCGAGACCGACGCCAGCCCGCGTCAATAAGCCCCCCGGCAGCGCCGGGCAAGCCGCTGTGCCCGCGCGCGGCGGCTTTCGGCATGGCCTTGCAAGAGAGTTCCCATGAGCAAAAAAGTCTTTATCAAAACCTTTGGCTGCCAGATGAACGAGTACGACTCGGACAAGATGGTGGACGTGATGCGCGCCGCAGAAGGTTACGAGCCCACGCAAAACGTCGAAGAAGCCGACTTGATTCTGTTCAACACCTGCTCGGTGCGCGAAAAGGCGCAAGAAAAGGTGTTCTCTGACCTCGGCCGCGTGCGCCACCTGAAGGAGCGCGGCGTGCAGATTGGCGTCGGCGGCTGCGTCGCCAGCCAGGAAGGCGCAGAAATCATCAAGCGCGCGCCCTACGTGGACATCGTGTTCGGGCCGCAAACCTTGCACCGCCTGCCGCAGCTCCTGGAACAGCGCCGCATTCAGGCGCGCCCGCAGGTCGACATCAGCTTCCCTGAGATCGAAAAGTTCGACCACCTGCCACCGGCGCGCGTCGACGGCGCATCGGCCTTCGTCTCGATCATGGAAGGCTGCAGCAAGTACTGCAGCTACTGTGTGGTGCCCTACACGCGCGGCGAGGAAATGAGCCGCCCTTTTGACGACGTACTGGTCGAAGTGGCGGGGCTGGCAGACCAGGGCGTGAAGGAGATCACCCTGCTCGGCCAGAACGTGAATGCCTACCGTGGGCCCATGGGCGACACCGCCGAGATTGCCGATTTCGCGCTGCTGCTCGAGTACGTGGCAGACATCCCGGGCATTGAGCGCCTGCGCTTTACCACCAGCCACCCCAATGAGTTCACACCCCGCCTGATCGAGGCCTACGCGCGCATTCCAAAATTGGCCAACCACCTGCACCTGCCGGTGCAGCACGGCTCAGACCGCATCCTTATGGCGATGAAGCGCGGCTACACCGCTATGGAATACAAGAGCACGGTGAAAAAGCTGCGCGCCATCCGACCAGACTTGGCGATGAGCAGCGACTTCATCGTCGGCTTTCCGGGCGAGACCGAAGAGGATTTCGCCAAGATGATGAAGCTCATCGACGACATTCACTTTGACAATTCTTTCAGCTTCATTTTCAGCCCGCGCCCGGGAACGCCTGCAGCCAACCTGCACGACGAGACGCCGGCGGACATCAAGCTCAAGCGCTTGCACAAGCTGCAAGCGGTGATTAACGGCAACATCAAGCAGATCAGTGATGGCCTGCTGGGCAAGGTGCAGCGCATCCTCGTCGAAGGCAGCTCCAAGCGCGACGATAACGAACTCATGGGCCGCACCGAGTGCAACCGCGTGGTCAACTTCGCCGGAGACCGCCGCCTGGTGGGCCAGATGGCCGACGTCACGATCACCGAAACCAAGACCTACACCCTGCGCGGTGAGGTCCTGCTGCGTGAAACCACCGCATGACGCATCGAAAATGAGAGCTTCTCGCGCTTGATCTACAAGAGTTTCAGCCAGTTTTCAATCTGGAAATCTCTACTATAAAGCGTAGGACGCTCTCTATTTAGGAGCTAAAGGTACATAAAAAAACCGGCATGCTGCCGGTTTTTGCTTTGTATTTGATAGCTTATTGCGCTTACTGCATAAGCGCTGCAGGCCGAAAACACCAAAAAATCAGAACGGCATTCCTGGCATCCCGCCGCCGCCCATGCCTTTCATACCGCCCATCTTCTTCATCATCTTCATCAGGCCGCCGCCCTTCATCTTTTTCATCATGCCCTGCATCTGCTCAAACTCTTTGAGCAGGCGGTTCACTTCCTGAACCTGCACACCGGCGCCGCCTGCAATGCGCTTCTTGCGCGTGGCCTTGATGAGCTCAGGCTTGCGGCGCTCCAGTGGCGTCATGCTCTGGATGATGCCTTCCTTGCGCTTAATGTCTTTCTCGGCCTTGTCCATATCTACCTGACCGGCCTTGGCGGTGAGCTGCGAGGGCAGCTTGTCCATGAGGCTAGAGAGCCCGCCCATCTGCTTCATTTGCTGGAGCTGACCCAGAAAGTCGCTCAAATCAAAGCCATTGCCACTCTTGACCTTGGCGGCGAGCTTTTGCGCCGCCTCCATGTCCACGCCGGCAGACACCTGCTCGACCAGCGCGACGATGTCGCCCATGCCCAAGATGCGCCCTGCATGGCGTTCGGCATCAAATACCTCCAGGCCGTCGAGCTTCTCGGAAACACCTGCGAACTTGATCGGCGCGCCGGTGATCTGCCGCACCGACAGCGCCGCACCGCCGCGCGAATCGCCATCGAGCTTAGTCAAGACGATGCCGGTCAGCGGCAACGCCTCCTTGAAGGCCTTGGCGGTGTTGATGACGTCCTGACCCTGCATGGCGTCGACCACAAACAGGGTCTCCACCGGCTTGATGGCGGCGTGCAGCTCGCGGATTTCCTGCATAAGCAGTGCATCGATGGCCAAGCGTCCAGCGGTGTCCACCAGCAGCACATCGAAATAGTGCTTCTTAGCGTAGTCCAGCGCGGCCAAGGCGATGGCGAGGGGCTTTTGATCGGGAGTGCTCGGGAACCACTCGGCGCCGGCTTGCGCCGTCACGGTCTTGAGCTGCTCGATGGCTGCAGGGCGGTACACGTCGCCCGACACGGTCAGCACCTTCTTCTTGCGCTTCTCAATCAGATGCTTGGCGAGCTTGGCGGTCGTTGTCGTCTTGCCAGCGCCCTGCAGGCCCGCCATCAAAATGACGGCCGGCGGCTGGGCATTGAGGTTGATGTCAGAGACGCCCTCACCCATGGTGGCGGCAAGCTCACGGCTGACGATGCCGACCAGCGCCTGACCGGGTTTGAGCGAGCCCAAAACTTCCTGGCCCAGCGCCTTTTCTTTCACACGCGCAATGAAGTCGCGTACCACGGGCAGCGCGACGTCGGCTTCCAGCAAGGCCATACGCACTTCGCGCAGCATGTCCTGGACGTTGGACTCAGTGATGCGGGCCTGGCCACGCATCTCTTTGACCAGGCGCGTGAGTTTGTCGGTAAGGGCGGAGGCCATAGGGGAAATTCCGGGTGAGCACGCGCGGTGGCGGGCGGTGGGGGCCGAAGGCTGCGGCCCGGGCGAAAGGTAAACTGCGACCATGATTTTAACCAGCGCCTCCCCTGCCGCGATGCTGCTCGGGGTCACCGCCGCAACCGCCTACGCAATACCGGCGGCGTTTGCCTCGCGCCTGCCCGAGCAAGCCGCAAAAGTAGCGCTCACCCTGGCGTGGGCTCTGCATGGCGCGATGATCGTGCTCGGGATGCTGCAAGCTGCACCGCGCTTTGGTTTCGCGCCGGCGCTTTCCGTCACGGCGTGGCTGGTACTGACGGTTTATGCCGTGGAGCGCCAGCTCTTTCCCCAGTTGCGCGCGCGCTGGGCGTTGGCGGCACTTGGCGCACTGGCGCTGCTGCTGGCGCTCGTCTTTCCGGGGCAACCGCTGCATGTCAACGCCTCGGGCTGGCTGCCACTGCATCTGGCGCTTGGCATTGCAGCTTACGGCTTGTTTGCGGCTGCAGTCGTCCACGCGGCGCTGATGACGCGCGCTGAAAAGCGCCTGCGCCTGGCGAAAGACCCCAACAGTGGCATCCCGCTGTTGACACTGGAGCAGCTTACCTTTCGCTTCGTCACCGCGGGGTTTGTGCTGCTAAGTGCCACGCTGGCGGCCGGCATGCTGTTTAGCGAAGTGCTCTACGGGCGCGCTTGGCGCTGGGACCACAAGGCGGTGTTTTCGCTGCTTTCTTGGTTCACCTTTGCTGCACTGCTTTTGGGCCGCAAGCGCTTTGGCTGGCGGGGGCGCAGTGCGGTGCGGGTGCTCTATGCGGGGGCTGCGCTGCTGCTCCTCGCCTACGTTGGCTCACGCTTTGCGCTTGAGGTGGTACTCGGGCGGGCGCCGTGAAGTTTTTAGTCCTGTTTCTCGTCTTGGGCGTTGCATACATGGTGTGGCGGAACAACCGTGTGGCCGCGAAGCAGCAGCCTCCCAAACCCAAAAAGTTGGCGGCACCGCAAGAGACGGTGGTCTGCGCGCACTGCGGCGTCCACGTTCCGCAAAGCGAGGCCTGGGTCCGCGATGGCCGCAGCTACTGCTCGGCCGAGCACCAAAAGCAAGATGGCCACTGACCAGGCAGCCGCTCCTGCGCTGGCGCAACAGCGTCTCATGCGCGGACAGGACCCTGCGTTTTTACGGCTCTGGCACGGCTTTTTGACCGGGCGTGTGGTGGTAGCGCTGGCGCTCCTGCTTTTGCAGTTTGCCGGCCAGTTGCTCAATCAACAGGTCGAACTTTGGTTGCTGGGCGTGTGTGTGGTCTATTTGGCGGCCACGCTAGCACTGAGGGTGATTGGGCGCAAGGCAGCGCCTTCTGCACATGCGGGGGTGCAGTGGCTGCCGTCCATCGGGGTAGATTTATTGGCGGTGTCGGCGCTACAGCTTCTGCACAACGGCAGCATGAGTTTTACGCCACTCTTCGGTCTTCCCATTCTCATGGCCTCGGTGTTGGGGACGCTGACACTCGCGCTGGGCACCACGGCGGCAGTGACCATTTTGCTGCTGGCCTGGGCGTGGTGGTCGGGTGATCACGGCGGCACCGAGGCCGCGCAGCGCACGCTGCAGGCCGCGCTCACGGGCACGGGCTATTTCATCGTGGCTTTTCTGGTGCAGCAACTGGCCGTACGTCTGGTCCGCGAACAGCACATTGCACAGACCAGTCGCGCCACGGCAATGGTGCAAAGGCAGGTCAGCGCGCTGGTGATTCAGAACCTCAGCGAGGGGGTTCTGGTGGTGGATGAAGAGTTTATGGTCCGAAATGCCAATCCGGCAGGCATTCGGCTGCTTGGCGCAGAGCCGGCTTTGACGCCACCTTTCTCACTGCTTGCGCAGGCACCTTGGCAATCGCTTGCAGCCTTGGCACGCAGGAGTTTTCGCCAGCATGCTCCCCAGGTCGCTGAAGTGAACCTAATCAGCGAGCACCAAAGCCCCATTGGGTTGCACGTGCGCACCTGGCTGACAGCGAGCGCTAGTGGGCCGCAGGCGGCATCGGAGCAGCGCCTGTGCGTCATGTTTCTGCACGATCTGCGCGAGCTTGAGGCGCGCCTGCGCACCGAGAAGCTCGCCGCCATGGGGCGCATGTCGGCGGCCGTCGCGCATGAAATTCGCAACCCGCTGGCGGCCATCGTTCAGGCCAATGCCTTGCTGGACGAAGAGTTGCTCGACCCCACCCACAAGCGCCTGTCGCAAATGATCGGACAGAACGCCGACCGCCTCGCCCACATTGCCGAAGAAATTCTCGACATCGCACGCGTTCAACATCAGATGGACCATGCCGCGGCGGCGGCCGTCGCCCTTGACGAAACCGTAGCGCAAACTTGGCACGACTGGCAGGCTCAAGCGCCGCAGGAGCGTGCAGGCACCTTGCAGCTTGGCGCGCCGAACATGCAGGTGGAATTCGATGCCGAGCATTTGCGCCGGGTGCTGGTAAACCTGCTCGACAATGCCTTGCGGTACCGTTCCGGCGACAGCCAATCGCTGCAATTGCAAACGCGTCTCGACACCCCCGGGCAGGCAAGCGTAATCGTCTGGAGCGACGGCGCACCCATGGACCAGTCCGTGGAGCGGCACCTGTTCGAACCGTTCTTTTCATCCGAGAGCCGCTCAAGTGGGCTCGGCCTCTACATTTGCCGGGGTTTGTGTGAGCGCCACGGTGCGAGCATCGGCTATCAACGTGCGCATCGGCAGACTGGGACGGGCGGCCGCGACGGAAATACCTTTATCGTAAGGTTCCGCGGCACCGGCTTGGTGGCCTCACCCGACCCGTCCCTGTTTGACACCATCGTGGTTTGAATTTTCGAACAATGCAACCTCAGCCTGCCTCCATCCTGGTGGTCGACGACGAGCCAGACCTCAGAACGCTCTACGAGCTCACCCTGCTTCGCGAGGGCTATCGCGTGGAAACCGCGGCCGACGTCGCAGAGGCGCGCCAACTGCTCGCCAGGAACCGCTACGAGGTGGTCATTACCGACATGCGGCTGCCCGACGGCTTTGGCATGGAACTGCTGCACGACCTGCGAAAGCAACAGCGCCCCGAACGCTGCCTGGTGATCACCGCATACGGGTCTGCGGAAAACGCCGTCGAGGCACTGCGCGCGGGCGCCTTCGACTACCTCACCAAACCCGTCGACCTCAAACAATTCCGCGCCGTGGTGGCCTCTGCCATTCAAGGGACAGACAGCGTCCTGACGCCAAAACTTGGCACTTCCCGCACGCGGCCCAGCACGGCCAGCGACGTGAGCACATCCAGCGCACTCGATCGCTTGGTGGGCGAGTCTCAGGCCATGCAGAACGTCAAGCAGCGCGTTGCCAAGGTCGCCAGAGGCATGGCACCGGTGTTGGTGCGCGGTGAATCGGGAACTGGCAAGGAACTTGTCGCCAAGGCGCTGCACGAGAGCAGCCAGCGAGCCAGTGGCCCACTCGTCGCAGTCAATTGCGGCGCCATTCCAGAGGCTTTGCTGGAAGCCGAATTTTTTGGTGCACGCAAAGGCTCTTACACCGGCGCCACGCAGGATCGCCCAGGCTACTTTCAGGCGGCACAGGGCGGCACCTTGTTTTTGGACGAAATCGGCGACCTCCCGCTGGCCATGCAGTCCAAACTGCTTCGCGCCATTCAGGAGCGAAGCGTTCGCTCGCTGGGCGCCACGCAAGAGGAGCCTGTCGACGTGCGCATCGTCAGCGCTACCCACCGCGATCTCGCCGCCGATGTACAAGCGGGGCGTTTTCGTCAGGATCTGTACTACCGACTGAACGTCATCGAGGTCGTGATCCCTCCGCTGCGCGAGCGGCGGGAAGACCTCCCGGCCTTGTGTCGCGCCCTGCTGGCGCGCATCGCTCAAGAATCGGGCACGCCTGCACCCAAACTCACGGATGCGACCGTAGCGGCCATTGCTGCCCATCCACTCACCGGCAATGTGAGAGAGCTTGAAAACTTGTTGCACCGTGCAGTAGCCTTGGGCGACGGCGACGAGCTCTATGTGGACAGTGCGGTGACCACCGCATTCGCTCCACAAACGACGGTCCAAGCGACAGATGCACCGAGCACACCTGCGATTGAGTCGCCACAAACGAACTTCGATGCCTCGGTGCAGGAGCCCGTACCCCGCGATCTCCAAGCCTGGCTGGACCAGCAAGAACGCAGCATTCTGGTTCGCGCACTGCAAGAGAACCACTTTAACCGGACCGCAACCGCCGCCCGGCTCGGCATAAGCCTGCGCCAGATTCGTTACCGCATTGCCCGACTCAATATCGCCGCACCGGGCGACTCCACTGGCGACGATGAAGGCTGAGATCGACACATCGTGGAACGGTGGCTGGTGCCAACTCGCGCGAGCCATGCCTTCGCCCCATTGCGACGATCGTCCGGCCGAGGCCTCGATAGATTTGCTGGTCGTGCATTCCATTAGTTTGCCGCCGGGTCAATACGGCGGTGCGGACGTGGAGGCGCTGTTTTTGGGCCGCCTGAATTGCAACTCCCACCCGTATTACGAGCGCCTGCGCGACGTTCGTGTTTCTGCCCACTTCTTTATTCGCCGCGACGGAGAATTGTTGCAATTCGTGGATTGCGACCGGCGTGCTTGGCACGCGGGCGCGTCTTGGTACCGCGGGCGCGACCGTTGCAATGACGACTCCATTGGCGTGGAGCTCGAAGGCCTAGAAGGCGAACCATTTGAGCCCGTCCAGTACTGCGCACTGGCACAACTGGGCCGGGCAATCGTGCAGCGCTACCCGATCGCCCACATTGCAGGGCATGAGCACATAGCTCCTGGACGCAAGGCCGATCCGGGTCCAGCGTTCGACTGGGCGCAGTTGCAAGAACGTCTGGCTTTGCCGGACATTCACTTCCCTCCGCGTTGAGAAAAAGGCGAAGAACTTTTGAGTCGCACCCACCTGCTCGAATGGTTCGAAGGCAGCAAGGTCACTGAGCAACGGCACACCAGATTGGCCACTCTGGGCGAGATGATTGCGGCTCCTTTCCACCGCAATCTGGCGGCGGATCAGCCGCACCAAACACTTTTCCTGCCCGATCGTTCTTCCTTGAAGCGCCAGGCGATTTCATGCGCTCGACTGCCCTCACTGCGAAGCCAGCGAACAAAGCGACGACGTAAACAAGCCCAGTCGCTTGTGCAGTGAAGCAACAAAACTGCGTCGCGCTGCGCTTGCGCGCTTTTCATTTCGGACCAGTGCTCTCATAATGCGAGCACTGGAAAAAACATGTTGACCTGCGACGAAGAAGTCACACCATTTTCGCCAATCTCTAGCGACCGCGTAGCCAAAGCAACGCCGTCTGCGCGGTCGTCGCTTGACGCTTTTTCCCAGAAAGCGATTGAGCTCGAGTACCGCTGCGCTGAAGACAACATGCCGCGCAGTGTGCTGGATGTGAAGGCGTCAATGCTCAACGACTATGTGCTTTACATCGGCAATCGCCACACCTCACGTATCGCGTTGAGCGACTGCTTCTCGCGCGATGAAAACTCTTTCGACTGGATGGGCGAGGCGATTGCCTTGAACAAGAAGCCACACCTTTTCGACACCCGCGTCATTGAATACCCATCTGGCGGCGTACTGGCTTCGGACCAAGCTCCGGCCTGCCACGCTTCAATTCAATGAACACATTTCACGCACCCCTCCGGCTTCGGCGCGCAGTCGCCGCCTCAGCCGAATTGCCCCCCATTCAGGGTCTGGAGCGTCGCTTCCGGCTCTTGAATCTCTCCGTGTCCGATGCAGGCGTGGAGTGTTCTTTGCTCATTGACCCAAGGAGATAATGATGGCAACTGCGAAGAAGCCGGCCGCCAAGGCCGCAACCCCTGTGAAGAAGGCTGCGCCTGCCAAGACCGCAGCAGTGAAAAAGGCCGCTGCTCCTGCGAAGAAGGCCGCTGCTCCTGCGAAGAAGGCTGCTGCTCCTGCGAAGAAGGCTGCTGCTCCTGCGAAGAAGGCCGCTGCTCCTGCGAAGAAGGCTGCTGCTCCTGCGAAGAAGGCTGCTGCTCCTGCGAAGAAGGCTGCTGCTCCTGCGAAGAAGGCTGCTGCTCCTGCGAAGAAGGCTGCTGCTCCTGCGAAGAAGGCCGCTGCTGCTGCGAAGAAGGCTGCTGCTCCTGCGAAGAAGGCTGCTGCTCCTGCGAAGAAGGCCGCTGCTCCTGCGAAGAAGGCTGCTGCTCCTGCGAAGAAGGCCGCGGCTCCTGCGAAGAAGGCCGCGGCTCCTGCGAAGAAGGCTGCTGCTCCTGCGAAGAAGGCTGCTGCTCCTGCGAAGAAGGCTGCTGCTCCTGCGAAGAAGGCTGCTGCTCCTGCGAAGAAGGCTGCTGCTCCTGCGAAGAAGGCCGCTGCTCCTGCGAAGGCAGCTTCCACCAAGAAAGCACCTGCTCCAAAAACGCAGCTCAACCCACAAGCTGCTTGGCCTTTTCCAACAGGCTCAAAGCCCTGAAAGATCGCGTGATCTTCTCACCGGCGCCTGGCGCCGGTTTTTTTTGTCTGGCTTATGCGGGGGTGAAATCAAGCTGGTAGTTTTGCGGCCCGCGCGAGGCGATTTTCAGCGCGCCCATGCGACTGCCAAGCGCAGCACAGCGCTCCAGCGACCAACCCTG
Organism: Giesbergeria sp.; assembly: GCA_034676525.1. Lineage (GTDB taxonomy): Bacteria > Pseudomonadota > Gammaproteobacteria > Burkholderiales > Burkholderiaceae_C > Simplicispira. The sequence goes on from JAUCCA010000008.1 coordinate 2,526,632, forward strand.
CTCCAGCCCGAACAACAAGGCTCCACGCCACGCGTCACCGCACCCGGTGGGGTCCACCACTTGCTGGGCGACAACAGGTGGCACCAGTGTCTTAGCGCCTGCCGACCACACTTCGCATCCCGACGCGCCCAAAGTCACTACCAGCCCCTCGACACGCATCGACAGCTCCGCCAAGTCCAGACCGGTGCGCTCGCACAGCATGCGTGCCTCGTAGTCGTTCACTGTGACCCAGGTCGCCAGATCTACAAAGTGCCTGAGCTCTTCACCACCGAACATAGGCAAGCCTTGGCCGGGATCAAACACAAATGGAATGTCGGCCTCCCGAAACTGGGCGGCGTGCTCGAGCATCGCGTCGCGCCCATCGGGCGCTACGATCCCGAGTTTGACCCCGTGCGCGGCCGCGTTTTGGATGCGGTTGCGATGCGCCTGCATCATGGCGCCCGGGTGGAAAGCCGTAATCTGGTTGTTGCCCATGTCGGTCATGATCATGGCCTGCGCGGTGTACGTTTCCTTCACCTGCAAAACAAAATCGGTGCCAATACCGAGCTGCTGCAGACGCTGCAGATACTCGTCGCCATCACTTCCCAAGGTCGCCATGGGCAGCGCCTTGCCGCCGAGCAAGTTCAAACTGTAGGCAATATTTCCGGCACAACCGCCAAAATCCCGTCGCAACGAAGGAACCAGAAAAGAGACATTCAAGATGTGCAGTTGCTCAGCCAGTATCTGGTCGGCAAACCGCCCTTCGAAAGTCATGATGGTGTCAAACGCCAAGGATCCGCAAATCAGAACTGCCATAAAAACTCATGGTGCGAGGCCAAAGCCTCAGGGATAAAACGCCAGCACGCGATAACCAGCAATGCGCGCCGAACCCGAGACCACGGTCATGGGCACGACGGTGCTCCACTCTTGCCCAGGGCTTAAGGGACTCGGCACCGACAGTTCCGCGGGCAGCAAGATGCGGCGGAGCACTGGCTGCTCCTGCGCGTCGGTCAGTGTCAATTCAATGGCCGGCGCTTGTACGGGCAAGGCAGCGCGGCTGCGCAACGTCAACGAAAACTGGTACCGATCGCCGTGTACGCGGTTGAACGCCGAACCATCAACAAGCACCGAGCCGATGTCGCGGTAGCTACCAACCGAACATTGCAGGCGAGCGCAGGCAGCCTCCAGTAGCGTGCGGCTCTGCGGCCAAGCAGCGGCCAGCCGGGCTCGCTCGCGAAAGGCCATTTGTCCCAGCAGCCCGACCAAAAGTCCAATGGCTAGCAGTACCAAGCCCACGCGAATCCCCGTGCCAGACCAAAAGGCGCGTCGACGCGCCCTGCGCACGAAGGAAAGCTCGGCATGCGATTGCGCCGCATTGCCGCTACTGCCCTCTGCGGCAGTCGGAACCTGCGCGCTCCCATGCAGCGCTGGTGGCTGCGACGGGCCGGCATCTTCCATGAGCGACAGTTCCGCTGGCTCAGTGACCTCTTCGTCAAGACCCAAAACGAGTTCGTCAATGTCATGCGTGCCATCCAAGCTGCCTTCGACAACTTGGGGCTCAAGGTCTGAAGGTGCAATCTGATGTTTTGGCTCTGCTGCTGGGAGCTCGCGTTCGTCGTTATTTTTTGGCTTTCCAGCGATTTCAGCAATGAAATGCGCCAAGTCCAACTCGCCCGCCTCGCTGCGGTCAAGGCGGCCCGTTGGCTCCTGCTTGTGCGCTGCTGCGGGTGATTCGTCAAACAGCGCGGGCCACTCCGTGTCCCCTTCCTCAAACTGTGGCGCAGGCAGTTCATAGCCTCCGGGAGTTGGCGAGATGAATGGTGTGTGCTGCTGCGCGTCGCCGAGCGACTTGAGATGAGTCGGCACGCGCCCTGTTTGCGCAGCACCCCCGAGGGCAGGCGGACGCTTCTCTGGTTCCGGTACACCCTGAGGTTCGGCACGAGCGATAGAAGGAGAAGGCGGGACGACTGGGCGATACGGCGCAGACGCCTTCATGGACGAAGGCACAAACATCGGCGCCCTTCGGGCTGCAGAGTCGTCCGTCAGCGGCGGCAACGCGCCAGGCTGCGTCTGCGCAAATCCGTCGTCGGGCGCTTCCATGTCGTCTATGTCTGCCAGCCCCTTCAAATCGTCAGGCAAGGGCGCTGCAGCATGCGAAACTCTGCGCTGGCCCCAGGTGGGCACGACAGGCGCAATGGGGGGCGGACGGGCGACAGGCCCTCGAAGCTCGCTCAACGGCATGTCGGCAAGCATCGGCTCGGCAGGTGCTGCTTGGAGCGACACCGAGGCGTCAAACACCTGCTGGCAATTTCCACAGCGCACCCAGCCGTCTGAAATGCGCAGTTGGTCGGCGACGACCTTAAACCGCGTCTGACAAGCGGGACAGCAGGTGATCTGGCTCATCGGCTGCCGACTTTCGAAAATACCGTGCAGCGCGACGTCAACGCCGCGCGGTCATCAGCACCCAGCCGTCATCGCTGTCGGCGACGGAAAGTGCCAGCCAGGGCGCGTAGGCTTCTTGCAGTTCTGCTACCTGACGCTCAAGGATGCCCGCCAGCACCAGATGTCCACCTTGGGCCACATGGGCGCACAGCAGCGGCGCAAGCACGCGCAGCGGCGTCGCCAAGATGTTGGCCAGCACCGTCTGGTAGAGCCCAAGCGCACCCTCGGGAAGGCTGGCGCGAAGCTGCACCGCATTCGCCTGCGCGTTGTACTGCGTGGATTCCACTGCCGCCGGATCGATATCCACTGCATCAATCTCGGTCGCGCCAAATTTCGCTGCACCGATGGCGAGGATGCCCGAACCGCAGCCGTAATCGAGCACGCGGCCCAGATCCGTCCCGCCCGAACGCATGGCAATCCAGCGAAGGCACATGCGCGTGGTGGGGTGTGTTCCGGTACCGAAGGCCAGCCCCGGATCCAGTCGAATCACTCTGCGTGCCTCACTCGGTGGTTCGTGCCAAGTCGGCACAATCCAAAAATCCTGCGTGATGGCTACCGGCGCGAACTGCGATTGAGTCAGGCGCACCCAGTCCTGATCGGCCAAGGGCGCATCGCCGAGCACGGCGCAGTCGGCGAAAAAGTCCTGCGCCTGCAGCAGGGAAAGCGCCTCGTGGGCAGCCTGCGCGTCCGGGAAAAGCGCCACTACGCGACTGCGCTGCCAGGCATTGCGCGGCGCCGGCATGCCGGGTTCGCCAAACAGCGCCTGCTCGGCGTCGGTTTGCGCATCGGCATCTTCCACCGACACGCTCAACGCATCCAGCGCCTCAAGTGCGTCGCTCAACATCTCCACCTGCTCTTGCGGGCAGGCCAGACTCACTTCGTGCAGGCTCATGGTGTGGGCTGGCAGGTCTCAGCGCTGGCGCTGAGAAAGCCACTCTTCCAGGTAGTGGATGTTGGTGCCACCAGCGACAAAATTGGCGTCCACCATCAACTCGCGATGCAGCGGCACATTGGTGTTGATCCCCTCGATCACCGTCTCGGACAGCGCTGTGCGCATACGCGCCAACGCCTGTTCGCGCGTATCGCCATGCACGATGAGCTTGCCGATCATGGAGTCGTAGTTCGGCGGCACGTAGTAATTCGTATAGACATGCGAATCCACACGCACGCCAGGGCCACCTGGCGCGTGCCAAGTCGTGATGCGTCCAGGCGAGGGGGTGAACTTGTACGGATCTTCGGCGTTGATGCGGCACTCGATCGCATGACCACGGATCTGAATCTGCCGCTGGGAAAATGGCAGCTTTTCGCCTGCAGCGACCATGATCTGCGTGCGCACGATGTCCACGCCGGTGATCCATTCGGTCACCGGGTGCTCGACTTGCACACGGGTATTCATTTCAATGAAATAGAACTCGCCGTCTTCGTACAGAAACTCGAACGTGCCCGCGCCTCGGTAGCCAATTTTTTTACAAGCCGCCACGCAGCGCTCGCCGATGCGTTCAATGAGCTTGCGCGGAATGCCCGGTGCTGGCGCCTCCTCAATCACCTTCTGGTGGCGCCGCTGCATGGAGCAATCGCGCTCGCCCAGATACACCGCATTGCGATGCTTGTCGGCCAGAATCTGAATTTCAATGTGGCGTGGGTTCTGGAGAAATTTCTCCATGTACACCGCCGGGTTACCAAATGCCGAGCCAGCCTCGGCCTTGGTCATCTGCACCGCATTGACCAGCGCTGCCTCGGTATGCACCACGCGCATGCCGCGACCGCCGCCGCCGCCTGCGGCCTTGATGATCACCGGGTAGCCCACGGTTTTTGCAATGCGACGAATCTGCACCGGGTCGTCGGGCAATTCGCCCTCCGAGCCAGGAACGCAGGGCACCCCGGCTTTGATCATTGCCTGCTTGGCCGACACCTTGTCGCCCATGGTCCGAATGTTCTCAGGCGTAGGGCCAATGAACTGGAAGCCGCTTTTTTCCACCCGCTCCGCAAAGTCGGCGTTCTCGGACAGAAACCCATAGCCGGGATGGATGGCCTCTGCGTCGGTTACTTCTGCTGCCGAAATAATCGCCGGCATGTTCAGATAGCTCAGCGCGGACGGCGCCGGGCCGATGCACACGGCCTCTTCGGCGAGCTTGACGTACTTGGCGTCGCGGTCCGCTTCGGAGTACACCATCACCGCCTTGACACCCAGTTCGTGGCAAGCGCGCTGGATGCGAAGGGCAATCTCGCCTCTATTGGCAACCAGAATTTTCTTAAACATAGGCGCCCTTTCGGCGCAGGGCCGTTGCGTGCGTGCTCATGGGCCGCTTACTCAATGATGAAGAGCGGCTGGCCGTATTCGACTGCCTGCCCGTTCTCGCCCAGGATGCGACTAATGGTGCCGGACTTGTCGGCTTCAATTTCGTTGAGGATTTTCATCGCCTCAATGATGCAGATGGTTTCGCCTTCCTTCACCACGCTGCCAACTTCGACAAACGATTTGGCGCCGGGGCTGGATGCGCGGTAGAAAGTGCCCACCATGGGGGACTTCACCACATGTCCGCTAGGTTCCACCGGCGCGGGCAACTCAGCCACTGGCGCCGCGGCAGGAGTCTGCGACGGCGCGGCTGCTGGCGCGGGGACGAACTGCTGCAGCACTTGACCACCACTTTTGACGATACGCACCTTGCCTTCGGCTTCGGTGATTTCCAGCTCCGACACGTTCGATTCAGAGACCAAATCAATCAGGGTTTTCAGTTTTCGCAGGTCCATGCAAGCTCCAGGGCAAATTCTTGACAGGGCGCGAATTTACTCCAAATTACGAGTACTTCGGGGTTCTTCGCGTAATTTCGTTCAAAATCTTCCCGCGCTAAAGCCGGAAAATGCAAACTCAGGCCCCATTTGCAGTCCAACTCACCAGATCTTCCGGCTTAATTTGGCCTATTTTACGGTGCAGCACCTGCCCGTCACCCCCGAAGACCACCGTGAACGGCAGGCCACCCGTCAGGTTGCCCAACGAGCGCGAGAGTTCGGTGCCGCCCAAGCCCGCCATGCCAATCGGAAAATCCACAGGGCTGCGCTCGAGGAACTTTCGCACGGACGACGGCTGATCGACCGCTAGGCCCAGTACCTGCCACCCGTGCGCTCGGTGATCCAGAAAGAATTGGTTGAGCATAGGCAGCTCGGCGATGCAAGGCGGGCACCAGGTCGCCCAAAAATTAAGCACCAGATTCTTGCCCAGAAACGCCTCTGTAGCCAGCGGTGCTCCGTCCGGCGTCTCAAAAGACTGATTGAAGAAAGTCGCATCACCGGCCTGCGCTTGGTGCGCGGGGCCATGCGGCTCAAATCGCCACCAGGCCCAGCCAGCACCAGCGAGGGCTGCACCGGTGGCCACACCGGCGTACAGCAGGCGGCGGCGCTTGGCATCGGCTGCTGAAGTGGTGGCAGAAGAGGAAGTGGAATCGGTCAATCGGCTTGCTCCAGCAAAAGTTTGCGCAAGGCCGCAGCATCGCCGCGCGGTGCTCGGCCGTCACTGCCGGCGCGCAATGCGCCGCGCACGTCGTCGTGGTCGTAAATCAGCAGGTGCAAGCCAACTTGCTCGCCCAAGGCTTGGCTGGGAACACCAATACTCAAAGCCTCTACCGGACGCCCATGGAGCCCGCGCACTGTGCTGGCTTGATAGACCACACCCTGATCAATGAGTGCAATTTCCGCAGATTTGGAGTCATCGCAAAACAACTGCAGGTAAATGTCCGAATGGCGAGTCGCTGTGCCGTTCCACACCGCGCCGCCGACGTGCGGACGGAAAGCGTGTAGGCGCTCCATCCAAACCAGCGCAAGATCGCGCAGGGCACGCAGCTCCACAGGTTGGCTCTCCGCACAAAACAGCGCGATGTGCTCACGGATGGCTTCATCCACCAAAGCGTTGTCTGGCAGCGGTGTTCGCGGCGGTGCGCCAAGCTGCTCCAAGGCGCGGTGCTTGGCGCGGCCGAGCTCGACCCCTTCTTCCACCACCAAGCGGGCGGCGGTGCGAGCGATTTCCACAGACAGCGCGGACGATGCAACGTACATGTCGCCATTGTCGCCCGCAGCGCAGCCGAGGCAGGAAGCAGGGGTTTGCATGGAGCCGGCCGTGCTATATCAAAAATAGCTGGCAGCGCTTATGGAATAAGCGATAGAGGCCATTTTCTATTAATTTTTTGGTGGCTGGCCGCTCGCTCCACCTTTTAGAATCTGGGCCATGCATATTCACATATTAGGCATCTGCGGCACCTTCATGGGTGGGCTTGCCGCGCTCGCGCGCGCTGCCGGCCACCGCGTCACGGGCTGCGACGCAGGCGTTTACCCGCCAATGAGCGACCAGCTGCGCGCACTAGGCATTGACCTGATTGAGGGTTTTGGCGCCGACCAGATGGCTTTGGCGCCCGACGTTTTTGTCGTCGGCAACGTGGTCAGCCGCGCACGCTTGGCGGACGGAAGCCCCAAGTTCCCGCTGATGGAAGCCATCCTGGACGCAGGCGCGCGCTATACCAGCGGTCCGCAGTGGTTGAGCGAGCATGTGCTGGCGGGGCGGCACGTGATGGCGGTGGCAGGCACGCACGGCAAAACCACCACCACGTCCATGCTGGCCTGGATGCTGGAGTCTGCAGGCCTGGCGCCCGGCTTCTTGGTTGGCGGTGTGCCGCTTAATTTCGGCGTTTCTGCGCGCCTGGGCGCTAGCGAGCGGCCCGGTCTGCCGGGCGCGGCGCCTCTGTTCGTCATTGAGGCCGACGAGTACGACACCGCCTTTTTCGACAAGCGCAGCAAGTTCGTGCACTACCGGCCGCGCACCGCCGTGCTGAACAACCTGGAGTTCGACCACGCCGACATCTTTGACGACCTGGCCGCCATCGAGCGCCAGTTCCACCATCTGGTGCGCACCGTGCCCAGCACCGGCTGCGTGGTGGTCAACGGCTTGGAAGAAAGTCTGGCGCGTGTGCTGCACACCGGCTGCTGGAGCTCCGTTGCCAGCTTTGGCAGTGCGGTGAGCGACTGGACCGCCAGCGGCGAGCCCGGCGCCTTCGATGTGCTGCTGCGCGGCACGCGAGTGGCGCGGGTGGAATGGCAGCTGACGGGCGTGCACAACCAGCTCAACGCATTGGCGGCTATTGCTGCTGCCGCCCATGTCGGCGTGGCGCCCGAGCAGGCCGCGCACGCGCTGCACGATTTTCAGAACGTTCGCCGGCGCATGGAAGTGCGTGGTGTGGTGCGCGGCATCACGGTGTACGACGATTTCGCCCACCACCCCACTGCCATGCGCACGACGCTCGATGGGCTGCGGCGCAGCGTGGGCGCTGGCGCACGCATCCTCGCGGCGTTCGAGCCGCGCAGCAACACCATGAAGCTCGGCACGATGAAGGCGCAACTTCCTTGGGCGCTGGAAGCGGCCGATCTGGCGTTCTGTCACACCGCCGGCCTGGATTGGAACGCCGGTGAGGCCCTGGCGCCGCTCGGCGTCGGGCCAGGCCAGCGTGCGCAGACTGCGACCGACATCGCCACGCTGCTCGCGAAAATCGTGGAGGTTGCGCAGCCGGGCGACCACATCGTGTGCATGAGCAACGGCGCCTTTGGCGGCGTACACGCTCAGTTGCTGCAGGCGCTGGCAGACAAAAACACTATTGATTAGATAGCTGTTCGCGCTTACTTTATAAGCGCTAGCTGTAGTTTCCCAAGAGGTTGTTCACCTGAGGTGAAGGAAGATGGAGGTTCTGACATCTCCCAACTTTCTTCAGGACTCCTCAGATGAACATCCATAAGAATGCCTCATTGACGCCCAAAGGTCGAGCCCATCTAGTGCGCGAGATTGCTCGAATCGGGCTCAAGCGTGCGTCATTGGCGGCAGGCATCAGCGTGCGCACAGCGCGCAAGTGGGAGCGCCGTCACGCGGCCGAGGGTGCCTGCGGATTGATGGACCGCAGTTCAAGACCTCATTTGTGCCCACGACGCAGCGACTCCCTCAAGATCGAACGCGCAGTGGCGCTGCGCCGCACCCAGCGCCTGACCTACGAATGCATTGCCGAACGTGTGTGCCTGTCCAGGAGCGCCGTAGCGCGCGCCTGCAAAGCCGCAGGCATCTCTCGCCTACCAGCCCTGCAGGAGGCTGTGCCCGTGCGCCGCTATGAGCGCGCCTCGCCCGGCGAGTTGCTGCACTTGGACATCAAGAAGCTCAGATGCTTTGAAAAACCTGGCCACCGCGTCACAGGCGATCGTGCGCAGAACACGCGCCGCGCTGGCTGGCAAGCGCTGCACGTGGCCATCGATGATCACTCTCGCGTAGGTTTTAGTCTGATGCTGCCTGATGAGACGGCCACGAGTGCCTGCGCCTTCGTGCTGGCAGCGCTGCGCTACTACAGGGCACTGGGCGTGAAGGTCGAGCGCGTCATGACCGACAACGGGGCAGCGTACAAGTCGCGCCGATTTGCCAAGCTGCTGCGCCGCTTGGGCATCAAGCACATTCGCACTCGGCCCTACACACCCAGGACCAACGGCAAAGCAGAGCGCTTCATTCAGACGCTGCTGCGCGAGTGGGCTTATGCTTTTATCTACCCAAGTTCAGGGCACCGAGACCGTGAGCTGCAGCGTTGGATGTATCACTACAACTTCCATCGGCCACACTCGGCTACTTCACATCGCCCTCCCATCACTCGCCTTGGCTTCGAGGGGAACAACGTGTTGAGAAACTACAGCTAGAGGCCTATTTACCCTGAAATTTTGCAGCGCGATCAGTAGCTGATCGCCATGGTCTGCAAATCGATGCGCACCACCGGCTTGGCCAGCGCACCGTTGGTGGCGAGGGCAAAGCTCTTGAGCCATTGGGCGTCGCCAAGCAGGCTCGGCCCGGCGGCGCGCGCCACCGCCAGCACCTTGTCTGCCAGCAGCACCTTGCCGCTGGCGCGCAGGGGCTCGCATTCGAGGCGCATGAACTCGTCGTCCAGCCAACGTCGCGCTTCGTCCTGCGCCATGGGCTCGACACCTTCAAGATCAAAACGGAATTCCTGGTTGCGCTCTGCGCTGACCGACACTTGGCTGTGCATGGCGGGCCTTTCTTTTGGTTGAGAGGCCGGGCGCTCGCCCGACCCTATGGAAACAAGCTTACATCGCCGCCTTGCGGCGGGCGACCACAGCGGCGGAGAGCTCTTCGAGCGTAGCCAGCGAGGCATCCCAGCCCAGGCAGGCATCGGTAATGCTTTGCCCGTAGACCAGCGCCGCCGGGTCGTCCTTGCCGGGGCTGAACTTCTGCGCGCCCGCCACGAGGTGGCTCTCGATCATCAAGCCGAACACGCAGTGCGAGCCACCCGCCACTTGGGCGGCGATGTCGCGCGCCACATCTTGCTGGCGCTCGTGCTGCTTGCTGCTGTTGGCGTGGCTGCAATCGACCATCAACGAAGGCGTGAGTTTGGCTGCGACCAGGTCTTTGCAGGCTGCCGCAACGCTGGCCGCGTCGTAGTTGGGTGTTTTACCGCCGCGCAGGATGACGTGGCAGTCCTTATTGCCCTTGGTATCGACGATCGCCACTTGGCCGTTTTTGTGCACCGACAGGAAGTGGTGGCCGCGCCCGGCCGACTGAATGGCGTCGGTGGCGATGCGGATGTTTCCGTCTGTGCCGTTTTTGAAGCCAATAGGGGCAGACAGGCCAGAGGCGAGCTCACGGTGCACCTGGCTCTCAGTGGTGCGCGCGCCAATGGCGCCCCAGGCGATCAGGTCGCCGATGTACTGGGGTGAGATCACGTCCAAAAATTCGCTGCCCGCGGGCACGCCCATGCGGTTGATGTCAATAAGCAACTGGCGCGCGATGCGCAGACCTTCGTCGATGCGGTAGCTTTCGTCTAGGTAGGGGTCGTTGATGAGCCCCTTCCAGCCTACGGTGGTGCGCGGCTTCTCGAAATACACCCGCATGACGATTTCCAGCGTGTCCTGGTACTTCTCGCGTGCGGCCTGCAGATAGCGCGCGTATTCGAGCGCCGCCGCGGGGTTGTGAATCGAGCAAGGGCCGATGACGACCAGCAGACGGTCGTCCTTCCCGACCATGATGTCGTGGATGCTGCGCCGCGTGCGGGTGATCAGACTCTCCACCTTGGTGCCGCGAATCGGAAAGAAGCGGATTAGGTGCTCTGGGGGAGGCAACACAGTAATTTCCTTGATGCGTTCGTCGTCGGTCTGGCTGGTTTTCTCGACGCTTCGGTACCAGGCATCGCTGGAAGGGTGTGCGGCAGCTGCGGTCATGTGCTTCTTTCTGCAGGAAGGTGAAAACAAAAAATGGAAAACAAAAAACCGCCGGGCTCTGCAGCATCGGCGGTTGGGTGGGAAGTGTTCAGGTGCTTGCGCGCTTGCCTCTCATCCGCCAGGGACCGAGAACCAAAACCAAAAATAAAACGCGCTGAACTTCAACATGGACGGCAATGTAACACAGCGCCTAAGATCGCCCCCGCAACAAGTTGAGCAGGCGCCGCCACCCTTTGGCGGGCTCGGGCTGCGCTTGCGCCGGTTCGCTGTGGGCGCTTTCGCTTTGTTCGTACATGTCGATCAGCATCAGCCCTTCCCCGAGGGTGCGCCAGGCGAGCAACTCGATGCGGTCGAATGCAGCGCTCTCTTTGGGCGTGCGCTCGACGAGCGCAGCGTGCCAGGTATCGGCCGCACGGCGCAGGCCACGCAGCGCGTTCTGGTAGGCGCCCATTTCATAGAGACCATGCCAGGCTGAGCCCAGACCAGTGACAAAGAACTGGTGCTCGCGCACGCATTTGAGCAATTCGGCCGACTGGCGGGTGATTTCGGCGGTGTTTGCATCGGCCGACTGCTCAGGCGCAGTACGACGCACACGGATGGCCTCGTCAATGCGCTGCGCCAGCGCCGAAATGCTGTCGCGCAGCTGGCGCGATTCTTCGTCCGCCACACCCGAACGCAGGAAGCGACTGACGTCGCCAAAAGACTGAACGGTGAACTGCGAGCGTGTGCGCGTGCTGGGCATGGTCCATTGTGCGCGTGGGGTCACACAAAGAACATCGGACGTGACCTACGCCGTGCCGCCCACGGTAAGCCCATCGATCCGCAGCGTCGGCTGACCGACACCGACCGGAACGCTCTGCCCTTCCTTGCCGCAGGTGCCGACGCCGCTGTCCAGCCGCATGTCGTTGCCGATCATGGTGACGCGCTTGAGCGATTCGGGCCCACTGCCCACAATGGTGGCGCCTTTGACCGGGTACTGAATCTTGCCGTTCTCAACCCAGAAGGCTTCGCTGGCCGAAAACACGAACTTGCCCGAAGTGATATCGACCTGGCCCCCGCCAAAGTTGGTGGCGTACAGGCCCTTTTTGATGCTGGCGACAATTTCCTGCGGATCCTTGTCGCCGCCAAGCATGTAGGTGTTGGTCATGCGCGGCATGGGAACGTGGGCGTAGCTCTCGCGCCGACCGTTGCCGGTAGGCGCCACGCCCATGAGGCGCGCATTGAGCGAATCCTGAATGTAGCCCTTGAGGATGCCGTCTTCGATGAGCACATTGCGTCCGCTGGTGTTGCCCTCGTCGTCCACGTTGAGCGAGCCGCGCCGGTCGGCAATGGTGCCGTCGTCCAGCACGGTGACGCCTTTGGCCGCCACGCGCTGGCCGATCCGCCCGCTAAAGGCGCTGGAGCCTTTGCGGTTGAAATCCCCCTCCAGCCCATGGCCGATGGCTTCGTGCAGCAAGATGCCTGGCCATCCTGGGCCAAGCACCACAGTCATCTCACCAGCAGGCGCCGGCCGGGATTCGAGGTTGACGAGGGCGGCGTTGACCGCCTCGTCCACATACGTGGCAATCTGCGCATCGTCGAAATACGCAAGGCCAAAGCGACCGCCACCGCCGGCAGAGCCCATTTCGCGCCGGCCATTTTGTTCGGCAATCACCGTGACCGAAAGGCGCACCAGAGGGCGGATGTCGGCCGCCAGGGTGCCGTCGGCCCGCGCTACCAGCACCACGTCGTATTCACTCGCCAGGCCCGCCATCACCTGAGCCACACGCGGGTCCTTCGCGCGGGCGCGCTGCTCGGCACGCTCCAGCAGCGCCACTTTGTCCGCGCTGCCCAGCGTCCGAATGGGATCCACACCGTCGTACAGCGAGCGACTTTTAGCTATTTTTTTAGAAGCTACTCGCGTACGTCCACTCTGCGTTACAGCCGAAATTGACCGCACAGTGCGTGCAGCGTCCAGCAAAGACGCCTCAGAGATGTCGTCGGAATAGGCAAAGGCGGTTTTCTCACCGCTGACGGCGCGCACGCCAACGCCTTGATCGATCGAGAACGACCCGGTCTTGACGATGCCCTCCTCCAGACTCCAGCCTTCGCTGCGTGTGGTTTGAAAGTACAGGTCGGCGTCGTCCACGCGGTGCGCGCGAATCTCGGCCAGCGCGCGCGCCAGGTGGCTCTCATCGAGGCCAAAAGGCGACAGCAGCAGGTCGGTAGCAAGCGCAATGCGCTCGCGGGTGCTGGCGATGTGGGCTGCGGCAATGGGGGTGCGGGTGCTCATCGAGGCATTTTAGGGGGCGTGCCCGCTGTGCCTGTGTCCGGCGCCGCAAGACCCTGCGGCGCAGCGCTCCTCAGACTGCCTGATCGTCCAGCACCGCATCGGCGGCGTTGCTCTGCACCGAGGCGATACCGCCGTCGCGCGCCTTGGCGCCGGAATACATCTGGCTTTGCCCGATCACCTGCCCATTGCCCGCCTTGAGCGTGAAGTAGGGCGAGCCGTCTTTGGCTGAAAGCCGGGCGTAGCGCGCATCGTCCGGCCCATTCTTGCGTACCGACTCGATGCCGTTCAGCGCACTGGCCTTGGATTCGTACATTTCGCTGGTCAGCACCACCTGCCCGTTCGCGGCCAATAGGTTAAAGACGAATTTGTCGTTGCGGGTCTTTTTGAGCTCGTACTTTGCAGCCATGTCGGGGTTCCTCGATCTGTATGCGCCAAAACGGCTTTGGCGCCCCCTTTGTAACCGCGCAGCGCCGAGGTGGCAATGCGTGGGCGGCATTCAACGACCCTGCGCCGCCTCCTGCGCGCGGGCAATCGACATCAATATGCCGAGCGCCAGTCCAAGCGTCACCATGGCAGTGCCGCCATAGCTGACAAAGGGCAGCGGCACCCCGACCACGGGGAGAATGCCACTCACCATGCCCATGTTGACGAAGGCGTAGGTGAAGAAAATCATCGCCACTGCGCCTGCCATCAAGCGCGAAAAGAGCGTGCCTGCATGCAGTGCAATCGCCAAACCCCGCCATACCAACAACAAAAAGCCGGCGATCAGGCACAAATTGCCAATCAGACCAAACTCTTCAGAGAAGGCGGCAAAGATGAAGTCGGTGGTGCGCTCGGGGATGAACTCCAAATGCGTCTGCGTTCCCGCCATGAACCCCTTGCCAAACACGCCGCCTGATCCAATGGCGATCATCCCCTGAATGATGTGAAAACCCTTGCCGAGCGGGTCGCGCGTGGGGTCAAGCAGGGTGCAAATGCGCTGCTGCTGGTAGTCGTGCAGCACTGGCCAGCGCATTCCGTCGGCGCAAAGCTGCGGCTCAAAACCCACGATCAGCGCAACCCCTACGACGCCAAGCAGCACCGGCGGCAGCACCAGCTTCCACGACAGGCCGGCAAAAAATATGACCGACATGCCCGCGGCGAGCACCAACAGCGAAGTGCCAAGGTCCGGCTGCTTCATGATCAAACCGACGGGCACGGCCAGCAACAGACCGGCCACAGCAAAGTCCAGCGCCCGCAGCTGACCTTCCCGCTTCTGGAACCACCAGGCAAGCATCAGCGGCATGCCGATTTTGAGCAGCTCACTTGGCTGTATGACCACCCCCAAGTCAATCCAGCGCTGCGCACCCTTCTTGGTAATGCCCGCTATCGCCACGGCCAACAGCAGCAGCACGCCTGCTGCGTACAGCGGCGGGGCAAACGCCATCAGCCGCTGCGGCGGTATTTGCGCCACGGTGAACAACAGCGCCAACGCAATGAGCATATTGCGGCCATGGTCAGCAAAACGCGTGCCGTGGTCGTAGCCAGACGAATACATAGCCAGCAACCCGGCGCCGGCGAGCAGCACCACCACCAGCATCAACCACAAATCGAACCCACGAAACAGCGGACGGACGCGCGCCAGCAGGGTGGGCTTGTTGATCGTGGTTTCCATGGGCAGCGATTATCGCGGGCGACAATGCCAGCATGTCTTTTGCGCCCACACCCAGCAGCACCACCCACCTGCTCTATCTGCACGGTTTCCGGTCGTCACCCCAGTCATCCAAGGCAAGTCTGATGGCCGATTACCTGTCGCAGCACTACCCTGGCGTGCAGTACTGGTGCCCGCAATTGCCGCCCTCACCACGCGCCGCGATGGAGACGGTGAGTGCGGGCATTGCCGCGTGGCCGAAGCACAGCATGGCGGTGGTGGGCTCCTCGCTTGGCGGCTTCTACGCCAGCTGGGTGGCGCAGCAAGCCCGCTGCCCCAGCGTACTGCTCAACCCTGCGGTCAACCCGGCGCGCGATTTGGCCAACCACATTGGGGACCTGACGAACTGGCACGACCCGGCGGAGCATTTTTACTTTGCACCCGAATTTATCGACGAGCTGCAGCTGCTCGACGTTGGCGACCAGCCACTTGCCGCCCGCCAGATGGCCATCGTCGCCAAGGGCGACGAAGTGCTCGATTGGCGCGAGATGGCGGCCCGCTATGCCCAAGCCGAGCTGCATCTGCTTGAGGGCGGCGACCATGCGCTGAGCGATTTCCCGCTGCATTTGCCGCGCATCGCGCAATTTCTGCAGCTGGCGCCTGATGCCACTTGAAGTTTTTTGATGCGCGCGCGCCGTAGCGTCAGGCCAAGTCCACCTATTTGGCAAGCTTGCACGCCACACCTGGGCGGGAGGCTTCTTTCAGCCAGGCAATCAGGTCTGCCCGCTCTGCGTCGTCCTTCACTCCGGCGTAGCCCATGGCGGTTCCCGGCAGTGCTTTCATGGGGTCTTTCAGGAAGATGTCGAGCGTGTGCTCGTCCCACACCCATTTGCTCGCACGCATGGCCTTCGAGTAGCCGTCGTATCCGGGGGCTGTGCCGGCACGCCGGCCAAACAGCCCGCAATGCTGCGGCCCAGTGCGATTGGCCTCAACGGCGTGGCAGGCGGCGCAGCGTGCGTACACCTCTTCACCACGCGCAAGCCTTGCGGGGTCTGGCGCGGCGCTGGCAGCGGCGGCGAGTAGGCCGCCCACCAGCCCCAAGGCGATCAACGTGCGGCTCGATCTCATGACATGAAGGCCGAGGGCACGGGCGTTTCGCCGAGCACCTGGCGCAGCACCGCCCAGTGCATGGCCTCGTCGCCAAGAATGCTTGCCGCCACCTGCGCCAGGGCGCGGTCGGCAAACAAAGGCACAGCGCCAAGGTAGGCCGAGATCGCGCCGCGTTCAAGCCCGGCGGCAAAGCGCAGCACATCGGCTTCGGCCTTCAGCTTTTCGACGGGAAATTGATACTTTTCCTTCGCGGTCACGGCCTTGCCTCCGAGCTTTTGCACGGCCCCGGCAATGGCAGCGGCGTGCTCTTTGTGGTGTCCCTGGAAGGCCAGCGCAACCGGCAGAACGCCCTTACTCAGCAACCCGCTTTCCGCGCCCAGCTGGTAGGCCGCAATCGCCTCGAGTTCCGCCCCGAGGGCGCTGTTGAGGATGCGCACATCGGCCTCAAGCTCTTGCGGGCTCACCTTGGCGCCGGCCGCCAGCGCGTCGCGCCCGCCCAGCAAGGCCACCGCGCTGGCCGACAGCACGGCCGCTCCGGATGCAGACAAGGCGCGGCGACGCGAAAGAAAGAGGGTTTGCGAAGGGACGTAGATGGAAGATGTGCTCATGATTTTCTCCGTGGGTGAACAAAAAAGGCTGCCCGGCGCTCAGCGCCGCCCAATAAGCTGGCGCTGCTGCAACTCGGCGACTACGTGGCGCACCACCTGGTCGCAGCGCTCGCCGGCAAAGGCGAAAACGCTGTCGGCATGGGCTTCGATCTGCGCACCGAGGGCGTCGCGAAGCATCGAGCGGGCACGCAAGTAGCGGGTTTTGACGACCGCATCGGTGACCTGCAGGCAGTACGCGGCTTCGGTGACGCTCATTTCCTGCACGGCGCGGAGCATGAAGACGCTGCGGTAGATGGGCGGTAAGCCCTCAATGGCGGACTGCAGCAGGGCGCGCAGCTCGGTGCGCGCCGCCACAGATTCGGGCGATGCGGCTTGTGGGGTGCGAAAGGACATCATCTGCTCCGGCGAAGGTTCGTGCTCCAGCCCTTGAGGGTCAACCGGCACCGATCGACTTCGCCTGCGCAGCACGTCCAGCGCCAGGTTGATGGCAATGCGAGCCATCCAGGTACCGAGAGACGCGCCGCCTTGGAAGTCGCCAAGCTGCGTAAACACACGCAACCAGGCTTCCTGCACTACGTCCTGCGCTTCGGCGTCGTCAGAAACGACGCCGCGCGCCACGCGGAACAGCAATCGGTTGTGGCGCCGCATGATGGCCTCAAAGGCGCTCTGCTCACCTTGCAGCGCGCTCGCCACCAACTGCTCGTCGGAATCCGGGAGTGCCGGGGTCGACTCCATACTGAGCACAGACAAAGACTGCATGGTGGAACTCGCTTTTAGGTGGGTTATGGTCATTGGACGCTGGCAATCGGGAAAAGGTGACAAAGGCCGAAATACCTGCAATAGCCTTGCGCACAAAGCCACTTCCTGCACTTGGCCAAAATGCCTTCAGTTCCAACCGAGTCAGCCCATGAAAATTGCCCTGCTCTCTGACCTGCACCTGTCCGTGCAATCCCTTGACCTGCCCCAGACCGATGCCGACCTGGTCGTCTTGGCCGGCGACCTGCAGCGCCCAGCCCAGGGCATGGCCTGGGCGCGGCAGTTCGCACGGCCGACGCTGTACGTTGCCGGCAACCACGAGTTTTATGGCTCCGATTTGGTGACCACCATGGCAAATTTGCGCGCCGAAGCGCAAGGCAGCCAGGTGCGCGTGCTGGAGCGCGAGGAATGGGTCTTTGGTGGGGTGCGCTTTCTGGGCTGCACGCTGTGGTCGGACTACCGGCTGTACGACTCAGCCGAGCAGCGCGAGAAAGGCCTGGAGATGGCGCAGGAATTCGTGCGCGACTTCAGCCGAATTGGCATCGCCCCGGGGTTTCCGGACCGGTTCACGCCCGCCGTCTCGCAGCTGCTGTTTGACCAATCAGTCGCGTGGCTGGAAGCGCGCTTTGCTGAGCCCTTCGATGGTCCGACGGTAGTGGTCACCCACTTCGCGCCGGCGCGGGGAAGCATTGCCGCCAAATTCGCGGGCTCGCCGCTGAACGCCTGCTTTATTTCCGATCTGGAAGCGCAAATTCTGCGCTGGCAGCCCAAGCTGTGGCTGCATGGCCACGTACACGACAGCTACGACTACCAAGTGGGCGACACACGCGTCATCGCCAACCCCAGGGGTTACGCACCCAAAGGCGTGGTGGAAAATACGCGCTTTGCGCCGGAAATGCTGATCGAGGTCTAGCAGGCCGTCAACATTGGCGCGCTGCCCAGGCGGAAATCAGGCCCGGCAGCCATGGGACAATTCGGCCAATGCACGCACTTTTTGAAGATTCCGGCAAGTTTCTGGCCGGCCGCATCCTGTCTGAAGCCGAGTCCTCGGCCCAGATCGAGCTCGACTCGGGAAAACGGGTCAAAGTCAAAGCCGCCAACCTGCTGCTCAAGTTCGACAAACCCGCGCCCGCCGAGCTGCTGACGCAGGCCCAGGCCCAGGCGGACACGATTGACCTCGACCTGGCCTGGGAATTCGCACCCGAAGGCGAATTTGGTTTTGCCGACCTGGCGCGCGACTATTTTTCCGCCAACGCCACCCTGGCTGAGCAGGCCGGTGCGCTGCTGCGACTGTACGACGCGCCGCACTACTTCCGCCGTGCCGGCAAGGGACGCTTCAAGAAGGCGCCGGCCGACATCCTGCAGCAGGCGCTGGCCGCCATCGAGAAGAAAAAGGCCGTGCTGGCGCAGATTGCCCAGTGGGCCGAAGCGCTCGAGCAAGGAATTTGCCCCGCGCCGATCCGCGAGGAGCTCTACAAAATCCTGTTCCGCCCCGACAAGAACGCGCCCGAATACAAGGCCGTGGTCGAGGCCAGCCGCGCCACGCACACCGCGCCGCTCGACCTGCTGCAAAAAGCCGGTGCCATCGATTCAAGCTACCAGTTCCACTGGAAGCGTTTTTTGCTCGACAACTTCCCCAAAGGCACGGGCTTTCCTGCGCTGGACGCGCCGCAGCCGCCGGCCGACCTGCCGCTGGCCGACGTGCAGGCGTTCTCTATCGACGATTCGCAGACCACGGAAATCGACGACGCGCTCTCGGTCACCGGACTCGGGACAGGCACGGTCACGCTGGGCATTCACATTGCGGCGCCGGGCTTGGCGATTGCCCCCGGCAGCGCGCTCGACCAGCTCGGCCGCCAGCGCCTGTCGACCGTCTACATGCCCGGCTACAAGGTGACCATGCTGCCCGACAGCGTGGTGCAGATCTACACGCTGGACGAAGGCCGCGCCAACCCGGCCGTGTCGCTGTACTGCACGGTGGACGAAGCCACGCTGGAGATCACCGCCACCGAAACGCGGCTCGACCGCGTCCCCGTGGTGGCCAACCTGCGCCACGACCAGCTCGACCACATCGTCACCGAGGCCTGGCTGGCCGATTCGAGTATTGAGGTCGAAAGTACCCCAGAGCGCTTATCCAGCTTGCGCGACCAGCTCTCATTTTTGCACCGCCTGAGCCAAAAACTCAAGGCGGGCCGCGAAGTGGTGCGCGGCAAGCCCGAAAATTTCAACCGACCGGACTACAACTTCAAGCTCGTGGGCGGCAATGCGGGCCAAGGCGAGCCGGATGGCAGCGAGACGGTGCAGATCACCACGCGCCAGCGCGGCGCGCCGCTCGACCTCATCGTGGCCGAAGCCGCCATCGTCGCCAACAGCACCTGGGGCGGCTGGCTGGCCAGCGTTGGCGTGCCGGGCATCTACCGCAGCCAGGCCAGCATGGCGCCCGGCGTCAAAGTGCGCATGGGCACCAAGGCGCTGCCGCACGCCGGCATGGGCGTCAAGAGCTACACCTGGGCCACCAGCCCGCTGCGCCGCTATGTGGACCTGGTGAACCAATGGCAAATCATCGCTTGCGTGCGCCACGGCGCCACGGCGGCCCTGGCGGCGCCCTTCAAGCCCAAGGACGCCGAGCTGTTCTCCATCATCAGCAGCTTTGATGCGGCCTACAGCGCCTACAACGGCTACCAGGGCGGCATGGAGCGCTTCTGGACGCTGAAGTACCTGGAGCAGAACGGCATCACTGAGCTGGAGGCTACCGTGTTCAAAGAAGGGCCGGGCGGCAGTTTTCTGGTCCGCGCCGACACGCTGCCGTTGGTCTTCCCGGTGCTGGGCGCGCAAAACCTGCCGCGCGGCGCGCGGCTGCGGGTCAAGCTCGGCGAGGTGGACGAAATCACCCTCGACCTGCACGGCACGGTGATCGAGCGCATCGACGACCCGCTGGACCCGAGCGACGACGGCCCGGTGGACGACGAGGACAGCGGCGAGGACGACGACAGCGCCGCGGCCGGCCCGATTGCCATTGCCGTGGACATGAGCGAACCCGAGACGGCACCGGCCGACGCTGCTGCACCGTGAAACTGCCTGCATCGCTCCAATCGCTCAGCACGCTGCAGATCACGCTGGCGTTTTCGGTGCTGGTGCATGCACTGCTGCTGTCGGTGCGCTTCGTCGCGCCGGAGCAGTTTGACCGGGTATTCCAGGACACGCCGCTCGAAGTGATTCTGGTCAATGCCCGCACCAACGAAACGCCGCCGGAAAAAGCCCAGGCCATCGCTCAGCACGCGCTGGCCGGGGGCGGCGAGGCGGCCAAGGGGCGCGCCACCAGCCCCATGCCCTATTCGGCCCTGACCCGCGTGGGCGACGACTTTGAAGACGCGCAGAAGAAGGCCGACGCGCTGATGGACCAGCAGACCCAGCTGCTCGCCCAGTTGCGCCAGCAAGTGGCCGCATTGCCCGTGCCCGACCCGCGCAAAGCGGCGCAGACCGAAGGCGAAAAGGCGCAGGAGGAGCGGCGCCGCCAGCTCGTCAACATCTTGGCCGAGATTGAGCGGCGCATCCACGAAGAAAACGCCCGCCCGAAGAAGCGCTACATCAGCCCTGCCACGCGCGAAGCCGCCTACGCCGTGTACTACGACGCTTTGCGCCGCAAGGTCGAGGACAAAGGCACCGAAAACTTCCCCGAGCGTGCGGGCAGCAAGCTCTACGGCGAGCTGACCATGATCGTCACCGTGAACCACGATGGCCGCGTGCTGGAGACCGAAATCGTCCAGGGCTCAGGCAACCCGCTGCTGGACCGCCGCGCCGAAGCCATTGCCCGCGCCGCCGGCCCGTTTGGCAAATTCACCGCCGAAATGCGCGCCAAGGCCGACCAGATTGCCGTCGTCTCGCGCTTCAAGTTCACCCGCGACCAGACGCTGGAGACCAGCGTGAGGTAACGCGCCGGACGCGAAGGACGAGCCTGTGGCCGGGCAGCGCCCGCCCCTCAGCGCCCCTCAGCGCCGCTCTCCGGCGCGCGCCAGCCCCAACCCCTGCGGCAAAATTCCCATTCATGACTGCTTCTGCTCCCTCGTTTGATCTGTACTGCGTGCTCGGCAACCCGGTCGCGCACAGCCGCTCGCCCTGGATCCACACCCGCTTTGCCGAGCTGACGGGCGAACGCCTGCGCTACGAAGCGCGCCTGGTGCCGCTGGGGGGCTTTGCAGCCGCCATCGCGCAGCTGGCCGCCGAGGGTGTGCGCGGCTGCAACGTGACCGTGCCCTTCAAACTGGACGCCGCCCAAGCCGCCACCCGCTGCAGCGAGCGCGTGCAACTCGCAGGCGCGGCCAATACTCTGAGCTTCGCGGATGGCGCCTTGCTCGCCGACAACACCGACGGCTTGGGTCTGGTGGCCGACATCGCGCAGAACGCCGGCTTTGACATGGCCGGGCGCGACGTGCTGCTGCTCGGCGCTGGCGGCGCAGCTGCAGGGGCGCTGGCGCCCCTGCTGGCCGCGGGCCCGCGCCGCGTCGTGGTGGCCAACCGCACTATGGCCCGCGCCGAGGCCTTGGTGCAGGCACACGCCGCCTTGGCATTGCTACATAAAACAGAGCTGCTTGCGAAATCCCCACAAGCGCTGGAGCATGATTTTGATCTGATTGTCAACGCCACCGCCAGCAGCCTCGCGGGCGACAGCGTTCCGGTGAGCGCGCGGGTGCTGCGCCCCGGCAGCTTGGCCTACGACATGATGTATGGCCCCGCTGCCCAAGGCTTTCTCGACTGGGCAACCGCGGGCGGCGCCGAGGCGCGCGACGGCCTGGGCATGCTGGTCGAGCAGGCGGCTGAGGCCTTTGCCCTCTGGCGCGGCGTGCGCCCACCCGCCGCGCAGGTGCTGCGCGAACTGCGCGCGCTGATGGCTGCGCCCGCGGCTTAAACGCTTCAGCCCGTTCACCATGAAAGCCTTATTGCGCTGGATCGGCCTGGTGGCGTTGGCGGCCATTGCCTTGCAACTGTTCTTCGTGCTGCGCATTGCCGCCATGGTGGTGATCGACCCGCAATCGACCAGTTTTCAACGCAGCGAAGTCTGGCAACAACTGCGCAGCGGCGGCGTGCATTGGCGCCAGCAGTGGGTGCCTTACGACCAAATTTCCGACACCCTCAAGCGCGCGGTGATTGCGTCTGAGGACGACGGCTTCGTCAACCACGACGGCGTGGACTGGAACGCCATTGAGAAGGCCTGGGAACGCAACAACCGCGCCGAGCAGCAGGCCGCCAAGGCCAGCGCCCGCACGCCGGACCGCCCCGTGCGCGCCGCCAAAATCCGCGGCGGCTCGACCATCACCCAGCAGCTCGCCAAGAACCTGCTGCTGTCGGGCGAGCGCACCATGCTGCGCAAGGGGCAGGAATTCGTGCTGACGCTGCTGCTGGAGCGCCTGCTCAGCAAGCAGCGCATTCTGGAGATTTACCTCAACAACGTCGAATGGGGCGATGGCGTCTTTGGCGCGGAAGCCGCCGCGCAGCGCTATTACAAGAAGAGCGCCAGCCGCTTGAGCGCGCAGGAAGCGGCGCGTCTGGCGGTCATGCTGCCCGCCCCCAAACGCTTTGAGAAGAACCCCGGCTCGGCCTACATCGCCGGGCGCACGCGCACCATCGTTCGCTACATGGGCAGCGCCGAGCTGCCATGATCGACAGGTTCAGCCCAACACCTGACGTTGCCGGCCAAGCCCTTCCACTTCCAGCTCCACCACGTCGCCGGCTTTCAGCCACGGGAAGCGCCCGGACATCGCCACGCCTTCGGGCGTGCCCGTCAGAATCACGTCGCCCGGCTCCAGCACCAAGTACTGCGAAAGGTCGTGCACGATCTGGTCGACGGAAAAGATCATGTCCGCCGTGGAGGAATCCTGTCGCGCCTCGCCGTTCACCCAGGAGCGGATGGAAAGCCGGTCCGGCGAAATTTCATCGGGCGTGACCAGCATCGGCCCCAGCGGGCAAAACCCCGGCGCCGATTTCCCCTTACTCCACTGCGTGCCGCTGCGGTTCAGCTGGAAGTCGCGCTCGGACAGGTCGTTGGCCACGCAGAAACCGGCGATGTGGGCGCGCGCCGCCTCGGGGGACGGCAAGTAGCTGGCGCGCTGGCCGATGACGACGGCCAGCTCCACTTCCCAGTCCATGCGCGTCGCGCCGGGCGGCACGGCCACCGTGTCGTTCGGGCCGACGACGGTGTTGGGGTGTTTGAAGAACAGCACCGGCTGCTGCGGCGCCGCCATGCCGGACTCGGCCGCATGCGCCGCGTAATTGAGGCCGATGCACAGCACCGCTTGGGGCCGCGCGACCGGTGCGCCCACCCGCAGCGCCGCAGCCCCTGGCAAGGTGGGCAGTTCGCCCTGCGCCAGCGCGTGGGCAGCGCGCTGGGTGCCGCCGGAGCTCCAAAAAGCGCCGTCGAGGTCTGCCGTGAGCAGGCGCAGGTCAAAAAATTGCTGCTCATGGCGCAGCACTGGAACTTCCTGGCCGACGGGCCCGAGACGAAAAAACCGCATATTCAGCCCTTGCTAGCTTGATCCACACTGCGCTGGAACACATGCTTCATCACGAAGTCCGGCGTCACTTCCTCGCCGGACATCACCATGGCGATGAGCTCGCCGCCCAGCACTTGCGGCGAAATTACCACGTCGGGCTGGGCGAGCTTGACGCGGCTCAGGTGCGCGGCGTCGTTCACCGCGGCGACGGTGCGCGCCTTGCCGCCCAGCTCTTTGACGGCCAGGATGACGAAGGCGTTTTCCGAGTCGTCCACCATCATCGCCAGCACCGCCTGCGCGCGGTGCGCGCCGGCTTCTTTCAGCACCTCGGTGTTGTTGGGGTCGCCGACGACGATGTCCACGCCGCTGTCGCGGGACTCTATGTCGTCGGGCGCCGTGCGCACCAAGCGCGTGACCGGGTGGCCCCGGCGCACCAGTTCGCGTACGGTGTTGATGGCCAGCGACCCGTTGCCGATGACGACAAAATGATTTTCCCGCTTCATGCGCGACCCTTTTCGATTGACGATTTTTTGCAGGCTGTTGCTGACCATGGGCGCGATCACCGCCGTCAGCGAGGTGGCAAACACCGCCACACCCAGAATGATGATGGAGACGGTGAACAGCTTGGCCTCCGGCGTCTGCGGCGTGATGTCGCCGTAGCCGACGGTGCTCATGGTGACCAGCGCGTAATAGAACGCGGTGACCAGGTCCGTCACCTCGGGCTTGAACTCGCCGCCCAGGTAGTACGCGCCAAAGGTGGCGTACATCACCAGCATCACCACCGAAGTGACGGCAAACAAGGTGCTCGCCGCGACGCTGCTGCGGTCAAATTGGCGCCACGCCACCGACAGGCCCACCAGCATCACGGCGAAATACACCAGCAGCAGGTGCGACTGCAAATGCTGGCCAAACAGCAGGCTGACCGCCCCGGTAATGGCGAGCAGCGTCGCCATGGTCCAGGCCAGGCGCGAGCGCAGCAACAACCCCCCCGCCATGATCAGCATGCCGCCGCCAATCAGCAGCGGCGGCAGCAGACTGGCGGGAAGGTCAAAGCGCCCATGCAGCAGCGCTTCCAGGTATGCCTCCCAACGCCCGCCAAAATCGAGATGCAACAGCAGCAAGCCCCCGCCCGCGAGGGCGATGGCCAGCGGCACATGGGGAAACCAGAGTTCGCCGTGAGCCAGTGCGTACCAGCGGCGCAGGAAGGAGCGGATTCGGTTGAGAGGGGAAATATTCACGACGCTGGCCGCGTCTGGCGACGATAGTGATCGACGTGGCATCCTAGCAGCGCAGGCCGCGCGGGACACGGGTGCCCCGCCAGCCCTATCATCGCGCGGCGGCACCGCGGCGCTCATGCGCTTGGGAATTTCAAGCAAAATCGGCCTCTGGCGCTTACTCAGCAAGCGCTACCAGCTCCTCTTTAGATAGCACATGCGCATTCTTGGTATCGACCCCGGCCTGCAGACCACCGGCTTTGGCGTGGTGGACGTGGACGGTCACCAGCTCGCGTACGTCGCCAGCGGCACCATCCGCACCACACACCTTGCACTGGGCGACTTGCCTGGAAGGCTGAAGGTGCTGTTCGATGGCATTGGCGAGGTGGCAGAGCGCTACCAGCCCGACGTCGCCACGGTCGAGATCGTGTTCGTCAACGTCAACCCGCAGTCCACCTTGCTGCTGGGCCAGGCGCGCGGGGCCTGCCTCACCGCACTGGTGGCCCGCGACCTGCCAGTGTCCGAATACACCGCGCTGCAAATGAAAAAGGCGGTCGTCGGCCATGGCCGCGCCGCCAAAACCCAGGTGCAGGAGATGGTGCGCCGCCTGCTTAAGCTGCCCGGTCTGCCTGGACCGGACGCTGCCGACGCCTTGGGCATGGCCATCACCCATGCCCATGCCGGCGCGGCCATGGCGCGGCTGGCCGAGGCTTCGCCACTTCAGCGGCGCCAGCACGCCATGTACAAGGGCGGGCGAAGCTACTAATTACTGAGCCGCCAAGGCTTCAGACCGCCTAGACCGCGCTGCGCACCTGGTTGCCGCCACTCTGTTTGGACGCGTACATGGCGCGGTCGGCATGGTCGATCAGCTCCTGCGCTTCGCGGCCATGCTCTGGAGACAGCGCAGTTCCGATGCTGGGGTGGATATTCACAGCGCTGCCTTGAAGATCAAACGGCTGCCGGAACGCCTTCAAGATTTTTCTGGCGACGGTGCTCGCATGGTCCTTCACACGGCCGCTCTCAAGCAGCACCACAAACTCGTCGCCGCCAAGCCGCGCCACCGTATCGGACGCGCGAACCGCGGCGAGCAGTCGCGCAGCAACCTGCTGAAGCAACAGATCGCCCATGGCGTGCCCCAGGCTGTCGTTTACCCGCTTGAAATCGTCCAGATCCACAAACAGCAGCGACACCAGCGTGCCATCGCGGCTGGCCCGTTCAAGTGCGATGTGCAGGCGGTCGAGCAGCAGCATTCGGTTGGGCAACTTGGTCAACTCGTCAAACTGCGCCATCTGCTTTAAGCGCTCAATCATTTGCTTGCGTTCAATCGCGGCCGCAATTTGGGTGGAGACAAACTGCAGCAGATCGCGGTCGTGTTCGTCGTAGGTGCCACCAGACGCGCCGCTTTGCACGATCAGAGCTCCAAAAACGCCGGCCTCGCCCAGCAGTGGCACCCCCAACCATGAGAATTTTTGGGCCCCGCCGGCAGTTTGCGAGCTCGCGGTCGGCGAGGCAAGCAGGGGCCGAGCAGTGCGCACCACTTCGGCGCAGCGAGCATCTGCGCATGCGCTCAGGTTGTCCAAGGCCGCACCCTGCTCGCCTGTCCGATACACATGGTGCAGTTCCGTGCCTGTGCCGGGCTCGCGCATCGCCACCGAAAAATGGGGTGCCACCAGCAGTTCGCCAATGATTTCGTGAATCCGACTGAAAAGCGCATCGAGGTTGTCCACCGCGTGCGCCGCCTCGGAGATGGCGTAGACCGCTGCCTGTTTGATCTCGTTGACTTTGCGCTCCGTGATGTCGTGCGCCACTCCCAACCGCACCTGCTGGTCAGGCAACCACCGCGCCGTCCAGAGGATGTGTGCAGTGCTGCCATCTTTGCGCAGGTAGCGGTTCTCGAACTGCAGCTGCAGATCGCCTTCCATGATGCCCTGCACCTGATTTTTCGTAGCGGCGAGGTCGTCCGGGTGCAACAGGTCGAGCATGCGCCGGCCCACGACCTCTTGCGGCGCGTAGCCAAAGATGCGCTCGAAAGCGGGACTGACAAACAAGATGCGGCTGTCAGGCTCGACGATGCACACCGCGTCAAGCAACAGCTCTACAACATTCTGGGAGGAAATTCTGTGCATGAGGCCCGGCGTGCAACGGTTCAAATTAAAAGGAACGACCATTGTGCCGGGCTGCGCAGTTCCCCGCCGGCCGGGTCAGGCGATGCGCAGTGCCCGTAAGCGTATTTACTTGTCTTGAGGCAGCGCCAGCGTGAGCGAAGAGGTGCCCCCACTCGGCCCAAGGCGAGCCTCGCGGGGGCCGAGCGCCAACAGCACCAAGTCGCCGTCCACAGCAGCGCCGACGCGAAACGGCTTGGCTGGTTGGCCCGCCACTGCAATCAACGCTGCGCCGGTGCCACCGCCAATGCCCGCCAACACCCCGACGAGCGTGTAGCGGCTTCCGGCAGCCGGCAACGCGGCCGCAGTAGCCCCTTGCGCCGGTGCAGCGCCCAGCAACCGGGCAATGGCCTGCGCATCTGGCGCGGCCAGCGGCGCAGCCGCTGCAGGCTCTGCCATCGACGAGGCTGGGGCGGCAAGCCGCAGGCCCCAGGCCACCATGCTGGCGGCCGCCAGCGTCCACAGAGCAAATGTGCTGAGCCGTACGGGCCACCGACTGGGAGTGAGAGAGCGCATCGCGCGATTATCATTCAGCACATTGCATATTTTTGCGCCGCCACGCACCAGCGAAACGTTCATGACGCCTCTCAAACACCTTACTCGCACTGCCCGCCAGCGCCTTGCCAGCGGTTTCACCCTGATCGAGTTGATGGTGGTCCTGGTCATCATCGGCGTACTTGCGGCGCTGATCGTGCCCAACGTGCTTGACCGCGCAGACGACGCCCGCAGCACAGCAGCGCGCACCGACGTCACCAATCTGATGCAGGCGCTCAAGCTGTACCGCCTGGACAACCAGCGCTACCCCACTGGCGAGCAGGGCCTGCAGGCACTGGTGGCGCGCCCGACGTCCGGCCCGCTGCCCATCAATTGGAAGCCGTATCTTGAAAAACTGCCGAGCGATCCTTGGGGGCGCCCGTATCAATACCTTAGCCCTGGCATCAAAGGCGAGGTGGATGTGATGTCCTTTGGCGCCGATGGGCAGTCCGGCGGCGAGGGCAAGGATGCGGACATCGGAAGTTGGCAATAACCACTGCATTTACGGATAGCCGCAGCGCATGAAGCCGGCACCACCCTCTACCAGCGCAAGCCGCGCAAGTGCCTCGGCCGGCCGCGCAACCGATCGGGTGGGAGTCGCGATTCCCCGCGGCTTCACCTTGCTCGAATTGTTGCTGGTTATCAGCATCATGGCCTTGGCCACGGCAGGGGTGTCAATGTCGCTGCGCGATCCGTCTGAAACCCAGCTCGGGCGCGAAGCCGATCGTTTGGCTGCATTGCTGGAGAGTGCACGGGCCAGGTCGCGCGCAGCCGGCGTGCCGGTCCGGTGGGAAATGGCACCGGGCGGCTTTCGTTTCGAGGGCCTGCCTGCCAGCGCTGGCCTGCCGACACAGTGGCTCGACGCCGGCACGCGCGCCTTCGCTTCAGCACCCTTGCTGCTCGGCCCAGAGCCGCTGATCCCGCCTCAAGCCGTGGTGCTGAGCCAGGCCAACCATCCCGAACGTCGTCTGCAGGTCAGCACCGACGGCCTGCGCCCCTTCAGCGTGAAGACCGCCCCGTGAGCCACCAACTGCCGCGCGGCTTTACTTTGGTGGAGGTGCTGGTGGCACTGGCCATCACCGCCATCGCCCTGATGGCGGGCTCGCAGGCCACCGGCGCGCTGATGCGCAATGCCGAGCGTCAGTCGGAAGTGCTGCTGGCCCAGTTGTGCGCCGAAAACGCGCTCGTGGCGGTGCGCCTCTCGCGCCAAATGCCGAGCATTGGCGACAGCACGCAGGCTTGCGAGCAGGGCGGCGAGCGCTTCAACGTCACCTTGGCCGTACTACCCACGCCCAATCCCAGCTTCCGGCGCGTCGACGCGCAGGTGCACAGCAGTGCGGGCTCGGTGCTGCGTATATCTACCATCGTGGGGCGGCGATGAGCGTGCGCCGCACACCGGCCCGGCGTGCACCGCAGGGGTTCACACTCATTGAGCTGCTGATCGCCATCACTCTGATGGGCCTGATGGCCCTGATGAGCTGGCGCGGCATCGACGGCATGGTGCGTGTGCAGGAGCAAACCCGCGAACGCGGCGATGCCCTGCTCGCGCTGCAGGTCGCACTCAGCCAATGGGGCGCCGACCTGGATGCAGTGCTGCCCCTGCCCCACACGATACCGCTTGAATGGGATGGCCAGGCGCTGCGCATGACCCGGCGCAGCAGTGCCGGCCTTGGCGAAGGTGCGCTGGTGGTGGCCTGGAGCCTGCGCAACGTCAATGGCACCGACCAATGGCTTCGCTGGCAATCGGCGCCTGTGACCACACGCATCGATTGGCAGAGCGCCTGGGACCAGGCGGCGGTGTGGGCGCGCAGCCCCGGCGAAGCCGAGCGCCGCAGCGAGGTCGTGCTGCTGCCGCTGGCCGGCTGGCAGATCTTCTACTACCGCGGCAATGCCTGGAGCAATCCCCTGTCGAGCAGCGGCAGCCCCACACCGCAAAGCGTTGGCGAGGCCAGCACTGCGCAACTGGGGCAGGGCAAGGTGCCCGATGGCGTGCGCCTGCAATTGGAGCTTGCGCCTGGGCAGGCCTTGGCCGGCCAGGTGACGCGCGACTGGGTCAACCCGCTCAACGGAGGCGGCAAATCGTGATGCGCTCGCCTCCCCCGCCTTCACGCGGCGCCGCCCTGCTCGCCGCCATGCTCACGGTGACGTTGGTTGCCACGTTTGCTGCCGCCGCGATGTGGCAGCAGTGGCGAGGCATCGAGGTCGAAACCGCCGAGCGCGCGCGCGTCCAATCGGCCTGGATTCTGGTCGGAGCGCTCGACTGGACGCGGCTGATCCTGCACGAAGACGCGCGTGCGGGCGGCGGCGACCATCTGGCCGAGCCCTGGGCCGTGCCCCTTGTGGAAGCGCGGCTGTCGACATTTTTGGCGGCAAAAGACGGTGTTGCGGATAACGACGCCACCACCGACACCCAAGACGCCTTCCTGTCTGGCGAGATCATCGACCTGCAATCGCGCCTGAACGTGAACAGCCTGGTGGTGGCGGGCGCCATTCAACAGGGCGCGCATACCCAATTCGCACGACTGTTTTCCCAGCTTGGCTTGCCTGGCACCGAGCTCGCAGCCATGGAGCAGGCGCTGCAGCGTGCCACTGCGACGGAACTGCCGGAAGGCAGCAACGCCGCGCTGATGCCCCAACAGGTCGAGCAGCTCGTCTGGCTCGGGTTGCCTGCGTCCAGCGTGGCGCTGCTCTCGTCCTTCGTCGCCGTTTTGCCGCAGCGCACACCCGTCAACCTGAACACCGCCAGCGCAGAAGTGTTGCTGGCCGCCATCGACGGGTTGGACCGCGCAGGCGCGGAAACCTTGGCAAGTGCGCGGGAAGCGCGACCCTTTCGCACGCTGGACGACGCGACCGCCTTGCTCGACCCTGCCATTCACCTGCTGCCTGCAGAGCACAGCGTGGGCAGCAGCTACTTTGAAGTGCATGGCCGTTTGCGGCTGGGCGACGCCGTGGTGCAAGAGCGCTCGTTGGTGCACCGACTCGGAACGCAAGTCAGCACCCTTTGGCGCATGCGCAGCGCAGCTGCATTCAATTCGGCCTCGTCCATGGCGAGCCCTACAATGGCCCGCGAAATTCGCCCATGAGCCTTCTGATCCTCACCCTCCCGCTGGCCAAGGCCGCAGGCGCGCCCGAATACCGCTACACCCTAAGCTCCGATGGAGCCCAGGTGGCGCAGCACGGGAGCGCCAGCGCCGCCCTGCTTCCGGCCACTGGCCGCGCCGCTGGCGAGCTTGTGGCACTGGTGCCTGTCCAAGCGCTGTCTTGGCAGCAGGTGCAGCTGCCGCCCGGCGTTGCGCCCGGCGGTCCGCGCATGCGCGCAGTCCTCGAAGGCCTGCTGGAAGACCTGCTGCTCGACGACCCCGCCCAACTGCACTTTGCACTGGCGCCCGGCGCTGCGGCCGGCGGTAATTGCTGGGTTGCCGTGTGCGACCGCGAATGGTTGCGCAGCGCGCTGCAGGCGCTGGAGTCAGCTGGTAGGCCTGTCTCCCGCGTGGTACCGGAATTCGCTCCGGGCAGCGACGCACCGGCGCTGCATGCGATCGGGACTGCAGAGAACGCGCAGCTTGTGCTTACCGGCCTGCCGCCAGCCGGGGCAGTAGCCGCCGTGCCGCTCTCGCCCGCTGCGCTGACCCTTTTGCCGCACACACCAGACGGCATCGACGCTCTCTTGGCCACTGCTGAGCCTGCCGTGGCTGCCTTGACAGAACAGCTGCTCGGGCGCCCTGTCGCGCTGCAGAGCGCCAGCGAACGCGCTTTGCAGGCGGCTCGCAGCCCATGGGATTTGGCTCAGTTCGATCTGGCGAGCTCCGGCCGCACGCGCGCCTTGCGCAAGGCGAGCGGCCTGCTCGGCGCGCTGCTCCAGGCGCCGCAGTGGCGCGCAGCGCGTTGGGCTACCGCATTGCTGGTGCTGACGCAGGTGGTGGGCTTGAACGCCTGGGCCTGGAAAGATCGAAACACGCTTGAGTTCAAACGCGCTGCCATCCGCAGCACGCTGACCACCAGTTTCCCGCAAGTCAAAGTGGTCGTCGATGCGCCGCTGCAGATGGAGCGCGAACTGGCCCTGCTGCGCCAGGCAAGCGGCGCGCTGGCGCCCACCGACCTCGAACCGATGTTGGCTGCGGCCGGCAGCGCTTTGGGTACACAAGGCGGGGCCAGCGCAATTGATTTCACCCCCGGAACGCTGCGCCTGGGCGGTCTCGCGCTGGCGCCAGACGCCATGGCCGCAGCGGCCAGCGCCCTTCAGCCGTACGGCTACCAGTTGACGCAAGACGGCGACAGCCTTTGGCTGCGCACCGGAGTTCTTCCTTGAGCAGCAAGACACCCCCTTCCCAGGCACTGCAAGCCCGCTGGCAGTCCCTCGCGCCGCGCGAGCGTACGTTGGTGTTGGCCGCCTTCTTCGTGGTGGTCGCAGGATTGCTCTGGTGGGTGGCACTGGCGCCGGCACTGCGCACCTTGAAAGAAGCCCCCGCGCGCCATGCCGAGCTTGATGCCCAGTTTGAACGTGTGCAGGCGCTGGCGGCCGAAATGCAGCAATTGCAAGCCGACGCCAAGACCCGCCCCACCCAAGCCGAGGCGCAGCGCGCGCTGCAAGCGGCAACCACCAGTTTGGGCAAGGCCGCGCAGACAAATTTTGTCGGCGACCGCGCCACGGTGCGCCTGCAAGGCCTGCCCGCGACCACGTTCGCGCCTTGGTTGGCGCAAATGCGCGGCAATGCGCGCAGTGCGCCTGTGGAAGCGCACCTCAAGCGCAGTTCTCCCGCGGCTTCACCTGCCGCAGCGCCCACCGAGCCCAAATGGGACGGCAGCATCGTGCTGTCATTGCCGGCACGTTAATCGGTTGTGCATGCATGACGCGTTCCATCGCCGCCCCTTCCTCCCCGCGCACGCGGCGAAACACGCCTCCGGCGCCAAGCCGCTCCTTAGGGCCTGGCAGCGCGGCGCGTTCGCCCTGGGGCTGGGCACTGGCAGGTACGCTGCTGGGCACCTGTACGGCGCTGGTGCTCGGTTTGCCGGCGCAGTTGCTGGCCGCAGGTCTTGAGCGCGCGAGCGGCGGGCATGTGCAACTGGTCGCCGTACGCGGAAGCGTCTGGGACGGCTCGGCCCAGCTGCTGCTCACTGGCGGCACCGACAGCCAGAGCGCCGCAGCCCTGCCTGGCCGCTTGCACTGGCGCGCACGGCCCACCTGGCAGGGGCTGCGCGCAGAGCTTCTGGCCGACTGCTGCACCGGTGCCGCACCGGTCCAGCTGCAGGTTCGCCCACGCTGGGGCGGGGCCGAACTTGCCATCGGCGACAGCCAAAGCCGCTGGCCTGCGGGGGTGCTCGCCGGCTTGGGCACGCCTTGGAACACGCTGCAACTGCAAGGGCAGTTGGCGCTGAAAACTGAAGGCTTCACCGCGCAGAGCGTGCGCGGACGCCTTGCTTTGGGCGGCAGCGCAAACCTCGAAGCGCTGGCCGTATCGTCGCGCCTGTCGACCCTTCGCCCAATGGGCAGCTACCGCTTGGTGCTCGCCGGCGGCGAAGTTCCCACACTGCAGCTGTCCACGATTTCGGGGGCCTTGCAGCTCTCGGGCAACGGCCAGTGGGTGGGCCAGCGACTGCGCTTTTCCGGCGAGGCGCAGGCCGCACCAGGCCGCGAGCCCGCGCTCTCCAACCTGCTCAACATCATCGGGCGGCGCAGCGGCGCACGCTCGCTCATTTCGCTTGGCTAAAGGCCGCACACACTATGCCAACTACGACCATGAATCGCATGCAACGCACTATTATTTCAATAGCTGCTTGCGCTTTCTTGATGAGCGCTGGAGGCCAAATTCATGCACAGAACTCGGTTCCACCCAATCCCCTGAGCGTGCGCCCTGGTGAGCCAGTCACGCTGAACTTCTCCGACGTCGAGATCGAAGCTGTGGCGCGAACCATGGCCACCATCACCGGGCGCAACGTCGTGGTGGACCCGCGCGTCAAGGGCAAGATCACGCTGGTGACCGAACGCGCCGTGGCGCCCGCTGCTGCTTTCAACCAGTTCCTCGCGGCGCTGCGCCTGCAGGGATACACCGTGGTGGAATCGGGCGGTTTGTACAAGGTGCTCCCCGAAGCGGAGGGCAAGCTGCAAGGCAGCAGCGTCCAAGTGTGGAAGGGCGGCGCGCCTACAAATACCGCTGGCGGCGGGCAGATCGTCACGCAGATCTTCAAGCTCAACTACGAAAACGCCGCCAATCTGGTGCCGGTGCTGCGTCCTTTGATCAGTCCCAACAACACCATCAACGTGAACCCCGGCAACAACTCGCTGGTGATCACCGACTACGCCGACAACCTTCAGCGCCTGGGCCGCATCGTCGCGGCGATGGACGTCTCCAACGCGAGTGACGTGGAGGTCATTCAACTAAAGAACGCCATTGCCACCGACCTAGCGCCGCTGGTGGCCAGGCTGATCGAAGGTGGTAGCAGCAGCAATGGTGCTCCAGGCGCCGGCGCCGTGCCAGGCCAAATCGACAGCGCCTTTAAAACCACCCTGCTGGCCGAGCCTCACAGCAATTCCCTGATTTTGCGCGCCGCCAACCCGGCGCGCGTCGCCCAGGTGCGCGCATTGGTGCAAAAGCTCGACCAGCCGCCCACACCCGGCAGCAGCGCTGCCAATGGCAACATTCATGTGGTGTATCTGAAAAATGCCGACGCGACAAAAATGGCCGCGACGCTGCGTGCAGCCATGGCCGCCGGCACCCAAAGTGCTGGGGCAAGCGGGGGCGGCAGTGCAAGTTCGGGCAGCACTGGGAGCATGGGTTTGACTGGCCTCGCCCAGAACTCTGCCAGCGGCAGTGGCGCGGCATCCAGTGGTGGCGGCTTAAGCGTGGCGAGCGGCGGGCTGAGCGGCGCAAGCACCACGGCACCGTCCACCGGCGGCCAGATTCAGGCCGACCCGGCAACCAATTCGCTCATCATCACCGCGCCTGAGCCGCAGTACCGGCAGCTGCGCACCGTCATCGAAAAACTCGATGGCCGCCGCGCACAGGTGCTGGTGGAAAGCCTGATCGTCGAAGTCACCGCCAGCAAGCTGGCCGAGTTTGGCATCCAGTGGCAAGGGCTTCTTGGCAAGCAGGGCGATGGCACGATTGGCGTGATTGGCACCAACTCGGCCCAGTCGGGCGCCAACATCGTGAACATCACGGCAGCGCTGGCCAGCGGCTCGACTGGCGCCGCAGCCACCGCACTCGGAACGCTGGGCAAGGGCCTGAACCTGGCCCTAGCGCCGCGCATCAACGGCCAATATTACCTAGGCGCGCTGGCCAATTTCCTCCAGAACAGCGGCGACGCCAACGTACTCTCCACCCCGAACCTAATGACGCTGGACAACGAGGAGGCACGCATCGTCATCGGCAACAACGTGCCTTTCCCCACAGGTTCCTACGCCAACACCGGCGGCAACGGCGGCACGGTCAACCCATTCACCACGGTCGAGCGCAAGGACGTGGGCTTGATGCTGCGCGTGCGCCCACAGATCAGCGAAAACGGCACGGTGAAGATGGCCATCTACCAAGAAGTCTCGAAGATTGAGGCCAGTACCTTGAAGGACCCAAATGGCCCGACTACGAGCAAGCGCGCCATCGAATCCAACGTGGTGGTGGACGACGGCAACATCATCGTCATTGGCGGCCTGCTGGAAGACTCCTACAGTTCAGGCGAAGACAAGGTGCCAGTGTTTGGCGACATCCCGATGTTCGGCAGCCTGTTTCGCAGCGAGAGTCGCTCGCGCAGCAAGACCAACCTGATGGTGTTCCTGCGGCCCACCGTGGTGCGCGACAGCGCCACCAGCAATGCGGTGATGCTCGACCGGTACGAAGCCATACGCGCGCTGCAGCAGGTGTCGCAGCCTGAGCAAAGCCTGTTGCTGCGTCCGATCTCCGGCGCGCCTGTGCTTGCACCCTTGCCCCAACTGAGCCCGCCACCTGCCAGCGCCACGCCGCTGCCTATCGGCAGCAACAGCTCATTTATGTTGGACAACCGCCTTAAGAGCTCAGCTCCGGTGCGCACCAACGTCATTGGCGCTTACGACATTCCTCAGGGCAACTGAACAGCACCATGGCCTATCCCCTGCCCTACGCCTTTGCGCGGAGCAGCCAACTGCTGCTGGAAACCGACGGCGATCAGTTGGTGCTCTGGCACGGCCCCGCACCTGCACCTTCTGCTTTGGGCGAAGTGATGCGCAAGTATCCGGTGCAGCACCTGCAGACGCTGGATGCCGGCACGCTGGCGCAGCGCATCAGCGCGGCTTACTCGCAGCGCGAATCGAGCGCCGCCACCGTGGTCAGCGAGGTGGAATCCGACGCCGACCTGTCGCGCATGATGCAAGAGCTGCCTGCCGTAGAAGACTTGTTGGAAGCGGCCGACGACGCGCCCATCATCCGCATGCTCAACGCGCTGCTCACGCAGGCTGCGCGCGACGGCGCGAGCGACATCCACATTGAGCCTTACGAGCGACATTCGAGCGTGCGTTTCCGGGTTGACGGCACGCTGCGCGAAGTGGTGCAGCCCAACCGCGCGCTGCATGCAGCGCTGATTTCCCGCCTGAAAATCATGGCGGATCTGGACATCTCCGAAAAGCGTTTGCCGCAAGACGGCCGCATCAGCCTGCGTTTGGGTACCCGCGCCATCGACGTGCGTGTCTCCACCTTGCCCAGCGCGCACGGCGAACGCGCCGTGCTGCGCCTGCTCGACAAGAGTGAGAACCGCCTCACGCTGGAGGCCGTGGGCATGCAAGGGCCCGCGCTTTCGCGCCTGGAGGGCCTGATCGCCCAGCCGCACGGCATCGTGCTCGTGACCGGGCCCACCGGCTCTGGGAAGACCACCACCCTGTACGCGGCGCTTGCGCGGCTGGACGCCACGCAGGGCAACATCATGACGGTGGAAGACCCCATCGAATACGAGCTTCCCGGCGTTGGACAAACGCAGGTCAACACCAAAATCGACCTCACTTTTGCCAAGGCGCTGCGCGCCATCCTGCGCCAAGATCCGGACGTGATCATGATCGGCGAGATTCGAGATTTTGAGACCGCGCAGATTGCCATTCAGGCGTCTTTGACCGGCCATCTGGTGCTTGCCACGCTGCACACCAACGACGCCGCAAGCGCCGTCACGCGCCTGACCGACATGGGCGTTGAGCCGTTTTTGCTCTCGAGCTCGCTGCTGGGTGTGTTGGCGCAGCGACTGGTGCGCAAAACCTGCACGCAGTGTGGCGGGAGCGGCTGCACCGCCTGCGGCCAGACGCGCTACAGCGGCCGCACCGGTCTGTTTGAGCTGCTGGTGACGACCGACGCTCTGCGCGCGCAAATCCACAACCGCGCTTCAGAGGCCGAAATTCGAACCGCCGCCCTGGCGGGCGGCATGCAGCTGATGCGGGACGACGGCGAGCGGCTGATTGCGTCCGGCATTACCACCCGCGAAGAAGTCCTGAGGGTGACGCGCGACTGAACCGCGCTGCGCGCAGGCGCCAGCAGTGTTAGTGGTCGGGCTTTCCCGTCGCTGCCGGCGTGTCCCGCGTTCCAGCAGGCCCCTCCAGCCGCGACTCCCAACTCTCCACCAGTCCCGAGGCCAGCCGGCGCTCCAGCAGGCGCTGCCAGTTCGCTGGCAGTGGCAACGCCTGTGCAGCGCGCAATTCGGCTGCGTCCAGACTTGGCCGGTAGAGCACATCGAGCAGTCGCGACAAGGGCCACAGCGGATACGGACGTGCCTCAAGCAGCATCACCGCGTCCGTCCAAATTTCGCCTTCTTCCAGCACTCGGTAGTACCAGCCAGTGCGCCCGGTGCGCTGCACTTGTGCGGCCATTCCCGGGACACCAAAGCGCTCGTTGAGCTTCCAGCAAGGTTGGCGGGCCTGCGAAACTTCCAGCAGGGCGTCGCCGACACGAAAACGGTCGCCCAGGAACACGTCGGCCTCGGTCAGGCCACTGGTGTGCAGGTTTTCGCCAAACGCCGCCGGAGCGTCCAGCAGCCGGTGCGGCCCCAGCACAGCGCGCCACGCTGCGTAATGCTCGCTGGGGTAGTGATGCACAGCCTTATCAGGCCCACCATGCACGCGCAGATCGCCTTGTTCGTCGCCTGCCAAACCGAGAGTGTTGCAATGCACTTTGCCTGCGCGAGGCTGCTTGTCGATGCCGCTGCGCGCACCGCGGGCGTACGCGACTGCCTGCCCGGTACAGACCGCCAGGATGCGGCCGGAAGTTGACCGCGCGTCCATTCAATGGCCCAAACTGCGTTTGAGTTGCTTGAGCAGCAGCACCACCTGATTCGACGCATGGCGATAGCCGCCGTGAAATACCCGCAGCGCGCGGTCGTATTCGCCGGCCCGGCTCAGCTCGACCACTTCGGCAGCTTGGGCGTGAAAGTAGGCGTTGCGCGCTACCAGGATTTGAAATGCGGGAAATTTGCCCAAGGTTTGCTGACCTTCGCCCGCAAGCCACTGGCCCAACGGGCACGCGGCTGGATCGCGCAACTCTTCGAGGTTGATAGGCACATCAATCTCGCCGCTGAGCTGCTGGCGCAGCCGGGTCTTCCAGACTTCATGCCCGTTGATGGCGGCGTCAATGTCGAATTCAATCGCCAGCGTGTTCGCATACTTTCCGTCCAGCACGAGCTGACTCGGGTTGTCCTCAAACGCCCAAGTCGTTTCCTGGATGTCTGGGTCCTGCTCGCGCAGTTTGAACATTTTGCTGAAAAATCCCATGCGGGCACCCGTTGCATCGCGTGAAAACGCCTAAGCGCGCCATCATATCCTTCTGAAGCAAATGGATACACCCGTGCTTAAGCGCCACCATTTCGTCGCTGTCAGCGCGCTGCGGCATTGGCGCCGACAATCGGTGCATGACTGCCTCCCATCCCACGCTCTCCATGCTCGACCTTGTGGCCGTACGAGAAGGCGGCACCGTGCGCGACGCGCTGGCGATTGCGCTGGCTACTGCCCGCCATGCCGAGTCTCTGGGCTTCACCCGCTATTGGCTTGCCGAGCACCACAACATGGACGGCATCGCCAGTTCGGCCACGGCTGTGCTGGTGGGCCATATTGCCGCTGGCACCAAGCACATGCGGGTGGGCTCGGGCGGCGTGATGCTGCCCAACCATGCACCGCTGGTGGTGGCCGAAGCGTTTGGCACGCTGGCAGAGTTGTTCCCGGATCGCATCGACCTCGGGCTTGGACGGGCCCCCGGAACCGACCCGCTCACCATGCGCGCGCTGCGCCGCGACCGGCCCGAAACGCAGGAAGATTTCCCGCGCGAGGTCGCCGAACTGCAGCGCTTGCTGGCGCCCGCTGAGCCTGGCCAGCGCCTCGTCGCCACACCTGGCGCTGGCACCGAAGTGCCGATCTGGCTGCTGGGCTCCAGCCTGTTTTCGGCCCAGCTCGCGGCCGAACGCGGTCTACCCTATGCATTTGCCTCGCACTTTGCGCCGCGCTTGCTGCTGCAGGCAATCGATCTTTATCGACGTCTGTACAAACCTTCGGCGCGTTGGCCCAAGCCCTATGTGGTGATTGGTGTGCCGCTCATAGCCGCCCCGAGCGACGATGAAGCGCAGTTCTTGGCCAGCAGCACCTACCAGCGCGTATTGGGCATTCTGAAGGGCGAGCGGCTCAAGCTGGCACCACCGGTGCCAGGGCTGACAGACAATCTTTCTCCCCAGGAGCGCGCGGCCATCGGGGAGTTCCTCGCAGCTGCCGTCATTGGCGGGCCCGAAACGGTGCGCACCGGCTTGAGCACCCTCATAAAAGCCACGCACGCAGACGAACTGATGCTGGT
Source organism: Giesbergeria sp. (assembly GCA_034676525.1). Taxonomy (GTDB): domain Bacteria; phylum Pseudomonadota; class Gammaproteobacteria; order Burkholderiales; family Burkholderiaceae_C; genus Simplicispira. The sequence goes on from JAUCCA010000008.1 coordinate 2,565,845, forward strand.
ATGCGACGTTTTTGATCCGGCGCTGCGGCTGCGCTCGCTGGACATCGCTGCAGCGGCCCATGCCGAACTCCAAGGTGCGCCCAGCTTGTAAGTATTATTTCGCTAGCTTATAGCGCTTACTCCATAAGAGTTGGCGGCTATTTTCTATAAAAATCCGACGCACCGGATAGCCCCATCGACGGGCAGTACGAATCCTTGACGAACGAGGCCCTATTGCTTGAGAGCCACCGCACCAGCTCGACCACCGCACGAGAGCGGGCAATGCCCGAAGCAGCTCCAACGCTCAGGGAACCCCCTTTTTAATAACAGGGGATTGCTTTCGGGTAGCAGTCCCAACAAAAAAACAAAGCATCCACGCATCAGGCGTCTTGTAGCGGCCGGAGACAGGCCGGGAGCGGCTACCATGCCCATCCATGACGAATTGCCGCACCTTCCATGCCCGCTTTTGCCTTTGAAGCCCTAGACGTCCAAGGCAAGACACGCACTGGCGTGCTTGAGGCCGACAACGCCAAAGCAGCTCGCGGCCAACTGCGCGCGCAGGCGCTGGTGCCGCTGGCGGTAGAGCTTGCAGGCGAAGTGCGCGCGGCCGATGGCAGCCGAAGCTCCGGCAGCTGGCTGCAGCGCCCGGTCTTTAGCAGCACGGCGCTCGCCGTCTGGACGCGCCAAGTGGCCGGGCTGGTGTCCTCCGGACTGACGTTGGAGCGTGCGCTCAGCTCACTGTCCGAGGAAGCCGACGACGAGCGCCAGCGCCACCTCGTGGCGGTACTGCGCGCCGAAGTCAACGCCGGCTCACCCTTTGCTCGGGCTCTGTCGCAGCACCCGCGCGAGTTTTCGGATATTTACTGCGCTGTGATTGGCGCCGGAGAACACAGCGGCCAGCTCGGCGTGGTGCTTGAACGCCTGGCCGACGACCTCGAAGAGCGTCAAGCTCTCAAGGCAAAGCTGGTCGGCGCAGCGCTGTACCCGGCCATCGTCACCGTGGTGGCGATCGTCATTGTGATTTTTCTCGTCAGCTACGTCGTGCCGCAGGTGGCTGGTGTGTTTGCAGGGTCACGGCGGGCGCTACCGTTCCTGACCGTTGCCATGCTCGCAATCAGCGCGTTTGTGCGTCACTATGGCCTGATCGCACTCATTGCTATTGTTATTGCAGCTATAGGCGCCCGATACGCCTACGCTGGAGCCGAATTTCGATCAAAGTTTGATGCCGCCTTTCTGCGCCTGCCCGTCATAGGCCGTTTGGCGCGCGGCTACAACGCAGCGCGCTTTGCCAGCACCTTGGCTATGCTGGTCGGCGCTGGCGTTCCCATCCTCAAGGCCTTGCAAGCGGCGGCCGAGACGGTCAACAACCGGGCCATGCGCGCCGACGCGCTCAACGCGCTGGTGCAGGTGCGCGAAGGCGCGCCGCTGGCCTCGGCGCTGGCACAGAAGAAGCGCTTCCCTGGTCTGCTATCGATGTTCGCCCGGCTGGGCGAGCAAACCGGGCAGTTGCCTCTCATGCTGCAGCGGGCGGCGGTTCAGTTGTCCACCGAGGTTCAGCGCCGCGCCGTGCAGCTGGCGACGATTCTGGAGCCGCTGCTCATCGTCGCGATGGGTCTTGTGGTGATGGTGATCGTGCTGGCTGTGCTGCTGCCCATCATCCAGCTCAATCAGTTCGTGAAATGAACGTCCAACGCCGCGTCGCCCCGGCGCCACCCCGCCGCAAAGCCCTCACGTTGCCCGCGCAGGAGCAGGCATGCCAGTAAGCCTGCAGGACAAGCTCGTCGTTGCCATCTCCTCGCGGGCGCTGTTCGATTTTGAAGAAGAGAACCGCGTGTTCGATGCGCAAGACCCGCGCGAATACATGCGTTTGCAGCAGGAGCGTTTGGCCGTTCCGGCCAAGCCGGGTGTCGCGTTCCCTTTGGTGCACAAGCTGTTGGCGTTCAACACCGACGCCGTGCAGCGGGTGGAGGTGGTCATGCTCTCGCGCAACGACCCGGTCACGGCACTGCGCATTTTTCGCTCAGTACAAAGCGCCGGGCTGCAACTTGAACGCGGCGTGTTCACGCAAGGGCGCGACCCATTTCGCTACCTAAGGCCGCTGGGCGCGCATTTGTTTCTCTCAGCGAACGAGCGCGACGTGAGCGAAGCACTGCAGCTGGGCTTTCCCGCCGCCCGGGTACTGACCGAATCGGTGGCGGCGGGCATCAACTATCCAAATGAGCTGCGGATCGCATTTGACGGCGACGCCGTACTGTTCTCGGACGAAGCCGAGCGGGTCTACCAAGCAGGCGGGCTGGAAGCCTTTGTCAGCCATGAGACCAGCAAGGCAGCATTGCCGCTGTCGGGTGGCCCTTTCAAACCCCTGCTTGCTGCGCTCCACCAATTGCAGCAACAGGCCGACGTGTCGGGCATGCGGTTGCGCATTGCACTGGTCACCGCACGCAGCGCGCCAGCGCACGAGCGCGCCATCAATACCTTGATGAAATGGAATTTGGCGGTAGACGAAGCGATGTTTCTGGGCGGGCTGGAAAAAGGCCCGTTCCTGCGCGAGTTCGAACCGGATTTCTTTTTTGACGACCAGACTGGCCACGTCAGCTCGGCAGCGCGCCATGTGCCGGCGGGGCAGGTGCGCAGCCTGCCAGAGGCTGCGCTGCCAAAGGTCTAAAGCCCGTTGGTGCGCTTGATCTTTGGGTCCGAATAGGTCAGCGGCTCGTTCTTGGCCTGCTGGGCGATGCGCTCTGCCAAGGTCACCTTATTCACGTCCTGCGCCATCTCAATGGCCGTGCCGCTGGCGCGCCACATGGACTGTATGAACTCAATCATCTGCTTGTACAGCGGCGGCTCTTTCGGCGGCTCGTCTGGCACTTTGAGCTCTTTTTTCTCCGGCACCTCCGTCCAATCGCGATTGGACTGGTCGGGGTCGGACGGCTTTTCAGGCGTCTTGACGATGGCGCCCTCGCCCAGCCGATCCATCGATTCCACGGGGTTGGCGGCGTTGATGGGACGCACAGGCACCGCCCCCGACGCTCCGGTGGAGTAAAGATCGGCGCCCTGGGGACGCCAACTTGTCGTTCGGTCAACAGGTGGCAATTGCATGGCGGTGGCCTCGGTTTGGAGGAAGGACGAGCCGGGACGGGTCCCTTCTCGTACGTTCATTTCGGCGAAAAGAGGGGGAACTTGAGCCCTTTTCTGACGATTACCCAAAATTTAAGGGTAAACCCCTATTAAGAGACGCATCGACTACAGAAACCGCTCAAGCAAACGCTGTGAATTTCGGTCCAGCACACCGCTGTCGGCAATGCGGTACTGCACGCCCTCGGCACTGGCAATCAAGAGTCGCGTGCGCCCGGACAAGCGCCGGATGTCTTCTTCAGCCTTGAGGGTGAGCTGGGTATCGCCCCGGTCGGTCTGGATTTTCCAGACGCTGGGGGTAGAAAAGCTCGACACCGAGACGATGCGTGTGATTTCCGGCGAAAACTCGCGAACCGCCAGCTCTTCTTCCATCAAAGTGCGCACAGCGCCGGGCAAGTCGGCCAGACGTTCCACCCACAGACGCTCGTGGCCGTCGTGACCCAACAGCGAAAAACCTTCGTCGGGTGCACCGATCGGAAACGCTCGGACCGGTTGCACGCCCGCGTGCTCGCTGCCATCGGCGAGGGTCAACACGAGCCGACCATGGGTATCGCGCTGCAATTGGATATTCGACATGCTCATGATTCGCCCGCAGGGTGTGCAGAATGGGACGGCGCCTGCAGTAGCACGCCAGCTGCGTGTGCATCTTCTTCAGCGCGCCGCGCCTGTGCTTCGTACAGCCGCCAATAGGCGCCGCGCCGCTCCATGAGCACGTCGTGCGGCCCAACCTCGACGATTTCACCGCGGTCCATCACCACCAGACGGTCGGCCTTGCGCAGGGTGGAAAGACGGTGCGCAATGGCAATGGTCGTGCGCCCTTGAACCAGGTTGTCAAGCGCACGCTGAATTTCTTTTTCCGTCTCGGTATCGACCGCCGAGGTGGCTTCGTCGAGTATCAGGATGCGCGGATCGATCAGCAGCGCGCGCGCAATGCTGATGCGCTGGCGCTCGCCGCCTGACAGCCCCTGGCCACGCTCCCCCACCAACGAGTCGTAGCCGTGCGGCAAACGCAAAATGAATTCGTGCGCGTGCGCGGCGCGTGCTGCCGCCACAATTTCCGCGCGGGTGGCGTCGGGTTTGCCGTAGGCAACGTTCTCGGCAATCGTGCCGAAGAACAAAAATGGCTCTTGCAGCACCAGACCAATTTGTCGCCGGTAGTCGGCTACGGCAAAGCGGCGAATATCGGTTCCGTCGAGGGAAATTGCGCCCTCTGTCACGTCGTAGAAGCGGCAAATCAGGTTCACCAGGGTGCTTTTTCCAGAACCGCTGTGCCCCACCAGGCCAATCATTTCCCCAGGTCGAATGTCCAAATTCAAATTCTTGATGACGGCGCGGCTGCCATAGCGAAACCCCACCCCACGCAGCCCAATAGCCCCTTGCATGCGCTCCATACGCACCGGGTTGACCGGCTCGGGCACGTTGCTGACGTGGTCCAAGATGTCAAAAATCCGTTTGGCACCGGCTGCGGCTTTTTGCGTCACGGACACGATGCGGCTCATGGAATCGAGCCTTCCATAGAAACGCCCGATGTAAGCGATGAAGGCCGTGAGCACACCGACGGTGATCTGGCTCTTGGACACGAGCCAAATGCCGAATCCCCACACCACAAGCAGCCCGATCTCAGTCAGCAGCGACACGGTGGGCGTGAAAAGCGACCAGGTTTTGTTCAACTTGTCGTTGACTTGCAGGTTGTGCTGGTTGGCGTCATGAAAGCGCTGCGCCTCGCGCTTTTCCTGGGCAAACGCCTTGACGACGCGAATGCCAGGAATGGTGTCGGCAAGCACGTTGGTCACCTCGCTCCACACCCGGTCGATCTTCTCGAAACCAGTGCGCAGGCGGTCGCGCACGGTGTGGATCATCCAGCCGATGAAGGGCAACGGCACCAGCGTGACCAGCGCCAGCCAGGGGTTGATGGAGAACAAAATCGCCGCCGTCATGCAGATCATCAACACGTCGGTGACGAAATCCAGCGCATGCAGCGACAGGAAGACGTTGATGCGGTCGGTCTCCGAGCCGATGCGCGCCATCAGGTCGCCGGTGCGCTTGCCGCCAAAGTAGTCGAGCGAGAGGCGCAGCAAATGCTCGTACGTGGTGGTGCGCAGGTCGGCGCCGATCCGCTCGGACACCAGCGCCAGAATGTAGGTGCGCGCCCAGCCCAAGCCCCAAGCCAGCAGTGCCGACGCCAGCAGCCCACTCAAATACAGCAACACCAGACCGGGCTCAATCTGCTTGCCGTTTTGAAACGGGATCAGGATGTCGTCCATGATCGGGATGGTCAGGTACGGCGGCACCAGCGTGGCGGCGGTGGACGCCATCGTCAGCGCGAAACCCGCGGCGAGCTGCTTGCGGTAGGGGCGCGCAAAACGCCACAACCGCAGCAACACCCAGGTGGACGGTTGCGGCGGCTGCGCACGGGCGCAGACCGGGCATTCCTCGGCATCGGGCGGCAACTCGGTGTGGCAGACCGGGCACAGGGCGTCGGCGTCCTCCACGCGGCGATGCTCCAGGCCGCCGTGCACGATCTGCGCGATGCGCAGCTCAAACTGGCGCACCAGACGCTGCGCCGCCGGGTTCAACGCCAGCGTGTAGTGCCAAAGCGCCAAGCGGGTGCGGTCGTCGTGCAGTTCCAGAGTGCCCACGCCGCCGTGGTCCAGCAGCCGCATGCCGAGGCCCGGCGCAAGCGCCCACTCCCGCCATTCACCGCCCTGCGTGCACGCCAGCAGCCGGTGGCTGGTCAGGGCGAGCAGGTCGCTCGTGAACCGCAGCCCGTCGCTGAGGTCAACCTGCAGGGTGGCGAGCACGTTTTCATCAGGCGCGAGCCGATGGCCGAGTTCCGCCTCGAACGGGTGGGACGCGGCGCCAGGGGCGACCGCACGGTGTTGATGTTGCATCTTGTAATGAATGAGCACGAAGTGCGCAGAACAGCCCGCACAGTGGCAGCAGCCGAATTTTCCCCCAAACACGCAGCCAACCGGCAACGGTATGCTCGCACCCATGCCTTATGGCGCGCCACGACTTGGCCGCGGCGCCTGCTCTCAACGGACTACGCGCTCCGTGCGCTGACCCATGACCTCATTTAAAAATATTGATCTGCAGCGCATCCACTATTTGCGCGGCCCCAACATCTGGACCTACCGCCCGGTGCTGGAAGTCTGGCTGGACCTTGGCGCTCTGGAAGACCACCCCTCGCACCAATTGCCTGGCTTCAACGAGCGCCTCACCGCTTGGTTGCCGGCGCTGGTCGAACACCACTGCGGCGTGGGCGAGCGCGGCGGGTTCCTGCAGCGCCTGCAAGAAGGCACCTGGTGCGGCCACGTGCTGGAGCACGTCGTCATCGAGCTGCTCAACCTGGCCGGCATGCCCACCGGCTTTGGCCAGACGCGCAGCACCTCCCGGCACGGCGTGTACCGCATGGTGTTTCGGGCACGCGAAGAGCAAGTGGCACGCAGCGCGCTGGCCGAAGGCCACGCCCTCCTCATGGCCGCCATCAACGATCAGCCCTTTGACGTGGCCGCCGCCGTGGCGCGGGTGCGCACGGTGGTGGACGACCGCTACCTGGGCCCGAGCACGGCGTGCATCGTCACCGCTGCGGCCGACCGGGGCATTCCGCACATTCGCCTGAACGACGGCAACCTGGTGCAGCTGGGCTACGGCGCGGCGCAGCGCCGCATCTGGACGGCCGAGACCGAATTCACCAGCGCCATCGCCGAAGGCATTGCCAGCGACAAGGATCTGACCAAGAGCCTGCTCAAAGCCTGCGGCGTGCCAGTGCCTGAAGGCCAGGTCGTCGACAGCCCCGAAGCCGCGTGGGAGGCCGCGCAAGACATTGGCCTGCCGGTGGTCGTCAAGCCCTCCGACGGCAACCACGCCCGCGGCGTGACGCTCGATTTGCGCAAGCGCGAAGACATTGAAGCCGCCTGGCACGTCGCCGAGCCCGAGGGCAGCGAGGTGATGGTGGAGCGCTTCATTCCGGGCGACGAGCACCGCCTGCTCATCGTCGGCGGAAAACTGGCGGCGGCTGCGCGCGGCGAGCTCGTCAGCATCACCGGCAATGGCCGGAACACCGTGGCCGAGCTGATCGACACCCAGCTCAATTCCGACCCCCGCCGTGGCTTCGAAGAAGAGTACCCGCTTGACCTGATCGACCCGCGCGGCATGGTGAACGTTCAGCTGGAACTTAAGCGCCAGGAGCTCGACGCGGACTCGGTGCCTGCCGCTGGGCGCCAGGTGATCGTGCAGCGCAACGGCAACGTTGCGGTGGACTGCACCGACGAAGTGCACCCCGAAGTCGCCTACATCGCCGCATTGGCGGCGAAGGTCGTGGGCCTCGACATTGCCGGCATCGACATGGTGGCGCAGGACATCTCCAAACCCCTGCACGTGCAGGGCGGCGCCATCGTGGAGGTGAACGCCGGGCCCGGGCTGCTGATGCACCTCAAGCCTGCCGTCGGCGCGCCCCGTCCGGTCGGGCAATCCATTGCCGAGCATCTGTTTCCGACCGGCGACGACGCTGCAGAGGCCGACAGCGCCGGGCGCATTCCCGTGGTCGGTGTGGCCGGCGCGCGCGCCAGCGCCACCATTGCAAGGCTCGTCGCCTGGTTCGTGCACCTGAGCGGTCGCCACACCGGCCTGGCCTGCAGCGAAGGCCTGTTTTTGAACGAGCGCTGCGTAGACACCCGCCCCAGCGCCCACTGGGAAGGCGCGCGGCGCCTGCTGACCAGTCAGATGGTGCAGGCCGCCGTGATCGAAAACGACGCCCGCGCCATCCTGCAGGATGGTCTGGCCTACGACCGCTGCACGGTGGGCGTGGTGACCGACATGGACGGCTGGCAAGATTTGGCCGAATTCGACGTGCTGTCGCACGAACAAATGCCCCGCGTCATGCGCACTCAGGTCGATGTGGTGCTCGCCAGCGGTGCCGCCGTGCTCAACGCCGACGAAGCCGAAGTGGCGGAACTGGCGGATTTGTGTGACGGCGCCGTCGTGCTGACTTCCATCGACGCCCACAACCCCATCGTCGCGGCACACCGCAGCAAGGACCACGGGCGCGCTGTGCTGCTGCAGGCCGGCCAGGTGGTGCTGGTGCAGGGCAGCAGCGAGAAAAATCTGGGCGAACTCGCCCGCCTGACCCAGGGCCACAGCGCCGCACCCTTGCCGGTGCCCGCGCTGTTGGCGGCCATTGGCGCCGCCTGGGCGCTGGACATTGCCCCCGACCTGATTGCGGCTGGCATCAAGACCTTCGAACCCGTACTGCCAGGTGCCCACGCCGCGCGCACGCCGGTCCTGCCGCTGTAATCCCGAAAGACCTCCATGGATGTATCCCGTACCCGGGCCCTGCGCGGCCCCAACTTGTGGAGCCGCAACACCGCCATTGAAGCGGTGGTGCGCTGCACCGACGGCGAACTGGCAATGGCGCAGATCGCAGGCTTCGAAGCCCGGCTGCGCGCGCTGTTCCCGGCCATTGGCGCCTTGCTGCCCGAGGGCAGCGAAAGCGACATTTCACTGGCCCACGTGCTGCAATCTGCCGCGCTTGCGCTGCAGGCGCAGGCGGGCTGCCCCGTCACCTTCAGCCGCACCGCCACCACCCCAGAAGCCGGCGTGTTTCAGGTGATCGTCGAGTACAGCGAAGAGGCAGTAGGCCGCCAAGCCTTTGAAGACGCACAGGCCTTGATCGCCGCAGTCCAACAAGGCGGCGCATTCGACTGTGACGCTGTGGTCGCCGCGCTCCGAGAGCTCGATGAAGAAGAGCGCCTCGGGCCCAGCACCGGCGCCATCGTCGAAGCTGCTGCCGCGCGCGGCATTCCATGGCGCCGCCTCACGGGCGGCAGCCTGGTGCAGTTTGGCTGGGGCTCGCGCCAGCGCCGCATTCAGGCGGCCGAGGTGGACTCGACCAGCGCAGTGGCCGAATCCATCGCGCAGGACAAAGACTTGACCAAGCGATTGCTGCACGCCGCCGGCGTGCCAGTACCCATGGGGCGACCCGCCGCCACCCCGGACGACGCCTGGGCCGTGGCACTGGACGTCGGCCTGCCGGTCGTCGTCAAACCGCAGGACGGCAACCAGGGCAAGGGCGTCACGGTCAACATCACAGAGCGCGCACAACTTGATGAAGCCTTTCGCGTTGCCGCCGAATACGGTGAGGTCATGGTCGAGCGCTTTCTGCCGGGGCACGACTTCCGCCTGCTGGTGGTGGGCAACCAGCTCGTGGCTGCTGCGCGGCGCGAGCCCCCGCAGGTGCTGGGCGACGACATTCACACCGTGCGCGAGCTGGTGGACTTGGTCAACCTTGACCCCCGCCGCGGCGAAGGCCACGCCACGCCGTTGACCAAAATCCGCCTCGACGACATTGCCGTCGCCCGGCTCACAGGGCAGGGCTTGAGTCCGGACTCGGTGCCGCCCAAGGGCCAGCGCATCATCCTGCGCAACAACGCCAACCTCTCCACCGGCGGCTCCGCCACCGACGTGACCGACGATGTGCACCCCGACGTCGCCTCGCGCGCCGTCGCAGCCGCGCAGATGGTGGGCCTGCACATCTGCGGCGTCGATCTGGTGTGCGAAAGCGTGCTGCACCCAATCGAGGAGCAGGCCGGGGGAATTGTCGAAGTGAATGCAGCCCCCGGCCTGCGCATGCATCTGGCGCCCTCGTACGGAAAGCCGCGCGCAATTGGCCAAGCCATGGTGGACTTGGTGTTCCCGCCGGGCAACGACGGACGCATTCCAGTGGTGGCCGTCACCGGCACCAACGGCAAGACGACCACTGCCCGCCTGATCGCGCATCTGTTCTCGGCCCATGGTTTGCGGGTCGGCATGACCAACACCGACGGCGTCTACGTCAATGGCCGGCAAATCGACAGCGGCGACTGCTCGGGCCCCAAAAGCGCCCGCAACGTGCTTCTGCACCCTGAGGTGGACGCGGCCGTGTTCGAAACCGCGCGCGGCGGCATCCTGCGTGAAGGCCTTGGGTTTGACCGCTGCCAAGTCGCAGTGGTGACCAACATCGGCGAGGGCGACCACCTGGGGCTGAACTTCATCACCACGGTGGAAGACCTGGCGGTGCTCAAACGCGTGATCGTGCAAAACGTGGCGCCCGAGGGCTTCGGGGTGCTGAACGCGGCCGACCCCATCGTCGCCGCCATGGCGCCGGCCTGCCCGGGAAAGATCATCTTTTTCGCCGCCGACCGCCACCACCCCGTCATGGCCACGCACCGTGCCCAAGGCCACCGGTCGGTGTACGTCGATGGCGATTCGGTGGTCGCGGCCGAAGGTTCGTGGCGCGAAGCCATTCACTTGCGCGACGTGCCCATCACCCGCAACGGCAAGATCGGTTTCCAGGTCGAAAACGTCATGGCGTCTGTCGCCGCTGCCTGGGGCGCCGGCCTGTCGTGGGAAACGGTTCGCCGCGGCCTCTCGGGCTTCGTGAACGACAGCGACAACGCTCCCGGCCGCTTCAACCTGATGGACTACAAAGGCGCCACCATCATTGCCGACTACGGCCACAACCCGGACGCCATGCGCGCCCTGGTCGCCGCCGTGGACGCCCTGCCCGGCAACCGCCGCAGCGTGGTGATCAGCGGCGCGGGCGACCGGCGCGACGAAGACATTCGCGCGCAAACCGTGATTCTGGGCGCGGCTTTTGACGAAGTGCTGCTGTATCAGGACGCCGCCCAGCGCGGCCGTGCCGACGGCGAGGTGATGCGCCTGCTGCGCGAAGGCCTAGCCGGCGCGAGCCGCACCCGCCACGTCGAAGAGATTCGCGGCGAATTCATCGCCATCGACACCGCGCTGGCGCGCCTGAACGCGGGCGACCTGTGCCTGGTGCTGGTCGACCAAGTAGAAGAAGCGCTGGCGCACCTGGCGCGCCGCTGCGCAGAAGCATGAGGCCCCGCATGACGTTGTACACACGCTTCACTGCCACAGCCTTGGCCACACTCTGCCTGCTGGGTGCCACGGCAGGCCACGCCGCGGACAAGATCGGCTCGGTGGACACCGCCTTTAAGCTGCTGGGCCGCGACCACGACATTCTTGTTGAGGCCTACGACGACCCGGGCGTGTCGGGCGTAACCTGCTACGTCTCGCGCGCGCGCATCGGCGGCATTAAGGGCTCGCTCGGCCTTGCAGAGGACCGAGCTGAGGCGTCCATCGCCTGCCGCCAGACTGGGCCACTGACGATTTCCAAACCACTTCGCCAGCAGCAGGAAATCTTCTCAGAGCGCATTTCGCTGCTGTTCAAACGGCTTCGAGTGGTGCGCATGGTGGACGCACCGCGCAACACGCTGGTCTACCTAAGTTACTCAGACAAGCTCATCGACGGCTCGCCGCAGAACAGTATTACCGCCGTGCCAGTCGATCGGGCTACCCCCATTCCATTGGACAAATAGCCAGAGGAAACTTTAAGTAAAAATAGCCTACAGCGCTTATTCCATAAGCGCTACCAGCTATTAAATTTGCAGTTTCAGACCTCAGCTGCAATCTGCCGGAGCGCCTGCTCGAACACCTCGACGGGCTGGCCCCCCTGAATCAGGTGGCGGTCGTTCACGATGACCGCGGGCACCGAGTGGATGCCCTGCTGCAAGTAGAACTGTTCGCGCTCGCGCACTTCAGCCACGTAGCAGTCCGAGAGCAGCAAAGCGCGCGCCTCTGACGCATCCAGCCCCACCTCACCCGCCAGCCGCACCAGCAGTTCGTGGTTGCTTGGGTCTTCCCCGTCGGTGAAGTAGGCCTTGAACAATGCCTTCTTCAGCGCCTCTTGGTGCCCCTGCAGCTCAGCCCAGTGCAGCAGGCGATGCGCGTCGAAGGTGTTGTAAATGCGGCCGCGCGCGCCCGGCGTGAAAGTAAAACCCAACTCGGCGCCGCGGGCGGCAATGGCGGCGCGGGTGGCGTCACGTTGCTCGGGCGAGGCGCCATATTTTTGTTGCAGGTGTTCGCCAATGTCTTGGCCTTCAGGACCCATTTGCGGGTTGAGTTCGAAGGGCTGGAAATGAAGGTCGAGCTGCACCTCGCCGTCAAGCCGCGCCGCCGCCTGCTCCAGCGCGCGCAAACCAATAACGCACCAAGGGCAGGAGACGTCGGATACAAAATCGATCTTCAACGTAGTGGTCATATCAAAAACTCGGTGGGGGCAACGCGCAATACGTTGGTGCTGGGGGAGTGCAACAGGCTGTTTGCACGGTACTCAGCATGGCTTTCGACATTTTGGGCGCGAATCGGGTTTTTTGCTGCGGGCGCACAAAAACTCCCGCATTCATAGCAGCTGACGCTTGATGCATATGCGCTGCAAGCAGATTTGGCTTGAACTTTTACAGTTCCCAGAAACCCTTGCGCATGCCAGAATGCCGCATGCCGACCCCCAGCCCCTTTGCCGACGCCAGCACTGCGCCGCCTGCAGCCGAGGGCAGCACTATGGACGCGCTGTACCGCGCAGCGCTGGGTCCAGTGCAATTGCCGCGCTACCTCGCCCTGTTTCAGCGCTTCGATCAGACCGGTCGCGCGCCCGCCGGCTGGAACACAGCTGCCAGTCTGGCCACGCTCAACTGGATGCTGCTGCACCACCTGTGGACGGCGGCACTCATCTATGTGGCCTTGGTCGAAGGTCTGGCGCTGCTGATCTTTGGGGTTGGCCGTCCACTCCTGCATTGGCCCGAACAGGTGGAGTGGGGGCTGATCGCAGCCTTTGCCATGTTTGCCATCGCGCTGCCTGGCCTGTTTGGCGATGCGCTGCTGCACAGCGAGATCCGCAAACGCATTGCCCGCGCGCTGGTTGCTGCGCAGACCATTCCGCAAGCCGGAGAACTGCTGGCCCGCCAAGCCAGCAGTTGGCGCCGATTGACCTGGATTGCTCTGGCCAACGTTGTGCTGTTTGGGGCCATCGCACTGGCCTGGCTGCTAGTTCCGCCCGGTGGCTGGAGCGGTACCAGCGCTGCGTCCACGCCCATGGCATCGGGACCGGTTAAGACCGCGGCCCGTCCGCTACCTGCCGCCTCGCAGCCCCCAGCCGAACTGAGTGCGGCTCCACCCGCCACTGCGGCATCAGAGCAGTCACCGTCACCGTCGCCATCGCCATCGCCATCGCCATCGCCATCGGCCAGTTTGCCGCCCGAGCCGCCATCGCAAAGCGCGGCGACCGATGCCGCTGCTGCACCTGAGCGCGCGTCGTCGGCGAGCGAGCACCAGACATCGACACCTGCCGTCGAGTCCGCGTCGGTATCTGCGCCCGCACATACTCAACCAGCCCCCGCCGCGACAGCCGCAAGCACTGCTGCTGCAGAGCCCGCAGCGCGCAAAGCTGGCAAGGCGTCGGCGAAGCGCGCCAGCACAAAAGTTGAATCTGACGCCGTATCGGTTGCTGCCGCCCCCGCAAGCGCGGCCTCGTCCCCGCCACCAGCCTCCTCCGAGCCTGCAAGCGCTCCTGTCACTGGGTCATCGCCAGCTGCAAGTGCCGCAGCCGACTCCCGCGCTGCTGTTCGCGTGGGCTCTGCGCCGGGGTACTACCTCAACGTGGGTTTTTTTGCCGAAGAAGCCAATGCACGCCGCACCCAGGCCAAACTGCTGAACGCCAATCTGCCGGCGTTTCGCCAAACCACCACCACCCCGAACGGGGAGCGTTTCCGGGTGCGCGTGGGACCATTCGCTAGCGAGGCCGAAGCAAACAAAGCGTCCGCCCAAATTCGCAGCAGCCTAAAGCTCGACACCCTGATGTACCGGCAAGGCGGCTAGGCAGCTGCCGCCCAGCTGGCCAGCCTGGCCCACCACAAACGCAGGCGCATTCCCACTTCACTCGTGTAGCCGACCGTAGGCGCACGCAATCGCCCGGACGCATCTACGACCACAAAGGCCGGCACGGCCCCGAAACCGTAGGCACGGGCGATCTCTCCGCGGGCATCAACGCTGGCCTGCCAAGGCAGCTCGCGCTGCGCCAGCACCTTTGCGACCCGCGCCGCATCGCCCGACTGCATGGCGACGGTCATCACCGGCCAATCCTGCGCCAGCCGGCTGATGCTGTGCTCTTCGGTTCTGCAGATGGGGCACCAGTCGGCCCAGAAATGCAGCGCGACCGGCTCACCGGGATGCGCGGCCCGCCACTGCGCCAGCGACGTGGTGTCGACGCGGCCATCTGCGTGGGTCACGGTGACCGCAAAGTCCGGCGCCAACCCGCCCGGCACCTTGCGGGTTTGCCAGACCTGCACGATCACGAAGACTGCGGCCACGATGGTGGCGGTCCCAAGATGGTGCTTCCATCTTGGGCCTCTTGGGCTGGCTTTTGGCTCGCCACTCATCGCGGCGCGCACAAACTAAGCAGGTCGATTTCCCTCATGCCATGCCACTCAGCCGCCGACCCGTCAGCGGATAGGCAGGATCGGTAAAGCCAGGCGTCGAGGGGTGTCCGGGCGCCACAAGCGCATCGACCAGCGCCTCGTCCTCCGCATCGACCACATAGTCCAATGCGGGGAAATAGTCCGTCCATTGGGCCAAGGTGCGCGGCCCGGCGATGACTGCGCTCACGCTGCGATTTGCAAGCACCCATGCGGTAGCAAACTGGGCCAGCGATACGCCTTTGGCGGCCGCATGGTCTTTGAGTTTCCCGGCAATCGCCAAAGACGCTTCGCGAAACTCGGTTTCCTGCATGCGCCGGTCGCCACGCCCTGCACGCGTGCCCTGTTCAGGTGGCTGACCCGGTGCGTACTTGCCGGTCAGCACACCGCGGGCGATTGGGCTGTAGGGCACCACGCCCATGCCGTAGTGCTCGCAGGCCGGCAGAATTTCAACCTCTGGCATGCGGTTCAGCAAGTTGTAGTACGGCTGGCAGACCACTGGGCCAGGCATGCCAATGCGCTCTGCAATGCGCACCATTTCGGCAATGCGCCAACCGCGAAAATTGGAAACACCCCAATACCGCACTTTGCCACTGCGAATCATGGCGTCGAGCGCCCGCAGGGGCTCTTCCAGGTTCATGCCTGCAAAGTCGCGGTGCAGGTAGTAAATGTCGATGTGGTCGGTTTGCAAGCGCTGCAGGCTGCTTTCCAGTTCCCGCAGCATCCAGGCGCGCGAATAGTGGCTCTCGTTCACCCGCCCAGACATCTTGTTTCCCACCTTCGTGGCCAATATCCAGTCGCGCCTATGGGCTTTGATGAGCGGGCCCAGCATCGTTTCTGAAGCGCCAGTGGTGTACACATCGGCCGTGTCGATGAAATTAACGCCGTGCTCGTATGCGTGCGCCACGATTCGCTGCGCGTCGCCCTGCTCGGTCTGGTCGCCGAACATCATGGTGCCCAGGCACAGGGCGGAGACTTGGAGATTGCTGCTGCCGAGGTTTCTGTAGTGCATGCGCCACTGTAAGCGCCTTGGCGGTCAGGCGTCAGGCGCCAGCGGCCGTTCATTCCACAAATCAATGGTGCGCTGATCGGGGTGGTGCGCGGCGACTGCCAAAGCGCTCAGTGAGCCGGTGTGCAGCGCAAAGTGCTGGCCTTCGACGATAGGCAGGCCGATCCAGCGCACGGCAAGTGCCGCGCTGAACTGCCCGTGCGAGAAAAGCGCCACTGGCTCTTGCATCGCGCAGACACGCTTGAGCAGGCGGTCGGCCCGGGCAGCAACTTGGGCAGCCGATTCGCCACCCGGACAGCCGTCTTGCCAGACATTCCACTTCGGGTTTTCGTTGCGGATGTCCGCAGAAGTTAAACCTTCATAGCGGCCGTAGTCCCATTCGGCCAAATCCGGCTCCACCTCGCTTACCAGTGCCAAACCGGCCAATTCGCAAGTCTGGCGCGCGCGCACACGTGGGCTGACCAGGACGCGGGTGAACGCCAATGACAGCAAGCGTGGCGCCAGGGCGCGCGACTCGCCTTGGCCATGAGGCGTCAGCCCAAGGTCGGTCACACCGGTGTGCTGGCCGGTAAGCGACCAGTTGGTCTCGCCGTGGCGCACCAGGTAGATCTTCACACCCCACGCCCTTCCGTTTCCATCGCCGGGGTCCACACCCCCCGCGCAGCCGCGCCGTTGCAGCGCGCGCGGTGCAGCAGCGCATGCTGCGCTGCGACGCGGTTGGCATCCGCGCCGGCCCACGCACGGATCGCATCGTGCTGCAATGCCCGCCCAAATGAAAAGGTGAGCGGCCAAGGCAAGCTCGGCTGCTGGTGCATGGCATTTAGTCGCTCGGTTGCCAGTTCGGACGATTGGCCGCCCGACAGAAACGCGATACCGGCCACCGCAGCAGGCACGGTGCGCCGCAGGCAGCTGAGCGTGGCATCGGCGATTTCGTTTACCGATGCGGCATCGGCGCACGACAGGCCGGGAAGCACCATGTTCGGCTTGAGCAGCATGCCTTCGAGCACGACGCCTTGGCGATGGAGCTGCTCGAAAACTTCGTGCAGCACATCGGTGGTGACCTCGCTGCAGCGCGCCAGGCTGTGCCCGCCATCCATCAACACTTCGGGCTCGACGATGGGTACGAGCTGCGCCTCTTGGCAAAGCGCTGCATAGCGGGCCAAGGCGTGCGCATTGACCAGAATGCAGGCCCGGCTGGGCAGCTTGTCGCCAATGGTCAGCACTGTACGCCACTTGGCGAATCGTGCGCCCAGCGAGGCGTAGTGCGCAAGACGCTCGCGCAGGCCGTCCAGGCCTTCGGTCACCTGCTCGCCCGCGTGGCCAGCCAAGGCTTTGGCACCGGCGTCCACCTTAATGCCCACCACCACCCCGTTGGCGCGCAGAACGTCGGCAAACGGCGTACCGTCACCGGTGGTCTGATGCAGGGTCTCGTCGACAAAATTGCGCCGCTGATCGCCTCGGAAAGGCCAGGTGTGGTTACCAGCAGCTCGCGGTAACGGTGGCGATTTTCCGGCGTTTGCGCAATACCAAATTCGGCCAAACGCCGGTTGCAGGTGGCCACGCTTTCGTCCATGGCGAGCAGACCTTTTCCGGGCGCCACCAACGCCTGCGCCGTCGCGGTTAAAGCTGAAATTGAAGTGTTCATGCTGCAGACCCTTTCCAGCGCCAGTTGCGAATCTCTGGCATATCTTGCCCATATTCACGGATATAGATTTTGTGCGCCTCCAGCTTTGCCGCGAGCTTGACCTGCAAGGCGGCACCCGCAGCACCAGTCTGGGGCAGGCGATCGATCGTGTCCATGACCAAGTGGAAGCGGTCAAGATCGTTCAGAACCGTCATATCAAACGGCGTGGTGATCGTGCCCTCCTCCTTGTAACCACGAACATGCAAGTTGTCGTGGTTGGTGCGCCGATACGTCAAGCGGTGGATCAGCCATGGGTAGGCGTGAAACGCGAAGATGATCGGCTTGTCCCGCGTGAACAGTGCGTCAAAGTCGGCATCCGAGAGGCCGTGGGGATGCTCGCTAGGCGGCTGAAGCCTCATCAGATCGACGACATTGACCACCCGGATGCGCAAATCGGGCAGCTCTTCTCGCAGTATGGACACTGCAGCCAAGGTTTCCAGCGTCGGTACGTCGCCGCAGCAGGCCATGACTACGTCGGGATCGCGCTTGGTCGCGTCGTCAGACGCTTCGTTGCCTCCCCAGTGCCAGATGCCAACGCCGGCCGCGCAATGCGCCTCGGCCGCGTCCATGGTCAGCCACTGAGGCGCCGGGTGTTTGCCCGCTACCACCACGTTGACGTAATGCCGGCTGCGCAGGCAGTGGTCCATGACGGAGAGTAGGCAGTTGGCGTCGGGCGGCAAATAGACGCGTACCACCTCAGCCTTCTTGTTCACAACATGGTCGATGAAGCCGGGATCCTGGTGCGTAAACCCGTTGTGGTCCTGCCGCCAAACATGCGAGGCAAGCAAATAGTTCAGCGACGCAATCTTGCGCCGCCAAGGAAGCTCGCCGCTCACTTTCAGCCACTTGGCGTGCTGATTGAACATCGAGTCGACGATATGAATGAATGCTTCGTAGCAATTGAACAGGCCGTGCCGACCGGTCAGCAGGTAGCCCTCCAGCCAGCCCTCGCATTGGTGCTCGCTCAGCATCTCCATGACCCGGCCTTGCGGCGCCAGCCACTGGTCGCCATCGGCGGTGGCGGCGTCCCATTGGCGGTTGGTGGAATCAAATACCGCGGCGAGTCCGTTGGAGACGGTCTCGTCAGGCCCGAAGATGCGGAAGTTGCGCTGGGCGTCGTTCAGCTTGGCAACGTCGCGCAGAAAAGGACCGAGCACGCGCGTATCACCAATACCCGGAGCGCCCGGCACCGGCACTTCGACAGCGTATTTGCGGTAATCCGGCATTTGCAAATCGCGCAGCAGCAGGCCGCCATTGGCGTGCGGATTAGCGCCCATGCGCCGCTCGCCCGTAGGTGCCAGGGCAGCAAGCTCGGGGTTGAAACGCCCTTGCGCGTCGAAAAGCTCTTGCGGACGGTAACTTTTCAGCCAGTCTTCAAGCAGCTGCAGATGCCCGGGGTGGTCGGCCGGGTGCAGCGGCACTTGGTGCGACCGGAAGTTGCCCTCGTTCGGCTGGCCATCCACCTCTTTCGGCCCGGTCCAGCCCTTCGGGGAGTTGAGCACGATCATTGGCCAGCGCGGGCGCTCAAGCTTGTCTTGCTGGCCATGCTCGCGGGCTTGGCGCTGGATGCGCTGGATATCCTGAACAGCCTGGTCCAGCGCAGCGGCCATCAGCGCGTGCATCGCACCGGGCTCATGCCCCTCCACAAAGATCGGCGCCCAGCCGCAGCCGCGCAGCAGCTGCTCAAGCTCTTCATGCGTGATGCGCGCCAGCACTGTAGGGTTGGCAATTTTGTAGCCATTGAGATGCAAGATCGGCAGCACAGTACCGTCGGTCGCCGGGTCCAGAAATTTGTTGGAGTGCCACGCCGTGGCCAGCGGCCCGGTCTCGGCCTCACCATCACCAACGACGCAGGCCACGACGAGATTCGGGTTGTCGAAGACAGCGCCAAAAGAGTGGCTGAGCGAGTACCCGAGTTCCCCGCCTTCATGAATGGAGCCCGGGCACTCGGGCGAGGCATGGCTGGGAATGCCGCCGGGAAATGAGAACTGCCTGAACAGCTTTTTCAGACCCGCTTCGTCTTGGCTGATGTCGGGGTACACCTCGCTGTAGGTGCCTTCGAGGTAGGTGTTGCCGACCACTGCCGGGCCGCCGTGGCCGGGGCCCGAAACATAGATCATGTCCAGGTCGTATGCTTTGATGACCCGGTTCAAGTGCGCGTAGATAAAGTTTTGACCCGGCGTCGTACCCCAGTGCCCAAGCAGCATGGGCTTGACGTCGGCCAAAGCCAATGGGCGCTTGAGCAGGGGGTTGTCCCACAAAAATATCTGCCCCACCGAAAGGTAGTTGGCGGCGCGCCAATAGGCATCTAGTTGTTGCAGAGAGGCGTTGTCATTTTCGTTGGCCATGTTGGGCCTCCTTTTTGTTCGCGTAATTTCCGACGGGCTCGCTTCGTTCCGGCGCATCGACTTACTTGCCGCTGAGGTCCTTATTTCGCAAACGCAAAGCATTGCTAATCACGGACACAGAGCTCAAGCTCATCGCCACTGCAGCGAACACGGGAGAGAGCAGCCAGCCCGTCAGCGGATACAAAACACCCGCAGCCAAAGGTATGCCCAAGGCGTTGTAGAAAAACGCGAAGCCCAAGTTTTGCTTCATGTTGGCCACGGTGGCCACCGACAGTGCACGGGCCGTGGCGATGCCACGCAGATCGCCTTTGATCAACTACAAGGGCTTCCCCATAAAAGTCAAACGAATTTCCAACCGTGGTGCATCGCGCAGCGATGGATCACGGAATGCATTTCGACTGACTTGATTCAATCCACACCATCTACGCCAGCGCTGCGTTGCCCAGTCGAGCAAGGAATGCGGACAGCGAAACTACAAACGGTCATTAATGCTGCTTGTTGCAGCGGACCCTGATGAAAGACGCGCGCGGGGGACCCATTCGTTAGTCGAGGATGGCCACTGTTGCCAGTCGCCCTGATCTCCTTGAGTTAACCGGTCACGCCCCGCGCAGGTCCAACCTTGACTCATCAACGTTGCTGGCTGCACGCGGTGGTGGAAATCGAAACAAACCTCCCCTGTGTCACATGTTATTTGGCAGTGCGGTTCAAGCGCTCATGCCGGCAGCCTGAATGCCTCGCCTTTGCTGAGTACCGCCCAGCACATGCGGGCGTTCTTCGCGGCAATGGCCACAATGGCTTTCCAGTAGCCGCGCCGCTGCTCCAGGCTCACGGCCCATCGGCTGATCGGATCGCTCTTGGTCTTGGCCGCTGCCAGCACTGCTCGGGCACCGAGCACCAGCAGGCTGCGCAGGTACGGGTCGCCCGCCTTGGTAATGCGCCCCAGGCGCTGCTTGCCGCCTGAGCTGTATTGCCCAGGCACCAAGCCCAGCCAGGCACACAACTGGCGGCCACATTTGAAGTCGCGCCCGTTGCCGATGGTGCTTAAAAGTGCGGTCGCTGTGGTCTCTCCCACGCCGCACAACTGCATCAGGCGCTGTGCCTCGATGCTTTGGCGCGCCATCAACGCAATGTGCCGGTCGTACTGCGCAATGCGTTCGTCCAGATGGGTGACCTCGCTGAGCAGGTCCCCGATGACGGTGTTGGCCCAGCCGGGCAAGTCTTCCAGGCGGGCCATCGCCTCGCGGCGCACGACAGCGGCTTTGAGCGGTAGCACGATGCCCAGCTCAGAGAGCAAACCCCGAATGCGGTTGAATGTGGCGGTGCGCTGCTCCACAAAGCCTTGGCGGGCACGGTGCACCATGAGCTGGCCTTGTTGCTCGATTGATTTGATCGGCACGAATCGCATGTTTGGGCGGGTGACGGCTTCGCAGATGGCGGCTGCATCGGCTGCATCGTTCTTGCCACGGCGGCCCGAGAGGCGGTAAGGGATGACGAACTTCGGTGCCATCAGGCGCACGGTGTGGCCAAACTTCTCAAACTCGCGCGCCCAGTGGTGGGCGCCAGAGCAGGCTTCCACGCCGATGAGGCACGGCGGCAGCGAGGCAATGAGTTCGAGCAGTTTGGCGCGAGGCACGCTCGGGCGCACCAGTGCGCTCTTGCCTGTGGCATCTACGCCGTGAACAGCAAAGACGTTCTTGGCGAGATCGATTCCGATGGTGACAATGGCAGACATGGACTTCCCCTTCCACAAAAACGAGTGAGTTGATGAGAGGTTTCACTTCCCATCGTGGCACTTTGATGCCGTACCCCGCAACTGCGCGGATCACTCGGGACGGGGAAGTCCCTTTCATTCGTTAGGTGGGCGCTGTTCATGGCGACATCAGTTCCTGTGCCCATGGCAATGCCCACGTCGGCGCGCGCCAGTGCGGGCGCATCGTTGATGCCGTCGCCCGCCATGGCAACCACCTGGCCTTCCTTCTGCAAGCGCTCCACCAAAGCCAACTTGTCCGCTGGCTTGACTTCGCCGTACACCTCCTCAATACCTAGGCGCTTGCCGATGGCTTTGGCGGTGGTGAGCCCGTCGCCCGTGGCCATGACGATGCGCAGCCCGGTGGCGCGCAAGCTGGCAAGAGCTTCTGCGGTCGTGGCTTTAATGGGGTCGGACACCGCCAGCAGTCCTGCCAGCTGACCATCGACCGCCAAGTGCATCACGCTCGCGCCTTCAACACGCAGTGCTTCCGCTTGTGTTTTGAGTGCATCCACCGAGATACCGAGTTGCTCCATGAGCGCGGTATTGCCCAAAGCCAGCGTCTTGCCTTCCACGCGGCCCTTCTCCCCTATCCCCGACGCGGAGTCGAACTCCTCAGGTTTGGCAAGGGTCACGCTCTGGGCGCGCGCTGCAGCAACGATGGCGGCAGCTAGTGGGTGCTCACTGCCTTGGTCCAAGCTGGCCGCAAGGCGCAGCACCTCTTGCTCGGCAAAGCCCTCTGCCCCCACCGCCTTTTCAAAAACAGGCCGGCCCTCGGTCAAGGTGCCCGTTTTGTCCACGATCAAGGTGTCCACCTTGCGCAAGTTTTCAACCGCAGCCGCATCGCGGAACAGCACGCCGTTGGTGGCCCCCTTGCCGGTGGCGACCATGATGGACATCGGCGTGGCCAGGCCCAGCGCGCACGGGCAGGCGATGATCAGCACCGCCACGGCATTGATCAGACCAAATGCCCAGCTGGGCTCAGGGCCAAAAAAGCCCCACACAAAGAAGGTCAGTAGCGCCACGCTGACCACCGTGACCACGAAGTAACCGGCCACCACATCGGCCATGCGCTGCATAGGGGCACGTGAGCGCTGCGCTTGCGCCACCATCTGCACGATTTGCGACAGTACGGTGGCAGAACCCACGTGCTCGGACCGCACCACCAAGGCACCACTGGTATTCATCGTCGCGCCAATCACTTTGTCGCCCGCGCGCTTGGTGACGGGCAAACGTTCGCCCGTGAGCATCGATTCGTCGAGCGCACTGCTGCCCTCCACCACCACGCCATCGACCGGCACCTTCTCGCCGGGACGCACGCGCAGTTGGTCGCCCACGTGTACGTCGGACTGCGGTATGTCTTCTTCGCTGCCATCGGCGTTGATACGCCGCGCCGTCTTGGGCGCCAAGCCAAGCAAGGATTTGATGGCGGCAGACGTTTTTGAGCGGGCCTTGAGCTCCAGCATCTGCCCAAACAACGTGAGCGAGATGATGACTGCCGCTGCTTCAAAGTAGACCGCCACCCGACCATCCATCACAAAGTTCGAAGGAAACAGCTGCGGCGCAACCGTTGCGACCACGCTGTAGATGAAGGCGACGCTGGTGCCAAGGCCGATCAAGGTCCACATGTTGGGACTGCGATTTGCGATGGACGCAATGCCTCGTTTGTAGAACGGCAAGCCGGCCCACAGCACCACTGGCAAGGTCAACACCAATTCAATCCAGTTTTGCGTGTCGCCCTGAAAGAGCGACACCGCGTGACCTGCCATGGCTAGCACCATCACGACCACCGTGAACGGCAGAGTCCACCAGAAGCGGCGCGTGAAATCGACCAATTCGGGGTTCTCACCATCGTCCAAGGAGGTCATCACCGGCTCAAGCGCCATGCCGCAAATCGGGCAGTTGCCCGGATGGTCCTGCCGAATCTCGGGGTGCATCGGACAGGTGTAAATCGTGCCGTCCGCTACTGGATAAGGTGCATTTTTAGCCGTGTCACCAGAGTCCACTAGGTACTTCTGCGGCTCGGCGCTGAATTTCGCTTTGCATTTTGAGCTGCAAAAATAGATCGACTTTCCTTCGTGCTCAAGGTAATGCTCGGACTGGGCCGTTACCACCATGCCGCAGACGGGATCCTTCAAAGTTTCTGTCTCGGCCTTGCCAGCTTGGTGGCCGTACTTCGAATGGCCCTTATGGGCATGTTCTGAAGCCATGTTGATCAATTTCTCCTTGCTGATCTCGTGCGAGCGTATTTCGCCAGCATGACCAGCACCGTCGCATTAGCGTCCACTGCGCCATCTGCGAATTCCCGGGACGCGGCCGCTCGAAACCATCTACATCGGCCGTCAATCCGATGGGCTGTCTTTGGCTTCTGACATACCGCTCCATGCAGTGCAGCGAAGCCGAGTGAGTAGGCGAAGTGCTCCAGCAAGAAAATCCTGCTGTCTCCTTCGCTAGACCCATTTAGCGCTTCTTCGCTATGGCACGCTGGTACCGAAAACGACGAAACGCGTCAGGAAAAACCGATACTTGGTCGGCGAGGAGACCTATCCTTGAGACACAGCACGGAGCTTTCTCCTGACTTCGCAGCTGATGCCGCCTGTGTATCAAGCGCTGGAGAACTATCCGTGAGTTTTGGACTTCACCCGCTTAAATAGACACCTTCTAGGGGGAAGCAAGAAACGGAAACGTTCAGCGGTTAATGTCTGAGACTGTTGCCGGCTCCCGATGGGCCTTGTGCGAGGCGCGCACTAATGTCTGGGACCACGCAGTCCAGGGGAACAGCTCTCACATCCCGCACGTGAAGAAATCTTCAAACTTCTAGCCGTTACGGCGGCAGGTACATTCTTTTTTTATCATGTCATCGTTTGAAATCATCGGCGCAGTCGTTCTGGGAGGTCTCTTCTGGCTATGGTTCGAAAGTACCCGTGTGCGCGAGATCGCCGTGGCGCGTGCTCGCAGCCAGTGTCATGTCAATGAGGTGCAATTCCTCGACGACACTGTCGCCCTAGCCAACCTCAAACTGGCACGAGACGAAGACGGCCACGTCGCACTCAAACGCACCTACACTTTTGAGTAAGCGACACTGGCAATAATCGCCAGCCAGGCAGCATCGTCATGCTTGGCCGGGTAGTTCAGCTCCTGACGTTCAACCCACAACTGGCTGGAGCGGACATCACACTGCTTTGAACACATCGGCTAGCTTTCGCATCCGGGACGATTGCCTTGAGTCTCGCCGCCAGCCATTGTTCTTAGCCATTAATGGCAAGGAACAGTCTCGGTCATTCGACCGTCACACTTTTCGCCAAATTCCTCGGCTTGTCCACATCCGTCCCGAGCGCACATGCCGTGTGGTACGCCAGCAGCTGCAGCGGCACAACGTGCAAGATGGGGCTGAGCGCGCCGTAGTGCTCGGGCATGCGGATGACGTGCATGCCGTCGCCATTCGCAATGTGCGTATCCGCATCGGCCAATACATACAGCACGCCGCCACGAGCGCGCACTTCCTGCATGTTGCTCTTGAGTTTTTCCAATAGCGCATCGTTGGGCGCCACCGTAACCACCGGCATGCTGCTGGTCACCAGCGCCAGCGGGCCGTGTTTGAGTTCGCCCGCCGGATAAGCCTCTGCGTGGATGTAACTGACCTCTTTGAGCTTCAGCGCGCCTTCAAGCGCAATCGGGTAATGCAGCCCCCGGCCCAAGAACAGCGCGTTTTGCATGCGGGCGAAGTCTTCCGCCCAGGCAATGAGCTGGGGCTCAAGGGCCAGCACTGCCTGCAACGCGACGGGCAGGTGGCGCATGGCCTTGAGGTAGGCGGCCTCTTGCTCGTCGCTTAGGCGCCCTTTGGACTGCGCGAGCGCAAGCGTCAGGAGGAACAGGCCGGCGAGCTGAGTGGTGAAGGCCTTGGTGCTGGCCACACCAATCTCGACGCCGGCGCGGGTGACATAGGCCAGCTTGCATTCGCGCACCATGGCGCTGGTAGCGACGTTGCAAATGGTGAGCGTGTGCTCCATGCCCAGGCTTTGCGCGTGCCGCAGCGCGGCCAGCGTGTCGGCCGTCTCGCCGGACTGGCTGATGGTGACCACCAGGGTGCGCGGGTCGGGCACGCTCGTGCGGTAGCGGTATTCGCTCGCCACTTCGACCTGGGTCGGGATGCCGGCAATGTCTTCAAGCCAGTAGCGGGCGGTGCAGCCGCTGTAGTAGCTGGTGCCGCAGGCGAGGATGAGCACGCGGTCAATCTGCTCGAACACGCGCCAGGCCGCAGCACCCGGCGCGCCGTTTTGCCCGAGGCCATCAAACAGCTCGGGAACGATGCCAGCCACGCCTTCCAGCGTGTCGGCGATCGCGCGCGGCTGCTCAAATATCTCTTTTTGCATGTAGTGGCGATACGGCCCAAGCTCAGCCGCGCCGCTGTGCGCCTGCACGGTGCGCACCGGGCGCTCTGCAGGGGCGAGCGGCTTGCCATTCCCGCCGACAAGCCAGTAGCGCCCCCGCTGCAAGTCGGCAATGTCGCCTTCTTCAAGATACACGATTTGGTCTGTGACGCCGGCCAGCGCCATGGCATCGCTGGCCAGAAAATGCGCTTCACCGCCAACGCCCACGCCCAGCACCAACGGGGAGCCAGCACGGGCGCCAACGACGCGGTGGGGCTCGTCCTTGTGCATGGCAGCAATGGCGTAGGCGCCGCGCAGCTCGGCAATGGTCGCCTGCACGGCGGCAAACAGGTCGCCGCTGTAGTGGTGGTCGATAAGGTGAGCGATGACCTCGGTGTCGGTCTGACTGGCAAAGGCATAGCCCCGCGCTTGCAGCCGCTCACGCAGCTGCTCGTAGTTTTCAATGATGCCGTTGTGCACCACGGCAACCCGGCCCGGCTGCGCGCCAGCATCGGGGGTGCTGCCGTGGCTGAAGTGCGGGTGCGCGTTGTGCACTGCCGGCGCGCCGTGGGTCGCCCAGCGGGTATGCGCAATGCCGGTGGCGCCGGTAAGGTGCTCGGTGCGCACCTGCTCAAGCAGTTCGGCTACGCGATGCGTGCTGCGCGCACGCACCAAACCGCCGGTCTGTGTTGGGTCCAGGCTGGCAGCGTGCACCGCCACGCCGCAGGAGTCGTAGCCTCGGTATTCAAGCCGCTGCAGGCCCTGCACGAGGGTAGGAACAATGTCATGGAGCGCAACTGCGCCGACGATGCCGCACATGGAATGCCTTTTTTTGTGAAAGCTAATCGACGAATGCTAGGGGGCATGCAGAGAAATGTGCAGAACATATTTTTAAACTAAATTCCCATATATTCCGCGATACTTCTATACTGAAAGTAAATTTTAAAAATGTACATATTTTGGAATTTTTCGATCTAGACGGTACCGACATCGCGCTGCTTGACCGCCTGCAGGCCGACGCCACGCCCACCAACCAAGAACTTGCCGCTGCCGTGGGCATTTCGCCGCCGACCTGCCTGCGGCGCGTTCGGCGTCTGCGCGAATCGGGGTTAATCGCGGCTCAGGTCGCCCTTCTTCAGCCCGATGTGCTGGCAAATGCGCTCGGCCACGGCCTGCACGCCATTGGCGAGGTGCTGCTGGACCGCCAGACAGCCGAGGCGCAAGACGCGTTCGAGCTTCGCGCAGTCGCCGAACCCTGCGTGGCGCAGTGCTGGCGCATGGCCTCGGGGGCCGACTTTGTACTGGTGCTGCAGGTGCGCGACATGCCGCACTACCTTGAGCTCGCCGCACGCCTCTTCACGCAAGACGCAAACGTGCGCAACGTCAAAATTCATTTTGCGACGCGTCGGGCGAAATTTGATACAAAACTGCCTCTAGGGCAAGCGCAGTAAGCGCCAGCTGCTATTGAATTATTATCAAATCGAGACACTGACTGACGCACCGCCGGACGCGCTTGGCGTAGAGTGCACGCTATTGACCTGACCCACACAACCCGGAGTCCTTCCGCATGGAATTCAAGGATTACTACGAGACACTGGGCGTAGAGAAAAGCGCCAGCCAGGAAGAGATCAAAAAGGCCTTCCGCAAGCTGGCCCGCAAGTACCACCCCGACGTGAGCAAAGAGGCCGACGCAGCTGCCAAGATGGCGCAGCTCAACGAGGCCAACACGGTGCTGGCCGACCCGGAGAAGCGCGCCGCCTACGACGCAGTCAGTGCCCAAGCTGCCGCCCAAGGCGCCCGCGGCGGTGGCGAGTTCCGTCCGCCACCGGGCTGGGACACTGGGTTCGAGTTCTCCGGCGGCCCGTCTGAAGGCGGCGCAGGCACCGACTACAGCGACTTCTTCGAGCAGCTCTTTGGCCAGGCCGCGCGGCGCGGCGGCGGTGCAGGGTTTGCCCAAGGCAACGCTCACACGGCGCGGCGCGGCGCGGACCACCACGCCAAGATCGATCTTGATTTGCTCGACGCCTACCAAGGCGGCACGCGCACGCTGTCGCTGCGTGCAGCGCGCCCCGGCCCGGACGGCCGTATGGTCAGTGAAGAACGCAACCTCGAAGTGAAAATTCCCAAGGGCGTGCGCGAGGGTCAGCTCATCCGGCTTGCCGGGCAAGGCGCACCGGGCATGGGCGACGCCGCCGCCGGCGACCTCTTCCTGGAGGTGCATTTCCGGCCCGACGCGCGTTGGCGCACTGTGGAGCGTGACGTGTACCAAACCCTGCCACTCGCACCTTGGGAAGCGGCGCTTGGCGCCAGCGTCGAGGTCCACACGCCCAGCGGCACGGTCGAGGTCACTGTGCCAGCCCGCTCGCGTGCGGGGCGCAAGCTGCGACTGAAGGGGCGCGGCATTCCTGCTGCGACGCCTGGCGATTTGTATCTTGAGATTGAAATCAGCCTGCCCCCGGCAGACAGCGACGCCGCTCGTGCTGCCTGGACGGCACTGGGCAAAGCTTTCCCCACGTTCAACCCGCGCACCAGTCCGCAAACGCAGCAAGGAGCCTGAGCCATGCCCCATGCCTTTCACCTGCCGGCCCAGATGGCCGAACTGCTTGGCGACGACACCCTGACCCTCGAGGAGCTGGCCCGCGCCTGCCGCCGGGCCCCCGAATGGGTAAGCGAGCATGTCGAGGCTGGCGTCATTGCCCCGACGCCCACCGAAGAGGGAAGCGCGGGCCTCGTCACTTGGCGCTTCGCCAGTGCCACGCTGGTGCGCGCGCGCCGGGTGGCCGAGCTCGAAGCATCTTTCGACGCCGACCCACACCTGGCCGCACTGACCGTCGATTTGATGGAAGAAGTGAACGCATTGCGCCGCCAGCTGCGCCAACTGCTGCCCACCGCGCCGGGATCATGACAGCAACTACAACCACAGCGCCACCGCAGAGGCGCCCTCGCGCGCGCTCCCGCGAAAAGACGTTTCGCAGTGTCTACCCGCTGCGCATTCTTGGGATGGGGCTGGGCTTGGGCGTTACCAGCAGCGTACTGCTGCAAACCGGCGAGCTGGGGCGATTTGGCTGGCTGTCGGTGCTGACCATGGTGCTTTGGCCGCATTTGGCCTACCTGCACGCGCGCACCAGCAGTGACCCCTACCGCGCGGAAGTGCGCAACCTGCTTGTGGACTCGGCCATCGTCGGCCTGTGGATTCCGCTGATGCACTTCAACCTGCTGCCCTGTGTGGTGTTGGCAGTGATCACTACGCACGACAAGTTCAACACCGGCATCAAACGTTTGTGGCTGCATTCGCTGCCCGGCATGTTTGGCATGGCGCTGCTGGGTACGCTGGTGCTCCGGCCCGAGCCGATATGGGCAAGCTCGCTTCCCGTCATCATTGCCACCCTGCCGGTCATTGCGCTGCACAGCCTAGCGGTCGGCTTCGCCAGCTATCGGCTGATTCGCACCGTGGCGCGACAAAACCTGCAACTCAAGGAGCTGCGCCAGCGCGATGCGCAAACCGGCCTGTTCGCCCGCGCGCACTGGCAGGAGCAGGCCCACACCGTGCTCGAAGGTGCGCGCCGCAGTGACCGGCCGGCTTGGCTGCTGATGATCGACATCGACCATTTCAAACCGATCAATGATGTGCACGGCCACACTGTTGGAGACGAAGCGATTCGCGTCGTGGGCGAAGTCATCCGCGATTCGGTGCGCGACTCGGACTGCGCCGGCCGCTACGGCGGAGACGAGTTTGCCGTGGTGTGCGCCGACACCCACCAAGCCGATGCGGAGGCGATCGCGCAGCGCATCCGCGAGCGCGTCGCGGCGCTTCGCCTGAGCGAGTTGCCCGAGCTGCGCCTGACCGTCAGCATCGGCATGGCCCAGGCAAACCGCAGCCACATGACGCTGCGCGACTGGCTCAATACCGCCGACGCTGCGCTTTACCGCGCCAAACACGAAGGGCGCAACCAAGTGGCCAGTGGGGCGTTCCAGCAGGGCGCCGCGTGAAGCGTCTGCAGATACGAAATTTTTATGTGTTTTTAGCCCCTTTCGCTTATGGGGAAAGCGTCAGCAGCTACTAAAAAAGTAGTGATCTTCTAATTCAGCCCGGCCAACGCAGCGAAATCGTGCAGCCCCGGCCAGGCTCTGCCTGCGCGCTGACACTGCCGCCCAAACGCGCTGCAACCGCACCTACCAAAGCCAGCCCACCGCCCACGCCTTCAAATTCGCGCTCCGGGTGCAGGCGCTGGAACAGGCCGAACAGGCCCTTGGACTGCGCCATGTCAAAGCCCACACCGTTGTCCTGAACGCGTAAGACCCACTGTCCCGCAGCATCACGCTCGCAGGAAACTTTGATGCACGGCTGCGGGCAGGGCCGGGTGAATTTGATGGCGTTGGCGAGCAACTCTTTAAGCAGCAGGCGCAGCAACTGGGCATCCGCCTGCACTTCTGGCAACTGCGGTGCAATTTGCCAGTCGATGGACCGCCCCTGCGCGGTGCCAGCGACTTCGTCCAGCACACGCGCAAGCAAGCGCTGCAGGTCGACGGCTTCCATGCGCAGCGGCGCAGCTTCAACACGCGACAGCGCCAGCAGCGCGTCAATCATGCGGCCCATGCGCTGACCCGCCTGCTCCATGGTGCCCAAAAATTCCAACGCTTCTTCGCGCTCGGGCGGCGCCAGTGGCGCCGGCTCAAGAATTTCGCGCAGCAGCGGCGCAAAAGCGGTGATGTGACGCAGCGGCGCACGCAGGTCGTGCGAGATGGCGCGCAGCAAGTCTTCGTGAGCGGCGCGCAGCCGCGCAAGCTCAAGCTCGGCTGGGGGGGCGGCGGAAATCGGGTTCTCGAAGCTTTCGGGCGGGCTGCTGACCATGCTCACACTCCTTGCGTGCATTGTGCGCGCGCTGCCTGCTGCTGGCCTGACGCGCGCGTCTCACCTTGCCCTTTCCAACGCAAAATTTCAGGCGGCCGGCCGCTTAATGGGCCGTTTCCAGTTTTCGATGTTGGTCTGCCTGCCGCGGGCCACACCCAGCACCGCAGGCGGCACGTTTTTGGAAATCGTCGAGCCGCCGCCAATCGTGGCGCCTGCGCCCACGGTGACCGGCGCCACCAGCACGCAGTTGCTGCCAATGTGCGCGTCGGCCTCAATCACCGTGCGGTGCTTGTTCACACCATCGTAGTTGGCGGTGATGCTGCCAGCGCCGTAGTTCACCCGCTCGCCCACAGTCGCGTCGCCCAGATAGGCCAGGTGGTTGGCCTTGGCACCATCGGCAAGTTGGCTGTTCTTCACCTCGACGAAATTGCCAATGTGCACCTCGCGCCCCAACTGGGCACCTGGCCGCAGCCGTGCAAATGGGCCGACCAGTGCGCCTTCGCCCACCAGCACTCCCGCTGCCTCGCCGTCGATGTGCGTGAAGGGGTGAATCACCGCGCCGGCAGCAATGCGCGCGTTGGCAATGCAGCAGTAGGCACCAATGCGAACGCCCTCGCCCAGCTCCACACGGCCAGTGAAGATGCAGCCGACGTCGATATCGACATCCTGCGCGCAGGCCAGTTCGCCGCGCGCGCCGCTGCGGGCGTCGTCCCGCAGGTCAAAGCGCGCCGGGTCGGCCAGGCGCACGCCCTGCTCCATCAGCGCAGCGGCGGCGCGGGTCTGGTAGGCGCGCTCGAGTTCGGCGAGCTGCGCCGGGCTGTTGACACCCGCCACCTGCACTGCGTCGTCGATCGTGTGGGTGGTCACTGGCACACCCTGCGCCACGGCCATTGCCACGACTTCCGTGAGGTAGTACTCGCCTTGTGCATTCTGGTTGGACAGGCGCGGCAACCACTGCAGCAGCAGGCGTGCGGGCACGGCGAGGATGCCGCTGTACACCTCGGTGATGGCGCGCTCGGCTTCACTGGCGTCTTTTTCCTCGGCGATGCCCTGCACTGCGCCCTGCGCATTGCGCACGATGCGGCCATAGCCTCTGGGGTTGGACAAACGCACGGTGAGCAGCGCCAGCGACTCGTCGGCGCAGACGTCTACCAACGCCCGCACGGTGTCGGCCCGCGTCAGCGGCACATCGCCTGAGAGCACCAGCACCGTGCCGTCGTCACCCAGCAGCGGCGCCGCTTGCTGCACCGCGTGGCCCGTGCCCAGCTGCGGCTCTTGGCGTGCAAATTTCAGGTCAAATTGGCCTCCAGTGCTTGCTGCGTCTGCGCAAGCAGCTTCTACTTCCATAGCGCCGTGACCGGTGATCACAATGGCGCGGCGCGCAGCAAGCGCGCGCGCCTGGTCGAGCACATGTCCAAGCAGTGGCCGGCCTGCCAGGCGCTGCAGGACCTTGGGGGTGCGGCTTTTCATGCGCGTGCCTTTGCCGGCTGCCATGATCACGATGTCGATGGGATTCATGCACTGAGTTTTGTTGCACCGGGCGGCGCCCGGCCTCACGCATGATTATCCTTGGGAGGCTGTCGGACTTGGAGCGTCGAAAGCGAAAACCGAAGGTTTCGCCAAAATCGGCCCCAGCGAGGACAGTTTTTGCCGGATTTGCAGGTCCATAGCCAGGCCATGGGGCAAAAAGACGGTAAAAAATGAACCGCTGCGGCCGATTTGCAGCCGACGATTTCCAAGTCCGATAGGCTCCTAGAGCAGCGGCAACAGGCGTGGCGGCTGGTCGTAGTACTCCGCAATATTTGCCAGCGCACGCGCGTTGCGAATGAAAAGTCGTCCATCGACGATTTCGTGCAGGCCGAGCTTCGCCAAGCGCCCAAGCGTCTTGTTGGTGTGCACGAGCGACAGCCCAAGCGCATCGGCAATGTGCTGCTGCGTCAGCGGGAATTCGATGCTGCCGCCTTGCGCCTGACCAATGCGCTCCATGCGCCGATGCAGGTGCAAAAGGAGCATGGCGATTCGCTCGGTGGCGTTGCGCCGGCCGGCAGTGAGCAGGTTGTCGTCGACGTCGCTGCCTTCGCGTGCTGCCAGCCAGGTGATGTCGTAACCCAAGCGCGGCTGCTCGCCGTACAAATCCCAGAGGCTGTCGCCTTTGAAAACGCACAGCGCGCAATCGGTCAGCAATTCCACGCCATGGGCGGCGTTGCCGCCGAACTCCTGCTGCAGACCAATGAGGTCACCCGGCAAAAGGAAGTTGAGTATTTGCCGCCGCCCGTCAGACAGCGTCTTGTAGCGAAAGGCCCAGCCTGCATACAGCGTAAAAAGCTGCTCGCTTGCCTCACTCTCACGTATCAATGTCGTCCCGGCGCGTGCCGCTTTGGTGTGGCTGCGCGCGCGGTTGATGGATTCAATGGCACCGTCGTCAAGCGGTGTGAATGCGGGATGGTCGCGCAAATCGCAGGCGCGGCAGTGCGGCGGGCACAGGGGCAGCGGGGAGAGGCTCATGGTGCGGCGATTACAGGGAAAAGCGGTGTGTCTTTTCACATTGTGCGCGCACGGGCATCTCGTTACATTCTCCCGCTCAATGCCGCAACCCATGCTCTATCAGGTGCTCTACGTCAGCACCCTCGCCCCCGATCAACCGCTGAGTGTGGTCGCCAAAATCGCCCACCATGCGCGCGTTGCCAACGGCAGGTTGGCGATTGGCGCCCTGCTGGTCTTCGATGGCCTGCGCTTTTGCCAGCTGATCGAAGGCGACCGCAAGCCAGTGCTGTCTCTAATCGAGCGCATCCGCGCCGACGCGCGCCACACCGGCGTGGAAGTGCTGCACCATGGGCCGCTTTCGGCCCGCCGCTATCGCGAATTCCAGCTCGTATTCACCAGCGGCGAAGAAGACAACTCCCTGCTGCCGCTTGAGGCGCTGGATGGGCAAGCCGCCCTTACTGCTTTCGAGCAGCTTTGCGCCACCTTGCCGGTGTGAGCCGGCTGGGCGCTCTCAACACCTGGCGGCTTCTGGGCCAGCGCCTGGGGTTGCGCGCCTAAGCACCTGGCGCTGCACGGCGTCTGGCCTCAGCCAAGCAAAGCGCAGCTCCATGCCGCGCGCCGCCTCAACCAGCACGCGGGATCTGCCCGGGATGCGCAGCGTTTGGCCAGCACACAGAAACACATCGCCCGCCCGCCCGCTACTCTCGTCAAGCGGCCCAATGCCAAAGGTCAACCATGCACAGCCAGAATCAATGCGCAGCAAGTGCGCACGCGATGCCGACAGTCGAACCACCTCCCCCGGCGCCAGGCGCTGCACGGCGGTCGTCGCAGGCAAGGCAGGTAGAGCGCTTGCGAATCCGAACAACGATGGGGCGGCGGTGGTCATGGGAAGCTCCTGAAAAGTACGGTGTCGAGGCTTGTCATGGTCCGCGCTTGCCCGAGCGCAGTCCAATGAAAACGGCGGGCCTCATTGATGCGCCAGCCGCATCAATAAAATGCCGCTATGGCCAACCCATCGACCACACCAGACTTCACCGCCCCGCGCGCCCCCGTCCGCAGCCGCCCCGTGGGGCTGGGCCACTGGCGGGCGTTTCTCGCGGTGGCCGAGCACCTCAACTTCCGCGCCGCGGGCGAAGCGCTGTCGCTCACCCAGTCGGCCGTCAGCCGGCAAATTCAGGCGCTGGAAGACGAAATTGGACTTCCATTATTTTTGCGCCACACCCGCGCCGTGGAACTGACGGGCGCGGGCGCGCAGTTGCTGCGCAGCATCTCCCCCGCCATTGAGCGCATCGACGCTTCGGTACGCCTGGCGCGCCAGACCGCGGGGCGCAAGAGCGTGGCCATCACCACCTGGGCGAGTTTCGCCTCCATGTGGCTGATTCCGCGCATGGAAGACTTCCAGCGCGAGCACCCCGACATCGACATCCGCATTGATGCGAGCGATGCGCATCTGGATCTGGAGACTGCCGACGTCGACCTTGCTTTGCGCTACGGCCTGAGCGGGCCACGCATGCAGGGCGGCGTGCGCCTGTTTGGTGAGCAGCTCGCCGTGGTCGCCAGCCCCTGGCTGCTGAAGGCCAACGGGACGCCGCAAACTCCAGCCGACTTGGCGCGCTTCACCCTGATTGAGGCGGGCGATGCACATCGCACAGCCAACCTGGAATGGCTCAGTTGGCGCCGTTGGTTCGACACCCAGCGCTGCGGGCAGCTGCAGCCCAAGCGCTGGCTGTACTTCAACTATGCGCATCAAATCGTGCAGGCGGCCCTCAGTGGCCAAGGCCTGGCGCTGGCGCGCATGCCGCTCATTGCCGACGCGCTGGCTTCAGGGGACTTGGTAGAAGTAATGCCCGGCCACCGGCTCGATTCGCCGCTGGCCTATTGGCTGCTCACCGCCCCGCGCAGCCGCCAGCGCCCAGAGATTGAGGATTTCTGCGCCTGGCTGGCGGTGGAAGCGCAAAGGACGCGCGAAGCAATCGGTGAAGCGCCGGTGCACGACTTCCAGCCACCTCCGAATTGACGCTATCCGTGCGATAGCTGATAGCGCTTACTGGGCGGGCCTTAGAGGCCAATTTCTTTGATATTTAACTCAGCAGCACGCGCGCGAATTTTCGCTTGCCCACCTGCACCACGTAGCTGCCCGCGTTCAGTTTCAGACCCCGATCGCTCACTGCGCTGCCATCGACGCGCACGCCACCACCGTCGATCAAGCGGTTGGCTTCGCTCGACGATGGCGCCAAGTTGGCCTGCTTGAGCAAAGCGCCAATGCCCAGCGGCGCGCCCGCGAGCTGCACTTCAGGAATCTCGTCTGGCACGCCGCCCTTGCTGCGGTTGGCGAAATCCTGCTCAGCCGCGTCGGCCGCGGCCGCGCTGTGAAAGCGCGTGGTGATCTCCTTGGCCAGCAGCACCTTGGCGTCCTTGGGGTTGCGCCCGCCTTCCACCTCGGCCTTGAGCTGCGCGATTTCGGCCAGCGAGCGGAACGACAGCAGCGTGAACCAGCGCCACATCAGCGTGTCGGAAATCGACAGCACCTTGGCAAACATAGTGTTGGCCGGCTCGCTGATGCCGATGTAGTTGTTCTTGCTCTTGCTCATCTTCTCGACGCCGTCGAGCCCTTCGAGCAGTGGCATGGTCAGGATGCACTGCGGCTCCTGGCCGTACTCCTGCTGCAGATGCCGACCCATCAGCAGGTTGAACTTCTGGTCGGTGCCGCCGAGTTCCAGGTCGCTTTTCAAGGCCACCGAGTCGTAGCCCTGCATCAGCGGGTACAAAAATTCGTGCACGCTGATCGACTGGCCGGTGGTAAAGCGTTTGTGGAAGTCGTCGCGCTCCATCATGCGGGCGACCGTGTACTTCGCGGCCAACGCAATCATGCCGCTCGCGCCCAGGGGTTCGCTCCACTCGCTGTTGTAGCGAATCTCGGTGCGCGCCGGGTCCAGCACCAGGCTGGCCTGACGGTAGTAGGTCTCGGCATTCACCTTGATCTGCTCGGGCGTCAGCGGCGGACGCGTGCTGTTGCGGCCCGAGGGGTCACCGATCAGGCTGGTGAAGTCGCCAATCAAGAAGATCACCTGGTGCCCCAAGTCTTGCAGCTGACGCATCTTGTTCAGCACCACCGTGTGGCCGATGTGGATGTCGGGCGCCGTCGGGTCAAGGCCGAGCTTGATGCGCAGCGGCTGGCCAGTCGCCTCTGAACGGGCCAATTTTTTCACCCACTCCTGCTCGGGCAAGAGTTCGTCGGCACCGCGCAGCGACACTTCAAGCGCCTGTCCTACGCCGTCGGTGATCGGAAAAGATGTAACAACTGAAGGTTTCATAGGGGTTTTCAGGGGTGTCTGGCGGGGTGGGTTCGTTATACTTCGGCGCACTTCGCAGTCGCGGATTCTAGTAGGCCCGGTTTTTCGCAAGCCCCGCCTCGACTCCCCGGCCGACATCCTGACAGTTGTGCGCCTTGAGCAGGCAACCGGCCGCACCAGCCGCCTGCCAGCTCAGACCCACGCCACCCTGGGAACACATTTTGACCAATGGCCTGACCAACGCCAGCCGCGCCCTGCTGCAGCCGATTTCCCGCAGCCTGCGCAACCACCCAAAACGCCTCACAGCCGCCCTTGCGGCATTGCTTCTTACTGCTGGCGGCGGCGCATTTGCCGTTGCCTCGCTCGGCCCAGACGCGTCCGATCTGCCGCAGCAGCGCATCGCGCAGCCGGTGCAATCGCTCGCCAGCGACACCACGCTTGCCCAATTGGTCGACCGTCCGGCCTTCACGCTGTACCGCAGCGAGCAGCTGCGCAGCAGCGACACGGCTGAATCGCTGCTGCAGCGTATGGGCGTGGCCGACCCTGCCGCAGCCGCCTGGCTGCGCCGAGACGCCAACGTTTACCAGAACCTGCTGGGGCGCAACGGGCGCTCTGTGATGGCCGAGACCACCGACGACCACCGCCTTACCCGCCTGACGGCCCGCTGGGCGCTGGACGACAACGCCAATTTCAAGCGCCTGGTGGTGGAGCGCAACGGAGACACCTTTGCATCGCGCATTGAAGTGGCGCCGCTCACAGCCTCCAGCCGCCTGTCGGGTGGCGTTATCCGCAGCTCACTGTTTGCCGCCACCGACGATTCCAATATTCCCGACGCGGTCGCCGTGCAGATGGCCGAACTGTTTTCGGGCGAGATCGATTTCCGGCGCTCGCTGCGCAAGGGCGATCGGTTCTCGGTGGTCTATGAAACGCTGGAAGCGGACGGCGAGCCACTGCGCACCGGCAAAGTGCTGAGCGCCGAATTCGTCAACAACGGTAAGCGCCATGAGGCGGTGTGGTTCCAGGAGCCTGGCAGCAAAGGCACGTACTACAGCCTGGCAGGTGAGAGCCTGCGCCGTGCCTACCTGAGCGCCCCACTTGAGTTCTCGCGCGTGTCGAGCGGTTTTTCCATGCGCTTTCACCCCATTCAGAAAAAGTGGAAAGCCCACTTGGGTACCGATTTCGCCGCTCCCACGGGTACGGCGGTGCGCACCGTGGGCGACGGTGTGGTCGAGTTTTCTGGGGTGCAAAACGGCTTTGGCAACGTCATCTTCGTCAAGCACCGCAGCGAACACGTCACGGTGTACGCACATTTGAGCCGCATCGACGTGAAAAAGGGCCAATCGGTTGAACAAGGCCAGACCATCGGCGCCGTGGGTTCGACCGGCTGGGCGACCGGGCCCCATCTGCACTTTGAGTTCCGCGTTGCTGGCAAGCAGCAGGACCCGATGACCATTGCCAAGTCGAGCGAGTCGGCAGCGCCCGTCTCGAAGGCCTCGCGCCCCGTGTTTGACCGCATGGCTGCGTTGATGCGCACCCAGCTCGACTCGGCGCAGCTCATCGAGCAGGCCAGCGCCGAATAAGGTCCGGCGCGCAGCGCCTGTTGCGCGCCGCCGGCTCTGCCATCCCTCACTGCGCGCACCCGGTGTCCGCCTCCGGCTTCTACATCGGCCTCATGTCCGGTACGTCGCTCGACGGGGTCGATGGCGTCATCGTCGACATTTCCACATCAAAATGCCAAGTAACGCAGTATGCGTCTGCGCCATTAGCTCCTGATTTGAGAGCAGAACTGCTCGCACTCAACACTTCCGGCGCCAACGAACTGCACCGCGCCGCCCTTGCTGGCAATGCGCTTGCACGCACCTACGCCGAGGTCGTTCAGATGCTGCTGGAACAAAGCGGCCTCAAACCTGCGCAGGTGCGCGCAATCGGCGCGCATGGGCAAACGGTGCGCCACCGGCCGCAAGAGTTTGACGGCACTGGCTACACCTTGCAGCTCAACAATCCTGCGCTGCTCGCCGAGTGCACGGGCATCGCGGTGGTGGCCGATTTTCGCAGTCGCGACGTGGCAGCAGGCGGCCAAGGCGCGCCCTTGGTGCCGGCATTTCATCAGCGCATGTTCGCTCGAGCGGGCCAAGCTCGGTCCGTGCTCAACATTGGCGGCATTTCCAACCTCACCGTGCTGCACGCCGATGGAGGCGTGCTGGGCTTTGATTGCGGCCCAGGCAACGCCTTGATGGATGCGTGGTGCCAACGCCATACCGGAGCGCCTTTCGACGACGCTGGTGCCTTTGCGGCCAGCGGACGCATCAGTGCACCGCTGTTGGAGGCGCTGCACGCCGACCCATTCTTTGCGCTTGCGCCCCCGAAGAGCACCGGCCGCGATTTGTTTCGAATGGACTGGCTGGAGGAACGCTTGGCGGTTGCCGGCCATCTCGCACCTCAAGATGTTCAAGCCACATTGACAGAACTGACCGCCAGCGCTTGCTCAGATTGCGTAAACAGCTACGGAAACGATAGCGATCTGCTGGCCGTGTGTGGCGGCGGGGCACGCAATACCTATCTGATGCACAGGCTGCAGGCGTTGTTGCCGCAGCTGCGCGTCACCACCACCGATGAACTTGGCCTGCCCGCACAGCAGGTCGAAGCGGCAGCTTTCGCTTGGCTGGCTCATCAAACCATGGCGGGCCAGCCGGGCAATTTGGCAAAAGCAACGGGCGCCCAAGGCGCCCGTGTGCTCGGGGCGATCTACCCCGCTTGAGTCGGGCGCCTAAAGCGCCACAATTTCAGGAAAAGCTCGACCCGCAGCCGCAGGTGGACGTAGCACCCGGGTTTTTGATGACGAACTGGGCGCCTTGCAGGTCTTCCTTGTAGTCGATCTCAGCGCCCACCAGGTACTGGAAGCTCATGGCATCGATGAGCAACGAGACGCCGTTCTTGGTCATCACGGTGTCGTCTTCGTTGGTGATCTCGTCAAAAGTAAAACCATATTGGAACCCAGAGCAACCACCACCCTGCACGAACACGCGCAGTTTGAGCTCAGGATTGCCTTCTTCCGCGATCAGGTCGGCCACTTTCGAAGCCGCACTTTCGGTGAAGATAATCGGGTCGGGCATTTGAGTCGGGGCGATTTGAGTGGCAGCAGTCATACGGAATTCCAAAATCTGAGCTTTGAGTGAATAGTAATGAAGTCCTTGCGGGAATTCTTTTACTACGTGTTTGACGCCAATTTCAGTGGGGGCTTTTCTTCGAATGCTGCATCTGTAGGCATCATGCTTCCGCAGATGGTGGCTCCTTGGTGCATTTCCAAGGCCTTGTAGTGCACATCGCCCGTAATCCGGGCCTTGGGCTGCAGCTCAAGCAAAACCGTCGCATGCACCGGGCCCACCACTTCCCCGTTGACGATGACGTGGGCCGCATGAACAGCACCCTCTACCCTGGCGGACGCTGAAATCACCAGCAAGCCATTTTGGCCGCCTTCGGCTCGGACGTCCCCTCGCACTTGGCCATCTATGCGCAGCCCATCGGTGAAATGCATGTCGCCTTCGATGCGACTGCCTTCGGCGATCAGGCTTTTTATGGCGGGCTGCTTATTGCGGGAAAACATGGGCGGAACTCCTCTGGATGCGGAAAATCGGCAGTCGTAACAGGGTGGGCATACGTCTATTGGCCGATGTCTGTAGTCTGCGAGGCGCGCACACGCCCCTCGTGCAGGATTCTGACGGTCAAGGTTTTTACCACGGCATGGGGCGGCAGGCGCGCAATGCCCTCCATCCGCCGATACTGGCGCAACTTGAAGGTTTGCGCATCGCCAGCGAAGCGTTGGCTCCAGGGCTTACCGTCGCGCAAGCCCGAGGCCACCAGTTCAAGTTGCCCTGAAAATTCCTTGGCGTTTTTCACCGGGCGCATCAGCAGCACCTGCCAGCGCAAGGTGGCGTCGGCCTGCTGCTCTGCCTGCAGGCCACGAATGGCCAAGTCGTCGCCCGTGCTGCTGCTTGGGATGAGTTTCTCAAAGAAGCCCAAATCCTCGCGGAGCGAGCGATTCTCGCTCTCAAGCTGCTTGAGCTGGAGTTTGAGCTGATCAAGCGTCGAGCGCTCTGCCAGCAGCAGGCTGCCGGACGTATTTGCGATTGTTTGCGCCTGCTGAGAATCCTCCCGCAAGCGCGCCAATTCGCTGCGCAGCCGCACCAGCTCGTCGCGACTGCCTGCGTCCAATCCCGCGATGGAGCGACCAAACTCAAAGGCCCAGAGCGATACCGCGGCACACAAACCCAGGAACACTGCCAGCACCAGCCAGCGAACCGGCCAAGGCAAGGCGCTGCGCACGGACACGCGGGGAGCGCTGATGGTCAGGCGACGGCGCAGCAGTTTAAAACGCATGGTTCTCCTGTGATTCCGGCAACGGGCATCCGTCCACGCGCGGGAGTCGAAAACGGCGATTGTGGACCAAACAGACCCCTAAA
The DNA here is from genome assembly GCA_034676525.1 of Giesbergeria sp. Lineage (GTDB taxonomy): Bacteria > Pseudomonadota > Gammaproteobacteria > Burkholderiales > Burkholderiaceae_C > Simplicispira. The sequence continues at coordinate 2,606,512 of JAUCCA010000008.1, forward strand.
AGAAAAAGGCCGCCACCGGCAAACCGGTGCGGCCTTTGAGCATGAACCGCAGAGGCGGATCAGCGCTTGGAGAACTGCTTGGCGCGGCGTGCAGAACGCAGGCCGACCTTTTTACGTTCTACTTCGCGTGCATCGCGCGTTACGAAACCAGCCTGGCTGAGTGCCGGCTTCAGTGTTTCGTCGTAGTCGATCAGCGCGCGGGTGATGCCGTGACGGGCTGCACCGGCTTGGCCGGATTCGCCGCCGCCGTGCACGTTGATCATCACGTCGAAGGTTTCGGCGTGGTTGGTCAGCATGAGCGGTTGCTTGGCAATCATGATCGAGGTCTCACGGCCGAAGTAGGACTGAATGTCCTTGCCGTTGATCGTGATCTTGCCGGAGCCTTTTTTCAGAAACACGCGGGCGACGCTCGATTTGCGACGGCCGGTGCCATTGTTCCATTCACCAATCATCTCAAGGCTCCTTACAGTTCCAGCACTTTAGGCTGTTGGGCAGTGTGGGGATGCTCTGCACCACCGTACACCTTGAGTTTCTTGATCATGGCGTAGCCGAGCGGGCCTTTGGGCAGCATGCCCTTGACGGCCTTTTCCAGCGCGCGGCCGGGATGCTTAGCTTGCATGTCACGGAAACTGGTCGCCGTGATGCCGCCCGGGTAACCCGAGTGGCGGTAGTAAATCTTGTCGGTCGACTTGGCGCCGGTCACTTTAAGTTGTGCGGCGTTGATGATGACAATAAAGTCACCAGTATCGATGTGAGGCGTATAAATGGCTTTGTGTTTGCCGCGCAGACGGTGGGCAACTTCGCTGGCTACCCGTCCGAGCACCTTATCGGTGGCGTCAATCACAAACCACTCGTGCGTCACATCAGCGGGTTTTGCGCTGTAGGTTTTCATGAGTTTCTCTGGTTTGACCGGCCTTGAAAGGGGCCGGCGTCCTTGGGCTCTTTTCCGCGGTCGGCGTTTCTCTAAATGGAAACCTCTTAGGCGGTACTTGCGTACGCGGCAGGCCGTGTATGCACTTCGCCGCGGAGCACGCAAGCGCTGCGAAGCCCACGATTATACAAACCTTGGGGCTTTACAGAAACCTAAATTTTTTCGCTTTGCGGATCAAGATGTTTTCGCAGCGCGCGTACGGCGCTCGCAGGTGTGGTCAGTACTGGCAATCCCAAGGCTTGGCGGACGGCGGGCGCGGCCCGCGCCATGCTGAACTGCGCCAAGGCAATCACCTTGCAAGATGCGTCAGCGAGCTCGCGCGCTGCTTGCACAACGAGTGCATCGTGCGCCTCGAAGTCGCCGCGGTTGAGCGCATCCATGGCGCCATCAGCCAAGGCACTGCGAAGATCAACGCCGCTTGGGAACTCTGGAGGCATGCTCAGCAGCGTGGGGGCGAATGAAGCGATCAAGCCTACACGCCCGCCATGGGCGACAGCCTCCTGCACCATCGCCTCGTTGGGCTTGAGCACGGGAATTGCAGAATGCTTGCGTGCAACCGCCTCGATGCACGGCCCAAAGGCAGAGCAGGTAAACAAAATCGCCTGCGCGCCAGTCTCCACCGCATAGTCGGCAAGCACTTCAAACCGACGGTGCATGGCGGCGTCGAGCCCCTGCCCACGCTGCGCCAGATCGGCCGAGAGGCTGTCGTCCAGCAAGTTCATTCGCTGTGCTTCGGGCCAGGCGCGCGCCAACTCGTCGTTGATGGGCGCCACCGAGTGCGCCAATGCATGGATGAGCGCAATGCGTGTCATGCAGGTTTCGCCACCGGCTTTGGTGTGGGCGTATATCTGCGACGCTGAAGCGCCACAACCAAAATGAGCAATGCGATGGCGGGAATGAACATCCATTCCTTGTCCGGCCGATCGGCCATGACCTCAGCGGACACGATGCGGTAGCCCTGTTCAATGCCCAGCTTATCGCTCACGCTGCCAAACTTCACCTTGGTGATCAAGAGCTCGTTGCCTTGCGCAATGGTGCTGACGCCCGCATTACCCAAACGTTCGCGCACGTTGCCTGGGGCTCCGAGCGGCAGCAAAACTCCTTTGCGGATGTCCTTGCCGTTGAGATTGGTGCCTTCCACCCAGATCCGCTTGCTGGTGTTGGGCGGCGCGTCTTCAATCAACTGGCCCATTTGCGCGGCAGGCACTTCCTGGTAGGGGGGATACATCATGTCCCACCAGAACCCGGGCCGAAACAGCGTGAAGGTAATGAGCAGCAACGCGGCGCTTTCCCACCAGCGACTGCGCACTATGAAGTAACCCTGCGTTGCGGCAGCGAACACCAACATGGCCACGACTGCACTGATTACGGTGAGTGCGAAGTGAAACGGTCCGGTAATTCCAATCATCAGCAATTGCGTGTTGAAGATGAACAGAAAGGGCAGGATGGCGGTGCGCATGCTGTAGCCAAACGCAGTAATCCCGGTTTTTATAGGGTCGGTGCGCGCAATGGCCGCAGCGGCAAAAGATGCCAAGCCCACCGGCGGCGTCACGTCTGCCATCAACCCGAAATAGAACACGAACAGATGCACAGCGATAAGCGGCACGATGAGACCGTTCTGCGCACCAAGTTCGACCACCACCGGCGCCATCAGTGTAGAGACCACGATGTAGTTCGCAGTGGTAGGCAGACCCATACCCAAAATCAGGCTGATCAGGGCGACGAGGAACAGCATCAGCATCAGGTTGCCGCCAGAAAGCAGCTCGACGATTTCCGTCATCACCAGGCCAATGCCGGTAAGCGATACCGTACCGACGATGATGCCGGCCGCTGCCGTCGCAACGCCAATTCCAATCATGTTGCGAGCGCCTGCAGCCATGCCGTCAATCAGGTCCATCGCCCCCAGCTTCGCAGCCGCGGCAAGCCCGCCTGTTCCGCGGAAATAGGCCTGAATCGGTTTTTGCGTCAGCATGACGAAGATGATGAACACTGTGGCCCAAAAGGCCGATAGACCTGGCGACATCTGTTCGACCATCAGGCACCAGATGAGCACTACTACCGCGAGCAAATAGTGCAAACCTGATTTCACCGTAGGCGCCGTTTCTGGCAATTCGAATACCGGTGCTTCCGGGTCGTCCAGCGGAAGCTCGGGTTGCTGCGAGCCAAACCAGAGCAGCGCCACGTAAGCAGCAAGCAGTCCCGCGCCAATGATCCAGATGGATGCTTCACCCGCAACGTCCTTAATCCAGCCCACGCCCCAATACACCGCACCGCAAAGCACGAAGAACCCGGAGATCGTCAAAGCCAGGGAAAGCAGGCGAGAGCCACCCGACGCTTGCGTGCGACGCGGCAGGCCCACCATATTGGCCTTGAGGGCCTCAAGGTGCACGATGTAGAGCAGCGCGATGTACGAAATGATGGCGGGCAGAAAAGCGTGCTTCATCACCTCGATGTAAGGAATGCCCACGTATTCGACCATCAGGAACGCCGCAGCGCCCATGACCGGTGGCATCAACTGTCCGTTGACCGAACTCGACACTTCTACCGCGCCCGCTTGGTCGGGCCGGTAGCCCACCCGCTTCATCAGCGGGATGGTGAAAGTGCCCGTGGTCACCACGTTGGCAATCGAAGAGCCGGAAATAATGCCGGTGGCGGCGGAAGACAGTACCGCCGCCTTCGCCGGCCCACCGCGCATATGGCCCAGCAAGGCGAAAGCAGATTTGATGAAATAGTTGCCAGCGCCTGCCTTGTCGAGCAACGAACCGAACAATACGAAGAGAAAGATGAAGCCGCTGGACACTCCAAGTGCAACACCAAACACACCCTCGGTCGTGAGCCACTGGTGGCTCATGGTCCGGTTGAGTGACAGACCGCGGTGGGCGATCATGTCGGGCATGTAGCGCCCGCCAAAGGTGTAGATAAGGAAAACGACCGCCACAATCACCATGGGCAGGCCGAGCACGCGGCGGGTTGCTTCGAGCAACAACACCATACCGACGACAGCGGTGGCGATGTCCATATCGGTTGGATTGCCTGGGCGCGTTGCGAGTTCGCGATAAAACAGGAAGAGATACGCCGCGCAGAACGCACCCACCAGCGCCATGATCCAATCCGTCACCGGCACATGTTCACGCGGAGAGCGCTTGAAGGCCGGGTAAGACAGATACGCCAGGAACACAGCAAACGCCAAGTGGATAGAGCGACTTTCTGTGTCGTTAAACACCAGAATGCCAAACGTAAAAGGCAACGGCGACGCTATCCACAACTGGAACAGCGACCAGGTGAGCGCGACACAGAGCAGGAAAAGCCCGACCGCAGGGCCGGGCGAGCGCCCGCCCAGGTCGTTGTCGGCGACGAGCTGCTGCACATCGACGGCGGGAGCAGCAGGAGTTTCTTTGGCGGGGGTAATACGTTGCCTCGCAATGCGTGGTTGAAACAAAAAAGCCCTGAAAGATCAGAGCTTTTTCGCGGCTAATGCCGACATTTCAGAAACCGGATGAATTACATCCAGCCTTTTTCCTTGTAGTACTTCACAGCACCGGGATGCAAAGGCGCGCTCAGGCCATTCTTCACCATTTGCTTAGGGTCAAGGTGTGCAAGCGCCGGATGCAGCTTTTTGAAGTCGTCAAAATTTTCGAACACGACTTTTACCAGCTCGTATACGACGTTATCCGGCACCTTGCTCGACGTCACCAGGGTAGCCAGCACGCCATAGGTTGGGGTCGGGTTTGTGTTGCCAGCATAGACCGCAGGGATCTCAACCTTGGCGTAATAAGGCGCCGTTGCCACCAACTTGTCCACAGCAGCACCCGTCACCGGAACCAGCTTGGCGCCACAGGTGGTGGTTGGGTCCTGAATGTTGGCCGAAGGGTGGCCAACGCCATATAGGAAGGCGTCAATCTTGTTGTCGCACAGCGCCGCGCCGTGCTCGTCGGCCTTGAGCTCGGAAGCCAGCGCGAAGTCAGAGTTCTTCCAGCCAAGCGCTGCAATCAACTCCTCAGCCGCAGCGCGGGTGCCAGAACCTGGGTTACCGATGTTGAAACGCTTGCCTTTCAAGTCTTCGATCGACTTGATGTTGGCCTCTTTGCGCGCCAAGATCGTGATCGGCTCTGGATGCAATGAGAAGACCGAACGCAGCTCTTTGTAAGGACCGTCTTTCTCGAATTGCTTCAGGCCCTTCTCAGCGTTGTACTGCACGTCGGACTGGGCGACGCCGAAATCGAGCTCACCCGCCCGGATGGTGTTGACGTTAAACACCGATCCACCCGTTGACTCCACCGAGCAGCGAATGCCGTGCTTGGCTCTGTCTTTGTTCATCAGGCGGCAAATCGCGCCACCTGCGGCGTAATACACCCCCGTGACGCCGCCCGTGCCAATCGTCACGAATTTCTGCTGCGCGAAGGCACTTGGCGCCATCATCGAAGCAGCAAGGCCCACGGACGCGGCCAACATGCTCAAGGAAAATTTCATCTTCATCATCTATTCGTCTCCTTCAAAAAAATCGTATCCAACAGTTGCAATCAAGGGATCGATGCTGCAACCGCTTCAGCCAGCAACTCCACAATATGTGCGAGCTCTGCATCACTTGCCACGAACGGTGGTGCCAGCAAGATGTGGTCACCATCGCATCCATTGACCGTTCCGCCCATGGGGTAAACCATCAATCCGCGCGCCATCGCCTGTTTTTTCACCTGTGCGTGCACGCGCAGAGCAGCATCAAATGGTGTTTTCGACTCCCGGTTTTGCACCAACTCCACGCCCCAGAACAAGCCGCGCCCGCGGATATCGCCCACGTTTGGATGGGTGCCCAAAGCCATGCGCAACAGATCGCCGAAATGGCTGCCCGCACGCGCCACGCGCTGCACCAGACCGTCGCGTTCGATGATGGTTTGCACCGCCAGCGCTGCCGCGCACGCGACTGGATGGCCTAGGTAGGTGTGACCATGCTGGAAAAATCCGCTGCCCTGCCCGATGGCTTCCACAATCCGGCGCTGGGCCAGCACCGCGCCAATCGGCTGATAACCGCCGCCCAGGCCTTTGGCAATGGCCTCAATGTCTGGAACCACACCTTCTGCAATACAAGCGTGCAGGGTCCCGGTGCGGCCCATACCGCACATCACTTCGTCAAGAATCAGCAGCACGCCGTGGCGGTCGCACACCTCGCGCACAGCCCGGAAATAACCGGGAACCGGTACCAGTACGCCTGCGGTGGCGCCGCCTACCGTCTCAGCCACAAAGGCGATCACACTCTTGGGGCCGAGGCGCTCTATGGTTTCGTCTAGCTCGCGTGCCAAACGCAGGCCGTATTGCTCAGGAGCCTCATCAAAATGCTGCTCCCGGTAGGGGTAGCAGGGCGATACATGGGTAGCATCCACCAACAGCGGGGCAAAAGGCGCCCTGCGCCAAGCATTGCCACCGACCGCCAGCACCCCAAGCGTATTGCCGTGGTAGCTTTGCCTGCGCGCAATGAAATGGCGGCGCTCGGTCTCGCCCGTCTCCACGAAATACTGTCGCGCCAGCTTCATCGCGGCTTCCATCGCCTCCGAGCCGCCGCTTACGAAATACACATGGCTCACACCCTCTGGCGCAGTGCGCACCAATTGATCGGCCAAGGTTTCCGCCACTTCTGTGGTGAAAAAACTCGTATGTGCGTACGCCAACTGGTCGATCTGGCGGTGCATCGCCTCGAGCACCTCAGGGTGGCCATGGCCGAGGCAGGACACTGCGGCACCGCCACAAGCGTCCAGATACCGGCGCCCTTGCGCGTCAACCAAGTACATCCCCTGCCCGGCCACCGCACGGGGAGGCGTGGTGTGCAGATGCCGGTGGAAGACGTGGGTGCCCGTGGCAGCATGATTAGAGGACATGCGGGCGAGTTTAGGCCGCCGATCGGGTGAAGCATATGCCGATTCGTAGGAGAGTCATAACCAAAACTTATGCTGCCGGCCATAAGCTTCGGGCATGGCGATCGCCCACATCGGCATTCGACGACTGAGGCCTTGCCCTCTAGCATGAGCCCATGACTCAACAGAATTTACCCCGCTCAGTAGTTGTGCTGGGCGCAGGCATTGTGGGACTGGCCAGCGCTTGGGAGCTGGCAGAACATGGGTACGACGTCACGGTGGTCGACCGCTCTGCAAGTGGCGCTGGCGCCAGCCGTGCGAATGGCGCGCAACTGAGTTACTCCTATGTGCAGCCGCTGGCCGACGCATCCATCTGGCGCCAGCTTCCGAAATTGCTGCTCTCGAGCGATTCACCTTTGAAATTGCGCATTCAGCTGGACCCGGCGCAGTGGGCGTGGGGCCTGCAGTTTCTCGCTGCTTGTCGCGACGATGTCTCGCGCCACACGACGGAGGCATTGCTCATGCTGGCGGCGCAAAGTCGCGCTGGCTTCGACGCCATGCTCGCGCAAACCGGCATCGCCTGCGACTTTTCCCAGACCGGCAAACTGGTACTTTATGCAGACGCCGCTTCGTTTGCCAGCGCGCAGCGCCAGATGCTCTTGCAGCGAGCGCTTGGCAGCGAGCAAGAGGCAGTGGATGCAGCACGCTGCGTCGCCATCGAACCGGCACTCGCACGCCAAGCACGGCAGATTGCGGGTGCAATTTACACGCCCAGCGAGTGCGCAGCAGACTGCTTTAAGGTTTGTGAGGGACTGGAAGCGGTACTTCGCGCGCGTGGTGTGCGTTTTTTGCTCGGCACCGAGATAACCTGTCTGGTGAGCGACGGCTTGAAGCTGCGCGCGGTGCAAAGTAGCGCCGGCGAAATTGAAGGCGACGCCTTCGTGCTCGCAATGGCTACCGGTTCGGTTCCACTTGCACGCAGCTTGGGACTGAGGCTGCCTGTCTATCCGCTCAAAGGCTACAGCGTCACGGTGCAAACGTCACCAGAGGACCACGCCGCGCCACTCGTCAACGTCACAGATGCAGCGAAAAAAATCGTGTTTGCACGATTGGGCGACCGCCTGCGAATCGCTGGCATGGCGGAACTGGTGGGCAACGATTCGAGCATTTCTGAAGCACGCATTGCCACTCTGCTCGCCGCCGGGCGTGCCGTCTTTCCGCAGGCGAGCGACTACGTTGCGCTCGACCGCTGGGCCGGGCTAAGGCCTGCAACACCCAAGGGTCTGCCCATCGTCGGAACGCTTGCGAAGGCGCCAAGCAACCTGCTGTTCAACACCGGGCACGGTGCGCTCGGATTCACCTTGGCTTTTGGTACCGCCAAGAAACTCCTGAAGTCGCTGAGTGGTGACGGACGCACTTAGGCACGGGACCCCACCGGAGCGATCGCTCCCGGCATACCCATCAAGGTTTGCCGCATGCATTCGCTGAACGCACGCACCAGCTGCGAATGCGGACGCGCCAGCGGACGCAGCGCATAGACCGACGTATGCACGCTGGGTTCGAAAGCCAATACGTCGACTTTATTCAAATCGGCCGATTGGGCAGTGCACGCCTCAACAATCGCCACCCCCCACCCCTCTGTGCGCCAGTGCCAGTGCGACGTGGTAGGTCTGCACGACGATCACGGGCGCCAAACGCGGCATCGCATCGCCCAGCGCATTGGCAAGCATGCGCCCCACGGGGTCGCGCGCGTCCAGGCCAATCAATGGCAAACCTGCAAGCTCATTCACCCCCAGCGCTTCGGCTGCACGCCGCTGTTTGGGAAGTAGCTCCTTGGGCACGATGCACACGAGGCGCTGATTCGCGAGACACTCTTCATGCAAAGCCGGATGGGAAGGCGCCGCGAACAGAAAACCCACATCGGCTTCCTGCAGCACAAGGGCATCGACAATTTCGGGCGAATGCAGCGCAGCGTGATGGATTACGACGGCAGGATGCTGCACCCGAAAGCGCTCAACCGCAGCCGGGAAAGCTTCGTAGCTCATGGCCAGCACGGTCAACACACGCAGCTCAGTGCCACCTTCCGCCGCACGTAGGCCTTGCGCCATACGGCGCACTTCATCCAAGTCGGAAAACAGCTTATCGACCAGCGGGAACAGGCTGCGCGCCTCGGCCGTTGCCACCAGCCTCCCACCCGCACGTTCAAACAAGGCGAACCCCAGCTGCAACTCCGCATGCTTGAGCGTGCGGCTCACAGCGGGCTGCGTCACGTTGATAAGCCGGGCGGCACCGCTGACGCTGCCCGTCACCATTACGGCATTCAGAACTTCAATATGGCGCAAGCGCATGGCGGTCGCGCAGCAGCGCAGTATTTAAAAAAACTTCTCGGGGCTTTAACCTCGGAAATCGAGTCGTTCCGGGCGCTCCTAGTTCGCAAAGTTTTTGTTCTCCAACGGCTCAAAATTCCTACGGAATTCCACGCACGCCGCCCGTTGCGCATTGCCCGGCTTTGCGCATTCGACACGCAAGCACATGCTGCGGGTAAGCACGTTGGTATCGGCACACAACGGTGGAGGGGGCGCAACCCTGCGCGGCGTCGGTGCCGGCTCTGTTGGTGGTGGTGGCGACTCAGGCTGCTGCACGGGGTAGGCAGCAGGCAGTGGCTGCTCGCCCAAGGTCTTGGGCACTCTTGCCGATCGCGAGACATTTTTCGACACAGCGCGCGGATCGTCTGAGCCGACAAAGGCCGGCGCCGGACCGGTGGCTGGCTCCGGTTCGCCCGTCGCCACTTGTGGCTCAGCAGACCCAGCCGATGTCGGCGCTGGCTGTTGCTCTTGGATCGGTGGCGCGGGCGCCTTGAATTCCGTGATGATGGGATCGGCCACAGGTTCTTTGGAAAGCGTCGCCTCGGGGGATGTTCTAAACATCCAGAAGGTCGCGAACACCGCAAGTAAAAGCAGCCCCACGCCCGGCCAAAGCCACAGCGGGCGTCGCGCCGGGACAGCCTCTTTATCGCGGTTCAAATCCGATTCAGATGCAGTACTTCGTGCCGAGGCAGCGTGGGCCGCCGTGGCAGGTCGCGCCACCTGCACATTTTCTGGCTCGCGCAGCACACTGTCGCGCTCAAGGAACACGGTATCGGGCGCATCGTCGTGGTCAATGTCTTCCGCTGGCGCCAGAGGAGCGGCCACAACCACCGACTCGGCAAATTTTTGCGGAACGGGTGCCGAAACCGATGGCACCACCGCAGGAGCTGACAAAGGAGGTTGTCCCGTGAGGTCCACCGTGGTCGCACTGACGCTGGCGTCGGGCTGATCGGTGGGCTCCACCCAGATGTCGCCCAGCTCTGCCCTGAAATCGAAGTGCTCCAACCCCATCGGGGCAGACTCCATGGCCAACAGGGCGAGAAATTCGTCGATGCTTTGCGGCCTGCTTTCGGGCTGCAGCTTGAGCGCTTGGGATATCGCCGCAACAAAAGGCGCGGAATACTCTTGCCCGAACTGCTTGTGCACGGTGCGGGCCACGCGGTTGAAAGGCACCATGCGATCGCGCAGCGCACGCAGCGTGGCGGGCAGCGGTGCGTCGTTGCACAAACAGCCATGCACCACGGCGCCGAGCGAATAGAGGTCACTCCAGGGCCCTTGCGTCAGCTCTGCGTCCCCCTCGCCTTCTCCATCGGAATACTGCTCGATGGGGGCGTAGTTCACTTTCAGCACGGCCGTGTGCTTGCGGTCGCGGTCGTTGATCGCGTGGCGCGACGCGCCCAGGTCAAGCAGAACAGGCGGCCCGACGTCCTGCAGGAAGATGTTGTCGGGGGAAATGTCACGGTGCAAGGTGTTGGCACCATGCAGGACGCGCAATGCGTCAAGCACCGACCACAGCACTTGTCGCAACCAAGCCTCGGGCGGCGGCGCCTGCATTTGCAGGCGCGCCTGCTTGAAGGTCATGCCTTTGTACAGCGGCATCACCATATAGGCGGTGTTGTGCGACTCCCAAAAGCGAAACACCTTTACCAGCGACGGGTGGTCAAACTGCGCCAGCATGCGCGCCTCATCCACAAACGAGCTCAAGCCCGCCTGGAACGCAGGCTCGTCGGTGGACGAGCGCGCCCAAAGCGCGCCGTCTTCGGCGCGTGCGACCAAGGTCGCGGGCATGTACTCCTTGATGGCCACGGTGCGGTGCAGCGAATGGTCAAACGCCTTGTAAACCATGCCAAATCCCCCCACGCCGATCAGCGAGAGGATTTCAAACTCGGCCAGGCGCGTGCCCACCGGCAGTGCGTCCATGTGGCGCACTTTGGATTGGGACTCTGAACTGGGGCTGACGGTCATGCAGGCTGGAGAGCTTCGGGCGACGGAAGGTAAAGGCCGCCCAAATGGCAAGCCAGACGCATCATCATAGGTTTTGAGAGCAGGTGAGCGCAAAAAATGGCTTTCCAGGACAAAAATTGCACGCTCGCGCAGGTTCGCCTTAACAAACGCAGCGCAGACGCATAGCGCAGCAACAAACATGCCACCCAAATTTCTGCCGCCAAGTGCACCTTGGCCAGCATGGTTACCATCACCCCATGTTCAGTTACCGCCACGCCTTTCATGCAGGCAACCATGCTGATGTGCTCAAGCACACCGTGCTGATTGCCGCCCTACAGCACCTTACCGAGAAGGAAGCTGCGCTGACGGTCGTGGACACCCACGCCGGCGCTGGCCTGTACCGGCTTGACGGCGATTACGCACGCACCAGCGGCGAATCGGGTGACGGCTTGCTGCGGCTGGTCGCCCCTGCACCAGACGCGGAGGCGCTGGCGCCCGCGCTGCAAGCCTATCTGGACTTGGTGCGCTCGTTCAACCAAGGCAAGCAACTGAAGGTGTATCCGGGCTCGCCCTTCATCGTCCAGCACCTGCTGCGCGCACACGACAAGCTCAAGCTGTTCGAGCTGCACCCCAGCGATGCCCGCGCGCTGGCCGGCAACGTGGCGCAGCTTGATGCAGGGCGCCAAGTGGCTGTGCTCAGCGAAGATGGCTTTGAAGGCTGGCGGAAATTTTTACCTCCGCCGGCCCGCCGCGCACTTCTGTTGTGCGATCCCAGCTATGAAATCAAGAGCGATTACGCCAAAGTGCTTGATTTGGCCATTGAAGGCATGAAGCGCTTCCCCACCGGCACTTACGCGATCTGGTACCCGCTGATCGCCCGGCCAGAAGCGCACGACTTGCCCCGCCGCCTGAAGACGCTGGCGACCAAAAGTGGCAAGAGCTGGCTGCATGCCACGCTAACCATCAAGGCGGCAAAGGTCAAAGAACTGGCCGACGGCAAAGTGGTGCGCCCAGGGCTCCCAGGCAGCGGCATGTTTCTGATCAACCCGCCGCACACGCTAAAGGCGGCGCTGGCTCCGGCCATGCCGCAGCTCGTGGCGCGGCTCGGGCAGGACCAGCACGCGACGTTCACGCTGGAATCAGGCGGCTGATTTCCGGCTGGGCGCCTGGCGCCGTGCGGCCCAGGCGCCGACACAGTTCCAGCACCGCAGCGCTCTGGTTCATAGTGTAGAAGTGCAGCGCCGGCGCGCCGCCGGCGAGCATCTGCTCGCACAGGCGCGCCACGACGTCGAGGCCAAAGGCCTTGATGCTGGCAACATCGTCGCCGTAGGACTGCAGGCGCAGGCGGATCCACCGCGGCACTTCTGCGCCGCACGCGTCGGAAAACCGCAGCAGCTGGTTGGAACTTCCAATCGGCATGATGCCGGGCACCACCGGCACGCGCGCCCCTTGACGCGCCGCTTCGTCCACAAAGCGGAAGTACGCGTCCGCGTTGTAGAAATACTGGGTAATGGCCGAGTTGGCCCCCGCCTGCACCTTGGTGACGTAGGCGAGCAGGTCGGCCTCGGGCGAACGCGCCTGAGGGTGCACCTCGGGGTAGGCCGCCACTTCGATGTGAAACGCATCGCCCGTTTCAGCGCGGATGAAAGCCACCAGGTCGCTGGCGTAATGGAACTCGCCACCGGCACCGTAGCCGCTGGGCAGGTCGCCTCGCAACGCCACCAGACGCTTGACCCCCATGTCGCTCAGCATGGCCAGCTGCTCGCGCACCGACTGGCGCGTGGCGCCGATGCAGGAGAAATGCGAGGCCGCAGCCACTCCTTCCTGCAAGATTTCGCGCACCGTGTCAAACGTGCCCTGCTGGGTTGAGCCGCCGGCGCCGTAGGTCACCGAGCAAAATTCCGGCGCCAGCGCCTGCAACTGCTGGCGCACGCCACGCAGCTTGTTGGCCCCTTCGGGCGTCTTGGGCGGGAAATACTCAAAGCTCACCGCTACGGCGGCATTCCGGGAGTCGGGGGGGTTAGGGGTATCAGGGGTATCAGGCGTATTGGCAGCGTTCACGTAGCCCTCCTCGCAAAAACAAAAAATTCGTGGTTGCCGTCGCCACCATCGATGGGGCTGGGCAGCCAGGCCTGCACCGCCAGCCCAAGCTCGGCGCAGCAGGCGCGTATGCGCTGCTCGACCACCTCATACAGCGCAGGGTCGCGCACGATGCCGCCCTTGCCAACCTGGCCCGGCTGCAGCTCAAATTGCGGCTTGACCAGCATCAGCATCGCGCCCCCTTCGGCGAGCAGGGGCACCAGCGCGGGCAACACCAAGGTCAGCGAAATGAACGACAGGTCGCCCACGATCACTTCAAACTTAGGGTCAAATTGGCCTCCAGCGCTTACCCCGTCTGCGCAAGCAGCTATCAAGTCAGAAGCAGCCAGCGCCCGCGCGTTGACCTGTTCGACGCAGATGACGCGCGCATCCTCGCGCAGGCGCGGGTGCAATTGCCCTTGACCCACGTCCACGCCAACCACCTGCGCAGCGCCTTGCTGCAGCAGACAATCGGTAAAGCCACCGGTGGACTGCCCTATGTCGAGGCACACACGCCCCGCAACTTCAAGACCTGTGGCCGCCAGCGCGCCTTCAAGCTTGAGCCCGCCACGCGAAACGTAGCGCGCCTCAGAGCTGTCCAAGAGCTGGACTTCGGCATCGTCGGGGACGTTGTCGCCGTTTTTCGCCACCTGCTTCCAGGCGCCCTGCCCAAGACGCCACTGCGCGCCCGCACTCAGCAGCCGCTGCGCCTGCGCGCGCGAAGCGGCGAGGCCGCGTTCGACAAGAAGTTGGTCAATTCGCACAGATTTCCAATGGTTTTGCTGCTGCAGCCGCTGCCCACGCGTGAGGGCTCAATCGGCGCAGAATTAGATCGGCCACTCAGCGTGCAGCGAGCGGGATGAGCTACTTGGCGGACGGAGCACAGGAACCGCAGCGTACTGAAGGTACGTGAGGATTCCGAGCACCACCCAACAAAGCAGATCGCCCGCGCAGTAGCGCCAGTTAGTAGCGCCACCTCAATAGCGGTAGGTGTCGGGCTTGTAGGGGCCTTGCTTGCTCACCCCAATGTAAGCCGCCTGCTCACTGGTCAGCTCGGTCAGCATGGCACCGACCTTCTTGAGGTGCAGCCGAGCCACTTTCTCGTCAAGCGACTTGGGCAGCACGTAAACCTTGCCCACTTCATACGCATCGGGCCTAGTGAACAGCTCAATTTGTGCAATGGTTTGGTTGGCAAACGAAGCGCTCATCACGAAGCTTGGATGCCCGGTGCCGCAGCCGAGGTTCACCAATCGGCCCTTGGCCAGCAAGATGATTTTCTTGCCGTCGGGGAAAGTGATGTGATCGACCTGAGGCTTGATCTCTTCCCACTCATAGCGTTCGATAGACGCGATGTCGATTTCATTGTCGAAGTGGCCAATGTTGCAAACAATAGCCTGGTCTTTCATGGCGGCCATGTGCTCGTGCCGAATGACGTCACGGTTGCCTGTGGTCGTCACGAAAATGTCCGCCTTGTCGGCAGCGTATTCCATGGTGACGACCTTGTAGCCTTCCATGGCGGCCTGCAAGGCGTTGATAGGATCGATTTCGGTCACCCACACCTGGGCGCTTAGAGCGCGCAGCGCCTGGGCCGAGCCTTTACCCACATCGCCGTAGCCCGCGACACAGGCCACCTTGCCGGCAATCATCACGTCGGTCGCGCGCTTGATGCCGTCCACCAGCGATTCGCGGCAGCCGTACAGGTTGTCGAACTTGCTCTTGGTGACCGAGTCGTTGACGTTGATGGCGCGGAACAGCAGTGTGCCCTTGGCAGACATTTCGTTCAGGCGGTGCACACCGGTGGTCGTTTCTTCGGTGACGCCCATGATGTGAGCCGATTTGCGCGAATACCAGGTGCCGTCCACGGCCAGCTTGGCGCGGATCGCTGCGAACAAGATTTTTTCTTCCGCGCTGGTAGGTTTGTCGAGCACCGACAGATCGGTTTCCGCGCGCTTGCCCAGATGCATCAGCATGGTCGCATCACCGCCGTCGTCCAAAATCATGTTGGGGCCTTCGCCCTCAGAGTCTTTGGCGCCGAATTCAAAAATGCGGTGCGTGTAATCCCAGTAATCTTCCAGCGATTCGCCCTTGATTGCGAAGACCGGCGTGCCATTGGCTGCAATGGCCGCCGCCGCGTGGTCTTGCGTCGAGAAAATGTTGCACGAGGCCCAGCGCACTTGTGCGCCCAGCGCCTGCAGCGTCTCGATGAGCACGGCGGTCTGGATCGTCATGTGCAGCGAGCCGGTGATGCGAGCGCCCTTGAGCGCTTGCTGCGGTGCGAATTCTTCGCGGATGGCCATCAGGCCGGGCATCTCGGTTTCGGCGATGCGGATTTCTTTGCGGCCCCAATCGGCAAGGCCGATGTCGGTAATGGCGCAGTCGGTGGGGGGGAAAGGCAGGGTTGCGGGCGTTCATGGTCGGCTCCAAAAGCTGTTTGAAACACCACCTGCCGCAAATGAGATTGACGACCCATCGCACGCAAGGTGGATGAGCGTCGTTGCACAGCGGGACGAACCCGGTCTCCCGAGCCTCACGCCTGCCGCACTGGCGGGACGCTGCAACGCTCCTCGGGAAACCGCATTATAAATAAAAGCGCCCGCCTAGGCCCGCAACACCCTAGAGAGCAAACCTCACGCGCCAGGATTGAGGACCACAATGTGGCCCAATTGCGGGTCAATGCGGCCCGCGCACAAGTCCTTCACCAGCGCTTGGGCTGCGGCGAACCCTTGGTGCTCGGCCAGCTGCACCCAAGGCTTGCTGGCGTCGCTGATCCGGTCAATAAAGGCGCGCTGCGCAGCGTTGAATTTCTGGTTGACCACCTCGGGACCCCAATCGGTGTTGCGCTTGCGAATCTGTATCGGCGCAAAGTACGGTGCAGGCACCGGGCCGGGCAAATTGCTCTCGGTCAGGTAGTGGGTGTTTTGGGCAGAACCGGCATAGCAGTCGTACACCAATGCGTCGCCGAAATGGTGGTGCACCCGCGCACGCAGGGCGTCTTCTCCGGAAAAATCCACGTACAGCGTAGGGACGCTGCTGTCGAGGGTTTCCAGGTTTTCGTAAACCACGGCATCTTGGTAACAACCCAGGCCCTGCACAAAGTCGCGATTGCGGGATGACGTGAGCCCAAGCTGCTCAATGTCGGCCTGCTCTGTGAGGCAGAACGCCGTGCCATAGGCAGTCTTGCTCGATGCGCTTGAATAGAGGATGCGCTTGGCGCCGAAGAAGGCGTTGTCTTGCAAAAAGTCGGCCAGCATGAACGAGGTAATGAACAAAGGCCGCACCAGCATTTGGTAGTTTTCATCGGACGGGCGGTAGGCGGCGTCGGTGCTGGTGCGCGTGTACTGGTTGTAGGCCGAGGTCAGCTCCTGGCGGTGCTCTGCGCCGTCGTAAAAACCGCGCTTGGTGACGCGCACGGGCTGCATGCGCAGGTGCGTGGCGATGGGCCAGTAGCCGTAAAAGCGCTCTCCAACAGCCACGCCTTCGACGTCCGATTCCACCACCTCGGCAAATCCCCACGCCGGCATGTGTCCCCAGGCCGCTTCCCCGGTGGGAAAAAAGTCCCAGTACCGCATGGCATCACCAAAGGCCGCGTAGGTAATGTTGTTGGTGGTCACCGCGACCTTGTCGATGCGCAGAATCGCCTCGCCCGGCTGCAGTGGTGCCAAGGGGGACTGCACGGTCCGGGTGTGATTCAATGCGCTTTTGTCGGTCAACAGGCGGGTCTGTAAGGTCATGGTGTCTCTCCGATGGGTGGGTGAAGTCGCGTCAAAGCCACTGTATGGCGCGCTGGGCGGCTGCGGGTTCGGATACGCATGACTGCCAGGCGCAAAGCCGCTTCCGCGCGCCCGCAGACGGCGGCCCGGCCACTCAAACGTCCGCGCCAAGCCCGAGCCCGCTTCACCGTACAGGCCATTTACGACGCCTTTGTTCGGATATGGCAACGCGACGGTTGGGACGGTTTGACCACCCGCAACGTTGCCTTGGAAACGGGCATCGCCGTCGGCACGCTCTACGACTACTTCCCCAATAAAACAGCCTTGCTGTCCGGTTATGTCCGCCACTGCATTGAGGCGCTGACAGCGGCAATCGACCGGGACGCAGTCGCACCGCCCGGCTTGCCCTGGACGGCGCGCATCCACCATTTGGCGCGCCTGTCCTGCGGCGTGGACGCACCGGAACTGCCCTGGTTTCACCCCGATATGCTGGCGCTGGAGGCGCAAATGGCAGAACCGCGGCACTACCGCCGAGCGCATGAAGAGCTGGCTGCGGCATGGACCCGGGTGTTTGCCGCGTGCACCGACCTTGCCCATCCGCCGGAACCGGAACTCCTGCATGCGCTGCACCTCTCGGTGTGGGGTGGACGCCGGTATGTGTTGCTGCTGCAGTTCGACACGGTGCAACTGCGGCAGTGGGCGCGCGGTGTGGAGGAAATGTGCTGCGCCACCATCCGGCAGGCGGCATGCATGCCGCCCTCTCCAGCTATTCCTCCACCCGACTGAGCACTGCGGCAGCAAGATGGCCAACCACCCGCAACCGGCCTGACCCCCAAACCTTGCTGCGCAGGCAAGCCGACGGCTATTTGCCCTCTTGCGTGCGCAGCCGCAGCGCAAGCACCAGTGCGCCCGCAAGCAGCACGAGTGAGAACCCCACCAGTGTTGGCCAGCGCCCATGCTCCCAAAACCATCCGCCCGCCGACCCCAACACGCTTGAACCCAAGTAGTACGCCAGCAGGTACAAGGACGAAGCGTGCCCCTTGGATTGCCGCGCCAGCTGGCCCACCCAGCCGCTCGCCACAGAATGCGCCACAAAGAAGCCAAAGGTCAGTACGGCGATGCCCGCAATCACCCCCAAGAGTGGCGCCATCAAGGTAAGCACCACCCCGCTCGACATCAGCACCACGCCGCCCACGAGCACCGGGGCACGCCCCATGCGATCGGCCAGAGCGCCCGCGGTGGGCGAGGCGACCATGCCGAACATGTACACGCAAAAGATCAGGCCAATCTGCGTCTGACTCAGACTGTAGGGCGGCAGCGCCAAGCGAAACCCTGCATAGTTGAACAGCGAGACAAACACCCCCATCAACGCAAAACCGGACATGAAAAGCAGCGGCAAGCCGGGGGTTTGCAAGTGCGAGCGCCAAGCGTCCAGATGAAACCGCAAGTTCTGCGACTGCCGCGTGCCTTTTGGCGCTGCCCCGCTGGTCTTGGGCAGCAAACGCACGAACCCCACGGCCGCCAGAAGCCCGAGCACGCCAATGGTTGCCAGCGCCACGCGCCAGCCAAACTGGTCGGCAAGCGCGCTCATTCCCACCCGCCCGGCCATACCGCCAAAAGCCGTGCCTCCGATGTACAGCCCCATGGAGAACCCCAAGCCACGCGGGTGGATCTCATCGGCCAGATAGGCCATAGCCACGGCGGGCACACCGCCGAGCAAAATACCCTCCATGGCCCGCGCCGCCAGCAATGCTCCCCAGGATGGTGCCACCGCCGCCAGCACGTTGCACAGCGCCGCCAAAGCCATCGAGGCAAACATCAAACGGCGCCTGTCCCGCCCCTCGGACAAGGCCCCGGCGGCAAAGATGGCCACCGCCAGGCACCCAGTGCTGACCGAAAGCGCAAGCGAACTGCCTGCCGCCCCAAGCCCAAAATGCGCGGCAAACTCGGGCAGCACCGGCTGCACGCAGTACAGCAAGGAAAACGTAGCAAAACCGGCCAAAAACAGCGCCAGGCTGATGCGCCGATAGGCCGGCGAGCCCGCTTGCACCCAGGTCCGGGCCGGAGCAGATGGAGAAGTTTCCTGCATGGGCGCAAATGTGACACGGGCACGCCAAGCTTGCTCGCCAGCCCGGCCCCGTAAAATCAGCCGGCTTACGAGCACGCACGCTGTGTCGTGCGGCCTGCCCCACCCCGATTTCTGGATTCCCCTTGTCCTACGCCTCTGAGACCCGGCGCCGCCGCACCTTTGCCATCATTTCCCACCCCGACGCTGGCAAGACCACGCTGACGGAAAAACTCCTGCTGTTCTCGGGCGCCATCCAGATCGCCGGCGCGGTCAAGGGCCGCAAGGCCAGCCGCCATGCCACCTCGGACTGGATGGAAATTGAAAAGCAACGCGGCATTTCGGTGGCATCCAGCGTGATGCAGATGGCCTACCGCGACCATGTGGTCAACCTGCTCGACACCCCCGGCCACAAGGATTTCTCGGAAGACACCTATCGCGTGCTCACCGCCGTCGATTCCGCGTTGATGGTGATCGATGCGGCCAACGGTGTGGAGACGCAAACCCGCCGCCTGATCGAGGTTTGCCGCCAGCGCGACACCCCCATCATCACCTTCGTCAACAAGATGGACCGCGAGGTGCGCGACCCGCTGGACATCCTCGACGAAGTGGAGCGCGAACTGGGAATGCCCTGCTGCCCCATCACCTGGCCGGTGGGCCAGGGCAAAAGCTTTGGCGGCATCATCAATCTGCGCACGCAGACCATGACGGTCTTCACGCCCGGCAGCGACCGCGGCCCGAAAGATTTTGAAGTCGTTCCGCTGGCCGAGGCCGACCGGCTGCGCAAGCGATTTGGCCAGCCCTTTGACGATGCACTCGAGAGCATGGAGTTGGCCGTGGGCGCGTCGGCCGCATGGAACCACGAGGAATTTCTGGCCGGCAAGCTCACACCTGTGTTTTTCGGCTCCGGCGTGAACAACTTCGGTGTAATGGAGGTGCTCGACGCGGTGGTGGACATGTCGCCGCCCCCCGGCCCGCGCATCAGTACCCTGCAGGTGAACAAACAGCCGGTGGTCAAAACCATTCAGCCCGAGGACGAAGGCTTTGCCGGCGTCGTGTTCAAGGTGCAGGCCAACATGGACGCGAACCACCGCGACCGCATTGCCTTTGTGCGCGTGGCCTCGGGCAAATACACGCCTGGCATGAAGCTCAAGGTGCAGCGCACCGGCAAGGAGCTGCGCCCTACCAGCGTCGTCACCTTCATGAGCCAGCGCCGTGAGGCGGTCGAAGAAGCCTACGCCGGCGACATCATTGGCTTCACCACGCACGGCGGCGTGCAGTTGGGCGACACCATCACCGATGGCACCAACCTGCAGTTCACCGGTCTGCCTTTCTTTGCACCCGAGCTCTTTATGACCGTGGTGCTCAAGAACCCCTTGCGCACCAAGCAGCTGCAGCAAGGCCTGGCCCAGCTCGGTGAGGAAGGCGCCATTCAGGTGTTCAGGCCGGACACCGGTGGCAACATGCTGCTGGGCGCTGTGGGCCAGTTGCAGTTTGAAGTGGTGCAGCACCGTTTGAAGGCCGAATACGACGCCGATGTGCGGCTCGAAGGCTGCCAGTACACGGGCGCCCGCTGGATCACTGCCGACACCCCGGCCGAGCTGCGCGAATTCGAAAACGCCTACCCACTGCGCATGGCGCACGACGCGGCCAATACCCTGGCCTACCTGTGCACCAGCCCCTACGATGTGCGATTGGCGCAGGAGCGCTTTCCGAAGATTCACTTTCACCCACTGCGCGAACACGCCGGCTTGGCCCTGGGCCATGCCAGCTGACATGACGCCGCTGGCGAGCTGGCCTCCTGCGGCGAGCGTGGGCCTGATCGGTGTGTTCACAGACATCGACGACACGTTGACCACAGACGGGGCCATCACCGCGGACGCGCTGGCGGCATTGCACGACCTAAAGGCAGCAGGCCTGCACGTCATACCCATCACCGGACGGCCCGTCGGCTGGAGTGAGCGCTTTGCCGCAGCCTGGCCGGTGGACGCCGTGGTGGCCGAGAACGGCGCCGTGGCGCTGCAACTCGAATCTCCTGAAAACATTGGTCAAATTGGCCTCCAGCGCTTATCTGACAAGCGCCTACAGCTATCAAAAATATACCAACAGGATGCCGCTACGCGCGCCGCCAACTTTGCCACGATGCACGCGGTGCTTGAGACCATTGAGCGCCAAGTGCCGGGCGCGCGCCGGGCGCAGGACTCTGCCGGCCGCGAAACCGACATCGCGATCGACCACAGCGAATTTACCCATCTCCCGCAGGCGGCAATCGACCAATGTGTCGGTCTGATGAAGCAGGCGGGCATGGTCGCGACCGTCAGCAGCATCCACATCAACGGCTGGTTTGGCGCACACAACAAGTGGGAAGGTGCCCGCTGGATCGTGCGCCAGCGCTTTGGGCGTGCGCTGGATGCCGAGATCGCACGCTGGGCGTATGTGGGCGACTCCACCAACGACCAAATCATGTTCCAGCACTTCAAGCACAGCGTGGGCGTAGCCAATATTGCGCGTTTTGTGCCCCAGCTGCAGCACCTTCCGCGCTACGTAACGCCCAGCGAGCGCGGTGCGGGGTTTGCCGAACTGGCACGCTACATACTGTCGGCCCGCGCCGGCTCGGCGTCCGGCTAAGGCTAAGAGATTCGGCTCAGCGCCGCGCAGACTAGGTCGCCCGCACCACGCGGTTGCGTCCCGCCTGTTTGCCGGCATACAGCGCTGCATCGGCGCGCACCATCAGCCCATCGAGCGTCTCGCCTTGCTTTTGCTGGGCAACGCCTGCCGTCGCGGTGATGCGGATGGTCTGGGAGCCGATGGCCATGTCCATGGAAGCCAGGGCACGGGCAAAGCGCTCCATGACCATCGTCGCTTGATCGGCATTGGCGCCGGGCAACAGCACCGCGAACTCTTCGCCACCAATCCGTGCGGCGAGGTCTACACCCCGAAAACTGGTGCTGCAGATGTGGCCCACGTTGCGCAGCACGGCATCCCCCGCGGCGTGGCCATAGGTGTCGTTGATGCGCTTGAAAAAGTCCAAATCAAACATGCCCAGCGACAGCGCTTCGCCGGTGCGCAAGGATCGAGCCGACTCCAAAGGAAAACGATCAGAAAAGGCGCGGCGGTTGGGCAAGCCGGTGAGCGAATCGGTGGCGGCTTGGCGTTCGAGCTCAATCTGCAGGTGCACGCGGCGTGCAACCTCACTTTGCAGCTCAAGGTTAATTTCCTCGAGCTGCCGGCGCATCCAGAACTCCTGGCGCTCGATCTTTTGCAGGCGCAGCGCAACGACGTAGCCGATTACGATCGGCATGGTCACGAACAACAACGTGACCAGCGTGACCAATGCACCCACGTCGAGCAACCAGACACTAACTGTCGTGCCGATGGCGCCCCAAATGGCCAAAGGCAGGGTAGCCTTCACACGGACCGGCAGGAAAAGAAACAACGACAGCTGAATGCCCACGATCACGCTGGTGATGATGGGCCGAACCTCCGGCCGCATTTCGTACATCAGGAAAAAGAGCGGGAATCCGAGCATGCCCAGCCACATGAGCAAGCGCCCCTCCAGCGCGTGAGCTGGATCGCGGCGCATGGCGTGCCTGCCCGCCAACAGCAGCACCGCCATGCCTACGCGGTAGGCTGCCAAAATCCAAAAACCCGGTACGAGGCCCATGGAAAAATAGTCGGGCACCGCAAACAGCAACAGTATTCCAGCCCACACCAGCATGCTGATGCGCTGCTGCTGCACCACGCGCTCCTGCGTATCTCGGCGAAACGCCCGTTCCAGCGCCACATCGCAAAACTCGCCCGTCCAGGAACCTATGCGTGCGGCCGGCGGCATGACAGACGGAGGGGATGTATCGGTTTGCATAGTGGCTCCAAGGCAGGCGATTGACGGGCGTCAGGCCAGGTCCCTCAGGCGTTGCACGTCGACGACAAGGCCTTGGCGTCGGTGCGGTTCAGGTTGTTCATGGGAATGATTATGACAATGCCTTCGCTGCGGTACCTCGCGCTAAGGCGTACGAGGAGGGGTTTACCGCGCAGTTGTTGTTGCCGCGCTACCTGAACGCTTGCCCAATTCGAATCGCTTGTGTAAGGGCGGCCCTCGCTCCACCGCAGATGAAGGGGCGAATATCGCCCAACGCCCGCAGTACGGGCGCTACAAGCTATGTTTTTAATAGTTGGTTGACATCCGCTTCGGGCTCTAGCGCCCGTGCTTCGCGCAGCACCATCGTCCGCGCCACTTGTGCGAGCCAGGCGATTGCAAAAAATATCGCCAGAGCGATCAGCCATTCGCCCAGTCGCGCCTGGTCGTCCAGCAGATAGGCGTTGCAGACGCGCACCGGGGAGGCGGCGTAAAGCTGCCCAGCCACCGCCGTCATGGGCAATACGTTGCCAAGGAAGAAGCCTTGCACCAGCAAGCCGGCTGGCCGCCACGACAGGCGCAGCGCCGCACCGGCCAGCAGCAGCAGTGCGAACTTGGCAGCCTCAACGGAGGGCTCTACCAGCACCAGGTCGAGGGCGCGCGGCACCATGAGCAGGCTCAGAATGCAGCCGGCCGCGAGCAGGCCGGTAATGCCGTGCGCATTCCAGCGAGCGACTACCGCTCGCACATTGGGCCCGGAAATGCCGGCCAAAAGCGCGCCCGCCAGAAGCAGCGAGGAACCCTGCACCAGCATGTGGCGCAGCATGCTTGCCTCAAGCAGCGCGCGCGATGCAGGCAGGGCCAGCACAAGCGTCAGCAGCAGGCCGGCCGCGAGCTGCCCCAGGCGTCTTGGCAGTGGTGCCGCCCAGTCGCTCATGCGCCACCCTTCGCGGCGAGATGGCGCGCGTAATTGAGCGCCAAGTCTTGCTCGCCGATGTCGAAAATGCGCACCAGCCGGCCCTGCGCGTCAATTACCAGCAGCGCCGCGTTGTGCTCGTAGTCGCCGCGCCCGTCGGGCACCACCACCACCTGCAGCCGACGAAGCAGCTCGGAAGATTCGCGCGCATCGTGCACGCGGGCAAATTGCCACAGCGCCGAATCGGCGCCCAGGCCGCGTGCATACGCCGCCAGGCGTTCGGGCGTATCGTGCGCGCCGTCAAAGCTGATAGAGAGCAGGCGCACACCGTCGCCAGGGCCAACGCTGCTCTGCTGCAAGCTGCGCTGCATCTGCTGGAAGACGCCGCCCAGGCTCAAACACAGGGTTTCGCAGCGGGTATAGATGAAGTCCAGCACCGTCACGCGGCCGGGCGCTGCAAGCCAGTGGGGCAGCGACTGCGCCCTTAGGCCCGGGCCTTCCATGCGGACTTCCGGCACAGGCACGGGCTGCAGCGCCACTTCCAAGCGCCGCGCGCCCTCGGCCGTCCAGACCTGGAAATCGTGGGTGAGCCAGCTCGCACCCGCGTAGCCGGCGCAGACCAGCAGCGCGGCAGCGAGTGCGGTGCGCAACATCAGGAGCCGGCTGTCAGCGCCTTGAGCGCTGCGCCACCCTCAAAGGGTTTGGTGCGCGGATTGGCTTTGCGTTCCTGGTCGAACAAAGCGGGCGTCACCGCTTCACTCTGGTTCGACCAACTGCTGCGGATGTAGCTGGCCAGCCCAGCCAACTCGGCATCGGCCAGCTGGCTAAAGGCGGGCATGGCGCCGTTGTAAGTCACGCCTTCTACCTCAATGTCGCCCTCAATCCCGTGCAGCAGGATGTTGGCCAGCACCCGCGCATCGCCATGCACCCATTCCGAACCATCGAGCGGCGGGAACACGCCGGGCAAGCCCTTGCCGGTGGCTTGGTGGCACGCTGCGCAGTGCGCAGCGAACAGCGCCTTGCCATCGACGGCAGCGCCCGGCTCTGCCGGCGCAGGCCCGGACAGATCTGCGGTCGTGCGGCGGTCGCCCAGCTGCGCTTCGCCGACCGGGTCGGACATCAGCAGGTACACGACGCCAAAAAGCACCATCACCAGCACCACCGCGCCGGCCAACAGGGGCATGGGGCGCATGCGCTCTTCAGGCTCCGAGTTTTCACGCTCCTGCGCTACATGGGATACGGGCTCTTTTGAATTCGATTCCACGGTGGGACTCCCAGTTTCAGGACGCAGCAGCGCTGGCGGCGGGGGCCGGAGCATCCGCGCCGCGCGGCTCTGGCGGCAAGACAGGATAGGTGTGGTTCAGCCCACGCAGGTAGCGCACCAGGTCGAGCGCCTCGGGCCGAGCGACCACCAGACGGCCATCGGGCGCAGCGCCTGGCGGCAGTTTGAGCACCACGTCGCCGGGCTCCGCCACGCGCTTGACGTCAAACATATAGGGGTAGGACGGCATGATCGAGCCCGGCACATACGCGCGCGGCTGAAAGAGATGCCCCAACTGCCAATCCTGGCTCGGTTGGCGCGCACCGATGTTGAACAAATCGGGACCGGTGCGCATGCTGCCGAGCAGGTGCGGCTTGTCGTACACGTAGTCGCCCGGCACCGAGGCGCGGCCCCAGCCTCGTTCGGCATCTGGCCCCAGATTGCGGTCGCGCGGCTGCTGGGTGTGGCAATACACACAGCCGTTGGCGATGTACACCTCGCGACCACGCAGCTCGGAGCTGGTGTAGGGCTTGAGGCCTTCGGGCGCCTTGATGTCGCGCACCTGGATGTAGGGCAGCACCACCAGCGCCGCTGTGGCGACGGCCAGCGCCACCATCGCGCCCGCTGCCAGCTTGACTTCACTCTCCATGGAGAACCTCCTGGGCCTTGCGTGGCCAGAACAATGCGGCGCCGGTGCGGTGCGGGCCAAAGCGCAGCGCCATGGCCAGGAAATGGCCGACAAAAATGACGTGGCTGGCTACCATGAGCGAACCGCCCACGCTGCGCCACTCCAGATAGGGAATAGTCACCGCCACCGAATCCATAAAGGGTTTCGTCGCGTCCAGCATGTACAGGCCTTGCAGCCAGCCGCCGATGGACAGGCCGATAAAGTAAATGCCGATGCCAATCGCCGCCAGCCAAAACTGCAGCGTGATGAGGCGCGGGTACGGCCATTCCCAGTTCAGCACGCGCGGCATCATGAAATAGATCGCGCCAAACAGCACCATGGTGACAAAGGCGTACGCGCCCAGGTGTGCGTGCGCCACCGTGAAGTGCGTGAAGTGCGCCACCTGATTGATGGAACGCAGCGCCTCAAACGAGCCCTGCAGCGACGACAGCATGTACATGAAGCCGCCAAACATCATGAAGCGCAGCGTGGGCGAATAGCGCGCCAGATGCATGCGCCCCCACATGGTGCCGGCCATGTTGATGGTGAAGGCCAGCACCGGGATGATCATCATCATGCTTTGCACGATGGACAGCGTGGTCAACCAGCCGGGCACTGGCCCACCAATCAGGTGGTGGCCGCCCACCTGGCCGTAGAAGAACGCAAGGGTCCAAAACCCGAGGATGGAGAGGTTGTACGAGCGCACCGGCCGCCCAATGATCTTGGGCAAGAAGTAATAAATCGCTCCGACGCTGACCGGCGTAAACCACAGCCCGAGCACGTTGTGGCCGTACCACCAGTTGGTCGTCGCCTGCTGCACGCCAGTGTGCACACCAGGCAACTTGCCGACGATGAACAGCAGCGCAATCCACAGCAGCGCTGCCACGTGGTACCAAACGGTCACATACAGCGACTCCACCTTGCGGTTGACCAAGGTGTAGAGCACGGGGCCAATGATGCAGATGAAGCCGGCGACGATGAACAGGCCTATCTGCCAAGGAATTTCCAGGTACTCCATGCCGTCGGTCCAGCCAGAACCGATGGCGCCAATAGCACTGGCAATGCCGGTGTTGATCAGCGCACCACCCAGCATCACCCAGGCAGCGCCCACCAACGGCGTGCGCAAGAGGCGCGGCAGCAGCCAAATGATGATGCCCAGTGCAGCATTCGAAATCCAGCCGTACAGCACCGCGGTGAGGTGCACGGTGCGCATGCGGCCAAAGGTCATCCACGCTTCGCTGACCAGCAGGTCGGGCATGTGCAGCTTGAGGGACGACGTGAGCCCAGCCACCGAGCCCAGCACCAACCACATGCAGGCAAAGGCGATGAACATGAAGACCGGAAACGCCGTCGAGCGATCGGCTTCGAGCCGGTTTTGCAGCTCGTCCGGGTCGGGTGGATGCCCCGACTCATTGGCTTCTGCGACGGCTTGGCGCAGCGGCTGCTGCGCATCGCTGGCGAGCGCTGGATCGTCTGCTTGGCCAATTTCGCCCGGCGCAAAAATCACCGATGCGGCGCGCGGGTTCTCCATCAACAGACCTTTGCGCATCGACCAGATGAACGCGAAGAGCCCTATGAGAGAGAGCAAGAAAGCGCCTAACAGGCTTAAAAGCGCGCTGTCCATAGCGATGTCCTTTGGAAGTTGGCCACGTCGCCACGCGATCGACCGGTTGTTTGATTTGCCGCAATGCAGCGTTCGCACGGCTTGCCTAAGCAAAACCGCCGGCAATTATAAGATTCATTCGCAATGATCTTTTTAAGAATCGCTTTTCCTTGTCTGCAATAGGCGCATCGGCTATTAAAAAATACAGGTCAAATTGGCGAGAGCGCTTACCCATAAAGCGTCTGTAGCTATATTTTATGGAGCATTATTCAAAGAAGTCGCCTCGACGCTCGCGTCGCACCCACTGCCCACGGCAATCTGCCGCGCTGCCACGGCCTGCACCATTCGAAGTAACCAAGGTGCCTGCAAGCCGGTGACCTCAGCGGGGTTGGCGATCAGCCCACAAAAGTAGCGCCGCTCTGCGCCATCCCAACGCAACGCCGTGCACGGCCCCGTGCGCCGGCGCGTCACCAGCATTCCCAGTGGGCACGGCGCGCTCAGACAGCACAGACCACAACCGTTGCAGGGCGCGCCAAACGGCGGCTTGGCAGGTGCATCCGGCTGGATCCACACAATGGTCGTGGCAGGAGATTTCAGCGCCATGACGCAATGCTAGTGCCGCCGGGCCGATGCGCCTGTAACAATGTCCTTTTGTCCCAACGGGTCTGCACCATGAATTCTGACTCGCCCTCGCTCGACGATCTGGCTGTGCTGCTGGCCCACCACCGTGTGTGGGGCACGCTTGACCCGACTGCGCAGGCGGCACTCGCACACCAGTGGGAGCGTCAAACGACCACGGAGGGCGCAGCGCTGCTGCCGCAGGGCCGATTGCAGACCCGGCTGGGGATGGTGCTCACCGGCGCGGTGGACCTGCACGACCCCGACCTCGACCACGCCGTGCGGCTGCAGCGCGGCGAGCTGTTTGGCTTTGGCGCCACACCAGCGCGCCACCTGACCACCTGGCAGGCCACCGCCGCAACCGACGGGAGCATTGCCTGGTTGGCGCCCGCCGCACTGCTGCAGCTGTGCCAGGCGCACGACGCATTGGAGTACCACTTCCCCTCGCTGCCTGCGTCGACCGACATCGCGCAGCACGACGACGGCGCGCCCGGGGAGGCAGGCGCCCGGCTCAACCGCCTCGCCACTCCCGTGGCCGCCATGGTGCAGCGCGCGCCCATTTCGCTGCCCATGCACACACCGATCCGCGCAGTGGCCGAGCACATGCGCGAGCAGCGCGTGTCGTCCGTACTGCTGGTCGAGGATGGCGCGCTGGTGGGCCTGGTGACCGACCGCGACCTGCGCAACCGCGTGCTGGCCACGGGCATGGACATTGGGCGGCCGGTGCGCGACATCGCCACCCTTGAGCCCCATACGCTGCAGGCGCAGAGCCCTGCGTTCGAGGCGTTGCTGTTGATGGCCCGCGCCAACATCCACCACCTGCCGGTGATGGACGGCGCGCGCATCGTCGGCATGCTGACGGCCACCGACCTGGCAGAACAGCAAACTACGTCGGCCGTGGCCCTGGCGGGAGAAATCTACAAACAGACGACGGTGGCGGGCCTCGCCAAGGCAAATACGCGCCTCAAAGCGCTGCAGCGCCACTTGGCCGACGCAGACGCCAGCGCTTACAGCACCGGGCACATCGTCACCGCCATTACCGACGCCATCACCGTGCGCCTGATCCAGCTTGCCAAGGAGCGGATGGGGCCGGCGCCAGTGGACTATGTGTGGGTGGCGGCGGGCTCTCAGGCACGCAGCGAGCAGACTGCCTTATCGGATCAGGACAACTGCTTGGTGCTGGCCGACGATTACGACGAAGCGGTGCACGGCGCCTGGTTCCGCGAGTTCTCACGCTTTGTCTGCGACGGCTTGGCAGAGTGCGGCTACATCCACTGCCCCGGCGAGATGATGGCCATGACCGACAAATGGCGCCAGCCGCGCGCGCGCTGGGCGCAGTACTTCCGCCAGTGGGTCGGCACCCCCGAACCGATGGCGTTGATGCTGACCTGCGTGTTCTTTGATTTGCGCGCCATCCACGGCCGCACCGAGCTGCTCGACAGCCTGCGCCGCGAGCTGCTTGAGAACACGCGCGGCAACAGCCTGTTCCTGGCGCACATGGTGGGCAACGCGCTCAAGCACCGCCCACCGCTGGGGCTGTTTGGCACGATTGCTCGCATCCGCGGCGGCGAACACGCCGGCACGATTGATCTCAAGCACACCGGCATCGTCCCCATCGTCGATCTGGCGCGCCTCTATGCCTTGGCCGGCGGCAGGCCCGAAGTGAACACGCACGATCGGCTGGAACAGGCGGCGCCGTCAGGCGAAGTCAGCCCGCAAAGCGCGCGCGATCTGCGCGAAGCGCTTGAGTTCATCTCCAAACTGCGCATCGCCCACCAGGCGCGGCAGCTTGCGCAGGGCAAGGCGCCGGACAACTTCCTGGCATTGGAGGAGCTGTCGAACTTCGAGCGCAGCCACTTGAAAGAGGCCTTCTTGGTGGTGCAGACGGTGCAGGGCGTGCTGGCGCAGCGCTATCAGTCGGGGCGGTTTTGAGTCATTTCGGCCTCCAGCGCTTACTGGATAAGCGCAAGCAGCTATTTTTATAATAGCGAAATCAATACTTGATTCGGGCATAGTAGGTCTTTTGCGCCGCCTCGCGCGCTTGGCGCAGCGTGTGAATGCCCTGCTCGGCCAGCAGCGGGATCAGTCGCAACCAGATTTCCGCTGTCACCAGCGCATCGCCCAGCGCGGTGTGGCGGCCAAGCACCGCGACGTTGAAGCGCTCGGCAATGGCTTCGAGCCGGTGCGACTCCTGATTCGGGTGCACCACGGCCGACAGCAGCAGGGTGTCGAGCACCGGCTGGCGAAAGACGATGCCGGTTGACTCTTCTTGCAGCTGCAAAAATTTCATGTCGAAGGCGGCGTTGTGCGCGACCAGTACCGTATCTTGCGCAAAAGCGTGAAACACCGGCAGCACCTGCGCGATGCGCGGCTGGCCGTCGACCATATCCTGCGTAATGCCGTGGATCGGAATCGACTCGGCGGGAATGGTGCGTCCGGGGTCCACCAGCTGGTCGAAACTCTCTTGGCGCAGCAGCTTGCCGTTGACGATGCGCGCCGCACCAAGCTGGATGATCTCGTCGCCGCCCGAAGGGTTCAGGCCCGTGGTCTCGGTGTCGAACACGGTGTAGGTGAGCTCGGAGAGGGGCCGGTCTTCCAGCTCGCTGCCCTCGTCCATGCTCTGGAACAGGTCAAAGTCATAGAACTCGGGACGGCTTTCGGTACCCGCTGCGGGGGTTGCGTCGCCCTCTACTTGACTGTTTGCAAGCGGCAGCAGAAAGCGAAACAGCGCTTGGTGGCGCACGCGCTCGCGCTCGAACCACATCTCGCCGCTGTGGCGCTCGACGACGTCGCGCACAGAAAGCGGCGTGCGTTCGGCGCCAAAGCGCATGGCGTCCATCTCCCAACTCATCACCGTCTCGTTGCTCATGGCCTGGCCCGACCAGACGATGTCGAGCTGCGCATGCGCGCCTGCACGAGCCAACCGCAGCTGCAGGAAGCGCACTTCGAACTCGTCCACCAGCCGCGTGCCCAGATAGGTGAGCGCCTGCAGCAGGGTGTAGCTGTCCACCTTGAGCCACAGCTCCTGGTCAATGTCCTCCAGCGTCACCGGGCAGCCGCAGCGCTGCCCCATCTGGCGCTGCGCCGCCGCAATCAAATCGGCGCCCAACATGTCTTCAAGCGGCCAGCGGGTCTTGAGCCGCTGCGCGCTGCGCTGCGCCAAGTCGGAGATGCGTTGGCCCATGGAGGCGACCTCCTCGCGCACGACCCCAAGAAAGCGCTCGCGCATGGCGGGCGGGGTGTCGGGGTAGCCGAGCATGTCCACCGCGGCCTGAATGTTGGCCAGCGATGCGCGGCTGCCCTCAGTCAGCCCGTGCAGCAGCTGGTCGCGTTCAGATTCTTCCTCGACGCTGGCGGTCACGTTGTCGAGCATGAGCACAAAGCCGGTCACTTCGGTACTTCGGCCCACGACCCCCTGACTGGCCCGCACCGCGGCCACCTGTACCCGCAGCAACTGGCCGCCGCCCACAGTGGTGACGAACTGCGCCGTCGGCCGGACATCGCCGCGCGCCACGGCCTGCTGAATGCGCTCAAAGGCGTGCGCCAACACTTGGTGCTCAAACGCAGCGTAGATTGAGCGGCCAATGCCGATCAGCTCGACACCGTCCGCCAGCTGGGGGCTTTGCGAGAGCGCCCTAAAGGCTTTGCGTGCGCGCTGGTTGTAGAGCAGGATGCGCCCGGCCTGGTTGCAGACCACCACGCTTTGCTGCAGTTCGGCCATCAGCGCGGCGAGGCGGTCTTTTTCTTGCTGTACCCGTTCGCTCGCCTGCGCCACCTGCGCCGTCATGTCGGCGCGCAGGCTGTCGCGCTGCGCGGCCAGCTCGTTCACCGCGGTCGCCAGCGCCTGCATTTCGCGCGTGCCGCGCGGTTTGAGCAGTTGCGGCTTCTGCGCGGCAAGCACCACACGCGCTTCTTCGAGCAGGCGGTGGGGCGCGCCCACATAGCGCTTGTGCAGCGTGCGAAGCACGACGGCCACCAATATCAAGCCGAGCAGCCACCCGACAAACACCAGCGCCGTACGGCCCGCCAGCACATCGCCCACCGCCTCGCGCTCGGCCGGGCTGAGCGTGGACCAGACAATGGCCGACATCAACACCAGCCACAGCGCCATCACCACGCCGGTGAGCGCGATCGCGGCGATCAGCCGCGGGTCGGTGCGCTTCATGCGAAGCCCTCTTGCTTGCGCACCTTGATGCAACTGCGCGCCGGGACACTCATGTGCGCTCCTGCGCCAGCATTTCCGCCACCCGCGCCACCAGGTCACGCGTGGCAAAAGGTTTGGTCATGTAACCGTTGGCGCCCAGCGCCATGCCTTTGGCCAGATCGGTGTCGCGCCCCTTGGCAGAAAGCATGAGGATGGGCGTATTGGCAATGGCCGGAATGCCGCGCACGCTGGCGCAGACCTCGAAGCCGGACTTGACGGGCATCATCACGTCCAGCAGCACCAGGTCGGGCAATTCGCGCTCAATGGCTTCAAGCGCTGCCTGCCCGTCGCGTGCAATGTGCACCTCGTAGCCTTCGCGCTGCAGCAGGTATTCCAGCGACACCACGATGTTGGGCTCGTCGTCGGCGATCAGTATTTTTTTGCTCATGGGGAAGTCTCCTCGGTATTCGGGGGCTGCCATGGCAGCCAGAAACAAAAGCAGGCACCCGGCGCTGCAGTGGGCGCAAGCCAGATGCGCCCCGCAAAATGGCCGACGATGTGGCGGCTGATGGGCAGCCCAAGGCCGGTGCCTTGCCCGCCGGGCGTGGGCGAGCCGGCTTGGTGAAAGCGTTCAAAAATCAACTGCTCGTGGCCGCTCGGCACGCCAGGGCCGTTGTCCTGTACGCACACCGTCAGGCCCTCGGCATCGCCCTGCGCGCGCAAGCGCACCTGGCCGCCCACGCTGGGGACAAACTTTGCTGCGTTGGAGAGCAGGTTGAGCAGCACTTGCAGGATGCGGTCCGGATCGGCATACAGCTTGGGCAAGTCGCTCTGCACGTCGAGCTGCAAAGTAGCCGCACGGTCTTTGAGCAGCGGCATGGTGGTAGCGACTGCGCTCTGCAGCAGAGCACCAACGTCAATTGGTGCCAAGTGCCAGTCCACATGGCCGGACTCGATTTTCGCCATATCGAGCACTTGATTGACGAGCCGGGTGAGGCGCTCGGTCTCGGCAACGATGATGTTGACAAAGTGCTGGCGCTGCGCAGGCGGAAGATCGACGTCCTCCTGCAAAATTTCAGACAGCGCCCGGATGGAGGTCAGCGGCGTGCGCAGCTCGTGCGTGACCGAAGACATGAAATCGTCCTTTAATCGGTCCAGGCTTTTGAGCTGCTCGTTGGCGCTGCGCAGTTCGCTGGTGGCCTGCTCCAGCGAGCGGGACTTGGTCTCCAATGCACGCGAGTAGCTGCGCAGCTGTGAGGCTTCTTCGAGCATGGCCAACACGTCGCCCTGCGACAGGGCTTCCTCATCCGACACCGACGCCACCAGCACGCGCGCCGATGCACTGCCCACAGCGCCAGCAAGTTGCGCCTCGACGAACTGCACCATGCGCGCGTCGGGAAGCAGCACCTGCCCTGGCGGAAGGCCCAGCTGCTGGGCATAGGAATCCCACAGCGCATCCGACTTTTCTGCGCCCAGGAAGCGCTCGCACAAGCTGCGCAGTGCCCTCACATCGGCTCGTCCACGCCAGAACACCGGCGTCTGCGCCGCGCCGCGCTGGAACACATCGACAAACAGCAGTGCTTGGCTGGCCTCGCGACCGGAAGGTGCGCGCCACAGCGAACCCACCACATACGCCGTGCAGTTGGCCAGCAGGCTCCAGAACAGCGAATGGGTCAAATTGTCGAGCCCGCCCAGGCCGAGCAAGGCTTCGGGTCGCAGCCAGGCTATACCCCACGGGCCCGCATGCAGGAACGTCGCGTCCAGCCAGCCAGACTTGGCAATGGACGGCAGCATCAGCGTGTAGACCCAGACCCCAAAGCCGGTCAGCAGCCCAGCCAGCGCGCCCACGCGCGTGCCACCGCGCCAGTACATGCCGCCCAGCAGGGCGGGCGCGAACTGCGCCACAGCGGCAAAGCTGATCAGGCCGATGCTGGCCAGCGCGTAGGTGTCGCCTGCAAGTTGGAAGTACACGTAGCCCAGCAGCAACACGCCGACGATGGCCGCGCGCCGAATCAAGAGCAAAGGCCGGGTGAAGTCGCGCGGTTGGTGCGCGCCGCCAAGCAAGCGCAGACGCAGCAGCAGTGGTAGGGCCAGTTCGTTGCTGACCATGGTCGAGACGGCGACCGTCTCCACAATCACCATGCCCGTAGCCGCCGACAAACCACCTACAAAAACGAACAGCGCCAGCGCGTTCTGCCCCGCGGACATTGGGAGTGAAAGCACGAAGTGCTCAGGGTTGTGCGCGCCGTTGAAATACAACAAGCCACCGAGGGCAATTGGCAACACGAAGAGGTTAATGAGCAGCAGGTAGAGCGGGAACATCCAGCTTGCGCGGCGCACATGGTCTTCGTGCACGTTCTCCACCACCATCACCTGAAACTGGCGTGGCAGCACGATCACAGCGCACATCGCCAGCACCATGAGGCCCAGCCACTGCGCCCAGGAGAAAGCCCCACCCTGCTCGGGCCGAAGCAGGGCTGCCAGCTCTGGAACAGCGCGCGCTTGGGTAAAGATATCGCCCAGGCCGTGGAACAGGCCATAGACGACGAAAACGCCGACGCTCAAAAATGCCAGCAGTTTTACGAGCGATTCAAAAGCAATCGCGGCCACCATGCCCTCGTGGCGCTCGGTGGTATCGAGGTGGCGGGCACCAAAAACGATGCCAAAGCCGGCCAGTGCAATCGCCACGTAAAACGCGCTGTCTTGGCTCCAATGCGGATGCTCTGCCAAAACCGCGCTGCCCGTAGTCAGCAGCAGATACCCCGAGGACACCGCCTTGAGCTGCAGCGCGATGTAGGGGACGATGCCGACCACCGCGACCAGCGTGACCAAGGCCGCCAGCAACTGGCTCTTGCCGTAGCGGCTGGCAATAAAGTCGGCAATCGAGGTGATGCGGTGCGTCTTGGCGATGCGAATCATCTTGCGCAGCAGCGTCCAACCCAGCACCATGGCAAGCGTGGGGCCAAGATAAATCGGCAGAAACCACACGCCCCCGGTGGCCGCCCGCTCCACACTCCCAAAGTAGGTCCAAGCGGTGCAGTACACCGCCATCGACAGCGCATATACCCAAGGCCTGGCGATGACCGAACGGCGCTCGGCGGCACGTCGGTCGGCCCAGTACGCCACGCCAACAAGCAGCAGCAGATAAGCCAGCGATGTGCCGATAACGAGCGGCGCTGGCAGCATGCCGTTCATTCGCGGGCCTGCTGCGAATCGGGCACCGACGCTGGAGGAGCTTCAAACGCCGGGCGCGACTCCATCCACCAGGCGACGGTGGCAATCGTGCCCGCCCAGATGACGAACAAGGCCAGCGGAAACAGCGGAATACCCAGCAGCGTCAGGTCGCGGTCCCACAAAGCCAAAAGCGGAAAATTCAGCAACAACCAAGCACCGGTGAACAAGGCACCGAGGCGCTGGGAGCGCAGGGAGTGGCTCACGGCAATCTCCGTTCAAAGGAGCACGCAGCAGGTATGCGGCGCCCACCATTGTGGCGCGCCCACTTACCCGCGACTTACTTGCCTGCGCGCGGCTGCGGCTTTGCGCCGCGTTTCATGTGCGCATGGCGCGAGATCGCGAAATCGATAAAGAACTTGCACCAGATGGTGCTGCCCGCCATGGCGGTCCAAGTGTTGTATTCCAGTTGCCCCATCGCCACGCCAACGATCACGACGACTGCCACGCAGCCTGCAAGCAAGTTGACAACCAGCACGTAGGGAGCGTACTTTTCTGCGTTGGGAGGCTGTTCGCCGCCCTTGAGCGCCACCTCCGAAAAATCCCTGAGGAAGGCAATACGCCAAGCACGCCGAAACCAGAAAAAGGCGATCGGAAACAGGGCAATATAGAGAATCCAGGTCAAGGCGACGCTGACATCAAAAACCATGCGGGACTCCCAGAGCAGACGACTGCACTGCGTGCGCGATCATCTGTAAATATCCATGAAAAAAGGCCCTGCCAGCACTGCCAGCGGGGCCTTGGATTGTGACTGCTGCCGCGTCGTCGCAGCGGCATTGCAGTCACATGGCGGCCAACACGTTAGTGCGCGCCACCGACCAGTTTGGAGCCGCGCGGAATGCGAACGGCTTCGACCATGGCCTGAATGTGCGCTGGTGGAGGTGCCGTCACCTTGTCTACCAGGAAGGCCACCAAGAAGTTCACCGCAGCGCCGACTGCACCGATGGCTTCCGGCGTGATGCCGAAGAAGCTGTTGGCGCCGCCGATGAGGCCCAGATACTCAGTACCCTTGATGAAGAAGATGCCTTTGTGCGCAAACACGTAGAACAGCGTGAACAGCAGGCCGGCGATCATGCCGGCGATGGCACCTTCCTTGTTCATCTTCTTGCTGAAGATACCCATCATGATGGCTGGGAACAGCGAGCTGGCGGCAATACCGAATGCCAGCGCCACAGTTCCCGCAGCAAAGCCTGGCGGGTTAAGCCCCAGGTAGCCTGCCACCACCACCGCAACCGCCATGGAGATCTTGCCGGCGAGCAGCTCGTTCTTCTCGCTGATTTGCGGGTTGAACACGGTCTTCACGAGGTCGTGTGATACGGCCGAAGAAATTGCCATCAGCAAACCAGCCGCCGTAGACAGCGCCGCAGCCAAACCACCTGCCGCCACCAAGCCGATCACCCAGTTGGGCAGCAGCGCGATTTCGGGGTTGGCCAGCACGATGATGTCGGGGTTGACCATCAGCTCATTGCCCTTCCAGCCAGCAGCAGCAGCCTTGTCGAGCACCGCTTTGTCTTTGGACTTGTCGTTGTAGTACTGAATGCGGCCATCGCCGTTCTTGTCTTCCCACTTGAGCAGACCCGTCTTTTCCCAACGGTTCATCCAGTCGGGCTGCGTTTCAGCCTTGATGCTGGCCTCAGGCGCGAACAAATCGCCACCCGCCTTGACTGCGGTGTTGACCGTAGCGTGCAAGTTCAACTTGGCCATAGCGCCGACCGCAGGTGCCGTGGTGTACAGGATGGCGATAAACACCAGTGCCCAGCCAGCCGACAAGCGTGCGTCTTTCACCGAGGGGACGGTAAAGAATCTCATGATGACGTGTGGCAAACCGGCCGTACCGATCATGAGCGACAGCGTGTACATGAACATGTTGAGCTTGCTGCCTGGAACCGAGGTCGTGTACTTGCCAAAACCCAGATCCGTCACCACGCTGTCAAGCTTTGCCAGCAGCGTCATGTCGGTGCCGCGGTAGTCGCCGCCCAAACCGAACTGTGGCACCACATTGCCGGTCAGCGCCAGCGAGATGAAAATCGCAGGCACCGTGAATGCCAGAATCAGCACCACGTACTGCGCGACCTGGGTGTAGGTGATGCCCTTCATGCCGCCAAACACTGCGTAGGCAAACACGATGGCCATGCCGACGTAAATGCCGGTCTCGGCCGTCACGCCCAGGAAGCGCGAGAACGCCACGCCCACACCCGTCATCTGTCCGATGATGTAGGTGAGCGATGCGATCAACAAGCAAACCACCGCAATGGTGCTGGCGGTCTTCGAATAGAAGCGGTCGCCAATGAATTGCGGCACAGTGAACTTGCCGAACTTGCGCAGGTAGGGCGCCAGCAGCATGGCCAGCAGCACGTAGCCGCCCGTCCAGCCCATGAGGAACAGCGCGCCGCCGTAGCCCATGTTGGAGATCAGGCCAGCCATGGAGATGAACGACGCTGCGCTCATCCAGTCGGCTGCTGTGGCCATGCCGTTGGTGACGGGGTGCACGCTGCCGCCGGCGGCATAGAACTCACTCGTCGAACCCGCACGCGCCCAGATGGCGATGCCGATGTAGAGCGCGAAGCTCAGGCCAACGAAGATGTAAATAGTGGTTTGGAGATCCATGATGGGTCAGTCCTCACTCTTCCTGTACGTTGAACCGGCGATCGATGTCGCCCATCTTCTTGGCGTAATAAAAAATCAGCACGATGAAGATGTAAATGGAGCCCTGTTGGGCGAACCAGAAACCGAGCGGATAGCCGCCAAGCTTGATGTTGTTCAGCATGTCTGCGAACAGGATGCCTGCACCGAAGGACACGAGAAACCAGACGATCAATATCTTGAACAACAGGCTTAGCGTGGCTTTCCAGTAGGCGTGACTGCTTTTGTCTTCCGTCATGTAGTCCCCTCTTTTGTTTCAGAAACACGGCGAGAGAATTCACCGCCCCTCATGCATAAGACCGACGACGTCGCGCTTTTGCATGGCCGACTTTTAACGGAAATCCTTACTGCCAACTTATGAAATATCGGAAATGCCCGAACAAACTGCGCAGCC
This sequence comes from Giesbergeria sp., assembly GCA_034676525.1. Taxonomy (GTDB): domain Bacteria; phylum Pseudomonadota; class Gammaproteobacteria; order Burkholderiales; family Burkholderiaceae_C; genus Simplicispira. The sequence continues at coordinate 2,644,783 of JAUCCA010000008.1, forward strand.
AAGGGAAAACACCAATGCATTGGCTTTCTCACGCCTCGCGTTTACCCGGGTGCATGTTGCGATCCGCGAGCAGTTTGAGCTGCGCCAACGCGTGGCGCAGTCCCGCGTAATCGCGACGTGTAGGTCGACATGGCGCCGCGCAGCGGCGACGAAAGCGCAGAAAAACGCGGCTATGTCTGCGCCGCGCAGGATTGCGCAGCCTCAGCGCGCCAGCACCGGCGCCAGCGCAACCCCCGTAGGCGTGCCGGCGCGCACTACATCTTCGGGCGTGCCAGCCGCCACGATGTGGCCGCCACCGCTGCCGCCCTCGGGCCCCAGGTCGAGCACCCAGTCGGCTTCGGCAATTACGTCGAGATCATGCTCAATGACCACTACGCTGTGGCCCGCGCTGACCAGCCGGTGCAGCACGTGAATCAACCGGTCGACATCGGCCATGTGCAAGCCCACTGTGGGCTCATCCAGCACATACAAGGTGTGCGGCGCCTTTTGCCCGCGCCGGCCGACCTCGTCACGCACCTTGGTCAGCTCGGTGACGAGCTTGATACGCTGCGCCTCGCCGCCGCTGAGTGTGGGCGAGGGTTGGCCGAGTGTGAGGTAGCCCAGGCCAACGTCCTTGAGCAATTGCAGGGGGTGCGCAATAGCCGGCATTGCGGCGAAGAAGTCGACCGCTTCGTCCACCTCCATCTGCAATATCTCGCCCACGCTCTTGCCACGCCAGGTCACCGCCAGCGTTTCGGGGTTGAAGCGCGCGCCATGGCAGGCTTCGCACGGCACTTTGACGTCGGGCAGAAAGCTCATTTCAATCGTCCGCACACCCTTCCCTTCGCACACCGCGCAGCGGCCGTCGCCGGTGTTGAAGGAAAAGCGCCCAGCCGCATAGCCGCGCGCCTTGGCCTCTAGCGTTTCGGCAAACAGCTTGCGCACCGTGTCCCAGAAGCCGATGTAGGTGGCAGGACAGGAACGCGGGGTTTTGCCAATCGGCGTCTGGTCGACTTCGAGCACGCGGTCGATGGTCTCAAAGCCCGAGAGGCCGGTACAGCCGACGAGCGCCGGCGATTTGCCCGCATCCATGGCGTCGCGCCCGGCTTTGGTCGAGCGCTGCTGCACCCAGGCCTGCACGTTGGTCAGCAGCACATCACGCGCCAGAGTGGATTTGCCTGAGCCGCTCACCCCCGTAATGGCGACGAGGCGGCCCAGCGGCACATGGGCGGTGACGTTCTGCAGGTTGTGCAGCTGCGCGCCGTGGACGGCAAGCCAGACGAGAGGGGATTCAGATTTTTGGTCTTTTTGGCCTCCAGCGCTTACCCCATAAGCGCCACCAGCTATCGAAACAGAAGCCTCTCCCTGCGTATCTTCGCGCTGCTCCGCAACCAACCTGCGCGCCTGCAGCGGATGCCGCATGGCGTGCAGCAGGTAGCGGCCGGTTTGCGACCCCTCGGCAGCCGTCACGTCCCGCACGGTGCCCTGCACCACCAAAGTGCCGCCGCGCTTGCCGGCGCCGGGGCCGATGTCGATGATGTGGTCGGCGGCGCGAATGGTGTCTTCGTCGTGCTCCACCACCACCAGCGTATTGCCGTACTCGCTCAGTTGGCGCAGCGCGCCGAGCAGCATCTGGTTGTCGCGCGCGTGCAGGCCGATGGTGGGCTCGTCGAGCACGTAGCACACACCCTGCAAGTTGCTGCCGAGCTGCGCGGCCAGGCGAATGCGCTGCGCTTCACCGCCGCTGAGCGTGGGCGCGCCGCGCTCCAGAGTGAGGTAGCCGAGGCCCACCTGTTCCAGGAAGGACAGGCGCCCGGCAATTTCGGGCAGCAGGTCGCGGGCGATGGCGACTTCGCGGGTGGTGAGGGCGAAGGCGGGAGCGGGTTCCGACACCATATCCTCAGCGTCCAGCCCCAGGCCCTGCACCCAGGCGTGCAGGTCTTTGACCGAGCGCTGGGCCAAATCCGTAATCGCCACGCCGGCAAACTGCACGGCGCGTGCGGTGGGGTTCAGGCGCGTGCCCGCGCATTTCGGGCAGGCGACCTCTTGGACATCTTCCACATCGGGCTCGGCAAAGGTCTGCTCGCGGCCTTTTTGGTCGGCGTCCTGCACGGAATCGTCAAAGACCTTGCGCTGCTCCTTGTTCAGCTTGACGCCCGTGCCCACGCAGTCGGGGCACCAACCGTGTTTGCTGTTGTACGAGAACAGGCGTGGGTCCAGCTCCGGGTACGAGGTGGCGCAGACCGGGCAGGCGCGCTTGGTCGAGATGACCTGCAGTTGGCCAATGCCGGCTGTGGACAAGCCGTTTTCCAACGCGTGCGACAGGCCCTCCAGCCCGCTCAGCACATGCACTACGCCTTTGCCCAGGTCCAGCGCACGGGCAAGTTGTTCGCGCAAGAGTGCTTCGTTCGCCGGATTCACATCCAGGCTCCACACCGGCAGCTCGATGGTGTGCTCCTTAAACCGGTCGAGCCGGGCAAACGGCGTGACGGGGACAAAGTTGCCATCGACGCGCAGATGCGTATAGCCACGCGGCCGCGCCCAGTCGGCCAGCTCGGTGTAGACGCCCTTCCGGGCCACGACCAGCGGCGCCAGCAGGCCAATGTGCTGGCCGCGGAACTGGCGCATCAACTGCGCAGCAATCCGCTCAGGCGTTTGCGGCTGCACTGCGGCGCCGTCGCGCGTGCAGTGCTGGGTGCCGAGCTTGACGTACAGCAGGCGCAGGAAGTGCCAGACCTCGGTGGTGGTGCCCACCGTGCTCTTGCGCCCGCCGCGCGAGAGCCGCTGCTCGATGGCCACCGTCGGCGGAATGCCATAGACCGCATCGACCTCGGGCCGACCCGCTGGTTGGACGATGCTGCGCGCGTAGGCGTTGAGCGATTCCAGATAACGCCGTTGGCCTTCGTTGAACAGAATGTCAAAGGCCAGCGTGGACTTGCCCGAGCCGCTGACGCCGGTGACGACGTTGAAGCGCCCACGCGGAATCTCCACCGACAGGCCTTGCAGGTTGTGCTCGCGTGCGTTGATGATTTCTATGCTGCTTTTGGCCTTTAAGGCACGCTGCACCTGCGCCAGACGCTTCGAATTCAGGAGCATTGACATCGCGTCTGACACGCCCGTGCCGCCCGCCCCCAGTGCTGTGGCGTACTCGCGCAGCGCCGCGCCGGTGTGCGAGCGCGGGTGCTCGGCCACCTCGTCCGGCGTGCCTTCTGCCACCAGTTCGCCCCCGCCGTCGCCGCCCTCTGGCCCCAGGTCAATCAGCCAATCGCTGGCCCGAATGACATCGAGGTTGTGCTCAATGACGATGAGCGAGTTGCCGGCATCAAGCAACCGCGCAAAGGCGCGCATCAGCTTGGCGATGTCGTCAAAGTGCAGGCCGGTGGTGGGCTCGTCAAACAGAAACAGCGTGCCACGCCGCGCCAGCGGCTGGCGGCTGCTGGACTGGCTCTTGGCCGCGCCCGCCAGAAAACCTGCGAGCTTGAGCCGCTGCGCCTCGCCGCCGCTGAGCGTGGGCACGGGCTGGCCGAGCTTCACGTATTCGAGCCCGACCTCGACGATGGGCGCCAGCGCGCGCAGCACCTCGCGGTCGTTGGCAAATATCGCCACCGCCTCGCTCACCGTCAGGCCCAGCACATCGGCCACCGACAGCGACACGTCGGGCGACGACTCGGCGTGCGACGCCACCTGCTTGCGGGTGATGGTCACTTCCAGAATTTCAGGCCGGTAGCGCTTTCCGTCGCAGTCGGGGCAGCGCAGGTAGACGTCGCTCAAGAACTGCATTTCCACATGCTCAAAGCCCGAGCCGCCGCAGGTCGGGCAGCGCCCGTCGCCGCTGTTGAAGCTGAACTTGCTGGCGCTGTAGCCCCGCTCGCGCGACAAAGGCGCGGCGGCGAAGAGTTCGCGAATGGAGTCCCAGGCGCCGACGTAGCTCACCGGGTTGGAGCGCGCGGTTTTGCCGATGGGCGATTGGTCGACAAACACCACGTCGGAGAGGTGGTCCGCGCCCAGCAGGCGGTCGTGCGCGCCGGGCGTCTCCGTCGCCTTGCCGAAGTGGCGGAGCAGCGCGGGCGCCAGCACGTCCTGAATCAGGCTGGACTTGCCGGAGCCGCTGACGCCGGTCACCGTCACCAGCCGCTGCAGCGGGAAATCGACCGTGATGTTTTTCAGGTTGTGCTCGCGCGCGCCTTCCAGGATGAGGCGCGGCGTGGAATCCGTCACCTTGCGGGCAAACGGCAGGCCGACGTGTTTGCGCCCGCCCAGGTACTGGCCAGTGAGTGTGTCGGCGCGGCGCAGTTCATCCGGCGTGCCGTCGAACACGATTTCTCCGCCCCGCTCGCCCGGGCCGGGGCCAAAGTCGAGCACGCGGTCGGCCGCCAGCATGACGGCCGGGTCGTGCTCCACCACCACCAGGGTGTTGCCGGCATCGCGCAGCCGCAGCATGGCCTCGGTGATGCGGTGCATGTCGCGCGGGTGCAGGCCGATACTGGGTTCGTCGAGCACAAACAGCGTGTTGACGAGCGACGTGCCCAGCGCCGTGGTCAGGTTGATGCGCTGCACCTCACCGCCACTGAGCGTGCGGCTTTGGCGGTCCAGCGTGAGGTAGCCGATACCGACTTCGTCCAGATACTTCAGGCGCGTGCCGATCTCCTCGTGCAGGAGCTTGAGCGCCTGCGCGTCGCCGCTTTCGCGGGCGGCGCTGGCGGATTGCACGGCCGGGAGCAACGCGGAATTTTTCGATTCAAATTGGCCTCCAGCGCTTGCCCCATCAGCGCTACGAGCTATCAATTCGATAGTTTTTTTGGATAAGCTCTCAAAGAAACTGCGCACCCGGCTGAGCGGCAGCAGCATCAAATCGTGCAGACACAGCCCCGGCAGTGCTTCCAGCTGCGGGCGGCTCCAGGCGGTGCCTTGGGGCATGAAGCGGTTTTCGGGGGGCAGCACCGCATCGGCGTCCTGCTTGCTGCCAATGCGCCAGAGCAGGCTCTCGGTTTTCAGGCGCGCGCCGGCGCAGGTGGGGCACTTCGTGTAGCTGCGGTACTTGGAGAGCAGCACGCGGATGTGCATCTTGTACGCCTTGCTCTCCAGGTAGACGAAGAAGCGCGCGATGCCGTACCACTGCTGGTTCCACTTGCCGTTCCAGTTGGGCGAGCCGCCAATCACCCACTGCTGCTGCTCGGGTGTCAGGCGGTTCCAGGCAGTGTCGCGCGGAATGCCCGCGGTCTCGGCATGGCGCATGAGGTCGTCTTGCGCTTCCTTCCAGGCGGGGGTTTGCAGCGTTTTGATGGCGCCAGAGCGCAGCGTTTTCTTCTCGTCGGGGATGACGAGGCCGTAGTCCACACCAATCACCCGGCCAAAGCCCCGGCAGGTCTCGCAGGCGCCCGCCGGAGAGTTGAACGAGAACATGGACGGCAGTGGCTCGGCGTAGCGCAGGTCGCTGTCGGGCGAATGCAGGCCGGTGGAGAACTTCCACAGCTCGGGCTCGCCGCCGTCCTCCGCAAGTCGATAGACGGCAATGCGGCCGCTGCGCTTGAGCGCAACTTCAATGGCCTCGATGGCGCGTGATTTTTCGACATTCCCGATGCGGAACCGGTCTGCCACGACGTCCAGCAGCTTGACGCCACCGGCTTCGCGCTCCGCCTGAATCTTGGTGAAGCCGCTGGCCGACAGCCACTCTGCGACTTGCTCGGCGCTGGTGTTGGCCGGCAGCTCAACGGGGAAAGTGACCACCAGGCGATCGTCGGCCGCCGCGCTGCGCTCCACCAGCTCGGCATAGATCGTCTCCGGCGAGTCGTGGCGCACCGGCTGCGCGGTCTTGCGGTCAAAGAGCTGCCCAGCGCGCGCGAAAAGCAGCTTCAGGTGGTCGTTCAGCTCCGTCATCGTGCCAACCGTCGAGCGCGAGCTGCGCACCGGGTTGCTCTGGTCAATCGCAATGGCCGGCGGCACGCCCTCCACCTTATCCACTGCCGGCTTGTCCATGCGGTCGAGAAATTGGCGGGCGTAGGCGCTGAAAGTCTCTACGTAGCGCCGTTGGCCTTCGGCGTACAGCGTATCGAACACCAGGCTGGACTTGCCGGAGCCGCTCGGTCCGGTGACCACGGTCAGCTCGCCGGTGCGCAGCTCGACGTCGAGGTTCTTCAAGTTGTGCTGGCGCGCACCGGTAATGCGGATCGTTCCTTCAGACATGGGCTCTTTCACGTAGGGGCCGAACATCATAGGAGTGCACGGGAGCCCGTGCTCTGTCGGAAATAACGCCACTGCTGTGCAGGTGGTCAGCGCCTGCGACCTGTCCTAGACTCGGCGGATACATAGAGGAGACACACATGAGCCAATGGAAAGTTCTCGTCGCAGCAGGCGCCCTGTTGTTCGGTATCCACCACGCCGCACAGGCGCAGTTGCTGATCGGCCAGACGGTCGGAGTGACTGGCTCCGCCGCAGCCACGGTAAAGGAGTCGATGCGCGGCGCGCAACTTTATGTAGACGCCGCAAACGCACGGGGCGGTGTGAATGGGCAAAAAGTTGAAATCCTCACGCTGGACGACAAATTCGACCCCAAGCTCACTTTCGCGAACGCCCGCACGCTGATTCAGGACAAAGGCGTGCTGGCGCTGTTCATGACCCGCGGCACACCACATACCGTAGGCATCATCCCGCTGCTGGACGAATTTGGCGTGCCCTTGGTGGGGCCATCGACAGGCGCCATGGTGCTACACCAACCGGTGAAGAAGAACATCTTTAATGTCCGCGCGCCCTACCAGCTTGAAGTCAAGAAGGCGATTCGCCATTTGTCTACCTTGGGCGTGGAGCGCATGGGCGTGGTGCACGTGGACGACACGTTCGGTGCGGACGCTCTGGCGGGCGCTCTGGCCGGCTTTGAAGAGGTCAAACTCAAGCCACTGTTCGTGGAGAAGTTCAACCGCGACACACCCGAATTCAGCACCATTGCCCCCAGCGTGGCCGGCCAAAACCCCCAGGCGGTGCTCGTCATTGGTACCGGCTCGGCGGTGGTAAGTGGTATCAAGGCGCTGCGCGCCGCCGGCGTCACCGCGCAACTCGTCACGCTCTCCAACAACGCGTCAGGCGGGTTTGTGAAAGCGCTGGGCGACCTCTCTCGGGGCGTTGTCGTCACCCAGGTGTTTCCTTCTGAGCGCACCCGCACCTATCCGCTGGTGCGCGATGCAGACGCGCTCGCGCAAGCTGCAAAAATCAAGCTGACGCCGGCCATGGTCGAGGGGTTTACCAACGCCAAGGTGCTGGTTGAAGGCCTGCGCCGCGCCGGACCGAACCCCACCCGTGCGCGACTACACGCCGCCTTGGAAACTTTCAAAGATTTTGACATCGGCGGGTTCACGCTCAGCTACGCCTCAGACGACCATTCCGGCTTGGAATTTTCCGACCTGTCCATCATTGGGCCTGAAGGACACTTCCGCCGTTAAAGCTGGCGCGCACAGTCGGGTACAAGGCGTCAGTCCGCCAGGCATAGCGGGCGAAAAATCCAGATAGAAGGTGATGTGTTTGATGGCAGCGCCACGGTCAGCAAGGTCGCAGGCACGGCCGCGCCGGCACGCTGCAGCAGATGCGCCCAGACCACGCGGCGCGCTTGCTTGTCCAAGCTCGACAACGGCGAACTTCGTCCAGACTGCGCAAGCAAGCTTGGCGCATGCTGCGGTCTTCCGTCATGCGGAGCAGCGCCCACGCTCGGCTGGAAATAGCGCTACTTCCACGCAGATGGTTGGGGCATAGGCGTGCGGCCTGGGTCGGGCAATGGCGCACATCGGTAGTCCCCGGCGTGGCCTTGCTGCTGCTCAAGTAGCCCGAAATTGCAATTTCGGGGCACCAGCACAAATAAATTTTTTGTTACCGTTCTCTGACAGACCTGACGCCGCGCTGATGCCGGCCTTACAGGAGCTTGCTCGAACCTGATCGCCCGCTGACAAAACCCCGGTTGGGCCAGCACAAACTCCGTAATGTGAAAGCGAATCCGCCAAACCGCACCAAATTGGTGCCGGCAGTTTTTGGCAAAAAATTACGGGAAAACCCCAGTAAGCCATTGGTCAGTGCGCCTGCTGAGAATCCGCCGCCCAACCGAACATTTCGGTAACGGCGGTGCAAGCAACTCAAGGACGCACGATGACCGATCCAGTGGTAGACAAGATTCAGGGCAACCCGAAATACGCGCTGCTCAAACGCAAACGCAACCGGCTGGGCATCACGCTCACAGTGCTGATGCTGGTCGTGTACTACGGCTACATCGCGCTCATCGCGTTTGACAAATCGTTCCTGGCGCAGCCGATAGGCGCAGGCGTTACCTCGCTCGGCATTCCGATCGGCCTGGCCGTGATTGTGTTCACCGTAGTCATTACCGGGCTCTACGTGCGCCGCGCCAATGGCGAGTTCGACACGCTGACCAAAGAAATCCTGAAGGACGCAAGCAAATGAGCACCCGCCACATTTCGCGGGCAGCGCTGCTGGCGCTCGCATCGCTCTTCGCCATGGGCACGGCACACGCCGCTGGCGCCGACCTCGGTCAGGCGGCCAAACAGGCCACCAACTGGACGGCCATCAGCATGTTTGGCGTCTTCGTGCTGGGCACGCTCTGGATCACCAAGTGGGCGGCGTCCAAGACCAAGTCGGCATCTGACTTCTACACCGCTGGCGGTGGCATCACCGGCTTCCAGAATGGCCTGGCGATTGCCGGTGACTACATGTCGGCAGCCTCGTTCCTGGGCATTTCGGCCGCCGTCATGGCCTCGGGCTACGACGGGCTGATCTACTCCATCGGTTTTCTGGTGGGCTGGCCCATCATTACCTTCCTGATGGCCGAGCGGCTGCGCAACCTGGGCAAATTCACTTTTGCCGACGTGGCTGGCTACCGCTTCCAGCAGGGCCCCATCCGCGCGTTTGCAGCGTCGGGCACCCTGGTGGTGGTCGCCTTCTACCTGATCGCACAAATGGTGGGTGCGGGCCAGCTCATCAAGCTGCTGTTCGGACTGGAGTACTGGATGGCCGTAGTCATCGTCGGTGCGCTGATGATGGTCTACGTGCTGTTTGGCGGCATGACCGCGACCACCTGGGTGCAAATTATCAAGGCCTGCCTGCTGCTCGCCGGCGTGACCTTCATGGCCTACATGGTGCTGGCCCACTACGGCTTCAGCCCTGAGGCGCTGTTTGCCGAGGGCGTCAAAGTGCGCACCGCCATTGCTGCCAACACCGGCAAGACGCCGGAAGAGGCCGCCAAGGCGGGCCTGTCCATCATGGGGCCAGGGGGCTTTATCAAGGATCCGATCTCGGCCATCTCGTTTGGTATGGCACTGATGTTCGGCACCGCAGGCTTGCCGCACATTCTGATGCGCTTCTTCACCGTGCCCGATGCGAAAGAAGCACGGAAGTCGGTGCTGTGGGCCACGACCTGGATTGGCTACTTCTACGTACTGATCTTCATCATCGGCTTTGGCGCCATCACCATGGTGCTGACCAACCCCGAAATGGCCGATGTAGCCAAGGGCGTGATCCACGGTGGCGCGGGCACGGCCAATATGGCGGCGGTCCTGGTGGCCAAATCGGTGGGCGGCAACATCTTCTACGGCTTTATCTCTGCCGTGGCGTTTGCCACCATTCTGGCGGTGGTGGCGGGGCTGACGCTTTCGGGCGCCTCTGCCGTGTCGCACGATCTGTACGCGACGCTGGTGAAGAAGGGCAATGCCGACAGCGCTTCAGAACTGCGCGTCTCGCGCATCACCACTGTGTGCTTGGGCATTGTGGCCGTCATCTTGGGCATCGCTTTCGAGAAGCAGAACATCGCTTTCATGGTGTCACTGGCCTTTGCCGTCGCCGCATCTGCGAACTTCCCGGTGCTGTTTCTGTCGGTGCTGTGGAAAGACTGCACGACACGCGGCGCGGTGGTGGGCGGCTTCCTCGGCTTGATCTCGTCGGTGGGTCTGACCATCGTGTCGCCTTCAGTCTGGGAAGGAACGCTGGGCAACCCCGCCGGTTCGGCCTGGTTCCCGTACACCTCGCCTGCGCTGTTCTCGATGACCATTGGCTTTGTCGGCATCTGGCTGTTCTCGATCACCGACAAGAGCGCCAACGCCAAACGCGAACGCGCAGCGTTCCCGGCGCAGCAGGTGCGCTCGGAAACAGGTCTGGGTGCTTCGGGAGCTTCTGGACACTGAACATAAAACGGGCGTCCAGCCCGCCAGCGCGGCCCTCAGAAACCCGCGCTTTTTACCGGGCCTTGTGCCCGGTTTTTTTATTGCAAGCCGTTTGCGACCTGTGCCGAGGCATCCCAATCGGCATCAAACCAGGCATCGCCGTCCAGGTAGGCGCGCAGCATCGGCAGGCCGTCGAGCCCCCAGAAAAGCTTGCCGTCCACCTCAAATGCGGGCACACCAAACACGCCCTGCGCGGCAGCCGAGTCGGTGTTGCCGCGCAAAAATGCCTTCACCTCAGAGCTGGCGGGTTCCATGCCAGGCTTGGTTTGCGGCTCGAGCGCCTGGGCAAGCGCGTCAAGGCGCGCAGGGTCCAGCGCATCGTCCCCGCCCACCCACACATGGCGCAGCGCAGCGCCCGCAACGAAGCGGTTAATGCTGCCGTCCACAGAGCACGCCAACGCTTGGCGCAGCAGCGGCAACGGGTTGAACGGGTGGCGCGCCGGCATCTGCAGCGGAATGCCGAGCGAGTGGCCGAGCCAGCTCACGTGCCGGTAAGTCCAGTCGCGCTTGGGCGGAATGCCTACGGGTCCCGGATTGCCCGCCTGCTGCAACAGCGCTCCCAGCAGCACCGGACGATAGGTGACGTGGTAGCTAAGGCCCTGCAGCGCTTGGGGCAAGCGCTCGAACGCCAGCCAGGCGTAGGGGGAAACAAAATCCAGATAGAAGGTGATGTGCTTCATGGCAGATCCACGGTAGGCAAGGTGGCGGGGACAGGGGCGCCGGCGCGCTGCAGCAGCCGCGCCCAGACCACGCGGCGCGCTTGGGTGTCGAGCCCGGACCAACGCCGGATCTCGTCCAGACTGCGAAAGCAGCCTTCGCACATGCTGCGGTCTTCCGTCATGCGGCACACCGATACGCACGGCGATGGCACGACCTCATCAGAATTCTGATCAAAATAACCTGCAGCGCTCAATCTATCGGCGTGAGCAGCTATGGTTTGAGTAGCATTCATGGTGCGGAAGGTGCCTCGGTCACATCGGCCAATGGCGCACCAGTAATGCGCTCCAGGTCTTTGGGCGAGAGCGGAAACACCGCATGCGGGTGCCCGGCCGCCGCCCACAGGGTGTCAAAGCGCAGTAGCTCGCGGTCGATCAAGGTCACGCTGGGTACGGCATGCGCCAGCGGTGCAACGCCGCCAATCGAAAAGCCCGTCCGCGCCTTGACGAATGCCGCTTCGGCGCGCTCCACCGGACCAACCAGCGCCTCGACCTTGCGCTGATCGACCCGCCGATCGCCGGAGGTCACGACCAGCACCGCTGCATCGTCGCTTTGGCGCCGGAAAATAATGCTCTTGGCCACTTGGCCGACCGCAATGCCCAGCGCGTCGGCCGCCTGCTGGGCGGTGCGGCAAGCATCTTCAAGCATGCGCGGCGGGTGTGGGTGCTGCAGGGCTTGCAGTTCGGTGGCAACGCGTTCCACGCTTTCGGGGAGGGGATTCTTAGGTAAGTCGGACATGGATGACGGCGCTTGGGGATCATTTGGCGCAAGCGCAGAAAACCCGTGGCGCCTTGGTTAAAGTGGCGAACTTCCTTTCTATTCTCCATGAAGCTCATCCGCGCCGTCTTGCTGCTGTGTTTGCTCGCAGGCGGCGCAGTTTTCAGCAGTGCAACGCCGGTTGTGCTGGATGCACTGGAACCCGCAGGCTCGCTCAGCCAACAAGGCAAGTTGCTCTGGCTGGCCGAGGCCAGCGACATTTCAAGCATTGACGAAGCACGCTCCCCCAGTAACGCGGCGCGTTTTGAAGCCGCGCCGCATCCGCCGCGCCCGGCCAACCGCGCGCAGTCCTACTGGTTCAAGGTGGAAATGGAGCAGCCTGCAGGCGCGGGCGATTGGGTTCTGGCGACGCACACCACGTCCATCCAGAAGGTGGAGTTTTATGGGCCCTTTGACGTCGATGGGCAACCCCTAGCGCCGCCGGTGCACACAGGACTGACGCAGCCCTTTTCCAGCCGACCGCTGGGCAGTGAGCGCTTCCTTGCGCGCCTGCAGCTGCCAAAGCCCGGCAGCTACACCATGTACGTCCGCATGGTCGGTGGCACGGCCTCAGACTTGGACTTATCCCTTTGGGGGACTGCGGAGTACCTCCAGTGGCGCCAGCACAAGCGCTTGTTTGATGGCATCTGTTACGGCATCCTGCTGGCATTGCTGGTTTACAACCTGGTGCTGGCGGGCATCTTCCGCGACCGCACCTACCTCATGTACATCGGGCAATGCGCTTTTGCGCTGCTCACGCTGGCCAGCTACAACGGGCATGCGGCAAGCTATTTGTGGGGCGCTTGGCCATGGTGGCAGGAGCGCGCCAACGTCGTGCTCCCCGGCCTGTGGCTGGTGTTCGCCACCACTTTCGCCCGCAGCTTCCTGGAAACCGCGCAGCGTGCGCGCAGGTTCAATGCCCTGCTGCGGGCAGTCGGCGTGCTGGCCGCATTGGCGGCGCTGCTTGGCCTCGGGGGCGCGTTTGCTGTCGCCCAAATCCTCACCGAGGTGCTTGCGGTGACGGGCACGCTGATTGCACTGATGGCGGCCATCGTCGTCATGCGGCGCGGCTCGGTGCCAGCGCGCTGGTATTTGGCCGGTCAAGCGGTGCTGTTCCTGTCGGTATTGATGGTGGTGTTGGAAAACTGGCGCCTGATTTACGCACCTTTCCTGCAGGCCAACGGCCTGCAAATTGGCGTCGCGGCCGAAATGGTGGTGTTCGCCATTGCCCTGGGCAGTCGCATTGGCCGCATGCGCACCTCGCAAGTCGAGCTGCGACTGCGTGCCGCACACCTTGCGCAAGCAGCTGCCACCGACCCGCTGACCGGCTTGGCCAACCGCTCTGGCCTGGCAGAGGGTGCTGCCGACAGTCTGGCGAGCACTGGCGCGCATGCCCTGATGCTGCTCGACCTGGACAGCTTCAAACCCATCAACGACCAGCACGGGCACGACGCGGGCGACGCGGTGCTGCGCGCCGTTGCAAAGCGCCTGCAGGCGCACATTCGCGAAGGCGATCTCGTGGCGCGGCTGGGAGGCGATGAATTCGTGATCTTGCTCGCAGGCCAGTGGTCAGACGAGCGTTTGAGCCAGCTCGCACAGCGACTGGGCGACGCCGTGCGCCAGCTGGTGGAATTTCAAGGCACTGCCCTCACCGTGGGCGTCAGCATTGGCATTGCGCGCCGCCCCGCACATGCCAATACGCTCACCGAGCTGATGCGCTGCGCCGATCAGGCGATGTACCGGGCCAAACAGGCGCGCTCCGGCCACACTTTTTTTGCTCAGGTCTGAAGTCACGGCCGGCGACCGGCGCTGGCCAACAAAGCGCTGCGCTCAGCCGGCGCGCTTGTTCAGCAACGCCGTCGCAGCGCGCGAATTGGGTTTGCGACCCAGAAAATCACTGATGTAAGCGCCCGCATCGATCAACTTGTTGAGGTCAATGCCGGTCGCGATGCCCATGCCGTGGAGCATGTAAACCACGTCTTCCGTCGCCACGTTGCCGGTGGCGCCCTTGGCGTACGGACAGCCCCCCAAGCCCGCGACCGAAGACTGGAAGTTCCATACCCCCAGCTCCAGCGCCGCCAACGTATTGGCGAGCGCCTGGCCATAGGTGTCGTGGAAGTGGCCCGAAATGTCATCGATGGCGTAGTGCTGAAGCGTGGCCTCGAGGGCCCACTGCACCTTGTACGGCGTGCCCACGCCAATGGTGTCGGCCACATCCACGCGCTGCACGCCGATGCCCTTGAGCAGTCCCGCCAAGTAGGCGACGCGCTCGGGCGCAATCTCGCCCTCGTAGGGGCAGCCCACGGTGCAGCTCATGGCGCCGCGCACCGCAATGCCAGCCGCCAGCGCTGCCTCGACCACCGGCGCAAAGCGCTCGATGCTCTCGGCAATGCTGCAGTTGATGTTTTTCTGACTGAAGGCTTCGCTTGCCGACCCAAAAACGACGATTTCGTCGGGCTTGTCGTGCAGTGCTGCTTCAAAGCCTTTGAGGTTGGGCGTGAGCACCGAGTAGCGCACCCCGCTTTGGCGCTGCACGCCCTGCATCACCGCATGGTTGTCGGCCATCTGCGGCACCCATTTGGGCGAGACGTAGCTGGTGACTTCAATCTCGTGCAAGCCCGCCGCTTGCAGGCGGTGCACCAGCTCGATCTTGACCTCGGCCGGAACGGGCAATTTCTCGTTCTGCAAGCCGTCGCGCGGGCCGACATCGATGAGTTGGACGCGGGTAGGGATGGTCATCACAAAGCTCTCAAAAAATAATACGGCCGACTCAGTAGCCTCGCGCAGGATCCACGATGCCGGCAATGGCCTCACCGCGCTCCATCGCAGCGATCTTGCCCACAATTTGAGCGATGCTCTCGCCGCGCAGCGTGCGCGCCGAGGTGTGCGGCGTGAGGCTGATTTTCGGATGCATCCAGAACGGGTGGTCGCCAGGCAGCGGCTCGGTACGAAATACATCGAGTGTGGCGCCAGCGAGGTGGCCGCTGTCCAGCAGCGCGATCAGGTCGTCGTCCACCAGATGCGCACCGCGCGCTACGTTGATGACATAGCCGCTAGCTCGCAGAAGCGACAGGGTCTTCTGGTTCAAGATGTTTTCCGTCTCGGGCGTGAGCGGCAGAAGGTTCACGAGCACGCGGCTGGCGGCCAAAAAATCGTTCATGCCAGCTGCGCCGCTGAACGCGCGCACACCGTCGATGGTCTTGGGCGAGCGGCTCCAGCCATTTACCGGGAAATCAAATTCCTGCAGCGCGCGCGCCACCCGGGCACCCAGCACGCCCATGCCCATGACGCCCACAGCGAAATCCCGACGCAATCGCGGCTTTCGAAAGCCCCACTGCCCTTGCCGCATGGCTGCTTCATAGATGTCAAATTCCCGAAAATGGCGAACCACCGCGTGGCAGACGTATTCGGCCATCTGCACGGCCATGCCGGCGTCGTCGAGCCGCACCACTACCGCATTCGGCGGCAAGCGCAGCTTCAGCAGCGCATCCACCCCGGCGCCGATATTGAACATGGCCCTGAGGCTTGTCTGCTCGTCCATGAATTGCTGAGGTGGCGCCCAGACCACGGCGAAATCGGCTTGTGGGATGCCAGGCTGCCACACGCTGATGTTGGCACCTGGAAGCGCCGCTTGCAGGCCGTGCAGCCAAGGTTCTGGCGGCATCCCGGTGCAGCAAAAGCTGATGTTCATATGCCGTGCCATCGTCAATCGGTGACCAGAGCAAGCTTGAGCAACTCGGCCCCCTCAGTCACTTGGTCGCCGGGGGCGTAGAGCAGTTCGGCCACCACGCCGTCGGCGGGGGCGGCAATGGTGTGCTCCATCTTCATGGCCTCCATCACGGCCAGTGCCTGGCCCTTGCTCACCTTGTCGCCCGCTTTTACGGCAAACGACACCACCTTGCCGGGCATGGGCGCTGTCAGACGGCCACCCTCTTGCTGGGCTTCACCGGCATGGGCGAGCAGGTCGATTTCAACAATTTCGGTCGCGCCGTGCGCAGCAAAGATGTGCTCCGTTTCCCCCTGGGCGTAGACGCTGACGGTACAGCGTTGGCCGGCAAAGTGCAGGTCGATGCCCTCCACGCCCCGCACCCTAACCGCCAATGGCCCGGCCACCTGGGCCGCACCCTCGCCGACGGCCAAATGCAGCGCGCCATCGTGCTGATAAGTCAGCAGCGCCTGGGCAGGCTCGCCATGGAACTCAAACGCAAAGCGGCGCTGCACGAGACCGTGCGAGCGCCAGCCATCGCGCTGGCTGAAGGGGTCGGCGTCCGCCCGGGCTGCTTCCGCCAGCAAGGTTTGCGCCACTGCTGAGGCCACCGCCAGCGGGAGGCCAATGGGCTCCTGATGGAACAGCACCGCCTCTTCGCGCGGGATCAGGCCGGTATCGAGCTGGGCCTTGGAAAAGGAATCGGTGCGGGCCACACGGCGCAAAAACTGAACATTGGTAGCCAGCCCCACGATATGGGTCTGCGCCAGCGCTTCGTCGAGCCGCGCCAACGCCTGTTCGCGCGTGTCGCCATGCACGATGAGCTTGGCCACCATGGAGTCGTAGAAGGGGCTGATGACATCACCCTGCCGCACGCCCGAATCGACACGCACGGCGCCGCGCTCGAAGGTCACGCAGTCGGGCAAGCCATAGACATGGAGCGTGCCCGTGGCGGGCAGGAAGTTGTTGTCGGGGTTTTCGGCGCAGATGCGCGCCTCGATGGCGTGGCCAGTGATCTTGAGCTGGTCTTGCATACACGGCAGCGGCTCGCCCGAAGCCACCCGCAGTTGCCACTCCACCAAGTCTTGGCCGGTGATGGCCTCAGTGACGGGGTGCTCGACCTGCAGGCGTGTATTCATTTCCATGAAGAAGAACTTCATTTGCTCGGGGTGCGCATAGCCACCGGGCTGCTCGACGATGAACTCCACCGTTCCTGCGCCGACGTAGTGCACAGCGCGTGCTGCGGCCACGGCAGCTTCGCCCATGCGCGCGCGCAGCTCAGGGGTCATGCCGGGGGCGGGGGCTTCTTCCAGCACCTTTTGGTGGCGGCGCTGCACCGAGCAATCGCGCTCAAACAGGTACACGCAGTTGCCGTGGGTATCTCCAAACACCTGGATTTCAATGTGGCGCGGGCGCTGCACGTATTTTTCGATCAATACGGCATCGTCGCCGAAGCTGTTGATGGCTTCGCGCTGGCAGCTGGCGAGGGCCGCGGCAAAGTCCTCAGACTTGTCCACAGCGCGCATGCCTTTGCCGCCGCCGCCCGCGCTGGCCTTGATGAGCACCGGGTAGCCAATGCGGTCGGCCTCGCGCTGCAGCAAAGCCGGGTCTTGGTCCGCGCCGTGGTAGCCCGGCACCAGCGGCACGCCGGCCTTTTCCATGAGCTGCTTGGACTCAGCCTTGAGGCCCATGTCCTTGATGGCCGAGGGCGGCGGGCCGATGAAGACCAGGCCCGCGTCCTGGCAGGCCTGCGCGAACTCTTCGTTCTCGGAGAGGAAACCATAACCGGGGTGAACGGCTTCGGCCCCCGTGGCCTTGGCGGCCTCCAGGATGCGTTCCCAGCGCAAATAGCTGTCTTTGGGGGCGCTGCTGCCGATGTGAACGGCCTCGTCGCACACAGCGACGTGCTTGGCGTGGGCGTCGGCGTCTGAATACACCGCCACGGTTTTCACGCCCATGCGCCGGGCAGTGGCCGCCACTCGACAAGCGATCTCCCCACGATTGGCAATCAGAATTTTCTTAAACATTCGGGTTCTCCAGGACCGCCTGCGGGCCGCCAAAAAAGGAAGAAAGGCGCCGCAACACGGCGCGCAGGAATTTGAAAAGCACCACCAGCAGCACGATGGACAGCAGCACCATCACCACCAGGGCAAAGCCAAAAGCAACGGGGTGCTGCGTGGCCAGCCAGACCACACCCACCACCAGACCGTCTTCAAACAGCGAGACGATGCCGTTGGAAAACGGCTCAGGCGAGGTGTTGACCGCGGCGCGCGTCGTCATCTTGGTGGCCATGGAGGTGGCAGCAAGCGAACCACCCAGCAAACCAGCAATGACGCCCATGGTCGCGCTGTCGGCGCCAAACACACCCGCCGCCAACAATGCGCCGCCGGGCACGCGGATGACGGTGTGGATGGCATCCCAGGCGCTGTCGATCCACGGCACCTTGTCGGCAAAGAATTCGACCAGCATCAGGCTGCCGGCCACGGCCAGCACGAGCGGGTTCTCGAGGATGTGCAGCCCGGCAGGCAGTGCGAGTGCGCCAGTCGCGCCCATCAGGCCGACGATGAAGACCACAGCGTAGAGGCGAAATCCACTCGCCCAACCCAGCGCGGCAGCCAGCGCCAGCAGGCTGGGCATGTCGAGCTTCTGCGTGACCTGCGCCATACCGCCCGCCACCTCGCGCGCCGTGCCGGCGTCGACATGCAGGCCGATCGTGTGCAGCCATTGAACGATGTGCAACCAGAGGACGTCCATATATTGAATCCTTGGAGTCAGTGCGCCAGCCACGAAGGTTTGCGCTTCTGCAGGAAAGACTGCACACCCTCTTTGCCTTCATCGCTGGCGCGGATGTCTGCAATGCCTTCCACGGTGGCCGCAATCAAATCGGCGGTGATGTCACGCTCTGCGACGTCAATCACCAACCGCTTGCAAGCGCGCACGGCGTGGGGGCTGGCAGTGGCCAGCGCCTTGAGCCACTCATCCACCTTGGCATCGAGTTGGTCGGCGGCCACCACCGCATGCACGAAGCCGATGCGCAGCGCCTCCGCAGCGTCAAACCGCTCGGCCGTCAAAAAGTAGCGGTGCGCCGCGCGGGCTCCCATGGCACGGATCACGTAGGGGCTGATGGTGGCGGGGATAAGCCCCAGCTTGACTTCACTCAGGCAGAAGCCCGCGGTGTCCACACAGACCGCCATGTCACACGCAGCCACCAAGCCCATCCCACCGGCGACCACGTCGCCCTGCACGCGGGCGACGGTCGGCTTGGGGCATTCGTAGATGACACGCAGCATCTCGGCGAGCTTGGCGGCGTCCGCCAGGTTTTCGTCCCGCGTGTAGTCGGCCATGCGCCGCATCCAGTTCAGGTTGGCCCCAGCGCAGAAGGCTGTGCCCTCAGCCGCCAGCACCACGGCGCGCACGTCGGCGCGACCGCCGACCTCTGTGAAGGCCGCCGTGATGTCGGCGATGACTTCGTCGCTAAAGGCGTTGCGCACCTCGGGCTGGGTGAGCGTAATGCGCGCAACCGCGCCTTCGTAGGTGACTTGCAGGTGGCTCATGGTGCTGTGGCTTCGGTTTGCAAAAAATAGACAAGATCAAGCTCAGGGCAAGGCTGGCCCAGCGCGGTCAGCGCCGCGGTGATCTGGCCGCGGTGGTGCGTGCCATGGTTGAACACATGCGCCAGCGTGGCGGCAAAGGGCAGCGAAGCTGGGGAGCCACGCATGGTGGTGTAGTCCAGAGTGCTCTCGAAGCGCTCGGAAGACCATGCGGAAATCAACGGTGCCCAGCGCGTCGCACCTTCAAGCAGCTGAGCGGCGAGCTGCGTTCGGTCTGGCTCCAATTCTTCGTCCAGCTGAAGCGTGGGCGAAATGCCTTCCGCAAAGCGGCGAAACCACAGCAGGTGCTCGCCCACCAACAGGTGGTTCAAGGTGCCGTGGATGCTCTTGAAAAATAAGCCTACGTCGCGCCGATAGTCATCCTCTGGCAAGGCGACCATGGCGTCGAGCACGCGCCTGGTTGCCCACACGTTGTAGCGCGCGAGCGTCAGAAAATGGGCGACAGGGTTCATGGTAACGCCTGTGTTTACATGCGGAACAGGCCGAATTTCGTATCTTCAATCGGCGCATTGCGCGAGGCCGCCAAGCCCAGCGCAAGCACACGGCGGGTGTCGGCCGGGTCGATCACGCCGTCGTCCCACAGGCGGGCCGTGGCGTAATACGGATGGCCTTGGTCTTCGTACTGGCGGCGGATGGGGGCCTTGAAGGCTTCTTCTTCCTCCATGCTCCATTGGCCGCCTTTCAGCTCAATGCCGTCGCGCTTGACGGTGGCGAGCACGCCGGCAGCCTGGTCACCGCCCATGACGCTGATGCGTGCGTTGGGCCACATCCACAGGAAGCGCGGGCTGTAGGCACGGCCACACATGCCGTAGTTGCCGGCGCCAAAGCTGCCACCAATGATGATGGTGAATTTGGGAACATTCGCCGTCGCTACGGCCGTGACCATCTTCGCGCCGTTTCTCGCAATGCCTTCGTTTTCGTATTTGCGCCCGACCATGAAGCCGGTGATGTTCTGCAGGAAGATGAGCGGCACTTTGCGCTGGCAGCACAGCTCGATGAAGTGCGTGGCTTTGAGGGCGGACTCAGAAAACAAGATGCCGTTGTTGGCAATGATGCCGACCTGCATGCCCTCGATGCGGGCAAAGCCGGTCACCACCGTGGTGCCGTAGCGGGCCTTGAATTCGTCGAACTCGCTGCCATCGACGATGCGGGCAATGATTTCGCGCACATCAAAGGGCTTGCGGGTGTCCACGGGAATCACCCCGTACAGCTCATTTGCTTCGAAAAGAGGAGCTATTGGCGCAGTATCGGCGGGCGCTGGAGCCTTATTTTTATTCAAATTTCGTACTGCATTGCGCGCCAACTGCAGTGCGTGCAGGTCGTTTTTCGCCAAGTGGTCAGCCACGCCCGAGAGGCGGGTGTGCACATCGCCGCCGCCCAGGTCTTCCGCCGTGACGACCTCGCCCGTGGCCGCCTTCACCAGCGGCGGGCCGCCCAGGAAAATCGTGCCTTGGTCCTTGACGATGATGGATTCGTCGCTCATGGCCGGCACGTAGGCGCCGCCTGCGGTGCAGCTGCCCATAACTACGGCAATCTGCGCAATGCCCTGCGCGCTCATGTTGGCCTGATTGAAGAAGATGCGGCCGAAGTGGTCGCGGTCGGGAAAGACTTCGTCCTGGTTGGGCAGGTTGGCGCCGCCGGAATCCACCAGATAGATGCAGGGCAGATGGTTCTGCTGCGCCACTTCCTGCGCGCGCAAATGCTTCTTCACGGTGAGCGGGTAGTAGGTGCCGCCCTTCACGGTGGCGTCGTTGCAGACGATCATGCAGTCGATGCCACTGACACGGCCAATGCCCGCAATGATGCCGGCGCCGGGCGCAGCGTTGTCGTACATGTTCAGCGCCGCCAAGGGGGCGAGCTCCAGGAAAGGCGTACCGGGGTCGAGCAGCATTTGCACGCGGTCGCGCGGCAGCAGCTTGCCGCGGGCCAGGTGCTTGGCGCGTGCGGCCTCCCCGCCGCCTTCAAAGACTTTGGCGACCTGGGCTGCGAGGTCGTCGACCAGAGCGCGCATGGCTGCAGCGTTGGCCTGGAAGTCGGCAGAGCGGGAATTGAGCTGGGATGAAAGTTTGGGCATGGCAATCTGGTGGGTAGTGGGCAGCGCGGGCGTTCAGGCGGTCTTTTGTTCGGAGAGGCCGAGCGCTTCTATGGTGGCTTCGCGCATGCGGAATTTTTGGATCTTTCCGGTGACGGTCATGGGAAACTCGGACACAAAGCGGATGTAGCGCGGCACCTTGTAGTGGGCGATCTGGCCCTTGCAAAATGCGCGGATGTCGTCCTCGGTCGGTGCGGTGCCGGGCTTGGCAATGATCCACGCGCACAGCTCTTCACCGTAGCGCACGTCGGGCACGCCGATGACCTGCACATCCTGCACCTGCGGGTGGCGGTACAAAAATTCTTCAATCTCGCGCGGGTAGACGTTCTCGCCGCCGCGAATCACCATGTCCTTGATGCGGCCGACGATGTTGACGTAGCCCTCATCGTCCATGGTCGCGAGGTCGCCGGTGTGCATCCAGCCATCGGCATCAATGGCTTCGCGCGTCTTCTCGTCGTCGCCCCAGTAACCATGCATGACGGAGTAGCCGCGCGTGCAGAACTCGCCGCGCTCCCCGCGCGGCACGACAGCACCGGTTTCGGGGTCGATGATCTTGATCTCCAAATGCGGTTGGACGCGGCCCACCGTGGAGACACGCTTTGCCTGCGGCGTATCGAAACTGCTCTGACAACTCACCGGGCTGGTCTCAGTCATTCCGTAGGCAATGGTGACTTCCTGCAAGTGCATGTCTTTCACCACACGCTTCATCACCTCGGTCGGGCAAGGCGAGCCAGCCATGATGCCGGTCCGCAGCGTCGAAAGGTCGAACTCGGAAAATCGCGGGTGGTCCAGCTCGGCAATGAACATGGTGGGCACGCCGTGCAGACCGGTGCACTTTTCATCTTGCACCGCCTGCAGGACTGAGAGGGGTTCAAACCCGTCGTTCGGGTAGACGATGGTGCTGCCGTGCGTGAAGCACGCCAGGTTGCCCAGCACCATGCCGAAGCAGTGGTACAGCGGCACCGGAATGCACAGCCGGTCGGCGGGAGTCAACCGCATGCATTCGCCGATGAACAGGCCGTTGTTCAAGATATTGCGGTGCGTTAGCGTGGCGCCCTTCGGGAATCCCGTCGTGCCGCTGGTGAACTGGATGTTGATGGGGTCAGTCGCCTTAAGCGTGCGCGCCACCTGCGGCACGCGCGGGTCGCCGGCATCGCCGCGTGCCAAAAACTCGGAGAAGCGCAGCAGGCCGGGTTCGTTGGCGTCCGAGGCAGGTTCTTTGCCCTGCGCCCCTGTGCCGGGCGCCCCTGTGCCGGGCGCCCCTGAGCCGGGTGCATCTATCCACACCACGGTGGCGAGACGCGGCAGGCGCTGCGCCACTAGCTCGCCCGGCTGGCCGTGCGCCCATTCGGGCGCCAGCTCGCGCAGCATGCCCACGTAGTCGCTGGTTTTGAAGCGCGACATGGTCACCAGCAAACGGCAACCCACCTTATTGAGCGCGTATTCCACCTCGGCCGTGCGGTAGGCCGGGTTGATGTTGACCAGCACCAGCCCGACCTCGGCGGTGGCCAACTGCATCAGCACCCACTCAGCGTTGTTGTGCGACCAGATCCCCACGCGGTCGCCCGGCACCAAGCCCTGGCGCAGCAGCGCACTGGCGAGCTTGCGGGCCTCCGCCTGCAGCCCGGCATAGGTATAGCGCCGGCCCTGGTGGCAGCTGACCAGCGCCTCGTGGTCCGGCTGGCGCTGCACCATGCTGTCAAAGAAGGCGCCAATCGTCTGCTCGATCAGCGGCGGCTCGCTGGCGCCTCGCGCCTGGCTGAGCGAATCGGGGGAGAGAGTGTCTGCGGTCATCTGCGGGGTCTCCTGGCGGCATGGCGCATTGCCTGCCCACCGTACAGGATAGAAGCGTCTGCGCCATCGTGCTTGCCACAAAGGTTGCAAATCGTGCCACAAGGGCGGCACACTTGGCGCTGTGACCACCCGCAGCGCCCCTCCCCACATTTCAGTTCGACAAGCACGCGTGCCAGCCGCCACACCTGCGAAAGCGGCAGACGCGCCGGCGCGGGCTGAAACGCCGATTGCCTTTGTCGGCGCCATCGCACAGGCCTACGCTGCACGCAGCCTTGACCCTGGACGCGCCCTG
Organism: Giesbergeria sp.; assembly: GCA_034676525.1. Taxonomy (GTDB): domain Bacteria; phylum Pseudomonadota; class Gammaproteobacteria; order Burkholderiales; family Burkholderiaceae_C; genus Simplicispira. Next base: position 2,667,938 of record JAUCCA010000008.1, read on the forward strand.
CAGCACGCGCATATTGACTCAGCGCTGCTGGCACGGCCCGAGGCGCGCATTACCGCGCTGCAGTTCGAACGCTTCTCCGACGCCGCCATGCGCGAGCTGGACGACGAGGCGCTGGGTTGGTTCAGCCGCCGCCTGCCCTGGGGGAGCTACGGCATGCTGGCGCGCGCATCCATCAGCGCGCCGCATCTGGCACTTGCCCTCTCGCGCTGGTGCCGGCACCACGGCCTGCTGACGCAGGACGTGCGGCTGGAGCTCACAACAGAGGGCGACACCGCCAGACTCACGCTGCATGAAACGCGGGACTTCGGGCCACTGCGCGAGTTCTGCCATGTCTCGCTCTTGCGCAACGCCTTGGGAGTCGCCTGCTGGCTGATCGATTCGCGGATTCCACTGCTCGAAGCCGACTTTGCTTTCCCGGCGCCGGCCCATGCCGATGCGTACCCGGTGCTGTTCAACACAGCGGCGCGTTTCGACGCGGCGCACACAAGCATCCGCTTTGACGCCCGCTACCTCGCCCTGCCGCTGCGCCGCGACGAAGCGTCCCTGCAGGCCATGCTGGAGCGCGCCCTGCCCATCCAGGTCTTGCAGTACCGCCGCGACCGCCTGCTGGTGGCCCGCGTGCGCCAGATGCTGCTGAGCCAGCCACAGACGGCGCGCAACGCAGCCGAGCTGGCGGCGCAATTGAACCTGTCGCCGCGCACCCTGCACCGCCAGCTCAAGGACGAAGGCGCCTCGCTCCAGACCCTCAAAGACACGGTGCGGCGCGAGTTGGCCATTGACCTGCTGCAGCGCAGCCAGCGCCCGATCAAGCAGGTGGCGCTGGCGGCGGGGTTTCAGAACGAGAAGAGTTTTATTCGGGCGTTTCGCGGCTGGACCGGCCACTCGCCCGCCGAGTTTCGTCGGCAGACGCTCGCCCCACCCGATTCAGTCGACTGATCTCCATCAGCAAGATCTGGCCTCGCTGCCTGGACATTCGTGGCTTCAACGCAAGGTCCCAAACACCTTCTTCACGATGGCACTGCCCGCCGCTGCAGGGTTCTGCCGCAGCTGCTGCTCCTGCTCGCCAATCACCAGAAACAGGCCGTCGAGCGTCCTGCCGGTGACGTAGTGTTCGATGGTGGCGTCCTCCTGCTTCACCAGGCCAAACCCCGCGGCCTTGCCAGCAAAGGCGTTGTACTGCTGCGCCAAGCCGACCTTGCTGGTGGCTTGGGTTACCACCGGAAGGAACTTCTCAGCCAAGGGTTCGCGCGTCTTCATTGAGAAGAACTGCGTGACCGAGGTATCGCCGCCAGTCAAGATGTTTCTGGCGTCCTGCACGCCCATGCTGCGCACGGCGCCCACCAGCAAATCCTTGCCCATGGGTACGGCTGCTTCTGCGGCGCGGTTGAGGGAGGTTTCCAGCTCGTCAATGCGCTTGCCCTGCCCAAAACGCTTCATCATTTTGGCGGCATCGTTCAGATAGCCGGGCAGCGCAATGCGCACTTTGGGATTGTTCAGAAAGCCGCCGTTCTGACCCAACAGCCCAACGGCCGCCAGCGCCCCCTGCTCCAACGCGCCTTTCAGTCCGCTGCTGAGGTCGGCATTGCTCAGGTCGGCAAGCGACAGCGCGCGCGCCTGCGTGCTGGCCAGCAACAGGGCGGCGGTGCAGCCGAAACTCAGGGTGAAATGGCGTCTGTGCATCAAAGTATTCGTCGGAGGTGGATGATGGATTGGCTGCGAGAGTGGACAACCGATCGCAACCCAGAACATCAAAAATAAGAGCATCCAGCGCTTGTCCAGTAAGCGCTAAGAGGCGATTTCATTCATATTTATCTTGAGTGCAATCCGCGCGATTTTGGACCGTTCAAGCCTGGCTGCTGTTGGCCCAAAGAGGCGGGCTGCTGCATTCAGGACGTAGTTTCAGGAAGTAGGTTCTATGGCGACTTTGCGGCGAGGAACCATGCTGGAGTCGAGCAGGTTTTCGATGCGCGCGAAGATCTCAAAGCGCGAGAACGGCTTTTTCATAAAGTCGTCGGCGCCAATGCGGTCGGCGTAGAACTGCTCGGTGGCGTGCTCATTGCCGCTGATCATGATCACTGGAATGTGCTGGCTCGCGGGGTTTTTGCGGATCAACCGCAGCGCGTTAAAGCCATTCATGCCGGGCAGAATGATGTCGAGGAATACGAGGTCGGGCGGATCTTGCTCGATCAATGCCAGGCCTTTTTCAGCGTCCAGCGCCTCGCTGGTGTTGTAGCCCGCTGAGCGCAGCACCTTGCGCAAAGCTGCGACCACTGTAGGCGAGTCGTCGATGATTAGTGCCTTGATGCCCTTGGGCACATCTTTGCGAGGGCGCAGGCGGCGCTCCACCGCACTCGCGGATTCGGGCGGGTCGGCGGCAAGCGGGGACGGCGCGGTCGCTTGGGGCGCTGGCGCGGTCTGCCGCCTGCGGCCCCAAAGTCGGTCAAAGATGCTCATCGTGCTGCCTCGTGTTCATGCAGAGTCGTCCAGAAATTGGGGGCTTAGTATCCCCGATCAAAAAATGCGCTCCCATTGCCCCACGGTGCAGCGACAGCCCTGCACCACTTTTTCACGCCGCCACTGTCAGCAAGTTGCGCGCATGCCAAGCGGCAATCCATTCCTCGTTGGTGCGCTCCACCGCGACCGGTATGCGGCTGGATTTGCTGGAAATTAGCTCGGCATTGCCCTCATTGGCCTCGCCGTCCAAGACTATGCCTAGATAGCTCAACCCCGCACACACACGCTCACGAATGGCGATGTTGTGCTCGCCAATGCCGGCGGTGAAAACCAGCATATCGAGCCCGCCAAGCACGGCCACGAGAGCGCCGATCTCTCGCACAATGCGGCGCACATACAGCGCCAAGGCCGCCTCGATTCGGCGGTTGTCGGCCTCCTGCGTGAGCAGCACGCGCGGATCGGACGACACGCCGGACATGCCCAACAAGCCCGAGCCGTGGTACAGCAAGCGCCCGACTTCTTGCAGAGAGAGCTTTTCAATCTCCATCAGATAGAGCACTGCGCCGGGGTCGAGCGCACCGCAGCGCGTACCCATCATGAGACCGTCTAGGGCAGAGAAGCCCATGGTGGTGGCGACGCTCTTCGAATCTTGCATGGCGCAGAGGCTGGCGCCGCTGCCCAGGTGCGCCACGATGGTGCGGCCGCGCGCGGCGTCGCCGTAGCGCTCTGGCAGCGCCACCGACATGAATTCGTACGACAGACCGTGAAAACCGTAGCGGCGCAGGCCCCGCTCCCACGCGTCCCACGACAGCGGCAGCATTTTTTCCACGTCCGGCAGCGTGTGGTGGAACGCGGTGTCAAAGCAGGCCACTTGTGGCAAATCGGGCGTGCTTTCCAGCAGCGCCGCAATGGCCTCGAGCGCGAAGGGCTGGTGCAGCGGCGCCAGCGGGATGAGGCCGCGCAAATCCTCCAGCACCGCCGCATCGACCCGCACCGGGTCAAAGTACTTGGCGCCGCCATGCACCACGCGGTGCGCCACGGCGGCGAGGTGGTGTCCGCCGTCTGCCAGCCGCGCAAGCACACGGGCGTGGATGTGTTCGAGCGCAGCGCGGTACGGGTGGCCCGCGTCCAGCGCCACTGGGCCGGGCGGCACGCCGGTTTCGCCAAACGTGGGGGCAGAGCCGGTAATGCCATCGACCTTACCGTTCCACAGCGGCTTGCGCGGCAAAGGTGTCAGGCCCGCGTCAAACAGCGCGAACTTGATGCTCGACGAGCCGCAGTTGAGCACCAGCACCAGCGCGCTCATATCGGCGCCCTGCGGTAGTGGTCGGCCAGCAGCACGGCCACTGCGCACGAGGCCAGCCGCGTGTCGCGCGCGTCGGCGCGGCTGGTAAGCACGATGGGCACCCGCGCGCCGAGCACGATGCCGGCCGTGGCGGCGTCGCCCATGTACTCGAGTTGCTTGGCCAGCATGTTGCCGCTCTCGAGGTCGGGCACGACCAGAATGTCGGCCCGCCCGGCCACCTCCGAGACGATACCTTTGGTGTGCGCTGCGGCGATGGACACTGCGTTGTCAAACGCCAGCGGGCCGTCCAGCAGGCCGCCGGTAATCTGGCCGCGGTCGGCCATCTTGCACAGCGCGGCGGCGTCGAGCGTCGCGGGCATGGCAGCGTTGACCGTTTCCACGGCCGCAAGAATGGCGACACGCGGCTGGACGACACCGATGGCGTGTGCCAGATCGATGGCGTTGCGCACGATGTCGGCCTTGTCCGCCAGCGTCGGCGCGATGTTGATAGCGGCGTCGGTAATGATGAAGGGGCGAGGATAGGCGGGTGTCTGCATCAAAAAACAGTGGCTCACGCGCCGCTTGGTGCGCAGGCCGCCCTGACTGGCCACCACGGACGCCATAAGTTCGTCGGTGTGCAGGCTGCCCTTCATCAGCGCCTGCACCTGTCCTAGGTGCACGAGTTCGACCGCGCGGGCTGCAGCGGCGTGGCTGTGCGGTACGTCTTCCATGGCGATGCCCGTGACGTCGAAGTTGTTCTCCTGCGCCACAGCCAGGATGCGCGCGACTGGCCCGACCAGCACCGGCTCGATCAGCCCCGCGGCGCGGGCGTCCAGTGCGCCTGCCAGGCTAAGCGCATCGCAGGGGTGCACCACCGCCACCCGCAGCGCACCCAGCGGGCGCACATGGTCCAGCAAGCGCTGCAGGCCGTCGTTGCCGGCGCTGATGTGCACCTCGGGCAAGGTGGTGCGCAGGCGTTCAATGCGCTCGGTGGGCGCTTGCACTTCGGCTTCGCCGCTGACCACGGTAGTGCCGTCCTGGTTCACGCAGGTACAGGCCAGCGTCAGCCGCTTCATTTCCTCATCGCGCGCGGTGACCGTCACGCCGATCTGCAGCCTGTCGCCCACACGCACCGGCGCCAAGAACTTCAGCGTCTGCGACAGGTAAATGGTGCCCGGCCCCGGCAGGCGCGTGCCGAGCACTGCGGAAATAAGAGCCCCGCCCAGCATGCCGTGCGCGATGACCCCCTGAAATTTTGTGGAGGCGGCGAAATCGGCGTCTATGTGCTGCGGATTGACGTCGCCCGAGAGCACGGCGAACAGCTCGATGTCTTGGGTGCTGAGCGTGCGCTCAATGCTGGCACTGTCGCCCACGGCGATTTCGTCAAATGTGCGGTTGCGCACTGTGGTCAAGTCGCTGGACGTCGCACTGGCGGCGTTTGCGGTGGCTTGGGGCAGCGTGTCGGGCATGGTTCTCCTAAATAGACGAAGCGCGATAGACCGGCCAGTGTGCCGCATGCGCCCGGCTTACCCGTGTGCGCGCAGGCGCAAGCGCCGCTCAAGGGCGTGCTGGATGCGTTTGCAGAGGTGGGCTCAACGAATTCATCAAGGTCTTGAAGTCGGATGAGTCACGCAGCACACTGCCGCCGGCCTCGATCAGCTCGTTCACTTCCCCTGGTGAAATAGAAAATGCGGTCGGCACCTGCAGCAGACGGCGGCGCGAGTCTTCGCCAGGCGCGTCGCGCAAGTTGACCTGCACCACATGAATTTGCGCATCGGGCGCAAATGCATCGCCAGGTCCTCCTGCGCCAGCAGCCAGCGCGCGCCGCCATTGGTCAATCGTGTCGCTCAAAAACTCCTGCGTCTCGCGCGTAGCGCGCGCTCCAGTGCCAAAGAGCAGGCTATCGACCACTTGCAGCATGCCCGGAACCTGGTCGCTTTGGTCGATGTTGAACGAAGGGTCGCGCTCCGAGTTCACTGTGATCAGCACCAGCTTGTGGATGCTCCCCGCCGGCACGTCCACCTCGCTGAAGGTATTGCGCAAGCCGCCGCCCAATGCACGCTCGAGCAGGCGTTGCACACCCAAATTGTCGGCCAGGCCACCGTCGACCAAATGGATATAAGGCTTGCTCTTGGAGTCGAGGTAGCTGCGCTTTTGCGCGTTGTACAGGCGCGCGCGATAGCCACCGTCGCGCAATTTGCCATCGGCCAGCACAGCATTTCGGCCCTGACATTGGTCGGCGTAGTTCTTCAGCGTCGTGGGGCTCAAAAGCAGCGGCACAGCGGACGAGGAAGCCACAGCAAAGGACAGCGGCACGCTAGCCAGATCTGAGCAGATCAGTCCAAACTGGTCCCAAGTGAATTCAAACGCCGTACCGAGGGACATATCGGTAGCGGTAATGAAGAGCTGCGGGTGGCGCGGACGCTGCTCCAGCTCGCCGAATGTCATGCCGCCGTACAAGTCATCCAAGCGGCGCGCGAGCAAGTTCGAACGCCCCATCCACGGCGAGGTGAGCTCAACAAGGTTGCTGGGGTGCAGGGCCTGAGACACCAGGCTGTTCTGGAAGTTCTGGCGCAAAAAGGCATCTTCGAACTTGGGCAGCCCTTCGGTGCCATAGGCCGCAAAGTAAGCTGCCACGATGCTGCCACCCGACACGCCGCTGACCACATCGGTCGAATCCAGCAAGGTTCTGTCCTTCCCCCGCCAGTGAAACCGCGTCTCCTGCATGGCGCTGAGCACACCATAGCCAAACGCTGCTGCGCGCGCGCCGCCGCCCGAGAGCGTGACTGCGACCAGCATGCTGGGATCGCGCGCAGCCACGGTTTGCAGCAGCGCCTGACGTTCAGGCGCTGCCTGCTGCTCCTGCGGCAGCGGAGCGTTCAGCCAGGGGCGCACCGAGGAACAGCCAACGAGCAGTGCAACGCCGACCAGCACGGCGCAGCGCGCGGCCAGCTTGTCTCCAAAGTGCAATTGCTTTGCGCTCAGCAGATGCGGTTTGAGCAAGGGGATCATTCTCATCATTTCGTGCAGTAATGCTTTGTGGGTGTCAATTTGCCAGCAGCTCTGGCAGCTTTGCCATGTCATCAAACACGAGTGAGGCGCCTGCAGCGCGCAGCGCCGCCGGACTGCCGTGCCCAGCATCGCCTGGGCAGTAGCCCCAAACAGTCGCCCGCGCCGCGACGCCCGCCTGAACGCCGGTGACGGTGTCCTCCACCACCAGGCACTGCGCGGGGGACGCGCCCACTGCAGCGGCGGCGGCCAGATACACGTCCGGCGCAGGCTTGGTGGCGGGCATTTCGTGGCCGCTGAACACACGCCCCGCGAACAACTCGGCCAAGCCGACTTGGCGCAGCTGCATTTCCACCTTGAACCGGTCGGCGCCTGAAGCGCAGGCAATCAGGCCGCCGAGCAGCGCATGCACGCTGCGCACTGCCTCGACTGCGCCCGCAATGGGCTGCAGGTGGCGCTCGATCTCGACGTTGCGGCGCGCATAAAACTCTTCCATCCACGCATCGGTCAGCGGACGGCCGGTGTGCGCCTCGATGCGCGCAGTTTCACTGCGAACCGTTTTTCCGATGAAGGTGGCCATGCATTCCTCGGACGAAATGGCCCAGCCGGATTCGTTGAGCATGGTGCAGAGCACGCCGTTGGTCAGCGGCTCGCTGTCTACCAACACGCCATCGCAGTCGAAGAGAATTGATTTAAATTTCATAGCTGGTTGCGTAATACTGATAATGGCTAGCGGTCATTTTCATCTAAATTTCTCGCGGTCTTGCTGAGCGCCTTCGACGTAGAACCAGCGACCAGCTTCGCGCACAAAGCGGCTGATTTCGTGCAAGCGCACCGCCCGGCCGGCCACGCGGTAGCGAGCGACGAACTCAACCTCGGCGTGGTCGACGTCGATCGCGCGCTGGCGCCGCACCTCCAATCCCAGCCACTGGGCACCGGTTTCGAAGTCGAGTTGCGCAGGGCGCGTGCTGGCGTGCCACGTGGAGAGCAGCCAGGCAGCATCTTTGCGGACAAAGGCGCTGTAGCGCGAGCGCATCAGGCTCTCGGCGTCGGGCGCCGGTGTTTCTCCGTCGCGCCAGCGGCCGCAACAACGGTTAAACCTTAGCGGGCGGCTGGGCGCGTGTGGATCGGTGCGGCCACAGGGGCAGAGAGTGTCGGGGAGATGGGCAATCATGAGACAGGTAAAACGAGCACGAAGGGCGTGCAGCAGGCGCTGTCCCGCGCTTTTGCGCTGGCAGCGAACGTAGACTGGGCTTCTTCAATGGCAGGAGTCTCGCATGTGGAATATGTCAGTCCCTTGGTGGGAGTTTGTCGTTCGCGGCATCGTGGTGTACGTGTTCCTGCTCATCTTCCTGCGCGCTACTGGCAAGCGGCAGACGGGGCAGTACGCGCCGTTTGATTTGGTGCTGCTGCTCATCTTGTCGAATGCGGTGCAGAACTCGATGAATGCCGGCGACAACTCGCTGATTGGCGGGCTGATTTCGGCCAGCACGCTGATCTTCTGCCACGTCGGGCTGGCGCACCTGACTTTTCGCTTTCGCAGGCTTGAGCGCCTGATCGACGGCCATGCCCGTGTGCTGGTGCAGGACGGGAAAGTGGACGAAGGGCTGATGGAGCGCGAGCGCATTTCCCCCACCGACCTCGCAGCCGCCCTGCGTGCCGGGGGCACCTTGCACGCCCACGAGGTGGCGCGCGCCACCATCGAAGTCAACGGACAGATCACCGTAGTGCTGCACCCCACCCAGCGCCCGATGGACGCGACCTGAGCGGAGTGGCTGGGAGCCATCGGCGTGCGAGTGCTGCGGGAAAAGCATTCTGGTCACAGTAAGCTTGGCCAGGGCAACGGCCCCGCTGCTCTTGGCGAGTGACAGCCAAACCCCAGCGACATTTAAACAAATGAGGAAACCGTATGCCGCAGTGCATTTTGATAACCGGCTGCTCCAGCGGCATTGGTGCTGCCATGGCGCGTGAGTTTCACCGCCGGGGCCACACGGTGTATGCCACCGCGCGACGACCGGACAGCTTGCAAGGCTTGGCGCAGGCTGGTTTGCGTGTGCTGGCCTTGGACGTGAATGACGATGCGAGCATTGCCGCGGCGATGGCCGTCGTGCAGCAGGAGCAAGGGCGTTTGGACATGCTGGTGAACAACGCAGGTTTCTCGCAAGTTGGCGCGGTGCTGGATTTGCAGCGCGACGACTTGCGCCGCCAGTACGAAACCAACGTGATTGCGCCCGTGGCCGTCGCCCGTGCGGCCTTGCCGTTGTTGCAAGCCGCCGTGAATGGGGGAGCAGCGCCGGTGATTGCCAATGTCGGCAGCATCGTCGGACTGTTCACCACGCCTTTTGCCGGAGCCTACTGCTCCAGCAAAGCCGCCTTGCACGCCCTGAGCGACGCCTTGCGTATGGAACTGGCTCCGCTGGGCATTCGGGTAGTCACTGTGCAACCCGGCGGCGTGAAGTCGAGTTTTGGCAACCACGCCGAAGAGGCCATTCGCCTGCCCGCCGAGTCGGTGTACAAAAGTGCCGAGCACAGCATCCGTTCCCGTGCTCAGGCTGGGCAGCAGAACGCTACGCCGGCGGAAACGTTCGTGGTGCCGGTGGTGGATGCTTTGCTAAATCGCATGCCACCAGTACGTGTGCGCGGCGGCAAAGGCAGTACTTTGCTGCCACTGCTGAAATGGCTGCTGCCGACGCGGCGGTTTGATGCAATTTTGTCGCGGCGCTTTGGTTTAAGCCACTGGAAACCCTGACGCCGCTGCGGCAGGGAAAGGCATTACGACAGCGCGCGCTGGATGATGATTTTCTGCACGTCACTGGTGCCTTCATAGATTTGGCAGACGCGCACGTCGCGGTAAATGCGCTCCAGTGGGAAGTCGTTCAGCACGCCGTAGCCACCCAGCGTCTGGATGGCGGCGCTGCACACTTGCTCGGCTATTTCGCTGGCAAACAACTTGGCCATGGCCGCTTCCTTCAAGCACGGCCGGCCCGCATCGCGCAAGCTGGCGGCGTGCCAGATGAGCTGGCGCGCGGCTTCCAACTGCGTCGCGCAGTCGGCCAAGCGAAAGCCGACCGCCTGGTGGTTGAAGATGGCGGTGCCGAAGCTCTCGCGCTCTTTCGAATAGTTCAAGGCCACCTCAAACGCACTGCGCGCCATGCCCAGGCTTTGGGCCGCAATGCCGATGCGCCCGCCCTCCAGACCGCCGAGCGCAATCTTGTAGCCCTCGCCCTCCTGGCCGATGAGGTTCTGCGCCGGAATGCGGCAGTCCTCGAAACTGATTTGCGCGGTGTCGCTGCTGTGCTGGCCGAGCTTGTCTTCCAGACGCGCGACCACATAACCGGGCGCACTGGTCGGCACGAGGAAGGCGCTCATGCCCTTCTTGCCAGCACCCTTGTCGGTGACGGCCACCACGATTGCCACGTTGCCGTTCTTGCCGCTGGTAATGAACTGCTTGACGCCGTTGATGACGTACTCGTCGCCGTCTTTCACCGCCGTGGTGCGCAGGCCCGAGGCGTCGGAGCCGACATGTGGCTCGGTCAGGCAAAACGCGCCAAGCATCTCGCCGCGCGCCAAGGGTCCGAGCCAATCGCGCTGCTGCTGGGGGTTGCCGTAGCGCAGCAGGATGGCGTTGACCGGGCAGTTGGTCACCGAAATGACGGTGCTGGTGCCGCCGTCGCCGGCGGCAATTTCCTCGAGCACCAGTGCGAGGGAGATGTAGTCGAGTCCGGCGCCGCCAAGCTCCTCAGGTACGCAAATGCCGTAGGCGCCGAGCGCTGCCAGACCTCGGTGTGCGTCTTTAGGAAAGTGGTGCTCGCGGTCCCAGCGCGCGGCGTGGGGCCAGAGTTCGCTTTGGGCAAAGTCGCGTACCGCGTCGCGGATCATTTCCTGGTCTTGGGTCAGCAGCATGGGTGCACCTCTAGTTAATGTGGGTAAGTGCGTACTACCAATGCAGAGCTCGCCGGCCGTCATGGTGCAGCAACTGGCCTTTATCGACATCGGTCAAGCCAGCGAGTGTGTCAAGCATGCCGCGCACGCTGGCTTCGGGCGTGAGTGGCGCTCCAGCGCCGCCCATATCGGTCTGCACCCAGCCGGGATCGATGGTGACGAGGCTGGCGCGCGGGTAGTCGTGCTGGGCAGCAGCCACCGCCATGTTGAGCGCGGTCTTGCTGGTGCGGTAGAGCCAGGCGTTGCTTGCGGGCACGCTGCCGATCTGCGACATGCTGGACGAGATAAAGGCAAACACGCCACTTGCGGCCTCCACCAACGGCGCAACTTGCGGGATGGCCTGCATGGCGCCAAGCACGTTCGTGTGCATCACGGCGTCAAAGTCCTGCTGCGTGGGCGGTGTGGTTGCCGAGGGGCGGCGCATGACCCCGGCGACGTATAGCGCCAAGTCAATCTGCTCGCCATCGAGCTGCCAAGCGAGGCCGCTCACACTTGCCGGATCGGCCACATCCACGGTCAGCACCTCGGCGCCCAGCGCCTGCAGCTGAGCGCAGGCGTCGGCAGTGCGTGCGGTGGCGATCACCCGGCTGCCGGCAGCGAGCAGTTGCCGCACGCATTCAAGCCCGAGTCCACGCGACGCACCGACCACCAACGCGACGGCAAATTTCTTATTGGTCAAATCGGCCTCCAGCGCTTACTGATATTGCGCAAACAGCTATTAAATTGATAGTTATCAGGCTTACACCAATTCCACGGCCATCGCGGTAGCCTCACCACCGCCAATGCACAAAGTCGCCAGGCCCTTGGTCTTGCCGTGCGCTTTAAGCGCGTACAGCAGCGTGACCAGAATGCGCGCGCCGCTTGCGCCAATCGGGTGGCCGAGCGCGCAGGCGCCGCCGTTGACGTTGACGATGTCGTGCGACAGGTCAAGCTCCTTCATCAGCGCCATGGGCACAACGGCAAAGGCCTCGTTGATTTCCCACAGATCCACGTCACCCGCCGTCCAGCCGGCTTTGGCCAGCGCCTTTTGCGTGGCGCCCAGCGGTGCGGTGGCGAACCACTCAGGCTCTTGAGCGTGCGTGGCGTGGCTGACGATGCGAGCGAGCGGCTTGCAGCCGAGCTTGTCGGCGGTGGATTGGCGCATCAGCACCAGCGCAGCGGCGCCGTCGTTGATTGATGAGCTGGAAGCGGCGGTGATGGTGCCGTCATTTTTGAAGGCGGGCTTGAGCGTGGGGATTTTGTCGAGTTTGACTTTGCCTGGGCCTTCGTCCACCGACACCACGGTTTCCCCAGCGCGCGTCTTTACCGTGACGGGCGTAATCTCAGCCGCGAACGCACCCGACGCGGTGGCGGCTTTGGCGCGCTCAACGCTGGCAGTGGCAAACGCGTCCTGCTGCGCGCGCGTGAAACTGTACTTGGCGGCGCAGTCTTCGCCAAAGGTGCCCATGGAGCGGCCGGGCTCGTAAGCGTCTTCCAAGCCGTCTAGCATCATGTGGTCGAAGATGCGGTCGTGGCCGAGGCGATAGCCGCCGCGGCCTTTTTGCAGCAGGTAGGGCGCGTTCGTCATGCTTTCCATGCCGCCGGCGACCATCACGTCGTGCGTGCCAGCCAGCAGCATGTCGTGCGCAAACATGGCGGCCTTCATGCCCGAGCCGCACATCTTGCTGAGGGTCACAGCGCCCGCCTCCTTGGGCAGCCCGCCCTTGAATGCCGCTTGCCGGGCCGGGGCCTGGCCCTGGCCCGCCATCAGGCAGTTGCCAAATAGCACTTCGCCCACGGCAGACGGCGCGATGCCCGCGCGCTCAACCGCGGCTGCTATGGCAGCGCCGCCCAAGTCGTGCGCCGCCAGGCTGGAAAAATCGCCCTGAAAAGCGCCCATGGGTGTGCGGGCGGCAGAGACGATGACGATGGGGTCTTGGGCAGGTGTGCTCATGCTGAAATCTCCTTGGGTGAAATGGCGATGGGCCGCTCAGTCGGCATAGGGTTGACCGAAGCGGCGCTTGGCTTCGTAAGGGAACACGTCGTATACGTGCCCTGCAAGAATTCGTTCTTTGTGCGACTGCCAGAACTCAGCGCCCAGCAGGTCGGCGTGGTGCTGCATGAAGACTTCGCGCACCGCGTCGTTGCCGAGCAGGAAGGGCCCAAAAGTCTCCGGAAACACATCGTGCGGGCCGACGGTGTACCAAATCTCGCCGCTCATCTCCTCTTCCTCGTTGCGCGGCTCTGGGACGCGGCGGAAGACGCAGTCGGTGATGTATTCAATCTCGTCATAGTCGTAAAACACAACCTTGCCATTTCGCGTGACGCCAAAGTTCTTCCACAGCATGTCGCCCGGGAAGATGTTGGCCGAGACGAGGTCCTTGATGGCATTGCCGTATTCGATGACGCTGCGCTCCATCTGCTGGCGCGCCCGCGGGTCGTCCAGACCGGCGTCGAACGCTTCCTGCAGGTAGATGTTGAGCGGAATCATGCGCCGCTCAATGTAGAGGTGCTTGATGATGACCTCGGTATTGCCGTCGCCATCGCGGTCGCTGATCTCCAGCTGGCTGGGGGCGAACTTTTCGATCTCGGCAATCAGCTCATCGTCAAAGCGTTCGCGCGGGAACGCAACTTCGCTGTATTCCAGCGTATCGGCCATGCGGCCCACCCGGTCGTGCTGCTTGACCAACCAGTACTTGCCCTTGATTTTCTCGCGCGTCGTTTCCTTTTGCGGCGGGTAATAGTCCTTGATGAGCTTGAACACAAAGGGGAAGCTCGGCAGGTCGAACACCAACATGACCATGCCCTTGATACCGGGCGCAATGCGGAATTTGTCGGTGGAGTGCCTGAGGTGATAAAGGAAGTCGCGGTAGAACAGGGTCTTGCCCTGCTTGGCCAAGCCCAGCGCGTTGTACAGCTCAGCGCGCGGCTTCCTGGGCATGAGGCTGCGCAGAAACTGGACGTAGGCGCTGGGGATTTCCATATCCACCATGAAATAGGCCCTTGCAAAACTGAACAGCATTTGCATGTCGTCTTCGCCAAACAACGCGGCATCGATGAACAGCTTGCCTTCCTCGTTGTGCAGGATGGGCAAGGCAAACGGCACTTCGTTGAAACCGTTGATGATCTTGCCCACCAAATAGGCACCCTTGTTCCGATAGAACAGGCTGGAGAGCACCTGAATCTGAAAGTTGGCGCGCAGCTTCACCTGCTGCAAACGCGCCTGCAGCGCTTGCAATACATGGCCTATGTCGCGATACAGATCGGCGTACTCGCGCTGAATCCGGAAAGACTGCACGATGTGCAGCAAGGTTTCGCGCAATGTAGCGATGGTGGGGTAGTGGGCGTAGTAGGTGGGCCGACCCTCGAAGTCGTCGTTCTCAAGGTACTCCGTGCTCATGGCCGGGCGCACGAAGATGAAGCTGTTGTGAAAGTGCGTGCGGTGCAGGATCTTGGTGGTGACCGAGTTGAAGAAGGTCTCGGCCAGCTCCGGCTGGTGGTGATCGACCAGCAGGCCGATGTAGTGCAACTTGATCTCGTGCCACACGTCCATCGGGAGCTTCCCCGCAGAAAACTCCTTTTCCAGGCGCTTGACGCACTCTTTCACCCGCAGGTCGTAGAACTCGATGCGCTCGCGCTGGGCGCGTTGCTGGTCGTGCCAGTCCGCGGTTTCAAACCGATGCTGGGCACGCGCCGATTCGGTCCGAAATAGGCGGTAGTGGCGGTTGAAGCCGTCCACCATTGCCTTGGCGATTTCGTAGGCGAGCGGAGAGTCGAGGCGCTTAGAAGATATGGGCATGCGGTAAACGGAGGTGGTGAGCCAATAGATTTTGCGCGAAGCTAACTGAACCGCACTTTTCGCAGAACGCGATCAAAAGTCGCGCGGGACATACCACCCGCGAATGCTCGGTCACCGTTCAATCAGCCGCTCGCCGCCGAACGCCCTCGACTGCAGTGGCGTAGAGCTCGTCCAGCCCTGAGTTTCCGTTCACCGTGATGTGCAGGTCGTTGATCAAACCGTCCTTCAAGCCATAGCACCAGCCATTGAGCGTCAGCTTCTGGCCGCTGGCCCAGGCGTCCTGGATGACAGTGGTCTGAGCCACATTGAGCACCTGCGCGATGACGTTGAGTTCGCACAGTGCATCGAGCCGCCGATCCGGCGCAATCTCTGCCAGCACCTCACGATGCCGGTCGCGCACATCCTTGACGTGGCGAATCCAGTTGTCGGATAGCCCCACGCGCTGATCGTCCAATGCAGCGCCCACACCGCCGCAGCCGTAATGACCCACCACCATCAGATGCTCGACATGCAGCTGATCGACGGCGAACTGAATGGTGGAGAGGCAGTTGAGGTCGGTAGGCACCACCACGTTTGCAATGTTGCGGTGCACAAACACTTCGCCTGGTTCCAGGCCCGTGATTTGGTTCGCCGGCACGCGGCTGTCCGAACAGCCGATCCACATGTACTTGGGCTTTTGCTGCGCCATCAGCCGTGTGAAAAAGCCGGGGCGCTCGCTCTCCATTTGCGCCGCCCAGGCGCGGTTGTGGGCAAACAGTTCTTGAATCGTGTCAATGGTCATGGGAGGCCTTGGGTAACTTGGTCTCAGCAGGTTTCGGCAAACAGCTCACGTCCGATCAACATGCGGCGGATTTCGCTGGTGCCGGCACCAATTTCATAGAGCTTGGCGTCGCGCCACAAACGTCCCAGCGGATATTCGTTGATATAGCCATTGCCACCAAATATCTGGATGCCTTCGCCCGCCATCCAAGTGGCCTTCTCGGCACACCACAAAATGACGCTGGCGCAGTCTTTGCGCACCTGCCGCACATGCTCAGTGCCCAACATGTCAAGGTTCTTCGCCACGGTGTAAGCGAACGAGCGGCCAGCTTGCAGCACCGTGTACATGTCGGCGACCTTGCCCTGAATGAGCTGAAATTCGCCAATGCTCTGACCGAATTGCTTGCGGTCGTGGGTATAGGGAATGACGTTGTCCATCACCGACTGCATGATGCCCAGCGGCCCGCCCGTGAGTACCGCGCGCTCATAGTCAAGCCCGCTCATCAGCACCTTGGCGCCCATGTTGAGGCCGCCAAGAATGTTCTCGGCAGGCACCTCCACGTCTTGAAACACCAACTCCCCGGTGTGGCTGCCGCGCATGCCCAGTTTGTCGAGCTTTTGCGCAATTGAAAAGCCCTTCATGCCCTTCTCAATAAGGAATGCAGTGACGCCGCGCGCCCCCAGTTCGGGTTCACTCTTGGCGTAAACGACCAGCGTGTCGGCGTCGGGGCCGTTGGTGATCCACATCTTGCTGCCATTGAGCAGGTAGTAACCACCCTTGTCTTCCGCCCGGAGCTTCATGCTGATGACGTCGGAGCCTGCGCCCGGCTCGCTCATGGCCAATGCGCCCACGTGTTCACCACTGATGAGCTTGGGCAGGTATTTCGCTTGCTGGGCGGCGTTGCCATTGCGGTTGATCTGGTTGACGCACAAGTTGCTGTGCGCACCGTACGAAAGGCCGACCGACGCGCTGGCGCGCGAAATTTCCTCCATGGCGACCATGTGGGCCAAATACCCCATACCGGCACCACCGAGCGCTTCGGGCACCGTGATCCCGAGCACGCCCAGGTCGCCCATCTTGCGCCACAGATCCATGGGAAATTGATCGCTGCGATCGATGCCGGCAGCGCGCGGGGCGATTTCGGCCTGCGCGAAGTCGCGTACCGCATCGCGCAGTGCGTCGACTTCGTCGCCGAGTTGAAAGTTGAGGCCGGGCAGGTTGGCGGGGATGCTCATGCGGTACTCCAGTCGTTCGAATAGAAAGCGAGGAAGCGTCGTTCAGCCAGCGACGTCGTCGCGCCCCTGCACGCACATCAAGGTGCAGCCCATGGTCGCGATCAACTTTTCCCCGGCGTCGGTGATGGCAAAGGCGCGCCCTTCGCACACGGTAATGCTGCGGCCAGGTTTGACGACGCGGCCCTCGGCGCGAAAGCGCTGCCCACGTGCGGGGGCTAGCAGGTTGATCTTGAACTCAATCGTTAGCACT
Source organism: Giesbergeria sp. (assembly GCA_034676525.1). GTDB lineage: Bacteria > Pseudomonadota > Gammaproteobacteria > Burkholderiales > Burkholderiaceae_C > Simplicispira. The sequence goes on from JAUCCA010000008.1 coordinate 2,684,651, forward strand.
GCTGCATCGTCGGGCATCAATGTAAAGCCCGCGTATCCGCAGGCGGAATCCATCGCGGCCGAGAGGATCCCGGCGTGCACGAACCCGTGCTGCTGAGTCAGCGCCTGCGCCCAGGGAAAGACAATGTCTACTGCACCCGGTGCAACCTGCTGAAGCTGCGCCCCGAGCGTGCTCATTGCACCCTGCGCGGCAAAACTCTGGGCGACGCGCGCTCCGTAATGCAGGTCTTTGGGTTCGAATGCGGCCATATGCTTGGTATTTTTGATTGACGTTTACGTTAACGTCAATTATCCACAGATTGTGTATTGCGCTTCGCTAGCAGCAGCCGCGCCTCCTTTTCATGCGCCCGCACCTCTTCCAAGTTGGCCTGCAGGTCGGTCATCTGTGCCTCCAGCTGTTTGCGGTGCAGCGCAAGCACCTCAAGGAACTTCTCGAGTTGTACGCCGGTGTCGCGCGGACTGTCGTACAAATCAATGATCTCGCGCGCTTCGGTAAGCGACAAACCGATACGCTTGGCTCGCAGCGTCAGCTTGAGGCGCGTGCGGTCTCGTGCGCTGTACGTCCGCGTGCGCCCACCAGGGCCGGTTCGATCGGGCTGCAGCAAGCCCATGTCTTCGTAGAACCGGATAGCGCGGGTCGTCAAGTCGAACTCTCGCGCAAGATCGCTGATGGTAAAGGTGGTGGTCATGGTGCGATGGTGGGATGGTGGGTCGCGCACTTGTCAGTACCAGGGGGGTCCGCTCCGTAGAATGAATCGCTTATGACGTTTACGTTAACGTCAATCCTACCTCATGAAGTCCCTGATGAATGAAGCCGAACTGCAGTTGCATTACCCCTTAGGCGATCGTCTTCCAGAGGCTGGTGCGGTCATCGAGGTCGCTCCGGGTGTCAAGTGGATTCGCATGGGGCTGCCGTTTGCGCTGAACCACATCAACCTGTGGCTTCTGCGGGATTCGACAGACGGTCCGGATGGCCGTGTGGAAGGTTGGAGCGTGGTCGATTGCTGCGTCGATCTTCCTGCGGCGCGCGCGCAATGGGAACAGATATTCCATGACGCACTGGACGGACTGCCCATCATCCGCATCATCGCAACACACATGCATCCTGATCACCTCGGTCTGGCCCATTGGCTGTGCGAGCGTTGGAATGCGCCACTCTGGATCAGCGCAACCGACTACTACACCGCATTGGCGGCAAGTTCTGGAACACTTTTTCTTAGCACCGATGCGCTCAGCGATTTCTACCGCTCCCACGGATTGTCGGACCCGGAATTTCATGCGAAGCTGAAGGACCGCGGCAGCTACTACGCCGCGCTGGTTCCTAAACTACCGACCTCGTTCCACCGCATGCTGGACGGTGACCATGTGCGCATTGGCGGCAAAGTGTTCGAGTGCATCGCTGGGTACGGTCACGCCCCCGAGCATATGGCTTTGTATTGCGCGTCGCTTGGCTTGCTTATCAGTGGCGATATGGTCCTGCCCCGCATTTCGACCAATATCAGCGTATTTGCAGGCGAGCCTGAAGCCGATCCACTTAAGTTGTTTTTGCAATCGCTCAGGCGCTTTGACGCGTTGCCTGATCAGACGCTGGTCCTCCCTTCCCATGGGAAACCATTCACTGGAATTCATGCTCGCTTGAGTCAACTGCATAGTCACCATAAAGCGCACCTAGCGCGCACTCGCGAAGCCTGCGGTGCGTCTGCACATTCTGCCGGCGAGTTGCTCCCCATCCTGTTTCCACGTGAATTGGACGCGCAGCAAACATCGTTTGCACTAGGAGAAACCTTGGCACATCTGCATCTCTTGTGGCACGCCGGGGTGCTGCGCCGAAGCAGGGACGCAGACGGCGTCTACCGTTTCGGCACCGCGTGACATAAGTGCCGCGGTCAGCTCGTCATGTCGAGCGAGCGGAGGTCCTCTTCAGAAAGCCAGCGCCACTGGCCAGGCGCCAAGTCCTCAGGTAAGGCATAGTTGCCGATTGATTTGCGATGCAGCGCCTCAACACGATTCCCAACCGCTGCGAGCATGCGTTTGACCTGATGGTACTTTCCTTCAGTCAGCGTCAGGTCGAGTCGGCCGTGTTCGGTCAGCACGCAAGCTGCTGCGCGCACAGGCTTTGGATCGTCGTCCAGCACCACGCCTGCAAGTAATCGTTCTACCTGCTCGGCAGTGACCGCATGCTTGGGCGTTACCCTGTAGACCTTGGGAACACGCTTTTTAGGTGAGCTCATGCGATGGATGAAATGACCGTCGTCGCTCAGAAGCAGCAAGCCTGTCGTGTCTTGATCGAGTCTCCCGACGGCCTGCACGCCTTGAATAGCACCACGTGCTGGCCGCTGCCGCAGTGGGGCGGGCAATAAGGTGTAGATCGAGGGGTATCTTGAAGGCTTCTGCGAGCACTCAGTCGCCGCAGGTTTGTGCAGCACGATATAGGCATGGGTCCGATATGGCCACTCAACTCCTTGGACGCGCATGCTAAGCGCATCGTCAAGCTCTATGTCGAGCAACGGGTTTGTACATTCCCTCCACGGTTCGTCCGGCGCGTCATTGCGCAACTCCACCAGGCCTTGCTGAACCAAGCCAGCACACACCCTGCGCGTGCCAAAACCTTGCGTATAAAGAATGTCCGAGAGTGTCATACCAAGAGTTCAATTTTTCCGTCGACGGTTTCGCTGCCTAGAACTAGATTCACTTTCCCAAAGCAAAACCCCCCTAAAGCTTGATAGCTTGAGGGGGGTTGTACTTAGCTGTAAGAGCCTGACGATGACCTACTTTCACACGGGAACCCGCACTATCATTGGCGCGAAGCTGTTTCACTGTCCTGTTCGGGATGGGAAGGAGTGGGACCAACTTGCTATGGTCGTCAAGCATAACTTTTGAGCTTTGCTGAATTTTGGGTTCAGCAAGGCGAATTCATAGAGTATGGAATCAGGGGAATTTTTGTATTGCGTCTATTGGCATAACTGTCAGCTTTGATAGGGATATCAAAGTTATAGGGTCAAGCCGCACGAGCAATTAGTACTGGTTAGCTTAACGCATTGCTGCGCTTCCACACCCAGCCTATCAACGTCCTGGTCTAGAACGACTCTTCAGGGGGGTCGAGCCCCCGGCAGATCTCATCTTGAAACGAGTTTCCCGCTTAGATGCTTTCAGCGGTTATCTCTTCCACACTTAGCTACCCGGCGATGCCACTGGCGTGACAACCGGTACACCAGAGGTGTGTCCACTCCGGTCCTCTCGTACTAGGAGCAGGCTTCCTCAAATCTGCAGCGCCCACGGAAGATAGGGACCAAACTGTCTCACGACGTTTTAAACCCAGCTCACGTACCTCTTTAAATGGCGAACAGCCATACCCTTGGGACCGGCTACAGCCCCAGGATGAGATGAGCCGACATCGAGGTGCCAAACACCGCCGTCGATATGAACTCTTGGGCGGTATCAGCCTGTTATCCCCAGAGTACCTTTTATCCGTTGAGCGATGGCCCTTCCATACAGAACCACCGGATCACTATGTCCTGCTTTCGCATCTGCTCGACTTGTCAGTCTCGCAGTTAAGCACGCTTATGCCATTGCACTATCGTCACGATGTCCGACCGTAACTAGCGTACCTTCGAACTCCTCCGTTACGCTTTGGGAGGAGACCGCCCCAGTCAAACTGCCTACCATGCACTGTCCCCGATCCAGATAATGGACCTGGGTTAGAACCTCAAACACACCAGGGTGGTATTTCAACGTTGGCTCCACGATACCTAGCGGCACCGCTTCAAAGCCTCCCACCTATCCTACACAGATCTGTTCAAAGTCCAATACAAAGCTACAGTAAAGGTTCATGGGGTCTTTCCGTCTTTCCGCGGGTAGATTGCATCATCACAAACATTTCAACTTCGCTGAGTCTCTGGAGGAGACAGTGTGGCCATCGTTACGCCATTCGTGCAGGTCGGAACTTACCCGACAAGGAATTTCGCTACCTTAGGACCGTTATAGTTACGGCCGCCGTTTACTGGGACTTCAGTCAAGAGCTTGCACCCCATCATTTAATCTTCCAGCACCGGGCAGGCGTCACACCCTATACGTCCACTTTCGTGTTTGCAGAGTGCTGTGTTTTTATTAAACAGTCGCAGCCACCGATTTTTTGCAACCCCTTTGGGCTCGCCTTGTACAGGTTCACCTACTTGGGGCATACCTTCTCCCGAAGTTACGGTATCAATTTGCCGAGTTCCTTCTCCAGAGTTCTCTCAAGCGCCTTAGAATACTCATCTCGCGCACCAGTGTCGGTTTGCGGTACGGTCGTCAATAGCTGAAGCTTAGTGGCTTTTCCTGGAAGCAGGGTATCACTCACTTCGTCTGCAAGCAGACTCGTTATCACCCCTCATCTAAGTCCGGCGGATTTGCCTACCGGGCACGACTACAGGCTTGAACCAACATATCCAACAGTTGGCTGAGCTAACCTTCTCCGTCCCCACATCGCACTATTGATCGGTACAGGAATATTGACCTGTTTCCCATCAGCTACGCATCTCTGCCTCGCCTTAGGGGCCGACTCACTCTACGCCGATGAACGTTGCGTAGAAAACCTTGCGCTTACGGCGAGGGGGCTTTTCACCCCCTTTAACGCTACTCATGTCAGCATTCGCACTTCTGATACCTCCAGCACCCATTACCAGGCACCTTCACAGGCCTACAGAACGCTCTCCTACCACGTGCAATAAATTGCACATCCGCAGCTTCGGTAACTGGCTTAGCCCCGTTACATCTTCCGCGCAGGACGACTCGATCAGTGAGCTATTACGCTTTCTTTAAATGATGGCTGCTTCTAAGCCAACATCCTGACTGTTTTAGCCTTCCCACTTCGTTTCCCACTTAGCCAATTTTAGGGACCTTAGCTGGCGGTCTGGGTTGTTTCCCTCTTGAGTCCGGACGTTAGCACCCGGTGCTCTGTCTCCCAAGCTGTACTCGTCGGTATTCGGAGTTTGCATAGGTTTGGTAAGTCGCCATGACCCCCTAGCCTAAACAGTGCTCTACCCCCGACGGTAATACTTGAGGCACTACCTAAATAGTTTTCGGAGAGAACCAGCTATTTCCAAGTTTGTTTAGCCTTTCGCCCCTATCCACAGCTCATCCGCTAATTTTGCAACATTAGTCGGTTCGGACCTCCAGTACCTGTTACGGCACCTTCATCCTGGCCATGGATAGATCACTTGGTTTCGGGTCTACACCCAGCGACTATGTTCGCCCTATTCGGACTCGATTTCTCTACGGCTTCCCTATTCGGTTAACCTTGCCACTGAATGTAAGTCGCTGACCCATTATACAAAAGGTACGCAGTCACCCCTTACGAGGCTCCTACTTTTTGTAAGCATGCGGTTTCAGGATCTATTTCACTCCCCTCCCGGGGTTCTTTTCGCCTTTCCCTCACGGTACTGGTTCACTATCGGTCGATGATGAGTATTTAGCCTTGGAGGATGGTCCCCCCATATTCAGACAAGGTTTCTCGTGCCCCGCCCTACTTGTCTGCAGCCTAGTACCACACGTTGGCTTTCGCATACAGGGCTATCA